>NZ_CP050954.1:0-2205000 GCF_012273015.1 Hymenobacter sp. BT18 | reverse complement strand
TGCGGCTCCGTGCATCTATACACTTAACCTTGCCAGAGAGGAGTAACTCGTAGGCTCATTATGCAAAAGGCACGCTATCAGGGCACAAAACCCCTCTAACTGCTTGTAAGCACACGGTTTCAGGTTCTTTTCACTCCGGTATTCCCGGTTCTTTTCACCTTTCCCTCACGGTACTAGTTCACTATCGGTCTCTCAGGAGTATGTAGCCTTAGCGGATGGTGCCGCTGGATTCAGACGGGGTTTCTCCGGCCCCGCCCTACTCAGGAATCCTCTACCGTGATCTACAAGGTCGCTTACCGGACTCTCACCGTCTGTGGTTGGCTTTCCCATGCCATTCAGCTAATGTAAATCAATCAGATGTTGAGGTCCTACAACCCCGGACTGGCCGTAACCAACCCGGTTTGGGCTCCTCCCCGTTCGCTCGCCACTACTTGGGGAATCATATGTTATTTTCTGTTCCTCCGGGTACTTAGATGTTTCAGTTCCCCGGGTTTGCCCTTGGTAGCAAATGCTACGAAGTCTCTACTCTTCAAGTAGAGGGGTTGCCCCATTCGGAAATGCCAGGATCACCTTATATGTGCTAATCCCCTGGCCTTATCGCAGCTTATCACGTCCTTCATCGCCTCTGAGAGCCTAGGCATCCCCCGTGTGCCCTTGCTTACTTCTTGTAGCTCCAACCCGAAGGCTGGAGGGCTCGGGTGATACACAAGGTGTATCACTCTTTGTTTTCTTTCTTACTCGTTACACTACGTCAAAGAACATTTGTCTTCCTGTTGAAGACAATGCGGAATGTGAAGGATGAGCTTCACATTCCTTATACTATGTATTCTCACCCAAACGACCCGATTGGCCAGTTTGTGAATGGTGGAGAATAACGGATTCGAACCGTTGACCCCCTGCGTGCAAGGCAGGTGCTCTAGCCAGCTGAGCTAATCCCCCGTTCTGCTCTAGTCCATACGGCAACCCCGCTGTGACCAGTGGGCCTGCCTGGACTCGAACCAGGGACCTCTACATTATCAGTGTAGCGCTCTAACCACCTGAGCTACAAGCCCGGGTCTTCGAGTGACACCGCCAACGGTAGTGCCTCGAATCCGAATCAATATCTTGAATGAAGGGATTGACAAATCCAGGTTACAAAACCTCGTGTACTTTATAAGCGAACTTCCACGTCAACGAGTCGAACCGCTCCAGAAAGGAGGTGATCCAGCCGCACCTTCCGGTACGGCTACCTTGTTACGACTTAGCCCCAGTTACTTGTTCTACCCTAACTGGCTTCTGTGACGAGCACCAGCTTCAGGTCTACCAAACTTCCATGGCTTGACGGGCGGTGTGTACAAGGCCCGGGAACGTATTCACCGCGTCATTGCTGATACGCGATTACTAGTGATTCCAGCTTCACGGAGTCGAGTTGCAGACTCCGATCCGAACTGAGAACGGCTTTGTGAGATTGGCATCACATCACTGTGTAGCGACCCTCTGTACCGTCCATTGTAGCACGTGTGTAGCCCTAGGCGTAAGGGCCATGATGACCTGACGTCGTCCCCGCCTTCCTCACTGCTTGCGCAGGCAGTCTGTCTAGAGTCCCCGGCATAATCCGCTGGCAACTAAACATAGGGGTTGCGCTCGTTGCGGGACTTAACCCAACACCTCACGGCACGAGCTGACGACGGCCATGCAGCACCTTGCTTTGTGTCCCGAAGGAAAGGTTCATCTCTGAACCGGTCACGCGCATTCTAGCCTAGGTAAGGTTCCTCGCGTATCATCGAATTAAACCACATGCTCCACCACTTGTGCGGGCCCCCGTCAATTCCTTTGAGTTTCACTCTTGCGAGCGTACTCCCCAGGTGGGATACTTACCGCTTTCGCTAAGCCAGCAACAGTGTATCGCTGCCAGCGAGTATCCATCGTTTACGGCGTGGACTACCAGGGTATCTAATCCTGTTCGCTCCCCACGCTTTCGTGCCTCAGTGTCAGTACCAGCCTAGTCAGCTGCCTACGCAATCGGGGTTCTAGAAGGTATCTATGCATTTCACCGCTACACCTTCTATTCCGCCAACCTCGTCTGGACTCAAGCCCGCCAGTATCCAGGGCAGTTCTCTTGTTGAGCAAGAGGCTTTCACCCCGGACTTAACGGGCCACCTACGCACCCTTTAAACCCAATAAATCCGGACAACGCTTGCACCCTCCGTATTACCGCGGCTGCTGGCACGGAGTTAGCCGGTGCTTATTCCTCAGGTACCGTCAGTTTAGGACGCATCCTCTTTTTCTTCCCTGAGAAAAGCCGTTTACAACCCAGAAGGCCTTCATCCGGCACGCGGCATGGCTGGGTCAGGCTCTCGCCCATTGCCCAATATTCCCTACTGCTGCCTCCCGTAGGAGTCTGGCCCGTATCTCAGTGCCAGTGTGGGGGATCACCCTCTCAGGTCCCCTAAGCATCGTCGCCTTGGTGGGCCGTTACCCCGCCAACTAGCTAATGCTACGCAACCCCATCTGAATCCAATAAATCTTTACCAAAAAAGCGATGCCGCTCTCGTGGCTTATGCGGTATTAATCCGCCTTTCGGCGGGCTATCCCCCAGATCCAGGCAGGTTGGTTACGCGTTACGCACCCGTGCGCCACTAACGGTATTGCTACCGTCCGTTCGACTTGCATGTATTAGGCCTGCCGCTAGCGTTCATCCTGAGCCAGGATCAAACTCTCCATTGTATAAATTTCTACACCCTAGCGAACTAGGGCTGATGTCAAGTGCTGATCCGACTCGTATGTTTGACGTGTCTGTTCGTTTGTTACGCTTGGTCTTGCTGCTGCTGTAGTCGCCTACAACAGCCTCACCCAAATTTGTCAATTCCAGTCATTCAAAGAACGTCCGTCCTTCCCTGTTGAAAGAACCTGGTGGGCTAGTCAGCCCGGGTACTGTGCCCCTTCCGGTCGAAGCGGGCTGCAAAGGTAAGAACCTTTTTGTTTTTTGCAAGCTGTTCGAAGAAAAAAGTTTTTCGTTCGATAAGCACTTGTGACAAGCAACTCCCCCCTTCCGGTTGAAGCGGGCTGCAAAGGTAACAACACCTCAGCGCCTTTTGCAAGAGGATGCGAAACATTTTTTCTTAAAGCCTGATTTTAGCTGCCGAAAAAAGCGGCTGTTTCGTTGCGTCGCTGGTGGTTAACTTAACTGCTAGTGGATTAATTCCCGCAGTTAAAACTTTTTCAGTGGGGTTTGTTGCTGGTTGGTTTTGAGTAGGATGCAACGCCGAATGGCGCGGTGTAGAGTAGAATAAACCCGTGGAGCGGCATCTGCAGTAAGTCTGTTTGGACGCTACCTTGCAGCTATGAAGTCTTCTCCTCGTTATGCCAGCATAGTCGTCTTTATTGGGCTGTTAGGCTCCTGCCAGATGCAAAAAGCTGTTCCTACAACCACCCCTATTGTTGCCCCGGCCGTCAGTCCGGTGTGGCAATCGGCTGCTTACACTGTTTACCGTGACTCTCTGCGTCAAGGAAGAGCAACGGCCAGGGCACTGTCGCGCACGGAATTGACATCGAGCTACCAGAGCCCGGCGAATGAATTCCAGAGCCCGGTGGTAAGCTTCAAGTTCAGCATTAATGGCAAGGACAACGAAATGCAGCCTGGGCAGGACCATATGGTAGTAGCAATAGCCCAGGGGCAGGGAGGCGCATTGGAAACGCCGGTGTTGGTGTTTGGCCGGCAGTACGTGGACAAAACGCCGGTGCCAGTAAATACCTATCTGGCTCCGAATACGCCATTGAAAATTAGGCTGGATATGCGGCCGGTGTTGGCAGCCTTCGAAAAACAAGGCTTCTACACCCTCTATACTGGCCAGAAGCTGTACAAGGCTGATTTTAAACACGTGTTTGTGGCAGGAAACACGACACCGCTTAGCTGGGACTTTGATAATCTGGTTAACAAGCCCCAACTGGAACTGAAGGATGCCGACGGCGACGGTATCTACGAGGCCACTATTGTGCTGAACGCGCATTCTGATGTGAAAACGACGGCGCGGAATTGGAAGCAGCGCCTTGATGTAACCGGGCTGCCGCAGTACGCTTCGGAGTATCCTTTGCTGGACGCCCTGTACAACTTAGCCCTAGAGGAAGCCAAGCGGGCGGTAGAGCCCGATGGTACTTTCCGGACCGGGCAGGAGTGGGCAGGGGTCTGGACGCGGGATATCAGCTACAGCATTATCCTTGCCCAAGCGCTGTTGCAGCCGGAGGTGGCCAAAACCAGCTTGCTACGTAAGGTCTCGAAGGAAGGCCGCATCATCCAGGACACCGGAACGGGGGGAGCCTATCCTTGTTCTACTGACCGCATGATATGGGCCACGGCGGCCTGGGAAATCTATAAAGTGACTGGGGAAGAACCCTGGCTACGGCAGGTGTACCCGATTATTAAGAAGTCTATAGAAGACGATGAGCAGAACGCCTACGACCCAGTAACGGGCCTAGTGCGCGGAGAATCGTCGTTTCTGGACTGGCGTGAGCAGACGTATCCTAAGTGGATGCAGCCGGTGGATATCTACCAGAGTGAGACGCTGGGCACCAACGCCGTGCACTGCCAGGCCAATCAAGTACTGGCGCAAATGGCCGCACGACTAGGCGAGCCGGCCGTGGCAGCCAAGCACCGCGGGCTGGCGGAACGCATCAAACAGGGGATGAACCAATACCTGTGGCAGGAAGCGCAAGGCTACTACGGGCAGTATCTGTATGGGCGTAAGTATAGGGTGCTGTCGCCTAAGGCTGAAGCGCTGGGCGAGGCGCTAAGCGTATTGTTTGGCGTAGCCGACGAAGCGCGGGCTCGTACGCTGGTGGGCCGCACGCCGGTTATGGACTACGGCATACCATGTATCTACCCTCAGATTGCCGGTATTCCCCCGTATCATAATAACGCAGTATGGCCTTTTGTGCAGAGCTACTGGGGGCTGGCCGCCGCGCAGGTCGGCAACGAAACGGCTTTTATGGAAAGTCTGATGACGGTTGCAAGGCCCGCGGCCCTGTTCCTGACGAACAAAGAGAATTTTGTGGCCAGCAACGGGGATTTTGCCGGTACTCAAATCAACAGCAGCAACATGCTATGGAGCCTTTCCGGTGCGTTGGGCATGGTATACAAGGGACTGTTTGGGATGGACTTCCAGGCAGATCAGCTGGTTTTCCGGCCCTTTGTTCCGCAGGCCTTGCAAGGCAGCCGCAAGCTCACGGGCTTCCGCTATCGGCAGGCGGTGCTTGATATTCAGTTGAACGGCTTCGGACGTACCATTCGTAGTATTACACTGGACGGGCAGCCTTTGGCCGGAGCGGCAGTGCCCGCAACCCTCAGTGGGGCCCACACCGTCCGGATTGAGCTAACAAACGAAGCGTTGCCTGCTACCACCCAGCACAAGGTAGCGCACCACGTAGCGCCTATGACGCCAACGGTACGCTATGCGCAGGGCGAGCTTACGTGGGCGGCGGTAGAAGGAGCCGTAACCTACCACATCCTGCGCAACGGTGAGCGAACCAGCCAAACCACGGATACACGCTTTGCTGTGCCGTTGGCTGATCAGTACCAGGAGTACCAGGTAATAGCAGTTGACCAGAGCGGGGCTGAGAGCTTCGCCAGTGAGCCAATGCCAGTGGGCAGTGAAAAGCAGCAGTACATGGTAGAGCTGGAGGCCAAAGGCACGCAATCGAAGCGGGCAGCTAAAGGCTATACCGGAGCGGGCTTTGTCGAAATCAGCAAAACGCAGAACCAGACGCTAACAATGCGCGTGCCGGTGCCTGCAACTGGTTTGTATGCCATCGACTTTCGGTATGCCAATGGTAACGGGCCCATCAATACCAGTAATAAGTGCGCAATTCGCACTTTGCGCCGGGGCCGCGAGCAGCTGGGAACGGTGGTGTTGCCCCAGCGCGGCGTAGATGAATGGTCGGACTGGGGGTATACCAATCCTATTCTGGTGAAGCTCGAAAAAGGTACTGTGGTGCTACACCTAGCCTTGGAGCCGGCTAATGAAAACATGAACGGCGAAGTGAACCAAGCTATGCTAGATCATCTGCGCTTAACCCGTATGCCGTAGCCAAGCCTACTACCTCCATGCTGAATAAGAAGCTCCGGTAACTGAAGGGGCTAGCCCCGGCAGTCTTCGCGCGTGAGGGCCTCGTTGAGGGCAATGGCAGCAAGAGACCCTTCCGCGGCGGCAATAATAGCCTGCTGGGGGGCCGGCGTAGTGTCGCCAGCGGCGTAGATACCTTTCTGGGTGGTCTGCCCTTTTTTGTCGGTCCACACGGCGCCGCTTTTCAGGATACGGCAGCCCGTTTCCTCGGCCAGAGTGCTGCGCTGGCGCTGCTCGGCGTGCAGAAATACTGCGTCACGAGCCAGCGGCTCCCCCGAATCAAAGACGATGCGCTTCAACTGGCCTTTGACGGTACCCTCCAGCCGCAGAATTTTCTCTTCCCGCACCGAGATACCCAAGCGCCGGAGCCGCTGGCGGCCGTGTTCGGTGATGCCCGCCGGGCCATCCGTGCAAAGAATAACGTCCCGGCTCCAGCGGCTCACCAACTGCACCAGTCCCCAACCCGTCTTGCCGCGCCCATATACTGCCAACCGTTGTCCCTGTACTTCCCAGCCGTGACAGTACGGGCAGTGCAATACCCCATTGCCCCACAACTCCCGCATGCCCGGGATAGGGGGTAAGTCGTCGGCTACGCCAGTAGCCAAAAGCACTTTCCGGGTAGTGCAGGTGACAGATGGACCACCCCGCTCGGGCGCCATCGTCAGGGTGAAGCTCTGCGTGTCGGGCTCCGGCGTAATGGCCGTTACCAGTGCCTCCCGAAAGCTAACAGTGGGGTAAGCCGCCAACTCCTGACGCCCCAGCCGTAGCAGCTCAGCTGGCTTGGTACCATCTCGGGTAAAGAAACTATGCACGCCAGGGGAAGGAGCATTACGCGGCGGGCCACTGCTGCAGACCAATACCCGGCGGCAACTGCGCCCCAATGTAAGGGCAGCGCTGAGTCCAGCGCTGCCTCCGCCCACTATGATGGCATCAAAATCGGTGGAAGGAAGGTGAGGGCGGCGCGGCGGACGAATGCGAGGCATGAGCTGAGCAACAAAAAACACGAATAGATGCTCCTGCTACGGAAAGCAACTCGATTTTGGTAACGATGAGCACAAAAAAAGGGCCTCACCAACTGGTGAGGCCCTTTTCGGAAGAAGGCTGGCGTGCTTAGTTGCGCTTGACCAGCTTGAGGTTATGCGTGGATTGCTGACCGCGCACCAGCACCGTGTAGGTGCCCTCGGCCAGGTCGCGCACGTCCAGGGTAGACGTCAAGCCCCCTTGCATCGATACCGTGCGGATGATGCGGCCGGCCATGTCCACCAGCGTAACCTGATAAGCACCGCTGGGCAGGATGCTCAAATCCAACGTCGACTGCGTCGTGGCGGGGTTGGGGTAAAGTACCACGGCTCCGGCTACGGCCCGGCCCGCGAAGCTCACGGTGCGGGTGTCGGTGTAGCGGAACTTGCCATCGGTGTCTACCTGCTTGAGGCGGTAGTACACCGTGCCCGCGTGCTGCTGGCCGATGCGCGTATCGGTGTATGCATAGGTGTGCACGCTGGTGGTGGTCCCGTTGCCCTGTACCTGACCGATCTGCTCGAAGCTGCGGCCATCGAAGCTGCGCTCCACCGCGAAGTGGTCGTTGTTCTTCTCAATGGCGGTCTGCCAAGTCAACTGAGCATCCTGGTTTACGGCAGCCACCTCGAAGCGCGTGAGCTCAACCGGCAGCGGACCATTGGAGATGATGGTGTTGCCAGCGAATTCGGACGTACCCTGCACCGCTAGCGTCGCCGTGGCCGTGACCCGGGCCCCGTTGGCCAGAATAGCGGCCCGTAGCGAAGCCGACACCGTGCTCAAATCCAGGGCGAACATGAAGCGCTGCTGGCGCAGCTCCTTGCCCTGGGTGTTGTCGTAGTCACCGTAGCGGTTCTCCGGGTCCTGGGCGCTACCTTCCACAAACGTGGCCAGGAAGGTGCCGCCTTCGCCGAAGGTCTCGCCTGTACCGGGGTTGGCCAGGTACAGTTCGACGGTGGCGCCGGCCGTGGCAAAGCCCGTTACCTGCAACTTGCCGTTGCTGATGGTGGCCTGCGTGAAGACGGGGAAATTGAGCAGGTTGTTCGCCCCCGCGTCTCCGTCCTGGTCATCGTTAACCGTTACGCTGCCGCTGTTGGTGCCATTCATCAGGTCAATGGACTGCTCGGTGTTGCCCGAGAACGTGTTCTGCGAGAAGCGGTTGGTGGTACCGGCCGTGGCCAGGATACCGTCGCCGGCGTTGCCCGAGAAGGTGTTCTGCAGCAACAGGTTGCCCGTACCGTTGGCGACCAGCGCCAGGCCCGCGCGCTGCGTGCCCGCCCCGGCGCCGTTGCCGCTGATGATGTTGCCCGTGAGCGTGTTGTTGCTCGGCAGCAGCGTCGGCGTAGTTGCAATGTTCAAACCCATCTGGATGCCGTAGCCAGCGTTGTTGCTGACCAAGTTGCCCGTGAGGGTAGCTTGGTCGGCTCCGAATAGAGCAATACCATTAGCATTAGCATTCGTAGGTGTGGTGGTTGCCCCGTTGTCTTGAACGATGTTGTTCAGGATTTGTACGTTCGAAGCACCATTGACCAGGATACCAGCGCGGCGGTTGCCGTAGATGGTCGAATTGCTGATGACAGCCCGGTCGCTGTTTGCATTGATGTAAACACCCGAGCCAGTAGTGTTAGTGGCCGAAGCAAGGTTGGCGTTGCTAACGTTAGCGCCCAAGATACCCATGCCATTAATCAGGATGTCAGCCCCGTTCAGGGAGAACACGCTGCCGTTTACACTGTTTAGGCTAACAATTACTTCGGGACCCGTCGAGCTAGACGAAACGCTGGCGTTGGTGTTGCCAATGTTGGTGGTCTGCGTTGAGCCATCGATGGCCGTACGTGGATCCAGGGAAGGAAGTGCCGAGGTCAGTTGGATGAAGGCTGCTTTGCTGCTACCCGTGGTGGTGGTTAGCTGCGCAACGGGAATCATGAAGATGGACGTCTCAATACCGGCCGTCTGGCCAACCTGGTTCAGGTCGTCGGTGGTGCTGGTGTTGCTGTTGTTGTTGTCCAGCGCGTTGCTGTTGGTAACGAACTGACGCAATGAGCCTTGGCCAGCGTTGTTGGTGTTTACCACCACATCGAAGTTGAAGCCAAAGTCAATGGAAGTCAGTACAGCGCCATTATTAACCGAAACCGTAGTTACAGATTGCGTAACGCCTACTTGAGCCAGCGTCTGCGTGCCGGTGTTCGCGTTGCCGTCAACCGAAGCGGGTGTTGTACCACCTACTTTCGAGCCGTCACCATTCACGAAGGTTTGCACCCCAATCAGCGAGCTAATAGCACCTGAGCGGCTGCTCGTTACAGTGCTGTTTACGACGCGTACCGTGTAGCTGCCAGCGGGCAGGTTGTCGAAGGTGTAAGCACCGGTGTTATCCGTAGCCATCGACAGGATCTTGCCAGTAGTCGAGTTGATAACTGGGTTGCCGTTGGCGTAATACAGTTCTACCGTAGCACCAGGACGAACAGCGCCGTTGGAAGCCGTCAGGCTACGGCCCGTGCCACCACCATAGTTCTTGTCTTCAAACACGAAGCCGTTGATGGTATTCGGGGCTTCAACCGGGATGCTGTAGGTAGCCGTGTTCGAAACAGTACCGTCGTTATCCTTGGCCGTGTAGTTGAAAGTGGCAATGCCAGCATAGCCAGAGGTAGGGTCGAACTGAAGCTGCGTAGCCTCAGTAGGCGTCAGCACCAAGCCAGGGAAGTTGGTGGTGTTTACCACCTTTGTGCCTACGTAAAGTACACCCTGAGCAGCAGAAGGCAGATTCGACAGCGTGTAGCTTGCGATGGTGCCATCGGCGTCCGTAGCCTGTAGTGGCAGGATGCTGGTAGCAGCAGCAGAGAACAGCATGTCGGGAGTATTGGTCACGTTCTGAGCTACAGGAGCAGCATTCGTGATGGAAACCGTAACAGCGCTGGTTGTCTCACCGCCCAGTTGGTCTGTTGTTGTTACACTAAAGGTGTAAGTGCCTAATACAACGGGGTTGCTATTGATAACTACCGTACCGTTGGCTTGCAGCGTCAGGAACGAAGGCAGCGTGGTGCTGTTGGCAAGCACTGCCGAGGTAATGGTACCGTCTGCATCCGTCACCGTTGCTACCGTCGAGCCAGCCGTAACGGCAGCCTGAGCGTAGGTGTTTGGCGAGGAGTACACAGCTTCTGTGTCGTTTTCCTGTACCCGCACGTTGTACGTAGCAGGCGTTGCATCCACGCCGCCGGTGTTGTCGGTAGCTGTGAATTGGAAAGCGTCACTAGCAATCTGGTTGTTGGTAACCGGGAAGTTGCCAGTAGGATCATACTTCAGCGTGCCCGCCTGAGCAGGCGTCAGCGAAAGTGGATCCGTCCCACCGGGCAGATTTGCAGCTACAATGGCTACATACGTACCGCTGGTGCCGTTGACGTTGTTGTTGTAGTACAACGTGCCATTAGCAGGCAGGCTCGTGAGTTGATACGAGGCAATGGTACCATCCGCATCCGTAGCTGCCAGGGTTGGAATAGCCGTTGGGCCGCTGGTGCTCAGAATAGCCGTCGTCATGGTATAAGACGTGGCTACTGGCAATGCGTTGTTGAACGGAATGGTGTAAGTAGCCGTGTTGGAAGTCAGCCCCTGGTTATCCGTAGCGCCGAACGTGAACGTTGCGGAAGTGTTGGTCGTGCCCGAGGGAGTGAAGTACAAATTTCCTGCCTGCAAGGCCGACAAGTTCAGCTGCGAGCCGCCACCTACCAGCATGGCGCTGGTTACCGCTACCCGCGTGCCTGTTCCGTCGGCATTAGCCGGGTAATAGAGCGTGCCGCTGGTGGGCAAGGAGTACAGCTGATACGAAGCAATGGTGCCGTCCGCATCCGTAGCCACCAAGTCATCTAGCAGCGTTTGAGTTGTTGAGGTGCTGTTGATGTTAGGTGTATGCGTCGTGTTCACTGCAACAGGAGCTGTGTTGGTCAGCACCAGCGTATAAGTAGCCGGAGTGGCATCTTGGCTGCCATCATTGTCAATAGCAGCAACACTGAAAGTGAAGGTGCCATTGCCGGCGCCCGAGGGGTCAAACTGCAGCTGGCTGGCCTGAGCCAGGGTCACGATGGTGTTGCTGGTGACCGTGGTGCGGGTTGTGCCATCGAAGATCGAGAGCGTGCCTACGGTGGTCGTGCTGGGCAGCGAGGTGACGCGGAAGCCCGTCACGGTCCCATCGGCATCCGAGCCCGAGAAGGCCGGGATGCTGGTCGGACCATTGCTGCTGGGCATGCTCGGAGCCGTTACGTTGGCCGTTTCCGGTGCTACGTTGCTGAGCGGGATGGTAAAGGTAGCGGGCGTAGCGTCCTGGGTGCCGGAGTTGTCGGTGGCCGTGTAGGTGAACGTAACGCTGGCCAGGGTCGAGCCGGCGGCCGGGGTGAACCGGAGCGAAGCGGCCTGGGCGGCCGTCAGGTTCAGCTGCGAGCCACCGCCGTTGAGCATGGCAGCCGTGACGGCTACGTACGAGCCGCTGCTGCCATCGGCGTTGTTGTTGTAAAACAGTGTGCCGCTGGTGGGCAGGCTCGAGAGCTGGAACGAGGCAATGGTGCCATCGGCGTCCGTCGCCGACAGGGCGCTGATAGCCGCCTGCACGCTGCCGCGGGCAACGGCCGGGCTGCTCGTCACGTTCGCCGCTACTGGGTCGGTGTTGCCCAGGTTGATGGTAAACGTAGCCGTGTTCGAAGTAGCACCGTTGTTGTCGGTAGCCAGGAAGTTGAATACCACTGGTGCGTTGCTCGTGCCCGAGGGGTCGAATTGTAGGGTAGCAGCCTCAGTTCTCGAGATGGTGATGGTCGCCGAAATAGGTGTCCGGGTGCCACCAGCAGGCAGGTAAGAAAGCGTACCGAGTGTAGAGGCCGGAATGTTCGACAGCGTGTATGTGCTGATCGTACCGTCTGGGTCAGTGGCAATCGGCGTATCCAGGTTAGTAGCACCAGCACTGCTGGCGATAGTAGCCGTGTTAACCGTATTGGTAGCAACAGGAGCCGTGTTGGTCAGCACCAGCGTATAAGTAGCCGGAGTGGCATCTTGGCTGCCATCATTGTCAATAGCAGCAACACTGAAAGTGAAGGTGCCATTGCCGGCGCCCGAGGGGTCAAACTGCAGCTGGCTGGCCTGAGCCAGGGTCACGATGGTGTTGCTGGTGACCGTGGTGCGGGTTGTGCCATCGAAGATCGAGAGCGTGCCTACGGTGGTCGTGCTGGGCAGCGAGGTGACGCGGAAGCCCGTCACGGTCCCATCGGCATCCGAGCCCGAGAAGGCCGGGATGCTGGTCGGACCATTGCTGCTGGGCATGCTCGGAGCCGTTACGTTGGCCGTTTCCGGTGCTACGTTGCTGAGCGGGATGGTAAAGGTAGCGGGCGTAGCGTCCTGGGTGCCGGAGTTGTCGGTGGCCGTGTAGGTGAACGTAACGCTGGCCAGGGTCGAGCCGGCGGCCGGGGTGAACCGGAGCGAAGCGGCCTGGGCGGCCGTCAGGTTCAGCTGCGAGCCACCGCCGTTGAGCATGGCAGCCGTGACGGCTACGTACGAGCCGCTGCTGCCATCGGCGTTGTTGTTGTAAAACAGTGTGCCGCTGGTGGGCAGGCTCGAGAGCTGGAACGAGGCAATGGTGCCATCGGCGTCCGTCGCCGACAGGGCGCTGATAGCCGCCTGCACGCTGCCGCGGGCAACGGCCGGGCTGCTCGTCACGTTCGCCGCTACTGGCGCTACGTTGGTAATCGGAATAGTGTAGGTGGCGGGGCTCAGGTCGGTAGAGCCCGTGGCAGAGTTGGCGCGTGCCGTGTAGGTGAACGTAACCGTGTTGGTATTGGTCCCAATCGGGTCAAAGCTCAGGGTGCCCAGGGCAGCGGCCGTAATTTCCTGGCCGGCCGTGATGGCGGTAGGCGTGCCGTTCACCAGGTAGTAAAGCGTGCCCTGCGTAGCCGGGTCGGGGACGGTGCTGAAGATGTAGCTGTAAATCGAGCTACCCGTTACCACCGTAGCGCTTACTGCCGCAATGTTGGTGCGATTAGCGCTGCTGAGGATGGAGGCATTGGTAACGTTGGCCGCTACCGGCCGCACCACGGTAGGTACCGTATAGGTGGCCGTGTTGCTGCTCACCGTGCCACTGTTATCCGTAGCCCGGAACTGCAGGTTCAGCGTAAAGTCACCAGCTACCGAGGTACCCGTGTACAAATACAGAAAAGCACCAGCCGGAATAACGGTGGAGGTGGTGATGGCCGTGTAGTTGTTCTCGTCCAGCGAGTAGTACAGCGTGCCTTGCGCACTTGTAGGCAAGCCGGAAGTAATGGTGTACGAGGCAATGGTACCGTCGGGGTCAGAGCCCTGCAAAGAGGGACGGTTAAAAGCAAAGAGCGTACTCGGGGCAGTCAGTGCTATGGTGTTGTTGGTACCGCCAATGGCGGTAGGTGCCGTGTTAGTCAGTGGAATGGTGTACGTAGCCGGCGTAAGGTCGTAGCCACCTTCTGCGTCCGTGGCCGTGAAGGTGAACGTTACGTTACCCGTTACCGTGCCCGAGGGGTCGTAGCGTAGCGTTCCGGCCTGAGCCGTGGTCAGGTTCAGCTGCGAAGTGCCGCCCTGAAGATTAGCGGCCGTTACGGCTTGGTAGGTGCCGGAAGTCCCGTTGGTGCCCGTGTTGTAAAACAGCGTGCCGGTGCTGGGCAGAGTTGAAATCTGGTACGAAATGACAGCGACGTCATCCGTAGCCGACAAAGCAGAAATAGACGTGGCGGCGGCAGCACTGGACATGCTGGTTGTCGTCACATCGTTGGCTACCGGCGGGGCCGAACTCGTGATGTTGATGGTGTACGTGCCGTTGCTTGTGCTTACGTTGCCAGCTGCGTCGGTAGCGGTGTAGTTAAAGGCAATGTTACCGAGCGTAGCAGTGGTAGTAGGTTGAAAGAACAATGCCGCTGCCTCAGCAGCTGTAAGCCGCAGGTTAGGAAAGTTGGTGCTGTTTACAACCGTGTTGTTCACGTAAAGTGTGCCACGGGCATTAAGCGACGTGAGGCTGGCTTGCGTGAGAGTGTAGAACGTGATGGCATCGTTGTCCACGTCGGTGGCGGACAGCGGGAACAAGGCGGTTTTAACGTTACGCCGAGCCGAGGAGCTCAGGTTTACGGGGACGGGGGGCGTGTTCGTGATGGTGGTTACTTTGGCCGCTGCCGCGGTTCCATTGTTGTCCAGGGGGTCAGCGTCATCGGTCGAAATGGTGCTGCTGGCCGTTCCGTTCACGGTAGAGTTGGGCATCACGAACGTGATGGTCGAAGTGCTGGTAGCTCCCACCGCCAGGGTGTTGATCAGGGGCAGCGTGAGGACGCCGGTAGCCTGCACATAGGTGCTGCCCGCGGGGAAGGTGCTCAGCGCCAAGCCGGGCGTAAACTGCACTTTCGGCTGCACGCCGGTGGCGGCATAGTCACCGCTGGCCGTGGTAGTGGCCGTGTAAGTCACGGTAGTTCCAGTGCGGGCATTGGCCGGGCCCGAGAGGGTGGTGGCCACGTTGGCCTGGGTGCACCACGTCATGCTGCGCAGCGCAATGTATTGTACGCCTGGCAGCCCAACAGAAGCGGGAATGGTGTTCTGATAAATAATGCGCAGCTTGACAATCGGCTTGTTGAACGTAACCGAAGCCGTGCCATTGGTTTGCCCGTCCACGTTCTGTTGCAGCGCCGTAATGGTGTTGTCCGTGCGGCTGGTATAGGCCGCGTTAGTCAGGGCCACCGTGGCATCGGCGGTGCTGTTCAAGCTTAGCACGGTGCCGTCGGCCTGCGTAGCCAGGAAGGTTACGGCGTCGATGTAGTTGCTGTTGTTACGGTCAATATCATCAATCGTCAACGAGAAGTTGTTAACCGGACGGTTGAAGTTGAACGTAATTTCCGTCGTCGAATTGGTATTCGTCAGATAGTCCGTATACCAGAACAACGACTTGGGAATAGCCGTAGGGGCCGTGGCGGCCGGCTTGATGTACAGGCTGGTTTCATCGGCGCTGGGCTCCTGGTAGGTGCCCTGGGTGCTGATGGTGGTGTTGTTGGGTGCCCCACCTACAATGAAGGCCGGGCGGTTCTGCCAGTCCTCGTTGTCGGTGCGGGCACCAAAATCCAGGTTGGTCGTGGCCAAGCACGCTGCCGCTACCTGTTGGCGGGTGAGGGGCGCGGTTGCCTTTTTCGGCAGCCGCGGAGCATTGGGCATAGGCGCAATGGTTTCCTCTCCGAAGCCAGTCTGCGCCTTGGCCCCGAGCGGCACAGCGGCCAGCAGCAGAAGCCACAAACGTAAGAGTGTTTTCATGGATGATTATTGAGAAGTGATGAAGCAATAGAAAGTGGGAAGCAAATTTGCAGGGTACACGCGGGTAGCGCGGGATGTTTTCGACCAATAGTTCGGTTCGCCCGGTCAATGCCGGTGTAGGCGGGTTGACGTAAGCACTGTGCTTTTTGAATATTCAAGGAGCCGGATAGTCCAGCCCGACGGTCTATAAAATGCTCTGCACAGTTATTCAAATTTTGAAAATGGCTGCAAAAGTACACAATACAGGCAGCTGAACAGTAATACGTTAGAGAAAAGATCCAACGAGCTGGTTTTTAAATGATAGTATGAAAAGAATTTGTATGCTTTAAACGTGATAAAGCAGTTGGCATGCCCCGGGCGGCAAAAGAAAAATAGCCGGGCAGCCTGATACCTGATCAGGCTGCCCGGCTATTCGGGAATGGGCACTGGTGACCTTACGAGTGGTTAATAAACTTGCTCACGGCCGCTCGCGGCCATGAGGTGGTGCAGGTGGGCGTTAAACACCGAAGCTTCCAGCAGCTGCTCCAGGGGTAGGTGCAGGCGGTACTTCCAGAAATGCTGCGGGTTAGCCGGAACGTTGATTTGCTCATCCTGGGGGGTTTCCCGGCGCAGGTCGGCATCAATGGCCAGCAGGTCCTGAATGGGGAAAATGGCCCACATAGCCGGCGAGTACAAGTGCTGGACCAGTAGCTCCTGGGCTACCCAAGGCTCACAGAAGTGCGGGGCCTGCTCGCCCCAGTGGCCCAGTATCTGCTCAAAGAACCGCTGGGTTTTGGCCCGGTCCTCCTCCCACCAGCCGCGCACCGTGCTCATGTCGTGGGAGCCAGGGCTGACCACGGAGAGGTAGGGCGCGGAATTGGGGTGGCCAAACTCGGTTTTAGGGTCGGCCGGCATGCGCTGGATGTTGAGCCCCAAGATGCCCAGGGCTTTCATTACGCCCGGCACCGATTCCGGCACCATGCCCAGGTCTTCGCCGCAGATGAGCATATCCGTCGCGTAGCGCACGGCCGGCAGCTTCACCAGGCCCTGACGGCGCCAGAAGTCTTCGTGGCGGCGGTAGAAGAAGTCGAGGTACAGATCCCACAGGCGGTGGCGGGTTTCCTCGTCCAGCTCCCGGAACGAATACGTGTGCTGCAGGGTGATGCGCGGATGCAGGTACTGCCCATACGTGCTGTGCTCTTCCAGGAAAAGCACTTCGTTTACGAGCCGATAGAGGCCGTCGCGTATCCGGCGCAGGGCCTCTGTCCGTTCAGGCTGGGTGCGGAGCTTCTCCTCAAAGACGGCTTCAATCTGACGCTGGGTGCGCACATGGTCCTGGAACCGGAAGGCCTCGTAGCCCGCTTCTTCCAGAAACTCCTGGCGCACGGCGTCGGCTTCCCCGCCGAAGATGTCGCGGAGCATGTGCCAGCGGATGTACGGTTCGCAGAGGCGCGGATAATCAAACCAGCCCAGCCGCGCGCGCACTTCGTCGCGGTGCAGGGGTAAGGCCGGCGCGAAGCGGCCCAGCAGGCCCTCCACCGAGTCGCCCTGAATTTCCCAGATGCGGAAAAAGCCCAGAATGTGGTCGATGCGCAGGGCATCAAAGTAGCGGGAAAGGTGGGTGAGGCGCTGGCGCCACCAGGCATAGCCGTCCTCGGCCATGCGCTGCCAGTTGTACGTCGGGAAGCGCCAGTTCTGCCCCGTCACCGAGAAGTCGTCTGGTGGGGCCCCGGCCTGGCGGTCCATGTGGTAGAGCTCCGGCTGGGTCCAGGCATCGACGGAGTGACGGTAGATGCCGATGGGCAAGTCGCCTTTGAGCACCACGCCGTGGTAGCGGGCGTACTCCACGGCCGTACGCAGCTGCAGATCAAGATGAAACTGGGTGAACAAATGCAGGCCGTACTCGTCGAACTCGGGGCTGTCGAAGTTGATGATCTGCTCGTACGTGGGCGGCGTGCGGAACTCGGCAGGCCACTGCTCGAAGTCGGCCGTGCCGAACCGGTCGCGCCAGGCCGAGAAGGCCGCGTAGGGCACCAGCCAGCTTTGCTGCTCGGCCAGGAACTGCCGGAAATCGGGCGAAGCCAGAAACGCTGCCTTTTCCTGCTGGTAAAGCAGGCGCGCAAACTTCCACTTGGCCTGCATCACGGGCTCATAGTCCACGAAGTCGCGCTGGTTGAGCTCCTCGCGCAGCTGCTGCAACTCCTGCTGATGCGCGGCATCGGCTAGGGGCGCAATGGCGTCGAGCGAGAGGTACATGGGGTGCAAGGCAAACACCGAAATGGCCGCGTAGGGGTAGCTGTCGACCCAGGTGTGGGTGGCCGTGGTGTCGTTGATGGGCAGGATCTGCACCATCTTCAGACCCGTGAGCTTGGCCCAGTCTACCAGCAGCTGAATGTCAGTGAACTCGCCCACGCCCAGCCCGCTGCGGCTGCGCAGGGCAAACACCGGCAAAGCCACCCCGGCCCCGCGCCAAGGCCCCGTGGGGTAGCGGAAATGCTCGTCGTGGCGCACCCGCAAGGTGTGCTTGTGGGCCCCGGGCAGCAGCACGCGGTTGTCGCCCTCTTCGAGGTGGATGATTTTTCTGGCCGCGGCGTCCCAGATACCATACTTATAGTACACCGGGCGGGCCGCGTCTTCCAGGGCCACATCCACGCACCAGGTGGGGTAGTCGCGGTCGGACAGCACTACTGCTTTGCGCTCTTCCCAGTTGCCCAGGGCTGCATCGGAGCCCAATACGCAGAGCTGGTGGTTGGTATCTACGCGCGGTGCCGGCAGTTGAAAGCGCACGACGGAGTGGGCTACCCGGGCCGTGGAGCGGGGCTGTTGGCCGGCACCGCCGGGGCGCCGCATGAGGGCACGGGTGAAGGCGGCCGTGTGCAGTTCGTTTTCGGGCTGGGCCGGGGCCCGCCAGAAGTCTTCCAGGATTACCTGTTGAAACTGGCCTTCCGCCACTACTTCCTGCCGGTTAGCGCCCCATTCCCAGTGAGTACCCCCGTCGCGCTCATCCAGCAGCAGGTACTTGTACTCTAGGTTCAGCTCCGTATCGGGGAGCGTGAGGGTACTTGTCCATATACCCGTATCGGGCTGGTAATGCAGGGGCAGTGCCTGCCCGGCCTGCCAGCTGCCCAGCTCGGGCAGGTTACCGCACACCACGAGGCGTTGGCCCCAGTCGGTGCGGAAGGGTATTGTGAATTGAAGCAACATAGGCAGGACAAATGAGGCAGTAATAAGGCCGAAAGATAATAGCCTACCGGGGCCGGTGCGCTACTTCGTGGGCAGAATTCGTCGCATCATACGGGAGCAGGCCTGCTGACAGACTATGCCCACCCCTTTTTACTCACATAAACGGGTGAATAGCCTTGCACCCAGAGGAGGGGTATCTACTTTTAAGTATTAGTTTCAGCTCTTACTACTCTTCACCGCTATGAAGACCTCATCCGTTGCGTTGTTACTGTCCTGCTGCCTGACGAGCCTCACGACGTTTGCCCAGCGCCCCCTCGCCGTCGACTCCCTGCTGCGCGTGGGGCAAAGGCAGTACACCAATAAGCAGTACCAAGCCAGTGCGGCAACCTACCATCTGGCGGCCCGCCAAAAAACGGCCCTGCGCCGGCAGCGCGCTACGGCGCTCTACAACGAGGCCTGCTGCTACGGGCTGCAAGGCGACGCCAACAATGCCCGCAAATACCTAGAGAAATCCATAGCAGCCGGTTTCGACGATGCCAACAACCTGCGCAACGACACCGACCTAGCCCTGCTCCACACCGACAAGAACTGGGAGAAGCTCGTAGCCCGGACGGCCGCCAACCAGCGCGTCATCAGCCGCCCCGAGGATGTCAGGCTCGTGACGACGGACATCGACCACTTCTGGCAGGCCTACGACCGGGCCCAGCGCGACACAGCCCACGCCGCTGAGATATATCAGAAATACTACTTCGCCAAAGCCTCGCCGGGGCTGGAGGATTATTACGCCTCCCGGATTTACAACGTGCCCCGGTTTGTGCGTGGTATCCGGCGCAAGCCCCAGTTCTATGCCTCTATCCGGCCTACTACGCTGGCCCTGGAAGGTATGAAGCCGCGCGTGCTGGGGTATTTCCAGCGGCTGAAGGCCCTGTACCCAGCCGCTACATTTTCGGATGTGTACTTCTTGATAGGGGGCTACAACTCAGGCGGGACGGTAAGCCGCACGGGTCTGCTGCTCGGCACCGACCAGTCGGCAGGAGGCGCTGGGGTGAAAACGGCGGAGCTTTCTATGGTGCAGCGTAACCGCCTGGGGCCCATTGAGGAGCTACCCATTGTGGTGGTACACGAAATGATTCACAACATCCAGCTTGATGGCAACGGGACGCTGCTGCACGCGGCCATCAACGAGGGCATGGCCGATTTCCTGGCGGGGCTAGTGAGCGAAACAAAAGGCGCCAACCCCCGGCTGTTTACGTACGGTGATGCCCACGAAAAGCAGCTATGGGCGGAGTTTGAAAAAGAAATGGGCGGAAAAGACTGGAGCCACTGGATTGCCAACTCCCAGGAAGAAACTGCCGAGCGGCCCTGCGACCTTGGCTACTACATCGGCTACAAAATCTGCGAAGCCTATTACGAGCAGGCTCCCGACAAGAAACAGGCCGTAGCCGATATGCTTAATCTGAAGGATGCCACCGCGTTCCTGGCAAAAAGTGGTTACGCCCAAAAAGCCCTGAGTCGCAACTAAATTTAGCGGGCAGTTCTTGCCTGAAAGCCTCCGGAACCCTACCTGGCCCCAGCCGGTGAATGGTTTCGGAGGCTTCTTCGGTTATTGCAGACGGCTTCCCTCGTTGGGGGCTTATAGCAGCCCCAGCAGTAAAGCTCATGCATTGCTCAAGCAGCTAGTGGGAGCCTTCTTTGTGTACCGATGAACCGATTCGACCGCGTTACGGCCATACTCATCCAGCTGCAAGCCAAACGCAAAGTAAGCGGGGCCGCATTGGCTGAGCAGTTTGGGGTGAGCTTGCGTACCATCTACCGGGACCTGCGCACCTTGGCAGAAGCCGGGGTACCGCTGCTCGGCGAGCCGGGCATTGGCTACTCCCTGGCCGAGGGCTACCGCCTGCCGCCCGTCATGTTTACCCGCGGGGAAGCCACTGCCCTGCTTACAGCCGAAAAGCTGGCCGGCCGCCTTACCGACGCGCCCACGGCCCAACTCAGCTCTGCCGCTATGGACAAAGTGCGCGCCGTGCTGCGCCGCCCCGACCGGGACCACCTCGACCGGCTTGCCCCGCACATTCAGGTGCTTGGCCCTCGCCAAGCCGGCCAGCCGCCGGCTTATCAGCAGCTGGTGGCGGCCATTGCCATGCACCACGTGGTAAGTCTGCGTTACCAAACGGCCGAAAACCAGGCTCCAACCACCCGCGACATCGAGCCCATCAGCCTCTTCCTTACCCGGCATTGGCATGTGGTGGCCTATTGCCGGTTACGCCAGACTATCCGCAACTTTCGCCTGGACCGCATCCTGGGCCTGGAGCTAAGGGCGGAAAGCTTTGTAGTGCGGCCCGACCTGCAGCAGCAGCATTGGGCCGCGGAAGCCAGCCGACGCCCGCGCGAACGGGTGGTACTCCGGTTCCAGCCAGCGGCTCTGTTGCCGGCCTTGGTCCAGCATCTGCACGACACCAAGCATCAGTACGGCTGGGCCTACGAGCAGCACCTGCCTGATGGGCAACTCGAAATGACCTTGTTTATCGGCGAGCTGCCGTATCTGGCCACTTGGCTGCTGCCCTACGCCGGCGCCCTGACTATTGTGGAGCCCAGGGCCCTGTCAGCTCCACTCCGCGCGCTGGCTCAGCGGGCACACGACTTCTTTTGCCAGCCTGAATAAATTTTTACGGGTCGAAAACATGCTGACATAGGGCTGTCAGTTGGTGGCTGGACCTTTGTTTCGTTGAGTGAGGGACACTTGATATGACAAATCCCAAGCAATGGAAAAGCACCTCGTAGACCCCTGGAAATGGGGACAGTACACCAACTCCGTACAAGCCGTTGAAATCAAGCAGCCGACTGGCACTCTTTACTGCTCCGGGCAGGTAGCCCTGGATGCCGAAGGCCAGCCCAGCTCCGCCGACATGCGCAGCCAGCTGCAGCAAACTTTTCAGAACCTGGAGCAGCTGATCAGTGAGGCCGGGTATGAGTGCGGAGGAATCGTGCGGCTGAATGTATACACGACCTCCGTAGCCGAGTTCTTCGCCACGTGCACCGACATCTACCAGGCGTGGTTAATCAAACACGGCATCAAACAAGCTACGACGCTGCTGGAAGTTAAAGGCCTGTTTGCCTCCTTAACCGTGGAGCTGGAAGCTACCGTAGTGAAATAAGCGCCTGGGCCACCAGGCACCCTGACGCCCGATCGCCACAGAAAGCCCGTTTGCTCCTTACCTAGGTGAGGAAGTGGACGGGCTTTTTGCCGGTGTACCCAATGCGCGGTGTACTACTTGTTATGGGCAACCGGAACTAAAAAGAGTGGGTGGGGGCGGGAAAGGGCATTCGGCCGGGGAGTTTAAGCCCGACCCTAACCTCAAAGGCCAAAATTCCGTTGGGAAGGCCGAAACCCTTCCAACTTCTCGCGTTATCAACTCTTTGTCTACTCCCGTTCGGCGCGCGCTCTATGTTGTGCTCGGGCTGCTGGCCTTTGTGCTGGTGCTCGTAGTTGGGGTAATTGTGGCCCTGCAATTGCCTTCGGTTCAGGACTTCGCCGCGCGCAAAGCCGCTGGCTACCTCCAGGATAAAATTGGCACGGAGGTGCGCATTGCCAAGTTCCGCACCGACTGGCGCCACGGTCTGGCCCTGGATGGCGTGTACCTCGAAGACCAGAAAGGCGACACCCTGCTTTCGGTGGGCAAGCTGGCCGTGGGCATCGACCTGTGGGCCCTTACCAAGTCGCAGATCAACGTCAGCTCTGTGGAGCTGGTGGATGGCACCGTGCATATCAGCCGCACCGAGCCCGACTCAACGTATAACTTCGACTACATCCTGGCGGCTTTTGCCACCGGCGACACCACCACGACCACGGCCGCCGACTCCACGGGCGGCTTTAAGTATGACATCGGCGACGCCCACTTGCAGAATGTGTACCTGACCTATAACGACCAGGTAGATGGCATGAGTGTGCGCACCCGCGTAGGAGACCTGGCCGTGGCCATGAATGAGGTGGACGTAGACCGCAGCATCTACCGCATAGAGTCGGTAGCGCTGAAAAACACGGCCCTGAATATTACCCAAACCAAGGTGCCGCCGGATACGCCCGCCGAGCCCCTCACCCTCACCTTCGGGCTGGAGAAGGCTACGCTCGACAACGTAGCCCTCAACTACCGCAACGACCCTTCGCGCCAGTACATCAAAACCCGCATCGGGCAGGGCGAAGTCACGGCCGACAACATCGACCTGATCCGGCAGCGTATCGACCTGAACTCCCTCACGCTGCGCAACTCCGAGGTTAGCTACGCCCAGAACGAGAACGTGCCGGTGGCGCAGCGCGTCATCAACCCGGCCGAAGCGGTGCAGAAGCTCGACTCGGCTGTGTCGCAGACTACGGGCGCTGCCACCTCCTGGCGCGTGGCCCTCAAGCAGTCGGATATCAGTGGGCTGCGGTTTGCCTTTGATAATGTGGATGAGAAGCGGCAGCGCACCCGGCTGGCCGCCATGGACTACAACCACCTGCTGTTTGACTCCCTGGCTTTGCGCACCCGCAACCTGGTGTACACCGAAAACCGCACCACCGGCCGCATCGACCTGCTGCGCGGACGGGAGCAAAGTGGCTTCCGGGTAGATAAGGCCCAGGCCGACGTGGTATACGACTCGGTACAAATCCGCCTCGACGACCTCGATCTGATTACCCCGCATACCCGCATCCGCCGCACCCTGGCCATTGGTTTCGACTCGCTGGGCATGCTCTCGGATATGAAGCAGCTGGGCAAGATGCGGATGGAGGCCGACCTGCGCAACACCCGCCTGGGCTTCCGCGACATCCTGTACCTGGCTCCCGACCTTATCACCGAAAAGCCCTTTACCAGCGGCGCCAACCAATCGGTGCTGCTGAGCGGGCGCGTGAATGGGCGGCTGAACAACTTTACGCTCAACGACCTGGAAATTGTGGGCTTGCGCAACACCGTCGTGCGCGGCTCGGGCCGCATTCAGGGTTTGCCGAATACGGATAGACGTCTGTACACCGACCTGAACATCCGGCAGCTGACCACCACCAAGCGCGACTTAAATGACATTCTGCCCGCCGGCCTCATCCCGGAAGACGTTATCAACCTGCCCGACCGCGCGACCCTGAGCGGCACCGTGCGCGGGCGGCCCACGGCCAACGACCTGGCCCTGAACCTGAAGACTGCTACCTCGTTTGGCGGCGCTACCATTGCCGCCACCATGAAGCCGGGTCCGGCGGGGCAGGAGCCGTTCAACGCCAAGTTCAGCCTCAGCAACTTTCAGCTGGGCAAGCTGCTGCGCCAGCCTGATATCGGCCCGATTACCGGCAGCGGTACCTACGCTGGCCGGGGCTTCGACCCCGAAACCATGCAAGGGCAGCTCACGGCCAAGCTCACCAAAGCCCGCTACGGTAACTATACCTATAGTAACATCGACGCAAAAGTGGGCATCCGGGGTCAGCAGTACGATATCGATGCCCGCAGCACCGGCGACGCCAACGCGGCCTTCGCCATCAAGGGCACCGTGGACTTGCGCAACCCCAACGCTCCGCAGTACGCTTTCAGCGGCAACGTGCAGAGTCTGAATCTTACGGCCCTCGGCTTCTACTCCGGGGGTGACCTGCGGGTGCAGGGCAACCTCGATGCTAACCTGCGCGGTTCGGACCTGAACACGCTCAATGGTACCGTGAAAGGCACCGGCGTGGCCATCAACCTCAACAACCAGCTGATTCCGCTGGACACGCTCAACGCCCGCTTCCTGCAGCAAACCGGCCGCACCGAAGTGGATTTTGCTTCCAGCATCCTGCAGGCTACTATCCGGGGGAACACTCGCCTGGGTGACATGGTAACTGAGCTGCAGAGCCACATCGACCGGTATTTCGATCTGCCGGGCATCCAGTTCCGGCCCAGCCCGGCAGCCCGGCAGTTTACCTTCAATGTTACGGTTCCGCAGTCGGGCACCAAGCTTCTGCCCAAGCTGCTGCCGGGCCTCACGCGCATTACGCCCTTCCAGGCCAATGGCGCCTACGACAGCCGCGCCGCCAGCCTGACGGTGCGTTCCGACGTGGCCCGCATGCGCTACCAGGGCATCACCTTCGACTCCCTGAAGCTGCGCGTGGGCTCCGACCCGCAGAAGCTCGACTACTCCGTGGCCCTCGACCAGGTACGGCAGGATACCACCCTGCGCATTCCCAATCCTTCGGTAGTAGGCAGCATTGCCAACAACCAGATTGGCACGCGGGTGCGCATTGCCGAGTCGGACTCGGTAGAGCGGCTTAACCTGCCGGGCGTTTTGCAGGTGCTCAACGGCGGAGCGGCCTACCAGTTCAGCTTTGGGCAGCAGGTGATGGTGGACGGCAAAGAGTGGACGGCCCTGCCCAACAACTTCGTGCGCTACACCACCAGCACCGGCAACATAGAAGCGCAGAACGTGCGGCTCAGCTACACGGGCCGGGCCGAGCGTTTCCTGTCCTTGCAAACCTTGTCGGGTGCCCGCAACCCGCTGCAGGTGCAGATTGGCAACTTCGACCTCTACGGCCTGGGTCGGGCCGCGGGCTTGCAGGACTCCCTGGTGGGCGGCACCCTCAATGGGGATGCCGTGGTGTACAACCTGGGCCGCACCGGCCAGACCTTCACCGCCGACCTGGATTTGACGGACTTTGCCTACAATAAGTATATCCTGGGCAACGTAGCCCTGCAGGCCGTAAACCAGACCGCCAACCGCTACGACGTGGTGGCCTCGCTCACGGGCGGACCCGACCAGAACGACGTGCTGGCGACCGGCTACTACCTGGGCTCGGGGGAAATTTCCCTGGATGTAGACCTCAACCAGCTGCAGCTGAAAACCATTGAGCCGTTCTCGGCCGGGCAGCTGCGCGAGATGACGGGTGCCCTCAGCGGGCCGCTCACCATCCGGGGTACCACGGCCGCTCCTCAGCTGCGCGGTAACGTGCATTTCCGAAATGCCGGTTTCACCCTTTCTCAGTTGGGGGCACCCTTCCGCTTATCGGAGGAGGAGCTGGTGCTCGATGAGCGGGGGCTGCACTTCGATAACTTCGCCATCATCGACTCCCTTGGTAACAAGGCCTTGGTGAATGGCTACATCGTGCCGGCCCGCAGCCTGGCCTCCGTGGGGCAATACCGGTTTGATTTGCGGGCCAAGACCAACAACTTCCTGGCCGTGCAAAGCACCCGCCGCGACAACCCGCTTTACTACGGTAAGCTGTTCGTTGACTCGGATACGCGCGTGACGGGCTTCCTCTACCGCCCCCAGGTGAGCACCCGCGCCACCGTGGCCGATGGCTCCGACCTGACGGTGGTGGTGCCCTCCGACGACCCCGTCGTAGTGGAGCGCGAAGGCATTGTCATCTTCGTGGATAAGGATGCGCCCAAGGTAGACTCGGCGCTGGTGCGCGAAGTAGCCGACATCGACTCTTCCCTGGTAGCCACGGGCTACGACGTGCAGGCCAACATCACCGTGACGGACCGTACGCCCTTCACCGTGGTGATTGACGAGGCCTCCGGCGACAACCTGCGGGTGCGGGCCGAAGGACAGCTGGACGCCAAGCTGGATGAGCGCGGCGCCCAGACCCTGGTGGGCCGCCTGAACGTGACGGAGGGCCAGTACAAAATGTCGCTCTACGACTTGGCCGAGCGCAAGTTTGTCATTGGCCAGGGTAGCTACCTGGTGTGGACCGGCGACCCGTACAACGCGCAGGTAAACGTGTCGGCTATTTACAAGGTGCAGGCCGTTGCCGCTGACCTGATTGCCAACCAGACCGAAGGGGACCCCACCCTGAGTAACCTCTCGCGCAACCGCCTGCCTTTTGAGGTGTACCTGAACGTAACCGACCAGCTGCTCAAGCCTACTATCGGCTTCGACATTCGCCTCCCGGAAACTACTACCGGCGCCGTGGCCGAGCCCGTGCGGGCCAAGCTGGAGCAGCTACGTCAGCCCAGCCAGACCAACGAGCTGAACAAGCAGGTGTTTGCCCTGATGGTGCTAGGCCGCTTTCTGGCCGACAATCCTCTGCAGAGCACCGCGGGCCCCGGCACCTTCGTAGGCAACCAGCTGCGCGGCTCAGCCAGTCAGGTGCTCACCGACCAGCTCAATAACCTCACCGGGCAATACTTGGCCGGCGTAGGGCTGGAGCTGGGCGTGAATTCCTACACGGCGGTAGAAGGCAGCGGGGAGCAAACCAACCGCACCGACCTGAATGTGGCCGTGCGCCGCCAGCTGTTCAACGAGCGGGTGACGGTGCGCCTCGGTACCGACGTACCGCTGGGAGGCAACTCCGGCAACCAACTTTCTCAGGGTAGCGCCGCCACCAGCCAGTTTGCCGGCAACGTGAGCGTGGAGTACAACATCCTGGCCGATGGACGCCTGCGCCTGCGTGCTTTCCGCGACAACGCCTACCAGGATATCGACGGGCCCTTTGCCCGCACCGGGGCGGCCCTCATCTTCCAGCGCGACTACAACAGCCTACAGGAGCTGTTTGCCAAACCCCCGCAGGAAGTGAAGGAAGCCGTGCGCACTGACCGCCGCGCCCGCCGCGACGAGCGTAAGGCCGAGGCCGACACGCTCAAGAACAACGCCCTGAACTAAGACCACAGATTGACAAGGATTTTTGAACGGATGACGCAGATGCAGTCGAGGGGTGCTCTTATTACTTCAACTCGTACCAGTCGGGCCGGGCTTCGGCTGGGGCTGTTGCTGGCCGGGTTATGGCTGGCCGGATGCAGCGGCACCCGCTTTGTGCCCGAGGGGGATAAGCTCTACACGGGCAGCACCGTGAAGCTGAAGTCGGCTTACACCATTCCGCGCGAGGCCGAAATATCCACCGAGCTGGAATCAGTTATCCGGCCCAAGCCTAATGCCTCCATCCTGGGGCTGCGGCCCAAGCTCTACTTCTGGCACATGGGCCAGGGCAAGAAAAAGGGCCTGGGCAAGTTTCTGGCCGACCGCTACGGCGAGGCCCCCGTGCTGATTAGTCAGGTAGATACTACCAAGGTAAAGGGGCTGATGATAAACCGCCTCTACAACAACGGCTACTTTGCCGCGCCCCAGGTTTCGAGCCCGGTGAAGGCTAAAGGAGCTACGGCCACTATCGAGTACACGGCCAATATCCAGCGACCCTACACCATCAAGGAAATTCACTTCCCCGAGCGCGACACCCTGGTCGACCGCGACATCCGCAAAACGCAGGCTGGCTCCTTGCTGAAGGTAGGAGAACCGTACAATCTGAATACCCTGATTACCGAGCGCACCCGCATCGACGACCAGATGAAGCAGAGCGGCTACTACTACTTCTCGCCCGATTACCTGCTCTACGAAGTCGACAGCACCCAGCACAACCAGGTGAATGTGTTCATCAAGGTGAAGGGCTCCGTGCCCGAAAACGCCGTGCAGCCTTACGTGCTCAACCGCGTGACCCTGAACACCCGCTACGGCCTGACGGATACCACTACCCGGGAAGACGCCATCATCTTCCGGAAGTACCGCTACGTGCCGGATGAGAAGGTCTTCAAGGCGCGGGCCATTACGGGCGCTACATTTCTCTACCCCGACTCCCTGTACCGCCGCCGCCGCCACGACCAGACCCTAAGCCGCCTGATGAGCCTGGGAACCTTCAAGTTCGTGGACATTCAGTTTCGCCCTTCCCGGCAGAAGCCCGATTCGCTGGGCTACGGCTTCCTGAACGCCTACGTGCGCATGACCCAGCTCAAGAAGAAGTCGGTGCGGGCCGAGGTGCAGCTGGTAAAGAAAACCAGCGGCTTTACCGGGCCAGGCTTCACCATTCAGTACCGGGATAGGTCGGCGTTGCGCGGGGCCGAACAGCTACTCCTGAACGTGGTGGGCTCTTTTGAAACCCGCACCGGCGCCTCGGGCACCGACCCCGAAACTGGAGAAAAGCTGCCGGTATTTGGCCTCACCTCCTACGAACTGGGCGTGAATGGCCAGCTGCTGGTACCGCGCTTTATTGCGCCCTTCGACATCAAGCTTCGGGAGTCTGACTTTCAGCCGCGCACCGTGTTTGGGGCCGGCTATAAGTACGTGACGCGCCAGGATTTCTTCCGGGAAGACTTTTTCAACCTGAACTACGGCTACAGCTGGAAAACCAAAATCACCAACCAGCACGACTTCAAGCCCGTCGACCTGCAATACATTCGGCTGGCCGATACCACCCGGGTGTTTGCGCAGCTGCTACAGGAACGCCCGTTTCTGGCGGCCTCGTTCCGCCAGCAGTTCATTCCGGCCAGCTCGTACACCTACACCTATAATACGCAGGTGTATGAGCAGCGCCGCAACCAGTTCTATTTCAGCGGAGGCGTAGAAAGCTCCGGGGCCCTGGCCAGCCTGCTGGGCAAACCCAACGCGGCCGGCCAGAAGGAAGTGTTCGGCCAGGAGTTTTCGCAGTATGGGAAGTTCGATGTGGAAGTGCGCAACTACTACCGCATCACCCCCGACCCCAGGAGCGGGAACAAGATAGCCACCCGCCTGCTGGTAGGCCTGGGCATGCCCTACGGCAACTCCCGCGTACTGCCCTACCTGAAGCAGTATGGCGCGGGCGGCCCCAACAGTGTGCGGGCCTTCCTGCCCCGCGAATTGGGCCCCGGCACTTACCGGCCCACCAACACCACGGAACGAGTAACCCGCTTCTACGACCAGGTGGGCGACGTGCGCGTGGAGGCCAACGCCGAGTACCGTCAGGACTTGTTTCCCTACGTGAAGGGCGCCTTGTTCGTGGATGCCGGCAACGTGTGGCTGGTGAACCCCGACCCCACCCGCTCTACACCCGATGGCCGCAACGGGCAGTTTCAGTTTAACTCCTTCTTTAAGGAGTTGGCCGTAGGCGCCGGCGTGGGCCTGCGCGTCGACATCGAGTTCATCGTGGTGCGGCTGGACGTGGCTTACCCACTGCGGACGCCCTATGGCACGGGGGGCAGCAAGTCCCTGGTGCCCAACTTGGCCATCGGCTACCCCTTCTAGCAGTAGCCTGGGTAAAGTGCTGAGCCTGGTTACGCCTCGGCAGCAAGCCGGACTTCCAGCGGGGCACCCACGGTTTTGTGCGCTGGCGCCACCGTCACTACCACGTATTTGGAAGTGGGGGTGTTGCTCTTTTTAGCTACGCTGCCTACAGGTACCAGGGGGTTGGCCTCAGGGAAATAAGCGGCTACGTTACCCCGGGGGATGTCGTAAGGCACCGCTACAAACTTCTCCACCGTGCGCTGCTCCCCTTTAAAGTGGCTTGTGATGTCAATCAGATCTTTGGCGTGCAGGCCCCGCTCAGCCATGTCCTGGCGGTTCATGAACAGTACGCGCCGCTCCCCGTGGATGCCGCGGTACCGGTCGTTGTAGTCGTAGATGGTGGTGTTGAACTGGTCGTGGCTGCGCACCGTCATCAGCACCAGCTGGCCCGGCTCCAGAGCGTATTTTTCCAGCTCCGTTGTACTGAAGTTAGCCTTGCCGTTTGCAGTGGTGAACTTTCGTTCACGTGGGCCATTGGGTAGGTAGAACCCGCCTGGCCGTCGCAGCTTCTCGTTGAAGTTTTCAAAGCCTGGAATTACCCGGCTGATATGGTCGCGGATGACGTCGTAGTTTTCGGTCATGGCTACCCAGTCGGCAATGTTGGTGCGGTTGCCCAGGGTGGCAATGGCCACACCCGCCAGAATAGCCACCTCGCTCATCATCTGCCCCGGTAGCGGTACCAGCACGCCCTTGTTCTGGCTGACGATGCCCATGGAGTTTTCGCAGCTCGTCATCTGGTGCCCCGACTTCTGCATATCTACATCGGCGTGGGTAAAGCAGGGGAGGAGCAGGCTGGTTTCGCCGGTGGTGAGGTGGCCACGGTTGAGCTTGGTGCCCACAAATACCGTGAGCTTCTGCTTGCGCATGCCCTCGGCAATAACCTCGGTATCGGGGCCCGCGGCCAGCAGGTTGCCGCCCAGGCTAAAGAACACCTTGGTTTTGCCTTTGTACATAGCCTTGATGGACTCTACCGTATCCAGGCCGTGCTCGTAGGGCGGGGTGAAGTTGAACTCCTTACCCAGGGCATCCAGAAAAACCTTGGTAGGCTGCTCCCAGATGCCCATGGTCCGGTCGCCCTGCACGTTGGAGTGGCCGCGCACCGGGCAGGTGCCCGCCCCGGGCTTGCCAATGGCCCCTTTCATCAGGTGCAGGTTCACGATTTCCTGGATGGTTTGCACGCCCTGGCGCTGCTGCGTCACGCCCATGGCCCAGCAGGTCACAATCTTCTGCTTGCGGGCCAGCAGGTTGGCCGCTTCCAGCAGCTGGGCCCGCGAAATACCGCTGAGTTCCTCAATGTCCTCCCAGCTGGTATTGCGGATGTTCTGTTCAAACGACTCAAAGCCCGTAGTAAACTCGGCAATAAATGCCCGGTCCACCACTTGACCAGGGTTCAGGTCCTCGGCTTCGAACAGGTGCTTCATAATGCCCCGCAGCAAGGCCATGTCGCCATCCACCCGCACCTGCAAAAACAGGTCGGTAATCGGGGTGCCATCGCCCATCAGCGCGCCCAGGGCCCGGAGCGGGTTCATGAAGTCCTGGGGGTTGCGGAAGTGGTTCAGGCCAGCCTCGAACAGCGGGTTGATGGCAATAATCTGCGCCCCGTTGCGCTTGGCTTTCTGCAGGGCCGTGAGCATGCGCGGGTGGTTGGTGCCCGGGTTCTGGCCGATAATCAGAATAACCTCGGCCTCGTGAATATCATTGAGCGTGACGGAGCCCTTGCCCAGACCCAGCGTGGGGCTGAGCGCGGCCCCGCTGCTTTCGTGGCACATGTTGGAGCAGTCGGGCAGGTTGTTGGTGCCAAACTGCCGGGCAAAGAGCTGAAACAGGAAGGCCGGCTCGTTGGGCACCTTGCCGGAGGTGTAAAACACGGCTTCGTCGGGCGAGTCCAAGGCATTCAGTTCCCGGGCAATCAGCTGGAAGGCCTCGGGCCACTCAATGGGGGAGTAGTGGTTGTCGCCGGGGCGCTTCACCAGCGGATGCGTGAGCCGCCCGGCATTATTCTGGTCCCGGTCGGTCATTCGGGAAAGCTCGGCCAGGCTGTGCCGGGCGAAGAACTCGGGGCCGGCAGCTCGCTCGTCGGCATCGGAGGCGGTGGCCTTAGCGCCGTTTTCGCAGAACTCGGCCACCGAGCGGTGCTCGTCGGGGTCGGGCCAGGCGCAGCTGGAGCAGTCGAACCCATCCTTCTGGTTCATGTTCAGCAGCCCGCGCGTACCCCGGCTGAGGCCACCCTCGCTCCAGCTGAACTCCATGGATTTGATAACCGCCGTAATACCAGCTGCCACCTTGGCTGGCTCCTCCAGACGCAGCCCCGTTAGGGCCGCGGGCGGCTGTGCCAGTACAGGGTGGTGGTACTGGGCATTGGCTACATCGGGCGGGGGGATGCTGCTTTGGTCGCGTTCCATCTGCGGGTCGGGGCGGTAGTGGTCGTTGGTCGGGGCTGTTCCCTGGTCGGGCCGCTCCCCACTTTTGGGCGCCAATTGCGCCTGCTGCTCGTGCTGTTTGCCGGCTTTGCCGGGGTCGTTGATAGGCGACTCTTCCATGGGGCGGGAACTAGCTAGGGTGAGAGAGGATACTAGTGCTTGCAGCCCAGGTCTTTTTCAACCAGAATTTGGAGCACCTGGTTGTTGAATACGGGCATAGCGCCCTGGAGGCTGACTTGCCCGGTTGTCGTCCAGGCATCGGCGGCCGCCGTCGGTACCAGCACGCGCACAGTGCCCGCCGCGTAGGCAACGGCCAATGCTTGTGCGTCGGGGGTGCGCTCTAGGGTGTAGGTTAGCTGGTCGGAGGCCAGCAAACCCAGGCAAACCACGGTTTCCAGGCGGCCCTGTTGCTGAAACGCTAAAATTTCCCGGGCATCTAGGCGTACGCGCAGCGTGTTTTCTTCCAGGCGAATTTTCATAGCAAGTACTAGCCGAATCGGGTAGAAAAGGTTTTCGGAAGGTAGTGAGGTTGCTATAGATTGTTATCTACCCGTGCAGGCCCAAACGGGTGAACGAGCAGGCGGGGTTGAATTGATGCAACGCTGGGCGTACTTGCGCTATCTTATACTTTCAGACCACCTGCTTCGGATGAAATTATACCAGCTTTATAGCTGCGCTGGGCTCTTGCTGCTGTTGCCGGCCGGCTTTGCCCTGGGCCAAACGGCCAGCGCGGCCCCCAGCGAAGTGCCCCCGGTTCTGCGCACCCTGCGCCAGCACTACGAGGCCGGCCTGGACTTTGACTCGCAACTGTACAACGGGCAGGAATACGTCAACTATGTTCGGTCCTACATCAAGGGCCACGCCTTTTTTGACTCGGCCGACCCGCAGCCCGGCACCGTGGAGTACGGCGGGGGCACCTACTCCGTGCCCCTGCGCTACGATATTGTGCGTGAGGTGCTGGTGCTGAAAGCACCGCTGGGCGCCCTGACCCTGCAGCTCATCAACGAGCGGGTCACCCGCTTTAGCCTGGGTAGCCACTCGTTTATCCGTCTGGTAGCCGACTCCAGCCGCGCCGCGCCCATCCGCACGGGCTTCTACGAGGTGCTAATAGATGGGAGCGTGCAGCTGCTGGCCGCCCACCGCAAAAACCTGCAGCAGCGCTCCGTTGCTGGGGGGATGGAAGGCGAAATAACCCAGAAAGACGAGTTCTTCGTCCGCCAGGGCACAGAACTCCACAGCGTGGGGAAGGCCAAGTCGGTGCTGGCGCTCTTCCCCGAAAGCAAAGCGCGCCTGCGGGAATACATCAAAACCCGGAAGCTCCAGTTCAGCAGTACCCGCCGCCAGGAAGCCCTGACTGCCTTGCTCCAGTACTACGCTACCCTGCCTGTGCCTTCTTCCCCCGCCAGACACTAGAAAGAACCATGGGCCAACGGCTTCAGGCTTCTGCTTGCTTCAAGCAGCCATTTTATCGAATTATTCTGCTGATTGCCTGCTGCCTGAGCAGCTGGGCTGCCTCTGCCCAGCGAGCAGAGCCGCTTATTAGCGGAAACTTCCAGAACCTGAGCGTGGAGGAGTTTGCGCGCCAGCTGGAAGCACAGAGTACCTATCGGTTTTACTTCGACTCGGCCAGCGTAAAGGGCGTGCTGGTGAACGTGCGCGTGCTGGAACAACCCCTGACCAGCGTCCTGCAGCAGGCCTTTGCTCCCACGCCCGTTCGGGTTGCCGTGGACGAGGAGCACAACGTATTCCTGACAATGGGCACCCCGCTGCCCGTCACGCTGCCGGACAATTACTTTCAGGGCAGTGCCGTGGCCGTTACGGCAGAGGAGCCCACTGATCCGGCCGTCCCGGCTACCCGGGCTACCAGTAGTGCGCGTCTCTACGAAATAGGCCGGGTGGGCGCCGCCAGAGGGGCTACGGCCACCGTAGCCGGTCACATCCGCGAAGCCAAGTCGGGGGAGCCGGTGCTGGGGGCGTCCGTGTACATTGAAGGTCCTTCGATTGGTACCAGCACCGACCAGTTTGGCTATTACGCCCTTACGCTGCCAGTGGGCCAGCACGTGCTCAACATCCGGGGTATTGGCATCAAAAACACTCAGCGCCGCATTATGCTGCACGCCGATGGCAAGCTGGAGGTAGAAGTGGAAGAGGATATTACCGCCCTGAAGGAGGTGCGGGTGGAAGCTGAGAAAGACAAAAACGTGGCTAGCCTGCAGATGGGCGTGGAAAAGCTCGACATCAAAACCATCCGGCAGGTGCCCACGGCCTTCGGCGAAACCGACATTCTGCGGGTGGTGCTTACCCTGCCCGGGGTAAAGTCCATTGGCGAGGGCAGCACCGGCATCAGCGTGCGGGGCGGGGCTACCGACCAGAACCTGATTCTCTTCAACGACGCCACGGTGTACAGTCCCTCGCACCTTTTTGGCTTCTTTTCGGCCTTCAACCCCGACATTCTGAAGACGGTGGAGCTCTACAAAAGCGCCATTCCGGCCCGCTACGGTGGTAGGCTGTCGTCGGTGCTGGACATTGCTACCCGCGACGGCAACAAGAAAAAGCTGGCCGGCTCGGGCGGCATTGGGCTGCTCACCAGCCGCCTCACGCTGGAAGGCCCCATCATCAAAGACAAAAGCTCGTTCATCATTGGGGGCCGCTCCTCGTACTCCGACTGGATTTTGCGCCGCCTGCCCGACCGCAGCCTGCGGGAAAGCGCCGCCTCCTTTTATGACGTGAGTGCCCACCTCAGCCACGAGCTGGACGGGAAAAACACGCTCTACGCCACCGGCTACCTGAGCCGGGACCGGTTCAAGCTGGCCTCCGATACGGCCTACGCCTACCAGAACCGCAACGCCAGCCTGAAGTGGCGCCACACCTTCAGCAACACGCTCTACGGGGTGCTTACCGCTACCGGCAGCCAGTATGGGTACGAGGTGACGAGCGAGAAAAACCTGGTGAGTGCCTCGGCGCTGGCGTTTGACCTGGCCCAGGTAGGCCTGCAGGCCGATTTCAGCTACTTCCGCAACGCCAAGCACACCATCGACTTCGGGGCCAGTACACTGCGCTACCGCCTGATGCCGGGCCGCCTCACGCCCCGGGGTGCAGAGTCGCTGATAGAGCTCGATGAGCTGGACCGCGAGCAAGGTCAGGAAAGTGCCTTGTATATATCAGACCGCTGGGACGTGACGCCCCGGCTGGCGGTTTCGGTGGGGCTGCGCTACTCCCTGTATCAGGCCTTGGGCGCCCGCGACGTGTACCAGTACGCGCCCGGCGTGGCCCGCTCGGTGTACACCATCACCGATACGGTGCGCTACGGTGCGGGAAAAACCATTGCTACCTACCACGGGCCTGAGTACCGCGTTTCTTTGAAGTATGCGCTGTCGGACCGCGCCTCGGTGAAAGCCAGCTACAACCGCACGCGCCAGTATATTCACCAGTTGTCGAACACGGCTTCCATCTCGCCCACTGATACCTGGAAGCTGAGCGACGCCTACGTGCGGCCCCAGGTGGGCGACCAGTTCTCGGTGGGCTACTACCGCAACTTCCGCAACAATACCATTGAAACCTCGGTGGAAACCTATTACAAGTTCATGCACGACTTCGTGGACTACATCAGCGGGGCCTCGCTGCTGCTGAACCACCACCTGGAAACCGATATCATCAACGCCGAGGGCAAGGCCTACGGGGCAGAGTTTTCGGTGAAGAAATCGACGGGCAAGATCAACGGCTGGCTGAGCTACACCTATTCCCGCTCCCTGGTGCGGGCCAACGCCGGCACACCCGCCGAGCAGATCAACGGGGGCGAGTACTACCCCAGCAACTTCGACAAGCCCCACGACGTGACCCTGGCCGGCAACTACCGCTTCAGCCGCCGCTTCAGCACGTCCCTGAACTTCAACTACAGCACCGGCCGCCCCATCACCCTGCCGCTCACCACCTATTACCTGGAGGGCGCCACCCGCGTGTTCTACTCCGACCGCAACGCCTACCGTGTACCCGACTACTACCGCGTAGACTTTGCCCTCAACATCGAGGGCGGCCACAAAGCCAAAAAGCTGGCCCACAGCTCCTGGACGGTGTCGGTGTACAACCTCACGGGCCGGCGCAACCCCTACTCCGTGTATTTCAAGGCGCAGAACGGCAAAATCAACGGCTACCAGCTTTCCATTTTTGGGCAGCCGATTCCGAGCGTCACGTACAATTTCAAGTTCTGATGATGGACTTCAACTCCCGCGTGTGGAAACTCCTGGCCGGTGTCCTGCTTCTGGTGCTGGGCGGCTGCGTTGATAAGTTCGAGCCGGACGTGCTGAACTCGCCCCAAAGCTACCTGGTGGTAGACGGCTTCATCAACCTGAACGGGCCAACCACGATCCGCCTGTCGCGCACCAAGAACAAGGCCGACGCGCCCGTGCCCGTGGAAGCCGACGCCACCGTCACGATTCAGGATGAGGCCGGGGCCGCCTATCCGCTCCCCGAGCAGGAAGCCGGCACGTATCAGTCGGCCGCCATGAGCCTGAACCCTGCTTTGCGCTACCGCCTGCGCATCCGTACTGCCGCGGGCAAGGAGTATGCGTCGGACCTGGTGGCCGCCCGCCAGACCCCGCCCATCGATAAAGTAACCTGGGCGCTGACGAACCGGGGCTTGCAGGTCTACGTGAGTACCCACGACGACGCCAACGCCACGCGCTACTACCGCTGGCGCTACGACGAAACCTGGCTGTTTCACTCGGCTTACTCCTCGGGCGTGGAGTATGTAGATGGCGTGATGCAGAACCGGCAGGAGAACATTTACTACTGCTGGGGCAACGAAAGCTCCACTGCTATTCAGCTGGGAAGCACCAGCCGGCTCAGCCAGGATGTGGTGAAAGACTTCCCATTGCGCCTGCTGGAGTCCACCTCTGTTAAGCTGGGCATCAAATACAGCATTCTGGTAAAGCAATACGCCCTCACAGCCGAGGAATTTGCCTACTGGGAAAAGCTCAAAAAGAACACCGAAAGTCTCGGTGGCCTCTTCGACCCCCAGCCCACCCAGCTCACCGGCAACGTGCACAACCAGGCCGACGCGGCCGAGCCGGTTATTGGCTACGTGGGCGCGGCTACCTACACGGAAAAGCGGCTGTTTATCGACCGCACGGAGCTGGAGTCTATTGTGCGTTTCCAGACGGGCTACGAGTCGTGCGGCAAACCCGACACCGTAAAGCTGGCTGATGTAGCCTTTTACTTCAGCAACCCCAATCTGCTGCCGCTTGAGGGCTTATATGCCGGCCGCACCCTCATCGGCTATACCAGCAGCCCCGGCGTGTGCGTAGACTGCCGCCTGCGCGGTACCAACGTGAAACCAGACTTCTGGCCTTAGCAGCGAAGCCTTAACCCAACGCGTGTATGCTCTATCTACCCCTGCCGCTGCTTCGCCGTTTTTCGTTGGCTCGTCTGGCTTATGTCGTAACCGGGCTGGCGGGCTGGCTGCTTGTAGGCAACCCGGCGTCGGCGCTGGCCCAGGCCGATTCCCTGCAAACCATTGCCCACCGCCTGACCAGCTACCAGCAACGGCTGCCCGCCGAAAAGCTGTTTCTGCACCTCGACCGCCCCAGCTACGTGAGCGGCGAAACCCTGTGGTTTAAGGTATACGCCGTGGCTGGCAGCTCGCATCAGCCCCTGCCCGCCAGCAAAATAGCGTACGTAGAAGTGCTGAGCTCAGGAAATAAAGCGGTGCTGCAAGCCCAAGTGGCCTTGAAACAAGCCACCGGCCGCGGCTCGTTTGTGCTGCCGGCTACGCTGCCCTCCGGCCGCTACACGGTGCGGGCGTACACCAGCTGGATGCAGAACTTCAGCCCGGAGCTTTACTTCCATACGACCATCACGGTGGTGAATACCAGCACCCCGGCCGGTGGTATCACCCCAACGCCCGCCGCTGCCTACGACGTGCAGTTTTTTCCCGAAGGCGGCTACCTGGTGGCGGGCATCAAGAGCACCTTGGGAGTTAAAATCACGAACAGCGCCGGCCAGGGTATAGCGGCCGAAGGCACGTTGCTGGATAAAAACGGCGTCAGTGTAGGCCGTTTCAGCACCCTGCGGTTTGGCCTTGGTCGCGTTGAGTTTACGCCTGCCCAGGCCGGCACGGCCTACAAGGCGGTGGTGCAGCTGCCAAACCGGCAAACCGCCACCTACGCGCTGCCCGCCGTGCAGGAGCAGGGCTACGTGCTGCACCTTACCGAGGGCAGCGCGGAGCAGCTGCGGGTAACGGTGCGTAGTCGGGGTGCGGCCCTGGAAAATGAGCAGGTATTTCTGCTGGCTCATGCCGGGCAGAAGGTAGCCTTAGCCACTGCCGGCCAGCTGGTAGACGGACAGGCAGTTTTCGTGGTAAATAAATCCCAGCTGGCTGCGGGCGTTGCCCACCTCACGCTCTTCAACAGCCGACGGCAGCCCGTTTGTGAGCGGCTGTATTTCAGCCGCCCTCCCACGGGGCTAACTCTCACGGTCCAGACAGATAAGGCCCAGTACGCCCGCCGGGAGAAAGTGACGTTGCAGCTCCAGGCCGCCTCAGGGCCTGCCGCCAGCCTATCCGTGGCCGTGTACCAGCTCGACTCCTTAACGACCACGGCGAATCCGGATATTGCGGGCTATTTGTGGCTTACTTCTGAGCTGAAGGGCCCGGTAGAGCAGCCTGGGTATTACCTCAAGACCGCAAACCAGGAAGTAGCAGCGGCCGCCGATAATCTGATGCTCACGCAAGGCTGGAGCCGGTTTCGGTGGGACGATGTGCTGGCCGAAAAAGCGCCGCCGGTTGCCTTCCTGCCCGAGCTTAATGGACATGTGGTGCGGGGCCGCGTGGTAAACCGTAGCACGGGGGCGCCGGGCGCGGGGGTGGCCAGCTACCTTTCGGCGCCCAGCCGCCATATCCGGCTGGCTACGGCCGTAAGCAAAGCCGATGGAAGCGTGCAGTTTGAAATGGGCGAACTGTATGGGCGTAGGCAAGTGGTAGCGCAAGCCAACTCCCTGCGCGACAGCATGTACCGGGTAGAGCTGCAGCCGCCCTTCTCCGCGCGCTTCGCGGCGGGTGGGGCGGGCCAGCTCACGCTTTCGGAGAGCCTGGCCGCGAGCCTGCAGCGCCGCTACGTGCAGGCGCAGGTGCAGCAGCGCTACGCCGCCCGCCCCAGTTCCTATACCTTGCCTGCGGTAGACAGCACCGCGTTTTATGGCCGCCCCAGCGAGCAATACCGCCTCGACGACTACACCCGGTTTAAGGTGATGGAGGAAGTAATGCGGGAATACGTGCCCGGCGTGATGGTGCGCATTCGCAAAGACGGCTTTCACTTCCGGGTGCTGGACGACAACTCGCAGTCGGTGACGGAAAACCCGCTGGTGCTGCTCGACGGCATGCCCGTGTTCAATATCAACCGCATCATGGCTTTCGACCCGCTGAAGGTGCAAAAGCTGGACGTGGTTACTACCCGTTATTTTATTGGAGGACTTGTATACGATGGCGTTGTGAGCTACACCACCTACAAAGGCGACCTGGCGGGCTTCCCGCTTGATGCCCACGCCCTGTTGCAGGAGTACGAAGGCCTGCAAGGGCAGCGCGAGTTCTATGCCCCCCGCTACGATACGCCCCAGGCCCGCAAAAGCCGCCTGCCCGACTTCCGCAACCTGCTGTACTGGAATCCGGATGCCTCGGCGGCCCCCCTTACCTTTTACACCTCCGACCAAGTGGGCCGGTATCTGGTGGTTGTACAGGGCTTGGCGGAAAATGGCCAAGCCGGCAGCGCCACGTTCACCTTCGAGGTAAAACCGGCGCTGTAGGGCCGTTAGCTTTGCAGGCGCCAGGCGTGGGAGTACACGTTGTAGCGCCCCTGCCGCACAAAGCCGCACACCGTCAGGCCAAAGTTCTGGGCAGCGGTAACGGCCAGGGAGCTGGGGGCGCCCACAGCCGCCAGGATGGTAATGCCCGCCACGGCGGCTTTCTGCACCAGCTCGAAGCTCACGCGCCCACTTACCAGCAGGATGTGCTGGTGCAGCGGCACCTCCCCCCGCAAGAAAGCAGCCCCAATTACCTTGTCCAGGGCGTTGTGGCGGCCCACATCTTCGCGCAGCAAGAGCAGCTCGCCCTGCAAGGAAAAAAGCGCCGCCGCGTGCAGGCCCCCGGTTTGGTCGAACAGCTCCTGAGCAGCCCGAAGGCGGCCGGGCAGCTCGTGGAGCACGGCCGGCGCTACATAGGGGCCAGTAGCAGGCAGCGTGGGGCCGCAGGCAGCATGTACCGCCTCAATGCTGGTTTTGCCGCATACGCCGCAGCTGCTGCTGGTGTAGAAGTGGCGCTCCAGCCGGGGCAAATCGAGACCAAGTGTAGAAGCCAGCTCGGCCCGCACGACGTTTTCCCGCTCTTCTTCCTTCTCCACATCGGGGCAGTAGACGAGGCCCAGCAGATCAAGCCGGGCCTGCACCAGCCCCTCCGTAAACAGGAAGCCGGCGGTCAGCTCGAAATCGTGGCCCGGCGTGCGCATGGTAATAGCCAGCGTACGGTGCTCCCGCTGGGCGGCAGGGCCGTAGCCAATCCGGATTTCCAGGGGCTCTTCCGCCGCCAGAATATCAGAGGCCGTAGTCATGCCCGTACCCTGCACCTTTTGCACCGTAACGTGGTCGTAGCTGGTGGGAGGGAGAAGAACCGGAGCGGGCATAAGCAAAGCAACGAAGAAAAAGAAACTACCGGCTTTCGGGCCGTACTACTGACTTTAACTATCGTCGCTCCCAAAAGGATAAAAGAATTTTGCTGAGCTGACTTTGCGCCCCAGTAGACCGGGGCTGGAGGCCCGAAGTAACTTTGAGTAGGTTGCACTAGTTAGCAAGGCTGGGCCTGCTTTCTGGCTTTGTTGTTTTCCTGTTCCCTATGCTTTCGACCGAAGAACGCCAGCGCTACCGCCGTCACCTCCAGCTGCCCGAGATTGGAGAAGCCGGTCAGCTCACGCTTAAAAAATCCCGCGTGCTGGTAGTAGGAGCCGGCGGCCTGGGCTGCCCGGTGCTGCAGTACCTGGCCGCGGCCGGTGTGGGCACACTGGGCATCGTAGACGCCGATACCGTCGACATAAGCAACCTGCAGCGGCAGATTCTCTACGGCCCCGCCGACCTGGGCCGGCCCAAGGCCGAAACGGCGGCGCAAGCCGTACACCGCCTCAACCCCCTGGTGAAAACGGAGGTGCACGGCTGCCGGGCTACGCTGGGCAATGTGCGCGAGCTGGTGGGCCGCTACGACGTAGTAGTGGATGGATCCGACAACTTCCCTACGCGCTACCTGCTCAACGATGCTTGCGTGAGCCTGGGCAAACCCCTGATTTCGGGCGCTATCTATAAGTTCGAAGGGCAGGTCTCGGTGTTCAACTACCAGGGTGGGCCCACGTACCGCTGCCTGTTCCCGCAGAGCCCTGCCGCCGCCGAGGCCCCCAATTGCGAGGCCACCGGCGTGCTAGGCGTGCTGCCCGGCCTGATAGGCACGGCCCAGGCCACGGAAACCCTGAAGGTATTGCTCGGCATGGGGGAGGTGCTCAGCGGGCGGCTGTGGCTGTTTGATGCGCTAACGTTTCAGACGCGCATTCTCAAGTTTGCGCGGCGGCCCGAGCAAGCCGCCATCAACCTCGACACCGCCAACCCCGACGACTACGCCGACCTCTGCACGGCGGGCGTCAACCAGATTTCGGTGGCCGAGCTGCGGCGGCAGCTGGAATCGGCCCACCCGCCATTCCTGCTCGATGTGCGCGAGCCGGAAGAGTACCTGGCCGGTCATCTGCCCGGGGCCACGCTGCTGCCGCTGGGTAGCTTGCACAAAGGCGCTGGCTCCGTACCACGTCAGCACCCGGTGGTGGTGTACTGCCGCTCCGGCCGGCGCAGCGAGCAGGCCATTACGCGGCTGCAAACGGAGTTTGGCTTTGCCAACCTGCTCAACCTGAACGGGGGTATCCTGGCCTGGCAGGAAGAGGAAGTGTATTAAATGTGCTTTTCTAATGTGCTAATGTGGAGAATGTGCTATTGAGCTACTATTCCACACTATATATGTACAGGACGAAAATATCAACCTTAAAAGAACAGCACTTTTTCTACCGCGTTCAGAAAACACTTTGTAGAAATGGCAGTGGCGGAGTCGTACTACGTTTGCTTCAATGCTTGGTCAGTGCATTTCTCACATTAGCATAGCGCCGCCCATTTCCACATTAGCCCCCAAAGTCCCATGCCCCTTACTGCTTCGCCGGCTTCCCGTCCCCGTATTCGCTTCGACCGCAACGAGCTGGCGGGGGCTTTCGGCGACCTGGGGACTGACTTGCCCCTGCTCATCGGCGTTATTGCCGCCTCGGGTATGGATAGTGCGGGCGTGCTGGTCATGTTTGGGGTGATGCAGCTGTTTTCGGGGCTCTGGTACGGAATGCCCATGCCGGTGCAGCCCCTGAAAGCCTTTGCTGCTTTGGTTATTGCGCAGAAGATTCCCGGCCGCATCATCTTTGGCGGGGGGCTGGCCATTGGGGTAAGCATGCTGTTGCTCTCGGTTACGGGCCTGATAGATGCGCTGGCCCGGCTGGTACCCAAGCCCGTTATCCGGGGCATTCAGTTTGGGCTGGCTTTGCAGCTGGCTACCCTGGCCCTCAAAGAATACGTGCCTGCTGATGGGCTGGGCGGCTATGCCCTGGCGGCGGCGGGCTTCCTCATTACGGTGGTGCTGCTCGGCAACCGCCGCTGGCCCGCGGCCCTAATGGTCCTGGTCCTGGGCGTGGCGTATGGTCTGCTGTTCAAGCTCGATTTTGCTACGGCCCACCAAGCCCTGGGCCTGCGCCTGCCCGCCTGGCACGTGCCCCAGTGGCCCGACATCCTGACCGGGGCCGTGCTGCTGGCTTTGCCCCAGATTCCGTTGTCGCTCGGCAACTCGGTGCTGGCTACCCGGCAGGTGGTGCAGGACTATTTCCCCGAGCGGCCCCTCACCGTCCGCCAGATTAGCTTTACCTATGCCCTCATGAACCTGGTAAACCCGCTGCTGGGCGGCTTTCCGGTGTGCCACGGCTCAGGCGGTATGGTGGGGCACTACACGTTTGGGGGGCGCACGGGTGGGTCGGTCATCATCTATGGCCTGCTGTTCGTGGGGCTGGGCTTGTTTTTCAGCCAGGGTTTCCAGCAGCTTGTGCACATCTTCCCGCTGCCCATTCTCGGGGTACTGTTGCTCTTTGAGGCCCTCACGCTGGCTACCCTGCTGCGCGACATCAGTTCCCACCGCGCCGATTTACTGCTGGCGTTGCTGGTGGGCTTGCTGTGCAGCGGCCTTCCCTATGGCTATTTAGTTGGACTGGTGGTAGGTACGGGGCTGCACTACGCCATGCGGCGCGGCTGGGTGGGTTTGGGAAAATAAGTAGTAAGTAGCTTCATCCTGTTGCACCGTATCTTATGTCTACCCCCGAGCAAAACAAGCAAACGGCCATTGCCTTCTACGAGCTGATGTTCAACGACTGCCAGCCTGCCGAGGCTATCCGGCGCTACGTAGGCAACGAGTATATCCAGCACAACCCCCACGTGGCCAATGGCAAGCAGGGCTTTATCGACTACTTCGAGCGGATGCAGCGGGAGTACCCCGGCAAACACGTGACCATTAAGCGGGCTATAGCCGCGGCCGACCACGTGGTGCTACACTGCCACCAGCACTGGCCCCACGACCACGACTATGCCGGCATCGACATCTTCCGCTTCGACGACGAAGGCCGGATTGTAGAGCACTGGGACGTGCTGCAGGTGATACCTACTGAGGATAAAAGCGGCAATGGCATGTTCTGAGGCCTGCTTCTTCCGCCAGTACCCGCCGGATGGCCGGAAACCGCCGCGTGAGCTGCTAAACCGACGCCTGCAAGTAAGGCCACGCGAAGTAAAGCACCGCTCCTTGGAGCAGCGTCAGCACCAGCGTGACACTCCAGAAAGCGGCTTTGCGGTTTTTGTGATGCAGCAGGAAAATGGCCGCCCACGCACCGGGAGCCGCGCCCGGCAGCGTGGCGAGGTGCAGTGTTTTTTCAGGAATGCGCCGCTGGCCGCGCTGAGCCTTCCGTTTATCGAGGGCGAAAAGCACAAAGCACGACAGGTTGAGAAATAGCAGGCAGCTCAGAAGTACGGTCATGGTGCGGGGGCGTTCTGCCGGCAATGTGGCAGACGAAAAATGCAGCAGCGGGGCCGCAAGTTATAACGCTGGGTCCAAGCAAGCAGCTGAAAGGACTAAGGTAAATAGCCCTTGTCTCGATAGGCCGCTCGGACAGGAGGCTGGAGCCAACACCTGAAGGCAGGGGCTCCGCCTACCCCCCAATCGTGCTCATCGACTCGAAGCTGAGCTGGTGCGTAGGCCGCTGCTGCTCGGCCTCGAAGCCATTGGCGGCGCGGTTGCGGAAAGCCTGTTGTAGGGCCTCGGCTACTTGCTCATCAGAGGCTCCACCCCGCAGCAGCGCCCTGATGTCCAGCACGCCCTGGTCGTAGAGGCAGGTTTTAAGCCCACCCTCCGCCGTGAGACGAATCCGGTTGCAGGTGCCGCAGAACGTGCGCGAGTACGCCGCAATAATGCCCAAGCGGCCCTGGTGGCCGGCTACGGTGTAGTGGGAGGCCGTATCGCCGGGGCGGGTAAGCACGGGCGTCAGCTCGCCCAGGTTCAGGGCCAGGTGCTCCCGGATGCGCACGTGGTTCCAGGGCAGGGTAGCGGCGTGACTATGGCCGTTGAAGGGCATTTCCTCGATGAAGCGCACATCTACGGGCAGGTCGCGGGTCAGCTCGGCCAGAGGCAGTAAGTCCTGGGTGTTCTGCCCGTCCATCACCACGGCGTTAATTTTGACCCGGATGCCGGCCGCCAGCAGGGCATAGAAGGTATCGAGTACCCGGGGAAGCTCGTCGCGGCGCGTGATGCTGGCAAACCGGGCGCGGTCCAGGGTATCCAGGCTCAGGTTCACGGCCCGCACGCCCATGCTGGCCAGGGCCGGCACGTAGGGCGCGGTCAGCACGCCGTTGGTCGTCAGCGTCAGCTCCTCTATGCCGGGCAGCTGGCTCAGACGCTCCATAAACGGCACCAGGTCGCGGCGCACGAATGGCTCCCCGCCCGTCAGGCGCACTTTGCGCACGCCGAGGTGGGCCATGATGCCTACCAGCCGCTCCATTTCCTCGTAGGTGAGCAGCTCCTGCTTAGGCAGGTACTGAATACCTTCCTCGGGCATGCAGTAAAAGCAGCGCAGGTTGCACCGGTCCGTCACGGCCAGGCGCAGGTACTCCAGCGGGCGGCCGTGGTTATCGAATAAAACGGAAGGAGCGGGGAAGCTTGCCATGCAGAAAGTGAAGAGGTGCTGCCCGAATGGTTTGTCGGCCGCCGCAAAGAAAACGTAACGCGGACGTGGTTGTTTGGGTTTGCTCTACGTAATGTTGCGCAATTCTGCTGATATGTCCATGAACCTGAAAGTTGCTTTGTTTGGCATTGCCCGCGAAATCGTAGGGCAGCCGACGCTGGAAATGGTGGCGCCCGAAGGGCAGTCGGCCCAGGGCCTGCTCCAAGACCTGCACGCCCGCTACCCGGCCCTGGCCCGCCTCAGCTCCCTGGCCGTGGCCGTCAACAACGAGTACGCCGCCGATGATACCCCGCTGCGGGAGCACGACGAAATTGCTCTGATTCCGCCGGTAAGTGGCGGGTAATTTCGGTTTCCAGTTGCCGGTTTCCAAGTACTACAGCCCGTCCTGCTGAGCGCAGCCGAAGCATCTCTACCGCTTCGTCCTCACGATTTGCGGTAGAGATGCTTCGGCTGCGCTCAGCAGGACGTTCTTTTCTCCTCACTCACCTTCTCAGCTCCTTGATTCACATTGACCTAACCGACCAACCCATCGACGTACCGACTGCCCTGCGCAGCGTGGAGGCCGATGGAGCCGGAGCCATCAACACGTTTATCGGCACGGTGCGCAACCAAAGCACCGGGCGGCCCGTGGTGCGCCTCGAGTATGAGGCTTACGACAGCATGGCCCTGCATCAGCTCCGTAAAGTAGCCGAGCAAGCCGCCGAGCGGTGGCCGATGCTGCAAAAAGTAACCGTTGTGCATCGCAAAGGCACGCTGTATATCGGCGACGTGGCCGTGGTAGTGGCTGTATCCACGCCGCACCGGGCCGAGAGCTTCGCCGCCTGCCAGTACATCATCGATACCCTAAAGCAGGTGGTAACCATCTGGAAAAAAGAATTCTACGAAGATGGGGACGTGTGGGTAGCCGCCCACCCGTAGCTACTGTTACGGGCTTATGGGATGGAAGCTTTCGTAATGAGCTCCACGGCGCGCTCCAGCACCTCGTCCCGCCCTTCCCGGATACCCTTCAGCGTAGGCTTCACTTCCAGATCAGGAACGATGCCTACCCGCTGGGTTTCGCGCCCATCGGGGTAATACACGCCCAGGCCAGAAATACGGGTATTGACGTTTCCCGGCAGCACAATAGCCGATACATTCCCATCGGCCCCGGCCGTGGTACTGCCCACCACCGTAACGCCCGGCACGGCCTGCAGGGCCATAGCCGTGTATTCCGACTGACTTTGGGAAAGCTCATTGACCAGCACCACCACTTTGCCGGCGTAGGCTGGCCCGCGGCCGGGAACCACCTGGAGCGGAGCCGCCAGCTTGAAGACACCAGGGTACGTGAATTGCGGCTCGCTGAAGCAAACAAAGTCGGCGGGCTGCGCCAGCAGATACTTAGTCAGCGCAAACACCACAAAATCCGAAGGGTAGTTGCGGATGTCGATGATGAGGCCTTTAGTCGTTTGTGCATCCTGCATAATGGCGGGCAACTCTTTGTTCCGAATCGTACCCAGAATAAGGTGCCCGATGTTGCCCGGGAGTTTGTGCCAGGCCGGAGCTTTGGGGTCGGGGGTGCCGTTGTTGAGCGCGAGGTTCAATTGGCCGGCGGGGTAGCGGGTAATGGTGAAGGGCAGCTCCCGCCCAGCGCGCTGCACCACCAGCTGCAACTGCGGCGTACGGCCCCGCAGCAGGTCGCGGGCAATGTTGCGCAGGCGGGTTACTTCGTTGGACGCGGGCGTGAGCGGCCGCCGCTGGGCTATCAGCTCGGCTACCGGGCGCCCGTCTACCGATACCACCACGTCGCCTTTCAGCAACCCGGTAGCTGGCCCCAGGCTTGGGTCGTAGTACTCAGTCACCACGGCTCGTCCTTCCACAAACCGGATCTGTACCGGCGCAAAGTAACTTCCCCAGTACGCCGACAGCACCGGGTCGTTGGGGAGAATGTAGGCGTGAGTATCGTTGATGCGGGTAACAAGGCTCAGTACAGCCAGGCGGTACTGCTCGGCCGTGCGGGCGGCTACAAACCGGGGCAGGAATTCGGGTAGGACCCGCTGCCAGTCTTCCTCAATAGCGTAGCGGTAAGGAAAGAAGTAGGCAATCATGTTCCAGTAGCGGTACAAGGCCAGGAGGCGCAGCCCATCATCCGGCAGGTTGCCGGGCACTTGCGCGTATGCATTTTCGTGCTGAAACAAGGGGTTTCCGGCGTAGGGTGCGGCCGCCACGTAGTAGTGCGGCTCCTGGTTGCGGTGGGTGCGCAGGTAAGTCAGCTGCTGGCTTAGAGCCGGGGTCACCTGCCGCTTGTCGGTTAGCCAGGCCAGGTCTGGTTGCAGCCGGGTGCTATCGGCGGCCGGCTCTTGGCAAGCAGCACAAGCCGGTATAGGGCCCAGGCTGGTAAGCCAGGCACTCAGGACCTGGCTGCGCGCCTTAAGAGAGGCGCTGGCCAATACCCGAGGCAACAGGCGCAGCAAGGAAGCATCCATATTATGCTCGCCAGCGGCCACGGCCGGGTGGTAGTATTTGGCAAAGCCCCACACCCGGCCCAGTACTGACAGATTCTCTACTTGTTGTTTACTGAGCTTGCCCAGAGAGATGCCCGAAGCGCGACTGAAGCTGGTATCCTGCTCGGCCTTATAATGCTTGACTGGTCGTAAAGCGGCCTGCGCGAGGGGCTTGTCATCCACCGTCACCTCCAACTGGTCTACCCACATCGTGCCCGTGGCCGGCAGCGTACCGCCTAGCAGAATTTCCTGCACTTCGGGAGCCAAAGGCAGGGAAATAGTATACCGCTTCCAGTCGGTGGTGCCCTGCACGTTCTGCAGGTGCATGTTGTCGAAGGCCACAGCTTTTCCCTGGCCGTCGTTCAGGCGCAGCCAGATACCCGCCGTGCCGTTTAGCACATTCCTGGTTTTTAGATAACCGTGCAGCTGCACCGTTTTGCCCTGAAAGTAAACCGGCAGCTGCACGGTGGCCACCCCGTACGTGCCTTCCTGCCGAGGCGTAGCTACCGACTGAATCCGGAGCGAATACCGACCCTGGTATTTCACCACAGAATCGACCGTGACCTGGTAGCCATTGTCGGCCGGGGCCCGCCAGCCACTGGGCTGGTGCGTTTTATTATCTAGCTGCTCGAAATCGAGCCCTGGGGCGGGCGCTGCTTGCTGGGCTTGGGCAGTAAGGCTCGTAGCAGTAAGGCTCGTAACCAGTAAGGGTACAAGCCAGAAATAGCATAGTTTCATATAGCTACCAGAGTCGGAATTCTGCCCGGAAGTAGCAGCCACAAGGAAACCTCGGCAGATTTATTTCCCCAAAGGTCTTTATTCCAGCTCCCGGCGTACCTGCGCCGCCTCCTCGGGCGTGTTCACGTTGCGCAGCTCCAGTGGAGCGGGCGGGGCCAACAGCGTAATATCAGAGTTGATAAGGGTTTTGCGCGGGCAGCTGTAGCCCAGGCCCAGAAAGCGTAGCAAGGTGGTATAGCTGCGCGGCTCCCAGATGGTGATAAGCGGCTCGGGCCACTCATTTTCGGGGCTCTGGAAGGCCGTAGCCAGCTTCCCGGCGTGCCGGTGCGCCACCAGGTGCTCCAGCGTCGTCGCCGAGAGCAGCGGCAGGTCGCAGGCTACTACTAGCCAGGCGGCATTGGGGTCCTGGCGAAAGGCCGAAAGCAGGCCGCTCAGTGGGCCAAGGTCGGCAAAGGTGTCGGGCAGAGGGCGCAGCCCGGCGTACTCCAACTCCACTACCTGGTCGGGGCGGCAGGACACGTGCACATCCTGGCAGAAAGGGGCCAGCAGCTCGGCGGCGTAGGCGCGTTGCTCCTGACCGTGGTAGGCGAGCCTGCTTTTGTCCTGGCCCATACGCTGACTGCGGCCCCCGGCCAGCACCAGGCCGCGCAGGGGCGGAGCTGCCGCACGCCACTCCTGCAAAATCAGCTCAGCAATAGCAGCCGTATCCTGCAAGAAAAATATGGGTACGTCGGCTGCCCCGAGGTGGGCCCGGAGGTAGGCGGGCACCTCCGTTACGCCTTCCGGCAGCAGGAGTGCCCGCACGTCGGTTAGGCGGTCCAGCTTTTTTTCCAGGGGCTTGGCTGGGTCGATGATAACCAGCTGCTGGCGGGCCCGAAAGTGGTTGCCGTTCACGAGCACCATACCCTGGTGCTGCAGCCACTCCTGCTGACTGAACTTATCAAGGCCGCGCTTCACGTCCAGGCGGGTGAAGGTGATTTTGTCGGTTAGCTCGGCCGCGGCCCCAGCTTGCAGAACAGCAGCCTGGCCGCCGCTGCCGCCCTGGGCCGCATCGTCGCCGGCGGCGTGGTCGGCATCTACGTAGCCTACCTGCAACGTGGGTTCCAGCCAGGGAATCAGCCGGGCGGCCAACTCCTTGATTTTGCCGCAGGGGGCGCCCAGAATAGCCAGCTCGTGGCGGCTAAACTCGCCTGAGTGCGGCCGGGCAAGCTGGGCGTGCTTGCTGCGCGGCGGAAGCGCGTCGGAGTTATTCAGCATGATAGAAGTCCTGTTTGCCGCCGGTTTTGCTGATTAGCCGGGTCTCCTGAATAACAATGTCGTGCGACAACGCCTTGCACATGTCATAAATGGTAAGGGCCGCCACCGAAGCACCGGTCAGGGCTTCCATTTCCACCCCGGTTTTGCCCGTCACGGTGGCGGTGCACTCAATCCGTACGGCATCGGGGCCATCTACTTCTATGGTCACCTGGCAGTTGTCGAGGCCCAGCGGGTGGCAGAGCGGAATCAGCTCGGCGGTGCGCTTGGCACCCATTACGCCGGCCAGAATGGCCGTCTGAAATACCGGGCCTTTGCGGGTGGGCAGGTCGCCTTCGCGTACCAGGGCCACAATAGCGGCGCCCAGCACTACGCGGCTGCGGGCCCGCGCCACGCGGCGGGAGGGTTGTTTGTCACCTACATCCACCATAGCCGGCTGGCCGGCCGCGTTGAGGTGGGTAAGTTTAGGAGCTTCGGGCATAAGTAGGAAACAGTCGTAAGCCTTAGCTTGCGGGCTTGGTAAGTAAAATGGTGGCGGGCGCGGGGTAGGAGCATTTCTTCAACCAGCCCGCATACGAATGGTTAACGAGGCCGGCTAAGGTAGGCGTTACATCTTTTCCCTATGATTTCAGTTGAAGAAGCCACGCGTTTGGTTCAGTCCACCGTTCAGCTACTACCGCCGGAGCGGGTCGAGCTAGCGCAGGCTGCGGGGCGTATCCTGCGCGAAGACCTGTACGCCGACCGCGACTTTCCGCCCTTCAACCGGGTAGCCATGGACGGCATAGCCCTGCGGTTTGCGGCGCTGGCGGCCGGGCAGCGGGAATTTCGCATTGCTGACGTTCAGTTTGCGGGTCAGCCACCGGCTGAAGTGGGCGACCCTGGCGCAGCCCTGGAAATCATGACCGGTGCCATGCTGCCCGCAAGCCTCGACACCGTGATTCGCTACGAGGATGTGGCCTTCCGCACCGATGAAGCCGGGCAGCGCTGGGCCACGGTGCAGGTGGCTGCGCCCAAACCCGGGCACAACATCCACGCGCAGGCCGCCGACCGGCGACAAGGCGACTTGCTGCTGCCCAGTGGTACGCTGCTAGAACCTGCCGAGCTGGCCGTAGCGGCCACTGTGGGAGCCGCTACCGTGCTGGTATCGCGCCCGCCCCGGGTAGCCGTGGTAAGCACCGGCAACGAGCTGGTGCCCATTGCTGCCCAGCCCGCCCCGCACCAGATTCGTCGTTCCAATGCCCTCATGCTGCAAGCGGCAGCAGCAGCGGCCGGGGCACTGGTAGAAGCCTTTCACTTCGATGACGACCCCGCCGCCCTGCGCCTGGGCCTGCCCGCCCTGCTGGCCGGGTACGACGCCGTAGTGCTGAGTGGGGGCGTATCCATGGGGAAAGCCGATTTTCTACCGCAGGTATTGCGGGAATTGGGTGTGGAGCAGCTTTTTCATGAGGTGCGTCAGCGGCCCGGGAAGCCGTTCTGGTTTGGGCAGTTGGCGGGCGGAGCTGTGGTCTTCGCGCTGCCGGGCAACCCCGTTTCCACATTTGTAAATTTCTTTCGCTATGTGAAGCCTTGGCTGCGGGCCATCCAGCAGCCAGCTGGTATGCGCCCGGTAGAGGTGCCACCCGTAGCCGTACTGGCCGAAGATGTGGAGTTCAAGCCCGCTATTACCCACTTCCTGCTGGTGGAGCAGCGCCTCAACGCCCAGGGCAGCCTTCAGGCCTTCCCCGTACGGGCCGGGGGCTCCGGCGACCTGAGCAGCTTGCTGGCGGCCAATGCTTTCTTGGAACTGCCGGCGGAAACCGCGTTTTTTCCGGCCGGCAGCCTGCTGCCCGTCTGGCGGTTTCGTGGCTAAACCAGAAGCGGCAGCTTGCTCCAGACCCGATGGTCTCAGAGTAAGCTGCCGCTGCTTATCAGGTAGGTTATACTATTTAGAAACTGCGTCGCCCAGATCCTTCACGTCGCGGCTGGACTCCATGGTGATAAACTCCGCCTGCAAGGCCCGGATGCGCAGCTCACTTCTGGCGGGCAAATCGAGCCGGATAGCTTTTAGCCGCTCATTCATGCGCTTGTAGATGGCACTGGCGTAGTCCCAGTCGCGCTGGGACCAGCTGCGGCGCAGGGTACGCGTCTGGCGGAGCAGCTGCGTATAAGCCGGTTCAACAGAGGTGACGGTAAGCTGGTCGATGTCGGCGTAGGTGCCCAGCAGTTGCTGAGTAAATGCCTGGGTTGCGGCATTGTCGAGGGGTTGCCTGCTGCGCGCCCGCGAAATCGAGTCGAAACGAGCGGCCCGCCGGCCGGCCACGCGCAGCTTAGTGGCCGCGGTGCTGGCCAGGGTGTCAAGCTTGCGGGCTTCGTTCTTCACGGCTTCCTGTCGCTCACGGGGGGTAGAGTCGCAGGAGGAGAGGAGCAGGGCCGCGCAAAAAAGCGGAGCTGCGTAGGATAAGAGCCTTTTCATGCCCCTAACATACGCAGCTCCTCGCTATTTGGCCGGGGAAGGCTACTGGGTTTGGAGGCGGAAGGTAAAGGGCATTTCGTACACAACGGGTACTGCCTTGGAGCCCCGGCGGGCCGGAATCCACTGCTGGGGAATGTTTTTGGCTACGCGCAAGGCTTCCTCGTTGCAGCCCCCGCCAATGCCCAGCAGCACCTGGTGGTCGGAGGTGCGGCCTAGGGTATCAATCACGAACGTGATAATCACCTTGCCCTGGATTTTCTTGCTTTGGGCTTCGGCCGGGTAGTTCAGCTTGTTTACAAACGAGCCGAGCATGGCGTCCCCACCCAAAAACAGGGGGGGCTGATCTACGCGCCCACTGGTCCAGGTGTCTCCTTCCTTGATGCGGTAAATCCGTTCTTCAATGGGGCGGTAAAAGAGGAGCTGGTTTTTGGAATGGTCGTATTTCTGGGCCAGCACCTGCGTTCCGTCCCGGGTGTAGGCATAGTATTCCCACACACCTACTTTATTACCTTTCTCCAGGGTGCCGCTTTCGTATTCGGTTTTTCGGGTACGCTGGGCCAATGCCGCTGATGCACTAACTAAAAGCAGTAAAAATGTGCATAGTAGAGTTTGTTTCATGGTAATTGCGCAAACTAGGTGGGAAAGTTTTTTGGGGATCAGTGCAATTAATTAGCGGCTGTATTCCCACCCATTTACAGGCAACAAGTATTGTCCCCGTAGCCGTGCGCCGGCTATTGAAACACCATGCGGTAGAGGGTGGGACTCATACCTTCCGGGAAATTTACAAAACTTCTGCTTTACTACGAAAACTCCGGGGGTGCTAATTTTCGAGCTCGTCTGCTTTGTCGCGCAAGTCGTAGATCTGCGCCTGCAGTCCTGGCCAGTATGGGCAGAGCTTTCCTACGCGCTCCAGCGTCGTAATGGCTCCGGCCCAGTGTTCCAGCATAAGCAATATCTGTGCCCTTCCCATGAGGGCTCCGAAGTGCCGGGGTTCCAGGTCCAGGGTAGTGGTGATATCATCCAGGGAAGCCCGGTATTCGCCCCGCAAATAATAGGCAGTAGCCCGTTTGTTCCAGCCCTCGGCGTACTCCGGGGCCAGCGTGGTTAGCGCCGTAAATTCCCGGATGGCCTCACTGTAGTCATCGGCCGCCAGGGCCCGCATTCCAGCCTCCAAGTGCTTGTCCAGCACGGGGTGGCCGGTGTGCAGCCACAGTTGCCAGATGCCCTCCTGCGAAGCCTCTATTTCCGTGGGCGTGGTAGCCAGGCGCAGGTGGTCAAATAATTCGTCGAGGGCGTCCAAAGTAGTGCGAGGATAATGTGAGGATGCTGGCGACTGGGCGGGGTAGCGTTCTGGTTGCGCCCCGGGCACGAGTGCATGAGCAAACGCCCGCAGTCACCAGCTTCCTGCTAAAATAGTGCCGCTGCTACCCGCCGGATGCTTTCCGACTTGCCCATGCTGTAGTAGTGCAGCACCGGCACGCCGTGGGCCATCAGCTCCCGGCTTTGGTTGATGCACCACTCAATCCCGATTTCGCGGGCCGCGGCGTTGTCGGGGGCCAGGTGCACGGCATCGGTCAGGTCTTCCGGGATATTGAGATAAAAGGCCCGGGGGAGCATCGTAAGTTGGCTTTTGGTGGTGAGGGGCTTGAGCCCGGGAATGATGGGTACGGTAATACCGGCGTCGCGGCAGCGCTTCTCGAAGTTAAAGAATTGCTCGTTGTCGAAAAACATCTGCGTCACAATGTACTCGGCGCCGCGGTCTACTTTGTGCTTAAGGTAGCGCAAATCCGCTCCGTAGTTCGGCGCCTCGAAGTGCTTCTCGGGGTAGCCCGCCGTGCCGATGCAGAAGTTGGTGGCCCACACATCGTCCTGTTCCTCATCCAGGTACGCACCCTTGTTCAGGTCAGCTACCTGGCCGATCAGGTCGCAAGCGTAGGCGTGGCCGTCGGGCTCTGGCTTGAAGTGACCCTCTGATTTAATGGGGTCCCCCCGCAAAGCCAGCACGTTGTCGATACCCAGGAAGTGCAGGTCGATAAGCGCGTTTTCCGTTTCCTCCTTCGAAAAGCCCCCGCAGATGAGGTGGGGCACGGTGTCCACGTCAAACCGGTTTTTGATAGCCGCGCAGATGCCTACTGTGCCGGGTCGTTTGCGCACCGTTTTCTTTTCCAGCAGGCCATTCGGGTGCTGGCGGTACACATACTCCTCGCGGTGGTAGGTGACGTCGATAAACGGCGGCTTAAACTCCATCAGAGGCTCGATGTTGGAGAACAGGTTCTGGATGTTCTCTCCCTTTTTGGGGGGCAGCACCTCGAAGGAAAACAGCGTTTTGCCGTCGGCGCGGGTCAGGTGTTCGGTTACTTTCATTTTTCAGCTATTAGCTCTCAGCTGCTGGCTGTTAGCTATTTGCAAGGATAAGTGGGCAATAATTGGAGGAAAGCCAACAGCCAGTAGCTACAAGCTAACAGCTACCGAAGTGGGGTCGTAGTTCAGGTTAGGCATCAGCCAACGCTCGAGCTCCGGCAGCGGCATGTGCTTGCGCTGAGCCATATCCTCTACCTGGTCCTTACCGATGCGTCCTAGGCCGAAATAGCGCGAGTCGGGGTGGGCATAGTAGAGGCCACTCACTGAGGAGGCCGGGTACATAGCCAGATTCTCGGTGAGGCGGATGCCCGTCTGGTTTTCGGCGTCGAGCAGGTTAAAGAGCGTGATTTTCTCGGTGTGGTCGGGGCAGCCGGGGTAGCCGGGCGCGGGCCGCACGCCGCGGTACTTCTCCTGAATGAGGTCCTCGTTGGTGAGGTTTTCGGCCGGGTCGTAGCCCCAGAACTCTTCCCGCACGCGCTGGTGCAGGCGCTCAGCAAAGGCTTCGGCGAGGCGGTCGGCCAGGGCCTTCATCAGGATACTAGAGTAGTCGTCGTGCTCGGCCTCGAACCGCTCCAGGTGCTTCTCAATGCCTATACCAGCCGTGACGGCAAAGCCACCGATATAGTCTTGACGGCCGGTTTCGAGCGGGGCCACAAAGTCGGAGAAGGCGAGGTTGGGCACCCCGGCCGCCTTTTCGCTTTGCTGGCGCAGGGTGAAAAACTCGGTGGCTACTTCCGTGCGGGTGTCATCCGTGAATACCTGCACTGTGTCGTAGCCCACTGTGTTGGCGGGCCAGAAGCCCACCACGGCGCGGGCCGTGAGCAGCTTCTCGTCGATGATCTGGCGCAGCATTTTCTGGGCGTCGTTGAAAAGCTGGGTGGCGGCCTCGCCCACATTCGGGTCTTCCAGAATGCGCGGGTAACGGCCTTTCAGCTCCCAGGTCTGGAAGAAGGGTGTCCAGTCGATGTACTCCGCCAGCTCGGCCAAATCATAATCCTCCAGCGCCTTGGTGCCCAGGAAAGTCGGCTTCACAATGGACGTGGTTTCCCAGTCGGCCTTGAAGCCATTCTCGCGGGCAGCTTCGATGGTCAGGTAGTTTTTCTCGCGCTGGCGGCCGGCGTAGTCCTCGCGGAGCTGGCGGTATTCCTCGCGCACGGTACGGGCATACTCTGCATCGGCCGAGCCCAGCAGGGCCGCCGCCACACCCACGGAGCGGGAGGCGTCGTTGACGTGCACGATGGGGCCGCTGTAGTTGGGCGCAATCTTCACGGCTGCGTGCAGGCGGGAGGTAGTAGCGCCCCCAATGAGCAGCGGGGTTTTGAGGCCGCGCTTTTCCATTTCCTGGGCCACGTACACCATTTCGTCCAGGCTCGGCGTAATCAGGCCGCTTAGGCCGATAACGTCGACCTGCTGCTTTTGGGCTTCGTCGAGAATCCGCTCCAGCGGCACCATCACGCCCAGGTCCACGATGTCGAAGTTGTTGCAGGCCAGCACCACGCCCACGATGTTCTTGCCAATGTCGTGCACGTCGCCTTTCACCGTGGCCAGCAGGATTTTACCGGCCGTCTGCCGGTCCCCGCTTTGCTTGTCGGCCAGCAGGTAGGGCTCCAGGTAAGCCACTGCCTTCTTCATCACCCGCGCCGATTTCACTACCTGAGGCAGGAACATTTTGCCCGCCCCGAACAGGTCGCCGACTACGTTCATGCCGGCCATCAGCGGGCCTTCAATTACTTCCAGCGGGCGCCCTACCTGCTGGCGCACTTCCTCGGTATCCTGGTCGATGAACTCGGTAATGCCTTTTACTAATGCGTGCTGCAGGCGCTCCTTCACCGGCAGGCTGCGCCAGGCGTCGGCCACCACTTCTACCTTGTCTTTCTGCTTTACTGTGTCGGCAAAGTCTACGAGACGCTCCGTGGCATCGGCGCGGCGGTTTAGCAGCACGTCTTCTACCAGCTCCAGCAAGTCTTTAGGTACTTCGTCATACACGGCCAGCTGGCTGGGATTCACGATGCCCATGTCGAGGCCGGCCCGGATGGCGTGGTAGAGGAAGGCCGAGTGCATAGCTTCGCGCACCACATCATTGCCGCGGAACGAGAAGCTGATGTTGCTCACGCCCCCGCTGGTGAGGGCTCCGGGCAGGTTCTGCTTGATCCAGCGGACGGCCTCGATGAAGTCCAACGCGTAGTTGCGGTGTTCCTCCATGCCGGTGCCTACCGTCAGGATGTTGGGGTCGAAGATGATGTCCTCGGCCGGGAAACCGACTTCATTTACCAGAATATCGTAGCTGCGCTGGCAGATTTCGATGCGCTTCTCGTAGTTGTCGGCCTGGCCGTTCTCGTCGAAGGCCATAACCACCACAGCGGCTCCGTACTGACGCACCGTGCGGGCCCGCTGCCGGAATATGTCCTCGCCTTCTTTCAGAGAAATGGAGTTGACGATGCTCTTGCCCTGCACGCACTTCAGGCCGGCTTCCAGCACGCTCCATTTCGAGGAGTCAATCATGACGGGCACCCGCGAAATATCGGGCTCCGAGGCAATCAGGTTCAGGAACGTGGTCATGGCCTGCTCCGAATCGAGCATGCCTTCATCCATGTTCACGTCGATGACCTGCGCGCCGCCTTCCACCTGGTCGCGGGCTACCTGCAGGGCTGCCTCGTAGTTGCCGGTGCGGATAAGGCGGGCGAAGGCGCGGGAGCCAGTTACGTTGCACCGCTCGCCCACGTTCACAAATAAACTGTCGGGGTACACGCCAAACGGTTCCAGCCCGCTCAGGCGAGTGGCTTTAGGCAGCTCGGGCAGCTGGCGCGGCTCGTATTTTTCGGCCAGCCGGGCCAGCTCGGCAATGTGCTGGGGCGTAGTGCCACAACAGCCGCCTACCACCGTCACCAACCCGTCGGCCAGGTAGCCTTCTACCACGCCCGCAAACTCCTGGGCCGACTCATCGTAGCCACCGAAAGCATTGGGCAAACCGGCGTTGGGGTAGGCCGAAATGTGCACGTCGGCAATGCGGCTCAGCTCCTTGATATACACCTTGAGCTGGTCGGCGCCGAGGGCACAGTTCAGCCCCACGCTCAGCAGGGGCAGGTGGCGGATGGAGTTCCAGAAGGCTTCTACAGTCTGCCCACTCAGGGTGCGGCCCGAGGCGTCGGTAATGGTACCCGAAATCATGACGGGCACCACTTTGCCGCCTTCGTCGAAGAACTTCTGCACCGCGTACAGGGCAGCCTTGGCATTCAGCGTGTCGAAGATGGTTTCGATGAGCAGCGCGTCGGAGCCGCCATCTACCAGGCCGCGCACCTGCTCCAGGTAGGCAGTGGCCAACTCATCGAAGGTTACCGCTCGAAAGCCGGGGCGGTTCACGTCGGGGGAGAGGGAGGCCGTGCGGTTGGTGGGCCCAATAGCGCCGGCCACGAAGCGCGGCTTATCGGGCGTGCGGGCCGTAAACGCATCGGCCGATTCCCGCGCCAGCCGCGCCGACTCGTAGTTCAGCTCATATACAATGTGCTCCAGGCCGTAGTCGGCCTGGGCAATGGTGGTGCCGCTGAACGTGTTGGTTTCCACCATGTCGGCCCCAGCGGCGAAGTACTCATCGTGAATGCCACGAATGATATCGGGCCGGGTGAGGCTAAGCAAGTCGTTGTTGCCGCGCAGCGGGTGCTGGTGGTCGGCAAAGCGCGTACCCCGGAAGTCTTCCTCCGTGAGCGTGTGGCGCTGAATCATGGTGCCCATGGCCCCGTCCAGAATCAGCACGCGCTGGCGCAGGATATCGTGGAGGGGAGACGTAGTGGCGGGGAAAGGGAGAACGGTCGGCATATCGGCTCTTCAAGAAAATCAGCAGCAAAAAAGTGCCTATCCAGAAAGAGCCGGGCGCGGATGCCGGTTCTGTACTTATCTTCTTCCAGCCCGCTAGGCGGCCTGAAACGGGAGTTAGCACCTTGTGTCAAGTCAGGTTGCTAAGACGTCATCGGGCCCAATCCCTCGGTCTTTCTGGATAAGTAACAGAGGCGAAGATACGGCGGAACCCGCTAAAAACAACAACCCCGGCTTTTCGATTGGGCCGGGGTTGGTGCTGCTAGTAAAAGGTTTGCGGGAGTCTTACGTTTTCTTGATGCAGTTCGGGACGGTTTTTCCATCCTTCTGCTTGGTGCCGGCTTGCTCGTAGCCTTTCCAGCACGGATCTTCTTTTTTGGCCGTAGCAGCGGAGGTTTTCTTCGTGGGCATAATAGCAGGGCGCGTGGCTATAGGATTCGCACGCACAATTTTCGTTTACGACCAGGCAACGGAGTAGGTTTATATTCCGGTCTATACGGCCCGAGGCCGTTGAGACGTTAACGAATGGCTGGGCTGGCCAACCACCAGTAATGCCTGATTCAGCTTATCTTTTATTCCCCTGCTTTTAGATGAAATACACCTTTACCTGGCTGATTGTACTGTTGAGCGCGGTCCACACGCTGGCGCAAACATCGGCTCTGCCCGTGGGTGACGGCCTCAAGGGGGCTTACTACAACGGGATGAATTTTGAGGAGCTGGTATTTACCCGTATCGATAAGCGTATCGACTTCAGCTGGGAAAAGCGCCCCCCGGGTCCGGACATGCCCAGCGACGAGTTTTCGGTGCGCTGGACAGGCTGGCTGCTAGTGCCGGAAACGGCGGAATATGAGTTTTCGACAGTGATGGACGACGGTTTCCGGTTCTGGCTGGGCGGCAAGCGGCTGGTAAATGCCTGGCGCGACCAAGACCACCTTACTCGCACCGTGCGCATCAAGCTCAAGGCCGGTCAATACTATCCTATCCGCATCGAGTATTTCCAAAACCACTTGGATACCCGGGCGCTGCTGGATTGGCGGCGCGTAGATTCCCCGGACGGATTTGAGCCGGTAAGCAGTGAAGTACTGTTCACGAGTCTGCCCCGCACGGCCCGCCCCATTCCCGTAGCCAAGCCCAAGCCTGCTCCGCCGGCTGTGGCCGCTCCCACCCCAAAGCCCACCCTCAAGCCGGTAGTAACCGCAGCACCCGTCCCGAAGGCGCAGACTGCCGTACGGGTGGAGCGGCGCCCCCGCCCTACGGCCCCCGCCCAGGCTACGGCCACCATAGCCGTGCCAGCCCGACCTGCTTCCGTGGCTACGCCTCCGGCCGCAACTCCCGACTCACTGCCCAACCTGGCTAATCTGGTGAAAGGCGAAGTGGTGGAATTGAAAAATCTATACTTCGAGCAGGGGAAAGCCCGGCTTCTGCCCACCTCTCAGCCCGAGCTGAACCGCTTGGTGCGGGTACTTCGGGCCGAGGCCGCTGCCCGATTTGAAATTGCCGGTCACACCGACAACGTAGGGGATGCCCGGCTTAATCAGCAGCTTTCCGAGCAGCGCGCCCAGGTGGTGCGCCGCTACCTCGTGCAGCACGGCGTAGACTCCCTGCGGCTGACGGCCGTGGGTTACGGTGGGGCAAAACCCGTGGCCGACAACCGCGACCCGCGCCTGCGCCCCCGCAACCGCCGCGTAGAGCTGATTGCCCGCTAGGGCGTAATGAGGCCGCCAGCAAAACCTGAGAAAGACGGGCGGGTTAAAGAAAAAATAAAGCGAAGAACTATAGGTGGTGAAACATTCATGTAGCTACATGGGTTAAGGGCATTAGGTTTCACCAGCAAAGCAGCGCGTCTGTTTTTGCACACCTTTCTTCTCATGACTCAGACAACCAAAATCTTCTCCTCTTTTCAGCTAGGTGCCACTCAATTGCCCAACCGCATGGTGATGGCCCCCATGACGCGCAGCCGGGCGACCAATGCCGGTAACGTGCCAACTGATTCGGTAGTAACGTACTATGAGCAGCGGGCTTCGGCCGGCCTCATCATCACGGAAGGCTCCCAGGTTTCGGCCCAGGGCGTGGGCTACATCAACACGCCCGGCATCTATACCGAAGAGCAGGTAGCCGGCTGGAAGCGCGTGACGGATGCCGTGCACGCCGCCGGGGGCCGCATCTTTGTTCAGCTCTGGCACGTGGGCCGCGTTTCGCACCCAGCTTTCCACGGCGGCGAGCTGCCCGTGGCGCCTTCCGCCATTAAGCCCGAAGGCGTGAAAGCCTTTACCGGGCAGGGCTTCGAAGAAATTCCGACGCCCCGGGCTTTGGAGCTAAACGAAATTGCCGGCGTGGTTGACCAGTTCCGCCAGGCTGCCCGCAACGCCAAGCGCGCCGGGTTTGATGGGGCCGAAATTCACGGCGCCAATGGCTACCTGCTCGACCAGTTCCTGCAGGACGGCTCCAACCAGCGCACCGACGAATACGGCGGCAGCGTGGAAAACCGCGCCCGTTTCGTGCTCGAAGTAGTGCAGGCTGTGGTGGATGAGCTGGGCGCCGACCGGGTTGGTATCCGTTTTTCACCCCAGGGAAGCAGCAGCATCCAAGACAGTGACCCCGTGGCTACGTTCAGCTACGTAACCGAGCAGCTCAACCGCTTCGGACTGGCTTATGTACACGTTATTGAGGCGCTGCCAGGGCACCCCATGGCTACGCCGGGCGCACCTGCTGTGGCCGCGCACTTGCGTAAAATCTTCAACGGGGCCTTTATTTTGAACGGGGGCTACACTCAGCAGACGGCGGAAGAAGCACTAGGCAACAACGAAGCCGACCTCATTGCCTTCGGCGTGCCCTTCATTGCCAACCCCGACTTGGTAGAGCGTTTCCAGCAAGGCGCCGCCCTGAATGCGCCCGACTTCAGTACTTTCTACGTACCCGGCGACAAAGGCTACATCGACTACCCCTCGTTAGAGGAAGCCGTAGCCGAGCCCGCCAACGACGTGTACCACGACTAGGCACCTGGCAACCTACGTAAGCAAAAGCCCTTTTCTGCCTGGCAGGAAAGGGCTTTTCTGTTCGTGTTTCTGCTGTTGAGCGGCTTCCCCGCAGAAATCTGCGTATGGAGGAGCTCTACCATCTTTCCGCGTATGTATGGCTGCCAAAAAAACCACTACTAAAACGCCGGCCGCTGCCGCCCCAGTTAAAACGGCCGCTACACCCGCCGCCAAAAAAGCCGCTCAGGCTGCGGCCGAAGCACCCAAGCCCGTAAAGCGCCCCACCGCCAAGGACATGAAGCAGCACGCCCAAAAGCTGCCTTACCCGGCCAAGCAAGCCGATATGAAGCTGCAACCGGGCATGAACTTCAGCACCTACCGGGCGGCCGGCAAGCTCCAGGATAAAATTGCCCTAATCACCGGGGCTGACTCCGGAATTGGGCGGGCCGTGGCCGTGGCCTTTGCCATGGAAGGTGCTCATGTAGCCGTGCTTTTCAACGAAAACCAGGTGGACGCCGAAGAAACCAAGCGCCTGGTAGAAGCCCAGCAGCGCCGCTGCCTGCTGCTGCAGCTGGATGTGCGTGACCCGGAGCAGTGCCGACAGGCCGTGCGCCGCACCCGCGCCGAACTGGGCGGGTTGAACATCCTCGTCAACAACGCCGCGTTTCAGATGGCGCAGGAGAAGTTTGAAGACATTCCCGAGGAGCAGATCCGTCGCACCTTCGACACCAACATCCTAGGCTATATCTGGATGGCGCAGGCCGCCGTCCCGCACTTCACCAAGGACGACTGCATCATCAACACCGGCAGCATTGTGGGCCTCACCGGCAACCCGCTGCTCATTGATTACACGGCCACCAAGTCGGCCATTCATGCCTTCACCAAAAGCCTGGCCACGCACCTGGGCGAGCGGGGCATCCGGGTGAACTGCGTAGTGCCCGGCCCGGTCTGGACGCCTAACATCCCCGGTACCATGCCGCAGGAGGAAGTTGAAAAGTTCGGCTACGAGGTAGCCCTGGCCCGGCCGGGGCAGCCCGAGGAACTGGCTCCGGCCTATGTGCTGCTGGCTTCCCAGGATGGCTCGTTTATGACCGGCTCCCTGGTACACGTCACGGGCGGTAAGCTGAGCAGCGACCAGTAGCCCAAGCAGCGCCCTGTCGCAGAAAAGAAGTGCTTTCCCGGGTAGGGGAGGTACTTCTTTTTTGCTTATCCAACAACCTTTAAACCAAGCCGGCGGTACTGCTATAAGCTCGTCCTTACCGCCGCATCCTTTCCCATGCCCCAGTATCCCGCAGGCACCGTTCGCGCCATGCTTTCCACCGACCTTGTAACGCCGGCTACCCGCGCGGCGCTGGAAGCCCGGCTGGTTTCGGCCGCCGACCATGCGCCCCAGTTCTTCGACACGGCTACTTATGCCTTATTGGAAGCCGTGGCGGCCCGCATTTTTCCGCAGCCGGAGCGCGACGAGCCCATAGCGCTGGCGCTGGGCATCGACAAACGACTGGCCGCAGGCTTGGCTGACGGTTGGCGCTACGACGCTATGCCGCCCGACCGGGAAGCTTTCCGGCTGGGGCTGGGTGGCATCAACCAGGCTGCCCAGGCGCAGTTTCAGCAGCTGTTTGTAGCCCTGAATGATGCTGAGCAGGATGCAGTACTGGAGCAAGTGGCCGCCGGCACCGCGCCGGGCGAAAACTGGAAAGCAGTTCCGCAAAGCCGCTTTTTTGAGGATTTGCTGGCGGAGCTAACCGAAAACTACTATGCCCATCCGCTGGCCCAGGAAGAAATTGGGTACGTGGGCATGGCCGATGGGCCCGGCTGGCAGCGTATCGGTCTTGACGAACTCGAAGACCGGGAACCTGATCCAATTAGTAACTAGTAATTGCCCCCTCATGCCCGACGAAGAAGTACTGGAAGAAGGCGTACTGAATCCCACTAAGCCGGAAATACAGGACCCGCTGCTGAAAAGCATTCTGGTCGAAAACGCCGCACCAGCTACAGATCCAACTGAGCTGGAACAGCCCGCGCCGCTGCCTGAGCCAAATGAGATAGTCGACTGCGTGGTGATTGGCACGGGTGCAGGTGGGGCCCCGCTGCTAGCGCGCCTCGCCATGGCCGGCCTGAAAGTGGTGGCCCTGGAAGCCGGTCCCCGCCGCGACCCGGCCCGCGACTATGCCACTGACGAAAAAGCCCAAAACTTCCTGTTCTGGAACGACGAGCGGCTGTCGGCGGGCCAAAACCCGGTGGCTTTCGGCAAAAACAACTCGGGCACCGGCGTGGGCGGCTCTACCCTGCACTACACCGCCTACACGCCCCGCGCCCACGCCGACGACCTCACCCTGCACCGCGACTTCGGCCAGGGTGTCGACTGGCCGTTTGGCATCGAGGAACTAGAGCCTTACTATGAGGAGCTGGAACACTTCCTGGGCATCAGCGGGCCTACCCCGTACCCCTGGAACCCGGGCCGCCGCAAAGGCTACCCACTGGCGCCGCTGCCCCTGAACGGCGCCGCCCAACTCATGCAAAGGGCCTGTGCTCAACTGGGAATTCAGACTTCGCCGGCGGCCAATGCGGCGCTGTCGGCGCGCTACTACCAGGAGGGCATAGGCTGGCGCGAGGCCTGCACCAACCGGGGCTTCTGCCAGGCGGGCTGCAACCGCGGAGCCAAGGCCAGCATGGACGTCACCTTCCTGCCCCTGGCCGAAAGCTACGGGGCCGAAATCAGGGCCGATGCCTTTGTGACGGAGATTGAGCGCGACGCTACTGGGCGGGTGACGGGTGTGGTGTACGAGCAGTATGGACAGACAGTGCGCCAGCGTTGCCGCCACCTCTTCTTGTGCGCCGGAGCCGTAGAAACGCCCCGCCTGCTTATGCTCAACGAGCTGGCCCTGAACAGTGGCCACGTGGGCAAGAACTTTATGGCCCACCCCGGCATGCAGGTGTGGGGCACATTCCCGGAAGACATCCGCCCCTACAAAGGCATTCCGGGTGGCTTGATTTCCGAGGACACGCACCGGCCCAAAAACGCTGACTTCGCGGGCGGCTACCTGCTGCAGAGCATCGGGGTGATGCCCGTGACCTTTGCCACCCAGATGGTGCGCCAGCGCAAGCTCTGGGGCCAGGCCCTGCGCAACTATATGCGCAGCTACAACCACATTGCCGGCATTAACATCCTGGGGGACTGTCTCCCGCACAAAGCCAACTTCCTGGAGCTTAGCGAGGAGAAGGATGCGCGCGGCCTGCCCAAACCCCGCCTGCACTTCACGGCCCAGGAAAACGAGCAGCGCATGAACCGCCACGCCGAGCAGCTGATGCGCCAGATCTGGGAAGCCGCCGGGGCTACCGACATCTGGGCTTTCGAGCGGTATGCCCACGTGATTGGCACGGCGCGTATGGGCCTCAGCGGCGACGACGCGGTAGTAAACCCCGATGGCCGGGCCTTCGACGTGCCCAACCTCTATATCTGCGACAACTCCGTGTTTCCCAGCGCCCTCAGCGTCAACCCGGCCCTTACCATCATGGCCCTCAGCCTGCGCACCGCCGATAAGTTTCTGGCCAGCCTGCGGTAGCTAACAGCTCCAATATGAAATCCTTCCTCTCCCATATAAAGCAGCACTTCGGCCACGGCTCCTACGAGGGCGACGAGTACGGCGGCGCGGCCGGGCACGACGGCTCCGGCCTGCCCACCAACCTGCCCGGCAACTTCATGTTTGCCACGGGCATCGAATGCTCGTACCCTACTATTGCCAATGGTACCATCCGGCGCGACTTGCTGGCTGAAACCGACCACTACAACCGCTACCAGGAAGACCTCGCGCTGGTGCGGGAGCTGGGCCTGAAGGTGCTGCGCTACAACCTGCCGTACTACCTCATTCATAAGGCTCCCGGCCAATTCGACTGGGAGTTTGCCGATAAGGCCATGGCCGAAATCAAGCGCCTGGGTATCACGCCCATTCTGGATCTGATGCACTTTGGCGTGCCCGATTGGGTGGGTAATTTCCAGAACCCCGAGCTGCCGGTGCATTTTGCCGAGTACTGTGGGGCCGTAGCCCGGCGCTACCCCTGGGTGCGGTTCTATACGCCGGTCAACGAAATTTACGTGACGGCCCGGGCCTCCGCCAAGGATGGTATCTGGAACGAGCAATTAAAGGATGACCGCGCCTTCATCACGGCCATGAAGCACATTACGGCGGCCAGCATCATGGGCAACCAGCAGATAGCCAAGCACCGGCCCGACTGCGTGATTGTGCAGAGTGAATCGGCGGAGTACATCCACGAGATGCGCGCCGTGCAAAGCCCCGAAATCCGGCTGCAAAACAAGCTGCGGTTTCTTTCCCTCGACCTGCTCTACGCCCACACTATCGACTCGGAAGTGCTGCTGTACTGCCTCGACAACGGCCTTACCCGCGACGAGCTGGAGTGGTTTATGGCCGGAGAGCCGCCCGGTTATCAGATCATGGGCAACGACTATTACGGCCGCAACGAACGGATTATCAAGCCCGACGGCAACTGGTGCGCGGCCGAGGACGTGCTGGGCTGGTACACCATGACCAAGCAGTACTACGAACGGTACCGCAAGCCCGTGATGCACACCGAAACCAACACCTTCAACGCCAAAGATGCCGAGTGCTGGCTCTGGAAGCAGTGGGTGAACGTGCAGCGCATCCGCCAGGACGGCGTGCCGGTGGTGGGCTTCACCTGGTACTCCTTGCTCGACCAGCTCGATTGGGACATCAGCCTGGCCGAGAAGCGCCTTTCCGTGAATGCCTGCGGCCTCTACGACCTCGACCGCAAAATCCGGCCGGTGGGAGAGAGCTATAAGATGATGATTCGGGAGTTTGGGCAGATAACCATGGTGCCCCACGGTGAAATGTTTGAGCTAACCGGCCGCCCTGCCACGCTCAAAGTGGAGAAGTAGACCCTAACAGGTAGGATACTACCGGTCGTTTGTAGAAGATTTTGTAGGTTGAGGACCAGTTTCCACGCATCGTTCACCCTAACCTCTCTTCTATGAAAACACGCATATCCGACCGTGGGTCGGTATGGGGCACGGCAGCCCTGCTGGCTGTGCTGGGCGCGTGCAGCCCTAAGGCTACATCCGTTGTGAATACCCCGGCCTCAACGCCCGTGGCAACAGCTACTCCGGCAGCCCCCGCCGCTCCGGCGGCATCATCGTTCCAGATTCCGGTGGAGTACTACACCCTGCCCAACGGCCTGAAGGTGGTACTCTCGCCCGACCACACCGCGCCCACAGCTACCGTGGCGGCCTACTACAACGTGGGCTTCCGCAACGAGCCCCGGGACCGGACGGGCTACGCCCACTTGTTTGAGCACCTTATGTTCCAGGGCTCCCAGAACCTGGGCAAGATGGAGTTCATCCAGCTGGTGCAGAAAAACGGGGGCACGCTCAACGGCTCTACCCGCTTCGACTTCACCAACTACTTCGAGATAGTGCCCGCCCACAAGCTTGAAACCATGCTCTGGGCCGAAGCCGACCGGATGCGCGGCCTCGCCATCAACCAGGCTAGCCTGACCAACCAGCAGGGTGTGGTGAAAAACGAGGTGCGCGTGAACGTGCTCAACCAGCCCTACGGCGGCTTTCCGTGGCTGGACATGCCCCAGTACGCCAACAAAAACTGGAACAACGCCCACAACTTCTACGGCGACCTGAAAGACCTGGACGCGGCTACCCTGCCCGACGCGCAGGCCTTCTTCAAAACCTACTACGCGCCCAACAACGCGGCCCTGGCCATTACGGGCGACTTTGAGCCCGCTGAGGCCAAAGCCTGGATAGAGAAGTACTTCGCCAACATTCCGGCCGCTACCCAGCCGCCCAAGCCCGACATCACGGAGCCCCGCCAGGAAAAGGAGCAGCGCTTCACCAAGGACGACAAGCTGGCCACCAAGCCGGCCCTGGCCTTTGCCTACCACATGCCCGACCGGAACACGCCGGAGTACTATGCCCTCATCCTGCTCGACCAGATTATGCTGCAGGGCAAAGACTCGCGCCTCTACCAGGCCATGGTGCAGAAGCGCGGCCTCACCGACAACGTGAGCGGGGGTATCAACTACCTCGGCAACGCCTTCAACTACTCCGGCCCTATGCTGTGGATGGGCGACTTGGTGTATGACAACACGGTGAAATCCGACTCGGTGGTAAGTGTGCTCGATCAGGAAATCAGCCGCCTGGCTAAGGATGGCATCGACCAGAACACGTTGGACCTAGCGGTGGTGAAGCTGCGCTCCAACCTCTACGACCAGCTTTCCGGCTTTGGCCGGGCCGATATGCTGGCCTCGTTTGCCTTGTTTGACAACAACCCCGCCCGCATCAACGAGCTGGAGGCGGAGTTCCGCAAAGTTACGCCCGCCGTGATGCAGCGCGCCGTGCAGGAGTACTTGCGGCCCACCAACCGCACCTTGCTCATCGTCAACCCACTGGCCAAAAGCTAACCTAACCACGCCATGAAAATCCTAGTAAACGGGCTGCTCTGCGTGGCCCTGGCTTCGGCCGCCGCCCCGGCCGCCCTGGCCCAGACGAAAGTCAAGGTAAAAACCAAAACCACCGGTGCGGCGCCCGCCAAACCGGCTGTAGCCGCAACTCCCGCGGCTGCGCCTGCACCCAGCACGCCCCGCGAAACCCCGCCCGCTGGCGGCACCCCGCGCGACTTCAAGCTGCCAGCCAAGGAAGAATTTACGCTTTCCAACGGCCTGAAGGCCAAACTGGTGCCCTACGGGCAGGTGCCCAAAGTCACGATGATGGTGGCCATTCAGGCCGGCAACGTGCACGAGGAAGCCGGCCAGGTAGGCGTAGCCGATTTGCTGGGCAAGCTGTTGAGCGAAGGCACTGCCACGCTCTCGGCCCAGCAGCTGGCCGACAAGGTAGCCCGCATGGGCGGCGACCTGAGCGTGTCGGTGGGCATGGACCAGACCCAGATCTATGCTTCCTGCCTGAGCGAGTTTGCCCCCGAGCTGTCGGCGGTGCTGGCCGATGTGGTGCTGCACCCCACGCTGCCGGAAAGCGAGTTTGCCCGCGTGAAAGCCGACTTCAAGCGTCAGATGGCCTTGGCCCGTGCCCAGCCCGGCACCCAGGCCCGCCAGAAGTTCACGGCTGCGCTCTACGGCACGCACCCCTACGGCCGGCCCATTCCCTCCGACGCCGAAATTGATGCCCTCACGCTGGCCCAGGTGAAGAACTTCTACCAGACGCAGTTTGGTGCCCAGCGCACGGCCGTGTTCGTGGCTGGCAAGTTCGACAATGCCGCCGTGCGTGAGGCCATTACCAAGGCCTGGGTAAGCATGCCCAAGGGCCCGGCCCCGCACATTGAAATTGCCAAATCCCAGACCCGCCCCGACATCACCACCCTCGACCGGCCCAACGCCCCACAGTCGACCATCATCATTGGCCTGCCTACCGTGGACCCCTCGCACCCCGACTTTATTCGGACGCGAGTGATGAACTCTCTGCTGGGCGGCTCCTTCGGCTCGCGCATCACGCGCAACATTCGGGAAGACAAGGGCTACACCTACTCGCCCTATAGCTACCTCGAAACGCACTACCGCACCGGCAACTGGAGCCAGAACGCCGACGTGACCACCCAGGAAACTGGCAACTCGCTCAAGGAAATCGTGTATGAGATTGAGCGCCTGCAGAAAACCCCACCCACGGCTGAGGAGCTGAAAGGCATCCAGAACTACGAGTCGGGTATGTTTGTGCTGCGCAACTCCACGCCCGGCGGCATCATCGGCCAGCTCAACACCCTGGAGCTGCATGGCTTGCCCGATTCTTACCTCACCGAGCAGGTAAAGAACATCAACGCCGTGACGCCCCAGCAAGTGAGCGAAACTGCCCGCAAGTACGTGCGCCCCGAGGCCATGACCATTGTGGTAGTCGGCGACAAGAAAATCATCGACCCCCAGATCAAGAAGTTCCAGGCCTCGCGCAAGAAGGCCCTGTAGCGTATAGCTGATTTGTTGATGAAAAGCCACCCGGTACACGCCGGGTGGCTTTTTTGTGTCATCAAGTTGCCGGAGCAACGCGTAACCTTGGCAGATCATGCAACGCTCTGCCGTTGCGTATGCTCTTATAGTCGGATGCTGCTGTTAGCGCATCTTTCCGTCCTTTCTACCAACTCAAACTTACCTGCCCGATGTACACCTTTTGGCGCACCGCCGCGTTCGGCCTGCTTCTCACGCTCACTGCCAACTGCCAGAAAACCGACCTCGCCCCAGCCGTAGTGGTCGATGAAGACCCCGCCGCCCTGCGTACGCAGTGGGTGTGGGTAGCCGACGAAGGCGGACTAAGCGGCCAGGGTCAAACACCTGCCCCGGGCTACCAGCTTACCTTGCAGTTCAAAGCCGATGGCACCCTGGTGGAGTACGTAAACGGCCAGGAAACCCGGCGCACTACTTATGCTCGCGCCATCGAAACCACGCTGCTGTACCACGATCAGCGCGACATCATTACCATCAACCCCAGCGCCGCGCGGCCGGATATGCGCTACATCATCGAGAAACTATCGGACGGTGAGCTGGTGCTCCGCGAAGACGTATTTGATGGATTTACGCGCACTTTTCGGGCTCAGCAAGCGGTAAATGCTCTGTAAGTGAAGTTTCAGGCGGCTTAGCAACGGACCTGCCGGTAAGGTAGGAGGCCAAGTAGAGGGCTTCTGCCGTACAAGGCAGCTATGTCGCACGCACTCTCCTTTATCGGCCTGCATTACTGGGCGGGCGCCGGTCATGCCTTTCAGCCGGTTGCTGATGCCCTTGGCTCCGAGTATGCCTTTTTTGCTCCTGACCTTGGAGGCTTTGGCACGGCCCCGGCTCCGCACGCCGGTTACTCCGTGGATGCCTACGCCGACGAGGTAGCTCTATTTATCCGACAGCAGCCTGTGGGGCGCTACGTGCTGGTGGGCCATAGCATGGGTGGGAAAATTGCTCTGGCTTTGGCCGCACAGCGCCCTCCCGGGTTGGCAGGGGTGGTGCTGCTCAGCCCTTCGCCACCCACGCCCGAGCCCATGACCGATGAGGACAGGCAAGCCAGCCTGCGCGCCTGGGGCAAGCCGGCAGCCGCCGAAAACACGCTACGCAAGATTACCGCCCGCCCGTTGCCCCAGGCCTGGCAGCAGCAAATAATAGCCGACAACCTCCGCAGTAGTCAGGAGGCCTGGGAGGCGTGGCTGCTGCGTGGGAGCCGCGAGAATATTGCCGACCGGCTGTGGTCTATCAACGTGCCCTGTACGATTGTGGCGGGTGATGCCGACGCGGTGATGTCGCCGTCGTTGCACGGGTTGGAGACGCTACCCTTGCTGCCAGCGGGTACTCATCTGGAGATTATCAGCGGGGCGGGGCATTTGCTGCCCTACGAAGCTCCCGAGGAAGTAGCCCGGTTGCTGCGCGCGTTTGCGCAGGGCCTGGAATAGCTACTGCCAACGTATGGAATAGCAGCGTGAAAAGCCGACCTTCGTTAGCCACTTTTTGTTTGCTATGAAGTTACGCTCGATTTGCCTACTCCTGTTGTCTCTAGGCATGCTCACGACCTGCCGTACCGCTCGCCTCACCGATATCTATTCAGATCTGCCCACCTACGACGGACCCGACCTGGGGTTGACCTTCGTGCGCGGGCAGGCGAGGCTGCGGGTGTGGGCTCCTACGGCCGAGAAGCTGCAGCTCAAGCTCTACACCGAAGGCACGGGTGGCACGCCAGTAGCCGAGTACGCCATGCAGAAATCGACGGGTGGTACCTGGGTGTATACGCTACCGGCCCAGCCGCCGGGCCGTTTCTACGTAGTGCAGGCCACCATTAAAGGCAAGCAGCTGGCTGAGGTGCCCGACCCCTACGTGCACGCCGTGGGCGTGAATGGGGAGAGAGGCGCCCTGCTCGACCCAGCCATGGTGAGCCCTACGGAGTGGGACGACGACCGGCGCCCCCGCTTGCGGCAGGCTACCGACATTGTGATTGGCGAATTGCACGTGCGCGACCTATCCATGCAGCCGCAGTCGGGAATCCAGCAGAAAGGCAAGTTCTTGGGCTTGGCTGAGTTGGGCACGCGCGGCCCCGGTGGCGTGAAAACCGGCCTCGACCACCTTTCCGAGCTGGGCATCACCCACCTCCACCTGCTGCCCACCAACGACTTCGCCTCCGTGGATGAAAGTCGGCTTCAGGAAAACCGCTACAACTGGGGCTATGACCCGCTGCACTATACCGTGCCCGAAGGCTCTTATTCCTCCGACCCCACCGACCCGGCAGCCCGCATCCTGGAGATGAAGCAGATGGTGCAGAAGCTGCACCGCCGCGGCCTACGGCTGGTGCTGGACGTGGTGTACAACCACACCGCCAATGCGGCCCGCAGCTCCTTTGAGCAGCTGGTGCCCGGCTACTACTACCGCCACAACGCCGATGGTTCCCTTTCCGATGCCGCGGCCTGCGGCAACGAGGTAGCCTCTGAGCGGCCCATGGTGCGCAAACTCATTACAGAGTCGGTGGCGTACTGGGCGCGGGAATACCACGTGGATGGGTTCCGCTTTGACTTGATGGGCATTCTGGATATCCGTACCATGCGGGCTGTGCGCGTGGCCCTCGACCAGATAGACCATTCTATTTTCGTGTACGGCGAAGGGTGGACGGCCGGCGCCAGTCCCTTGCCCGAGGCGGAGCGGGCCCTGAAAGCCAACGTATTGAAGCTGGACCGTATTGCCGCGTTTGGCGACGAGCTGCGTGACGGGGTAAAGGGCCATTTTGCCCGGCAGGCCGAGCCCGGCTTTGCCAGCGGCCAGCCTGGCCTGGAGGAAAGCGTGAAGTTTGGTATTGTGGCGGCTACCCAGCACCCCCAGCTCGACTATACCAAAGTAAACTACTCGAAAGCACCCTGGGCTAATACACCCGCGCAGGCCATCAACTACGTAGCCTGCCACGACGACCGGGTGCTCTGGGACAAGCTCACGGTAGCCAACCCGGGCGCTACCGAGGAGGAGCTTATCCGCATGGACCTGCTCAGCAATACCATTGTGTTCACCTCGCAGGGGGTGCCGTTCCTGCCCATCGGCGACGAGTTCTTGCGCACCAAAGGTGGCTCCCACAATTCCTACAATCTGCCCGACAACGTCAATCAGCTCGATTGGGCGCGCAAAGCGCAATACCCGCGCGTGTTTGAGTTCTACCGTCAGCTGATTGCCCTGCGCCGCGCCCACCCTGCCTTCCGACTGCCTACGCGGGAACTGGTACAGCAGCACCTGGAGTTCTTACCTGATCAGCCGGCTACGACCATTGGCTACCGCCTGCTCAACCACGCCGGCGGCGACGAGTGGGGAACCATTGTAGTGCTCTTCAATGGCAACCGGCAACCAGCTACCTTGACGGTGCCTGGCGGCCGCTACTCCGTGGTATTGGCCGGCGACCAGATAAACCCGCAGGGCATCAGGAAGCTGGAAGGAACCGGAGCCACGCTGAGCGTGGAAGTACCGGCCTCCTCGGCCATGCTGCTGGTGCAGCCCTAACCCACCTCGTGCCGTGCCTGGGAGCTGAACCATAGCAACCGAGCCGGGCGGAGGCCGTTTTATCAGGCAAGCGTTGTCCTGAACCTGTTGCCATGTCTTTTGCCGCTCTGCGCGCTGCTTTCCGTCGCCATTGGCCGCACTACCTGGCTGAAGCCGCGGGCCTGGCGTTTTTTGTGACGTGTGCCGGCCTGCTCACCATGTTGCTGGAACATCCGGCCTCGCCGCTTGCCCCGTGGCTACCGAGCGCGAAACTGGGCCGCCGTGTGCTTATGGGGCTGGGAATGGGCCTGGTCATCACGGCTATTGTGTACAGTCCCTGGGGGAAACGCTCCGGTGCCCACATCAACCCCGCCGTTACGCTGGCGTTCTGGCAACTGGGCAAGCTGCGTACCCCCGATGCCGTGTGGTACGTGCTGGCGCAGGTGCTTGGAGCTAGCACGGCAGCATTCCTGTTGCGCCTGGTGTTTGGCGACTGGTATGCGCACCCTGCCGTGAAGTTCACCGTGACGGAGCCCCGGCCTGGGCCATATGGCACCCTGGTGGCTTTCGTCGCGGAGTTCGGCATATCGTTTCTCCTGATGCTGGTTCTGCTGCTGTTGCTGCACTCGCGTAAGCTTAAGCAGTACACGGGCTGCATACTGGGAGCATTATTAGCCTTGTACATCGTCTTTGAGACGCCTCTCTCGGGCATGAGCCTGAACCCCGCCCGCTCCTTGGGCACCGCCTTAGCGGCCGGGCGCTACCACGGATTGTGGCTTTACTGGGTGGCGCCCCCGCTGGCCATGTGGCTGGCTACGGTGTTGTTCCGGTATTTCTACCACGGCGAAGACCTGGAATGCGCCGTGCTGGCAGGCTGCGGTCCCAGCCCGGCCTCCCCGCATGCTACCGGCGAGGAGCCTCCCCTGTACCCCACGCGGTAATGAAGTTTCTGGTTGCTAGTTGCTGGCTTATAACTAGGAACCAGAAACCAGCAACCAGAAACCAGCAACTTAATCCAACGACCGGTCGCGGAACAACACGTAGCCGATGTGGGCAAATACCCCAAAGCGGTGCTCCCGCTCATCATACGTGATGAACTGCAGGGAAGCCGGCCCCACGGGGGTTTCGTAGGTGAAGCCCGTCATGGCCGTAAGGTAGGGGCGGCTGATGGCTTGTTTGCGGTTGGCCAGCAGCGGGTTACTCGCTGCTCTTTCCCAGGGGCGCACCAGCACGTGCGCGTACACCGAGGTGCGCCACTCGATGGGCCCAAGCAGGGCCTGTACATAGTGCAGGCCAGCGGCGGCGTAGGCCGTGCCCCGGTACCGGTCGAGGAATAAAGTGCGAGAGTCGGGGAGGGGCAGGAAGGCCGGGGAAGCTGTGAGAGAGGAGCGGTAGGTAGCAAACTTTCCCTGGGTAGTAGCCACCAGATCAGTGGTGAACCCCCACGATTTGGTGCGTACCCCCACGCTGTCGACCTTGTTCAGGGAGAAAAACTGCTCAATAAAGGCGCTGGCCCGCACCCATTGGTGGTTTTTCTTCCGGCCCGGAATATCCAAGGCAGTAGTACCGGGGTCGTAGTTTTCTACCGCCGACACTCCCCGAAAGCCAAACTCCACGCGGCGGCCCAGGGTAGCGTACTGTCGCCGGTTCTGGGAGTTGCGCTCGAAGCGCAGCGCCGCCGTGAAGCCGCTCAGGCTGCTTTGGTCGAGGCTGGCATCGGAGCTGAGCTGGTCGGTATTGGCGAACCGGTCGCGGTTGGTAAATGCCCCGCCCGTGATAATATAGCGGCTGCGGTAGTTGGGGCTGATGCCAATCTGGATGTTGGTAACCAGGTCGCGCTGCTGAATCTGGGTGGTTTCGGTGTTGGTACCCAGCAGGCCGCCCGTGTCCTGGTAGTTGAAGTTGTTGAAAGTAATCTGAGGTTGGATGTACAGCGGGAACCGGCCCGGCACGCTGATGCGGAACGCGGCGTGGGCCCCGTTGTAGAAACGCCCCACCGTGGCGTTGGCCTGCACGGTGTAGAGGTAGCGGTTGAGGTAGCGGAAAGAGCCGCCCAGGTAAAAGTTGCTCATGGAGCGCGTGGAAAGGAGCACGCCCAGGTCGGCGGTGAGGTTGTTGGCCTGGCGGGCATCCACGCTCAGCACGTAGCCTTTCTTCTCCTTATCGTACATCACGCGCGGGTATACATTGGAGAAGAAGTCGTTGTCTACCAGTGTGAAATACCCTTCCTCAATATCAGAAGGCGTGTAGCTGCTGCCGGTGCGCCGGAAAAAGCGCCGCACAAACTCCTGCTGCTCGGCCGGCAGGCCCTGCACGTTGATCTGCTTGAAATCGGGACGTGGGGCCTGCTCCTGAAAGGCGCGACGCCGCTGCTGCAGGGCCAGGGTATCTTCCCGGCGCGGAATCCGGCGCAGCATCAGCGCCAGCTTGGCCTCGGCGGCGGTTTCGCCCAGGTTTACCAGCTTCTTCGCGCGGTTAAAGTCGCCTGCGCCATAGCCCTCCAGATCGGGCTGGATGAAAATGCCGTTGCGGCCCACCGACAGCGTATCGGCTACGTTGGAGCCCAGAAAAATGAGGGTGCCGGTCAGCAGTTGGTCGTCCTTGTCCTTGGGATACTGCTTGTAAGCCACGTCGCCCACGTTTACCCCAATCATGATATCGGGCTTGAACTCTTCGTTCATCACGCCCGTGGGAAAGTTGTCAACCACGGCCCCGTCGAAGAGGTAGCGCCCGTCGGTTTGCCGAATGGGGCGGAATGCCAGCGGAAAGGCCATGGAGTTGCGCACGGCATCGGCCAGGGAACCACTACGCTGCACTACCCGCTTGCGCGTGAATACCTCGGAGGCCACTGCCCGGTACGGCACCAGCAGCTGGTCGAAGTTATAGTCGGAAATGGCCCCGGCGGGCGCCAGCATGGTGGCCAGCTGGTAATTCAGCGTGGCGTCGTTGATGAGCCGGGGCGTGATGCGCGTCTTGAATTTGCTGTCGATGGCCAGACCCAGGTGCAGGGCGGCCGGGTCGGCGTCGGTTTCAAAGTAGTTGTAGACCTTGCCCGTGAGCGGGCGGTTGGCCACCCAGTCCTGAAACGCCTGACTCAGCACAATCTTCTCAATTTCCTCGGGCGAGTAGCCTGCCGAGTACATAGCCCCCACAATGGCGCCCATGCTGGTGCCCACAATGTAGTCGATGGGGATGCGGTTTTTCTCCAGCACCTTCAGCACGCCCACGTGGGCCAGGCCTTTGGCGCCGCCGCCACTCAGTACCAGCCCCACTTTCTGGGCCTGGGAAGTAGAAATGCTAAGCAGCAGCAGCAAGCCGCTCAGCCAGGAGTAGAGTTTTCGTTGCATAGACAGGGAAGGAGCAGCCGGGATAAGGTGGCCCGCTTCCTACGCATACCAGAAGGCGAAGTTGTAGCCTACGGAGGAGCTTACCACTTCCGGAAAATAACATACACGGCGGCCACCAGCAACCCAAAGCCCAACACGTGATTCCAGCCCAGTTTATCGGTTTTGAAGACGTACACGGCGCACAGCGTAAACACGGTGAGGGAGATGACTTCCTGAATGACTTTGAGCTGAAATAAGCTGAAAGGGCCGCCATTCTCCTCGAAGCCGATGCGGTTAGCCGGCACCTGAAACACGTACTCGAAAAACGCCAGCCCCCAACTTACCAGCACGATGCCCACAATGCCCAGCTTGCTAAACCACGGGAGCTTCTTGAACTGCAGGTGCCCGTACCAGGCAAACGTCATAAACAGGTTGGATACCGTGAGCAGCGCTAACGTAAGCAAGCTTTTCATAAGGTGACATCGTAAGTTGAATGGTGTACTGGCGCTAACCCCGCCTGTTGGCGCAAATTGCGCATAGTGTACGTCAACTCACGATTGTGGCCGCTCAATCCGTGTGGCCGGGGGCATTGGTAACCGGAGCTTGCTGAAGCTGCTCGGTTTCGCGGGCCAGGCGCTGCTGCTCTTCGGCCGAAACAGCGCGGGGCAGGTTGCGCAGGTCGGGCTGGCCGGCATCTACCCAGGCCGTGTACCAGAAGGCGCCCACCAGCCGCACGGCCAAGCGCATCTGCCGCTCCACCTGCCCATTCAGGCGCTGGTGGTACTCCCGGCTGAACTCACGGGAGTAAGTGCGCACCGTGGCGTTGCCGCGCTGCTCGAAGGTGTACTTTTTGTCGTCGGGGAACTTGGCCGTCAGCTCTTTCTCAAACCGCAGCACTGAGTCGACGGCGTTGCTGGAGCGCGTGACGGTGGCCCAGATGGTAGCTGTTGGACGTTCGATGTACGGCGCGGGCCCGGTGAAAAAGTCGTAGCCCCCAGCCAGCAGCTCCGGCAGGCGGCTTTCCCAGAGGCCGTGTATACCGCGCTGCCCGGTAAGCTGCCCGTTGTAGTTGTGGGTGGTGTGTAGCGGCACGCAGGCGTCGGCCACGTAGTGCCCCAGGTCCGCCGATACGCTCAGAATCCGGTCGGCATTGCGGCTGCGGAACGCTTCGGTGAGGCGGTTCTTCATCACCACCACGTGCCAGGGCACAATGCCGTGGCGCTGGAGCGTATCGAGGCTGTAGCGGGCCACGGCATCGGCGTAGTTGCGCGGGAGCTTATAGGCCGCGCTGTCCCCGTACACATCCAGGTCGATGTAGTGGCGCGGGGCTTCCTCGGGCACCACGGAGCGGCGCGAGTCGGGGCGGGTGGCGTTTTCGGTGAGGTAGTCGATGTTGCTCTTATAGAAGCTCAGCAGCTCGGGCGGCAGCGTGTATACGGCTAGCCGGTTGATGGTGCGGTGCCCGAAAAATCCCCACGCCTGCGGCCGTTGCGGCCATAGGGCTAATACAAGCGCAAGGAAAACGGCCGCTATACGAGTCATAGAGCAACTAGTCAGATACAGGTAGAAGAAAGATAACCAGGCTTTTCGGGACCACCAAATAGCCATTGTCCGGCTCGCGGACTAATGAGCCCCGCGCCGGTTCATTCAGTCAACCGCGGCCCAAAAAACAGCCCGGCCGCCTGCATCACAGGTAGCCGGGCTGGATAGCCATAGTGCGAGAAAGAAGCGCGTTACCGCCCGCTCTGGCCGGCAAACTTCATGCGGTAGTCGGCCTTCACGTCGCCTTTGCTGATGCGAGCCAGCTTGCCCTTGAGCAGCTGCTTTTTCAGGCCCGACACGTAGTCCGTAAACAGCACGCCTTCCAAGTGGTCGTACTCGTGCTGAATTACGCGGGCCGTCATGCCCGTGAAGGTCTCCTCGTGCTGCTGGCGGTTTTCGTCTTCGTAGCGCAGCACAATGGTGGGGTGGCGGTACACCATCTCGCGCACGCCCGGAATGCTCAGGCAGCCTTCCTCGAAGCCCCATTCCTCGCCGGTTTCGCTTACCATCTGTGGGTTGATGAAGGCCCGCTTAATACCCGTTTCGGCTCCGGGCTTTATCTCCCCGGTTTCTTCGTCCTCATCGTCCACCATGGGGGCCGAGTCGATAACGAACAGGCGCACGCTCCGGCCAATCTGGGGGGCAGCCAAGCCTACGCCGTGGGCGTAGTACATGGTGTCGTACATGTCGCCAATCAGCTTTTTCAGCTCTTCCGGTGAAAAGTCGGCGGGAATATCCTTGGCGCGGGCTTTGAGCACCGGGTCGCCAAAGGCTACAATGGGGTAAATCATCGGGAATTCAGAAAAGATTGCAAAATGAGCGTGGCCGACACCCGGTCGACGGTGGCTTTGTCGCGCCGGTCTTTCTTGGAGAGGCCCCCGGCCAGCATGGCGGCGTGGGCCATACGGGACGTAAACCGCTCGTCGATTTCGTGCACCGGCACTTCCGGCAGCTCGCGGCGGAGCGTGCGCACCAGGCCTACGGCGGCGCTGGTAGCATCGGTGGCCTCGTTGCTGAGGGTGCGGGGCATGCCTACCACCAGCGCCGCCAGCGGTTCGCGCTGGTGATACGCCTTCACGTAGGCTAGCAAATCCTGGCTGTGCACGGTTTCCAGGGGCGTGGCTATGATCTGCAGCGGGTCCGTCACGGCCAGACCTACCCGCTTGTGGCCGTAATCAATAGCAAGAATGCGGCCCATGGGCAACTGGCAAAGCACAGGGCAGCCAAGGCCGGCCCCGCAGGTGAGGTGCAAAGATACAACTCAGGCGTAAACTATTGGGGCGGCTACGCTACTGCGCAAGCGTGGCCGCGGGCCTGCCTGGGCCACCCGGGCTGCTGGGAATAGTGCTACTGCCGGGGCCGGATGACGCGGGCACGCATGCTGGTTGTTGACGGGCAACGCCCAGCTGCATAAGTGTATGTACAGTGATTTGCGCAGCCGGGGCGCAGGTAGAGCCCAAGCTCACTTAGCAATGGTGGAAAGAGTTGAGGAGCTGCATATTCCCGGAAAAGTTTCAGTAGTTTTGAGCAACCCCGACTTCCTTTACCCCGCGTACATGGCAGGAATTCTTACCCGCTTAATTCAGACTGTGTTTCCCGTTCAGGGTGTGGCTGTGCGTCGGTGGCGCCAGCCGCTCCTGCTTGGCACGGCGCTGGTTGCCGGGGTGCTGCTGGGTGCCGGGCGGTTTCAGCCTTCCCGCCAAAACCCCGAAGGCACCCTGCGCGGCTACCTGCGCTTTCGGGAAGTGCTCAGCCGCGTCGACGAGGAGTACGTGGATTCGGTGGATGTGGAGGGGCTGTCGGACTTTGCCATTGCCCGCATGCTGGAGCGGCTGGACCCCCATTCCACGTTTATTCCGGCCCGGGAGCGGGAGCAAGCCTCGGCCTTCCTGCAGAGCGACTACGACGGCATCGGGGTCGAGTTCAACCTGTTTCGGGACACCGTCACCGTGATAGCGCCCCTGGGGGGCGGCCCTGCCGAGCAGGCCGGCCTGCAACCTGGCGACCGAATTCTGGCTGTAAATAACCAGCCGGTTTCGGGGCGTCACATCACCATGAACCAGATGTTTGCGAAGCTGCGCGGGCCGGCCGGTAGTGTGGTGCAGCTGCAGCTGCTGCGCCGGCCCGGTACCAAGCCCCTGCAGCTGAGCATTCCGCGCAACCGCATTCCCAACACCTCCGTCGAGGCGGCATATCTGCTGGACGAGCGTACGGGCTACATCAAGATCAGCCGCTTTGCCAGCGGTACCTACGACGAGTTTAAGCAAGCACTAGGCGACCTTACCCGGGAGGGCATGACGCAGCTGGTGCTGGATTTGCGCGGTAACCCCGGCGGCTACCTCGACCGGGCCACCAAGCTCACGGATGAGTTTATTGCCGGCACCCGCAAGCTGGTGTACACCGATGGGAAAGGGGACCAGTTTGATACCCAAACGTATTCGCGGATAACCGGGGAGTTTGAGGAAGGAGCGTTGGTGCTGCTCATCGATGAAGGCAGCGCCTCGGCGGCCGAGGTGGTGGCCGGGGCCCTGCAGGACCACGACCGGGCGTTGCTGGTGGGGCGCCGCACATTTGGCAAGGGCCTGGTGCAGCAGCCCATTGTGCTCAATGATGGCTCCGAGCTGCGCCTGACCATAGCCCGCTACTATACGCCTTCGGGGCGTTGCATTCAGAAGTCGTACGCGGAAGGCGCCGCCGCTTATTCCCAGGAGCTGCGCAACCGGCAGCGGCAGGGAGAGTTTCAGCACGCCGACAGCATTCACGTAGACGACGCCCTCCGCTACCGCACCGACCACGGCCGCACGGTATACGGGGGGGGCGGCATCACGCCGGATGTGTTTGTAGCCCGCGACCAGGCCTCGCTTTCGCCATACTATGCGCGCCTGCAAAGTCAGAATCTGGTACGTGAATATGCCCTGCAGTTTTATCAGAACCACAAAGCCGAGCTGGAAGCCCTGCGCTTTGAACAGTTCCAGGCCTCCTTCCAGATAAGCGCGGCCCAACTGGCAGAGCTGGCCGACCGGGCCGAAGAGGCGGGCATAGCGCCCGATGCGGCCGCGCTGAGCCAGTGTGCCCCGCTGCTCAGCAACCAGCTGAAAGCTCATATTGCCCGGAGCGCCTACGGCAAACCCGCCTACTACATGGTGCTTAATACCCGGGACGCGGAATTGCAGGCCGCTCTGCAAGCCGTAGCCGATGGACGGGCCATGATTGCCCAGAACCTGTCAGACCACTAGCCCGCTGCCGGGTGCTTACCAAGGCCCTGCCCGGTTATTCTGGGCAGGGCCTTGGCTTTTCTATGAAGCCGGATTTCAGCAGCGGCCCGCGCTGGTTCCCGACCGGTTGCCAGCAGCAAGCCGCCGCACGTTGTATATTTAAGCCACTGATTCTGCACCCACCTACCCACCCGCTATGCCTTATTATCACCGCCTTGGCCAGATTCCCCGCAAGCGCCACACCCAGTTCCGCCAGCCCGATGGCACCCTTTACCACGAGCAGCTGGTTGGTACCTTGGGCTTTTCGGGCGTGTCGTCGCTCCTGTACCACCGGCACGCGCCCACCGAAATCCGGCGGGTGGGGGAGCCGGTAGCCTATGCTCCTAAGCTGCTGAAAGACCGCGCCCTGCAGCCCAGCCACCTGCGCACCCTGGCCCAGACCAGCACCGGCGGCGACTACCTGCAGGCCCGCCAGACCATGCTCGGCAACGCCGATGTGATGCTAAGCATTTGCAGCCCCACGGAGCGGCGCATGAACTACTACTACAAAAATGCCTTGGCCGATGAGGTTATCTTCGTCCATGAGGGTCGGGGCGAGCTGTGGAGCCAGCTGGGCAAAGTAGCCTTCGAGCCCGGCGACTACGTGGTGATTCCGCGCACCATCATTCATCAGTTTCACTTTGAGGAAGGCCCGGTGCGGCTGCTCGTTATCGAGTCGTTCAGCCCCATCGAAACGTGCCGGCGCTACCGTAACCACTTCGGGCAGCTGCTGGAGCACTCCCCCTACTGCGAGCGGGACATCCGCCCACCCCACGAGTTGGTACAGGACGACGTGCGCGAATCGGGAGAATACGTGGTGAAAGTGAAGAAAGAAGGCTTTCTACACGAGTTGGTGTACGCCCACTCACCCTTCGACGTGGTGGGCTGGGATGGGTACTTCTTCCCCTACGCCACTAGCATCCACGACTTTGAGCCGATTACGGGCCGCATCCACCAGCCCCCACCCGTGCACCAGCATTTCGAGGCGCACAACTTCGTCATCTGCTCCTTTGTGCCCCGTTTGTTCGACTACCACCCACTAAGCATTCCGGCGCCCTACAACCATTCCAACGTCGACTCTGACGAGGTGCTTTATTACGTGGCCGGCAACTTTATGTCGCGCAAGGGCATTGATCTGGCTTCCTTCACGGTGCATCCCAGCGGGCTGCCGCACGGTCCGCACCCCGGCACGGTAGAGGCCAGCATTGGGAAAAAGGAAACCCACGAGTTGGCCGTGATGGTGGATACCTTCCGCCCGCTCTACCTCACGGAAACGGCCCTGCCTTACCTCGACGAGAAGTATCCGATGAGCTGGAACCCCGGCTTCGTGCACGAAGCCCCGCGCTCGGCCGATATGATGGATTAATGTTTCTTACTTACGCTAGTCAGTGAGTTCACCTGAGTTTTCCACCTCCGCTGCGGCGGTAGCCCCCGCTGCGGCTGAGGTGGCCGAGCCGACTTTGGGTTGGCGGTACTACGCCGTAGTTCCGGTGTTGTATGCTTCCTTCATGGCCCTGGGCGCTGTCCTGGTCGCCCCTTATCTGGTGCCAGGCCTGGCGCTGAACTCAGCTAGTCTCAGCCAGTGGGACGTGGAGCATTACCTCATCATCAAAAACCAGGGCTACGACTTACAGCGGACGGCTTTCTTCCCGGCTTTCCCCTACTTCTGGCGCTGGCTGCAGCTGTCGGCAGCGGGCATTTCCGGCGTGAACCTGGTAGTCTTCGTCGCCACGTTCATGGCCTTGGCCAAGGAATGGAAGCTGACACGGCCTCAGCAGCTGCTGGCTTTGTCGGTGCCCTCGCTCCTCTTTATGGCGGTTCCCTACAGTGAGGCGTTGTTCTTTCTGGGGGGTACCCTGGCTTTGCTGGGTTGGCGGCGCGAGCAGGAGGGGCTAGCGTGGCTGGGCATCTTGCTGTGCAGTGTCACGCGCTCGGCCGCTTTTGTGTTTGTGCCCGCGCTGCTGCTGGCCGGCTGGCTAACCCGGCGGGAGCTGGCCGCGCCGTGGCGGCGGTTAGGCGGCAGCTGCGTGGCGGCGTTGGGTGGGCTGGCGTTCAGCGTGTACGTGCATTACCGCGCTACCGGGGTGTGGCTGGCGTTTTCTCAGGCTCAGCAGCAATTTTGGGACAACCACCTGCAATGGCCCAAGTGGCCACTCGAGAATTGGGGCGGGCCAGCCGTTACCCGCTACGAGGCCGTAGCCATGGCCGCGGCCGTGGCTTGCCTGTTGTACCTATACAAGGCATGGCGGCAGGCGCCGCAGAAAGCACCTGCCTTCGGCGTGGCCTTCTCGGCGCTGTACCTGGTAGGCGTAACGGTTCTGACCTTGGCCACCAAAGGCGGCTGGCTGGCCAGCCTGAGCCGGTATACGTTTGCCACGCCCTTCTTCCTGGTGATGCTGGTTGAAGGCCGCAACCAGCGGCTCTCCACCAGGCAGCTACTGTGGCTGGTGCTGGGTGCCGAGCTGGTGTGGCTGTTGCTTTTCCGCTCGTTTGGCCACATTCACACCTTGCTGATGTATGTTCTGCTGGGGGCGTATGGGGCCGTGTTGCTGGCCAACCTGCACATCAATGCCAAGGTGCAGAAAGCCGCTTTATGGCTGAGCGTGAGCGGTAATAGCGCCCTGATGATTTGGCTGCTGTTTCGTTTTCTGACGGGCGAGTGGGCAGGTTAGCTGCCGTTCGGCTATCTTACTGCAGCAAGGAACTACTATCTAACGCGCAACGTATGTTGCGGATCAAAATTGACTTCTTATGAAAAAATCCCTTCTCTCGGCCGCTTTGCTGGTGCTGCTAGCCGTTGTCACGTTCAGCTGCGAGAAAATCAACGACCTGCTCACGTTTGAAATATCCGACACGCAGAACTTCACGATTCCGGCCACACCGCTGGTAGGTGGGCTGCCCGTTACCCTGACGTTGCCCGTGCCCGTGACCAATAAGGCCTCGGAAACGTTCAGTAAAAACAACACCAGCGCCGACCTAGTAAAGGACGTCTCGTTGAGCAAGCTCACGCTCACCATCACCGACCCCACCACCGAGAACTTCGACTTTCTGCAAAGCATCAAAATCTCCATCGGCACCGACCAGAACGACAAAGTGGTGATGGCGCAGCTTACTGAGGTGCCCCGGGGTGCTACCAGCATCGAGCTGCAGTCTACCAATGCCAAGCTGGATAAGTACATCAAGGCCCCGAACTACACGCTCTACACCGAGGCCACCGTGCGCCAGGCTACCACCCGCGAAATCACGGTGAAAGAGGAAAGCCGCTTTAAAGTAACCGCCGACCCGCTGTAGGGAATTGCCTCATACTACTTAAAGGAGCAATGCCCGTCTGATTGTATTCAGGCGGGCATTTATATTTTATACAGAAGATTCCTATACTACTATCTAAAGTCAGAAGAAGATGCTATTGGCACGTTAAATTTCTCTACCAGTTGCAATACATCGTCCAGTTTGGTGAAGTCAAAGTGCTTTTCAGCTGCATAAGCATCCGCCTCTTTTGCACGCTCACCAAAAATTCGTAGGACTGACCGACGGTTCAATGCTAGTTCGTGTGCCGCCTTTTGGCCTTCAACTAGATAGAACAGCCGCGTAATTCGGTAGTACTCGGCGGGTTTTACCTCAATGTTTAAAACTTCATTTCTTACTTCTGGTCGTATGTCCAACTCATGCAGAAGTAATAGTCGAATTGCGCCAGTATTAACAGTCTCGAAAAAAGTAGTGGGACCTATATTCTTAGAAGCTACATAAGGTAACAGTTCAAAGTTGTAGGCACGTTGCTTCTCGTTGCCTATCATAAAGGCCTTCAACTCGTCGTGTGAGTAAAAAGCATTAGTCTGAGTGCTTAGAGAATCACGTAATTCCAAACGACGCAGTACAATATTGTAACGAGCAAAAGGATGCGTTTTCTTTACGTTATCCTTCAAGGTAAATGATGCTGGCAGCCAGTCGGGCAATAGGTAAGCCTGATTGGGTGAAAGCTTAGCATTAGTAAGTAATTCCTGAAATTCAGTATCGGACATGCGTTGGCTATACCGAGCCAGTGCCTCTATCATTTCGGGCGACATGGTTCTTCTAGGCGCAATAACCGCTCCATAGGCCATCCTGGCTGGTTGTTGAGCATAGCACGTTATGCTTAAAAGGCTTAAAGCCATGCCAGCAATACCGCCTAGGTAGAAAGTTATTCTCATAGGTAAGAACAGACAAAGAGGAAAGATTTGATGAGTATGGGTACTTAATATGTAGAAAATATATGAATTGGATTACCGGTTGCGGCCGTACTGCTCGTGGGAGCTTACCCAGTCGGAGGAGCTGATGGCGGAGCCCAGGCTGAGCTCCCCGGCCAACACCACCCCGGCCACAATTTCGGCGAACTTATTGACGGTGCCCCGGCCCACGCAGCCCAACATGCGCAGGCACTCGTTCTGGGTAGCCAGGCCCGTGCCGCCCCCGTGGGTAGCCACAATGAGGGAGGGAATAGTGATGCTCAGGTACAGGTCGCCCTCCGGCGTCACTTCGGAGTACAGCACGCCCGCGCTGGATTCCGAGACGTTGGCGACGTCCTGGCCGGTGGCGATGAACATGGCCGTGATGCCGTTGGCGGAGTGGGCGCCGTTGTTGTTGGCCCCGGAGATGAATGCGCCCACATTGCTCACCTGCCCGTGGTAAGCCAGCTGCTCGGGCGTTACGCGCATGCGCTGCTGCAGCACGTCGCGCTTCACCACAGCCTCGGCGACCACGCGCTTGCCCCGGGTACGCATCACGTTGATCTGTGAGGCCTTTTTGTCGGTGGCGAAGTTGCTTTCGAGGTAGAAGTGGCGGATGGGGGCACCTTTGTAGTTTTCCAGAATCCAGGAGCAGGCGGCAAACGTGGCCCGGCCCACCATGTTCTGGCCGGCGGCGTCGCCGGTAGAGAAGTTGAAGCGCAGGTACGCAAACTTGTTGCTCAGGTAGGTATCGATGTACTGCAGCTTGGCTACCCGGGAGGTGCTTTCGGCCTCGGGCCGGATCTTGTCAATTTCCTTCTCTACCCACTGGCCGAAGTCGCGGGCTCCGCGGGCATCATCGAACACAAACACGGGGGCGCGCTGCATGGCGTCGCCGATGACGGTACACTTCACACCCCCGCACAGGTTGAGCACCTGAATGCCGCGGTTGTAGCTGGCAACCAGCGTCCCCTCGGTGGTGGCCATGGGAATGAGAAAGTCGCCCTGGGCATGCTCCCCGTTTACGCGTAGCGGGCCGGCCAGACCCACCGGAATTTGGGCCACGCCCGTGAAATGCTCGCAGTTGCCCTGCAGGATGTGCGCGTCGAAGGAGTAGTGCTTGAGGTGCTTGAACTCCTGGCCCGAAAACTCCTCGGCGAAGCGCTGCCGGGCCTGAATGGCGGCCTCGGAATAGTCGTCCTGGTCTTGGCGTGGAATGCGGGTTTTGTTTTCGTGCTGCTGGGCAATGGCATCTTCCACCTCCACGCTCAGGTCGCCGAATGGGTCGGCCGCGAACTGCACCTGCACGGTATGGATGCCCTCCTTGAGGTGCTCCGTGGCCAGGTGAAAGGTGGCGGCCTGGCCCACCGGCAGCGTGTAGCCGGCGCTGTCGGCGTTGAAGGTGGTGGCGGGCCGCACGTCGCCCTCGCCCAGGTCCAGCGCAATCTGCTCCACCCCAATCTTCACGCCGTCAATCTGCACGTGGTCGATGCGGGTGATGCGCACCGTGTCGAGGCGGTTTTTGATGCTGAAGGCCACGCCTTCGGGCGTGTTGTGGAGGCTGCCGCGGGTGTAGAGCAGCTTGAGCAGCATGGGGCTGGGCGTGAAGATCATATGGCGGGAATAGTCAGGGAGTAGATTCGGGTGGGGTAAAATAGAAAGGATTTGGATAGCAGGCTACCGTTGTTTGCGTTTTGGCGGTTTCTTCCCGGGAAGGGCAGGGTTTTCTGGCGTTGAGTCGAAGGTGATAGGCAGCGTGAACTGTACCGGGACCGGCCGGCCGTTCTGGCTGCCTGCCGTCCACTCGCCATCCAGCAGCTGCACCAGTCGCAACGCTTCGGCATCCAGTTTCGGGTGCAGGCCTTTGGTTATTACAGGTTTGACTACGCGGCCTTGTTCGTTGATGGTAAAGGAGACGAATACCTTCCCTTTTATAGAATCTATGCCAACCGGATAATGGTTGTTTTGACGGATAATGTCTGGCAGCCGTTCCATTCCTCCTCTAAAAACAGGCATTTGCTCTATATACCCAAGGAACGTCTTCTCGGCGGGCTTATTAGCTGCCTGACTTAGCTCATCCGCCTGGATCAAGGGAGCTAACCATACCTTGTCCATCGTAGAACTCATAGCAGCATTATCCCGCAGGACCGGCTTCACCTGCGCCACCACTTCCCGAGCCGAGAGTCCCAACCCGCACACTAATACCAGCGCCACCACAAACCTCCGCAGCCGGGGCCGCAGCTTGGGCGGCGCGGCCAGCTGCTCCGCTCGAAACCGGCCGCATAGACGCCCATCGGGTGAGGCGGCACGGGCGGCATCTAGTGCGGCTTGGGTGGCGTTGGTGAAGTCGATAACCGTGCGCTGGCACACAGCGCAGTGGCGGCCTTGTTCCGTGGGCGTCATCTGCTGCCAGTCTTCGTGGCAGACGCGTAGCTGTACGTTCAGGATAGGTAAGTCCAGCATAGTCGAATAAATAGAAAGCCCGGTTGCGGGAGGGTAACGCGTTCCGGCAACCGGGCAGTATATCAGTAGCAGGCAAGCCGGGGCTTACTCGAAAAACTCCTTGCCGCTGCTGTCGATGTAGCCGGTGCGGCCGTCGGGGGTTTCCACCCGGGCCACGTCGCCGATGAAGGGCTCGGCCAGGCGGTATTTGGGCGCCACGAGCCAGCGGCCCTCGGCGTTGAGGTAGCCATAACGGCCCTGCTGCCGGGCAATGGGAAACCGGAAATCATTCTGCGGCGTGGCTACGATGGTGTCCAGTTGCAGCGGCAGGGTGAGCTTGCCTTTGCGGTTGAGGACGCCCCACTTATTGCCCTGCCGCACAAAGAGCAGCTGGCGGTAGTCTTCCCGGATTTCATCGTACTCGGCCGGCACCACCGCCGAGCCTACCGTGAAGCGAAACCCCACCTTGCCCTGCTGCCGCACCAGGTCGCCCAGGGAAAGGTAATCTTCCTCAGGAGCCGGCTCGGGGGGCGTCGTCAGGCGGCGGCCGGTAGCGTCGATGTCGAAGGTTTCGCCCTGTAGCTCTACGGTGGCCCGGCCTTTATAGAAAGTAGAAGCTTTGGTGAAATGCACGGGCGTAATGGGGTTGCCACCCCCATCGATGTAGCCGTAAAGGCCATTTTGCCGCACCCAGGCTACTTCTTCCACAAAGGGCCCGGCTTCCTCATACTGCAGCGGGAGCACCAGCCGCCGGCTGTGGTCGGCATAGCCCCACTTGGTGCCTTTGCGAAAAGGCACCAGCCGCCCACTCACCAGCTCCTGCGCCGCCGTGAGTAGCAGCGCCAGCAAGCTCAGTCCAACAAACTGCCACGACCATTTCATGCTAGCCATCAACATCCCGGAGGTCTTAGGTGTGCCTAAAGATACTCGTTGGGCGGAAATGGTCGGCGCTTCCGTCCCCAAGGTCGAACGAGGCGGCTTGTTGTTGAGGTGGCGTAAGAGGATGCTGACGTTTCGGGCAAGTTGTCTTTTCTTTGTTTTCCTTCCCTTTTCTTATGAAATCCGCAACGAAAATCTTCCTGTTGAGCTTGCTGCTGAGCAGCGCGCCGGCGGCGGCCCAGAAGGCTACTGCGCTTCAGGCCCGTATAACCCAGTTAGCCGACAAGGAGGAGGCGCAGGTAGTAGCGTGGCGCCGCGACCTGCACGAGCACCCGGAGCTGGGCAACCAGGAAACCCAAACGGCCGCGCTGATTGCGGCGGAGCTGCGGCGCCTGGGCCTGGAGGTACAAACCGGTGTGGCGCGTACCGGCGTAGTGGGCGTGCTGCGTGGGGGCAAGCCCGGCCGGGTAGTGGCCCTGCGGGCCGATATGGATGCCCTGCCCGTGACGGAAAGCACCAACCTGCCCTTTGCCTCGAAAGCCACCACTACCTATAACGGGCAAACGGTGGGCGTCATGCACGCCTGCGGCCATGACACCCACGTGGCCATGCTGCTGGGCGCGGCCCGCGTGCTTACGGCTATGCGCAAAGACCTGCCCGGCACTGTAAAGTTTATTTTCCAGCCGGCGGAGGAAGGCTCGTTGCCCGGGCAGGAGGGGGGAGCCCGCCTGATGGTGAAGGAAGGCGTACTCGACAACCCGAAAGTTGACGCCATCTTCGGAGTGCACATCAACGCCCAAACGGAAGTCGGCACCATCAAGTACCGCCCGGAAGGTGAAATGGCAGCCTCCGATGTCTTCAAGATTGTGGTGAAGGGCAAATCGGCGCACGGGGCGTATCCCTGGCTGAGCGTGGACCCCGTGGTAACGGCGGCGCAGATTGTGACCGGGCTCCAAACCATCATCAGCCGCCAGACGCAGCTTACCGAAGATGCCGCGGTGCTCACGGTGGGCATGATTCACGGCGGGGTGCGCAACAACATCATTCCCGAGCAGGTAGAGCTGACAGGTACCATCCGTACCTTCAGCAAGGAAACGCAAAGCAAAATCTGGGAAGCTGTCCGCCGCACGGCTACCAACATTGCCGAAAGCGCCGGGGCCACTGCCGAGGTATCCATCGAAAACTACACGCCCGTTACTTATAACAACCCGCGCCTGACCGAGCAGATGCTGCCCAGCCTGCGCCGCGCTGCCGGCCCCGAGCACGTACAGCTGCAGAAAGCCGTGACCGGGGCCGAGGACTTCGCTTATTACCAGGAAAAGATACCTGGCCTGTTCGTGTTCGTGGGTGGCATGCCCAAAGGGAAAAACCCGGCCGATACCGCGCCCCACCACACGGCCGGCTTTTTCATTGATGAGAGCGGGCTAGGGCTAGGAGTAAAAGCCCTGACCACCCTGGCCTTCGACTACCTGCTCCTTAAACCCTAACCACCGCTTCCAACCTCTCTGTTTTGAATATTGCCCTTGTTTCCTACGCTGGCCGCACCAGCTCCCAATACGCGGTTGCTACTGTCGAAGACGAAGATACCCTGCTGGAGCGTTATCTGCTGGGCCAGGGCCACCAGGTTACCATCGAAATCTGGTCGGATGCCGCGGTCAACTGGCAGCAGTACGAGGCCGTCGTGCTCAAGTCACCCTGGGATTATTTCGACCGAATAGCGGAGTTCTACGCCTGGCTCGACAGTCTGGAAAAGCTGGGCGTTTCCCTGCTGAACCCTACTGCCGTGGTACGCTGGAACGCCGACAAGCGCTACCTGCTGGAAATGGCCGAGGCTGGCGTGTCGGTAGTACCTACTCAATGGCTGGCCCGCGGCAGTTCCCTCAATACGGCGGACCTGTTTGCCGCTCTAGGCGCCCCCGAACGTATTATTATCAAGCCAGCTGTCAGCGGCGGTGCCAAAAACACGTTTGCCCTCACGGCCGCTGAGGCCGCAGCAAAGTCGCCAGAGCTAGCTGAGCTGCTGGCAGAGGAGGACTTTCTGGCCCAACCCTTCCTGCCTCAGATTCAGACTCAGGGTGAGTGGTCTTTGGTGTACTTAGGTGGAACTTTCAGTCATTCCGTGCTGAAAACGCCCAAGTCCGGCGACTTCCGCGTGCAGCACTACCTGGGGGGCGGCATTGCCGCGTTGCCGGCCCCGGCTTCGGTACACCAAGCCGCCGATGACACAGTGCGGCGCTTCGCCGCCGGGTGCCTGTATGCCCGCGTCGATGGGGTAGTGGTAGATGGGCAGTTTCTGCTTATGGAGCTGGAGCTGATTGAGCCCTTCCTGTACCTGGCCACCGAGCCCGCTTCCTGGGCGCGCTACGAGCAGGCGCTACGGACTCTAGCGCCGCTTAAGGGCACGCATTAGCGTCCGCAAAGCCTGCTGCAAAGAAGCTTCATAAGCGCCGCGTGGTCGGGCTAGAAGCCATTTACCACGAACCCACCATCAACGCTGAGGCATTGGCCGGTGATGTAGCTGGCGGCGGGCAGACACAGAAAGGCCACGGCGGCGCTTACTTCCTCTGGCTCCCCTATGCGCTGCATGGGGGTGCGGGCCACCACCTGCGCCAGGTAGTCGGGGTTGCGCAAAACGGTTTCGGCCAGGGGCGTGCGAATGTACCAGGGTGCTACGGTGTTCACCCGGATGCCATCGGGGGCCCATTCCACGGCCAGGTTTCGCCCCAGCTGCGTCATGGCGGCCTTGGTCATGCCGTAGATGGCGCCCGTGCGCAGGTGGGTAAGGCCAGCTACCGAGCCCACGTTGACGATGCTGGCGCTACCGGCAGCTTTCAGCAGCGGGTGCGCCGCCTGGCACATACCAAACACCGATTCCAGGTTGGTCGCCATGAGCTGCTGGTATTCGGCCGGGGTGTAGTCTACCGTAGCCTTGCGAATGTTGGTGCCCACGTTATTGACCAGAATATGCAGCGGGGAGCCAAGCGCGGCTACGGCGGCCAGGGCCTGGGCGCGGCCATCGGGCCGGCTCACGTCGGCCTCTACGGCGTGTGCCGGAAACCCCAGCTGCTGCCACCGCTGTACCTGCTCCCGGAGGGGGGCTGGGTTACGGGCGGCCGCTACCACTACTGCGCCCAGCTGCAGGAGCTCTTCGGCCACGGCGGCCCCAATTCCTTTGGAAGCCCCAGTTACCAGGGCCACCTTGCCGCGCAAATGCCAGCGGTTTGTTTCGTTACGCATGCAAAAATCTTCCGGAGTCAAAAAAAGGGCATAGTTGCACTAAAGTACGGCTTACGTCCGTTTGTTTTAGGATTAAACAAATAAACAGCTCATTTTTAGTGTAATTGCAATCTTCGTAGTAGGTGCTTGGATAAATAAAATTTTAACAAAATTTTAACCTATTGATACAAGTTATTCCAATTATTGATAGTTTGGGTCGCCAATCTGTTAAAAGCGCCCTCTCTCGCTGCTGGCACTTGGCTGAAATTCTTTCACACCACCCCAACCAAACGCATTATGCAAAAGAATTACCCGGCAGTAGCCCTGCTGGTGCTTGGCAGCGCCATGTTCGCTCCCACACAAGCACAGAATGTTGGACGTGTAAAACAGCGCGTTGTAGCTGAAGACGGACAACTGGAAATGGTCAGCTTTGCTGAAGGCCGGTCCTACAAGGCGGCGGAAGCGCAGCAGATGTTCCGCGAGCAGCTGGGCCTGCTGAAAGACGAGTCGCTGGTGCGCAGCCAGAGCCAGCAGGATGAGCTGGGCTTTGTGAACGAGCGTTACCAGCAGTACTACAAAGGCTACAAAGTAGAGCACGGAGCTTACCTGCTGCACGCCCGTCAGGGAGCCGTCGAAGTAATCAACGGCCGCCTGCTACGCGGCTTGGATAAGGTGAACACCACCCCAGCCATGAGCGAGAAGCAAGCCCTGAGCCGCGCTCTGAGCTTTGTGGGCGCCAAGCAGTACATGTGGGAAGAAGACAACAGCTTCCTGCCCAAAGGCGAGCTGGTGATTGTGCAGAACGATCTGGCCAAGGGCGCTGGCAAAGCTACGCTGGCCTACAAGTTCGATGTGTACGCCAAAGCGCCGGTAAGCCGTGCCTACATCTACGTAGATGCTCGCTCGGGCGAGGTAGTTTCGCGCAACAACATCATCAAGCACGCCGCCGCTACGGGTACTTTCGCTACGCGCTACAGCGGTACTAAGTCGTCGGCAACCGATAGCTACAACGGCACCTACCGCCTGCGGGAGTACACCCGGGGCAACGGTATTGAAACCTACAACTGCAAAAAAGGCAATAGCTACACCGCGGCAGTAGACTTCACCGATGCCGATAACAGCTGGACGGAGTACAACAACACCAACTTCGACAACGCGGCCCTCGACGCTCATTACGGCGCGCAGAGCACGTTCGACTATTTCAAAAATGTACACGGTCGCAACTCCTACAACAACGCCGGGGCTGCTATCAAAAGCTACGTACACTTCGACGACACCCCCGGTGACGGCAAAGGCTACGAAAACGCTTACTGGGATGGCACCCGCATGACCTACGGCGACGGCTATTCCCGCTTCGACCCGTTGACGTCGCTGGACGTTGCGGCCCACGAGATTGGTCACGCCGTGTGCTCCTATTCGGCCAACCTGACGTATTCCAACGAGTCGGGCGCCATGAACGAAGGCTTCTCCGATATCTGGGGCGCCGCCGTGGAGTACTACAAAGACCCCGCTAAGGCTACCTGGCTGATTGGCGAAGACATCGACAAAGTGCGGCCTTCGCTGCGCTCCATGAGCAACCCGAACGCCGAAAGCCAGCCCGACACTTATAAAGGCACTTATTGGTACACCGGCACCGGCGACAACGGCGGTGTGCATACCAACTCCGGCGTGCTCAACCACTGGTTCTACCGGCTGTCGGTAGGGGGCAGCGGCACCAACGATATCGGCAGCTCCTTCTCCGTAACGGGCATCGGCATCGACAAAGCCGCTAAAATTGCCTACCGCACCGAAACCGTTTACCTCACGGCTTCTTCCAACTACGCCGCGGCCCGCACGGGCTCCATTCAGGCCGCCAAAGACCTGTACGGCGCTGGCTCGGCAGAAGAGCAGGCGGTAACTAACGCCTGGTATGCCGTAGGGGTAGGCGCTGCTTACAGCGGCGGTGGCACCACGCCTCCTCCGACCACGGTTACGTACTGCGCTTCGAAAGGCACTAACGTTTCCTACGAGTGGATTGACTACGTGAAGCTGGGCACTATTGCCCGCACTTCCAGCAAAGATGCTGGCTACTACAACGGCACCGCTACCAGCACTTCCGTGGCCGCCGGTTCTTCGCAGACCATCAGCTTCAGCGCGGGCTTCGCTTCCACGGCTTACACCGAATACTGGAAGATCTACATCGACTACAACCAGAACGGCGTGTTTACGGACGCTGGCGAACTGGTAGTTTCGGGCTCGTCTTCGAGCAGCGGCACGCTGAGCAGCACGTTCACGGTACCGGCCACGGCTAAGTCGGGCGCTACTCGTTTGCGCGTTATCATGAGCGACGCTTCGGCCACCACCAGCTGCAACAGCTACAGCTACGGCGAAACCGAAGACTACACGGTTAACATCACGGGTGGTACGCTGGCAGCCGGCGTAAATGCTGGTATCGTGGGCGGCAAGACGGAACAACTGGGCAACGCGGTAGACCGTGGCCTGGAAGTATTCCCGAACCCTGCTTCGGACCGGATGCGCATTGCTCTGCCCGGCGGTGCTAAAGCCAGCAGCGTGAAAGTAGTAGACCTGCGCGGCGCGGCCGTAGCCGGGGCCCGCTACAACGGCGAAGGTGAGCTGAACATCAGCAGCCTGGCCAAAGGCATGTACATTGTAACGGTTAGCGACGGTCAAAAGACCTTCCACCAGCGCTTTGTAAAGCAATAGGGAGTAATCAACCCTGGTAATACCCGAAAGGCCCGGTGCTTAGCGCCGGGCCTTTTTGTATACAAAAGGTGCAATTATCAGGGCTGCTGTATGGGCAAAGTGCAAGCCTCGTGGTAAGTTTCAAATAAGGGCGAGGTTTTTAATGAAATCTGCAGGAAAAGCAGGCTTGAGGGAAAGAAATTTTAACAGAAAGGGCGTGACATTAAATTTACATTAAAATTTATAGCTATATTGTATGCCCGAACAATCGTTAACTCTCTTACTGACAAAATTGGACGGGTTCATTTTTCTACATCACCCCAACCTCCTTTCAACATGCAAAAGAAGTACTCAGTAGCAGCCTTGCTCGCGCTTGGTGGATTGATTTCTGTGTCTGACGCTCAAGCCCAGGGCAACGAGCGGGTGAAGCAGCGGGTAACATCGGCTGACGGGCAGCCCGAGCTGATTTCCTTCGCACCCGGCCGGTCCTACAAGGCGGCGGAAGCGCAGCAGATGTTCCGCGAGCAACTGGGCCTGCTGAAAGACGAGTCGCTGGTGCGCAGCCAGAGCCAGCAGGATGAGCTGGGCTTTGTGAACGAGCGTTACCAGCAGTACTACAAAGGCTACAAAGTAGAGCACGGAGCTTACCTGCTGCACGCCCGTCAGGGGGCCGTCGAAGTAATCAACGGCCGCTTGGAGCGGGGGCTGGAAAAAGTAAGCACGGCGCCCGCCCTGTCGGAAGCACAGGCCCTGGCCCGGGCTACGGCCTTCGTAGGCGCCGATAAGTTTATGTGGCAGGATGCCGAAGAAGAGGCCCATCTGCGGAAGGAAACCAGCAACCCCAAGGCCAGCTACAAGCCCAAAGGGGAGTTGGTGATTGTGCGCAACGAGCTGGGCCGAGGCGCTTCGGCCGGCAAGCCGACCCTGGCCTACAAGTTCGACGTATATGCCCAGGCGCCCGTGAGCCGCGCTCTTATCTACGTAGATGCCCGCTCGGGTGAAATCGTCCTGAAAAACGACATCATCAAGCACGCTGGGGCTACTGCTACGTTTGCTACCGCCTACAGCGGTAGCCGCTCCCTGGCCGACGAAACGGCAACGGGTGGCTACCGCCTGCGGGAGCTGACGCGTGGCCTCGGCATCGAAACCTACAACATGAAGAAGGGCCAGCAGTACAGCCGGGCCGTAGACTTCATCGACGCCGACAACAACTGGACGGCCGCCGAATACAATAACGCCAGCTTCGACAATGTGGCCGGCGACGCGCACTTTGGGGCCCAGGCCACGTACGACTACTGGAAAAACGTGCATGGCCGCAACTCGTACGATAACGCCGGCGCCAAAATCAAGAGCTACGTGCACTACGGCCGCAGCTACGAAAATGCCTACTGGAACGGTTCGGTAATGACCTACGGCGACGGGGCCACGCGCTTCCGCCCCCTGACCTCGCTGGACGTTTGCGGCCACGAAATCGGCCACGCCGTGTGCGAAAACACCGCTAACCTGGTCTACTCCAACGAGTCGGGCGCTATGAACGAAGGCTTCTCCGACATCTGGGGGGCTGCCGTGGAGGCGTATGCCGTATCGAACCTGGGCGCTACCTCCGGTGGAGTGAAGGCTAAGAACACCTGGCTCATCGGCGAGGAAATCGACAAGCAGCAGGTAGCCCTGCGCTCCATGAGCGACCCGAACTCCTTGGGCCAGCCGGCTTACTACAAAGGACTGAAGTGGTACACGGGTACTTCCGACAACGGCGGCGTGCACACGAACTCGGGGGTACTCAACTACTGGTTCTACCTGATTGCCCAGGGCAAAACCGGCACCAACGAAAAAGGTCAGAGCTTCTCGGTAACGGGCCTGGGCATGGATGCCGCCGCTAAAATTGCCTTCCGCACAGAAAGCGTGTACCTCACGGCGTCGGCCACCTACGCCAACGCCCGCACGGCCAGCATTCAGGCCGCTACCGACTTGTACGGGGCCGGCTCTACGCAGGTAACCTCCGTGACCAACGCCTGGTACGCCGTAGGCGTAGGCTCAGCAGCTGCACTGGCCGCTTCCGGCACTACGTCGGCACCTGCCGTTAATACGGGTATCGTGGCTGCCGTTAAAGGGCTGGATGTATTCCCGGTGCCGGCTACCAATGAGCTGACGCTCTCGTTGCGTCACGCTGGTTCGCTGAGCAACGTGCGCGTGGTTGACATGCGCGGCGCTACGGTAAGCGGTGCCCGCTACAACGGCAACGGCACGCTGGATATCAGCCGCCTGGCGCAGGGCCTGTACATCGTATCGGCCAGCGACGGAGAGCAAACCTTCCGTCAGCGTTTCGAGAAGAAATAACTAACGGCTTCTCTTAAGAAAAAAGGGCCTTTACCATTGGTGAAGGCCCTTTTTTCTGTTTAGTAGTAACTTCCTCAGCTGCTGCCTTACGGGCGTAAGGCGTATTCTGCTTTAAGTTCCAGAAGGCCATAGCCATCATTGCGGGCCGGATTGGCACGGGTGCTTACATCGTCAAGGTGGTCGGTGGTGGTGAAGAAGTAAGTACCCTCCAGGGCGACGCTTACCCGACGGGAAGCTCGCACCGACAGGCCCAGTCCCACCGGGGCAATCAGGGCGGTGGCGGGGTAGTCGTTGCGCTCGGGGGAGCCAAAGTTGGTGTTACTGGTGGGGCGCTCGGTGCCCTGGTAGGACTCCGGGCTATACAGCAGTGCTCCCACGCCAAAGCGCAGGTAGGGTTTGATTACCGCCGGTACGCCCGTGCCATCCGAAAAGTCGGCGGGGTCGCGCAGGAGACTCAGGCGGGCCTGCGCAATCAGGGAGGCATTCCGGCCCCGGAAAGCCAGTCCGCGGGAAGGTAACTGGTCTTTGGCGCCTAGCTGAAAATAAGTAAACTCGCCCCCCACCTGCAGGCCCGGATAAAGCTTGTAGAGCACCCCGGCGCTGATAGCGGGGCCGATAAAGTTTTCGGCAAGGGAGCCGGTCAGGTCGCCATTGTAATAGGTGATGCCGCCACCAAATGTGAACCGAACCGGGCCGCGGTAATAAGGTCGGGACTGGTGGTTATAGTGGCGTTTGCCGTGGTTTGGACTTTGCGCAACGGCCGCAGGAGCGGCAAAAGCAGCCAGCGTAGCAACAAGAAGAAAACGAAAATTCACGGGCAGGAAATGCTTGGTAATGGCCCGGCATACGCCAGCCGGGCCCCGGTCGTTGCCCAACGCATGGAACGCCGGTTTTATTTGAACGTGCCCTGGGGGTCGGGGAGCTTGCTCATCAGCTCACTTACCAGGTTGAAATCCACGAGGGCCATATTGGCTTTCTGGGTAGCGTGCACGGCCTGCCAGGCTTCGGCATACTTCTCCTGGCTGTAGTAGGCATGTGCCAGCTGGTTCCAGGCGGCTCCGTTGGTGGGTTGCAGCTGGGTGGCATGCTCCAGCGTGGCTACGGCCTCGGTGAGGTCGCGCTTCTTTTTGCTGATGCTATACTGCAACAACTGCAGCGTGCCCAGGTCGCCCAGCAGGGCCGCGTTGTTGGGCGCCAGCACGAGTCCTTGCTGCACCAGGGGCATGATTTCGGTAGGCGGGACGTTGCGCTGGCTCAGCACCACAGCCTGCCCGCGCAAGGCATCGGGGTTGCGCGGGTCGAGGGCCCAGGCCAGGTTAAAGCGGTACATGGCCGTATCGGGTTGGTTTTCGGCCAGGTATTCGAAGCCTTTCTCAGAGAAAAACCGGCTGGCCTCGGTGCGTGAGGCGAAGCTGCGCGTAGCATCGGCCATAATAGCAGGGCCGGCCAGACGCTCCGCTTCGGTGGCGGAAACGCCCCCGAAAAGTGCCAGTGTGCGGCGGGCGGCATCGGAGAGCGTGCTGGCCCCGGCTTTCTGCTTTATCTTAACTTTCTGGGCTGAGGCCGGCGTCAGGTTCAGCAAGCAGGCGAGCAACAGAGTGCTGCTCAACAGGAGTTTTTTCATGAGGATATGGGTCAGGAAACCAGCCGGGAGGTTGCAAGCTCCCAACGCGTTCCGACAAATATACTACCCGGAGAAAAAGCAAATCGACTTGCCGGAGCCAACTAAAACAAGGTGGTCTGCCGGGGCGGCTGCTCGAAATCCAGCAGCCATTTTTTGCGCATCAGGCCCCCGGCGTAGCCCGTCAGGCGGCCATTGGCCCCAATCACGCGGTGGCAGGGCACCACAATGGCCAGGGGGTTCTGCCCATTGGCCGCGCCCACGGCCCGTACCGCCAGTGGGTTGCCCAGGCGGTGGGCCACGGTGAGGTAGGAAATGGTTTGCCCGTAGGGAATATACGTGAGCTGCTGCCACACCTGCCGCTGGAACTCCGTGCCCAGGGCCGGATCGTACGTGAGGTCAAAGTCGCGCAGCTCGCGCCCGAAGTAGGCCCGCAGCTGCTCGTAAGCCGGCTTGAGACAGGTGGCTACCTCGCGGGGTGGAGTGGAGGTAGCGGGCTCGGTGGGCAACCGCACAAACTCAACTGCCTGCAGACCAGCCTCGGAGCCCCGCAGCTCCAGCAAGCCTACCGGCGAAACCAACGAAGCACAGGCCAAAGATGCCATAGAAGAATGCGCAACGGACAAAGAATGGCCCGAAGGTCGCGCTTTTACGACTATTCTGCTTGGTCTTTGCCTACAGGCGGCGGCATGGGGGGAAGCTCAGCCCAGAGACGCTCAAACTCTTGCTGGTAGCTGCGAATAGCTTCCGGGTCGTCGGTGATGAGCAGGTTTTCGTGGTTGTAGAGCGAGGCGGAACGCGTCCAGTTATAGCTCCCGGTCAGTACGGAGCGGCCATCGGCTACGGCAAACTTGTGGTGCATGTGGTTGGCCGTGGCATCGAGGTGAATCGGAATGCCCGCCGCGTGCAGCTGCCGGATGTCGGAGCCTTTATCGTAGAGCTTCTCGTTGTCGGTAAGCAGCTGCACCCGCACCCCGCGGCGGTGCGCCGCCAGCAGGGCATCGGTAATCCGGTCGTCGGAAATGGTGAAAACGCACACCTGCAGGGAGTGCGCGGCCCGCTGAATAAAGCGCCGGATGGCATCGGTACAGTCATCCAGCGGGCTGAAGTACACTTCGGTATGCGTGGACGGCGCGGCGGCCAGTGGCATGAGCAGGGCGCCGGCCGCCTCCAGCCAGTCAATAGCCGCTTTGTCGGGGAGGGTGTTGAACCGCTCCCGCACGACGGCAAACAACTGGTGCCGCAATTCGTCCAGGGCATTGCCCTGCTGCCCATGCGCTGCCAGCTGGGCCCGCAGCTGGCGGGCTTCTTCGGCTGAGAGGGTATTGTCGGCAAAGGACTGCCGAAACAGCGCAAGCAGCTCGTGCGAGGAAGCAGACATAGCAGGCAACTAAAAAATCAGAGAGCGGAGAGGGTAGCAAGTTCGGTGGCAGCCGGGGCGGTGGTCAGCCAGGGCTCCACCAGCGCCTGGGCTTCCCGCAGGGCCTCGGCGTAGGGCTCGTGCAGTACCCGCACCGGCGGACCATCAGGGCGCAGTACGGCATCCCAGAGGCCAGAGCGGTGCCAGTCCCGGTCGAGGTGGTCCCAGTCGGGCCGGTCGAGGATGGGGTACAGGCACACGCCCCAGAGCGGAATGCCCTGGCGAAGTACCTGCGCGCACTCCTCGCCCACCATCTGCATCCAGGAGGGGCGGTCCATACCCGGGTGGCTGGTTTCGCTGAGCACAATGGGCTTACGGTAACGCTTATAGGCCATGCGCAGCAGGGCACTCATGGGCTTCCAGCGCGGGTCATAGGGCTCATTCACCCAGTTGAGGCGGTGGTGGGTATGCAGCTCCCACTGGTTGTTGTAGTAGTAGTTGAAGCCCAGAATATCGAGGTACTCGGGCTTGCCGCCCAGCTCGGGGCACATGCGGCCGCAGAGCATGTCCACGGCCTGAAACTGGTGCTCGGTAAACTCTTTGGCCCGCTGCTTGTCGGCGCGGCTGGCGTTCAGGGGCGGCACAATATGAATCAGCGGCTCGGTGGTCATGATGCGCACGGTAGGGTCGGCCTCCCGCAGGGCCGCCACGCCTTCAATGTAGGCGCGCATGAGGCCATACTTTACTTCCCAGCCCTGGCCTACGCAGTAGGGCACGGTGCCGCGGGCATCGCCGCCCAGCCAGCTCATAAAGCTCACCTCGTTGATGGGCGTCACAATCAGTTCATCGGCAGGCCGCACGCTGCGGTAGAAAGCCACGAAGGCCCGGCATAAGGCTGCAAACCGCCGCGCAAACATCGGGTGTAGGGGCGTCAGGTCGTCGGGGTAGCCGAAGTGGCACAGGTCCCACACCTGCTGAATACCGTTGCGCTGCCCGGCCGCCAGCATAGCGGCTACGGTGCTCCAGTCGTACTGATACGGCGCTTTCTCCACTTGGCTCCAGCGGATGCCTTCGCGCACGGTGCCCAGATTAAACGACTGCAGGTCCTGGTAATCCTGCTCAATCAGCTGCAAGTGGCCCGTGAGCGGGAGGAAGTCTACCCGGTGGCCAAAGCAGTTTTGCTGGTCGGTACACTCGTAACCAGCCATCCAAAAAGACTGAAAAGGGTTGTGCGTGGGCGTAGGAACAGACATAGGCACGGCATAAAGGGAAAAGACAAACAGCCCCTGACTGGAGCCGAGTTAGCTGACGTTTACCGGGAAAGGGACCGGAAGGTTAGGGGCAACGGCTAAGACTGCTCCTGGCGCTGGCGGGCCGACACGGCCTTGGCCTCCACGAAAATGCGCTGCACGTACGGGTATTTGGCCCGGATGGCATCCTGCAGCTGGTCGATGGCCTGCTCTACTTCTACGGCCGTCAACTTGTCGCGGAACTCCACGTCGAGGGCCATCATCACGTCCTGGGGGCCGAGGTACATGGTGAGCGGGGGGCGGATGTGCTCCACGGCGGGCTGGCTGCGGGCAATTTCCTGCAAGCCCAGCAGCGTTTCCTCGTCCACGCCCTCACCCACCAGCAGGCCCTTGGTGCGGCTCACCAGAAACACGGCCACCAGCATCAGCAGCACGCCAATGGCAATGGAAGCGGCCCCATCCAGGAAGGGGTTGTTGAGCGCATGGCCGAAATACACGCCCAGCAGCGCAATGACCAGACCAAGCAGGGCCGCCAGGTTTTCGAGCACGGAAGCAAATACGGCCGGGTCCTTGCTGCGGCGCAGGATCGACCAGAACCCCGCGTTGGCGTCGGTGTTTTGTTGCCTCAGAGCCTTGGCGGCCAGCCAAAAAGCCCAGCCCTCGAAGCCGATGGCAATGCCTAGTACTAAGTAGTTCCAGAGCGGGTCGGTGAGGGGCTCGGGGTGCTCAATGTGCTTGATGCCTTCGTAGAACGACATGCCGCCGCCGATGGCAAAAATCAGCACGGCCACAATCAGTCCCCAGAAATACAGCTCCTTGGAGCGCCCAAACGGGTGGCGGGCGTCGGCCGGCTTCTGGCTCTGGCTTACGCCGTAAAGCAGCAGAATCGCGTTGCCGCTGTCGACCAGGGAGTGAATACCCTCCGACAGCATAGCCGAGCTGCGCGTGAAGTACGCCGCCACAAACTTGCTGAGCGCAATGCCAATGTTGGCCACGAGGCCGCCGTAGAGCGCGGATTTTGAGGAGTTGGGGTTTGCCATAAAGGAACAAAAAACGAATGCCTGCTGATACGTACGGTTAGCCGAAAAGTAGCTGCGGGCCTGAAGGTAAAAGCGGCCGCAGGATGCTGTGCCGCCTGCGCCCCGGTCCGGTATCGGCAGTTTTAGCTGCCGCAATGGCTACATTGGCTCCTGGATGCCCGACTACCACTCAGTCGGCCAGAAAAGTACTGCCATAGCCAATTGGTTGCCGGCCCCGGTGGTACGGGCCTTCCCGGCCGGGGTTTGTGCCCTGGCCCGAACATTCTGCTTTTGTCCGGCTTTTACTGCCCTATGACCAAAACTGCTACTCCGGCCTCAGCGCCCCTCCACCGCCGCCTCGGTTTGCTGCAAGCCACCGCCCTCAACATGATTGATATGGTGGGCATCGGGCCATTTGTCACGCTACCACTGGTGATGGGGTTCATGGGGCCGAACTTTCTGCTGGCCTGGCTGGTGGGTGCGGGCTTGAGTTTGGTGGATGGGCTGATCTGGAGTGAGCTGGGCGCGGCCTATCCCGAGGCGGGCGGGTCCTACCGCTTCCTCAAGCTGGCCTACGGCGAGCATACCTGGGGCCGGCTGCTGTCGTTTCTCTACGTGTGGCAGACGCTCATTCAGGCCCCGCTGGTGGTGGCTTCGGGCGCTATCGGCTTCGCGCAGTACTTCGGCTACCTCGTGCCACTCACCGAGTGGTGGCAGCCCAAGCTGGTGTCGGGGGTGGTGGTGCTGCTGCTCATTGCCCTGCTCTACCGCCGCATCGAGGCCATTGGCAAGCTGGGCGTGATGCTCTGGGTGGGCGTGCTGGGGCTCATGGGCTGGCTAATCTTCGGAGGTGTCACGCACGCCGAGCATGCGGTGGCCTGGCTGCCCGAAGGCGGGTTTTCAGCCTTGCCGGGCGTGCTGCTTTCCGCCGCTATGGGGCAGGCTGCCGTCAAGACCATCTACAGCTACCTGGGCTACTACAACGTGTGCCACCTGGGGGGCGAGGTAAAGGAGCCGCACAAGCTCATTCCCCGCAGCATCTTCCTGAGCATTCTGGGCATCATGGCCCTGTACCTGCTTCTCAACTGGAGCGTGGGCACCGTCATTCCCTGGCAGGAGGCCCAGCACTCCGAGTTCATCGTGAGTACGTTCGTGGAGAAGCTTTACGGGGCCGCTGCCGCCAAAGCCGCCACGGCGCTGGTGCTGTGGGTGGCGTTTGCCTCCCTGTTTGCCGTGCTGCTGGGCTACTCCCGCATTCCCTACGCCGCCGCCGCCGATGGGGAGTTTCTGCCCCTGTTCGGCCGCACCCACCCCACCAAGCAGTTTCCGCACGTGTCGTTGCTGCTACTGGGCGGGCTGGGCTTCGTGTTCAGCTTGCTGTTTAAACTGGGCGAAGTCATCAGCGCCATCCTGGCCATGCGCATCCTGGTGCAATTCGTGGGGCAGGCCGTGGGGCTGGTGTTGCTGCGCCGGCGCCGAGGCACGGTGGGCCTGCCGTTCCGCATGCCGCTCTACCCGCTGCCGGTCATCGTGGCCGTGGCCGTATGGCTCTGGATGTTCTACAGCATTCAGGATGGGGTGCCGCTGGCCTGGGCCGGGCTGCCGGGCCGGGTGCTGCCCTTCCAGTTGGGCGCCGTGCTTATGATGGGGCTGGGTACCGTAGTGTTCCTGCTCTGGAGTCGGAGGCTTGGCCGGTGGCCGTTTTTACCCAAAATCCCCGGTTCTGGTTACCAAAATCCCCGGGTGTAGCGCCAGTCGTTCCGGCTTATGTTCCAATCGTTCCGGCCTTGGTTCCAACGGTTCCGGGTGTAGCGCCGGTCGTTCCGTCCTTTGTTCCAGTCGTTCCGTGTGTAGCGCCAATCGTTCCGGCCTTAGATTCAGGTGTTCCGGGTTCGGTACCAACCGTTCCGTCCCTGGTTCCAACGGTTTCGGGTGTAACGCCGGTGGCTCCGGGTGCTGCTACCGGTTTCCCGACTGTAACATTAAAAGCAAACGCCCGACATCTGGTTTGATGTCGGGCGTTTTTCACTGGAATAATGCGGTGGCGACTATCCCCGGCGCAGCACGGCCGCAGCTTCCTTGGCGAAGTAGGTCAGGATGGCGTCGGCGCCGGCGCGCTTGATGCTGGTCAGCACTTCCATCATGGTCCGCTCTCCGTCGAGCCAGCCGTTCTGGGCAGCGGCCTTCACCATGGCGTACTCGCCCGACACGTTGTAGGCTGTCACAGGCAGGTTGGTGTGCGTTTTCACGTCCAGAATCACGTCGAGGTAGCTCAGAGCGGGCTTTACCATCACCATGTCGGCGCCTTCGGCTTCGTCGAGGGCCAGCTCGCGCAGGGCCTCGCGGCGGTTGGCCGGGTTCATCTGGTAGCTTTTCTTGTCACCCTTCTTGGGGGCCGAGTCCAGGGCGTCGCGGAAGGGGCCGTAGAAAGCTGAGGCGTACTTGGCCGTGTAGCTCATGATGCTCACGTGCGAGAAGGCGTTCTGATCGAGCACTTCCCGGATCCAGGCCACGCGGCCATCCATCATGTCGGAGGGCCCGATGATGTCGGCGCCGGCGCGGGCCTGGGCCAGGGCCATCTGCCCCAGCACTTCCAGGGTAGCGTCGTTCAGGATTTCGCCCGACTCCGCATCCACCACGCCATCGTGCCCGTCGGAGGAGTAGGGGTCCATGGCCACGTCGGTCATCAGAACCACGTCGGGGAACTGGCGCTTGATATGGGCCACGGTTTTCAGGTACAGCCCCTCGGGGTTGGCCGATTCGCGGGCCAGCCGGTCCTTTAGCGCGTCGTTGATGCTGGGAAACGGCGCAAAGGCCTTCACGCCCAACTCCACGCACCGCCCGATTTCGTCGATGAGTAGGTCGGCGGAAAAGCGGCTGATGCCCGGCATGGAGGCCACGGGCACGTTCTGGTTCTGGCCTTCAATCAGGAAAACGGGGTAAATAAAATCGTGGGTGGTGAGGCGGGTTTCCTGCACCATATCCCGGATAACCTCGGACTTGCGGTTGCGGCGGGGCCGGTGCGTTGGCAGATTCGGCATGGACGTTACAATTGGTAAGACGGGAGAGAACAACCAGGGCAAAGGTAAGGTTGCAGGCGGGAGCGTCGCCGATATGTCGCCGATATGTAGGGCGTAAGGAGCTTACGCGCTATACTGGCATCATCAGCGCGCTACATGTTAAAGAACTCCTGGAAGACTTCCCGCCAGGCATGGCTGCCCCCGATGCCCATCACCAGGAAGTAGTAGCCCAGCACCACAATCAGCGCGCCTACGCCCAGGCCCAGCCAGCCGCCCAGCAGCAAGCCCGCGAGAATCCCGCCAACAATGAGCAAGCCACCCAGCACCAGGTGCAGCGTATCGTGTTCCCGGTCTTGAGGCTTGGCGCTCCGGCGCAGGGCTTTCTGGGGCTGTTGCCGGGAAGCAACCGGGGCAGCGCTTCTCGTTTCGGCCTGATTGATGGCCGTTGTAGCCGAGTGGCTGGTAAAAACGCCCAAACGAGTGCGGACAGGCGCAGCGGGAGCCGGCTCAATGGATGCCTGCAGCAGCGGTGGGCCGGGCACCGTGTCCGTTGCAGTGGGCAGCAGGGTGGCCGCTACGGGCGCTGGCCGAAAAGAAAAAGTTGCCTGCTGGCTGTGGCAGCCGGTGAGCAGCAGCCCTACCAAGGCAAACAGGCCGGCGCAGCGCCAGGCCCAACGGGGACCAATACCAGGCATACACGAAAAGGGGAATAGTTGCGGCCAAGGTACGTAAGCCCCTGCCACCCCGTTGGCCCCAAAAGCAACCGCGCCGCGCCGAACCAGGAATAGTTCAACGCGGCGAGTATATCAGAAGAGCGGGAAATGCCTAGTTGTTTTTCCGGGGCGGCGTAGGCTCGGCGTCGGCCGAGAGCAGGACGGACGTAGGCTCGGGGCCCTGCGAGTCGTGCATGAGCACCACGGCCTGCTCATTGGTTCTGGGCTGGGTAGAGCGGTGCTGCAGAGCAGTTTTACTGCTCTGGCAGCTGGCCAGCGACACTGCCGAAACACACAAAAGGAGAAGGTAGCGAGTAGAGTTGGCCATGGGGGAGCAGTAAAACGATACAAAGCTACGGTGCTTTGCGGCTCCCCAACTACGCTATTCGCCCAAACTGTTCCTTTACCCGTTGAATTAGTGGTTATTCTTCTACAAGTTCAATTGCACGCTGAAAAACTGCCAAGGGTTTTGTCGGAGGGTGGAGTGAGCCGAGCGGCTGTGCGTGTTACCTGGGTTATCCGGGCCCTATTCTCTATCCTCTATCTTTACCTGCCCAATTTCTTTCCGTTATTCATGCAAAATGGCCGCCTGAAGTTCCTGCTTACCCCACGGGTCCAACTTATTCTGTATGCGCTGCTGACGGTGGTAGTCAGCTTCCAGCACTATTTCAAAGGCTCCTATAACAACTACCTGATCTTCGTCAAGCCTTTCTTTAACCTGCTGGAAGGCAAAAACCTTTACCTGGAGTACCCCGCGTACTACTACGATACCTACAAGTACAGCCCTACGTTTGCCCTGTTCATGGGTGCGTTTGCCTACCTGCCCACGTGGCTGGGGCTGCTCAGTTGGAACACGCTCAATAGCGTAGTGCTCTACACGGCCGGCCGGCGCCTGTTTGCCGACCAGCGGCGCCAGTCCTGGTTTCTGCTGCTGGTGCTGGTAGACATGATGACGGCCCTGCACAACAGCCAGGCCAACTGCCTGCTGGTGGGGCTCATGCTCTGGACCTACATTCACCTGGAGAAGAAGCACTATGCCTGGGCCGGGCTGTGCGTGGCCCTGGCCGCCCTCATCAAGATATACGGTGTTGGCATCGGCTTGCTGTTCCTGCTGTACCCGCAGCCTTTCCGCAATGGGTTATGGGCCGTTTTCTGGATTCTGGTGCTGGCCTTTGCCCCCCTGCTGGTGGTGTCCTGGGCTGATTTCCAGATGATTTACCAGGGCTGGTACAGCATCGTGCGCGCCTCGGCTACGGGCATCCAGCTGTCGTTGATGGGCATCCTGGAAACGTGGTTTGGAGTACCAGCTCAGGCCAAAGGGGTAGTCCAGGCCCTGGGGTTGCTGCTGCTGCTGCTGCCGCTGGCCTACTGGCGCAGCTGGCAAGAGGACAGCTACCGGCGCCTCTACGTGGCGTCTATTTTGATTTTTGTGGTGATTTTCAACCAGATGGCCGAGTCGCCCACCTTCGTTATTGCGGTGGCCGGCTTCATGCTCTGGTTTCTGAGCTACCGGCGCACCCTAGCCTGGGGCTGGGGGCTGTTTGCCTTCGTGGTAGTTTTCACCTGCTTGTCGGCTACCGATCTGGTGCCGCCCTTCATCCGCCGCAACTACTTCGATGTGTACAAGCTCAAAGCCGTGCCCATGGTGCTGGCTTGGCTGGTCATACAAACGCAGCTGCTCATGTACCCTCGCTGGCGTACCCGGCTGGAAGCGGCTGAGGCCAGCGCTGCCCAGTCCGAAGGGCTCTAAACGCTACCGCGCCTGCCCGGACCGTACGGCAAGGATAGCCTTGCTGTGGCGGTCCGGGCAGGCGCGGCGGCTTGCAAGAAAGGAGCACGCACAGAAGAAGGCAGCTGCCTTCTTCTGTGCGTGCTCCTTATCTTTTGTTTAGAAAGCCAGAATCACCTGTTCGATCAGGTCGCAGGCTTCGTGCATCTGCTCTTCGGTAATTACCAGCGGCGGCGCAAACCGGATGATGTCGCCGTGAGTGGGTTTGGCCAGCAGGCCGTGCTCCATCAGCGATACGCATACGTCCCAGGCAGTGCGTCCATCGGCGCTGGGCTTAATGACCACGGCGTTCAGCAAGCCTTTGCCGCGCACCAGTTCTACCACCTCGGGGCGCTGGGCCTGCACGCGGCGCATTCTTTCGCGGAATACCTCGCCCAGGGTACGGGCATTCTGAGTCAGCTTCTCATCCAGTAGCACATCCAGGGCCGCGCGCAGCACCACCGAAGCCAGCGGGTTGCCGCCGAACGTAGAGCCGTGTTGCCCGGGCTGAATGGTGAGCATCACCTCGTTGCGGGCCAGCACCGCCGATACCGGCAACACGCCCCCGCTAAGGGCCTTGCCCAGAATCAGAATATCGGCGTGCACGCCTTCGTGGCACACGGCCAGCAGTTCGCCGGTGCGGCCCAGGCCGGTCTGAATTTCATCGGCAATGAACAGCACGTGGTGGGCCTTACAGATAGCGGCGGCTTTGGACAGGTAGCCTTCGGACGGCACCATCACGCCGGCCTCGCCCTGAATGGGCTCCACCAGGAAGCCACACACGTGCGGATCCTTCACGGCTTCTTCCAGAGCCGCCAGATCATCGTAGGGCACTACTTGGTAGCCGGGCGTGTAGGGCCCGAAGCCGCCCGTAGAGTCGGGGTCGGTGCTAAAGGAGATGATGCCGGTGGTGCGGCCGTGGAAGTTGTGCTCGGCCACGATGATGCGGGCCTGGTTGGGGGCAATGCCTTTCTCCTGGTAGCCCCACTTGCGGGCCAGCTTCAGGGCAGTTTCAACGGCTTCAGCCCCGGAGTTCATCAGCAGGGCCTTGTCGTAGTTGAACAGCTCGCACAGCTGCTTTTCGGCCGCGCCTAGCTGGTCGTTGAAGAAGGCGCGCGAAGTGAGCGTGAGCTTCTGGGCCTGCTCCGTGAGGGCCCCGATGATGCGCGGGTGGCAGTGGCCCTGGTTGACGGCCGAGTAAGCCGAGAGGAAATCGTAGTAGTGCTTGCCGTCCACATCCCACAGGTGCACGCCTTCGCCCCGGCTAAGCACCACGGGCAGCGGATGATAGTTGTGGGCGCCGTAACGGTCTTCGAGGGCCATCAGCTCCTGGCTGCGGGCAGTAGTCGTGGAGGTAGCTTCCATGTGGGTAGGGGGGTTAAGGGCAGGATGCAATGGGCTCAAAACTACGCAAAAAGGCCCGTTCGGCGGAGGGTTCTATCTTTGCGAAAAGTGTTTCTGCTGCCTTGCCTTCTCCCGCGCCCCAACCCCTGCAACCCGGCGACTACTACTTCACCCCCGAGGGGCTGATGGTTTTTACCGAACAATACCACCGCCGCCGCGGCTCCTGCTGCGGCAGCGGCTGCCGGCATTGCCCTTGGCGAAAGAAAACGAAGAATGAGGAGTGAAGAATGCGGAATTAGAGAAAGATTCATCGTATCAATTTCTCATTCTTCACTCCTCATTCTTTATTCTTTGCCTCTCCAAGAGAGCTAACCTGCTATTTTTCAGCCTGCCGGTTTGATAGTGTCAGACTTTTACCGATATTTGCGTCCCTTTTCCAGTATTGACACCTTCAAGTTCCTAGATATCATGGCCCGAGTTTGTGATCTGACCGGCAAGCGTACCCGCGTAGGCAACAACGTTTCGCACGCCAACAACAAAACCAAGCGCAAGTTCTACCCGAACCTGCAGAAGAAGCGTTTCTACATCCCCGAGCAGGACGCCTGGGTTACGCTGAAGGTTGCTACCAGCACCATCCGCACCATCAACAAGAACGGCATCATGTCGGTGCTGAAGAAGGCCAAAGAGCAGGGCTTCATCGTTTACTAGCTTTTTCCGCCTGCGGCGGCCAGAGCAAACGTAAAGAATAGTTGTGCGCAGCACCCGCGGCAAAATTTCCTGATACAGGGAGTTTTGCCGCGGGTGCTGCGCATTGTTGTTGTTGGCAGGAAGCGGGTTAAATATTGTTTTCTTGCACCTGGCTTCTGCGCAACGCCGAAGTGGCTTGGTAGTCTTTGCTTTCAATGGCTCACTTTTTACGAAATACCCCGGCCCGGCTGCTGCTGGCCGCCGGCTTGCTCCTGGCCGTAGCGCCGGTAGCCTCTGCTCAACGCACTGCCGGCCCCGACCGCCCCGCCGATTTTCTGGACCCCGCTTTTCATAAGCAGCGGCGCGAGCTGCTCCGGCAGGCCATGCCCGCGGGTTCCGTGGCGGTGCTGTTTGCCGCGCCCGTGCGCAACCGCGCCAACGACGTCGACTTCCGGTACCACCAAAGCCCCGACCTGTTTTACCTCACGGGCTACGATGAGCCCGAAGCCGTGCTGGTGCTGTTCAAGGAAGCCCAAACCGTAGGCGGGCAGGCTGGCGTTACCGAGGCCTTATTTGTGCAGCCCCGCGATCCGCAGCGCGAGCAGTGGACGGGCCGCCGCCTGGGCGCCGCTGGCGCCCGGGAGCAGCTCAAGCTGCAGTACACGGCCGATAACAAGGAATTTGCGGGGGCTGGTATCAACTGGGCTGGCTTCAACACGGTGCTGTTCACGGACCTGCCCGCTGATGTGCGCGACGACTCCACCGACCCCGCCGACCTGTTCAGCTTAGTAGCCACCTTCCGGCAGCAGGCCGGTGTTCCCGCCGACTTCAACCCGAAGCAGGCGGAGCTGTACCGCACTATGCAGCGCTACGGCCTGATTAACGCGCCTAATATTAGAGGCTACCTCGAGAACCTGACCAAGCAAATTCCGGCCCTGGCTCAGGACACTTATGTACAGGCATACCTGAAGGCTACCACCGACGCCGAGCGGCAGAAGGCCCTGGCCGCCCGGCCCGCTAGCCGCTTCGATAATGCGGCCCTGAACGATGCGCTGGATGTGCTGCGCCAGGCCAAAACCCCGGAGGAGCTTCAGCACCTGCGCAAAGCTATTCGCATCAGCACCGTGGGCCAACAGGAAGTGATGAAAGCTGTGCGCCCCGATATGGGCGAAATGGAGATTCAGGGCCTGCACGAGTACGTGTATAGAAAATACGGCGCCGAGTTCGAAGGCTACCCCAGCATTGTAGGGGCCGGGGCCAACGGCTGCGTGCTCCACTACATTGCCAACGACAAGCCCCAGGTGAAAAACGACCTGCTGCTGATGGACTGCGGGGCCGAGTACCACGGCTACACGGCCGACGTAACCCGCACGGTGCCGCCCTCGGGGAAGTTCAGCCCGGCCCAGCGCCAGATCTACGAGCTGGTGCTGGCGGCGCAGGAGGCGGGCTTTGCCGCCTGTAAGCCCGGCGCCGAGTTCCGCGACCCGCACAAAGCCGCCGAGAAAGTTATTGCCGACGGCCTGCTCAAACTTGGCCTGATTCAGAAGCCCGAAGAAGTACGCCGCTACTTTCCGCACGGTACCTCGCACTACCTGGGCCTGGATGTGCACGACCGGGGTACCTACGGGCCGCTGGCCGCCGGGCAGGTAATAACCGTGGAGCCCGGTATCTACATCCCCGAGGGCAGCCCCTGTGACCCAAAGTGGTGGAACATCGGGGTGCGCATCGAAGACGACATCCTGATTACGGACAAAGGGTGGGAAAACCTGTCGGCGGAGGCCCCCCGCACCGTGGCGGACATTGAAAAGCTGATGGCCAAAAAAAGCGTCCTCGAGAATTTCAGGCTGCCGGCGCTGAAGTAGCTGTTCCGTAGGGCTGCTGCCCGAATTATGTAGTGGAGTCCGGCGGGAATGTTGGATTTCGGGGAGAGTAAGGGCTACGGCTCACATCATTGTGTGGCGGCAGATAGAGGAGAGGCTATCTACTTTTGCTCTGCTGTCGGGCAGCGGGGAAACGCCCCGGCCCGGGAGTGTTTTTAGCCCCCTCACTTTCCCTTACTTCTATGAAAACGCCCCCTCTTTTCCCGAAAACCCGGTTGCGTCTGTCCCTGATGCTGGTGGTTGGTAGCCTGGCCTTTGGCGCCTGCACCGAGGACCAGGTAGATCCGCAGCCTACGACCAGCTACGGCGCTACCACGGCCATTGGCAACGGGCAGGCCCGCAGCTACATCACAATGGACGCCAGCGGCAAGCCTACCGAAATCGGAATGCGCGTGACGGAGGCCGGTTTTGCGGGCCTGCCCGCCACGCCCGGCATGAGCACCCTGGCCTTGCCCGCCGGTGACTTCAAACTGCCTTTCGACCACTTGTCCTTCGACTGGAACCCCAACGGTCACGAGCCCGAGCACGTGTACGACCTGCCCCACTTCGACGTTCACTTCTACATGGTATCCATGGCCGAGCGGATGAAGATTGAGTTGGATGACGCCAAAGGCGACGTGCTGCCTGCGGCCAATCTGCTTCCGACGGGCTACGCAACGGCCCCCAACGTGGCCCCGGGCCGTACAATTCCCATGATGGGCCGCCACTGGATAGACCCCACCAGCCACGAGTACCACGGCATGGACTTCACCCAAACCTTCATTTATGGCTCCTATAATGGTGCCGTTATCTTCGAAGAACCCATGATTACCAAGGCGTACTTTGAAGCGAAAAAAACCGAAACCTTCGCACTGCCCCAGCCCGCCGCCGTAGCCAGAACCGGCGTGTATTATCCTACCAAGTACACTATTGGCTACGATGCCGCCACCAAGGAATACTTGGTGAAACTGCACGACATGGTGTTGCGCTAAAAGCTGACTGCCTGACGAGTTACCAGTACGAAGGCTGAGAATTCTGCTTTTAAAGCGGGGTTTTCAGCCTTCTGGCATTGGCAGCGCGGCTGCGTGTATCGATGACTGTTGGCACGAGGCCGCCAGGCAAAGAATATTCGCTTGCGGATTATTCAGTTGAGTGTTTGACAATTCCAAAAAGCCGTGTACCTTTGCAGTCCTTAATCCAAAAACAAAGTCGAGATGGCTAAAAAAGGAAACCGGGTGCAGGTAATCCTCGAGTGCACCGAGCACAAGAACTCGGGTCAGCCGGGCACCTCGCGCTACATCACCACCAAGAACCGTAAGAACACGCCTGAGCGCATTGAGTTGAAGAAGTTCAACAACGTGCTCAAGAAGATGACCGTTCACAAGGAAATTAAGTAACCTGAGCAATGGCTAAGAAAGTAGTAGCAACCCTGAAAACGGCTACCGGCAAAGACTGGGCGAAGGTGATTCGTGCCGTGAAATCGGAGAAAACCGGTGCTTATACCTTCCGCGAGGAGATGGTGCCCGTTGATAAAGTTCAGGATTACCTCGCCACTGGCGTTAAGTAACCTGGCGCCCTCGTGGCCTGCCAACTGAAGTGAAGAAGTCCCGCCATCGTGGGACTTTTTTGCATGTTAGGGCTTAGTGATTAGGGCCTTGGTCTTAGTCGCGGGCTCCCTCAGCTTCTTCGTTGGCTTGGTGTCGCCGCGCTAATTCCTAAGACCTACCCCCTAAGACCTACGATATGGGCCTCTTCGATTTTTTTAAGAAGGATAAGGAAAGCAAAGAGCAGCAGCAGGCCCTCGACGAAGGCCTGCAGAAAACCAAATCCAGCTTCTTTGACCAGCTTAGCAAAGCGGTAGTAGGCAAGGCTACGGTGGATGAGGCCGTGCTCGACGACCTCGAAACCCTGCTCGTGCACGCCGACGTGGGCATCGATACCACCGTGAAGGTGATTGACCGCATCGAGAAGCGCGTGGCCCGCGATAAGTACGTGAGTACCTCGGAGCTGGACCGCATCCTGCGCGAAGAAATTGCCGACCTGCTGGACCGCAACAGCGGCGCTACCGGCTCCCGCGCCATCCTTGACCGCCCCGACAACACCGGCCAGCCCTTCGTAATTATGGTGGTGGGCGTGAACGGGGTGGGCAAAACCACGACCATTGGCAAGCTGGCCCACCGCTTCCACTCCGCCGGTAAAAAAGTAGTGCTGGGCGCCGCCGATACCTTCCGGGCCGCCGCCGTCGACCAGCTTATCATCTGGGGGCAGCGCGTGGGCGTACCGGTTATTTCGCACGGCATGAACACCGACCCGGCCTCCGTAGCTTATGATGCGGTGCAGAAAGGCGTAGAGATGGGGGCAGATGTCGTTATCATCGACACGGCCGGCCGCCTGCACAACAAGGTGAACCTGATGAACGAGCTAAGCAAGATTAAGCGCGTGATGCAGAAGGTGATTCCCGACGCGCCTCATGAGGTACTGCTGGTGCTCGATGGCAGCACCGGCCAGAATGCTTTCCTGCAGGCCAAGGAATTCACCAAGGCCACCGAGGTATCGGCCCTGGCCATCACCAAGCTCGACGGCACGGCCAAGGGTGGCGTGGTTATCGGCATCAGCGACCAGCTCCAGGTGCCGGTGCGCTACATTGGGGTAGGAGAGAAGATGACCGACCTGCAGCTTTTCGACCGGCACACGTTCGTGAACTCGCTGTTTAAGAAGTAGCACCTGGGATACGACATGGGGTGGAGGGCTTCTACCTGACTGGTCGCCGCATGCGACTAACGTTAGCTGCATAGGGTCAGTGCGCTGGGATGTGGCGGCCAGGGGCTTACGTCTGCCTGGAAATAACTGCCCAAGGGGCTGATAATGGGATGAGAATAGTCTGGCTGACACTGCTGCTAGTAGGCCTTAGCAGCTTAAGCGTATCGGCTTGGGCCCAAGCCAAAGGGGATTGGTCACTCATTGCGTCGCCGGGTATTTCGTACCAGAAGCAGATTTTCGGGGAAATCAGTGCTATGTACGCCAACGTGCAGTTCGGCCCTGGTGCGGTACTGGTACACGGCCCCCGCATTGGGGTGGAGGCTGGATACCGCGACCATTTGGTCTATGCGCCCAAAATCGGGTATGAGTTCGACTTCATACTAGTGGCGCTGCGGGCCAATTTGGTGGGTTACGTGGATCAGGGGCAAGTGGACTTGCGGCTGCTGCCTGAAGCAGGGCTAAGTTTCTTTGGCTTCGCCAACTTCACTTACGGCTACAACGCCCCTCTCGGAACCTACCGTACTCCGGCCACCAGCCTGCACCGCCTCACTCTCACGGCAAACTTGCTGCGCGATTAGCGCGGCCGACAGTCACCCGTCTTGCGGCAAAGTATTACGCTAGCAAGCACTGCCCTGCTGAACCGGCTGTGAACGGGATTAAGCCACGGGCAGCCTATACTGCTGCGCTACGCCTCACAAAATCAATTGCCGCATTGCTGGCGGGGCACTGCATAGACATCTGCAATAATTCTCTGCGGGGGCAGCCAACCGTTGTGCTGCTTTCGGCGTCTGGCGGGGTATGAATGCCATTTCTCGTGCGCCGGTTCCGCCACCTACGCGGCCTGCCCGTCTGGACCCTTTTCTAAGCCAAAAGCTGCGGTTTTGGTCGTTGGTAGCCATGGTGCTGCTGGTGTACGTGCACGGCTACAACCTGCACTCCCGCTACCTGCAGCCATGGACGCCCGTGGATGAGGCGCTTTCGCCGGGTACTTTCGTACAGTACTTCCTGGCGAATGGACTGCTGCGCTTCCGCATTCCCATTCTGTTTGCCATTTCTGGCTACCTGTTTGCCCACCACGACGCCAGCGCCCCGCACGGGGTACGCGTGAAACGGCGCCTGCGTACCCTGCTTTTGCCGTATTTGCTGTGGAGCGCCATCGGGTTGGGCTTCACCTGGGCGCTGGAGCAGTATCCACCTACCCGGCAGCTGGTGGTGGAGGCGGCCTTGAGCATCTTTGGTCCCCAGAACCCGCTGGTGAGCGGCTACAGCCCTGGTGAGCTGCTGCTGCGGTGGCTGCTGCTGCCGGTGCCCTTTCAACTGTGGTTTCTGCGAAGTCTGCTGGTGTACAACCTGGCCTACCCGTGGATCCGTAAGGCTGTAGCACGCGGGCCGTGGGTATATTTCTCTATTGCCGGCCTGCTATGGTTTACGGAGTTCGGCATTCCCCCCCTTTTCGAAGGCACGGGGCTGGTGTTCTTTGCCCTGGGCGTATGGCTCCGCAAAACGGAGTTCAACGTGCTGACGCCGCCTCGCTGGTTTCGGCTAGGGCTGTTTGCGGCGGTGTGGGTGCTGCTGCTGGCCGTGAAAACCTGGCTGGCCTTTTACTTCGAGCACCCGCCTTTTCTGCTGATGCTCTTTCTGCACAAAACAGCGGAGGCCCTGGGCGTGCTGGTCATGTGGTTCGGGGCTGATGGCTTGGTGCGGGCGGCCATGCGCCGGTCCTGGTTTGGTTGGCTCACGGGCTTTTCCTTCATGATTTATGTCCTGCACGTGCCCCTGGTGAATTACGCCACCGAGGCCGCCCTGCGAGCCTGGCCCGGCCAGAACCTGCTGGTGTTTCTGCTGCTGCCCTTGGCCATTGTGGCGCTGGCTGTGTTGCTGGGGGCGGCATTGCGGCGCTTGGTGCCTGGCGTGTACGGCGTGCTCACGGGCGGGCGCGGCCTATAAGCCTAGGTAGCGCCATGCCGGCTGCACGTAGCGAAAGGAACGTTCGGAGTAGGAAAAGGCGTTGCCGGATTCGTACCTTTGCGGTCCTCAATTCGCCGCGGGCCCATGCGGGCAAGTTTCTCACTTCTAAGAAATTGCCCGGCCGCCCGTCCATCACACGCCCATGAAAGTAAGAAGCCAGCAGGCCAATAAAGTCAACGTCATTACCCTAGGCTGCTCCAAAAACCTCGTCGACTCGGAGGTGATGATGGGCCAGCTCCGTGCCAACCAGTTCGACGTAACCCACGAGGCGGACAAGAGCGACGCCAACATCGTCATCATCAACACCTGTGGCTTTATTGATAACGCCAAGCAGGAAAGCATCGACACCATCCTGCGCTACGCCGACGAAAAGGAAGCGGGCAAGCTGGAGAAGCTCTACGTAACGGGCTGCCTTTCCCAGCGCTACAAAGACGACCTGGAGCAGGAAATTCCCCAGGTCGACGCCTACTTCGGCACCTTGGAGCTGCCCCAACTGCTCAAAACCCTGGAAGCCGACTACAAGCACGAGTTGGTAGGGGAGCGGCTGCTGACCACGCCCGCGCACTACGCTTACTTCAAGATTGCGGAGGGCTGCAACCGCCCGTGCTCGTTCTGCGCCATCCCGCTCATGCGCGGCAAGCACATGGACCGCCCCATCGAAGATCTGGTAAAGGAAGCCAAGCGCCTAGCTAGCATGGGTACCAAGGAGCTGATTCTCATTGCCCAGGACCTAACCTACTACGGCCTGCAGCACTACGGGGAGCGGAAGCTGGCTGACCTGATGCGCAACCTCTCCGACGTGCCCGGCATCGACTGGATTCGCCTGCAGTACGCCTATCCTTCCCAGTTCCCGCTGGATGCTCTCGACGTGATGAATGAGCGCGAGAACATCTGCAAGTACCTGGATATGCCCTTGCAGCATATTTCCGATAACATGCTGAAAACCATGCGCCGGGGCATCAGCAAGCGCCGCACCATTGAGCTGGTGGACACCATCCGCCAGCGCGTGCCCGACATTGCCCTGCGCACCACGCTTATTGCCGGCCACCCCGGCGAGACGCAGCAGGATTTTGAGGACCTCTACAACTTCGTGGAGGAAACCCGCTTCGACCGCCTCGGCATCTTCACCTACTCCCACGAAGACAATACCCACTCTTTCACCCTCCCCGACGACGTGCCGGCCGAGGTGAAGCAGGACCGCGCCGACCAGATTATGGAGCTGCAGCAAGGCATTTCCATGGAGCTGAACGAGGAGAAGGTAGGCCAGACGTACAAAGTGCTATTCGACCGCAAGGAGAGCGGCTACTTCGTGGGCCGCACCCAGTACGACTCGCCCGAGGTAGACAACGAAGTGTTGGTGCCCGCCACCAAAGACACTTACGTGCGCCTCGGCGACTTTGCCCAGGTGCAGATTACGGAGGCCTCCGACTTCGACCTGTACGGCAAGCTGATCTAGCCGACCCACGTTAGTGCATTCCATACAAAAGCCCGGTTCCAGTTAGTTGAAGCCGGGCTTTTGCACGTCTGTCCCATCTATAATAGGCCCGATGCCACCTCGTGACGTACCTTTCGGCTGCAAGCCTCATCAACTATGAAAGCTCGGATTCAGCAGCAGCAGGTAGAGTACAACGTGGAAGGAGAAAGCCAGCCCGCCGAGGACCGCGTGCTCCTGGCCAGTGACGTCGACCTGACGGCCGGGCAGCCGTGGAGTGCAGCTGGTTATACGGTGGCACCTTTCCTCACGCCCGCTGAAACCGCCGCGTTGCGGGCCGGGCTAGCCGAAAAAGTGCGCGAGGTCCTGCGCAAAGTAGGCCACCCGGTGCCAGCCAACTGGCCCGTGGAGCAGTATCACACCCTCATCGGCGACAACCAGGAGCGGCACCTGGCGGTGGTAAACTTTACGAAGGAGTATGCCCTAGAGGAGTTGCCGGTGCCCGTGGCGCGGGTAGAGCAGCGCGTAAGTGCACTCTGTGGTCAGGCCGTGCGCGCGCTCAACCCACACAACGGGCAGCGGGCTTTTCACCTCCGACTGGCGCGCCCCGGCCGCACCGACAATAACCCCTTGCACCGCGACGCGTGGCTGGACCGTTTGCGCGACGGCCTCAACCTGTACTTTCCCGTGGCTGGCAGCACCGAACATTCTTCCCTCACGCTGGTGCCCGGCAGCCACCGCTGGCCAGAAAGCCGCACCGAGCGCACGGCCGGCGGGGCCGTTTACAACGGGGCCCGCTACAGTGTCCCGGCCCTGAAGGCCTCGGCCGAGCCCCTGGAGCTGGTGCGCCCCAACCCTTCCGCCGACGAAGTGCTGCTCTTTTCACCTTACCTGCTGCACGGCGGTGCTCTGAATTTGAATGCTGATGCCACCCGCATTTCTCTGGAAATGCGCTTCTGGGCCGAATAGGCCACTTTCAGGAATTGCTGGCGGCTGCCCGGCCCGCGTAGTCGAAAAATAGCCAGTTACTTTGTGGCCGCTGGCCGGTTATTGCCGAATATCTTTTCCCCTGTATGTCTGTCACGACTCTGCGCTACGCCGATACCGGCGCGTTTTCCCCGCTGCTCATCGATTATCTGGCCCGCCACGAAGCCCTTGCGCCTTTCTATCACCGCTTTCCTGCCCTCGAAGAATTTGCCGCGCAGCTGGAAGAAAAGCGCAGCTCCTACGCCGCCGAAGACCGCCAGCGCCTGATAACCGACCTGCGCCGCCAGTACGCTGCTCTCAGCGAAGTACACCCGGCCGTGCAGGCCAACCTAGACCTGCTCGAAAAGGAAACGACGTTCACCATCACCACCGGACACCAACTCAACCTGTTCACGGGGCCGCTGTACTTTATCTATAAGATTGTGACGGCCGTGAAGCTGGCCCGCCAACTCAAGGAGAAGTACCCGCAATACGATTTTGTGCCGGTGTACTGGATGGCGACCGAAGACCACGACTTCGCCGAAATCAATCATTTCAGCTTGTTTGGGAAGAAGTACGAGTGGAATGCTGCCGACACCGGTGGGCCGGTGGGCCGTCTGCCATTGGCCGGGCTCCAGGAGGAAGTGCTGGATCAGCTGCCCGCCGACGTGCCGGCCGCGTTCCGGGAAGCGTATCAAGAGTCTAAAACCCTAAGCGAAGCAACCCTGCGCCTGACCCACGCCCTGTTTGGGGATCTGGGGTTGGTAAGCCTTGATGCGGATAGCCCGGCGCTCAAGCAGGTCCTGGTGCCGGTGCTGACCAAAGAAATTCGGGAGCAGGCCTCCAACCGGGCGGTGCAAGCCGCTAATGCCCAGCTGGAAGCTGCAGGCTACAAGCCCCAAGTGTATTCGCGCCCCCTCAATCTGTTTTTCCTGACGGACACCGGCAAGCGGGAGCGACTGGAATACGATGCCGCCCAGGACTGCGTGCAGATTACTGTGCGCAACACCGGCCGCTGCCATACCCAGGAAGAACTGTTGACGCTGGCCCAGGAACACCCCGAGCAGTTTAGCCCCAACGTAGTGCTACGGCCTTTGTACCAGGAGCTGCTGCTGCCCAACCTGTGTTACATCGGCGGCGGGGCCGAGGTGGCCTATTGGTTTCAGTTGAAAGGCGTGTTTGCCGAAAACGGCGTCCCGTTTCCCATTCTGCTGCCCCGCAACTCGGCCCAGTTTATTGGCAAAGCCAGCGTGGGCAAGCTACGCAAGCTCGGGCTGACGGCCACCGACATCTTCCGGCCCCTGCCGGAGCTGAAAAAGCAGGTAGGCGCTACGCTGGGGCAGGAGGAAGTGAGCCTGACTGAGCAGCAGACCGAGTTGGCCGCCGCCTTTCAGGCTATAGCCGATCTGGCCCAGCGCCTCGACCCCACGCTGGTGCGCACCGTGGCTGCCGAGCAGCAGAAAGTAACGGGCATTGTGGCCGGGCTGGAAAAGCGGCTAAGCAAGGCTGCCGAAGCCAAGCACGAAACCGCGTATTCGCAGCTCACGGCCCTCAAAGACAAACTCATGCCCGGCGGCCACCTGCAGGAGCGCACCGACAACGTGCTGAACATCCTCATCAACAACCCCCAGTTCATTCAGCAGCTGCTGGCTGCCTTCGACCCCCTGGCCCTGGAGTTTACGGTGCTGGAAGAGGAGTAGAGCCGAGGAAAGGACCGTCGCTCCTGGGTCCACGGATTTTTCCTGAAAGTCAGGCAACGTCTCGGCGCGCCGCGGACTCTGAGGGAAAGTCGCTTCACCATACGCAGTAGCCTTATGCCTTTCCCTATTCTCTCTATGGATTTCGAGCGTGGCTCACGCCGACTTGCCACCCTTGTGCTTTGTCTTATAGCAGCTGTAACGGCTCAGGCACAAGTAGTATCAGGTACTGTCACGGAAGCGGCCAGCCAGCAGGGGGTGCCGTTTGCCAATATTGGCATTCTGGGCAAGGGAATCGGTACGGTAGCCGACGATACAGGGGCTTTCCAGCTGAAGTACTCGGAGGCCAACCTCAACGATACGGTGCGCGTGTCGAGCATCGGGTACCGGGCCCAGCGGCTCCTGCTGCGCGACCTGCTGGCCCGCCCCACCGTGCGGCTAGCGGAAGAAGCCGTGACGCTGCGCGAAGTGAAAGTAAAAGCCAAAGGTCTGTACAAACGTACCCGGACGCTGGGCAACACGGGCAACGCCAGCGGCACAATAAACCTGTCGGCCAGTGACTTGGGGGCGGAGATAGGCACCGTTATCCGGCTGAAACATACGCCCACGAAGGTGCTCACCGCCAACTTCAACGTGGCCTACAACCGGGCCGGCTCCCTTACTTACCGCGTAAACCTGTACCGTCTGCTGTCCAACGGCCAGCCTTCCAACGTGAAGCTGGTGCAGCGCGACATTATCGTGACCAGCGGCGTGACCGAAGGCCCAATTACCGTAGACCTGACCGCCGACCAATTGGTGTTGGAAGAAGATTTCTTCCTGGCCCTGGAATGGATTGGTGGGGCGGACGTCAAGAAAGTCAGCAACCAACTGGCCTTTACCGCCAGCGTGGGCTATACCAACAACGACCTATACATCCGCAAAACCAGCCAAGGCGTGTGGGAACGGCAATCGGTAGGGGCGTATCTGGCGGGCATGCAGCCCCGCGCTAGCTTCTACGTTATGGTACAGGACTGACGCAACTATTAAATGACCAAAGCCGCCCTGCGGCGCGCCGCTCTAGCTGCCCGCCGCGCTTTGCCCGAAGCCGAGGTAATCCGCCGCAGCCACTTGCTTACGGAACAGTTCTTTCGCCATCTGCTAGTAGCCGACTGGCACTGGCTGCACGTGTTTTTGCCTATTCCGCACCAGCACGAGCCTGACATGTGGCCGCTGATCCGGGCGTTGTGGGCGCAGCACCCGTACCTGCAGCTGGCCGTGCCCGTGGTACAGCCTGATGGCCAGACGCTCCGCCACTTTCATTTGACGCCCAATACCCAACTCGCCGTGAACCGCTGGGGAATTCCTGAGCCTGTGGATGCTACCGAAGTCTTCCCGCTGCAGCTGGATGCCGTACTCGTTCCGCTGCTGGCTTTCGACGAGAGCGGCCACCGCGTGGGCTACGGCAAAGGCTTCTACGACCGGTTCCTTATGGAATGCCGCCCTGAGGCGGTGCGGATTGGGGTAAGTCTGGATCCTCCGGTGCCGCGCATTGCCGATGCCTGGTCCGGCGACGTGCGGTTGCACGCCTGCCTCACGCCGGAAAAGGTATGGTGGTTTTAGCAGGAGCCCACGGCCGCCAGCCTGTGTAGCTGCCGGGCAATAAGGGACGAAGCCAGGCCGTTGGTAGGAAACACCCGTAACCAACTCACTGTCATGGCTGAAATCCAAGCTGCTCCCGCCGCCCGAAGTGGCAAGCCCCGCGTTAAAAAGCTCAACTTCCGCCTCGACATGACACCCATGGTGGACCTGGCTTTTCTGCTGCTCACTTTCTTCATGCTCACCACCACCTTCAACAAGGCCACGGTGATGCAGCTTTCGATGCCCGCCAAGGGTCCGGCTACCACCATTGACGACTCGCAGGCGCTAACCCTGATTCTGGATAAGCACCGGGTGCATTACTACTTCGGCCTGAATCCGCTGGCCAACGATGCGCCGGCTGGGGCCAGTGTACAAACTACCACGCTGGCCGCCAACGGACTGCGGCAGGTTTTGCTGCGCTTTCAGCAGAACGCGGGGCATGGCATGGTCCTCATTAAGACGAGCAAAGACGCTACCTACCAGGATATGGTAGATGCGCTGGATGAAATGAACATCACTGGCCAGCAGAAATATGCCCTCACCGACCTGGACCAGCATGATCAACAATGGCTGGCAATGCGCTAATGACAGCTCTCTGTAGAGCAAGGCAACCTCTTACTTAAGCCGCTGAGCTAAGTGCCTCACTAGCCAAATCAGTAGCACGAGGGGCAGCGCCATAGCCAGCACCAGCCAGAAAGGCGAAATAATGAAGTAGGTATTATGCATCTGGATGTCTAGCCTTGGCTGCAGTAGGGCCTTGAATCCAACCAGGTAGCCCGCCGGCAGCACGGCTCCGCCTAAAACCAGCAGGATCTGCAGCCACCAATAAAGCCATGGATGCTTGTTCATCGGGTAGTGGCAGAAACTGGGAGGGGTACCACCTGCGTAATCCGGGCTTGTCCCCAGGGGGCAATGCGCACCTGCACTTTCAGGTGACGGCGCTTTTCCAAGGCCTTGCCAGTGCCTTCGGGCACGTAGTAGCGTTCCAGGCCGTAGCGCAAACGCACGCTTCGCCGCCAGGTATCCTGCACCGAGCCCCGCAACACCGCCTGGTTTTCGGTGGCAGAAGGCTTTTCGGGGTAGATGCCAACGGCCGCGTAAGTGCTGTCGGGGCGGGCTTGCAGCAGCACGTAGGCGGCCTGCTGGGCGCGGGGCGGCTGCGGCCCTCGCCACAGGCGGCCGGGCAGCTGACTGATGGTATAGTTGAGCGTGACGTAGTCGCCGTAGAGCAGGTCGCGCGGATCTACGGGGGCGGTTTGCAGCCAGATGGTGCGGCCCCAGTAGCTGGTTGCATAGCCGCTGGCCGCCACGCCCACCACAAACAGTGCCTGGGCCGCTACCAGCCAGCGCAGCCAACGACGGCGCTGCGGCTCAGTCATCACCGAGGTAGTAGCTAGGGTCGGTACATTGGTGGCAGATGGGAGCGAGGCGTTCATACTTGCTGGGATGAAGAGGCCGCGGCCGTGCGGCTGGCCCGGCGGCGCAGATACCACCACAAAGCCAGCAGGAGTAGCCCACCCACCAGGAAAAACAACGACTTATCCATAAAGCCCCAGGTGAGCTTGAAGTAAGCTACGGCCGTGGTAAGAATAAAAAGCCCAGTGCCCAGCGTGATGCGGTCCTGGTTTTGCTCCTGGTGGGCGCGCACCAGCACCGCTCCCGAGTAGGCATACAGCACCACCAGCGTAGCCACGGCCAACGCCAGCCCGCCTTGGAAGTAGAACCCCGGCAAGAGCAGCAGCCAGTCGGTAGCGCTGCTCAGACGCCCACGCCGCTGCTTACCCCAGAGCGACAAAGCCAGCACCGCGCCCAGGGTGGCCAGATAAGCCAGAAGAGGAGGGCGGAGGGTATCGGTATACGAATCGGCTTCCCCGAACAAGGCCAGCCCCAGTGTAAACAGAAAGGCCGCTACCAGAGGGGGGCCTTGCACGGCCCGGGCAGCTGGCCGGTAGGGCTGCCAGTCGCCTAGGGTATAGATGAGCATGGCCGGCACGAAAAACCAGGTGAGCTTGATGTGCAGGTAGCTAACAAGCAGCGCCGACTGCCAGAGCAGCCCGGTAGCCAGCACGGCGCCCGTGAGAGCATCGGGGCGGCGCCACCAGTAGTAGCCCAAGCCCAGCGCCGTAAAAGCCGCCGTGAGGTAGCTGAAGGCGCCCAACTGCCCCGTGTTGTAGCCTTGCACTACGCCACTAATAATAGCCGTGAGCAGAAACAGCAGCCGACTGCGGTACAGCCAGGTGAGGGCCATGCCGGCCACAGCCCAGGCCAGCAGCCCCGTCAGATCGTAGCCAATGAGCTGGTAGAGCTGGCTGGTGAGGATAATGCTGGCCCCAAACAAGATCAAGCCCAGGGCAATCAGCCCCAGGCCTACTTGGTCGTTGCCGCGCCGGTAGAAATACTCTCCCGTCATGTAGGCCGCACCTAAAGAAACCAGTAGCAGCCCCAGGCGCAGCAGTTCCGGCAGGCCTTGCCAGTTAGCGGCTACCAAACTCAGCGCGCTCAGGCCCACCAGCAGGGAGCCCAGCAGCGGCAGCAGCCCGATGGCGTGGGTATCGAGCGGGTAGAGGGCTAGCAGCCGGGCGTGTTGCTCCGGCGTGATGATGCCTTTCTCCACCCATTCCTGACCGTCTGTTTCCAGCAGTTTTCGACTCATAGAAGCTCTAACCTACGGAGAAACCCTTGAAACGGACGGCTAGCTTGCTCCCGTTAAATCGAGCAGGTGCCCGTAGGGTCCAACAATTAGCTGGCTTAGCGCCCCGCTACCCCCGTTTCCAGGCCCGCGTCATTTCGCGCTTGCCGGGCGGGCCAGGAATCTTCTCTACCTGCCAGCCTGCCGCCAGCAGGCTGCGCTTGAAGGAGCCCTTGGCGCAGTAGCTCACCAGGCAGCCGCCCGGGGCGGTAGCCTCATAGAGCTGCGTGAATACGGCATCCGTCCACATATCGGGCTGCTTTTCGGGGGCGAAGGCGTCGAAGTAGATGACGTGGTACTGATTTTCCGGCAACGTGGTTTGCTGCAGCTCCTGGTCGATTTTGCGGAGCCGGAAGTGCGGGGCCAGCAGCACATCCTCATTCCAGGGGGCCGTGTGCAGCTGCCGGTGTAGGTCCTGCAGCTCGGGGTTCAGGATGTAGCGCTCCACGCCCAGCTGCTCGATGACAGAAAGCGGCAGCGGGTATTTTTCCAGGGTGTCATAGGTAATGAGCACGGGGGACACTAAACTGCGTTGCAGGGTGAGCAGAGCATTGAGGCCGGTGCCAAAGCCAATTTCCAGCACCCGCACCGGCGCACTTGCGGCCGCCAGCAGCGGTTCCAGGCCGGCCATTAAGTACACGTGCTGGGCCTCCTGCACGGCCCCGTGGGTGCTATGGTAGTGCTCATTCAGCGCGGGCACGTATAAGGTGCTCGACCCATCGGCGGTAGTACGCACTTCTACATCCATAGCGGTTTCTGGTTACGAGTTCCTGGTTTTGGGGTAGCGGGGATGAATACTAACGGCAATTTCGGCGAACTTCGGCGGCTGGTTCCGAGTAACTCGAAACGAGCAACCAGTAACTAGAAAATCCTTCCATGCCCCGCGTAAAAGTAGCGCTGCCCGATACATTCCTGCTGACCGTAGAAATTCCGTTGCGCATCACCGACCTCAACTACGGCGCCCACCTCGGCAACGATGCCCTGCTGGGGATTCTGCACGAGGCCAGGGTGCAGTTTCTGCGCTTTCTGGGGCAGGTAGAGCTGGACCCCACTACGCATATTGGCCACATAATGGCCGACGTAGCCATAGAGTACAAGGGCGAAGGGTTTTACGGGGATACGCTGCAGGTGCAGATGGCCGCCGCCGACGTGACCAAATACGGCTTTGATGTGGTGTATTGGGTGAAAAACCAGGAAGGCCGGGAAATAGCCCGCGCCAAAACCGGCATGCTCTGCTTTGACTATGGTACCCGCAAGCTGCGGCCCCTCGACGAGGCATATGCCCGCCGGCTGCGGGGTGAGGGGTAACCAGAGAGGCGGGTAGCACCAGCCACTTATCCCGTTCAGCCTGCGTACAAGGCACCTCATCATCCGCTCATCTGTATGCGCCTTTCCCTGCTCGGTGTGCTGCTGACCGCTGCCGCCTGTTCTTCTCCTTCCCCCTCCGAAACTTCTTCCACGCCTACTCCGCCGCTCCCGGCTGCGCAGAGAGGGGCTGCGGCGCCCGCGGTTCCTGTCGCGCCGCAGCCCCAACCCAGCGTGCTGAGTGATGTGCGCATAACCCACCTGTTTTCCAATGCCCGGCAGCCCGACGAGTTCCGCCTGGTGCTGCGCGGCGACTCCGTCCTGACGGCCTCGGCCCAGTTTTCCATCGTGTCGGCAGCCGGTGACACCCTCTGGACCGAGCGTTTTCCGGCCACTGCCCTCCTCAACTACGGCATCAACAAGTACGGCGAAAACCCTACCGATGCCCAGCGGGCCCATTACATCCGCAAGCGGGCCGCCGAATTCTTCACGGACGAAGCCTTTTCCATGCGAGCCGAAGTGCCACCGAGTGCCTCCCCCAAGCAGCTGAACCAGGCCGCCTGGGCCGAAGTGAAGGCAACCGGCTTGCCGCGGTTTGCCTACCAGCTGGGCGAAGAAAACGGGCAGATGATTGGCTACTCGCCTAAGCGGGGCAAAGCCGTAGTCTACTACACCTGCTGCTAGCAGCCCGGCCGGTAGTATCTTGCCCGAATGAGACGTGTTAAGCTCCTGATGTTGCTGCTGCTGCCCGCTGGCGGGGCCTTTGGAGAGGCATTTAAAGGCGGCGGCAGGCTGGAAGACTTTCTGTGGGGCGTGCTCCTGCTGCTGGTAGGCGCACCAGTGGCAATTGGGTTGGCTACGTACGGCCTCATGCGCCTGAGCAACGCCCACTACACGGCCAGCCCCAGGCTCACGGTAGGCTGTGGCTGCCTGACGTGGTGGCTGAGCCTGCTGATCGGGTTCAATATGCCCCCGAACCCGGGTGCCTTCTGGTTGCTGACCATAGGTGCGGGGGCTGGTGGCGCGGCGGCCGGCTACTACCTCAACCGGGTAGAAAAGCCCGGCGCCTAGCTTGCCGCCCGGACCCGGGAAAAGCTCACTAAGCAGCAGAACGGTTGGCAGCGTGTAAGTTGGGGCAGCAAATCCGTGGAACTCAAGCGCCTTCTGTATTGTATCTTTGCGGCTATGATGATTGACCTGCCCGTACTGACCAAGCGCGACATTCGCAAACTCACCCCCGACGAGCTCAAAGCCTTTATGGTAGAGCACGGCGAAAAGCCTTTCCGCGCCAAGCAGGTGCTGGAGTGGCTGTGGAAAAACACGGCGGGCTCGTTTGAGGAAATGAACAACATTTCCCTGGCTACGCGGGAGCTGCTGGCCCGGCACTTCGTCATCAACGGCGTGGCGGTGCAAAACCAGCAGCTCAGCAACGATGGCACTATCAAATCGGCATTTCGGCTGCACGATGGCAACATTGTAGAGGGCGTGCTCATTCCGCACGATACGCGCATGACGGCCTGCATTTCTTCACAAGTGGGCTGCTCGCTCACGTGTAAGTTTTGCGCTACAGGCTACATGGAGCGTAAGCGCAACCTCGATGCCGCCGAAATCTACGACCAGGTGGTGCGCATCCGGGAACAATGCGAGGCGCAGTATGGTACTCCGCTCACCAATATCGTGTACATGGGCATGGGCGAGCCGCTGCTCAACTACGCCAACGTGGTAAAAAGCATTGAGCGCATCACCGCCCCAGACGGCCTGAACATGGCCCCGCGCCGCATCACCGTCAGCACCGCCGGCATTGCTAAGATGATCAAGAAGCTGGCCGACGACGGCGTGAAAGCCAACCTGGCCCTGAGCCTGCACGCACCCAACGATGCGAAGCGCAACGAAATCATGCCCATCAACGAGGCTAACTCCCTGGCTTCGCTCAAGGATGCCTTGCAGCACTACCACCAAGTAACCGGCCGCAAGGTTACTTACGAGTACATCGTGTTCGAGAGCTTCAACGACACGCTGCAGGACGCGGAGGAGCTGTTCCAGATTTCGAAGTGGATTCCCTGCAAGGTGAACCTGATTGAGTACAACCCCATCGAAAACGCCAGCTACGTGAATACCGCCGACGACAAGCTGGTGGCCTTCCACAAGTACCTGGCCGACCGGGGCGTGCAAACCAACGTGCGCCGCAGCCGCGGCAAGGACATCGACGCCGCCTGCGGGCAGTTGGCCGTGAAGCAGAAGCCCGAGGTAGCCGCGTAAGCGCTTCCGGCAAAAACGAAAAAGCCCCACTTGCCAAATTTCCGGCGAGTGGGGCTTTTTCGTTTTTGCGCGTAGGCAGCACCATGGCCGGCGGCTTTACTTACCTGGCTTGCCGAAGCGGAACGTGAAGTCATAGAAAATAGGCACGGCGTAGGTGCTGCTCAGGCCATCGGAGTAGGAGAGGACATAGCCACCTGCCAGCCCCAGCGACGTACGCCGCCAGTTTAGTTTGATGCCGTAGAGGCCGGCAATACCTGCTTCTGAATCCGTGATAAGGTAGTTCTCCGTCAGCAATGACACGCGCCGCGAAATGCGGCGCTGTCCGCCCAGCTGCACTACCGGGGTGCGGGCCACCTCGCCGCTGGCAAAAGCATACCCCAGCCCAGCCGTAAAATTGTTGTCGGCCGAGCCGAAGGTAGCATTGCCGTAGAAAATGCCGGCACTCTCACCCGCTACCCGAATGTAGAGGATACCGCCTCCCACGTGGGTAGTCTCCGACACCTTGGCGGAAAGCTTGGGCGTGAAGGCCAGCAGCTGGTCGTTTAGCGGCACAAAAGGTACCACAGAGGTAAGGATGCCAATGGAAAAGTTATCGGTAACGCCATAGTTGGCGCCCAGCAGCAGCAGGTTGATGCTTTGCAGGCTGCCTTCGCCCTTGCGCAGGTTGCGGGCCGTGGGCTGAAAAAACAGCCGGTTTCCGTTGCCGATGTCAAACCAGTCTTCGGCCAGCGGGCGAATGGCACCGGGCGTCAGGTCCTCCAGGCGTTTGATATTGGCGCGCTCCACCTGCACAATGCCCAGGTCCGACGTGCGGAACTCCAGCTGCGCGGGGCGGAGGGCCACCAGCTCCCCCACAAAGGCAGTGCCCGTGAGCAGGTCTACCTGGTAGCGGTGGCCGATGGAATCGGCAGCGGCGGGTGTGGCGGGCTGGTTGACGGCGACGCCCGCCTGCTTCAGCTCCTGCACGCGTTGCTCAATGGCTTGGCTGGTTTGCTCGAACTGCGCCCGGGTAAACGGGCGCAGCACCGTGCGGCCGTCGCGCAGCTGGGCGTAAAGGGTAATAGCGCTGTCGGGGGCCTGCTCGAAGCGCGCCTGCTGAAAGTCGTTGGCTGAGTAATACGGGAACAAGCCGTACGTTGCCTTCTCCTGGGCATCAATAACTTCGCCCACGTGCGGACTCACAATCAGAATGCGGCCGGGTTGCTGGGCCTGAGCACCGAAGGCAACGGCAAGCGCAAGTAGTAAGGGAATAAAGAAGCGCATAGCGGAGCAAGGGAAAAGGTTTCCCAAACGTAGCGTTCTGCCGCGCAATCCGCATCACACAATCATGTAACCCCAGACTTTACAACAAAGCATATAAGCGGAGCTGCTGGGAATAAAAACCATCCTTAATAGCCATATTGGCAAGCTGAGGGGGCAATACTATGCCGCTGCCCTGGACTTTTCAGCTTTTCCAGCGCCCGGTAGAGCGGGGGCGGCCAGTGGTAATTTCTTCTTTGGTTTCGCCTTCGGGTACCTCCCGGGTTTCGATGCGCACGGCGTGGGCCTTGGGCTGCACTTTCTGCCCGAAGGCATCGGCAAACTCCTGGGTGAACTCGGCCCCGAAAAAGATGATGAGGGCAGAGTAGTTTACCCAGAGCAGCAGCACAATGGCCGAGCCCGCTGCTCCGAAAGCCGAGCCGGGGTTGGCCTTGGCGATGTAGAAGGCAATGAGAAACTTGCCCAGCACAAACAGTGTGGCCGTGATGACTGCGCCAATGCCCACGTCGCGCCAGCGGATGACGGCGTCGGGTAAAAACCGGTAGATCAGGGCAAACAGCAAGGACGTGACACCCAGGGAGAGGAAAAAGTCGACCAGCTTGATAACAACCACCCCGATTTCGGGAAACCACTGCTGCAGCTTGCCGGTGAAGGCACTCAGGATGGCGCTGACGACAAAGGAAATGAGCAGCAAGAGCGCCACGCTCAAAATCAGGCCGAAGCTCAGCAGCCGGTCACGCACAAACTGCCAGATACCGTTGCGTGGCTTCACCTTCAGGTTCCAGATGTCGTTGATGCTTTCCTGCAGGGTGACAAAGAAGGTAGTAGCCGCAAAGATGAGCGTACCGATGCCGATAACCGTAGCCAGGCCGCCTTTCTGCTGCTTGGTGAACTCGGCAATAGAATCCTGCAGGAACTTAGCCGAATCGGCGCCGAGAAATCCGCGTAGCTGCCCGTACACCTGTCCCGTCACGGCCTCGGCCCCATAGATGGAGCTGGCAATGGTGATGACAATGAGCAGCAGCGGGGGCAGCGAGAAAATGGTGTAGTACGACAGCGCCGCCGCGTGGCGAAACGAGTTGTTGACCATGAACTCGCTGGCAGTGGTTTTAAGGATATTGAAAATATCCGAAACGCGGTAATGTGTGGCCATAAGGTAGAAACGTCAGAGCACAGGGTTGCCGGTAGTACGGGCAGATTGCGCCGGGCGTTGGGGCCATCGGGTTGGTTTATGCATCTTTGCGTGGGATGCCCCTACCGGCACGAAGCCGGCCCGGGTTGTACACTGTTCAGCTTTCTATGCGCGCTATGTTCTTTGCTTTTCTGCTGTTGGCTGGCCTGGGTGCCTGCCAGTCGGGCCCCACGGAGCAACCAGCCACTACTACCGCCGCCGCTGCTGATACGGCCGCTTACCCAGCCGCGGCCGGGTTCGACCAATCAGGCTCCGACCCCCGCGCCCTGCGCTTGGCCGATAAGGCAATGCGGGCTATGGGCGGCTACCCGGCCTGGCAGCAGGCCCGTCTTTTTGGCTGGGACTTTCTGGATGGCTCCTACCAGCTCTGGGACAAGCAAACCGGCGACTTCCGCTGGCAGAAGGACAGCCTCGTCGCGCTCTACAACCTGGGCACCAAGCAGGGCAAGGTGTACCGTGCCGGCCAAGACGTTTCGGCCACCCCCGACGGGCAGAAGCTGCTGGCCAAAATGTACCCCATCTGGGTGAATAACTCCTGGTGGCTGCTGATGCCATTCAAGCTCAAGGATTCCGGCGTGACACTTACCTACCACGGCGCCGGCAAGCTCATGGACGGCACGCCCGCCGAGGTGCTGCACATGACCTTCAAGAACGTGGGCGTGACGCCCGATAACAAGTACGAAGTGCTCATCAACCCCAAAACCAACCTGGTAGAGGAGTGGGCTTTTTTCCCAAAAGCCACCGATGCCCAACCCGCGTTTCGCCGCCGCTGGGCCGGCTACCAGCGCTACGGTGCCCTGCTGCTGGCTACCGACCGCACTGATGGGAAAGACGGCCGCGCCCTGGGTCACCTTTCGCTCACCCAGCAAGTTCCCGCCGGCCTGATGCAGAACCCGAAGCCGGTGGCAAAGCTGTAGCCTACCATTAAGCTGTCATCCTGAGCAGAGCGAAGGACCTTATCACACTCGCACGACTTGCTGCAGTGTGATAAGGTCCTTCGCTCTGCTCAGGATGACAGCCGGTTTGTGAAAAGTAGTTTAGTTACCGGCGCAGCTCCCAGCGTAGTGTTTCGATGGGGCCGGTGCGCAGGGCAGCGGCCAGCTCGGCATCGTTAGCGAACTGCAGCTGGCCTAGCACGGTGGCCTCCACGCTCACGGTAAATTGCGGCTCACGGAAGGGCCAGGGCTGTACCGTTACGGGGCCATCGGCCTCGGCGCGCACTACCTCGTGGCGGTGACCATCGGGGCCGGTATAGACTTCCAGGGCCCGGCCCATTTCCGGCAGCTCGTGGCGGCACAGAATCAGGCTGAGCCGGTCGCACCAGTGCAGCAGGGCGTAGGCGCGTTCCGCCTCGGCTTTGCGGATTTTTAGCTCGCGCCGCCACGTCTTCTGACCAGCCAGCTGCTCATCCAGAAAGGCATCGGTTGCCTTATTCTGACCGCGCAGGCTTTCGTAGAGCGTGCTCAGGTGCATGCTGGTAAGCAGGCTCCGCCAGCGGCCCTGGAAGCGGGCCGCGCGCATTACGCCGGTGGCTTGCTCCAGCGAAAACTCCTTCATGGTGAAGTTGGCCGGAGCCCCGGCGGGCGTGAGGCCGTAGTGTCCATTCCACTGGTGCTGCTCGTCGTCGTGCTGGGCGGCGGCAGCCAGGAGGCCCACCCACTGGTCGCAGGGAAGAAACGCGGGCCACTGGTGCAGCAGCTGGGCCGCCAGCAGGGCGTGGGCCTGCTGGTAGATGATTTGCCAGCCGGCGGGCGTATGATTTACAATCATAAATAGGGACTTGGGAACTTGGGGTCTTGGTTTTGTACGGGCGGGGCGTTGGATGCGCAGTTGCAGAAACGGGTGGGCATGCCAGAGGTTTTCGGGTGGAACATTAATACAAACGCCCCACCGGAAAGGTGAGGCGTTTAAAAATCTCAGTAGTTAAATGATCAGAAAGTAGCTGGGGGGGCAGCAGCGGCCATGCGTTGCAGGAGTTGCGCGGTCCAGTACGCGTCCAGCCCAACCTCAACCCTGCCAACCTGAAATAAGCCGGGAGTATATTCTGTTTCGCTCAGGGACGTTGCCTGGAATGGCTCCGGCTGCTGCAGTAGCTCGATATGATTGAGGGGAATTCTGACCAGGGAAGAAAATCCCAGGTTGTTACGAATGACTACATCCTGCACATCAAAGCCAATCTGTAGCACGTCGTTGTACCATATTCCTCCAATGCGGGCTGAGAACTGGACCATGCGTAGCACGCCATGTGAACTTTCATATTGGTCCAGCAACTGTGCCCAGCCGGGCCCGAAAGGGTTAGCTGACTGCACGTTGCCATAGTAGCGCCGGATGATGGTACGAAAAAACCAATATATCAGGTAAACAGCGCCGGCATTTAGGGCCAGCCCAACCAAGAATCCAATAACGCCCATACTACTTCAGCACCACAGCTTCCTTCAGGTGAAGCAGCATGTCGTCCGTCATCTTATCTAGATTGTACTGGGGCTGCCAGTTCCAGTCCTGGCGGGCCTGGGTGTCGTCGATGCTGGCGGGCCAGGAGTCGGCAATCTGCTGACGCTGGTCGGGCTTGTAGGTAACTTGGAAGTCGGGATAGTGGCGCTGGATGCTGGCCGTAATTTCCCGGGGGCTGAAGCTCATGGCGCCCAGGTTGTAGGAGCTACGCACCTTGATGCTGTCGGCGGGGGCGTGCATGAGGTCGAGGGTGGCCTTCAGCGCGTCGGGCATATACATCATGGGCAGGTAGGTGTCCTCGGAAAGGAAGCACTCATAATTTTCGCCGGCCACCGCCTTGTGGTAGATGTCCACGGCATAGTCGGTGGTGCCGCCGCCGGGCAGGCTCTTGTAGCCGATGAGGCCGGGGTAGCGCAGGCTGCGCACATCGAGGCCGTGCTTGCGGAAGTACCACTCGCACCACTGCTCCCCAGCTAGCTTGCTGATGCCGTACACCGTGTTGGGGTTCATGATGGTGAGCTGGGGCGTGTTCTGGCGGGGCGTATCGGGCCCAAACACGGCAATGGAGCTGGGCCAGTACACTTGCTGCACGCCCAGGTCCACGGCCGCGTCGAGCACGTGAAACAGACCATCCATGTTCAGCTGCCAGCCAAATTTGGGGTTCTTCTCGGCCGTGGCCGACAGCAGCGCCGCGAGGTGGTATACCTGCTTGGGCTTGTACTGCTGGATAACTTCCGTCAGCCGGTTTTTGTCGAGCACGTCCAGCAGCTCAAACGGGCCGGCCTGCTGAATTTCGAGGTCTTTGGGGGTGCGTACGTCGGCGGCTACTACGTGGGAAGCGCCGTAGCGCTGGCGCAGCTCGTGGGTGAGCTCCAGGCCGAGCTGCCCGCCCGCGCCGATAACGAGAATGGTGTCGCCGGGGGTGGGGGCGGAGGAAGAAGTAGGCATGCGGAAAACAGGGGAATGGGTGGAGGGCAAAGATACGGATGCGGCGGAGTTGCGTCATTCTACGGCCCATACAACCATCCGGGTAAGGACCGGCTCCTTCCCATAGCTTATCGACCTGCCTATGCGCTACTTCTCTTTATTTCTGGTGTTGCTGTTTGCGCTCCAACCCACCGTTTCCGCGTCGGCACAAAGCCCGGAGCCGGCTGCTCGCCCGGTGTACCGCAACCTGGTGATGGAGGGCGGCGGTATTCGGGGCATTGCCTACGGGGGCGCGCTGCAGGAGCTGGAAAGCCGGGGTGTGCTGGCCGGTATTCGGCGGGTGGGCGGCACCTCGGCCGGGGCCATTCAGGCGGCCCTGCTGGCGGTGGGCTACTCGCCCCAGGAAATCATTGACGTGGTAAATCAAACGCCCGTGCAGCGCCTCAACGACGGCCGGGGGCTGTTTTTCGGGGGCAGCACGCGCCTGATCCGCCAATACGGCTGGTACCGCGGCGACCAGCTCACGCGCTACCTCACCGAGCTGGTGGCCCGCAAAACCCAGCGCCCCCACCTCACGCTGGCCGAGCTACACGTGCTGGCGCAGCAGGAGCCGGCCCGCTTCCGCGACCTGTACACCACCGGCACCAACCTCACCCGCCAGTGCCGCCAGACGTTCAGCTACGAAACCCACCCGGATATGCGCGTGGCCGACGCCGTGCGCATCAGCATGAGCATCCCGCTCTACTTCCGGGCCGTGCTGCTGGATACCGCCGGCCACGTGGTGCCGCACCCGGCCAAAGGACAGCTGGTGGAAGTGGTGGTAGATGGGGGCCTGCTGGCCAACTACCCGCTGGATTTATTTGACCACCCGCGCTACCTTCCTGGAGCCGCCGGGCCTTTTATCAACCCCGAAACGCTGGGTTTGCGCCTCGACCGCGCCGAGCAAGTGGCCTACGACACGCGCCCCGGGGGCCGGCAGCAGCTGGCACCTTACGCGGTGCAGGACTTTGGTTCCTACATCGGGGCACTGTACACGGTAGCCCTGGAAAACCTGAACGCCCCCCGCCCCGAAGACTGGCCCCGCACCATCAGCATCGACACGCGCGGGTTCAACCCCAAAATCAAGCGGCTATCCGCCCCGCAAAAACAGGAGCTGATGGACAGCGGCCGGCAGGGCGTGCAGGCGTTTTTCAATCGGGCTGAGGCGGCAAGCCGGTAGGGACCCGGTTACCGCGGAAAATGGTTGCGCTTGGGCACGTTGAAAAAGTAGGAGGTGAGCAGCGGGATCAGGAAAATAACTACCGTCAGCACCGTCAGGCCCACGTCGGCGGCGTGGCTGCCTAGGAAGCGGCTGAAGGCCGATTCGGGCTGGTAGTGCTCCACCAGGGAGAGCAGCAGCTTCAGCCCCAGAATACCGATAACCAGGAAGGCGGCGGTTTCGAGAAACGGGTACTTGGCCATGAGTAGCACGAAGGCCTGGGCCACCAGCCGCATGGCCAGAATCCCGATAAACACGCCCAGGCAAATCAGAATCAGGTTGTCGGTGAAGGCCACCACGGCAAACACGTTGTCGATGGAAAAGGCCAGGTCCATCAGCTCGATGAGGGCCACCGTGGCCCAGAACTGCCCAAACAAACCCAGCGTGTGCCGGTATACCCAGCTTTTCTCTTTGTCGGGGCCCTGGTCGTCGTCGGAGCTGCCGTGGTTTCTGGGCTTGAACTGGGCGTAGGCCAGGTACAGCAGGTAGAGGCCGCCGAGGGGCTTGAGAAACCAGAACTCAATCAGAAACGAGGCAAACACAATGCACAGCCCCCGGAACACGTAGGCTCCAATGATGCCGTAGCGCAGGGCCTTCTGGCGCTGCTCCTTGGGCAAGTCGCCCACCATGGTCGCCAGCACAGCGGCGTTATCCACGCTCAACAGGCTTTCAATGATGATAAGGTTGCCCACAATAGCCAGCGCCGCCAGCGGGTTGTCCAGAATTTGTTGGATATGTACGTTCATGCAGGATGCGGTAGAGCCGGACGAGTGATACGGACGAGCCGGGGGAAAGGCTGACGGGCCAGCCAACTGCAAACCTACACCACGCCGGCGCAATGCCGTACCAAAAGCCTCCGTACTTTCGCATAACCGCCCACTCATTCACCCATTCGCTTGTTCACCTTATGTACACCACCCTCCAACCCGACCTCCAGCAGCAGCTCCAGGAAATCAAAGACGCGGGCCTCTACAAGAAGGAACGCGTGATAACCTCGCCCCAGGGCGCCGAAATTGAAACCCAGGAAGCCGGCGAAGTGCTGAACTTCTGCGCCAACAACTACCTGGGCTTGTCCTCCCACCCCGAGGTAATCAAAGCGGCCAAAGAAGCCATTGACACCCACGGCTACGGCCTATCGTCGGTGCGCTTTATCTGCGGCACCCAGGATATTCACAAAGAGCTGGAAAAAAAGCTGGCCGAGTTCCTGGGCACTGAAGACACCATCCTTTACGCCGCCGCCTTCGACGCCAACGGCGGGGTGTTCGAGCCCCTATTCAACGAGCAGGACGCTATTATTAGTGACGCGCTGAACCACGCCTCCATCATCGACGGGGTGCGCCTGTGCAAGGCCCAGCGCTACCGCTACAATCACAACGACATGCAGGACCTGGAGCTTCAGCTGCAGGATGCCGTAGCCAAAGGCACGCGCCACCGCATCATCGTGACGGACGGCTCCTTCTCCATGGACGGCACCATTGCCCAGCTCGACAAAATCTGCGACCTGGCCGATAAGTACCAGGCCCTGGTGATGATAGACGAGTGCCACTCCATGGGCTTCCTGGGCAAAACCGGCCGCGGCACCCACGAGTACCGCAACGCCATGGGCCGCGTCGACATCATCACGGGTACGCTGGGCAAGGCCCTGGGCGGGGCTATGGGCGGCTTCACCTCGGGCCGCAAGGAAATCATCGACATGCTGCGCCAGCGTAGCCGCCCGTACCTATTCAGCAACACCCTCGCGCCGGCTATTGTGGGCGCCTCCCTGCGGGTGCTGGAACTGCTCACCGAAAGCACGGCCCTGCGCGACCAGCTGGAGCAAAACACCAAGTACTTCCGGGAGAAAATGACGGAAGCCGGCTTCGACATCAAGCCCGGCGAGCATCCCATCGTGCCCGTTATGCTCTACGATGCCAAGTTGGCCCAGGAGTTTGCCGCCAAAATGCTCGAAAAAGGCATTTACGTCGTGGGCTTCTACTTCCCCGTAGTGCCGAAGGGGCAGGCCCGCATCCGGGTGCAGCTGTCGGCGGCGCATACCCGCGCCCATTTGGAAAAGGCTATTGCGGCCTTTATTGCGGTAGGCCGGGAACTGGGCACCCTGAAAGACCGCAGCGCCCAGCAGCCCGAAGCAGGCCAGGTAGTAACCAACACGCCCTAAGCCATCTTGCTATCTAGGCTCTATACAAAAGGCCCCGGTTTGCCCAACAAGTGCGCAAACCGGGGCCTTTTGTATAGCAGTAGGTTATTGGCCCAAAGCTTTTGGGTCTGGTTGTTAGACTATCCAATTCCTTGTGCCCTACGGCGGAAATGAGGCATCGTGAGCTTACAGCATTGCCTTGCTGCGAAGCTTTTCCGGCCCCACCATGCTGAGAGGTTGGTTATGGCCGCCTTGATGATGTCGGCCGTGTTGCCTTGGCTCGGGATGATAAGGATAGTGCCCCCGTCGACCACAGCGCCCAGCCCATGAGCACCGGCTGCAGAAACAAGCGCCCCAGCCGCTTTTCATCCGTATCGAGGCCAAAGGCGGAGAGATGATGCGTATACTGGTGGATGTTGCCGGGGAAGACGGCCGCGTAGAAAGCTGCCAAGCCTATGCCCATCAATTGCCGGTTGCGGCCTTTGGCCAGCAGCAACGCCAGCCCCAGCCCGATTTCCACCACCCCCGAAGCCAGTACCGTGGTATCCTTGCTCAGCGGCACAAAGTCGGGTACCTGGGCCTGAAACTCCCGGCGCTGAAACGTGAGGTGGCCGGTACCGGCGGCCACCATAAAGGTGCCCATCAGAGCGCGGGCTACGTTTTGCAGGGTAGTGGTGTGGGGGTGAGAAGCCATGCGGGCAGGTTGTAGGGTGAGCGGTACGGATGGGCTATACGACTAAGTATCGACTGTGGATAGAACCCAGGGGCAGTATTTTACGAGGAAAGACCCGCAAAAGCCGCGACTCAGGAGCAGCCAGATACGCCCTTAGGAGCCGGGGGCGCATCCTGATATGACAGGCCAAATAGGTGATAGATGAATGGAGCCCGCTTAGGAATTATCATCCGGTCCCTCTTATCTTCGGACCGCAAGGGATAAGGTAATAGCGGCGGATAGTTAACGCAGTATGATTTTTAATCAGTTTTCATACTAGCATAATTACAGGTATCACTTGTGTATTCATTCACCTTTTTATCATATCAATTCAATGAAGCGTATTCCTTTCCTCGCCTTGGCTATCGTAGCCAGTAGCGCATTTTTTGGCTGCGGCAAAGACAAAGACCCGGCTCCAAAGTCCAAAAGCGAGTTGCTAATGGCAAAAAGCTGGCGCGTAACGGCCCAGACGGAAACCGTTGGTTCAAATACTCAGGACACTTTTAGTAGCGAAGAGGACTGTACGAAGGACGATCTGGCGAAATTCATGGCCAATGGGATATTCATTGCCGACGAAGGAAAAACCAAATGCGACCCATCGGATCCGCAGCAGTTCGCCGGTAATTGGACCCTGACATCCAACGACTCAAAGCTGCTGATTACAGTATTTATTGCTGCCGTCGAATTCGATATAACCGAGTTGAGCGAGAACAAGTTGGTACTAACCACCCAGGACACGGATAATGGGGTTGTTACCACTACCCGTACGACTTATGTAGGCGAATAAGACGCAGTAGCTGCATCAAAAAACGCCCGTTTCTCAATCGAGAAACGGGCGTTTTTTGATGTGTATATGTCAGGTTGAGCCCTGGTCTTAGTGAGCCTGCAGCCAGTTGCGGCCGGTGCCTACTTCTACCTCCAGGGGCACGCCGTGGGGGAGCAGCAAGGCGTTGGACATCAGCTCTTTGATCTTGGGGGTAATGAATTCTACTTCCTCCTGCACCGCGTCGAACACCAGTTCGTCGTGGACCTGCAGGATCATCTTGGTGCCGAGCTTTTCCTGAATCAGCCACTCGTGGATGTTGATCATGGCCATCTTAATGATGTCGGCGGCCGTGCCCTGGATGGGGGCGTTGATGGCGTTGCGCTCGGTGTAGCCGCGCAGGGTGGCGTTGCGCGAGTTGATGTCACGCAGGTAGCGGCGGCGGCCCAGCAACGTGGTGGCATATTCCAGCTCCCGGGCCTTGTTGATGCTGTCGTCCATGAACTGCTTTACCGACGAAAACTCCTGGAAGTAGGTGTCGATAATCTCGGTGGCTTCCTTGCGCGAAATACCGATGCGCTGGGCCAAGCCGAATGCCGAAATGCCGTAGATGATGCCAAAGTTGACGGTTTTGGCCTTGCGGCGCATCTCCCCGTCTACCTCCGTCAGCGGCACGTGGAATACCTTGCTGGCCGTGCTGGTATGAATGTCGAGGCCCTGGCGAAAGGCTTCAATCATGGTTTTGTCGCCCGAGAAGTCGGCCATGATGCGCAACTCCACCTGAGAGTAGTCGGCGGCCAGTAGCACGTGGTTCTCGTCGCGGGGCACGAAGGCTTTCCGGATTTCGCGGCCTTTTTCGGTACGAATGGGAATGTTCTGCAGGTTGGGGTTGGTGCTGCTGAGGCGGCCCGTGGCCGTTACGGCCTGGTTGAAGGAGGTATGCACGCGGCCATCTACTTCGCACACCAGCTGGGGCAGGGCCTCCACGTAGGTGCTGCGCAGTTTGGTAAGCTGGCGGTGTTCCAGAATCAGCCCGGCAATGGGCGCATCGGCCGCCAGCTGGCTCAGGATTTCCTCGCCGGTAGCGTACTGCCCGGTTTTCGTTTTCTTGATTTTGCCGCCTCCCAGGCCCATCTTATCAAACAGCACTTCGCCCAGCTGCTTGGGGGAGCCGATGTTGAACTCCTGCCCGGCTTCCGAGAAAATCTGCTTTTCAATATCCTGGATGTAGCCCTGCAGCTCGGCTGAGTACTCGCCCATGGCCGAAGAGTCAATTTTCACGCCTTCGTACTCAATATCGGCCAGCACCGGCACCAGCGGATTTTCTACTTGGTTGAGCAAGTCCAGCAGTCCTACTTCCTTGAGCATGGGCTCGAACACATGCTTGAGCTGCAGCGTCACGTCGGCGTCCTCGCAGGCGTAGTCCGACACCTCGGCCGGGGGCAGGTCGGCCATAGTTTTCTGATTTTTGCCTTTCGGGCCGATGAGCTCCAGAATGCTCACGGGTGTGTAGTGCAGGTAGGTTTCGGCCAGCACGTCCATGTTGTGGCGCATATCGGGCTCCAGCAGGTAGTGAGCCAGCATGGTGTCGAACAGCGGACCGCTCACCTGCACCTTGTAGTGCTTGAGAATAGTAAGGTCGTACTTGATGTTCTGGCCCACTTTGGTGATGTGCGCGGCCTCGAAGAACGGGCAGAACTCATTTACCAGCGCCTGGGCGGCGGCGTGGTCATCGTGCGGCACGGGCACGTAGTAGGCCTCGCCGGGTAGCCAGCAAAACGACAGCCCCACCAACCGGGCCGTCATGGTGTCGAGGCCGGTGGTTTCGGTGTCGAAGCTGACCTCCGTTTGCTGCAACAGGAATTCAAGCAGGGACTTGCGCAGCTCCGGTGTATCAATCAGGTGGTACTGGTGCGGCACATCCTGCAACGTCAGGCGCGGCCCGGCGGGAGCCCCAAAGGAGCCGGTTTCGCCTTCCTCGGCGGCTATGCCTACCGCTGCGTCGGCGGAAGAGCCAAACAAGCTACCCTGGCCCTCGGCTACTTTAGGCCGCCGGGCCCCGCGCGGGGTAGGGGCGGTGCTGGTGCTGCCCGGGCTGCCCCCGCCCAGCACGCGGGCGGCCAGCTGCCGGAATTCCAGCTCCTCAAACAACTGGCGCAGCTCATTTTCGTCGGGCTTGTCCAGCACCAGCTTTTCGGCCTCAAACTCAATGGGCACGTCCAGGTGAATGGTGGCCAGCTCCTTGCTCATCAAACCCTGCTCGGCGAAGTTGCGCACGTTTTCCTGCTGCTTGCCTTTGAGCTCGTGCACGTTGGCAATCAGGTTTTCCACCGAGCCGTACTTCTGAATCAGGGTTTTGGCCGTCTTTTCGCCGATGCCGGGAATGCCGGGAATGTTGTCGGAAGCGTCGCCCTGCAAGCCCAGGATGTCGATTACCTGCTCGGGACGCTCAATCTCGAAGCGCTGCAGCACGTGCTGCACGTCCAGCACTTCGGCGGCATTGCCCATGAAAGCCGGCCGGTAAATCTTGATGCAGTCGGTAACGAGCTGGCAGTAGTCTTTGTCCGGCGTCATCATGAACACCTCCCCGAAGCCCTGGGCCTCGGCGCGGCGGGCCAGGGTGCCAATCACGTCATCGGCCTCGAAGCCTTCCACCATCAAGATGGGAATGTGAAAGGCCTTGATAATGCGCTTGATGTAGGGAATGGCCAGCCCAATGTCTTCGGGCATGGCCTGGCGCTGGGCCTTGTACTCGGCAAACTGCTCGTGGCGGAAGGTTTTCTTGGCCGCATCAAAGGCTACCCCAATGTGGGTGGGCTTTTCCTTCTGCAGCACCTCCACCAGCGTATTAGTAAAGCCCAGGATGGCCCCGGTGTTCAGGCCCTTGGAGTTCACGCGCGGGTTTTTGCTGAAGGCAAAGTGGGCGCGGTAGATCAGAGCAAAGGCGTCGAGCAGGAAAAGCTTGTGGGGTTGGGCAGCGGGGGCGTCGGGAGTCATAGGGGCGAAGGTACGGAAGGCAAGGAGGCAGGCCAGCACAACCAGCGGCCTGCCCCCGGGATTACGCAAATTTTAGGCTGACTGATGGAAGAACTCCGGAATTTTGCGCCTGCCCGCAGAGGGTTTATTGTTTCTTTGCGGGTATGCGCGCATTCTTTCTCTGCCTGGTAAGCTTCCTCTGGCTCACGGTTGCGGCCGCACTGGCCCAGACTGCCGACGTTTTACCGCTCACGCCGGCCGAACACGCCCGGCAGGTGGCCGCCTTCCAGCAGGAACTCAACGCCGAGTTCCGCGACTCTACCCGCACGCCGCTGCCGCGCGCTGCCCGGAAGGCTTTTACCGGGCTGTCGTTTTACCGGGTCAACTATGCCGCCTGCGTGCGGGCGCGCTTCGTACCCGATTCGCTGGCGGCCCCGTTTCCCATGCAGACCAGCACCACCCGGCGGCCCTTGTACCGCAAGTATGGGGTGCTGGAATTCATGCTCGGCGGTAAGCCCCGGCAGCTTACCGTATATCAGAGCCTGGATCTGCAACAGAACCCCGAGTATCGTGACTACCTGTTTGTGCCCTTCACCGACCGTACCAACGGCCGCGGCAGCTACGGCGGCGGCCGCTACCTGGACTTGCGCCGGGGCCAGCTCCGCAGCGGACAGGTGCTGCTCGACTTCAACCGGGCTTATAACCCATACTGTGCTTATCAGACCGGCTATTCCTGCCCCGTGCCCCCGCCCGAGAACCGGCTGGGCACGGCAGTAGAGGCCGGCGTGATGAGTGACCATTAATCTTATGCCGGCTAGCTTCTGCCCCCCGATGCGCTACGTCTCCCTTGACCTCGAAACTTCCGGCAGCAACCCCCAGCGCCATCAGATTCTGGAGCTGGCGGCGGTGGTAGAAGACACTAAGCACCTGCGGCCACTGGAGGAACTGCCCGCTTTCCGGCGGGTGGTGCGCCACCCCGAGTACGTGGGCACCGCCGGAGCCCTGGCCCTGAATGCCCGGCTTATCCAGGAACTAGCCCGCAAAGAGCCTAACCCCGAGCTGTGTAACCCGGCCGAGCTGCTGCCCCAGCTACGGGAGTTTCTGCTTGCTCAAGGCTTCAAAACCGACAAGCAGGACTGCGTGACGGTGACCATGGCCGGCAAAAACATTGCGGTCTTTGACCTGGGCTTTCTGCGGGAGCTGCCGGGCTGGGGCACCTTGGTGCGCGCGGAGCCTGCTATGCTCGACCCGGCCGCTTTTTATCTGAACTGGCACAAAGACACGCGCCTGCCCACCATGACCATCTGCAAGGCCCGCGCAAACTTCGAGAGCCAGGAAGTGGCCCACGAAGCCCTGGCCGATGCCCTGGATGTGGTGCAGCTCCTGCGTCCTTTCTACCAACTGCCGGTTTACAAGCTCACCCATTAAGCATGGTACTCTGCCGCAAACAGTAAGCGCCTGCCGTCAGCACGACGGCAGGCGCTTACTGTTTTATGTGTTACAGGACCTTGAGTAGCAGGCCGCTTACCAGTCGCCGGAGGCACCGCCGCCGCCGAAGGAGCCGCCGCCGAAGCCACCAAAGCCGCCCCCGCCACCACCTCCGCCGCCGAAGCCGCCCCCGCCAAAACCACCGCCACCCAGGATGATGGGTGGGATAAAGCCGCCCCCAAAGCCGCGTCGGCGGCTGCCAAAACCACCTCCGCCACCACCTCCGCCGCCGCGCATGCGGAAGATCAGGAAGAGAATAAGCACCGCCAGCACTATCCAGAACGTCCAGCCCGAGCCGCTGCTGTCTTCAAAGTCGCCGGTGGCGCGCGGCTCCGCTTTGTACTCACCGCTGGCTAGGGCAATCAGCCGGGTAGTGGCTTCATCCAGGCCTTTGTAGTACTGCCCGGCCCGGAAGTTGGGCACCAGCACGTTGCTGATGACGCGCTTAGCCAGGGCATCCGGAATGGCTCCTTCCAGACCGTACCCGGTCTGAATGGTGACTTTATGCTCGGCGTTGCTGACGAGAATCAGCAGGCCGTTGTTTTTACCCTTGCGGCCTACTCCCCAGCTTTCCCCGAGGCGCTGGGCATAGTCGGCCACTTCGTAGCCCTCCAGGGAGGGCACCGTGACTACCGCAATCTGCGAGGAAGTAGAATCATCGTAGGCAATGAGCTTTTGCTCCAGCTGCGCTTCTTCGTCGGGGCTGAGCAGGCCGGCTAGGTCGTTTACGAGGCGGGGTGGGGAGGGCCGCGGCGGCAGGTTCTGCGCCAGGGCCGCGGAGGCCAGCAGCCACAGGGCCACGAGCGGCAGCCACCGCGCCACGCGGGTTAATCGAAAAAACCTAAAGGAGGAAGAGGTCATACACGCGGCGCTGAATCGCCAAACGAAATGGAGTCGTCGAGTTCGTTCTGGTCGGTAGTGGCGTCGTAGGGGAAGTACCGCTGAAGCTGCTCACCCACCAGCTGAATGCCCTTCTCCAGGCCCGTCACAAACTTGTTGGCGCGGAAGTGGTCCAGCACAATTTCCTTGGTGCTTTCCCAGAAGTCGTCGGGCACGGCGGCGTTGATGCCGGCGTCGCCAATGACGGCAAACAGGCGGGAGTCCCAGGCCACGTAGAACAGCACCCCATTGCGCTGGGCTGTGTGCTGCATATTGAGCTGAGCAAATACTTGCGCGGCGCGGTCCAGTGGTTCGGGGGTGGGACACTGGTTTTCCAGATGCACGCGAATTTCCCCGGAGGTACGCACCTCCGCCTGCCGGATAGCGGCTATCAGCGAAGCCTCCTGCTGGGGAGTGAGTGGGTTGGTCATGGGTTAGGGTCTTGGGGGCTTGGGGTCTTAGGGTCTTGGTTTAACGAGCAACGAACTGTTGTTTCTTGACACGTCAACCCAAGACCCTAAAACCCCAAGACCCTAACAACTAATTAAAACTGTACCGTGGGCGCCTTCTGGGCGCTGGCGTCGGCTTCGAAGTAAGGTTTCTCGGCAAAGCCGAACATGCCGGCGAAGATGTTGTTCGGGAACGACTTGATGTAGCCGTTGTAGTCGTTGGTGACGGTGTTAAACTTCTGGCGCTCTACGTTGATGCGGTTCTCAGTGCCCTCGATCTGGGCCTGCAGCTCCTGGAAGTTGGCGTTGGCTTTCAGATCAGGGTAGTTTTCCGAAACGGCCAGCAGGCGGCCCAATCCGGCTGATACCTGGCTCTGGGCTTCCTGGAACTTCTTGATGTTCTCGGGGGTGAGCTGGTCGGAGTTTACTTGTACGCTGGTGGCCTTGGCGCGGGCTTCAATCACCTCCGTCAGGGTAGATTTCTCAAAGTTGGCGGCACCTTTCACCGTGTTCACCAGATTCGGAATCAGGTCGGAGCGGCGCTGGTAGCTGTTTTGCACGTTGGCCCACTGGGCTTTCACGGCCTGGTCTTTCTGGACCATGGAGTTGTAGCCGCACGACGACTGGCTGAGCATAATTACCAGGCCCGCGAAGTAAAGAAGGAAGCGTTTCATAAAAGTTAAAAAATGGAAGTGAGGGAGAGAAAACAAGGGAAGCTAGCCGGTCGGCGGCGCTGCCGGGGCGGCAGGTACGGTGGGGCTTTGGGGCCCTAACCTATGCAGGAAAAACTATATACACGTGCTGCCAGTACGAATTCGGGCGTCGGCGGTTGTATTAGTAGGGAGCTAAACCAATCGAATCTGTATTTTGCGAATCTATCCCTCCACCGCTTGTTCATGAAAGCAGTCATTCCCGTCGCGGGCATTGGCACCCGCCTGCGCCCGCACACGCACACCCAGCCCAAGTCGTTGGTGCCCATTGCAGGCACTACCATCCTGGGTCACATCATCGACCGGCTTCTGAGCGCGGGTATTGACGACTTCGTCTTCATCATTGGCTACCTGGGCGAAAAGGTGGAGCGCTACGTGCGCCGCCAGTATCCCGAGCTGCAAGCCACCTTCGTGGTGCAGGAGCCGCGCGAGGGTATCGGGCAGGCCCTGTGGCTGGCCCGCGACACGTTTCGCCACGAGGAAGGCGTGCTGATTCTGCTCGGCGACACCATTGTGGACATCGACCTGCCCCAGCTGCTGCGCACGCCCGGCACGGTGCTGGCCGTGAAGGAAGTGAAAACGCCGACCATGTTTGGGCTGGTGGAAACCGGGGCCGGCGGCCGCGTCACCAAAGTGGTGGAGAAGCCCCGCATTCCGAAGTCGAACTATGCCATGGTGGGCCTCTACAAGATTGCCAACCCTGCCTTGCTGGCCGAGGCCCTGGAGCAAATTGTAAACGAAGATCAGCGCACCCACGGCGAGTTTCAGCTCACCGATGCCCTCATGCGCATGATTCAGCAGGGCGAAACCATTACGACTACGCCGGTAGACAACTGGTTTGACTGCGGCCGCAAGGAAACCCTGCTCGAAGCCAACGCCCGCCTGCTTAACCGCCCCGAGTTCCTGGGCCGCCGCGAGTACCCCGAGTTTCCGGATACCATCATCATCCCGCCCGTTAGCATTGGCCGGGACTGTCAGATTTCGCACGCCATCATCGGCCCCAACGTGGCCATCGGCGACCGGACCATCGTTAAGAACACCATCCTCAGTGACGCTATTATCGGCTCTTACTCCGAACTGCGCTCTGCGGTGCTCCACGACTGCATTGTAGGTTCCGACGCTTCCTTCCGCGGCATGAACCACAGCCTCAACATCGGCGACAACACGGAAATCGACTACAGCTAAAGCTTTTTTATTTGTCATCCTGAGCGAAGCGAAGGACCTTGCCACGCTGGAACGAGTCGTTGTTTCGATAGTCGTTCTACTGTGATAAGGTCCTTCGCTTCGCTCAGGATGACAGTAAAGGGCGGCGAAGATAAAATTTTCTGCTGCGCCTTGCGTTTCGGCACAACCTGCGGGGCGGCTTGTCAGTACGCGGGGTTGCGGCTTCGGCCGCCAACCTGTACTTTGGCCCGATGCGAAAACCCACTTTGCTTACCCTGCTGCCGGCCGTGGCAGCCGCCTTGCTGCTCACTGGCTGCTACTCCCGGGAGGACATGAAATCGGAAGGGGGGGCGGCCACCACGCCCACTGAAGTGCCGCCCACCGAGGTGCCCGGGGCCGTAGCGCCCAAAAATACCGCTGCGCCCACCGAGGCTACCAATGCGCCGCTCGCGCAGGTGAACGTGTTTCTGGAAGTGTCGGGGTCCATGGAAGGGTTTATGCCCAAGCCCGGCGGCGGGGCCGAGAATACGCGGTTCCAGCAGCACGTAGCCCAATTTTTATCGGATGTAAACCGCAGCACGGCCGTACAGCAAAAGCAGTTCTTCCGCATCAAGGAAAAGCCTTACCGCGACTCGTACCAGCAGCTTTCGGGCACGGTGCGCGGGGGCATTCAGGAGCCTGCCAAGAGCACGGATATTCCCTCAGTGCTCGATACGCTGGTGAGCCGCTATTACCAGCCCGGCTCCGTAAGCGTGCTGATTTCGGACTTTATTTATTCCCCGAAAAACGCCGGCGCCATTCCCTACATCAAAACCGATATTACCGACGCCCTCAACCGGGCTAGCCGCTCTGACTTGGCTGTGTCGGTCTACGGCTTCACCTCCGACTTCAAGGGCGCCTTTTACCCCGCCCTAAAAACCGCCGGAGCCAAACGCGCCAACTGCTGCGACACCGATATTCCGTACTACTTCTGGGTGCTGGGTCCCGCCGATGCCGTGCGCCGCTTCGATGCCGCCCTGCTCAGTAAGCAGTCGGCTGAGCAGGCCCACTTCGGCGTGACGTATCCGGTGCCTGCCTCGTCCTTGCTAAGCAAATTCCAGAACCAAGGCAGCTGGTACTACGGGGATGAAGGTGCCAGCAAGCGGGCTGCGGGGGCTTCCTACCACACCATTACGGTAGCCGAAGCCTCGGCCGCGCAGCCGGTGGAGTTTGTATTGGGCCTGAATCTGAAGTCCTTGCCGGCTCTGTACCAGGACGTGGCCTACCTTAAGCAAAACCTCCAGCTTATTGGCCAGGATACCGATGCCAAAATCGCCCAGGTGTTTGCGGCTACCGACCAGACCCGCGCCAGCAGCGGCCCCGAATCCGGCTACACCCACTTTGTGAAAGTGCGCCTCACGCGTCTGGGCAAAGCGGCCCGGCCCCTGCAAGTGGTGCTAAATGACCGGCGGCCGGCCTGGGTAAATCAGTGGACTACCAAAAACGACAGCAACCCCAACCAGAGCGGCGCCAAGACGTTTGCCCTCAGCTCGTTGGTGGATGGGGTGCAGGCCGTAACGACCAGTGAGCAGGACGCCCAACCCATCTTCCGCATCGACCTGACCCTGCAGCCGGCCCGGTAATTGCCCCGTGGCAACCGTACTGCGTACACTATCCGCGGCCGTTTGCCGTTTCATCTCCCCGCGTTCCTCTCTCCTAACTCATTCCCGCGTTTCCCTCAGCTTCTATGAAAGCACTGTTCCAGACCATCTACGAACTCATCGGCCAGCCCCAGCCGCCTGCCGACACGCCTGTGTACCGCGACGTTATCTTTCCCAATTTGGGACTGCTGAACTGGGGCTTGTCTCTGGCGCTGGTGCTGCTGTTTTACCTGGGCATCAACCGCGCCATGGGCGTGGCCACCTTCAACAAAGGACGCCATTGGGGCATTTTCCTGGCGCTGAACGCGGTGTTGGCCTTCGTTATCACCCTCTGGCAAACTAGCGCCCAGCAGGCCACCCAACACAGCTACATCTACTGGCTGGCTACCTGGAACGCAGTGCTAAGCATGCTCTGGTTTTTCCTGTTCTCCCTGCTGCTCAAGCGTACCTCCACCAACGCCAGCACCACTCCATTTTAGCGTAAATGATGAAGCCTGAATTCCCACTGTTAGCGCTTCATCAGTACCCTAAAGATCCTTACTGCTATTTCATTGAAGATGAAACGGGGGTTGCTCACTGTAACCTGTCCGGCTACTATAGCTTGCAGAAAGGAAGAGAAGAATTTTACGATAAGAAGGGAGCTGTATGGGACCGAACTATCACGCTCAAGCGGAGCTTCGGTCCTTTTCAGAAACTTCTATCGTATTTCTATTGGGCCTCCATACCTATTGAAAACGAATGGGTCATTACCCGAGCCTATTCGCTTGACGAGTTAAAAGAACGAGTCATTGCGTGTGTAAAAGCCGATGATGACATTCTTACTCAATTCGTTGAAGAAGCTCATTTACTAGAGTTGGTAGAACAGTGTCGTCACTTTGCGGATATCCATATGGTACTCAGTAATGCCATATACAACTGCGAAGAGGACGAATCACTAGAAGAGTAATTTGAAAAGTACCCACATGGCTAAACTGTTTTTATTCGGCATCGGCGGCACGGGTTCCCGCGTCATTCGCTCGCTCACCATGCTGCTGGCCTCGGGCGTAGAGCTGCCCAACTGTGACCGGGTGGTGCCCATCATCATCGACCCCGACGCCCACAACGGCGACATGAACCGCACGGTGGCCTTGCTGCAAAGCTACCAGCAGGTGCACCGCCGCCTGGGCCAGCAGGAGGAAGGCTTCTTCAAAACCGACATCAGCACGCTGAGCAACATCTCGGCCGATGCCAACGGCGGGGTGAAGGATACCTTCATCTTCGACTTCGGCGGCATCAACCAGAGCTTCCGCCAGTACCTGCACTACGACCAGCTTTCCGTAGACTCCAAGGCCATGGTGGAGCTGCTCTTCACCCAGGACAACCTGGAAAGTCCGCTTACCATTGGCTTCCGCGGCTCCCCCAACGTGGGCTCCGTGGTGCTGAACAAGGTGGTGGAAAGCCCGGAAATGCGGTTTTTCGCCGACAACTTCCAGGAAGGCGACCGGGTATTCTTTGTGTCCAGCATCTTCGGTGGTACCGGCGCGGCTGGCTTTCCGCTGCTGCTCAAAAACCTGAAAGACCCCAATACCCGCCTCAGCAACGCCCGCTACCTGCGCGACGCCCTGACCGGCGCCGTGACGGTAATGCCCTATTTCGCGCTGCAAAGCGAGGAAAACCAGGTTATCGACTCCAACAACTTCCTGACCAAGACCAAGGCGGCACTCAGCTACTACGAGCACAACCTGCCGGGCCTGGATGCGCTGTACTACCTAGCCGACACGCCTGACACACCCTACGACAACCAGCCCGGCGGCACCCAGCAGAAAAACAAAGCTCACCTGATTGAGCTGCTGGCCGCCCTCAGCATCGTGGACTTCATGCAGTACTCTGATGCTGAGCTGCGTAGCGGCGCGCCGCACTTCCACGAGTACGGCCTAGGTGGTGACTCGATGGAGGTGCAATTTGGCCACTTGCCCGACGAAACCCGCGAGTTGGTAGCCAAGCACCTCACCCAGATGTTGTACTTCTCGCGCTACCACAAGCAGCACCTGCCCACCGACAAGGCGCCCTACCACGACAACCTGAAGCTGGACTATGCCCTGCGCAACGAGCCCATCTTCCGGGAGCTGAACAATCTGCTGCACAGCCCCGAGTTCGGCATAGACCAGTGGCTGCAGGAACTCTCCCAGAACCGCCGCGCCTTCCGCCCCTTCGACCTGAATACCGAGGATTTCAACGCCATGATTGCCGGCAAGCCCGTGGAAAAGAAGTGGAACGACTTCTTCAACAAAGGCCTCAGCCACAACTGGCTGCTCGATAACCTCAACAAAGCCGACAAGTCCATCAACGAGCCCGACAACTTCAAGAAGCTGCTAGCGCTGTTCTACGATGTGACCGACAAGGCCTTCGAGGAAAAGGTAAAAGTGGTGTAATCAGAACGTCAATTCCCCTCCTCAACCGAGGAGGGGATGCGGCAGTTTACTGCCGCTGGGGTGGTTACCTCGTTGCTGATATTGTTTAGCTGAAAAACCGCCCGTCATGTCGAGCGCAGCCGAGACATCTCGCGTGCGGGCGTTGCAGTGGTAATTACTACACTAGCGAGATGTCTCGGCTACGCTCGACATGACGGAATAAGCAAACAACGAAACAACGCCTGAACCACCCCGCCCTTCGGGCACCCCTCCTTAAAAAAGGAGGGGACTCCGTTCAAATCAAAGCAAACTAAGAATGGCTAAAGTCCTTCGCCTGCACAATAACGGTTCCCAGCAAGTACAAGGCTGGCAGAAAACCGCCCCCGTCACCAGTACCGAAATCAACACCGTAACGGACCCCACGGGCGGGAAGGCCCGCAATCTGGCCATCAGCATCCCGACGCCGTTTGCGCGGATGCACCTGTTTGAAACGGCGTTTGACTTCCTGGCCCGCGAAGGGCAGCGCAACCCGGGCTCGGTGTACCACGAGCTGGTGACGCACTACTGGGACCTGCTGGAGCTGCTCTACAACTTCCACCTCTACTCGCAAGCGGGCCGCAAAATCACGCTGCGGCGCTGGAACACGGAGGCCGAAATCCGGAAGATGCGCAGTGAGGAAGGCACCCGTTTGCTGGGCGAAACCCTGCAGCTGTTCTTCCAGGACCAGCGCTTCCAGGGTTTCTCCGACATGTACCTCATTTTCTATGAGTCGCCGGAGCTGGCGGGCGGGCCGCGCCTGCTGGGCGGTACTTCGCCGCTCACGTTGCTGTTTACCGGCCCGGCCGTGAAGCCGCTGGATCTGGAGCGCCCGCAGGCCCGGGGCCATTACTTTGATGGGCAGACGGTGTTGCTGGAGCAGCGCGACCCGCAGTTTCAGGAGTTTGTGTACGAGCTGTTTCTGGCGTATCCGCAGCTGCGCGGCCGCGACTTTGCCGGCAGCGTGTACGCCGCCCTCGACCGCACCCGCATCAACCAGATGCAGATGCAGGGCGACCGGACGGCCCAGCAGTACCAGAGCCGTTTTCCGGCCTTACCCGATGCGCAAGGCAATCTGGTAACCGTGAAAGGGGTACCGTTGCCCGGCCGCGCCGACCAGTCGGCCGTTACCTCCTCCGACTTGTTCATTCAGCCCACGCGCGAAGCCGGCACTGGCCGCCCGCGCCCCTTGGTGCTGCGTCCCAACCTGACCATGGCCGGAGCCAACTACCTCAATGGCCAGCCCTGGGACGACCGCACTCCCGTGCCTTACCACGATGAGCTGGCGCTGGAAAGCCGCGTGCTACCCGGCAAAGGCTTCAAATACCCCTATCTGACCGTTGGTGACTTTCTGGAAGATTCCCTGGTAGAGTTGCCCTACGAGCTGAACACCCAGCGCTACCACACCGGCAAAGTCACCTTCCAATACGGGGCTGATGGGCAGGGACGGGCCCGTTTTCCGTATCTGCTACCCCTGCGTCAGGCCTTCTTCGAGTACTTCACCGAGCACGAGCTGGCCGAATTACTCACCTTCACCATCGATCTGAACCACGTGCGCGTGCAGCTGCGGGTGCCGGTGCAGGGCGGCCGCTTTATCACGTTCGAGCGCAGCTACTACACCAACCCGCAGAACCCGAAGGACGCGCAGGGTCGCGAGATTCTGGAGAAGGGCCGCATTGTGCGGGCCAATGTGGGCGTGGGCATCTTCCCCTTCTACGTGTTCCGTCAGCAGCCCGAGTACAACGACCTGTACAAGGTGATGCTGGTAGACGCCGACAACTCGCCCACCATGCTACAGCGCCGCTACGAACTGGCTTTCTTTGCCGGTGGGGAGCGGATAACGGACCAGGGCGCCGCCCGCCGCGCTACCCGCCAGGAGCGCACCACCAAGAGCGTGGCCAGCGCCGGCAGCACATACTACGAAATTACCGGCACCCATTTCGACATTGCCGAACTGACCTGCCCGCCCGCCGTGCTGGGCGCCGCCCCGGCCCGGGGCTTGGTAGTGCCGCGCTGGCGTGAGTTGGAGCGCGGAACCCGCCGCTTTACCTTTGCCGTTGACTTTGGTACCACCAACACCCACATTGCCTACGCCGATAGCCCCCGGGCGCATCCGCGTCCCTTCACCATCGGTGAGGCCGATGTGCAGGTAGAATGGCTGCACGCTCCGTTGCCCGACGCCGGGCAGTCGGCTACGCAGCGCTACCGGTCGGGGGCCGGGCAGCTGCAGAGTGATGTAGCTACGCTCCAAACCCGCGAGTTTGTGCCCAGCTTTATTGGCGAAGGCGGCTCCGCCTATGAGTTTCCGATTCGGACGGCCGTGTGCGAAACCTTGAGCTTTGCCAATGAGCCGGCCAAGGTGCTCAGCAACATCAACGTGGGCTTCAGCATCAACACCGAAACCCTTTCGGAGCTGCCCCAGAACCGCTTTGTGACCAACCTGAAGTGGTCGGCGGAGTTGGACCCGCAGGGCGTATCGCGCATTGAGGCCTTCTTCAAGGAAATGCTGCTGCTGATGCGCCATAAGGCAGCTTTGCACGGCGGTATTTTGGAAGATACCCGCGTGGTGTGGTTTGCCCCGTTGAGCTTTGATGGGTTCCTGCGTAACCAGTTCCAGCAGGTATGGGACGAGAAATTCCAGGAGGTGTTCAAGGTGCGCCGCTCCACCATCTGCCTCACCGAATCGGTGGCGCCGTACTACTACCTCACGGCCACCAACCAGGTGGTGCCCAACCGCGACGAAAACGTCATCAACATCGACATCGGCGGCGGCACGACGGACTTGCTGGTGTTTGCCGAGCAGCACCCCGCTTTTAGCACCTCGTTCCGCTTTGCCGGTGATGACCTGTGGGGCGACGGATATGCCCGTGTGCAGGGCGCACCCAAGCAAAACGGCCTGCTGCGCCTGGGCGTGGCCCACGCCGAAAGCCTGCCCGATTCCGAGCAAAACCAGGAGTACAAAGGCTACCTGAACGCGGCTTTGCGCAACGCGGACTTTGGCTCGGCCGACGTGACTTCGCTTTTGTTTAAGTACGATGATGCCCTGCGTTTCTCGCAGGCCCTGGGTCTGGGCAAGGGGCGGCAGTTGCGGGTGCTGTTCTACCTGCACTACACCAGCATCATCTACCACACCGCCCAACTAGTGCAGCACCTCGGCCTGAAAACGCCGCGCTACCTGTGCTTCTCGGGCAAAGGCAGCCTGTACCTGCGCCTGCTGGCCGGGGGCAGCAACCTGGGCGCCATTGAGAAGATTACGAAAGCCATTTTCCAGGCCGTAACCGGCACCGAGCCACCGCACAACTTCCGCGTGATTCTGGCCGACAACCCCAAGGAAGCCACCACCAACGGCGGTGTGCTCTACGAAGACGGCGCCTCCACCGCCGACTACGACCGGATCAAGCCCGTGAAGTTCACCGGCGCCCCGGACTCGGGCGAAATCGGGCAGCGCCGCCTCAAGCTGGCCCAGGTAGATGCCGACCTGAAAGCCCAAGTGCTCGACAACGTGCGTAACTACTTCACCTTGGTACTGGAAGGCGACGAAATAGCGCCCTACATGCGCGAAGTTGGCGTAGATGTGGATCGGCAGCGCGTGAAGGACATCTTGCTCCGTGAAATCGAAGACAGCCTGAGTCTGGGCCTGCACCAGTTCCAGCGCCTCTTGTCGGCCGACGAAACTCTGCCAGAAACCCTGTTCTTCCTCCCGCTGAAACAGGCACTGTACAATCTGAGCCGGGAGCTGCAAGCCGGATGATTCTCAAGCCAGCCCGTCATTCCGAGCGAAGCCGAGGAATCTCGCTAGTGTGGTAAATCCTGACGTAACGGTTGAGATGCTTCGATAAGCTCAGCATAGCAATACCGTTATAACGTCAGCCTATGAGATGTATCGGCTGCGCTCAACATAATTGACACGTATTGCTGCTTTCTTTCGTCGCGCCCTCTTTTTGCCTCTGAAACCTATGAATCTTTACCGCCGCGCTGTTTCTCTTCTTTTCGGTCTGTTACTCCTGGCCGCCAGCAGCCACGCCCAAACGGCCCTCGGGCAGCCTACGCTCGACGAGCAGAAGGTGCAGATCTGGTGCGCTACCATCAAGTTCGTGTATGACGACACTGGGCGGCCCAACCTCAAGAATAGCCTGCAGTGTGGGGGCTCGTTGAAGGCGCTGGAAAACAGCATCAAAGCCGACAGCCAGCGGGTGTACAGCGCCTTGTATCAGCCGCTGGAAGGCCGGGGCGTGATGTACAAGGGGCTGGGTTCGGATAAGTCGCGGGTGCAGAAGCTGGCCACCGAAATCATCAACCGGCTGAAGTCCTCGCCGGCCCGTCGCAGCAATCCGGCGCGTATGCAAGCTGTGGAGGCCCTAGCCGCGCAGCTGACTGGCTACGTGCAGAACGGCACTCCGCCCACCGAGGTAGCCGCTACGGCGGCCGAAGCCGCCCCCGATACCACCATGACGGAGGAAACGGCCGCGCCCGTAAGTGAGGAGCTAACGGCCGACAATACCGTAGCCGCCGCGCCGGCCCGCAGTGGAAGTGGAGAGAGCCTGATGAGCAAGTTCTTCGCCCCGCTGGCCCTTATTGTATCATTGCTGAGCTTGTTTCTGTACGTGCTCATGCGCCGCAGCCTGGATGGTTTCCAAAAGGAGCTAAGCAGCCGCATTGATAAGCGCCGGGAGGAAATTCAGGCTCTACAAACCAGTCCCGGTGTGGGTGGTAGCTCGGCCTCGGCCCGCCTCACACCCGAACTGCGCCAGCAGATTGAGTTGCTGGTGCAGCAGCGTGTGGCCGAAGAACTAAGCAAGCGCCCAGCAACGCCTGTAGCCACAGCCGCCCCGCCTCGCCAGAACTCCAACCAAAACCAGCGGCCGAATACCGGGCAGAATCAGCCGCAAGGCCGCCCCGTGGAAAAGCCCCGGCCAGCTCCCGCCCCTGTACCACAATCGGCACCAGCACCTGCTCCAGTAGCAGAAGCTCCGGCACCAGTGGTTACGCCGTTTGCGAACATCAGCGAAGCGCCTTCCGCCTATGAAGCCCCCACTGCGCAAACAAATACGCCGGTAACGAACGACAGTGATGAGTTCAACAGTCTCGTGCCACCCGTGCAGCTGCCCGCACCGGAGCGTCCTGTAGCGCCGGTGCCGGCTCTGCGATACGTGAAGGTGCCCGTGAACGGCGGCTTCAGTGAGTATGATCTGTCCGATCAGCCCCAGCACGACAGCATCTACCAGATCAGCCTCAACCCGCAGAACCCCGACATGGCTACGTTCCGCGTGAACCCGAATCCCGCTGTACACGCCTATGCCATCCAGAGTGCCCAGTATTCTTTGCGCGAGGCCTGTCGCTACCAACAACCAAGCGGGGCGGTGTCGCGCATCGTTACGGAGGAGGACGGTACGCTCCGCCGCGTCGGCAGCGCCTGGCAGATCGAGCAGAAGGCCGGTATCCGGTTTGAGTAACTCCCTTTTGGCATCCTGAGCCTAAGCGAAGGACCTTATCACGGCTGCACGAATCGCGTAATAACGGCTCGTACTAAACGTGGTAAGGTCCTTCGCTGTGTTGAGGATGACACGTTAAGAATGCCGTTATTTACTGTTCTATGCTGGAAATCATCCTCGAACTGGTTGTTGTTTTCGTTGTACTGGGGTTGCAGGTGCGTGAGTTTCTGCAAACGCGGGCCCGAGCCCGGCGGCTGGAGCAGCTCTATCCCGAGCGCAGCGCCTTGCGCGTAGAGCGCCGCTTGGTAACGCCCGACGGCCGTGACCTGCCCGACTACGCCGCCGACGCCCCCGCCGACTCGTTTCTGGCTGATATGCTGAAGGCCGAGCCGGCCTCCACCGACTTTCACGACATCCTGCTCGATACCAACGAATACCTGCGCCACAACAAAGGGGCCGCTTCGGACTTCGATATTCTCAAGGACATTTCGGAGCGCCGCAGCGAGGTACTAGACAATGAAGTACAATCTGGAGTGGCTACGCCGCTGTACCTGGGCTTGCTGGGTACCTTCTTGGGCGTAATACTTGGGTTAGTGGGCATTGCCCGCAACGGCGTTTCCGACGAAAATGCCCTCACGCCCTTTCTCACCGGCGTGCTCATTGCCATGACGGGCTCCTTCGTGGGGCTGCTGCTGACGCTGCTGGGACAGGGCCTCGTGCGCCGGGCCCGGCGCAGTGTGGATGAGCGCCAAAACCAGTACTACACCTTCCTACAGGTAAAGCTGCTACCCATTCTGCACTCGGATATGGCCGGCTCGCTCACCAACCTCAAGTCGGTGCTTGATGCGTTTAACCAGCAGTTTGTGGGGCAGATTGAGCTGTTCAACCCGCTGATGCAAAAGGTAACGGAGAACATCCGGGTGCAGAGCGAATTTCTGGAGCGCCTCGATACCATCGGCTACGACAAGATGGCGGCGGCCAATATTGCCGTGTTCGAGAAAGTACGGGAGTCGGCCGAAATGTTCAGCCAGTTCACCGGCTACCAGCAAAAGCTCAACCTGATGCTGGCCGAGGGCACTAGCACCGCCCACAGCGTGGCCGGCATCCTGGACCGCCTGCGCGGGTTCGAGCGGGGCATCAACGACCTGGGTCAGTACATCGGGCAGAACGACAACCTCATCCAGCACCAGCTCGACTTCTTCCAGCGCCATCAGAAGGAAATGGATGCCCTGCGCAGCCGCACCGAGCAATATTTCGACCAGGCCAGTCTTTCCCTTACCGACCTGATGCAGAAGCGCCTGCAGTACCACGAGCGCGACGCCCAGCAGGCCTACGAGAAGTGGGGCGAGTACTTCCAGCGCATCAATCAGGACAATGTATTTGAGCGCATCATGCGCCAGCTCGACCCATTGAAGAGTGTGGATGCCAACCAGCAGGCCCTGAGCCGCGACGTAACCGCCACCCAGCGCGAGCTGCTACGCAAAGTGGAACTGGACTCCCAGATTCAGGCCAAGCTGCTCTCGGAGCTTTCCAACCTGAATACTGTGCTGGTAAAGGCAACCTCCAAAAACCGTTTCCAGCGGTTCATGGACAAGCTCTTCGGCGGCGTGCGGCCCCAGTAGTCAATACAGGAAGGAGAACGTCATGCTGAGCGCAGCCGAAGCATCTCTATTGCTTCGTTGAACAAACTAAACGTATGCGGTAGAGGTGCTTTAGCTGCGCTCAGCATGCCCCCGTATTAATCATCTACCATGGACAACTCCTCCAAAAACCGCGAATCCAACGACTTCTTCTGGCCCAGCTACGTGGACCTGATGACGTCCTTGTTCGTGGTGATGCTGGTGCTGTTTGTGTACAGCTTCAAGCTGTTCAAAGACCGCGAAAAGGAGCTGAAGGAGGCCAACGGCGAGCTACGCGCCAAGGCCGTGGAGCTGGAGCAGATTCAGCGCATCCGCGAGTCGCTGCGGCGGCTGGAGGGGCGCTACTTCCGCTACGACGCTACTAATGAGCGTTACGAGCTGAAGCTGGACGTACAGTTTAAAGCCGGCCGCGACGAAATTCAGGAACGCGATAAAGCAGCGCTGCTGGCTGCCGGGCGCCTGCTGCAGAAGCAGCTGCGCAGCCTGAGCGCCAGCTCCCGCGCCCAAAACGTCCGCTACCTCGTGATAGTGGAAGGCATGGCCGCGCGCTACCTCTACGACGACGCCCGCACCCGCCGCGACGAGCAGTTTGCTTACCAGCTCAGCTACCGCCGGGCCCTCAACCTGCTCAACCTGTGGCGACAGAACGGCCTGAACTTCAGCCAGGATAAAAGCATTGAGCTCATCATTGGGGGCAGCGGTTTTTACGGCACCGGGCGATATCCTTCCGTAAAAGGACAAGAGGAGCGGAACAAACGCTTCCTGATTCAGGTACTCCCCAAAGTAGGGCGGATGCAGCGGCTCTAGTGGAGGCATTGGCGGCGGATAATGCCGAGCTGTTGCCTTGCCGTAGCTGCTCTCCGTCCGTCTGTCCCGCCCTTCTTCCCACCCGCTATGCGTACTTTCCGCTTACCCGCCGTTCTCCTGCTTTCCTCCGCGGCGGCCCTGTCGGCTTGCACTGCTACCGCGCCGGGCTCCGCTTCAACTGCTTCTTCCGTGACCAACGCTTCTCTTGCCGCCCGCCACCAGGTAACGGGCTACCCCGCCGCCCGCAAGTCCAATCATACCGACGACTACCATGGCACGCCCGTCACCGACCCCTACCACTGGCTGGAAGACCCCGACTCGCCCGAAACCAAAGCCTGGGTCACGGCTGAAAACAAGGTCACGTTTGATTATCTGGAGAAGATTCCGTTCCGGGACCAGATTCGGGCGCGGCTCACGCAGATGTGGAACTACGAACGGTACGGCGTGCCTCAGCGTGAAGGCGACTACCTCTACTACCAGAAAAACGACGGCCTCCAGAACCAGGCCGTGCTGTACGTGCAGAAAGTGGGGGAGGAAAAGGAAGAGGTTCTGCTCGACCCCAACAAGTTCTCGGCTGATGGTACCACGGCCCTGTCCGGCACCTACTTCTCGCCCGACCACCGCTACTTGGCCTATGCTACGTCTGGCGGGGGCTCCGACTGGCAGAAGCTGCATGTGCTGGACCTGAAAACGCGGCAGCCGCTGAAGGATGAGCTGGAATGGGTGAAGGTTTCGGGCGCGGCCTGGGCTGGCAACGGCTTCTACTACAGCCGCTACGATGCGCCCAAAGCCGGGGAGCATCAGTTGGCCGGCAAAAATGAGTTTCACAAGGTGTACTTTCACCAGCTGGGTACGCCGCAAAGCGCCGATAAACTGGTGTACGAAGATGCCAAAATGCCCCTGGGCTTCCGCTACGCCGGCACCACCGACGACGAGCGTTTCCTTGTCATCTACCTCACCGACGGCAAAGCCGATGGCAACCGCCTGCTCGTGCGCGACCTGCGCAACTCCCGCTCCGCCAGCTTCCAGGCCATTGGACAAAATTACGAGCACAATCACTCCGTAATTGGCAACGTGGGCGGCAAGCTGCTGGTGCTCACCAACTACCAGGCCCCGCGCTACCGGGTCGTCCTCGTTGACCCAGTTAAGCCCCAGGAAACTAACTGGCGGGACGTGCTTCCCCAGGCAGAGGATAAGTTGGAGGAAGTAGCCCAAGTGGGCGGCAAGCTCATTGCCACGTACCTGAAGGATGCCAGCAGCGCCGTGAAGGTGTACTCCGCGAAAGGAGAGTTTGAGCGGGATGTGGTGCTGCCGGCCCTCGGTACCGCCAGTGGCTTCGGCGGCCGGCCCAACTCGCGCGAGGTGTACTACGCTTTCACCTCCTTTGCTTACCCCACTACCATCTACCGCTACGATTTAGCCAGTGGCCAAAGCACGGTTTTTCGCAAGCCCACGGTGGACGTAAATCCCGACGACTACGTGGTACAGCAAATGTTCTACGCCAGCAAGGACCACACGAAGATTCCGATGTTCATCGTGCATCGGAAGGGCATGAAGCTGGACGGGCAGAACCCCACCTACCTCTACGGTTACGGCGGTTTCAACGTGTCGCTCACGCCCAGCTTTAGCATTGCCCGCATGTTGTGGTTGGAAAACGGTGGGGTGCTGGCCATACCCAACCTGCGGGGTGGGGGCGAGTATGGGGAAGCCTGGCACCAGGCCGGTATGACACCCCGCAAGCAAAACGTGTTTGATGACTTTATTGCCGCCGCCGAGTACCTCACCATCCAGAGCTATACCACGCCCGAGCGGCTGGCCATTGCCGGCGGCTCTAACGGCGGCCTGTTGGTAGGTGCTACCATGACGCAGCGCCCCGACGTGGCCCGCGTGGCATTTCCGGCGGTGGGCGTGATGGACATGCTGCGCTACCAGAAGTTCACCATTGGCTGGAACTGGGTGCCGGAGTACGGCACTGCCGATAACTACGAGCAGTTTCAGAACCTCTACAAGTTCTCACCTTTGCACAACCTGCGGGCCGGCGTGGAGTACCCCGCCACGCTCATCACCACCGCCGACCACGACGACCGGGTAGTACCGGCGCACTCGTTTAAGTTTGCGGCTACCCTGCAGGCTATGTATTCGGGGACCGAGCCCCAGCTTATTCGCATTGACGTAAACGCCGGTCACGGCGCCGGTAAAAGCACCAAGCTGCTAATTGAGGAGTGGGCGGATATCTGGTCGTTTGCGTATTACAACATGGGGCTGAACCCCTACGGCAAGGGGCAGCCCCTCGCCAAATGATATAACCCGACCCGCTTGCGTTGCTGCACGTATAGGGGTTTCCGACCCGCGTGTGTATCTTGCGGCCCCAAACCTGAACGGCTTTGCCTTTTTTAGCTTATCCATGAAAAAAATAGTCTTGCTCGGTCTGCTGGCCAGCGCTTCCCTGACGCTCACGGTGACGTCGTGCAGCAACCCCGACTACAAAAAGGACGAAGAAATAGCGGTGCAGCCGCTGCCCCCGCTGCCCGCTGAGGCTGCTGGTCAGGATTCTGCCGCCGCCGCTGCTGCCGCTGCCAAGCAGGAAATCAACGCCGTCAATGCCACCGAGGCCATCAAAAAGATGCAGCCGCAGATGTAAACAGACTAGGCGCATCCAGCAGCTTTGTGCCGGTTTTGCGCTTCGGTAAGGTAGTTTAAAGCATAACCCAAACGAGGCGAGCGTATCATACGCTCGCCTCGTTTGCTAACCGGCTTGTCCGTCGGGTTCGTAAGCCAATGGCTCATCCTATCCCACTTTACGGCTGCCCAAATTTTCCGCTTAGCTAGTTGATTACCCAATGGCTTAATGAATCGTAGAAAAATTTCTCCCTGAGAATGAGTCAAAAAGCTCCTTTATGGGGAAGAAATTGCGTTTTTTTTCAGGCAGGGGCTTGACAGAAAGAAAAGCCGTTGTACCTTTGTCACACCAAAACGCCACTACGGTGGCTAGATCAAAAGCGAGAGTAGCTCAGTTGGTAGAGCGCGACCTTGCCAAGGTCGAGGTCGCGAGTTCGAACCTCGTCTCCCGCTCAAAAAAGGACGTTGCCCACGCAGCGTCCTTTTTTATTTTTGTGCAGCGGTACTGCTCAAGCCAGAGTGGTGTAATGGTAGCCACGAGGGACTTAAAATCCCTTGTCTTCACGGACGTACGGGTTCGAGTCCCGTCTCTGGTACGAAAAAGCCCCCTTGTTACAAGCAAGGGGGCTTTTTTATTGGCTGTTATGTTCTTGTTGCCTATTGCTAAGTGCCGGAGCTGGGTAATACCAGTAAAGAAGCGGGGCCAGCCCCATAACCGGTAGCGGGGAAACGGTGAAGTCGATAAGGTTGCGGCCGAGCTGGTACATTCCCAGCGTATTGTGGGTGAGCTTACCCAACACCAGCAGGAGCAGGCACAAAACAAAGCTCCCGGCATAGGCATACAAGGCAAAGCGGAAGCGCTGCCAGGTGCCCAGCAGCAAGGCCAGCAGCAACAAGCACAAGCTTATGTACAGCAGCGTATACAGCACCACCACGGGCACTAGCCGTTTCGTAATGGCCGGGTCGGTAGGGGCGCTGAGGGCGGCGGGTAAGCTGCCGCTATAGTGCTGCCAGCCCTGCGTAAGCTTGCTGAACACCCACGAATCGTTGCTGCCCAGCAGTAAAAGCAGCACCAGCAGCACAGCACAGCCAGCAAAGCGAAGCCAGCGCGTAAGAAAAAGGGAGCGGACGGACATCAGTTAGGCAACAGCAGCTTCGGTCTGAGGTTGCGCAAATCGCCGCACCCATGCCAGCCACAGCAGCAGAATAAAGCTATAGACGACAAAAGTAAACGTGTAATGATGGTTAAAATCCACCGTGCCGTGGGCGTACACGTGGTTAATGGCCAAGGCCGCTACCCGCAGAATATTGACGACGTAGATGATAACCAGGCCCAGCGGAATAAACCACGCCTTTTGCCGGATGGGCCCAGGAAACGCCAGAATAAACCCGGTGAACAAAGCGTAAAGCACCAGCCCGTTGCACGGATGCCCCACGCTCACCACGGCCCGTTGGTCGATGGTAACCAGATTGGCCTGGGCAGTACCGGCGTCGAAGCCCAGCACCCGCAATACGACGGCGCTGTTGGCGGCAATGTTATTCGACAGCACCGTGTCCAGGCGGCCATCTTGGGCCAGCCAGTGCTCATATACGCCAAACCAGAGTAAGTACATGGCTGCGCTAAGCAAGCCAAAACGAAGTAAGTGTCGTTTTCGCGAATCCACAGGAGCTAAGTCAAATGTAAGCAAGGCAGATACAGGCAAGATAACCATATCCGGCGAGGTGAGGCCGTATAACCGGCAAAGAAAAGTCCCTGACCAAGTGGGCAGGGACTTTTCTTGTTACTGCTGGGCTTTGCGGCGGCGAAGCTGACCGGCGCCTAAGGCGGCTCCGGCTGCCAGTAGCAGCGAGGCACCGCCGTCAATGGGCACATCGGTAGGGGCGTCCGGCTCGGGCCCACCTTCCGGTGGCTCCCCCTGGGCGTATGCAGCCGTGCTGCCAGCCACCAAGAGCCCACCCACAAGCAGTAGATTCAAGAGAAAGTTTTTCATAGGAAACAAAAAGTGAGAAATAACTAAAAGGACATACTCATTGAGTTCTACTCCACTACCACCCGCTTGGTGAGGCGGGATGCCCCAATCTCCAGCTGCAGGGAGTAGACCCCGCGGGCCAGTTGCTGCACGTCGAAAGAAGCCGCGGCACCATTGGCGGTCATCGGTATCAGCTTCGTTTGCACGCGCTGGCCCAGGCTGTTGTAGAGCGAGGCTTTCACCGTCTTACCTCCGGCTACTACCGGAATATGAAGCTCAAATGAGGTGCGGGCGGGGTTGGGGTATAAGGCTACCTGCGCCGACTTCACGGCATCGTGGTTGCCCGTCACGCTGTTGGCCCCGAAGCGTAGGTTGAAGCGCTGCCCGGAAAACGCCTTATCCAAGGTAAAGGTGTAAGCTGGCTGCTGCCGCAGGTCGATGGTGCTGCCCGTCGCGTTGTCAATAAGTTCTACCGATTGTCCGCTGGCAAAATTGAGGAGCTGCCCGGCCTGAATGGTGTAGGTGCCCGCCGCGGCGCTCAGCCCCACCGGTATGCTAATGGCGCTGCCCGCCAGCGGGGCCTGCCCGTTCACGGCTAGCTCCTGGGTGCCCACCAAAGTAAAGAGGGAGGCTTCGCCCAGGTTGCGCAGCTTAGGCGCATCGTAGCGGTTTTCTACTGTAGCCGTGGCATTTGGCTGGAAGTACACATAGGCGGCATCCTGGGCCCCTCCCGCCGACTTCAGCTCCAGCTGGACATAGGGTACGGTGGGAGCCGCTTTTTTCTTGACCACGGATTTGTAGCCGAATGGTTGACCAGCTCGCAGCTCCGTGGTACCCAGGCCCGCGCTAAATGAGCGTAGCGCATCAGTGAAGGTCAGCTCCCGGGAGTCGTTCTGGTTGAGCAAACGCGTGAAGAAGCCCTGGCCCGGTGCAATGGAAGGGTCGCCAAACTCGGTGCCGTCGCCGTTGTTGAAATACGTCCGGTACGTGCCGCCATAGCGGCTGGTAGGCGTGAAGATGTAAGCAGAAGCATCCATGCCGGGTGGAATCACCTCGTTGGGAACCGCCAGGCTCCAGTCGATGGTCGAAGGGTAGGGGTTGCCCAGCAGGTTCCAGCCCCCATCTTCCTGGTCGCCGCTGATAAGCTCAATGGGCCCGACGTCGCCCCCGTTCAGCTCCCCGGAAAATTTAAGCGTCTGGCCTCTGCTGATGTTGACGGAGTAGCCCCGGCCATCCTCCATGTTGCCGCCCGTAGGCGAAAACCAGCCCCGCGAAAAGCCTTGGCCGTACGATTCGTTGGGGGTAGAGCGGCGGCTGTCGTCGTACCCGAACACATTGGGAAAAGGCGTTACGGCCGCAGGCTTGGCCGCCGAGTTATACGTTGCATTGAAAATACCCTTGAAGTTGCCGCCGGTGTTCAGGCTGGAGAAGGGCGCCTGCCGCACGGGCGAAGACAAGTGATGGTACCCAATAGCAGTCGGCGCGCTGAGGTACTTCTGCATAACGGCCGTACTCCCGATGACCTCACCCGTAAAGCCTTCGAAAAGGTCAAGAAGGGCCACTTCCGCCGTTTGCTTTTCTGTAGAAAGCAGTGTGAGGGTATGCTCATTCAAGTAAAGATCGGCGGAGAAAAGCCCCAGCGCGCTGCGTACTTTCACGTCCTTGCTCAGGAGCAGCGCGAAGAAGGAGTCGTTGGGCTTTTGCTGGCGCGCTGATGAGCTTAGGTCCGGTCCGATGACCAAGAATTCCACTTGATCGGGGAGGCCGCTGCCCGTCACGGGCGGGCTGTCTACCACGAAGACTGGCGGCACCGCGTATACGTAGCTGGCCAGGTCGCTGAAGGAGCGAGTGGCCGTTTGGATAACTCCCGAGTTCTGACCTTCGGCCGCAATGCCCTCGGTTCCATAAATGGCCAGCTGGGCACCATCAGCCAGCACAAAGCTACCCGGCCCGTACACGAGGCCCTGGCACTCCAGCGAACTGCCCGCCTCAACCGTCATTTTGCCCGAAACGGCTACCGTTACGCCCCACTCCACAGTGAGCCTGGCCCCGTTAGTGACCGTTACGTTGTGAAAGGCGTAAGCGCCATCCGGTGCGCCAGCATACGACAAGGTCATGTCGGAGTCAACCAGCAAATCCGTTTCGGCCAGGGTCCGGCTGGCGGCTGCGCTACCAGGCGTGGAGGCCGCACCAGCTGCCGGAGCCAGCCCCAGAGTAGTAACCAGGCTAAGCCCGAGCAATGAGCGCCACGCGTAATGGGAAAGCCCCGTTCTGCCGTTTGTAGGTAAGGTTTTTTTCATAGGATGACTTGAAAGTAGAGCGGAATGGAATACAAAAAATGCGAGGTAATTTATATAGGATATTCAATAGATGCAATCTGAACGGTTAGGGTGGGGGAAAGCGCCAACCGACTACCCCCGCCGGAAAAACCACCCGGTGGCGGAATGTGGCGCATGCCGTATCTTGGGCAGGCAACCAACTAGCCGGAGAGCAGCCCCGTCATTGGTTTGCGTGGCCGGGCGGTACCTTCGCTTCTCACTTGACAGTATTCTGTGGAAAATTACCGCGACAAAATCCGGCAGGTCTTTGCCGAAGTAGGGAAAGTGGTAGTAGGTCAGCACTACATGGTCAACCGGCTGCTCATTGGCCTGTTCACGGGCGGGCACATTCTGCTGGAAGGCGTGCCCGGGCTGGCCAAAACGCTTACCATCAGCACCCTGTCGAAGGTGATGCACCTGCCGTTTCAGCGCGTGCAGTTCACCCCCGACCTCTTGCCCTCCGACCTGATTGGGACCATGGTGTACAACCAGAACCAAGCAGTATTCGAAGTAAAGAAGGGCCCCATCTTCGCCAATCTAGTGCTGGCCGATGAAATCAACCGCTCCCCGGCCAAAGTGCAGAGCGCTCTGCTCGAAGCCATGCAGGAGCGGCAGGTAACCATCGGCGAGACGACTTACCCGCTGGACTTGCCGTTTCTGGTGCTGGCTACCCAGAACCCGGTGGAGCAGGAAGGAACCTACCCGCTGCCCGAGGCCCAGGTAGACCGCTTCATGATGAAGGTGTACATCGACTACCTCAAAAAAGCCGATGAGCTGGAAGTGATGCGCCGCATGGCCAACCTCAGCTACGTGGGCGAGGTTAGCCCGGTGCTTACCAAGGAAGATATCTTCGGAATTCGCGGCCTTATCAACCAAGTGCAGATTTCCGAAACGCTGGAGAAGTACATCATCGAGCTGGTGTTTGCCACGCGCAAGCCCGCCGAATACGACCTGGTAGATTTTCAGCAGTACGTGCAGTTTGGCGTGAGTCCCCGGGCCAGCATAGCCCTGCACCGGGCCGCCAAAGCCGTGGCCTTTCTGGATGAGCGCGACTATGTGCTGCCCGAAGACATCAAGGAAGTGGCCGCCGATGTACTCAACCACCGCATCCTGCTCAACTACGAGGCCGAAGCCGACGGCATTCGCACCCAGGACCTGATTGAGGCCATCCTGCGCAAAGTACCGATCAGCTAACTCCTGTTTCCGTGTCCCGATTGACGAAGGCCCTCCGGGCGCTTGGCAGCATAGCGCGCAACCCGTGGCTGCTCAACCACGTGCTGGCCACCGATGAAAGTGCCTGGCAGCGCCAAGCCCTAATGCACAGCTCCCGCTGGGGCGTGCTGGTTGGCGGGTTGCCAGTGCTGCCCCTCACGATCCTGCTTTCCAGCGCCGGGGAAACCGTACGACCCTTTGCTTTCCGGGACGGCGGCTCGTTGCCTACGGATCTGGCCTTGCTGCGGGCCCTGGCGCGGCGAAGCCCCCGGTGCCGCTACTTCGAAATAGGAACCTGGCGCGGCGAAAGTGCCGCCAACGTAGCCGAAGTCGCTGCCGCAGTGTACACACTAAATTTATCGGCGGCGGAGCTGCGCGCCCGGCAGCTGCCGGAGCGTTACATCGAGTTGCACGGCTTTTTCTCGCGGCCCCTGGCCAACGTACAGCACCTGTATGGCAACTCCGCCACCTACGATTTTGCGGCGCTAGGACACTTTGATGTGGTGTTCATTGATGGCGACCATCAGTATGAGGCCGTGCGCACGGATACGCGGCGGGTATTTGAGTACTTGGTAGGCCCGCAAACTGTGGTGGTATGGCACGATGCCAGCCGGCAGCCCGGGCAGCCGCGCTGGGAAGTACTGGCCGGCATCCTGGATGGCTTGCCCACGGCTGCTTCCGGCCAGCTCGTGCAGGTAAGCAACACCCTATGCGCCGTGTATCTACCCGCTGCCTTATCAACTTCTCCGCCTGACGCGCTGGCTGAGCCCGTACCCTATTTCGAGGTGACGATTAAAGTAACTTCTTAGCGAAGGCGCTGACGCAGCAGGTTCCAGCCCGCACTTAGGTCGGCCGCACGTGGTAAAAACGCACCCGGCCCGGCGCCCGTAGCCTGCCCGAAGCGCCATAGCAGCAGGCCCGTGGAAGCCAGGTAGGAAAAGGTGCTGGCCAAAGCTGCACCCCGGATGCCGAAGCGGGGAATCAGCAGCGTGCAGCCCAGCAGCGTGACAATCAGCCCAAGCAGGGCCGCAAAATTATTGACTGCATAGCGGGCCAGCCCGGCAAAGTAGCTGCTGATGAGCATTTGCACGGCGGCGGCCAACACGCCCGGCGCTAAAAGCAGAATGACGCCCCGCGCCGGTCCAAACTCCGGCCCGAACACCCCCGTGATAAAGGCGGTGGGTAAGCTCGCCAGAACCAGCAGGGCGCCTACAGTAGCCAGCACCGTGAGGCGGGCAGCTCGTTGCGCCGCCGGTGGAAAGTGAGAACCATCGGGGGCATTAACCAAGTCTACATACTGCAGTAGGGCCGTGCTGCGCGGAATCAACCAGATGGCCTCCGCCAGCGCCACACCTACTGACAGGATGCCCAGCGCCCGGGCATCGGCGAAATGGGCCACGAAGTAGTAGCTGAGGCGGTAGTTGGCAAAGCCCAGAATGTTGGAAAGGTGGGCCCCCCGGCTATGGCGGGCTAGCTCCCGGGTAACGGCCCGAAGCCGCCGGCTGAACTGGCGGCCGTCGGCAAGGCGCAGAAGCCAGAAGAAGCTCAGCGCCCAGGGTAGACCGTAAGAAAGGTAAGAAACGGCGTAGTACGTATCGATGGAAAGCCACGCCGCCCGAGCTGAAAAGGCGCCCCATAGCAAACCGGCCAGTAAAAGCACCTGCAGCACCGAGAGCAGGTTATAGGCCTTTTCGCGCCGCCGCCCCAGCAACAGCAAGGTGTTGATAGAAAAAAAGGCCTGTAGCAGGCTGATGCCGGCCAGATGCATCAGATACGCCAGAGGCGGCTGCCGAAGCACAGCTACGGCTGCTACACCTGCCAGGCATACCAGCGCTGCCCAGGCATAGGCGGGCAGCAGCAGGTGCCATACGTTGCGGCGTGGGGCCAAGTAGATGAGGGTAGAACCGCCCAGTAAGCCCGTAAACAGCAGCAGAGCCGCTGTATCCGTCACAAACAAGCTCACGGCCCCACGCCCGGCGGCTCCCAGGTAACGGGCCGTCAGCCATACCACCCCGAAGCTGAGGATGGCCGTACTGAGCCGAGTAAAGAAGTTGTGGAGAAAGCGGCGAATCATTAAACCCGTAAAAGCTTGTTAAGATGCAGCCGCGGCGGCAGATATAGCTGCTTGAGGAACTGCGCCAGCGTAAAAGGCTAGGAACTGCTTGCCTACGGCCTCATAGCTGAAGTGCCGGACAGCATGGGCATGCAAGGCAGCAGGGTCGTAGAGTTCGAGCGTGTCTAGTATAGTTTGTAGGGCACCGGCCAGGGCCACCTCGTCCCGGGCTTCTACCAGCAAGCCCCGACTAGCATCGGGTACTAGCTCGGGCACGCCGCCAACCCGGGTGGCGACGACCGGCAACCCACTGGCTTGGGCCTCAATGAGCACGCACGGCAGGTTCTCGTAGTTACTGAAAAGCACAAAGCAGGCGGCCTGGCGCATTTCGGCCGCTACCGCGGCTGGCACCAGCTTGCCCAAAAAGGTTACCGTTCCATCTTGCAGCAAGCCCAGGTCGGCGGCCAGTTGCTGAAGCTGTGGCTGAGCCGGACCGTAGCCAGCCACCCGCAGGCGGAGGCCCGGCCGCTCCCGGCGCAGCCTGGCTACTACCCGCAGCAGTCCACTCAGGTTCTTGGCTTCTTCATTGAACGCCGCTACGTGCAAAAGGCTGTCGGGGCGGCGAGGCCCGGTAGGATCTGGATAAAACAGCTCGGTATCGACCACGTTGGGAATGACGACTGAGTGCTCATGCCGGACGCCAAGCTTAACCAGCGCTTCGCGCAGGTTTTCAGAAACCGTATGTAGGCCAGCTGACCGATGCACGACCGCGCGGGTAAGCCGGCGGCGCAGCCAGCTGATGCGGTGCGCATTCTGCGGTTGATACAGCGTCCAGTGTTCGGTAATGAGAAAGGGCAGGCCTGTGCTTATCCGCAGCCACCACGCCCATAAGCCGGTGCGTAGCAGCACGTGCACGTGGGCAAGGGTAGGAGGCGCCCCCCAGTGCCGCACCAGGCGGCGGTAGCCCAGCTGCATACACCAGAAGTACAAGCCCAGCTTCAGAACCTTATCGATGAAAGCAAAGCCGGTAATTCGGGCGCGGTAGTAGTAACGCAGCGTAGGCACCGGCCCTGTAAGCGCCGACTCGCACTCCAACCAGGAATTCAACGGGCCCCGGGTCACCGTGGCGAAAAGAACGGCTGCCTCCGCGTGGGGGGCAATAGCGGCTATATGGCGCGCCACGAAGTCCCCATCCTGGTCGTCATAGCGGTTGGGATACCACTTGGGAAGCATCAGCACGCGGGGTTTGGGCATGGGCGCAAGCTACGCAAACTCCGGAGGGGGGCTGGTGCCGGAGAACAGAAAAAGCCTGCTCCGCAGCGGAACAGGCTTTTTCCACTAAGACCTCAAGACGCTTATTTGGTCACGATAAACCGCACGGCCTGGGTGGTTTCCTCGGTGGTAATGGCGGCCACGTACACCCCGGCTTTCAGGGCGGGCAGGGCCAGCGTGTGGGCACCAGTGGCCAGTTTCGCGGTAGGGGCTAGGGCTGCTACTTCGCGGCCCGTCACATCAAGCACTCGTACCTGCGCCGTAGCGCCGCGGCGCAGCACAAACGCAAGGGAAGCCTGGCCGGCAGCCGGGTTGGGGAATACACTGAGGCCATCCACCTGATCGGACTTAGCGCGGCTGGCCGTTGTGATGCCCGAAGAGTAGTCGGTGTTCTGCGGGTCGAAGTTGGTCCAGCCGGCAGTCCAGTCCTCGGTCCCAAAGGCCCCGCGGAAAGCAACCTTATCGAAGAACTCCCCGCTGATTTTCGTGTCCGTGAAGTCGGCACCGGCCTGCAGGATGGAAGCTGCCTGCGGCAGGAACTTGGGCGCCGTCAGGCTGAAGTTGTTGGCGTCGAGACCCAGGGCGTCGGTGGTGGTCAGCTGGTTGCCGCGGGTAGCGGCGTTAAAGAAACCCGCCACATCGTAGGTGCTGCCGGATGCGGCGGCAAAGTTACTTTTGCTGCTAGCCAGCACGTTGTTTTTCAGCTGCAGCTCCCCGCTGGTGGCGTTGGCCTCAGTGGGCGTGCCATCCAGCAGCAGGCCCGTCGGCCAACCCGTAAAGACGGAGTTGAAAACCGACAAAGCCGAGTTGCGCCGGATGTGCATGGCCCGCTTGTAGTCGGAGTTGAGGTTGGTGGAGGCCGGCAGGAAGCTGCTCACGTTCGAGAAAACAGCACTGGTCTTGGGCGAGTTGGCCGAGCCGTTCTTGTCGTTGTCCGACTCAAAGCTGTTGGAGCCCGAAATGTCGGCCACTTCCGGGTCGCGCAGGCTCACGGCGTACTGCACCTTGCCCGAGAAGCCGTTATCGGAGTCGAAGTCATCGTCCAGGCCCCGGAAGGAAATCAGGTGCTTGGCATTCACGCTGCCGCCAAACCACTCGTAAGAGTCGTCGCCGGAGTAAGAAACCTGCACGTGGTCGATGATGGTGCCCGAGCCCACGCCGCCCAGCGTCAGGCCGTTGATTTCGTTGTCGGGCTGGAAGGCCACGCCGGGGAATTCAATGCGCACGTAGCGCAGCACGCCAGAGTTGTCGTTGGCCACGGTGCCACCAAATACCCCGTTCACGCCGCCCTCAATCACGGCCGTGGTGCCGCTGATGTTCTGGGGGGCACGGCCCAGCAGAATCACGCCACCCCAGTCGCCGCGGGCGCGGCTGCCCTTGGGCGAGTTCGAAGTAAATACAATGGGCTGGTTGGGTTTGCCATCGGCCATCAGCTTGCCGCCCTGCTCGATGATGAGGGTGCCCTGGGTGTCTTTTTTGCCTTTAATAACGGTGCCGGGCTCAATGGTGAGGGTAGCACCATCGGCCACCCGCACAAAGCCGTCCAGCAGGTAGACGTTGTTGCTGGTCCAGGTCGTGTTCGTCGTAATCTTGTCCTTGACGGTTACCACGGGGGCCTGCGCCAGTGCCGAGAAGGCAGGTGAGCCCAGCAGCGCGGCCAGTACCAGAACAGGAAGTACAAACTTTTTCATAGTCAGAAAGACGTTGGTGAAATGACGGTGCGAAGTACCCATGAAAAAACGCCTCCCGGGCTACGGAAGGCGTTATGCTTTCTTTAGGCGAATGTTACCTTATTGTTAGAAGCGGTAGACCAGGCCCAGGGTGGTGTACTGGCCCCGGCGGTAGCGGGCAAAGTCGCGGTCGGCGCTGGTAATCTTAGCATCAAAGTCCACGTCCTGCACCTGGCGCACGGCTTGGTTAAACACGTCCTGGATACCGCCTTTAATTTCCAGCCGCTCGCCCAGGCTCTTGGTCACGGCAATGTCGAGCACGTTGCGCGGCATTTCATAGATGGTGAAGATGTCACGGTTGCCCACCAGGAAGATGCGCTTGCCTACCACGTTGTACTGCACGTTTAGCTGCAAGCCCCGGTCCGTATCCTGGTAGAACACGCCGGCATTCACAACGTAAGGCGACTGGCCCTGGAGCGGCCGGCGCGCAATCTGCGAAGAGTCACTGCTTAGGTCTACCCGGCTGCGGATGATGGAAGCATTGAGCAGGACCGAAAAACGGTTCCAGATATCGGTCTTGCCCAGGCCCGCCAGGGACTTGCGCACTTCTATCTCGGCGCCGTAGTCGTAGGCGGCATCGGCATTGGCGGGTTTGATGTTGGGCAACGAGCCGCTGGCCGGCTGCTGTGTCTGCTCAATGGCGTCGTTGAAGTGCTTGTAGAAAATACCGCCCGACAGCATTTCCGTGGGGCTGGGGTAAAACTCGTAGCGCAGATCAGCATTGTAGATGGTAGCCGTCTTCAGCTGCGGGTTGCCGATAATCAGCGCGGTGTTGTTGAAGTCGTAGTAGGGGTAGAGGGCCTGCTCCCGGAACTCGGGGCGGTTGGCCGTCACGCTGGCAGCGGCGCGTAGCAGGCTGCGCAGGCTGAAGTTGTAAGTAGAGTTGAAGGACGGCATCACAATGGTGCGCTTCTCGCGGGTATTCACTGGCTCGTCGCCCAACGTAGCTGTGTTCACCTGCCGATCGTTGTACTCGATGCGCACCCCACCCGACAAGTTTACTTTATCACTAATGGGAGCCGTAGTGCCCACGTAGCCCGCTATCAGGGTATTGTCGGCGGTGTAGTTGCGGCTGGGGTTACGCACCTCATCTACCTGCAGCTTCTCTGGCCCGAAGTTCTCCGGCGCAAACACCTGCTCAATAGGGCGCGTCAGAATGCTGTTGTCAAAGCCATTTTCGGTGCCCCGCACAAAGCCAATCAGGCGAGCATTAAAGTCGCGACTCTTCCGCTCGGTATAGAAGCCGGCGCGCAGCTTGTAGGCACTGGTGCTGGTGGTGTCGCGGCCCCGGAGCCGGCGCTCCAGCTGCCCGCTCAGCATGTAGGTGTTTTCCTGCAGGTCGGAGTAGAAGCGGCTGGTTTCTACCAGCTCCCGCCCAATGCTCACGCGGAATGGGTCCTCGGTGCCCAGCTCACGCTGGGTGCGGGCCCGGCGGAAGTCGGGCTCATTGCGGTTTACGTAGTTGTAGCCCCCGGTCCAAGTTACGGTAGTGGCTTCGCGGGCACCGAGCGTGTGGGTTCCCTGCAACTGGCCCGAGTAGATGCTGCGGCTGGTGTAGTGGAAAGCATAGTCGCGCCGGTCGTAGCCGTCGGCTTCGTTTACGCCGGTACGCAGCACTACCTGGTCGGCCCCAATCTGGTTGAACAGGTTGCGGAACTCCACCTTGTGGCGGGCATTCAGGCGCACGGCCCAGTTGTGCACGATGCCCAGCCGCACGCCGGCCGTGCTTTGCTGGTCCTGGTAGCTGAACTGCCGCTGAATAGTCCCCCCCGAAGGCTGGTTGTAGCGGGCCCGGCTCACGGTATACTGTTCCAGCGTGTTGGAGTAAGACACCGAGGTGATGTTGGTCAGGTCGGCAGTGCCCAGGGTGAGGCGACGCGTGAGGCCCAGGGAGGCACGCAGGTCAGGTCGGGCCGTCACGGAGCGCATGCCCCAGTCGTTGCGCAGAGTCCGGCCTACCGCCGTGAGCTGTTCGGGCGTAGTATTGTCGGAAGAAATAACGCCGGGCGTACCAGTAGGTAATGCCCGCTGCGAGTTGTCGAAGCCCAGCCAGTCGGTGGGCGCATTATTGCCCCGCATAAAGGAGTTGAACGTGGTGCCCGCGCGGCCCGAGCCCGACAAGGAAAACGTGGTGCTGTTGTCGATGGCGGAGTTCTTGGTGTATACCTTCACAATGCCGCCACCCATTTCGCCGGGCAGCTCCGGAGCCCCCGATTTGTACACCAGAATTCGGTCGATAACCGAGCTGGGCAGCACGTCGAAGGAGAAAGAGCGGGTATCAGTTTCAGCCGAAGGCGTAAGTGCATCGTTCAACAAAACCGTGTTGTAACGCTCAGAAAGGCCCCGAATAACTACGAAAGCATTGTTCTGGATGGTCACGCCGGGTATGCGCTTCACTACTTCCGAAGCGTCCCGGTCTAAGGATTTTACAATTTGGTCGTTCGACATCCCGCTCACCACCACCTCGCTTTTCTTCAGATCCTGGATCAGGGCCACTTCCGTGCCGGTTTGCTTCTGTCCGGTTACAGTTACTTCCTGCAGCGTAGTGGTATTTTCCTCCAGCGTGGCATTGAGAGTCGTCGTAGCGCCAGGTGCCACCGCGATGCTGGGGAAGATTTGCGTCTTATACCCAATGTTGGTAATAGTGATGCTGTAGGTGCCCGGCGCCAACTCAAGGGCGTACGTACCATCTACGCCTACGGGGGCGGCCTGAATGGTTCCGGTGACGAGCACCGTAGCCCCAATTACGGCCTCGCCGGTCTTTTTGTCTTTCACATTACCCCGGATAGTACCTTGCTGGGCCGTGGCCCAGGTACTGATCAGAAGCATAATCAACAGAAGAAAAGAACGTTGCATAGAGGGGGCTGTTGTCTGGTGCCGCAAAAGTACCCGGGCCCTATTATGCCAGCATGACGCGAAGATTATGCTTATGTTACGCCGCTTTAGCGCCTTGCAAAAGCGTAGTTTTGCCTTAAAAACCAGTGTCTGCTTTATGTTGTATTCAATGACCGGCTTCGGAAGCGCCCAGCGCGACACGGAACGGTACTCAGCTTCCGTTGAAATAAAGTCCCTCAATTCCAAAACCCTGGACCTGAGCTTACGCTTGCCACGCTTTCTGCAGGAAAGGGAGCTGGAAATCCGTAATCTGATTGCCAGGCAGTTAGTCCGGGGGAAGGTAAACCTCAACTTTGATTTCACCCGGCCCCGCGCCACGGGCGCCCAGGGCTCTATTGTAAACAAGGAAGCATTGCGCACTGCCTGGCAGGAACTCACGGAAGTAAACCAGCAGCTCGGGCTTTCTACAGAGCAGCTAATTGCCCTGGCACACGCCTTGCCCGGAGCCCTCCGCATCCCAACTGATACCAGTGCCGCCACCGAAGAGGAAGAAGAGGTGCCGTGGGAAGAGTTGCTTCCGCTGTTGCAGGAGGCCCTCGACCGGGCCAATCAGTTCCGCCGCGACGAAGGCCAGACGCTTACCACGGAAATTTTAGGCTACGTCGACAAAATCCGGATTCTGCTCGCCGACGTAGAGAAACATGACCCCACGCGCATCGAGCAAGTGCGGTTACGCCTGCAAAATCATTTGGCTGATATAACCAGTAGTGAACACTTCAACCCCACGCGTTTCGAGCAGGAAATTCTGTATTATATAGAGAAGCTTGATATCGCCGAGGAAAAGGTGCGGTTGGTCAGTCATTTGCACTATTTCAACGAAACCGTGTTTCTGCCTGAACCTGTTGGCAAGAAATTAGCCTTCATTGCGCAGGAAATGGGGCGTGAAATCAATACCATCGGATCCAAGGCTAATGATCCTACAATTCAGCACTTAGTGGTTGGTATGAAGGAAGAACTAGAGAAAATTAAGGAGCAAATCAACAATATTCTCTAGCAGCCGGCCTACTGTGCGCAACAGAAAGTCGATGGGTTAGTAGGATTTAAAAGAGTAAAAATACGAATGCGCTTATTTAAATATTTTTTGAACTTTTTAGTGTTGATTAACTGAAGAAGCTGTAACTTTGCCACAAGCTGGTAGAGAACAAGTCAGTAGATCATACTTTTCTTGTGCCCCACACTTGCCTTAACTCCGGCATAATGATATTTTTGTATCGGAATACTTGGAGTTTCAGATTTAATTCTTAACTTGAGATGTTCGAAAGCAGTTCTTCACTGCGCTAGACATCCAGATTCTTTTTGATTACTCACTTTTTTCAGCCTACGACCATGAAAAAAGCCTTACTCCTTCCTGTTTTGAGCCTGATGCTGTTGCTGATGGCTGCTCGCCCCGCTGCTGAGGTTGAACTCATCAAAAAGCGCGTACTGAGCGAACGTGTTGAAATCCTCATCCCCAAAGGGTTTGAGGTGATGAGCGAGCAGCAAATGGACTTCCTCTACGCCAAAGCGCAGAGCCGTCCCAGCCTGATCTACACCAACAACAAGCAGGCGAGCATCTCCTTTACCTACACCGACAACACGGCTGATCAGGACATGATCCAGATGTACACGGACAACTTTATCAAAACCTACAGCAAGCAGTTTCCCGATGCTCGTTGGTTTGGTAAAGGTCTCAAGGAAATCAGCGGCCGTCAGGTAGGTTACCTGGAGCTGATGAAGCCTGAGCTTGGCCATGAGGTATACAACCTGATTTTCTTCACTGACGTGGAGGGCAAGTTGCTCATGTGCACCTTCACCTGCGCCGACCGTCAGAAGCCGGAGTGGGAAATGGTTGCCAAGCAAATCATGAATTCCTTCAAGTCGAACGGCTAAGCTAGCCTACTCGTCTCTTCAAGGTCGTTAGTATAGTTATTCCGACCAAGCTCGCGGTATCCCGAGCTTGGTCGGAATAACTGCGTTTATAGGGTGCGCGTAATTTTCGTCAAAAACCGTTTGGCTAAATCAAATACCTGCGGAAACAGGGTAAGAGGCAGTTGCGGTGCTTGGTCGTGAACATCATGGTAGGCAACCGTGCCACCCCGGGTGTACCAAAAGAACGCAGGAACGTGGTATTCCGAAAAAGGAAAATGGTCTGAGTTGGCTGCTTGTCCTCTAGCGGCTATGGAGCCTATAGCGCCCGACTCTGAATTAAGTTGTTGGAGTAACTGGAACTCGGCAGCGTGTACTTTCCCGTTGACGACGGTTATTCCTTCTGCGCCAGTACCCACTAAGTCCAGGTTGAGTAGGAAACGAATGTTTGCCAACGGAAAAGTGGGCTGATGCACGAAAAACTGCGAGCCGAGCAGGCCTGCTTCCTCCCCGCTGAAACCAATGAAAGCCACAGAATACCGAAGCCGATGGGCTGGTTGGGCAAAATAGGCAGCCAGTTCCAGCAGCATAGCCGTTCCGCTCGCATTATCATTGGCGCCAGGGAAATATGCCTTTCGGCCGAGTTCCCCCAGATGGTCGTAGTGGGCTGCTACCACTACAAAAGAGTCGGGTACTGCCGTGCCTGGAACATAGCCCAAAACGTTTTGCGTAACATATCGGGGAAGCAGGTTTGCTTCAATATTCAGGGAAAGCCAGGCTTCCCTAGTGGGCCATGCGGCTGCCCGAACGATTAGACGCGCTTGCCCACGCTGCGTAGCCGCAACAGATGCTGTAAGCTTCTCCGTAGTCAGTGCCACCACTGCCGATGCCTGGGTTAGCTTGGCTACCAACTCAGGCCGTTGCGCCAAGCGTGCCTGGACTGCTTGCGAGTACACTATTGCCGTGTGGCGCAAGTCCTGCTGAAGCAGTTTGCTTAAGCTAACCGGATCTGTGAAAGCCAGCGTATCGAAGTAGACGACGGCTAATTTCTCCTGTAAGGAGCCGGAAGTAGGATCAGGAATAAAGTCCTTGCCAGGGCGCAGCACGTGCTTGCCGAGCGTTACGCTTAAAGCGCCCGGAAAAGTGTTGACGGCGAGGGGAAAGGGCTGCCGGTACTTTTTTGTCCAGCTTTTTAGGCCCAAGGTCTTGAAGCGTTTGGCTAAATAAGCTGCTGCCCGTTGGTCGCCCCGGTGCGTATATCCGCGCCCATGCAGCCGCTTACTGGTAAGCACCGTTAGGGTCTGACGAACACGTGCCATATCCTGAGATGCGGCCGGTAGTGCAGTGAGTAGCCAAAAGCCTAGAAAAGGCGACGCGACCCAGCCGCCACGCAAGTAGTTGTGCCGCATACCCAGGACGGAATCAGCTGAACTTATGTCTAACTCCCCAAGCCATTAGTAGGCCGAGGCCCATACCGATAGCGTCGCTGAGGCCATCGGTCCATTCGCCGTGCCGGCCCACTGCCATGGTGGTTTGCAGTAGCTCAATCAGCAAGCCGAAGGCAACCCCCGCTACCAATAGTACCCACACGCAGTGGCGCTGTAACCAAGGCCACGTAAGCTGGCGGCGGGCCGAAAAGTAGCTAAGCACGGCCAGCATCCAGAAAACACCCGCATGCGCCGCCGTATCAAACGAAAGGAGTTGCCAGCGGGGCTGAGGCGGCATCTGGTTGGCGGGAGTAAGCGTAAGGACCAGAATAAACACCGCCCACGCGACGGGCAGCGCAAGATAGGCGCGGCGGCGTGGCGTGGGCGGAGACATCAGGTAGAAAATTAAGCTCCTACCAGTTCACCGTAGGTTTCGGCGGAGAGAAGGGCTTCCAGCTCGGCGGGGTTGCTTACCGAAATCTTCACCATCCAACCATCCCCGTAAGGGTCGGAGTTAACCAGCTCGGGGCTGCTGTCGAGCTTGTCGTTTATTTCGAGTACGGTGCCGGTGATGGGGCTGAACAGATCCGAAACGGTCTTTACTGCCTCAACGGTACCGAATACGTCGTTCTGAGCTACTTCTTTATCAAGGGTGTCGATGTCAACATATACGATGTCGCCGAGTTCACGCTGGGCGTGGTCGGTGATGCCGATATACGCTACGTCGCCTTCAACACGAACCCACTCGTGTTCTTTGGTGTACTTGAGGGTGGCAGGCAAATTCATAAAAGCAGGGGTGAAATAAGAGTCTGGGATGCCACGGCAATGGGCCGTGCCCAAAAGTAAGGGTTAAATCCTGGATTGGCTAACGCAGAAGGCTGCCGAAGAGGTTAGAAAAAAGCCTCCTGTCTCACGAAGATAGGAGGCTTTTCTGTTGGCGCCGGGCGGTTACTGGGAGAGGCTATACCGCAGCTGCAGGCCGCCTTCCGTGGCCGCGTTGCGGTAGCCGGAAGTGCCCCGCGGTTCCGAAATCACGCGGGTAAAGTAGAACTGCAGGTTGAGCCGCTGGTTGAGGACATAGTCGATGGTAGGGCGTAGCTGCACCTGCCGGCTGCCATTTACAATCTGCCCGCGCGGGGTGCCCAGCTCGGTCGTGCTGGCATCCACAATAGTGCGCTGCGCCGTGGTGTTGTCGCGGATGGATAAGTCGAGGCGGGCCGTCAGCTCGTTGCGTAGGATGCGCTGCTCCCCACCGATGCGGAATGGCAGCTTCAACTGGCTGGTCACGTAGCCAAAGCCAAAGATTACTTCCTCGGTGTGTACTTCGGTCACCTGGGCATTGGTGGTGTTCAGGGAAACCTGACGCTCCGTCCGGTACTCCACGTTGCCGGTCAGGTTGTTCAGCGTTTGCACGTTCAGGCGAATCAGCGGCGACATCCGCTCGATGATACTTACCTGCCCCAGCACGTAGTACGGAACAAACAGCCCGTCCTGCACCACCGTCGGAAAATCCTCGGGCTTGCTCAGGTACTGCGCCGAGGTGGAGTAGCTGCTCACATTGTACACCGAGGAGTAGGCGTGCGACAGGGTGACGGAGCGGAAGTAGCGCTGAACCAGGGGCAGCTCGCTCAAACCGTTGTAGTCGACGCGCCAGTTGGGAACCGGTAGTACCGAGAAGGGGTCGAACTTCTTGGCTTTGTAGCCGCTGGAAGACCGGCCGCGGTAAGCATCCAAGAAGGCTGGAATCAGCACGTCCTGGGAGTTGTAGCTGTACTTAGGGTCGTTGGCATCGGTAGCGGCTACCAGCTTGTCGCGCACAAAGCCGCGGTTCGTCACAAACTGGCTGAAGGCCTTGGAATCCGTGCCGTCCCGGCTTAGGTCGCCAAACAGAGTGCCTACCGAAATAAAGGAAGCGGAGAAAGAACCCGTTTCCAGGGGCAGGCGGGGTGCCAACTCGTTCAGTGGAAGCTGGGTAGTTTCGTCAATAGCCCGCCGGTAAAACGACTCGTTGTTGCGGACTGTCTGCTGGCGGGCATCCAGCTGAATGTTAAAGTCGCGGAACGGTTCCAGGCTGGTGCGCAGGTTCAGGTCCGTGGTAGCAAGGTTGCTGAGCGGGGTATTGAGGTACTGGCTTTCCGGGGTGTACCAGCCGCGCGAGTTTGCCCGGTTGTACAGCTCTTCCAGCTCGTACTGGCGGCCAAGGATAAAGGGCAGGCCCGGGGCATTGAAGTCACCATCCAGGCCGAGGAACTTGGTGCGGGGCAGGTAGCCCGGCAGCAGCGTGCCGGCACTGCGGGTGTAAGTAAAGTTGAGGCTACGGGCCGTCATCAAGGAGCGCAGCACGGCCTTCACCAAGCGCAGCTCCGACTTCTTGGTGGTATCAGCAGCGGCCGCCGCTGGCGTAGCGGGGGTACGCCCGCGCGGGGCGTTGGGGTCGGCTGGGGCGGGGCGCTTGGGCGCGGGGGCGTTGTTGATGATGTTGAGGAAGCGCACTTTGTTGTAGAGCTTCACCAGATCAATCTTGCCGTTGGCGCTGAACTCGCTGTTGTTTTGAATGGTGTTGCCCAGTCTCAGCGTTTTCAGGCTGTCGATGGGGTCTACCAGCGCCGTAGAGGCGGCCTGCCAGGAGTAGGTAGCTGCGTAGCGCGTGTCGGCCGTGAGCCAGTCGGTCAGCGGAAACTTATCCAGCGGCAACCGATACGTAAGGGCTACAACCTGGTTGAAGTTGGTGGTGCGTCCGCCGCGCTTCAGGTTCTCCCGAATCAGGGCACGGTTTTGCTCGGCCTCGGGCGTATTGCCCAGCGTAGCCCCCGGACCTTCATCGATGACCCCGCGGTTGTTGGCGGTGTAGTCAAATGCCAGGCTCTTGGTGAGGTCCCACTTCAGGTCGTAGATGCGGTTGAAGAAGAAGCTCTTCTGGAAAACGCCCGGAATGCCAGCCGGAGACGGAACTTCGCCGGGCTGGGTGATGCGCTGCAGGAACCGCTCGTTGTAGCGACGGTCCAAGTCGGCCCGAAAGGCAAACCGGCTGGGCAGGGGCGTGAAGTTGAGTTCCTTGAAAAACTTCAGGTAAGGCGAGTCCAGGGCCTTCACATTGGCCAGCGGCGTATAGTTCTTGGGCGTCGTCTGGTAGGTGTAGGCCAGCGCGCCGGTGTAGGTGCGGGTGAAATCCTTATCGGTGCGAATATCGGTGTGCAGCTGCTCGGTGAGGGCGTAGCTCAGCGCAAAGTTCTCGATGTCGTAGGGGCGCACCTTCTTTTCGGGATTGGTGCGCTCCTTGCGCAGGTTCAGCACGCTGAAGCTGCGGCTGCTGGTCTGGTCGATAACCTCTTTTCGGTACTCTTCCCGCTTGCCCGCATCCTCAAATTTCTGCAAGGACTGGCTAAGCTTCACATCCGGGTCGAGCGGGTCGTACTGGGGCGAGCGGGACTCATGCCCAGCCTGCACCAGCACCGGAATACGCAGCCCCAGCTTCTCCGGGAGCAGCTTGTCCACCGCCACTGTAGCGTTCAGGTCGCCGCGGGTAATGTCATCCAGGGAGCGTTGCTGCACCCGGTCCTGCAGGCCGCCAAAACCTATGGAGGTATAGCTGCCCGTAGCCGTAATGTTTGCCAGGTCGGCCAGCTGGGTATTGAACCGGGCCGTGGCCGCCCAGCCCGCCGTGCGGTCGAAGTCGAACACGCGCAGCTCGTTGGCCCAGATGCATACCGACTGATCATTCCCGTTGTCGGTGGGGTTGAAAACGCCAATCATCACGCCCTGCACGGCCGAGAAATCAGGGTTGCCCAGCACCGTGATGGTGCGCCCGTCGGCCAGGGTTTTGGTGTAGGGCGTCTGGAGAGAAATACCCAGGCGGTTGCGCTCCACCTTGGCATCGACGAAGTCCTGAAAAGCCACATCGATTACGTTCTGGGGGTTCCAGATCTGGGCTTCGGTGGTGCTGCCCTGGGGCGTAATCTTCAGCGGCAGCGAGTACTCGTAGTAGTTCTGGGTGTAGTCGGTGCCGATGCGCAGGAAGGCGCGCACCTGGTCGTCGCGGGTGCCGGTTTCACTTTCCGCGTGCAGGAACATACGCAGGCGCTTGTAGCGCAGCATATTGGTGCTGATGTTCTTGTAGGAAGCCTTGCCGTAGCCTTCCCGCAGGCCTTCCACGCACAGGCGCAAGCTCTGCTCATTCTGCTCGCGGTTTACCGTGCTGGAGCCGTACTCCTGGTCGCGGCGGATGCCGGGGGGCAGCACGTAGGGAATGGCGTCGCCGCCGCCGGCGCCGGAGCGGCCGTTTTCCTCAATGCTCACCGTCGAGATTGTGAACAGGTCCGCATCCGTATCGGTATTCACGTTTGGTTTGCCTGGCTCAGCCACGGTGCCCAGATAGCGGCGCCACTGGTTAGCCACAAACTGCATCTGCACAAAGCGCAACACGGTGGGCTGCTGCCACTGCGTGAGATAAAGGCGCATGAAGCGGATACTCTTAAAGCCGAACGGCTCGTTTTTGCCATCGGCGCTCCGCACGGCCGAGGGCTGACGGATGGGAATCCGGAACTGGTACCAAGTGACTATATCCCCGTTGATGCGGTTGCTGACCTTATCGATAATGTAGTTCTGGCCTACTTCCAGCTCCCCCGGGCGCAGCGGCACCCGGTACTCGTAGTAGCGCTCCGTGTCCTGAATGATGTTGTCGCGGTTCAGATCTTCCTTGTCGGGTAGGGGCGTGGAGCTTTGCTGGCTGTTCTCGGCGGAGTTGCCCTGCAGCCCGTTGTACTCCTTGTACCGCCCCAGAATCTTGACGTCGCGGCCGCCGGAGGAATAGTAGTCACTCAGGTGGTGGCGGAAGTTGTCGGCGGAGGGGTCATCCACGTTGGCCAGCACCCCCGTCGAGAACTTGGCTTTTTCTTCGGCATCGTTCAGGCCGTCCAGGCCCACATCCTGCCGGTCGCGGCCACCGGGGGCAGTCGAGAAGGCATCGGTGAGAAACTGCAGGCGGCTGGCCCGGCCATACTGGGTTTCGTCCGTGTCGCGATTCGGCTCCGCGGGGTTGTCGGAGAGGCCGTTTTCAAACTCGTAGCGGCCATCCTTGAGGGCGTCCTCCGAAATAGTGCCCAGGTTCAGGTACAGCTCGCCGCCCGTGATATTTTCGGTGGGTGTGTTCTGAGAGTCGTTGATCTGGCCATTCTTTCCCTTCAGGAACGGGTCCATCAGCCAGAACTCCAGGTACTCAATGTTGGCGTTGTCGAAGTCAGTATCGAAGGTGATTTCCCGGCTAATGCCTGCGTAGTTGCTTGCAGCACCGGGCAGCGTGCGACCATCGGCACCCACCTGTGGGTTATAGTTGTAGGGGCCGCGCTCCGCCGGGAAATACGCCAGGTCCAGGGGGTATTCGTAGCCATTGCCCACAGTGCCTACGTCGCGGTTGGGGAAGATTTCCTTGCGCTGCACCCCCCGGGTGTAGTGGTTCAGCAGGTCGTCGGCGGTGATGTTGCTGGGGCGGCTGGGGCCGCTGTTGTAGTAGCTCTGGTCTACGCTGTACCAAGCCAGCTTGGCGCGGCGGTAGTTGGCGGCCAGGTCCGTGGTAGAGCTGCCGCTCAGCAGCGGGGTAGGCGTAGCCGCCAGCCGCCAGGCCGTGAGGGAGCTTACACCGCCCGTGAGCGTGTAGGGCGTGCGGGCGGCCTCGAAGTCATCAATGTAGGAAACCCCGTTTTCCCCGCGGCCCAACTGAGTTTTGCCGGGAACCAGCTGGGCAAATTCGCCGCTGAATGATACCGTGGAAGGGGCCTTCGTGGAAATGAGGGGCAGCATGTCCAGGTACCGCGTCAGGGCCCGCGACTCGCGGCGCAGGTTCACATCGAGGCCGTAGATGGTGTTGTTGCCGGGCTCGTCGCCGATGTTCACGCGGTTGATGCCCGGGGCCTGGTTTTCCAGCAGGTGTAGCACCGTCGCCCCAAAGTTGATGTCGTCGTTGAGGCGGTAGTCGAAGCGGGCTCCCAGCAAGCTGCGGGGCTGCACCTGCACTAGGGCGTCCTTCTCAAACGTCACGCGCAGCTCGTTGGCGGCGTTCAGGTAAGCCGGGTTCAGGACTTTTACCTTGGCTTGATCATAAAAAACCTGGTAATCAGTGCCTTCCGTGAGCAGGGTGCTGCCGGCGTATACCCGCACCGAGCCCTCGGCCACCCGGATGCCGGGTAGGTTGATTTCGTCGGAGGAAGTAGCCTGGTAGCGGCCGCGCAGGAAGAACTTATCCTTTTCCTGGCGCTGCTGGGCATCACTCTGCACCTGCTCATAAAGCTCTTGGTACACGTACCGGTCTACCAGGTCGCGTTCCGCTACCGTGTCAAACTTCGATTTCAGGTAGCGGCCAAACGGCTCCACCTGCGGGAAGATGATGCGGCCTTGTTCCGGGTCGATGGTAATGCCGGTCAGGAAGTCGAAGTTGCCATCCGAGGGCCGGTCGTTGTTGGCGTTGGCGTTGTCGAGGTTAAATACCTGCACCAATGGAATATTGGCGGTTTGCGCCCCATCCTTGAGAGAAAGCAGGTCCACGCCGGTAGCGTCGTCTTTGTAGATGATGTCCAGTCGGAACTGGTCACGGTTGAGCTGGGTGGCGTTCAGGGAGTAGATGTTTTTCATCATCAAGTCCCAGGTGGGATACTGCAACGCCGGGTTGGTGCTTTTCAACATCTTCAGGAACACCACCTGATTTTCCTCTACGCTGGCCCCATACGACTCCGACGTCTCGCCCACTTTGTAGGGCTTGCCGTTGTAGGTGTACTCGTACGATACGCCCAGCACCTGCTCGGGCAGCAGCTGGGTGTTGAGCGAGATGTAACCTAGCTGCTCGTTGAAGGTGTACTCGCGGGGGTCGAGCTTCCGGGCCCGCACGTGCTCAAAGTCGATGTTCTTGGTAAGGCCGAGGCCCGCCAGCGAAGCATCTACGCCCAGGTTGTCGCGGTTGCCTTTCACCAGATCGTACTCCCGGTTGGCGGTATTGTCGGTAGGGGTGCGGGCGTTGCCGCCTTTGTCGAACAGGTCGCGTTGGTAGATGACTTCCGGCTCGCCCAGGTCCATGAGCGTTACCACGTTGCGCAGGTTCTCGGTGGTGCGGTTGTCGTTGGTCACGTACACCTCTAGGCGCCGGATCTGAATACCCGACTGCAGGGTGGGCAAGTTGCGCAGGGACGCGTCGTACCGGTCGCGGAAAAACTGGGAAAGAAAGAAGTGCCGGTCCCGCTCGTACTGGCTGGCCTTGATTTCAAACGTGCGGCTCTGCCCGCCGTTGGACACGCGCACCTCGTCGGCCTGCCCGCGCAGAGTGGAGGCCACAGCCGTTACGGATAGCTTGCCAAACTGCAGCTGGGTTTTGGCCCCAAACAGGTTCTGCCCGCCCTGGATGAGGGAGTTGTTGAGGGGCAGGCTTACGTTCCCCAACTCTACCTTGCGGATAATATCGGTGTCGAAGCCCGTGAAATCGAGCTTCATGTTGTTTTCGAAGTCGAAAGCCGCCTTCGTATCGTAGTTGAGCGTCACCCGCATTTTCTCCCCGATCTGGCCGGTGAGGTTTAGGTTCATGTTCTGCTCAAAGTTGAAGTCCCCGGTTTTCTGCTGGCGCAGGGTAAGCGTAGGGTTGCGGTTGCGGTTGAACTTGGCCCCGGCCCGCACCGTCACCGAGCCATTGGGTCGGATATCGACGTAGTTACCCCCAAAAATGCGGTTGGCGGCGGGTCCCAGGTAAATCTTCGGAATCAGGCGCTGCGCAACGGCGGGTGCGCCGGCTTCCCCGGCTACACCGCCCGCCGCGCGGGTGCGGAAGTAGTTGCGGATGGTTTGCTGCTGCTGCCAGCGCGAGTACTCCTCAAACGACATACGCGTGGGGCCCCGGAAGTCAATGTCCGTTCCCACGCGCTCCGACACATCCACGCCCTGCAGGCTGTCGTCCACGCTTACGTTCAGGTTCACGTTCGGGGGCAGTTCCAGGAGCAGGGGGGATTCCCGGCGCTGGGGGCTCAGCCGGTTGCCGATACGGTCTTCCGGATCTACGCGGGGCCGGCGGCTGGGTCGGTAGCGGGTGGTATCGGTGGGCGTAGTGCGGGGCGTATCGGGTAACCACGCAAGCCGGCCGGCCGTATTACGCCAGGTAGCCCAGCTTAGCCGGAAGGCCGCGCTGGCGCCGCCGGTGGCACCCGCCTGCGACCACCACGCCAACAACGACGCCAGAACTAGGGATACGGTGGTAAAGGTCTTCTTGCCGGTATTCAAGCAGGGTAAACATCAAGCCGCAAGCCACGAGCCGCAAGCTGTTAGGTAGGAGGAATGGAAGGCGTAAGCGGATTTCTCCCCGGCTGCTCTGAAGTAGCTGGTAGCAGGCGGCTTACTTAATGGGACTTAAGAGCAAATTTAATTAATTCTTCCACGCTCAGGTCGTTGCCGTGACGGTTCTGAATCTGGTCGAGGGTCTTCTCGGCGGCGGCGCGCGCAAAGCCCAGGGTCACCAAAGCAGCTAACGCCTCGGAGCGGTTTGTATTGTGTGCTTTGGCCAGGGGCACGGTATCGATGCCGGCTTTGGCCAGCAGCTCATCTTTGCGCAGCTTGTCCTTAAGCTCCAGCACCACGCGCTGGGCCGTTTTAGGCCCTACGCCCTTGATGCTCTGGATAGCCCGCACATCTTCCTGCACAATGGCCTGGCGGATTTCGCCCACCGACATCGACGATACCATGACAATGCCCGTACCCGGCCCGATACCCGACACGGATATCAGCTGCATAAACAGGGCCTTTTCATTCGGGTCCAGAAAGCCGTAGAGCGTTTGCCCGTCCTCTTTGATATGCTGATAGGTATAGAGCTTGGCCAGTTCTCCTTCGGCGGGCAGCTTGGAGTAGGTAGCCAGCGAAATGCGCACTTCGTACCCAATGCCGCTCACGTCGAGGATGGCTTGGGCGTGGTCTTTATAAGCGAGTTTTCCGTTGATATAAGCAATCATGCGTGAGGAAGGAGAAAAGGTTTTCTGTAGCTAGATAACACCAGGTATGAGATTCTCTCCCAAATCTACCGGCTTTTTTCAGCAATAGCAGGGTTAGCCTTCTGTATCATTCCAGTGAAATGGATAATGGATTTAGTCGTATTCTCCACAAAGAAACTACGTGTCGTAGACCAACGGGAAACCTGTTTTCCGTTAGCGGGAAGTAATAGCTTAGCACGCAGGAAATGTAGCGCTACGCACGCTTTCTGTTGGCACTGGTAGTGGTAAATGATTATTTGTCAGCTAGTTAAACAAGTGCCCTTTGTATGTAATTTTTACTATATCGGTTTCGCAAACAGTGTAGGGGGTATAGAGACGCGACACTTCGCGTCTCCACGGTGCTGGATTTTGGTCAGGCGGCGCGAACGTAAAGACGCGAAGAGCCGCTTCTCTCCACGGCGTCTGAATCGGCCATATGAAAACGTTTTTTCCGCTCAGTCTTCGGCCGACTGAACGAAGCGGCACGCTGGCGTTTGAAGCAGAATACTTGGAGCAGCGCCTCGAAGCCGGCGAATGACAAAAAAATTGCTGACAATGAGACGGATACACGTACGGAGGCACGCGAGTTAAGACGGAAGCCAACGTTACGTTCCAGTAGACCAAGAAAGCACAAGTACTCTGAACAGCAAGGTACTCTCCGATTTTCGGACGAGCTTGTACTTTCTTTGTTTTCAATCCTACCGCAAGCACACACTATGTATAAAGGACTCCTTCTCTTTGTCGTACTAGCTATACTATTAAGTTGGCCAGTCGTTGCACAAGTGCGCCTGCTCGGCAAAGTGACGGATGCGGTAACCGGGCAGGGGTTGCCGTTCGTTAGTGTGCGGGTACCTGATACCGCTCTCGGAACGACGAGCAATGCGGATGGCGAATTTGAGTTGATATTGCCAGCAAAAGGCAAGCAACTCATCTTCTCGGAGCTTGGGTACGTGCCCGACAGCGTGCTCGTGGGTGAAGAAAAATCCTTGTTGGTGAAGCTGAAGCCTTCTCCGATGCTGTTGCCCGAAGTGCAGGTGCCCAATTACGTGGAGAACTTGCTGACTCGGGCCTATCGGGTGCTGCTTCGCAACAACCATGTCCACAGCTATGGGCAGGCGTTTTATCGGCAGGTTACGCGCCTGCAAAAGGAAGCCACGGAAGTGCAGGAGCAGTTGTGGAATACCGAAACCTGCAATACCGGGGTTAAGGGTACGGCCTTGATGCAAGGCCGGTACGCCAAGAAAAAATCACTGGTGACCTTTGAGAATTTTTCGGTAAACACCAGGGGCAATATTGACTTTATGCCGGATGCTGACAGCACGAAGGCCCGGTCTTTTCTTAGTCCCAACGCCGGACAATACTATACGCTCAAACTGCTGGGCATTGAGCAGCAGGGGGCGCAGCAACTGGCCGAAATTGGGTTTGTAAGTAAGTCCAGCCAGATGGCGGGCAGCGCAGTCATTGACGTTGTGACCGGGCAACTATTGCGACTTAAAGTAGCCATGAAGGGGTTTTCCTTCACATCCAGCAATCCAGATTTTGAGCTTCGCAACGGTGTTATGAACTTCGAATGCGCTTTTCTGCCTGGAGAACGAGTGCCCATCCTGAATTACATCAATACCACTTATACCGCTGACGCAAAGCGCAAGTTGAAGCCTACGCTGGCTGTGCACGTATCGGCCTTTGCTTTCTTCTACGGAGGACAACCTACCCCATTACCTGGGGTTACATACGAAAAGCCTAATTTGAACCAGGCGGACTTAGCCGCCGTGAAAATGGCGCCCTATGACCCGGTGTTTTGGCAAAATAATAGCGTGGTGAAACGGACGCCTCTGGAAGAGGAGGTAATCAAGTCATTTGAGCGGGAAAAAGTTTTTGGCAATATGCTTTCTCCGCAATAAGGCCCGCACGGGCCTTATTGCGGAGAAAGCATATTACAGTCCTTTGCCACCCGCTTTTTGCGCGTCTACTACGGCAATGGCGGCCATGTTCACAATCTCGCGCACGGAGGCTCCCAGCTGCAGAATGTGCACCGGCTTGCGCATGCCCATCAGCACCGGCCCGATTACCTCAGCCCCCCCGATTTCCTGGATAACCTTGTAGGCAATGTTGCCGCTAATCACGTTCGGGAAGATGAGCGTGTTGGCTCCGCCTTTGTCGGCCAGCTCCGAGAAGGGATATTGCTCCTGCAACAGCTCGGGGTTCAGGGCCGTGTTGGCCTGCATTTCCCCGTCCAGAATGAGCTCAGGATAGCGCTGCTTGGCCAGCTCCGTGGCACGGCGGGCTTTGTCGGGCAGCTCGCCGGGGTTGGAGCCGAAGTTGGAGTAGCTGATAACTGCTACCCGCGGCTCGGTGTCAAAAAAGCGCACGGCATTGGCCGTCAGGCCAATGATATCCACCATTTCTTCCGCCGTGGGGTCGATGTTCACTGTGGTGTCGGCGAAGAAGTAAGGGCCCTTTTTATGCTGAATGATGTACATGGACGCTACCCGCTTGACGCCTTCGGCCACCCCAATAGCCTGGAGGGAGGGAATGATGCTTTTGCCGTAGTCTTTGCTCAGGCCGGTAATAAAGGCATCGGCCTCCCCGTTTTCCAGCATCATAGAGCCGTAGTAGTTTCGCTCCCGCAGCAGGCGGCGGCCTTCGTAGCGCGTCATGCCCCGGCGCTGGCGCTTCTCATATAGCAGCTCGGCATACTGCTCCCGCTTGGCTTCTTCGTGCAGGATGTCGATAATTTCGCAGCCTTCCAGGTCGAGGTTGTTTTCGGCGGCGAGGCGGGCAATCTTGTTGCGGTTACCCAGCAGGATGGGCTGGGCAATGCCTTCGTCCTGCAGAATCTGGGCGGCTTTCAGGATCTTGTAGGTGTCGCCTTCGGCGAATACCACGCGTTTGGGGTTGCTCTTTGCCGCGTTGGTGATGCGGTTCATCAGCTTCTGGTTCACGCCCAGGCGGCTCCGCAGCTCATCCTCGTAGGCGGGCCAGTCGGTGATGTGCACGCGTGCCACTCCGCTTTCCATGGCTGCTTTGGCCACCGCCGGGCTGATGGCGGTAATCAGGCGTGGGTCGAGGGGCTTGGGAATCAGGTAGGTTCGGCCAAAGCTCAGGGTGTTGTCGCCGTAGGCCCGGTTTACCATATCCGGCACGGGCTCCTTGGCTAGGTCAGACAGGGCGCGCACGGCGGCCAGCTTCATGGCTTCGTTGATGCCGGTAGCGCGTACATCCAGGGCCCCACGGAAGATGTAGGGAAAGCCCAGTACGTTGTTTACCTGGTTGGGATGGTCGGAGCGGCCGGTGGCCATGATGATGTCCGGGCGCGTAGCCATGGCCACCTCATAGGCAATTTCCGGATCGGGGTTGGCCAGAGCAAACACGATAGGGTTGGGAGCCATTTTCAGCAGCAGCTCGGCGGGCAGCACGTTGGCCGCCGAAAGCCCCAGAAATACGTCGGCCCCGTCCAGGGCTTCGGCCAGGGTGGTAATGGGGCGGGAAGTGGCAAACTGCAGCTGCAGGGAGGCCAGGTCCGTGCGGCCGGGGTGAATGATGCCGTCCTTGTCGAAGACTACAATGTTTTCCAGGCGTAGCCCCAGCTCCAGGTACAGGCGCAGGCAGCTGATGGCCGCGGCGCCGGCCCCGCTCACCACGACTTTAACTTCCTCGATTTTCTTGCCGACTACTTCCAGCGCATTCAGCAAGGCCGCCGACGAGATAATGGCGGTGCCGTGCTGGTCGTCGTGCATCAGCGGAATGTTCACTTTATCCCGCAGCTCCGTCTCGATGCGGAAGCACTCCGGGGCCTTGATGTCTTCCAGGTTGATGCCCCCAAACGTCGGCTCCAGCGCCTTCACGATGCGGATGAACTCGTCGGGGTCAGTAGCGTCTATTTCAATATCGAAGCAGTCGATGCCCGCAAACTTCTTGAATAGTACGCCTTTACCTTCCATTACCGGCTTGCTGGCCTCAGGACCGATGTTGCCCAGCCCGAGCACGGCCGTACCGTTGCTGATAACGGCCACCAGGTTGCCCTTGGCGGTGTATTTGTACACGGCATCTTTGTCGGCCGCAATTTCCTTGCAGGGCTCCGCTACGCCGGGTGAGTACGCCAGCGCCAGGTCCAACTGGGTGCTGACGGGCTTGGTGGGAATTACCTCAATTTTGCCGGCCGGACTCTGGGAATGATAATCAAGGGCCTCTTGCTTGTTGATTTTGAGCATGGGTGTGCAGTACTAGGTGGTACCCGCGGGGCGGGGTAAGAAGCAAGTTGGGGCGAAAACCGCCGGAATCAAAGTTTGCGCGGCATGCAGCGGACACAACAGCGCCCCGAACCGCAGGCGGCCGGGGCGCTTGTCCTAAGCAGCTCCGTTGGAGCTATTGAATTGGAAGGTTGGAAAATGTGCCCCACAACGTCAGGTTGCACCGCTCCTTGTCTGTGGGGTCCCAGGAAGCATCGGTGGGGTCCGTAATATTTTCCATGCGCATCTCATAGCTGCCGCTCAGCAGGTGGCGCTTGGCATCGTAGGCTGTTACAGTCAGCTGTCCGCCCATATGCGAGTTGTTACTGTCGTAAATGCTGCCGGATATGCTTCCGGGCTTATTCTCGCGGTAGTATACATATCGGACATCAGCAGCACCACTTTCCGTATTCGGCATTGATTTCAGCGTATACGTGCCGATAATAGCGGCCGTAAGCTGGCTGCGTTCTATCGTGAAGTTTACCGCGTCCCGGCCTTCTTTGGCATCAAAGTGAACATACAGCAACTCATCGTTCAGGATGGCCTGGTGCTGAACGTCCCCCGAGGGGTAGCTGATGGCTGCAATGACGTTTGGGGACGGATAATAAATGCTGCTGCCCATGGTAAACGTAGCTGCCGGGGCTGGAGCCTCTGGTTGTGGGTCATTCTCTTTGGAGTCACAAGCCGCCACCCCCAAGAGGAGAGTAGCGGCCAGGACGAAGCGTGCTGTTGTTTTCATAGCTAGTAGAAAAGAGTGTGGCAGGGCTTTTTGCAACCTTCGTGCCCGTTTCCAGGAAAAGTTCCTCGGATGGGCTATCTTTTTCGTGCACACAAATTTTCTAAAAGAAAATGGGAGCCTTGCTTGTGCAAGACTCCCATAAACATGTGGTTCACAGCAAAATTATCCCTGCACAATCAGCTTCTGGCCCGGTTTTACTTCATCCGAAGTCAGGTTGTTGAGTTTACGGAGTTTATCCACCGTCACGCCCTGGTAGCGCCGCGAGATATTGTAGAGCGTGTCGCCGGGCTGTACCAGGTGCACGCGGGGCGTGGGTAAAGCAGAGTGGGTAGAGCGTTTCGCAGGCGTCTGCACTGCCTGAGCCACTTCTGGGCGTGGCTCTGCTCCTGCGGGCATATCAGCGGGAGCCCGCAAGGTTAGCTTCTGCCCCGGCACAACCTGTTTAGATTCGAGCTTATTCCAGGCGGTAAGCTGGCCGACCGATACATTTTGCTCACGGGCAATTTTGGTGAGGTAGTCCCCCTTGCGTACTACGTACTCCGTAGGCAGGCTGTCGTCGGAGGAGGAGGCAACCGGCTGCAGATTTGCCACAACTTCAGGTTGCTTTTCGACGGGTTCAACTGGGCGTGGCTGACGGGTGGTTTTGGTCGTCGGCTTTTTCGCGGCAATGGGGGGCGCAGATTGAGAAACAACGGGTGATGCGTCTTCTGCTACAGATGGTAAAGGCGTTTTCGCTTCCTCAGGAGCCGTTTCCTTGGCTGCCTTTGTAGCTGTAGCTACCGCGGGTAGTTGAGCAGGTACGCTAGGCCGAGCAGCTGCCGCAACTGTGGACGCTGATTCGGCATCTACAGGCACGTACACAAAAATCTGCTGGCGGGGCGTTAGGTTCTGGCCGCGCCGCAGCTTGTTCCAGCGCCGAATCTGGCTGGGGTCAACCTCATAGCGAGCCGCTAGGCTGGCCACCGTTTCACCCCGGCGCACGGTGTGCCGGGCCCGGCGGTAGCGGGGCTTCTCAGGCGCTGGGGGCGCTGCCGCAGCCACAGCAGCCTGGGTGGAGTCGGGAGGCGGGAGCAAGGGGCTAACTGGCGTCAGCGGAGCCGGGGGCGGCACCGTTACCTTGCAGAAATCAAGCAAGGCGGTCCGGTCTTGCACGGCCAGCTCGGTGCGCACGCACACCGGCACCTGTAGTGGATAGTTCTGAAAAGAAGCCGGCAGATAGTGTTTGCGCAACTCGGGATTATGGGCCAGAATAGCCGTCGAATCGAGGCCCACCGATTTCGCCAGCTTGTACAAATCCAGGGAGCGGCCCGAAATCAGCAACGTGTCCGTCGGCTCCGGGTAGCGGTAGTTCAGGGCTGCATCGTGCAGGTTGTGCTCCTTGGCGTAGTTGAGCGTGTAGAGAATGGCCGTAAACGTGGGCACATAGTCGCGCGTCTCCTTGGGCAGGTATTTGTAGATAGCCCAGAAGTTACGCTGTCCCCCCGCCCGTCGGATGGCCTTGTTCACGTTGCCCGAGCCGTAGTTGTAGGCGGCCAACGCCAGCTCCCAGTCGCCGAAGTAGCGGTGCAAATCCCGGAGGAACTTGCAGGCCGCCTCCGTCGATTTCTCCGGGTTCATCCGCTCGTCAATGAACTCATCCCGGCGCAGGCGCAGGTCCCCGGCGGTGGGGCCCATGAATTGCCATAAGCCCACGGCGCCCACCCGGGAGCGGGCCTGGGGCAGCAGCGCCGATTCTACCACGGCCAGGTACTTCAGGTCCTGGGGTAGATGGTACTTGGCCAGATACTTCTCGAACAGCGGGAAATATAAGTTCTGCCGCTCCAGCACCCGCTGGGTGTACTGGCGGTTACGCACCGTGAAGTAGTTCACGAAAGCCATAACCGTGTTGTTGAACACCAACGGCATCTCCGACTCGTAGCAGCCAATCCGGTCGGCTACCAGGTCCCGCATTTCGGGCGGAGTCTGGCGCCACACCAGCTTGGCTGAGTCGGGCGAAAAGGCGGGCTCGGCCACCAGCGAATCGGCGCGGAGCAGCTGTTGCTGGGCTTGTAGTGTATCGTCGGCACTTACCTGTCCGGGCTGTAGCACGGGCTCCGTTTGGGCCAGGGCCGGGCGGGCCGCAGCGGCCAGCAACAGAAGAAGGGCAGAGGTGCGCAACGATTTTTTCATCAGGACACGGTTGGGCTAACGGTTTCCGTGACAGCCTTGGCAAAGGCCAGCAGTTGCTCCTCGCGGAAGGCTCCGCTCAGAATCTGCAACCCAATCGGCAAGCCGGCGCTGTCTTCTCCATTCGGCACCGACACGGCCGGGACGCCCGCCAACGATGCCTGAACTGTAAAGATATCAGCAAGATACATAGCCAGCGTATCTTTATTTACATCGCCAATGTGAAAAGCGGTGGTAGGCGTGGTGGGCAGTACAAGGAAGTCGTACTGGCGCAACAGCTCATCGGTAGTGTCTTTGATAAGCCGACGTACGCGCTGAGCCTTGGTGTAGTAGGCATCGTAGTAGCTGGCACTCAACACAAAGGTGCCCAGCAGGATGCGACGCTGCACTTCCGGGCCGAAGCCCTGAGCGCGGGTCTTCTTGTAGAGCGACTCCAGATCCGTGGCATCGGGGGCGCGGTAGCCATACTTCACCCCATCGAAACGGCTCAGGTTGGAGCTGGCTTCGGCGGTGGTGAGGATGTAGTATGTAGGCACGATGTAGTCGAGGTAGGGGAAGTCGACGGCTTCCACTACGTGACCCTGCGAGCGGAACTGCTCCAGGACATTTTCCGTGGCAGCTTTAATCTCGGGATTCAACCCGGGCCGCTCCAGGCAGTCTTTGATATAGCCAATGCGGTAGTGCGGGGCGGGCTCCAGTTGCTGGCTGTAGGCGGGCACTTCCCGCTGGCTGGCGGTGCTGTCGAAATTGTCGGGGCCGGCCATTACTTCTAAAAGCAGCGCGGCATCGTTCACGGAGCGCGTGAGCGTACCAATCTGGTCGAAGGAAGAGGCGTAAGCCACGAGGCCGTAGCGGGAAATGCGCGAGTAAGTCGGTTTAAACCCAACAATTCCGCAGAAAGCCGCGGGCTGGCGTACCGATCCGCCCGTGTCTGAGCCAATGGAAGCTAAGCACATATCGGCCTGCACGGCTACGGCCGAGCCACCGGACGAGCCGCCCGGTACGCGGTCTGGGTCAATTTCATTGCGGGCCGGGCCAAAGTACGACGTCTCGTTGGAGGCGCCCATGGCAAACTCGTCGCAGTTCTGGCGGCCGATGAGGATGGCGTCTTCGTCGAGCAGGCGCTGCACCGCGGAGGCGGTAAACAACGACTTGAAGCCATCCAGAATATGGCTGCTGCTCTGCAAGGCGTGGTCTTTGTAAGCCAGCACGTCTTTCAGGCCAATCACCATACCGGCCAGCTTGCCCGCCGTTCCGGCGGCCAGCTTGGCGTCTACGGCTTCGGCCTGGGCGCGGGCCTCTTCGGGCCACACTTCCAGGAAAGCATTCAGCTGCGGATTTTTCTGGTTGATGTTATCCAGATAATACTCCACGAGCTGACGGCAGGTCGTAGTGCCTGCCGTCAGCTCGTGGCGAACTTCCGTGAGGGAGTTGAAGCGTCTCAAGACGAAAAGGGTTTAGTTCACTTGGTCGAGGCGGGGGCGCTCAGCGGTGGGCGATACGGGCGGGGTAATACCCCCATCCATGGGTGGCGCGAGCGGGGTTTCGGCTACAGGCACTACCGGGGCCGAGGGGGCTTCAGTAGCGGCCGTGGCCGGGTACTGTGGCTGTTGAAACTGGGGTTGCTGGAACTGCTGCTGGTAAGGCTGCTGCTGGGGCTGGCCGGCGTTTTCAAACTCGCTCCGGATTTCCCGGGAAGCGTCTTTAAACTCGCGGATGCCTTTGCCCAAGCCACGCGCCAGCTCCGGAATCTTGTTAGCGCCGAAGAAAATCAGGATGACCACCATGATGAGCATAATCTCACCACCGCCGAGGTCACCCAGGAAGAGAAACAAAGGAGTATGCATGGCAGAAAAGCTTAGTACCGGGGTTGGTTAGGATCATTGGGGTTAGCTGGCCGGTCGCGAAACTCCGGCTTCTCCTCTTTGGAGGCATCCTTGAACTCCCGAATACCCTGGCCCATCCCACGAAACAGTTCTGGAATACGCTTAGCCCCGAACAACAGAATAATGGCCAGCACAATCAGCAGGATTTCGGTGCCGCCGAGGCCGCCAATACCCAAAAACAACGAAGCAAACAGCATAAGAAAAGCCCAGGTGGGCGGGTTTGAAGTGGAAAGTCCCTTATACGCACAGCGGCGCTGCTTGGGATTGGTAAAGGTACCCGATAATTTTTTATTTCGGGGTCTCCCAACGCAGAACATGGGGTGCGGCGTGTGTGCTGAATCCAAAACCGCCCGGCGTTCCGTACGTACTTAACGGAGTTCAGTATTCGGGCGCTGGTTTGCTTGACTTACGTGCAGGTTAGCCGCCCCGGGAACTGAAACGCGCTTACCGTAATTACAGTAGTTCAGGCATACGTGTTTAGTGGGCTTACATTTTCCATCTTATCCCCCGTTCTATGGGAGTCAGGCCAGCTTCTTCCGCTACCGCGCTATCAGAAACTACCCTTATGCGCGTCGTCTCGGATGAGCAGCGCCGCCTGGATGCATTGGAGAACCAGCCCGCGTCAGAGGCGGCCCCAGAAGCTTCCCTGCAGGGCCTGACCCGGCTGGCAGCTCTCATTTGTGGCACTCCCTTGGCGCTGGTTTCGCTGCTGCCCACCGAGTATCAGTGGTTTAAGAATGGTTCGGATTCTGTATACTCCGCAGCAACGCCCCAGTCTAACCTTTTTTGCCAGCAGGCTTTGCAGGACCCCACAACTATCCTGGAAGTACCCGATGCTTCCCAGGACCCGCGGTTTAAGGACACTGACCTGCTCTTAGGCCATGCCAACGTCCGGTTTTGCGCTGGTGCCCCCTTAGTGAGCCCGGCCGGGCAGGCCTTGGGCACCCTGTGCACCATGCACACGGAACCGCACACGCTTACCCGGGAGCAACGGGAAGCGTTGAAGCTGCTGGCCCAGGAGGTAACGACGCACTTGGAACTGCGGAAAACCAATCTACGCCTGGAGCAGGAGAAGCAACGGCTGGATGGACTACTGCAGTTGGCCAACGACGCCCCACAGGCCTTGCTCACTGCCGGTCGCGACGAGGTATTTGTAAAGCACGAGCAGCGCCTCTTACGAATCAAGCTGGCGGATATCTGCTATCTGGAGGCCCTCGGCGACTACGTAAATATCTATACCTAGGCCGAGCGGCTCACGGTGTACACCACCATGAAAGACATGGAAGCCAAGCTGCCTGCAAAGGACTTTACGCGGATTCAGCGGAAGTATATTATTCGCTTGGCTTGCCTGCAGGCTATAGAGGGCGACGCCGTATTGGTAGATGGCCCAAAAGGCGCTGTGTACATTCCAATCGGAAATTCGTACAAGACGGGTTTGCTGGGTAGGCTAAATATTATTTGATTTGTCCCAAACCTTTCGGGGATAGTTACCGTTAAAAACAGTCATTCATCGAGGATTAATCAATATTTGGCGAATAGTTGGCTTCCGAAACGCCGGAATTTTCCTATCTTTCGCCTGTTATCGGGGGCTCCCTTTATTGCTTGCTGCCGCCAGCATGAAGGATAGACTGATAGCTAAGTTTGTTTTCATAGCTCAGAAAGGCACCGTACGCTGTACGGTGTTTTTTTTTGCTTGAAGCTCAACCGTAAAGAAAAGGGCTCTTATCCTGTAATAGGATTTTTGTCAGCTAGGTCTCTGAGCGGGTTCCGGCTATTTGCGGCCCAGCCAGTTTTCGGGGTTCAGGTTAGCGCTGTTGCGCCACACCTGAAACTGCACCTCACTGGTACCTTCCGAATCGGTATACACCGTCCCGATCTGCTGACGAGCCTGTACCGTCTGCCCTTCGCTGACCGATACGCTGCGGAGCTTGGCATATACGGTAAAATATTCGCCATGCTGCACCATCACAATGGTATTCATCCCCGGCACACTGGCTACAGTCAGCACTTTGCCCTCAAACACGGAGCGCACCGCCTCGCCCGAATTGGTTTGGATATCCACGCCGCGGTTTTCGATGACTACGTGTTTGAGCACGGGGTGCGGGTGCTTGCCAAAGCGCTGGGAAATAAACCCCCGGCTCACGGGCCACAGCAGGCGGCCGCGGTTATCGGCAAAAGAAGAGGAAAGAATAGCCGTTTCCGGCGTCAGCGTTACCCGGTCGGTACGCTCCACGGCGGCTTCACTTTCGGCCGTTTCGTTGCGGCCGGTCGCGCCCGGGCTGCGGCCGGAAGTGCTGCTGCGGCCCGCCGTATTTGACCGAGCGGCCCGCGCCGCCGCGGCCCGGGCAGCCCGCGCTATTTCCTCGCGTACCCGCTGGGCAATCAGGTTGTCTAGCCGGCGCACCGACTGTTGGCGCTTGGCCAGCTCCTGCTGCAGCTGTTGCTCTTGCCGGCTGAGCTGCGTAACTACCTGGTCTTGCTGGGTTTTAATAACGAGCAGGTTGCGGTTCTCACTCAGCTGGGTGTTGAGCAAGCTGGACTTCTGCTGGCGCTTGGCCGTGAGCCCCGTAAGCTGCTGGTGCAGCCGGGACTGTGTTTGACTAATCTCCGCGGCCTGGGCTTTGCGCACCTCGGCGTACTGGCGGACGTACTGCAGGCGCCGAACAAACTGGTTGAACGACTCGGCCGCAAACAGGAACATGATGCGGTTGTAGCTGTTGGCCGTCTTGGATGAGGCGTAAATCAGTCGGGCATACTCGGCGCGCAGCTGCTCCAGGTTCTGCTGGGTGTGCTGCACCTGCGTCTCCGTCTGGCGCACATCCGAGTCTAGGTACTTTAGCTCAGAGGATATGGTTTGAATGACGTTCTTCTGAACGGTGATTTTTTCCTTTAGCGCATTCAGCTGGCCCAGCGTGGCTTCTTTCCGCTGCTGGGTTTGCTGCAGAATGCGCGTGGTTTCCTGGATGCGCTTGAGAGCAGTGCGCTTCTCGCGTTCCAGCTGCGTGCGTGACTTGCTGGTGCGGCCCCGGCTGCGCTGCGCCCACGCGGGGCCGCACATCAACAGGAAGCCGATCAGCGCTAACGCCAGCCAGGCCTTACTTTTTCCGGGCATAATCTGAGGGCACCGAGAATGGAAAGGCAAGACGCTCTTTATCGACGTCTACGTTACGAAAGTTGATGGAAGCGGAGGAGGGCTTGGCCTTGGGCTGCTCAATCACCACGAGTAAAGCATTGGCAAACTCCTGGGGCAGGCGCTCCAGCGGCCGGAAATCGGAGAAGTCCACCGTAAACTGCAGCTGGGTGCTGTCGTCTTTCACGGCCAGCTTTTGCACCCGGCGCCGGGTGGTTTCCAGCAGTTGCTCCACCAGCAAGGCCTGTTGCTGGTACACTACTTTTTGCAGAGGCCCTTCCGTGCTCACGGTAGGGGAGGAGCCCGCCGGCGCGGCTACGTAGTTGCCCGCCAGCAACGCCTGCACCTGCTGAAAGGTGACGGGTACGTTGAAGCGCCGCCGCAACGCGGTGAAGTTGCCCGCAAAATACTCCCGATGCAGCCGGTCAATTACCTGCACGGAGTCGGGAGTAATGTGGGCCCGCATCACTTCGCCAATTACCGGCGCGGCTATGGAAAGCCAGATGAGGCTATCCTTGCGCATGCGCAGCGTGAGGGTAACGTTGGGAAGTTTGTCGCCGCCGGTTTCAATCTGTGCCTTGGCTTTGGCCGACAGATACCGGAAATCCAGGTTGGCAGCGTTGACGGCATCCTCGACCTTCGGCGCTTCTGCCCGCGACTGGGTAGGAATGGCTTTGCGGGTACAGGCCCCCAGTACAGCCATGAGCAACCCTATTACAAGCGGGGCGCAGCGTTTATTCATACAGTTTTCGGTCTTTAATCTTGCGGTCAATCAGCTTGGAAGCGCCTCCCTGGCGCTTGGCCTGCTGCCACTGTGCATGCGCCCCGACAATATCGCCAAGTTGATATAAAACGTCGCCATAGTGCTCCGTTACGGTGCCATCTTTGGTGGTACGCAGCGCCTTCTCCAGTTGGGTGCGGGCACCAGCGTAGTCCTTTTGCTTGTACAGCACCCAGGCGTAGGTATCGAGGTAGGTGTCGTTATCGGGGAACTGCTTTACCAGCTTGCTGGCCATGGCTTTCGCTTTGTCGAGCTTTTCACCGCGCAGGGACAGGTAGTAGCTGTAGTTGTTGAGCACCTGGGCGTTGTTGGCATCAAACGCCAGCGCCGCCTCATACGCGGCATCCGACTTCACAAAGTCTTTCAGCTCGTGGTAGGCGTCGCCCAGTTGAGTGTCAAACTGAGCCTGCAGCTCGGGGTTGTCGGCGGCCAGCTTGCGGCCATATTCCAAGGCTTTCACGCCCTTGGTAGCATTCTTGTTGAGCAACTGGGCTGCCCCGTTGAAGTACCAGAATACAGCTTGGTTTGGGAAGAGCTCCAGAGCCCGGTCAGTATGCACCAGCAGGGAATCGGTTTGCCCCAGCTCGGCGTCAATGCTCACGACTTGCTGCCAGAGCTGAAACTTGGAGCTGTCGAAGCGCAGGGCTTGCAGGTAGTTGTCCCGGGCTTCCTTGCGGTGTTCGGTCAGGGCCTGGATGTCGCCGGCTACGGCGTAGGCTTTGGCTTCCTTGGGGTGGACCCGCGTGGTAATGGCCGCTAACTCCAGGGCATTCTTCTCCAGGGTTGGGTTGGGAAGCTGCTTGATGAAGTCGACGAGGATGCGCACTTTCTGGTCGATGTCCAGCCCCGGGCTTTCGAAGGCCTGCTTCAGGTAGCGCTGCGACTCGACAGGGTTGTTCTGCTGCCGGTACACGTCGGCCAAAATCATGTGGGCCTGGGCGTTGCCAGGATCCTGTTGTAGGGCTTGGTTGGCAACCCGAATAGCGTCGGGGAGCCGGTTGTTGGCCGCGTACATTTCGGCCTGGGCCAGCACATAGCGCACTTCGTCGGGGTTGGCAGCAATTAGCGACTCACCTTCCTTGAGGGCTTGATCGAGCTTGTTCTGGCGCAGGTAGATCTGCTGGCGCTTAAACGAAACTTCATCCAGCGCCCCAAACTGCTTTTCGGCCTCATTCAGGGTGGTTAGTGCTTCGTCGAGCTTGTTCTGAGCCAGGTACAGGTCAGCCAGGTTAAAGAGGTAGTACCCGGAGTCGGGCACGTTTTTGATTAAGGTTGTATACACCTGCGCCGCCGCGTCGAACTGCTTTTGGGAGGCGTAGATCTGGGCCAGCAGCAGGTAGTAGTACGCGTTTTTGCCATCGAGCTGAATAGCCGTATTGGCAAAATTAGTGGCATCCTTCAGGTTGCCGGTGAGCAGATTGGTTTCGGCAATCTTGTAGTTGATAGCCGCATTGTTGGGGTTGATGCGGTAGGCCGCCAACAGCCGTTCGAGGGCCTTGGTGTAGTCCTCGAGCAGGGCAAACTTCACCCCCTCCACGAAGTAGGACTCACTCAGCTCCCGCTCTTTTTCCGTCAGCTCCCGCATTTGCTGGCGCGCTTCGGTTACGGCTTTCTGGTGCTTTAGCTCCCGCCTTTCTTTGCGCGTGAGCTTGCGCCGCGGCGGCTGAGCTACGCCCGCCGCTTGCGACCAAGCCTCGGGGGCAAGGAGCAATACCAAGGCCAGCAGAACAACAGCGCGAAAACGGAACATGGGGAGAAGAGGAAAAACAACGAAACGTAACGGCCACGGCAGCCCAGGAAGGGGCCTGTATAACACTGCCGTGGCCGAAAAGGCTCCGTCAAACGCGCAGGTTGTTGTAGTCGCCCAGGCTCAGGTCGGCCGGCGTGCCAGTGAGCGTGGCGTGGTTGCCAATCATGGAGTTGGTCACGTTGGCGTGCTGCACCGTGGCCGACTGCTGCACAATGGAGTTGGCTACCACCGAGTCGCGCACCGTCGACTGGTTGCCCAGGGAAACGTGTGGCCCTATCACTGAATTGTGTACTACCACGCCTTCGCCGATGTACACGGGCGGAATTACAACAGAATTGTGCAGCTGCGCCGACGACGATATCAGCTCTTCGCCGCGTTCCTGCAGGTACTCCAGGTAGCGCTGGTTGGTGTACACGGTAGCATCCTTGTTGCCGCAGTCGAGCCACTCCGTCACACGGCCGGGCACGAAGGTGGTACCCTTGTTTTTCATATTCTCCAGGGCATTGGTGAGCTGGTACTCGCCCTTGTCCTTGATGTCGTTGTCGAGCAGGTACTGCAGCTCCTCGCGCAGGTAGCCGCCGTCCTGGAAGTAATAGATGCCGATAATGGCCAAGTCCGATACGAACTCCTGGGGCTTCTCCACAAAATCGGTGATACGGCCCTGCTCGTCGAGCTTCACCACGCCGAATGGTTTGGGGTCATCCACGCGCTGCACCCAGATGGTGCCGGGCACGGAGGAATCGAGGGTGAAGTCGGCCTTGAATAGTGTATCGGCAAAGGCTACTACCACCGGGCCCGTCAGGGCTTCCTTGGCGCACAGGATGGCGTGAGCCGTACCCAGCGGCTCGTCCTGGTAATGAATAGTGCCCTTAGCCCCAATGGAGTCGGCAATGGCCAGCAGGCTTTTTTCAACTTCCGCCCCAAAGCGGCCCACAATAAACGCTACCTGATCTACTGGTTCGCCGCACACTTTGGCAATATCCTCTACCAGCCGCTGCACAATGGGCTTGCCGGCAATGGGAATAAGCGGTTTAGGTACGGTAAGCGTGTGGGGGCGCATGCGTTTGCCCATACCGGCCATCGGGACGATGATTTTCATAGAGTGGCTGAGTTTGAAAAGCGGAAAAGTAAAAGTATGTGTGGGTACGTACTACTGGAAAGGGGCGCTTGGGTTACACACCCGGCCCCATACGCCCTCTGTTTGGGAGCTACTGCACGCCGGTACTGCCGTAGCCGCCACTGCCGCGGGCGGTTTCGCTCAGTGCTTCAGCGGGCTGCCAGTCAATAACTTCGTGGCGAGCCACCACCAGCTGGGCAATTCGCTCCCCGTCCTGCACCAGAAAGTCAGTGTCAGAGAGATTGACGAGCAATACCTTCAGCTCGCCCCGGTAATCGGCGTCGATGGTACCGGGGCTGTTGACGATACCGATGCCGTGCTTATACGCCAAGCCACTGCGGGGCCGCACCTGCACCTCGTAGCCTACCGGAATTTCGAGGAAAAGACCCGTAGGAATAAGGGCGCGTTGCAGGGGCTTCAACGTAACGGCCTCTGCGAGGTTGGCGCGCACGTCGAGGCCAGCCGCGTGGGCCGTCTGGTATTCAGGTAGCGGGTGGTGAGAACGGTTGATAATGGGAATGAGCATGCAGCAAATGTATTGATTACAACCCCACAAGCTGCCAGTGCCCGCGGAGAAGTATGACGTTATTGCCGATACCGGCCTAGCCCCGCACCAGGCGCTGCGGCTTTTCTACCAGCACCAGCGCCGCTACGAAGGCCAGGCTGAGCAGCAGGTGCCACCCGTGGCGTAGCCAGTAGGCCTCGGGCTGCACCAGCCACCCCAGCGCCACCAGCGCCACCGCTGCCAGCAACCAGAGAAGTAGCCGCGCCACGGGGTAAGGCACGGGGAAATGCCGCTCGCCCAGCCACCAGCAAATAGCCGCCATCGTAAAATAGCAGGCCAGCGTAGCCAGGGCCGAGCCCATGTAGCCCAGCACCGGAATCAGCAGGAAGTTGAGGCCAATGGTAAGCACGGCCCCGGCGCCGCCAATATACGTGCCGTAATAGGTTTTATCGGTGAGCTTAAACCACACCGACAGGTTCCAGTACACGCCCAGAAAGAGGTTGGCCAGCAGCAGCACCGGCACTACGGCAATGCCCTGTCGGTATTCGGGCCGGCGCAGAAACGCCCAGGCAAAATCCTCAATGTTCAGGCTGATGAAAACAAAGATAACGGCGCAGCAAAGTGTAAACCACTTGAGGACCAGGGCAAACGTTCTGGGGGAATTCTTTTCGGTGCTCTGGGAGAAAAAGAAGGGCTCCGCGGCGTAGCGGAAAGCCTGGATAACCAGGCTCATGAAGATGCTCAGCTTGTAGCAGGCCCCGTAAATGCCCACCGCCGTGAGGCTGCTCTGGCCGGGATAGAAGTTTTTGGGCAGCCACTGGGGCAGCAGAATCCGGTCCAGGGTTTCGTTTACCATCCCGGCCAGGCCCATCAGCATAATCGGGTAGGCGTAGCGCAGCATGGCGGCCAGGGGCGTAGCGTCCAGCCGAAACCGGAAATCCAGCAGCTCCCGGCCCAGGAGCAGCAGCGTAAAAGCACTGGCCGCCAGGTTCGACAGGAAGACATACCCAACGCCGATGGATGGGTCGTATACTTGGGTTACCAGCGGCTGTAACCCGGCCAAGTACTTGCCCGCCAGCACATCGGGGCAAAGCACGATGAAGAACAGGTTCAGGCCTACGTTCAGCAGGATGTTGGCCACCCGGATGGTGGCAAAGCGTCGGGCCTGGTTTTCGAGGCGCAGGCGGGCAAATGGAATAGCCGCCAGGGCATCCAGCCCCAGGATCAGGGCCAGCCAGATGGCGTACCGCTCCCGGCCGGGCGGCAAATCCAGCAGCTGCATCAGCGGCCGGGCCAGCAGCACCAGCAGCCCTGTCAGGACCACGGTACTCACTACTACCTGGCTCATCACCCGGTCGTAAAGCAGGCGGCGGTCGGCATCCGGGCGGTTGGCAAAGCGGAAGAATGTCGTTTCCATCCCGTAGGTGAACACGATGTTCAGAAACGAGACGTAGGCGTAGAGCCCCGTCACAATGCCGTATTCGGCTGCCACAAACCGGGCCGTATAGATAGGCACCAGCAGGTAGTTGAGTACGCGTACCAGAATGCTGCTGATGCCGTACACGGCCGTTTGACTGGCCAGCTTTTTGGCGACGCTCAAATGCAGAAGGAAATCAGGTGAACAGAGAAGAAAGGCGGCCACGTCCCATTTGGCCGGTTGTGTTTACAGCCGACTAGCGGCCCGTAAATACGGCCGGGCGCTTTTCTAGAAAGGCACTGGTGCCCTCCCGGAAATCGTCCGAATCGAAGCAGCGGCTGAAGGCATTGGCTTCGGCCTGATAGCCTTGGCGCTCTTTGTCGTAGGCCGCATTCACGCAGTCGATTACCAGCCCAATGGCTATTGGTGCCTTGCTCAGGATACGGGTGAGCAATTGGCGGGTGAAATCCAGCAGTTCGCTTTGCGGCACTACGTGGTTGACTAGGCCCAGGCGCAGTGCTTCGTCTGCCTTGATGATGTCGGCCGTCATGAGTAGCTCCAGGGCTTTGCCTTTGCCAATCAGCTGCGGCAGGCGCTGGGTTCCGCCATATCCGGGCACCAAGCCCAGGTTGACTTCCGGCTGGCCGAAACGGGCATTTTCGGCAGCTATCCGAAAGTGGCAGGCCATGGCCAACTCGCAGCCACCACCCAGGGCAAAGCCATTGACGGCAGCAATAACGGGTTTGGTGCTTTCTTCAATCAGGGCAAAAGCTTCCTGCCCAAACTCCGCGGCCTGGCGGCCGGCCACATCGTCCAGCACCGTCAGCTCCGCAATATCGGCGCCGGCTACAAAGGCTTTTTCTCCGCTGCCGGTGAGGATAATGCCGCGCACCTGGGCATCGTTCAGCGCCGTTTGCATGGCTTCGCGCAACTCACCTATGGTGGCGTTGCTCAAGGCATTAAGCTTGGTAGGGCGGTTAATGGTAAGCGTCAGAATGCCGCTGGCCGCGTCGAGGTCGTAGAGCAGGTTGGCGAAGGAGGGCATAGAAGCAGAAGATGGGTGAGGAATGGACGGGCGCAAAGATAGAGTAAAAGGCCACGTCCGGTGAGGGCGCCTGAATAGGCTACCGTGGGGTTATTGAAAAACATCTATATTCAGCCGTAACATCTTCTAACCATCTAAAACCACTGTTCGCGTATGGGCTTCGTCTCGGAATTCAAGGAGTTTATTTCGAAGGGCAACGTGCTGGATCTGGCCGTAGGCGTCATCATCGGGGCCTCCTTCGGGGGCATCGTTAAATCACTGACCGACGATATCCTCATGCCGGTGCTTACACTGCTCACGGGCGGCTTAGACTTCAAAGACTGGTTTATTGCTCTGGATGGTAATTCCTACAAAGACCTGGCGGCTGCCAAAGCGGCCAGCGCCTCTACCTTGAACTACGGGCTGTTTCTTAATGCTGTTATTGCCTTCCTACTGATGGCTTTTGCCATTTTCTGGCTAGTAAAACTGGCTAACCGCTTTAAGAAGCCCCAGGAAGTAGTGGCCGTAAACGACCCAGGGCCCACCAAAGAACAGGTGCTGCTGATGGAAATCCGGGACGCGCTGAGGGCCCGGTAGCCCAAGCTACGTCACCAGCATAAGCGCGGGGGCCTGATGTACGCGTGCTTTGTCCGTAAGGCCGTGCTTGTCAGGCGAGTGAGTTGCAAGAAGGGATGTGGAAGTCCTAAAATTTGAACTACCTTCGCACCCAAGCCGTTAGAGCGAAAAATGGCTGCTACCCAGTGCGGTAGCGCCATTTTTGTATATAGGCATCTCATTTTATCAAAATAGCATGAAGAACCTGGTAGCGGCTTTGGTAGTGGCCGCAGGCATAGTCGGCTTTACAAGTGAAGCCCATGCCCAGGCTGATGCCCCACAAGGGCCTGCCGGACCTGTATTTGAAGCGCCAGCGGCCCAACAAAAGGCCCCGCGCAAGCGGAAGGCCTCGGCCAATGATATTGCTCGTATGCAGCGCCGGATGGCTATGAATCCTGATCAGGCCAAGCGCGACCAGCAAATAGAAGTGCTTGAAGCTCGGGCGGGTGGAAGTACTAGTATGGGGCGGGGTACTTCCCGGCAGTATGAAAGCGGCAATGGGGGATTCGTGGTACGCCGTTTCCGCGATAAAACGGGTTCCGCCACGCAGAAGCGCGGTCAGACCCGCCCGGCCCCGGGCATCAACCCCAAAGGAAAACCTTTGAAGCATAAGAAAGCCAAGCGCTTCTTGTTCTTCAACGCTTAATTCGTAGGTAGCCCACAAAAAAAATCCCCGAAACATCGTTTCGGGGATTTTTGCTTTCACAACGAGGTGAAGCCACCGTTCGCCTCCACCAGGTCATAAAAGGAGCAAGCTCCAGCAAGTCATATTCACTTGCTTTACTTATACCTCAGCCACTGGAGCCAGGGTGGCTACGGAAATCAATGCAATAACTCTATAGCGTAATTCGGAGCGAGTACCAGTACACCAGCTGGTACTTTGCCCGGCTTATAGCTTAATAAACTCAGTGCGCTGGTTAAGGCTGTCGAGGCCCGTGGAGGAATCTGTTTCCAGGGGCTTGGTGCCTCCGTAGCCTTTCGTCGTCAGGCGCGCTGCATCTACCCCGCCGCGTACCAGCGCAGCCCGAACGGCATCGGCCCGGCGTTGCGATAAGGTGAGGTTAGTGGCTGCATTACCTTCCCGCAGCGTGTGCGCTTCAATCCGAACTTTAACGTCGGGGTTAGCGGCCAGCGTATTGGCCAAAGCCCGAACAACTGGCTGGGACGCTGCCGTGATGGTAGCCGTGCCGGGCTCGAACTGAATGCCGTGGCAGACGATTTTACCATCGGCCAGCAGGGTGCTGTAGTACTCAGTGGTAGCTTCGTTGGTTTTGCGTTCCACGGCAGCTTCGGCTTTTTTGCTGAGGCGGTCAGCTACTTTTTGTGAAGCCTTGTCGGCCAGTTTGTCTTCAACTCGCCAGAGCAGGCCTAACTGGGCTTGTGCCGGCGCGGCAACTAACTGCAGGACTATCCACAGCGTGCAGAATGACAAGAGCGTTTTCATAGCTAAAGGCAGGAAAGGTGGTAAGGCGGAGCTTTGCTAGGCTTGAAGGAATTGTAAACTGGGCCGTATCAGCGTGGATAGGGTAAAAGCCTCTTTACACTAGAAGCGCACCGAAGCACCGATCTTCAGATAAGACATATCGTACCCAGCCTCAGCAAATGCCCCGATTTTGTCGGTGACATAGTAACGAGCTCCAAGGAAAAGGCCGCTGGTTACGTAGGTACCACCCCAAGCGTTTGAGTCGGCGTACCCATAGTTGTCTGAATAATTTTCAATGCGGGCACCAAGGGCAAGACCAGCGTAGGTATCCAGCTTCTCGTTGTCAGTGAAGTTGTAGTGATAAGTGCCGCGGACTCCTACATAAATATTGCTCCAGGTAGCCTTGTAGTCGCCGGAGCGCCAAGTATAAGCCTTATAACCAACCATAGCACCTACCCCGATAACGCCTGGGCCTAAGCCCTCATACATTCCACGCTCAACTGATAAGCTGAGGGCTGGAATAGACTTCCCGGTGCCTCCCAGCAGGCCATAACCATAGCCTAAGCCTACACCCAAGCCCAAATTGGCAACCGTTGAGCCTTTGCCAAAGGTTTGAATAGAAGCAGAAGCGCTGCTTTCCTTCGTTGGAGCCGCAGCCTTAGTGGCGGTTGGTTTGGCAGTAGCGGCTGGAGCAGCAGACTCTGTTGCCGGCCGGGCCGTAGCAACGGGCTTAGCAGTAGTGGTAGTTGGCTTAGCTGCCGCAGGTTTGGCCGCTGGCTTAGCCGTAGTAGTGGTCGTACGCGCAGCTGCAGGTTTGGCAGTGCTTTTAGCAGCTGGTTTTGTTTGAGCCAGAGCGGTGGTAGCCAGGCAGGATACAGCCAGGCAGAGGGTAAGTGCTTTCATAGCAGCAGAGTGAAGAGGGCAGAAACGGATTATGGTCGAACACGATGAGTACAATTCGTTCGTGTTGTGATACAAAAGTACCGTGTGCCCCTGCCTGCGTCAATCGCATGATGATGTGAGCAGCATTAAGTAGGTATGCTCAAAAGCCTGCTGAACCTATCACCAGCCGAGATATCAGTTGCGCGATGCGCTGATTACCCGCTATTTATGTGATGCAGTGGCTGCCTCGGTAAACAAAAACCCCCAACCTGCTAGCAGGTTGGGGGTTCATAACCAAGTGTATCAGGCCTTACAGCGTACGTTTCACTTCTTGCTCTTCAAAGCCCTCAATGTTGTCGCCTTCGCGCAGGTCATTGAAGCCTTTCAGCGAGATACCGCACTCGTAGCCCTGGCGTACTTCCGACACGTCGTCTTTGTAGCGCTTGAGGTCCTGGATTTCGCCCGAGTGTACCACAATCCCGTCGCGCACGAGGCGCACCTTGGTTTTGCGGGTGAAGGTGCCGTCCGTTACCATACAGCCGGCAATGGTGCCCACTTTGGTAATGTTGAACACCTGACGAATCTCGGCATTGGCTACTACAACTTCTTTCACCGTTGGTGCCAGCATGCCTTCCATTGCATCCTTCACCTCGTTGATGGCGTTGTAGATAATCGAGTAGAGGCGGATATCGATCTGCTCCTGCTCGGCCAGCTTGCGGGCACTCAGCGAAGGACGAACCTGGAAGCCAATGATGATGGCGTCGGAAGCCGAAGCCAGCAGAACGTCGGATTCCGAAATGGCGCCCACACCCTTCGAGAGGATGTTTACGGCCACTTCCGGCGTGCTCAGCTTCAGCAACGAGTCGGCCAGTGCTTCTACCGAGCCGTCCACGTCGCCTTTCACAATGACGTTGAGCTCCTTGAACGAGCCAATTGCCAGACGGCGACCAATTTCGTCCAACGTGATGTGCTTCTTGGTGCGCATGCTTTGCTCACGGGCCAACTGCTGACGCTGCGTAGCCAGTTCACGGGCCTCACGCTCCGTCTCCATCACCTGGATTTTGTCGCCGGCCTGCGGGGCGCCCGTCAGACCAAGTACTTGCACCGGCGTGGCCGGGCCGGCCGTCTTCATCTTCTTGCCGCGATGGTCGGTCATGGCCTTCACACGGCCAAAGTGCGGACCTGCCAGCACGATGTCGCCGACGCGCATGGTGCCCGTCTGCACCAGAATGGTGGTTACGTACCCCCGGCCTTTGTCCAGCGAAGCTTCGATAACGGTACCAATGGCGTTGCGGTCAGGGTTGGCTTTCAGCTCCAGAATCTCGGCTTCCAGCAGGACTTTCTCCAGCAGGTCGTCAATGCCCAGGCCGGTTTTGGCCGATACTTCCTGGCTCTGGTACTTACCGCCCCATTCTTCTACCAGCACGTTGATTACCGACAGCTCCTCGCGGACCTTATCGGGATTGGCGCCGGGCTTGTCAATCTTGTTGAGTGCAATAACGATGGGTACCCCCGCCGCTTGGGCGTGGTTGATGGCTTCCTTCGTTTGGGGCATCACCGAGTCATCGGCCGCTACCACAATAATGGCAATGTCCGTGACCTTGGCACCCCGAGCACGCATGGCGGTAAACGCTTCGTGACCCGGTGTATCGAGGAAAGTAACCCGCTTGCCCGACTTAGTCATTACATCGTAGGCACCGATGTGCTGGGTGATACCGCCGGCTTCGCCTTTGGCCACACTGGCACTCCGGATATAGTCAAGCAACGACGTCTTACCGTGGTCGACGTGACCCATGATGGTGACGATAGGAGCCCGGGGCTGCAGGTCTTCTTCGTTGTCTTCAACTTCGATAACGGTATCCTCTTCCTCAGCGCTCAGGAATTCTACGTCGTAGCCAAATTCATCCGCAATAACGGTAATGGCTTCGGCGTCGAGGCGCTGGTTGATGGATACGAACATGCCCATGTTCAGGCACACCTTAATTACCTCGTTTACCGACACGTCCATCAGAGACGACAAGTCGTTAGCCGAAATAAACTCGGTTACTTTCAGCGTCTTCGAGTCAAGCTCGTTTTGCTGACGAGCTAGCTCGCTGGCTTCGGCCACACCGGCCCGCTTGTCGCGGCGGTACTTGGCGCGGTTCTGCTGCTGACCACGGCCGCCGCTGAGCTTGGCCAGCGTAGCCTTGATCTGCTCCTGAATCTGCTTTTCGTTTTGCTCCGGCGTAAGTGCGGGAGAAGGCTGGCGCTGACCGCCACCCTGGCCGGGCCGCTGGTCGGGGCGCGGACCGCGCTGGTCGCCCGGGCGGCCACCACCCTGGCCTGGGCGGCCACCCTGGCTAGGAACTACCGGCCGGTTCTGACCTGTATTTGGTCCTGCATTCTGATTGTTGCCTCCAGGCGTGCCAGGTACTGGCAGCCGCTGGCGCTTCTTCTTGGCATCAGCACCCAAGCCGCTCTTACGAACGTCGGAAGAAGCTACGGGGCGTGGGCCACGGCCTCCACCACGGCGGGAAGAGTCAACGGGTAGTTCGATTTTGCCCAACACCGTGAGGCCTTTCAGCTGGTCAGCTTTGGCTACGATGGTACCGGCATCCTCTGCCGCCTCCGATGCTTCTGCCTCAGGCTGCGGAGCAGGTGCTGGCGCAGCCACGGGGGCTGGGGCCGCTGGCCGCTGTTCGGCAACTGGAGCAGCCGCCAGCGGCGCTTGCGAGGGACGTGCTTCAGTTGGAGCAGGTGCAGGCGCCGGAGCTGCGGCTGCCGGCGTAGGCGCTACAGGTGCAGCCGCAGGAGCCGGAGTAGGCTCAGGCTTGGGAGCGGGAGCTACTTCGGCCACCGGCTGAGGAGCCGGCGCGGGTGCTAGTGTAGGCTGAGGCGTAGCAACGGGAGCCGCTGCAACGGGGGCCGGCACGGGGCGCGGGGGCACCGGGCGGCCTTTAGCATCCAACTCAATTTTTCCCAATACTTTCAGGCCCGGCGCCTTCGGGGCTTCGACCACAGGGGGCGTAGCGGCAGGTGCGGGAGCCGGTTTAGGCTCTTCGGCGGGCTTGGGAGCGGGAGTAGCAACCGGGGCGGGAGCAGGAGCCGGTGCCTTGGGAGCCTGGGGCTCTGGCTTGGGCGGATGTGCTTCAAGCTCACTCTGGCGCTTGGCCTGGGTGAGCTTAACGGCATCAATTTTATCCTGTGCTGAAGAAGCAAATTCTCTCTCCAGCAGTCCTACCTGCTCGGCAGTCAGCTTCGTGGTAGGCTTATTGTCTACCTGATGCCCTTTTTTAGCCAAGGTTTCTACCACCGTGGCCATTCCAATATTCAGGTCTTTGGCTGCCTGCTGTAGCCGTTTAGGTGCTGCTTCCGCCATTCTATGCTCGCGAACGATACTCTTAATCAGTTGCAAAGGTACTATTTAAATCTTGCCGGGCAGCGTTAAATCAAGCCACCCGGCTTGATTTAATGCCTTTGCCGTACCGGCCGCTGCGCCCTCATTGGGCGGCGTCGGCTGGAGGGGTTTCGGATTCTTCCTCGTCTTCGAACTCCTGACGAATGACGCGGAAGACTTCTTCCACGCTTTCTTCTTCCAGTTCGGTGCGACGAACGAGGTCTTCTTTGCTGACGGCTAATACGGCTCGGCCCGTGTCGAGGCCAATCTTTTTCAGCTCATCCAGCACCCAGGCGTCAATTTCATCCCGGAATTCGTCCAGAGCAATGTCTTCTTCGTAATCCCCGGCTTCGCGGAATACGTCGATTTCCATGCCCACCAAACGCGAGGCCAGCTTGATGTTGGCGCCGCCGCGGCCAATGGCCAGCGAAACCTGGTCTGGCTTTAAGAACACCGAAACCCGGCCTGTTTGTTCGTTTATTTTCATCGAGCCGATTTTAGCCGGCGACAGGGCCCGCTGAATGTAAAGCTCGAGGTTGTTGGTGTAGTTGATAACGTCGATATTCTCGTTTTCCAGCTCCCGCACGACGGCATGGATCCGGGAACCTTTCATGCCTACGCAGGCACCAACGGGGTCGATGCGGTCATCGTAGCTTTCTACGGCTACTTTGGCCCGCTCGCCGGGCTCGCGCACAATGTTCTTGATGGTAATCAGGCCATCGTAGATTTCGGGTACTTCCTGCTCAAACAAACGCTCCAGGAAAGCCGGCGCGGCGCGGGAAAGGATAATCTTGGGTGTGCCGTTCAGGATTTCTACGCGGTGTACCACGGCGCGCACGGTGTCGCCCTTGCGGTAGCGGTCCTTCGGAATCTGCTCCGACTTGGGCAGTACCAACTCGTTTTCGTCCTTGTCCAAGATCAAGGCCTCGCGGCTCCACACCTGGTACACTTCGCCAGCAATGATTTCGCCTACCTGATCTTTGTAGGTCTGGTAGAGGTTATCGCGCTCCAAGTCTTTCACGCGCTGAATGAGCGTCTGACGGGCCATGAGCACGGCGCGGCGGCCGAAGTCTTCCAGCTTCACTTCTTCTGCTACCGATTCGCCGATTTCAAAGTCCGGCTCGATTTTCTGTGCTTCGGCCAGCGGAATTTTGTCGAAGTCCCAGATATCCTCCGAGTTGTCGTCCACAATCTCGCGGTTACGCCAGATTTCCAAGTCGCCCTTGTCCACGTTGATGATGACGTCGAAGTTCTCATCCGTCGTGTACTTCTTGCGAATCATGGTCCGGAATACGTCTTCCAGGATGCTCATCATCGTGGGACGGTCAATGTTTTTGGACCGGGCAAACTCGGCAAACGATTCAATCAGGACGTGGCTGTTCATCTGATTTAAATTGTTGAATTGTTGATGGGCTGGAAGGAGGCAGGTTGCATGTTTATGAATATACAATCAGCCGTTTGGCCTTCCGGCTACTTACTTAAATGAAATAACCACTTTGGCTTCCTGGATAGTCTCGAAAGGCAACAGGACGGCGGGCAGGGTTTTCTTTTTGTTTTTCTCTTTTACTGTTTCGGCCAGTTGAATGCCGCCAGCTTCCACGGCTTCCAGGGTGCCGGTTTTCTCGGTGCCATCGGCGAGCTTGAGGCTGAGCGTACGGCCCACGTGGCGAACGTACTGGCGGGGGGCGGTCAGGGGCTGGTCGGCCCCGGGCGACGTTACCTCCAGCGTGTAGCTGGCTTCTTCGCCGTAGGCCTCCTCAATGCGGCGGGCCAAACGACGACTAACCAGGGCGCACTCATCAATGCCCAGGCCCTGCTCCCCGTCCAGAATGGCCGTGACCTTGGGGCGAATAGCATCGGATACCGTAAGGCCGACGACGAACAGCTCCGGTCCGGGTAGGCTGTCCTGCAGCATCTCGGCAATCTGGGCGCGGTCAAATTTCATAAAGACGAACCAGGTGATAAAAGAAAGAGGGGACTACGCGTCCCCTCTCTGATTCTTTAGTTGCTGGGGCAAAGATACAACGAAATATCCCGCAACGCAACCAGGCCGCTGGAGGCGCGGCCTAGCGGTGGATATCCAGCCAGCCTTTGTACTGGCGGCCGTCGGTATCGCGGAGCAGAAAGTAGTAGATGCCTCCCGGCAGCTGGCCGCCGTTCCAGTCGTTCTGGTAGTTGTTGGTGCTGTACACCTCCTGGCCCCAGCGCGAAAATACCTTCAGGTTGACAGGCAGACAGGTGTAATGCTGCACGAAGGTTTCGTTGAACTGGTCGCCGTTGGGCGTGATGATGTTGGGCACCAGCGGGTCGGCTACTATTATCTGGAGGTAGCGCGTCTGCACCTGGCAGCTGCTGTTGTAGTAAGCCGACATGGCTACGGTATAGGTTCCGGCCTGGGTATAGGTATGGTCTACGTCGGCCGTGGTACCGTGCGGGGTACCGTCGCCGAAGTCCCAGTCGTACTCGTTGGCGTACTGGGCCGGGGACGAGAAGCGGATGGTGAAGGGCGCCAAGCCGGTTTTGCCCGGATAAGCGGGGCACTCCGGCACGGGCAAGGGCTCCAGATTCGTGTTCAGCGGGGCCATCACCACAAACCGGTCATCGGACTCCGGGCAGCCGTTGGCGGCCGTATAGGTATAGGTGAGCGTGAGGCGCTGGGCTTTAGTGGTAGCAGCCGGCGGCGTAAACATACCCTCGGGGGTAACACCCGTGCCCGACCACACGCCCCCCGCCGGAGAAGCGCCCAACAGCTGATACGGGGTATTCTGAAAGCTGCACAAGGCCGTGTCGCGGCCGGCATTTACGGAAGGCGGAGGCAGAATGACAATCTGCTGGCTGGCCTGCCCGCACTGGTCGGAGGGCAGGATATAGCGGATGGTGTGCGTGCCGGGACCCGCTACGGCCGGGTCAAACACGTTGCCTTGTACCCCCGGTCCGCTGAACGTGCCACCTACCGGCGTAGCCGTCAGCGTTATTTTTCCGGCATTAGAGCATTGCTGGGGCGCCAGCGTAAAGTCGACGGGCAACACGGGGCGCACCGTCATGCGCAGGGTGCCTTTGGTGAAACATGTCCCGGTAGAGGCCACCGAATACACTAGGCGCTGCTCCCCTACCAGATCGGGGCTGGGCGTGAAGATGTAGCTGCCATCGGCGTTTTTGCTTACGCCCGGTCCCGACCAGCTGCCGCCGCCCGGGCTGCCCGTCAGGGGAATAGGGCTGCCGTCGGCGCAGACGGCCTGGGCCGGACCGGGGTTGGCGATGCGCAGCTCGAAGTCAATCTTAAAGGCGGCGTTGTTGCAGTTGGAGCTGTTGTTGCGGGTGGAATACGTGTTGGCGCCCGGAGGAATGGGAAACTGGGAGGAGCCCCGGCAGCCCCCGCACACGGCGTGGTACACTACGCCGCGCTTGTCGAAGCGGCTGGTGCCCCCATCCACGTGGTCCCGGCCGCCGTTTTCGCCGAAGTACGTAGCGTATTCAATGGCCCGGGCGCCGGCCCCAAACTGCACAATGTAGAAGTCGGAGCCATCGGTGCGCGGCTGCACGGCATTGCTGGTCACTACCAGGTCCTCGGTGGTGCCATTGGTGTAGCCGCTGTTTACGCTGCCGCCCCAGCCGCAGGCGTAAATCCGCTCACACTCATCTACCAGGAAGGCCGTCAAGGATAGGTCGATGCCGCCCCTGCCACTGCCAAACACGGTAGCGTAGGTAAGAGAGCTGAGCTGAGGGTCCAGCTTTTGAATGAATTGCCCCCCGCGCCGCCGCCGGTTGTCGTACAAGCCCGGGGTAATAGGAAAGTTGCCAAAGCTTTGCCCCAGCACGTACACGTTGTCGGCGGCATCCAGCTGCAGGAAATACACCTGGTCGTACTGGGAAGTGCCGCGGTAGGTAGCCTGCAGCAGGGAGGTGCCATCGGCCGAGAGGTGGGCGATGAACCCGTCGGTGTTGCCGGCCGGAGCCGGCTGCAGGGCGCCCGCGGTGACGGGGAAGTTGGTGCCGGTAGTGCCCCCGGCCACGTAAATGGAGCCATCCGACGCCAGCTGGATAGAATAGGCAGCATCGGCCCCGCTGCTGCCCAGGTAGCTGGCCCAGTACAGCTGGTTGAGGGTGGGGGAAAACTTCATCACTACGCCATCGAGCAGGGCACCGCCGTAGCCCCGGTTCAGGCCATTCCGGACGGGAAAGTCGGTGCTGTTGGTGCAGGAGGCCACGTACACGTTGCCTTCCTCATCGGTAGTAATGTCTCCCCGGAAAGTGTCGCCGTAATTGCGGGCCAGGTAGTTTTCCGCCCGGGTGTAGGTATCGATGTTCAGGCCATCCTGCCCGGAGCCGCCAATGAGCGTGGACGCTACCAGGCTGCTGCCTTCCGGCGAAAGGGTGGCCACAAACAAATCCGAGCCGTTGGCATACGTATAGTCCTGAAATACGCTGTAGCTGCGGCCCGGCTGCAGGGTGCGGCTAAAAGCGCCCCGGGTAGTGGGAAACTGCTTGGAAGAAGTAGAGCCGAATACCAGCAGTTCCCCTTTGGCATTCACCACCAGGCTGTGGGGCGTTTCGGTATTTTCGCCGCCCAGATACGTGGCGTAGAGGCGGGCTGCCGGGCCGCTCACCCGCGTGTCGTACTTGATGATGCCGATATCGATAACCCCGCCGAAGGTGGTGCTGAAGGCCCCGGCCGAAACCGGGTAGCCGGGGTTGAACACAACGCCGCCGGAATAGAGGTGGCCTTCCTCGTCGTAGGTAGCGGTATTGCCCCAGTTATCGGCGCTGGAGCCGGTATAGGAAGAAAACACCACGGTAGGGTCGATAGTCAGGGCCACTTCCTTACGGTAGCCCTGGGGAAACTCGAAGGCCACGGTTTGCCCGCGTAGCGTGTAGCGGCACGGCACCGGCACCCGGGTGCCTTTGATATCCTGCCAGGCCCGCGGGGCCAGTTCCGTAACTGAGCCCACCGATGTACCTACCACCAGGTTGCCTTCCTGGAGGCGGAGCGTGTTGGTACCCTGGTAGCGCAGGCGAATAGCTTCGGGCCGGCCGCCTGGCTGCACCAGAAAATCGTATTCGAGTTGCCCGCCGGCATTTTCATACAGCTGCATATCGGTTTTGGGATACAGCTGTTGATACTGCACTTGGCGGAAGCTGCGCACATTGGTAGCCCACTGGCGGGCGTCGGAGCCACTGAAATAGTTGCGCCGCTCGGCCGTAGGCACAGCCCCCGCAACCTGGGGTGCCGGGTTACTGCCTTCGAAGCTGACGGTGTAGGCGTGGCCCCGCAGGCCCGCGGCTTGCGCTGGGGTCGTACTAGCCTGCTGGTGGCTGTGCCGGGCCAGGTCCTCGGCTGAGAAAAGGGAATACGTGAAGCCGGTAGGGCGCAAAAACAACCGGCCCGCCGGCAGGCTGGCGGCGTAGCGGACGGCTTTGGGCCACTGCCCCCGGTTTTCAATAAACTCCAGACTCTTCTCCGGGGCAGGAGAAGCGCCGCGCGTGACCGAGCCGAACGTGGTTAGCGTGCCCAACACGAGTAACCACCGGTAAAAACGCTTCATTAACTGGCAGAATGTAAAGCTTAAGAGAACGGAAAGATACCGTAAAGCGCCGATTGGTGGCATGGCCCGCCGGAAACCTCGGGAAATCGTATTTTGCGCCCTCATTCGTGTTTGAATTCGTGCGTCGTTCGTTTGCCTTTAAGTGCACTTTGCTCACGGTGGCCTGGGTGCTGCTGGCCATTGGCGCACTGCAGATTCCCCCGTATCAGCTGTGGCCGGCCGCTTTTGTGGGCATGAGCCTGCCCGTAGCCTTGGCCGCCACGGGCGCCTGGCTGGTGTATTGGGTGCTGCGCCGCTGGACAGTAGCCCTGCTGCCCCTGGCCGCGCTGGTGCTCACCTGGCCGCACGTGCAGCGCGGTGTAGCCTTGCACTTGCTGAGCCCTGCGCCGGCCGATGGTCCGGCTGTGCGGGTGCTGAGCGCCAACGTACGCATCTTTAATGTGTACCGACATCTGCGCGACGAAAACTACACCACGTCCAAGGCCCTGATTAAGTGGGTAGCCGAGCAGCCTGCTGACCTGGTGTGCCTCCAGGAGTTTTACAACGAGCCGCAGCCTACCCGGGAAAACGGGCGGGTTTTTCAGAGCGTGCAGCGCATCGGCGAGTACCAGCAGCGCCACCCTTTCGTGTCCGTGACGTTGCAGAATGGCATTGGCGCGCAGTTTGGGCTGGCCATTTTCTCCCGCTACCCCATTGTGCACCGCGGCACCATTCCGTTTGGGCGGCTCACGCAGAACCACGCCATGTTTGCGGATGTGCGCTTGCCCCAGGGCGACACCATCCGCATTTACAACGCCCACCTGCAAAGCATGAGCATGGCCGAGCAGGATATTGTGGATAGCTATTCCAGCAAGGCAGGCCTCAAGGCGAAGGGGTTGGGGCTGCTACGTCGGTTTAAGCGCGGCTTGGTAGCCCGGGCCCGGCAGGTCGATACGCTCCGCCGGCACATGGACCAGTGCCGTTACCCCATCCTCTTCTGCGCTGACCTCAACGACTTGCCCTACAGCTACACCTACGACCAGCTAGCTGATAAGCTGCAGAATGCCCAGGCCACGGCCGGCAACGGGGTGGGCGCTACCTACAACGGCCGCTTGCCATTCGTGCGCATTGATAACCAGTTTGCCGGGCCGCAGTGGCAGGTCGAAAATTTTCGGGTGCACGAGGAAATTCCGTACTCCGACCATTTTCCAACATCCGCTACCTACCGCCTGCTTCCGGCAAGCAAACAGTAGGAATTATATACCAGGCGCTGGAATGAATATACCGCTCATGGAACTTTATAGACTAACTCAACTGATTTTTGTGCCGCAAAAGCAGTCTTTTAGACTTTGTTGCGGCTAAATCAGGAAAATAGCAGATCAAAAGCAGCCTCAGGCTGTTAATGCATTCTTTGCCACTGCTCATGCGGATGGCACACTTTTTAAATCTTCTTCCGCTCTCAATCTGCGAAAACAGCGGTTACTTTTGTCCTTATGCAGCACCCACTTTCGCTCTACAACACGCTTACCCGCCGAAAAGACGCTTTTCAACCCCTGCATGCGCCTTTCGTGGGCGTATACTTGTGCGGGCCTACCGTGTACAGCGAAGCCCATATTGGCAATGCCCGCGGGCCGGTGGTTTTTGACGTGCTGACGCGCTACCTGCGCTACCTAGGCTACACCGTGCGCTACGTGCGCAACATCACCGACGTAGGCCACCTGGAAAGCGACGCCGACGAAGGCGAAGATAAAATCAGCCGGATGGCGCGGGCCCGGCAGCTGGAGCCCATGCAGGTGGCCGAGCAGTTTGCCAACCTCTACCACCGCCACATGGAGGTGCTGGGCTGCCTGCCGCCTGATATCGAGCCCCGCGCCAGCGGCCACATCACCGAGCAGATTCAGCTGATTCAGGAAATCATCGACAACGGCTTTGGCTACGAGGCGGGCGGCTCGGTGTACTTTGATGTGCCGGCTTACAACGCCGCCGGGCGCGGCTACGGCAAGCTGTCCAACCGCGTGGTGGAAGAACTGCTGGCTGGCTCCCGCGACAACCTCGCCGGGCAGGAGGAAAAGCGCAGTCCCCTCGACTTCGCCCTTTGGAAAAAGGCCGATGCCCGCCACCTCATGCGCTGGCCTTCGCCCTGGGGCGAAGGATTCCCCGGCTGGCACCTGGAGTGCTCGGCCATGAGCCGCAAGTACCTGGGCGCCGAGTTCGACATCCACGGCGGTGGGCTGGATCTGATGTTCCCGCACCACGAGTGCGAAATTGCCCAAAGCCAGGCCAGCCACTCCCACTCCGACGAGGCCCGGGTGTGGATGCACAACAACATGATTACGGTGAATGGGCAGAAGATGAGCAAGTCGCTTGGCAACTTCGTTACCATCTCCGACCTGTTCCGGGGCGGTAGCAGCATCCTCACCCAGCCCTACTCGCCCATGACGGCGCGCTTCTTCCTCCTGCAGGCCCACTACCGCAGCACCGTAGACGTGAGCGACGAGGCCATGCAGGCCGCCCGCAAAGGCTACCGCAAGCTGATGAATGGCTTGCGCGTGCTGGATAAGCTCGTGTTGCCCGAGGGCACGGAGCGGACAGCGGATACCGCAGCCGCCGACGCAGAGCTGCGCAAGCTTACCCAGGACTGCTTTGCCGGCTTAAATGATGATCTGAACACGGCCCGGTGCGTGGCCTCGCTCTTCAACCTGCTGCGGAAGTTCAATGGCTACGCAGCCAACCTGGCCACGCTGGCCCAGCTCAGCGAGGCTGCCCTCACGGAGGCTACTACCACCTACCGGGCGCTGGTAGAAGAGGTCCTGGGCTTGCAGGACGAGCCGCGGGCCAATGTGGAAGATCTGCTGACGCTGACGCTGGGCTTTTACCAGGAAGCCAAAACAGCCAAAGACTACGGCAAAGTAGATGCTATTCGCGCCGCCCTGAAAGAGCAGGGAATTGTGGTGAAAGACACCAAAGCCGGCGTTGACTGGGCTTACAGTGAAGAGTAGCCAACGCTGGCCTACGCCCCGCTGCGTAGCACCAAGGCTGGCTCAAAACCAATAAAAAGGCAAAGGCCATCGGTATTTAAGCCGCTTGCCTTGGCTAATGACTTTCCCGCTGCTATGAACTACCGACTTCCTCGTTTCGCTTCCTTTGCATTGGCTGCTTTGCTGTTTGCCGCCGGGTGCCGGGATGAAAAGAAAACCACTGAGTCGACTACCGGGGTGCAGGAGCATAAGCTGGCCAAGGCTCCCGTCTTCAATGCCGACTCAGCCTATGCTTACGTGGCACGCCAAGTGGCTTTCGGGCCCCGGGTGCCCAACTCGAAGGCCCACGTAAATACCGGCGACTGGCTAGTGCGGGAATTCAAGAAGTATGGCCTCACGGTGCGGGAGCAGCCATTCGAAGCCATGGCTTTTGATGGCAAGATGCTGAAGTCGCGCAATATCATTGCCCAGTTTAACCCCCAGGCGACCCGACGCGTGGCCATTTTCTCGCACTGGGACACGCGCCCCTTCGCTGACAAAGACAAAGAGCACAAGAACGCACCGCTTGATGGGGCCTGTGATGGGGCCAGCGGGGTAGGGGTGGCCCTGGAAATGGCCCGGGTACTGGCTGCCCAGCCCGACAGTCTCCAGCCCAAGGTCGGCGTAGACTTTATTCTCTTCGATGCCGAAGACTACGGTCACGACGACACCACCCAGGGAAACCTGACCAATCAGCTGGAAGCCCTGGGCAAAGACAGCTGGTGCCTGGGCTCCCAGTACTGGGCTCAAAACGTGCTGCCCGTGGGCTACAAAGCCAGCTATGGCGTTTTGCTGGATATGGTAGGCGCCAAAAATGGCAAGTTCAGCCGTGAACAGCTTTCCCGCCAATATGCTTTGCCCATCGTAGGAAAGGTTTGGGACACGGCCGCCCAATTAGGCTACTCCGACTTTTTCCTGTTCAAGGATATGGGCGGCATCACCGATGACCACGTCTACACCAACCAGGCTGGGGTGCCTACCATCGATATTATCGATACCCTCCCGTTTGGTGATGAAACCTTCCCCGCTTACCACCACACCACCCAGGACAATATGAGTGTCATTGACCGCCGCACGCTGAAGGCGGTGGGCCAGACGCTCGTGCAGGTGCTGTACGGCGAATAATACTGCCCTGCCTCATTAATAGGCGTCCAGGGAAGCCGGCCCTTGTGTGCTAGCCGCGGCGTGCTGCAACTGCTGCCTATACGTAAGCTACCCGGGCCCCTTCGGCCGATACAGTAAGGCGGGCTTCCCGGCCCACAATTAAGGCTAGGTTGTGGGCCTCGTGGCCTACCGGGAAGCCGTGCGCCACCGGAAAGCCATATTTCGCGGCGTACTGCTGGATGATTTCGTTGGGCGTCTGCCCGTAGGGCGTGGTATTGTCCTGCGGGTTGGTGAAGTGCCCTACCAGCAGCCCGGCCAGGTTGCGCAGCTTGCCGGTTCGGTCCAGGTGCACCAGCATCCGGTCGATGGCGTACAGGTATTCGTCGATGTCTTCCAGGAACAGGATGCGGCCGGCGGTAGTCACATCGGAAGCCGTACCAGTGAGGGTTTGGAGCAAACTCAGGTTGCCACCAACCAGCTCCCCCGTCGCTTCACCGAGCTGGTTGAGTGGATGGGCCGGTAATGCGTAGGGCAAGACCTCGCCAAACAGGGACCGGCGCAGGCTGTCCAGCGACTCGGCCCCGCCTTCCTGGTGAAACAGCAAGGGCATCACTCCATGAATGCTCTGGTAGCCCAGTCGCAACAGGTGGCAGTTGAGGGTGGTAATATCCGAAAAGCCAGCCAGCCATTTTGGGGAGTCGCCGAACCGTGAAAAGTCAATCTGGTCGATAATTCGCGGGGTGCCATATCCGCCGCGCGCCACGAAGATGGCCTGGATGGCGGGGTTATCGAGCTGCTGCTGCAAGTCGCGGCGGCGTAGCGCATCGTCGCCGCCAAACTGGTGGTGGGCCACATTCGTCGATTCCCCTAAAACCACGCGCAGTCCCCAGCCCTCGAGGGTAGCTACGGCCGCCGCCAGTTCTTCGTGGGAGGCTTTGCGGGCCGTGCAGACAATGGCAACTTGGTCGCCGGAGCGAAGTGGAGAAGGAGCAATAGCGGACATAAGGCAAAACTAGGAGAAACCCCGACGTCTGGTGTAAGGCAGTATTTCTATTTCCGTAAAGCACTGCCCTTGGCCCTGGCAGCAGCTACACCGCATCAGGGCTCAGCACTTCCAGCACCAGCAGCCAACGGTCTGAGCTTCGGCGCCAAACGTGCAGGAAAAAGCCCCGCTCGGGTTTGCTTTCCTGGTAGCCCAGGGTGTAGCCAAAGTCGCCAGCGGCCGAAACGCCCGTGCGCAGGGGCGTAAGCTGCACGGCCTTGGGCGAGGTCTCAACCAGTGCCCGGGCGCCGTTTCCTACGTAAGGAAGCTGCCCCTCGCGCAAAAGACGGAGCTCTTGTGTAGGGCCCAGTACGGGCTTATAGGCTTGGCGCAGGCTTAATCGGGCGCGTTGCACCAGGGCTTGCTCTGCGGCTATCAGGCCGAGCCGGGCTTGAGCAGTATCGGCTGTTGCCGGCCGCTTTACGGGGTAAGTAGTGGGCCAGGCTGCCTTAGGAGCAGTGGTGTAAGCCATATGGGAGATGCCCCCATCGTAAATAGCTTGCCAGGTACCGTTGCTGCCTTTCTGCCAAACGGTTACAAAGTCGCCAAAAGCAACGGGCTTCTCATTGGCGCCGCCGGGCCGCAACTCCCAGGGGCCGGTGGTAAAGCCCAGGTCGCCGGAGGCCGAAATATCCGCGTACGTAGGGCGCCACAAGATGCGGCCGGGCTGTTCGGGCTGATTGCCGTAGAGGGCAGCGCCCGTCTGAAAAGCGCCGCCGCCGAACATCCAGGCGGTGCTCAGGTAGCGGCTGAAAGCATCCTGCACGCTGTGCTGACTGCCATAAGCCGCGAAGGCTACCTCCGCCGCCACCATCTGCCGGAAGTCAGTCTTCACGGTGGGGTCGGGTTTTCCGAATAAGGGCAGCCAACTGGTCAGCAGACTCAGCAGGGGAGCCGTAAGGAGCGGTAGCATGGGCGGGGCTTGCGAGGGCGGGTTCGCAAGCGAATATATGCCTTCTGCGGCATACGCAAGGCAGGTGCCAGGCTGAGCAGGTGGACCGCAGAGCTGGCTTGGTAAAATCTTAAGCTGCCGGTTAATACACGGCGGTGCGCACGTGGAACTGCTCCAGAAGCTGGGTGATTTGCGCGGTTTCAATCAGGAAGCCGTCGTGGCCAAAGCCCGAGTCCATTTCCGCGTACATCGCCCCGGGAATATGGCGGGCGAGTAGCTGCTGTTCGGCGGGCGGAAACAGCACGTCGGAGCTAATGCCGATAACCAGCGTGCGCGCCTGGATGCCGGCCAGCACCGGGCCTAACTCTCCACCCCGCCCCCGGCCCAGGTGGTGCGTATCCATGGTGCGCGACAGGGCCACATAGGTATAGGCGTTAAAGCGTGCCACCAGCTTGTCGCCCTGATACTGCTGGTAGGCGCTGGCCCGAAAATCGGTTAGTTGATCGTCGGTGGGTTCGGCTTGCGTTTGGCCGTAGGCCTGGTAGCTGCGGTAGCTGAGCAGGGCCGTGGCCCGGGCTGCCCGTAGTCCCGCTGCCCCACCCGTAGGCGAGGCCGTGTGATAGGTGGCATCGGCGAAGATGGCCAAGCGCTGCGCCTCATTAAAGGCTATACCCCAGGGCGAGTGCCGCGCATTGGTGGCCAGCACCACTAGGTTGCTGAACAGGGAAGGTTGCTGCACGGCCCATTCCAAGGCCTGCTGCCCGCCCATCGACCCCCCAATCAGGGTGTGAATGTGCCGGATGCCCAGGTGCTGCCGAAGCTGCTCGTGGGCCGCCACCAAGTCGCGAACGGTAAGCAGCGGAAACGCCTGGTACCACGGCCCTTCTCCCGGGGTGCGGGCATTTAGTGGGCCCGTACTGCCGTAGCAGGAACCCAGAATATTGGCGCACACAATGAAATGCTCCTCGGCATTGTAGTAGCAGCCTGGGCCAAACAAGCCGGGCCACCAAGCCAGCACATCGGAGTTGGCGGTCAGGGCGTGGCACACCCAAATGACGTTCGTGCCTTCAGCGTTCAGGCGGCCGTAGGTATGGTAGGCTATCTGAACGTGGGGAAGAAGTGCTCCGCTTTCCAGCGGCAGCGGATGAGGAAGAGTATATAGGTGTGGTTGGGAGGTCATATACGACGGTAACAAAAAGCCCCAGCCGGGGGCTGAACCAGCAAGTGCCGAAGGTAAGTAGCTTACCCACCACCTGCGGTTGCGAACTGCCAATTCAGCCCGAGCCGGGGTAAAGAAGCCGGCCGGTACGCGGGGTTGCGGCTTGTGTGCCGGTACTGCGGCAGAAAAGGCCAAAGCCCGGCTGCTCTATTCGGGCAGCCGGGCTTCTTCCTGTAAATAGACTTAGACCTCCAGTGGAGCCGCGTGCTCCGTTTCGGGCTCTGGCAGCAGCGTGCTGTCGGCACTTTCCAGGGGCGCGGCATTCTTCACCGCCTCAAACGCCTGGGCCAGATCAGCGCGGATGTCGTCGAAGTGCTCGATGCCCACTGACAGGCGGAGCAGCGTGGGCGTCACGCCTGCGGCCTGCTGCTCGGTTTCGGAGAGCTGCTGGTGCGTGGTAGCCGAGGGCTGGATGATCAGCGTTTTGGCGTCACCTACGTTGGCCAGGTGGCTAATGAGTTTCAGGCTGTCGATAAACTGCGTAGCCGTTTCCTTGGAGCCTTTGATGGCAAAGGTGAGCACCCCGCCGTAGCCGCGCTTCAGATATTTCTGGGCCAGGCCATGGTAAGGGCTGCTTTTCAGACCAGGGTAGTTCACGGCTTCTACCTGCGGGTGCTGCTCCAGCCACTCGGCAATCTTCAGCGCATTTTCTACGGTACGCTCTACGCGCAGGCTCAGGGTTTCGAGGCCAATGAGTAGCTGCCAGGCATTGAAAGGGCTTTGCGAGGGACCAAAGTCGCGCAGGCCTTCTACCCGGGCCCGGATGATGAAGGCAATGTTGCCAAAGGGGCCGTTCTTGCCGAATACGTCATTGAACACCAGGCCGTGGTAGCCCTCCGAGGGCTCCGTAAACTGGGGGTACTTGCCGTTGCCGAAGTCGTACTTGCCGCCATCCACAATCACCCCGCCAATGGAGGTGCCGTGGCCGCCAATCCATTTCGTGGCCGATTCTACCACAATGTGGGCGCCGTGCTCCAGGGGCCGGAACAGGTAGCCGCCCGCCCCAAAGGTATTGTCCACGATGAGTGGCAGGTCGTGCTTCTGCGCAATGGCGGCAATGGCTTCAAAGTCCGGCACGTTAAAGCTGGGGTTGCCGATGGTTTCCAAGTACAGGGCCTTGGTATTCTCGTCAATCAGCGCCTCGAAGCTTTCGGCTTTGTCGCCATCGGCAAAGCGCACTTCAATGCCCAGACGCTTGAAGGCTACTTTAAACTGGTTATAGGTGCCGCCGTACAGGAAGGAGGTAGAGACGAAGTTGTCGCCGGCCTGCAGAATGTTATTAAGCGCAATAAACTGGGCCGCCTGCCCCGAGGAAACGGCCAGCGCCGCTACTCCGCCCTCCAGCGCCGCAACGCGCTGCTCAAACACGTCGGTGGTAGGGTTCATCAACCGGGTGTAGATGTTGCCGAACTCCTTCAGGGCAAACAGATTGGCACCGTGTTCGGCATTTTTGAATACGTAGCTGGTGGTCTGGTACAGCGGCACGGCGCGGGCACCGGTGGTGGGGTCGGGCTGCTGGCCGGCGTGGAGTTGGAGCGTTTCGAACTGGAGGCTTTGCGTGGACATAGTTGTGGCTGATTTGAAGGCGGAGGGAAAAGAAACCGGGAGAGAAAGCAGGGAAAAAACGGGCTACGAAGACACGTAGCCGAACCCGTATCGAATCTGAAAAGCGGCTGATTAACAGCGGGTCAGGTTAGGCGATACTGCCACAGTGCGTTGAAAAGCGGCAACACTGGGCTGTGCAGGGCAGGGGGAAAGCTGAGGCCGGGAGGCTAGCAACAGCAACAACACGCGCCGCAACAGGGGCGCATTCGCATTCGCTCGGTAGTTGGGCCAAAGGGCGCCACGCGGAAACCCCAGGGCTGAGCGGCAAGTAAGGCAGCAGCCGGAGCGGTGGGGAAGGTAGAGGCGAAAGCGAAGGAGTTTTCCATGGTACTCGAAGGTTATATGCCCCGCCGCCGTAAGGCTGGTCGGGCAGGAATTGGCACCTTTCGCGCGGTCGAAGGTTGCCAGCGGGTCACGGAGCCTGTTCTCTCGCCGCTTCTGTATAAATCCTATGAAAACTACCCCGCCGCGAGCGGGGGAGTACCGGGTTGGTATTGCAAAGGTATAGCCATGAATTTGACATATGCAATAGCCTCTGGATTTTTTTCTTAAAAATCGGAAAGACGATGGTTTGCTTTGTTGTCAACAAACAACTACTTGATATTCAATAAATAGTAAGATGATATTAGCTGTTAGGAAAGTGCGGGTAGTGCGAAAAAGCTAATTGGCAGGGGAAGGTAAACGTAGCTGATTCAAGCGTTAGCGGTTAAAACTAATGCTGGTTTAGCACGAAAAACCAACAAAAAAGCCACGCTTCGGGGCGTGGCTTTTTTGGATATTAACAGGATGGCTTCTGGCTTACAGCTTAGGCAGCGTTAGCACTTGGCCTACCTCAATGTGGTCGGGGTTGGCGCCAATAGTGGCTTTGTTGGCATCGTAGATCTGGTGCCATTTGGCAGCGTCACCGTAGTGGTGCTTGGCAATTTTCGAGAGCGAGTCGCCGCTAACTACGGTGTAGGTGTCACCGGTAGCTGCGGTAGTTTGGTTGGCGTTGCCGAAGAAATCAGTATTGCCAGCGGGAGCGGGGTTCGTTACGGGAGTAACTGGCTTTTTTTCGCCTTTGTCGGAAAGGAAATCAAATAGTCCCATGGTGGTGCGAAAGTTTAAAGGTGTAGGGAGAAGTAACCGGCTATCAGGGAGATGCCTGCAGGGTTGCGCTTTCATACGCCGATCGGGGCAATTAGTTTTTGTACCGAGTGGGCGCAAACATCTTCTGCACCTGCGCCGTAAGAGGGGCACAAGTGGCTGGTTGGCTATATAGTGCCAGTTAGCTGCTTACCCTGAACTCTCTCCGTTCACCAACTCCCTATTCTTTCCGATGAAAAATCAAACCAACCCATTCCGCTACCTGGCCGCTTTGCTGGTGCTGGTCGCCTTGTTTGCCTCGTCCTGTGGTAGCAAAGAAGGCAAAGTTGAGGGCGTAAACATGCTCTACGGCACCGACAGCAAAGTCTGGAAAACCGACAAGGAGCTGAGCGCCACTGGCGACAAAGTAGCCCAGACGGATGCCCAGGAAGACGAACGAATTACGTTCTACGCCAACGGTCAGTACAACATGGCCTCGCCCGCGGGCAGCACGGCCGGCAAATACACTTTCGACCAGGGAACCAATAAAATCACGATGACGCCCGATGGCGGTGCCCAAAGCAACACCTTTGACGTAGTAACCTTGACCGACGACAAGCTTACGCTGAAGAGCCCCGCGGGGGCCGAGCTGCGCCTCGAAAAAGAATAACCTTTGCTGCCAGGTTTAAAAAAGCAGTCTGAAAAACTCGAAAAAGCCCTTCTGCCTCGTGCGGAAGGGCTTTTTTGATATATGGCCGTGCGCCATGCAGCTTTTACCCCGTCGGATGGCTCACCTAAGCAAGCCAACTCGGCACCACTTGGTAGCTTACGGCGCATTAGCTTTTATTCCCTGGCCTTCTATGCCCAATCATTACCTCTACCGCTGGCTGCTAACCTTGCTGTGTAGTACCATTGCCACGATTTGCGGAGCGCAAACTGTTCCCGCCAGCTCGGCAATGGCTGCGCACCCCATTCGCAGCATTAGTCCTACAGATACCGACTTCGGTGACCTGGAATTTTTGCGCCAGGAAATAGGCGGCGCCCGGGTAGTTATGCTGGGGGAGCCCACCCACGGCGAAGGCAACGTGTTTGAGGCCAAAGTCCGGCTGCTACAGTTTCTGCAGGCGCGCTTGGGCTTCACCACGGTGGCTTTTGAAAGTGGCTTTTATGAGCTTGATAGAGCTCAGCGGGCTATGGAGGCCGGTACTTCGGCCGCTGAAGCCATCGACAACAGCGTGTTTGGCGTGTGGACCAGCACCCGCGAATTTCGGGAGGTGCTACCGCTGCTAGGGCCCGGTAAACTAAAAGTAGCCGGGTTCGACTACCAGCTGAGCGGAGCTTACCAGGAGGAACTGCTGGAAGAGCTGGAAAATCTGCTCAAACCCGAAAAAGGAGCCGATGGCATTGCCTACGACTACCTCGACGAGTGCCTGAGCATGATGGGGGAGCATTTTCTGTTTCCGCCGTCTCACCAGATCCAGCTCTTCGATCTGCAGCTGGGCAAAGCCCGCCGTTTGTTGGAAAAAGTGGCGGCTGGCTCCGATGCCAAACGGCGGGAACGGGCCACCTTCTGGCTCCAGAATCTGCGGAGCCTGCAGGCCGCCGCCCACGACTATGCCGCCAACGACCCCGGCGTGAAGGACTCCACCGAGTTTAAAGCCACCGACAGCAACCCCCGTGATGCGCAGATGGCCGCCAACCTGCTGTGGTATCTGCGCCAGCACCCGCAGGAAAAAGTAGTCTGCTGGGGTGCCCTGCCGCATCTGTCGAACAAGGTGGAAAAGCTCGACGATGCGGAAATCAAAACCTATAAGCCCATGGGCCGGGCCGTGAAAGCTGCTCTGGGTGAAGATGCTGTGTATGTGCTGGGCACGCTGGCCGGTGGCGGCACCCATGGCTTTTTGGGCATGGGCGGCTACCAAACCGTACCAGTGCCGGCCGCGGGCACTCTGGAAGCCGAGCTGCTGGCCACGGGCCAGGAATACGCTTTCGTGAGCCTGAAGCACGATGCGCCCGGCAAAGTGCTGACCACCTATGCCTTCGAATACAAGCCCCAAACCGGCCCGTGGAGTGAAGTAGTGGATGGGTTCCTGTTCCTGAAGTCGGTGAACCCGCCGCACGGGGCCGCGCCGGCCGTAGCGGCGGAGCCAGCCGAAACCCCGGCAAAACCCAGCGAAGTTCCAGTTGCTCCTGGCCGCCTGAACCCGGCGGCTCGGCCTATTGGGAAAACGGGGGCTGCCCTGACGCTTAATGGTACGGTGCTCGACCGCAAAACGGGCCGGCCGGTGCCGTTTGCAACGGTAGCCGTGCCCGCCCGGAGTGCAGGAGTAACGGCTAATGCGCAGGGGAGCTTCCGGCTGGAAGTGCGGCGGGGTGAGCTGGTGCAGGTAAGCAGCATTGGGTACGAGGCACTCATCCTGGCGGCGCAACCTGCGGGTAAGCTCACGCTCCACCTGGTGCCGGCCGCTTTTGCCCTGGCCAATGTGCGGGTAAGTGCCCAGTCCCAGGATCCAAAGCGCATCATGAAAAAGGTGATTCAGGCGGCCGAAACCAACTACGAGCAGCAGGATTACCTGGCGCAGGTGTACACGCACCGCCGCATCAGCAACTTCGACACGGTGCAGACCGAGCTGGAGTATACAAGCCAGTTGTTCGAGCCGGCCGGGTACCGTCATCGGGATGGCGGCTTTCTGATGGCCGGGCCCTTCACTAAGCGCCGGGTTCAGGAAAAGCACCTGGTCATTCAGCCAGCTGACTCTACCAGGCCCGTAGGGTTACCCATCGGGAGTGGGGCCGAAACAACTGACCCCGTCCGGACGTCCCCGCTGTTCAAGTCGGCTACGCTAGGCAAGTACGTGTTGCGCCTGGATACCATCCAGCAATATGCCGGAGCTACGGTGTACGTTATCAATTTTGCCGTGAAGCGCGCTACCCACCGCAGCACGGGTACCTACCTGGAAAAAAGCTACTCGGGCAAGGTCTATGTACGCCAGGATGATTATGCCGTGGTACGCTACGAGGCCTTGTGGCAGTTTGATACCGTCCGTTATAACTCTGTTTCCCGCAAATACTACGGCCGCAACAATCAGATTTCCCGGCTCTATACCGAAGTCTTCTCCGAGAACCGGTCGGCCAATATTGTGCTCTATGAAAAGGGAAGCAACGGCCGCTACCACACTGCCGTCAGCGTGTCTCAGAGTTTGGCCATCGGCCGCCGGCTGGGAGGGAGGCCTTTCTACTACCAAGGCAGCGGGGAGGAGTACTTTACTAGCCTACCCGCGGGTACCGCAGTCTTGCCCCTGAACCCGAAGCTTGCCCCCCGAGCTGCCGAGATGGTACACGTGCAGTTGCAGCATACCCCGTACCGCCCCGAGTTTTGGCGAACTTATCAGCGTCCCTTACCCGCCGAACTGGCCCCGGAGCTGGAAGCCACCAAGAAGTAAAGGAGTAAGAAACTAAAGCTACAGGCCCAGGCTGCCGGGCTCGGGCCGCCGCCCGAATACGCGCGTAATCCAGCGGGGTAGAAACACGGCTCCTAATACCAAATACAAGTAGTACGTGACGATGCGGTAAAGCAGCACGATAAAGTTGGTCATGGTAGGTGTGCCGATGAACTTGCCGAAGAACGTGGGAAATGCGCCTTCCGCAATGCCCGCTCCGCCCGGCGTAATGGCCACTAGCAGGATAACTTTGTATGTGATGTTGCGGGCAAACATCATGGTGAATTCACTGGGCGTGGTGGGCACGAAAGCCGCAATCAGGCAGCCAATAACCAAGTAGCGCGCCGTCCACACGAACACGGTGCTGAGCACCGCCCGCAGCCAGTAGCCTGCCCCATTTCCCCGGATCTGGGTAGAGGCCCACACCATCTCGTTGGCGTGCTGGTAGGCCTTCGGGCGCCAGCGGCGGAGGATGCGCAAGGAAAACAGTCGCACCAGTACACGCTTCACCGACAAGGGGTTGATGAACAGCGCGTACAGCATGAGCACGGAGTAGGCTGTTACCATCACGTAGCTGAGCCCAAAGGCCACCTTCAGCGTGGTCATAAAGCCGCTGTTCAGGTTCTCATCGGGGTACAGGCCCTCGTGCGCCAGCCACACCACCAGCGGCACCATCACCACATAGTAGAGGTTGTCGAGCAGGGCCGTTACCATCACGTAGGCCAACGACTTGCCCAGCGTGATGCCTTCTTTGTTGAGCAGGAACGGCGCCACCGACGTGCCGCCCACCGCCGAGGGCAGAATGCACGAGGAAAACTCCCAGATCATAATCACGTCCAGCGAAGCGCGCCAGCTGAGCACCCGCTCCGAAATGTGGCGGATGCGGTACACGTAGCCGGCGTCGCGGGCCACCAGCACCAGCAGGGTGACCAGCAGCCACAGCGGACTGGCGTTGGCCAGCGGGGCCAAGTCGCCGGGCTTGTAGCTGCGCCAGAACATAAAGCCCACCACGCTCAGGCCCAGCAGCACGGGCAGCACAATGCGCGAAGGCCGGAGCTTGTCGAGCAGTTGCTGTTCCTGGGTGGGCTGCGTTACGGGCATAAGCGAAGCGAAAAGTATGCACAAAGGTAGCCATTAATCGGCCCCAGTAAGGAGGCGTACGTGCGGGCAGGAATGTCGTTCCGGCTCAACCGGTAGTAGGGAAAACTCGTACCTTTGGCCACTACGTGGCACCGGGGTAAAAGAAGCGGCCAACCTTTCGGCTTAACTCCCTGTTGTCTCGTCAGTTTCGTCCCTACTTTATTTCCGAAGATGATTGTTGAACCTGGTGCCTTGTTGGCCGCTATAAACTCGCCCGACGACCTTAAAAAGCTGAGCCCCGACCAGTTGGTGCAGGTAAGCCAGGAGCTGCGGCAATTTATCATCGATTCGGTATCCATCTACGGAGGCCACTTTGGGGCTTCCCTGGGCGTGGTGGAGCTGACTGTCGCGCTGCACTACGTGTTCAATACGCCCTACGACCAGCTGGTCTGGGATGTGGGCCACCAGGCCTACGGCCACAAAATCCTGACCGGCCGCCGCGACCAGTTCCCCACCAATCGCCGCTACCACGGCATGTCGGGTTTCCCGAAGCGCAGTGAAAGTCCTTATGACGCCTTTGGCGTGGGCCACAGCAGCACCAGCATTGGAGCCGCGCTGGGCATGGCCGTGGCTTCCGACTATAAAAAGGAGTTCGACCGCCAGCACATTGCCGTCATCGGCGACGGCGCTATGACGGCGGGTATGGCCTTCGAGGCCCTCAACCATGCGGGGGTAGAAAAGTCCAACCTGCTCGTTATCCTCAACGACAACTGCATGAGCATCGACCCCAACGTGGGCGCGCTCAAGGAATACCTCACCGATATTACTACCTCCCGCACCTACAACAAGGTGCGCGACGAGTTATGGAATGTGCTGGGCAAGCTCAGCAAGTTCGGCCCCAATCCTCAGCAGATAGCCCGCCGCGTGGAGCAGGCCATGAAAGCCACGCTACTCAAGCAAGGCAACCTGTTTGAAGCCCTTAACTTCCGCTACTTCGGCCCCGTGGATGGCCACGACGTGCAGCACCTGGCTACCATTCTGCACGACCTGAAGAGCATTCCCGGCCCCAAGCTGCTGCACTGCGTGACGGTGAAAGGCAAAGGCTACGCGCTGGCCGAGAAAGACCAGACCCTGTGGCACGCCCCCGGCTTGTTCGACAAAATCACGGGGGAGATATACAAGAAAGTCCCCGACAAACCCCAGCCGCCCAAGTACCAGGATGTATTTGGGCACACGTTGGTGGAGCTGGCCGAGCAGAACGACAAGATCATGGGCGTGACGCCGGCAATGCCCTCGGGCTCGTCGCTGAACATCATGATGAAGGCCATGCCCGACCGCGCCTTCGATGTGGGCATTGCTGAACAGCACGCCGTCACGTTTTCGGCGGGGCTGGCTACGCAGGGGCTAATACCCTTCTGCAACATCTACTCTTCCTTCATGCAGCGGGCCTACGACCAGGTAGTGCACGATGTAGCCCTGCAAAACCTGCACGTGGTGTTCTGCCTCGACCGCGCCGGCTTTGCCGGAGCCGATGGTCCTACCCACCACGGCTGCTACGACCTGGCCTACATGCGCTGCATCCCCAACATGGTAGTGGCCGCTCCCATGAACGAGGAGGAACTGCGCAACCTGATGTATACCGCTACGCTGCCTGAAAACGCCGGCCCCTTCAGCCTCCGCTACCCGCGCGGCGAAGGCGTGATGCCGGAGTGGCGCAAGCCTCTGAAGAGACTGGCCATTGGCACCGGCCGCGTAGTGCGCGAAGGCCAGGGAGTGGCGGTGCTCAGCATTGGGCACATTGGCAACTACGCCGTAAAAGCCACCCAGAAGCTGGTAGCAGAAGGACTCAACCCCGGGCACTACGACTTGCGCTTCTGCAAGCCCCTGGATGAGGAAATGCTCCATGCCATTGCGCGCCAGTACAAAGCCATTGTGACGGTAGAAGATGGCTGCCTGCAAGGAGGATTTGGCGCGGCTGTGCTGGAGTTCCTGGCCGACCACGGCTACAGCCTCCCCGTAAAGCGTCTCGGCATCCCCGACCGGATTGTAGAGCACGGCACCCAGGATGAGCTCTACAAAGAATGCGGTTTCGACGCCGACGGTATTGCTGCCGCCCTGCGCGAAATGGCGGGAAAGGTAGAAGCAACCACAAGGCCTGAACCCACCCTGGTCTAGCAGGGATGCCCCTGAATGGTTTCCTTATAATTTGATGTTCTGGTAAAAGGACAAGTCCCTTGCGTGAAATAATGCCTTTGGTGATTGGAATAATAATGTATTCAAAATAAACTATGGAATAGTGAACCAGTACGAGGAGCTTAACCGTTCATGTGCGGAACACAGTTCTCTTAATTACCAGATAACCCTTCGCATGAAGATTTTCTACAACCTCACTTTCTTGGTGGTTCTGCTTCTGGGTGGCACTATTCATGGTGCACTGGCACAGTGTTCCTCCAACTTTTCGTTGGTTGCCCCCAATTCTGTTACCGGGCAGAAGGTAACCAATGGTACCAACCTGGGAAGTTTCACTTACTGTCCAGGCACATCATCTTCCACTTCCAATCGTGTTATCATTACGCTGGAAGCCCAGACTGGAGAATCAATTTTTGAACTCCGGGATGCTGCGGGTATTGCTGTGCCGCAGGGCAGCGGTAACGGTGGGAATTTCACGGTTACGCTTGGGCCAGTGTTACAAACGGCGACGCTCGACAACCTCGTTGCCACGGCTAATACAAACACGGTCACGTTTACGCTGCCTACTGCTTCCTCCGGCCGCACGTATCAGCTTACCAGCCGTCTTACCAGTTGCTCCAACGATAAGTTCGACGTAATAGCCTTCAGTTCTAGCCCGGTTCTGAGCCTGACGGCTTCGCAAAGCGGCTCTACCGTTAGTGGTACCGTTTGCCCCAATACCACGGTGCGGTTGACGGCCGCCGTGAACGGCGAGACCCCGCCGGCTGGTACCATCTACACGTTCTACACCATCAACGCCAGTGGTACCGAGACCATTCTGAAATCTTCTACGGATGCGTTTGCAGATGTTGTTCCGACCACTAGCACCAACTACTACGTGCGCGCCAATACCACTACCTGCGGTAACAACACGGTGCAGACTATCAATGTAGCCACCAACCAGATTACAGTAGCATCCAATGCCGTGGGGGCTGTTTGCCCCGGTACGCCGGTTACAATATCGGCCAACAATCTGGTGGCCAACTCTTCGTATACGCTTGTAAATGCGGCCGGTACTACGGTGGCCACAGCAACTTCTACCACCGGCGGAACGGTTTCATTTACGGTTACACCCAGTGTTACCACTACGTACACCGTCAGAGGGGCTATTCCGAGTTGCTCCAGCGGCGCGGCGCAAGGCTCCATTACAGTCAATGCCAACAGCCTGTCCCTGACTTCCAACGATGCCGATAACACCATCAGCCGCGATACTCCCCAGTCGGTGACACTTGCGGCCGCCAATGGCGCCTCTGGTTCTACCTACACGTGGACGGCTACGATAGGGGCTACCACCACTACGCTGCCTACCACCACCAGCTCCATCACGGTGACCCCCCAGCGCACGACTACGTACGCGGTGACGGGTACTACGGCCGCTGGCAACTGCACCAGTACACAGAACCTCACCATTACTGTGACTGGCACGCTGCCCGTTGAACTCACTGGCTTTAAAGCCGTGTGGAGCGCCGCGGGCCCCAGAATAGTTTGGGCTACGGCCTCCGAGCGCGACAACCATTACTTTGAGGTGCAGCGCAGTATAGATGGGCAGACCTTTGTGGCGGTGGGCAAGCGTAGCGGGGCCGGCTCCACGGTAGCCCGCACCGATTACAGCTACGTCGATGAAGCCATGGCCAAGGCTCCTTTCGCCCGGCTTTACTACCGCCTCAAGCAGGTTGACCGAAACGGAACGGCTGCCTTATCTGATGTTAGCACGGTGCAAGTACCCGTTAGCGGCCGCCCTTTGCAGGTAACGGCTTATCCCAACCCTTTCGAACAGACGTTAAAAGTGTCGTTGGGTGAGGCCGCTACCGGTACGGCTCTGGTACGGGTATATGATATGATGGGCAAGTTGCTGCTCACACAGACTTTGAGCACCAAGGCTGGCGTGAGCGTATACGAAGTTTCCCGTCTTTCGAGTCTGGCCCCCGGCCTTTACTACTTGTCCGTGCGCCAGGGCGAGCAGCAGCAGATGCTAAAGGTGCGTCGTCGCTAGTCTTTCTTTCTCCTACCACAAAAAAGCCAGGCCTACCGGTCTGGCTTTTTTTGTGACTGCCTGTTTTCTCGCCTCACCAGTAGTAAAGAGCAAAAATGCCTGTGGGGCTTCAGTAACGAATTTTTACTCCGTCCCCAGCTCGGCCTGCAGCGTGTGCAGCTCCTGCTGCATGTGGGTGATGAGCTCTTCGAGCCCGGCCACAGTTTCCGAAATTCGTGGTAGCAGCACGGCTGCGTCGAAGGGCTGGCGCCAGACGTCCAGCTCCTGCACGGTGGGCAGCAGGCGAAACACTTCCAGGTGCTCCAGGCTGGGCTTGAGCTTGTGGGTGGCGGCGCGCATAGCATCCGAGCTTTGGGCGGCAACGGCCGCTTCCAGCTCCGTAATGGCTTCCTGGCAGCTTTCGATAAAAGACTCCAACATAAGCACGGTAAAGGAGGCGTCGCCCTGCCCGATTTTGTGCACAATGTCGAGGTTATACAAAGCCGGGGCCGGGGTGGGCGCCAGAGCCGTAGCCGGTGCCGGGCCTGGTTCCAGGGTGCTTTCGCCAAGGGTCCAAAGGCACAGGAGCTTCAATAGCTCTTCTTCCTGGAAAGGCTTGGCCAGGTAGTCGTTCATGCCCGCTTTCAGGCATTTCTCCCGCTCTCCTTTAATGGCATTGGCCGTGAGGGCAATAATGGGCGTGACAAGGCCCAGCTGGTGCCGCAAATAGGCCGTCGCTTCCAGCCCGTTCATAATCGGCATCTGCACGTCCATCAGAATCGCATCGAAGGCGTGGTCGCGGGCCAGCTCCACGGCGGCGGCCCCATTCTCGGCTTCCACTACCACCAGGCCGGAGTTTTGCAGGAAGCCTTTGGCAATCTGCCGGTTGAAGTGGTTGTCTTCCACGAGCAGCACCCGCTGGCCCCGCAGTCTTTCCCGGGTGGCCGAGGTAATCAGCGTTTTCTGGGGCAGATCGGCGGCCGTACCAATGGCTAGGCGCAACGTAAACTGGCTGCGCGTGCCCTGGTGCTTCTGGCTGTCGATTTCAATTTCTCCGCCCATCAGGTTTACCAGCCGGCGACTAATGCTCAAACCCAGGCCCGTACCGCCAAACTTGCGCGTCACGGAAGAGTCTTCCTGGCTGAACTCATTGAAGATATCCACTAGGTAGTCGGCGTCGATGCCAATACCCGTATCAGCTACCACAAAGCGCAGCAGCACATCCGTATCGGTGGCGTCCAGCAATTCGCACCGGATGGCTACGGCGCCTTTTTCCGTGAACTTGATGGCGTTGCCAGCCAGGTTCAGCAGCACCTGCGTGATGCGGTACGGGTCGCCCAGCAGCACGGGCGGCAACTGGTCGTCGGCCACTACGCCAAAGCTGAGGCCCTTTTCTTCGGCCCGGAAGTGCAGGCTTTTTTCCACCTGCTTCAACAAGGTCACGGCGCTGAACCCGATGCGCTCAATCAAGAGCTGGCTAGCCCCGATTTTCGACAAATCGAGGATATCGTTCAGAATAACCAGCAGGTTTTCGCCGGAGGTGGCAATGGCGTGCAGGTAGTTCTGCTGCTCGGCGTTGAGGGGCGTTTTGGCCAGCAGCTGGCCCATGCCCAGAATGGCGTTCATGGGCGTCCGGATTTCGTGGCTCATGTTGGCCAGAAACAGCTCTTTGGCCCGGGCCGAGTCCTCGGCCTGGTCTTTGGCGGCGCGCAGATGGTTTTCCAGGCGCTTTTGGTGGGTGATGTCGAGGGTGATGCCAATGGTGCCGAATACCTTGCGGTCGTCGCCGTAGAGGGGTGCCGCACTCACCAGGAGCCATTTGGTGTCGCCGGTTTTGCTGGTAATCACCAGCTCGTAGGTTTCCGATTCGCCCAGCTGCCGGCGCCGGTCTTTCTGGCGCATCATCTCCAGATCCGTGGGGCTAAGCATGTACATCATCACGGGCTGAGCCTCAAATTCCTCCCGGGAGTAGTCGGTGATGTCGCAGAATGCTTGGTTGACGTAGGTTACCCGCAGATCGAGGTCCATTTCTACAAGGCCCAGGTTCATGTTTTCGATGATGCCTCGGTATTTCTCCTCCCGCCGGCGCAGCATGTCCTCGTTGTTTTTGCGCTCGGTAATGTCCTCAAACTTCCAAAGGTGACCGATGTAGCGGCTTTCTACGAAGATGGGCGCGAAGTCACACTGCAGGGTGCGGCCGTCATCCAGCACAAACAGCTCCCCGGTAACCAGCTGGCGGCTTTGCACAATGGCCGTGTAGCGGGCCAGGAATGCTTCGGGCTGCAGAAACCGGTGCTGGATATCCTGGCCCAACAGGGAGGTATCGTAGCCAACCAGCTGCTCGGCCGTGGCTTCCAGCCGAAAAATGCGGCATACGGCCTCATTGGCCAGCACCACGCGCCGGTGCTCATCTTCCAGCAGAATGCCCTCCTGGAAGTTGGAAATAGTAGTATACAGGCGCAGGGTGCTGGCCTCCAGGGCCGCCGTGGCCTGCTTCACGGCTGATATATCAGTATGTACCCCCGTCATGATGAGCGGTTCGCCCTGGGCGTCGCGCTTGGTGATGATGCCGCGCGTGAGCACCCATTTATACGAGCCATCCTTGCAAAGCAGGCGGCGCTCTACCGAATAAAGGGGCGTTTCGCCGCGCAGGTAGGCGTTGGCCGCTTCCAGGCTCAGGGGCTGGTCGTCGGGGTGCACGTGGTGCTGCCAGGTAGGGAGTTTAGCAAACTCCTCCTCGCTGTAGCCCAGCATGGTGCGGTACGCTTCCGAGAAGTAATCCTCCCCGGTTTGGTAGTTGAACTCCCAGGCGCCGTCGCCGAACCGCTCAATGGCCGAACGCCAGCGCTGCTCGTTGGCCTGCACGGTTTCCTCGGCGTTTTTTAGGTCGGTTACGTCCAGCAGAATGCCGCTGTAGAGGCGGCCGTGGGTGGCAGACGGCGAGCAAACGGCGCTGCCCCGGCACCAGCGCATGGGCTGTCCGGGTACCAGCAGGCGCCCCTCAAACGACCATTCGCCGCCCAGGCGGCGTACCTGGCGCAGGGCTTTATGCCAGCCGGGGCGGTCCTCTGGATGCAGAAAATCAACCAGATGGTACACCTGCTCGGGCAGCAGGCCAAAGATATTGGCAAGCTGGGGGCTGATGTAGCTGAGGCCAAATTGTTCGGGGCTCAGCTCACGCCACTGAAAGAGTACGCCCGGAATGTGTTCGGTGAGGTAGCGGAACCGCTCTTCCCGCTCCAGTAGCATATCTTTCCACTCGGCAATATCTTCGAGCAGACCCACAAACAAGTCCTCCGACCCGTGGCTTGCCGGCAGGGGCTGCACTTGCAGACGCATCCAGCGGAGGGCGCCACTAGCCTGCTGGAACGGCGCTTCGTAGCGCAGGCGCCGGGCCGTAGCCAGCTGCTGCCGGAACACTTCCGGGGTGGTGCCGGTACCAGCCAGCGCACTGATAAGCAAATCGGGGACCTGCTGGGGTGCCGTAAACCCAAACAGCTGCTGAAAACCCGCATTTATCCACGTAAGCTGCCCGGCGGAGTTGAGCACAACGACGGCATCAAATACTTCTTCCAGCAAAGCAAAATCCCGTTGCCAGGAATCAGCTGGTATTATAGGCGGTGCATTCACGGACGAATAGAGCGGGCGGGTAAACGAATGGGGTAGGTGTGAGTCCCAAGAAGTAAGGTACTACTTGCCACGCTATATACTAGAAGCCGCCGATGGGATTTCTAAAAAAGGCCGGACTATGCTTTGTTGGGGGAAGCCTAGCAGCTTCCAAACCTGGGCAACTACACTGCGGGAGCGGTAGACAAAAAATAAATAGATGTATGTACACGTATGTAGGTACATTATTCATATCTTTGTTCTACTACTCTGCCACCCAGCGCGTAGGTTATTTTCTTCGTCTACCCTCACTTTTTCCTTTCAGCACCATGGCTACTACCAAATGGGTTATCGACCCCACACACACTGAAGTTCAGTTCAAGGTAAAACACCTCGTCATTTCTACGGTTACGGGCTCGTTTAAGCAGTTTGCCGGGGAAGCTGAAACCGAGGAGGATGACTTTGCAACGGCTAAGGTTCGTTTCACGGCCGATATCAGCAGCATTGATACCAACCAGGAGCAACGTGACCAACACTTGAAGTCGGGGGATTTTTTCGACGCAGAGTCGTACCCTCAGCTCATTTTCGAATCTACTTCGATGCAGAAAACCGGGGAAGGGGAGTACCAGCTGTTGGGCAACCTCACGCTGCGAGGCACCACGAAGCCCGTTACTTTGCAGGTGGAGTACGGCGGCTCGGCTACCGATTTTTACGGCAACCAGAAAGCCGGTTTTGAGGTGAGCGGTAAGATCAGCCGCAAAGAGTTTGGCCTTACTTGGGACGGGATTACCGAAGCCGGCGCCATTGTGGTGGGCGACGAGGTAAAGCTGTTTGCCAATGTGCAGTTTGCCAAGCAAGCCTAGTAAGCCGCGCACGCCGCAAAAAAAAGACTCCCGGGCCCCGAGGGTCTTTTTTTTGCGGCGTGCGCGGCTTATACGAATATCAAAGGCGCCAAGTTGCCTATCTGTGGCGTAAGCACCGCCGTAAAAGCGCGTTCAGAAAGTGAAAAACAAAGGTAGGTGCCCATAGCTGTACCTGGGCCCACGCAAGGTATGATTTGTGTTATTCTAATATAATGTAACCAAAATACGAGTTGATTTTCGGCTTAACTACCTGTTATGCTGCAATGGCAGACAATCGTGAATTATGAAGTATTGAAGTAAATTTTGTATATTTGTGGACAGGTTTCTGCGCTGTGCCCTTACCACTTCGTTAGCAGTCTGACACTTAAAAAAAATACATTATGAAAAACTGGTACTCCCTTTTGAGTTTGCTGAGCCTGTTGCTATGGGCAGGCCTAAGCACCAGCTATGGCCAGTGTTCGGGAAAGCTGGACCTGATTTATCCCACCACTACCGGTACGGCCACGCTTACGGTAAACAACGGTACCGGCTCGGCCACTACCACTACCTGTCCTACTACGGCTAACGGCGGGGCGGTAACGCTGACGTTTAACCCGGATTCAGAGGCTAACATTGTAGTCCAGGCTGAAACCACCGTGAATGGCAGCACCCAGACTACGACCATACAATCTTACTCCAACGTGCCGGCCGGGGTGCAGAATAGCATTACTGTAACGCCCAGCACTACTACTCTCTACCGCATTACCTCTACCACTACCTTGTGTAACTTGGTGAAGGTAACGCGTGCGGAAATTACGGTGACGCCTTCGCTCCGACTTAGCGCCACCAACAACGTTACCACCATTTGCTCGGGTACTACCACCACGCTCACGGCCACCGGCGGGGTGCCAGTGCCCCCAGCTACCCAGGCCGTGTATACCTTCTCGGGTCCCGGCATCACTACCCAGTCGAACACGACCGGTACGCTTAATGTAACGCCCACTGTTACTTCTACCTACACCGTTACGACCAACACGGCCAGCTGCGGCACTGCCACCCAGCAGATTACGCTGGTGGTGCCCACCCTCACGGTAACGCCCGCAGCGCCCGGCATTTGTGCCGGTAGCCCGACTACCCTCACGGCCGCTTCAAACCTTACCGGCGGCACGTACACCTGGACGATTCCGGCCACTGGAACCACCGTGGGCACCGGGGCTGCCATTACCGTAAGCCCTACGGCTACTACCACCTACCGGGTAACCTACAGCGGCACCACCTGCACCGATGCCCAGACCAAGGATGTGACGGTAACGGTGACATCGGCGCCTACGCTGAGCGTAACGCCTACCTCGGCTACCACCTGCGGCACGGGCTCTACGCTTCTCACCGCTTCTTCTAACATCACGGGCGCTACCTTCACCTGGTCGCCGGCTACGGGCCTAAGTGCCACCACCGGCGCCACCGTAACCGCTTCTCCCTCCGTTACCACGCAGTATACTGTTACGTCTGTAGTATGCGGTCAGACGCTCACGCGCAACGTTACCATAACAGTAGTAACACCGCCTACGATTACGCCCATCACGGTTAGCCCTTCGTCTACGGTCTGCTCTGGCACTCAGGTAACCTTGTCTACCACAGGTACCAACGTGGCAACCTACACTTGGACAGCTACAACGGGTGGGGTAACCTCAACGCTTTCCTTCACCACTGCGTCAATCAATGTGACGCCTTCGGCTACTACCACGTATTCTGTGACAGGCAAGTCGGCAACGGGCAACTGTACCTCCGCCGCTCAGCAGACGACCATCACGGTCAACCAGACGCCGGTTATCACGAACATTGCTGTCAGCCCTTCTTCGACGGTGTGCTCCGGCACGCAGGTGACGCTGACGGCTACGGCCACTAACGCTACTTCCTACGCTTGGACTGCCACGACCAACGGGGTAACGACTTCGGCCGGCACAACGGCTGCCATTACGGTGACGCCCTCAGCCACGACGGTATACTCGCTAGTAGCCAGCAACGCCAGCTGCTCCTCGGCTGCTCAGCAGACGACCATCACGGTGAACCCCACGCCGACTCTTACGCCGATTACGGTTAGCCCATCTTCGACGGTGTGTTCCGGCACGCAGGTGACGCTGACGACAAGCGGAGCGGCAACCTACACCTGGACGGCTACGACCAACGGCGTAACTTCCTCCATCTCGTCTACGACGGCTTCGATCAGCGTGACGCCCTCGGCTACGACCACGTATTCTGTAATCGGCCGGTCGGCTGCTAACTGCTCTTCTGCTGCCCAGCAGACGACCATCACGGTGAACCCCACGCCGGTTATCAATACCATTGTCATTAGTCCCTCGCAAACTGTCTGCTCCGGCACGCAGGTGACGCTGACGGCCACGGCCACCAATGCCACCTCCTATGCTTGGACGGCCACAACGGATGGGGTGACGACTTCGGCCGGCACGACGGCTGCCATTACGGTGACGCCCTCGGCCACGACGGTATACTCACTGGTAGCCAGCAACGCCAACTGCTCCTCCGCTGCCCAGCAGCGCACCATCACAGTGAACCCCACGCCTACCATTACGGCTATAACGGGTGGCCCGGCCTCTGGCGCTACCTGCTCCGGCACGCCTCTTACGCTGGCGACAACCAGCGGTGGCGCTACTTCCTATACCTGGACGCAAAAGATTGGAAGCGCCGCTGCAACTACCCTGGCTGAAACGGGCAACACCCTTTCCGTAACGCCTACGGCTTCCACCGCCACCACGTACGTGTACACGGTAATTGGCAGAACGGCTACCTGTAACTCAACAACTCAGACCCTCACCTTCACGGTAAACCCGCTGCCGACTGTAAGCGCTACGGCTGTTTCCCCCGAAATCTGCGAAGGCAACGGTACTGTGCTGAACGCCCTGGGCGCTTCAACCTACACTTGGTCGCCCAGCACGGGGCTGAGCGCTACCTCTGGCTCGTCGGTATTTGCTTCGCCGACTACCACCACCATCTACACTGTGACTGGGACTAACGCCAGCGGTTGCACCAACACATCCACGGTCACGGTTACCGTTAATCCGGTGCCTACCATCGTGGTAACGCCGGCCTCGGGTACCAGCCCAGCCACGCTCACGGCCAGCGGAGCAAATACTTATAGCTGGTCGCCGGCTGCGGGCCTGAGTTCTACTACTGGTGCTACTGTGGTAGCCACCCCGACCACTACCACCACCTACACCGTGACGGGCACTACCGGTACCTGCACCAACTCCAAGCAGGTGACGGTGAGTGTACCACTGCCGGTGGAACTGGTGAGCTTCACGGCTACCTGGACCGGCACCAGCGCTAAGCTGGTCTGGGTTACTTCCTCGGAGAAAAACAGCGACTATTTCGCCATTGAGCGCAGCCTCGACGGAAAAAACTTCCGTACCATTGGGCAGCAGAAAGGGGCCGGCAACACGCTGGCCCGCACTACCTACCAGTTCGTGGATGGCAGCGTGGTAGCGGCTCCCGGAAGCACGGTGTATTACCGCCTGCGCCAGGTAGATGTGTCGGGTGAAACTAACTTCTCGGATGCTAAGACACTGCAATTGCCTGCTACGGCGCAGGCTTTCAAAGCAACGGTATTCCCCAACCCCTTCGAGCAAGATGTGACGGTGCAGATCTACAGCGTAGGCCAGAGCCCCATCACCTGCACCGTGCAGGATGTGCTGGGCCGGACGCTGCTTACTCGTACGCTAAAGACGGCTACGGTAGGGCTGCAGGAGATTCCGCTGCCGCAAAGTGCTGCACTCGGGGCCGGAGTTTATTACCTCACGGTTCAGCAGGGCGCGCAAAAGCAGGTGCTGAAGCTGAGCCGCAAGTAAGCCCGTAAAGGTAAAAGGCCACAGAAAAAGCCAGTCCCCTTTGGGGCTGGCTTTTTCTGTGGCCTTTTACCTTTACGGGCAAATCCTGGGATTACCAGGCTCACGTCGTTGTCGTGTTTTTGCTGCTATGTCTACTTCTTCCCCTGTTATTCTGTTTCTCCACGGTTTTGCTGAGTCGCGCGAAGTGTGGACGGAGTTTACCCGCGAGTTTCCCGATCAGTACCGTCTGCTCACCCTGAATCTGCCCGGACACGGTACCAACGTACACGACATCCGCGACTACTCTATTGAGGCGCAGGCCCGCTACGTAGCTGGGCAGTTGCGCCAGAAAAATGTACCACGGGTTTTGCTGGTGTGCCACAGCATGGGCGGGTACGTAGCATTGGCCTTTGCCGAGCGCTACCCCGAAATGGTAGCCGGTTTGGTGCTGTTCCACTCAACGGCCCTGCCGGACACGGAGGAAAAGAAAGGCAACCGCGACAAGAACATTGACTTTGTGCGCCGTCACGGCGTAGCCCGGTTTATGGAGTCGTTTATCCGGCCGCTGTTTGCGCCTGCCAACCGGGAGCGGATGCTGGAACCCCAGCAGCTTCTGGAAGATATTGGCCGTTCTACTCCTGAGGCTACCGTAATAGGTATGCTGGAGGCTATGAAAAACCGGCCCGACCGCACCAACGTGCTACGGGAAGCCGCCTTTCCAGTCTTGTTTATTGCGGGCAAGGAGGATGTGGCCGTTCCCATCGACAGCCTGCTGCCCCAGTTGCTGCTGCCGGCCCAAAGCCACGCGCTACTACTCGATAACGTGGGGCACCTGGGGTACTTTGAAGCGCCGGACTTAACGCGGCGGGCGGTGGTGGACTTTGCCGGGGTGGTGTTTGAGTAAATAAGGCCTAGGCTTACTAGGTTAGGCTCGTGCAGCCACAACCTCACCCACGAGCACAAAAAAGCCCCAGAGCAGTTGCTCCGGGGCTTGTAAGACCAGCATAAGGATTTACTTCAGCAACCCCATTTCAAGCATCTTCTCAGCAATCTGCACGGCATTGGTGGCGGCCCCTTTGCGCAGGTTGTCGGCCACCACCCACATGTTGAGGGTGCGGGGTTGAGACTCGTCGCGGCGGAGGCGGCCCACCAGCACGGCGTCTTTGCCGTGGGCGTCTTTGGGCATGGGGTATACGTTGTTTTTCACGTCGTCTACCACTTCCACGCCTTCCGTACGGCGCAGAATCTCGCGTACCTCATCTAGGTCAAATTCCTCGGCAAATTCCACGTTTACGGATTCTGAGTGGCCGCCCATTACGGGAATCCGCACGGTGGTGGCCGTCACGCGGATGGAGTCGTCGCCGAAAATTTTCTTGGTTTCCTTCACCATTTTCATCTCCTCCTTGGTGTAGCCGTTATCCTCAAACACGTCGATGTGGGGCAGCACGTTCAGGTCGATGCGATGGGGGTAAGCCGGGTTGGATGCCGTTTGGCCGGCCCGCTCTTCCAGGAGCTGGTCTACAGCCTTTTTACCAGTGCCCGTTACGCTTTGGTAGGTGCTTACCACAATGCGCTGCACTTTGTAAGCGGCGTGCAGCTGGTTGAGGGCCACCACCATCTGAATGGTAGAGCAATTGGGATTGGCAATGATTTTATCCTCGGGGGTGAGGTCTTTGGCGTTGATTTCCGACACCACCAGCTTCTTGGTGGGGTCCATGCGCCAGGCCGAAGAGTTGTCGATAACTATGGTACCCACGGCGGCAAAGCGGGGAGCATGCTCCTTGGACGTAGTGCCGCCCGCCGAGAAAATGGCTACCTCCGGACGGGCCGCAATGGCGTCGTCCATGCTCACCACCTTGAATTTTTTGCCCTGGAACTCGATTTCCTGACCCACCGATTTCTCGGAAGCCACCGGAATCAATTCCGTGACGGGGAACTGGCGCTCGGCCAGTACTTTCAGCATTTCACCCCCGACCAGGCCGGTGGCGCCAACGACAGCTACTTTCATACGATTTACAGGGTTTATCGGGTGTAAATGTACACTAGCATCCGGATTGATTTCTCGGTATATTTCTCCCGTCTCCGATTTCTAACGACGCATCTGCTACCCTAAACGGCTGTCCCTGTGCGCTTACTCTTCTGTTGTCTGCTCGCGCTTCTGGCGCTGCCTGCTGCCGCCCAGCTAACGGAATCATTCACCGACGGCAACTTTACCCAGAACCCCGCCTGGGCCGGCGACGCCGCCAGCTTCGAAGTAAATGCGCAGCTCCAGCTACAGGCGAACGGACCCGCTACCACCGGCACGGTGCTGCAGCTGTCCACGGCCAGTACCACGGCCAATGGGGCTACCTGGGAGTTTTATGCCAATCTGAAGCTGGCCACCAGCTCGGGCAATTATGCCGATGTGTGGCTGCTTTCGGAGCAGGCCGACTTGAAAGGAGCCGGCAACCGCGGCTACTTTGTGCGGCTGGGCGGCACCCCCGATGAGGTGAGCCTGTTTCGGAAAGATGCCTCCGGCAGCCCCGTGTACGTGGTAAATGGCCGCGACCAGAGCCTGAACTCCGCCACCAACAACCTCGCGCGGGTGCGCGTCACCCGCTCCCTGGCCGATGGCTGGACGCTGGAAGTAGACTACACCGGCACGGGGCAAAGCTACCAGCTGGAAGGCATCGGCGAAGACAATACCTACCTGCAAAGCAACTACCTGGGCGTGCTGCTCACGTATTCGTCCAGCAACAGCCGCAATTTTCTGTTTGATGATTTCAAGGTGACGGACCGGCTGGCCCCAAGCGTGGTGCGCGCTACGCCTACCGCCGCCCGCCAGCTCGACGTGGTGTTTGATGAGGCTGTAGCCACGCCTCAGGCCACTGGCAGCTACCAGCTCAACGGCGACCCCGCGGTGCTCACGGCTACGCGGGATGCGCAAAACCAGAACGTAGTGCACCTCACCCTGGCCGCTGATCTGCCGACGGGCAGCAACGCCCTCGTGCTGCGCAACATAGCCGACCTGGCCGGGAACGTACTAGCAGGGCCTTTTACGCTGAGCTTTACCAACAGTGGCTTCGCTATCCTGCCCGGCGTAAACCAAGTCGTCATCACCGAAATACTGGCGGATGAAACGCCGGTGGTGGGCCTGCCTGCCTCGGAGTACCTGGAAATCCACAACCCAACCGCCAACATCATCAACCTGAGCGGAGTGCGCCTGCTCAAGCCCGGAAGCAGTGGGAATCCGGCCGTGTTTCCGGCTACCGCTACTTTGCTGCCCGGGGAGTATGCGGTGGTGTGCGGCAGCACCCGTGCCGAGCAGTTTGCCAGCTACGGCAAAGTGTTCGGGGTAAGCAATTTTCCCAGCCTCAGCAACGGGGGCGACCAACTGGTGCTGCGCAGCCCTGCGGGCCAAACCCTGTTTGAGGTGCGCTACTCGGATACCTGGTACAAGGATTCGGAAAAGCATGAAGGAGGCTGGGCGTTGGAGATGATAGACACGACTAACCCGTGCGGGGGCCTCGAAAACTGGACCGCCAGTACCGACCCCAGCGGGGGCACACCGGGGCGGGCCAACGCCGTGCGCACGGCCAACGCCGACAATCGGCCGGCGGCTTTGCAGCGCGCCCTGGCCCTCACAGCTACCTCCATTCGGTTGTTCTTCAGCGAAAAGCTGGACAGCGTAGCGGCAGCCAACCCGGCGCTGTACAGCGTCAATGGGCAGAGCATTGCGCAGGTAGCGCCCATCAGCCCCGATTTTCGCGCTATAGACCTGACCCTGACTTCTCCTTTGCAGCCCAGCCAGCCCGTAACCGTGAGTGTGCAGCGCACCACCGACTGCGTGGGCAATGCGACGGGCGCGGCTGCTACGGCTACGGTGGCCCTGCCTTCCGCGGCTGCGCGTGGCGACGTAGTCATAAACGAAATCCTGTTTAACCCCCGCACCGGCGGCTACGATTTTGTGGAGCTGCTCAACCGCTCGGCTAAGTACATCAACCTACAGGGCTGGCAGCTGGGCAACGAAAAACCCGATGGCGTCGTGGATGCCTCCGCCATCAGTGAGGTGCCGTTTGTGCTGGCTCCCGGCCAGCTGGTAGTGCTTACGGAGCGGCCCGATGTGGTGCAGGCCCAGTACCCAACCAGCGCCGAGCCAACCGCCTTTCTGGAGGTCGATGACCTGGCTACCTTTCCCGATGATGCGGGCATCGTTACGCTGTTTGACCGGAGCGGGGCGCCTTTCGAGCGGGTACCGTACAGTGCCAAGCAGCACTTGGCTTTGCTCGATGATGTAAACGGCGTGTCGCTGGAGCGCATCCGGGCCGATGGGGGCAACGACGCAGCCAACTACCACTCGGCGGCGGCTAGTGTGGGCTATGCCACGCCGGGCCGGCGCAACTCGCAGCTGCAGGAAGACCCCGCCGGCACCAAGCTATTCAGCGTAGAACCGGAGCTGTTCACCCCCGACGCCGACGGCCAGCAGGACTTTACAACCCTCAACTACACGCTCGACCAAACGGGGTATGCCGCCAGCGTGACCATCTACGATGCCCAGGGCCGGCCCGTGCGCAAGCTGGTGCGCAACGAAACCCTGGCTACCAAAGGCTTTGTGCAATGGGACGGCCTCACCGACCAGGGCCGCAAAGCCGGGGTAGGCATCTATGTGCTGCACATCGAGCTATTCCGGCCTAATGGTGGCACCAAGCGCGAGTACAAGCGCACCGTGGTTGTAGGGGCGCGGTTCTGATAGCAGCTCAGGCCTTGGCTTGTGGGCGGCGGATAGGAATGAATGGTACCTGTAAACCTGCCTACGCGTGCTAGTGCCGGTACGTGAAGCCCACGAAAAACTCCCGCTCTGCTTCTCTGGAAAGCGCCAGGTGAGTGCCCAGGTCGGCCTGGAAGTTCTCCCCAATGGAGATGATGGGGGCTAAGTTGAGGGAAGACCGCCAGCCTGCGTGGTGGGCATCCCATTGCGTAACGCCTTCAACCAGGAAACTGAACATCTCCGTGAACTCGTGGTCCAGCGCTACCGACGGCATTACCCGCACATAGTGGCTGTGCGCTTCCGGGTCGTAGTTCAAATCTGACTCCAGCTGCACATCGAAGTTCCATTTATGTGGGAGCTCCACGTTCATGGGCACAATGAGGCCGCCTTCCACCGCCCCCTGCCCGCTGGTAGGTAGGCGGGTGTAGGCTATGGCGGCCAGGGCAACAGGACCCTGTTGGTCGTCGCCCAGGAAATTATGCTTAAGTCGGAACGCCATATCGCCGAAGCTGGCTTGCCGCTGCCAGGGCGCATCGGGGGCGGGGCGCTCCTTGGCTATTTTATAGAGCGGCACTTCCAACTGCACATCGGTGCGGCGGCTCAGGCCCAGCTTGGCTACGGCATACGCGGCTTTCCAGGTCCGCTGCTGCTTGCCGTCCTCGCGCGAGTTAATCAGGCGCAAGGCGTCGGTTTCGAGCTGAAAATGGCCGGCATCCACCGTAAAGGGGCTTTCGGTTACCCCGGGCCGGTCGGGCCGCAGGGGGCGCAGCTGGGTGCGCGGTACGGGCTTAAACAGATTGAAGTGTGCGGAGTCGTAAGGGCAGCTCTTGGGCTTGTCCTGGGCCTGAGCTGCGCCCGAAATCAACAGGCTAGCTGCGGCCAACACGTAAAAAGTATTCATGGAGTGAGGCGGGAAGGAGGGAGGTGCCGCCTGATACGTACTCATGTCGGAAGAAGGTGCAAGTGTCGAGCTGCCTTTTTACCTCATGCGGATACGGCGGCTACAGCGCGTAGCGCACTCCCAGAAACACGCGTCGGCCCTGCAAAGGAGCATAGTTGTAGCTTGTATCGAAGGTGTAGCCCTGGGGATTATCGGTTCCTACCTGCTTGTCGAAGGGGTCGAAGGGGCGCAGCAGCACGTGGCGCGGCAGGAAGTTGAAAAGGTTTTTGATGCCGCCGTACAGCTCCAGGCCTTCCCGCAGCTTGCGCGTTGCCTGCACATTCTGGAGGGCAAACCAAGGCGAGCGGCTGGGGCGGAAGTCATTGGGGAAAACCGGCAGGGGCATAGGACTACTCACCTGCCCGGTATAATCCAGCGCCAGGCCCAGCTTCTGCAGGGTGTAGCTGATGGCCCAGGTGCCGGAGAAAGGCGGAGAATGTACCTGGGCCACCCGCCGGCTGGGTTCCTCGGCCGTGGCGCGCTCCTGCCGGAAGACATCCAGCAGGGTTACGCCCAGCATTACCTTCAGGGGGCGGGCAAAGGCAAACTCCGTGTTCAGCGTGAGCCCGCGACTGACGGCATACCCTGCCAGGTTGCGGTATACTATCTGGTTGGGGTTGGTGTCGTAATCGGGGCTGATTTTGTTGGTGAAATAGGTGTAGAACGCGCTGGCATCGAGGGTAATGGTGCCGCCCGATGCCGTGGGCAGAAACCGGTTGTAGTTCACGTTCACGTTCCAGCTGCGCTCGGGCTTCAGGGCTTCGGGCACTACCACTTCGCGGGCCCCGGTTAGCGCCGCGTGGTCTTCGGTGAACAGGTTTACCACCCGGTAGCCGTTGCCCAGCCCCACGCGCCACACGCGGCTGCCATCGGGGCGGCCCCACTTGTAGTTCAGACGGGGACTCAGGATGCTGCCATGCCGCGAGTTGTAATCATAGCGCAAGCCAGCCAGCAGCGTAGCATCGGGGGTAAGGCGCCATTCATCCTGCACAAAGGCTCCGGGCAACTGAATGAGGTCAGGCTGGTTTTGGGCGGGCTCGGTGCCGCTGGCTGTAGCCGGGGTATTGTCATCGTACCAGGTGGTGCGGTAGGTGGCGCCCGCCAGCAGGTTGTGCCGAATGCTCAGCTCCCGCGCCCAGGTGAGCTGCCCAAAGCCTACGCGTTGCGTGGCCCGGTAAAGCGTGGTGCCATAAGCCGAGTTCTGCTGATGCTGGTTGAAGGTGCCGCTGACGATAATGCGCTGGCCACGCACCGGTAGCTGGTATTGGCCCAGCAGCTCGTAGCGGCTGGTGTACACGCTTTCCCCGTAAATACTGTCGCCCCCGCGGTAAGTAGGATTCCAGCCCAGCTGCCCGCCAAACCGGTCCTCGTAGTAGTAGCGGCCGGCCACATTGGCCACGCGCTGCTCGGGCCGCGTCCAGCTCCATTTGTTGAACACGGATACGCGTTGCTGGGTAGGCACGTCCGTGAAGCCGTCCTCGTTCACGTCGCGGCGCTGGGTGTAGTGGTACAGGCTGGTGCTAAGCAGGGTGGAGGCCGAGCCTATTTTGCGGGCAATGCCGAGGTCCAGGTTGGCGTCGCGGTGGGAGGTGGCCAACACGTCCACGGAAAGGCGCGGGGCTTTTGCCGGATTTTTGGTGATGACGTTGATGAGCCCGCCCACAGCTTCGGAGCCGTACAGCGTAGAGGCCGGCCCTTTCACCACCTCCACGCGCTCAATCAGGCTACTCGGAATGCCGCTTAGGCCATACACCGTGCTCAGGGAGCTAACCAGGGGCATTCCGTCAATCAGCACCATGGTGTAAGGCCCTTCCAGCCCGTTGATGTGAATGTCGCCGGTGCCGCACACGTTGCAGTTAAGCTGCGGCCGTACTCCATTAATCATGGCCAGGTTTTCGAACAGGCAGACTGCCGGGTTTTTGCGGAACAGCTTCGGCGAGTACAACTCCACCGCCACCGGCGACTCCCCCCGTACCACCTCATTCAGCGTTCCGCTCACCACTACCTCGCCCAGTGCATTGGAATTGGGGTTGATGGTCAAGTTAAGCGTAGCAGTTTGCCCGGCGCTGATGGTTACGTTGCGCTCCGCCGTCAGATAGCCCACGGCGCTGGTTACTACTGTGTAGGTACCAACCGGCAGCGCCAATAGCTGGAAGTGGCCGTGCTCATCGGCCGTAGTGCCCAGGGTTGTCCCTTTCAGGCCGATGCTGGCAAAAGGTACTTCTTTGCCATCCGCGCGCACCACGCCCTGCAGCTTGCCGATGCTTTGTGCCTGCGCAAGGATAGCTGCGCATAGTCCTCCGATAAGTAGTAACAGGTGTTTCATTTTAGTAGTGTCTATTATTTTATTTAGATGAGTCTAAAAAGTCAGGCAAAAAGAAAGCGCGACTTTGAACGAGCCGCACTTTCCATTATCAGCCGAAGAACGTCTCGTACAACAGATACAGGTTCAGGGCGATGATGATGGCCGACACCAACCACGCCAGCCCCTGCACCCAGGGACGATTGACGAACACGCCCATTTTGGCCTTGCTGCCCGTGAACATGACCAGCGGCACCACGGCAAAGCTCAGCTGCAGGCTCAGAATCACCTGGCTCAGCACCAGCAGCTCGCCCGTACCTTTTTCCCCGTAGATAAGCGTAACCACCAAGGCCGGTACTACGGCAATGGCGCGGGTAATCAGGCGGCGAAGCCAGGGCCTGAGCTGCAGGTTTAGAAAGCCTTCCATCACAATCTGCCCGGCCAAGGTTCCCGTTAGCGTAGAGTTCTGGCCCGAGGCTAGCAGCGCCACGGCAAATACTACCGAGGCGGCTCCGGCGCCCAGCACCGGCGTCAGCAGCTCATAGGCCTGGTTGATATCGGCTACATCGTGGCGGCCGTTGTGGTGAAACGCCGCGGCCGCCGTAATCAGAATGGCGGCATTTACGAAGAAGGCCAGAAACAAAGCCACCGTGCTGTCGATGGTAGCAAATTTGATAGCCATGCGGCGGCCGGGCTCGTCCTGTACAAAGGCTCGGGTTTGCACAATGCTCGAATGCAGGTAGAGGTTGTGAGGCATCACCGTGGCACCCAGAATCCCGATGGCCACGTAAAGCATGCCCGGAGTGGTGACTACCTCCGGCCGAGGCACCAAGCCCGCCAAGATGCCGAAGTAATCGGGGTTGGAGACAATGATTTCGTAGAGGAAGCACCCGAAAATCAGCACAATCAGGCCGGCCACGATGCTCTCGATAACCCGGAAGCCTTTGTTCTGGAAAAACAGCACAACCAGCACATCCAGGATAGTAAGCACCACCCCCCAGGGCAGGGGCAGGCCAAACAGCAGGTTCAAGGCTATGGCTGACCCAATGACTTCGGCCAGGTCGCAGGCGGCAATGGCTATTTCACAGAACAGCCACAGCACCATGGAAACCGGCTTGGAGAAATGGTCCCGGCACGCCTGGGCCAGGTCGCGCCCCGTGACGATACCCAGCTTAGCCGCCAAGTGCTGCAGCAGCATGGCAAACAGGTTGGAAATCAGAATCACCGACAGCAGCGTATAGCCGAAGCGGGAACCGCCGGCAATGTCGGTAGCCCAGTTGCCGGGGTCCATGTACCCCACGGCTACCATCAGGCCCGGCCCCCAAAAAGCCATCAGCTTACGCCAGAAAGAAGCACTCTGGGCGGGCACCTTGATGCTGGCATACACTTCCCGCAGCGACGGGGCCGTGCGGGGACGCTTCCAACCGGCTTCGGCGGGTGGGGCAGAAACCGGCAAGGCTTCCTCGGCAGGCACAGGGTTTGGCGTAGGTAGCGTTACCGGCATAGGAGCAGAATTGACATCAGGTACAGGAATAGAGGTATTTGCAGTCACAAAGGAAGCAATTTTTAGGCTTGCCTAAATTTATTTTTAAGACAGTCTACTTACTGTATTTGTTTTAAAAAGTTACGTATAGCCCAGGATGCCGGGATTTTGTCGGAATTTTGCTCTTTGAGCCGGGGTCAGTTCGTGGTAAAAAACGAGCGGCTGGCTTTTCACGTAGCGCTGCCTATGTTTTCGTTGCCCCTTAAAACGCGCTATGCCTTACTGTCCCTCGTTGTCAGTATTCTGCTGGTTGCCATCAAGTTCTACGCCTGGCTGCTAACCCGCTCCCAGGCTGTGCTGACGGATGCGCTGGAGTCCATCATCAACGTGGTAGCCAGCGGATTTGCGCTCTACAGCATCTACCTGGCAAGCCTGCCCCGGGACGAAAATCACCCCTACGGGCACGGCAAAATCGAATACCTCTCGGTAGGGTTCGAGGGCGGGCTCATTCTAATGGCGGGTGTGTATATCTTCTACACGGCCCTGCAGGCCCTGCTGCACCCCCACGCCATTGCCCGGCCCGACTGGGGCGTGGTGTTGCTGGCCTTTACGGCCCTAGTGAACCTGGGGGTGGGTTTTCTACTAATCCGTGCCGGGCGCACGCACCATTCGCCCACGCTGGTAGGCGACGGGCAGCATTTGTACCTAGATGCGGTAAGCACGCTGGTATCCTGCGCGGCGCTGGGGCTGGTCGTTTTCACCGACAACGTGGTGTATGACTCCGCCGCAGCCTTACTGCTCGGGGTGTTCATTGTGGTGAATGGCTACCGCATGGTGCGCCGGTCGGTTTCCGGGCTGATGGATGAAGCCGACGAGGCCACGGTGCAGAACGTGGTAGCCGAGCTGCAGGAGCACCGGGAGCCAGCCTGGATAGATGTGCACAACCTGCGCGTAGTGCGCTACGGGGCCGATCTGCACATCGACTGCCACGTGACCATGCCCTACTACTTTAGTTTGGAGCAGACTCACGCGCAAGTGCACCGCATCGAGCAGCTGGTAAACCAGGAATTTGCCGTGCCCGTGGAAATGTTTGTGCACGCCGACCCCTGTACGTTTGCGGCCTGCTCGCACTGCCACATGCCCGACTGCCCAGTGCGGCAACACGCCTTCGCGGAGGAAATAACCTGGACGCTGGATAACGTGGTGAAAAACGAGCGGCACCAGCTGCCGCTTGATAACTAATCAGCCATAGCACAAAGCAGGGAAATAGTACGGGCTTACCGCACCAGTTCGACCCAGCCTTTCACCGGCGCGCCCACGGCGGGCGTCAGAATAAAGTAGTACAGGCCAGCCGGGTTCTTTTCACCCTTCCAGTTGTTGCGGTAATCGGCAAACTCCTGCACCAGCCGCCCCCAGCGGTTGTACACCCGCAGCCCGCTGCCGGGCGGCAACGCATCAATCACAAAGGCATCGTTGATGTTGTCGCCGTTCGGGGAAAAAACGTTGTAGGTCTGCAAGGGGCGGGGCGCAACGTAGGGCACTACCTTCACCACTAGCACCCGGTTTTGCACGGCCTTGGCCGGACAGGCATTGTCTTCGATGCGCAAGGGAATCCGGAACGACTTGCCTAGGTAAGCGGCCGGGGGCTGCAACCGCAGTTTCCCTAAGGGCTGGGCTGTCTGGTTGCCTGCTAAGGCAAAATTACCAACCTGAGCGGGCAGCAGCTCGGGGTTCTCCACGGTGGGCTGAGCTGGATCCAACTCGGGGTAGGCAACGGTGAGCAGGTCAGCGGAGTTGGGGTCGGTGAAGGCTACCTGGGCCTCCGTGAGCTGCCCAACTGGCACTTCAATCAGCGTAGAGTCGGTGTTGAAGATGCGAGCGGCGGGGAAACCGGGCGCCGTCACGAGTGGCACGTTTGGTACCTGATTAGCCTCACAGTCCAGCACCACCACGAGCATGTCGCGCCGCACGGAGCCGATAAACTCCCACTTCCCGCGTAGCTGGCGGTATTCGCTTACCTGGGCTACCAGTACATACTTGTTCTGAGCCTGCTGCCCGATGTCCAGCCCTGGCGTGTACAAGGCGGGTCGGAACGTGACGCTGCGCCCAAAGTCGTTGATGCGAAAATCGGGAGCAGCCAGGGCACTGCCGCTGGTGCAGGTGCCTCGCGCGAACGACGGAATGGGGAAGGTGGCCGAATACGCTCCGCCGGGGTCAATTACCTGGCACTGCGGGTTGGTATTGTCGACGCTGCCGGGGTAGCGCGTCCAGGGAGCCGGGCCGTCACATACCGCCAGCGGGTCAGCGAGGGTATACACCAAGGAGTCGCCATCGGGCTCCGTAGCCGAAAAAGTGAGGGTCGTAAGCTGGCGCCAGCAAACGAAAGGGACGGGCGTATCCTGGGTGAGAAACTGCGGGGAGGTATTCTCCACCGTCTCGCCGTTTACCAAGGTCCGAAGCCGGGCCTCAAAATGCAGGGGGCGGCTTTCGGCGTCATCCACATTGGCCACGGCGGGCCGCTGGGGAATGGTCACGTAAAGCAGCCACTCGGCATCGGGAGCCAGGGTGAGCGTGGCCTCGTAGCGGGCTGTTTGGAAGTTGGTCAGAAGCCGGCTGCCGCAGGGCGTGCCCACAGCCGAGCAGTAGGGGTTACCCGTCGTCACGTCTCCCACGCGCGTTAGCAAGATGTCTCCGCTGCGCGGGTCGGGGTCGGCGCAGCCGGTGCCGCTGGCGCGGTAGTAGAGGCGGAGGTCCTTGTTGAGCGGCTCGCCGGAGCAGTCCCGGAAAAACTGGCAGCTTACGCGGTACTGGTTGTTGCCCAGAGCCTGGTAGGTGAGCTGTCCGCCCTGGGCATGGGAGGCTCGGGCACGGCGCGGGAGCCCGCTGAAAACAGTCAGCAACAACAGCAATACTGCTAGGTGTAGTTGAAGCTTTTGAGCGATACGTCGGGGCATACAAGCAGCAAGCTGACTCTGTCCCGGCAAACATCGGGCGGCGGCCCCTACTATCCTAACGACGCGCCACCAATTTGTAGCTCTACTGTATCATCAGCCGCTGCCGAAATGTTTGGGCCGGCGTTGCTACCACCGCCTGATACACGCCGGCTCTTACCTGCGGCAGTGAAATGCGGTACGTGCGGCTGCCTGCTTTCAGTGGAGTTGAGGCCACCGTACGCCCCAGCGCGTCCTGCACCAAAAGCCGGGCATCGGGGCCGAGCGGCAGGGGAAACTCCAGGTTGAGCTGATCCTGTGCGGGGTTTGGCCAGATGGTCAAGGGCAGTGCAGAGGGCTGTCGAGCGGCTGTGGGCTGATATGCCAGATTTTCCAGCACGAAAATACGGTCATCGGTAGGGGCTGGGGCGGTGCGGCCATCCTGGTTGCTGGTGCTCAGATACACCCGGCCCTGCGGCGACACGCAGATGGCGCGCATCCGCCCCACCGGCTTATTCCACAAAACCACCGGGTCGCTGCGCAGGGCATTGCCAGCGGGGTTGAGCGGGAGCTGCAGGAACTGACCGGCTTTCAGGCTTACCAGCAGCAGGGAGTTTTGCCATTCGGGAATGGCGGGGTGGTCGTAGTAGGTGAGGCCGGCTACCGCTAGGGTAGGCGTCCAGGCCACCAGGGGCTCGTGCACATTGTTGGCGGTGCAGAAGGTAGCCTCGGCCGCCAGGTTGCAGAAGCCCTGCACGGTGGGCCAGCCATAGTTGCGGCCTGCCTCAATCAGGTTTACTTCGTCGTCATTGTCGGGGCCATGTTCCGAGCTGTATACCTGCCCCGATGGCGCTTGGACCAGCCCTTGGGGGTTGCGGTGGCCCAGAGTATACACGTAGCTGCCGGGGGTAGGATTGTCGGCGGGGATGGTGCCATCCAGGTTCAGGCGCAGGATTTTGCCGTTCAGGCTGGCCGGGCTCTGGGCTGCCGGTTGATTTTGGGCGTCGCCGGTGGTCATGAGCAGGGTGTGGTCGGGCAGGATGAGCAGGCGGGAGCCGCTGTGGGTACTCACGGCCGGAAGATTGCCTAGCAGCACCTGCGGCTCGGTGAGCGTGGTGCCATTGTAGGTGTAGCGCACGAGCTTCTCGCGCAAATTCCCGTCGGTGTAGTTATACACCACGTACACGTAGGGCGAGGTGGCAAAATCTGGGTGAAGCACCATGCCGAGCAAGCCACTTTCCCCGTTTTCCGTCACGTCGGGCAGGGTGAGCAGGAGGGTGCGCTGGCCGGTTTCGGGATTGATACGGCTGATATGGCCCGGGCGCTCCGTCAGCCACAGGTGGTTATCGGGGCCCCAGAGCATTTCCCAGGGCGTATCAAGACCGGTTGCCACCGTGCGGACGCTCACGGTAGTGGCGCCTACCTGAATGGTGGAAGGCTGAGCCTGGGCAATGCTCTGCCCGAAAAAAAACAGCAACAACGCCGTGTACAAACGTTTCATAAAGCGGTAACTAATAGTGGGAGTAGCCGAAAACCCGGCGAATAGTCAACCTACGGAAAATTGCGTAGGTGGTAGCGGCTGCTAGCTTTGTTTTCCATTGTCTGCTTTCCGCCTTATGCCAACCTACCAGCACCCCAGCAACGGCTTCACCATCAGCACCGACCTCGCGCGGCTTGACGTCGACGCCATTCACCGCTACCTGGCCGAAGACTCTTACTGGGCGCAGCAGATGCCGCGGGAAACTCTGGAAAGAGCCCTGGCCCACTCGCTCAACTTTGGCCTGTTTGCCCCCGATGGTCGCCAGGCTGGCTTTGCCCGCCTGATTACCGACCATGCTACGTTTGCCTGGCTCTGCGACGTATTCGTGCTGCCCGAGTTCCGGGGACAGGGCTTGTCTAAGTGGCTAATGGAAGTGGTGTGGGCGGCGCCCGAAATTCAGGGAGTGCGCCGCTCCATGCTGGCCACGCTCGATGCCCACGGCCTGTACCACCAGTTTGGGTTTCAGCCCCTGGCCAGCCCCGAGCGGTACCTCGAAATCAAGCGGCAGAACCCCTACGGTGCCCCCACGGCCAACTAACCGGGCGCTTCCGTCGTTGCTCACCCAACCTGCACTATCGCCCCGCGCACTCATGGCCATAACCCTCGAAGCCCAGTGGCACCGCCTGACGGGCGCCATCGTGCCGGATGCGTCCCTTCGTCAGGCTACGCTGGCGAAGCTCACCAAGTGCTACACCGCACCCGAACGGCACTACCACTCTCTGGTTCACATTCAGGACCTGCTGCAGACTATTGACCAACACGCTGCCCGCCTGCACGACGCCGACGTAGTGCGGCTGGCCGCCTGGTTTCATGATGCCGTGTATTCCTCTATGCGGCAGGACAATGAGGCGCGTAGTGCCGTGCTGGCCCGGGAATTTTTGCGACACAGCACCTGGCCCGCCCTTCGGCAGGAGCGGGTGGCTTACCTGATTGAGCGCACCAAAGACCACACCCTGCCCCAGCCCGCCGCGGATACCGACCTGCATTTCTTCTTGGATGCCGATCTGCAGGTACTGGGCCGGCCCGAAGCCGAGTACTGGCACTATGCCCGGCAAATACGCCAGGAATACCGCCTGGTACCCGATTTTATGTACCGGAGTGGCCGCAGCAAGGTGCTGGAAAAGCTGTTGGCTTCGGCCCCGCTTTACCGCACGGCAGCGTTTCGGGAGCGGCTGGAAGAGCCCGCCCGGCGCAACTTACGGGCCGAGTTGCTGGCCTGGGAGCAGGGCGGGCTCTAAGTTTTTTCGGGCCGGAGTAGAACCGCTGCAAGGAGCTATGCGCCTTGCTTTCGGCTGCGTAAGTTGCGGGTGGTTTCGTCCTTCCCCGCCCACTATGCGCCTAGGTATACTCACCGTTTCAGCTTTTTGCTTTTCCGTCCTCCCCGCAGCTGCCCAGCAACCAACTGCTCCCCAGTTGGGGCCACTCACGGTAGATAAAATTATGCGGGAGCCGGCCCAGTGGCTGGGCGGCCTGCCCTCGGCTCCTTACTGGAGCGAGAATGGCAAGCAGATCTACTTCCAGTGGAACCCCACCAAAGCTCGCCGCGACTCGCTGTACGTGGTAAACGCGGGCGGCGGCACCCCGCGCAAAGTGTCGTTGGCGGAGCAGCGCAGCCTGCCCGCTAATCGTGGCCGCTACGACCAGCGCCACCTGCGCAAGGTGTACGAAAAGGACGGCGACATTTACCTACTGGACCTGAAAAGCCAGCAAGTGCGGCGCGTAACCAACACAGCCGAGCGCGAAACGGAGGCTGATTTTGCCCTGCAGGACAAGGCCGTGAGCTACGTGCGCGGCGGCAACCTCTACACCTGGGACCCCGCCACCGGCGAAACCGTGCAGCGCACCGACTTCCGGCGCGGCAGCAAGCCCGGCCCCGGCGAAATGGATAAGTCGGCGAAGTTCCTGCGGGCGCAGCAGTTGGCCTTGTTTCAGGTAATCCGGCAGCGCGACCAGGATGCAAAGGCGCGGGAGCGGGCCCAACGGGCCCTGAACCGGCTGCGCCCCAAGGGTATCTGGCTGGGCTCTAAAACGGTGGAAAACCTCCAGCTCAGCCCCGATGGTCGCTACGTAACCTATACCTTGGTACAGGAGCCGGCCGCCGATAAGCTGGCTTTGGTGCCCAACTTCGTGACGCTGTCCGGCTTTACGGAGGATATTTCGACCCGCTCAAAAGTAGGAGCTCCGCAAACGGCCTACGAGCTGGGTATCTACGACATCGGCCGTGACACCACGTTTGTGCTGGGCTATAAGGACCTGAAAGGTCTCGACGAACTGCCCGCCTACCGCAAAGAGTACCAGCTTTCCGCCTCAGCTCCCACCGATACGGCCAAAACCAAAAAGGCCGCCAAGCCGGCTATGGAGGTTCGCCGGGTGGTGCCCTACGGCCCGTTCTGGTCCAATACGGGGCAGCGCGCTTTTCTGGTAGTGCGCTCCGCCGATAACAAGGACCGCTGGATTGTAGCCCTCGACCCCACCACGCAGAAAATCAGCCTGCTCGATCGACAGCGCGACGAAGCTTGGATAAACGGTCCAGGTATCGGCTATGAGGCCGGCAATGTGGGCTGGCTCCCTGACGGCCGGCGTATCTGGTTTCAGAGCGAGGAAACCGGCTACTCGCACTTGTACACCGTGGACGTAACCACGGGGCAGAAAAAGGCGCTGACCAGCGGCAAGTTTGAAGTACAGGATGCCCGGCTAAGCCTCGACAAAAAAAGCTGGTACCTCACGGCCAACAAAACCCACCCCGGCGAGCAGCACTTCTACCGCATGCCCGTGGAGGGTGGCCCGCTCACCCAGCTAACCACGCGCCCCGGCGCCAACGAAGTAACCCTTTCGCCCGATGAGAAAACGCTGGTGGTGCGTTACAGCTACGCCAACAAGCCCTGGGAGCTGTTTGTGATGCCCAACAAGCCCGGCGCTGCCATGCGCCAGCTCACGCACAGCACCACGCCGGAATTTGAAAGCTACCCCTGGCGCGACCCGGAAATCATTACCATCAAAGCCCGCGACGGGGCCGACGTATACGCCCGCCTCTACCGCCCGGCTACGGCCACTGCGCAAGGGCCGGCCGTCATTTTTGTGCACGGGGCCGGCTACCTCCAGAACGCGCACAAGTGGTGGAGCCAGTACTTCCGCGAGTATATGTTTCATAACCTGCTGGTGGATCAGGGCTATACCGTGCTGGACATTGACTACCGCGGCTCCAGCGGCTACGGCCGCGACGTGCGCACGGGCATCTACCGCTACATGGGCGGCAAGGACCTCAACGACCAGGTCGATGGGGCCAAGCTGCTGGTGGAGAAATATGGCGTGAGCCCCCAGCGCATCGGCATCTACGGCGGCTCCTACGGCGGCTTTATCACCCTCATGGCCATGTTCACCCAGCCCGACGTGTTCAAGGCCGGGGCCGCGCTCCGCTCCGTCACCGACTGGGCCCACTACAACCACGGCTACACCGACAACATCCTCAACGAGCCTTACAACGACTCCCTGGCCTACGCCCGCTCTTCGCCCATCAACTACGCCGAGGGGCTGAAAGGCGCCCTGCTCATGTGCCACGGCATGGTCGATACCAACGTGCACTTCCAGGACATCGTGCGCCTGTCGCAGCGGCTCATTGAGCTGAAAAAGGAAAACTGGGAGTTGGCCGTATACCCTGTGGAAGACCACGGCTTTGTGGAGCCCAGTTCCTGGACCGACGAGTACAAGCGCATCCTTAAGCTGTTTGATACCAACCTGAAGCCGGCTGTTCCCGTCAGTCGTTAGTTATCCTAGCCCTATTCCTGGTCGGTGTCGGGGCTGAGGCGGTAGCCTACCGTGAGCTGCAGCTGGCTAAGCCGGTACACGTAGGCGTAGTTGCTGCTGCTGATTACCTGGTTGGTGTTTTTATTGAAAATCACGGAACTGATGGTAGATACATCGGTAACGGAGGTGGTACTCGTTTGCCGCCGCCACGCCAGGCTGCCCTGCAGGCGTCCGCGCCGGTAGCCGGCCTCCAGGTAAAATCCATCTAGCCCGGCCGGCATCGTAAAATCCCGGCGGTCGGGCAACCCCGTGCCTTTGTACGTGCGCTGAATGCCCTGGGGGTAGGTGACGGCGGCATCCTGGAAACCGGTGCGCGTGAGGAGCACGCCGCCGCCCGCCAGCAGGCTGCCTTTGCCCGCTGCTCCAAATACCCGCAGTCCCGCCAGCAAACTAAGCTGCGTGCCTTGCTTGAAGGCGTAGGTCTTGGTAGGGAAGGAGGCAAATCCTGTGTTTACCGTGTGGCTGGAAGAGTTGCCGAGCGCCAGTTGGGCTTCGCCGTGCACCGCCAGGGTGCGGCCTGGCATCAGCACATCCAGGTACAGGCCAGCGGCAGGAGTCAGTTGCCGCCGCTTTACGGCCGCTAAATGAGCTTGCTCCAGCGTAGCCTGCTGGAAGTCCCCGGTGACGAGGCCCACAAGGCCCGTGGACTGGGCATTGGCAAAGGAGCCCGTGCCTGGGCCGCCCCCCAGTACCACACCTCCATCTAGGCGCACGGCTGGCCGCCGCGCCGACTTTGCAGGCCGGACAACCGGTGCGCCCAGGCAGGCTTGGTTGTAGGTGGAGAGCAGGCGGGTGAGGGCTGCGGGCGTGTAAGCCAGGGAGCCCCAACCCGACGCTACGGCCGGGCAGTCCGGCTGCAGAAACAGGCGCAGCTGCTCCCGGTAGTTGTTGATGGTGACGAGCGTCTGGCTGCCATTGGCGGCGGTGCGGGAAATTACCCGGCTTACCAGCTCCAGGGGCTGAGCATTGGCTTTCAGCACAAAATAGTGCGGGGTGGTATCCTCGAAAGCCGATAGCAAGGTGACGGGACCCAGCACCAGCACCTCCGTCACCAGCGTGTCGGTTTGGAGCCGCGTCATGGCGTTGCCGGGCATTACATTGGCCTCCCGCCCTTCGGCGGCCGCGTCGTACTGCAGCGGCAGCACCCGCCACTGCCGCCCACTCAGGAGTCCGAACCCCCGCAGCCGACGGGTTGGTACGTCGAGGATGGGGGCTGTGGCCGTGGTGCGGTAGCGCAGCCGGTCGGGTCCGGCCTTCCAGAAGCGGTTTTCCAGCTCCACGCGCAAGGTGTCGCCAGTCCGGGACAGCACATAACCGGGTTCAAAGCGCTGTGCCTGCACGCTCTGGCTGAGTGCCCCTAGCAGTAGTAAAAGCAGAAAAAAGCCTAAGCGGAGAAAGTAAACTGGGATCATGAAAGCCAGAGTAGGTAGAAAGCAGATAAAACGTCTTAAAGATAGAGTCGTCTACGGGCCAACACAAAGCAATGCTTGCGCGGCCCGAGGAGCAGGTAAATCAAGAAAAAATTAAAGCAGCCAAAAGCTAATTAAATAGGGGAAGGGTTAAAAAAATAAGTAGGTTGGACCGTTTTTAACCACCTATCCATTTTATGTCTGCACCTGCTTACTATCAACCTTCCGGCCGCTTCACCGTGAGCGGCGTCTTATTACTGGTCATTCTGGGAGCAATAGCGGCGGTGCCGTTGGCCTTTGTGTATGTGTATGCCATCTGGTACATTCCTTTCATCTACATCAACTTATTTGTTACGCTGGGCTTCGGGTTGCTGCTGGGCTATGCGCTGAAAACCCTCACCAAATCCGGTAAGCTGCGGAATCCGGCGCTGGTGGGCTGGCTGAGCTTTGCCATAGCTTTGTGGGCGTGGTACCTGCAGTGGTGCGTGTATCTGACGCTGCTTTTTGGCGCCGGCGAAACCGAAAGCCTGGGTAGCCGGGCATCCTTCACGCATACCACCTTCGAAGCCGACGTGTTTCTGGGCACGCTGCTTAACCCGTCCCTGGTATTGGGCATGCTGCCCCGCCTGGCTGATGAAGGCACTTGGAGCATTTTCGGGGTAACCATCAGCGGCATTTTCCTCTACCTAGTCTGGCTGGCTGAACTGCTGATTCTAGTCTTGCTGACGTGGAATATGCCCCGCAGTCAGGCCGAGGTGCCTTTCTCGGAACTGGCCGACGAATGGGCAGAAAAAATTACGCTGCCTCAGCCCGCCACGCCATTTGCCGATGCCGCCGCGACCAAGCTCGCACTCGAAGCTGCCGACTGGAACCACTTGCAGCTGCACACGGAGCCGGATGGAACAGCCCATTTTGGGCGTCTGCACTTCTTCCGCGCCCCGTCCGACCCCGACTGCTGCTTTCTGTCGCTGGAAAACGTAGCCATCGAAACCGATAACAAAGGCAAGGCATCGGAAAAAACCACCGACGTGCTGGAGTACCTGCGCGTGCCGCCCCGCGTTTGCCAAGAACTGTCCACCCGTTTTGGTGCCGTACCGGCTTAGCGCTTCCGGCCGCCCGTACCGTTGCCGCTGACAAGTTCGGACCCACTTTTCGCGCACCGCTTGCGCTTTGGCCTAAATTGCGCGGGCGCCGTGCGGAATTCGCGGGCGGCCCTCGTCTCCATGTAGAAAACTTGTAGCTTTGCGGCCTGCCCGATTCTCAAGAGGCAGGGTGGGGCTGCCGGCCCCTCGCGTACTTCTACCTTACAAGCTGATGCCGTACCTGTTCACCTCCGAATCTGTTTCGGAAGGTCACCCTGATAAAGTAGCCGACCAGATTTCCGACGCCATCCTCGATGAATATTTGCGTCAGGACCCCACGGCCAAAGTGGCCTGCGAAACGCTGGTAACCACCGATTTCGCCCTGGTAGCCGGCGAAATCAAATCCACGGCCCACGTAGATGCCGAGCCCATTATACGGGAGGTGATTCGCCGGATTGGCTACAACAAGCCCGAGTACCTGTTCAACGCCGACACGTGCGAGGTGATGAACCGCCTGCACGAGCAGTCGGCCGACATCAACCAGGGCGTGGAGCGTGCCGTGGCGGAAGAGCAGGGCGCCGGCGACCAGGGCATGATGTTCGGGTACGCTACCAAGGAAACCGAAAACTACATGCCCCTGGCCCTGGACCTCTCGCACCGTTTGCTGCGCGAGCTGTCGGCCATTCGCAAGGCTGGCCAGGAAATGACGTACCTACGCCCTGATGCCAAAAGCCAAGTGACCATCCGCTACGCCGACGACAACACGCCGGAAGCCATTGAAACCATTGTGGTGAGCACTCAGCACGATGATTTCGATGCCAGCGAGGAGGCCATGCTGGCCCGCATCAAGGAGGACATCATTAATATTCTGATTCCGCGGGTGAAAGCCCAGCTGAGCCCGGCCGTGCAGCAGCTGTTCACGGCCGATATTCAGCACCACATCAACCCCACCGGCAAGTTCGTCATCGGTGGTCCTCACGGCGACTCTGGCCTCACCGGTCGGAAAATTATTGTCGATACGTACGGCGGCAAAGGCGCCCACGGGGGCGGAGCCTTCTCAGGCAAAGATTCCTCGAAAGTTGACCGATCTGCCGCGTATGCAGCCCGGCACATTGCCAAAAACCTGGTAGCGGCCGGTGTAGCCGATCAGGTGCTGGTGCAGGTAGCCTACGCCATTGGCGTAGCTAAGCCAGTAGGCGTATTTGTGACCACCTACGGCACTACCCATGCCACGGGCGCCGATGGGCAGAAGCTCACCGACGGGCAGATTGCCGACAAAGTACAGCAGCTGTTCGACCTGCGCCCTTACGCCATTGTGCAGCGCCTCGGCCTGCAAAACCCGATTTTCGCGGAGTCGGCAGCCTATGGGCACATGGGCCGCCAGCCCGGTACCAAGCAGGTACAAGGCGCCGATGGCAGCACCCGCACGGTGGAAACCTTCACCTGGGAAAAGCTCGACTACGTAGATCAGATCAAGGCGGCTTTTGCCCTCTAATCCGAAGCGCTGTGCAACGCTTGGCTATGTACCTACAAGCCTTTCTGCCCGCTGCCCGGCCCGTTCGGTTGGCCTTAGGGGCACTGGCTGCTTATAGCATTTTCCAGGCGGGTAAGTGCGTGGGCGAGCTGCTGTATTACCTGCAAGCCTAAGTCCCGCGCTTCTGCCACAGAAAAGCCCCGCCTGATCTAGTCAGGCGGGGCTTTTCTGTGACTGCATAAATGGCCCGGGTCGGGCCGTTGCATCAGTGGCTGAGCAGCTTTTCCTTGTATTTGGTAATCTGGCGCTTGAGGCTGTCGGCGGCGGCGTCGGTGGCGGCTTCAAACGTGCCGGCGTCTTCCTGCGCAAACAGCATGGTGCCGGGCACCAGTACTTTTATTTCTACCGTTTTGTTGGCTATGCCATCCTTGTTATTGAGGCGCATAATTACTTCTCCTTCCGTGACACGGTCGTAGAAGGTTTCCAGCTTATCTAGGCGCTTCTGGATGAAGTCGAGCAGTTTCTGGTCGGCGTCGAAATGCACCGATTGCATCTGTACTTTCATCGGTAGTGGGGTTAGGGAGTAGGAAAAAAGAGAAACAACTAGGCCTTGGGATGGGCCTTTTCAAAAACCGCCTTGAGCTTATCAATCGATAAGTGAGTGTACACCTGCGTGGCGGCCAAGTTGGCGTGGCCCAGCAGCTCTTTAATAGCATTCAAATCAGCGCCTTTGCTGAGCAGGTGCGTAGCAAAAGAGTGGCGCAGCACGTGCGGGTGCTGCTGGGAGGCAGCCGTCGTAATCTGGCTTAAATAGTGCTTCACGGTGCGATACACAAACTTTTCGTAGAGCGGTTCCTGCTTGTTTGTAACGAGCAGGGCTCCCGCGGCGTTGCCCACGGCGGGGAATTCCCGCTGCTTCTGCGCTATATAGCGTTCCAGCACTAAAACCAGGGAAGGGTTGAGGGGCACGATGCGCTGCTTGTTGCCTTTGCCCGTCACGCGTACGGTACGGCCCGGCAAACTCAGGTCGTCGTGGCGGATTCCAATCAGCTCGGAAAGCCGGATGCCGGTGCCGTAGAGCAGTTCCAGCACCAGCTGGTCGCGCGTGCCCTCAAAGGTCTCCGGAAATTCAAAGGAGTTCAGCAGCCCATTCAGCGAGTCTTCCGGCACAAAGTCGGGGAGCTTCTTGGCCATCTTCGGGGCCGTAATGCGCAGCATGGGGTTTTTGGCGATGATGCCGGTGCGCAGCAGAAACTTGTAGTAGGAGCGCAGGCAGGCAATTTTGCGGTTCACCGTCCGTGGGTCCAGGTTTTGCTGCATCAATTCCACAATCCAGGAGCGGATGAGGGTATGATCGGCCTGGGCGGGCTCACCCAACTCGTACGTGGCAGCCAGGTACTCTCCAAACTGCCGCAGGTCGGTCTGGTAGGAGAGGAGCGTGTGCGGGCTATAGCGCCGCTCCGACCGCAGATACGAAAAAAATAACTCCATACGCCAGGTGCCGACTGTTCAGGTCGGGATACCCAATGTATGGAATAAATTCGGAAAGTACGAACGCGAAAAAACCGTCTGAAAAGCTGGAATAGCCCTTCAGACGGTTTAAACCGTGACCACGTGTCGCGTCAGTTAGTTGGCGTCGTTGCCATACGTTACCTGCTTGTAGATAGCCTTTTGCTTCTGCTTGCGGTTCGTGATAGACGGCTTCTGGAAGAACGTGCGGCGACGCAGTTCTTTCAATACGCCGGTGCGCTCAAACTTCTTCTTGAAACGCTTGAGGGCGCGGTCAACCGACTCGTTTTCTTTGATTTGGACGATGATCATATGGTCAATGAGGTTGAAAATCTTCTGGGAAGGGCCGCAAAGATAATCACAGATTTCACAGATTAAAAACGAATTACGCAGATTTTCTGCTGAGAGCTAGGGCCCTTATCCGTTTCATTCATTTTATATTCGTTCAATCCGCGGTCCTACTTGAGAATGGTGCGGGCAATAACAAGCTTTTGAATCTCGCTGGTGCCCTCCCCGATGGTGCATAGCTTGGCGTCGCGGTAGTACTTCTCGGCCGGATAATCTTTGGTGTAGCCGTAGCCTCCAAAAATCTGCACGCCTTCGTTGGCTACCCGCACGGCCACCTCGGAAGCATAGAGCTTCGCCATGGCCGACTCCCGGTTGACGTTCAGGCCGCGGTCTTTCATATCGGCCGCGCGGTAGGTGAGCAGCGACGCCGCTTCAATTTCCGTGGCCATATCGGCCAGCTTAAAGCTAATGCCCTGGAAGTTGCTGATGGGCTGGTTGAATTGGTACCGCTCCTTGGAGTACTGTAAGGCGGCCTCGTAGGCGCCCTGGGCAATGCCCAGGCTGAGGGCTGCAATGCTGATGCGCCCGCCGTCCAGCACTTTCAGGGCCTGCACGAAGCCGTCCCCTACTTTGCCAATCACGTTTTCCTTGGGTACGCGGCAGTCCGTGAAAATAAGCTCGGTGGTTTCGGAGGCGCGCATGCCTAGCTTGTCTTCCTTGCGCCCGGCCGCGAAGCCGGGGGTGCCGCGCTCCACAATAAAGGCCGTCATGGCGTGGGAGTCGCCTACCTCGCCGGTGCGGGCAATAACAACGGCTACGTTGCCGGTTTTGCCGTGCGTAATAAAGTTCTTGGCCCCGTTCAGCACGAAAAAGTCGCCGTCTTCCACGGCTACCGTGCGCATGTTGCCGGCGTCGGAGCCGGTGTTGGGCTCCGTAAGGCCCCAAGCCCCAATCCACTCGCCGGAGGCCAGCTTGGGCAGGTACTTGTGCTTTTGCTCCTCGGAGGCGTGCTGCAGGATGTGGCCGGTACACAGGGAGTTGTGCGCCGCCATGCTCAAACCAATGCTACCGTCAATTTTTGCCAACTCCGCAATGGCCGTTACGTACTCGGTATACCCGAAGCCGGATCCTCCATATTCCTGGGGTACTAATACGCCCATTAATCCTAATTCGCCAAGCTTGTGCAAGACCTCGGCCGGGAATTCCTGGGTTTCGTCCCAGCGCATCATGTGCGGTTTGATGTGGGTGGCGCCAAAATCGCGCACCATCTGCGCAATCATTGTCTGGTTTTCGGTTTCTACCAGTTCCATGTACGTAAAAGTTTGGGTGGGAAGTATGTAAGAGCATAACCGGCAAAGGCCGGGTTTGGGTTTGCGAAGCTACCAGTTTTGCCGCAACCAATGAGGCCGGGCCGAAGTCCGCAGAACCCGCTAATTTTGAATCCGCAACCGTATTCGGTTACTTTGAAGGTTTTTAAGAAAAAATTTACTGTCGTCCGGCTTCCTCAGAGGTCGGATTTGTTTTCCTCCTTGGCTTTCTCAGCCTACATGCGCACTTCACTTCCCCGACTGCTCTGCTGGCTTTGGCTGGCTCCGCTGGCCTTGCTGGCTTCCTCCTGCGCCACGTCCAAGACGTACACGCAGAACATCATGCTCCGGACTGAAAACTCCACTTCCGTCGATACAGTTCGTCTGCGGAAGGCCCTGAGCCAAATTACCAGCAACTATGTTATCCGGCCCAACGACTACATCCAAGTGCGGGTGTACACCAACAAAGGCGAGCGGCTGGTAGACCCCAACGGGGAGCTGCGCTTCGGGGTGCCGGGCAACCAGAGCGTGGCCACGGGCTCCAGCCAGAGTGGGGGTGGGGGCGCCGCGGCTACCCTGCGCGGGGGCGACTTGGGCAGCCGCCCCGCCGGCGACTCTGAGTTTCTGGTGCAGAGCGACGGACAGGCCAAGCTGCCCTTGGTGGGTACTGTGCGCCTGAGCGGCTACACCTTGCTGCAGGCCGACAGCCTTTTGCAGCTGCAGTACAACACCTATTATAAGGATGCTTTTGTAGCTACGCGGGTAACGAACAGCCGGATATTCGTGTTAGGCTCGCCGGGTGGCCGGGTTGTGCCGCTTTACAACGACAACATGAACCTTTTGGAAGTACTGGCCTCCGTCGGTGGTATTGACGGTACCGGCGCGGCGGCCGGCGGCGGCGTCCGCTATGGCAAAGCCTACAACATCCGTCTAATTCGGGGAGACCTAAAAAATCCTATGGTTCAGGTAATAGACCTTTCTACCATCGAGGGCATGCGGCGTGCCGATCTGCGCATGCAGCCCAATGATGTCGTGTACATCGAGCCCGTGCGCCGCCCATTCCGGGAAGCCCTGACGGACGTATTACCTATTCTGCAGGCGGTTACTACCGTGGTAACCACCGCGTTGCTGATTATCAAACTCTAACCAGGAACGTCGTACCAGAAACGGCAAAAGTTTCTGGATTTAGGCTGATCTTACCGCTAAAGCTGGAATGGCAATAAACGAAAACGCTGAGTTAGAAGAACTGATCCGCAATTCCGGCGGAACGGCCCCCGTAGAAGTAGAGTCGGAGGAAGAAAATACGGGTATTGATACGACCACCCTGCTCATGGTGGCTCGCCGGAGCCTGCCCTGGATGGTGCTGCTGATTTTGCTGGGAATTACGGCCGCCTGGACGTTCCTGCGCTATACCAAGCCGCTGTACAAATCGTCCTCCACCCTCAAGATTGACGAAAAGGAAGATGCCGGGGCCCTTGGCCTGGGCCAGACGCTGGGCGCCGCCGTGGAAACCCGTCAGAAGCTGAATAGCTTGTCGGGGGAAGTAGAGCTGATCAAGTCCAACCTGATTTACCGCCAGCTCAAAGACTCCCTGGATCTGGATGTGAATTACTATTCGCAGGGCACAGTACTGGAAAACGAGCTGTATGGCACCTCGCCCTTCCACGTGGATTACACCATCACCGACCCGGCCTTATACAATACCCGGTTTAGCGTGCTCTTCACCAGCGCAACGAAGTTTCAGCTTTCTCACGAAGGACACGAAACCGCCGCTGAGTACACCATTGATACCCCCATTGAGCTGCCGGGCGTCACGCTGCGCCTCGCTAAGACCAAGAACTTCACCGAGGATGCGCTGAACCGCAGTTTTCAGTTTGTCATCCACGACGACGCCTCCATCAACCGCTACTTCGACGAGAACCTCACGGTTGAGATTGTCAACCCCGAGGCCAACACCATCGGTATTTCCTTTACCGACCACAACCCCCGTAAGGCCCGCGACATCGTCAACCGCATCGACACGGTGTACCTGGTGGCGAAGCTGACGAAGAACACCCAGAGCCAGCAGCAGATCATGCAGTACCTGGACAAGCAGCTGGAGCTTACCCGCGACAGTTTGCAGCGCGCTGAAATTGCCCTTCAGTCCTTCGCCAAGCGTGCCAAGATGTACGACGTACGCAGTGGAGTACAAACGATTACCGACCAACTCGACGAGCAGGAAAAGGAGCGGCAGGCGCTGCAGCGCCGCCTGGAGCTGCTCACCAGCGTGGCCCGACTCACGTCTCGCGACCGGATAGCCCGCGATGAGAATGCCAGCATCGACCAGAGTGTACCGGGCTTGTCCCAGCTGGAAGACCCCGTGCTCACCCAGCAGATAACGGAGCTGAACGCCGCCCAGCAGGACCTGCGCCGGGTGCTGCGCTCCAACACCGAAGCCACCGAAGCCGTACAGCTGCGTCGCGCCAATGTGGCGTATGCCAAGCGCAACGTGCAGGAGTCTTTACAGCAAAGCCTGCAGATGGTGCGCGAGCAGCTGGCTACCCTCAATCAGCAGCGCGACAAGCTGAACAGCGAACTGCAGGTGCTGCCACAGCGCGAAACCGAGCGGGCCCGCCTGCAGCGCCCCTTCGATTTGTACGAGAAATCCTACCTGATGCTCATGGACAAACGGGTGGAGTACAGCATTGCCAAAGCCGGTACCACCCCCGATTTCCAGATTCTCTCGCCTGCGTCCATGCCCATGGCGCCCATCTCGCCGGTGCGGCTGATGATTTATGCCATTGGTTTGGCCGGGGGCATTTTTATGGGGCTGGCGCTGGTGGCCGTGCGCTACTTTATGCACAACAGCGTTACCAACATCCGGGAGCTGGAGCGCAATACCGTGGCCCCCGTACTTGGGGTTATCCCGACCTACGACAAGGAAAAGCTGCTGGTCTCGAAGCTGATTGTAGACAAGAATCCGAAATCGGCCATATCCGAGTCCATCCGCTCTATCCGGACGAACCTGGAGTTTATGGCTTCCTCGAAAAAGAAGCGCCTTATCTCCATCACCTCGACCATCAGCGGGGAAGGCAAAACCTTCGTGGCCGTGAACCTGGGGGGCATTATTGCTTCCTCCGAGCAGCGCGTCGTGATTCTGGATCTGGATATGCGCAAGCCCAAGGTGAACCTGGCTTTTGGGGCGGAAAACGTGAAGGGCATCAGCACCATTCTCATCGAGCGCCATACCTGGCAGGAGTGCGTACAGCACACGTCGATTCCCACGCTGGACTTCATTTCGGCCGGCCCAACCCCGCCCAACCCTTCGGAGCTGATTCTGAGCCCAAAGTTTGATGAGGTTCTGGCGGAGTTACACCAGCACTACGACGTCATCATGATTGATACGCCGCCGGTAGGCCTCGTAACGGACGGCATTCTGATTATGCGGAAAGCAGATATTCCGATTTACATCGTGCGGGCCCATTACTCGAAGAAAGTCTTTCTGAAGAATATCAATAAGCTGATTCGGGCCAACGGCTTTACCCGCTTAGCTACCATTCTCAACGATGCCCGTTCGAGCGGCGTCTATGGTTACGGGTATGGTTACGGGTATGGCTACGGGTATGGCTACGGGTATGGCCAGGGTTACTACGAAGACACCCAGGAGAAGCTTTCCTGGTGGAAGCGGTTCCGCAAACTCTTTGCGTAACCCGCTATGGCATCCTGGCTCCGCAAACTACTGGGTGCACAGCCTGCGGCAGCGGCGGCTTCTTTCGCTGCGCTGGGCACAGATATGCATTCCCACCTGCTCCCGGGTCTTGATGATGGGGCTGAAACGGTAGAGCATTCGGTAGAGCTGCTGCGGCGGTTACGGGCGCTGGGCTACCGCAAGCTCATCATGACGCCGCACGTGATGGGCGACTTCTACCGCAACACGCCGGAGGGCATCCGGGGGGCGCTGAGCCAGCTGCAGCAAGCCGCCCAGGCCGCGGGTATCACGGATGTGCAGCTGGAGTGCGGCGCCGAGTACTACCTGGACGAGTGGTTTCTGCGCCGCCTCGAAAACGGTGACGAGCTGCTCAGCTTTGGCGGAGCTCGGAAGTACCTGCTCATCGAAACCTCTTACCTGAACGAGCCTTTCAACCTGGCGCAGGTAATATTTGAGCTGAAGTCGGCTGGCTACCAGCCGGTGCTGGCTCATCCCGAGCGGTATACGTACCTCTACAGCAAGTTCGAGGAACTGCCCCGGCTGCGGGAATCGGGGGTGCTGCTGCAGGTAAACCTGAACTCCCTGAGCGGGTATTACTCCGCCGGAGCCAAGCGCGTAGCCGAAAAGCTGATAGATGCCGGCCTGGTAGACATGCTCGGTACCGACGCCCATCACCTCAAGCACCTTGATACGCTGCAGCATAAAGTGCTGCCTACGGACTACTTAGCCAAAGCCCTGGCGTTGCCTTTGCTCAACAGCAGCCTGTAAAGCAAATTGCTTCCCCATTCTGCTCAGGTGGAGCCTGACATTGTCGCTTCACTGCCGGGCAAGCCCAGGACCCTCGTACCTTTACACCTATGATATTTGTTACCGGGGGCAGCGGCTTAATTGGCTCTTTCCTGATTCCGGCCCTGGTGGCGCGGGGCGAAAAGGTACGCGCACTTTACCGGCAGCACATTCCTCAGACACTGGCTGCGCTGGGGGTAGACTGGGTGCAGGGCGACCTGCTGGACCCCTTGCTGATGCGTCAGACGCTAGCGGGCGTGACGCACGTGTTTCACTGCGCGGGCCTGGTATCCTACGCCCCCCAGGACGAGGATGCCCTACTCCAGATAAACGTGGAGGGCACCGCTAATGTGGTAGATGCCTGCCTGGAGCAAGGCGGTATTCGGTTGTGCCACGTGTCGTCGGTAGCGGCCCTGGGTGGGGCGGCCACCCCCGAAGGCGGCTCCCTGGTGGGGCCTCAGGTGCTGGACGAGGCGGCAAAGTGGGACCTGGGCGCAGCCCATTCGGCGTATGCTACCTCCAAGTACCTGGGCGAGCTGGAAGTCTGGCGCGGCATTTCCGAGGGGCTTGCCGCAGTTATCGTCAACCCATCCGTGGTGCTAGGCCCGGCCGACTGGACCCGCAGCAGCACCCGCCTTCTGCGCTACGCCCACCAAGAACACCGCTTCTACACGCCCGGCACTATAAACGTGGTGGATGTGCGCGACGTGGTAGACCACATGCTGCGGCTCACGCTGGAGTTGCCGGTGCAGAACGAGCGGTATGTGCTTAGTGCGGCTGCCGTACCTTTGCAGGAGGTACTAAGCCAAGCCGCGCGCTGCTTTGGCAAAAAGCCCCCCACTGCGGCCGTGCCCGATTGGGCCGCCGAAGTTATCTGGCGCGCTGAGCATGTACGCGGAATGCTCACGGGCAGCCGGCCCCTCATCACCAAAGACACGGCCCGTGCTGGCCGCCAGCAGCTCGTCTACAACGCCGCAAAAGTGCAGCGTACAACCGGGTTGCCTTTCCGCTCCGTAGCCGATACCATTGCGTGGTGCTGCCAGGAATTGCAGCGGAACGTAGCAACCTCCGGTGCGGTTGTTGTATCTTAGGCTGCTAGCCTATCTGTAGACAGGAGCAGGTATATTTTCCAGGAGAAGCTGCCTTTTTGACGGTTTGCTCTGCCGATTGTAGGAACATGAGAATGAACGAGAATTTTGAGGACCGGGACGAAGTGCTGGACATCGTGCGCCGTTTTGAGCAGATGCTGTCCAGCAACGAGCCGGTGTTTTTTGATTTGGCCGACTTTGAGAATATTATCGACCATTACACTTCCAATACCCAGTACGATAAGGCCCTGCAGGCGTGTGAGGCCGCTATAGCCTTGTACCCATTCAGCACCGAGCTGCTTATCGACCGTTCCCAGGTGCTGGCCATGAAAGGGGAGTACACCGCCGCCGCCGACCAGATTGAGAACGTGGCGCTGCTGGACCCCGACAACCCCGATGTGGCCGTTACGCGCGGGATTATTGCCACTCAGAAAGGGCTTTTCTCGGAAGCCGTAGCGTATTTTCTCAGCGCCGTGGAGCGGTTTCCGGAGCGCGACGACATTCACTTCAACCTGGGGCTGGCCTACCAGAGCTGGCAGAAGTACAAGAGTGCCGCCAAGCACTACAAGCAAAGCCTGCGCCTGAACTCCGACAACGACGTGGCGGTGCAAGAGCTGCTCTACTGCCTGGAAGTGAGCGACCGGCTGGAAAAAAATCTGGAGTTCTTCCGCCGCTTCACCGACGACGACCCCTATTCGGCCATTGCGTGGTACAACCTGGGGCAGGCCTACTTCCGGGCCGGCAAGTTCGACGATGCCATTAGCGCCTTCGACTACGCCCTGCTCATCGACTCTAAGTTTTACGAGGCCCACGGCTACCTGGCCAGCACCTACGTGAGCCTGGAGCGCTACCGCAAAGCCATTGAGGAGTTTGAGCTGAGCTACGAGCCCGGCAACCCCACGCCCGAGGCTTTGTGCAACATTGGCGAGTGCCACGAAAAGCTGGCCGAGTGGGACAAAGCCCGCCGCTTCTACCAGAAGGCCATTGACTTGGACGCAACCATGGACGAAGCCTGGTTTGGTATCGGCATTGTGCTCATTGCCCAGAACCGCGCGTTTGAGGCCATTCACTTCTTTCGCAAAGCCGTGGCGCTCTACGATGAAGGCTTGGAGTACTGGATGGCCTTGGCCGCCGCCGAGTATCAGGTCGGCAACATTGTGTCAGCTATTGAGGCCTATGACAAGGCCACGCAGGTAGCGCCCGATAACAAGGATGGCTGGCTGAACTGGAGCATCATTCTCTACGAGCAAGGCAACTTCGACGGCGCCATCGACCTGATGCGCAATGCCGTGGAAATCCAGCCCGCCGAGGCCGAACTGCACTACCGGCTGTGCGCCTACCTGCTGGCTGCGGGCCGCTACCGTGAAGCCTACGAGACGCTGGAAAATGCCTTGGTCCTGGACTTCGACAAACACCGCCTGCTGTTTGACTACTTCCCCGAGTTGGAGTCACAGAAGGCCTTGGCGCGGCTGATCGAGCAGTACCGCAAGTAGAAAGCCAGGAGCTTGGCTGATGGCTACCGCGGCGGCAAGTTGTTGCTGGTGAGTACATCAGCCAAGCCCTTGAGCTACCAAGCCCCCAAGACCCGAATTTCAGGTGTACTTTTGCCCGCGTTGTTGTTCCGGGCGCGCAAGGCTTGGTTTCAACTCAAGCCTTTAAGACCCAAGACCCCAAGACCCCAAGACCCTAGTACATGAATTACGAACTGACCCAACTTCCTGAGCGCACCCAAAAACCCCGTGAGCAGGGCTTTACCATGGTAATGGACAAAGGCTCCAGCGTGCGGGAAGTAGAAGACTTCCTGGAAGTAGGGGCGGCGTACACGGATATTGTGAAGCTGGGCTGGGCCACTTCCTACGTGGCCCCCAACTTGGAGCGCAAGCTGGCCGTGTACCGCGAAGCCGGCATTCCCGTGTATTTCGGTGGTACGCTGTTCGAAGCCTTCATCATTCGCAATCAGTTTGACGACTACCGCCGCCTGCTTGACAAGATGGGCATGGAGTATGCCGAAGTATCAGACGGGTCCCTGGACCTGAACCACGACAAAAAGCTAGACTTCATTCGTCAGCTTTCCGGTCAGGTGAAGGTCCTGTCGGAAGTAGGCTCCAAGGATGCGGAGAAGATTATTCCGCCCTACAAGTGGATTTCGCAGATGAAAACGGAGCTGGAAGCCGGGGCCGTGAAGGTCATCGGCGAAGCCCGGGAAGCCGGTAACGTAGGCCTGTTCCGTAGCACCGGCGAAGTGCGCTCCGGTCTGGTAGAAGAAATTCTCACCCAGATTCCTTTCGAGAAGATTATCTGGGAAGCCCCCCAGAAAGCCCAGCAGGTGTGGTTTATCAAGCTGCTGGGAGCCAACGTGAACCTGGGCAACATTGCCCCCAACGAAATCATCAGCCTCGAAACCATCCGGCTGGGCCTGCGCGGCGACACGTTTCTGGATTTCCTGGACCTGGAAAATGTAGACGAAATGTTCCGGCCCGAGCCTAAAGTGCAAGGCAAGCCGGGTACTTCCATGCCACGCGGATAAGTGTCGGCGGCAGGCTTACAGCTAGCTTTCTAGCGCTGGGGTTTCTGTAGTGATTGAGAGTAAAAGGCAGCTTCTGCAAGGAGGCTGCCTTTTGGGTATCCCACCGGCGGAGGGAAGCAGCTACTAAGATAAATTTTCCGCCTAGCATACTACTACCTAAAGTCTGCCGACAGAGGGAAGGAACTTAGTAGCTTTGGCCGCTAAACACAAACCGTACCCGGGCATATAATACTTATGAAACGATTATCAATGGTGGGCTGGCTAATGGCCGCCTTCGTGCTGCTGGACCTGCTCTATTCCTTTTGGCAATATTATCAACTGCCGCTCGATGGTGACATCGCCGCCATTATTTTGCCTACGCCTTCCTGCACGACTGTGCTTGAAAATCCATTAGGGCTGCACGCCATCCTAGACAAAGAGTTTTATATCGGGCCAAACCGTTTTTTTGCGCACGCCGGGATGCTGGTTTACTTTCGGTACGTGCCACTGTGGTTGCAGACATTTCTGGCGCCCATCGATAGTATCTATGCCGCTAGTGCTTTGCTGAAAGTGCTAACCCACGCGGCTCTCGTTTACCTGCTGGGGATCTATGTGACGGGTACCTACCGGTTGAGCAACTACCGCCTATGGCTGGCTATGGCGCTCATTACGCCTGTATTTCAAGCCAAAGGCTACCACGACGAAATGGCCGTTATTGATCGATCTATTACGTACACGGCGTTTTATGCCACTCCGTTGGTGGGCCTATTGATCTACTTACTGCCTTTTCACCTTGCCACTTGGTTTGACCGCCCATTGGCTATGCCGGCTTGGCAGGTGGGCCTATGGCTGATACTAGCCGTAGTGTTGGCACTGAGTGGTCCGCTAGTTGCTCCCATAGTACTATTGGTCGCCCCTATATTGATTCTACGGCAGGTTTGGCGGTACTGGCCCACTGCGGATGCTAATTCCTGGTCCAACCACGCGCGTCAGGCTGTGCAAGCTATACCACGGCAGATGTGGCTGCTGTTGGGAATACTAGTGCTCTTATGTCTGTATTCTCTATACGTTGGGCAGTTCAACATTGAGGGCCAGGCTGTGGAGGTGCCTCTGAAAGAACGCTACGAAAAGATGTGGATGGGACTATACTCCATATTGGCCGGGGGGCTAGGTGTGCCGGCCCTCTTCCTGGTAGCCGTCCTGAATCACTATCTGTTACGCGCACTGCCAATATCAGTAGAAAGACGCCGCTTGCTCACGCTGGGAAGCTGGGTATTCGTTTTGGCCTTCTTGTACCTCGCCCTACTCCCGCTGGGTGGCTACCGAACCTACCGCCCCTCCATAATCCGGCGCGATACCCTGATACCCATTACACTTGGACTAACTTTTTTCTTCTCAGCTTCGGCCCTTTACTTGCTTTGGGAATTGCCCGCACGTTTCCGGGCCGCCTACGGTGGGCTGCTGGCCCTGTTTGTGTTTGTGTATACCAATTCCGACCGACCCATCAAGGACGACAATACCTGCGAGCGGGCGGCCCTGCGTACGTTGCAGCAGACCCCAACCGATCTGGTAAAATTGCCCCGGGACTGCAGCCTGCTTACATGGTACCCTATTCCTGATCCCAACAGTTCTGAAACCCAGGTGCGGGTGCTGGCCCGCTGGCGGGTAGTCCCCGAAACAAAACGGTATTACCAGGACGCTCAGTAAGATGAAATTCGAAGGCTTCCCGGCTTGTCGTAACTGTTGCCTATGAAAAAGCTCCTGAGCTACCTGTTTCCGTTTACGCGCCGCGTGCCCTCGGCTGTGAGTGGGGAACTGGAAGTAACCCTTTACCAAGGCCGCAAGGTACTCGACTCCCGCACCGCCAACTACTCATACGGGGCTCTGCAGCGGGTATTGCGCTTTGGGCTGCAACAAATTCCGCTCGCGGGAGTGGAGCACGTGCTGCTGCTGGGACTCGGCGGCGGCTCCGTTATTCAAACGCTGCGGGAGGAACTGCACTACACACGGGCCGTTACCGCCGTGGAGCTCGACCCGGTCGTTATTCAGGTGGCAGCCGAGGAGTTTGGCATTGTATCCAGCCCCACGCTACAGATAATCCAAGCCGATGCCTTTGCCTGGGTAGAGCAGGCCCGCGGAGCCTTCGGGCTGATTATCGTGGATATTTCCATCGACAGTAAAATACCCGAGGAAGTATTCAGTTCCGCGTTCTGGCAGGCACTGCACGGGCTGCTTAGCCCCGGAGGCTATATATTGCTCAATGCCATTGAAGCCACTTCCCACGCCGCCCTTATCGAAGCCTTACGGCCACAGGCTGCCCAGTTAGGCCTGGACTTGCACGTGCACCAGGCGGTCGAAAAAATCAACCAACTGCTGGTGGCCCGCAAAGCCTGAGCACGGGCCCGCACGATATATGCAGCCGGCCTGCTTTCTTTGTAGCGCGGTTGTTCGCGCCTTTCTCTACGTTGATGGACTTTCTCAAACAGATTCTTGATTTCATTCTGCACCTCGATAAGCACCTGGCCGAGATAATCCAGCAATACGGGGCGTGGACCTACGCTATTCTGTTCCTGATTATTTTCGTGGAAACCGGGGTAGTTATCCTGCCTTTTCTGCCCGGCGACTCGCTGCTGTTTGCCGCCGGCTCCCTGGCCGCCCTGCCCGATACCCCACTGAATGTGTGGGTGATGATCGGCCTGCTGATTCTGGCCGCCGTGCTCGGCGACACGCTCAACTACCACATCGGCGACTACCTGGGGCCGCGCGTGTTCCGCGAAAACTCCCGGTTTCTGAAGCGGGAACACCTGGAGCGCACCCAGGCGTTTTACGAAAAACACGGGGCCAAAACCATCATCATTGCGCGGTTTATTCCCATCATCCGCACGTTTGCACCCTTTATTGCGGGCGTGGGCACCATGAGCTACGGGAAGTTTCTGAGCTACAACGTAGTTGGTGCCGTACTGTGGGTGACGCTATTGACCGGCGCGGGCTACTTCCTGGGGAGCCTGCCCTGGATTCAGCAGAACTTTGGCTTGTTCACCATTGGCATCATCGTGGTATCGGTGCTGCCGGCTGTGTGGGAATTCGTGAAAGGGCGTATTTCGCCCCGGCCGCAGTAAGGAGTTCCTTCGATTTTCCGGCAGAAAAACCACTGTAGCGTTTGGGGCTGGAGTGGTTTTTTTGTTGATTACAGCCCGCTTTTCCGGTAGCTATGCCCACATACGGATTGTTAGGTCGTACCCTGACGCACTCATTTTCCCAGACCTTCTTCACCCAGAAGTTCCACAACCTGGAGCTGACGGACCATGCCTATGAGCTGTTTGAGCTGGCATTTATTGAAGAACTGCCGGCTCTGCTACAACGTCATCCGGAGCTACGGGGCCTGAACGTCACCATTCCCTACAAGGAGCAGGTGTGGCCTTACCTACACGATACGGCCGCTTCCGCCGCCCGCGTGGGTGCGGTCAACGTCATCGAGTTCCGCGCCGATGGTCAACTGATTGGGCACAATACGGACATGATTGGCTTCCGGGAGTCGTTGCGCGACTTTCTGCCTCGGGGTTTTGCGGGGCGTGCTTTGGTGCTGGGCAACGGTGGCGCATCGAAAGCCGTGGAAGTAGCCCTGCGCGACCTGGAAATCGGGTATTGGGTGGTTTCCCGGCACCCACTTGGTGCGGGTCTCACCTACGAGGAGCTTACGCCCGACTTGGTACAAGGCCATACGTTGATTATCAATACTACGCCTCTCGGCACGTACCCTTTCGTAGAGGAATGCCCCAAGCTCCCGTATGAGGCCCTAACCGACCAGCACTACCTCTACGACTTGGTATATAACCCGCGCGAAACCGAGTTTATGCGGCGCGGTCAGGCCCGGGGGGCCAGCATCAAAAACGGGTTTGAAATGCTCTGCCTGCAAGCCGAAGCCGCCTGGGACATCTGGAAAAGGTAATGAGGTGGCAGGCAACAAGGACTGCGCTATCATTGCGAGGCCAGGCCGGAGCCACTTGTCCTGAAGACTAGTTGGGCCTAAAACCCAGAAAGCCGCTGACTTCTGCGAAGATGTCAGGGGCTTTCTGGGTTTTAGCGTTAAAACAGGTGGACGTTTTCTACAGTGCGGCTTATTGTGTCTGCTGGCAAGGAAATCCTGCCTTCATAAGCTACTGCCCGCCTTTGCTGCCACCTTGCTTGGAGTCGTCGTTCTGGATGGTGCGGCGCTGGCGCTGGGAGCCGCTATCCAGCTTACCAAAACGGTAGTTGAAGGACAGGCGCACGCCCCGGTTGTACTGAAACCAAGTGCCCGTGCTGCGGAACTGGTCGGTTTCGGTGGTGTTGCGGAAAGCCCGCCCATTCTGCAGAAAGTTGCTGGCGTTTAAGGTGAGGTCAGCCTTTTCCTTGAGCAGGGTACGCTTGACGCCCACGCCGTACCAAATGCCACCAGCGTAGCGCGACTGCAGCTGCACGCCGCCGGTCCAGCCGCCGCCGAAGCCCTGCAGGGAGTACACTTTGCCCAGCTTCAGGGACGTATTCAGGTTCATGGAGCCATTCAGGCGGCTGCTCGTGCGGCTGAGTGCGGCGCTGTAGATGCGGGTGTAGTCAGTGTTGAGGTTGCTGCTGATATCCCAGCCCTGCACGGGCTTCCAGGAGCCGTACAGGCCCAGGCCAAAGGTGGTGTTGGTGGCGAGGTTGCCGAAGGTGGTTTCGGTGCGGGCCAGCTCTTCGTTATAGCGGTTGAACTCCTCAATGGAGTTGCCGGTGCGCCGCGTGTAAGTCGATACGTTCAAGGACGTTTTCTCCCCAAATGTGCCGTAGCTCAGCTCGTAGGAGTCCGTGATTTCGGGCGAGAGGTTGGGGTTGCCGTAGCTGATGCTGCTGGGCGTACTCTGATTCACGTACGGGTTCAGGTAGTAAATCTGCGGGCGCTGAATGCGGCGGGAGTAGCTGAAACGCAATGTCTGGCCCGGCTTCCCCAGAGTACGTGACACGCTCAGGTTGGGCAGCACGTTTAGGTAGTCATTCGAGAACCGGCCGTTTTCTCCCTGAAACTCCCCCCGAATGTCGGTGCGCTCCAGGCGGGCACCCAGGCTGAAGTTGTACACCGAGTCGAGCGTGAAGCCGTAGGTAGCGTAGGCCGCCAGCACGTTTTGGTTGTAATCAAACGCATTGGAACGGCGCACACTGCGTACGAAGTCGGGCTGCACGCGCGTGAGCAGCGTATCCAAACTATAGTCGCTGCTAACGGTGCGGCGGATGGTCTTGGCCCCGGCCTCCAGGGTGCTGGTCGGGCTGAACGGGTGCGTGTAGTCGGTTTGGAGGGTGGTTTCGGTGTTGCGGGCCAAGTTGTGGCTGCGCTCCTGGTATTCCAACGGCCCCTTCTGCACATCGGCGGCGTGGTACTGATCGAGGCTGTATTCCTGGGTGTTACGGTTTTGGGTGTGCTGGGCCAGCACGCTCCACTCGCGGCGGGGCTGGGCTTCGCCAAAGGTGCGCGTGTAGCCCGCGTTCAAATCGTAGTTGCGGAACTGGAATTGCTGCACAATGTCGCGGGAGTACAGCGTATCGAGCGAGAACTGCCCGGGTGCCGACGGCGTGGTTTGCCGGTACTGGTTGAACAGCTCCTGGGGCGAGCTGCTCTGGTACTGGTTGCCGTTGCCGCTCAGCGTGAAGCTGTGCAGGGGCGAAGGGTCGTAGGTGAACTCCACCTGCCCGTAGCCGCCCTTGCCAATATTCTCTGATACGCTGCGCTGCTCCAGCTGTCCCAGCACCTGCCGCTCCCCGCCCGGGCTAGGCACAAAGTCGGTGCGGGTGGTGCTGGAGCGGTAGGGGTAGAGGTTGCGGAAGCCGGTAAGCTTGGTGTTCACGCCAAACTTACCGCGCTTGGCGTTGAGGGAGCCATTCAGGCTTTGATTGCGGTTGCCGGCGGTAGCACCCACGCTGCCGTTGGTGCCTTGCAGGGAGTTCTTCTTCAGCACAATGTTAATGACGCCGCCCGACCCTTCGGCATCGTACTTGGCCGAGGGCGACGTGACGACTTCAATGGCCTTGATCTGGTCGGCCGGAATCTGCTTCAGGGCTTCCGCCAGGTTGCCCGAGAGCATGGCCGAGGGCTTGTTGTTGATGAGAATGCGCACATTGGAGGTGCCGCGCAGCTGCACGTTGCCGTCCCCATCCACGTTCACCATGGGTGTTTTGCGGAGAATGTCCGAAGCCGTGCCGCCGGCGTTGGTAGCATCCTGGTCGGCGTTATACACGAGGCGGTCGGGCTTGCTTTCGATGACGGGTCGCTCCCCGGTCACGGTCACCTCGCCCAGTTTCTGGGTGCTGGCCGTAAGGGTAAAGGGGCTCAAGGCCGTGGCTTGGCTGGTTACCGTCACGTTCTCGATGCGCGTGGCGTACCCCACAAAGCTGAGCTGCAGACGAAAGGAGCCGGCTGGTAGGTTTTTCAGCTCGAAGCGGCCCTGCTCGTCCCCGGTGGTGGAGGCCAGGGGCGCCGTACCCGCGGCTGGCAGCAGCACGATGGTAGCGTATTCCACCGGTTTCTGGGTGGCCGCGTCCAATACCTGACCGGTGAGGCGGCCCGTGCCCTTAGTAGCGGCTGGGGTGGTAGGCTGCGCGGCAGTTTGTGCCAGGGCGGTAGGGGCAACCAATACGGCCAAAAGGGCCAGCGTGGCAAAATGCTTCATGCAGGAAACGGATAGGGAAAGAATAGCGCGACAAAATGAATAAGCTGTGGTAGCTGGGCGGCATGGGCCACGGCCGCCAGCCCTCCGGTAGTTTAAACCTGACAGGAGATGCGGGAAGCACCCGCAACGTTGCACGCCGCAAACGAAAAAACTGCCCAACGCATTGCGCCGGGCAGTTTTCAGCTTTAGTAAATCGTTAACTCGGGGCGCGGGTGTTACGGCTGACCCTGGCCGCCGCTTTCCCCGGCTTTCTGGTCGTCGTTGCGGATGCTGCGCTTGGGGCGCTGGGGCTTGTTCTCGAGCTTACCGAAGCGGTAGCTGAAGGCCGCCCGCACGCCGCGGTTGTAGATGAAGGTGGTATTGCGCGAGTCAGAAAAGCCGTTGTTGAAGTCATTGACCAGCTTCACGTAGCGCGTGAAGGGGTTGTCGGCGTTGAGTGTGAAGTCGCCTTTACCTTTCAGGATTTCCTTGCGCAGGCCAATGGAGTACATCTGCCAAGCCGAGCTTTTGCCCTGGAGCTGAATGCGGGGCGAGTTGAGCATGCCGAAGAACTGCAAGCTCAGGCCTTTGTCGAACTTATAGCCCGAGTTGATGTTGGCCGAGTACACTACGCCGGAATTTTTGCCGCGCTGGCCCAGATCCGTCAGCGCCTGGCTGAACAGATACACGTAGTAGGTGCTCACGTTGCCGCTGATATCCCACTTGGGTAGGGGCTTGAAGGACCCAAACAGGTTGAGGCCGTAGGTCTGGTTGCGGGCCACATTGCCGTAAGTGGCTACTACCCGACCATCGTCCTCGGTCTTGTTGATGCGCTCAATGGCGTTGTTGGTTTGCCGGGTGTAGAGGGTCACGTTCAGCACGGAGCTCTTCACGAAGGTATTCCAGTTCAGCTCCAGGTTATCGGTAAACTCGGCCCGCAGCTCCTGGTTTCCCACGGAGATATTGCGCGGGTCGGATTCGTTGCGGTAGGGGTTCAGGTAAAAAATGCTGGGCCGCTGAATCCGGCGCGAGTAGCTGAGGCGCACCGTAGAGCCAGGCTGCTTGAGGTTGCGCGTGAGGGCCACGTTGGGCAGCAGGTTGGTAAATTCAAGACCGAACGGCTTGTCCTGGTTCTGGAAGTTCCCCTGCAATTCCGTGCGCTCCACGCGGGCGCCCAGCCGCACATTGTAGCTTTTGCCCAGGGGCGTGGCGTAGGTGGCGTAGCCGGCCTGCACGTCCTGGTTGTAGTTGTAGACGTTGGTCAGCGTGCTTTCTTCCGCGAAGATGCCATCTGCCTCCGCCCGGCTCACGCGGTAGTCACTTTCCACCGTGCGCTTAATCAGCTTGCCGCCAAACTCCAGGGTTTGCTTTTCCTTGATGGGCAGCACGTAATCGGTCTGGATGGTGGTTTCCAGGTTGCGGGCTGTGTTGGGACTGAACTCCTGAAAGTCCGGCGTGCCGTCGGCGTTGGCATCTACTAGGGAGAACTGATCCACGTCGTAGAAGCGGTAGTTGCGGTTGCGGGAGTGCTGGGCCAGCACCGTCCACTCGCGGCGGTTTCCCTGCCCAAAGGTGCGGGTGTACGTGCCCGTCAGGTCGTAGCTCTGGGTGCGAAACTTCTGCATGGTTTCGCGCTCGTAGTTGCCCAGCCGGGCGGTGCCCGCCACTTGGTCCCCCTCCGCCAGGCGGTAGGTATTGTCGATATCCACGTCGAAGCGGTTACGGAACAAGCTGCCGTTCAGGGCCAGGCTGAGGGCGTGGTTCGGGGCCGGCTCATAGTCCAGCCCAATGCGGCCGTTGCCGCCCCCGCCCATGCCAAACCCGTCGTTGCGCTGGCGCAGGAAGCCAGTCGTCAGCATGCCGCTCTTATTGCGCACATTGAGGTCGGTGCGGTCCACTTCCTGGTCGCCGGGCGCGTAAAACGACCAGCCATTCAGCGCCGATGAGAGGCTGAGCTTGCCCTTGCGGGCGTTCAAACCCAGGTTGCCGTTGGAGTTGCGCGTGCCCACGGCCAGGCCCACGTTGCCGTTGATGCCCTGCAGGTTGTTTTCCTTGAGCACGATGTTCACGATGCCGCCTGAGCCTTCGCCGTCGTACTTGGCCGAGGGCGAGGTAATCACCTCCACGTTCTTGATCTGGTCGGCGGGCAGCTGCTTGAGGGCCTGGGCCAGGTCGCCGGACACCACGGCCGAGGGCTTGCCGTTGATGAGCACCCGCACGTTGGCCGAGCCGTTCAGCTGCAGGTTGCCGTCGGGGTCCACACTCAGCATGGGCGCCTTGCGGAGCACATCGGCGGCGGTACCCCCGCGGTTGGTAGCATCCTGGGCCGCGTTGTACACCAGTCGGTCGGGCTTGCTTTCCACCACGGGCCGCTCCCCGGTCACGGTTACCTCGCCCAGCTTCTGGGTGCTGGAGGCCAGGGCTACGGCCGGAACCGTGGTTGAACCATCCGTGACCGTTACGGCTACCGTTTGGGCCGCGTAACCAATGAAGGTAATCTGCAGGCGGTAGGAGCCAGGGGCCAGCCCCTTTAGCTGGAAGCGGCCCCGGTCATCGGCTACCGTCCCATCGACGGGCGTTTCGCCGGTAGCGGGCAGCAAAGCCACGGTGGCATACTCTACGGGCTTCTTGGTGGTGGCGTCGAGCACGGTGCCTTCCAGGCGGCCAGTGCCTTTGGGCGCCACGGGTACGAGGCTAGGTGGGGTGGAGCGGGTGGCACCGGGGGCGCCAGCGGGCACACCGGTTGGCGCCTGCGCCAGGGCGGGGGTTGCCAGCAGGGATGTCAGCAACAGGGGAAGATACGTGTGTTTCATAGCTGTCAGAAAAGAAGTGCGCAAACAGGGCGGAAGAGAAACAGGTGCGGCAGCAATGCGCGCAACAGGTTAACGTGGGGTGTAAGCTGGAAGAATTGCTATAAGTAGATATCCAGGTAGATCCAAGGACCGCAAAAGTACCGGAGGGGTTGCCAGAGCGTATGGGTAATCCAACCAACCGGCCGGAAGGCAGCGTGAACGGGCCCGCAGACCGAACGTATGCGCCGGAGCTAGGCCGTGATGGGGCGGCGCAGCAGCAGGATGTAGCCCAGCACCAGCGCCCCGGCAAACCAGGCCAGGCTATACCACTCGTGGGGGGCCAGCTCGTGAGCCACCACAATGCCCTTTACTTTATCGAGGCGTAGGGCCACCGCCGTGCCTAGTGGGGCTGCGTACGGAATCTTGTCAGCATGCTCCCACTGCAGCAAGGCAATAGTGGATACCACAGCGCCCATGCCAATGCCCACCGGCACCACAAAAGAGCGCCAGAACAGGCTCACGATGTACTGCACGGCCAGCAGCCCCAGCGTAGCCACGTACGTGCGCATCAGCATCCAGCCAATGGTTTCCAGCGGAATAGCGTGGCTCTGGAAGCCTAGCTTGTGCCGTACCAGCATCAGGAGCGCGCCGGCCCCCAGCAGCAAGCCGGCAAAGAGCAGCAGCGCCACTGCGTTCAACGCCAGCAGTACCAGCAGCTTGGAAACAAATACCGCCCCGCGGCCTACTGGCTGCGCATACAGGTGTTTCCAGGCTGTGGCTTTGGTTTCGACGTGCACGAGTAGGCTGGTGAGTAGCACCACAAACAGGGGCAAGAGCAGGGTGCCGGCCGTTTGCCAGGAGCGCATCAAAAAGCTCGGCCATGGGTCGGTGCCCGGCTTGATGATGGCGTGCCCCTTGAAAAAGTAGATAGAAAACACCAGCAGTACGGGCAGCGCCCCACTGAACAAGGTGAGCCGCAGGGCCGCCGTGCGCCGCAGCTTCAGCACGTCGGCCTGCAGGCTGCGGCGCAGCTGGGTGAGGGGCGAAGGGGCCGTGGGCAATGCCAGCAAAGAGACGGGAGCAGAGAGCGTAGCCATTAGGAAAGAGCGGTTTCGGTGAGGTGTAGGAAGGTTTCTTCGAGAGAGGGCTGCTCCAGGCGCAGCCCGTAAAGCGGCTGCCCGGCGCCTACCACGGCGGCGGCTACCTCGGCCGTTTGGGCGGGAGTGAGCATGGGCAGCCACAGCGTACCCTGGCCTACTATCTGGGCCGCGCCCAGCAAGCGGGGCAGCAGGTTGCGGCAAGTGTCGGCGCTGTCAGTTTCGAGCACCAGGCGGGCTCGGCCGGTTTGGAGGCGCTGCAGGTCGGGCAGGCTGCCCTGAAATACCATGCGCCCCTGCTGAATCACGCCCACGTGGGTAGCTACTTTCTCTATCTCACTGATGAGGTGGCTCGATACAATAATGGTTTTGCCGTGGTCGTCGCGCAGGCGCCGCAGCAGCTCCCGCATGTCGATGATGCCATTGGGGTCGAGGCCGTTGGTGGGCTCATCCAGCAGCAGCAGGGCAGGGTCGGAGAGCAGGGCAGTGGCCAGACCCAGGCGCTGGCGCATGCCCAGGGAATACTCGCGGGCCGGGCGGCGGGCCGCATCCGTCAGGCCTACGATTTCCAGCACCTCGGCCGTGCGGGGGGCCGGCACCCCGCGCAGGCGGCGGGTGGCTTCCACGTTTTCGAAGCCCGTGAGGTGGTCGTAGAGCGAAGGGTTTTCGATGAGGGCCCCCACGCGGCTGAGCAGGGCCACCCGGTTCCGGCGGAGCTCATACCCAAACAGGTAAACCGAGCCGGCGGTGGGTTGCAGTAGCCCCAGCAGCAGCCGCATAGTGGTGCTTTTGCCGGCCCCGTTGGGCCCCAGAAAGCCGTAGATGCCGCCGGCCGGCACCTGCAGCGGCAGGTTGTGCAGGATAGGACGCTTGCCGAAGTGGAAAGACAGGTCGCGGGTTTCGACCAGGAGCGGAGCAGTTGAGTTCATAGCGCAGAAAAGCAGAGTAGATGGCAGCAAACGTAGCAGCTGCGGGCGGCCCTGCTCCGGGTATTCAACCAAGCCCCCTACCTTTCCCGGCAATGGCGTTTTTTGTGGCCTGAACCCGGAAAACGGCCCGCCAAGGGACCTTTGCAGCTGGCCAAGCAGGTTGAGGGCGGAAAGTGCGCCGTTGGTTGAGGCCGGGCGGGGCGTTGGTTGAAGATGGTCCCGGCAAAACCAGGCGCCTTCCTATCTTCCGGAGTGCAAACCGTTGCTTCTTCTCTTCTGGGGTCGCCCTCGGCCCCCGCTTCGCCAAGCCGCCGCGCCCGGCTGCGCGCCTTTTCCCGCCTGGAGTGGTGGCCCCGCTCCGAGGAAGCTGCCGTGCCCAAATGGGTGCACTTCCTGTTTTGGGGTGCCCTGTTGCTACTCGATGGACTGGCTATCTACAACAACCTCAACGCTGCGGCCAAATACCGCATGCCCCAAAACCAGCTGGTGCTGCGGGCCCTGCTCACCAATGTGCTATCGGCGAGTATATTTTACTTCAACTGGATGGTGCTGGTGCCGGGTACCGTGGGGCGGGGCCGACTCTGGCCTTATCTGGGTGGGGTGCTTTTGCTGCTGGCCGCCTACGTGCCCCTGCGCTTTGGCGCTTCCAGCCTGGTGGGCGGCGGCGCCCAGGACGCCCAAACCAGCGCGCAAAAGCTGACGATGATTATTCCGTATACTCTTATGGGGCTGAGCACCATCTTCTTCAGCTCCGGCCTGCGGATTACGGGCGACTACCTCAGCGGGCTGCGCAACCGCCGGGAGCTGGAGCGCCAGCAGCTGCTCACGGAGCTGGCCATGCTCAAAACCCAGATCAACCCGCACTTTCTTTTCAATACCCTCAACAACATCTATTCCCTCACCAGCCGGAAGTCTGATAAAGCCCCCGAGGCAGTGCTGCGCTTGGCCGAAATCATGCGTTACCTGCTCTACGAAAGCAGTACCGATACCGTGCCCCTGAGCCTGGAGCTGGCTCACCTGCACAGCTTTCTGGACTTGCAGCGCCTGCGCCTGCCAGCGTCGGCGCCCGAGGCTATCCGCTTCGAGGTGGAAGGTGCCGGACCCGACTGCGCCCATCCCATTGCCCCGCTGCTGCTGTTGCCCCTGGTCGAAAACGCCTTCAAGCACGGCGACCTGGCCGCCCGCCCCGTGGCCGTGCACATCACCCTGCACCTGGCCCCCGATGGGTTGTTGCGCTTTTCAGTGCTCAACCACGTAGCCCCTGCCGATGCCGAAAGAGAGTTGCCGCGGCAGCCCGGGGGCGTGGGACTGGTAAACCTGCGCCGGCGCCTGGAGCTGCTCTACCCCAGCCGCTACGCCCTGGATGTGCAAACCACGCCCGGCCAGCATCTCGTCACCATGGTGCTGCTGCCTTAAGGCCGCGCCGTGTGGCCGCCAAAGCCCGTGCAGCGGGTGCGTCTGCCCGCTAACGAATACAAGCCAGCCTCCCGGCTGTTGCCCCCCCCAGCGGCTATGTAGGCCCGCGCCACCAAAGCAAATAGCTTGTTTTCGCGTTATTGTCCGCCATATTGCCGCTGGTCAAGCCCTGGCACGTTTCACTTGTCACCTCATCACTTACTCCCATGACCTGCGCTATTCTGGACGATGAACCTCTGGCCCTTGAGCTGCTGGCTGACTACTGCGCGCAGGTGCCGGGCCTGGAGCTGAAAGGGCAGTTTGATGATGCCCTGGCAGGCCTGGCGTTTTTGCAGGACAACCCCGTGGATGTGGTTTTTCTGGACATCCACATGCCCCGCCTCACGGGGCTGCAGCTGGCCCAGTTGCTGCCCCAGCCCGGACCCCGCATCGTGTTTACTACCGCTTACGACCAATACGCGGTGCGCAGCTACGACCTGAACGCGGCCGATTACCTGCTCAAGCCCATTGCCTTTGAGCGGTTTGTGCAGGCCGTGCAGAAGGTGCGCCAGCAGCTGGCTACCTCGGTGCCGGCCGCTCCCGCCCTGGCCGAGGCGGCTGCGGCTGCCCCCGATGCCATGTTCGTGAAAAACGACCACCGCCTGCAGCGCGTGGCCTTCGACGACATCCTCTACATCGAGGGCATGAAGGAGTACCTGATGATTTACACCACCACGGGCAAGGTCCTGACGCTGCAGTCGTTTCGGCGGGTGGAGGAGGTGCTGCCGCCCGAGCGGTTTGCCCGCATCCACAAGTCGTTTCTGGTGGCCCTGAACCGGATTGAGCACATCGAGCGGGGTAAGGTGCAGATTGCCGGCCGCCTGCTGCCCATCGGCGACACCTACCGCGACACCGTGACGGCCATGCTGCGCGCCAGTAATATGCTTTAAGCTAGAATTCGACTACTGGCTGCTGCTAATCAGCTTTATTGCAATTAGTAAATAGGGTGGGTTTATAAATTATTGTTAATTAAGTAAATAAGTGGTTGTTTGACGGCGGTAAGCGTCCGGATGCAACCTCCGTCGATGCTTCTGCCTCTACCTTATATGCCGGCCGCCAGCCGGGCAAATAGGGTTCTTCGAAGCCAGCAGCGTTTATGCCTCATCTATCTACTTTCGCGGAGCAGCCAACCAGGGTTTCCGCCGTAACTTTGGGAGCCGATCGGGGTGGTCGGGGTGCCGTATGAGTGCTCTGTCAGCCAACTTCGGAGCGGCGGGCCTGCGCGGTCTGCTTGCTGATTCTAGTTATTCCCGTGAAACGGTTACCCGTACCGCTCCCGTGCGCCCTATTGCTACTCCTGCTACGTTAGACGAATCGGCCCTGCTCGATGCCTGCTTGGCGGGCAGCCGGCTGGCGCAGAAACAATTGTACGAGCGTTTCTCTGGCCGGATGATGGCCGTGTGCATGCGCTATGCCCAAACCACTTTCGAGGCCGAAGACGTATTACAGGAAGGATTCGTAACGGTGTTCCGAAACTTGCCCAGTTTTCGGCGCGAATGTCCACTGGAATTCTGGATTCGCCGTATTATGGTGAATGCCGCCCTGCGGCAACACCGGCGCAATGCCCCGCTGGTAGCCGTGAGCGAAGGAGAATACCCTGAGAATCTGGCGGATGAGGAATTCACCCTCGCTAACTACGGTTACGAAGAACTCCTCACCATGATTCAGGACCTGGCGCCCCGCTACCGGATGGTATTCAACTTGTTTGCCATCGAGGGTTACAGCCACAAAGAAATTGGGGAGCTGATGCAGATATCCGAAGGAACCAGCAAATCACAATATGCCCGTGCCCGGGTGATTCTCAAAAACAAACTGGAACGCCTCGACGCCCATCGTCACAATGGAACCTTCAGCCGATAAGCCACAGAATACTCAGACCGGCAACCTGGAGCAGTTGTTTCGACAGAAGTTCGAGGAAGCCGAAATAGCGCCCCGGGCCAGCCTGTGGGAGCAGATTGACCACGACCTGCTGGTTCAGCAAAACGAAACCTACCGCCAGCGCCTGCAACTGCACCGTTGGGCAGCGGCGGCCTGCCTGCTGTTTGCCCTGGCCATGGGTGCTTGGTTTACCATTCATCTTACCGGCACCCACGAGGCTGACGTAGCCGCTGCCACGGCTGGCGCTTCCGGCAGCTCACCGCGCCTGACAAGCAAAGCAACTTCGGAAGCGGCGGCTGTTGCACCTGCTGCGGTAAGCCCAGGCGCCGACGTGGCGACCAGTATTGCTCAACCTACTCGTGGCGGGCAAAAGGCCGCGCGTGCCGCAACGGTAAGCAAGCCGGCACTCAATGCCGCATTTACGGCTCCCACCCCCGTTTCGGGCGCCGCGACGATAGCCAGCAAAGGCGAAGTATCCAACCGAAATCAAGCTTTCCGCGGTGGTATAGCTGAGCCTGTTGGCTCACCCGTGCCAGCAGGCCTAGGCGCTAGTGCCCTACCTGTGGCTGCCACTACTCCAGAACGCGAAACCACGCTGGCTACTGGCCGGGCCTTGGCCGGCGACCAGACCAGCACTACGCAAAGCGCCCAACTCCCAACTGCTACCCTAGCGTCAGCAGTCGTGGCAAGTCAGGGCCAGACGGTAGCCTCTGCCGAAATGGGTGCTACTGCTGCCGGACAGGTTGAGGTGACCAAGGCAATGCAGGCCGTTGCCCCGGGCAGCCAGCAGGCTACTGCTGCTGCCGAGCAGTTTGCTACCATTATCGCGTTAGCTCCCCGGGAAACCACGCTGTCCACTACGCAAGCAGCTTTACCAGCTTCGCTGCAGCCTATGTACCTGGCTAACTCGTTGGCTTGGGCTGATGCATTGGCCCAGGAAGACGAGAAAAAGCAGGTGGCAACCAGAGGCTGGATGTTTGGCGGCGGCCACGCGGTATCGGCCTTCAATCCGAACATGAACTTCTCCCGCGGCAGCCTGCCCACTGGTACCGTTCGGATTGCTTCTACCGCCATGGTAAATGCCCAGATGTACGAAGCCGGCGCGCGGGAATACCGCGAAAACCTGCAGGCTGGCCTGGGGCAGCGCATTATGCTGCTCGCCCGGCGCCGTATCTCCAACCGCTTCAGTATCTCGGCCGGGGCCGAAGCGGCGGAGTACCGGGCAAGCTCCCAGACGTCCTACGCCGCACTGGAACCTTCCGTGCCTACGACTTTCACCGGGGGCTTTGCTTCTACTGACCGCGTACGTACTCAAATGGCGACGGACCTGACGGTACTGAATGAGCCGCAGAAAACGCGCTACCGCTACCGCAGCGCTGGCATACCCGTGCTGGTACAGTACGGCAATAATGTTAAAAACGGCTGGTCGTTCTATGCGCGAATGGGAGCTGCCGTCAACGTGCTCTTCGGTACGCGCTTCTCCGCCGATGACAATATGCTGGTGGCGCAGAAGGCCTACAGCCTGCAGTCAGGTGACTCGCCCTACCGCAAAGTGCTAACGTCTTTGCGCAGCGGCGCGGGGCTGAACTACCGCCCGGCGGGAGCTTCCTGGGCCGTGGCTTTTGGCCCCGCGGCTGAAGCTGGGCTGAACACGCTGAACGTCGATCCTGCCCAATCGTATTGGCAGCAGTCGCGGCCCTACTCCCTGGGCCTGGAAGCCAGCGTGGAATTCGGCAGCAAGTCGGCCCCGGTGCTGGCAGCGCACTAAACCAAGTTTCTCTGTAGTATTCTCTCCCGGCTCTACAAGTCCCGTGAGACCTCGCCCTGGCTGCGCAAGTGGCCAGGGTTTTTTATTTCCGAAGGAAACCTCTATTTAGCTAACGTAGTTATCAAAGGCTGGCTCACCTGCCTTGAAGAATACAACGATGGCTAAACCCAGTTTGGCAAGCTTCTCCCTCATTCTATGCAATACCAACTGACTTCGGAATTCAAGCCCACCGGCGACCAGCCCCGCGCCATTGCCCAACTTGTGGAGGGCGTGAACAACGGCGAGCCGGCGCAGGTGTTGCTGGGGGCCACGGGCACGGGCAAGACGTTCACCATGGCCAACGTCATTGCCCAAACCGGCAAGCCGGCCCTGGTGCTCTGCCACAACAAAACCCTGGCGGCCCAGCTCTACGGCGAGTTCAAGCAGTTCTTCCCCAACAACGCCGTCGAGTACTACATCAGTTACTACGACTATTACCAGCCCGAGGCCTACATTGCCAGCACTGATGTCTTCATCGAGAAGGATCTGGCCATCAACCAGGAAATCGAGAAGCTGCGGCTGCACACCACGTCCACGCTGCTGAGCGGCCGCCGCGACGTGATTGTGGTGGCCTCGGTGTCGTGCATCTACGGCATCGGCAACCCCGAGGAGTTCGGCAAAAACGTGATTTACCTGGCGCCTGGCCTGCGCTACTCGCGCAACAACCTGCTTTATTCCTTCGTGCAGATTCTGTACTCGCGCACCGAAGTGGAATTTACGCGCGGGACCTTCCGGGTGAAGGGCGACACGGTGGACGTGTTCCCCGCCTATGCCGACCACGCCTACCGCATCTTCTTCTACGGCGACGAAATTGAGGCTATCCATAAGATTGACCCCACCAGCGGCAAGAAGCTCAGCGACGAGAAATCGATGACTTTGTACCCGGCCCAGTTGTTCGTAACGGGCAAGGACAGCCTCAACCAGGCCATCAAGGAAATTCAGTTCGACATGGTGCAGCAGCACGCCTACTTCGAAAAGGAGGGCCGCGACCAGGAAGCCAAGCGCATCATGGAGCGCACCGAGTTCGACCTGGAAATGATTCGGGAGTTGGGCTACTGCTCGGGCATCGAGAACTACTCGCGCTACTTCGACGGCCGCCAGCCTGGCAGCCGCCCCTTCTGCCTGCTCGACTACTTCCCCGATGACTACTTGCTGGTGGTAGACGAAAGCCACGCCACGATGCCCCAGATCCGGGCCATGTGGGGCGGCGACCGGAGCCGCAAAACGGCCCTGGTGGAGTACGGCTTCCGCCTGCCCAGCGCCATGGACAACCGTCCGCTCACCTTCAACGAGTTTGAGGGCATGGTGCGCCAGGCCGTGTATGTGTCGGCTACGCCCGCCGATTATGAGCTCACTCAGGCCAATGGGGTGGTAGTGGAGCAAATCATCCGGCCCACCGGCCTGCTCGACCCCGAAATTGACCTGCGTCCCAGCGGCAACCAGATTGATGACCTGCTGGACGAGGTAGATAACCGCGTGAAGATGGGCGACCGGGTGCTGGTGACCACGCTCACCAAGCGCATGGCCGAGGAACTGCAGAAGTACATGGAGCGCCTGGGCATCAAGAGCAGCTACGTGCATTCCGACGTGAAAACCCTGGACCGGGTAGAAATCCTGCGCCAGCTGCGGCTGGGCGAAATAGACGTGCTCATCGGCGTAAACCTGTTGCGCGAAGGTCTCGACCTACCGGAAGTAAGTCTCGTGGCCATTCTGGATGCCGACAAAGAAGGCTTCCTGCGTGACCAGCGCAGCCTGATTCAGACCATGGGCCGCGCCGCCCGCAACGACCGGGGCAAGGTGATTATGTACGCCGACCGCATTACGGGCTCCATGCAGCGCGCCATTGATGAAACCAACCGTCGTCGCGCCACTCAGCTGGCTTACAACGAGGAGCACGGCATCACGCCGCGCACGGTGCGCAAGTCGCGCGAAGCTATTATGGAGCAAACGTCTCTGTCGGATTACCGCATTGTGGAAGCCCAAGGCTACGCCGGACCCGACGCCGATGTGGCTCTGGCCATAGCCGCCGAGCCGGTGATATCCGTAATGGCGCGCCCCGATCTGGAAAAGCTTATCAAGCAAACTGAAAAGCAGATGGAAGCCGCCGCAAAGGACCTCGACTTCCTCACTGCCGCCAAGCTCCGCGATGAGCTGGCTGCCCTGAAGCAGGTGCTCAAAACCAAGCGCGACTAAGCAGATTGTTTTCACCGGAAGGACGTAGCCGCCTGGCTTCCGTAGCACACGGAAGCCAGGCGGTTTTTTGCTGTTGAGCTTTGCGTTACTTTGCCAAAAACTCCTGATAAGGTAAAAGCAGACCCCTATGACGATGACTACGCTTGCCGCTGATGCTGCCGAGTTACTGACGCTGTTAACCACCGGTACGCTGACCCCGGAGGAACTGGTGGCAGCAACGGAAGCTGTAGTGCTGGCGGCTCAGGACCCCGATGCCTACTTCGAACAATACCTGAACGAGGAAGAACATAGCTGGCTGCTCGACTGTGGCGCGTCGATGACGGAAGTAGCCCTGTCAGAAGTGCTCGAGCAGGAGCTGTGCCGCTCCGACAAGGCCGATGAGCTGTATGAGCAGATAAGTGAGCAATTCCGGGAGCCCCTGCCCGCAGCACCCCCACATTACCGGTACCTGCGTGAGTACCTGCAGCTGCTGGATGCTGAGCTGCCGCAACGCGGCCCGCAGCCCGGGGGCTACGAGCTGCTGGAATTTGGAGATTCGTACAGCGACGAGCTACAGGTGCTACTGGTATTTCGTAAGGATACGCCCCGCTTACTGGAGCTAGGGCAGCAGCTTGGCATTCACATTGCTCGCCCGCAGTTCAGCTGAGGCCCGAGACTGAGCGGGGGCAATATCTCCTTGGTTTCTTCCCGCTTTCAGTGCCGAGCATCCTGGGCGCGGATAGAGTAGCTTACCTGGGGACCGTAATGTTTTGTAAAAGCGGGTGTCTGCGCATTGGCTTTCTCTCGGGAAGCTACGGATAGCCTTTCCTCAAAGCGCTGTATTTTGCGGGCTACTATCCTATTGTTTAGCAAAACCGTTTAGTATATGCCGCGCAACTTTATCGTGGTCATGCTGCGCGTGGCCTGTCTTCTGCTGTTAACGGGTTGTGTCACGGTGCCCTTCACGGGGCGTACTCAGTGGAACCTGGTAAACCGCGTAGCCCTCAACCAGTCCGTCGAAGAAGCATACCAAGCCATCAAAGACTCCCTGGCCCAGCCCGCTGATACCAGCCAGGCGGGGCGGGTGCAACGGGTGGGGCGGCGGCTGGCAGTTGCCACCGAGGGCTACCTGCGGCAGAAGGGCCAAAGCAACAGTCTGCAGGGAGTTAACTGGGTGTTTCTGGTAGTAGAAGACTCTTCCATCAACGCCAGTGCTTTTCCGGGCGGGAAAATCTTTGTCACCACGGGCATGCTCAGGGTGTGCCCCTCCGATACCCTGTTGGCTTCGGTGCTAGGGCACGAAATGGGCCACGTGCTGGCCGGCCATACGGCGGAAAGTTACAGCAAGCTGATGGTGAATATGGTAGGAATGGTGGCCGTGGCGGCCGTGGATGTGGCCCAGAGCAGCACCCGTGCCCCCGGCGACACCACCCGACTGCTGGATAGCTACAACGGCTTGCAGCAGCTGGGCTCGTTTGCCCACAGCCGCAAGCAGGAGGGAGAAGCCGACCGTATTGGTATGATTCTGATGGCGCTGGCGGCTTACCCGCCCGCGGCGCAGGCCGAACTGTGGGAGCGGATCGGGCGGCTGGAGCCAGGCTATTCTTTCGCCCTCGAAAACTCGCACCCAACCCACGGCCGCCGCGTCCGGCAGGCCCGGCAGCGCCTGCCCGAAGCGTTGCGCTACTGGCAGGGGCCGCCCTTAAGTCAGGCCCAGCGGCCTTAGCGCAACTCCCGCAGCCACGTGGGCACCTCCGCCAGCGAGGCCACCTCGTGAAACGATACCCCGGCCAGCTCGGCCTCCGTTACGCGCTCCATCACCCAAGTGGTATGGTAGGGGACATATACGGCGCGGGCACCCAGGCGCGCCACCGGCAGCACGTCCGACTTCAGAGAGTTGCCAATCATGACAAACGCCTCGGGTGGCACTTGGTAGCGCCGCATGATGCGCTGGTAGGTAGCTTCGTTTTTCTCGCTCACAATTTCTACGTGGTCGAACAGGTCGCCGAGGCCTGAGCGGGCCAGCTTGCTTTCCTGGTCGAACAGGTCGCCTTTGGTGAGTAGCAGCAGCGGCAACCCCTGCTGCTTTACGGCCAGCAGCGTTTCCATCACGTCCGGCAGCAGCTCAATGGGAAAGTCGAGGAGGCGCTTGCCGTAGTCCAGCACCTGCTGGATTTCGGTGCCAGTCACGGCGCCATTGGTCAGCTGAATAACCGTCTCGATCATGGACAGCATAAACGACTTGGCCCCGTAGCCAAACAGCTCCATGTTCTGGCGCTGCACTTCAAAGAAGCGGCTGCTAAGCTCGTCGGGGCCGCCGTAGTGGGTGAGCAGGGCATACAGGCGGGCCTCCACGTAATCGAAGTGCGGCTGGTTGGGCCACAGGGTATCGTCGGCATCAAAGGCAATGAGCTGGGGTCTGGCCATCGGAGAAGCAGAAAGAGAGCGGGCAAAGTTACCGAACTTGCCGCCGCATGAAACAGCTAGTAGACCTCACTACGTGGAACCGCCGGGAGCATTTCGCGTTTTTCTCGGCCTTCGAAGAACCGTTTTTCGGCTTAGTGGCCGATGTGAACGTAGCCCACGCCTTTGCCCGGGCCAAGGAGTTAGGGGTTCCCTTCTTCCAGGTGTATCTGCACGCCGCGCTGCAGGCCGTAAACTCCGTAGAAGCCCTTCGCTACCGCATTGAGGACGGGGAGGTGTATTGCTACGACCAGATCCACGCCTCCCCGACGCTGGCGCGCCCCGACCATACCTTTAGCTTTGCCTTCGTGCCGTTTGCGCAGCCCCTCACCGAGTTCGGGCTGAGCTTACAGGCAGAAATAGACGCCGTGGAGCAGAGTACTGGCCTGCGGCTGAACGCCAATGCCAGCCGCCTCGATGTCATTCATTTTTCGGCCATTCCCTGGCTGCGCTTCACCGGCCTTACTCACGCCCGCGCCTTCGCCCACCCCGACAGCGTACCCAAGATATCGGTGGGCCGCTACCGCCGCGCGGGCGAGGCCTTGCTTATGCCCGTGGCTGTGAACGTACACCACGGCCTGGCCGATGGCTACCACGTAGGCTTGTTTTTCTCGGCTTTCCAGCAGGCGCTGGATGCGGTATAGGTCTGGCTTGGCTTTGCAGCCTGGGGCTATGTTGAGTGCCCGGGATAAAGCCGCTTTTTGACGAGCCAGTACGGCCAGGAGGTAATACCTGGCAGGGCGCGGCCGCCGCTATGCAGGACTAATACAGGACCAGCCGCTGCTGGTAGTCGCCTGCTGCAGTATGCACGCGCACCACGTACAGCCCGGCGGGTAGCCCCCGGGTGGGCAACTCGGTGGGGGCATTGGCCCGCACCGGGCGGCTCGGTACGACGGCTTGGCCAAGCAGGTTAAAGATTCCCAGCTCCGCCACGGCGCTGCCGGTGGGCAGCGTAAGCAGGGGAGGCAGATCAGCGGAAGCCGGATTGGGGAAAAGGGTGAACTGCGGTAAGCTTGCCGGTTGGGTTGCCGTTATGCCGCTGCCAATGAGCAGGGTGTATTCCTCGGTTTCTCCATACACGCCCGTGGCGCAGGCATCGGCCAATGCCGGATAAAAATTGCTCTGTGAGCGGACGCGCAGGCGCGTCCAGCCCAGGTGGGCTGAGGCCGGCACAGTGAAGCTGGCCGTGGCCTGGTTGTACTGGGCTGCTCCCTGATACAGCTGCTCCCCGGCGTCCGCAAAGCTGCCGTTATGGTTGTAGTCAACCCAGGCATACACGAGCTGGGGGTAGATGGAGCCGTTGGCCAAAGTAGGCAGGCGCGTTTTGAGCGTGTATGTGGCACCCGGCTGCACTTGGCCCGTCTGAGAAATAAAGGAGGAATAGGTGCCGCAGCCGGAAGACAGGTTGCTGAGTATGGGGCTGCTGCCCTTGAGCACCTGCACATCGTCCAGGTAAATCGGGAGGCCATCGGGTGGGCAGTTATACACCGTAAAGTTCGCGGCACAATAAGTAATATCAGGCAGAATGCTCACCTCATTGCTAAAGGCGCCGGCGGCGTTGATGGGCTTTACCCGGTAGCGGATGGTCGTGGCGGCCGGTGGGGAGGCATCAGTGTAGCTGGTGGTGTTGGCCGTAACGGCCCCAACGGTGGTAAAAGCGGCTCCCGTCCCAACGGCGCGCTCAATAAAATAGCCTAGCTCGTCGGAGGCTTTATCGGTCCAGCGCAGCGAAATACCGCCCCCATAGGGCACTAGGCTGGCCGCCAGCTGGGTAGGCGCGGCGGGGGCCGGCAAGCTGCAGTTTCGGCCCGCGTGGCTTAGTTGCCGAACGGCTTGAATGCGGGCATACTGGCCGGGCGTAAAAGCATCACCGCAGCTCCAGTAGCTCATGGTATTCACTAGTAAGGGCGTAAACAGGTCATTATTGGCATCGGTGATGGTGCCCGTGTACAGGCAGTCCTGCTTGGTAGCACCCTCCCGGCCGAAAGGGTCGGCGGGCGTATCGCAGATCTGGTCGCCCTTCGTAGTGCAGTTGGTACGACGCACCAGCTCCCGGTCTGCCAGCACGTCGCTCGTGCTGTTCTGGTGCGGGTGCGGCAAGCCAAAAGAGTGGCCCAGCTCGTGCGCCAACACGTGCGCATTGTTGCAGCCCATCAGTACCCGGTTGCCCGACAGATACGCATAGCCGCAAACGGGGCTGCCACCCGAGCTGACGGAGCCTGCGTAGTACACGTTGATGGCCTTAGGCTCGTCGTTGAGCAGGCACAGCTCACTTTCTACGGCGTAGGAGTTTACGGCATACAGGGCCGAGTTGTCGACGTACTGAATGCTGCCGCAGACAAAAAACTGAATGTTGGCACCGGCAAACAGCTGGTTGGTGCCAGCAATGGAAGCGTAAATGGCGGCCTCACTGGCGCCCCCGGTACCATCCGTTTTTCGCACAATGTGGATGCTGAGCGGAACGTAGCTTACCGCATCGGCCTGCGGACTGCGGGCGGCCAGCTTTTGCTCCAAGGGAATGACTTCCTGCAGCAGCCAGGCGCGTTGGGCCGGCGTAGGGTCTGGGGTTCCGCACTCGCCCGTTGAAGCTGTGGTCGGCTTCTGTCCGTAGGCTCCTAGGGAGAGTATATAGAGTGCAATAAAAGCGTAGAATTTGCTCATAAAAACCTTAATAACAGCGAAAAATAGGTTTGGTAAGTAAGATAGAAAGCAGCGGGGTATAATCGGAGGTATTGGCTAAAAACAAATCCGCCACTCAGAATTGCGTCTAAGTGGCGGATTTCTAAATGAGCGGGAAACGAGGCTCGAACTCGCGACCCTCAGCTTGGGAAGCTGATGCTCTACCAACTGAGCTACTCCCGCGGGTCGGACAAAAATACAGAGGGCAAATCAATTTGCAACGGCTGCGCGTATTCTTGGCCGAGTATATTTGGCGTGAATAGGCCGGCGGGCTTTTCATGCAGGTTTTTCCTAATCCTTTCGCTATGGCTAGTCCGGCAGGGCGTCGAGTTTTTGGTCTTGTACTGCTGATCAGTGGGTGGATAGGCATCGGGCTTATGCTGATGCGCGCGGCCCTGCTGCTGTATATTAGCGGCTATATCCCGGGGGCAGGCCTGCTGCCCGATCAACAACCCGCGGCGCTGCCCACCACGAAGCTGGTCACTACAGTGGCGTTGTTGGCCGCCTTCGTCCTAATCACCCGATTTGGCCGCCGGATGCGCCAGGATGCCCGAATTTCCGACGAGCCCGGCGACCATTCTATTTCCTGAAGCACTTCGCATGTCCTCACCCCTCCGAATTCAGGTAGCCAAACGCACTATGGCCACCGCAACGCACTTGGCTGCGCTGGGCCAGCAAACCTTTATAGAGGCTTTTGCCGCCGACAATAAGGCGGAAGACATGGCGCAGTACGTAGCGGAAAACTTTAGCCCTAAAATTCAGTGGGCCGAGCTACAACAGCCGGAGACCATCTTTCTGGTGGCTTACTTTCAGGAAACCCCGGTAGGCTACGCCAAGCTCAAGCTCAATGCTACCCTGGGGCTGCAACCCGAAAAAACTACCCATAGCCAGCTGGAAATCGAGCGTCTTTATGTGCAGGAAGACTGGATAGGCACCGGGTTAGGGGCTTCGCTGATGCGCCGCGCCATTGAGGAAGCAAAGCTCAACGGCTGCCGGGCGGTGGTGCTGGGCGTATGGGAAAAGAACCTGCGGGCTCTGGAGTTTTACCGTCGTTTCGGGTTTAAGACCATCGGGCAACATGCCTTTGTGTTGGGTACCGACGTGCAGCAGGACCTGATACTGCGCAAAGGTCTATGAGCGTGCCCGCCCGCGCAGCGCTACCTTTGCCCTCGATGTCGAAGTTATTTTCTGCCGCCGGTTTGTTTTCCTCTAACTCTGGAAGCCAACTCAAGCAAACCCTGTTACTGGGGATGCTGGGGGCACTGACGGCCTGTGGCTCTGCCGGACAGTCGGCTGAGGAAAAGACGTTGCCGCCCACTGGCCATTACGAAGGCGCGGTAGGCCTACCCGGTACCGGGGTGCGTGTGGGCCTGGAACTGCGCCGAACCAGGGCGGGTGAGCTCCAGGCGGAACTTATGGTGCCCGGCACGCCCGTCACGACAATACCTATGGGCACGGTGCGCTACCAGGCCCCGCAGCTGCAAATCAGCCAGATCGGAGGTTTTCCGGGTACGCTATCCATCAGTGCCCTCCGGGAAGGCGACTTTCTGCGCGGGGTGTTGCAGCTGGACAGCATCCGGGGCGAATTTGTGTGGGTGCGGCGGGGCGAAGCAGCCCCGCGGCCTTTTCGGGAGCAAGCGGTGCGCCTCCCCGGGCTGGGTGTGGCCACGCTGTATCTGCCCGTCGATACATTAGCCACTCATCCGGTAGTGGTAAGCTGGGCCCCGACTACCTCGCCCAACCTCGACCGGGTAATGCGCTTAGGCAAGGCTGGGTGGGCTACGCTTTTGCTGGCGCCTGCAGCAGCAGGCACGGATTCGGTGGTAGCGCGGCAGACGGTGGTGGCCTTGCGCTGGCTCCGGGGCCGGCCCGAAGCGGATACCACTCGCCTGGGCGTATGGACCGTGGGCAGTACCGCGGCCGAAGCAGCCGTGGGAGCCAGCCAGGGGAAGGCGGCCTTTCTGGTGGTAGAACAAGCCGCCCTTACCGAGGAAACAATGCTGGCCCCCTTCCGGCAGCTTGCTCGGCTGCGCATTCCGGTATTCGGCTTATACGCCGGGCGGGACACGGCGCTGAACGTGCGTGAAAGCAGCCAGCGGCTTCGGCGGGCCCTTGGCGGCCGTCGGGGTATGCAGGTACGCGTATTTGCCCAGGCCAAACCCAATTTCCTGGTGCCCGGGAACACTGCCGCCGATGGGCAGTGGCAGTGGCCGCGCCCTACTCCCGGTTTTTGGGAGGGCTTGGAGCGGTGGCTGAAACAGCTAAACTAGCTACAGCACCAGCAGCCCTTTGCTGCGCAGCAGCTGCCACCCCGCCGACTGCAGGAACTGTTCCCAGGGCTGAATGCCGGTGGGGTAGGTAAGGGCCGCATCCTTCAGCAGTACCTTGGTATCGTAGTCGGTGGTCAGGCCGCGCAGTAGCCCGTGCAGCCAGCTGCCCACAGCAGCGGGTACAGCTACTTCAAAGTCTTCGGCCTGCTCGTAGAAGGTGAGGACGGCCTGCTCGCCTTTCTTCCCTTTGCGCAGCGCTAGCTCCGGGCAGTTGCCCAGCCAGAACAGGCGGCCATTGGGGCGCGCAGCATCGGGCTTGGCGGGTTCCTGAATGGCCTGCTGAATAAGCTGACGCGGAACCGTGGTGCGAGGGACTTTAAAGTCAAACCAGAAGCTGAGCGGCTCCTGCAGGGCTACCCCGTGCAGGTAGTTGTATAAGGCTTTGGCCAGGCCAGGGCCAAACTGCTCGTGGTTGGCGCCGGTGGGGTCATCATGCCACAGGTCGTTCCAGGCAAAGGTGCCGGGCTCCGGACCAACGGGGACTACTTTATACTTGTCAGGTTGTTTGCCCACGGGGGAGTGGGCCGTCATGGCAAACCGGTGCCAATACCCACTTTGCACGATACCAGCGGCAAAAAGCTGACGTACAACTTCCAGTGAGTCAACCGTTTCCTGAGCTGTTTGGGTAGGGAAGCCATACATCAGGTAGGCGTGCACCATAATGCCGGCTTGGGTGAAGCCTTCCGTTACGCGGGCTACCTGGGCTATGGTCACGCCTTTCTCCATCAGCGCCAATAGCCGGTCGGAGGCTACTTCCAGGCCCCCGCTCACGGCTATGCAGCCCGAGGCGGCCAGCAGGCGGCACAAGTCTGGGGTAAAGGTCTTTTCAAAGCGGATGTTTCCCCACCAGGTAATAGCCGTGCGGCGCTTCAGCAGCTCAATAGCCAGATCACGCAAAGCCAGGGGGGGAGCTGCTTCATCTACAAAATGGAAGCCCGTCTGGCCGGTTTGGGTTACAATCTGCTCAATCCGGTCGGCCAGCAAGGCACTGGGGGCTGTTTCGTAGCGGGAGATATAGTCGAGGGTAACGTCGCAGAACGAGCAACGCTTCCAGTAGCAGCCGTGCGCCACAGTAAGCTTATTCCAGCGTCCGTCGCTCCAGAGGCGGTGCATAGGGTTCAGCACCTCAATCACGGAAAGGTATTCGCTTAGCGGCAGGTCGGAATAATCGGGAGTGCCTACCTCGGTATGCGGAATAGCGGCGTGCGGAAAGTCGATGTACTGCACCGCGCCAGCAGTATTGCGCAGCAGGGTACGCTGGAACGCCAGAGGTGCGACAACCTCATCTGTCTTTTCGCGGCTGATATATTCCAGCAGGCGCAGCCAGGGACCTTCCCCGTCATCCAAGGTCAGAAAATCGATGTAATCGAAAAAGCGGGGTTCCCGCATGGTGCGCAGCTCCGTGTTGGGGTAGCCGCCGCCCATAGAGGTGTAGGTCTGCGGGCTAATTTCTTTGATCCGGCCGGCCAAGCGCAGCGCCCCGTACAGGTTGCCGGGGAAAGGCACCGTGAAACCCACGATATCCGGCCGGAAATCGGCTACCAGCTCATCCACCAGTTCCAGCAGCATCTGGTCCAGCAGGTTGGGCGCGGCTTGCAGGGCCTCGTGCAGAGCATCAAAGGAGGTGGCCGACATGCCCAGCTTTTCGGCGTAGCGGGAGAAGCCAAACTGCGGCCCTACCGTTTCCTTGAGCAGGTCGCCCAAATCCTCCAGGTAAAGCGTAGCCAGGTGCCGAGCCTGATCGGTGAGGCCCATGGTACCGAAAGCCGTTTCCAGGTCAGCCACGTTATCAAACCGGCTGGCTTCGGGCAAGAACCGCGAATGGCAGATGCGGGGTGCGAGGGTGTTGTCCTTGTTTTGCAGAAACCGGATGACCGGCTCAATCGTGCTCAGGTAGCTTTGCTTGAGGCGCATCATCCGGCGGGCATTGTCGCTAAGGTCAAACGGGCCCTGCTCAATAGCCAAGAAAACCCGGCGCAGCCCCGCCGCCGAAAAAACCTTCAGCACCAGCTCCAAGCCCAGGTCGGCCTGCCGCACGTGGTAGCCGTGCCCCCCCAGAAACCCTTTCAGGTAGGCCGTGGCCGGGTACGGGGTGTTCAGCTGCGTGAGCGGCGGCGTGATGAGCAGAATGCGGGGCGAGGAAACAGACACGGGAGCAACAACCACGGACAAGTGGTAAAGGTGCCGCAAAGGTACAACCCAGCCGGTTGGCTATTCTTCCATTTGCTTAGGAAGAAGCTGCTATGGAAACAGAGGCTCGTGGGGAGTCTGATAAGGACTAGCAAACAGAAAAGCGGCGGAGCCGGTAGGGTACCTACCAACTCCGCCGCTTTTAGGCAGACTAGTTTGAACGTGCCTATACCAGCTGGTCCATCGACAGGCGCTTGGGCATCAGGTCGCGGCGGAACTCGCTCACGGAGCGCCCGGTTACCTGGCGGAACTGGTTGCTCAGGTGCTGGCCGCTGCTATAGCGCATCAGGTCGGCAATTTCACTGAGCGTCATTTCGCCGTAGCTGAGCAGCTCTTTCACGCGCTCAATCTTCATGCGAATCAGGTATTTCTCAATGGTAAGGTTGGCCGTGCGCGAAAACACCTTGCTCAGGTGCGAGTAGGTCGCGGCAAACCGCTCCGAGAGAAAGGCCGAGGTAGTAAGCGGCATCCGAGCCGTGCGCAGGTGGTCGAGGTATTCGCCCAAGGCACCTTTGATTTGTTCGGTGAGCTGTTCAGCCCGGTCCATGAGCACATCAAAACCGGCTTCCCGGAGCAGAGGGGCAACTTCCTTTGGATCGGCAGGCGTTTCTTTGGCCAGCACGGCTTCCCCCAGCGTTACCTGGGCGGGCCGGTAGCCGGCTTGTTCGAGCAGACTGCGGACTGCCGACACACAACGTGGGCAAACCATATTCTTGATGTGCAAGCGGGTTGTTTTCACGATGGTTACTGAAATGAGAGGTTAAGGATTGGACCGCACGCGTTGTCGCAATGGTTTCCCGGAAGGAGCAGGAGAGGCCTTTTTCCGGGGCGGGGTGGTGTTCAGAACGGAATCCTCCCAGCCGGGACCAAACCAGTGCGTAGCAGCCCAGCTAACAAAGGGCACTACGCCGAGAAAGGTGACGGCTAGCAGGCAGAAAAGTACGAAAAAAGCGCCAAATAATCTGGCCAAGAACTCATTAGAAAATCCGTATAGATAACCAATCAGCAAAAAAGCCAGGCCCAGGCTGATGCCGGCCACTAGGCCGGCGCGGCGTAGGAAGGGAGAAAAACGGGCAGAAGCAGAACGTCGGGCAGCCATGCGGGCAAATATACCGGATTCGACTGCCTTGGATACGGACGCGCGGGCGCGAAGGTTGACGCAGGACCTGGCCCAACCTCAGCGGCGCCTGCACGTAGGAACTGCTGACTCCTAAGATCCTTCCTTATTCTTTCACTCAACGCTCTGCTTTCCCCATGACGGCTGCTCACTTTCTTCGCACTGGTTTATTGGCTCTGACCTTCACGGCTGCCCTGGCGGGCTGCAATACCGGCAATGGCTCCGGCGAAACCAACGTGGAGCGCGGAGCTGACAAAAACACTGACCCCGCCGCTCTAAACCCGCAGGCCTCCGACTCGGCCGCGGCCGGGCTGCAGAGTGATACCACGCATAACCCCACCGGCCGCCAGGTTTACGAGCAGGCCGGCGACTCCAAAGACCGCAACAACGATGGCATAGCCGATTAGCATCCGGTGCTGGTTTCAACCACAAAGAAGGGCCGCCCACAGTGTGAGCGGCCCTTCTTTGTGGCCGATTAAAATCGGGCCGGCTTAATAAAAAGCAAAGCCGCTCGGCAGAATGCCCACCTCGGCCGAGTCGAGTGGGGCGCCGCCTTTCTGGTAGGTCACCATGCGGCCCGGGCCGTTGAACGACAGTGCCACCCCGGTGTAGAGAACGTCGCTGTCGGGGTCCACCTCCAGGCTGTAGAAGTCGCGGTTGATAAAGGGCGTGGTGGGCAGCGCCGCATCAGTGGGAGCCAAGCGGAACACGCCGTTTCCCGTTTTCAGGTAGAGTGCCGTACCGTTGGCATTGCGCCGGATGCGGCTGCCGTACCCCGGCGTGAAACCGAGTTCCCGCTTACGTACCGTGTAGGGCGCAGTAGGTGCAAAGTCACTTACGCTGCCCTTCACCGAAAGTGCAGGATCGGTATAGTCCGTCTGCCCATTGGCGAGTACCCACACGTGGCCATCGGCGCCCAGCACCAGGCTGGCCGGGTTTACGCCTACTGATATGGTGGTTTCCACTTCATCGGTCGCCGTATTGATAACCGTCAGGGTGTTGCCCTCCGAATTGGCCACGAAGAGGCGGCCGTTTACCAGGAGCATTTCCTCAGGGAGCTTGCCCACAGGTATGGTTTTCGTGACCTTATTGGTTTTCAAATCTACCACGGCCACCCGGCCAAGAACTGCCGCCGGGAAGGGCGAGGCCACCCACTCCGTCACGTAGGCTTTGTCGGCAGAAGCGGCCAGCAGGTAGCGTGGTTGCTGCAGGGGCTCGGCAATGGTACCTACGCTCTTAAAATCGGGCAGCGACACCACTTCAATCTTGCTGTTGTTGTTGGCCACGATGTAGCCCCGCTCTCCCACAATGGTCATCGACGTAGCTACATCTGCCAGCAGCTCCCGGCCGTTGGCGGCTTTAAATACATCCAGGGCCTTGATTTCGCCGCTGATCTTATCGTACAGGCTCACGCTGCCATTGGGCGTATTGAAGTTGCCTTCATTGACGATGTACACATTGGTGTTCCGGCCATCCGGCACCGGATCCTGCTTGGAGTCGGGGTCGCAGGCCGAGAAAAGCAGGGCTGAGCCGAAAGCCAGGGCTACGATACGTCGCCGAAAAAGCTGGTTAAGGAGAGAAGAAAACATAGAGTAAGAAAAAAGTGAAAGATTAAAGACGAGGGAAGCATTGCCTTTAGCGCCACGTCAGGCGCAGGCTGATTTGCACTGCACGCGGGGGCTGGGCGCGGTACAGGTAGCTTTGGTAGGATTGGTTGGTGAGGTTGCGAACCTGAGCCAGCAGGGTGAGAGCCGCGGGCTGCCCCGCCAGTTGGGGCCAGGTATAGCCTAGGTTGGCGTCGAGTAGAGTGTAGGAAGGCAGGAAGCTGGGACCCGTGTCCTCGGTGTAGCGGTAGCCGGTGAACGTAGCTGTACCGCCGGCCTGCCAGCGGTGCCATCGGCCATCAGCACTCAGGGCAGCCGTGTGCAAGGGCACATAGAGCAGTTGGCGGTCCGTTATCGTGGCGCCGCTCACGTCGTCCTGGGATTTGTAGGCGCGGGTGTAGGCATACGCTGCGCGGGCTTGCCAGAAGGTAGCGGTGGCGCGCCACTGCAGCGAGGACGATGCCTCCAGGCCCTGGGTTTTTACTTGCCGCAGGTTGCGGGGACTCACAAACGATTCTCCCGGCTTGGGCCACCACATCACCCAGTTGTCCACGCGCTGGCGGTAGGCAGTCAGCTCGGTGTGCCAGGTTAGCTTTGGTTGGGTAGGGGCCTGCCAGCTATGGTGCAGGCCCAGCTCGTAGCCCTGGCTGGTTTCGGGGCGGAGGTTTGGGTCGCCGCCGGGCTGGTAGTAGCGTTCATTGAGGGTAGGAGCGCGGTACCCGCGGGCCGCGCTTACTTTCACGAGCAGCTGCTGGGTGCTGGTGCGCAGGGTTTGCCACTCCAGTCCCAGTACCGGCGTGAGTGGCACCTGGCGCCCGGGTAGCATTGCTTGCCGTACCGTAGCCGACAGCCGCAGCCGGGCCGTGGGGTCATAGCGCAGCAAGCCAAATCCGGCAAAACGGTTTTCGCTCACAAAGCCTCCGTAGTCCGTCATGCGCACCGCAAAGTGCTGAGCTTCGGCCCCCAGGCGCAGGCTTGCCGATGTGCCCAGACGCACCGTGTGGCTGGCTTGAGCCTGCGTGGTATGCACGCGGGAATCACTGCGGAAAGCATCCGTAGCGTAGTTCAGAATGTCCTCAAACCAAGCCACCCGCACGCTGGACTGCTGGCGCATACCCGTGTGTTCGTATCCCAGGAGCAGGCGGGTGCTCTGGTCGAGTTGACGGGCGTGGTCGTTTTGGGTCCCAATGGCCGGCTGGATCTGGCGGTCGGCTTTGGTGAGCCACGCCGCTGCCTGCACCTGGCCGTTTTGGCCTACGCGCCAGGCAATATCCTGGGCAAGGCTGCCCTGCCAGAAAGCGGCATTGGTTTGGCGCGGCCGGCCTCCGCCGGGGAAATCATACGGAAAGTTGTTTTGGGCGGCGCGGTAGGAGGCGCTGATGCGCAGGGCCAGCCGTTGATTGCTGAACCCGGCCTGCAAGCTGCCGGCACCCAGGCCAAAGCTGCCGACTTCTATCTGCGCTGCCCCGCGAAAACCCTGCCGCCAGCTCACCGGCGACGAGAGCAGCACGGTACCGCCAATAGCTCCGGAGCCATACAGACCACTGGCTGGGCCGGGCTGCACTTCTACCTGCTGTACCCCACTGAGGGGCAGCAGGGTAAAATCGTTCTGCCCCAGCGTGGGCAGCATCACATTAAAGCCGTTCCAAAGGATAGCCGTATGCTGGGCCGAGGTGCCCCGCATGGTGCTGGAGCTCAGCTGCCCGGGGCCGTAGCTTTTCAGGTAAAGCGGTGTTCGGGCGGCCAAGACATCGGCCAGGCTGCCCGAACGATACAGCGCCAATGTGGTCGAATCGAGGGTGAGTACGCGGGTGCCGACGGCGTACTGGCGTGGGCGCTCTACTTCTACCCGCACCATGGGCAGCACCTGCACCGAGTCGGGGGACAGGGGCTGTTGCGCCAACGCCGCCGGCAGCGCGAAAAGCCCGCTGCCCAGGGCCAGGCCAACCCGGTAGAGCCGCCACCGGGGATTTGTAGCACATGACATTCGAACCAAAATTTCCGGATTAGGAAAAGTCAGTTCAAAACTTTGGGCGGGCCGGAAGCACATGCTTCACTGCTACCCAAAGCCGAGGCCGAAAACAGAAAACAGCTGCCAAAGCAGCCACTGCAATCATTCTCCGCCCTTCCTCCGAGGGCGCTGAACAAGGAAAATGTAATGGCAGGTCTCCTGGCTTGCTTCTGGGGGCACCGCCTTCCCATTCCTTTGGCTGCCGCCTGAAAAGCAGTCAGCCTGAGAACAGTGGCCTAGTGGCGCACCCAACTCGTGAAGCGTACAGTTGCGGGGACAGCTCCGGAATTGAACCGGATTCCCTTTTCAGCCTTGCTCCTTGTACAAAGAGGTTCGGCCACCGTTACGGGGCAAAGATACGCGCCTATTCTGAATAGCCACAGCCAACCCGCTTTGGTCTCGTATAGGCAGGCATGATCCTACCCCTGTCTTACTACCAGCAGCCCGACGTCGTAGCCTTGGCCCGTGACCTGATCGGCAAGTACGTTTTCACTTGTTTTGACGGGCAACTGACGGGCGGCCGCATTGTAGAGACGGAGGCCTATGCTCACGTAAATGACCAGGCCTGTCATTCGCACCTGGGGCGCTTCACTTCCCGCACGCGCATCATGTATGAGGCCGGCGGCGTCGCCTACGTGTACCTGATTTACGGCCGCTATGTCTTGTTTAACCTCGTAACCAACGTAGCCGGCAAGGCCGATGCCGTGCTGATTCGGGGAATTGAGCCCACGGAGGGAGTGCCGGAAATGCTGCTACGGCGGGGGCTGGCCGCTGTACAGCGCAACCTGACCGGCGGGCCGGGCCTGCTCACCCAGGCACTGGGCATCAGCACCAAGCACTACGGCCTGCCGCTCACCGGCCCCAACATCTGGCTGGAAGACCGGGCCGAGTTAGTGGCCGACGAGCAGGTAGTGGCTTCCCCCCGGGTGGGCATCGACTATGCCGGCGAGGATGCTGCGCTGCCCTGGCGGTTTCGCCTGCGCGGCAGCGCCTGGACTAGCCCGGCGAAGTAAGCTGGGCGAAAAATAGGGCGTGCAGCCCGGTTCACAGCTTTTCGCACACGAGTACCATGAGCCGCCCTTCCAGGTTGGTGGTAGCAAACAGGTACAAATCACCACCCTCCCGGATGCCCGTGCGCTGCCGGAAATCCGCCACGGAGTCGGGGAAGTTGCGGGTAGTCACGTGGGCGCGGCCATCAGAGCCCAGATGGGCTTTCAGGGCTGCTGCCTCATACTTTTCTACGGCCCGAATCCGGAAGATGCGGCCGGGGAAGTCGGCGCGCAACACGTCGGAGGTATACAGGTGGCTATGCTGCTGCAGCTTGAGCAGCTCGAAGGCGGTGCCCACGCTCCGGAAGCCGCCAGCCTTCAGCACGGCGCTGTTTGGCTCGTACAGGTACTGCTGAGGCTCGGCGTAACGCGGTATGGCCCGGGCCTCGCGGGCCCGATTCAGGCGAAACTCCTGCTGGGTTCCGTCGCGCTTCAGGTTGATGGTCAGCCGCTCCGGGTCAACAGCCGCCTCCTGGCCCAGTTCGTAGAGCACTTCCTTACATTCGTTGTCGACGGCCAGTACCCACAGCCGCCGCACGTGCTTGAGCTCCTGCACGGCCTGCTCAATATCAAGCATGGGGGAGGTTTTCAGGAGCACCCGTTTGCTTTTGTGCAAAAGCAGGGGCAGAATTCGTACTACGTCGGGCTCACAGTCCTGCAGCCGGTAGATTTTGCGGGCCGCATTGTCGCGGCGGGCAGGGTCCAGGTACAGCCAGTCAAACGTCAGGTCCGTATTTTTCAGGAAGCTGACGGCATCCGTGGCATGTATCCGAACGTTGTCAATGCCTAAGTGTCGCAGGTTGTACTCAACCACCCCTGCCAGCTGGGCACTGCGCTCCACGTAATGCACCTCGGCTATTTGCCGGGCAAAGAAGCTCGTGTCCACGCCGAAGCCGCCCGTAAGATCGGCCAACCTTTCACCGCTGACCAGGGAGGCCTTGAAAGCCGCTGTACGGTCGGAGGAGGCCTGCTCTACCGATAGGGCGGGCGGAAAGATCAGGTCAATATCGTCGGCCCAGGCTGGGAGCTTGGTGCGGGCCTTTTGCCGGGCCTGGATCTGGCGGACCAGTTCCGGGACGGGCAGGCTGGGGTGACGACGGGCCTGCAGAGCCAGCTGAGCCGGGTCGTCGTGCAGGTGCCGGGCTATATAGGTGCGGGCTGCATCCGACAACCCCGCAAAATCGGGTGTAATATTCACAGGCAAAAAAATAGCCCACCCGGCTGGGGTGGGCACCAGACCAAGGTTTCTGCCTGATTCGCAGAAAACTCGGCGGCTAAGTTACGTTACTGCAGCGACCAGCGCAGCACCAGCTGCGGTCGGCCACCTAGTGCCGCTACTCCTACGTTTGTGGGCAATACCTGTTGCCAGGACTGCGCATGCGCCGAGGGCAGGTTAGCATTGTGCGCCTCCAGGGCCCGCCGAAAGTGCCAGTTGGTGTTGCGGTTGATCAGGATATTGGCCAGCAGGCTGACGGCAGCTACGCCGATAGCGCCTTTCTGCGTGTCATTGAAGTACTGCTGCTCATCCTTGGCCAGTACTTGCTGACCATATACCCCAATAGCTCCCAAAAGCACCGCCCGCTCACCTAGGTACAGCCACTTTTGCCGGCGGTAGTTGTTCAGGTACTCTTCGGCCTGGGCGTTGCCAGCCAGGTAAGGACGCAGCCGCTGGCCGAAGAAACCGGCATCCCGGTACTCCTTTTCGCCTTCTACCTGAAAGAAAAAGTTTTTCTGGGGACCATTGTACTCCCGGTCCTGGTCTTCAGGGCTGAGCTGCAGGGGAGTGCCCGACTGTGCCCACACGCCGGAAACCGACAAGGCAAGCAACAGAAACAAAGCCGTGAGGAAGCGCGAGGTGTGTGTGGTTGTGGAGAGCATGGTACAAATTTAAGAATAAGCACAAGACTATGTATACTGTGCCGCCGTTAAATATTTGTTTCGACGCCAACAGCTGCTCATTCACTTGCGTTCAATGCATGAAAAATATTTTAGAAAAATATAATAAAATTTATTTACGCTATTATTATACTTTTCGGTGAACGGTAGGCATAGCCACCAGCATACGCTCCATAATAAGGCGGCTGATTGCCGACGTGCTAACGGCTACGCGCCGGAAAAAGTGTAGGCAGCCCGAAAGTTGACCAAAATACCGCTTCGACTACTAGCTGCTGGTTCTGGTTTCGCCGCACAACTCCCTAACAATTTGGTTACCTTTGCGGTTGATTCGCAAACTTTCTCTGCATCATGGTGGATACCAAAACCACGGCTTTCGTTCCGTACAAAGTAAAAGACATGTCGCTGGCCGAATGGGGCCGCAAGGAAATCCGTTTGGCCGAAGCTGAAATGCCTGGTCTGATGGCCTTGCGCGCCGAGTATGGCGCCAGCAAGCCGCTGGCCGGAGCGCGCATTGCCGGCTGTCTGCACATGACCATTCAAACGGCCGTCCTCATCGAGACGCTCAAAGAGCTCGGCGCCGATGTTACGTGGTCGTCGTGCAATATTTTCTCCACCCAGGACCATGCCGCCGCCGCCATTGCCGCCGCCGGTATTCCTGTGTATGCCTGGAAAGGCATGAACGAGGAAGAGTTCAACTGGTGCATTGAGCAAACCCTGTGGTTTGGTCCGGAGCGTCAGCCCCTGAACATGATTCTGGACGATGGCGGAGACCTCACCAACATGGTGCTGAACCAGTACCCCGAGCTGGCTCCCGGCATCAAAGGCATTTCCGAGGAAACCACCACGGGCGTGCTGCGCCTGCTGGACCGTGTGAAAGCCGGCACGTTGCCCATGCCTGCCTTCAACATCAACGACTCCGTGACTAAGTCGAAGTTCGACAACAAGTACGGCTGCAAAGAGTCGGCAGTAGATGCTATCCGCCGCGCTACCGACGTAATGATGGCCGGTAAAATTGCCGTGGTAGCCGGTTACGGCGACGTAGGAAAAGGCACGGCTGCTTCCCTGCGTGGGGCCGGTGCCCGCGTTATCGTTACGGAAATTGACCCCATCTGCGCTCTGCAGGCTGCCATGGATGGCTACGCCGTGAAGAAGATGGAAAACGCTATCAAAGAAGCCGACATCGTGGTAACGGCCACCGGCAACTGCGACATCATCACGGAGGAGCACTTCCGTGCTCTGAAGGACAAAGCCATTGTCTGCAACATCGGCCACTTCGACGATGAAATTGACATGGCTTGGCTCAACAAGAACTACGGCCATACCAAGGACACCGTGAAGCCCCAGGTTGACCTCTACACCATTGAGGGCAAAGAGGTGATTATCCTGGCGGAGGGTCGCCTCGTGAACTTGGGCTGCGCCACCGGCCACCCCTCGTTTGTGATGTCGAACTCCTTCACCAACCAGACGCTGGCTCAGCTGGAGCTGTGGCAGAACGCCGATAAGTACGAAAACCAGGTGTACACCCTGCCCAAGCACCTCGACGAAAAGGTAGCCCGCCTGCACCTCGCCAAAATTGGGGTGGAGCTGGATGAGCTGAAGCCCAAGCAAGCCAGCTACATCGGGGTAGACGCGCAGGGTCCTTTCAAATCGGACCTGTACCGCTACTAAGCGACTACGCCATCTGGCCTAACGTGAAAACCCGCCCGGCACTGTGCCGGGCGGGTTTTTATTGTTCAACCGAAAACCAAGGAATACTCAGGCGGCTAGGGAAAAACTACGCGTGTACGCTGCGTGAGACAATAAGTCAAGCCGCAAAAAACGGCTGGCCCACCATCCGTTCTGACTCTTGCCAGAGCCGTTGCACATTTGCCGGAGTATTGAAGGCCGACTTTACGGGCGCCGGCCGCTTTTTTACAAAATAGCCCCCACTGGTGCCGGCCACTTCCGGCGCCGTGGCCAGGTAAATGCTGGTTTGAGCTCCGTCCTCAGAAGTCGTCATGAACGGGGACGCCACCTTGTAGAATGCCCGCGTAAGCCAGGTAGAGTTGCTGCCGAAGTTGCTGGCCACTACGCCCGGGTGCAGGCTGTTGGTGCTCACGTTGGTAATACCGCGCTGCCGCAGCTGCCGAGCCAGCTCCTGGGTAAACAGGATGTTAAACAGCTTAGAGTTGGCGTAAGCCCGCATAGGTGAGTACTGCCGGGTGGCATTCAGGTCGTCCAGGTTGGGGCGGGCAAACTGGTGCGCCACGGAGGCCACGTTGACGATGCGCGCCGCCGGGCTCTGACGAAGCTTATCGAGGAGCAGACTGGTGAGCAAAAACGGCCCCAGGTGGTTGGTAGCCAGCGTCATTTCGTACCCATCGGCGGAGGTTTCGCGCTCTGCGCCGAACACCAGCCCGGCGTTGTTTACCAGCACATCCAGGCGGGCGTATCGCTGGTTGAACTCTGCGGCCGCCCGCCGCACCTGTGCCAGGTCCGATAGGTCGCAAAGCAGTACGTCGGTGCGGCTACCCGGGGGCGCAATTTCTTGTAGCTGCTGCTGGGTGCGGGCGGCTTTGGTGGCGTTGCGGGCCAGCAGCACTACGTGGTAGCCCTGCCGGATCAGCGCCCGGGCAGTTACTTCGCCGATACCTGAGGTAGCACCGGTAACAAGGGCAATGGGAGGAGAAACTTCGCTCATGCGTAATTCAGAAGTAAGAGCTGACAGACGAACCGCTATACGAAGGCGGCAGGGCAGCGTTAAAAATAGCCTCGGTCAGTGGCTTACTTGCAGGCGCAGGGTAGCGGATGCTTTACCGGCTTGTTTTACGCGCACCAGGTAAAGACCATTAGGTAAATCATCCACCGGCAGGGCCAGGGACGCAGTGAAAACAAGGTAGGAGCGAAGAAGTTGGCCTTGTTTCGTGTAGAGGCTTACCTCTCGGGCGCCGCTTTCAGCCAGAGTAAGTGTAGCGGTGGTGCTGGCTGGATTGGGGTACAGGCCGGGCGCGGCGGCTTGAGCTTCTATGAGGTCGGAGCGAAGAGAAGCAGTCGATTCGTCCACCACCGCATAGGGCGCGAAGCTCTCAACCTGTGCGGTATAGAACGCCCGAAGCCGCTGCCGGTCGTAGCGCAGGCGCATACTGTCGCCAGCGGGCGAAAGCAGCTGCGGGAAGCGGCCCTGCCATACTGCCTCGCTTAGGGCGCGCATCTGCCGGTAGCCGGTGCCCAGGCCCTGCACCTGGCCCCGCCCGATGCGCACGGCGTGGATCCGGTAGCCGTCCTCGGGCTGGTTTTCCACCAGGTAGTATAAGCCCCGGTATCGGAAAGCCCGGGCCGCAAACCAGCTGTGGTCGGAGGAGTCGGTTTGCACCCAAAAGGTAGTGACCCCGGTAGCCGGTGCGTAGCGCAGCCGTAGCGCCAGGGTATCTTGGCCCAGCAGCAGTGGGGCTGGCCCCAGTACACGGGCCATGTTCACCGGGCGGGGTAGCTCAAAGGCTTCAAACACGGCCACGGGCTCTTCACAGCCCGTCAGAACCGCCGCCAGCGGAAGCAACAGCAGAACACGCATACGTAACGGTTAAATAAAGCAGCAGATACTGCTAATACCTGTGTCCCGCGTAAGGTAACCTGACGGCGAAGGCGGAGCCGGGCCAGCCAAGGCGGGGCAAGTCTATGCGCTACCTCCCCGGCAAAACCCCGATATTTGCTTGCCTATGCCTGCTGTACCGCTGTCCGTCGTCATCATCACCTTCAATGAAGAAGCCAACATTGCCCGCTGCCTGGAAGCCGTGCGCGCGGTGGCGGATGAGGTGGTGGTGGTCGACAGCTTTTCCACCGATGCCACCGTGGAAATCAGCCGGCAGTGGGGCGCACGCGTGGTGCAGCACGCTTTCGAGGGCTACGTGCAGCAGAAGAACTTTGCTACCGCCCAGGCCCGCTACGATCATGTGCTACAACTCGACGCTGATGAAGTGCTGACGGAGGAGCTGCGCCAAAGCATCCGTCAGGCCAAGCAGCACTGGCACGGGGCCGGCTACACCGTGGCGCGTCTCACCAACTACTGCGGCACCTGGGTGCGCCACGGCGGCTGGTACCCCGACCGCAAACTACGCCTCTACGACCGGCGCTTGGGGCAATGGGAGGGCCTGCTGCTGCACGAGCGGTATGAGCTGGCTATTGGTCAGCCCGCGCCCGTTCCTCTGGTCGGCGACGTGCTGCACTACTCTTATAACTCGGTGGAGCAGCACGTGCAGCAGCTTAACCGCTTTACCAGCATTGCGGCTGATGAACTGTGGCTGCGTGGTCGGCGCCAGGTATCGGTGTTTCATTTGCTGCTCAAACCCTGGTGGAAGTTCGTGCACGGGTACTTTTTGCGGCGCGGCTTCCTCGATGGGTTTGCGGGTCTGAGCATTGCCATGATTTCAGCCTGGGGCGTGTTCCTCAAATTTGCCAAGCTCAAAACCAAAGCTTCCGCATGAGCCGCACTTTCCTGATCAGTCGCACTGATGCCATTGGGGACGTGGTGCTGACCCTGCCCGTGGCCGGCCGCCTGAAGCAGTTGTTTCCGGGGTGCCGGGTGCTGCTGCTGGGCCGCACCTATACCCAGGCCGTAGCCGAGGCATGCCCCTGGATAGATGCCTTCGTGAACTTCGACGCGCTGCAGCAGCTCACCCCGGTCGCCCAGGTAGCGGCCCTGCGAAATACTCAGGCCGATACGGTACTGCACGTCTTTCCCAACCAGCAACTTGCCTGGCTGGCTCGCAAAGCGGGCATTCGGAACCGCATCGGCACCCGGAACCGGTGGTTTCACTGGCTTACCTGTACTAGCCTGGTGGCGCTCAGCCGCCGCCACTCACCCCTGCACGAAGCCCAGCTGAACCTACAGCTGCTGCGCCCCCTCGACCCAACGCGCGTAGTGCCACTGCCCGAAGTTGCTTCCCTCGTCCGGCTAACGCCAACTGTTCCGCTCCGGCCTGAACTGCAGCAACTGTTGGAAGCGCGCCAGCCCGGGCAGCTCAACCTTATTCTGCATCCCCGCAGCCGAGGCAGTGCCCGGGAGTGGGGCTTGCCCCATTTTGGCGTACTGGCGCGGTTGCTGCACCAGGCTGGCCACCGGGTATTTATTACCGGTACCGCCGCCGAGGGTGAGGAGCTGCAGGCCTGGCTCCAGACACATGCGGCTTACCTGGCCGCCAACCTGACGGGGCAGCTTGGCCTACCGGAGTTCCTGGCCTTCATTGCCGCCGCCGATGGGCTGGTGGCGGGTAGTACCGGCCCGCTCCACTTGGCCGCCGCGCTGGGCCGGCACGCGCTGGGGCTATACCCGCCCATCCGGCCCATGCACCCCGGCCGCTGGGCGCCGCTGGGCCCATACGCCCACTATTTGGTGCACGATAAACCGAATTGCCAGGACTGCCGGACGCAGCCCGCCAGCTGCGTCTGCATCAAGGCGGTGGAGCCATCAGCCGTATTGACCCAAGTAGTGCGCTGGGTTACATCTGAGGCCGCCGGCTCCCCCAGCTCTAACGTCTGCTGATGGTTACTACCCGATTCGCTGCTGCGGCCAAGCTATACCGGCAGGGACGCCTGTCGCAGTATCTGCTGCTGCTCGCCTGCCTGGCGGGCGTCACCGGGCTGCTGGCTTCGCGGGCTCTGATAGCCCTTAGTCCGCTGGTGGGCGTGGCAGCGGCACTGACTAATCCCGATCTGCGCCGGCAGTGGGCCCGTTACAAAAAGCTTCGTACCGTTTGGTTTCCGGCGCTGCTCTACGGGTTCTGGTGGGTAAGTGCTGTGTACACCTCCGATTGGACCGTGTGGCGCCACGAGGTTTACCGGCAGTTGCCCTTGTTGGGGGTGCCGCTGGCTTTTGGCCTGAGCGTACCCTTGTCCGCGCGGCAGCGGAAATGGGTAGCCGGGGGCTTTCTGGGGGGGACAGCGCTTGTTGCACTAGGCACTATAGCGCGGTACGCGCAGCAGCACACATTCACGAATGACACCTTTGGGCTGGGCCCGAGCCTGCCGTCCATCACGGGCATTTTTCACATTCACTTCAGCCTGATGCTGGCCCTGGCTGCCTTGGTGGGCGGGGTGTTCCTGTATACCCGTAAGTCGGCACCCGACTTCCAGCGCCTGCTGGCGGCCGGTGCCGTGCTAATCTGTGTTGGAGCTTTGCACATCCTCGCGTACCGTACGGGCCTGCTGGTTTTCTACGCCATCCTGTGCATCGATACATTGGTAGTACTGCTGTTCCGGCGGCGGTGGGTATTGGGCTTAGGGTTACTGCTGCTGCTATTGCTGGGGCCGCCAGCAGCCTATCATACGCTGCCTGCCGTGCGCAACCGGGTAGCGGCTACGCTCTTCGATATCGAGCAGTTTACGCTCCACCACGATATCAACAACTATTCCTTGTCGAAGCGGCTGGCCGCCTGGCACACGGCTCTGGCCCTGGTACGGCAGCAGCCGTGGGTGGGCGTGGCCCCGGCCGATGTGCGCTCAGCCATGATGGCGCAGTATGCCCAACACAGCTTTGGCCTGTTGCCCGCCAACCGGGTGATGATTCATAACCAATACCTGCATCAGCTGGTTGGGGGAGGAGTGCTGGGCCTGAGTTTGTGGCTCCTGGTGCTCTTTGGTCCGCTGTTGCAACCCGGGCGGTGGCAAAACGCGTACGTGTATCATTTCCTGCTGCTGCACGCGGTAGCCATCTTGGCCGATTCGTTGCTGGAGCTTCAGATTAGTTTTAACCTTTTTGTTTTTTGCTATGGATTTCTGTTGGTGGCTGCCGAAAGACGGTGGCTGACAGATTCTCTTGCCGAGTCCTACATGCTGGAATCGTCATAATCCGTACATTTAGCTGCTACCCGTGTCGGTGCCACCATCCACCGGCTACTGTAACTTCTTAGCACCCCATGAGCGATTCTCCCGAACGCGTTTCCAAATTATCGAAAGAAGAGAAAGACCGCCGGTTCCAGGCTGAACTGATGCCGGTAATAGACTCTTTGTACAACTTTGCGTACCGGCTCACGCTCGATGAGGACGACGCAAATGACTTGGTGCAAGAGACGTATATGAAGGCTTACCGCTTCTTCGAATACTTTGAGCCGGGAACCAACGCCAAAGCCTGGCTGTTTCGCATCCTGAAAAACTCATTCATCAACGACTTCCGTAAAAAAAGTAAACAGCCCGCCAAAGTCGACTACAGCGAAATTGAAGGCTACTACAATACGGAAGACGTGGAGGCTGAGGGCGACGTGGGAAGCACGTCGTCGGACATGCGGCAGCAGTCTGTACGTGACCTCATCGGCGACGAAGTGGCCAGCGCCCTGAACTCGCTGCCGGTGGATTTCCGCACCGTCATTATCCTGTGTGATCTGGAAGGATTCACGTACGAGGAAATGGCTAAGGTGCTGGATATTCCCATCGGTACGGTTCGTTCGCGCCTGCACCGAGCTCGTAACTTTTTGAAAGACAAACTAGAGAAATACGCGCAATCTATCGGCTACGGCAATAGTGCTGAAGCTGAGGAAGATGCTGAAGACCACGATTAACCCTCTCCCGCCTACCGACTATGGACCTAACCTCTACAAAAAAAGACCAACCGGCCGCTGACGCTAACGGCGCCGACTGTGAACGTGTGAATACCATACTGGACCAACTAGTTGAAGGCCGTGCTCCCAGCGTGGAGGACGAGGAATACTTCATAAACCATGCCGAGGATTGCTCTCCTTGCTTCGATACCATCGAAAAGCAGCAGGTGTTTATTCACTTCTTGGGGCAGCATGTGGGCCGCAAAGAGGCTCCTTCAGCCCTTTCGCATCACATCTTGGCGCGTTTGAATGTAGAAATGGCCTAATTTTGCCCCATGCAGGGGAAAATTATAGCCTTTTCCGCGCCTTCTGGCGCCGGTAAAACCACCATTGTGCACCGAATGCTGGAACGCATTCCGGAGCTAAGCTTTTCTATTTCAGCGTGTACGCGTGACCGGCGCGGCCGCAGTGAGACCAATGGAAAAGATTATCACTTCATCTCCGTACAAGAGTTTCAGGACAAAATCCGTCACGACGAATTCGTGGAATGGGAGGAAGTGTACGAGGGAGCCTTTTATGGTACGCTTAAGTCGGAGATAGAGCGCATCTGGGAAAGCGGCAAACACGCTGTGCTGGACGTAGATGTGAAAGGCGGGCTCAGCATTAAGGAGTTCTACAAAGACCGGGCGCTAGCTGTATTTGTGAAGCCTCCTTCACTGGAAATACTCGAACAGCGCCTGCGGGCCCGGGCTACCGACTCGGCCGCTAGCATATCGTCTCGGCTTTATAAGGCCAATTTCGAGCTGGCATTTGAAGACCGGTTTGATGAGGTTATTGTGAACGACGACTTAGATACGGCTACGGCACAGGCCGAAAAGCTCGTACGGGACTTCATCCAAGCTGACGCGGAGATTCTGTGAGTCGACAGAAAATTGGCTTGCTTTTCGGTTCTTTCAACCCGATTCATACCGGCCACCTCATCTTGGCCGAGCACATGGCCACCCGTACCGATCTGGACGCGGTTTGGCTTGTGGTGTCGCCGCAGAGCCCCTTTAAGGTAGGCGAAGACCTCTTACCAGAAGCGGACCGCTATGCACTGGTGGAAGCCGCTATTGCTGGGAATGACCGGCTGCGGGTGTTGGATGTTGAGTTTGGGCTGCCCAAGCCCAATTTTACCATTCATACCCTAGATGTGCTGGCTAAGCAATATCCATCGTATGAGTTTGTGGTGCTAATGGGCGGAGACAACCTCCCGGGGCTGCCGCGCTGGAAAGACGCAAACCGAATTCTGACCGAGTATGCTCTTTACGTTTATCCCCGCCCGGGGAGCCCAGCGCCGGCAGATGTGCCTACCGCCGTCACGATTGTAGAAGCGCCACTGCTGGACATTTCAGCCACTTTCATTCGCGCTTCCGTGCGTTCGGGCAAGTCTATCCGGTACTTGGTGCCCGCTGCCGTTGAAGAAATCATACGCAACAACCGTTACTGGCAGCAAAGCCAGTAACCCGTACCAAACAAATGTCCCCACCAAGCGCGCTTGGTGGGGACATTTGTTTGGTACACGGAGCACCATCAGATGGTCATAATTTCAGCTTCTTTCTTGCTGACCAGATCATCTACTTTCACAATGTAGCTGTCGGTTGCTTTCTGTACCTTGGCTTCGGCGTCCTTGATAGCATCTTCCGAAGCGCCGTCTTTCAGCAGCTTGCGGAGCGCATCGTTGACATCCTTCCGAATGCCGCGAATCCGCACCTTCCCGCTTTCCGATTCGGACTTCACTTGCTTTACCAGGTCGCGGCGGCGCTCTTCCGTCATGGGCGGAATGTTGAGGCGCACCCCTTCGGCATCCGACTGCGGGTTCAGGCCCAGGTCACTGTTTTTAATGGCCTTCACAATCTCCCCCAGCATATTCTTTTCCCACGGCTTGATGAACAGCGTGCGGGCATCGGGGGTGGCAATGTTGGCTACCTGGCTTACGGGAGTGGGCGTGCCATAGTAATCTACGCGCAGGCCTTCAAGCATGGCCGGTGAGGCCTTGCCCGCGCGGATACGGCTTAGTTCCAGGCTTGTGTGCTGGAGGGCTTTGCCCATGGACTCCTCTGCTTCGTCCAGGTAGAATTTAATTTCTTCGTCCATTTGATCTGTTAGCTGAATGGTTAAATGGCTAAGTGAGAAAGTTGGTTGAATTTCCGGAAGGAAAGCTACATGGCAACCATTTAACCATTCAGCCATGTAGCTGGTAGCAGCTTAGGCCTCGGTGGTAGGTTGCAACGTGCTGGGTTGAGCGTCAAATTTAGGGGCTGGGGCCGTACCCATCTTCACCAGCGTGCCCACCGTTTCACCCGCAATCAGGCGCTGCAGGTTACCTCCCTTGTTCATATCAAATACGATAATGGGCAGGTTATTCTCCTTGCAAAGCGTGAAGGCCGTCATGTCCATCACGTTCAGGTTCTTCTCCATTACCTCCTCGAAGGTAATTTCGGGGTAGCGCACGGCCGTGGGGTCTTTCTCCGGGTCGGCGGTATAAATACCATCCACGCGGGTGCCTTTCAGGACGACGTCGGCTTCAATCTCAATAGCTCGCAGCGAGGCTGCCGAGTCGGTAGTGAAGTAAGGGGAACCGATGCCGGCCCCAAAAATCACAACGCGGCCCTTTTCCAGGTGGCGGAGGGCCCGGCGACGAATGTACGGCTCGCAAACCCGCTGAATGGTAACCCCGGATAGCAAACGGGTGTTTACGTTGAGCTTTTCCAGAGCGCTCTGTAGGGCCATGGAGTTGATGACGGTAGCCAGCATGCCCATATAGTCGCCCTGCACCCGGTCAAGGCCAAAGGCTTCGGCCTGTACTCCCCGAAAAATATTGCCGCCGCCAATCACCACGGCCACCTGCGTGCCCGTGGCGGCCGCGGCCTTAATTTCCTCAGCGTACTGCATCAACCGCTCGGCATCAATACCATACTGCTGATTGCCCATCAGCGCCTCGCCACTGAGCTTGAGAAGGATTCGGGTATACTTCAAAACGGAAGAAATTTGCGTGAGAAAAAGACAGCCGCAAAACCAGATGGTTGGTGCGCTAGCTGAATTGGATAAGAATCTGACCTTTGGTGACGTTGTCGCGCAGCTGCACTTTCACATCCGTTACTACCCCATCAGCCGGCGACTTCAAAATGTTCTCCATCTTCATGGCTTCCAGTACCAGCAGTGCGTCTCCCTTCTGTACGGCTTGGCCGGGCTGCACCCGGATGTCTACGATGAGACCCGGCATGGGCGCCTTCAGTTGGTTTATTTTCTGCGCTGCCGCCGCACCCAAGCCCAGCTTGTCCAGCAAAAGCTGAAACCGGTCTTTGGCTTGCAGTTGCATCGGCTGACCGTTGATCTTCAGCTCAACTAGCTTGTTTGTGTAGTCGATATGTACAACCTCCGCCGAAAAAGAACGTCCTTCGTGCAGGAGATGATACTGCCCGTTGCCCAGCGTAGTAATATCCCAGGTAAACGGCTGATCTTGAACAGTAATGGCGTCGGGGCGGAAATCAACCTCCCATACCTGGCCAGAATTGGCAGTAATTTGAAGCATCTTGGGCGGGGTGAGACGGGCGGAAAGGGGCCTAAAGATAGGCCAAATCTCAAACTAATTTCTGAAATTGAGCCACATTACCCTATTGCCACCCGCATGAAATACCCGGTTCTCGGCACCCTTACTTTACTACTCGCACTGCAGGTGGGGGCACTGGCCCAGAACGTCAGGCCAAGCCAAGGGACGGTACCAAAAGCCAGTACGCGCAAAAAAGCCCCGGCTAGCTCGGAGTCCGTTACAGCTACCGAAACCTCGACCGTAGTTATTCCGTCGTGGCTCCCATCCTCGGGTCCCCAGCAGCCGGCTGCCACCCTGCTGCACGACTTGCAGCATACTGTACTTGATTTGCGGTTTGACTGGGCCAAGCAGCAAGTAATTGGCACTGCTACGCTAACGGTACGTCCGCACTTCCAGTCGCAAAGTCAGCTGGTACTCGATGCCAAAGGCTTCGATATCCGCAACATTCGCCTGCTGCTGGGCAATGGTAAAGAAAAGGCCCTCACCTACGGTTACGACAAACGGCAGCTCGTCGTAAACCTAGACCGGAGCTACGCCCGCACCGAAACCTATCAGGTGCGCATTGCTTACGTAGCCAAGCCCAATGAGCTGCCCGCGGGTGGATCAGCGGCCATAACCAGCGACAAGGGTTTGTTTTTTATCAACCCGCTGGGTACGGAGAAAGGTAAGCCCCGCCAGATCTGGACCCAGGGCGAGACGGAAAACAACTCCGCTTGGTTTCCGACCATTGATAAGCCCAACCAGCGCATGACGCAGGAAATACGGCTGACGGTGGATGGGCAGTACAAGACCCTCTCAAACGGGTTGTTGGTAGCGTCGAAAAATAATGCCGATGGCACGCGCACCGACACGTGGAAGCAGGCCTTGCCGGCGGCTCCTTACCTGACTATGATTGCCGTGGGCGACTTTGCCGTGGTGAAAGACACGTGGCGGGGTAAAGCGGTGGACTACTACGTGGAGCCCAAGTTTGCTGGTACTGCGAAGGCGGTGTTTGGCAACACCCCACAGATGCTGGACTTCTTCTCCAAAAAATTCGGGGTGGAATATCCCTGGGAAAAGTACGCGCAGATTGCCGTACGGGACTATGTTTCGGGTGCTATGGAGAATACCTCGGCCGTAGTACACGGTGAGGGAATACAGGCTACCCGCCGGGAACTGCTCGATCAGAACTTTGACTGGGTAATTGCGCATGAGGTAGTGCACCACTGGTTCGGCAACTACGTGACGTGCGAGTCCTGGGCCAATCTGCCGCTGAACGAGTCTTTTGCTGACTACGGGGAGTTTCTCTGGACGGAATATAAGTATGGGGCCGATGCGGCGGCTATGGTGCAGCAGACTTCCCTCAACCACTACCTCCAGGAGGCGGAAGATAAGCGCGTACCCCTGATTCGCTACACCTACCGGGACAAGGAGGATATGTTCGACCGCCACTCCTATCAGAAAGGGGGGCGCGTGTTGCATATGCTGCGGAAATACGTTGGTGACGAAGCTTTCTACTTAGCCCTGAATCAGTATCTAACCCGCAATAAGTACACGGCCGTGGAGGTAGACGAGTTGCGTATGGTATTTGAGGAAGTGACCGGCGAGGACCTGAAGTGGTTTTTCGACCAGTGGTTTCTGCAGCGTGGCCATCCGGAACTGCGCATCACGCACAGCTACAACAATGGCCAAGTGAGTTTGCGGGTGCAGCAGCAGCAGGACACTGTTTATACTCCTGTGTACCGGTTGCCGGTGGCGGTGGCTGTGTGGGGTAACAGTAATCAGCCAACGATTCATAACATTACCGTCACCAAAGCCGATCAGCAATTTGTGTTTTCTTCCTCGCAGCGACCAAACCTGGTTAAGTTCGATGATGAAGCACAACTATTGGCCAAAATTGATGAGGAACTCTCCCAGGAAGAGTTGCTTTACCAATTTCAACACGCCCGAAATTATTTGCAGAAATACCAAGCAATAGATGGCTTACGCACCAAAGTAGGGGACCTTACCGTTTCGGCCATGCTGCGTAACGCCCTCAACGATAAGTTCTGGGGGGTACGGGTAGCGGCCGTAGAAGCGCTGAAACGCTATAAAGGAGCAGAAGGCGGCGCTGTGAGAAAGGAAATTCAGCGCGTTGCCACCACCGATACCCGCAGCGAGGTCCGTGCCGCTGCCATCACAACCCTCAACTCATTCAGTAATGAGGATTTTGGCAGCGTGTACGAAGCCGCTCTAAATGACAGTTCGTACGTGGTGATTAGTGCTGCCCTGGGCGCGCTTACCCGCAACCCCACGGTCAACTCCCAAGCGAAAATTTCCTCACTCCAGGAAACGCCCAATACCCGGGTAATAACGGCCCTGGGGGGATACTACGCACTGAATGGGCACTTGGATCAATATGACTGGTTTCTGAGCCACGTGGAAACCTTGCAGGAAGCTGAACTCTATACCTTCCTGCCTAACTTCGGGCAGTTCATGCAGCGTATGCCGCCTATTGAGCGTGAGAAAGGGGTGAAGAAGCTGGAAATGCTGGCTCGAAACGCTCCTTCCTACTTGGTGCGTCTGGGCGCATACAAAGGCTTGAGTGCCCTGGCCGAGCGTAGCCAGGAGCTAAAAACAGTGTTACAGGATATTCGGGCCAAGGAAAAAGACGAAGGGCTGAAAGGCATGTACAACTTGCTGTAACATTTCGATAGGAAGAATTTCCTTCAAAATAACTGCTGTGCCTAAGCAATTGAGACGTAGCGGAATACCCCTAAACAGGAAGTCTGACGGGAAAAAATATTGCAGCAATTAGTCGGTATGGCTTGACTTGCATCTGAAAGCCATTAATTTTGCAACTCCTTTCCAAGGCCTACCACTTATAGCGGCTAAGCAGGGGAGGAGAAATAGTTTCTGCAGCCGGCAGAAACCACGCAAACTGGGGGCGTCGCATAGCGGCAATTGCGGGTGACTGTAACTCACCTCCTTCGGGTTCAAAGGTTCGAGTCCTTTCGCCCCCACAGTTTGAGACCAAGTTATCTGGCAACAGCCAAGGCTTTATAGCAGTTTGGCCTTTATTAGGAAACTTAGTCTTCATGCGGGAGTAGCTCAGTTGGTAGAGCGGCAGCCTTCCAAGCTGCAGGTCGCGGGTTCGAACCTCGTCTCCCGCTCAGTACAGCTAAAGAAAGCAGCACATAATCTGTCCGACTTTCGTTGTAACTTTGCATGCACCTAATAAGCCGTTTTAGCTCAGTGGTAGAGCACTTCCTTGGTAAGGAAGAGGTCATGGGTTCAAATCCCATAAATGGCTCACGTATTACCCGACGGCGCAGCGCGGCTGCACTGTTTGGACAGTCTGAAAAGAAAAGCGACGTGCAGTCCCCACTAAGCGGAGCTGCGTTTCGCTTTCTTTCAGTATAAGCAAGTCGCGTTTTCCTCCTCACCACAAAGTTCCTTTAATCTCCTTTACAATGGCCAAAGAAAATTTTGATCGTTCCAAGCCGCACGTGAACATCGGTACGATCGGGCACGTCGACCACGGCAAAACCACCCTGACCGCTGCTATCACCACGGTACTGGCGAACAAAGGTCTGGCCGCCAAGCGCGACTTCTCCTCGATCGACAATGCTCCTGAGGAAAAAGAGCGTGGTATCACTATCAACACCGCTCACGTAGAGTACGCTACCGAAAACCGTCACTACGCTCACGTTGACTGCCCTGGTCACGCTGACTATGTGAAGAACATGGTAACGGGTGCTGCTCAGATGGACGGCGCTATCCTCGTAGTAGCTGCTACCGACGGCCCAATGCCCCAGACGCGTGAGCACATCCTGCTCGCTCGCCAGGTAGGTGTTCCTCAGCTGGTGGTGTTCATGAACAAAGTAGACATGGTAGATGACCCCGAGCTCCTCGAGCTGGTGGAAATGGAAATCCGTGAGCTGCTGTCGTTCTATGACTTCGACGGTGACAACATCCCCGTAATCCAAGGCTCGGCACTGGGTGGCCTGAACGGCGACGCCAACTGGGTTCCCAAGATTGAGGAGCTGATGGCTGCTGTTGATAGCTACATTCCAATTCCTGCTCGTCTGACCGACCTGCCCTTCCTGATGCCCGTAGAGGACGTATTCTCTATCACGGGTCGTGGAACGGTTGCTACCGGCCGTATCGAGCGTGGTATCATCAACTCGGGTGAGCAAGTTGACATCCTCGGCATGGGTGCTGAAGGTCTGAAGTCGACCGTAACCGGTGTTGAGATGTTCCGCAAGATCCTCGACCGTGGCGAAGCTGGCGACAACGTAGGTCTGCTGCTTCGTGGTATTGAAAAAGAAGCCATCCGTCGTGGTATGGTTATCTGCAAGCCCGGCTCGGTAACGCCTCACAAAAAGTTCAAAGCTGAGGTGTACGTACTGTCGAAAGAAGAAGGTGGCCGTCACACGCCGTTCTTCAACAACTACCGTCCGCAGTTCTACCTGCGCACCACCGACGTAACGGGTATCATCACCCTGCCCGAAGGTGTTGAAATGGTAATGCCTGGCGACAACATCACCATCACGGTGGAGTTGATCAACAAAGTAGCTATGGAAAAAGGCCTGCGTTTCGCTATCCGCGAAGGTGGTCGTACCGTAGGTGCTGGTCAGGTTACTGAAATCCTCGACTAGTTTCCACTAGATCAATACAATCCGCCCTCGATTTTTTCGGGGGCGGATTTGTTTTGTCCAAGCAGTTCAGTACATTTGCAGTCCCAATCCGGCTACAGGCTGTTTTGAGACGCATCCACGGGCGTAGTTCAAGGGTAGAATAGAGGTCTCCAAAACCTTTGATGGGAGTTCGAATCTCTCCGCCCGTGCAAGTAAGCTGCTGCGGCAGCACCAAAAGTACCACCAGCCAAATCGGCGACATCATGAGCAAGCTGACGAACTATTTCCGCGAGACGACCGAGGAGATGCGCTACAAGGTAACGTGGCCGTCTTTCGAAGAGCTACAGAAGAGTGCTGGCCTAGTGCTCATCGGTTCGCTGGTATTTGCGGCTGTCGTTGGCATCATGGACATCATCTTCAAGACCGGGCTGGAAGCATTCTATAACTCTTTCCGCTAAGCGTTAATTACTGATGGGAGAGTTGAAATGGTACGTTGTCCGTTCGGTCAGCGGGCAGGAAAAAAAGGCTAAGACCTACCTCGAAACTGAGATTGGGCGTCACGGTCTTTCCGACTTGGTACCGCAGGTGCTGATTCCGGTAGAGAAGGTATTCGAAATGCGCAACGGCAAGAAGCGCGTGCGTGAGCGGAACCTGTATCCCGGTTACATCATCATTCACGCCGATTTGACCCACGGCGAAGTTGACCACATCATCACCAGTACCCCGGGTGTTATCGGCTTCCTGAGTGACAAAGAAGGCAAAGCGGCTAACCAGAACACCAAACCAGTTCCGCTGCACATTTCGGAAGTAAACCGTATCCTCGGCATCGTGGATGAAGCCGAAGAGCAGACCGCAACGCTGGAAACGCCTTTCGTGGCTGGCGAGCTGGTGAAAATTGTGGATGGTGGATTTGCCGGTATGTCGGGCACTGTTTCGGAAGTTTTCGAAGAGCGCAAGAAGCTAAACGTCATTGTCAAGATCTTCGGTCGTAGCACTCCCATGGAGCTCAGCTATACCCAGGTCGAGAAAGAGTCATAACAGAGCTTAGATCAGGAGAGCTTAGAACTTAGCAGCCCACGCCTCTAAGTTCTAAGCTCTGATTTCTAAGTTCTCTTTTCAATATCGTCGCAGGCCATTCGCTCCGGGCCAGCGGGGCTTCCACCAGGAGCAAATACATTCATCTGAGGAGGATACGAGTTACGTCGTGTCGTCCGCAGCCTTTCAATCCAAATGGCCAAGGAAATTAGAGGTTATCTGAAGCTTCAGATAAAGGGAGGCGCCGCGAACCCCGCGCCGCCGGTTGGACCTGCACTTGGTAGCAAAGGCCTTAACATCATGGAGTTCTGCAAGCAGTTCAATGCGCGCACCCAAGATAAGGCCGGCCAAGTTTGTCCTGTTCTCATCACCATGTACACCGATAAGTCGTTTGACTTCGTGGTGAAGACCCCCCCAGCGCCGGTAATGCTGAAGGAAGCCGCTAAAATTCAGAGCGGTTCGAAAGAGCCTAACCGGAACAAGGTAGGGTCGGTAACGTGGGACCAGATCCGCACTATTGCCGAAGTGAAAATGCCCGATTTGAACGCGTTCAAAATCGAGTCGGCCATGAAGCTGGTAGCTGGTACGGCCCGCAGCATGGGTATCACCATCAAGGGAGATTCTCCTTTCGCTGAATAATCTTAACGGAGAAGAATCAGATGGCACAAGTAAGCAAAAAGCGCAAGGAAGCCCTTGCTAAGCACGACCTGACCCAGGTGCGTAACCTCGTAGAGGCCGCTACTGTGGTAAAGGACATCACCTACACCAAGTTCGATGCCTCGGTTGATATCGACGTTCGTTTGGGTGTAGACCCCCGCAAAGCCGACCAAATGGTGCGTGGCGTAGCTACGCTGCCCCACGGTACCGGCAAAACGGTTCGTGTTCTGGCCCTCGTAACCCCCGACAAAGAAGCTGAGGCTACTGCTGCTGGCGCTGACTTTGTTGGTCTAGACGACTACATCTCGAAAATCGAGAAAGGCTGGACGGACATCGACGTTATCATCACGATGCCGGCTGTAATGGCTAAGGTAGGCCGCTTGGGCCGCGTATTGGGTCCCCGGGGCCTGATGCCAAACCCTAAGTCGGGCACCGTAACCACCGACGTAGCCAAGGCTGTGCAGGAAGTGAAAGCTGGTAAAATCGACTTTAAAGTTGACAAAACCGGTATCATCCACTGCTCGGTTGGTAAAGTGTCGTTCGACCCGCAGAAGCTGGCCGAAAACGCCATCGAAGTAATCCAGACGCTGAACCGTCTGAAGCCTTCGTCGGCAAAAGGCACCTACATCAAGAGCATCACGCTTTCGAGCACGATGTCGCCTGCTGTACCGGTTGACACGCAAGTAACTTCCGCCTAAGTTTTAATCAACACGACGATATGATCCGGGAAGAAAAACAAGCCCTCGTCGACGAGTTGAGCGAGAAGTTCCAATCGCACAACGCGTTCTACATCACCGATGCTTCGGGGATGTCAGTGGCGAAAATCAACGAATTCCGTCGCCTGTGCTTTAACCGCGGCCTGGAGTTCAAAGTCTACAAAAACACGTTCATCCGCAAAGCCCTCGATACCCTCGGTGGCGACACGGCGGAGATGGACGCGGCGCTGAAAGGCCAGTCGGGCGTGCTGTTCTCGCGCGAGTCGGGCAATGCTCCGGCCAAGCTCCTGAAAGACTTCTACAAGTCGCAGAACTATGCGCGTGGCGTAGAGCCCAAGCCCGTTCTGAAAGGTGCTTACATCGACGCCAGCATCTACCTGGGTTCTACTCAGCTGGAGACGCTGAGCACGCTGAAAGGCAAGAACGAACTCATCGGTGATGTTATCGGTCTGCTTCAGTCGCCTGCGAAGAATGTTATTTCTGCTCTGTCGAGCGGTGGCAACAAGCTGGCTGGTATCCTCAAAACACTTTCCGAAAAAGAAGAGGTTGCAGGCTAACCGCTGCTCATCTTTTTCCCTTTCAATTTCCTTCAACAACCCCCCTTTTTAACAATCTACAGAAATGGCAGATTTGAAAGCATTCGCCGAGCAGCTCGTTAGCCTGACGGTAAAAGAAGTAAACGAACTGGCTGGTATCCTGAAAGACGAGTATGGCATTGAGCCTGCTGCTGCTGCTCCCGTAATGGTAGCTGGTGGCGGTGGCGCAGCTGCTGAAGCTCCCGAGGAGAAGACTTCGTTCGACGTAATCCTGAAGTCGGCTGGCGCTGCTAAACTGGCTGTTGTGAAACTGGTGAAAGACCTGACCGGTCTGGGCCTGAAAGAAGCCAAAGAACTCGTTGACGGTGCTCCTAAGCCTTTGAAAGAAGGTGTAACCAAAGACGAGGCTGAAGGCCTGAAGAAGCAACTGGAAGAAGCCGGCGCTGAAGTAGAAGTTAAGTAATTTCTGCTGCCTGCTCTGACACCAGCAAATATGGAGAGGCCTGGCAACTAAGCCAGGTCTTTTCCTGTTTGTAGGCAACAACCAGCAAGGAAGTTCGTTTGCACGCCGCTTTGCGGCTTTTTGTGCCTACGGCTGCCAGAAGCGCAAGGTTATGCTTTGCGCTTTCGTGCGCCCGGAAGGGTAGCCGCTCCGCTCACGCGAGGGTGGCCCGCAGCAGCTTCCTGACAGGCCCAAGGTAACGGTTTTACCGCTACGCTGGGTTGGATTCTCTCAGTGTCCATTTCCTAACCCCACATACATTGGCTACACCGAAAGCACAGACAGGCCTGCAAAAATTGCAAGCTGCTGACGAGCGGATCAACTTCGCCAAGATTAAAAAGGTTATTGAGTACCCGGATTTCCTGGACGTGCAGGTTCGCTCGTTCATGGACTTCTTCCAGTTGGAAACGGCTGCCGAGAACCGGACCGATGAGGGCCTTTTCAAAGTGTTTGCCGAGAACTTTCCGATTTCGGACTCGCGCGAAAACTTCGTGCTGACCTTCATGGATTACCACGTGGATCCGCCGAAGTACTCCGTAGACGAGTGCATCGACCGGGGCCTGACGTACTCCGTACCACTGAAAGCTAAGTTGCGCCTGGTCTGCAACGACTCGGACAACGAGGATTTCGAAACGATTGAGCAGGAAGTGTTCCTGGGAAATATTCCCTACATGACCGAAAAAGGCTCCTTCGTTATCAACGGTGCGGAGCGCGTTATTGTGTCGCAGCTGCACCGCTCGCCGGGCGTGTTCTTTGCCCAGAGCAAGCACACCAACGGTACCAAGCTGTATTCGGCGCGTATTATTCCGTTCAAAGGCTCGTGGATTGAATTTGCCACGGACGTAAACAACGTGATGTACGCCTATATCGACCGGAAGAAGAAATTCCCGGTTACCACGCTGCTGCGTGCCATCGGCTACGGCACCGACAAAGACATTCTCGACCTGTTCGGGCTGTCGGAAGAGGTGAAAGCCGACAAGAAAATCCTGAAGAAAGCCGTAGGCCGCAAGCTGGCTGCCCGGGTGCTGCGCACCTGGACGGAAGACTTCGTTGACGAGGATACCGGCGAGGTAGTTTCCATCGACCGGAATGAGGTGCTCCTGGAGCGCGACTCGACCATCGAGGAAGAAGATATTGACACCATCCTGAATGCCGGAGCCAAGTCGGTTATCCTGCACCGCGAAAACGTCAACATCGCCGACTTCGCCATCATCTACAACACGCTGCAGAAGGACAACTCCAACTCGGAGAAGGAAGCTGTAGAGCAAATCTACCGTCAGCTGCGGAATACCGAAGCGCCCGACGAAGAAACTGCCCGTGACATCATCCAAAAGCTGTTTTTCTCGGATAAGCGTTACGACCTCGGCGACGTAGGCCGTTACCGCATCAACAAGAAGCTCGGCATCGACACCGGTTGGGACGCCCGCGTACTCACGAACGAGGACATCGTGCTCATCGTGAAGTACCTGATCGGTCTGATCAACTCGAAGGCCATTGTCGATGACATTGACCACTTGAGTAACCGCCGCGTGCGTACGGTAGGGGAGCAGTTGTACGCTCAGTTCGGCGTGGGCCTGGCCCGGATGGCGCGTACCATCAAGGAGCGCATGAACGTGCGCGACAACGAGGACTTTAAGCCCGTTGACCTGATCAACGCCCGCACGCTGTCGTCGGTAATCAACTCGTTCTTCGGCACCAACCAGTTGTCGCAGTTCATGGACCAAACCAACCCGCTGGCCGAGGTGACGCACAAGCGTCGCGTATCGGCGCTCGGGCCGGGAGGTCTGTCGCGCGAGCGAGCTGGTTTCGAAGTACGTGACGTTCATTACACGCACTACGGCCGCCTCTGCACCATCGAAACGCCGGAAGGACCGAACATCGGTCTGATTTCGTCGCTGTGCGTGCACGCCCGCGTGAACTCCATGGGCTTCATCGAAACTCCCTACCGCACCGTGGAAAACGGTAAGGTAGACACCACGGAGAACGTGAAGTACCTGACGGCCGAAGAAGAGGATACCCACCACATTGCGCAGGCCAACGCCCGCATTGATGAGCAGGGCAACTTCATCAACGACCTAGTAAAAGGCCGCTTCGAAGGTGACTTCCCCGTAGTAGGCCCCACAGAGTACAGCTACATGGACGTGGCCCCGAACCAGATTGTGTCGGTGGCAGCTTCGCTGATTCCGTTCCTGGAGCACGACGATGCTAACCGCGCTCTGATGGGCTCGAACATGCAACGTCAGGCCGTACCGCTGCTGAAAGCCGAAGCTCCCATAGTGGGCACCGGTCTGGAAGGCCGCGTGGCTATTGACTCCCGTACGCTGGTAGTGGCCGAGGGCGACGGCGTAATTGACTACGTAGATGCTAACCGCATCGTGGTGAAGTACGACCTGACGGAAGATGATATCCTCGTAAGCTTCGACGCTGAGAAGATTTCGTACGACCTGATCAAGTTCCGTCGCACCAACCAGGATACCTGTATAAACCTGACGCCCCTCGTGAAGAAGGGTGAGCGGGTGACCAAAGGACAGCCCCTCTGCGAAGGCTACGGCACGAACAAAGGTGAACTGGCCCTGGGCCGCAACATGCAGGTGGCCTTCATGCCGTGGCAGGGCTACAACTTCGAGGACGCCATCGTTATTTCGGAGAAGGTAGTTCGCGACGACATCTTCACCTCGATTCACATTGAGGAGTTTGAGCTGGAAGTTCGCGAGACCAAGCGCGGCGAAGAAGAGCTGACTTCGGAAATTCCGAACGTAAGCGAAGAAGCTGTGCGTAACCTCGACGACAACGGCATCATCCGCCTGGGCGCGGAGGTTCGCGAAGGCGACATCCTGATCGGTAAGATTACGCCTAAGGGCGAAACCGACCCGACCCCGGAGGAGAAGCTGCTCCGCGCCATCTTCGGCGACAAAGCCGGCGACGTGAAGGATGCCTCCCTTAAGGCGCCACCTTCCCTGAACGGGGTAGTTATCGGCACTAAGCTGTTCTCGCGTCCGAAGAAAGACAAAAACCTGCGGGCCAAGTCGAAGAAGGAAGTCGAAGAGCTGAAGGATTCGTACGCTCGCGAGCTGCGCGGCATCAAAGCCGTTATGATCGACAAGCTGGTGCAGCTGTTGGAAGGCAAAACCTCCCAGGGCGTGAAGCACAAGTTCGGCGACGAAATCATCTCGAAGGGCGTAAAATTCGGCAAGAAGAACATTGCCGAAAACCTGTTCCCCGACAAGAACCCCTACAAGGACGAGAGCAACTACGCGGTTCCCGAAGAGGTGAACATGTTTAAGGACCTCGTGCTGGAAGGCTGGACGGCCGATGCCCGCGTGAACAGCATGGTAACCGAGCTGGTGAAAAACTACGCCAAGAAGCGTAACACCATCACGGCCCGCTTCAAGCGCGACCGGTTCACGCTGGAAGTAGGGGACGAACTGCCCGCTGGTATCGTGCAGCTGGCCAAAGTGTACATCGCCAAGAAGCGCAAGCTGAAGGTGGGTGACAAGATGGCTGGTCGTCACGGTAACAAAGGGGTAGTGGCCCGCATCGTGCGCGATGAGGACATGCCCTTCCTGCCCGACGGCACCCCGATGGACATCGTGCTTAACCCGCTGGGGGTACCAAGCCGGATGAACATCGGTCAGATTTACGAGACCGTACTGGGCTGGGCTGGCCTGAAGCTGGGCCGCACCTACGCTACCCCGATTTTCGACGGTGCTACCGAAGAGGAAGTATCCCGCGAACTGACGGAAGCCGGGCTGCCGCACTTCGGCCGTGCTTACCTGCACGATGGTCTGACGGGTCAGCGCTTCGACCAGCCGGTAACCGTGGGCGTGATTTACATGCTCAAGCTCGGTCACTTGGTTGACGACAAGATGCACGCTCGTTCCATCGGGCCGTACTCGCTCATTACGCAGCAGCCGCTGGGTGGTAAGGCGCAGTTCGGTGGTCAGCGCTTCGGGGAAATGGAAGTGTGGGCGCTGGAAGCCTTCGGTGCTTCCAACGTGCTGCAGGAAATCCTCACCGTGAAGTCGGATGACGTGGTAGGTCGGGCCAAAGCGTACGAAGCCATTGTAAAAGGCGACGTACTGCCCAAGCCCAATATCCCCGAGTCATTCAACGTACTCATCCACGAGTTGCGCGGTCTGGCCCTGGAAATCACGCTTGACTAAGGTTTGAAGGGGTGGCTGCTGGTGCGCAAGTATCGGCAGCCACCTCTTTCAAGACTTATTATATAGAGTACCCGCGGTTCGGGAAACCGATAACACTTACTGCCGGCGTCGTTCCGAGATAAGGTCAGAACGGCCTCAACCTCCGATAGTAATTGGCCGCAACCTCAAGTACCCGACCTGGCGGAAAACTACTGCGCGGCGTACCTATCCGACCCGCAGAGCACTTTTCGCAGAGTCAACCTGTTTTGTTCTTTCCGACCATTCTTAAGACTGGCGGAACCAACCAACAGATAAAAGCCACCAGCTAACAACAGCTACCCTACATGGCGTTTGCAAAAAACAAGAAACTGGTACAGGACTTCTCGAAAGTTACCATTTCGCTGGCCTCCCCCGAATCCATTCTGGAGCGGTCGAACGGTGAAGTAGTAAAGCCCGAGACGATCAACTACCGGACGTACAAGCCCGAGATGGGCGGCCTGTTTTGCGAGCGGATTTTCGGTCCCGTGAAGGACTGGGAATGCCACTGCGGCAAATACAAGCGGATTCGCTACAAAGGCATTATCTGCGACCGTTGCGGCGTGGAGGTGACCGAGAAGAAAGTACGCCGGGAGCGGATGGGCCACATCGAACTGGTGGTGCCCGTAGCGCACATCTGGTACTTCAAGTCCCTGCCCAATAAAATCGGCTACTTGCTGGGCCTGCCCACCAAGAAGCTCGACCAAATCATTTATTACGAGCGGTATGTAGTCGTACAGCCGGGCGTGCTGGGTGAAGAAGGCGTGCAGCAGCTCGACTTCCTCACCGAAGACGAATACCTCGACATCATCGACAAGCTCCCCCGTGAGAATCAGATGCTGCCGAACGAGGACCCCAACAAGTTCATTGCCCGCATGGGTGCTGATGCCTTGCAACTCCTGTTGGAGCGCATCAACCTGGACGAGCTGTCGTACTCGCTGCGGGACTCTGCCGCCCACGAAACTTCGCAGCAGCGTAAGGCTGAGGCTCTGAAGCGGCTTCGCGTAGTAGAAGCCTTCCGCGACGCCGCTACCCGCGTGGAAAACAAGCCCGAGTGGATGGTTATCCGCATGGTGCCCGTTATTCCCCCGGAGTTGCGTCCCCTCGTTCCGCTGGATGGTGGCCGTTTCGCCACGTCCGACTTGAACGACCTGTACCGTCGCGTTATCATCCGCAACAACCGCCTCAAGCGCCTGATCGAAATCAAGGCTCCCGAGGTGATTTTGCGGAATGAGAAGCGCATGCTGCAGGAAGCCGTGGATTCGCTGTTCGACAACTCGCGTAAGGTGAATGCCGTGCGCGCTGAAGGCAACCGCGCTCTGAAGTCGCTGTCCGATATGCTGAAAGGCAAGCAGGGCCGCTTCCGTCAGAACCTGCTCGGTAAGCGTGTTGACTATTCGGGTCGTTCGGTAATCGTCGTTGGTCCTGAGCTGAAGCTGCACGAGTGCGGTCTGCCCAAGAACATGGCGGCCGAGTTGTTCAAGCCGTTCATCATCCGCAAGCTCATCGAGCGCGGCATCGTGAAGACGGTGAAGTCGGCCAAGAAGATTGTCGACCGCAAGGACGCCGTAGTATGGGACATCCTGGAGAACGTGCTGAAAGGCCACCCAGTGCTCCTGAACCGGGCTCCAACCCTGCACCGCTTGGGTATCCAGGCGTTCCAGCCCCGCCTCATCGAGGGTAAGGCTATCCAGTTGCACCCGCTGGTTTGTACGGCCTTCAACGCTGACTTTGACGGTGACCAGATGGCTGTGCACGTTCCCCTGGGACCGGCCGCTATCCTGGAAGCCTCTATGCTCATGCTGGCTTCGCACAACATCCTGAACCCCGCCAACGGCGCGCCCATCGCGGTACCGTCGCAGGACATGGTACTCGGGCTGTACTACGTGACCAAAGGCAAGCGCAGCACCGAAGACGAGAAAATCGACGGGGAGGGCATGATGTTCTACTCCGATGAGGAAGTAGTTATTGCCATCAACGAAGGCATTCTGTCGAAGCACGCTTACATTAAGGTGCGCACGCAGGTTCGGGACGAAGACGACAACCTCGTAACGAAGATTATTGAGACGGTTGCCGGCCGCGTGCTGTTCAATCAGCTGGTGCCCGCCGAAGTAGGTTTCGTAGATGAGCTGCTGACCAAGAAAAAGCTGCAGCAAATCATTTCGATGGTGTTTAAGCGGACCGGCATGGCCCGCACCGCGCAGTTCCTCGACGACATCAAGACGCTGGGCTTCCAGTCGGCTTACAAAGGTGGTCTGTCGATGGGTCTGGGTGACATCAACATCCCGAAAGAGAAAGACGCCCTTATTGCGCAGGCTCAAGCCGACGTAGCTGCCGTAACGCAGAACTACCAGATGGGTCTGATTACCGACAACGAACGGTACAACCAGGTTATCGACATCTGGACTCGCATCAACAACCAAATCACTGAAACCCTCATGGGTCGCCTCGAAAAGGAGAACCAGGGCTTCAACTCGATTTACATGATGATGCACTCCGGCGCCCGTGGTTCGCGCGAGCAGATTCGTCAGCTCGGCGGTATGCGGGGTCTGATGGCTAAGCCGCAGAAGTCGCTGCAGGGTTCGGTAGGCGAGATTATCGAAAACCCGATTCTGTCGAACTTCAAAGAAGGCCTCGACGTAATCGAGTACTTCATCTCAACCCACGGTGCTCGTAAAGGTCTGGCCGACACGGCTCTAAAAACGGCTGACGCCGGCTACCTGACCCGTCGTCTGGTAGACGTATCGCAGGACGTAATCGTAAACGAAGTGGACTGCGGTACCCTGCGTGGCATCGAAACCTTCGCCCTGAAGGATAACGAGGACGTAGTAGAGCCGCTGGCCGAGCGTATCCTGGGCCGCGTAGCGGTACACGATATCATCGACCCCCTGACCGACGAAATCATCCTCACTGCGGGTGATGAAATCACGGAAGAGGTTACCCGCCGTATTGATGCTACTAGCATCGAATCGGTGGAAATCCGCTCGGTACTGACTTGCGAATCCAAGCGTGGTATTTGCGGCAAGTGCTACGGCCGTAACCTGTCATCGGGCCGCATGGTGCAGAAAGGTGAGGCTGTCGGCGTAATTGCTGCCCAGTCCATCGGTGAACCCGGCACCCAGCTCACGCTGCGTACTTTCCACGTAGGTGGTACGGCCTCTAACATTGCCGTAGAAGCCAGCCTGAAGGCCAAGTTCGCCGGTGTGGTAGAGTTCGAAGACATCCGGACCGTAGAAACTGCCAACCCCGACGGGGAGCCAGTGAAAGTGGTAATGGGTCGCTCGGGCGAAATCCGCATCGTGGAGAAAGGCACCGGCAAGGTGTTCATCTCCAACCACGTTCCTTACGGCTCGTTCCTGCTGGTTGAAGAAGGCCAGGAGGTAGAGAAAGGCACCGAGCTGAACAACTGGGACCCGTACAACGCCGTTATCCTGGCCGAGTTCGATGGTACCGTTCAGTACGACGCCATCACCGAAGGCATCACCTACCGCGAGGAGTCAGACGAACAGACTGGTCACCGCGAGAAAGTGATTATCGAATCGAAGGCTAAGGACCAGAACCCGGCCATCATCATTCGTCCTGGCAAGAAAGGCGACATGGAAGGTCACAAGGCCTACTCTATCCCGGTTGGCTCGCACTTGAACGTGGAGAATGGGGAGAAAATCAAGGCTGGTCAGATCCTGGCTAAGATTCCGCGTGCCGTGGGCAAAACCCGCGACATCACCGGTGGTCTGCCCCGCGTTACGGAGCTCTTCGAAGCCCGTAACCCCTCGAACCCGGCCGTTGTGGCCGAAATCGACGGTGTAGTAACCTACGGTACGGTGAAGCGTGGTAACCGTGAAATCTTCGTGGAGTCGAAAGACGGCGTGAAGAAAAAATACATGGTACCGCTGTCCAAGCACATTCTGGTGCAGGACAACGACTTCATCCGCGCGGGTTCGCCGCTTTCCGATGGTGCCATCACCCCGTCCGACATCCTGAGCATTCAGGGTCCGGGCGCCGTGCAGGAATACCTCGTGAACGAGATTCAGGAAGTGTACCGCCTGCAGGGGGTAAAAATCAACGATAAGCACATCGAGGTGGTCGTTCGCCAGATGATGCAGAAAGTGGTTATCCTCGACGCCGGTGATACGACCTTCTTGGAGCACCAGGTAATCGACAAGATTATCTTCATGGAGGAAAACGATACCATCATCGACATGAAGGTGGTAACCAACGCGGGCGACTCCACGAACCTGAAGCCCGGCCAGATTGTAACGGCTCGTCGCCTGCGCGACGAGAATAGCAGCCTGCGCCGCCGCGACCTGCAACTGGTAGAAGTACGCGACGCTCAGCCGGCCGTATCTCGTCCCACGCTGCAGGGTATCACGCAGGCTTCGCTGGGTACGCAGTCGTTCATCTCGGCCGCTTCCTTCCAGGAAACGACCAAGGTGCTGTCGGAAGCTGCCATCCGTGGCAAGGCCGACGAACTGCTGGGCTTGAAGGAGAACGTAATCGTAGGTCACCTCATCCCGGCTGGTACGGGTCTGCGCGAGTACACGCGTCAGATTGTGGGCTCGAAGGACGAGCTGGAAGCGCTGCAAGCGCCCAAAGCCGACGACGTGGTAGCTCCGGCTAAGCGTCCCGCCCGCGCCGCCCGCCGCGAGTCGGTGTAAGCGTTAAGGTGTAAGTAAAGGCAAAGCCGGTCGAAGCAATTCGGCCGGCTTTGCCTTTTAGCTTTGAAACTGTTACTATAAATACCCTGCTTAACCCATGCTTATGACGATATTATTAAATGAGTTAACTGTACAAGAAGCTATCAGCAATGCACTGCCCTTTCTATTTGGAATGGGTATTTTGGCTTTTAGCTTATATGTAGGGCTGATTATCTTCTTTGTTTTTGTGAGAAGTCAGTTTTTTTACAGACGGATGCTCGCGCTAGTGCTGGCCTTTTTGTTTGTAATTGTTGCGTTGCTACGTATTAAGAATGATGGTAATGAGTTCAGCATGGTGACTGCCTTTCTGTTTGTTCCATTCGTAATCGGTTTATTCACCGAATATCTTTCACACAAAAAATGACTTGCTTCTTTGGTAAGTCCTCAACCTAAGTCAACATGGCCCAGCAACCAACCGACCCCAACATACCCCAGGACCCGAACGCCATCAACATTGAACTGTCGGAAGCTATTGCCGAGGGCGAGTACGCCAACTTGGCCATGATTGCGCACAGCAGCAGCGAGTTCGTCATCGACTTTATCCGGCTGATGCCCGGGCTGCCGAAGGCCAAGGTAAAGTCCCGCGTCATCCTTACGCCGGAGCACGCCAAGCGGCTGCTGTCGGCGTTGCAGGAAAACATTGAGCGGTTCGAGCAGACGTTCGGGCCGGTGAAAGTGCAGAATGATTCGCCGAGCTACCCGATGGGCTTCGGCGGAGCGGTAGGGGAGGCTTAGCCTGAACGTACCAATGGGAAGGGCTTCTGCTGGGTGCAGAAGCCTTTTTTGTTGCTGTCAGCAAGCGAAAACAGGGCGGTTTACGGGCTGTAGCTGCGCTGTGCTGAAATCCTAAAATTAACTATTTCAACCTGTTTGCTATTTCAAAAGCAAGTCGATACCTTTGCAAGCCTAATTTTTTGGGAGTGAACCCCCCTAGACAAACCATTCCGTAAATGCCTACCATCAACCAGTTAGTACGAAAAGGCCGCGAGAAGCTGACGACCAAGTCGAAGTCGCCGGCTCTTGACTCGTGCCCGCAGCGCCGTGGCGTTTGCACCCGTGTGTACACTACCACGCCTAAGAAGCCGAACTCGGCTATGCGCAAAGTGGCCCGCGTGCGTCTCACCAACGGCAAAGAAGTTAACGCCTACATCCCTGGTGAAGGCCACAACCTGCAGGAGCACAGCATCGTGCTGATTCGTGGCGGCCGCGTAAAGGACCTTCCCGGCGTACGCTACCACATCATCCGGGGCGCCCTGGACACCGCCGGCGTAAACGGCCGTCTGCAGCGTCGCTCGAAATATGGCGCCAAGCGTCCGAAGCCCGGTCAGCCCGTGGCTACGGGTAAAGGCGGCAAACCCGCACCCGGCAAGAAAAAGTAATTGATACGAGTGTGGTAGCCCGAAGTGCTGGATAGCATATGGTTCTTATCCCACTCGTGGCTACTACCTACTCACATCTGAACCCATGAGAAAGTCAAAACCGAAAAAGCGCATCCTCCTGCCCGACCCCAAGTTTAAGGAGACGCTGGTAACCCGTTTCGTCAACTACATGATGTACGACGGGAAGAAAAACCTGGCCTACGGAATTTTCTACGATGCCTGCGAACTGGTTGAGCAGCGCACCAAGGAAAGCGGCCTGGAGATGTGGCGCAAAGCCCTCAACAACGTAATGCCGACCGTAGAAGTGAAGAGCCGCCGCGTAGGTGGTGCTACCTTCCAGGTGCCGATTGAAGTTCGCGCCGACCGTCGCATCGCCGTTGGTTCGAAGTGGCTGATTCAATACGCGCGTCGTCGTGGTGAGAAAACCATGAAAGACAAGCTGGCTGGCGAAATCATTGCCGCTGCCAAAGGTGAAGGTGCTGCCGTGAAGAAAAAGGACGACACGCACCGGATGGCCGAAGCTAACAAGGCCTTCTCGCACTTCCGCTTCTAATCAGTTGTTGGGGTTTTAGGGTCTTGGGGTCTTGGTTTTGTTCTGGTACAAACCGAACGACAACCAAGACCCTAAGACCCTAAGACCCTAAGACCCCAACAAAAATCATGGCTGTTAATAAAGACCTGCAATACCTCCGGAACATTGGGATTATGGCGCACATCGACGCCGGTAAGACCACGACCTCGGAGCGCATTCTCTACTATACCGGTAAGACCCACAAAATCGGGGAAGTGCACGAAGGTGCTGCTACGATGGACTGGATGGAGCAGGAGCAGGAGCGTGGTATCACCATCACGTCGGCTGCTACTACCACTTTCTGGAACTACCCGACCGACGCCAACGGCGACCCGACGCCGGAAACCAAGCAGTACAAAATCAACCTCATCGATACTCCCGGCCACGTTGACTTCACGGTAGAAGTTGAACGCTCGCTGCGCGTACTCGACGGTGCTGTTGCGTTGTTCTGCGCTGTTTCGGGCGTAGAGCCCCAGTCGGAAACTGTATGGCGCCAGGCTGACAAGTACAAGGTGCCCCGCATCTGCTTCGTCAACAAGATGGACCGTGCCGGTGCCGACTTCTTCAAGGCGGTTAACGAGATTAAGGAGAAACTGGGCGCTAACCCCGTGCCGCTGCAAATCCCGATTGGCGCCGAAGACACCTTCAAAGGCGTAGTTGACCTACTGACGGGCAAAGCCATTGTATGGGACGACGCTACCCAAGGCAAATCGTACCACGAAATCCCGGTTCCCGAGGATCTGGTGGAAACGGTAGCCGAGTGGCGCGAGAAGCTCATCGAAAGCGTAGCCGAGTACGACGACACGCTGATGGAGAAGTTTTTCGAAGATCCGGAGAGCATCACCCGCGAAGAAATGATGGTGGTAATCCGCAAAGCGGTTATCGACATGAAGTTCTCGCCCGTAATGTGCGGTTCGGCCTTCAAGAACAAAGGTGTGCAGTCGATGCTGGACGGCGTAATGGCCTACCTGCCTTCGCCGCTGGACATGCCCGCCATCATCGGTACCAACCCCGATACCGGCGAGGAAATCGAGCGTCACCCCGACAATGCCGAGCCTTTCACGGCCCTGGCGTTCAAAATTGCTACTGACCCCTTCGTGGGCCGTCTGTGCTTCTTCCGCTGCTACAGCGGCGTGCTGGACGCTGGCTCGTACGTGCACAACAACCGCACGAACAAGAAGGAGCGTATCTCGCGTCTCATGCAGATGCACTCCAACAAGCAGAACCCGATCGACAAAATCCAGGCTGGTGACATTGCCGCCGGTGTGGGTTTCAAAGACATCAAGACCGGTGACACGCTGACCGACGAAAAGTCGCGCATCGTACTCGAGTCGATGTCGTTCCCTGAGCCGGTAATCGGTTACGCCATTGAGCCCAAAACTCAGGCCGACGTGGATAAGATGGGTATGGCTATTGCCAAACTCGTGGAAGAAGACCCCACGCTGGTGGTACAGACTGATCCTGAGACGGGCCAGACCGTACTGAAAGGCATGGGCGAGCTTCACCTTGAAATCATCATCGACCGTATGCGTCGGGAGTTCAAGGTGGAAATCAACCAGGGTGCTCCACAGGTTGCGTACAAGGAGGTATTGACCAAAACGGTTGAACACCGCGAAACCTACAAGAAGCAGACGGGTGGCCGTGGTAAATTCGGTGACATCGTATTCGAACTCGGCCCCAAACTGGTCGATCCGGAGAAACCCGGTCTGGAGTTCGTAAACGACATCACGGGTGGTGTTATCCCCCGCGAATTCATCGCGCCGGTTCAGAAAGGTTTCGAAGAAGCCATGAAGAACGGTCCGCTGGCGGGCTTCCCCATCGAAGGCATGCGCGTGCGTCTGTTCTTCGGCTCGTACCACGATGTTGACTCGGACGCGCTGTCGTTCGAACTGGCTGCCCGCGGTGGTTTCCGCGAAGCTGGTAAGCTGGCCGGTCCGAAACTGCTCGAGCCTATTATGGCCGTAGAGGTAGTTTCGCCGGACGAGTACACGGGTTCCGTAACGGGTGACCTGAACCGTCGCCGCGGCATCATGAAGGGCATGGACACGAAAGGTGGCGCTAACGTTATCAAAGCTGACGTTCCGCTGTCGGAACTGTTTGGTTACGTAACGTCGCTGCGTACCATCTCTTCGGGTCGCGCTTCCGCCTCGCTGACGTTCTCGCACTACGATCAGGTGCCCAACAACCTTGCGGAAGCTATCATCGCCAAGCAAAAGGGTAACGCCATTCGCTAATACCGCTTTCATTCAACAGACATGAACCAGAAAATTCGCATCAAACTCAAATCCTACGACCACAACCTGGTGGACAAATCGTCGGAGAAGATCGTGAAGGCGGTGAAGGCTACGGGCGCTATCGTAAGCGGTCCGATTCCATTGCCGACCATTAAGGAGAAGTTCACCGTACTTCGTTCGCCCCACGTGAACAAGAAGTCGCGTGAGCAGTTCCAGCTCTGCACCTACAAGCGCCTCGTGGATATCTACTCGACTTCGTCGAAGACGGTAGATGCCCTGATGAAGCTTGAGCTGCCTAGTGGCGTAGACGTTGAAATCAAAGTCTGAGGACTGGTTTCTTTGATTAAGTAAGGAACACCCCGTAGAGCCACCTCTGCGGGGTGTTCTTTTTTTATCCTCAACTTAGCAGTCTCAATACCCTCTTCGTCGAAGCATGCAACGCCACGCACCTGCTTCCGGCTCTTCAAGTGCATATGCGTTTTTTGCCTGGTTATTTAAAAGACTCTACTGTGCTGTTGCGGCTAGCTGCGCTGAGCTGCGGAATCATTATGGTTGGGCTATTCACGGTGAATTTTTTTCGCGTCCTGACGAGCATTGGCATCGTTGCTCTTTTTATTGTGGCGCTTTTCTACCGGCTTACTTGCTCTGCTACCTATCGTAGCAAGTTCTCGGCCGTTTACTACAGCCTGTTAGGGGTATTTGGCTTAGTACTATTATCCGGACTACAAACACAGGTTGGGAATGCCGCTGAGTTCTGGCGGGGCGTCACGCTGCAGTTGCCTTTCCTAGTGCTTCCCCTTGCGTTTCTGTGGTTGCCTGGTCTGCCGGGACGTTACCTAGTGAGGTTGAACGTGTTTTTTATCACACTCGTCACTTTGTCTGCTCTGGGCAGTGCGGGTTATTATCTAAGTCATTTCGTCGAAATCAACCAGCGGTACCTAGAGTCGCAAATCATGCCAACGGCTCCGGACCATATCCGGTTTAGTTTAATGGTGACGTATGCGGTAGCAGCCGCAACGGTACTTGTAGGACGGAAGGTGGTAGACGGGCCGTGGCGTCGGTATTTGCTGGTGATTATTGCCTTCCTGGTTTTGTATCAGCATATGCTGGCCGTGCGCAGCGGCTTGCTAACGCTGTATGCACTGGCGGGTGTTGCCATTGGCTGGTTGCTGCTATGGCGGCGTAATGTGCGGCTCGCCGGGCTCATTGCTTCCCTGATGCTGCTTACCCCTATGGTGAGCTACGGGGTCTTTCCAACCTTTCGCAACAAGTTTCTTAATACCCAGGACGACGTGGGGCGCGTACGGCAAAGTACCTCGGCCAATAATTACTCCCTGGTAGGGCGGTTTTATTCCTATAAGGTAGCCTTGGAAATCTTTGAAGAGCATCCAGTGCTTGGCGTTGGCCGGGCCAACATGAAGCCGGCCATTGCCCAACAGTACCGCCAGCAGTTCCCCTCTATCTCCGAGGAGGCATATATCTTACCGCACAATCAGTTTCTCTATTACCTAGTTGCCTATGGTGGGCTGGGCGTACTGTTGTTTACGCTGTTCTTCTATTTCCCGGGTATTCGCATCTGGCCCCATTATTCGCCGTTGCTGTTAGCCCAGTACCTGATCATCACCTTATCCTTCCTAGTGGAGTACACCCTGGAAGCTCAGGTTGGGCTCACATTTGCCCTGCTGTTTATATTACTGGCTTTAAACGGGCAGGAGATGCCAGTCGAGCCGGAGCAACAGTGGCGGCCTCGCTAGCTCCCATTAACAGATTGTACTATTGGAATACCCGATAGGCAACGGAGGAGGCTCGTAGCTTAGGTAACCGAATACCAAATGATGCCGTCCGTTGCGAGAAATAGCCTGACACTGAACGACTAGAACACATAGGTGACTATTGCTAACTCCCTGAAAATATTTTAGAAAGGGGTTGGAAAATGCGCCAACAATTCCCTAGCTTTGCACTCCCATTCCGAAAACGCCGTTCGGGCGTTTTCGCTGTGTCATTTTATAAACCCCAAACGAATGCCTGGCATCATCGGTAAAAAAATCGGTATGACAAGCCTCTTCACTCCGGACGGGAAGAACATTCCCTGCACGCTCATCGAGGCGGGTCCGTGCGTAGTGACGCAGGTTAAGACCATCGAAACGGACGGCTACGCAGCCATCCAACTCGGCTACGGCGAGAAAAAAGCCAAGAACACCAACAAGCCCCTGGCTGGGCACTTCGCCAAAGCGGGCACTACGCCCAAACACAAACTCGTTGAGTTCCGCACCGACGAGGTATACGCAGCTGGCAGCGAAATCAACGCTACCCTCTTTGAGGAAGGCGAATTCGTTGACGTGGTAGGTACCTCCAAGGGCAAAGGTTTCCAGGGCGTAGTGAAGCGTTACAACTTCGCTGGTGTAGGCGGGCAGACCCACGGTCAGCACAACCGTCTGCGTCACCCCGGTTCTATCGGTGCCTGCTCCTGGCCCTCACGCGTATTCAAAGGAATGCGCATGGCGGGTCGTATGGGCGGCGACCGGGTGAAAATTCAGAACCTAAAGGTGCTGCGCGTAGTAGCCGACAAAAACCTAATCGTAGTAAGCGGTTCGGTTCCCGGCTCCCGGAACTCTTACGTGGTACTTGAAAAATAACCCCGAGAGATGGAACTGTCAGTATTAAATATCAAGGGTGAGGACACCGGCCGTAAGGTAACGCTGTCGGATGCCATTTTCGGCATCGAGCCCAACGAGCACGTAATGTACCTCGACGTAAAGCAGTACTTGGCCAACCAGCGCCAAGGCACGCACAAGTCGAAGGAGCGGAACGAAGTAAGCGGCACTACCAAGAAGCTGAAAAAGCAGAAAGGTACGGGCGGTGCCCGCGCTGGTAGCATGAAGTCGCCTGTTTTCATTGGTGGTGGCCGGGTATTCGGTCCTCAGCCCCGTGACTACGGCTTCAAGCTGAACAAAAAGACCAAGCGTTTGGCCCGTCTGTCGGCTCTGTCGACGCTGGCTCAGGATGGCAAAATCGCGCTGGTGGAAAACATTCTGCTGGACGCTCCCAAAACCAAAGAGTTTGTGAACATCCTGGCTGGTCTGAAGCTGAACAACGGCAAGAAGACCCTGCTGGTAACGGGCGAAGTTGATAAGAACGTGGTTCTGTCGGCTCGCAACGTGCAGAAAGTGAAAGTGGCAACGCCGGTGGCGCTGAACACGCACGACCTGCTGAACACCGACACGCTGCTGCTGTCGGAGGCTGGTCTCACGGCTCTGGAACAACTCTATACCTCCGCTGAATAATGAGCACGCTGAAAAAACCCATCGTGACCGAGAAGGCCACGGGCCTGAACGAAAAAGGGCAGTACGTTTTCCAAGTAGAGCGCACAGCCAATAAGGTTCAGATCAAAAAGGACATCGAGCAGCTGTACGGCGTGACGGTAACGGGCATCAGCACGATCCGCACCAACGGTAAGCTCAAGTCCAAGTTCACGAAGACCGGCGCCGTAGCAGGCCGCCGGGCACATGGCAAAAAAGCCATTGTTACCGTGAAGGAAGGCGACGTTATCGACTTCTACAACGGCATCTAAGGCTTCGCCTTCCTGCAATAGAGCATTTCTAAGCTAGCGTAATGGCACTCAAAAAACTAAGACCAACATCACCGGGTCAGCGCTTCCGCATCGCCCCGGCCTTCGACGAGATTACGACGTCGGAGCCGGAGAAGTCGCTGTTGGCACCCCTGAAAAAATCCGGTGGCCGCAATGGTGCGGGTAAAATGACCAACCGTTACATCGGTGGTGGTCACAAACAAAAATATCGTGTTATCGACTTCAAGCGGGATAAGGCTGGTGTTCCAGCTACCGTGAAGACGATTGAATACGATCCGAATCGGACGGCGCGCATTGCCCTGCTGAACTATGCCGACGGTGAGAAGCGTTACATCATCGCCCCCGCGGGTGTTGAGGTAGGCGCTACCGTGGTGTCGGGTACAGGTGCAGCTCCGGAAGTAGGCAACGCCCTTCCGTTGCGCGAAATCCCCCTGGGTACCATCGTGCACAACATCGAACTGATTCCCGGCAGCGGCGCTGCTATGGCTCGTTCGGCCGGCACGTACGCCCAGTTGGTGGCTCGTGAAGATCGGTATGCTACCCTGAAACTGCCTTCCGGTGAGATGCGCATGGTACTCGTTACCTGCATGGCTACCGTAGGAACTGTTTCGAACGGTGACCACATGAACGTACGTCTCGGCAAAGCCGGTCGTAACCGTTGGTTGGGCCGTCGTCCACGCGTACGTGGTGTAGCTATGAACCCTGTAGATCACCCCATGGGTGGTGGTGAAGGTCGTTCGTCGGGTGGTCACCCACGCAGCCGTAACGGCATCTTCGCTAAGGGTCAGAAGACGCGCAACAAGAACAAGTACTCTGAGCAGCTCATCGTTAACCGTAAAGGCAAGAAGTAAGCAATGGCACGTTCGCTAAAAAAAGGGCCGTACATTGACTTCCGGCTCGAGAAGAAAGTTTCGGCAATGGAAGACTCCGGCAAAAAGTCGGTGGTGAAGACTTGGTCTCGCCGCTCGATGATTTCGCCTGACTTCGTTGGCCACACCTTCGCCGTTCACAACGGCAATAAGTTCATCCCGGTTTATGTGACGGAAAACATGGTAGGACACAAACTCGGTGAGTTTGCTCCCACCCGCAACTTCCGTGGTCACATTGCCAAGAAAGATAAAGGCAAGCGCTAATCGATGGAAGCAGTAGCTAAACTCCGTAATGTGCCCACCTCGCCGCGCAAAATGCGCTTGGTGGCCAACCTGGTACGCGGTCAGAAAGTGACCCGTGCTTTGGGCCTGCTGAAATTCGAGGCAAACTCTGGTGCTGCCCGCGTCGAGAAACTGCTCCTGTCGGCTTTGGCCAACTGGCAGCAGAAGAACGAGGACGAGCGTATCGAAGATGCTAACCTCTACATCAAAGAGATTTTCGTGGATGAAGGCCGCCAGCTGAAGCGTCTGCGCCCCGCCCCCCAGGGCCGTGGCCACCGCATCCGCAAGCGCAGCAACCACGTGACGCTGATTCTGGATTCGAAAGTAGAACCGCTCGGTAGCAAAGCTGCCGCTCAGCAGGCTGCCGAAACCAAGTCTGCCGATAACGCCGCCGCTCCGAAGAAAACCACTCGTCGCAGCTCGGCCAAGAAATCCACTGAAACCACGGCAGAAGCCACCGCATAAGCACTATGGGACAGAAAGTAAATCCGGTTGGCTTCCGTCTGGGCGTCATCAAAGGATGGGACTCGAACTGGTACGGCGGCAAGGATTTTGCCGACAAGCTGGTGGAGGACGAGAAAATCCGCAAATACATCATGGCTCGTATCCCGAAAGGTGGCATTAGCCGCATCGTGATTGAGCGTACCCTGAAGCGTATCACCATTACCATCAACACGGCTCGCCCGGGGGTGGTAATCGGTAAAGGCGGTCAGGAAGTTGATAAGATCAAGGACGAACTGAAGCAGATTACCGGCAAAGACGTTCAGATCAACATCTTCGAAATTAAGCGTCCGGAACTCGACGCCAAGCTGGTAGGGGAGAGCATTGCCCAGCAGCTGCAGGCGCGTATCTCGTTCCGCCGCGCTATGAAGATGAGCATCCAGGCAGCTATCCGCGTTGGTGCCGAAGGCATCAAAATTCAGTGCGGTGGCCGTTTAGGTGGTGCTGAAATTGCTCGCTCCGAGCAATACAAGGAAGGCCGCACTCCGCTGCACACGCTGCGTGCCGATATCGACTATGCGCTGTCTGAAGCTCAGACGGTATATGGCAAAATTGGTATCAAGGTATGGATCATGCGCGGTGAGGTATTCGGCAAGCCCGATTTGTCGCCCAACCAAGTTCCTGCTAACCAAGGCAACGATACCCGTGGTGGTAACGACCGTGGCCCGCGTGGTGAGCGTGGCGACCGTGGCGGCGACCGTGGCCCACGTCGCGACCGGAATGACCGGGGTGGCGAAGGCCGTGGCGGTGACAACCGCGGTGGTCAGGGTGCCGGCGGCGGACAGCGCCGCAGCGGTGGTGGCCCCGGTGGCCAGAATCGTGGCGGTCAAGGTGGCGGCCCTCGTCGCTAGTCCTTTTCCTTTCTCTCGAATCTCAATTCAAGAATAACTCATGTTACAGCCGAAAAGGACCAAGTATCGCAAGATGCAAAAGGGTCGCGTGCATGGCCTAGCCTACCGCGGCAGCTCCATTGACTTCGGTTCGTTTGCCATCAAGTCGCTCGAAACGGCTTGGATCACGGCACGACAGATCGAAGCGGCCCGTATCGCCATGACCCGCGCAATGAAGCGTGAAGGCCAAGTGTGGATCCGGATTTTCCCCGATAAGCCAATCACCAAGAAACCAGCCGAAGTGCGGATGGGTAAGGGTAAAGGTTCCCCCGAGTACTGGGTAGCCGTAGTGAAGCCCGGCACCATCATGTTTGAATCGGATGGAGTTACCCTGGAGGTGGCGCAGGAGTCGCTGCGTCTGGCCGCGCAAAAACTGCCGGTACGTACGCAATTTGTTGTTCGTCGCGACTTTCAAGAAGCATAATCAAGATGAAGAACGCTGATATCCGTGCCCTCTCCGTTGAGGACCTGAAAAACCAGATCAAGACCGAACAGACCAATGGCCAGAGCCTGCGCTTCGCGCACGCTATTTCGCCCCTGGAAAACCCGATCCGTCTGAAGCAAAGCCGCAAGAATGTTGCCCGTCTGCTGACCGAGTTGAAGCGTCGCGAGAACGAGCAGACTACTAACCCTGCTAACTAACGATGGCAAGCAACGAAGAACAGCAGGCAACTACCGCCCCCGAGCGGAACCTGCGCAAAGAAATCATCGGGCGCGTTTCCTCCTCCAAGATGGACAAATCCATCACGGTAGTTGTGGAAAGCAAAATGAAACACCCGATCTACGGCAAGTTCGTTACCAAGTCGACCAAATTCATGGCCCACGACGAGAACAACGAATGTGGCGAAGGGGATACGGTTCGCATCATGTCGACCCGTCCGCTGAGCAAGAACAAACGCTGGAGATTGGTAGAAATCGTAGAACGCGCCAAGTAAGATGATACAGCAAGAATCCCGTCTGACCGTCGCTGATAACAGCGGCGCCAAAGAAGTTCTCTGCATCCGTGTCCTCGGTGGCACGGGCAAGAAATACGCCAGCGTAGGCGACAAGATCGTAGTAGCCATCAAGTCGGCTATTCCGTCTGGCAACGCCAAAAAAGGCGCTGTATCGAAAGCTGTAGTAGTGCGCACGAAGAAAGAAATCCGCCGCAAGGACGGTTCTTATATCCGCTTCGACGACAACGCAGCCGTACTGCTCAACAACAACGACGAGCCCCGCGGTACCCGCATCTTCGGCCCCGTGGCCCGCGAACTGCGCGAGAAGCAGTTCATGAAGATTGTTTCGCTGGCCCCTGAAGTTCTCTAAGCAATGGCAACGAAAACGAAAGCAACGCCCGCGAAACTGCATGTGAAAACCGGTGATACCGTTCTGGTAATTGCTGGTGACGAGAAAGGCAAAACCGGTGTTATCAAATCGGTGAACCGCTCGACGCAGCGTGTTATCGTGGAAGGCCTGAACCTGGTGACTAAGCACAACAAACCCAGTGCAAAGAACCCCCAGGGCGGCATTACGAAGATTGAAGCCGGCATTCACGTGAGCAACGTGAAGGCGGTGGAATCGACCAACCGCTAACCTGCCCTACCACAATGGCTCGACTCAAAGAGAAATACCAAAAAGAAGTAGTACCGGCGCTCCAGGAGAAATTCCAGTTCAAGAGCATCATGCAGGTACCACGCATCACCAAGATCTGCATCAACCGCGGTATCGGCGCAGCCGTAGCCGACAAGAAGCTGGTCGACAACGGAGTGGACGAGCTGACCATCATCACCGGTCAGAAAGCCGTTCCTACCATCGCCAAGCGCTCAGTGTCGAACTTCAAACTGCGTGAAGGCATGCCTATCGGTGCGCGTGTAACGCTCCGCGGCAATCAGATGTACGAGTTCCTCGACCGTCTGCTGACTGTAGCGCTGCCCCGCGTGCGTGACTTCAAAGGCATCAACGACAAAGGCTTCGATGGCCGTGGTAACTATACCCTAGGCATCAAGGAGCAAATCATCTTCCCGGAAATTTCGATTGACAAAATCAAGTCGATTGCCGGTATGGATATTACCTTCGTAACGACGGCCGAAAACGACGAACAGAGCTACGAGCTGCTGCGCGCCTTCGGAATGCCGTTCGCTAACGCCAAGAAACAAAACAATGGCTAAGGAATCGATGAAAGCCCGGGAGCGGAAGCGCGTTGCTGTCGTAGCCCGTTATGCCGAGAAGCGCAAGGCCCTGAAAGCGGCTGGCGACTACGAAGGTCTGGACAAACTGCCCCGCAATGCTTCGCCCGTGCGTTTGCACAACCGCGACAAAATTGACGGCCGCCCCCGTGGCTATATGCGCAAGTTCGGCATCAGCCGGGTGCGCTTCCGCGAAATGGCGCTGGCCGGCAAGATTCCTGGCGTGACCAAGTCTAGCTGGTAGTACCACTGCTGTTGTCTTCCTTCGTTTTTTGAGCAAGACAACATTACATGGCAGGTTGCCAAAAGAAACCATTGGCCGAGCCTTCATAAGCCGAGCCGAGTAGTCTTAACCGAAAATTTCGTCGCCCCTTTCTGTGGCGGCGAAATTTTCCTATCTTTGCGGCCCCTAGAATTAGGAGCTTCTTTTCTACATTCTCAATGAATACAGATCCAATTGCCGACTACCTGACCCGGGTACGCAATGCCATCAAGGCAAACCACCGGGTAGTAGAGATTCCGGCCAGCAACATCAAAAAGGAAATCACGAAAGTGCTCTACAAAAAAGGGTACATTCAGAGCTACCGTTTTGATGATGCCGCAGTACAAGGCACGATCAAAATCGCGCTGAAGTACAACCCCACTACCAAGGCTCCTGCCATCACCAAGTTGGAGCGCATCAGCTCGCCTGGTCTGCGCACGTATGCTCACGTAGAAAACCTGCCCCGCGTACTGAGCGGCTTGGGTATTGCAATTCTGTCGACGTCCAAGGGCGTGATGACGGAGAAAGAGGCGAAAGCCGAAAACGTGGGCGGCGAAGTGCTGTGCTACGTCTACTAATCTGAAAGGAAAACGAGACTATGTCACGCATTGGTAAACTGCCCATCAGCCTGCCCGCCAACGTGCAGGTTGAAGTGAGCAACGAAAATACGGTAACCGTAAAGGGCCCGAAAGGCACTTTGGTGGTTCCGGTGGACCGCGACATCATCGTGGCCCAGGAAGACGGCCAGCTGGTTGTTTCCCGTCCGACGGAACAGAAGCGCCACAAGGCTATGCACGGTCTCTACCGCTCGCTGCTGAACAACGCCATCAGCGGCGTTAGCAACGGTCTGGAAGAGAAGCTGGAGCTGGTAGGTGTAGGTTACAAAGCCTCGATGGCTGGTAACACCCTGGAACTTGCGCTGGGCTATTCGCACAACATCTTCCTGGCACTGCCGAAAGAGGTAACTGCAACGGCGGTAACTGAAAAGGGTAAGAACCCTATCGTTACCCTCACCAGCATCGATAAGCAACTGCTGGGTCAAGTAGCTGCTAAAATTCGTTCCCTGCGTAAAGTTGAGCCTTACAAAGGCAAAGGCGTACGCTTCGTGGGCGAGCAGATTCGTCGTAAGGCTGGTAAAACGGCTTCGAAATAACATCACACCATGGCTTTCGATAAAGCAACTAGAAGAAAACGGATCCAGCGCATCATCCGCACTAAGGTGGCTGGCACGTCCGAGCGCCCGCGTTTGTCGGTGTTTCGCAGCAATACGGGCATCTACGCTCAGATTATTGACGACACCATCGGCCGCACGCTGGCAGCTGCTTCCTCGAAGCACGTTTCGGTGGAAGGGGGCAACGGAGTCGCCCTCGCCGCCGCAGTCGGCAAAGAGCTTGCCGCCCGTGCTCAGGAAAAAGGCATTACGAAAGTGGTATTTGACCGTTCGGGTTACCTCTACCACGGCCGTGTAAAATCATTGGCAGAAGGTGCCCGCGAAGGCGGCCTTAATTTCTAACGCATCATGGCAGAATTCAACAACAACCGTGGTGGCGGTAATGACCGGGGCGGCAACGACCGTCGTGGTGGTGGAAACGACCGAGGCGGTAACCGTGACCAGGCTCCCCGCGCGGCCGAGTCCGATCTGAAAGAAAAAGTGGTTGCTATCAACCGCGTAGCGAAAGTAGTAAAGGGCGGTCGTCGCTTCAGCTTCTCCGCCATCGTGGTAGTAGGTGACGGCAACGGCACCGTAGGCTACGGCCTCGGCAAAGCCAACGAAGTAACGGACGCCATTGCTAAAGGCATTGACGACGCGAAGAAGAACTTGGTGAAAGTGCCGCTGTACAAGCACACTGTTCCTCACGTGATGGAAGGCAAGTACTCCGGTGGTTTCGTACTGGTTCAGCCAGCTGCTGCCGGTACCGGCGTAATTGCTGGTGGTGCTATGCGTGCTGTGTTCGAAAGCGCCGGCATCAAAGATGTACTGGCCAAGTCGAAAGGCTCGTCTAACCCCCACAACGTGGTGAAGGCAACCTTCGACGCGCTGCTGAAAATGCGTGACCCCATGCAAATTGCACAGGCTCGCGGTATCACACTCGCCCAAGTATTTAACGGTTAAGAGTCAGATGGCGCAGATCCAAATTAAACTCGTGAAAAGCGTTATCGACCGCCCAGAGCGTCAGAAACGCACGGTGAAGGCCCTTGGCCTCGGCAAAATGGGTAGCACCAAGAGCGTGGAGAACACGCCTCAGGTTGCTGGCATGGTAAACGCCGTGAAACACCTGTTGGAAGTAACCGAACTGTAGGAAGTATCTCGATCATGAATCTCAGCAATCTCAAACCCGCCGTTGGTGCTACCCGCAATGAGAAGCGTGTAGGCCGTGGTACGGGTTCCGGCCGTGGCGGCACTTCAACGCGCGGTCATAAAGGTGCCAAGTCCCGCTCGGGCTACTCCAAAAAGTCCGGCTTCGAAGGTGGCCAGATGCCCCTGCAGCGCCGCGTGCCTAAGTTCGGCTTCAAGAGCCTGAACCGCGTGGAGTACAAAGCCATCAACTTGGACGTACTGGCTAGCCTCACTGAGGGTGGCGTTACTACCTTGGATTCGGCTTTCTTCGTAAATGCTGGTCTGGCCTCGAAAAACGCCAAGATTAAAATTCTGGGTCGTGGCGAAATTGCTACGGCGGTGGAAGTACACGCCCACGCCTTCTCAAAATCGGCTGTAGAAGCCATTGAGAAAGCCGGTGGTAAAGCTGTGACGCTGTAAAGTCATAATCGGCGATGAAAAAGTTTATCGAAACGATAAAGAACATTTTTGCGATTGAAGATCTGCGTACGCGGATCTTCAATACGCTTTTTTTCATTGCCATCTATCGGCTAGGCTCCTTCGTGGTGCTGCCCGGAGTTGATGCTACCCGTCTGAAACAAGGCGCCGCAGGCATTTTCGGTATTCTGGATACGCTCCTCGGGGGCGCTTTCAGCAACGCATCGATTTTTGCACTGGGCATCATGCCCTATATCTCGGCTTCCATTGTATTGCAACTGCTGACGATTGCGGTGCCGTACTTCCAGAAGCTGCAGAAAGAGGGTGAGTCGGGACGCAAGAAAATCAACCAGTACACCCGTATTCTCACCATTCCCATTGTTCTGGCTCAGTCGGTCGGCTTTATTGCTACCATTAATGCTGATGCCATTATCAATCCGGGCGTGCTGTTCACGGTATCATCGATGATTATCATCACCGCTGGTACGCTGTTCTGCATGTGGCTTGGTGAGAAAATTACTGATAAAGGCATCGGCAACGGTATTTCCATGATCATCATGATCGGGATTGTATCACGTTTTCCCGGCGCCATTATCGGTGAAGCAGCTGCTAAAGGATTGAATGGCGCACTCATTTTCCTGTTGGAACTGGTGGTGCTCTTCTTCGTAGTCATGGCGGTGATTGTATTGACTCAGGCTGTGCGCCAGATTCCAGTGCAATATGCCAAGCAGATAGGCGGTACCGCTCAGCTTAACTCCCAGCGTCAGTTCATCCCTATGAAGGTGAACGCAGCGGGGGTGATGCCAATCATTTTTGCCCAGTCGCTCATGTTTGTGCCTGCCATTGTGGCCTCGGTATGGCAGAACGACAGCGACCTAGCCAACACCATTGGCGTTAAGTTCTCGGATTACACTTCCTGGGAGTACAACTTAGTATTCGGGACGCTCATTCTGTTGTTCACGTATTTCTATACGGCCATCAGCGTGAACCCCAACCAGATTGCCGACGACCTGAAGCGCAGCGGCGGTTTCGTTCCCGGCGTCAAGCCTGGAGCTGATACTTCCGAATACATTGATGAGGTACTCACCCGTATTACCCTGCCCGGGGCGCTGGCCCTGGCCCTGATTGCCATCTTCCCGGCTATTGCCCTGCTATTCGGGGTGACGCGTCCGTTCTCAGCTTTTTACGGCGGAACTTCGCTCATCATTATGGTAGGCGTGGTACTGGATACGCTTAACCAGGTACAGAGCTACCTGCTGATGCGTCACTACGACGGCATGATGAAGTCGGGTAAAGTGCGGGGGCGTTCGACGCCAATTGCTATGGCATCCTAATTCGGTCATGATCTTCTACAAGACCGAGGAAGAAATTGAACTAATGCGAGCCAGCGCGAAGGTGCTGGCTCAGGCTCACGGCGAAGTCGCGGGCATGATCCGGGAAGGAGTGACTACGCGGGAACTAGACCTTCGCGCGGAAGAGTTCATCAGGGATCATGGCGGGCAGCCTTCGTTTAAAGGCTACAATGATTTCCCCTTCAGCCTTTGCATCTCGCCCAACTCGGTGGTGGTGCACGGTTTCCCAAGTGACTACACCCTGAAAAGCGGGGATATCATCTCGGTAGACTGCGGCGTACTGCTGAATGGCTACCACGCCGATAGCGCCTATACTTACCCAGTAGGGGAGGTGGCGCCAGAGGTACTGGAGCTGCTCGAAGAAACCAAGAAGTCACTGTACCTCGGTATCGAGCAGGCAGTGGCGGGTAACCGGATGGGCGACGTCAGCTTTGCTATTCAAAATCACGTGGAAAAGCGTGGGTACGGTGTAGTTCGGGAGTTGGTTGGTCATGGTATCGGCCAGAAGCTGCACGAGCGGCCGGAAGTACCCAACTATGGAAAACGTGGTTCGGGATTGAAGCTGCAAACGGGTTTGGTGCTAGCCATTGAGCCTATGGTAAACCTTGGTACCAAGAGTGTGGTTCAGGAGAAAGATGGTTGGACCATCCGCACCAAAGACCTCAAGCCTTCGGCGCACTTCGAGCATACCGTGGTAGTCAGAAAAGACAAGGCGGAAATTCTTACCTCCTTCGAATACATAGAAAAAGCCTTACAGTAGCCTTATGGCCAAACAAACTTCCATTGAGCAGGACGGAGTCATCCTGGAAGCCCTTTCCAACGCCATGTTCCGAGTGGAGCTGGAGAACGGTCACCAGTTGATTGCCCACATTTCGGGCAAGATGCGGATGCACTACATCAAGATCCTGCCGGGAGATAAGGTAAAGCTGGAAATGTCGCCCTACGACTTGTCGAAGGGACGAATTGTGTACCGTTACAAGTAGCGGGTCTTAGGGACTTCGGTTCCTGTACCAAGACCCCAAGACCCTAAGCTCCTAACAACTCCATCCACATGAAAGTCAAAGCGTCCGTTAAGAAGCGCAGCGCCGACTGTAAGGTAATTCGCCGCAAAGGCAAGCTTTACGTCATCAACAAAAAGAACCCCCGCTACAAACAGCGTCAAGGGTAGTAGCACCAGACTTTTTTAAAAAAGCACATGGCTCGTATTGCAGGGGTAGATATCCCAGACAACAAGCGCGGTGAAATCGCGCTGACCTACATTTTCGGCATCGGTCGTCCTTCGGCCCAGCAGATCCTTACCAAAGCAGGCATCGACCTGAACAAGAAGGTGAAAGACTGGACGGAAGCTGAGGCTGGTGAAATTCGTAGCATCATTGCTGCTGAGTTCAAAACCGAAGGTGTGCTGCGCTCAGAAGTGCAGCTGAACATTAAGCGCCTGATGGACATCGGTTGCTACCGGGGTCTGCGTCACCGCAAAGGTCTGCCGGTTCGTGGTCAGCGTACCAAGAACAACTCGCGTACCCGCAAGGGCAAGCGCAAGACCGTTGCTGGCAAGAAGAAGGCTACTAAATAATCTGTAGCGGGAATCGAAGCCCGGCTTTCCGGACTGGATAGCCGGCTTCAACACCTTCCGCAGTTTTTCGCGATAACCAAATGGCACAAAAAAGAAAAGACAAAGCCAAGAAGCGCGTTGTTGTTGTTGAGCCCGTAGGCCAGGTACACATCAAAGCCTCGTTCAACAACATCATCATCTCCATCACCAACAACAACGGCCAGGTTATTTCCTGGGCGTCGGCTGGTAAGATGGGCTTCCGGGGTTCTAAAAAGAACACCCCCTACGCAGCTCAGATGGCTGCCACGGATTGCGGCAAAGTAGCTCACGACCTGGGCATGCGCAAAGCCGAGGTGTTCGTAAAGGGTCCGGGTGCTGGCCGTGAATCGGCTATCCGCACGCTGGGTAACGTGGGTATTGAGGTAACGACCATTAAGGACGTGACGCCGCTGCCCCACAACGGCTGCCGTCCTCCCAAACGTCGTCGCGTTTGATTTAGCGAACTGGCCTTCATTGGCCAGCGGTATTGGAAGATGGTTCTGGCCCGCAGGGCTGCACTAGTTATCCAATGCACGCGGTTCAACCCCCTCAACACACAACAACCCCGAAATGGCACGTTATACTGGTCCTAAAACCAAGATTGCCCGTCGCTTCAATGAGCCGATCTTCGGCCCAAGCAAGGCACTCACCAAGAAAGCATACCCCCCCGGCCAGCATGGCCGTGGTCGTCGTAAGAAGCAAAGCGAGTACGCTGTCCAGCTGATGGAGAAGCAGAAAGTGAAGTACATGTACGGCGTCCTAGAAAAGCAGTTCGAGAACCTGTTCCACAAAGCGGCTACGCTGCCCGGCATCACCGGTGACAACCTGCTGGCTTTGCTGGAGTCGCGCCTCGACAACACGGTGTACCGTTTGGGCATTGCGCCCACGCGCCGGGCTGCTCGTCAGCTCGTCCTGCACAAGCACATCACGGTGAACGGTGAAGTAGTAAACATTGCTTCCTACAAGCTGCGTGCCGGCGACGTTGTTGCCGTACGTGAAAAATCGAAGTCGCTGGAAGCCATTACGACCAGCCTCAGCGCCCGCAACGCCCGTGCTTTCTCGTGGCTGGAGTGGGACGGCAAGGAAATGGTGGGCAAGTTCATCAGCGCCCCCTCGCGTGACCTGATTCCGGAGAAAATCACGGAGCAGCTCATCGTCGAGTTGTACTCGAAGTAATCTTGGCGGCCCGGCTTCGGCTGGGCCTGCTGTTGCTTCGATTTTTTTCCTTGTTACAAATTGGAACTGAGTTTGGGTATTGAGTACGAAGCAGCTAACTAGAGGCGCTTTCTACTTAATACCCATTGCTCAATACTAAAAAACGCCCCACTTATGTCAATCTTAGCTTTTCAAATGCCGGAGAAGGTAGTGATGGAGAAATCCGACGACTTCTACGGAACGTTTGAATTTAAACCGCTTGAGAAAGGCTACGGCGTCACGATCGGCAACGCATTGCGCCGTATCCTGCTGTCGTCGCTGGAGGGCTACGCTATTACGTCGGTTCGGACCAGCAGCGTACTGCACGAGTTCATGACCATCGAAGGTGTGATTGAGGACATGTCCGAAATCATCCTCAACCTGAAGCAGGTCCGCTTCAAAAAGGTGAGCGACGCTATCGAGGACAAAATCACGGTTCGGATCAAAAACCAAGAAACCTTCACGGCCGGCGACATCAGCAAGTTTACCAACGGTTTCCAGGTGCTGAACCCGGATTTGGTGATCTGCAACGTAGACCCCGCTACCGAGCTGGAGTTTGAGTTCACCATTCAGAAAGGCCGTGGCTACGTTCCCGCTGAGGAAAACAAGCCCGCCGATCAGGTATTTGGTCAGATTGCCATCGACGCCATCTTCACGCCTATCAAGAACGTGAAGTACAGCATCGAAAACACCCGGGTAGAGCAAAAGACCGACTACGAGAAGCTCCTCATCGAGATTCACACGGACGGCTCTATTCACCCCGAGGACGCACTGAAAGGTGCCGCTCATATCCTGATTCAACACTTCATGCTGTTCTCCGACAGCACCATGACCTTCGAAACGGCCAAAGCCGAGGAAGAGGAGACGGTAGATGAAGAAACCCTGCACATGCGCAAAGTCCTGAAAACGCCGCTGGCGGACATGGACCTGAGCGTGCGCGCTTACAACTGCCTGAAAGCGGCCGACATCAAAACCCTTGGTGACTTGGTGCAGCTGGATATGGCAGACATGATGAAGTTCCGCAACTTCGGTAAGAAGTCGCTGACCGAGCTGGAAAACCTCGTAGAGGAAAAAGGTCTGACCTTCGGGATGGACCTGGGCAAGTACAAGCTCGACGAAGAATAGGTGTTAATGTGAAAATGTGCTGAATGTGTCAGATGTGTGAAAAGCACAGTGACTACATCAGCACATTTTTCATTTAACGCCTTCCGAATAGTAAACTCAATTTTCACGTTTCCTTTTTTCACTAGTAGGCCCAAGGAACAACGGTTCTAATGAGAGAGCTGCACTTGCTTTCCGCCGTGGTCGTTGCTCGCAAGCCTACACTTTCTTTTTTTTATGCGTCACGGTAAAACCATCAACCACCTCGGCCGCACGGCCTCTCACCGCAACGCGATGCTCTCCAACATGGCATCGTCGCTGATCGTGAGCAAGCGTATCACCACCACGGTAGCTAAAGCCAAAGCACTGCGCAAGTTTATCGAGCCCCTGCTGACCAAGTCGAAGAGCGACACAACGCACTCACGTCGTACCGTATTCGCTACGCTGCAGAACAAAGAGTCCATCAAGGAGCTGTTCGACGTTGTAGCTGGCAAAATTGCGAACCGCCCCGGTGGCTATACCCGCATTATTAAGCTGAGCGACTCCCGTTTGGGCGACAACGCCGAAATGTGCGTAATCGAGCTGGTTGACTACAACGAAACCCTACTGGAAGCCAAGTCGGCCGGCGAGGCCAAAACGACTACCCGTCGTTCGCGTGGCAAGAAGAAAGCCGCTGGTGCTGAAGTAGCCGCTCCGGCTGCTGAGGCTGCTCCAGTTGCCGCTGCTGCTACCGAGGTATCGGCTCCGGAAGACACGGCTACGGAAACCCTGAAAGAAGGCGAAACCCGCGAGGAGAAAGCCGCCGAGTAGTTGGTTTCGTAAGCTGAGCTTACAACCCGAAAAGGGACGTACCGCAAGGTGCGTCCCTTTTTTCTTGCCCAGGTCGCACGGTTGTTCGATGGATTTTTCCTACAGTTCACCAGGAGTTTTAGCGGCTTGGTAGGATAGGCAGCGGGAGGAGGGGCCTAAACGGCGTGCTTTGAGTCATTCTTTCACGCTACTCCTTTCGCTACAATGACTACCAACGCCTTTTCTCTGAAAACCCTGCTTTGTGCCGCTACCTTCTGGTGGGGGGCCACGCAAACCCACGCGCAATCGGCCGAAGCCGTGCCATCTGCGGCGCGCTTCGTGGGTGTACCCGCATCGGCTATACAGCTGGGGAGAAAAGAGGCGTTTCCGGCTTTCGACGAGGCCTTCTATCAGAACGAGCTGTTTCTGCTGGGTGAAGCCCATGGGGTACAACGCCCCCAAGAAATAGACCTGGCCCTGCTCAAGCACCTGAACGAGCGGGCCGGCGTACGAACCTACGTGGCTGAAGTGGACTGCGCTAAAGCCTACTACCTGAACGAATACCTGCGCACAGGGCAAGAGGCTACGCTGGACCTGATCTTCCGCAGTTGGAACGCCGAAACCTCGCAGTGGGCCAACCAGGCGCTAAAGGCAAAATTCCAGCAGCTGCGCAGCTGGAACCAGACACTGCCAAAAAAGCGCCAGATTCGTTTTCTGGGGCTTGACCAGCTCCAGGATTTGCCTTTGGCAGCGGATTACCTTACAGCGCTGCTGCCACAAAAAGGGTTAGCACCGGACTTGCGCACCCAGCTGGACTCGGTAACGGTGCTGCTTCGGCAACCGCCGCCAGGTGGAGCTGTGCTGGCGGGCGTGGCTCAGCGTACCTTACTTGCCCTGCAGCAGCCGGAAGCCCACCACCGCGCCACGCTTGGCCAGCGGTATGAGGAGGTACGGCACCTGCTGGTAGGCGCTACGCAGAACCGCAGCAACATGCTGGTGCGGGAAAAGAATATCTTCGCCAACTTTCAGGCTCTGTATGAGGCTCAGCACTTGGCCGGACAGAAGCTGTACGGCTTCTGGGGACTGGCGCACGTGCTGCAAAGTCCCCTGCAAAGCGGCGCTACCTTGTTTGCCGGGCTGGTGCGCCAGAGCACCCTGCCGGTGCACGACAAGGTGGTGTCGTTGATGTGCGTATTTGCCGATTGCCAGATGCTGCTGCCGGGCAACTTCTTGCCCTCGGCTGGTCCGGCCCCGCGCTATGTTCAATTCGACAAGTTCAACCACGATGGCCCGCTCACGCTCATCGATGGTATGCCCGAACTGAAAGCGCAAACCCAACCAGGTAGTACTACCGTGTTTCAGTTGAACGCCCCCACGGCCGTGACCAACCAACAGCCTATTCGGGTAAGCTACGCCGCGGGCGTACCCAAGGGGCAGCAGATTCACTTTCGGCCGGAGCTGCCGGCCACGGCTTATGTGCAATACCTGATTCTGGTGCGCAACTCGGCCGCTGTGCAGGCCCTGCAGCCGTGAGCACGCTCCAATCCCGGCACCTAGTAGCCGAAAAGCGTACTTGTCCGGCCCGCCGCTTGCCTTACATTCGCACCATGACCTCGTTTCTGCTCAAGCACTGCCTCACGCGCTCCGATGCCCGGCTGGTTCTGGCCTATTGGGCCGTGGTAGCGCCCGTGCTACTGCTCCAGTACGTATCGGATACCGGGTGGAGCGGGTGGCGGGCCCTGCCGGTAGTCTTGGTAACAGTGTTGTTCGATACCGTCACGGTAGCGGTAATCGTCAGTCAGTTTCTGCCGCTTTTTCTGGAACGCAAGCACTGGTCGCGGCTGGGGCAGGTGCCGGTGTTCTTGCTGGTAAGTGGAGGATTGTACCTGATTGTGTACGGCAGCCTGCTCGGGCACCGCATCGATTTGTCGGGCATGCGCATTGTGCTGGGGGCGGTGGCCCATGCCAAAAGCTACGGGCTACTGGCGGTACTGCTCACGGCCAAGCGCTACTTCGACCTGCAGCAAAAGCTCCTGCAGGTGCGCCAGGCCCAGACGGAAAGTGAGCTGCGCAACCTCAAAGCCCAACTCGACCCACATTTCCTCTTCAACAACCTCAACGTGCTGCGCGCTCTTATCCAGCACGACCCAGCCGAGGCCAACGAGTTCCTCAATCGTTTTGCGGCCCTCTACCGCTTTCTCATTCGCTACAAGGACGAGGACTTCGTGCCGCTGACGGAGGAGCTGCGTTTCGTGGAGGAATACATCTACCTGCTCCGGCACCGCTTTGGTACGGCTTACGACTTCCGGCAGACGTTCCCCGAAGGCATTGACCTAGACCGGCTGCTAATCGTTCCGGGCACGCTGCAGCTGCTGGTTGAAAACGCCATCAAGCACAATGCCGGCAACGACGATGAGCCCCTACTGATTACTATCAGCGTTACGGAAACCACCTTGGCCGTCACCCACTCGCGCCGCCCCAAGCTGACGCCGGTTGACTCGACTGGCACCGGCCTAGCTAACCTGCGCGAGCGGTACCGGCTGCTGGGTAATCGGGAAATCACGGTAACGGCTACAGCCACTACCTTCGCCGTGGCCGTGCCGCTGGTGGCTGCTGCTCAGGTCTACCATGCTGCCTAAGCGGAAGAAGAGCCGATGACCATACTGATTCTGGAAGACGAAGAGCCAGCCGCCCGGCAAACAGTGCAGTTCCTGCAGCAGGCCGGTCTGTGCGCTACTGCTCCGCCCATTGTGCGCAGTGTGGCGAAAGCCTTGGAGTGGCTCCAGGCTAACCCCATGCCGGATTTGCTTTTCTCGGATATCGAGCTGCTCGACGGCAACGTGTTTTCGCTCTATGAGCGGTTTCGCGTTACGTGCCCCATCATCTTCACCACGGCTTACGACCAATTCCTGCTGCCCGCCTTCCGGGGCAATGGCATTGCCTACCTGCTCAAGCCCTTCACCTACGAACAGTTTCAGGAAGCCTTGGCCAAGTACCACTTACTGCAAGGCAGCTTTGCCCAGCCGGCCACCCCGGCGCTCAGCCCAGAAGTGGTGCGTGAGCTAAGCCAAGCTCTGCGCCAAAGCAACCAGCCCACGTACAAACAGCGCTTCTCCGTGCGGATGCGCAACGGCCTCTTCATTCTGCAGATCGAGGACATAGCCTACGTGCAGGCCGACGAAGGCGTAACCTTCGCCGTGGATGCGGCAGGTACCCGCTACCCGCTCAGCGGCACTCTCACGGAAGTAGAGCGGCAGTTGAACCCCGCGCACTTCGGGCGCCTAAACCGCTCTGAGCTGGTCAACATTGCCTTTGTGGAGAAAGTCGAGCCGTATTTCAACAACCGGCTGGCCGTGAAGCTGCGCGGCAAAAACGAAGTAATCCTGACCACCAGCGCCGCCCAGACGCCCGAGTTCCGCCGGTGGCTGGAAGGGTAGGGGCAGGCGGCTACGCTTGCACACGCTTTTTTCGGTGCTGCCTTAGCATATGCTGATTTAGGGCTGGGCTAAAAGTACCAATTGAGTACCTTGCTGCCGCAACTCAGCAACTTGGCCTGTGGGCCGGAAGCCCGGGCGGCCCAAGCGCATTCACTTATCAACCCAACCTTTTTCTCATGAGCATTATCACCGAAATCCACGCCCGTCAGATTTTTGATTCACGCGGTAATCCCACCGTGGAGGTAGATGTGACTACCGAAAGTGGTACGGTAGGCCGCGCCGCGGTGCCCTCGGGTGCCAGCACCGGCAAGCACGAAGCCGTGGAGCTGCGCGACGACGACAAAGCCAAGTACATGGGCAAGGGCGTGCTGAAGGCGGTAGAGAATGTGAACAGCAAAATTGCCGAAGAGCTGGTGGGCTTCTCGGTGTTTGAGCAGGGCCTGCTCGACAAAATCATGCTGGAGCTGGACGGCACGCCAAACAAAGCCAACCTGGGTGCCAACGCCATTCTGGGAGTTTCGCTGGCTGCTGCCCGCGCTGCCGCTGCCGAAGCCGGCATGCCCCTGTACCGCTACGTGGGCGGCGTGAATGCCACCACGCTGCCCGTACCCATGATGAACATCCTGAACGGCGGCTCCCACGCCGACAACAGCATCGACTTCCAGGAGTTTATGATCATGCCCGTGGGCGCCCCCACGTTTGCCGAGGCGCTGCGCTGGGGCACGGAAATCTTCCACCACCTGAAGAACGTGCTCAAAAAGCAAGGTCTGAGCACCAACGTAGGCGACGAAGGCGGCTTTGCTCCCAACATCAAATCCAACGAAGACGCCATTAAGGTAGTACTGCAAGCCATTGAAACGGCGGGCTACAAGCCCGGCGACGACGTGATGATTGCCATGGATGCGGCGGCTTCCGAATTCTACTCCGATGGTCACTACCACTTCAAGAAGAGCACCGGCGACAAGCTCACTTCCTCGGAAATGGTAAGCTACTGGACCGACTGGACCAAGAAGTACCCCATCATCAGCATCGAAGATGGCATGGACGAGGACGACTGGACGGGCTGGAAAAACCTGACCAACAGCATCAGCAGCACCACGCAGCTGGTGGGTGACGACTTGTTCGTGACCAACGTAAACCGCCTGCAGCGCGGCATTGATGAGCAGATTGCCAACGCCATTCTCATCAAGGTAAATCAGATTGGTACGTTGTCGGAAACCATCGACGCCATCAACCTGGGCCGCCGCAACGGCTACAAGAGCATCATGAGCCACCGCTCGGGCGAGACGGAAGACAACACCATTGCCGACCTGGCCGTGGCCCTGAATACCGGCCAGATCAAAACCGGCTCGGCTTCCCGCTCCGACCGCATGGCTAAGTACAACCAGCTGCTCCGCATTGAGGAGGAACTGGGCGAAGTAGCGTACTTCCCCGGTCGCAAAATGTAGTAGCAGTAATTTTACTTCAGAGTTGTAAAATTTTAAGGAGCCGATCTGTACAGATCGGCTCCTTTGCTTTACCTTTGACTTCTATGTATTTGAATACGATGCTGGAGCGCGTGCCCGGTTTCCTGCGGAGCTTTTATTTCCTGGCCGGGGCCTTGTTCCTGGGCTGGATGTTCCTGTTCGATGCCAACGACTTTATCAAGCAGTATGAAGTGTACGCCAAGTGGCGGGAACTGAACACGGAAAAAGAATACTATCTAAGTGAAATTGAGAAAGTGAAAAAAGACCGCGCAGAGCTGCTGAGCAGCCCGGAGCTACTGGAAAAGTTTGCCCGGGAGAAGTACATTATGAAGCGCCCCGGTGAGGACGTCTTCCTGCTTGTTCCTCAGACCGAAGAATAAAATCCACTCTTATTGGCCGCCTGGTTTGCCGCCGCGGAGGGGGGCGGTGCGTGTATTATCCCCGCTTGTTTTGCCCTTTTACTGCTTCTATGATGAAACTGTACCGTTTATTTACCTGCCCTAAATGGGCTGCCCTTAGTGTGCTGCTGCTGGCATGTACCTGGTTTAGCTCCACGGCTACCGCGCAGAACTACAACATTCCGGCCTCGGGCACGGCTTCCATTACCACGTGCGAAGGCACCCTCTACGACGATGGTGGCGCTAATGGCAACTATACGGCGTATGCCAATGGGGTCATCACCATCAACCCGGGTACCAGCGGCAGCAAAATCAAGCTGGAGTTCAGCTCCGTCTCCACCTACTACTACGATGAGATAACCATCTACGATGGCAACTCTACCTCGGGCGCGGTGATTGGCACGTTCACCAACTCGGCGAACCCCGGCACGGTGTACGCCACCAACAGCACGGGGGCCCTGACGGTGCGCTTTGCCACCAGCTACTACAGCTACTCGGGGTTTGCCGCCAGCATCAGCTGCGTGACCACGGTGCCCAAGCCAGACCTGGCGGTGCAGGGAGCCTCCGTGCAGCCGCTGTCGGTGGTAGCGGGCAACAACGTGTACGTGACGTCGTCTATCTACAACCTGACGGGTACCACGGCCACCAGCAGCTCGGTGGGCTACTACCTATCTGCCGACTCTAAGTTGGACGACAGCGACATTCTGGTGGGCAACTCGACCGGCAGCAGCCTGGCCGTGGGCAGCTCCAGCTACCGCGAGGCCTCCGTGCAGATTCCGGCCACCACTACCACGGGCAGTTACTACATGCTGTTTGTGGGCGACTACCTGAATAGCGTAGCGGAAAGCAACGAGGAGAACAACATTGCCAGCGTCTCGCTGAACGTGATACCCGCTTCCGTAGACCTGGTTATGCTCCAGGCCAGCGTGTCGCCTATTTCTACGGCCCCTGGTAATGCCATCAGCCTGACTTCGTACATCAAGAACAACGGCAACACTGCCTCCAGCTCCAGTAGCATCGGCTACTACCTGTCTTCCGACAATAAGCTCGATGGCAACGACCAGCTGCTGACCTCTACCTACGGCAGCAGCTTGTACGCGGGCTACTCCAACTACGCCAACGCCTACACCAACATTCCGACCTCGGTTACGCCGGGATCTTACTACGTGCTGTTTGCCGCCGACTACCAGGGACTGGTGGAGGAATCCAATGAAGACAACAACGTAACGGCCGTGGCTATTACGGTGGCCAAAGCCAGCATCGACCTGGTTCCGACCCAGTCGCAGATCAGCACTTCGACTACTACGGCCGGCACTACCATTTCGGCGGCGACCTACATCTACAACCAGGGCAATACCACGGCGGGTACTTCCAGCGTGGGCTTTTATTTGTCGACGGATAACAAGCTGGATTCCAAAGATGTGCTCCTGAATTCGGTGACCGGCTCTTCGCTGGCGGCTAACGTAAGCAGCTACCGCGGTGCCTATCTCACGATTCCGGCTACCACGGCCTCGGGCACCTACTATCTTCTCATTGCCGCCGACTACCAGGACAAGGTAACCGAGTCCAACGAGACGAATAACGTGGCCAGCCTCACGCTGAAGATTGAGGACCCCTACGTGGACCTGAACGTGCAATACCCATCCTTGGGCACTACCTCGGTAGCCAGTGGCAGCAGCGTGTCGGTTTCGGCCTACGTGTACAACCTGGGCAACTCTACGGCCAGCGCTTCGAAAGTAGGCTTCTACCTTTCCAAGAACACTTCCCTCGACGGCAACGATGTACTGCTGCAGTCGAGTTCGGTGAGCGGTATCAGCGCGGGCAACTACGCATACCCCTACACAACCGTGCAGATTCCATCGACCACGGCCGCCGGCTCGTACTACATCCTGTTTGTGGCCGACTACGAAAACTCCCTGAGCGAAAGCAACGAGCAGAATAACGTAGCCTCTTATGCCCTCACCGTTATCACGCCGGGCATCGACCTGTCGATCTACTCGGCTTCGCTGTCACGCACTTCGGTGGCGGCCGGCGGCAGCGTAACCTCCTCGTTCTACGTGTACAACAGCGGCAATACGTACTCGGCTTCCAGCAACGCGCAGGTGTACCTCTCCAAAGATGTCACCCTAGACAACAACGATGAGCTGCTGACCACTTCCACCGGCGGCTACCTCTCGGCCTACGACTACTCGTACCGCTCCTTCAGCACCACCATTCCCAGCACCACCACGCCGGGGGCCTATTACGTCCTGCTGGTAGCCGATGCCACCAACGCGGTATCCGAAACCAACGAGCAGAACAACACCACGGCCATCAGCTTCACCGTAGCGGAGCCCTTCAATGGTACAGTGGTGCCCACCTCCGGGAAAACGAGCGTTACCACCTGCGGCACCAAGATCTACGACAACGGCGGCACGGAAAACTACGCGTCCTATACCAGCGGCACGCTGACTATCTACCCATCGACCGCCGGGGCCAAAGTGCAACTGGATTTCACGCAGTTTTCGCTGAACTACTACTCCTACCTGTACATCTACGACGGCCCCGACACCTCGTCGCCGCTGCTGGGCTCCTACACCTACTACAACGTAGCGCCGGGTACCCTCAAAGCCACCAACAGCACCGGGGCCATCACGGTGGTCTTCAGCACCGACTACTACGTTTCCACGGGCTTCGAAGCGACGGTTTCCTGCATCGGCGCCACCGAAAACCCTGACCTGGCTCTTTCCGCCGCCACGTTGGGCAGCACCAGCATTAATGCAGGTAGCTCATTGTCGGCCTCGGTGAAGGTGACGAACTCGGGCAAAGCCAGCGCCAGTGCCAGCACCGTGGGCTACTACCTGTCCACCGACAACGTTTTCAGCACCAGTGACGTGCCCTTGGCTACGACTACGGGCGCTTCTCTGGCTGCCGGTGCATCGGCTACCCGGAGTGCTACGCTGGCTATTCCGTCGGGCACGGCTGCGGGCTCGTACTATGTGCTCTTCGTGGCTGACCCCTCGGAGCAGGTCACGGAAACCAACGAAACCAACAACGTGACGTCGGTGAGCCTGAAGGTAACCCGGCCCCAGCCCAACCTGGAGCTGGCGTCGGCTACGCTGTCGGCTGCCTCCGGGCTGCCCGGGGCGGCGCTTACCAGCAGCGTTACCATCAAGAATACGGGCACGGCCAGTGCCACGGCCAGCACCGTGGGCTACTATCTGTCCAAAGATGCTGTCTACGATGCCGCTGACGTGAGCATGGGCCAAACCACGGGCGGAACCCTGGCGGCTTCGGGCAGCGCTACGCGCACGGGCTCGTTCAGTATTCCAGCGGCTACTACGGCCGGCAGCTACTACGTGCTGTTTGTGGCCGATGCGCAGGGCACCATCATGGAAAGCAACGAAACCGACAACGTATTGAGCGTGGCCCTGACGGTGAAAGCCACCCAGGCTGACCTAACTCTGGCTTCGGCTACCCTGGGCAGCAGCACGGTTGTAACGGGCAATACTGTTACGACTTCGGTCAGCATCAAAAACCAAGGCTCGGCTTCGGCCGCCAGCAGCACCATCGGCTACTACCTCTCAGCCAACACGACTTGGGATGGCAACGACGTGTTGCTGAAAACCGTGACGGGTGCCAGTCTGGCCGCAGCGGCTTCCGATACGCGCACCAACTCCCTCACGATTCCGGCCACCACAGCGGCCGGCAGCTACTACGTCCTGTTTGTGGCCGACCCTCAGAGCAGCGTAACGGAAGGCGACGAAACCAACAACGTAGCCTCGGCTAGCTTGGCGGTTACCGCTCCAGCAGTGGCTGACCTTTCCCTGGCCTCAGCTACGTTGCAGGCCGCAACGGTTGTAAAGGGCAGCACCGTATCATCCAGCGTGCAAATCAGCAACTCCGGCAATGCAGCTGCATCGGCCAGTACCGTGGGCTACTACCTCTCCAAAAACACCACGCTGGACGCCACCGACGTAAGCCTGGGCCAGACAACAGGTGGTGCCTTGGGTGCCAATGCCAGTGCTACCCGTACGGCGACGCTCACCATCCCGGCCGCTACCGTGGCGGGCGGCTACTACGTGCTGTTCGTGGCCGATGCGCAGAGCGCGGTGACGGAAAGCAATGAAACCAACAACGTAGCTACCGTTGCGCTGGCGGTTACTGACCCGGTGGTAACCCTCATGCCGGACCTCACTTTCCTGGCTTCATCCACCACGCTGTCGGCTTCGGCGGGGGCGGCCGGCAGCTCCCTTACGGTGAGCAGCACGTTCACCAACGCCGGCACGGGTTCAGCCAGCAGCACGCCCTTCGCCGTGTACCTGTCGGCTGATGAAAACTTTGATGCCGCGGATATCAGTCTGGGCGGCGCCGCAGGCACTACCCTGGCCAGCGGAGCTTCCAGCCAGCAGCAGCTGACGGTGACGGTGCCAGCCACCACCACGGCGGGCAACTACTATTTGCTGGTAGTGCTCAACCCGGATAATACGGTAGCGGAAAGCAGCACCACCAACAACCTGGCCCGGGTAGCCTTCACGGTAACCGTGGCCACGGCCCAGCAGGAGCAGACCGCCGGCTTAACCATTGGAGTGTATCCGAATCCGGCTTCGGCGGGCTACTTCCGGGTTTCGCTGCAGGGCGCCACGGCTTCGGCCGAGGAGGCTACGCTCACGCTGTTCAACAGCATTGGACAGCGCCTGGAGCAACGCACCCTGCCGGGTAGAACCGGCGTGGCTACCTTCTCCACGCGTGAGCTGAGCCAAGGCGTGTACCTGCTGCACATCACCGGCAACAACCTGCACGTAGTGAAGCGCGTGGTCGTCGAGTAATAAACTTGCCTTCTTCGCCAGGTGTACAACCGGCGGTATCCAGTTCAGGCTCCGGCCAGCTGGGTGCCGCCGGTTTTTCTTTGCGGATGACTGAGTTATTTTAGCAACAGTAGTGTTGGAAGGGCACCTAATCTGACCTTCCCAAATCTATGCGCCTTCCCAAGTTGCTGCTGACTACCCTGGGGCTGTTGAGTAGCACACTGCTGCAGCCAGATTCGCGAGCGGAGCCCAAGCCCCTGTCTCAGGTACAAGTGGCCCGGCAGTTTCTGTTGGCGGTCCTGCGGGCCGACTACCCAACGGCCTACGGTTTCCTGGAGGCGGGAGTAGCCCAGCGCCTGACGCCCGTGCAGTTTGCGGCGGCCATGCAACCCGTGTACGCGCAGGGCCAGCAGTTCGGGCCCGACTTTGCGCTGTACAAATTGGGCTTGCGCCTGGGCGAGGGAAATACTATTCGGCCCTTTTGCGCTTTCACCTTCAAAAGTGATACGCTGGCCGGAGCCCCGCACGTGCAGCTGGATGTTTCGTTTCGCGACTCGGTAGCTACGCGGATACTGTATTTTACCCCGGTGCCAGCTGCTGCGCATCAGCCAAGCCTGCCGCTTGTTCCTTAGGCTGGCAAGGAAATCTTGCCGCAGAGCACGGCTGGAATGCCCGCCAGCGGAACCGCCAGCGGGGTGCCTGCTACCGTCTCGTTAGCGAGTAGCGCAAACAGAATAGCTTCTTTGGCATCGGGCGGCACCCCCAGCGAGCTGGTAGTAGCGAAGGTGCAGGCTGGTAAGCGGCGCTGCAAGGCGGCCAGCAGCGCCGCGTTGTGCACGCCGCCTCCACTAGCGTAGATAGCCAGGGCGGGCTGCTTCCCGCAAGTTTGTTCCAGCGCAAGGGCTACGCCGGCCGCACTTACTTCCGTGAGCGTAGCCAGCAGATCTTCCAGAGGTAAGTGCTGCGTCTGGGTACGCTCCTGCGCCTGGCGCACATAAGCAGCGCTGAATAGCTCGGGGCCGGTGGTTTTGGGAACCGGAGCCGTAAAAAAGGAGGCGTTTAGCAAATGGGCCAAAAGCCCGGCGTGTACCTTTCCGGCTGCGGCCAGCTTTCCACCTTCGTCATAAGCCAACTCCGGCAAACGTTGTCGAACCGTGGCATCCAGCAGCGTATTGCCCGGCCCGGCATCGGTGCTGAAGGGTAGGAGCGAAGCATCCCCAAGACGGGGCAGAAAAGTGAAGTTGGCAATGCCCCCCAGGTTGAGCAGGACGCGGGCTTCCGTCGAGCTACTTAGCAGCAGATAGTCGCCGTACGTGGCCAGTGGAGCCCCTTCGCCGCCCGCGGCTACGTGCTTTTGCCGAAAGTCACTGACCGTAATGATGCCCGTGCGCACGGCCAGCTGGTCTCCATCGCCGAGCTGCAGAGTAGCGCTGCGCCCCGCAAAGTCGGGCTGCTGGTGCTGGTGGTGCGGGGCGTGAAATACGGTTTGGCCGTGGCTGGCGAGCAGGTCTACCGCCTCGGGTGGCACCTGCCAGGCGCGCAGGCAGTCCAGGACCATATCGGCGTGTAACTGACCTATCCACGGATGCAGGAGGGTAAGATACTCCAGGCTCACCTGGGGCTGCGCAAACACCTGCCGGATGCGGCGACGCACCGCATCAGAGTAGGGTACGGTAGCAAACTGCTCCAATTCCAGCTTGGTGCTGGTGCCGTGCCCATGCAGGCAGCACAACGCCACATCCAGCCCATCCAACGAGGTGCCCGACATCAGCCCCACCACGCGGCGGCTGGGCTGCTGGGCAAGCTGGTAGAGACGGGCAACGTGCGGGTTCAAGGGCTTACGTGCTTTGGTGAACGTATGGGCGCAAAAGTCAAAGAATGTCATCCTGAACGGAGCGAAGGACCTTGCTACATCCACGCAAAGGTTGTGCAGCTGTGCATAGGTCCTTCGTTCGGTTCAGGATGACTTCCTGAAGAAGTTTCTGGAGGGCAAACAGACAAGCCCTGTTCGGCTAGTCTATCTTCTTTCCGGCCATGGCTTGGCTGATGGAAATGTTCATCACCCGCTCGGCGAAGGGGCGCGTCAGCTCCTCTAGCTCATCTACGGCCTTTAGAATAACGTCTTTCTCCTGAGTGGTAAGGGCCGCTTTGAGCTGAGCCACGCCGGCTGTCGTCTGCGTGATTTCCTCGGCGGTGAGGTGCTGGCCGTTTTTCGCCACGAAACGCTCCACTTGGTAGAGCATCTGCTCCGCTACAGTGCGGGCCTCAATCACCATGCGGGCCGCAATATCCTCCCGGGCGTGCGTCATCGAGTCCATGAGCATCTGCTCCACCTGCTCGTCGGTGAGGCCGTACTGGGGCTTGATTTCCACGGCCTGCCGGGTGTTGGAGCGCAACTCTATGGCTTCCACCTTCAGAATACCATCGGCATTCAGGATAAAGTTGACGTCGACTTTGGGCAGGCCGGCGGGCATGGCCGGGATACCGCGCAGGTCGAACTCGGCCAGCTTGCGGTTTTCCTTCACCAAGTCCCGTTCTCCCTGGTACACCGAAATCTTCAGGTTCACCTGCCCATCCACGGAGGTGGTATACTGGCGGCCGGCCTTCGTGGGTATTTTGGAGTTGCGTGGAATGATGGGGTCCATGAGCCCGCCCAGGGTTTCAATGCCCAGTGTGAGGGGCGTCACGTCCAGGAGCAGCACGTCGCGGCGGTTGCCTCCCAGGATGTCGGCCTGAATGGCGGCGCCCAAGGCTACTACTTCGTCGGGGTTCAGGGAGTTGTTGGCCGGCTGCCTGAAAAACTCGGAAACGGCGTTGTACACCAGCGGCACGCGGGTAGAACCCCCCACGAGTAGCACGGCCGTCAGGTCCTGGACCTGCAGCTTGGCATCGGCCAGGGCGATGCGGCAGGAATCAATCGTGCGCTCCACCAGCGGCCGAATCAGCTCCTCAAACTCCGGGCGCGTGAGGCGCAGCACCAGGTTATCGTGGAAGTTGGCTCCAAAGTCGTCGTGCTGGCTGAGGTAACGCTTGGCGGCTTCGGCCAGCAGGCGCAGCTCCTGCTGCAGCGGGCCGTTGTCGGCCAGCGTGGTGGCTAGGTTGTGCTGCTGGGTCCAGTGGTTGATAATGGCGCGGTCGAGGTCGTCGCCCCCGAGGTAGGTGTCGCCGTTGGTGCTGAGCACCTCGAAAATGCCCTGGTGCAGGTGCAGGATGCTGATATCGAAGGTGCCGCCGCCGAGGTCGTACACGGCCACGGTTTTCTCTTCCTCGGGGTCGAGGCCGATGCCGTAGGCCAAAGCTGCCGCGGTGGGCTCGTTCACGATGCGCAGCACTTCCAGCCCGGCCAGGCGGCCTGCGTCGCGGGTGGCTTGGCGCTGGGAATCGTTGAAGTAGGCCGGCACCGTAATCACGGCTTTGTTGACGGGCGTTTTCAGGGCATGCTCGGCGCGGGCGCGCAACTCCTTCAGAATTTCGGCCGACAGCTCGATGGGGGAGTAGAACTTCTCGCCCACCCGGATTTTCACCAGTCCCTCGGAGTTGTCGTCGATAACCTTATAGCCTAGGTCGCGGGCATGCTGGCCCAGGTCCTTATACGACTTACCTAACAGGCGCTTTACCGAGTAGATGGTGTTTTGCGGGTCGGTAAGCAAGTACTCCTTGGCCTCAGTGCCCACAATGGGCGTTTCGCCGCCGGCTGGAAAGTGCACTACCGAGGGCACGATGGTGCCGCGGCCCTGGTCGTTGATGGCTATGGGGTGGCGGCCATCGGGGTGAATGTAGGCTACCAGCGAGTTGGTGGTGCCCAGGTCGATACCGACGATGATTTCTTCCTGCTGAATACTGCCGGTAGAGAGGTTGATTGCAACTTTAGCCATAGCAAAAAAAGAAGCGCCGCGAGGGCGCGCAAGGGGCGAAATAGTACTAGAACAGCCTGCGTGGCAAACCGTTTGGGAGGCTACAAAAGTAGCGAAGAATGCGCGGGGGCCGCACAGACGAGGTTAGCCGGAATTATGTACTGAAATAACTTTAAATAAATCAATCCGGTCGAGCTCACTATCCCGTATGTGGTCTACGGTTCCCGCCTCCGACTGATTTACCTTTCTTATTTTCAGCTGATTACTAGCCAGCTGCCTGCGTCCGTCTTAATTCAAGCGGCGTTTTTTCTACTGCAACTCTTCTGAGCTTCTTTTCCACCGGCATTTCTGCCTTTCAGGGTGCTACGTGGCTATTCTATATCCTTTCACTTAACCCCCATCATTCCGCATGAAGAAATTTACTCGTCCGATTCTATCGGTAGCGCTGGCTGCGCTGGGAGCCGCCGGACTGGCGGTCTGGAGTAGCCAGACAACACCGCTAGAGGCATCCAGCCACCGGGAAGCGCCGCTCATTGCGGATGACCCGCTGGCCGACAACACCGATGTGTACGCCTTTCGCGACCCCAGCAACGATGAGCTGGTAACCATCATTGCCAACTTTATTCCCTTCCAGCTGCCGCAGGGCGGACCCAACTACTACCACTTCGGGGAAGACATCCGGTACGAAATCCACATCAAAAACGACGCTACGACCACGGGCGACGACATTACGTACCGCTTTACCTTTACCAGGACCAACGAAGACCCGACTACGCACTTCAACATCCGGCTGAAGAAGGAAAACCTGAAGACCACCTACAAGCTGGAGCGCATCAAGGGCGGCGCCACTACCACGCTGGTTAGCGCAGGTACCGTACCGCCTTACAACGTAGGCCCCCGCGCCATTACGGGCGCCGCCGGGCTGGCTGCTGCCAGCTACGAGTCGCTGATGAACGGCGCCATTGAGACAGCCGGCGGCAGCAAAGTGTTCTGCGGCCCCGTTGATGACCCATTTTTCGTAGACATTGGAGCTATTGAAGACCTGGGTGGCCTGCGTCCCGAGAATGCCCGCGACGGACTGTATCATAAGAACGTCAACACCATTGCGCTGCAAATCCCGATTTCGGAGTTGCAGAAGGATGGCAAAACCGTGGATAAAGCCGCCAACATTCTCGACGGTGACTTCGTGATTGGGGTGTGGGCTTCGGCTAGCCGCCGCGCTATTCGCACCCTGAAAACCGATGGCACGCAGGAGCACAGCGGCGACTGGGTACAGGTTTCGCGCCTGGGCATGCCGCTTACCAACGAGGTGGTTAACCCCATCGGTAACAAGGACGAGTTTAACGCCCGTACGCCCTACAACGAAAACGCGGCCTTCAACGCCAACTTCGTGAACCCCGAGCTGGCGCTGTACATGGCCGACGACGCGCCGAAAGCACCAGCTGCGCCCAAGCCCGCCGGCCAGACGTACTACGGCGAAGCAGTGCCCGGCTTTATGAAGCTGCGCATTCAGTCGAAGTCGTTGGCCGGCCGCCCCGGCTTGCCGGCTGCGGGCTTCGACTTCCGCAACGGTGCCGATGGCCTGTCGGTGCTGACGCCGGCCCAGCGCGCCGGAACCGTGTTTGCCGATGCCACCTTTGGTCCGATCCTGCTACAGGCCAACAATCCGCGTTCCGTAGACATATTGCCGATTTTCGTGACCGGCGTGCCTAACCTGATTCCGTATCAGCTGGCTACCGGCAAAACGGGCGGCAACCCCCTCACGGCGGGTAAGCCGTTCATCAATAACTTCCTGCCCGTAGTCGGCGACATGCTGCGCCTGAACATGGCCGTGCCCGTTACCGACCGTAAATCGGCCGACTTCAGCTCCGAAGGACTGCTGGCTGCTGCTGTACTGGGTTTGACGGACCCGCGCTATAACGCCAACGCCACGCTCCAGGCCATTCCAAACATGGACGGTTTCCCGAACGGGCGCCGCTTAGAAGATGACGTAGTGCGGATTGAGCTGCAAGCCGTGAGCGGAGCCGTACTGGCCGCCGTGGGCCTCTGGTACGACGACTTTGACGCCGCCGCTACGAACCCCGTAACCCAGCAGCTGCAAAACGTGCTAACCTTCACAACGGGCGTAGAAAAGAACGATACCACGCTGAAAGCTACGTTCCCCTACCAGCAAACTCCTTGGTCGGGCACCAAAGCGCAGCCTACCGTAACGTCGCAACGTGGCGGATCGGGCCTGGGCCTGCAGCCTCAGCTGGCGGAATTGTCGCAGAACTACCCCAATCCGTTCGTAGGGCAGACTACGTTCAGCTACCGCATTACGCAGCGTATGCCCATCACTATCACCATTGTGGACATCAACGGCCGCGTAATAGCTACGCCGGTGCGCGACAAAGTAGTGAAGCCCGGTACGTACGAGTTTGAATGGAAGGCTCCCGCCGGCATGGCCAGCGGCTTGTATATTGCCCGCCTCTCCACGGGGCGTACGATGCTGCAGTCGGTGAAGCTGCTGAAAAACAAAGAGTAAGCGTTTATTAACGATGTAACCGTCCGGTCGCTGCAAGGCGGCCGGACGTGTGCATTGTGCCCACATTACCTCATCATATGACAACACCTCGACGCATTTTATACGCCTTGCTGGTCGTAGGCTTTATCGCGACGGTAGGTGCCTTGCTACTCCGCCGGCCAACGGCTCCGCTTCCGCAGCTTAAGATTCGGCAAGGTGCCATGGCCGCCGGGGGCGAGTGGCTGAACACCCGCAAGGCCGTAGCAGGTTTGCAAGCGCGTCTGCGGCAGCAGCCCAATGACCACGAGGCCCAGCTACAGCTCGCCCAGGCGTTCATGCAGGAAGGCCGTGTCACCGGCGAGCATGCCTACTACGATGCCGCAGCTGTGCAACTGCTGGATCGGGTCTTACGCGCTGAGCCCGACAATTTCGAAGCCCTGTGCTGCAAGGCGTCCCTTAGCCTCACCCAGCACCATTTTTCCGAAGGCCTAGAGCTGGCGCGGCGCGCTCAAGCAGTGAATCCGCACAGTGGCTTTGTGTACGGGCTACTCTGCGATGCCAACGTAGAGCTGGGCAGCTACGCCGCTGCCGTGCGCATGGCCGATAAAATGAACCAGATTCGCCCCGACCTGACGGCTTATTCCCGCGTGTCTTACCTGCGCGAAATCCACGGGGACCTACCGGGCGCTGTAGAAGCTATGCAAATGGCCGTGCGGGCCGGCGTGCCGGGCATGGAGCAAACCGAATGGGCCCGCGTGACGCTGGGCCATTTGTACGAAATCACCGGCAACCTCGAGCAAGCCGAAAACAACTACCAACAGTCGTTGCAGTACCGGCCATCCTACGCCTACGCGCTGGCTGGGCTGGGCCGCGTGGAGCGGGCCCGCCAGCACTACCCGGCTGCTATTAAGCAGCTGGAAAAAGCCCGCACCCTTGTGGCCGACTATGCTTTCACGGATGAGCTAACCGACCTATACCGCCTGAACGGCGAGCCGCAGAAAGCTCAGGCTGCTGCCCGTGACGCCATTCGGCAGCTGGATGCCAGCGCCGAAGCAGCCGAAGCCGACGAAAACGTAGGTCACTACGTGGACCGGGAGCTGGCTTTTGCCTACCTCAAAACCAATGAGCTGGATAAGGCGCTAAAGCACGCCCAAATAGAGTACAAGCGCCGGCCCGATAACATTGACGTGTGCGAAACTATGGCTTGGGTGCATTACAAGCGGGGAGAGTATGCCGCCGCCGCGCAATACATGAAAAAAGCCCGCCGCACCAACTCGCAAAACCCCACCCAACTGTGCCGCGCCGGCCTCATTGCCCTCAAAACGGGGCAGGACTCCGCCGGGCAGGCACTTATTAAGCAGGCGCTGGCTATTAACCCGTACCTAGAAGCCGATTTGGCCGACGAAGGCCGCAAGCTGTTGGCCGTGCGCTAAGCCAGGCCACTTACTCTCTTCGAAACTCTCGCGATGCACCGACTTTCTGTTGCTCGTCGTTGGTGGCCGGCTTTGGTAGGCTTGCTGCTGTGGCTGCTGCCTCAGGTGGCTAAGGCGCACGTGCTCGACCAGGACCTGAGCAAACTGTCGCGCACCGACGTGCTATCGACCTACCTGCTGGAAGGCTACAAACACATCTTGCCCCTGGGGCTCGACCACATCCTGTTTGTGGTGAGCTTGTACTTGCTGGAGCCTAAGCTGCGCTCGGTGCTCTGGCAGGCTACTGCCTTCACCGTGGCCCATTCCATCACGCTGGGCTTGTCGATGTATGGGTTTATTTCACCGCCAGCATCCATTGTCGAGCCGGTTATTGCTCTTTCCATACTTTTCGTGGCGCTTGAAAACATCATTACCGAGCGGCTTAACCCGTGGCGGCTGGCTGTGGTCTTTGGCTTTGGTCTTATCCACGGTATGGGTTTCGCCAGCGCTCTGTCCTCGGTGGGGCTGCCTCGTACCTCTTTCCTCGAGTCGTTACTGGCGTTTAATGTGGGAGTGGAGTTAGGTCAGGTCACGGTCATTTTACTGCTCTATGCGCTTGTTGGGCGCTGGTTTGCGGGCAAGCCCTGGTACAAGCAGCGCATTGTTATTCCGGCTTCCGTCGTCATCGGGCTGATTGCCGCTTACTGGACGGTGGAACGGATTTTCTTTACTGCCTGATTTCTGCTGCATGCGCTCCTGGCTAGTGCTATTACTACTACTCAATTACCTGCTGATGGTAGGGGCCGGCCTCGTGCACCGGCCCGACAGCCTGTTGCGGGAGCAGATAGCGCACCCATATCACCACAGCGCCATGTGCCAGCAGGAAAACTACCTGCGCCTCGACTGTTTTGAGCGTTGCAACGGTAATCAGCGCGCCTGGCACCCGCGCACCGGTCAGGACTCGCCCCTGCACTTGCTGAGCTTGCTGCACGGCTTGGATACCCACCTGCTGGCGGCGGTAGTCCGACCAGATGCTCCGCTTATGGCCTTCCAGCAGCCAGAAAACCTTACATGCTGGCCTGCCGCAGCAGTGCCCGCGGGCGTGCGCACCGTTCTGTTTGCGCCTCCCCGCCGGGGATAAGTGACCCGCAACCGCTCAGTAGAGCCCGGTTGCAGCGTTGTCTTATTCCCAACCTTGAGGTTGTCCGTCCGGTCATGCGGCTGGGATGCAGCCTCAGTACCCTATTTCGTATGTATCTTTCTTTACGAAGCTTCCCGCTGCGTATTGCCTTTCTGTGCCTTTTTTGCTGCTGGCAGGCGCAGGCCCAAACGCCAACTCCGGGCCTTGCGGGCACTATCCTAGCTACCGCTACCGATTCTGCCTCCCGTCAGCCGCTCAACGGTGCCGGTGTGTGGCTCGATGGGCAGCCGAGTGGCTCGACAACTGATGCGCTGGGGCGCTTTCGGTTAGCAGCCGTGGCCCCGGGCTCACATACCGTGCGAGTAGGCGCGCTAGGCTACCGGCCCCATACTCAGCAACTAACCGTGCAGCCCGGCGAAACCACAGCGGCTCTATTCACGCTGCCAAGTGTGCCGCTTAATATTGGCGAGGTGACGGTAGCGCAGCAGCAGGACCCTAACCAGAGTATGGCGGCCATTTCGCACATTGACCGGGCTTTGCGGCCGCTCAACTCAGCCCAGGACTTGCTGCCGCTGGTGCCCGGCTTATTCATTGCCCAGCACGCGGGTGGGGGCAAGGCGGAACAAATTTTCCTGCGCGGCTTCGACATCGACCACGGCACCGACTTTAATGTGAGCATTGACGGGCTGCCGGTGAATATGGTAAGCCACGCCCACGGCCAGGGCTACGCCGATTTCCACTTTGTCATTCCCGAAACCGTTGATCAGCTGAAAGTCTACAAAGGTCCCTACTCGGCCCGGTTCGGGGATTTTGCCACGGCCGGCGCGGGAGAGTTTACCACCAAAACGTCCTTGGAGCGCAGCCAGGCAAAAGTGGAAGTAGGCCAGTTTGATACGCGGCGGGCATTACTGTTGCTGAATGTGCTGCCGAAGGATAAGCACCTGCTGAGCAAGCGCACCGAAAGCGCCTACGTTGCCGGCGAATACTACTTCACCAATTCCTACTTCGACGCCAAGCAGCACCTGAACCGCTTTAATGGGCTAGCAAAATACACCGGTTTGCTTTCTGAGCGCACCTCGCTGATGGTGAGCGGCTCCCACTTCGCCTCCCGGTGGGATGCCTCGGGGCAGGTGCCGGAGCGGGCCGTGAAAAGCGGCCTTATTTCGCGCTACGGCAGCATCGACGACTCCGAAGGGGGCAGCACCAGCCGGGCTAATGCCAACGTCATGCTTACGGTGGCCCTGCCGCACGACGCCGTGCTCAAGCAGCAGGTGTACTACTCGCGCTACCAGTTCAATCTGTTTTCCAACTTCACTTTCTTCAAGGAAAACCCCACGCAGGGCGACGGAATCCGCCAGACCGAGGCCCGCAACCTGTACGGCTACCTGGGCACCTACGAGCGGAGCACCGCGCTGGGGGCTCGCACGTTGCGCACCCTGGCCGGCATTGGTACCCGTATCGATGATATAAACCTGGCTTTGCGCCACGCCGTGCGCCGCACCACCACCGATACCATCGTGAGCGGGCGGGTGTACGAGCAGAACTTCAATGCCTTCGTAGAGGAAAACCTGCTGCTAAATGACCGGCTAACGGTGAATGCCGGCCTGCGGCTCGACTACTTCCGGTTTGCGTTTCACGAGGACCGGGACGCCGCGCTGTCGGGCCGAGCCGGTAAAGCGCGCATGAGCCCCAAGCTGAACTTCTACTACGACCTGAAGCCCACGGTACAGCTGTTTGCGCGCTCCGGTTTCGGATTCCACTCCAACGATGCCCGGGCCGTGGTGACCAACCGCACGGCGCAGGTGCTGCCACGGGCCATTGGCTACGAGGTGGGTAGCACGTTCAAGCCTCGTCCGGCACTGGTGGTGAACATAGCCCTTTGGGCCCTGCACTTGCAGGACGAGCTGGTGTACGTGGGTGATGAAGGTGTGACGGAAAGTGCCGGCCCCACCCGCCGCTTCGGTACCGATATGTCGGTGCGCTACCAGCTTAGCCAACGCCTTTACGCCGATGTAGACCTAAATTACAACCACGGCCGGGCCGTTGGCCTGCCAAAAGGGGAGAACTACATTCCGCTGGCCCCCGGCTTTACCAGTATTGGAGGACTTACCTACCAGCGCTCTGGCGGACTAAGTGGCAGCTTGCGCTATCGGCACCTCAACGACCGGGCTGCCAACGAAACCAACTCAGTACGCGCCCGCGGGTACTTTCTGCTTGATGCGGTACTCAGCTATACCCGCCCCCGCTTTCAGGTGGGAGCCAGCGCCGAAAACCTGCTGAATGTGGCATGGAACCAAGCCCAGTTCGATACGGAAAGCCAGCTGCGCACGGAATCCGAGCCAGTGTCGGAATTACATTTCACGCCGGGCACGCCGTTTTTCGTGAAGCTGAACGCCAGCGTATTTTTCTAACCTGCTTGTTGGCTTGCATTCGGCCCGTAACTGCGAACTTTAGGCCGTGCTGCTTTTCGAATCCTTGATTTCTGCTGCGTGGGCTGGGCGCCTGGGGCTACTTCTAGGGCTGCTGTTCCTTTCAGCCGCTTGTCAGTCGCCGGAGGTTGCGCGTCAGGAGCTGCGGGCTGGGCCGCTGCCACCCAGGCCGGCGGCAACGGTGCTGGTGCCAGACTCCCTGCAGCTGACGCCCCTAGCACCCCTGGCTGCCGTCCCCGATTCGTTGCGGCGAACTGTGCAGGTTTTGCATAAGCGCCTGGGGCCGGCGGCGGCAACGCTACGTCCGGCCGTGCTGGAACGGGCCTGCATAGGCTACCTCAACCTGCGCAAGGCCGGGCGGGTGCGCCGGGCCGGGGTGCTGGCCGTGGCCGACATGGATTTGCCGTCCTCGGAAAAACGCTTGTGGGTGATAGATCTACGCAAGGCCGAAGTGTTGCAGCACAGCCCCGTGGCGCACGGGCGCGGCTCGGGCCACCTACGGGCCCGTAGGTTTTCCAACACCATCAAATCGGCGTGCACGGCCCTGGGCTTTTATGCTACGCAGGACACCTACGAAGGCAAGCACGGCCTCTCCCGCCGCCTGCGTGGTCTTGATGCGGGCCAGAACGACAATGCCCTTCGCCGCTACGTGGTGCTGCACGCCGCCGACTACGTAAGCCGCCGCCACTTGGAACGGCACGGACAAGCCGGCAACAGTCGCGGCTGCCCCGCCCTGCCTCCCGAGCAGTACCGCGCCATCATTTCCGCCGTGGCCGATGGCAGCTGCCTGCTGCTCAGCGGCCCTGGCCTGGAATCCAATTGGCTGGATGGTGCTTCGGCTGCCGAGAGGCTAGCAGCACGGGGGTGGATGTAGGCTCTTTTCTGCTTTTCGATGTTTTCATTGCCAGCGCTACTTCAGCAAATACAGGATGCCCGCAAACGGCTTGATGTAGAGTTTCACCTCAATGAAACCCAAAGCTGCATAGCTGAGGTAGAAGCAAGGCTGAACAGGCGTCTGCCCGAGGAAATACGAGCTTTCTATGCGCAGTGCCCGGGCTTTTGGACGAACGATGGACTGTTCCGGGTTCTTTCAATGGCCGATATACTGGTGGAACTTGAAGTGCCTGCTGCTACCAGCTCCAACACCAAACGACACTTTCCTGTTGCTGACTACATGATTTTTAGCGACGTATGGGAAGTAGTTCTCGATGAAGGGAATTCTGCGCGCTACGTCATTGTAAACTCCAACCACCATACCGAGGAGCCGGTTGTTCTGACCGACTCCTTGTACGAATTCATTAATAAGTTCTTACGTGAAGGCGTTTTCGAAGGAGAGGAAGTGGAAGGGTTGTACAGCTGGCGGAAAAGACTGAAAAAACTTTCGCAGTAACGAAAAAGAGCCACTGGAAACTCCAGCGGCTCTTTTTTACAAATGAACTCAATCGGAAACTACCGCACCATCACCTTGCTGCTGCGGTTCAGCTCGGGCGAAGAAAGCTGGTACACGCCAGCTGGCAGGCTTTCCACGCTCAGGCGCAGCTCGTTGGTGCCGGGGTAGAGGCGGGTGGTTTGCTGATGCACGAGGCGGCCGGTCAGATCGTAGAGGCGCAGAGTAGCCGTGCGCTGTCCTACCGACTCTACCACCACGTCGATGCGGTTGGCGGCGGTGGGGTTGGGGTACACGTGTAGGGCGTCGCTCAGCGCGGCTTCGGCGGTAACGTCCGTTACGGTAGCGCCACCCCGGGCCGTCATGGAGCCCACTACCGCCGTTGGGGCCGTGTAGGTCACCTTCACAAAAGCACGCTGGGCAGGGTTGGCGGTGCTGGCATTTTTGGCGCGCAGCGTAATCCAGCCCGCAGCCGTAGGCGTGTAGGTGCCCGTGAGGTTGCCAGTGCCGGTACGACTAGTCAGAATCGTGCCGCTACCGTTCACCAGCTCCACGGTGAGGCTGCGGGTAGCGTCGGTAGGGAACAGGGTATAGGTAACGGTTTTGCCGGCATCCGAATAGATGCGGCCTGCTGTACGATAAGCCGTGGAGGCGGCGGGTAACTGCCCACCCTGCTTTAGGGAAGAAGCGTGCGAGTCGCCCAGGTCGTTGGCCAGCTCCCATTCCTGGGTGGTGGCGCGGCCTACCAGGTTGTAGCCGGTAGCCGCATTCACGGGCGCCCACACGGAGTAGCCGCGGCGGCCACCGTTGGCCGTGCCGTTGCAGGGGGGCGTGTTGATGGCTACCGTTTGCGAGCTGCTCACCGTTACGGTAGCGGTGCCGTTGGCGCCGGAGTAGTCTTTCAGCACGGTGCCCGGCGCAAAGTCACAGCTCACGGTATTGTTCTGCCAGGCGCTCCAGCTGTCGTTGATGCCGATAATGGCTTTGGTGCTACGCTCAATCACAAGGTGGTCGGCGGCCTGCCAGCGCACTTTGTAAGCGCCTTGCTTAAACTGCAGGTTCTGATGGCACCAGATCAGGTTTTCCAGGTCGCCGCGCACGGGTAGGTCGGTGGTGCTTTTGGGCGAGTGTGAGTAGCGCTTGCCAGTGTTGCCGATGTTGAACAGGTCTTCAAAGAAAATCTGGGGGGAGCCGTCCACGGCCAGGGCCGCGGCATACACGGCCGACAAGCGCGGGTCGAAGGGGTCGATGTGCGGGGCCAGCTCCGAGCCGGTGTTCCAGCCGATATAGTTACCGGTGCTGCTCACCTGGGGGCGAAAGGTGTCGTGGTTATTCACGAAGGGCACGGTGCGGTGAACATACGTACCGTTGATAAGCACCACGCGGCGGCCTTGCTGGTAGCCGGGCAAGGAGCCGATATCGAAGTTGCCGCCGCCACTCACAATGTTGTAGAGGCCGTTGCGCAGCGAGAAGTCAAAGGTACCGGCCCGGTCCTGCACGTTGGTACACCACTGGTCCAGCTGGCTGGAGCCGCCTACCCATTCGCCCACGGCAAACATAGTGGCACCGCCATTGGCCCAGCCAGCGTTGCTTTGTAGGTTATAAAGGAAATCTTCCATGGCAAAGGCTGGAAAGTGCTTCACCGCATCCAGGCGCACTCCATCAAAGCCTACCTGCTTTTTGTACCAAATCAGCCATTCGCGCTGCTTATTGCGCATGTAGTCAGAGCCCTGAACCGGGTTGAAGGTGGCATTGGAGCTTTGGCCGTAGGAGCCCGAGTAGTAGCTGATGTCGGGCCCGAAGAGCACAGCGTTTTCATCACCGCTGGTAGAGTTGTTGCCTACGTTAGGCGTGAAGTTGGGCCAGTTTTTCGAAAAGCGCCCGTCGCGGGCCAGGTAGTTGGCGGCGCTTTCGTCAGTAGCTGGCTTATTGTAGCTCACATAGCGGAAGTTCTTGTACTTGCTGGTGGTGTAGTCTTCCCAGGCAGCCGGGTCCTGCCCGCCCGCGCCGGTAGCCGAGCCGGCTCCATCGTTGTGGTTCAGCACAACATCCTGCACTACATCAATGCCGTTTGCGTGCAGAATAGCGACGCCCCGCAGCAACTCATCCTTATTACCCACGCGGGTGGCCACAAAACCTTTCTGGTATTTGTCGCCCAGGTCGTAGTTGTCGAAGGGCGAATAGCCATTGCCTTGGTTACCATTTTTAATGGTAGGTGGCATCCACACGGCGTCGATGCCCATTGCCTTCAGGCGGGGCGCCAGGTCGGCAATGTAGTTAGCCCAGCCGTTCGGGTAATTGGTGTTCCAGTAGTCCCACCAGAAGCCCTGTAGCACTACTTTTTGCGCGTGGGCCGGTTGACTGCCCAACACACACAATGCGGCGCCTGCCAGAACAAGTTTTTGTAACCATTTAATAGAAGTGTGCATGAAAGGTAAGGGGAATTTGGGTGATGAAAAATGGTAAAAGAGCGAAAATTCGCAATAGGCAGGGAGTATTTAACTATTGCGACACTAAATATAGAGAGTGTATATAGCATAATGGCTGTATGACATAATGTTGTTATTCCGGGCAAGTGAGTAGTTACTCACGTTCATGGAAGACAAGACAAGTGCTTCCGTACAGAGCAGGCCAAGAAAGCTGTTCGCTCATCTTTAAAGGTTAGATCTTCTGGTGGGCGTTTGCGTATAAAGCAAGTCGGCAGGCACTTTTTTACTTGTGCTGCTGTTTTAATCCCTGCACTAATCAGTCCTTACCTATGGAAAAGCCGAGTGTAATTCGCCGCAACCGCCTGAAGCGCCGGGCACGTCGGGCGGCTCGTCGTATCCTGCCGTTCGTTGCTTCTCTGTTTTTGGCTACACCCCTGGCCACGCCTATGGGCTCGGCCAAAGCCACCGGGGCCGAGTATCGGGTGCCCACGGCTACAGAGCTGCGCACTTCGGCCTTCAACAGCACCGCTCACCAGTTATTTACTGAGCTGGGAGCGGAGGCAGCCGGCTTGCGCTACGAGGTTTTTCAGAAGGCACTGATGGGCTACCTGAACCTGCGCCACGATGGCCGCCTGAGCGAAGACAAGCACCTCCTGACGGTTATTGATTTCGAAAAGCCATCCACCGAAAAGCGCCTGTGGGTGCTGGATCTAGCCACCAAGCAAATCCTGTTCAACACGCTAGTGGCTCACGGCCACAACTCCGGTGAGAACCTGGCCACCAGCTTCTCCAACGAGAATGAGTCGAACATGAGCAGCCTGGGATTCTACGTAACTCAGGGCGAGTACCAGGGCAAGCATGGCCGCTCGCTCAAGCTGGAAGGCGTGGATGAAGGCTATAACGACAATGCCATGAGCCGCTCCGTGGTGATGCACGGCGCCGAGTACGTAAGCCAAGACTTCATTAACCAGTTTGGCCGTCTGGGCCGCAGCCTGGGTTGCCCCGCCCTGCCCATGGACCAGTACAACGAAATCATCAGCACCATAACGGGTGGCACCTGTCTGTTCCTGAACGGGGCCGACGCACAGTATTCATCCAAGTACCTGAACCAGGATATAGCGCTGCAAACCTATTTCCAGACGGGCGCCCTGGTATAGTCAGTTGCTTGAAAAGCAAAAGGCCCGGCCGCATTCTGCGGCCGGGCCTTTTTTGTGCAACCAGCAGGACTACAATTTCACCCCAAACTTGGCGCCGAGCATTTCCAGGTCGCGCACCACGGGCTCCAGCAGCGGAATGCCGTCGAGCAACCGTTGTGCGGAGGTTTCACGCTCCGGGTCGCCGGGAATGAGTACCTGCTGGCCCGGCACAGCCTGGGCACCCCGGAAAGTAGTAATCCAGTTATCCATGTGGGCCTTGAACTCGTCGGCAGGGCGGAAGGCGTCGACGCGCATAGCCCCGAAAAAGTGGCCGAGACCTTGGCCTACCGGGTTGGCCGAGGGCTGCAGGAAGGCTACAAACGGGGGCACCCAGGGCCCGTAGTTGGCTCCGCTCAGCACTGCCGAAAAAATATCGACCACGGCGCCCAGGCCATAGCCCTTGTGCGAGCCGGTGGCTCCGCCCAGCGGGAGTAGCGCCCCGCCATTCTTCACAGCATTGGCGTCAGAGGAGCCGGCGCCGGTGGCGTCTTGGGCCCAGCCTTCGGGAATGGGCAGCTGCTTGCGCTGGGCTATTTCGAGCTTGCCATTGGCAGCTGTTGTTGTGGCCATATCCAGCACAAAGTCGGGCTGCTCGCCGGCGGGTACGGCCACGGCAATGGGGTTGGTGCCCAGCAGCCGCTCCAGCGAATACGTAGGGGCTACCAGGGGCGAGGCGTTGGTCATGGCCAGGCCAATCATGTCGTGGGCCAGGGCCTTCATGGCGTGGTAGCCGGCGATGCCGAAGTGGTTGGAGTTTTTCACCGATACCCAGCCCGTGCCTACCTGCCGGGCTTTTTCAAGGGCCACATCCATGGCTTTGGGGCCCACTACTAGGCCCAGCCCCCCGTCCCCGTCTACTACGGCCGTGCTGGGCGTTTCGTAGGTGACGCCTACCCGGGGCGTGGGGTTGATGCGGCCGGCTTCCCACAAGCGTACGTACCCAATCAGCCGGGCCACCCCGTGCGAGTCGATGCCGCGCAAATCGGCCGAGAGCAGGGTTTCGGTAGCCAGGGTAGCATCGGCCTCCGGGCAGCCCATGCTACGAAAAACGGCCTCGGTGAAAGAGAAAAGGTGCGTGTAGGAAAAGGTAGTGGTCATGAGAAGGGCGTTGGCTCAAAAGAGGAGACTGTCAGGCGCAGGGTAGGCGGGAAGGGGTACCCTGCTGAGCGGAGTTGGTTTTTGCTGCCATACTACCCTTCCAGCAGCTCGGCCAGCAGCCCTTCCTTCAGCGCGTAGGAGGAAGCCGTAATGCCGGACAGCTGGTAAGTGTCGAGCACGAAATCGATGAGCACGCAGGCCACCACAATCATGTCGGCGCGCAGGGGCGTCATGCCGGGCAAGGCCAGGCGGCCGGCGTGGTCGAGGGAGGTGAGCTGCTCGTAGCTGGCGCGGAAGCTGGCGCCGGAAATAGTCGTGGCAGGGGCCGCTTTGCCCACCAGTTCGGGCTGGCCGTTGCGAGCCGCCTGCAGGTCGCAGAGGGTATCGAAGGTGCCACTGGCGCCTACCAGGGCAACGGGTGCGTGCGTGGCTATTGCGGCACTCAAGGGCGTCAGTACATCGGCCAAGTAGGCTTTTTCGGCTTGGATGTCGGCCTCAGTAAGCGGGTCGTGGTGGAAAAACTTGTCCAACAGCCGTTGGGCCCCAATTTCAAAGCTCTGCTTCCAGAAAATCGAGTCGGCGTTGGCCAGGATGAATTCGACCGAGCCGCCGCCAATATCCATGAGCAAATGCGTGGCCGGGCCCAGGGGCACGGCCTGCCGGATGCCTTTGGCAATGAGCTCGGCCTCCCGGTCCCCAGGAATAACTTCTACCCGGATGCCGGTTTGCTCGAAGATTTCCTGCACCAGCTCCGGGCCGTTGCGGGCTACGCGCATGGCGCTGGTGGCCGTAGCACGCACTTCGGTTACCTGGTGCAGCTCAATTTCTTCCTGGAAAGCGGCCAGCGTATGCAATGCCCGGGCGTATGGCTCCGGGGCAATTTCGCCGCGGCTGATGCCGCCCTCGCCCAGCTTCACGCCGACTTTGGTACGCAGCAGAACCACCGGTTCCTGGTGACGGGGCTCGGGCAGCTCCACAATCAGCAGGTGAAAGGTGTTGGTGCCCATGTCAATCAGGGCCAGGCGGCGGTGGCGGGGTGCGTTCATGCGGATAGGTCTTTTTCGAGCACCAGTAAATGTTGGCAGAGAATTCCATCTTCCCAGATGGGCTCGGGATACTGCTGAGTAAAGAAATGGCGCTGTAAATCCACCATAGCAAAACCTGACTTCTGATACAAAGCCAATGGCCCTAGACTGCTGTTGCCGGTACACACCCGCAAAGTACAGATACCTTGCTGCTGAGCCTGTTCTTCTGCATACTTGAGCAGAGCTTTGCCTACGCCCCGGCCTTGACAGTTGGGGGCCACGGCGAGGTTGCGTATTTCGGCCCGGACATGGGTCTGCGGCTGCACCACGCATATACCCACAACGGTATTGCCCGATTCTGCTAGGTATACTTGGCTCTCCTGAATGTAGCTATGCACGAGTTCCTCAGCTGGGTCGGCTAAGAGCAGAAGCTTCCAAGGCAAGGGCTCTGAGGGTAACCGCACACGAGTTATAATGGAGAAAAGCGACATAAGGCTACACAAGGACCGGCGAACAGCTTACTATTGCAGGCAAGAGTAAGTCAGGAATTAGTTGGCGAACCGGCAGAACGTGCCCAGGGGTAGCTTGCGGGCAGCTTGGTCGTGCAGGTAGATTTCCCCGATTTCGCGGGTGAGGTGGGTTTTCGGGAAGATGTCCGTCACGAGGTTGTCCAGGATCAGGGCCGAGAAACCCAGGGAGTAGAGGTTGATGAGGAAAAAGTGGTCCTCGGGGTCGAGCAGCTGCTGGCAGAGCTTGAGCATTTCATTGAGCTGGTCTTCCAGCTGCCACTTTTCGCCATTCGGGCCACGGCCATAGGCGGGCGGATCCAGAATCAGCCCCTGGTACTTGTTGCCGCGCTTTACCTCGCGCTGCACGTATTTCCAGGCATCTTCTACCAGCCAGCGCACCCCGTCGAGGGAACTGGCTTCCATGTTGTCGCGGGCCCAGAAGTTCACCTGTTTTACGGAGTCGAGGTGCGTCACGTCGGCCCCGGCGGCGCGGGCGGCTAGGGTGGCGGCGCCGGTGTAGGCAAACAGGTTGAGTACCCGGGGTACGGCTGCCCGGCGCTGGCGCGTTTGCTCGTAGATGAACTGCCAGTTGGGGTCCTGCTCGGGAAACAAGCCCACGTGCTTAAACGAGGACAGCCCCAGCCGGAACTTCAGCTTCAGGCCGTCGGGCCGCTCGTAGCCAATTACCCACTGCTCGGGCATACCAGGCTTTAGCTTCCATTGGCCCCGTTCCTGGCTGCCTTTTTCGCGGGTGAAGGAGGCGTGGGCCCGCTGCCACTCGCTGGCCGGCAGCTTGGGGTCCCACACGGCCTGGGGCTCGGGGCGGGCCAGCACGTAGCGGCCGAAGCGCTCCAGCTTTTCAAAGTTGCCGGCGTCCAGCAGTTCGTAATCGGCCCAGGGGCTGGTGGTCAGGAAGGAGTACATGCCCGCAAAGGTAACGAAGGGAAGAACGGACGCCACCGTATTGGCTGGTTGTCCCCGCAGGACCTCAAGTTACCCTCGGAGGACAACTAGATGTCCTCCCGGGGCATCGGGTTGTCCTCGGAGGACATCTGGTTGTTTCCGGATGACCGACGGATAGGTTCGGGCAACATCGGGTTGTCCCCCGAAGCCCTCCGTTGGTCCTTGGGGGACATCGGGTGGTCTTCCGAGGACCAACGGAAGGCTTCAAAGAAGGTCTGGTTGACCTCCGAGGTCAGTGGGGTATCTTTGGAAGCTGCCGCCCGTGCCCGGCAGCCTGCCTCACCTGAAACCGTGCGGGTAGCGCATCCTGGTGTACTTTTGCTGACCGGCCGAAATCAACCCAGGGAGCCGGCGCGCTGCTGGACGCAAGCTCTTCCCTGGCAGTAACCAACCCCGTCATGACGCTTCACTTCTATAAATACCAGGGCACCGGCAACGACTTCGTGATGGTGGACGACCGCGCCCGGCAGTTTCCCGCCGAAGACCACGCCTTGGTACGCCGCCTCTGCGATCGGCGCCTGGGCATTGGAGCTGATGGGCTCATTTTACTGCGCCTGCTCGATGGCTACGACTTTGAGATGGTGTACTTCAACGCCGATGGGTACCTGGGCTCCATGTGCGGTAACGGGGGGCGCTGCACCGTGGCATTTGCCCAACAGCTGGGCGTGATAGGGGAGGCCACCACCTTTCTGGCCGTCGATGGTCCGCACGAAGCGCGCATCGACCAGGCCGATGGCACCGTGCACCTGCGCATGCAGGATGTGCTGGGGCAGCAGGCCGTGGAAGAAGATGTTTTTCTGGATACCGGCTCCCCCCACCTGGTCCGCTTTCTGCCCGCCAGCACCCTGGCCGAGCTGAACGTGTTTGCCGAAGGCCGCGCCATCCGTTACAATGACCGGTTTCGGGAACGGGGCACCAACGTCAACTTCGTAGAAGCGCCTACCGCTCCCGATCAGCCCTGGCAGGTGCGCACCTATGAGCGGGGCGTGGAGAACGAGACCTTCTCCTGCGGTACTGGCGTCACGGCCGTAGCGTTGGCGGCTTCGCGGCGCGGGGCCAGCAGCCCCGTGCACCTGCGCACCCCGGGCGGCGACCTGCGCGTGACCTTCGAAACCCGGCCCGATGGCTCTTTCACGCAGGTGTACCTCAGCGGCCCCGCCACCCGCGTGTTTGAGGGCACCGTAACTATTTAGCGTATGCTGGGCAACGACGTGGTGTTCCTGCGGGCCCTCGAAGCCGAAGACCTGGACTTTCTGTACGCCCTGGAAAACGACGCCGACCTGTGGGGCGTGTCCGATACGCTGGCGCCCGTGTCGCGCCACTTGCTACGCCAGTACCTAGAGCACGCCGGCGCCGATTTTCATCAGGTACGCCAGCTGCGGCTGGTCATTGGTAGCCAGGCCACGGGCCAGGCGGTCGGCACCGTCGATTTGTTTGACTTCAGCCCCCTGCACCAGCGGGCCGGCGTGGGCATCACGGTGCTGGCGGCCGCACGGCGCCACGGCTACGCCCACGCGGCCTTGCAGCTGCTACTGCCCTATGCCCGGCATACGCTACGCCTGCACCAGCTCTACTGCTCGGTGGCTACCCGGAACCGGGCAAGTCAGCAGCTGTTTGAGAAAATAGGATTTTCACGGGTAGGAGTGCGCCGTCAATGGCTCCATATGGCGGATGGTTGGCAGGATGTTGTAGAATACCAATATGTGTTTTCCAGTATAGATGAGCTTGTTTCAGGCGGATTAAGGGCGGGTTAAAAATTTCAACTCCCGCAACGTATCCTTTTAAGTGAATTGGGCGTAAGCTAGAAGGCTTACCGGAACGTGTTGTAGTATTCCAGGGAGTCCGGGCGGCAGTTCACTTTTTATCATCGTCTGTATGCCATCCACGACCTCGGTCGAAGCGCCCGTGCGCGCCTCTCACCCGACGCCAACGCCCAACCAATCCGCGCTGAATTCTACGAGTACTACACCTACTGCCCTTCCCGATTTAGTTTGTTTCGCGCACCTGCACTGGGATTTTGTGTGGCAGCGCCCCCAGCACCTGTTGTCGCGCTTTGCGCAGGTGGGCCGGGTTTTCTACGTGGAGGAGCCCTTCTTCCACAACGACGACCTGATTGAGCCGCATATTGAGGTAAAAGACCGGCAAAACGGCGTGAAAGTGGTGGTGGCCCACTTGCCCCAGCGCCTGCGGGGGCAGGAAGATGCCGCCGATGCAGCCCAGGCCGACGTACTGACGCGCTTTTTCGCCGATACCAGCCTCAACAAGTATATCTTCTGGTACTACACGCCCATGGCCCTGGCCAAGTCGCGTCATCTGGCACCAGTGCTTACCGTGTACGACTGCATGGACGAACTGGCGGCCTTCAAGTTTGCGCCTCCGGCCTTGCGGGAGCGTGAGCAGGAGCTGTTCCGAAAAGCCGATCTGGTGTTCACGGGCGGCCACACGCTCTACGAAGCCAAAAGCCTGCAGCACGCCGACGCGCATCCCTTCCCCAGTTCCATCGATAAAGACCACTTCGGGCAGGCCCGTCAGGAAATGCCCGAGCCCGCCGACCAGGCCGGTATTGCGCACCCGCGCATTGGCTTTTTTGGGGTGGTAGATGAGCGACTGGATATTGCCCTGCTGGGGGAGTTGGCTGCGGCCCATCCCGAGTGGCAGTTCGTTATCATCGGGCCTGTGGTCAAGATTGACCCGGCCCTGCTGCCCCGCACGGAAAATATCCACTACCTCGGTGGCAAAGACTACCAGGAACTGCCCGCTTACCTGCGCGGCTGGGACGTGGCCACCTTGCTTTTCGCCGATAACGAAAGCACAAAATTCATTTCGCCGACCAAAACACCGGAGTACCTGGCCGCTGGCAAGCCCGTGGTAAGCACGCCCATCCGCGACGTGGTACGGCCCTACGGCGACTTGGACTTAGTGCAGATAGCTGCTACGGCTGAGGCGTTCGGTACCGCCATTGAGCGGGCCCTGGCGCAAAACACCGATACCGACTGGCGCCACCGCACCGATGAATACCTGAAAACCATCAGCTGGGACCTCACTTGGCAGCAAATGGTGGACCTGATGACGCAGCGCCTTGCCAACAAGCCGGCCTAACCTGCGTACTAGTACCTGATAACGACCTGTTTCCCACAACCCAAGCCCTAGCATATGTTTGATTATCTCATCGTCGGAGCCGGGTTTGCCGGTAGCGTCCTAGCCGAGCGGCTGGCCACTCGCAGCAACAAAAAAGTACTCATTATTGATAAGCGCAACCACATTGCCGGCAACGCTTACGACCATTACAATGAGGAAGGTATTCTGGTACATAAGTACGGGCCGCACATCTTTCACACCAACTCGAAGGACGTATTCGAGTACTTATCCAACTTCACCGACTGGCGCCCTTACGAACACCGCGTATTGGCCTCGGTAGATGGCCAGTTGGTGCCCATGCCCATCAACCTCGATACCATCAACAGGCTCTATGGCCTGTCGCTGAACTCCTTTGAGGTTGAGCAGTTCTTTGAGTCGGTGGCTGAGCAGGTGCCGGTTATCAAAACGTCGGAAGACGTGGTAGTAAGCAAAGTAGGGCGCGAACTGTACGAGAAGTTCTTCAAGAACTACACCCGCAAGCAGTGGGGCATGGACCCCTCGGAGCTGGACAAGTCGGTGACCTCGCGCGTGCCCACCCGCACCAACCGCGACGACCGGTACTTCACCGACACGTACCAGGCTATGCCGCTGCACGGTTATACCCGCATGTTCGAGCGGATGCTCGACCACCCCAACATCAGCATTATGCTGAATACCGACTACCACGACGTAGTAGACTTCATTCCCTTCAAGGAAATGATTTTCACGGGCCCGGTAGATGAGTATTTCGACTTCAAATTCGGCAAGCTGCCTTACCGCTCCCTGGAGTTCAAGCACGAAACCCTGAACGTGGAGCAGCAGCTCGCCGCGCCGGTCGTGAACTACCCCAACGACAACCTGTACACGCGCATCACCGAGTTCAAGGCCCTCACCGGCCAGAAGCACCCCAAAACGGCGCTGGTGTATGAATACCCGAAAGCTGAAGGTGACCCGTACTACCCCGTACCTCGTCTGGAAAATGCTGATCTGTACAACAAGTACAAGAAGCTGGCCGATGAAACGCCCAATGTTCACTTCGTAGGCCGCCTTGCTACCTACAAGTACTACAACATGGACCAGGTAGTAGCGCAGGCCCTGACCCTCTACAAAAAGCTCACCGACAAGCCCATCGAAAAGGCCGCTACGACGCCGCCCATTACGGGCTCTGCTTCCATCATGGAGAAAATTCTGCCCCGGACTCCGGCTAAGGAGTAGTGAAGTGGTGAAACAGAGCGTTTGAGGTGCAGAATGCGCAGTCTGCGTGAATAGCGCCGACTGCGCATAAAATCCGCTATTTCATTGGCTAACCATTTCTTCGATTGCCAATGTGTCTGTTCAAACGAAACCCCGCACACTCTTTGAGGTGTTGGGGTTTCGTCGTTTCAAGGGATTCCCGAAAAACGCCGTAAATTTGAGTTACGCTGCGGCGTTTTCAGTCAATATCTACCAGCATGTTTGATTTCATAGGGAAGGCAGTTGCCAAAGTGTTCGGTTCTAAGTCCGAGCGGGATTTGAAAGAGATTCTGCCGTATGTGGCACTCATCAACGCCGAATATGCCAAACTGGCACCGCTTACCGACGACCAGCTCCGCCAACACTCTGCCGACGTGCGTGCCCGCATTGACGAACGGCTAAAGGGCATTGACGACCAGTTGGGCGCCTTGCACCAGCGCATCACCGACGAGCCCAATCTGGACATTGTGGAGAAGGAGAAAATCTTCGACCAGATTGATACCCTCGAAAAGCAGCGCAACAAGGACCTGGAAGTGGTGCTGATGGAGGTGCTGCCTGCCGCCTTCGCCACGGTGAAGGAAACCGCCCGCCGCTACAAGGAAAACGGCCAGCTGGTAGTTACCGCTACGGATTTTGACCGGGAAATTGCCCGCCGCAAGAGCAACGTGACCATTCAGGGCGACCAGGCTATCTGGAGCAACAAATGGCTGGCCGGCGGGGCTGAAATCACCTGGGACATGGTACACTACGACGTGCAGCTGATTGGCGGCGTGGTGCTGCACCAGGGCAAAATTGCTGAAATGGCAACCGGCGAGGGTAAGACGCTGGTATCAACCCTACCCGCCTTCCTCAACGCCCTGGCCCGCCGCGGCGTGCACCTGGTAACGGTGAACGACTACCTGGCTAAGCGTGACTCCGAGTGGAATGCCCCCTTGTTCGAGTTCCACGGCATCACCGTTGACTGCATCGACAAGCACCAGCCCAACACCGATGCCCGCCGCAAAGCCTACCTGGCCGACATCACCTACGGCACCAACAACGAATTCGGCTTCGACTACCTGCGCGACAACATGGCCCGCGAAACCGGGGAGCTAGTGCAGCGCAAGCACCACTACGCCATGGTCGACGAAGTGGACTCCGTACTGATCGATGACGCCCGTACCCCGCTCATCATCTCGGGCCCGGTGCCCCGCGGCGACGTACATGAGTTTCATATCCTGAAGCCCCGCATCGAGCGGCTGGTGAACGAGCAGAAAAAGCAGGTACAGGATTACCTGGTGCAGGCGCGCAAGCTTATTAAAGAAGGCAACGACGGCCCCAAAGAAGGGGAGGGTGGCCTGATGCTGTTCCGCGCCTACCGCGGCCTGCCCAAGAGCAAGCCGCTCATCAAGTTCCTCTCGGAAACTGGCATGCGCGCCGTGCTGCAGAAAGTAGAAAACTACTACATGCAGGATAACTCCCGTCAGATGCCGGAGGCCGACAAGCCCCTGTTCTTCACAATTGACGAGAAGAACAACCAGATTGAGCTGACTGAAAAAGGCATTGACCTGATTACGGCCCAGGGCGAAGACCCGCACCTGTTCATCATGCCCGACATTGGGTCTGAAATTGCGGCCATTGAGAAAAGCGCCGTCATTTCGGAAGAAGATAAGCTGCACCAGAAGGAAAAGGTCATCAACGACTACCAGGAGAAATCGGAGCGGGTGCACACCGTGAACCAGCTGCTGAAAGCCTACACCCTGTTTGAGCGCGACGACCAGTACATCCTGACCGATGACGGCAAGGTAAAAATCGTGGATGAGCAGACCGGTCGTGTGATGGAAGGCCGCCGCTATTCCGACGGACTGCACCAGGCTATTGAAGCCAAGGAAAACGTGCGCGTGGAAGACGCCACCCAGACCTACGCTACCGTAACGCTGCAGAACTACTTCCGCATGTACCACAAGCTGGGCGGCATGACGGGTACGGCCGAAACGGAAGCCGGCGAGTTCTGGGAAATCTACAAGCTCGACGTAGTCGTGATTCCGACTAACCGCGGCATTTCGCGCAAGGACGAGCACGATAAGGTATATAAGACGGTGCGCGAGAAGTATAACGCCGTGGCCGAGGAAATCCAGACGCTGGTGAAAGCCGGCCGTCCGGTGCTGGTAGGTACCACGTCGGTGGAAATTTCGGAGCTGGTGAGCCGTATGCTCAAGCTGCGCAACATCCCGCATCAGGTCCTGAACGCTAAGCAAAACCAGCGCGAAGCCGAGATTGTGGCCGCTGCTGGTCACCCCGGCACCGTGACCATTGCCACCAACATGGCTGGTCGTGGTACCGACATCAAGCTGCGCGGCACCGCCAAAGAATCGGGCGGACTGGCCATCATTGGCACGGAGCGCCACGAAAGCCGCCGCGTAGACCGGCAGCTGCGGGGCCGCGCCGGCCGCCAGGGCGACCCGGGTTCTTCGCAGTTCTTCGTGAGCTTGGAAGACAACCTGATGCGTCTGTTCGGCTCGGAGCGTATTGCCAAGCTGATGGACCGGATGGGTCTGGAAGAAGGGGAAGTAATCCAGCACTCCATGATTACGAGCTCTATTGAGCGCGCCCAGAAGAAGGTCGAGGAAAACAACTTCGGCATCCGCAAGCGCCTGCTGGAGTACGACGACGTAATGAACGCCCAGCGCGAAGTGGTGTACAAGCGCCGCCGCAATGCCCTGTTTGGCGAGCGGCTGGAGCTGGACGTGTGGAACATGATTTACGACGTCTGCGAAGACATCGTAGCGGCCCACAAATCCTCCAACGACTTCGAGGACTTCAAGCTGGCCGTTATCCGCTTGTTCAGCTACGATACCCACCTCACGGCCCAGGAGCTGAGCAGCATGCCGGCGCCCCAGCTCACGCAGAAGCTCTACGACGAGGCACTCGGCTACTACGAGGACAAGAGCAACGTCATTGGTGAGCATTCTATGCCGCTCATCAACGACCTGATTGCCCAAAACGCGCCTTTCGAAAACATTGCCGTGCCCTTCACCGACGGGCGCAAGCAAGTACAGTCGGTAGTGAACCTGCGCCGCGCTCAGGCCACCAACGGCCAGGAGCTCATCCGGGGCATGGAGAAGGTGGTGACGCTTGCCGTTATCGACGAAGCCTGGACCAAGCACCTGCGCGCCATGGACGACCTGAAGCAGGTGGTGCAGAACGCTGTGTACGAGCAGAAAGACCCGCTGCTGATTTACAAGTTCGAGTCGTTTGAGCTGTTCAAGCGCATGATTGCGAAAGTGAACGAGGAAACGGTACACTTCCTGTTCCGCGCCGATATTCCCATGCAGGCCGGCGACGCTGGTATCGAGGAGCCCGAGTTCTATGTGGAAGACGAAATCCCGCAGGCTGCACCCCAGCCCAAGCTGCGCGCCGAAAAAGAGGTTTCGTCGGCTTCGCTGGGCGCTGGCCCCGAGGACCTGGAGCAGGCCGGGCAGCAGCCTCAGGTGCTAGAAAAGCAAACGCCCGCCCGCTCCCAGAAAGTAGCCAACCGCAACGACCGGGTGAGCGTGCAGTACATGGACGGCCGCATCGTGCGTGATGTGAAATACAAGAGCGTGGAGGAAGACGTGGTGAATAACCGCGCCGTCATCATCGACTAAACTTCCCGCGTCTTTGTAGTATTAGCCAGTGGCAGGTGAGTTTCGCCTGCCACTGCTGTTTCCCCACCCTTTCCGTGCTGCGTATGCCCACTGCTGCCCCCGACTTAGCCGCTCGCATCGATCATACCCTACTCCGCCCCGACGCCACCCGGGAACAGATTGCCCAGCTTTGCGCCGAAGCGGCCCAGTATAAGTTTGCCTCGGTGTGTGTGCCGCCTTGCTACGTCCGTCAGGCCGTAGAAGAACTGCATGGCTCCGGGGTGCCCGTGTGTACTGTAGTGGGTTTTCCGCTAGGCTATCAACTCGCGAAAGTGAAGTTCTTTGAAGCCCACCAAGCCCTAAACGACGGGGCCAAGGAAGTGGATATGGTATTGAATGTGGCCGCCTTTAAATCTGGCCGGCTGAGTGAGGTAGAGGATGAAGTAGGGGAGTTGGCGGAGCTGTGTCACTTCAAGCAGGCTATCCTGAAGGTGATTATTGAAACGGCCCTGCTGACGGAGGAAGAAATCATTCAGGCCTGCCAGCTGTGTACCGAAGCTGGGGCCGACTTCGTGAAAACCTCCACGGGTTTTGCCAATCGGGGTGCTTCCGTCGCCGATATTGAGCTGATGCGCCGCCACCTGCCGGCGCATATCCGTATTAAAGCCTCGGGCGGCATCCGCACACGCGAGGCGGCCCTGGCCTTAGTAGCCGCCGGGGCCGACCGGTTGGGCTCTTCCAATAGTATAGCTTTGCTGCTTCCTGCCGATGAAACTTCTGCTACTTCGTAACGTGCTGTTGCTTTCTGTTCTTTTCTCGTTAGGGGCCTGCGCTGCTTCGGCACCGGCTGCTTCTACCACCGTACCTGACACGACCCGCCAGGCTACCACCACTGCGTTGCCCGCGGAGGACTTAAGCCGCTACCGGCCCGTGTTCAACGCCCCCAAACCCGCCGCAGCCTTGCCTCCGAAAGCCGCTGCTACCGTGGCGCCGGTAAACCACGTAAATGCCCAAGTGGAGCAGCGCCTCCGCGACCAGGCCTTCACCAATCAAAACGTGAAATATGCCCAGGGCTTCCGCATCCTAGCCTACGTGGGCATGGAGCGGGAGCAGGCCATGAGCATCCGCCGCGAAGTTATCAGCCGTTACCCTGAAGAAACGGACTACATTACTTTCAAGCAGCCCCTCTACCGCCTCTGGATTGGCGACTACCTTACCCGGTTGGAAGCCGAAGCCGCCATGCTACGTATTCGGCCACTGGCTCCCAAAGCTGAGCTACAACCAGCGCAGGTGCTTCTAAACAAAACCGCTTTCTAAGCGCGATGTCTACGTTGCGGCAATTGCAGTGGGATGAGCTGGACTTGTTGCAAGGGCTGGAAGGTATACCCACCGCTGGCGAGAACGGCAGCTTCCGCTACCGGGTGCAGCAGGGCGCACTACAACTGCGGGTGTCGTTGTGGCCGGAGCACGGCATGGTAGACCTGACGTTGTTCGACACCCTGACCAAAGCCATTCTGCTGGATATGACGGTAGCCGTGCGCGGTCGGATTCGCTACAACAATGATAAGCGAGGCGAGTACCTGGAATTTGCCGATTGTCTGGTGGTAAGCCGCCTGTTGGCTACCGAGGAGCAATTGGAGGCTGCCTTCAGTCCGAACATCCTGGGGCGTCCCATGTTGCTCACTGTCAAGCCTCACCTGAGCGTATTATTCGAGTAAGCACCGCTGCTTTTTTAGGTGGCAGGTATGCGCAAGTGGGCCCGCTTCTTACCTTGCATTGTTATGCAACACCTTCTTCCTCGCCTGAAAGAGCTGGCTGCCGAAGCCGCCGCCGAAACTGTAGCCCTGCGTCAGCATCTGCACGCGCACCCGGAGCTGTCGTTTCAGGAGTTCAACACCGCCGCCTTCGTTACGGAGCAGCTGCGCCGCCTCGGGCTCGATCCGCAGCCCATGGCCACAACCGGAGTCGTGGCACTGGTTGAAGGCCGCAACCCGGGCAGCCGCGTGGTAGCCCTGCGCGCCGACATGGACGCCCTGCCCATTCAGGAGCAGAACGAGGTGTCCTACAAATCAACCAACCCCGGCGTCATGCACGCCTGCGGCCACGATGTGCATACTTCGTCGCTGCTGGGCGTGGCGCGCCTGCTCACCCAGCTGCGCGACGAGTTTGAGGGAACCGTGAAGCTTATCTTTCAGCCCGGCGAGGAATTGCTGCCCGGCGGTGCTTCCCTCATGATTCAGGAAGGGGTATTGGAAAACCCGGCGCCCGCCAGCGTACTGGGCCAGCACGTATTCCCGATGTTGCCGGCTGGGCAGATTGGCATCCGGCCCGGCCGGTACATGGCCAGCACCGACGAGTTGTACCTGACGGTGCGTGGCAAAGGCGGCCACGGCGCCATGCCCGAAATGAACCTCGACCCGGTGCTGGTGGCTGCTCACCTTATTGTGGCCGCGCAGCAGCTGGTGAGCCGGCGGGCCAATCCGAAGCTGCCTTCTGTGCTGTCGTTTGGGAAGGTTATTGCCAACGGCGCCACCAACGTCATTCCCAACGAGGTGTATATCGAAGGCACTTTCCGCACGCTCAATGAGCAGTGGCGGGAGGAGGCCCACCAGCACCTGCGCCGCCTATGCGAGGGGCTGGCCGACTCTATGGGGGCCGTTTGTGAGCTGGAAATCCGCCGGGGCTACCCCTACCTGGAAAACGAGCCCCAGCTCACGGCCCGCGTCCGCGCGGCGGCAGAAGAATATCTGGGCGCGGAAAACGTTATTGAGCTCGACCAGTGGATGGCGGCCGAGGATTTCGCCTATTTCTCCCAAGCCACCAGTGCCTGTTTCTACCGGTTGGGTACCCGGGCGGCCGATGGCCGCCACGCCTCCTCCGTGCACACACCTACCTTCGACGTGGACGCCCACGCCCTGGAGGTAGGACCGGGGCTGATGGCCTGGCTGGCCCTAAAGGAGCTAGCCTCGCTGGAACCCGTCACCGTCACTCATTCCGAAGCCGCCCATGCATAAATCTATTGTACTTGGAGCTACCACGCTGCTGGCTGCCGGCACCGCCCAGGCGCAGAAGCACATTCGCTACGAGCTGGAGCTCTGGCCCGAAGCTCAGGTAGAATATGCCCTCCAAAGCGGCGACTACGCGTTTGTAGGCTTACGCGGCCAGCGTACCACCGATGCCGCCATTGCTAACCCGGCGGGATTCTATGGCAAACAGCTGCAGGTAGGCTACGAGCATTTCTGGAATTCTCAGTGGAGCCTCGGCGGCACGGCGCGCTACCAGCGCGTGGAAGATGCCGGCGCCTTCACCCCGGAAGGGTTTCTGCGCCACCGCGGCGACCTGGGTGGCTTCACCGTGGGCCAGCGCCTGAGCGCGGAGTACCGGTTTGCGGAAGCCGCGGACCAGAACCGGGCCAGCACCCGCCTGCGTCTCGACGTGGAACGGGCTTTTCAGATTGGCCGGAGTGTGCGCATCCGCCCGCGCCTGTCCTACGAAATGACCGCCTACCTGCGCCTGCAGCGGGCGGAAGACGAGCCCAAGGAACGCTTCATTGATTTTGGCCTGGCGCGCGGCGAAGTAGGCCTGCGCCTGACCGACTGGCTCGACTTGACGCCCTGGGCCGGCTATGCTACTGCCTACCAACTGGTATTGGGCCAGACCGACGAGGAGGGTAACCCCATTCCCGGCGGCCCCCGCAATTTTCGCACGCCCGTGCTGGGCTTAGACTTGCGGCTTACCGTTTTCCAGGGAATCCGGGTTTTCGAGCGGCGCCAGCTTCCCACGCAGCACTAGTAAGAGGTTGATATTAAGGGAAATACATTTTTTTAGAGCTTAGGCTGTATTCATTTGCATAAGTTGCAGTCCCAACGTTTATTTGTAACGAATTTTATTAAATATAGAAAAAATGGTAAAAAAACTGTTTGCGTACAGTGTGCTGCTATTAGGCTTAGTAAGCTGTGAAAAGAAAGTATTTGAGCAGGAACAATATGTTCAAGTAAACAAAGCTCTGAGCTTGGCGAAGCAGGCAAAAAATGACCAAGCAATTGAGTTGATTAGGACAACTTTTGATGAATCAGCTCTTCATGATAAGATTCAGGACGCAACTGCGCTAGGGATTCATTGGCGCCCGGTCTGGAATAAAGGGTACGCTAAGCTTTACCCCGATTCCGTACTATTCTATTACATTCCTCTCAAAGCAGAGAAGCAAGGGCAGCCAGTAAATTTCATCAGAACCAATAAATTCCTGGCAGTTAAAATGGTTTCGCCAATGGAATTTAGCGTACAGACTTTTTTGGATGCGAAAGGGTACATTAAAGGTAAGCCATACTCTGGCACACGTCTAATTAAAGAGCTACATACTGATAAGCTATATGTGGAGATAATTGAAAATGGTAAAAAAAAAGATAGGGTTAAAAATACAGAAAAAGCCTTAACAGCTGGTTGTGTAAATAACTGGACGTGCTACTGGACTAACGAAAGCACGTGTGGCACAGGTTCAAACTATATTCAGACATCAGGAGTGGATGGGTGCTACTACCCAGAGGATACGTTTATATGCGGTCATTGGACGCAGGTTCAAACGATAATCGAGCCTGTATGTACACCTACCAGTTCATATAATCCATATCCCTCTGATCCATACAATCCCAATCCTTATAATCCTGGAGTTCCGTCACAGCCCGCGCCCGACCCTGTAGCAACTTACCGCGAATATCTTTATGTTGAATTGATGGCAAACCGAACAGCGTTTTTCGGTCCTTGCCCTGGTCTTAACGATACTTGGAAAAAATAGATTACTCTATACCCTCCTCAGATAGTATATGATAAATTGAGGGCTATGTCAACTATTGACAGAAATATTATTGATTGGAAAGTTCAGGATTTAATAAATGCTGGCGGTCAGGCAATTAATCTGGATAGATTTTCTGTTAAAATGGATAAGCTGCCTATTGTAAATGGGCGGATGATGACGCCGGTGCAGTTTATGAATGAGGTAAGAACTAATTTGAATACATATACCGGTACAGTGTTCCAGCCTCATCCTTATGCGCCGGCTAACAATGCTTTCTTATGGGCGAATAATCCTATAGGGTCTATACTGTCAATTGGCATCCCCATGGATAGAGGTTCAGTCATTGTCAGTGAATACAACACTACTGTAAACGATGCTTATTGGACCTTTACCACAATCCAAGATCCATATAATTATCAACATCCCGTAACTGGAAAATAGAACATTTGGGTGCCGTAAAAACGCTGATGGTACCTACGAATTCTATACTCAAGGAGCTGATAGAATAACGGGCGAGTTAGATGCTGTGCTGGGGTATATAGTCAAAATAGCCAATAATGGTGAATATTTGCAATTTGCTAAAGGAGATGCCTTGTGGAATGGTACTATGAATAGGATAGCAAATAGTTTGAATGCAAGCGGGGTAAAAGCAATAGTTCGACCAAGTATTCGGAATAGGCCGTACTATGCCCCAGTAATGTATGCGATTAACAATAAAATTCCGCTTTCAACGCTTACATGCCCTTGAGATGAAAGAATTTTCAAAAAATCTGCTAGTACTATGTTCTTCTGCAGTGCTTTGGTGCTTCGTATGCTCATTGTTTTTGAAATTAAAGTTTTATGTGGATGAAATGAATTTTTTATCTAACTTCATTTATACTTCTGTTTATATTATTGTTATTATTTTTTTTCTTTCCATTTTTCTAATTCCTGGTTTAATTTATATAGAAAAAAATACCGACGAAAAATTGTATTTATTATTATTCAATACGATATTATTCTCTTTGGTATTCACGTCATTTTTGTTAATATTCTATGATAATCTAACTGGTGATAACTATTACAAATATTTTATATATTCTATACCTCTAGGAATTGTGTTTCCCTTTGTTAAGATGCTCCTCAAAAAGGTGCGCACAAGGGTTTCGCGCGATTCTGAGTAGCTCTGCGAATAGCACCACACGGGCACGTGTCTCACGCGCGGTTATCTGTTTGCTGAGAGTATGTCTGATTTTTGTAAAAGCCTACTTTTAGAACGTCCTGCTAAGCGCAGCCGCAGTATCTCCACTGTTTGGTGTGAGGCTTTTCACCGAAGCAGTGGAGATGCTTCGGCAGGCGGGCGCCAGATAAAGCAGTAGGGAAATGGCGCTGGTGCAAAATTCCAAACACGCGTTAATGGTTAGTTCTTGGTTCGGCACCGGGTATAGGCTGACACTGATACGCAGCTGTGACATTATGTCACAGCTGCGTACTTCTATTAATGTGCTTTGAGACAATGTATTATGTTTATGATTGATTCAAATTTGGGCTCTTGTTTGTCATTTATACTGGCGTTGGTGCCATAATGGCGCTTGTTATTGCCGCGCACAGCCTTGGTATAGAATTCGATAAAAAGCTAGCTAGGGAGCAGTTCAATGCTTCCATGTATAACCTAACTTTTCTCGTACCACACCATGGCCACGATTCTGTATAACAACCTGCCCGCTCTGCGTCCTTCCCGCGCCTTCAACTCTATGCTCAGCGAAGTACTGCGCGATAGTGTGCAGCCCGCCGCCAAGCCGTCTGCCTCCTTCGTCCCGCAGGCCGACGTGCTGGAAACTGCCCAAGGCTTTGAGCTGCACCTCGCTTTGCCGGGCGTAGCGAAAGAAGACCTCAAAGTAGACTTTCAGGAAGGCCGTCTGGAAATCAGTGGGGAGCGGAAAGCGCCGGCTACGGAAGGGGAAGGCGCCCCGCAGCTGCGTCGCATCGAAACGCGGTACGGCACGTTCTCACGCACGTTCCGCTTGCCCGAAACCGTGAACGTAGCCGCCATTGATGCCCAGCTGGCCGACGGCATCCTGCGCGTAGTATTGCCCTTCGACAGCGCCAAAACCACTAAGCAAACCATTGAGGTGCGCTAGGTTTTTTGAAGTATTAGCAAAAAAGGCACTACTGGTTGGTGCCTTTTTTGCTAAATACGGGTTATAGGTAGGCAACCTTATACCAGGTAGCCGGCCTCTTACGTTACAAAGCCGCGGCAGCTGTTCATGTAGCATTCATGCGGGAATGTGTATCTTAGACCTCCTTTTCTTCCATAAAACAAACTCAGTTTTCAACCCATGCAAGCCAAACAAATGATGCTCGGCCTCATGGCTTCCGCCGTTCTGGGCGGGTCGGTGGCCGTGGGCGGGTATAAGCTCCTGGAGCCCGAACGGACGAACTCCCCCCAGGCCCTGGCAGCTGATCCGAACGTGCGCTACACCAGCGAGCTGCGCAGCTCCGAGTACGTGGTACCCGAGGGGCTGAACTTTGTGGCGGCGGCTACCAGCGTAACCCCCGCCGTGGTGCACGTGATGACGGAATACGCCCCCAAAGTGAGCCAGAACGACCAGATCCGCATGGACCCGTTCCTGCGGCAGTTCTTCGGCGACGACCTGGACCAGTACCAGGGGCGCGGCCGTTCCCAGGGCCCGCAGATGGGCTCTGGCTCCGGGGTTATCATCGCCGCCAATGGCTATATCGTCACGAATAATCACGTGATTGATAAGGCCGACAAGATTGAGGTAGTGCTGGACGACAAGCGCAAGTACCAGGCGGAGCTGGTAGGTGCCGACCCAACCACCGACCTTGCCTTGCTCAAAGTGAAGGCCGATAACCTGCCTTTCGTGCGCTATGGCAACTCCGACGACGTGAAAGTAGGGGAGTGGGTACTGGCCGTGGGCAACCCGTTCAACCTAAACTCAACCGTTACGGCGGGCATCATCTCCGCTAAGGGCCGCAACATTAACATCCTGCAGCGTGAGGACCGTATGGGCGTGGAGTCGTTCCTGCAGACCGATGCCGTCGTAAACCCCGGCAACTCGGGTGGGGCCCTGGTCAACCTGAAAGGTGACCTGATTGGTATCAACTCCGCCATTGCTTCGCGGTCTGGCTCGTTTGAAGGGTATTCGTTTGCCGTGCCAAGCTCCATTGTGAGCAAGGTGGTAGACGACCTACTGAAGTACAAAGTAGTACAGCGGGCCCTGTTGGGGGTAAACATCCGTGAGGTAGATGCTACGCTGGCTTCGGAGAAAAAGCTCAGCACCCTGAATGGGGTATACATTATGGGCCTGAACAAAAGCAGCGCCGCTGCCGATGCTGGCCTGAAAGAAGGCGACATCATCACCGAAATCAACGGCGTGAAGGTGAACACGTCTTCCCAGCTGCAGGAGCAAGTGGCTCGTTTCCGCCCCGGCGACAAAATCAAAGTGACTTACTTGCGGGATGAGAAAGAGCGTACGGCTTCTGCTACCCTGCGCAACGCTACCGGAACGACCGATGTGGTGCGGGAAGAAACCTCTGCTTCCATTGAGTACGAAGGGGCCAAGTTTATGCCTCTTAGCCGCCAGGAAATGAACAAGCTTGACTTGGAAGGTGGCGCTAAAATCTCGGGAGTGCGCGGCTCTAACTTCCGCGAAACCGGTATTGGCGACGGGTTCATCATCACCCGCATCGACAAGAACAAGGTAAGCAAGCCCCAGGATGTGAAACGCTACCTCGAAGAGGCCAAAAACAACCAGGGTGCTTTGGTAGAAGGAATCTACCCCGACGGGCGGAAAGCCTATTATCCCATCGGCCAGGCCGAGTAATCGGGCGCAAGATGATTTTCAAAGCCTCCGCCTGTCCGGCGGGGGCTTTTTTGTAGCTTTGCCCACCTAAGCCCGGCTGCACAATCACCCGATTTCTTTGTAATCCCCGCTCAGCCGGCCTGCAACACTCCTATCCCTTTCCCACCCCATGAAACAAGCCCTCGAAGAAGCTGCCGCCACCGGCACCGACGTGCAGGACCACGACCACCACGGCATTCGGCAGGTACTGCGCGAGCTGGGCATTGAAGCCCACAACGCTGCCTGGAGCACCGGCCTGAGCTGGGGCGGCGCCGCAAACGGCCGCACCCGCACCATCACCTCCACCGCCGATGGCCGCACCATCGGGACCGTAGCCCTGGCCACAACCGACGACTACGAGCAGGTAGTGCTGAAAGCCCAGGAAGCCTTTAAAACCTGGCGGCTGGTGCCAGCTCCCAAGCGCGGCGAAATTGTGCGCCAGATTGGCAACAAGCTGCGCGAGTACAAAGACTCGCTGGGCAAGCTGGTGAGCTACGAAATGGGCAAAATCCTGCAGGAAGGCCTCGGCGAAGTGCAGGAAATGATTGATATCTGCGACTTCGCGGTGGGCCTCTCGCGCCAGCTCCACGGCTTCACTATGCACTCCGAGCGGCCTGCGCACCGCATGTACGAGCAGTACCACCCGCTGGGCGTAGTAGGCATCATCTCGGCCTTTAACTTCCCGGTGGCTGTGTGGAGCTGGAACGCCATGCTGGCCGCCGTGTGCGGCGACACCTGCATCTGGAAGCCCTCCGAAAAAACGCCGCTTACGGCCGTAGCCGTGCAGCACATCCTGCGCGACGTACTCCGTGAAAACGAGCTGCCGGAAGGCATCTTCAACCTCATCATCGGCGACGCCGAAATCGGGGCCAAAATGGCGGCTGACACGCGCGTGCCGCTGGTATCGGCCACGGGCAGCACCCGCATGGGCAAGAAGGTAGGCGAAGTGGTGGGTGCCCGTCTGGGTCGCGCGCTGCTGGAGCTGGGTGGCAACAACGCCATCATCCTCACCGAGCACGCCGATCTGGGCATTGCCATTCCGGGCATCGTGTTTGGGGCCGTAGGCACGGCCGGGCAGCGCTGCACCACCACCCGCCGTCTCATCATTCACGAGTCGATTTTTGAGGACGTGAAGGCTCGTTTGCTCAAAATATACCCCAACCTGCCCATCGGCCACCCGCTGCAGGAAGGTACGCTGGTTGGGCCGCTCATTGACCAGGACGCCGTACAGAGCTTCCGGAAAGCGCTGGAAGAAGTGCAGGCCGAAGGTGGCCAGCTGCTCATCGGCGGCGAAGTGCTGACGGGCCCCGGCTACGAAACCGGTACCTACGTGAAGCCCGCTATTGTAGAAGCCCGCAACGAATACCACACCGTGCAGGAAGAAACCTTCGCCCCCATTCTGTACCTGATTAAGTACAGCGGCGGCGTAGAAAACGCCATCGACACGCAGAATGGCGTGCGCCAGGGCCTGTCGTCGAGCATCTTCACGGTGAACATGCGCGAAGCCGAGGCCTTCCTCAGCCACGCCGGGTCCGACTGCGGCATTGCCAACGTGAACATCGGCACCAGCGGGGCTGAAATCGGCGGAGCCTTTGGTGGTGAGAAGGAAACCGGCGGCGGCCGCGAATCCGGCTCCGATGCCTGGCGCGTGTACATGCGCCGCCAGACCAACACCATCAACTACAGCACCCAGCTGCCGCTGGCCCAGGGTATTAAATTCGACGTGTAGCCGGGGCCATGTAGGGCGCCATTGTTGGTCGGAGTACATGAAAAGCGCCGTTTGGGTGGCGCACAAAAAAGCCCGCGGCTGGCCGCGGGCTTTTTTGTGCGCCACCCAAACGGCGTTTTGGCTCAGCGTTTAGGAGCCCGTGGGCGCGCGCCCGGCATGTTGTGCCAGTACCGGCGCACGAATCCCTGCCAGTCCCGCTCCGTGGCGGGAATGCGCACGTCGGGGGCTATGCCCGCGCCGTCGTAGCGCACCGAATCAAGATAGTTACTGCGCCTAACGGGAATGGATACTTCCAGTCCGTCGCAGGACAGGGCGTGGCGGGTGCCGTCGCCATAGTCCACCACGCCACCCGAATTTTCCCCGAATAAGGTCACTTTCCGGCTTTGGCGGGCATCGAGCAGCAGAATTTCGGCCGAGCTGAACGTTTGCCGGTTGGCGAGGATGGCCACGCGCCTGGGATTGGGCTGAACCGTGGCAAACCGGAGCGTGTCACCGGACTCTTCGGCCCAGGTATCGGGCTGGGCCTTGCCCTGCGCAACCATGCGGTCGAAGAACGCCTTGACGGGTGGGGGCAGGGGTAGGGCAAGCAGGCCTTCGTAGTTGCGCACGTTGTCGGGGGAGAGACGGTAGCGGCTGCCGCTGCGCACGATGGGGCCCGTGGCTAGGTAAGGGAGTAGCCCCGCGTATGTGCTGGTGCCCCCACCGGCGTTGTGGCGCACGTCAATAATCCAGTTGGGCCGCGCCCGCAGGGCTGCCTGGTGGTGGGTGAGCATGCTATCCACAAGGGTTTTGTTGGCAACGTCGAAGCTCTGCAGCATTAGCACTGCCGTACTGTCATCGGGAAACCGGAATTCCACGGCTGATTGGGGGAAGGGCGACACGTAGCGGACAGCAGCAGATGGGGGCGGGGCCGTCGGGTAGGTTTTCTGCAGCTGCCCGACGCGGAAAACGTCGAGCACGTTGGCCTGTAGCACAGCCTGGGTAGAGTCGGTGCTAAAGTCGCCGGCCGTGTAGCGCAGGTCGTAGTAGCCACCCCCCGCGGGGCGGAGTGTCAGCTTCACCATGCCGGGTTTCCAGGCCGGGTTCTTTACCTCCATCACCACGCCCACAAACGTGTTGCGCGGTTTAGTCGGGCGGCGCACAATGGCCAGCTGGTAGGCATCATCGATGGTCCAGAAGCCTTCCACGGGATGGAGTCTGGTTTGGTTGGCTTCAAAATAGGCTTGAGCTCGGGGCTTGTCGAGCGGATAAACGGCCGGCGGCGCGGCACCGGGCGCGGCCGCCGCGCCCGTGAGGTAGAGGTGGTCGTCGGCCCAGAAGCGCAGGTACTTTTTCAGCACCGCTACGCAGGCCGCTTCCCCGGTTGCCCGGGCGGCCTGGGCCTGCAGCTGTTCGAAGAGCTGCTGGTGTGCGGCTGCGGTGCGGGGCGTGAGCTTGTCGGCGTAGCCGGCATAGTTGCGCTTGAGCAGCTCGCTCAGGCGCGTCAGGCTCTGGGGACAGGCGCAGGACTGGCCCCGGACCGCCGGGGCTGCCAGTAGAAGACAAAGCAGGAACCAGCAAGCGTGCTTCATACGGGTAATAGAGAAGTTGGGGCTAGGAAAAGCGGCGTGTTACATACCAATTTGAATGTCCCCGTGGCCTTTATAATAAAGCGCGGAGCCATTGCGGAACACATAGTAGAAGCGGTAGCGCTGGCCTTGCCGGAACGCGCTGCCGCTGATATCCAACTGAGTGGAAAAACTGCGGCTGGGCGTTGTAAAATCCTGGCGCGGTGCTACCACGGCGTACTTTTCATCTACCACCACAAAGCTGCAGGTAACGGCCACTGGCGTGCCGTAATGAAAGGTAGTCTGCGTAGTAGCAGGGTTGGGGTAAGCACTCATATAGGGGACGGTGCCGGTAGCGGTAGCGTTCAGGTCAATGCCCAGATCGTGGAAAAGGCTGCGCTCCTGCGCATTCCACCGGCCGTCCAGCGTCCAGTCGGTGGGGTCTGGGGTCGACATGGAAGAGTTATTAACGTCGCGCATGGAGATGCCGCCATACGGGCCGAAGTCAATGGTCGGAGATGAATCGTTGGACTTGCAGGCCGAAAGGACCAAAGCACAAAGGCAAAACAGTCGAAACTTCATGGCGCCGAAAATACTTAAGGAATCGGGGATGAAGGCGGCCCAACAAAGCTAGCAAGGCCCCGCCAAGCTGTACTAGCACGGTGCAACCCTAGGGCTAGTGCCTTGTCTTTGCCCTGCTTGCCTGCCCGCGCTGGGAGCTTCGCCCGAAAAGTCGGATATTTACCTTTTACCCGTTTCCACTTCCGCCAACCCGATACCGCATGGAAGCAGTAGCCTATACCGACATCAACGCGCCGCTCGTGGAGCGGTGCCGACTGGGTGACCGGCGCGCGCAGGCCGAAATCTACAAGCGCTATTCCCGCGCCATGTTTAATGCCTCCCTGCGCATTACCGGCGACTATGCCGAGGCCGAAGATGTGCTGCAGGAGGCCTTTCTGAGCGCCTTCCGGGAGCTGCACACGTACAAGGGCGACTCGTCCTTCGGCTCCTGGCTGAAGCGCATTGTCATCAACAAAAGCATCAACTGCCTGCGCAACCGGCGCCTGCAGCTGGTGCCCCTGGCCGAGCAGCACGATGGCATCGGCACGGAAGAAGCCACCATAGGCTTGGATACCGATACCACCGGCTGGCGGGCCGACATCGTCCGGCGTTGCGTGCAGGAGCTGCCCGACGGCTACCGGGTAGTGCTGACCCTATACCTGCTGGAAGGCTACGACCACGCCGAAATTGCTGGTATTCTCAATATCACCGAGTCTACCTCGAAATCGCAGTACAGCCGGGCACGTAAGAAGCTGCTGGAGCTGGCCCGGCAACACGGAATGTAATTCACCGGGCGTTGTGCGGCCTGCCCCGGCCGGCCGTATAACGGCCCCAAGTTGGAATGTGCGAATAACCACCTGTATGCAAAAGAAACCAACCGGACTCGAAGACTTTGTTGACCGCCACCGGGGCGAGTTCGACGCCTTTGAGCCTAGCTCCGACCTCTGGGCCAGCATTGAGCAAAAGCTGGCTGGCCCGGCAGTTGCGGAGGACGAAGAACCTGTTTTGCGCCTGCTGCCCGAACTGGAGGTGCCCCAACTGGCCGTAGCCCCCGGGCGCCAGTTGCCCGTGGCCCGCTACGGCATGGCGGCGGCGGTGGCCCTGCTGTTGTTGTTGGGCCTGGGGTATTTGTGGCCCGCCGCTACGCCCTCGGCGCCCGCCTGGAAGAAGGCCACGCTGGCTCCCTGGGCCGTGCAAACTGAAACGACAACGCCCAACGATGCGCTGAGCTTTTATACCGGCGGGCAGCCTACAGCCATAGCCACGGCCGCCGTCGACTCCCCCCGCCTGGAAATTGCCCGCGCCGTGCAGCGGATGGAAGCTTACTATGCCGCCCAGATCCTGGAGCGCCAGGCCGAGCTGCACCAGTTGGAGCAGGAAGCCAGCGTAGCCAACAGCCCCGCCGACTGGAGCCGGGAGCTGGCCAGCCTCGACTCAACCTACCACGAGCTGAAAGGCGAACTGGCCCGGAACCCTGACCCCAACATGGTGCTAGATGCCATGAACCGGAACCTGCAGATTCGCCTGGATATCCTCAATCAGCAGCTGCGCACCCGCGAACGGATAAACGACTCGCAGGAAACCCCCACCCTCTACGCCGATAACCGATGAACCTCGCCGCTATTTGGCTGCGCCGCGGGCCGCTGGGACTGGCACTGGCTGGGCTGCTGGGCTTTAGTGCCCCGGGCTATGCCCAAAATCAGGGAACCATCGGCTCGGTGCTGCCCGCCCCGGCTGCTGACTTTTACCGGCAGCCCCCTACGGAGCAGGAGCCTACCCAAACCACCACCCAGGGCCCGCAGGCGGAGCCCGGCGCACCGACCATTGAAAAAAGCCGCAAGCTGAGCCGCTCCTTTCGGGCCCCGCTAACGCACCCCTATCTGCTGAACACCCGCTACGGCCGGGTGCAGGTGAACGTGTGGACGCGCAAAGAAATCCGCACGGATGTAGACATCATCACGCGGGCCGACAGCGAAGAAAAAGCGCAGCAGCTCCAGGAAATGATTCAGGTGACGCTCCTGGAAAACGACCCGGCCACGAACGGCGGCATCAGCGTGCGGTCGAAGTTTGGGGCTATACCCGGCGGGTGCGCCAGCCGGCAGCGGCTGTTTGAGGTGAACTACACCGTGTGGGTGCCCAAAAACCAGGCGCTGGCCATTGCCAATACCTTCGGCGACGTAAGCATCACCGGCGACCTGACCGCCCCCGTGGACCTGAGCATGGAATACGGGACGCTGCGGGCCGGCCGCCTGGAGGGCAGCAGCACTGCTGTGCACGTCAAGAATGGCTCGGCCACGCTGGAATACGTGCGCCGCGCCATCCTCGATGCCAGCTACGCCAAGCTGCGCCTCGACGCCGGCGACGTAGTGGAGCTGCGCAACAACTACTCGGATATTGATATTGGCACGGTGCAGGACCTCACGGTACACAGCAAGTACGGCGACGTGGCCCTGGGCACCGTGCGCAACCTGAGTGGCACTTCTGGCTTTGGGCGCTTTAGCGTAGACAAGGTGAGTGAGCGGCTGGATATGAAGGTGCAGCACTGCCCGGCCTTTGAGGTGCGTAATACTAGCCCCAACTTCCGGCAGATTAACCTGGATGGAGGCTACAGCACTATCCTGCTTAATTTCCCCGATGGCACCGGCTTCAACTTCGATGTAAATACTCAGTTTGGGAAGCTGCTGGTAGACAAGCGCTTAGTAACGGTGCGGTCTGAGGAGTCCAGCTCAGCATCTAGTGATTTGCAAGGCCAGTACGGCCGGACTACGCCCCGGCAGGCGGGCAGCGTCAATATCAAAGCCCGCTACACCAACGTGAGCTTCAACAAGTAGCCTGTATCTTTCTTTTGACTCTGAAAGCCGGCCTGCAAAGCCGGCTTTTTGTTGGTAGCTTATGCCCCAGCCCCGCCGTTATCTTTGTGCATATGCCTCATTATTTTCGCAAGCCAGCAGCCTGGCTGCTGAGTGGGCTACTGCTGGGTAGCACCGGGGCACTTGCCCAAACGCCTGCCCCAGTAGCTATGCCTGCTCCCGCTTCCTCCCTGCGTACCTATGCTCTGCGCCTGCACCCCGGCGACGATTTACGCCTTGCGCTTCAGCGGTTTGTGGAGCAGCACCAGCTGCGGGCCGCGGCGGTGCTGACCTGCGTAGGCAGCCTGACCACCGTAAGCCTGCGTCTCGCTAACCAAACGGGGGCCAGTACCCGTCAGGGCCATTTCGAAATCGTTTCACTGGTGGGCACGCTGGCGGTAAGCGGTAGCCACCTGCACCTGGCCGTGGCCGACTCTACGGGGCAGATGACCGGGGGGCATCTGCTGGAAGGAAACAAAGTGTATACCACGGCAGAGCTGGTTATCGGGGAGCTGCCGGAGTTGGAGTTCCGCCGCGAAACCGACCCCGTATCTACCTACCAGGAGCTCTCCATTTATCCGCGGCGGGCACCAAAAACCGGCAAACGGAAAAATACTGAGTAGCCGCTCCAAAGCGGCGCGGGCCTTTGCGGGCAAGTTGGTACTATTGTAAAGCTGCCCGGCCGCTGGTTTGGCGGGCTATTATTCGTTTTTTGCTACCCCTACTATCATGCGTCGGATTACTGTTGGTGGAGTGCTGCTCGGGGCATTGCTGAGCACCAGTCATGTTGGGTTAGGCCAGGCCACCGGGCCGGCCCCGCTGGTCAGCTCCACCCAAGCCCTGAAACAGGGTGTTGCTCTGCATGATGAAGGCAAGTATGCCACCGCCATCAGTAGCTACCTGGCCGTGCCATCCAGCGACACGAGCTACGCTCTGGTGCAGGCCGAGCTGGCGCTTTCTTACTACGCCAACAAGCAGTACAAGGAAGCCATTGCCGCCAGTGAGCGGGCCATCCTGCTGGGCCATCAGGAACCCCAGACTTTCAATACCCTAGCTTCGGCGCAGGAGGAGGAGCTGGGCCGGGATGTTGCCCTGAAAACCTACCAGCGCGGTTTGCAGCAGTACCCGTTCAGCCAGCTGCTGTGGTACAATCAGGCCATTACGCAAAACGCCGCCAACCAGCCCGAAGCGGCCTTCGCCAGCCTGCAGCGCAGCCTCACGCTCCGGCCCATGCACGCGGGCAGCCACCTGCTGCTGGGGCAGCTGGCCGCCCGCCAGCAGCAAACGGCCCACGCTATGCTCAGCCTGGCTACCTACCTGGCCATTGAGCCGGGTGGGGCCCAGAGCAACCAGGTGCTGGTGCTGCTGGAGCAGCTGGCTTCCCATACTACGCAATACGAAGAAAAGGAAAAGCTGCCGGCTACCTTCCCCAACGCCGACTTTGAGGAGCTGGATCAGCTGCTGGACGCTAAAATTGCCCTGCGTAAGGACTATACCACGCCCGTCAAGTTTGATGCTAACGTGGTAAAGCAGCTACAGTTGCTGGTGGAAAAGTACCCGGCGGCTTCCGCCACGCCCGCTGACTTTTGGTTGCGCATGTATTCCCCCATGGTGGAGACCTTGCGCAACCCCGAAACGCGCACGGCTTTCACTTATCTGATTCTGTCATCGGCCGGCGACGCGGGCGGGCGCAAGTGGGTGAAGTCCAACAAAAGCAAGGTGGACAAGATGATTGCAGCGGTGCAGCCGGCCTTACTTAAGCTCCGGGAGCAGCAGCCGGTGAGCCGCCAGGGTTACCCGGCGCAAATGTCCGGTTGGTTCACCAACGAGGGCGTGTTATTCGGTCTGGGACCCGGTACCGTGGTCGACCGAGCCATGAAGCCCACCGGCGCCTGGCTGCTGGTGGGCGAGGGGGGCGCCGTTACCGGGGAAGGAAGCTTTAATGCCAGCCACGAGAAAAACGGCCCCTGGCGCTTTTATTACGCCGATGGGACGCTCGAAAAAGCAGTTAACTACGATGCCCAGGGCCTGTTCACGGGCGAATACCGCGACTACCACGAGAATGGAACCCTATCGGTGAGTGGGTCTTACCTGGCTGGTAAACCCGAAGGTCCGGCCAAGGTGCACTACTACTGCGGAGCCGTGCGGGAAGCCCGCCTCTACAAGGATGGTCAGCTGAATGGCCCCCTGGAGTCGTTTTACCCCGACGGCAAAGTGGAGTCCCGCAGCAGCTTCCGCAACGACCAGAAGCACGGGGTGGAAACCGGCTATTACCCCGATGGTACGACGGAATACGAATATACCTTCGTCGATGGTCGCCGGCAGGGGCCGTTTACTGTGTATTACGCCGATAAGAAGCCAGAGAAAAAGGGCAGCTACGACTTCAACGAGCTCCACGGCGAATACACCGAGTACCACGACAACGGCAAGGTAGCGCAAACCGGAACCTACGAGCACGGCAAGCAGACCGGCACCTGGAAAATCTATTTCCGCAACGGTCAGTTGAGCGAAGTAGAAAACTACGACGCCGAAGGCCAGCTGCACGGCCAGTACCAGGATTACGAAGACGATGGCAAGCTGGCCGCCGAATTTCAGTACGACCACGGCCAGGTAACCAGCCTAACGTACTTCGACAAAGCCGGGAAGGAGCTAAGCCGGACCGTGCTCCGGAAAGGCGGCGGCACCGTACGCGGCCTCTACCCCAACGGGAGCGTGGCCTACACCGGCACCTACCTGAACGGCAAGCGCAGCGGCGAGTGGCGCTGGCTGCGCCGCGACGGCAGCGTACGGCTGGTTCGGCAGTATCAGGAGGGCAAAGCGCACGGCCGCTCCGAGGGGTTCTACCGCAATGGCCAGTTGGAGTCGAGTCAGGAATACGTTGAAGGCACTCTGGAGGGCCCATCCAAGGAGTTCTACCTCGATGGCGTGACCAAGAGCACCGGCTACTACCGCAACGGCCAGCAGGAAGGCCAGTGGCAGGATTTCTACGCCGATGGCACACTCAGCGAGGAATACAATCTGCACGAGGGTACCTCCCAGGGGTTCGACCATAGCTATTCGCCCACGGGCAAGCTCACGGAAGAGCGCCGTAACCTGAATGGGCGGCTACAGTCGATGGTGGCTTTCGACTCTACCGGCCAGGTGCTGGACCGCATTGTCCTGCGCCCCGATTCCAAGGGCTACGCGTTACATTACCCCGGGGGCAAAACCCGCCTGAACGTGCAGCTCATCTGCTACGAGCGGCAGGGCACCAACACCTGGTTCAGCCCCGATGGCAAGACCTCCGCCACCACCGGCTACCAGCGCAACAGCCCCGCGGGTATTTCCCGCACCTATCATCCCAATGGCAAAGTGGCCAGCGAGGGGCGCTTTGTAAACGGGCGCCGCGAGGGCGAATGGGTAGCCTACTACGCCACCGGGCAACTCCGCTTCAAAGGCACCTACCACCAGGGCGACGAAGAAGGGGAGTGGGCCTACTACGCCGAGAACGGCCAACCTGATGTGTTGTACACCTACCAGGGCGGCGAGCTGCATGGCTCCGTCCGTCAGTATAACCTGCTAGGTGAGCTGGTGCTGGAACGCGTATATGAGCACGGGGAACTAATGCAGTTTCGAGCCCAGGTAGGGGGAGAAGGTAAGCCCGAGGGTGCTGTGCAGCCCGTGCCCGCCGGGCCGGAGTTTGCCTTGCGCAGTCAGTTCGCCAACGGCCGCCCGGCCGCCGAGGAAGTGTACCGCGCCGGCATGCTGGATGGAACGCGCACCCTATACTACAGCTCCGGGCAGGTGTATCGGCGCTCTTTCACGCGCCAGGGCAGCCTTGCCGGCCTGCTGACTACGTACTACCCCGATGGCAAAAAGCTGGAGGAAGAGTACTACCTCCACAACGAACTGCACGGCCGCTGCAAATATTATCGGCCCAATGGCACGCTGGAGCGGGAAGAGACCTACCGCGCTGGCGAAAAAGCCGGACCTACTGTATATTATGATGTCAATGGGAAACCATTGAAGACCGAATTCTATTGGAATACCTATGTATACGGCACGAAATAACCGCCGGTGGGTAGCTTGCCTGCTCGGCTTTTTCACCCTGGCGCTGGCTTTGCCGGCGTCGGCTCAGCAGGCAGCCCAGCAGCTCGCCCAGGCCCAGCAGCAGTACCCCGGTGAAAAAGCCGTGTACCTCGACTACCGCCAGGACCTGACGGTGGAAATTGTGGGCGACTCGGTGCAGGTGCTGGCCCGCCACCACTACGATATGCTGCACCTGCAGCCTCAGTCGGCTATGTACGCCGACGACCGGGTGTACAGCTCCCACTTCAACCGCCTGCAAAAGGTGGAAGCCCGCACCCTCGTGCCCAATGGCCGCGACTACAAAGCGGTGAAAGTGACGGACTTCAAATCGAAGTTTGAAGTTCAGTCCGGCATTTTCTACGATGACAGCCGCGTTACCACGTTCAGCTTCCCGCAAGTAGCGCCCGGTGTGCGTACCGTGTCGGACTACACCGTGCGCCACCCCGATTCGCGGTTTCTGCAGCCCTTCTTCTTCGGCTCCTACGTGCCCGTGCGCCACGCCGAGCTGACGATAACGGCGCCCAAGGGCGTGAAGATTGATGCCAAGCCCTTCCACACCGAGCAGGCCAATGTGCAGTTCACGAAGCAGGAAAAGGGCGGCACGGTGGTGTACCGCTGGGTAGCCGAAAACCTGCCCACGCCCCCCCGCGACGATGATGCGCCCGAAGGCGGCTACTACCGCCCTCACCTGATGTACTATATCGAAGAAGCCCCCGTGGCCGGGCAGCCGCGCAAGCTGCTCTCGGGTGTGCCGGAGCTGTTTTCCCTGTACTCCAGCTTTGTGAGTCGCATGGACAAGCTCGAAACCCCGGCCCTGAAAAAAACGGTGGACTCGCTGGTGGTGGGAGCCAAAACCGAGGAGGAGCGGGTGCGCCGGGTGTTCTACTGGGTGCAGGACAATGTGCGCTACATTGCCTTCGAAAACGGTTTGCGCGGGTTTGTGCCCCACGCCGCCGGGCTGGTGTACGGCCGCCGCTACGGCGACTGTAAAGACATGGCCAACCTCACCCACGAGATGCTGAAGCTGGCTGGGGTGAAGTCCTACCTCACTTGGATTGGCACCCGCGACCTGCCCTACCGCTACTCCGAGGTAGCCACGCCCGGCGTCGACAACCACATGATTGCCACCTACGAGGCCAAGCCAGGCCAGTACATTTTTCTGGACGCCACCGGGCAGCACACGCCGTTTGGCCTGCCTTCGTCCATGATTCAGGGCAAAGAAGCCCTGCTGGCCCTGGATGGCAAGAACTACAAAGTGGTGAACGTGCCCGTCATCGAAAAAGAGCTGAACCACGTGGCCGACGTATCGACGGTGACATTGGACGGCACCGGGCTGCGCGGCAAAGGCCAGCTTTCCATGGCGGGCTACCCCAAAATCCGGCAGTCGTATGCCCTGGATGGCCTCGACCAAACCACCGAACCCAAGTACCTGAAACGGCTGCTGGAGCGCGGCAACAACAAGTTCTTCGTGGATAAGTACGCCGTGCACAACCGTGAGGAGCGCGACCAGCCTCTTACCATCGACTACGAGTACCACGTGCAGGACTACGTGCAGAAGCTCGACGACGAAATCTACGTGAACCTGAACCTTGAGCAGCCCTACGCCAACGACCGGATAGACCCCGCCAAGCGCCGTTTGCCCCGCTACAACGAATACAACCACACCGACCACACCCGCACCGAATTCGAAATTCCGGCCGGCTACGACGTGGAGTACTTGCCTGCCAATGCCGAGAGCAAAGACCCGGTCCTGGGCTTCAACATCCGGTACGAACGGCAGGGCAACAAAATCGTGCAGAGCAAGGACGTGTACGTGAACTACCTGTTGCTCCAGCCCAACCAGTTTGGGCAGTGGAATGCCGTGGTGGAAAAGCTCACGGCTGCCTACCGCGACGTGGTTATTCTAAAGCGCAAAAAGGCGTAAGGGCTTCTGCTCTTCTCTTGTGCATTACTTGCTTTCTTCTTTACCTACCTATTGCAAATGAAGTCGATTTCTGTGGCGCGGCATTTGGCTGCGTTGGCTATCTGCCTGCTCCTGGCTCCTGTGGTCCTGGCGCAAAACACCCCCGCTAACCTACGCCACGCGGCTTATTCCTGGCAGGCCAAGCGGGCCCGCCTGCCCATTTCCGCCGCCGATGCCCAACTGCCCGCCGTGGTGGTGCGCGATTTTACGGCCCACGAGTACCTGTTTGATGAGGGCGAGAAGAACCTGCAGGTGTACAGCACCGAGCACCGCATTGTGCGGGTAAACTCCGCCGATGCCATTGAGCGGTTCAACAAAATCTACATTCCCGTGCAGGATGGCGGGCAGCTGCTCTCGATTAAGGCCCGCACCATCAGCCCCCGCGGCGAGATTGTGGAAGTCAACCAAAGCAACATTAAGGAGCTAAAGGACGACGACGGGGACCGGCGCTACAAGATTTTTGCGGTGGAAGGCGTGGAGAAAGGCAGCGAAATCGAATACCTCTATACCCGCTCCCGCCCCCTGCGTCTCTACGGCCGCGACTACCTGCAGAGTGAAACGCCCGCGCGGGATGTAACCTTCGAGCTGATCAGCCCTGAGGCCCTGCGCTTCGACGTGCGCATCTACCACGGCCCCAAAGCCGACCGCGACACCGTGGTGCAGGGCAAGCGCATTACGCGGCTGCACCTGGCGCAGGTGGCCCCCGCCCGCGAAGAAGCCTTTGCCAACGTTACGGCCGAGCAGATGCGCGTGGAGTATAAGCTGGCCTACAACCAGGCCCGGGGCAACACCCGCCTCTTCACCTGGACGGATGCCAGCCAGTACCTGCACCAGAACATTTACACGCTGTCGAAGGACGAGAATAAGGCCGTAGATAAGCTGCTGAAGCAAATCAATGTGTCCGCGGGCGCCACGCCCGAAGCCAAGGTGCAGGCGGCGGAGCACTACGTGAAAAGCAACTTCAACCTCGACCCGGGCGCCGACACCAACCTGACGCAGGCTATTTCCACCCGCAATGCCTCCGAAAGTGTCTTCACCAAGCTGTTTGCGGCCTTATTCAACCGGCTGGGCGTAGAGCACGAGCTGGGCTTTACCACCGGCCGCGACCAGGCCGTGTTTGATGAAACCTTCGACACCTGGAACTACCTCGACAACGCGGTTTTCTACTTCCCCGCCACCAAGCAGTGGCTGGCACCCGGCCGCCCCGACTACCGCTACGGCATGATTCCGGCCGAGTGGACGGCCAACCAGGGGCTGTTTATCCGCACCGTGAAGCTGGGCAGTACTGAGTCGGCGGTGGGCAAGGTGCGGCCCATTCCCACGCTTACCGCCGCGCAAAGCAGCAACGACCTCGACGTAAAAGTGCAGTTTGCGCCGGCCCTGGATAAAACTACGATAGATATCCGGCAGGTATTTGGTGGGTACAATGCCCAGGCCATTCAGCCCTACTACTCTTTCATTCCCGAGGACAAGCGCACCGAAGCCATGCAGGAGCTGGTGAAGGCCAACGTGAAGGATGCCACCTTTAAGGCGCTGAAAGTAACCAACGGAGAAGCCGGACTGAGCCCCCTCACCAAGCCGTTTATCGTGGATGCCACCGTAGAGTCGGGGGCGCTGCTGGACCGGGCAGGTCCGCGCTACCTGTTCCATATCGGGGAGCTGATCGGGCCGCAGTCGGAGCTTTACCAAACCGAGGAGCGGCAGTTTGACGTGGAAAACGAGTTTAACCGCAGCTACCACCGCGTGATCAGCTTTGAGCTGCCGGCGGGCTACCAGGTGCGCAACCTGCAGGATCTGACTGCCAACGTGCAGGCCGGCCCCGATGCCAAAGCGCCCGTGTATTACTTCCGCTCCGGCTACCAGCAGCAGGGCCAGAAGATAACCGTCACCATCGACGAAGTGTACGACCAGATCCGCTGGCCCAAGAAGGACTTTGAAGCCTACCGCAGCGTCATCAACGCGGCCGCCAACTTCAACAAAGTGGTGTTGGTGCTGGAGAAAAAAAGCTAAAACCTCGTTTTAAGACAACAAAAGCGCGCCCCGGGTTACCCCGGGGCGCGTTGTCTTTCGGGAGAATATACTCGGCATGCCGAACTTTTTGTACTTTGCTGCTCTATGGATAAAGCCGCTGCCTTCCGCCAGAATATTCTGAACCCCACCAAGCTGCGCCTCTTCATGCTGCGCAGTCTGCCCATGGCCTATCTGGCCGGCCTGCGCGTAACCAGCCTCACGGCCGAAGAAGCCACGGTGACCGTCCCATTTAAATACCTCACCAAAAATCCATTTCGCAGCATTTATTTTGCTTGCCTGAGCATGGCGGCCGAAATGGCCAGCGGCGTGCTGGCCATGCAGCATATTCAGGCCGCTGCCGGGCCGGTATCGATGCTGGTGGTAGGGCTGGAAGCCGAGTTCAGCAAGAAAGCGGTGGGTCTTATTTCGTTTCGCAGCCCCGATGGCGCCCGCATTGCCGAGGCCATTGCCGAGAGCCGCGAAACGGGGGAGGGGCGCACGGTGGTATGCACCAGCATGGGCACCGACGAAGCCGGGGATGTGGTAGCCACCTTTCGCATCACGTGGTCGTTCCGGGCAAAAAAAGCCTGAGGCCCCAAATTCTTGTTGAGCTAGTGGTTTATTTCACGACCTTGCGCCGCTACGGTAGCAGCCCCATGCAGCAGGCGGGGCTAACTGAACCCGGATTATTAGCCCAAATACACCAGCGGCTCCTGAGTTTGCTACCTCTGAAGAACCACGTCACAGCGCACGCGCAATGAGCACGAAACTGTATTCCGTTATCACGGCCACGGGGAGTTATTTGCCCACCCGTATCATTAGCAACGCGCACTTTGCTGCTACCGAATTCTTCGATGCCAGCGGCAGCCGCTTGAATAAGCCGGGACCCGAAATCACCGAGAAGTTTGAGCAGATAACCGAGATACGGGAGCGGCGGTACGTAACGGCCGATCAAACCGCCTCGGATATTGGGTTCCTGGCCGCGCAGGCCACCCTGGCCAATTCCGGTATTGATGGGGAAACGCTCGACTACATCATCGTGGCGCACAACTTTGGGGACGTCGCCGAGGGTAACAAGCGCACGGATATGGTGCCTACCCTGGCCGCCCGCATCAAGGCCAAACTGGGTATCAAAAACCCGTATACTGTGGCCTACGACCTGCCTTTCGGCTGCCCGGGCTGGCTGCAGGGCGTTATTCAGGCCGATTACTACCTGCGCTCCGGCGACGCCCGCCGGATTATGGTTATCGGCACCGAAACCCTTTCGCGGGTGTGCGACCCCCATGACCGGGACAGCATGCTCTACGCCGATGGGGCCGGGGCCATCATCCTGGAAGCGCGTGAAAGCGCCGAGCCCGTTGGTATTCTGGCACACGGCACCCGCTCCGATACCGACCAGTTTGCGCACCTGCTGCGCATGGGTAGCTCCTGCAACCCCGACTACCCCGCCGCCGATCTGTTCCTGAAAATGGATGGCCGCAAGCTCTACGAGTACGCGCTGAAGACGGTGCCACAGGCTATTAAAGCGTGTCTGGAAAAAGCCGGCGTACCCCTCACCGAGGTAAGCAAGGTGCTCATCCATCAGGCCAATGGCAAGATGGACGACGCCATCCTGAAGCGTTTGTATAGCCTCTATAACCTGAGTGAAATTCCGGCTGGCGTGATGCCCATGACCATTTCCTGGCTGGGCAACTCCTCCGTGGCCACGCTGCCCACGCTGCTGGACCTGCTGCTGCGTGGCGAGCTTCCCGAGCAGACAATTACGCCCGGCTCACTCATCGTCTTTGCCTCCGTGGGAGCGGGCATGAACATCAATGCCGTGGTGTACCGGGTGGCGCAGTAGACCACGCCGCCCGGTTAGTTCCTAATCCCCGAGACTCTCCTTAGTAATAACGTCTACCAGGCCATCTTCGCTGACCACCACGGCCAGGCAAGGGTAGGGGGAGCTTTCTACGTAGCGAATAGCGGAGTTGTAGCGGGCCCCACGAGTGCTGGTTCCGCGACCAGTGGCTTTACCATCGAGAATGACGCCGATGGAATAGCAGTAGCCGTCGGGGTCGAGGAGTACGGCCCCGTCGATGGCGGTGATGAGGCGGGTGATGAGGGGCGTAAGCGGCACGGGCTCAATCAGTGTGCACTGCAGCTTGAGGCGGTCGGCTTCGGCCAGGGCTTCGGTGGTAATGACGAGTAGGGTACCATGCTTCTGGCGGCTGGCTTCCAGCACCACATCCCAGAGGCGCTCTACTTTGGTGCTGTCGGTGAGGTTAAAGGTGCGGCGCAGGTCGCGGCGGAAGTGGGTGCGGTTCAGGCGGGTGCGCGGCAGGCTGGGCTGGCCATAGTTGGCGCGCATAAGCACCTGCCCGTCGTGCTGAAACTCCCAGATGTAGTGCTTCACGAAGTTGATGATAAACAAGTCTTCGCGGGCGGCATCGTAATGGCCCACGATGCGGCCCAGGGCATACACATTCTCCCCGTCGGCCAGCAGGCTCACGTCGGGCGTGGTCATTTCCAGGAGCTTGCGCACGGCACGGTAGTCGGTGAGCGGGGTAGGGCAGGTGAGGGCAAATACCTCTTCCAGGTTGGGATGGTGGCGGCGGGCCAACAGCAGCTTGCCTACGCCCTCGGCGCCTTCGTAGCGCAGGGAGGAAATGGTGGTGCAGGTGGCAAACAGCTTGGCGTCGGTCGGGTCAAGACCCAGGTCCTGAGCGGGCGTATCCATAAACAGCCGCCCGGCCGCCCGGATAACCTCCTCCGTGTCGCGCGGCCGCATGAAGAGGCTCAGACCCGGCTCCGTTTCGTTCAGGGCCTTCCAGCATTCCTCGTGAAAGCGCATCACCACTGACTGCAGCAGCGAGGTAGCCAAGGGGCGGCCATCGGTGTAAAAGCGCAGGGGCTCCAGGGAAGCGTAGCGACGCAGTACCTTGGTGTTGAGCTGTAGCACTGTGAGCACGAAGTGGTTGTGCACCAGCACCGGCAGGCCCACGAAGCTTACCCGCTTGGCCGCGGAGGTATCGGCGTCGAATACCTCCTGCACGGCCCGGCGCAGGGCCACGGCCTCCTGCCGCCACTGCTCAAACCACTCGGATACCACCTCGTAGCCCTGAAAAGGCCAGGGCTCCTGTTGCTGCAAGGCCCGGCCCCGCTCGCGCACGGCCATAAACCGCTCACTGTGCAGCAGGGCCCCGTCGGGCTCCAGGCGAATGAGGGGGCCACCTGCGCCCTCGGGCGTGGCCGGAATGCCCAGCAGCAACACCGTGGGGTTGAGCTCATCGTCGAGGGCATCGAAAATGCTTTGCGCGCTTTGCTGGGCTGCCTGCCGGAAGCGGGCCTGGTGGGGCCACATGGCCAGGGGGCCTACCGCCGGCTCGGGCAAAAGGGGTTGAACGGGCGGGGCACTAAGTAAGGGGAGAGGAGCCAGCATGCAGCAGGAAACGAGGCAGAGAAACTACAATTGAAATACAACCGGCAGCACCATCTTTTGCTTTATCGGTTGTCCCTGATAAGTGGCCGGCAGCCATTTCGGAGCCGACTGAATCAGGCGTACGGCTTCTTCGTCACAGCCGGAACCCAGGCGCTTCACCGGCTTGATATCGGTCAGGGAGCCGTCTTTTTGAATGATGAACTCCACAATAACCCGACCTTCTACCTTTCGCTGCTTGGCCTGGGCCGGATATTTCAGGTTTTGCTGAATCCAGGCAAAAAAAGCGTCGGTGCCCCCTGCCGGGCGGGCGGGCTGGTCGGGCTTGATGACGGTGGGCGTAGTGGTAGCGGCCGGAGTTGGGGGTAAGGCCGGAGCCGCTGACACGGCCGTTGTGGCTGGGGAAGCGGGAGAAGCCGCCTGGTCGGCTGGAATCTGGAAGGTGATGGGAATGTTCATGCGCATCCGCACTTTCTCGCCCCGGTTCAGGGCGGGCGTCCACTTCGGGCCTTCCTTGATAACGCGCACGGCTTCCTGGTCGAGGTCGGGGTCGAGGGGCTGCTGGGGCTCCACGTGGGAAACCGCCCCTGACTTTTCAATGACAAACGTAACCACCACCGTGCCCTGGGTGCCGCGCTGCAAAGCCGCCGTAGGGTAGTTCTGCTTGTCGGCCAGGTATTGCGCAAACGCCTCCATCCCCCCTACGGGCGTGGCGGGCTGGGCCGCGGCTTCGTAGATTTTATCTTCGTCGGGTTTGGGATATTTCAACTTCTTCTGCGCCTGAACCGAAGTTGTTCCGGCACCGAGCAGGCTCATCAGTAAGGTGAAGAATACAAGCAACTGTTTCATAACGAGAACGATAAAGCTGAAAAAGGCGTGGGCAATGTTGCTTCCTCAACGGCGCAACCCCGGCCTTGGGTTCAGGCGCTACGCAAAGAGTCGAATTTCGATAGATTTGACCTTATGAAAACTGAGGAAACTTCCACGGCCCACCACTCCGGCCGGGCCCCCGAGCCGGTAGGGTTGTACCCGCATGCGCGCCGGGTGGGCAACCTGCTTTTTCTGTCGGGGGTGGGGCCGCGCCAGCGCGGCCAGCAGGCCGTACCCGGCGTGGAGCTGGATGAGCAGGGCCGAATTCTGCGCTACGACTTCGAAAGCCAGTGCCACGCCGTGTTCCAGAATGTGCGCTACATCCTCGAAGAAGCCGGGGCGCGCTGGGAAGACCTGGTAGACGTAACCGTGTTTCTGACCAACATGCGCGACGACTTCGCCACGTACAACCGCCTCTACGCCGAGTACTTCGCCAGCAGCCAGCCCTGCCGTACCACCGTGGAGGTAAACTGCCTGCCCACCCCCATTGCCATTGAGCTCAAATGCATAGCCGCCGTGGCTGGCTAGCCCTGGCCCCACGACAATGGTAAGGAAGGCCGGAAGCAAACGGCGCGTACCTTCGCCCTTTCCCCGAACTCTGCTGCCGTGCCCCTCGAAACCTCCGCCTTCCGTTCCCTGTCTGTAAGCCCCGCCGAGCTGTTTGCGGCGAATTTACCGGAGCATGCCCGCCAGGAGCAGCATTATGCCAGTCGGCACCAAGCCGTAGCCTGGCTGCGGGTAGCGGTTTTCGTGGCCGGGGCGCTGGGGACCTATGTGCTTCTCAAAGACTATCAGTGGCTGGCCGGGTTTGGGGTGCTGCTGGCGGCCTACCTGGTATTTGTGCTGGTGCTGCGCTGGCACAGCCGCCTGGGCTACCAGCGGACCCACTACCAGCTGTTGGGGCGGATAAACCAGGAAGAGCTGGACCGCCTGGCCGGCAAGCTCACCCAGCTTGAGGGTGGGCAGCGCTACGCCGACCCAGGCCACCCCTACACGGCTGATCTGGACGTGTTTGGTCCACAGTCGGTTTTTCAGCTGTTGAGTAGAGCTACCTCACGCCTGGGCCAGAACCGGTTGGCCAACTGGCTGCAGCAGGCTGCTGCTCCCGCCACCATAATAGCCCGGCAGCAGGCCGCCGCCGAACTAGCCCCCGATGCTGCCTGGCAACACGAGTGGCAGGCCCGGGCCCGGCATTTCCCCTACCAAGCCGAAAACCCGCACCGCTTTACCGCCTGGCTGCTGGAGGTGGATTTTTTTGCCGACAAGGTTTGGCTGAAAGCATTGCTGTTTGTGCTGCCGCCCCTAGCGCTGGCCAGCGTGGGCCTGTGGCTGAGCGGGCAGCCGTTTCTGGTAGTAGCGCCGTTCCTGCTGCTGATGGGTGCCATCAACCACCGCTACCGTGGCGCGCGTGATGCCTATTTCGACCACAGTGAGCAAATGCACGATGTGCTGCGTGCCTACCGCGACCAGCTGGTACTCCTCGAAACTAGGGACGTAAGCTCACCCCGCCTGCAGGAGCTGCGCCAAGTGCTGCTGGCCGATGCCGGGCAGCCCGCTTCCCGGCAGGTTGGGCAGCTCGCCATCATTGTGGAGTATTTTTCCATGCGGCAGAGCACCTTAGCCGCGTTTTTTGCCAACAACCTGCTCTTCTGGGACTTTTTCTGGATGTGGCGCCTGGAGGGCTGGAAACGCCGCTTGGGCAGCCGGCTAGGAGCAGTGCTCGATGCAGTAGCCGAAACCGAAGCCTTGGTAAGCCTGGCGGCCTTTCAGTTGGCAAACCCAACCTACGTAGTGCCGGAAATAAGCTCCGAGGCCCTGGAGTTTACGGCGGAGGACCTGGGGCATCCGCTGATTTTCACGCAGCAGCGCATTACCAACACATTCAGCACGGTGGGAGCGGGCCGTACGGGCGTGGTGACGGGCTCGAATATGTCGGGGAAAACCACGTTTCTGCGCACGGTAGGGCTGAACATGGTGCTGGCCCTGGCCGGGGCGGCTGCCTGCGCCCGTCAGCTACGCGTAAGCCCGGCTCAGGTGTACACGGCCATGCGCACCCAGGATAACCTGGCCGAAAGTACTTCCTCCTTCTACGCTGAGCTGAAACGGCTGCGGCTGCTGCTGGAGCTCACCCAGGCCGGCCAGCCCGTGTTTTTCCTGCTCGACGAAATCCTGAAGGGCACCAACTCGCGGGACCGGCACCGTGGGGCCCGGGCCCTCATCCACCAGCTGCACCGCCTGCCGGCCAGCGGCCTCATCAGCACCCACGACCTGGAGCTAGGCACCCTGGCCGACGAACTACCCGGGTTTGTGACCAACTACAGCTTCAACAGCACTTTTGAGGCTGAGCAGCTGCTGTTCGACTACCGGCTCACACCCGGTGTGTGCGCCTCCTTCAACGCCAGCCAGCTGATGCGCCTGATGGGCATCGAGGTGTAGGTACAGGCAGGAAGCTGAACAGTGGTTAAGCGTACGCAGCTAACCACTGTTCAGCTGCGTACGTACAGCCTCCGCACTCATTCATTTCTTTTCTGTGTATATCCGCAATAACCTGCGCTGGCGCCTTATCTGGAAGGGGGCCTGGCAAACGCTGTTGATCTTTACGGCCTACTCCCTGCTGGTATGCATCATCTACGGGCCGTTGAACTTCCACTCGCTGGCTATTCCGTGGCAGCCCGTTGCCACCCTGGGCATTGCCGTATCCTTCTACATCGGCTTTAAAAACAACGGCTCCTACGACCGATTCTGGGAAGGGCGGCAGATTTGGGGCGGCATCGTGAATGCCAGCCGCACCTGGGCCATTCAGGCGCTGGAATTTGTGACCTCCGTGGTGGATGCGCCCAACGTGGACGCCCCGGCAGCCAGTGCCGCCGAGCTCACCGACCGCCACCGCTGTCTGGTGTACCGCCACCTGGCCTGGTGCAATGCCCTGCGCCTGCAGCTGCGCCGCCAGCCCGAGCTCTGGGATGAGCAGGTAGCACCCTTCCTGCAGCCGGAGGAGTCGGAGCGGATTCGCCGCTTCCAGAACCCGTCGGCTCACCTGCTGCGCGCGCAGGCCGCCGATTTGCGCATTCTGCGGGAAAAGCGCGGCTTGCTCAACGACTTCCAGCATGTGGCCATGATGGATACCCTGGAACAGCTTTACACCTTGCAAGGCGGCTGTGAGCGAATCAAGAACACGCCCTTTCCCCGCCAGTATGCGTTTTTCAGCTACGTATTTGTCTGGCTGTTTTCCGCGCTGCTGCCCCTGGGGCTAATTGGGGAATTTGCCCGCATGGGCCCCGACCATATCTGGCTGACGGTGCCCTTCGCCGTACTGGTTTCCTGGGTATTCAATACCATTGAGGTGGTAGGCCATACCAGTGAAAATCCGTTTGAAAACCAGATGAACGACGTACCTATGACAGCCCTGTGCCGCAGTATTGAAATAGACCTACGCGAAATGCTGGGCGAAACTACCATTCCCGCCAAGCTGGAGCCCATAAACGACATCCTGTACTAAGCACAGCGGGGAGCAGGCAATGCTTCCCTTGGGGAATAGGGTTAAGACCTTGAGGTAGGATAAAAAGTATATCAACCCTGTCACCATCCCAGGCAGGCTTTCGTATAAGCGCGCACCGCTTCTGCTTGTTCTGGGCATTAGTTGCTTGGCTTGTACGCAAGAACAAGAATGCCAGAAGGATAGGGGCTGCGGGTTTGCCTGCCTGCGCCGCCTTTCAACTATGCCGTTTCGACGGAGAACTACCTGCCGCTCTATGGTGCTGCTGCCCCCGCTGCGCGCCGTCCCTGCCTCCTCTCATATCCCACCCACATGGAAGTTTACCGCGAAATTCTCCCGGAAAGCTATTTGCTGATTCTCGCCGATGAAGTGCCAGCTGCCCCCCACGATGGCGCGCTGGACTGGGCGCTGCGCCGGGCCGCCCGCAGCGGCAAGTCCAGTGTTTGGATAGACTGCAGCCACCTCACCCACCTGCCGCCGGATGCAGCCGAGCTGCTTACCTTTTACTACCAAAAGCTGCAAAAGCATGGTATGAGCCTGGTGCTATGCCACCTGTGCCCGGAAGCACGACTCGAGCTGGAGGCATTGGTCCCAGTGCTGCACCCACCCATCGTCGATACGCTGCTGGATGCCGAGCACTACTGCCAGCAGCAGGCGGTGCAGCGGCAGGCCTCGTAGTAGTTGTCAGTTGTTCGTTGTTAGTTGTTCGTTGTTAAGGAACCAACGACTCACAACTGACAACGAAGAACTGACCACCACCTTCTATGCTTGCTTCTACCCGCTCGGTTCGTTACTTTTTTTCCAGTCAGGATTTTTCCGATGGTCTGCGCACCACCCTTTCGGTGCTGGTGCCGGGGCTCTGGATGGGCTGGTGGGGGCAGTTGGAGGCAGGGCTGACGCTCTCGTTGGGCGCCTTGTGCATCAGCATTATTGATAGCCCCGGCCCGGTGGTGCATAAGCGTAATGGCATGCTGGTGGGCTTGGGCTTGCTGCCCCTGGTTGCCCTGCTCACCGGCCTGGCCGCGCCCCATCTGTGGCTGCTGGGCCTGGAGGTAGGCGTGCTGAGCTTCGTTTTTACGCTGTTTCTGGTGTATGGCAACCGCGCTGCCTCGGTAGGTACGGCCGGACTGCTGCTGCTTATTCTGATGATGGACCGGCAGCTTACCCTACCCCAACTGCTGGAATATGCTGGCTTGGTCACGCTGGGCGGGGCCTGGTACCTGGTCGTAAGTCTGCTCACGTACACCGTTCGGCCCTACCGGCCCGCCCAGCAGGCCTTGGGGGAATGCATCAGGGCCGTGGCCGATTTTCTGCGGCTGAAAGCGGAATTCTACCGCACGGGTACCAGCCTGGACCAGGACTACCGCCGCCTCGTAGCTCAGCAGGTGACGGTAAATGAAAAGCAGGATGCCGTGCGTGAGCTGCTGTTCAAAACCCGCCAGATGATGAAAGAGTCGACGGGGACGGGGCGCCGGCTGGTGCTCACGTTCGTGGATGTGGTGGACCTCTATGAGCACATCACGGCCACGTACTACGACTATGCCGCCCTGCACCAACGGTTTGAAGCGACGGGCGTGCTGGATACTATTGCCGGCATAGTGGAGCAGCTGGCCGCCGAGCTGGAAAGCATCGGGTTTGCTATCCAGGCCAACCACGGCTATACCGCCAAAGCTCCGCTCACCCCGGCCTTGGAGCAGCTCAAAAGCCGCATTGATGCGCTGGAGGCCACCGGGCAGGTGGGCAATACCCTGGTGCTGAAGAAAATCCTGGTGAACCTGCGCAACCTCACCCAGCGCCTGCAGGATATTCTGGCCTATTTCGATGCCAATGCGCCGGCTCCGGCCCGGCGCGAGCTGGAGTTCGGCCGCTTTGTGGCGCACCAGAGCTTCGACCTGGAGCAGCTCCGCGACCAGCTTACGCTCAACTCCGGGGTATTTCGCCACGCTATTCGCATGATGCTGGCCTGCCTGGTGGGCTTTGTGGTAGCTAAGCTGGTTCTCCCCGGTCATCATAGCTACTGGATTCTGATGACCATTACCTACATGCTCAAGCCCGCCTTCAGCCTCACCAAGCAGCGCAATGTGCAGCGCGTGCTGGGCACGCTCGTGGGCGGCGTTTTTGGCGCCCTGCTGCTGTGGCTGATATCCGATAAGCTCGTGCTGATTGCCCTGCTGGCAGGCTGTATGCTGGTGGCTTTCAGCTTCACGCGCAGCAACTACATTGTGGCCGTCACCTTCATGACGCCCCTGGTGCTGATTCTTTTCAGCTTTGTGGGGCTGCCTTACCTGCAGGTAGTAGAAGAGCGGGTGCTGGATACAGTCGTCGGCTGCCTGATTGCCTTTTTGGCCAGCTACCTGCTTTTCCCTCGCTGGGAGTCAGACCAGTTGCACGACTACATGAAATCCGTTCTGCGGGCCAATGGGCATTACCTGCATACTCTGGCCGAGAGTTTGGTGGGCGCCCCCGTAGCCATTGTTGAGTATAAACTGGCCCGAAAGGAGGTGTACGTCAGCTCGGCTAACCTCGCCGCCGCCTTTCAGCGCATGATGTCGGAGCCGAACGGCAAGCAGCACCGGCCTACGGAAGTGCACGAGTTTGTGGTGCTGAACCACATTCTGTCGTCCAACGTGGCATCCATCACCTCGGCCATTTTTACTGGCGAAACCCGGCCACTGCTCTCCGCTGCTAGTTTGCGCTCCGTGCGCCAGGCGCAGCAGGCCGTGCACCGCAGCCTGCGCCGCCTCGACCCCACCGAGCCTGACCGTACCCCGGCCGAACCCACCCCGCTGCCTGGGGCCACTACCACCAGCCCCGACAGTCAGTTGCAGGAGCAGCTGGAGTTCATCCGGAAGGTGAGCAGTGATATTGGCAAGGTGACGGAAGCTGTTTTGGCTTAAGTGGCCTAACGAAAAAATAAGCGCTACTCCCGCATGGGAAGTAGCGCTTGTTCGGTTTAAAGAACGTTGGCCTGGCGTTTAGTGGGCTACTACCAGTCGCTGCACAGCTACTTGTTTGCCAGAGGTTACCCGCAAAAAATAGGTGCCATTACTCCAGGCGCGGGTGTCGAGGACATGTTGCCGACCCGTAAAGGTGGTAGTGAGCACATGGCGGCCGCTGAGGTCATATACCTGCAACTGATGCTGCGTACCGGCAGCAACTTCCAGCTGCACCGTGGCGGCGGCCGGGTTTGGGTACAGGTGCAGGGCTACTGACTTGCTTTGCCCTTTCGTGCCCGTCGTAGTTTGGGCGGCAATACGCAGAATCCAGGTTTGATTGGCGCCCAACGAAGCCAGGCTGGCTGACCAATCCGCAAAACCACCCTGGGCATCGAGCGTGACGCTGCCGGCAGCCTGCCCGGAGTACAGGTCGGTAACGGCGTACGTGCCCGCAGGCAGGGAGGAAACCGCCATGGAAACCTTGGGCTTAGCTAAGGCGGTGCTGCCAAGGTTGGCCAGCACCAGTACTGCTTCCTGCTCATACACCCGCGCGTAGCCCAGCAGGCTGGTAGCGGAGGTGGTTGTGGGTAGAATGTAGCCTTTGCGCAGCGTTTCGTGCGTGTTGCGCAAGCCAATAAGTTGCTTGTAGTGGCTGAGCAGGGAGGTGGCATCAGCCTGCATGGTGGCTACGTTGTACTGGGCGTAGTTGCTGTTCAGGCCGCGCCAGGGGCTGCCCGTGGTAAAACCGCCGTTGCTGCCCGCCGTCCATTGCATGGGCTTGCGCTTGTTTTCGTCGACCCCGGTGCCCAGCATGCCTACCTCTTCGCCGTAGTACAGAAAGGGCACGCCCGGCATGGTGAGGTAAAGGGCTGCGGCCTGCTTCATGCGGGGCATATCCCCGCGCAGCGTTTCAAGCACCCGTTCCTGGTCGTGGTTGGAAAGGAAGGTGGCGTACTGCAGCTTGGGGTAGCTTTGGTCGATGAGCTGCAGCTGGGTTTTCAGCGTTGCGGCGCTGCCCGTATTCAGGCCATTGAGGATGGCCGAGGACAAGTCAAACTCAAAGCAGGCGTCCAGCCGGTCGTTTACCACATACGGTACCACCGCCCGGGTGCTCGACCATGCCTCGCCCACCGTAAAGGCGTCGGGGTTGGCTTCTTTGACCACATCATGAAACTCCTCGAGCAGGCCAAACGTTTCGGGCGTGTCTTCCATCTGCTGGCCATCTTCGTCGAGGTACTTTACGGCATCAAGGCGGTAGCCATCCACGCCTTTGTTGAGCCAGAAGCGCGACGCATCCCACATGGCCGTTTTCAGTTCTGCGTTGCTCCAGTTCAGATCGGGCATGCCGTCCCAGAATAAGCCGTAGTAGTAGGCGCTGTTGCGGGGGTGCCACACCGTCTGGCCCCACGGGCCCTGGTAGCCGGGGTTAGTGGCCGACCACCGGTACCAGTCGCGGTAGGGGCTGGTGGCGCTGGCGGCGGCCTGCGTAAACCACGGATGCTCCCGGGAGGAGTGGTTCAGCACCAGGTCGATGATAACCTTGATGCCGCGGGCGTGGGCGGCGGCCAGGAACTCCTCAAACTCGGCCATGGTCCCGTAGTCGGGCTCGGTGGCTTTGTAGTTGGTCACATCATAGCCGTGGTAGCTCGGCGACTCCATCATGGGCATCAGCCAGATGCCCGTAATGCCCAGGTCGGAAGTGGTGTTGGGGTTGCCGTCGTTGAGGTAGTCGAGTTTGGCGGTAAGGCCTTTGAAGTCGCCCTTGCCGTCGCCGTTGCTGTCGTAGAAGCTGCGCACAAAGACTTCGTAGAACACGGCATCATTCCACCAATGCGTGGTGTACTGCGTGGGCGTGCTGCCGCAGGCTTCGCAGGAGCTAAAGCACAGCGTGCCCGTGGTATTCACCTCAGCCGTTGCGTCGACGGTGCGGTTCAGGTCGGAGCCAGTGCCACAGGCCGCGGGTACGGCCTCCACTCCGGTCCAGCTGGTGCCATTGATGAACTTGTACTCGAACCGACCAGAAGCCGGCAGGGCCACGGTTACCTCGTAGATTCCGTCTCCGTTATCATCCTGCAGCGCCGTGGTAGCCGGGTCCCAATCGGCGCCGTATCCGGCCAACGTCTGAAAGTTACCCGCCACGTGCACGCCCCCAGGCGCCACGGTCTGGCCCTTCATGTTTACGGAAAAGCTCAGTAGGGTAGCGCAACCGTTAAAGGCAATGGCCGGCAGGCGCAGGGCGGAGGTACCGATGGTGACCTGGCGGTTGAGGTTGCCGCCGCCATCATCTTGGCCGCAGCTGGCGGGCACGGGCTCGGCCCCATCCCAGCCGGCGCCATTGATAAACTTGTACCGGTAAGTTCCGGCGGGCACTTCCACTGTCACTTCGTACACCTTATCCCCATCGGGGTCGGTGAGGGCGGTGGTACCCGGGTTCCAGTCGGCACCGTAGCCGGCCTTCGACTGGAAGGTGCCAGCCACGTGCACGCCGGCGGCCGCTACGGTTTGCTGGCTCATATCCACCCGGAAGGTGAGCTGAGCAGCCTGGGTCGACAGGGCAGTTCCGGCCAGGGCCAGGAGGAGTAACAGGTGTTTCATAAGCAGGTAAGAAGGCAAAGGGACAAACAAGATACGACAGCCGGGCGTGCCGGCTGTTACAGCGCCTGAAAAGAACCGGATAGGTAATGACTCAAGCTGAACCAGTGAAGACGCAAAAAAGCCCCGCTGAAATCCCAGCGGGGCTTTTTCACGAAAGTAGTTGATGGCTAGAAAGCCACGCCCAAGGTAAGACCCACGCGCAGACCAAAGCCGTCGAAGGCGCTGTTCACGTCGAAGTCATCCTCCTCGCCCGATTCTACATCCAGTGAGCCGGCGTTGTAGCCCAGACCCAGGAAGGGGTCCAGGGTGATACGCTTTTTGAAGGCCCACTGACGGCCTACGGCAATACCGCCGCCAAACGTGCTCAGGGTTGCTTTGTCTTCTTCCTTATTACCCGTGTTATCCTCGTAGGTGTTGGTGAGCGAGAAGCTCTGGTAGCGCAGGTACGGCCCTACGTAGAAGCCATCCAGGGCCTCGCCCGACAGGTAGAAACGATACTCCGGCGTCAGGCCAAAGCCCGAGAATTTGGTGTCGCCGGGCGAATAGGAAGTAAAGAAGAAGCCGAGCTGGGCCGACTGCGTGTCACTTACTTTGCGCTCGTAGAAGAACGAGCCAGTTTTGACGAGGGGGCTGAACAGATTGACTTTAATTGCATTGCTCTGAGCCGATGCCGCAGAGGCTGCGCCCAGCAACACGGCCAGGCTCAGTAGTACTTTCTTCATGGAAGACAAGGATACAGATAGGGGAGAAAAAAACTTTAAACCTTTTTGTCGGTACAACGTTATGCACAGTTTTTGTCTGTCCCAAGGCTTATCACATGAATATGTTACGGATACTAGCTAACTTTTTTCGGTTAGCAAGCTCAGTAGCAAGCTATAACAGGGGGAGGATAGTACAGCTACGGATTAGCTTACTTCGCCGCCGGTACCTCGGGCCGGAGCGTGCGGGCTAGCCACTCGAAAAACACGCGGTTCCAAAGCACGGAGTTCTGGGGCTTGCTGATCCAGTGACCTTCGTTAGGGAAATACAGGAAGCGGCTGGGAATACCGCGCAACTGCGCCGTACCAAAGGCTTCCATGCCTTGCCCCTCGGGCACCCGAAAGTCCTTACCGCCGTGGATGACTAATAGAGGCGTGTCCCAGTTTTTGGCAAACTGTTGCGGGTTAAAGTCCGTGTAGCTTTTGTGGAGGGGTGTTTCCCAAGGTGCGGCCCCAATGTCCTGCTTGGCGAAAAACATTTCTTCCGTGGAGGGGTACCAGCTGGTGAGGTTGTAGAGGCCGCAATGCGCAATAAAGGTCTTGAAGCGGCCTTCGTGCTTACCTGCCAGGAAATACACGGAGTAGCCCCCGTAGCTGGCACCCACGCAGCCCAGCCGCGCCTTATCCACGTAGGGCTCGGCACTCACGGCATCAATGGCGGAAAGGTAGTCGCGGATGGGCTGCCCGCCCCAGTCTCCGGAGATGCTGTTGTTCCACTCCGTGCCGAAGCCCGGCAAACCGCGGCGGTTGGGCGCCACCACAATGTAGCCATTGGCCGCCATCAGCTGGAAGTTCCAGCGGTAAGAGAAGCTTTGCGTGATAGGGCTCTGGGGGCCGCCCTGGCAGTACAGCAGCGTCGGATACTTTTTCGCGGGGTCGAAATCGGGTGGGTAGATGACGTAGACCTGCATTTGCTTGCCGTCGGTGGTTTTCACCCAGCGGGCTTCCGTTTTACCGGTTTTTACGCCCGCCAGCTCCTGCTCGTTGATGTGGGTAAGAGCCGTTTCGCGCCCGGTTTTGAGGTCGATGCGCACCAGGTCGGCGGGCTGGGCCTGAGTGGTTTTATTAGCAATGGCCACGGCGTTGCCGGCCAGCTCAAAGGCGTTGTAGTTCTGGGCGCCCTTGGTGAGCTGCTTTACCTTGCCGCCCTTGCTGGCCACGGCAAATAGCTGCTCGGTACCTTCCAGCACACTCACAAAGTACAGCGTTTTGCCGTCGGGGCTCCAGCGCACGTTGGCCGCCGACAGCTCCGAGCCCGCCGTAATATCCTCGTGCTTCTTGGTCTTGAAGTCGTAGATCCGAATGCCGTTGCGGTCGGCCTCGAAGCCCGGCGTTGCCATGCTCAGCCACGCCAGCCGGGAGCCATCCGGGGAGAAGACGGGTTCGGTGTCGTAGCCGCCTAGGCCCGCACTCAGATTCTGGGTTTGGCCTGTGCGGATATCGTAGAGGTAGATATCGGAATTGGTGCTTTCGGCCTCAGCCTTGCCCGTGAGTTTACGCGAGGTGTAGGCCAGGCGGTAACCGTCGGGGGAGAACGTGAGCTGCTCGGCTCCGCCCAGGGGTTGAAGGGGGGAGTCGAATTTCTCGCCGGCCATGACGTCCTTGCCGTAGCCGGTGGGTTTGCCGTCGTCTCCTACGGGCTGAAAGAATACGTGGGAGGCTTTCTGGTCATCCCATACGTTCCAGTGGCGGTAATTTAAGTCATCAATGAGCCTGGCGTCGGCCTTGGGCAGATCCGGGAACAGCTCCTGCACGGTCTGGCCAGTCTTCACGTCCTGGGTATACAGCATGAACTTGCCGGTGGGCGCGTACTTCAGGTTGCTGACGCTTTCTTCCCCAAACTGGCTGAGCAGCTGCTTGCCGGAGCCATCGGCGTTTATCACGTACAGCTGGTCGGTGCCGCTTTCCGCGGAAAGGAACGTGAGCTTGCCGTCAGGTCGCCAGTTGAGGGTGCTTTCTGAGGTAGGCGTGGCCGTCAGCTGCCGGGTGGCGCCCCCGGCTACGGGTACTACCCAGATATCAGTGTTGCCTTTGTTGTCGGCCAGGGAGTAGCGCGTCACGGTATACGCCACCGTTTTGTTGTCGGGCGAGACCTGCATTTCGCCCAGGCGGCCCAGCTTCCACAGGAGTTCGGGGGTGTAGCGCGTCGGTTGGGCTAAGCTGGCAACGGGCAGCAAGGACAGCGCCGTCAGGAAAAGCTTATTCATGATAGAGAACAGAATGGATGGGCCGGAAAGGTAGAAAAAGAATGCACGTGGCATAAGCAGTCCGGTTTTTGGCGGCGCAACATAGCCGGCCGGCACTTACCTTGCAGCCATGCCCGATTTCCGTTTGCGCGTTTTTCAGACCGTTGCCCGGTCGCTCAATTTTACCAAGGCTGCGCAGGAGTTGTACATCAGCCAGCCTGCCGTTACCAAGCACATTCGTGAGCTGGAGCGCAGCTACGGGCAGCGCCTGTTTGAGCGGCGGGCCGGGCGCGTTACCCTCACCGATGCTGGCCGCATCCTGTTGCGCCATGCCGATGAAGTAGAATCCCTCCACCAGCAGCTCACCGACCAGCTTTATGCCCTGCACGACGAAGCTGCCGGCCGGTTGCGGCTCGGGGCCAGTACTACGCTGGCTCAGTACGTGCTGCCGCCCATTCTGCCGGGCTTCCAGCGCCGCTACCCGCACGTGCAGCTAACCCTGCTGAACGGTAACTCCGAGCAGATTGCCGAGGCCCTGTTGCATGGCCACCTCGATTTGGCCTTCGTGGAGGGGCAAGCGCACACCCGCGACCTGCACTATGAGCTGTTGCTGGAAGACGAGCTACTACCTGTGCGCCGCGCTACGCCCGCCGGTCCGCCCACAAAACCTGTTGCCCTTACTGATCTGCTGACTCACCCGTTGGTGCTGCGGGAGCGGGGCTCGGGCACGCTAGAAGTGCTGGAGTTTGCCCTGCGCGAGCAAGGAATAAAGCTCACGGACTTTACCGTGGCTTTCTACCTGGACAACACCGAAGCCATCAAGTCCTACCTGGAAGCCGCCCCCGACTGCCTGGGGTTTGTATCGCAACGGGCGTTGAGCAAGGAGTTCCGGGCCGGCCTGCTGGAGGTAGTGCCTATTGCCGGAGTACGGCTCACCCGGCGGTTTGAGTCGGTATGGGTGCAGGGGCAGCCGCTGTCCACGCAAGCACAGCGTTTTCTCCGCTATGCTACTACCACGCTGACGGTACCGGTTGGAGAGGGGTAAGGATATAACTTCAGGTAATGGGTGATAATCATTTTTGATTATCGTGGAGTGATGGGTTGCCGTAGGTTTGTGGGAACAAACTCCCCTTGCTTATGCCGGCCAAAGCCCATCTATCTACCCGTCATCTGCTCTCGGCTATGCTTAGCCAGCTGCACGTTAGCATGCAGCGGCCGCTGTGGGAGGCGCGGGTTACGGTTACGGGGCAGCAAGTGGTGTTTGGCTTGGCCATAGGCGTCTGCCTTTCGCCCTGGGGCTCTCCACCACTGGCGTTGGCACTAGGACTTATGGTAGCCCTTCTGGTCGGAAACCCCTTCGCAGCCCAGAGCAAACGGTTTACAGCGCCGTTGCTGCAGTGGTCGGTTATCGGGCTGGGCTTTGGCCTCAATGCCCAACAGGCCCTGCAAGCCGGGCGCGAAGGCTTCGTCTTTTCCGCGGCATCCATCTTCGGCACCTTGCTGCTGGGGTGGCTGGTTGGCCGGTGGCTGGGCATCGACCGGCGCACGGCCCACCTCATTGCCAGCGGCACGGCTATCTGCGGGGGTAGCGCCATTGCCGCGGTAGGCCCCGTAATGCGGGCCGAAGAAGGGCAGATGTCGGTGGCGCTGGGCACGGTGTTTATGCTGAACGCGGTAGCGCTGTTTCTTTTCCCGGCTATTGGACACACCCTCGGCCTCAGCCAGCATCAGTTTGGCTTGTGGGCTGCCATTGCCATCCACGATACCAGTTCAGTAGTAGGCGCCGCCAGCCAGTACGGCGACGAGGCCCTGCGCATTGCCACTACCGTGAAGCTGGCCCGCGCCCTCTGGATAATCCCCGTGGCGCTGGGTACCGCCCTGCTGTTCAAAACGCCCGGCGCGCAGGTAAAGCTGCCTTGGTTTATTCTGGGCTTTGTCGGGGCCATGCTGCTTAATACCTACGTGCCGGCTTTGCAAGGGCTGGCGCCGGTGGCCGTGCTGGTTGCCAAGCTGGGCCTCACGCTCACGCTGTTCCTGATCGGGGCTGGCTTGTCGGCCGGGGTGCTGCGCTCCGTGGGGGTGCGGCCTTTGGTGCAAGGGGTATTGCTTTGGGTGGTCGTTTCCGGCGTTTCCCTCTGGGTGATTCTGCAGTCAGTGTAGCCGGTTATTGCCTTCGAGTAAAACACAAAGAAGGGCCCTACTAAAAGAAGTAGGGCCCTTCTGCATTTAATCAAGGGGGAGCGGGGGGCTTAGTTTTTCCGGCCCGACCCGCTCTTCTTGCCGCCGCCATCTTGCTTGTTGACGGTAGCCCAGGCGCGCTTTTCGGCTTCTTCTTCCGAGACGCCGCGCTTTTCGTAGCTTTCTTCAATGTGTTCGGCCTGCCGCTTCTGCTTGTCGGTGTACGCCGATTTATCTCCTTGTGGCATGTGCGTAGTGGTTACGTGAACAATAGTCCCCGCAGGGCTAGGGAACTGTACGCAGCGGCAGCAACGGTGTTATGGTGGAGGTAGCCGCGGTTGCGCCCAGGTGGTTATCTTCGCACCTCGTAGTTCAGATTCCAGCCCATGCGCCAGCTTGCCGATATTCCCCATCCCCACGCCAAAATCACGCTGTTCTCCTGGAATGGGAAATACCTGATTAAGCTGGAAAAAGGAGCCCTGGAGCAAACCTACAAGGTGAGCGAGCTGGACATAACCAGCGAAGCCGATGTGTATGCCCTGCTCGACGACGAATTTATCGAGGCCGCCGTCCAGCGGTTTGCCCTTATGCGCGAGGACTTGCAGGCCGCTTTCGACCGGCAAGGACTTTGATAGCACCCTGCGCAACTTGCCTTCTTCCGGTTTTTTTCCTTCGACTTGTTCTATGAAACACCTTGGTTTTTTGTGTTTGCTGCTCCTGAGCCTGAGCTGGAGCCGCTCCGCCACCGCGCAGCTGTATGAGGTGCGGCCTGGCACCGTCAAGTTTGAGAAAAAGGAGCGGGAAGCCGTGAAAGTGCAGGTAGACGGCACCGCGCAGTGGACGCGGGACTTCTGGCAGAGCTGGCTGAAGGATACCTACAACATCAAGCTGAAAGGCGGGGGCGTGCTGGGCGTGGGCAAAAAAGACGTGATGGAGGCCAAGCAAACCCAGGTGTCGAGCGTGTCGGGCAAGCTGCTGGACCTCTATTCCAACGTCACGTCCCCCACGGATTCGACCACTGAGCTGTCGGTGTGGGCGGCCCTGGGGCCGGATACGTTTCTCCACCCCGATAACACGGCCTCTGAGTATGCGGCCCTGCGCAACATGGTGCAGTCGTTTGCCACGGCGGCCCGCCTTAAAGCCTACAAGGAGCAGATTGAGCAAGCCGAAAAGCACCTCAAAGACAGTGAAAAGGAAAAAGAAGACCTGAATAAGGACATCAAAAACATGCAGGCCAACACCGCCAGCAACCTGGCCCGCATCGAAGCCCTGAAAAAGCAGAACGTTGAAAACACGCTGAAAGCCCGGCAGGACTCGGTGAAGCTCATCGAAAACGCCCGCCTGCTGGAAGTGCGCAAAGCCCAGCTGCAGCGCCGTAAAGACCGTCTTTCCGCCCTCGACCGTAAATAACCGCGCCCCGCTTTATGCCCCAGGACTCTTCGCCGCTCGATACCCTGCGCCAGCTCAAGGAATGGCTGGATGCGGGCACTATCACCCCCCAGGAATTCGACACGCTAAAGCGCAAGCTGCTGTTCAGCGAAGCGCAAACCACCCCCCCAGCGGCGGCACCGCATGAGGAGCACGTCGTGCCCGGCCCCATTGAAGACCCCGGCCTGCCCACTTACGTGGAAAGCCCGCCCACTCCAGTTCCACCCGTGGCTGAAGTGCCGCCCGTGCGCGCCACACCGGCCGAGTTTTTCACCCACCCCACGGAAATTGGCCGGCCCGACGAGTCGCCTTCCCGGCAGCCTGACTTCCTGGCCAGCCCTCCGCCTCCCGAACCAGCCGAAGTAGTGTACGAAGAACCCGCGCCCGCCCCGCGCAATCCACTCATGCTGATCTTGATTATCGGCGGCATCGTGGCGTTGCTGGGACTGATAGCCTATCTGGCCATTGGCAACCGGGACTCCGAGCGGCTGAGCAGCACCACCATGACGGCCGCTGATTCCCTGGCTGTACAGCCCGAAGAAGGTCCGCAGACCGAGCAGATCGTATTGGACCCTGCTGCCGCGCCGGAAACCGTGCGCGTAGCCCCAGTACTGCCTCCGGCTGCTCCCGTCGATTCAGCCGCCTCCGCACCTGCTCCCGCCGCTACTGAAACGACACCCGCCGCCGCTCCCGCCTCAGCCGACGACAACGCCGCTCGGAGTCAGGTGCAGAGTGCTCTAACGGCTTACTACGAAGACCTGAAAGCCGCCCCCTTCGACGCGGCTACCCACTTTGCCCCGCAGGTTGAGCGGTTCTACACCCAACAGAACACCACGCCCGCCGCTATCAACGAAGAGCTAGCAAAATCGCACTTCCCCGAATTCACGGAGGCCGAAACTACCATCGAGCCCGGTAGCCTGCAGGTAGGGCCCGTAACCGAGGATGGCTCCCGCATGATTACTTACCGCGAGAAAAGCCGGGCCTTCCGGCAGTCCAAGCAGCAGCACCAGCAAACCACGGCGCAGGTGCGCGTGCGCCTCGATAAGAACTTCAAGATTACTTACCTGCGTCAGGAGCGGCTGTTGGAAAATGTATTCAGTGAGTAAGAGGGGAGCGGGGCTGAGCTTACTGCTGGCAGCAGTGCTGGCTGGCTGCAGCATCAACGTTATACGGCCCAAGCAAACCTTCACGGCTACCGTGCCCGCCGCACCCGACTACAGCCGGCCCGGAAGCTGGGCCGCCCTGCCCACCATGCGCGACTCGGCCGATGCTCATCCGGCCCACACCGCTTTCCGCGACCAGCAGGCCACGGCCCCGGCCGACGTGTTTTTTCTGCACCTCACCACGCTTATCCAACCTAAAAGCTGGAACGGCGACCTGGCCGATAAGGTCCTCAATAAGTTTACCGACCAGTTCAGCATCCGCACCCAGGCTAGTGTGTTCAATGCGGCCGGCCGCATCTACGCGCCCCGGTATCGGCAGGCGGCCCTGTTCTCGTTTTTCGACAGTACGGCCAACGCCCGCAACGCCCAGGAGCTGGCGTACCAGGACGTAAAAAAAGCCTTTCAGTACTATCTGGCAAACTACAACCAGGGACGTCCCATCATCCTGGCGGGCCATAGCCAGGGCAGTTTCCACGCCCGGCGCCTGCTGAAAGAGTTTTTCGATAACGACCCCAAACTGCGCCGTCAGCTGGTAGCGGCTTACCTGGTGGGATTCTCTGTGAACCCCAAGGAATACCAGACCCTGCAGCCCTGCCCCGATTCGTTGGCTACTGGCTGCTACGTGAGCTGGAATGCCGCTTCCTGGGGCAAGGAGTACCCGCCCTACGTGGGTTCGGCCGTCGTCAACCCGCTTACCTGGACTACGGATACCGCTGCGGCCCCTGCTTCCCTCAACCGGGGCAGCGTGCCCTACGGCTTCGACCGCCTCGATACGGCCGCTGTAGATGCTAAAATCCACGATGGTATTCTGTGGGTACATCCGCCCAAGCCCGGCGGCTACGTGCGCTTTCTGCTCCCTGGCCACGCCGAGCTGCGCCACTCCTTCCACATCGTCGACTACGGCATGTTCTACCAGAGTGTGCGCCGCAATGCCGTAGCACGGGTGCAAGCGTGGGAGGGGAGGAAGTAACAAGGTTATTGCTCAGCTAAAAGCTTTTCTACTGTCTGGTTGAACATAGCTGGATACTTCTCCGGAGGATATTTGCGCTGGAACTGCCTATAGTCGTCCCAGAATCGTTCTTCATCGAACCGCTCAAAATCAAGTGCTGAAAACAACGCTAGGTTGTGTAGCCACAGGGCTACTTCATACACAAACTTCACGTGTTGACGGCGTTGCCTGATTTTCCAAGGATTCAGTGACAATCCTTGCGACGCGGTAGCCAGCTTGATGTCAGCCATTCCCCAGTACAGTAGCTCGCGAAATAAAATCTCGCGGCTTTCATCCATCCATTAAAAATAGAAAAAGCCCCGCCGGCACAATGCCAGCGGGGCTTTTCTTAGGAATAAACCAAAAGCTTAGGCACCAATAGCCACGCGCTTGAAGTCCGACACCGTCATGCCTTTCGACGTTTTGTCGAGCAGCTGAGCAATGGTTAGGGAGTTATCTTTCACGAACTCCTGGTTCAGCAAGGTATTTTCCTTGTAGAACTTGTTGAGCTTGCCTTGGGCAATTTTCTCCAGCATAGCCTCAGGCTTGCCTTCGGCTCGCGCCTGCTCTTTGCCGATTTCAATTTCGCGCTCCGTGATGGAAGCATCTACTCCATCTTTGTCAACGGCTACGGGCTTCATAGCTACGATCTGCATCGCCACGTCGCGGCCAACGGCGGCGGTGTCGGCACCACCTACGTTCTTCAGGCCTACGAGTACACCCTTCTTGCTATCGGAGTGAATGTAGGAAGCTACTTTCTCAGCCGTCAGGGTAGCATAGGTCAGGTCCAGCTTCTCGCCGATTTTGCCCATCAGGTCGGTGATGTGCTCCTGCAGGCTCAGGCCGTCATCTTGCTTAGCAGCCAGCAACTCTTCCTTGGTAGCGGCGTTGGTGCGCACAGCAGTGTCCAGAGCGCGCTGCACCAGGTTGCGGAAATCAGCCACTTTCGCAACCGACTCCGTTTCGCAGGCCAGAGCTACCAGCTTGCCGTTGGTGCCATCTTCGCTTACGCTCACGGCTACAAAGCCTTCTGACGTTTCGTTTTCGGCGCGCTTGTCAGCAATTTTCTGACCCTGCTTACGCAGAATGTCGCGAGCAGCTTCGAAGTCGCCATCGGCTTCGGTCAGGGCTTTTTTGCAATCCATCATGCCCGCGCCGGTCATCGTGCGGAGCTTGTTTACGTCTGCGGCGGTAATTGCTGCCATTGTATTGTTAGAACTTAGAGTTGAGAGCTTAGAACTTAAAGGAAAAAGCAAACAGGCTATTAAAAGCAAGAAGAAGCTAGAGGCAGAGTCTGAAAAGTGAATTAACTCCCCGAAACTCTAACCTCTAACTTCTCAGTTCTTGCTTCTACGAAAAGAGCTTATTCGTCGGCAGCCTGTTTTTCCTGGATGCCTTCTTCTTCGGCCTGCTTCTTGTCGGCATCTTCCTTGTCGACTTTCCGCTCCGACAGACCTTCTTCGATGGCCTTACCCATCACGCTCACGATGAGCTGGATAGACTTCGAGGCGTCGTCGTTGGCCGGAATAGGGAACTGTACTTGCTCGGGGTTCGAGTTCGTGTCGCAGATAGCAAACACCGGGATACCCAGCTTCTGGGCTTCTTTCACGGCAATGTGCTCACGCTTCACGTCTACCACGAACAGGGCAGCGGGCAGGCGGCTCAGGTCGGCAATGCCACCGAGTACGCGCTCCAGCTTCTCCCGCTCGCGGCTCATCATCAGCTTCTCGCGCTTGGCAAGGGCTGCATAGGCCGTGTTTTCCTTCACCATCTTGTCGATGGTGCTCATTTTCTTCAGCGACTTGCGTACGGTAGCGAAGTTGGTGAGCATGCCACCCAGCCAACGGTCCGTAACGAAAGGCATTTTCAGGCGCTTAGCCTCGTCCGAAACAATCTCCTGCGCCTGCTTCTTGGTGGCGACAAACATTACCTTCCGACCGCTCTTGGCGATGTTGCGGATAGCGTTGGCGGCCTGCTCGAGCGAAACGAGGGTTTTGTTCAGGTCAATGATGTGGATGCCGTTCTTCTCCATGAAGATGTACGGCGCCATTTTTGGGTCCCACTTACGCGTCAGGTGACCAAAGTGGGCACCGGCGTCCAGCAGTTCTTTATACGTGGTGGTCTGAGCCATGATAGGGGTTCCTCTGGAAGATTAGCGTTTCGAGAACTGGAACGAACGACGAGCCTTGCGCTTGCCGAATTTCTTGCGTTCCACCATGCGCGGGTCGCGGGTCAGGAAGCCTTCTTTCTTCAAAGCAGGACGAGCCTCTGCGTTGTCGCCTACGAGGGCTTTCGAGATGGCCAGACGGATGGCTTCGGCCTGGGCCGAGATGCCACCACCGCGCACGTTCACCTTGATGTCGTACTGGTTGAGCTGCTCAACCGTCGCCAAAGGCTGGTTCACGATGTTTTCCAGGAGTTCATTGCCAAAGTAGGCTTTCATTTCCCGGCCGTTGATAGTGATATTCCCTTGCCCGGCCTGCATGTAGATGCGGGCCACCGAGGTTTTTCTTCTACCAGAGGTGTTGGAGATTTCCATTAAGTGAAGAATTAAAGAGACGCCGAATTCGGCTTAGAGGTTAGTGAGTTCAACAGCCTGGGGCTGCTGGGCCTGGTGGGGGTGCTCAGCACCTTTGTACACGTACAGGTTGCGGAACTGGGCAGCGCCCAGCTTGTTACTCTGCAGCATGCCTTTCACGGCGTGCTCAATCACGCTGGCCGAGTTTTTGGCTTTCTTGTCGCGCAGGTTGATGCGCTTCTGTCCGCCGGGGTAGCCCGAGTGCGTGATGTAGATTTTGTCGGTCAACTTCTTGCCCGTAACGCGCAGCTTGTCGGCGTTAATAACAATGACGTTGTCGCCGCAATCCGAGTTGGGCGTGAAGGAAGGCTTGTGCTTGCCACGCAGCATGTTGGCAATCTGGCTAGCCAGACGGCCCAGCGGCGCAACACTGGCATCAACCACCACCCAGGCCTTATCGGCGTTGGCTTTGTTGACGGATACCGTCTTGAAGCTCAGATGATCCATTGGGAAGGAAGGTAAGCGTTTGGAAATGAGATAGAACCCGCCATGGGTTCGGGAAAAACGGACACAAAGTTACCGCCTTTCGCCTTAAATCCAAACCAATACCCACTATTTATGCCTGAAAGTGTTGCGGTTAGCTGCCGCGGTAGGAAAGCGCCCGGTGGCCGTAGTACTTTCGCTCCCGTAAATTCTGCTTTCTATGTTTTCTGATTCTGTGCGGGTAGCGGCCGAAAACCGGCGGCCTTTCTGGCTGCTGCTGGGGCTGTTGGTACTTTCCTTGGTTGTGGCGAGCCTCACCCAGGGTACCTACGACTCGGGTGATAGTATCAATCATTACCTCTACGCCCGCTATGCCTTTGAAACTCCGCACAACTTTCTGGACTCCTGGTCGAAGCCGCTGGTCGTGCAGCTGATGGCCGTGCCGGCGCAGCTGGGACTGCGCGGCGTGATGGCGCTGCAATGCCTGCTGGTGGCTGCCGCGGCGTGGCTGGCTTACCTAGCCGCCCGGCGGCTGGCGCTGCCCTGGCCCTGGCTGGCTATTCTCTTCTGCTACGCTTCTCCCGATTATTTCCGCATTCAGTTCTCCGGCCTTACGGAGCCCTTGTTCAGCACCATTCTGATGGCGGCCGTAGCGCTGGCTATTCTGGGCCGGGCCAGCTGGGGCGCCGTGGTGCTGTCCTTTCTACCGTTTGCGCGCTCTGAGGGCTACCTGCTGATTGGGGTGTATGGGCTGTATCTACTCTTGAGCCGGCAGTGGCGGGCCTTACCGTGGCTGGGGTTGGGGTTTGTGGTGTATGGCATTGCTGGCATCTTCGAGTACCACGATTTTTTCTGGGCCTTCACCCACAATGCGTATCCGCTGCGCAACCCCAACTACGGCAGCGGCACACCCTGGCATTTCATTATCAGCCTGCCAAATACCGTAGGTTGGGTACTCTACGTCCTCTTCTGGCTGGGGGGCCTACGCATGATCTGGGAGTGGATGCAGCCACGCCTGCGGCAGCGGGAGGGGTTCCTGGCCGAACTGCTGCTGGTATACGGCAGCATCGTCGTCTTTATTGGGGCGCACACGCTATTCTGGGCGCTGGGAATCTTTGCTTCCTTTGGGCTTACGCGGGTGCTGTGCGGAGTAGTGCCGCTGATTGCCCTGGTTGCCCTGCGCGGTCTGCTGCTGGTAAGCCAGCTAAGCCAGAGCGAAGTGGTCCGCCGCCGCATCCGGGTGGGCGTAGCTGTGGCCGTGGTAGGATTTCTGTTTTGCGGAGCCCGCGCCGCGTTTCGGTGGCAGCGCGACTTTGCCCGCGCCTCCGACCAGATCTTGGCCGATGAGGCTGTGCGCTGGGCTTCCAAGCAGCCACCAGCTCCCCACTACGCCTCAGCGCATCCTTACTTTGTCATTCCGCTAAATATCAACCCTTTCGGAGCTAAGCATAGCTACATTCAAGCCATCCGGGACCATCAGCCGCTGCCGGCGGGCACCCTCATCTTTTGGGATGAATGGTACGCAGTGGTAGAAATGGGTGTCCCGCTGGACTCGCTACGCGGCAACCCGGCCTACCAGCAACTCTGGTACGGTTCCATGCCGCGGGTTCGCCACAAGCCCAGTACAGACTCGGTGCGGATGGCTGTTTTCCGCAAGCTTTAAGGTTGCTTGCCTTAGCTGTACTGGCGCAGGTTATCCACCAGCACCCGGAAATCCTTGGGGTAGGGGGCTTCAATGGTAATGGTTTCCCCATGGAGCCGCGCAAAGGTGAGGTTGGCGGCGTGCAGGGCGAAGCGCTTAATGAAGGGTTGCTCTTCCTCGCCCTGCTTCACGTTAAAATTTTTCTTCAAGGACGACAGATAAAAATCGTCGCCGCCGTACATGCCGTCACCCACAATGGGGGCCTGCAGATAGGCCAGGTGCAGCCGGATCTGGTGCATGCGGCCCGTAATAGGCTGGCACTCCAGCAGCGTGTGCCGGGCAAAGGCTTCCAGGGTGCGCACCAGCGTTACAGCGGGCTTGCCTTTGTAGGCCAGCCGCGCTTTGCCTTTGGTGGTCGTTTCGATGCTGCGCTCTACGCGTAGGCCGTCGTAGTCGTGCACGCCCCAGGCTACGGCGTGGTATACTTTCTTCACCTCGCGGTTTTCAAACTGCATGGCGAGGTGGCGGTAGGCCTCCGGGTTTTTGGCCAGGGCCAGAGCTCCGCTGGTTTCCTTATCCAGCCGGTGGCAGGCCTGGATGTCGTCGTACTGCTCGCGGGCCAGGCGCAGGATGTTGGGCGCGCCGCCAAACCGCTCATCGAGGGTGGCTAGAAAAGGAGGTTTGTTGATGACGACGTAATCTTCGTCTTCGAACAGAATCAGGTCGGAGAAAGTAGGTAGCTTCATACAGGAAGTACAAAGGTACGGCAACCGGCCTAAAGCATTACCCTGGAAGGGGCACCGCGGCTGCTGGCGCCTCAACTGCTACATCTTGTTTGGGTTTGGGCAGCTTGAACTCGAGGGTAGTGCCCTGCCCGCTTTCGCTGCGCACCTTAATGGTGGACTTATGGGCTTCCACGATGTGCTTGCTGATGGCCAGCCCCAGGCCGGAACCACCCGAGTCGCGCGAGCGGCTTTTATCGATGCGGTAGAAGCGTTCAAAAATGCGGCTCTGGTGCTCTTTCGCAATGCCGCTGCCGTCGTCGTGCACCTCAATCCGGACATTCTTAGGTGCCTGGTGCAGGGTAACTGTCACGTGGCCATCTTCGCGCCCATACTTAATAGCGTTATCAATCAAATTAATAAGTACCTGCCGGATGCGGTTGCGGTCGGCCAGCACCCACATACCGTTAGCGGGTAGCGTAGCGGGCTCTAAATGGAGATGCACGCGGCGCTGCTTGGCCTTCAATTCTAGTTGCTCAAATATGTCCTGAATGAGTTGGGCCACGTCGAAGCGCTGCCGCCGCATGCGCACCACGCCCTTTTCCAGCTGCGAAATCGTGACCAGGTCCTGAACCAGGGCATCCAGGGCATCGAGGCTGTCGGCAGCTTTGCGCAGGAACTTCCGGCGGGTCAGCTCGTCCATCTCATCGTCGTCGAGGATGGTGTGTACAAAGCCCTGGGCGGCGAAAATAGGCGTTTTGAGCTCGTGTGACACATCGGCCAAAAACTCGCGACGCAATACCTGCAGGCGTTTAAGCTCGTCAATTTCCTCCTGCTTACGCACGGCCATGTCCAGGATTTCGTCGCGGATGCGCTTGAGCGGCTCCGGCCGGAACAGGAACTTGTTGGACAAGCGTCGGAATTCCTTGCGCTTCACGTGCTCCAGCCCGGCGTAGATGTTGTTGACTTCCCGAAAAATCAGCGCCTCAAACGACAGATACACCAGCAGAAAGCAAGCAGCCACCGTGATGCCTGCGCCCAGACAGGCCTCGCGAAATGACAAAGTAGGTCCAATCCAGGCAAAGGTGGTCAATACACTGGCTACCAGTAGGGCCAGCAGGATGGCAATGGCGCGGGAAGACAAGGTAAAACGCATAGGGCAGCGAAGAGAAGCGGGCAAGCGAAAATGGCTGGCTGCTCCGCCAGAATCTGACAGCCCAACCAGCCATTTTCGCTTTTGCAGGCAGCAAATTAATTAGTCCACGTTGAACTTATAGCCCACGCCTTTGATGGTTTGAATGTGGTGCTCACCTACTTTCTCACGCACTTTCCGCACGTGCACATCCACAGTTCGGGCCAGCACAAATACGTCATTACCCCAGATGTTTTGTAGTAGCTCGTCGCGGCCAAATACCTTGTAGGGCGTGGCTGCCAGGAAGGCAAGCAACTCAAATTCCTTTTTAGGCAAGGAAATCTTACGTCCTTCCTGATACACGGCAAAGCCAGTCCGGTCAATGGTCAGGCCATTTATTTCGATGGTCTCGGATTGCTGCTGCTGCGGGTCTTTGTCGCGGCGCACAAAGGCGGCAAGTCGGCTGAGCAAAGCCCGGGGCTTAATGGGCTTGGCAATAAAATCGTCGGCGCCAGCTTCGAATGCCGCTACCTCAGAAAACTCCTCGGCCCGAGCGGTCAGGAAAATGATGTACGTGTCCTTGAACTTGGGTAGCTCCCGCAGCTGACGGCAGGCTGCAATGCCATCCAGGTGGGGCATCATCACGTCCAGCAGAATAATGTCGGGGTTGAACTGCGGCGCTACTTCCAGGGCCTTGCGGCCGTCCGGGGCGCTGGCTACCTCGTAGCCTTCTTTGCGAAGGTTGTATTCCAAGAGCTCTACGATATCTGCATCGTCATCAACAACCAGAATCCGGTAGGCATTGGTAGGGGCAGCAGCTTGCACAGGGTGGGCAGTTTTAAGTAAAACAGAATACGCAAAGACAAAAGTACCGAAGCCAAGCCCGTGGCCTGTGTTACCTTTTCGTTACCTGACGCTGACGAGTACAAAAAAAGCGGCTCCTTGTTCAGGAGCCGCTATGGCGTTAGTTCTTGGCAACGAGGCTTAGCTTGTTTTTCAGCCCCTGGTATTTGTACATATCCACCTTCACGGCACCTACAAACAGCTCGGCCTGCATGAGAACCGGAATCTTATTCCGGTCATCGGAAAGGTATACGGTTACGGCATTCTCGCCGCTGAATAGCTTATTCTTGGGCATTTTGGGCACCAGCTTAATGGCCCGAATGCTACCTGCCTTGGTGGATACCGTTTCGCGGCCCCGGTAAGTCACGTCCATGTCAAAAACCTCATCGTCGAAAAAGCCTTTAACGCGGATGACTTCGCCTATGCGGCGCTGGTCGTAGTTGATGGTGCGCAGAAAGTAAAAGCCGCTGACCAGGTCCTGGATGTTGTCGGGCACTTTGTAAGTGCCGTGCTTGGGTTCCCGGTCTCTTTTGCGCGACTCTACAATGGCCATATCCCGCTCGTGGTCGAAATCCACGGTTTCTTTTTTGCGGTAGTTGCCTTCCTCAATGTTGCGGAAAAACTTCTGCGGCAGAATGCTGGTCGTATCAATGTAGGACCGCCATGTGTCGCGGATGCGCAGGAAAAAGTCGAACGAGCCCGTGGTACGGCCTGTGACGGTAGCCTTATAGCAAGGCCGCTCGTTTACGCGGTGTAAATCGTCAGATAGCTCAATGGTCGCTTCAGCGGCATTCACGAGGCCATAATGAACCTTATAGTACATCGTCTCGCCCTTGGCGAAGCTGGTATTGGCTATAGCGCGGGGGGTAGCCTGCGGCCGGGCACTAAGCAAGGCAAAGGCAAGCAGGGCAACGAAGGGAGTAAAGTAAAACCAGCGGCGGTGCATAAGGAAAACGTGTTGGCAATGGCTGGCGCTATTCAAATGCAGTGCCAGCAAAATAGATGGGACCAGCCGAGGCGGAATTAACCGCTCCAACCATCGAACGAAAAACCAGTTGTGGGGTTTGACTTTCCTCTTTGGGCCATCAGGTACGAAATTGCATTAAGGGTAGATGGTGGCTTGTTCCAAATTACGCAATCTGCGGCTCAAAAGCCAATAATAAAAAAACCTCGTCGGCTTAGCCAACGAGGTTTTTACTTAGCGCATAGCCGCTAAAGGTTATGCTTCGTCATCGTCTTCGTCCACGGTGCGGTCTTCGGGAATGGCTGCCAACGCAGCTTCCGGTTCGCCTTTCACCATAGCGCGAATCTGAGCTTCAATTTTATCGGCCAGCTCCGGGTTGTCGAGCAGAATGGTTTTCACGCCTTCACGGCCCTGCCCCAGACGGTTGCCCTCGTAAGAGAACCAGGAGCCCGACTTGGCGATGATGCCCATATCTACGCCCAGGTCCAGGATTTCTCCTACTTTGGAAATGCCCTGGCCGTACAGAATATCAAACTCAATAACCTTGAAAGGTGGGGCTACCTTGTTCTTCACCACTTTCACTTTAGTGCGGTTGCCGGTTACGTTGTCCTTGTCTTCCTTGATCTGGCCAATCCGACGAATGTCGAGACGAACCGAAGCGTAGAATTTCAGGGCGTTACCACCGGTCGTGGTTTCGGGCGAGCCGAACATAACGCCGATTTTTTCGCGCAGCTGGTTGATGAAAATGCAGCAGCAGCCGGTTTTGTTGATGGTACCGGTAAGCTTCCGCAGGGCCTGGCTCATCAAGCGGGCGTGTAGGCCCACTTTCGAGTCGCCCATGTCGCCTTCCAGTTCGCCTTTTGGCACCAGCGCGGCTACGGAGTCAATAACAATAATATCGATGGCACCCGAGGAAATCAGCTGGTCGGCAATTTCCAGGGCCTGCTCGCCATTATCGGGCTGGGAGATGAGGAGGTTTTCGGTGTCGATGCCGAGCTTCTGGGCGTAAGCCGGGTCAAAAGCGTGTTCGGCGTCGATGAAGGCTGCGATGCCGCCCTTTTTCTGGGCTTCGGCAATGCAGTGCATCGTAAGAGTGGTTTTACCCGAAGATTCGGGGCCATAGATTTCCACGACGCGGCCTTTGGGCAGGCCACCCACGCCGAGGGCAATATCGAGGCCAAGCGAGCCAGTGCTGATGACTTCGACGTCCATCACTTTATTGTCGCTCAGCTTCATAACCGTGCCTTTGCCGTAGGCTTTGTCCAGCTTGTCCATCGTAAGCTGGAGGGCTTTCAGCTTTTCAGCCTGCGGGTTCTGGGCGACGGCTTTGTCAGTAGTTGCAGCCATTGGGAATGGGTTAAAGGGAAATGCTTAGGTTTGGTGAATGTAGGCGTTTTGGGCCGGTCCTGCAACCGCTAAGCGGGTTTTAAGCCGAGGCTAGCAGGGGCGTTTCGGGCCGGCTATTGGTAACGTCAGCGGACTATATTTTGTGCCCGCAATGCTAAAAAAATTCGTTGAGTCTGGGGTAATTTTTCAATGCTAAAATTTTTGGTAAAGTTAGCAGCTGACTGTCAGCAACAAGGCTGGCTGGGGCGCCTGAGCTTCGTGCTGGCATCATTGTTTTTTTTGTCTCTGCCCGCCGCTGCTCAGCTGGATAACCGTGCCTTTCAATACCGCTTACCCCTGGGCGCGGCCTACGAACGACAGGTGCGGCTGGACGTGCAAGGGTTTTTATTTAACAAGGACAACGAGTATTTCAACAAGATTGATCCGGGCCTGACATATTTCGGTGCCCAACTGGCCCCGCGCTTTGTGTACTTCCCTACGGCTAATCTGCGCCTGGAAGCGGGAATATTTCTGTGGAAGGACTATGGCACACCCCGGTTCAAGCAAGTACGACCACTCTTTACGCTTAAGTACCGGCAGGGTCCGCATACGCTTCTCTTCGGCAACCTGGAAGGACACCTGCACCACGGCTATATTGAGCCCCTGTTCGACTTTGAGCGCGTTATCACCAACCGGCTGGAAGAAGGCCTGCAGTACCAGCTGCAGACCCCGCGCAGCAGCGTGGACGCTTGGGTGAACTGGCAGCGCCAGCAGTACCGGTTCAGCAATTTTCAGGAAGAAGTGGCCGGTGGGCTTTCTACGGAACATCGAGTGGCGGGCGACTCTGCTGGCTGGCTGGTGAAGCTGCCGTTCCAGTTTACGGCTACCCACCGGGGAGGGCAGATTGATACCATTGATAAACCCCTGCAGACGCTATTCAACGTAGCCTCCGGCTTGCGAGTCCGTCGCGCCCTGGCATCTGATTTTGTTTCCGCGGTGCATTTCGATGGGTACCTAACGTATTTCAACGACTACTCCTTTACCGAAGAATTGCCTTTCCGTGACGGCACGGGCCTGTATCTGAATGCCGGCGTTGATACCCGGCTCAACAATGTGCAGCTGGCGTACTGGCACGGCCGCGGCTACGTGTCGCCCTTGGGCGGGCGGCTGTACCAGTCCGTGTCGTCGTCGCCGGTGGATGTGAGCTATACCGAGCGGGAGCGGCAGCTGCTCATTCTCCGTTTTCTCAAGGATTATCAACTGCCCGGGCACCTCACGCTTACCACGCGCTTCGAGCCGCTCTACGACCTGAACAACGGCCTGTTCGACTTTTCCTTCGCCCTGTACCTGAACTTCAACCAAAGCTTCCTGCTCACCACGCTCAAACATGCCGCTGATTAAAGGGCTGCTTGCCGGTCTTCCCGCTTCAGGGTGAAGTAAAGAATTTCCTCCGGGTGCAAGGCGCGTAGAGGCCACGGCCGGGGGCGGGCGGGAAGCTGTTTGAAGCCGGCGGCTTGCGCTACGGCGCAGCTGCGTGGGTTGTCGGCGCGGCACCGGATAAGCAGGCGTGCTACTTCCTCGCTCAGGCTAAACCCAAACTGCACGGCCGCTTGCAGGGCTTCGCGGGCATAGCCGTTTCCTTCGGCTTCGGCCGCCAGGTAGTAGCCTATTTCCAGCGTAACGGGCGCCGACCAATTAGGCTTCAGGCTGATGTCGCCTAGGTAGCGCCCGGCGGCTTGCTCCCAAATACCTAATACGTACAGCCGGCGGGTGCGCCAGTCGTGGCCGAAGGTTTCCAGCACACGTTCGGCATCGGCCAGGGTGCGCACCGCCGCCACCCGGGCCGGGAAAGCCGGCTGGAGGCGCTGATGATCAGCTTCCAATACCGCAAAGAAAACTGGGGCATCGGCCAGATGGTAGGGGCGCAGCAGCAGGCGTGCCGTATGCAGCGGAACTACGGGCGAAACCGACCTGAAATGCAACTGGCTAGACATATCCTTCCTGGAATTCGGAAACTACAGTACCGCGGTAGCCCAGCCAAAGTTTTGCACTCAGCCGAAAGAAACCACTACCCGCCTCAACCGTTAGCAAGGAGTGGACGGCGCTTGACGCAGCTCAGCGCCCACTTTCACGCAGCCACACTGGCTGCCAACCCTACTGATATGACAACTGGAAGACTGCAAGGCAAAGTAGCTATTGTAACGGGAGCTGGCTCGGGCATTGGCGAGGCCATTGCCAAACGATTCGCCCGCGAAGGAGCCGCCGTGGTAGTAGCCGGCTTGGCCGAAGACCCCATACGCGACGTAGTAGAGGAAATTCTGCAGGCTGGCGGAACCGCCACGGCCTTCACCGGCGATGTTTCGCATCAGGCTACGGCTGAAGCCTGCGTGCAGGAAGCGGTGCGCCGCTACGGCAAGCTGGATATCCTAGTCAACAACGCTGGCGTGTTTCCGGCCACGGCGGAGCTGGACCAGTACCCGGTGGAGGCCTTTGAGTACATGGTGAAGAACAACATCTACACCGTGTTTATGATGAGCCGAGCGGCGCTGCCGGAGCTGCAGAAAACGCGGGGCAACATTATCTCAGCCGGTTCTGAGGCAGGGCAGATGGGTTCCCCCATGATTACCCCATACGGGGGCACCAAGGCTTGGGTCATGACGTTCTCCCGCGGGCTGGCGGTAGAGCAAGCCAAGCATGGCGTGCGCGTAAACTGCGTGGGCCCCGGCCCAATTGATACGGCTTGGACGCACAAGGAAACCGGCCCCATGGACAGCAAAATGGAGAAAAATACGGTGAACGGCGTGCCCCTGGGCCGACGCGGCACGCCCGAGGAAGTTGCCAACGTGTACCTGTTCCTGGCTTCCGACGAGGCAAGCTACGTAACCGGCGCCACGTATTTTGTGGATGGGGGTGTAACATCCTCCAAGAGCCTGCCTGGCGAAGAAGTGCCCAGCGCCTTAAAAAAGGAGCCGGAATCGACGCTGAATGTGCAGCACGCCAAAGACGGGCACACCGATATTCGTCCCCAGAATGCAGGAACCATGGTTACCCGTTAGGCAGCCACCCGCTCCACCATATACTAGTTAGCATACAAAAGGCCACCCCTGCCGGGGTGGCCTTTTGTATTTGTCTGGCAGCAAATCGGCCGGTGCTATTTCTGGAACTTGGCTACACCAACTCCTGAACGATTCTGGGCCGGGCTGCCCAGTGAGCTTTGCGTCCGCATCACGTTTACCTGCCGCGCGGCTTCGTTGAAAAACTCCAGGCGGCGAATCAGCATTTCCTTGGTGAGTACGCGGCCTTCCGGGGTACGCATCATGGCCTTTTTATCTTCCAGCAGGCGGCGCATAATGGCCTCCGTAGCCGATTCTTGTTGCTGGTACTGCTGCTGAAACTCCGCTACCCGGGCCAGGCCATCGGTGCTGAGCCGGAACTGACCGCCGCCCTGGTTGAGCACTTCGCAAAGCACGTAGATTTCCAGCGGTAGCGAAACTTCTAGTGCCGTAGTGCGCAGGTCCAGGCCCGCTTGCAGCGCATCCAGAATGATGTCGAGGTTGCGCTGAAACTGCGCGTAGTAAGCAGAAGCTTCCATAAGGAGAGTTGATGGGAGAATAGTTGGGCCGAGGTAAGACGCGTCGACACAAGATGAGCGCAAAGCTACAGCAGCTCCTGCACGATTTGCTCCACGGTGATGCCCTCGGCTTCGGCCTTAAAGTTACGAACCAACCGGTGCCGGAGAATAGGCAGGGCCACGGCCCGCACATCCTCAATATCGGGCGAGTACTTGCCATTGAGCAGGGCATTGCATTTGGCGCCCACAATGAGGTGCTGCGAGGCGCGCGGCCCAGCGCCCCATTCCAGTAGCTGCGAGGCTCGGCCCCCCGCCCGCGCCGTACCCGGACGCGTTTTATGAACCAAGCCCACGGCGTACTCCACCACATTGTCGGCGACGGGCACGCGGCGTACCAGCTGCTGATAGGCCTGGATTTCGGAGGCGTGCAGAATTTTGCTTACGGTAGCTTTTCTATCGGACGTCGTGTTCTTCACAATTTGCAGCTCCGCCTCATAGCTGGGGTAGCCCAGCTCGATGTTGAACATGAAGCGGTCCAGCTGGGCTTCCGGCAGCGGGTAGGTGCCTTCCTGCTCGATGGGGTTTTGCGTCGCCAGCACGAAGAAAGGCCGCTCCAGCGGATAGCGCTGCCCCGCCACCGTAACGGCGTATTCCTGCATGCTTTCCAATAGGGCTGCCTGGGTTTTGGGCGGCGTCCGATTGATTTCGTCGGCTAGCACGATGTTGGCAAAAACCGGCCCTTTTACAAAGTGAAAGTCCCGTTGCTGGTTCATCGTTTCCGAGCCCACAATGTCGGAGGGCATCAAATCCGGGGTAAACTGGATTCGGTTGAAGGAGAGGTCCAGTGAGTCGGCAATGGTTTGGATGAGCAGGGTTTTAGCCAAGCCCGGCACACCTACCAGCAGGCAGTGGCCCTGCGAAAACACCGCCGTGAGCACCAGCCGCACCACATCATCCTGCCCGATAATGACCTTGCCGATTTCCTGGCGAAGCGTGCGGTAGGAGTCGGCCAGGGCGTCGGCGGCTTCTTTATCGGAGGCAAAAGTGCGCATGCAAATAGAGTTAAGGATGAGGTGCCGGTAAGATGGCCTTCAAGGACGCAGAACGTCGGGCATTAGTTGTCCGCCATGCGCCTGCACAGCTCCCAACTAACGCCCGACGAACGAAGAATGCTAGTTTACGGCGTCCAGCAGTTTGCAGCCGGTATACTCCGGGTCTACTTCAATGAATACGGAGCCCCGGTTTCTAAGAAACCAGTCGTCCAGCGCCTTGTTTTTCTTTTCGTTGAGGGCGGCCTGGGCAATTTTCTGGTAGTCGTCCTTGAGGTTGGCCTGGTGAGGCGGCGTGTTGGACTTCAGCCAGATGATGCGCACGGCGTCCTTGCCGTCGTCGGTGCGATAGGGCAGGGGCGGCGTAATGCTGCCCACCTTCATGGTGTCGATGGTAAAGAAGATAGCCGGGTCGAGCTTATCCAGGGGCAGGAAGGAGCCACCATCCTGGCGGTTCTGAAGCAGGCCGCCGCTGGCTCCCGTGAATTTATCATCGGAGAAGTCCTTGGCTGCCTTGGCAAAGGAAATACTGTCGCCCAGGATGCGGTTGCGCAGCTTGGCCAGCTCCTGACCAGCTTCGCTTACGTCGGCCGTGGCAGCGGCGGGCTTGAGGAGAATATGGCGGGTAGAGTAACTGTCGCCTTTGCGCTCGATGAGCTGAATAACGTGAAAGCCGAACTGCGACTCGACCACCGGCGAAATGCCGCCGGGCTCCAGCCGCAACGCCGCAGCTTCGTACTCGGGCACCAGCTCTTTCCGCTTAAAGAAGCCCAAGTAGCCTCCTTCCTTGGCTGAGCCGGGGTCTTCGGAATACTGCTTGGCCAGGGTGGCGAAGTCCTCGCCGCCCACAATGCGCGCCCGAATATCGTTCAGCTTGGCCATGGTTTCCTGCTTGGCCTTGGAGTTGGTTTTGGCCAGCTTCACAATCTGCCCAATTTCTACTTCCGTGGAGTAGTAGGGGAGAGAATCCTTGGGCATGCGGCCAAAGAACTGGCGTACCTCCCGGGGCGTCACCGTCACCTTACCCGAAATTTCGTCCTGCATTTTCTGCGTGATGAGCTGCTCCCGTACCTGAGTGCGCAGCTCTTCCTTTAGTTGCCGGACGGGCTTGTTGTAGTATTCTTCCAGCTTTTTCTCGGAGCCAATCTGCTGGATGAAGTAGTTCATGCGGCGGTCAAGCTCGTCGCGGACGCGGCTGTCTTCTACCACTACCGAGTCGGTTTCGGCCTTGGCCAGCAGGAGCTTATTGAGCACTATGCCTTGCAGAATCTGGCATTTCAGGTCGGGCGGCAGGGCTTTGCCCTCGGCCCGGGCCTGTTCCTGCAGGTAGGCAAACTCCACGTCGGAGCGCAGCACTATCTGGTTGTCTACCTTCACAATGATGCCATCCACAATCTGGCGGGCTACCGGACGGCCTACGCCCAACTGGGCAAACGTGCTGCCAGCTGCACCCGCTACCAGCCCGGCGGCCAACAGTGCCACGCGAGCCGTGGTACGCAAAAAATCAGTCATGAGAATCAACTAAAGAAAAGCCGAGGACGGCAAACAGCCGGGGCCGGCTCACTGCTCTGGAAACGCCCAAAGCCGCCCGTAAATTTCGTCATAATTACGTTCTCCGGCAAAAAGCCCCAACTGGACAATGCAAAGAGGCTGCAAGCAGGCCGGAACGTTGCACCCGAAGCCAACAAAAACGCCCCAACCAAGCTGGCTGAGGCGTCTTTCTGGTTTTCATTAGGGCTTTTTCGTTTTCGTTTCTTGCCCCGTAATACTTACTTGAGGCTATCCGTGACGAAGAACGAACTCCCTTATTTCGTGATGAGCTTATCAACTTCTGTTTGGTTGATGCTCACGGGGTACTTCTGGCGCAACTCGGCAATCCACTCTTTTTCCAGGTAGTTCTGGTAGTCGGCCGTGGCCTGGCCCCGGGCGTCGGACAAGCTTTTGGGACCGGCGGGCAGCACTTCCTCGATGCGCACGAAGTAATAGCGGCCGTCCTGCTGAGTGTTATAGGTGCCTTTCTGCTGGGGCAAGGCATCCACCACTTTGCTGTCACCCTTCTGATAAGGACGTTGCTCCACCTTCACTGCCAGCGGATTTTGTTCGTTCAGGGCTTCCTCCAGACCAGTCACGGCAGAGGTAGTCACCGTAAGTAGCGCCGTGCTGGCGGCTGCTTTGGCATTGGTTGTAGTAGCAATTTGCGTGGCCGCTACCTGCTTGCTCTTCAGGTAATCGGCTACGCGGGTAGCGCGGCGCTTGGCCAGCGCGGCCGTTTCGCCGCGCTTGATCTGGCCCGTTACGCGCACCGTCAGCGCGGTGTCGTTGGCGAGGCTGGCGGCCAAGCGGTCCAGCGCATCCTGACCAGCTTTGGTGAAGTCAGCACTGTTGGCTTTGAATGCTACGCTGGCCGGAGCCAGACGCTTTACGGGGTACTGACCAGTGGCCAGCAGTTTCTGGGCTTGGGTGAGTAGCTGGGGTGAGGCCGCGCTGATAACAGTAGCCTGCACGCGCGGTGCCCATTGGTAATTAGCTTGGTTGGCCGTGAAAAACTTCTGCAGGCCGGCGGTGTCTTCCACCGCTTTCGACCATACTTTCTCGTCCATCAGCTGGAACAGTAGAATCCCGTCCCGGTATTCTTTCACCAGCATGCGGTAATCCTCGTACTTGGTTTCCAGGTTCGACTTCTCATAGTCCGTCAGCGTCTGGTTTACATACTGGTCGTAGAGCAGCTGCATGGTGTGGCGCGCATCGGCCCCGGGGCGGGCGCGCTGGTTTTGCTGCACATACGTCAGGAAGTCCTTGGTGGGGTACTCCTTGCCTTTGATGGTAAACAGGGCCGTTTCGTCAGATGCTTTGCCTTTCTGGGCCTTGGCAGGAGCGGCGGCCGCTACGTACTTGAAGCGGCCGTTGGTCAAAGACGTATCAGCCTTGCTGAAGGCATAGTCCAGGGCGGCTTTGTTTTCCGTGAACTGATTTTCGGTGCGGATGCGCTTGAGGAAGGCTTCGCGGTTTAGCTCCGAGCGGGAGTCTTTGGCCACTTTGCTTTTCAGCGTAGGCTCCATTTCCTCGAAAGTGGGCAGCTGCTGCTTGCCAATGAGCTTTATAACGTGCCAGCCGTAGGGCGTTTGCACCGGGGCCGACAGGTCGCCGGGCTTCTGAAGGCGGTAGGCAGCTTCTTCAAATGACGGAATCATGCGGCCGGTACTGAAGGGCGGTAATTCCCCGCCATTGGCGGCCGAGCCTACATCTTCGGAAAACTGGCCCACGAGCTTTTCCCAGTTCTCCCCCTTTTTCAGGCGGCTATACAGCTCGTCTATTTTCTTCTTGGCCGTCACCGAGTCGGCGGCGGGCATGTTCGGCGTGGCGCGAATCATGAGGTGAGCCACCTTGATTTCGCCCTGGGCGGGCCGCACTTCATTTACCTTGATAATGTGGTAGCCAAAGCGCGTGCGCACCGGCTGCGAAACCTGCCCGGCCGGCGTCTTAAACGCCGCCGACTCGAACGGATACACCATTTGCATAGCCGTGAAGTAGCCCAGGCGGCCGCCATTCTCCCTAGCCGAAGGGTCTTCGGAGGCTTCGGCCGCTACTTTGTAGAAGTCTTCGCCGCTGGTTACGCGCTGGCGCAAGGCTTGGAGTTTCTGGTAAGCGGCCAGCGTGTCTTTGGGGTCAGCGTCGGGGGCCACGCGCACCAAGATGTGCGCCGCGTTGATTTCCTTGCTCATGCGCTCATAGGCTTCCCGCACCAGCTTGTCGGTCACACTTTTCTCGGTGAGGTAGGGCTGCGCCAGCTGCTGCTTGTAGCCTTCCAACTCGCGCTGAAATGCCTGGGTAGTGTCGAGGCCCCGGGCTTCGGCTTCCAGCACCTTCAAGCGAAAGTTGGTGTAGAGGTCCAGGTATTCCTGTACGCTGGCACGGGTGCCCGCTTCGGGCGTTGCGGCGTTGTTCTTGCGATAGACGTAAGCAAATTCAGAAACCGGGACCTCATGGTTGCCGAGGGTTTCCAGCACGGGCTGCTTGGCGGCGGTAGTCGGTTTGGAAGTCTGGCATCCGGCTAGCAGCATGGCGGCGGCTCCGGCAAAAAGAATGCGTTTGCGCATACAGGGGGGAAGAAGGCTCATAACGTTGGCTAAAGCAGGGACTTAACCACTGCGGAGTTTGCCAACGGACGCAATTTTACGGATTTTTTTGGTCAGCAGGGCCAAAACAAGAGCACCCCGCCGGGGCAGGGTGCTTAACAGAAACCAGCCGTGCCCGGTTCAGCTCAACTGCTTGTAGAGGCGGCAAATGTTGTAGCTCTTATGCTGTGAAAACTCCACCCGGTCCATCAGGCGGTTGACCAGAGCCATGCCCATACCACCCTTGCGGCCCTGCTGAATGTACTCGGGCATGTTGGGCTCCTGATACGAAGCCGGAGAATACGCCGAGCCTTGGTCGCGCAGCTCTATTTCAAAAAGGCCATCAGCCACTTTCAGACGCACATCCAGGTGCTTGCTGGCGTCTTCGGCGTTGGCGTGGATAACGATGTTGGCCACTATTTCATCCACGGCCAGCACAATTTGGTTGATGCGTAGCTCATTCTGGCCAAGCCCGACGAGGTAGCCGGACACGAAGTCGCGCACTACCTTCAGGTTGCTTCGTTCGCAACTGATGCGGATGGCGTTCTTCATATCCTACGTAGCAACCGAATAAACAAAATCAGAGGGCTGCCGCCTCGGTTTGGGATGGTACAATCGTCATTAGGCTGTCCAGCCCCAGAATCTCAAATACATTATGGACTTTCTCCTGCATGTTGAAGAACACAAGCTTTACGCCGGCATCCTGAAAACGCTGCAGGTGGGAGATAAAGACGCCTAAACCGGCGGAAGAAATGTAGTTCAGGCGCTGGCAGTCGATGAGGACTTTCTGGTATTGTAGCACCGTCGGGTTGGAAAGCTCCGTGTCGAGCAACACCGACGAACTGGCATCCAACTCACCATCAAGCACAAGCGTGAGCGTAGTATCGGAAGGGGTCTGAGTGATTTTCATAACACATGCTTACGTTAAGCTGAACTGCCAGGTTGAGCGGTTTTGAACTTAATAACCAGCAGGGTCTGGTCATCATGAATAGGCTGGCCGTAGCTGAAGGCGTTGAGGTCGTCGAGAATGGCTTGCTTGATTTGATCAGCCTCCAGATAATACGTTTTCTCGAGCATGGCCAGAAGCCGGTCTTCGCCATACTCCTCCTTGTTCCCGTCGCGGGCTTCCACGATGCCGTCGGTGTAGATAACCATGACGTCGCCGGGGTTGTAGTCGTAGAACTGATTTTTGATGTGCTTCTCGTATCCATCCGTGCGGATGATGCCCAGCCCCAGCCCAGTGGAACGGAAGTACGACACCTCTTCCTTGAGCGAGTGGTAGTACAGCGTGTGGCAGTGGCCGGCGCGGGCAAATACAAAGCCCCCGTTTTCGTAATCGACGATGTAGAGGGAGGCCGTGATAAAGGAGGACGACTCCAGGCAGTGCACCAGCGCGCGGTTGGCCATAGCCATAAACTTGCTGGGCAGCGGGAACCGGTCCTTGTCGTCTTTCGCCAGCGGGTTTTCCTGCATCAGCGCGTGAAAGATGCCTTTCATCTGGGCCATGTGAAAGGCCGCCGTCACGCCTTTACCCGATACGTCGCCAATCAGAATAGCCAGGCGGCGGCCGGGCAAATGCAAAAAGTCGTAAAAGTCGCCGCCTACTTCCCGGGCAGCCTGGGCGTGGGAGCTGATTTCAAACCAGTTGTCGGTAGGCAGCGTTTTCGGAATCAGGCTGTCCTGTACCGAGCTGGCCAGCTTTAGCTCTTCCTTGTACCGTTCGTTCTGAATGGCGGCCTGGGTGAGCTGCAGGTTCTCCACGCTCAGCATGGTCTGGCTGACGAAGGTTTGCAGAATGCTCAGGTTGTCGCGCTCAAAGCCCTGGCGCTGCTCCCGAAACAGGAACAGCGCCCCGTGCTGCTGCTTCTGGGAACGAAGCGGCATCATCAGCAGGGAGTTGTAGGGCAGAGCCAGTTGCTGAAAGCCGCCGCTGCTTCCCAAATCATTGTTGAGGTAATCTATTTCGCTGAGGCTATACGAATCCAAGAGGCCCCGGACGGCTTCCGCTTGGTGCATCTCCAAGTTGTAGAGCTGCCCGCTGTAGTCCGGCGAGTCATCAATGCGCAGCCACGCCGCGTCGGCGCCCAGGGTTTGCACGGCTGCGTCCAGCAGCGTTTGGTACACCTGCTCCTCGGTTTGTCCGCGCTGGATGTCCTGGGTCATGCGCTGCATATTGAGCATCTCTTCCCGCTTCTGCTCAAATACGCCCGCCGTGGGCAGGTTGAACAAGGTGACCAAGATGCCCATCAGGGCGTAAAAGGCCGCGAAGAAAACTGTGAGCAGCAGAAAGGCGTGTTGCGGGGCGGGAGCCACCAGCAGCGGGTCGAACTGAATGCGCAGGAAATACAAGCAGAAAATGCCCAGCGAGGCCAGCAGGCCCAGCTGCAGAGAAATAACGACGAACTTCTGCCGGCGGTTAAGGTACGCCACCCAGCGCTGGTGGGTGCTCAGGTACACCCCGAAAGCTGCCACGCCCCCCACCACAATACCCGCCAGCATGGTTGGTACGTTGATGTTCAGCAGCCTCAGCAGCAGAGTAATGCCCAGGATCAGTTCAAACCAGCCCCATTGCTTGTGCACCAGGTAGGGGGCCCGGAACAGGACGAGGGCCCGCCAGGTGTAGCACGTGTACGCCAGAAACACGATAAACAAGCCCAGGTTGAGAGCATAGACGATGGTAAAGAAGGCCGGGTTGGAAGGCTGGGCACTGGTAAGCCGTTGAACCAGATGCAGAGCTACGCAGATGGTGGCCAGCAAGCCTGGTCCCAGCACCAGGCGGCGCAGCAGCCCCACAAAGTCGGTGCCGCGCAGGGGGTCGGGCTGGTAACGACGGTATAGGAATACGGCTCCGGCAAACACGCCCTGCGCTACCAGTAAAGCCCAGTTGGGCAACGTCGCAATTTTAGGGATGCCACCGGTGCGCATCAGCATCATAAACAAGAGCAACAACCAGCTGCCGATGGCCAAGGGAAGTGCCGCTTGTTTAATTATGCGTAGAAATTGCTGCATGAAAACGTGTGGAAGGCCAGCCCGCTGATAGAAGTAGCGGGGAACGAGGGAGCAAGATAAAACAGTAGCCGGTTTTTTGCTTGAGGCCGCTATCAAATCCTGTTCGGGGCGAAGAGGTTCCCGGATGAAAAAATAAAGAGGCAGCCCAGGGTGCGGGCTGCCTCTTTGGCCGAGTGCCGGGGCGCCGGCACCGGTGGTTAGCGGCTGCTATAGTTGGGCGCTTCGCGGGTAATCTGCACATCGTGGGGGTGCGACTCGCGCAGGCCAGCTCCCGTGATGCGCACAAACCGGGCTTTTTGCAGGTCAGCAATGGTGGCCGCGCCGCAGTAGCCCATGCCGGCCCGCAGGCCGCCGGCCAGTTGGTACAACACTTCAGAGGCCATGCCTTTGTAGGGTACGCGGCCCACAATGCCCTCGGGCACCAGCTTTTTCACGTCGTCTTCGGCATCCTGGAAATAGCGGTCCTTGGAGCCTTCTTCCATGGCTTCTACCGAGCCCATCCCGCGGTAGCTCTTGTACTTGCGGCCTTCGAACAGGGTGACTTCGCCGGGGGCTTCCTCGGTGCCGGCCAGCAAGGAGCCAATCATGATGGTGCCGGCGCCGGCGGCCAGGGCCTTCACCACGTCGCCGGAGTATTTAATGCCGCCATCGGCAATGAGGGGTACGCCGGTGCCTTCGAGGCCCCGGGCCGCTTCGAGCACGGCCGAGAGCTGGGGTACGCCTATGCCGGCAATGATGCGGGTAGTGCAGATGGAGCCGGGACCTACGCCCACCTTCACGGCGTCGGCGCCGGCGTCGGCCAGGGCGCGGGCGCCTTCGGCGGTGGCCACGTTGCCGGCAATAACTTCGAGCTTGGGAAACTGCTGCTTGATATTGCGCACCGCGTCGAGCACGCCTTTGCTATGGCCGTGGGCGGTATCCACGCTCACCACGTCCACGCCGGCCTCAACCAGGGCCGCAATGCGGTCCAGCAAATCGGGCGTGACGCCCACGGCGGCTCCTACGCGCAGGCGGCCCAGCTCGTCTTTGCAGGCGTTGGGCGTGCGGCGGCGCTTGCGAATATCCTTGTAGGTAATGAGGCCCACGAGACGGCCATCCGCGTCGATGACGGGCAGCTTCTCTACTTTCGAATCCTGCAGGATATCTTCAGCGTCGGCCAGCTCGGTGCCGGCTTTGGCCGTCACCAGTGGAGCCGCCGTCATCACCTCCGTTACGGAGCGGGCCATATCCTTCTCGAAGCGCAGGTCGCGGTTGGTGAGGATGCCTTTCAGGCGCCGCTGCTCGTCTACAATCGGAATGCCGCCGATGTTGTGGTGGCGCATCAGCTTTTTAGCGTCGGCCAGGGTGGCGGTTTCCTGCAGGGTGAAGGGGTCGAGAATCATGCCGCTCTCGGAGCGTTTCACGCGGCGCACTAACTCGGCCTGGGCCTTGATGCTCATATTTTTGTGAATGATGCCAATACCGCCTTCCTGCGCCATGGCAATGGCCATGTCGGCTTCGGTCACGGTGTCCATGGCAGCCGAGACGAACGGGAGCTTGAGCTGAATGTTGCGGGTGAGCTGGGAGCTGGGGTCGGCGTCACGGGGCAGCGTTTCCGAGTAACCGGGCAGCAGCAGGACGTCGTCGTAGGTAAGCGCCTCGAAGGCAATTTTGGCAGCGTAATCAGCCATGGCAACAAGAAGGTTAGGTGCTACTTATTGCCGGACAAAGCTACGGCGAATATTTGAGTTCCGTGTTATGTAATAGTGGCGAAATACCCGCCGAAGCAAAACCAGCAGGACCTTTTAGTGGTTAAAGCGCCCAACCGTCGGTTATCCGGTCGGCTTTGTTTCTTCATTTCAACCTACGATATGGCAACTCCTAAAATCTGGTTTATTACCGGCGTCAGCACCGGTTTTGGTAAAGAGCTGGCTGAATACTGCCTTAGCCAAGGCGACTCCGTGGCCGCTACCTTTCGCCAGCCGGCTCAGGCCGAAGAATTCTCCCAAAAAGACAGCGCCCGCGCCCGTGGCTTCGTGGTCGACGTGGTAAACGAGCAGCAGGTACAGCAGGCCGTGCAGGAGGCTATTCAGTTTTTCGGCCACCTCGATGTAATCGTCAACAACGCCGGCTACGGCTCCCTGGGCAGCATCGAGGAAATCGACGAGGCCGAAGTGCAGCGCCAGTTCGACGTGAACGTTTTTGGGCCGCTGCGGGTGCTGCGGGCCGTGCTGCCCCACCTGCGGGAGCGGCGTAGCGGGCACGTGCTCAACATCACCAGCATTGGCGGCCTCAAAACGTTTCCCGGCGTGGGCGTGTACAACGCCAGCAAGTTTGCCCTCGAAGCCATTGGGGAAAGCCTGGCCCAGCAGGTAGCCCCGCTCGGCATCAAGGTCACCAACATTGAGCCCAGCGGTTTCCGCACGGAGTGGGCCGGCTCTTCGGCTACGTATGTTGATACGGCCATTGAAGACTACCGCCCCACCGTGGGCGAAAACCTGAAAGGCATCCAGGGCTACAGCGGCCGCCAGCCCGGCGACCCGCAGCGCGCCGCCCGCATCATGTTCGACTTGGTGCGCCAGGAAAATCCACCTTTGCACTTGCCCCTGGGTAAAGCTGCCGTGAAAGGGGCCCGCGACAAATTTGCGGGGCTGATAAAAGAACTGGAAAGCGTTGCCGATCTGGGCGACTCGGCCGATTACCCGGCTGGGGAGTAACCTTTCTTGCCGTTCGTGAGAAAAGCCCCGTGGCTGTACGCTGCGGGGCTTTTTACGTGGTGCAGGGCTGGCCTTACGAACATCATGGGCCGTCATGCTCCGCTCCGCTCAGCAGGCCATTTTGGAAGCTACCCCCAGCGGCGCAAAAATACGCTGCTCCACAATAACCTGCTGCCCCCGCCGCCGCTATACGTCAGCACGTATCTTGCCTGCCTAACTCCATCTGCCGTGCTTCCCACGCTCAATGACCTCGTAGTAAACTCCTGGGCTGATTTGCAGCAAGCCCTGTTCCGCGACACCTGGGACGGGCGCATCGGGCGCTACCGTTCCCCGTTTGTGTACCGGGGCCTGCGTTCCAGCGACTGGTCCCTTACCACCAGCCTGCAGCGCCTGGGTGGCGAATACGGGCAGTTGGAAAACCACCTGCTGCGCAACTTCCGCAAGTATGCCCGCGACTTTGGCCAGCCGGGTACTTCGGTGTGGAACTGGCTGGCCCTGGCCCAGCACCACGGCTTGCCCACGCGCCTGCTCGACTGGACGTACTCGCCCTACGTGGCCCTGCACTTTGCCACCGACGACCTCGACGCCTACGACCAGGACGGCGTCATCTGGGCCATCAACTATGTAAAGGCCTCGGAGTCTTTGCCGGCCGGGCTGCGGGCAGCCCTGCACACGGAAGGCTCCAATGTGTTTACGCCCGAACTGCTGGAGCCACTCTGCACCAACCTGCGCGACCTGGAACTGCTCCAGCAGGAGCCGTTTCTGCTGTTTCTGGAGCCCCCTTCCCTCGATGCGCGCATTGTACACCAGTACGCTTTGTTTTCGCTGATGAACTCGGCCTCGGCCACGCTACACGAGTGGCTGGAGGAGCACCCCGAGCTGTTTTTTCGCATCATCATTCCGGCCCGCCTCAAGTGGGAAGTCCGCGACAAACTTGACCAAGCAGGTATTACCGAGCGGGTGCTGTTTCCGGGGCTGGGCGGCCTCAGCCGCTGGCTGCACCGCCACTACACGCCTACCTTGTCGCAACGCCAGAACCTTGCCGGCGACGATACATTAGCAGGGTAGAGTCTTTCGCTTCCTCAGCAACTCTCACTTGGTTGGCTGATTGCGAAAGTCAGGAGTGAAGTTCAAGGCTAGCTGCAAGGTGTGGTTCCGTTCGGTTTCGGGGTACTCATCCAACTGGCCCACCTGGTAGAGGTAGCCGATTTCCAGCGCTGTATAGCGGGCGGCCTGATAACCCAGGGCCAGATAGGCGCGGTTCTGGGCCAGAAACCGCTGCCGGGCGCTTCGGCCCAGGTTGAAGAACAGCTCGTCGGAAGCGGCGACGTAGGGCGTGCCGGGCTCCAGCTTGGGGTTGCGGCGCAGGGAGCGTTCCAGCCGCAGCTGGTAGCGGGCCCGGCTGCCATAGCCGTACTGAGGGCCTTCGGGGTGGTGCATCCAGCGCTGCTCCATGCGGTAGCGGTGCTGCATGCGCACGGAGCTGCTGTAGTCGCGCAGCAGCACTTGCTGGTACATGCGGTGCTCCGGCAGCAAGGTCGCCTCCGCAGAAGAAGCGGCCCGGTAGAACTGCCCATAGGAATAGCCCGCCGACAACTGCAGGCACGAAGCCGGGTAAAACGCCAGCCCAGCCCGCAATATATTCTGCCGCGGCAACCGGCTGGCATTGCTGTGCCGAAGCTGAATTTCGGTGAAAGCACCCCACTGTTCCGTCAGGCGTGCTTCCGTAGCCAGCTGGCTCCACATCTGGCGCCCGGTGTTAATACCCCCGGCCGGCGTGGCAGTGTTGCTGGTCCCCTGGGCCAGCCCCGCACACGGCAGCAGCCCCCAGGCCAGGCTCAGGATACATAGCAAACGAAGCATGGGGTAGACGTGCGTAATAGGGGCGTGTTATCAAACTGTTACCCCATATTACGGAATTGTTACCAGCCGCAATGTTATGTTTTGCCCTGTTACTGAAATGATAACATTGGCCCTTACTCAACCTCAGAGGCCATTCTGCTTTTTTGTGCCCCGGATGGCCTGGGCGTCTAAGGGATTTTCGGGCCAGTAGTGCTTGGGGTAGCGCCCGCGCAGCTCTTTGCGCACCTCAAAGTAGCTGCTGGTCCAAAAGCTGCGCAGGTCCCGCGTAACCTGGGCGGGGCGGTAACCGGGCGAAAGTAAATGCAGGGTGAGCGGCACACGCCCCCCGCCCACGGTGGGCGTGTCGAGCAGGCCAAACACCTCCTGGAGCCGTACGGCCAGCACGGGCGCGGCGGGGTCGGCGTAGTTGAGGCGGATGCGGGAGCCGGTGGGTACCTCAAGGTGCACAGGCGCAAGGCGGTCCAACTCCTGACGCTGACTCCAGCCCCCGGGCAGCCGGCTCAGCAGCGCCTCCCCAAAGTCTACCCGGCTGAGCTCCGCCAACGACTTCACGGTAGTCAGGTAAGGTCCCAGCCACTCTTCCAGCTCCTCCAGCAACGCTTCATCGGATACCGCCGGCCAGCTTTCCGGCTGGAGCCGGTGCAGAAAGCCCAGCCGCTCCCGAAGCTCAGTAGCCGCTTCCGACCAGGGAAGCCGGGCTATGCCATTGGCCCGCAGCCCTTCCAGAAGGGCCGCCGTTATAGCCGCCGGGTCGGGGTTGGAAAGGTTGACATCGGAAAGGATCAGGGCACCCAGGCGGCGCAGACGGCGGGCCGTAACGCGCCCCGTGGCTTCCTCCCAGCGCACCTCGTCCCGGGTTTCCAGTTGGTTGGCAAAGTGCTCCTCCAGCTCCGCGCGGGTGAGGGGAGCAGCCAGGCCAGCCCTTGGCTGGGCCGCAACGCCTTCCAGGGAAGCAACCGCAAAAAAAACATCCTGCCCACCAAAGTATTCTGCCGGGAGCGTAGCCCGCTGCCCGGTCACAAGCCGTACCCGCTCAGGTGTTTCGCGCTGGGCCAGGCGGTCGGGGTAAGCCAGGGCAGCCAGCAAACCGGCTACATCCGGCTCAATTTCGCCTTTGGCGTGCACCCGGTTGCGTAGGGCGGAGGCGGCTTCCCGCACTCTTCTTACCGCGGCTGCATCGGGCAGCAGCCCAGGCAAAGGTGCCCGTCCAGTTGCCAGGGCTACGAGCCGCAGCCGCAGGTCGGGGGGGCCAAAGGAGCCGTCGGCGGGCCGCAGAATATCACGTTCGGTGAGCAGGGCAGCCAGGGCGCAGGCCGTGGCCCCGTGGCCCAGAGCTTGCCCGCTTACTACCAGATGGGCGAGCCGCGGTGCTAGCCCCAGACCGGCCAAGGCCCGGCCGTGCGCCGTGGGTAGCCCATCGGGGGTGAGAGCCTGCAGGCGCACGAGCAGGTCGCGGGCCTGGGCCAGGGCCGGGGTAGGGGGCGCGTCAAGCCAGTGCAGGGTGCTGGCGTCACGGGTGCCCCACAGGGCTAGCTCCAGGGCCAGGGAGCTGAGGTCGGCGGTGAGTATTTCGGGGGCGAGGTGGTGGGGCAGGTCCCGGAACTCGGCTTCCGTCCAGAGGCGGTAGCAGATGCCCGGGCCCAGGCGGCCGGCGCGGCCCCGGCGCTGGTCGGCGGCGGCCTGACTCACGGGCTCGGTGCCGAGGGTCGTAAGCCCCGAGCGCAGCTCAAACCGCGGGACGCGGGCGTAACCGCCATCCACCACAATCCGCACCCCCTCAATGGTGAGGCTGGTTTCGGCAATGCTGGTGGCCAGCACCACTTTGCGCCGACCGGCGGGAGCAGGGCGCAAGGCAGCGTCCTGCTGTTCGGCGGGCAGCTCACCGTGGAGGGTATGTACGTCGATGGAAGCGGGCAGCGTAGCCAGCTTTTCGGCTACGCGGCGCTGGTCGGCCAGGCCGGGCAGAAACACCAGCACGTCGCCGGTAGGGTGCTGGTGCAGGGCTTCGCGGATAATGGCGGGGGTAAGGTCCTGCAGCTTTTCGTGGGGGCGGCGGGAAGCCGTGGCGGCGCGTTGCGGACTTAGGTAATGGGTTTCGACGGGGAACATCCGTCCTTCACTGCGCACCACCGGTGCCTGCAGCCACTGTCCCAGCCGGTCGGCATCCAGCGTAGCCGACATCACCAGGAGGCGCAGGTCGGGCCGCAGCACGCTCTGAGCGTCCAGGGCCAGGGCCAGCCCTAAGTCGGCCTGGAGGCTGCGCTCATGAAACTCATCGAACAGCACTGCCGCCACGCCTTCCAGCGAAGGGTCGTCCTGGAGCTGGCGCGTGAGCAGTACCTCTGTTACTACCTCAATGCGCGTGTGCTTGGATACTTTGCTTTCGAGACGCATGCGGTAGCCTACGGTATGGCCTACCGGCTCCCCCAGCAGCTGAGCCATGCGCGTGGCGGCGGCCCGGGCGGCCAGCCGGCGAGGCTCCAGTACAATGATGCGACCATCCTGGCGCCAGGCGGCTTCCAACAGCGCCAGCGGCACCAGCGTGGTTTTGCCAGCCCCCGGCGGCGCCTGCAGCACGGCCGTGTTGTGGGTGGACAGTGTGGCCAGCAGCTCGGGTAGGGCTTCCTGGATGGGCAGGTCGGGTAGGCGCATGGGGTCGGTTCAGTACGTTTTATCTTGCGGCTTGCGTTGAACGGCACTACACCTTCCGCGTATCCTGCAGCGGCTGCTGCGGGCTAAAAAACGGGAGTCTAATAAATAGCTACCGACGCGTCTACCTGCGTGCTCCAGGCATGAATGCCGCCGCGTAGGTTCAGCAGGTTGGTGAGTTCGTGGCGGTGCTGCAGGTAGGCCAGGGCCTGCATGGAGCGCACACCGTGGTGACAGATGAGCACAGCGGGTACCTCCGGGTCTATTTCCTCGGCCCGGCGCGGCAGGTCGCCCAGGGGGATGAGCTGGCTGCCGGCAATGTGGCAGTACTCGAACTCTTCCGGCTGGCGCACATCAATCAGCTGCAGGGTTTCGCCGCGTTGCAGGCGGCGGTGCAGGTCTTCGGGGGTGAGTTCAGGGAGCATGAAAGCAAGGCAGAAGCAGGAAAAAAGCAGCTCTATCCGCAAAAATACCGCTTTGCTCGTTAGCTTTGACCGAGCCGTTGGCCGTAGCCGGTTGCGCTTCCTGCTCATCGTTCCGCTTTGCTACACTCGCTCACTGAATTTTTGACTGCTGCCCTGGGCAACAGCCCGCTGGAATGGCTGGCCGTGCTCACGGGCTTTGCCTGCGTTTGGCTGGCCGCGCGCGAGTCGTTGTGGAACTTCCCCGTGGCCATCTTCAGCTGCGCCCTCTACATCGTGGTGTACTACCGTGCCCAGCTCTACTCCGATTCGCTCCTGCAAACCATGTTTATTGTGCTGAGCCTGTATGGCTGGTACGAATGGCTTTACGGCGGCCGCAGCAAAACCGCCCTGGTTGTGTCGCGCACGCGAGGCGTAGAGTGGGTGGTGTGCGCCGCGTTTGTGGGGGCTTTCACCCTGGGCTTTGGCTATTATCTGCAGAAGCATACCGATGCTGCTTTGCCGCACTGGGACAGTTTTACCACCGCCGGCAGCCTGGCAGCCCAATACCTGCTGATGCGCAAGCGCCTGGAAAACTGGTGGCTCTGGATTGTGGTGGATGTTATTTACGTGCCCATTCTGTGGTATAAGCAGCTATATCCTACCAGTGCCCTCTATGCCCTGTACCTGGGCCTGGCCGTGTATGGCTACCTGGAATGGCGGAAATCGATGAAGAGCGAAGTGGGCGCCATGAAGCATGCATAATCAGTTGTGAGCTAGCCGCCCCTAGTTCAACTCTTCATTCCTCATTCCTCTCTCCTCATTCTTCAGTTAACGAAAGAATGCTGCGCATCTCTCTGACCGGCCCCGAGTCAACGGGCAAAACCACTCTTAGCCAGCAACTGGCTGAGCACTACGGTACCGTGTGGGCGCCTGAGTATGCCCGCGAATACCTGACGCGCAAGGGCCCACACTATACGTTGGCTGATCTGGAAATTATTGCCCGCGGGCAAATGGCTACGGAGGACCTGGCGGCTGCTCAGGCCAACCGGGTAGTTTTCTGCGATACGGATCTGCTCGTGATTAAAGTATGGAGCGAGCATGCGTTCGGCTACTGCCCCGAGTGGATTCTGGTGGAAATGCAGCGCCGCCAATACGACCTAGTGCTGCTGCTGGACGTGGACCTGCCCTGGTACCCGGATCCGCTGCGGGAGCATCCCAATCTGCGCCAGCACTTCCACGACCTCTACCGCCGGGAGCTGGAAGAAGGCCTTTCACCCTTCGCCGATATCAGCGGCCCCCCGGAGCGGCGGTTGGAGCAGGCCTGTTTTCTGGTTGATGAGCTGCTGGCGGCTTCGTCCGAGGCAACGTCTGGGCCCGCCACCCGTACCCACTGATTTTTACCCCCGGCTATGTACGTACTGGAAAACGAGCAGGCACGGGCCACCGTGCAGATTCGGGGCGCCGAGCTGAGCAGCTTCGTCCGCAAAGATTTTGGTAACCTAGAATACATCTGGCCCGCTGAGCCCTCAGTATGGGCACGCCATGCGCCGGTGTTGTTTCCCATCGTGGGCCGCCTCCCCGAGAATCAGTACCAGCACGCGGGCCGTACCTACACCTTGTCTCAGCACGGCTTCGCCCGCGACCTGGACTTTACGCTGGTGCGCCACACGCCGGCTGAGCTGGTGCTGGAGCTGCGCGACACGGCCGCTACCCGGCAACAGTATCCGTTTGCCTTTCAGCTGCTGATCAGCTACCGGCTGGCTGGCCCCATGCTCACCGTAGGCTGGGAAGTGCACAACCCTGGCACCGAGGAGCTGCTGTTCAGCATCGGCGCGCACCCGGCCTTCCGCTGCCCCTTGCTGCCCGGTGAGGTGTTTGAGGACTATGCTTTCGTCTTCGATCAGCCCGTGTCCTTTAGCCGACACTTATTGCGTGGGGGGCTGCTTACGGGCGAAACCGAGCCGGTACTGCATCAGGCTACGGAGCTGCCCCTCAGCTACGAGCTGTTCAGCCGGGATGCGCTGGTCCTCCAAAACTTCGATTTCACTCACCTCACGCTGCGCAGCCAGCGGAGCGGCCGTGCTGTGCGTATGCGCTTCGAGGGGTTCCCCTTCCTGGGTCTTTGGACCAAAGAGCCCGGGGCACCTTTCGTGTGCATAGAGCCCTGGCACGGCGTAGCCAGCCTCGTGGGCCCGCCCGGCGAGCTGGTCGATAAAAAAGGAATCCTCACCCTTGCTCCTGAACAGGAGTACGCTACATCCTATAGCATCACCCTTGAATAAGCCTCCAGGAGGCTACGCACATGTCCGCTGAAATTCAAATCCGCCCTATTGCTGCCGCCGATACCTATACCCTGCGTCATCAGGTGCTCTGGCCCCAGGAGTCGCTCAACTACGTGCGCCTGCTAAACGACCACGAAGGCCAGCATTTTGGAGCCTTCGAAGGCGCTCAGTTGGTTTCCGTCATTTCCCTCTTTGCCGAGGGCGAAACGGCCCGCTTCCGCAAGTTTGCTACCCGCCCCGACAAGCAGCGTAAAGGCATTGGCTCGAAGCTGCTCCGCCATGTGTTCAACGTGGCCCGCCAGCAAGGAGCCAAGCGCATCTGGTGCGACGCCCGCGCCGAAAACCGTGCCTTTTACCGGGCGTTTGGGCTGGAAGCCGAGAGCGGTATCACGTACCGTGGCACTATGCCCTACCTGCGTATGGGCTGCAACCTGTAGCCTACACACAGCTATTAGCCTAACTAAGCGGGGGCCGACCGTTGCTTTTTCCAGATGCGGAAAAGCAACGGTCGGCCCCCGTCGTTAACTAAAGTCAGCAGGCTAGGTGAGTACTGGCTCCCGCGGGCCCACGGGTACGCGAGGCCGGCGGTTGTACTCCGGCTCCCAGTCGTTGATGGGGCGCGTGATGCCGGGGGGCAGGTCCAGATCGGGCAGGCCGTCCCCTAGTGGTTCGCCACCTTCGTCGTCGCCGTCGGTGGAGGGGGGGCGGTGGTAGCGCCGGCGCGGCATTACCACGAAATAAGCTAGAATAGCTAGAACAAGAAGCGTGTAAATGGTGCTAATCATGACGGGGGGGAGCGTAAGAAGCAACACGCGCGCGGGCGGCAGAAGTAGAGTACTCTAACGAGTTGGCGGCCAGCCTGGTTGTGCCTCGGTAGAAAGATTTTACAGGTAGTTTTGTTAGGGCAGCTATCCTGATTTCCAGGTAAATACGCCTCATACTGCTGACTGGCTTGCACTGCGTGGGATTAGGGCCTAGCTTTGCGGCACAAACTGTTTAGGGGTGCCCCGCGTCGGGAGTGGCGTAGAGGCTGAGATCATACCCATTGAACCTGCCCGGGTAATGCCGGCGAAGGGAACAAACGATCCGCGAACGAAAAACCTAAGGTGCCGACCCCTGGTACCGGGTCCGTTCCACTTTTTAGTACCCATTTCATTGAAAAATTTCTTGGTTTCCGGGGCGGCCCTGCTGGCGCTGCCTTTCACGGCATGGGCGCAGGGGCCTGTGTCCGGCACCATCACCGATGCCCGCACCGGTACGGCGTTGCCCGGTGCTACCGTGCTGCTGGATGGAACGCCCATAGCGGCGGCTACCGATGGCACGTTTGCCCTGCCGGCCGTAGCCGCCGGCTCCCACGAGCTGCGTATCACCTTTATCGGCTACGAACCCCTGGTGCAGCGGCTGGAAGGACAGGCCGCCTCCCAACAGCTGCGCCTGCTGCTGCAACCGGGCGGGGTACTCACCGGTGAGGCCCTAGTAACGGCCTCCCGTGCCAACGAGCGCACGGCCACGGCCTATACTAACCTGAGCAAGGAGGATTTGGAGAAGCGCAACTTCGGCCAGGATATTCCCTATTTGCTGGATCAGACGCCCTCCGTAGTGGTGAATTCCGATGCGGGCAACGGCGTGGGATATACCGGTATTCGGGTGCGGGGCACAGGCATCGAGGGCATCAACGTGACGGTGAACGGCGTGCCCTTGAACGACGCAGAAAGCCACGGGGCCTTCTTCGTGAATTTGCCGGATCTGGCTTCCTCTACGTCGTCGTTGCAGGTGCAGCGCGGGGTAGGCACCAGCCAGAACGGCAGCGCGGCTTTCGGAGCCTCACTCAACCTCAGCACGCTGGAAAGCCGGCAGCAGGCCTACGCCGAAAGCCAGAACTCCTTCGGGTCCTACAACACCTGGAAAAACACCGTGCAGTTTGGCACCGGGCGCCTGGGGCCAGGCTTTACGATAGATGGGCGCTTGTCGCGCATTTCTTCGGATGGCTACATGGTGCGCGGGGCTTCCGATCTGAAATCCTACTACCTGGCCGCCGGCTACCAGGGCAAAAGCACCTTGCTGAAGTTCATTACTTTCTCGGGGCGCGAGAAAACCTACCAAGCCTGGAATGGGGTGCCCGAACCGGCCCTCACCCGCAACGCCGCCGGCCTGCAGCAGTACGTGGATAACTACGAGCTGAGCCCCGAGGACGCCGCCCGCGCCCTGCGCGAAGGCCGCCGCTACGCCTACTACACCTACGACAACCAAACCGACAACTACCAGCAAAACCACTACCAGCTTCACCTCACCCAGGTTCTGAGCCCCAACTGGAACGTGGCCACTGCCCTGCACCTAACCCGCGGCTTCGGCTACTACGAGAGCCTGCGCCTCAACCGCAAGCTGGCCGACTACAACCTACCGGATGTGGTGGTGGGCACGGAAACCATCAAGCGCACGGATCTGGTGGACCGCAAGTGGCTGGATAACTATTTCTACGGGGGCATCTTCTCGCTCAACTACCAGCCCGCCGCCGGCAAGGTGCAGGCTACACTGGGCGGGGGCTGGAACCGCTTCCTGAACGACCATTACGGCGAAGTTATCTGGGCACGCTATGCCTCCAGCGGCAGCATCGGCCACCGGTCCTACTTCAACGACGCCACCAAAACCGACTACAATGCCTACGCCCGCGCCATCTGGCAGGCCCTAGACCGCCTGAGCTTCTATGGCGACGTGCAGGTGCGCCGCATCGATTACCGTCTCGGGGGCATCGAAGACAAGCAGGTGCCCGTTTCTGCCAAAGCTGAGTACACCTTCTTCAACCCTAAAGCGGGCCTGACCTGGCAGCTGACGGACGTGCAAACGCTCTATGCCAGCTACGCCGTGGCCCACCGGGAACCCGTGCGCTCCGACTTCACCGACCGGCCCCTGAACGACGCCGGACCCAAGGCCGAAGAGCTACACGATATGGAGGGCGGCTACCGCCTGAACCGCACCGTAAACGGCCGAGCCCTGCGCGCCGAGGTCAATGGCTTTTACATGCGCTACCGCAACCAGCTGGTGAACACCGGCCAGCTCAATGATGTGGGTACTCCGCTGCGCACCAACGCCCCGCGCAGCTACCGCGCCGGCGTGGAGCTGACGGGCGCTTACCAGCCGCTGACTTGGCTGAACCTGAGCAGCACGCTCACGCTCAGTCGTAACCGTATCCAGAACTACCGGGCCGTTACCTACGACAAGGACTACAACCCCGTAGTAGCTGAGGTAGGCCGTAATACCACCATTTCCTACTCGCCGGCCGTAGTATCGGCGCACACGCTGGAGGTGATGCCCGTGAAAAACCTGCGGGCCGCCTTGCTCTACAAAACCGTGAGCCGTCAGTTTCTCGACAACACGGCCAGCGCCAACAAAGCCATTGCCGCTTACCAGGTGCTGGACCTGCGCCTGCGCTACATCCTACGGCCGGCCTTCATGCGGGAGCTGGAGCTGGGTCTGCTGGTCAGTAACCTCCTGAACCGCGAGTACGTGGCCAACGGCTATACTTATGGCTACCCCGATGCCGAGGGCCAGCAGCTTACCTTCAACTACTACTACCCCCAGGCTACCCGTAACTTCCTGGCCTCCGTGGGGGTGAAATTCTAAACCACGGATTCGGGCAGATTTTTCGGATTTCGCGGTTTTGTGAATGGCGCAGTCTTTAGACAATAAAAATGCCTCGCACTGTGCGAGGCATTTTTATTGTCTGTCATTCTGAACGGAGCGAAGGACCTTATTACATCGGCACGATTTATTGCAGCCTGATAAGGTCCTTCGCTCCGTTCAGAATGAGAAACCAAGTAGGGAGAATGGTCCACAAAATCCGCGGAATCCGAAAAATCCGCCCGAATCCGAGGTTCAGATAATCAGGCGCACGCCGCCCAGCTCGGAAACGTGGTAGGGAAACTGGTTGCCGGGGGAGCCGATGAACATGAAGTTCTTGGGAATGCCCCATTCCTTGGAAAGCTGGTCGATGAGCTCAGGGCCAAACTGGCCTTCCATCGTTACAAAGTCTACTTCAATTTGCTCGTAGGCGCGGTCCAGCACGCGAATATCGGTGAGAAGCTCTGGGGAATACTGCTCGCCAGGTTTGAGCAGCGTCACAATTTTCAGGCGGGTGGTAAACTCGTTTTCTACCACGTAGGCCATGACTTTGTTGAGGTTCGACACGTTGTCGCCCTTCGTAAAGAACACGAACTCCTGCTTGTGCAGCTCCCGCAGTAGGTGCAGCACTTTCAGGCGACTCAGGCGCGAAACGCGGGGCGAATGGGTAGCAAAGGAGTTGGCCGCCGCCAGAATGAGGTTAAGAATGGCCGTGCGGTTCAGCATCACATACACCACCAGCATGGCCGGCAGGAAGTACTGCAGGAACACAATCAGGTAGTCGGGGTGAATTTTGATGTTGCCGTATAACGCCACCAGAATGCCCAGCAGCGCCAGCGTAACGGTGAGGATGCCCGCGTACACCGGGCGCGGCAGCTTGGGCCGCTTGCTCTTGAGCAGAAAGTTGCCCAGGGCGAAGAAGGCCATAACCGACAAAAACGAAATGGTATACACGCCCGACAGCGGCCCCAGCTGCCCGTTGGTAATCAGCAGCACCGACACGCAGAGCACGAAAAAGACGATGAGAATAAGGTAGTTGCTTCCAGCCTTATTCTCTTTCAAAAAGAACTGCGGCAGAATCCGGTCCAGGGTCATGCGCTTCATCAGCCCGCTCACCCCCACAAACGAGGTAAGCACGGCTCCACTCAGCACGGCCACGGCATCAATGGAAATCAGGATGCCCAACCAGCGGCCGCCGGTGGTGTTGCCCAGGTGCGAAAGCAGTGTTTCCGTGTGTTCCCCAACTTCCACCATGGGCAGCACGGCTATGGCTAGAAAGGCAATAACGGGGTTGAAAAAGCTGACGACCACCCACATGTTGCGGAGCGTTTTCTGAAAAACACCCGGTGCCTGCTCCTCCACAAAGTTGGCCGAACTCTCGAACCCGGAGATGCCCAGCATGGCCGCGCTGAACCCGAAAAAGAGGGCCCCCAGAATGCTGCCGCCCTTCACCGGGAGCTGGAAGTTGAGCGTGAGGTTGTCAACGCCGTGCGTAGCCAAGTACCAAACAGCGCAGGCTACCAGGATGGTGAGCGAAGCCAGATGCACCAGGAAAATGCCCACCGCCACCTTCGCCGACTCCGAAATGCCCAGGATGGTGAGCACCAGAAATAGCCCCAACAGCCCCAGCGTGGCCCCAATGATGGGCAGCCCGTGCCAGAGTGTATGCAGGTAGTGCATGGCCTCGGAAGCCGAAATAACGGCTGTAGCCATGTACGAGAGGATGGTCAGGCAAGCCGCCAGGGCCGCGTTACGCTTGCTGGTGGTATTCAGTAGCACATTGTAGGCGCCGCCATTCAGGGGCAGGGCGCCCACCACTTCGCCGTAGATTTTGCGGAACAGAAACAGGACGGCGCCTACGATGAGCAGGGCAATCCAGGCGTACTGCCCGGCGTAGGCAATGGCCAGGGCTGATACGTACAGGCAGGAAGACGAAATGTCGTTGCCGCAGATGGCGGTGGCTTCCAGCTCGTTCAGCTTTTTTTCGTGACTCATAATTGGGTGGTCGGGAAGGGAAGGAGAGGTGGAATATAGCCAGTACGGTAAAATTGCATAAGCGGCAGAGAAATTTCCTGGCGGGGGCTGCCACGCTTCGCAACCAACCACGTCCCCAGGCTGTTCAGCAGGTTGAAACTCCTATCTTTGGCCCCGATTCCCACCCACCCATTTACTATGTCTTCGGAAACCGACGTTCTTTCCCCCAAGGCCCAGGTGCAACGCAACAAAGGCTCCCTAAACGCCGCAGGCTTCACCGATTACTACGACATCGACGACCTGCTCACGGAAGAGCACAAGCTCATCCGCCAGAGCATCCGCGACTTCGTGAAAAAGGAAATTTCGCCCAACATCGAGAAGTGGGCCCAGCAGGCGCATTTCCCCTCCGAAATCGTGCGCAAGTTTGGCGACGTCGGCGCGTTCGGGCCCACTATTCCCACGGAGTACGGCGGGGGCGGCCTCGACTACATCAGCTACGGCCTCATCATGCAGGAAATTGAGCGCGGCGACTCCGGCATGCGCTCTACGGCCTCGGTGCAAGGCTCCCTGGTGATGTTCCCCATCTACCAGTACGGCTCCGAGGAGCAGCGCCGCAAGTACCTGCCCAAGCTGGCCTCCGGCGAGTGGCTGGGCTGCTTCGGCCTCACCGAGCCCGACCACGGCTCGAACCCCGGCGGCATGGTCACCACCATCAAGGATATGGGCGACTATTATCTGCTGAATGGTGCCAAGCTCTGGATTTCCAACTCCCCCGAAAGCCAGGTGGCCGTGGTATGGGCCAAGGATGAAGCCGGCCGTATCCGCGGGGTTATCGTGGAGCGCGGCATGGAAGGCTTCACCGCCCCCGAAATCCACAACAAGTGGAGCCTGCGCGCCAGCATCACCGGCGAGCTGGTGTTCGACAACGTGAAGGTGCCCAAGGAAAACCTGCTGCCCAACGTGGAAGGCCTCAAAGGCCCGCTCGGCTGCCTCGACTCGGCCCGCTACGGTATTGCCTGGGGCGCCATCGGCGTGGCTATCGACTGCTACGAGTCGGCGCTGAAATACTCGTTAGAGCGTGAGCAGTTCGGCAAGCCCATTGCTAGCTTCCAGCTGCAGCAGAAAAAGCTGGCCGAAATGATTACCGAAATCACCAAGGCTCAGCTGATGGTGTGGCGCCTCGGTATGCTCAAAAATGCCGGCAAAGCCACTTCGGCCCAGATTTCGATGGCTAAGCGCAACTCGGTGGACATGGCCTTGCACGTAGCCCGCGAAGCCCGCCAGATTCACGGCGGCATGGGCATCACGGGCGAGTACCCCATCATGCGCCACATGATGAACCTAGAGTCCGTCATCACCTATGAAGGCACCCACGACATCCATCTGCTCATCACCGGCGCCGACATCACCGGTATTCAGGCGTTTAAGTAAGCTGATAAGTTTTGCTTGAAAAGCCCCGCTGACACACTCGTCAGCGGGGCTTTTTGTTGGCTGCTACAGGTGTACTTACAGCTTCCGGAGTAGATAAGTGGTTTCATTGATGACTCCCTGATAACTATTGTTCTGCGTCACGCCGATTACGCTCCATCCCTCGGCCGCCAACTGGTTTAATTTGCGCAATTCCAGCTGATGCAGCGCCAGAAACCCCTCCGCTACATTCTTGGGGCTAACCATTTTACTGTCCAGTGCTTCAGTGGTTTGTTCGCCCGATTCAGACGTGACCGTCAGGCTGGCGTTGAAGGAGCCCAGGCCCGCGGTGCGCCCCACGCCGGTAACCATCATGTACCCCGTTGACGCGGCGGGCTTCGGATAAAAGGCCCAGGAAACCGTGGCACTCAGCAATAAGGCGGCGGCGAGAAAACGTTTTTTCATGATAAGGGAAGGAAGAAATAGATTGAGGCAAACAACATAAGCAAAAACCTGCAAGCCGCCTGATTGCTATGGCGGCAGCCGTACCCTAACAGCGCCAAAGCGCCCTTATCGGGCTTACCGCGTCACCTCCAGCAGCCAGTTCTCAACCTAACAGGAAAGGAGACACAAGTGCTGCTGGCCGTGCCACGTATTGGTTGCCAGCTTGGCGGCTACTAGCCAATGGTAGTGGGTAGGATCATTGCTTTCACCGCAGCTCATCAAACGCGTACTGTCCCGTGCTCCAGAAGGCATCCAGCGCCATAATGCGGGGCTTGAAAAAGGAAATCAACCGGGGCCAGTCGTCGCGGCTGAATAGGTTCATAGGGCGCAGCTCCTGGTAGATGCGGGCCACGGGCTGGCCGCTTTCATTCACGGCTTCGGGTTCCCAGGTCCAGGCCTCGCCGGTGGCTTCTTCCAGCAGCAGCCGCACTTCCTGAAACTGGGCATAGAACAACTCCCGCAGGCCGGCGTCGGGGTGGGTGATGTCGATGCCAATGGTGGCGTGGCGGCCGTCGGCGTGCAGGCGGAAGTACACGTGCTTGAGGCCGGTTTTGTAGTTCACCCAGTTCACCCGCTCGCCCTCGGCACCGGGCACGGGCTGCATATACTGGCCAAAGGTGGTCCAGAAGGCTTGGCGGAGCTGGGTTACTTCGGTTTTGCTGTACATAGTGGCGGCAAAAGTATAGCCTGCGGATCGTGCGTCCGACGGCGCGGCACCTGAATTCCGGTAAATTCCAAGGGTCAGCCCTGGCGCACTGAGGGCGTTGGTGTTATACTTACGGCCTCATCCACATCTTGTCGCCCTATGGCTATTGCTGTTTCCCCCACCGGCCGGGAGTTGGTTTTACTGGAATGTCTCGTAGCTGGCACTACCCACCGCGCCGGCCTGCGCGAGTTTGAGCCCCAGCTCCAGCCCGGTCAGGCCCTGGCCGTGGAGCGGGAGTCCGACAGCACCTTCGACGACTGGGCCGTGCGGGTGCTCACCGCCGGCCCCGACGCCTTCTGGCTGGGCTACCTGCCCGAAGGCCGTAACGAAACTGTGGCCCGCCTGCTCGACGCCGGCTTTCCGCTGACGGCCCGCCTGACGCACAAAGCCTGGGAAGACGACTGGCTGCACCTGGAAATAGAAGTGCTCCTCCCAGCTCACTAAGAAATAAAGAGTATCATCCTGAGCAGAGTGCAGGATAATACTCTTTAACTGCCTGCGTTCTTACAGGTAATCGGCCAGGGCCAGCACTTCCCGGCGGGCCTGCGCAATGTCGGCGTCGTCGGGGAAGGTTTGCTGCACCCAGCGCGTGAAGCCGCTCACCATTTCGCCCACCGCCTGCCGGTGACTGGCCGGGGAGGGCTCCGATGCCGCGCCCTCCTCAACCGAAATCATGGGAAAGGCGTCTTCCAGGCCAATGCGGCTCATCACATCCGACACAAACACCATCCCGCAGACCTGCATGCCCTGATAGAGCTGCACCAGCTCCGGCATGGTGAGCTGCAGCTGCTCCTGGGCCCGGATGCCGCTCAGCCGCTCAATCAGGGGTTCCAGGGCCGCGCTGGTAAGCTGCGGAAGTTTGCCCACGGCGCGCAGGAAGGGGTGGTCGGCGGCCTGGGGCAGGCTATGTACCAGCAGCAAAGCCAACCGCAGCATCTGCAACTGGGGTTCCGCCAGCCGCAGGTTGGCTGCGGGCAGCTGTGCTTGCTGCCCCGCCAGTAGTTCCTCAAAAGCTTCTTCCACGCGCAGGCGGTGGAGTCCCAGCGAGGCAGAACCGGCCGGAGCAGGCAGGTGCTCCTCTAAGGTAGAGAGAAAGGCGCCGCTCAGCTCCAGACAGTAGGTACGCAATTGCACCAGCTGCTCGGGCGTAATGCTCATCTGGCGCTGCACGTATGCAAGTACGGGCGTAGCTAAATTGGTATCGAGGGTAAGGCGCCCCAGCAAGAGCAGGTGGTAGAGCTGCAGGGGCGTCGTGCGCAGGGCTGTAAGCAAGGCCTCGTGCGTTTGAATCTGGTTGAGCTGCTGAACGGTATCCAGGCCAAGCCCGCTAAGCGCAATAAGGGGCTGAGCAGCGGGTTGACTTAAGAGTTCAGCGCAGGCCATGCCATGCAGACTCAGGCAGTGGGCCAGCTGATCGTAGAAATCGGCTGGCAGGGCATCAAGCCAGGAAGCAGAGGCAGCAGACATAGGCAAGGGTTTGGAGCGCAAGGTACATAGTCGGCCCAGAATGCCTAACCTCCGATGGTTGCCAATTTATTTAGTAAAAACGGCAGTGTTCTGCCGGGATTTGCTAATAAAATTGTGCGTCTTGGGGACAAATCCTGCCGCCGCAGTGTTACCTTGCTACTCAACTTTCCGCTTCTTTTGCACATGCGCGAACAATACCTCACCGGCGGCAATGCCCACATGGATGCCACCGATAAAGACATCGACAAGGCCCTCCGCCCGCTCAGCTTCTCTGATTTCGCGGGGCAGGACAAGGTGGTGGAAAACCTGAAAGTATTTGTGGGAGCTGCCCGGCAGCGCGGCGAGGCCCTCGACCACGTGCTGCTGCACGGCCCGCCCGGCCTGGGCAAAACCACCCTCTCGCACATCATTGCCAACGAGCTGCAGGCGGGTATCAAGATGACCTCCGGCCCGGTGCTCGACAAGCCTTCTGACTTGGCAGGCCTGCTCACCAACCTGGAGCCGCACGACGTGCTGTTCATCGATGAAATTCACCGTCTGAACCCCGTGGTGGAGGAATACCTCTACTCGGCTATGGAGGACTACCGCATCGACATCATGCTCGACTCGGGCCCCAACGCCCGCTCCGTGCAGATTTCCCTGTCGCCCTTTACGCTGATTGGGGCCACCACGCGCTCCGGTATGCTCACCTCGCCGCTGCGGGCGCGCTTCGGTATTTCGGCCCGTCTGGAGTACTACGACGCCCCGTTGCTGACCAGCATTGTGAAACGCTCGGCTGAAATCCTGGGCACACCCATTCACGAGGATGCGGCCTTCGAAATTGCCCGCCGCTCACGCGGTACCCCGCGTATTGCCAACAACCTGCTGCGCCGCACCCGCGACTTCGCCCAGATCAAAGGCACCGGCACCATCACCCAGGATATTTCCCAGTTTGCCCTTTCGGCGCTGGATGTGGACGCCCGCGGCCTCGACGACATGGACAAGCGCATCCTGAGCACCATCATCGACAAGTTTAAGGGTGGACCAGTAGGCCTGAGCACCATTGCCACAGCCTGCGGCGAGGAAGCCGAAACCATCGAGGAAGTGTACGAGCCGTTCCTGATTCAGGAAGGCTACATCAAGCGCACCAGCCGGGGCCGTGAAGCCACCGAGCACGCCTACCAGCACCTGGGCCGCCTCATGCCCCAGCACCTGCGCGGCAACAGCGGCACTACGGGGGAGCTGTTTAGCTAAGTAAAACGCTGTCATCCTGAGCGAAGCGAAGGACCTTCTTACGTAGCAACAATTTGTTCTACTGTAAGAAGGTCCTTCGCTCCGCTCAGGATGACGTATTTTTGTAGTTCGCCAATTCGACCTCTATGCTGCCCACCGCCCATTACACTGCTTTCATCAAACGCCGGGCGGCGGAGCTGGGCTTTATGTACTGCGGCATTTCCCAGGCCGGGTTTCTGGAGGAAGAAGCCCCGCGCCTCGAAAACTGGCTGAATCGCAACATGCACGGGCAGATGGCCTACATGGCCAACCACTTCGATAAGCGCCTCGATCCACGCCTGCTTGTAGATGGCGCCAAATCGGTCATTTCCCTCCTCCTGAACTACTACCCGCCCCAGGAAGAGCAGCAGCCCAACGATACGCTCAAAGTCAGCAAATACGCCTACGGCCGCGACTACCACTTTGTCATCAAAGACAAGCTGAAGACGCTGCTGCAGGACATGCAGGAGGAAATAGGGGAGGTAGGCGGCCGGTGCTTCGTGGACTCGGCGCCGGTGCTGGATAAGGCCTGGGCCAAGAAGAGCGGGCTGGGCTGGGTAGGCAAAAACGCCAACCTGATTACGCCCGGCGTGGGCTCGTTCTACTTCATTGCCGAACTCATCGTGGACGTAGAGCTGGACTACGACGGTCCTATCAAAGATTACTGCGGTACCTGTACCAAGTGCGTGGATGCCTGCCCTACCCAAGCCATTACCGAGCCTTACGTGGTCGACGGCAGCAAGTGCATCAGCTACTTCACTATTGAGCTGAAAGACCAGATTCCAAGGGAAGTGAACGGGCAGTTCGGCAACTGGGTATTCGGCTGCGACATTTGCCAGGATGTGTGCCCCTGGAACCGCTTTTCGCGGCCGCACCAGGAGCTCCAGTTCACGGCTCACCCCGCCCTCAAAGACCTCACGCGCGGCGACTGGCAGGAAATTACCCACGAGCTTTTCTCCGAGCTGTTTCGGCAGTCGGCAGTGAAGCGTACGGGGTATGCAGGGTTGCAGCGCAACATCCGCTTCGTAACGGAAGCTGCGCCATTTATATACCCGGAAGAAAAAGGTACTTAGGCGGTGGCTGCTTGGCCAAACACGCGGTTGAGAATGGTGCGGTACACCCGGGCAAACTGCTGGTAGCACCAGGCGCGCAACTCCCGAAGTTCATCGGGCACTAGCATACGTAACGCTTTACGCAGCTCTTTTTCAAACAGAATTTTGTCGAAGCTAACTTTTACTAAAATAGTTTTGGCGTACTCCAGCATGGTGTTCAGCGCTTAGGGTTGCGGAGTTGGAAAAGAGGACAGGCGACGTATACGCGAGCCATCAAAAAAGGCTAGCTTACCAGGGTCACTGAATTTGGCTTGGTAGTGAAATATACAAGATATCTGGGAGATAATGCAAGCTCCGCCGTAAGAAAATCCCCCCTGCCAGCAACTGCAAGATGCTGACAGGGGGGATTTTGCGTGAAAAGGCTGAATAAGCAGCCTAATAGATGAAAATATTAGCCAATGCGGTGCTCTGAGCGGTGGTTAGCGGCTCATCAAATGCCTCCTGCGCCGAGCGTAGCGCCCGGTCCCGGTCAGAACCAATCCGCAACTCTTCCAGCTGAACGGTTGCCGAATTAGGCAGGGCCTGCGTAAGAGCGTCTTCGCCAACGTAAGCGGCATCGGAGGCCGGCGCGGCCGGGCTACCGCTTAGACCGGGGCCTACCCAGTTACGGATGGGCTCCGCCGCACCAGTCTGGCGCAGACGCCGCAGGCGGCGGATGTGGGAAGCATGGCGCGCTTCTACGGAGTGAATGCGGAAAGCGGCTTCCAGCAAGGCGTTGTCGTTGATAAGGAAGCCAGCTTGACCTTTATAGGCCCGCACGCCGGCATCTTCCAGGGTCTGCGCTACCTGCAGGAAGGTATCGAAGTTGGTGAAAACGTCGGGGAACAGAGCTGCTTGGGCGCCATTGCGGCTGCCAGTAAAATCGAAGCGAGGCCGGGCCGGCACCACTACGCCCGAGTTTTCGAGGGCTGCCTGCAGAAAGGCCACGTGCTGGTCTTCGTGCAGCTGAAGGGTTTCCAGATCGGCACGCAGGCTGGCCGGGACAAAGTCGGCCGAAACCAGACTACCATCGGGGCGAGCCAGCTTGCCCAGGGCAGTGCGGTAAAAGTCGCTTTCGAGGTATTCCAGCGTAAGGGCCAGCTGCAGCACATCCAGGAGATTCTCGCGGGTGCCAGCCTTGGCAGTGGAAGTTGAAACGGCCAGCAGCGGCAGGGCCGTAGCCGCCACCCGGCCGCCCAGCTGGCTTAGCTGCCGCAACATCGTGCGGCGCTGACTAGCCTGTGTATATACCGCCGGATTGGCCTGCGCCAGATCGGCAAGAAGCTGAAGAAAATTCATAGGACAGAACGCTGAATCAGGCAGTGGGCAGATTGTCGGCCGACACTTTGATGACCAGGTATTTATTAAGCTCCGTGATAACCTCGGCAACCGTGAGGGTGCGCTCGAGTCCGGCAAACGTGCCGGATGCCTCCACTACGCTGTTATCAGCAAACGAGCCGGGCTGTAGCAAGTCGTGCATAAGGGCCGCGTGACGGGCTTCTACCGATACTATTTTACCCAGCAGCAGCAGGTAAGTGCCGTCGGCAAACAGGGGGGCCGCGCCATTGTAAGCCGCTACAATCAGGTCCTCAAACATGCGGGCCGCCGTAAGCACCCCCGAGCGGGACGAAAGGGAAAGCGAAGCAAAGGTGAACTCCAAGTTGCTGAGTACCCCCGCGCCGGCCACCGACAGAGCCTGCAGCAGCAATTCCCGGTGCACTACCTCGTGTTGGTAGATCTGAGTGAGCAAATCTTTGTCTTCCGTGCTCATGTCGGCGGGAGCGGCGGCCAGCACCTGCTGGTAGAAAGCCGCTTCCAGCTGTTCCAGCACGTAGATATAGTTTAGAAGACCGGCATCGGCCTGGCCCAAGCTCAGCACTGAGCTGCCCGTCGGAGCCACGGGGTCGTCGCCGCAACCAGCCAGCGTGAGAGTGGTGGCCGCCGCCACTGCGCCACCAATTCGGAAGAAGGAACGACGGTGCAGGGACCGGGTAAGAAATTTAGTAACTACGGAATCAGACATTCGCAACAAACACAATGCGCAACCAGCAACCCCGAAGCGGAAGTCACCAAACAAAGGTAGCCCGATAAACTCGGATACCCCAACTACAGGAGCCCAAACGTTGCCCTGGCGTTGCACCGGTCCGGGAGCGGGCGTGAGCCGGAAATGCCGGCCGGGCTATACAACAAAAGGCGCCTCCTGGTACAGGAGGCGCCTTTCGGCAATCAGAAAATCAGCGGAGCGCTAGAAGGTTACTACAGACCGGGCAATGGTGGTTACCGTGGTGTTGTCCAAGCCTTCGTCGAAGGCGGCGCTGACATCAGCGGCCGTGTAGGTAGCCCCGAGCCCGGTGGTCAGCGTGAGAGTAGCCTGGGTGATGTTGTCCTCAGCCGGGAAAGTAGCGGCAGGGTTACCGGCTCCATACACGGCATCGGGGGCCCCATTGGCCTCTTTGCCAACAACCCAGGGCATGATGTTGGATTGCCCCCCGGCGGCGGCACCCCGACGCATGTAGCGAATGTGGGCCGCGTGCCGGGCCTCTACCGAGTGAATCTGCAGAGCCGTTTGGAGAATAGCCGGCTGGTTGGCCGACTGGATTTTGGTAGCCTGGCCTTTGTAGGCGCGTACCCCCGTGTCTTCAAACGCCTGCGCAAACGTGAGGAAGGTAGGATACGTGAGGAAGGCGTTGCCGAAGTCGAAGCTGGCCGGGCGCGGGTTGGCGTTGGTACCCAGCGCGGCTTTCAGCAGGTTCACGTGGGCCGTCTCGTGGTTCTTGATGGTTTGAATGGCCCCACGGGCCGCTGAGCCGCTGGTAAGGTTGGCAGCCAGGGTAGGGGCTGCCAGGGCCTGCGCATAAAAGTCTTCTTCCAGGTACTCCAGCAACAGGGCATAGTTAAGAACCTCGTTGGCGGTGTTGAGCGTGTTCTGGCCGACGGCCTTGTTAAAGGCTGACCCGATGGCAATGGGAGCAGCGGCCAAGGCCATTTTCTTACCCAGCGAGCCTAGCGCTGAAAGCGCGCTGCGGCGGTGGGAGAGACGGTCCATGATTTCAGGGTCCACCTTCTCCAGCTCCGAGATTATATTGAACAGATTCATATCAAGAGGAAATTGAGGTTGGAAGAAGGCTACTTACCTACGTTGTCGCCGTTAATGGTTTCTTTAATGTACTTCTGGGCCGCTGCCAGTACCGTGGCTACGGGCAGGGCCTGATCAAGGCCGTTGGCATTTACCACGTCGCTGCCGGCAAACGAGCCGTTGTCCAGCAGGTCGCGGACGTAGGCCGCGTGGCGGGCTTCCACCGACACAATTTTGCCGGCCAGCAAGAGGTAGTCGGGGCTTTTGAGCAGGCTGCCAGCGCCGTTGTAGGCGGCTACGCCCAGGTCCTCAAACGTCTTGGCTGCTCCCAGCACTGCGTCGCGGCTAGAGAAGTTGATGGACGAGAAATCGGGGTTGAGGGCCGGAATGCGCGAGGCAGCCGGGATGGCGGCCTTGAAAAAGTCGCGGTGAATTGCTTCATGCTTGGCAATGGCCGTCAGGGCGGTCATTTCGTCGGCCGGCATGCTGGCATAAGGCGTGGCAATTACCTGTGCGTAGAAAGCGGCTTCCAGCTGCTCCAGGGCGTACGCATAGTTCAACACCCCTATATCACCCGAGCCAAGGCTCACCGTGCCTGCGGCCGGGGTTTCGTCGTCATCATCGTCGCAGCCGGAAAGTAGTAGGGCCGTGGCCCCGGCCGTTGCACCGGCATACATGAAGAACGAGCGGCGCTTGATGGGCGCGTGCAGCGGGGTAGTCAGCTCCGCTTCTTCGCCTTCTTTTTTGAGGAAGTTGGACATGGAAAAATTAGAATGGGTGAGGAATAGAAAAGGTGGGCAATACCCCGCCAGCCTGGCCCAAAACGGGGAAGGAGCGGCGAAAAACCCAGTAAAACCTGAATCTGAACTCACATACGGGCTTAGCTGAACTATAGATTGCGCAGTCCCTAATTTTTTGTAAATACCGGATTTGATATAACTTATTTGATGCATGGTTACGCTGGCTCACGTTGGGCTTTTCCGCAGAAAAGCAGCTTTTTACGTAGTTTTAGGAGCTGGCTAAGTTTTTTTCGCACATGCACTTTTTTTTTCGCTGGGTGCTACTGCTCAGCTTCTTTTCGGGCCTGCTTCCGGCCGCCAAGGCACAGGTACCCGCTGCTCCGGCTGCCCCAGCCACTGCCACGGGCCAGGTGCGGCTGGTGTTGGGGCCAACCAGCTTCCCGCTGAATGAGTATTTCACCCTGGCTTTTCAGCTGGAAGGCGCCCCGTTAGCGCGCTATTCGGCTTTTCCGGACATTGAGGGGTTCAAAAAAAGCGGCAAGTCCAGCACCACCACAACCCGCATTGTGGGCGGGAAGTCTTCCACCCAGCTGACCATTACCCAGCGCTATGCCGCCTACAAGGAAGGTGAGTACGTGCTGCCAGCCTTTACCATAAGCGTAAACGGCCAGCAGGTGCGCTCCGGGGGAGCTACTCTGAAAGTACTTCCTCAGCAGGCAGTGGCCACCCCCAGTGCTCCACCCGGCGTGGGGCTGTTAGATCAGCTTTTCGGCAAGCAGAAACCGCAGGAGTTTGTGGAACCCCAGGATAACGCCTTTCTGGCCGTGGTGCCCGATAAAACCAGCGTGTACGTGGGTGAGCCGGTACACGTAGGGCTGTACTTCTACCTAACGCCCGCCGACCAGGGCTTGCTCGATTTTTATGATTACAACCGGCAGCTGCCCCGCATTCTGCGGCGGTTGCAACAACCGGCCGTGTGGGTTGAGCCCTCCGACGAGCAGGAGGTGTTGCCTGAGAATACCACTGTGGGTGGCAAGCCCTACTTGCGTTACCACCTCTACGAAGCCGTTTATTACCCGCTCACGCCCCGTGCGCTGGAATGGCCGGCCGTAGATCTGCAGATGATTAAGTACAAATTGCCCAAGAAGCCCGATCCGACCCTCGATAACCGCATGACGGGCCTGAAAACGTATATTTCCCTGCCGCGCACGGTGGCGGTCAAGCCCCTGCCGCCGCACCCGCTGCGCGACCAGGCCGTGGTAGGCTCTTACCGCTTGCTGGAGTCCGTGGACCGCAGTCGGTTCCGCACGGGGCAGGCTTTCACGTATACACTGCGCATAGAGGGCGAGGGAAACCTGGCCGCCGTGAATCCGGTGGCCCCTACGGAGCAGGCAGGGGCAGAAATCTTCGGACCCGAAGTCCACCAGGAGGTAACGCGCGCCAACGGGCGGGTAGGGGGATACAAAACCTTCCGCTACCGCATTGTGCCCCGGCAGCCCGGGGTGCTGGCTCTGGACAGCCTGTTTGCGGTGCCCGTGTTTGACCCCGCCACCCAAAACTACCAGGTGCTGCGCGCTAGCCTGAAGGTGAAGGTCCTGGGCGCCGCGCAGGCCCCCGCCATCAGCACCCGCACCACCGACCCCTACTACCAGAGCCGGCTGGAAAGCGCCGACAACCAGCTGCTGCCTCTCAAGACGCCCGATGAGGTGCGGCGCTACGCCAATTACCTGCTGGCCGGACTGTTGTTGCTGGCGGCTTTTGGTTGGTGGCGTGGCAATACCGGCGCGTAAGCCGTAGCTTGCGGCTCAGGCTGCTAGTGGCCAGGTTAATTTTAATGAAGTGGCCAGCCAGGCCCTTGGGGAATGAGTAACACGTTTGGGCGGCTATTCCGCATCACCACCTTTGGAGAATCACACGGACCCGGCATCGGGGTTATCGTAGATGGCTGCCCGGCGGGCTTAGCGCTGGAGGGGCAGGAAATTCAAACGGCGCTGGACCGGCGGCGGCCCGGCCAGAGCGAGCTAACTACCCCGCGCCAGGAAGCCGACCAAGTAGAAGTGCTAGCGGGCTGGTTTGAGGGCTATACTACCGGCACGCCGCTGAGTTTGCTTATTCGCAACCAGGACCAGCGCAGCCACGACTACACCCACATCCAGCACGCCTATCGCCCCTCCCACGCCGACTATACCTACGACCAGAAGTACGGCCGCCGCGACTACCGCGGGGGCGGGCGCAGCTCGGCCCGGGAAACGGCGGCCCGCGTAGCCGCCGGTGCCGTAGCTGCAGCCTTCCTGCGCCAGCACGGCATTCAGGTGCAAAGCTACGTGTCGCAGGTAGGGGGCGTGAAGGTGCCCGTAGGCTACGAGGAGTTGGATCTGAGTCTTATCGACTCGAATATGGTCCGCTGCCCCCATCCCGAAACGGCTGAGCGCATGGCCGACCTCATTCGCCAGACCCGCGACCGGCACGACACTGTGGGAGGCGTAGTAACGGGCGTGGTGCGCGGGGTGCCGGCCGGCCTGGGCGAGCCAGTGTTCGACAAGCTGCACGCCGAGCTAGGCAAAGCCATGCTGAGCATCAACGCCGTGAAGGGCTTCGAGTACGGTTCGGGCTTCGAGGGCACGCTGCTGTTTGGCTCGGAGCACAACGACGCCTTCTACACCGACGAGGCCGGCCAGGTGCGCACGCGCACCAACCACTCGGGCGGCATTCAGGGCGGCATCAGCAACGGGCAGGATATTTACTTCCGCGTGGCCTTCAAGCCCGTGGCGACCATTCTGCAAAGTCAGGCCACCATCAACGACCAGGGCGAAGCCATTGCTCTGGCCGGCAAGGGCCGCCACGACCCCTGCGTACTGCCCCGCGCCGTGCCCATCGTGGATGCCATGGCCAACCTGGTGCTGGCCGATATGCTACTGCGCGCCCGCGCCAACCGGGTGTAGCTCACTCCAGGGCTAATCCAGAATCACGAACTCCACCCGCCGGTTGCGCCGGCGGTTGGTTTCGGTGTCGTTGGCCGCTACCGGGCGGGAGGAGCCGTAGCCCGTGGTTTCCAGTCGGGTGGCGGCCACCCCGTATTTCACCAGAAAGGCCTGAATGGCCTGAGCCCGCTGCTCGCTTAGTAACTGATTTTTCTCCTCGGGCCCCTGGTTGTCGGTATGGCCTTCGAGCCGGATGCGCAGCGCGGGTTGGTCGTTGAGGGCTTTGGCCAAGCGCGCCAGCTCGGGTTTGGAAGTACCCAGCAACTCGGGTTTTCCCTGCACAAAAAATACGTTGCGAAGGGCCAGCCGCTGCCCCGCACGCAGGGGAGTGGCCAGGGCTGCGGCTGCGTCGGTGGCTTCGGCAGCAGCTACCGGAGCTGGTTTGGGTTCCGGCGTGACGGGTATTGCGACGGGCTCTGGCTCCGGTTCCAGCAGCCAGACGCGCAGGTGGCGCAGGCTGGCTTCGGCGCCCAGGTTGGTTTCCAGCCCTAGGCCGTGGCCCAGCATCCGCGTGAGCTGCTGCTCCCAAACCCGCGTCCCGTTCACGAAGTACTGCACCTGCGGGCCGCGGCACTCTATCCGCATGGTGTGCCAACTGGTTTGACGACCCACGGCGGCCGAATAGGCATTGTCGCCGTTGGTGGAAAAGAATTTTCCTCCGCGCCAGCCGCACACGGCAAACCGATGCTCGCTCATGGTACCGAACAGGCGCATGTTGTCGCGGCTGCCGGAACCCCAGGCCAGGCAGCCCGCCGAGGTGGTGCTCAGCTCGGCCTCAATGATGAAGTTCTGGCTTTTTTCCAGCTCCGGGATAAACAGCAGGGCCACGCTGGTATTGTTTTCGTTGCCGCGTGCTTTGGCCACATACTCCCCGCGCTTTACTTTATACTCGGCGTTGTTGATGAGGCCCGTAGGCCAGTTGCGGTGGTTGTCCTGAAAGTCTTCTTCCAGAATCAGACGCGGGACCAAGGTCTGGGCCGAGGCTACGCTGGTAAATAGGGTGCAGACCAGAAGCAGAGCGAAGCGAAAAAGCATAAAAAGCGGTCCGAAGGTGAGCTGACAAAACTATCCGCGTGTCTCTGACTGGGCCATACCCACCAGCCCGTATTTTCATCTCCGGGCTGGCCGCATTCTGCTACCTTTGTAACCTATCGGGGGCTCGCGCTGTTGTGAGGGCGTCAGCCCAGGCTAAGCGGCCGGCTGCCCTTGAAGTTTTTGCTTTCTCCGTCATTTTGTTTTGACCGAATATGTCTACCATTTCCATCTACGCCGAAGCTTCGCCCAACCCGGAGAGCATGAAGTTCGTGCTGAACCAGCAGCTGCTCACCGATGGCGTGAGCGTGGATTACCCCAACCTGGAGGCCGCCGCCAATTCGCCGCTGGCCCAGGAACTGTTCAACTTTGATTACGTGGGCCGGGTGTTCATTGCCCAGAACTTCGTAACCGTCACCAAAACCACCGAGCACCAGTGGGCGCAGCTGATTCCGGAAATTCGCACGTTCCTGAAGTCGTACGTGGAGGCGGGCGGGTCCATCTTCACCGTGGACCCCGCTGCTGAGCAGAAAGCCGCCCAAACGGCTGCCGCTACCGGCAACGCCTCGGAGCAGGACCAGCAAACCAGCCAGAAAATCATCGACCTGCTCGACAACTACGTGCGCCCCGCCGTGGAGCAGGATGGGGGCAACATCACCTTCAAGAGCTACAACGCCGGCATCGTAACCGTAAACCTACAGGGCTCCTGCTCGGGCTGCCCCTCGGCCACTGTTACGCTGAAATCAGGCATCGAAAACCTGCTCAAGCGCATGGTGCCCGAAGTAACGGAAGTAGTAGCCGAAGGTATTACGGTGTAACTACTTGCTTTTAACTAGAACCAGAAAGCCCGGTTCCTGCGAATCGGGCTTTTTGGTTTTTAAGGCCTTGGAGTTGCTCTGCCGCTGACGAATTCTGTCAGTACTACTTGTGCTTGACACCAAAGGCGCGCGACACGTTGAAGCCAAAGTAGATGTCACCGTCCCAGAAGTTACCTTGCGTTTGGGGCACGAAGAATTTCTCAATCATGCCCTGAGAGTTGGTAAAGTGGAGTTGGAAGACGTGGCCCCCGGTTTCTATATCAAACCCCACGGCCAGGGAGTTGCGGAAGTCGTCGGCGGTGGGGCCGGGCAGCAGGTAGTAATACTCCAGGGTAAGGGCCACGCGCTTGCTGAGCTTCTGGCGGCCCGCAATGCCCAGGGCCAGCACGTCGTTGTTGTCACGCTCCGTGGCCACGAAGTTGCGGTGCACCAGCGTGGGCATCAGCTGCAGGGAAAGGCCAGGACTGAATTTCCGGGCCACCAATGCTTGATACGTATACGTCAGGCGTGACCGGAAAGGCCGCTCGTTGCCAAAGCGTAGCGTGGTGAGGGCTGTACTGCCGAACAAAGTAACGGACACCGGCATGTGAGTGGGCTGCTGGCGGAGCAGGCGGTATTTCACAAACCCGTCGTAGGTTTTTTCCAGGGAGCTGCGCCCCACGCCTACGGCCAGCCGGTCGTTCAGGCCGTATTCCAGGCCCAGGCGGATGGTAGCCTGATCGAGCCCAAAGAAGTTATACGCGCCGCTGTTGAGCGTGCCGAAGCGGTGCGAGATAAGAAAGAGCAGCACACCCTGGCCCGGGGTTTCGATGGAGTGCCCATTGCTGACGCGGGTGCCCTTAAACGTAGCGACTACGGGCTCCGGAGTACGAAGACTGTCTTGGGTGGTAAGTTGGTTGAGCAGGCTGTCCTGAGCCACGGCCGGGACTGCCCCAGCCAGCAGCAAGCTCAGACAGACAATAAAGCGCAAAGCAGAGGGTAGCCGAAAAAGCATAGCCAGCGGTGGTGTTAGGGTTGAGAAGGGCAAGTGAGGGCCACGGTCACGGCCACTGATTTGGCAATATGCTCGCGCACCAGCAGCGGAATTTCAATGTTATAATCGGCGGGGGCTACCGCAAACTTGGCATTCACGACTAGGGTACTGCCGCGTAGCTCCAGGGTGCCGGGCACCTTCACGCGCCGCTTCACCCCGTGAATGGTCAGGTCGCCCTCCACCATTACGTTGCGGGCACTCCCGGATGTCAGGGGTTCGGCTGCCGGCCAGTTCAGCAGCTTGCCCGCGAAGGTGGCCCGCGGGTACTTCTCCGACTCCACGTAGTTTTCGTTGAAGTGCTCCTGCATCAGGCTATTCGGAAACACGAAGGCGCGCATGGGAGCGGTGAAGGCCACCTGGCCGGTTTGCAGATCCAGGATGGCAGCCACCTGCTCGTTGCGGGCTTCAATGTCTTCAAGCGGAGAGGAGGAAAAGAAGGTAATGCGCCCGGTGCGCGTGAGGTATTTGCCTTGGGCAAAAGCACTGCATATGGGGCCGAGCAGGAGGCAGAGAAAAAGCCAGCACGTTTTCATGGGAAACTCAATTGTTGGGGGTACCTGCCTCTACCCAGGCCCGGATGGCCGCCACTTCACAGGTACTCAGGGCGAAGCCACTTTTGGGCATGGCCGGGTAGCCCGAGCCGGGGGTGAGCACGCCCAGCAGGGCGCCGTGCTCCGCGTGGTGCTGCACGGCGGCCAGGTTGTCGAGCACCACATTGCCTTCTGCCTCTCCTCCGCCGTGGCAGGGATAGCAGCGCTGTTGCAACAAAGGCTGAATGGTCCGGCTGTAAGTCACCGCCGATACGTCGCAGGTGGGCTGCGGCAGCAGTTCTTCAGCATTTTCGTAGGCGCAGGCAGGCAACAGCAAGCCTAGCCCAAGCCAATACGGCGGGAAGCGCAGTTTCATGATGAGTAAGTAAATAGAAGAAAGAAAAGCGCGGGGGAGGGGCTAGTGCGGTAGAGCTGCGGCTCTCAGCAGGCGGTATTGCGCCCCGAAAAACACGCCCGCACTGCTCAGGCGCACCTGGCCAGCCCCCACGCCGCCCAGCGGGATTTTCACGAAAGGCTCGGCCCGTAGCCCCCAGCGCGCCGCTACCTGCCGCTCGTAGCCCACCGACAGATTCACCACGCTCAGCCAGTGGTTGCTGCCTTTTTGCACCCGCCATTCGCGTTGCACCGGCCGGTTGTAGTAGTCATAATAGTATACGTACCGCTCGTCCCGCATCAGCAGCGACGACAGCCCCGCGCTGGCAAACAGCTGGTATTTCGGTTGTACCCGCAGGGCATAGCGCACGTTCAGTGGAATGTCCACCATGCGGCAGTCAGCGTCTACCTCATCAATGTCTATAGAGGAAGGCAGGTAAGCCGGGCGGGCGTGGTAGTCGGTGCCGCGGGCCTGGTAGCGTTTCATGGCCCGCAGCACGCCCACATTCACGCTGAGGCGGTTGGTGAAGAAGTATTCTACCTGGCCGCCCACGTTGCTGCCGGCTTTGCTAATGGGTGAAAAGCGCACGGTGCTTACCTCGGGCGCGTACTGCACCAGCAAGCCAAACCGGTAGGCCGGCGGCGTTGCCTTGCGCTTGGGCTCGGGCGCATGAGCAGAATCCGGTAGGGCTGGAGGGGTATCGGCAAGGGCCAGTGAGTTGACAGGCGCTTTGGCTTCTTGAGAAACAGAGTCTGCTGAAATTATGGTGGGGGCAAACTCTGCAGGGGCAACACTGATAGTTGGAGTAGGCTCAGTAGTTGGCTGATCAACGCTGGCTGTATGCCTAGCGGCACTAGCAAGGCTGGGGCTGGATATAGCCGGGGCCGGGAGTGGAGAAGAAGCCGTAGCAGTCGAGGACTCTACTGTTGAGGAGGGTTGGGGAGGTGGGGAAGTCGGATGGCTCACGGCCACGGCAAGTAGACCGGCGCTACTACGGCTTTTTGCGCTTGTCGCCTCAACATCCTCGAAATCTGCTGCAGATGTGTGCTGCACAAGCCTTGAGCGGTGAGGTGAAGGCAGAAGCGGCAGGAAGGTGCGCCGTTGTCTGGGGCGCGGCAGTATTGTAGTTAGCGCTACGCCGCGCGGAGCCGTTTGGGTTGCCGGTTCATTCGAGGCCAGTGTGGAGCCAGCTGTGGGAGCCAATGGGCTTTGCTCAGTCGGCTTAGCTTGGCGGAGGGGGACAGAAGGAGCAGTGTCAGCCCCTGAAGTAGCAGCAGGGCCAGTTGGTACAAGGGGCGTGGCTGAAATTCGAGCAACTGTTGAGGCAGAAGCTTTACCAGACAGGGGATGATAAGTAAACCACACCAGCAGCAGCACGGCTATGGTGGCAATTTCTGCGGCAAACCACCGCAGCACTTGCTGGTAAGCGGCCCGATGCCGGGCCAGGGTATTGAGTTGATGCTCCATGCCCTGCCACGCGGCCGAGCCATCCTCTTCGGGGTAGGCCTCGGTAGCGCGCCGAAACAGAGCATCTAGCTCCTCATCTGACAGATTCGGCGTAGGCATGGTGGTTAATTTTTTTTAGCATTTCCTTTAAGTGGCCCCGTGCTTTTGAGAGGTTGGACTTCGACGCCCCTATCGATATGCCCAGCTGCTGCGCAATTTCCTCATGCGTGAAACCATCCAGTACGTACAGGTTGAATACGGTGCGGTAGGCGGGGGAAAGCCGCTGAATCAAAGCAATCAGCTCTTCATATGCCAGTGTATCCAGGGCACCGGCGCTGTCGTCGGCCTGGCCGTAAGCATGATCCGGCAGTTCCTGCATCTGGTGCCGGGCCTGGGCGCGGTAGTGGTCGATGGCCGTATGCACCATGACTTTGCGCAGCCACGCCCGAAAGGAAGAGTTGATTTCCTGGCGGGCCGGGTCGAAGCGCGTGACGTCCCGGTACACTTTCATGAACCCGTCGTTGACTACTTCCAGGGCCTCCTCGCGGTTGCGGGCGTAGCGCAAACACACGCTCAGGGCGTAGCTGTAGTACAGCACGTACACGCGCCGCTGGCACTCCCGATCCATACGCCGGCAGCCAGCCAGCAAGGCCAATAGCAGGGCGGAATCATGTTCGGGCTGGGGCGGCACGGCGCGAGGTTGTCGGTTTGTAGCTAACTCGGATACAAGCCCCGGTTGGGTTGCCTGCCAAGGCAGAAAAGTTATTGAAAGCTAGCAAACAAGTTGACTGCCTGTGCACTAGATCATAAAAAAAGCCCGACCTGCAGGTCGGGCTTTTCAAAGTTAGTACGCTGAGGGTCGCTTACGCGTGCGTCGTGTTCAGCTTGGGTGCATCAGCATCGGTAATGCTGGTGGTGTGGTCCATACCCCGCTCGCGGGACTCCTTGCGGCCGTAGGTATCGAGGATGATGGGCGTAGCAATGAACAGCGACGAGTACGTACCGAACACCATCCCAATCATCATAGCGAAGGAGAAGGAACGCAGGGTTTCACCGCCGAAGAAGAACAGCACCGCCACTACCAGGAACACCGTGGTAAACGTAATCATGGTGCGGGAGAACGTGCTGTTCAGGGCTGGGTTGGCCACCTGAGCGAAGGTGAGGTGCTTGTTCTCGCGCAGGTATTCCCGGATTCGGTCGTAGATAACCACCGTATCGTTCATGGAGAAGCCGATAATGGTCAGCACCGCCGCCACGAAAATCTGGTCCATTTCGTAGTTCAGGCCGAACAGACGGGCAATGGGATAGGCGGCAATAACCAGCAGGGCATCGTGGAACAGGGCAATTACGGCGGCCATGGAGTACTGCCACTTCTCGAAGCGCAGCAACACGTACACGAAGATGCCCAGCAGCGTCAGACCCAGGCTCAGCACCGAGGTCTTCTTGATGTCGTCGGCAATGGTGGCCCCCACTTTCGAGGTGCTCTTCACTTCCGGCGCGGCCGCGCTGAACTTCTGCAGACCCTGGTCGAGGGCCGTGCGCACTTTCTGATCGGCAACCAGGCTTTCGTCATCGGCCAGGTAACCCGTGGTGATGCGCAGGCGGTTGTTGGCACCGTAGGTTTTTACTTCCGTGCCCGCGCCGCTAAAATTTTCGAGCAGGGCCGTGCGTACTTCATCGGCGGCCACGTTCTTGCTGAAATCGACCACGTAGGAGCGGCCCCCGCGGAAGTCAACGCCCAGGTTGGGGCCACCCTGTACGGCCATCAGTACAAAGCCGATAACGATGAAAATGGTGGAGCCGATGTAGGCCAGCTTGCGCTTACCTACGATGTCGAAGTTCAGGTTCTGGAACAGGTTGCGCGACAGCGCCGTCGAGAACTGAATCTTGCTGGTCTCTTTGTCTTTGGTCAGGAACTCGATGATGAGACGCGACACGTACACGGCCGACAGGAAGGAGGTAAACACGCCAATGCCGAGAGTAATGGCGAAGTTCTGCACCGGACCGGTACCGAAGAAGCCTAGAATAACGGCAATAATCAGCGTGGTGACGTTGGAGTCAAAAATAGCTGAGAAAGCACGGGCATAGCCCTTGTTAATGGCATCTTTAAGCTGCAGTCCGTGGTTGAGTTCTTCCCGGATACGCTCGAAGATCAGTACGTTGGCATCTACGGAAGCGGCAATAACCAGCAGCAGACCAGCAATGCCGGGCAGCGTGAGGGCCGTACCAAACTGCGCCAGCACGCCCATTACCAGGAACATGTTGAAAAGCAGCGAAGCATCAGCCACCAGACCGGCACGGCCGTAGTACACAGCCATGAAAATCATGATGATAACCAAGCCAGCCAGCGTAGAGTACAGGCCCTGGTTAATGGCTTCCTGACCAAGCGAAGGACCAACTACGGCTTCTTCCACAATGCGGGTAGGAGCAGGTAGCTTACCAGCCTTCAGTACGTTGGCCAAATCCTGCGCTTCCTCAATGCTGAAGTTGCCCGAGATGCTGGAGTTGCCGCCGGCAATTTCCGACTGCACCACCGGCGCCGAGTACACATAGTCGTCGAGCACAATGGCTACCTGGCGGCCAATGTTGCTGGCCGTGAGGCGCTGCCACTTGCGGGCACCCGCCGGGTTCATCTGCATCGATACCTCGGGGCGGCCGCCCTGGTCATAATCCTGGCGGGCATCCGATACCACGTCGCCACCCATGGGGGCCACGCCTTCGCGGGTTTTGCGGATGGCATTCAGCTGTAGATATTCCTGGCCGTCGATGGTGGTGGGCTTCACGTCCCACAGCAGCGTCAGGTTCGGGGGCAATACAGCACGTACTTCCTGGCTGCGCAGCAGGGCATTCACGCGGGCCGTGTCGCGCAGGTTGGCACCCAGGCCACCGGGCATCGTAAACAGGCGGGCCAGCTGGCTGCTCTGGGCAGGGTTGGCTGAGTCGGTTTTGGCCGTAGCATTTTTCTTGGCGAGCTGACTGGCCAAGGAGGTAGAGTCGCCGGTAGCGGTGGCCGTGGCAGCGGTATCGGTAGTAGCGGCGGCAGTGCCAGTAGCTTTGCCAGCGGCTTCCTGGGCCGTCAGTACTTCGTTTAACTGGTTGAAGTAAGGAGCAAACTCATCGGTACGCCATACTTCCCAGAACTCCAGCTTGGCCTGGCCTTGCAACAGCTTGCGCACGCGCTCGGGGTTGTCTACGCCGGGCAGCTCGATCTGAATACGGCCGGTGCCTTTCACACGCTGGATGGTGGGCTGGTTCACGCCAAATTTGTCGACGCGGGTACGCAGGATGTTGAAGGAGCGGTCAATGGCTTCTTCCTCTTCCTTGTCGATGGCGGCAATTACCTGCTCGTTGGTCGAGTTGTAAGTCAGGCCGCGGCTTTTGTTGGTCGTGTTGGCAAAGATGCGGGCCAGCTTGTCGCCGGGGGCCACTTCGCGGAAGCTCTGAGCAAACAGGGCCGTGAACTGGGTAGTGGGGTTGGTTTTCTGTAGCTCCTGGGCTTTCTGCATAGCCTGCAGAAACTTGGGGTCCTTGGAGTTATTGGCCATGGCCCGCACGATTTCGACCGGCGAAATTTCCAGGGTCACGTGCATGCCGCCTTTCAGGTCGAGGCCCAGGCCGAGCTCCTTCTCCCGCACGTCGCGGTAGGTGAGGGGGCCAAACACGGGCGCGCGCCACACCGAGTCGAGGTAGTGCTGGCGCAGGTTCTGATCTACGCGGCCGTTGCGGGTGGCGTAGTTGACGGCCTTTTGCTGCACGCCCCGCGAGATGAACGTGAGCGTGAGGAAGTAGGCACACAACGCGGTAACAATGACCGTGAGGATGATAATGAGGTTTTTATTACGCATGTAGAAAGAAATGGCAATGAAGAATGAGCAAGCAAGAATGAGCAATGAAGAAGGAAGACTGCGCACTGGCAATTCTTCCTTCTTCATTGCTCATTAATTATTGTCATTTAGGGGGCGTGGGGCGACACCGAGGCGCCCAGCAGGCGCGTGCGGAAGGCATCGGGCACGGCGCAGGGGCGCGGTGCTCCAACAATCGAGGCCCGCGTGGGCAGGGGCCAGCCCGGCAGCACCGGCACGGGCGGCAGCCATGCCTCAGTGGCGGGGGCCAGCCACACGCCCAGCGGAGCCGTGGCTTCCAGGGTTACTTTCTGCTTGACAACAGCTCCCTTGGGGGCGGCTCCTACCCGGGTAGCATGACCGGGGGCCGCAGCCACAACCCGGTACATAGCCACGGCCTGGTGGTTCAGCCCCAATACCCACAGCAGGGTAAGTTGGAGCAGCACCAGCCGCAAGCGAGTAAGAAACGGGTTGAGAGTCAGCGTCATTGCGAAATACGAAGTGCAAATATAACCAAAACCAGCGGGCAGGAAAAACAACCTGCCTGCTTTGGCTAACCAGCTGGCCTGAAAAGCAGCACTGCCGCCTCTTGGGGGAGGCGGCAGTGCAAGCGGGTTTGCGGGGCGGCTTTATTAGGCCCCAACGGCTATTTTGCTTTTCAGGAACGACACCAGTACTTCCAAACCCCGGTCGAAATGGTGGTTGTTGGGAATAATCAGGTCCGCATCCTGCTTGAAAGGCTTGATGTATTTCTCGTAGGTAGGCGCTACGTGGTTGGTGTAGCGGTAGAGCACATCTTCCAGGTCGTACCCCCGCTCGTCCCGGTCGCGCACAATGCGGCGCAGCACCTTCACGTGCTCCCGGGCATCGATGTACACCTTTAAATCGAGCAGCCGGGCCACCTCTTCAAAGTAGAACACAAAAATGCCCTCGACTACGACAATGGGTGCCGGCTTGAAGACCAACTCTTTAACTGGGGCATTGGGGTTGTTGAAAGTATACTCCGGCCGCCGTACCTCCAAACCCTGGCTGATGCGCAGCACATCGTTGGCATAGGCCGCCGAGTCGATGCTGCTGGGCAGGTCGAAGTTCGTGACGCCGTTGCCGTCTACCTGCTGGGTTTCGCGCGGGTGGTAGTAGTTGTCCTGCGAAATCAGACAAATATCCTGCTCCGGGAATGAGGCCAGCAGGCGGCGCAGGAAAGTGGTTTTGCCGGAGGCGCTACCGCCCGTAATACCGACCAGAAAAGGTTTTTGCATGGGGTGGGATGTTGCCCGTTGCAGTGGGGCCAACCCTGCAAAAGTAATACATCGGCAGCTCAACGGGTGCCCCCGGCTTAAACTTTCCTCGGCTACGGCAGGAGCTTGCCGGTGGGCACTAGCGGAGGCTTACGCCGCCGACCACTCCGTCTGCAGGTACGAAACCAACTGCGCAACGGCCCGGCCGCGGTGGCTGATGTGGTTTTTGGCGGCCAGTTCCATTTCCGCGAAGGTCTGCCCGTTGCCCTCAGTGGGCTGAAACACGGGGTCGTAGCCAAAGCCACCGTTCCCCTTTGGCTCTTCCGTAATCAGCCCGCGTACTTCGCCTGCAAACAGCTGGGGTTCCGGCGTGAGGCCTACCAAGGCTACCACGGTGCGGAAGCGCGCCGCCCGGTTAGCTTGGTCGTGCAGCTCCTGGAGCAGTTTCTGCACGTTGTCGGCGGCCAGGCGCTGGGGACCGGCGTAGCGGGCCGAGTATACGCCGGGTGCCCCGTGCAGGGCCTCTACCTCCAGGCCGGTGTCATCGGCAAAGCAGGCCACGCCGTAATGCTCCCACACGTACTCGGCCTTCTGCAGGGCATTTCCTTCGAGCGTATCACGGGTTTCGGGGAGTTCCTCGTGGCAACCAATGGCTTCGAGGCTCAGCAGCTCTAGGCCAGCGGGCAGCAGAGGGCGGATTTCGGCAAGCTTGTGGGCATTGTTGGAGGCAAAGCAGAGGCGCACGGGCGGAATATGGTAGAGGAGAAAACCAGAAGGGAAGAATCGTAAACCAACGAAAAAACCGGGGAACGGCCACCCAACGCCCGCAGAATGGGCCGGGCCGGCTACTGCAGGGAGGGCGCACCGTCCCGGTGCTTGCAGTAGCTGCCCGGCAGCGGCCCAGGGCCTAAAGGGCTGAGGGCGTGGGCTGACAGGCGGAAAAAGCACGAAAAAAGGAAAAAGCCGGCAAAGGCTTTTGAATTATGACGTTACACTGTACCTTTGCACTCCCTTCCGCAAAATCGGCAGGCAGACAAGGTTTTAACGGGAACCCCGACCATGAAAAAAGACATCCACCCCCAGTATCGTGAAGTGGTGTTTCAGGACACTTCAAGCGACTTCAAATTCATTACCCGTTCGACGATGACCTCGAACGAGACGGTTACGATGGAAGACGGCAAAACCTACCCCGTTATCAAGGTGGAAGTTAGCTCGGCGTCGCACCCCTTCTACACCGGCAAAAACGTGTTTATCGACACGGCTGGCCGCGTGGAAAAATTCCGCAACCGCTACCAGAAGAAGTAAGCCTGTGTGGAGCTTGTGGCTACTCGCTGCAGGCTCTGGGTTTGATACGAGACTCCCTCCGACCATCGGAGGGAGTTTTTTATTTGCCAAATTTGACCCCGAGTCCCCACTCATTCCCCTTGCCTTTGTGATGCTGCTGGCTGCCGGCTACCAGCGAAACGCTTTCCCCAATGCACGTTCTGCTTTTCGACGATCCGGCCATCCGGCCGCATTTGCTTCCGTTTACCTTCACGCGGCCGGTGGCGGCCCTGCGCTGCGGCATTCTCACGCTGGCCGAAAAATGGCAGCGCCGCCTGGGCGCAGCGCAGGTAGGCTACCTCACCGAGCCGTACCTGCAGGCTAAGTTTCCCGCCGGCGATACGCAGGGACCCGCGCTGGTTATCAACGGCGCCGTGTGTGCCGATGAGCTGCTGGCCGAGCAGGTACTGGCCCTGCAGCCGGGCGAGGCACTGTTCTGCGAAGAGCTGTTGGTTGCAGCCCATCTGGCCGATGCTACTCAGGTAGCCGAGCTGATTCAGGAAGGATTTCAACGCACCCGGGAGGTAGCCGAGCCGGTAACCGTTATCCGGCAGCCCTGGCATCTTTTCCTCTACAACGGGGCCGAAATTCGCCGGGACTTTGCCCTGCTTACCCGTGGCCGGCAGTCGGAGCCGGTGGGCGACGCGCACACCATTGTGTATGCGCCGGAAAACGTCTTTATTGAGCCGGGCGTGAAAATTCGGGCGGCTATTCTAAACGCCGAGAATGGCCCTATTTACCTCGGGAAAAACTCCCAGGTGCACGAGGGGGCCATCATCAGCGGGCCGCTGGCCCTTTGTGAGGGTAGCCATATCAATGCTGGCGCCAAAATGCGCGGCGACAACACCGTAGGCCCGTTTTCCAAGGTTGGGGGGGAGGTTGGCAACAGCATTATCCTGGGCTACTCCAACAAAGGCCACGATGGGTACCTGGGCAACTCCGTGATAGGGGAGTGGTGCAACCTGGGCGCCGATACGAATACCTCCAACCTCAAGAACAACTACGCGCCCGTCAAAATCTGGAGCCACGCAGCCGGGCGGTTCGTCAACACCGGGCAGCAGTTTTGCGGGCTTATGATGGGCGACCACAGCAAGTGCGGCATCAATACCATGTTCAACACCGGTACAGTGGTGGGCGTGGCCGCCAACGTGTTCGGGGCCGGTTTTCCGCGCACCTTCATTCCAAGCTTCAGTTGGGGCGGGGCCGCCGGCTTCGAAACCTTTAAGCTGCCAAAAGCGGCCGAAGTAGCCGAGCGGGTGATGGCGCGCCGCCAATTGGAGTTCGACCAAACGGAACAGGACTTGCTGCGCCATGTATACGAACTCACGGTGAAAGACCGGGTGTGGGAGCGTTCTGGGCCGGCGGCGGCCGAGCGTGGCGTGGAGCTTTAAAGTAGACGACGGCAGGAAGATCAGCGGCCCAAAAGCCTTAGCTTGCTCACAACCTGACAACAACGTAACCCATGCGCTTTTCGGATATTCCTGGTCAGCAGGCAGTGAAGCAGGTGCTGCGCCAGAGTGTGCGCCGCAACCATGTGGCCCATGCCCAGCTGTTTCGGGGCGCTGAGGGCTCCGCCGCCCTCACCCTGGCCCTGGCCTACGCGGCATTCCTGAACTGTGAAAACCGGGCTGAAGCGGCCGACGATTCCTGCGGGCAGTGTTCCAGCTGCCAGAAAATTGATAAGCTGGTTCATCCTGACCTCAACTTCATCGTGCCCGTCACGACGACGAAGGCCGTAGCCAAGGATGCCGTCAGCAGCAAGTTTGCGGCCGAGTGGCGGGCCTTCGTCCTCGAAAACCCCTACCAGGGCCTCAACGACTGGATGCAGGCCATCGGGGCCGACAATAAGCAGGGCAGCATATCCAAAGAGGAAAGCCTGCAGCTGCTGCGCCTGGTTTCGCTTAAGGCGTTTGAGGCGCAGTTCAAAATTGTTGTTATCTGGCTGCCCGAGCTGATGCATTCGGCCGCCGCCAATGCCGTGCTCAAGCTGCTGGAAGAGCCGCCACCAGCTACGGTGTTCCTGCTGGTAAGCTACGCGCCCGAGCAGCTGTTGCCTACCATCATTAGCCGGGTGCAGCCCGTGGTGGTGCGCGCCCTCGCCGAGGAGGAGCTTACCCACTGGCTGCGCGACGAGCAGAAAGTGCCGGAAGCCAAAGCGCGTCAGCTGGCGTTGCTGGCCGAGGGCAACATTGGCCGGGCCCTGGCGGCCCAAAGCACTGCCACTGATGACCACGACTATTTTACCTTGTTTGCGGCCTGGATGCGCACCTGCTACGGCAACAAAGTGAGCGAGATGCTGGAGAAGAGTGACGAGTTCCAGAAGCTGGGCCGCGAAAACCAGAAGGAGTTTCTGCACTACGCCCTCACTGCCCTGCGCAAGGTCCTGCTCTTCGGCCTCGACCCTCAGCTGGTGCCGCACCTGCCCACCGCCGAGCAGCCGTTCGTGCAGGGCTTCAGCCGCTTTGTAACGCCCCGCAACGCCGGGCCGCTCACCCAGCAGCTCAACGATGCTCACTACCACGTGGAGCGTAATGCTAACCCGCGCATGGTGTTCGTGGATACCTCCCTGCGCCTGGCCGAGCTGCTGCGTCAAGCCTGATTTTTTAGCGGAAGACAGCCCAGCGCAACCCTGTGTTGAGCGCAGAGCCGTGCTCAAAAAAGGGCTCAAATGGCCTCTATGGGAGAAAAATACACGTTGCTAATTTGCTATAGTACGTGCTAAAAAGTCTATAGCCGGGAAGCCAGCCGACAGGGCGTATCTTTGTCGGAAGTAGCCGGCGGCCGCAAAGAAATGCGCCGGCCGGCATAATCCCAACTAGTTCGTTCTGCTGTGCAAACCACCATTCGTATCGGTACCCGAGGCAGTAAGCTTGCGCTGTGGCAGGCGCATCACGTGGCAGATTGTCTGTCGGCGGCTGGGTTCGTACCGGAAATCGTCATCATCACCACCAAGGGCGACGTCGTACTGGACCGCTCCCTCGATAAAATCGGGGCGAAGGGGGTTTTTACCGAGGAGTTGGAAGAGAGCCTGCGCACTGGGCATACCACCATTGCCGTGCACAGCGCCAAGGATGTGCAGAGCACCATTCCAGCCGATCTGGAGTTGCTGGCTTTTATGGAGCGCGAAAAGGTCAATGACGTTATCGTGAGCTTCGACCCCGCGCTCGATCTACAGCGGCCCGACTTGGTGCTCGGAACCAGCAGCACCCGCCGCAAGGCCATGCTGCGCCGCTTCCTGCCCCACGCCACCACCGCCGAAGCCCGCGGCAACCTTCAGACGCGCCTGCGCAAGCTGGAAGGAGGTCAGTATCATGCCCTGGTACTGGCGTATGCCGGCGTACACCGGATGGAATACGACCAGCTTATTCGCCATGTGTTACCTGAAACGCAGTATATCCCGGCTACGGGCCAGGGCAGCGTGGCCATTGAGTGTGCCCGCAGTCTGGACCCCGCTTTAAAGGCCGAGTTGCGCCGGGTGCTGGATCACGCGGCCACGCACGTGTGCCTGACGGCCGAACGCGCTTTTCTGCGCACCATGGAAGGTGGGTGCAGCATCCCTTCTTTCGCGCTGGCTACGCTTTCCGCCGATGGCCGCGAGGTGACATTGCACGGGGGCCTCATCAGCCTCGATGGGCAGCAGTTTATTGAAGAAACCCAGTCAGCACCGGTAGCCGGGGCGGAGGAGTTGGGGGTGCGGGTAGCCGAAAGTGTGCTGGCGCGCGGCGGCCGGGAAATACTGGACGACATCCGCCGCGTGCGCGACGAAAACATGTAGCCGTTAGAGCCAGGCCGAAAGCGAGGCCACGAAGCAGGCCTCGCTAACGTGCAGAGCCAGCTAATAGGAAAAGCCCTTAGTCGTACACAACGACTAAGGGCTTTATACTTAGGTAACGGGTTTGACTTCTTCGGACAAATTGGCTCGGTTTCGCTTAGTTCACTCGCTTACCGGTTATTCTTTCTGCTGCTCAGCGCATAAATAAGCAACGCCACCACCGCGCCGCTGGTATCGGCCAGCATATCTTTCTGGGCGTCCCAGATATCACCCTGGCTGCCGAGGAAGGCCGCGCCGGCACTGCCACCCGCTACTTCGGCGTAAACCCACTCAATCAGCTCGTAGGCCATGGCAACGGTTCCGATAACACAGAGGGGAAACAGGTAGCTGATAAAGCGCCTACGAATGGTGCCGAAGCGGTCCGTGAGTTCAATAATCGGGAAGGCGTAAAAGCCCACGGAAAAGTGTGCCACCCGGTCGTACATGTTGCGCTTAAACCCAAACAGGTTGTTAAACCAGTCAAAGGGTACTTTCTCGAAGGTATAGTGGCCGCCGACGGTGTGCATGAAAATCAGCACGCTCATCAGCAGGTAGGCCGTGTTGGAAAACCGGATTCCTCGGAGATACAGCACCACCAACGCGCCAACGATGAGCAGAATGGGCAGGTTCTCGGCCCACCAGGTGCCGCGGTCGGCGGGGTTGATAGCCAACACGCTAAACTCGATCAGGTAGAGCGCCAGCAGCAGCTTGGGAAACCAGTGAGGAGCAGGGGTAGCCGCGGAGAGCGTAGAATCAGGCATAGGGGAACGGGAAAAGCGTAACGGCGCTACATACGCAACTTGCCAGGTTAGCGCTGAATTTGGTGACTTAGCAGTGCTGACCTATGAATGCCTCCGTAGAAAGCCCGTAAGTTTGAGGCATTCATAGACCGTACAAGTATGCAGATATTCTCTCGGCTCGCGTTGCTATTGCTGGCTTTTCTCCTGAGCAGCCAAGGGCTTTGGGCCGCCAAAAAGCCGCGCCCCAGCAAAAAAGATGAAGTAGTGACCATCAGCACCAATCTGGGCGACATCCGGCTGGTGCTTTCGGAGCTCACGCCCCAGCACAAAGCCAACTTTTTGAAGCTGGCCAAAGCCGGGTTTTACAACGGGACCACCTTCCACCGGGTTATTCCGGGCTTTATGGTGCAGGGCGGTGACCCCAACACCAAAGACGCTGACCCCGGTAACGATGGACTAGGGCCCGCCAATGAGAAAACCATTCCGGCGGAAATTATCCCCCAGCTACGCCACAAGCAGGGCGCCCTGGCCGCCGCCCGGCAAGGCGACTACGTGAACCCCCAGCGGGCCAGCAGCGGTTCGCAGTTTTATATTGTGCAAAACCCCGGCGGTACGCCCCAGCTTGATGGCAGTTACACCGTGTTTGGCCAAGTAATCAGTGGGCTGGCGGTTGTGGATAAAATAGCCCAACAGCCCCGCGATGCCCGCGACCGGCCCACTTCCGACGTGAAAATGACGGTGAAAGTGGAAAAGCTGAAAAAGAAAAAAATTACGGAGCTCTACGGCTATCAATACTAGCGAGTCTGCTCACGCTGCCTTTTCCCTTTGCGCACCGCTTAATTCCTCCTTATGCGCGTACTAATAACCGGCTCCAATGGCTTGCTAGGCCAAAAACTGATAGCGCGGCTACACGCGGAGGAAGGAGTGGAACTGATTGCTACCTCGCGCGGGGCCAACAAGCTCGCAAAGCTGTATCCGGCCGTACGATTCGTGCAACTGGACGTGACCGATCAGACCCAGGTAGAGCAGGTGCTAATGCAGGAGCAGCCCACCCACCTGATTCACACGGCCGCCATGACCAATGTGGATGAGTGCGAGCTAAACCAGGCGGACTGCTGGAAGCAAAATGTAACGGCCGTGGAAAACCTGGTTGCCGTGTGCGAGCGGCAGCAGGTACATCTGGTCCACGTCAGCACCGATTTTATTTTTGATGGCAAGGAGGGGCCGCTTACCGAAGAAGCAGTGCCGGCGCCCGTAAATTTCTACGGTAAAAGCAAGCTGGCTGCCGAGCAGGCCGTGCAGCGTAGCCGCGGGCCATGGGCCATTGTACGCACTGTGCTGGTATATGGAGTAGCCCACGAGTACGGCCGTACCAACCTTGTGCTTTGGGTGCGCGACTCTCTGCGAGCCCAGCAGCCTATTCAGGTAGTGGATGATCAGCTCCGGACGCCCACTCTGGCCGAGGACCTGGCCCAGGGCTGCTGGCTGGCAGCCCTGTACAATGCCTCAGGCATTTACCACGTCAGTGGCCAGGAGGTGCTTACCCCATTTCAAATGGCCCTGCGCGTAGCTGATTTCTTTCAGCTGGATAGTCGCCTTATTAGCCGGGTTGATGCCAGCACCTTTTCCCAGCCTGCGAAACGCCCGTTACGGACGGGTTTTATTATTGATAAAGCGCAACGGGAGTTAGGCTATGCGCCCCACAGTCTGGAACAAGGCATGGCTCTGGTTGCCCAGCAGGCAGGCTAGCTGGCCACCCACACAACTTCACTACTGCTTGGCGGGGGGGGCCGCGCGTCGGCGGGTGCCCCGGTTTTTGCTTATTCAGCGGCAGTACTTATATTGTATTTGCTCTATCTACTATGCCCAACGACCTGCACACCAGTCGGGCGGCGCGCTATTTCCTGTTCGTTTGAATCATTATTTGGCTTGGTGTGCCCATGAAGCGCCTCCTTTTATCTGCCTATCTGCTGGCGCATCGCCAGTTTCGGTTTTCTCGCGTCGAAACGAATGGCTTTGTCTTGTTGCTCTTGCTGCTAGGGCTGATTCTCCTGGCACCCTCCCTACTGCTTAAGGCCCTACCCGAGTACAACCCCGCTCCCGATCAGCACCAGCTCGAGAAGTTTGCCGCGGAGCTGCAGGCTAACCGGGCACCTGCCCGGCAATATCCAGCCCGGTATGCGCGCACCCGCCCGGTCTACGGCAGGAGGGCAGCAGTACCCCAGGTAGCGTTGGCCCCCTTCAACCCCAATACCCTGTCGGCTACCGACTGGGAGGCGCGGGGCGTTCCGCACTATGTAGCCGCGCGGCTGGTACGCTACGGCGCGGCCATCGGCGGATTTCGGGCCAAGGTGCAGGTGCAGAAAGCCTACGGTCTGGAGCCTGCCCTCTACGCCAGGCTGGCACCCTACATCATGCTCCCTGAGGAGTTGCCGGCCCGGGTGAAGCCAGAGTGGGGCAGCAAAGAAAAAGCTAGTCAGCCTGCGGGTGGATTTGCGGGCCACCAAGCGTCGGGTAAGCACTTCAAGCGAAAGCCCACGCACCTGCTGCCCTTCGACCTCAACACCGCCGACACGGCCCAACTGCAGCAGATTCGCGGCATTGGGCAGAAAACGGCGCTCCGGCTGGTTGCGTACCGCGAGCGGCTGGGGGGCTTTGTGCAGTCCAGTCAGCTTACGGAGGTATTTAGCTTTGCTCCCGATCTGGTAGACAGCTTGCACAAGTATTCCTTTGTGCGGGCAGGATACGTGCCCGAGCGGCTGGCCATCAATCAGGCGAGCTTTGAAGAGCTGAAAGCCCACCCCTACGTGGGTGCGCGGCTGGCCCGCGTGCTTGTCTCGTACCGGGCGCAGCACGGGCCCTTCCAGCAGGCCGACGACCTACGCCAGATCCGCATTCTGGAGGCCGCTACCCTGGAAAAGCTACGACCTTACCTGGATTTTAAGATGCCTTAGTAAGCCAGTTGAAATGACAGGATGGTTGCTTCGTAGGAAGGCAAGATGAAGGGCAGCAGTCGACGCTGAGCCGGTGCATAATTTTGTCCCACGCATTTTTAGGCGACAAAATTTGCTGGGCTGCGTAAGGCAGCAGCGAGCTGACCTTGGTGGCTGGCTCCCAGTTCTAATTTACAGGCATGAATGCACTTCTTCTACTACGCGACCGGCTAGCTCCCCTGGCTTTCTTTCTGCACGCCATGTTGTGCGGTTGTACCAGCAACACTGACCGCGGGAGCTTTGAGAAAATCAACGAAGCGTATAAGGTAGAACAGGTAGGCCACATGCGGCGGGAAGACGTGGTCGAAAGCTCGGGGCTGGCGCTGGCCAACGACCACGGCGACCTGTGGACCCACGGGGACGGCGGCAACACCTCATTGCTGTATAAAGTGACCCTGCAGGGCGACCTGCTCACAAAACACCGCGTCCCTGATGCCAACAACATCGATTGGGAGGATCTGGCCCAAGATCGGCAGCATGGGTACCTCTTCATCGGGGACTTTGGCAACAATGGCAATAAACGCCGCGACCTGCGGATTTACCGGCTCCAAGAGCCGGCGCTAAAGCAAGTAGATACCATTGCCTTTCATTACCCCGATCAGCGCACGTTTCCTCCGCGCAAAGCTGCCCGCAACTTCGACTGCGAAGCTTTTTTCTACGCCGATGACTCCCTGCACCTGTTTACCAAGAATCGGGGCAAAGGGGGCTGGGTGAAGTACTACAAAGTGCCCGCCCGCCCCGGAAACCATGTTGCGGTGCTGGTGGATAGTATTCGCATCAATACCTGGATTACGGCCGCTGATATCAGTCCCGATGGTCAGCTGGTGGCTCTGCTTGGCTATGGACATGCGTATTTACTGGAGCGTCAGCCCGGCCGTAAGCTCTTCGACGGCCCAAAGAGCTGTCTGCCACTTACCAAAACCGGACAGGCCGAAGGGCTGGTTTTCGTGAATCAGCACGACTTCGTGGTCAGCAATGAAAAGGGACGGTTGTACCGGGCCAGTTTGCGCTAACCCGTCCTACTCACCACTTTTCGGGGGCTACGGACCGTTTAAAGCTGCATATCCAAAGAAAAAGCCTCTGCTATGGTAGCAGAGGCTTTTCTTATGAGTTGCTAAAAGCAGGAACGCTTAGTACTGGTCGTCATCGTCGCGGCCACGGTTGCGGCGCGGGGCCGAGCCGTAGTCGGGCGCGTCATCTTGGTGGTTCCGATACTGGTTGCGCCGTTCCGAGCCGTAGTTCATGTTCTGCTCCTGCTGGTTGTAGTTGCCGCGGGAAGGGGAGCCGCCGCGCATGCCCTGGTTGCCCGAAGAGTACTCATCATTATACGAGCCGCCCCGGGAGCCGAAGCCTTCCCGCGCGTTGCCCCCATAATTCCCCGAGCCCTGATTATAGCCACTGCGTGAATCGTACCGGTCGTCCTCGGAGCGGTTGTAGCCCCCAAAGCCGCCCTGCCCGTCGTAGCGGTTCGACTCCTGCCGGTAATAGCCGCCCTGCTGACCATAGTCTTGCTGGCTGTTCATGCCACCGCGCTGGCCATGTCCGCGTTGCGAAGGCTGGTAATTGCTGTCTTGGTTGCGTGATTCGCCACCGAAATTACCCCGGTTTTGCTGATAACCCTGGCTCTGGCCTGAGCGGCCGTAGGAGTCATAGCCTCCCATGGAGGAAGAGCCGTAGTCGTCGCTGTAGCCCCGGTCGCGGCCCTGGGGGGAACCGTTGTCGTTCTGGTAGCGGCTATCGTTCTGGTAGCGGCTGTCGTTCCAGCGTTGTTGATCAGAGTAATGCCGATTGTCGTGCTGGCCGTAACCGCCTTGGTTGTCCCGGTTATACATCGAGCCACCCCCGCGCCGCTGATCGTCTTGGTAATTGCGGTCCTGGGAGCCGAAGTTCCCACGCGAGTTGGCCCGGGCCTCGTCGCCCCAGTTGTTCTGGGCGCCGTAGCCGCCCTGGCTGCCGCGCATTTGGTCCTGGCTACCGTAGTTGCCGCGCCCGTCATAGTCGCGGTAGGAATTCTGATGCTCACTATAGCCGCCGGCGGGCTGGTTGCTACCGTAGTATCCACCCCGGTTGTCGTGCTGGTTATAGTCGTTGTTGCGGTACTGGTTGCCGTAGCCGCCCTGGGTGTTGCTACCGCCGTGGGCACCAAACTCGCCCCGGCTGGCCCCGCTGGTCATGTTCTCGTTCCGGTCACGGTCCTGGTAGCTGGGTTCCATGCTATTGCCAAAGTTGCCGCCGTAGTTTGCTTGTTGGCTGTGCTGATCAGACTGGCCGCTGGGCTGGTTTTTCTGGGTACCTGCTTTCTGCGTCCCAGAGCTCTTAGCCTCCGTTGAAGAAGCCGACGAAGCCGTTGTCTTTTTAGCTGAGCCGGAGGTGGCTGCCGGGCTCTTAGTAGATGAGCTACTGGATTCCTTGGCGCTATCCGATTTCAGCGCCGAGGGGTTTACTTCTTTATTGGCTTGCTGGCTCTGCTCCGAGTTGCCCAGCCCGCCACGTCCGGCGCTCATTTCCGAAGAAGCGAGAGACTGGCTCGACGTAGGGCTGTTGGTAGTGGAAGTATTCATCCCGGAAGCGGGTGTTCCATTTGGTGCTTGGTTTGCTGAGGCAGAGCCGGAAGGGTTGGTCTGATTCTTTTGCTCGTTATCCATAGTGGTGGGTGGTTGGGGAATGAAAAGAAAGATGCAACGCCCAACTTATACGCACTAAACCAAGGCGCTGGCCATAAAACGGCCCGCTAACTCGAGTGTAACATCTTGGCCCCGCTGCATGCATAGGCAGCTTTTGACTGTGCAGCCCAAAGCCAGCAAGCTTAAAATAGCTCGTCCTTGCGCATGTTTTTTATAGAACTAAACAGAGAATAACCTGTAGATTTACCGCCTAAATCTGTCCTCCTTGTTCACTTTACCACAACCAAGTACCCCATTATGAAAACGGGCAAAGTCAAGTTTTTTAATGAATCAAAAGGCTATGGATTCATCATCGAAGACGAGCAAGCACAGGAAATCTTTGTGCATCAGACTGGTCTGGTACACGAAATCCGGGAAAATGACCGGGTTTCCTTCGACGTCATCGACGGCAAAAAGGGTCTGAACGCAGTGAAAGTAGAGCGGATATAACCAGCCTTTACCAAGTACCGGAAGCCTGCTTTGTACCCGTGCAAAGCAGGCTTTCTGTTGGGCTGAAGTAGAAAAAAAAATCCCCTTCCCGACTATCGGAAAGGGGATTTTTCTGAAAACCAGGTAGTGCTTTTAAGGGGCAGCTTCGTGACGGGCTACGCGTACTCCTACTGCCATAATTCCCGCCAGCGCATCCTGGCGCATGTACTGCTCCAGCGTCAGGCGGTACTCGCCGGGCTGGTGGAAACGCTGCTGGGGCAAGGCCAGTATCCGGTGGTCGAAAATGTCGCCCGAGCCATTGCCCAGCGGTTCGCCGGTTTTGGCATCCATCAGCTTCATCTCGTGCAGCAACGTAGATACCCGGCGGCCATCGGGGGCCGTGAGCGTGTGCTTTACATACAAGTTGTAGTAGCCATAGTCGGCGGCATTCCGAATGTTGAAATACACATCGTACAGCTGAGTGGTATCCGTAATAGTGAAGGTGAAGCTGGGCTTCTCCTGCACGGCCCACACGTAGGGCTGGCCACTGGCGTCTTTCAGGTCGATGTTTTGCTCGTAGAGCTCCGAGGAGTCGCAGGAGGCCAGCAGTACTACAGCCAGCATAGCCACCCACCGCCACGGGGAAGAAAGTTGCAGGATCATCGGCATTAGGCTTGAGCAGGCGTTGAACCACTACCACTGCCACCGCGGCGCCCTCCGCGGCGCCCGCCCCGGCCCGAGTTGGGCCGTGCTTCGCCACTACCACCTTCCCCCGATGGGCCTGCGGGGCGTTCCGGCCCCCGGCCTTCTGGGCGGGCCGGGCCCTCGCCGCTGGGGCGGGGTGGCCGATGACGCCGGTTGGCGGGCTTGGCGGCGGCGCCGCGTGGGCGACCATCGGCGGCACTGCGGCCGGAGGAAGCAGAAGAAGTAGCGGGCGCCTCAGCGCCAGCAGCTGGGGCACTGGCTGCTTCGCGGGGAACTGCCGCGGCTACGGGGTCTTTTTCTTTCTTTTTCTTGCGCTTGTTCCGCTTGCCCGCTTTTATCTTGTCGTCGAGGCGGTCGAGGTTGCCTTCCACAATGGCCGATACCTCCGGCTGCCGCTCTTCCTCGCGCATCGGCGGGAGTAAGGACTCCGGCTTTTCTCCGCGCTTGTTCATCTCCTGAATTTCGCGTACCCGCTCGGTCGGCAGCACCACCCAGTTATTATCCCCGCGCAGCGCAAACCACATCTTCTTTTTGAAGATATCCGTCTTCTGCAGGAAAGCGTCGCCCTTCTCCGTTTGGAGCGGGCGCTGCACCTGCGGAATATCCTTTAGCGCGACGAGGTAAGTGTCCAGCTCATAGTTCAGGCAGCATTTGAGGCGGCCACACTGCCCGGAGAGCTTGGCCGGGTTGAGGCTCAGGTTCTGGTAGCGGGCTGCCGTGGTGCTCACACTCTTAAACTCCGTCAGCCAGGTTGAGCAGCACAGTTCCCGGCCGCAGGAGCCAATGCCTCCCAGGCGGCCAGCCTCGTGGCGCAGGGAAATCTGGCGCATTTCTACCCGCACCCGAAACTCCTCAGCCAGGCGCTTAATCAGGTCGCGAAAGTCAACCCGGTCGTCGGCGGAGTAGAAAAAGGTGGCGCGGCTGCGGTCAGCCTGGTACTCTACGTCCGAGAGCTTCATTTTCAGGCGCAATTCCTCCACCACCGAGCGGGCCCGGAACATGGTACCGGTTTCTAGGTCACGCACGGCTTCCCAGCGCTCTACATCCTGGGGCGTAGCTACGCGCAGAATCGGGCGGATTTCTTTAGAGTCGGTGGGGACTTTTTTCTTCCGCATCTGCAGGCGTACCAGTTCTCCTTTCAGGGAAACATGCCCGAGGTGCCAGCCATTGCCAGCCGCCTCCACCACCACGGCGTCGCCGGTGACAAGGGGCAGATACTGCTCGTTACGGAAAAACTCTTTACGTCCGCCTTTGAAGCGAATTTCGACGAGGTCAAATCCTTTGAAATCACTGGGCAGGTCGAGGTCCTGCAACCAGTCGAATACATTGAGGCGGGTGCAGCCACCGGAGCTACAGCTCCCTTTGGAGCCACAGCCCGGCGAAGTTGTCGAGCAACTTCCACCAGAGGAACAAGAAGTACAAGCCACAGCTTGGAACTATATATAGTGAAACAGCCTTAGCTGTTGAAAATCGGTTTCAAACAAAGATACGCATTTCGGTAGGCGCACTGGAAATGCCTCTTAATACCCAGGCAGCCCACCGAGGTTCAGCAGAAACCGCCTGCGCACTGCTCCAGAGAAGGAACAAGGTAGTCAATACCACATCAGTATCGGGAAGAAAGTTGATCTTGAAAAACGTACATAATATTGCACTTATTCGAAATTAATTTAGTTTTAATTTCGAATTCGACAAAAAAGTCATAGATTTTCAGCACTCTTTTCAATTCATTTCTTTCACACCACCCCCACATTCTTATGAAGTTTTCTTCTTTCTCCTCTAAGCTGGGTATGCTCGCCCTGGCCGGTTCTCTGCTTGCCTCCTGCGCCGAGAAAACTGAAATTGCTAAAGACCAGGTTACGCCGGAGTCACTGGCTAAAATCCAGGCTTTGGGTTTCAGCACGGCTAACGTGCAGCGCGATGGCGACGCATACATCGTAGAAGGAGACATTCGCCTGACTGACCGCGACCTGGCCGCTGCTTACAGCAATGGCAAACTGCTGCGCGTAGGCGGGGAGGAGCAGTACCGCACCACTAACTTGGTAGCCGCTCCGCGCAACATCACGATCAGCCTTTCCAACAAAATGCCTTCTTCCTACGCCGCCGTGGTGGATGAAGTAGTGCGCCGCTACAATGCCGAAAACCTCTCGTTGACGTTCTCGCGCGTGGCCTCGGGCGGTAACATCGTACTCACGACTGCTAACGGCAGCTACCTGGCTTCGGCTGGCTTCCCCACGGCAGCCGGTGCTCCCTACAACCAGGTGAATGTAAATACCCGCGCCATTGGGACGAACCCTAACCTGAATTACGCGGCTACTATTATTGCCCACGAAATTGGCCACTGCATCGGCTTCCGCCACACCGACTACATGGACCGCTCCTATAGCTGCGGTGGCTCTACCTCCAACGAAGGAGCCAGCACCGTGGGCGCTATCCTGATTCCCGGCACGCCCTCGGCCGCTGATCCAAACTCCTGGATGCTGGCCTGCATTGGCAGCGGCCAAAACCGCTACTTCAACGCCAACGACAAGACGGCACTTAACTACCTGTACTAATACCGGATAGCTTAACAAAAAGGGCGTTGACCGTGAGGTCGGCGCCTTTTTTGTTAGGGGCTGGAAACAGGCTTGTTCTTCACATAGCACCCAGGAGCAAGGGGCTGCCGGCCTAAGACAGCAGACTACCCTTGCCTCGGCCGCTTTCCGGCAGTGGGCTCCAGATCCGGAAACAGAATGGTTGCCGGGAAACCCGACTCGTGGTGGATGGTAACCGGCAAGCTACTGTGCCGCTCCCGTTAGGCTGGCCAAGTCCGGGCTGCTGGCTCGGCTCTTTCAGTAGGGCCACGTAGCCTGACGGCATAAAAAAAGGCTCTTCCTGTAAGGGGAAGAGCCTTTTTTGTGTTCATCCTGCTCAGTTTAGCTTCACAAGCTTGCTGGTCAGGCGAATTTGTTTGCCTTGAATCAGCACGTTGTAGGTGCCGGCTTGTAAGCTGTTTATATCCAGCCGCAGGGGTTCCTGGGAAGATGCCACGTGGGTCCGGACTACCCGGCCAAGCATATCGGTAATGGTGACCTGGTAGTTACCAGCGGGTAGTTTGCTTAGGTTGAGGGTGCTATGGGCGGTGGCCGGGTTGGGGTGCAGCGTGAGGCCGGGGGTGGCGGGAGCAGCAAAGCTCACGGTGGCTACTTGGGAGTAACGCGTAGTGCCATCTGTATCCACCTGCTTAAGCCGGTAATAAGCCAGGCTGGTCTGCTGACCGATGCGTAGGTCGGTATACGTGTAGGTATGCGCGCTGCTCGTGGAGCCGTGGCCTTTTACTTGGCCAATCTGAACGAATTGGCGCCCATCGAGGCTGCGCTCCACCTCGAAGCGGTCATTGTCTCGCTCAATAGCCGTTTTCCACGTCAGCTCCGCCTGGGTTCCCGTGCTTTTCGCGGTGAATGCCGTCAGTTCAACGGGGAGTACAATAACGAATGTGCTCACCTGGTTTACCCCGGCCTCCGAGGTGCCATAAGTGGGCAGGTAAGCCGTAGCCGTAATGTTGTCCCCTACGTTAATGGTGGCTTCAACCTCATCCAGGGTAACGTTGAAGGTGCCATCGGCCGCGGCAGTAATAGTGCCGATGTAGGTTTGTGCTTCCCCGTGCGCAACATTATCACTGCCGCCTACTACTGTAGGCCCGTTCTGATTCGCATCGACGTCGTTGGCGCTGAAAATCTCAATGGTGGCCCCGCCAAAAATCGATTGGCCCGGCGCCGACCCTACGTAACCCGTTATCTGCAGCTTGCCCGCAGACGTTTTTGCAATGCTCGTAATAACCGGGTAGTCCATGCCGGAGTTGGGCTGGTTGGCGTAAGGGGCGCCATTCAGCCAATTCACCCGGCCGTCGTTCGGAGTTACGCCGTCGCCCTGGCCATAATCAGCCCCGCCGTTGCCATTGTTGCCTACAAAGCGGTTGCCGGCCGTGTAATCAATGCTGATCAGCCCTTTGGCGCCGGCGTCCGTTCGGCTGCCGTTGTCGTAAATGGCATTCTGCGAAATCCGGACGTTGCGCTGGCCGACATTGAGCACCACGCCGGACGACTGGTTGCTGACAATGATGTTTTGTTCGATCAGGTCAGAATTATCGCTCAACACACTGGCATTGCGCGCCAGGTAGTGAATACCGGAGCCTTCGAGCCGGGAGGAGGAAAGCCCACCCTCCCCGTTTTCAGAGATGGTGTTATTCCGAATAATGTTATTGGCTATGCTGCCAATCTCAAACTGAATACCGCTGCTATTAGAGAGGCGAATCAGGTTTTCTTCAATCAGCAAGGGCGCTGCGTCGCCAACGGCTGCCACGTCGCCGAAGCTCATGGCATCACCGCCGGCCGTGGTACGGCCGTTTTCCACAAACTCGTTTTGCGTGATGGTATAGCCGCTCCCGCTAATGTTTTTGCCGTTAGACTGCTTAAGGCCTGAGTTGCCCACGTAGGCAACGATGCTGTTTTTGATGATCCCCGAAATGTTCATCAGGTAGAGGCCATTCGAAGTGGTGGGGTTGGCAGCTGGTGCGGCCAGGGTGTAGGCGTTGATGCCCACCAGAATCCCATCGGCAACGAAGTTGGTTACCGCGGCGCCGCTTGTTTCTACGTTTTGCGTGCCGCCGTGCACGGCAAAGCCGCGCAGGGTGGTGTTGCTGGCCGTTACCACAAACGTAGCGACAGAGGCGGTCTGCACGATTTCCACTTCGGGGGCATCTACTTTGCGCAGCGGCTTAGCTTCGCGCCCAACCGTCCCGCCAGTACCAATCTGGCCGGTGTTGGAATCCAGCAGTGTGGTCTGCGTAGTGCCGTCGATAATCGTGTTGGTAGTGCTCAGCGTGGGCAAAACGGCGGTGAGGGTGAGCAGCGCCCGACGGTTCCCGCTGGAAGTGAGTGTACCGGCCGCGTCGCGCAGCTGCGTAGCCAGACCGCTCCGCAAGCCCGGCCGCTCCGTGCCGCCGGGAATCATAAAAATGGACGTTTCGTCACCGGCTGCAAAGTCGGTTCCGGTGGGCGTGCCATAGTTGTTGAAAGGGCGTTGATCGAGGTTGGTATTTGCCAGGGCTACGGCATTGGTTATAAACTGCCGCAAGGAACCGTAGCCCGTGTTGTTGGTATTAACTATCACATCGAAGTTGAAGCCAAAGTCTACGCCGGTGGTGGTACTGCCCGCATTTCCGGTGGCGAACTGGTACAGCACCTGCGCATTGGCCAACGCGCTCAGATTTCCCGTGTTATTGCCCGCGTCGGCCAGGGCCGGGTTGGTGCCGCCCACGCGCTCAGGGGCGGTAGGGCCGGCTCCCACGTAGGTAGGCACGCCTACCAGGCCACTGCCTCCGCGTACGGAGGTGACGGTGCCGGTAACGACCCGGACAGAGTAGGTAGTGTTGGCCACCAAGTTGGTGAAGCTATAGCGGCCGCTGGTAGTGGCACCGCTAACGCCGGCCGTCGAGGTGGTCGTAGCCTGGTTGAAGGAGCCGTCGGCATTGTAGAGCTCTACGCGGGCTCCGCCCCGGCCAATCCGGTCGGTAGCGCCAGTGCCGGTTTCGGTGAGGGGAAACCCTGAGGCAGCGGCACTGGCATTGGCGGTGGCGTAATCTACGCCGCTGCCACCGCCGTAATTTACGTCTTCAAACACCCGGCCGCTGAGCGTGACGGGTGCGGGCGTAATCGTGACTGTGTAGCTGGCCGTAGCCGAGGTATTGCTGCCGTCGGTGGCCGTGTAGGTCAGGGCCAAGGTGCCGCTCGCACCCGTGCCGTTGGGCTCGAAGTAAAGCGTATTGGCTTCGGCTGCAGTAAACGTTTGTAAGCCTGATACGGGCAGGCCACCCGAGGCAGTGCGGTAAAAAGCCCCATAGCTATTGGTGGCTGGCAGTGTTATGGCATAGCCCGTGATGGTGGCTGCCCCGTTCACGTCAGTGGCCGAGAAGGCCTGGAGTTGAGTGCGCGCCGCGTTGCTAAGCAAGCTAGTGGTCTTGGCCACCGCTACGGGCGCCTGGTCGATGGTAATAGAGCGGCTGCCCCCGGCATTGTTTCCGGTGGTGCCAGTGTCATTGTCGGCGGTACCGGTGGTGGTTCCTGCCACGGTAGTGGCGGTGGGTACGCTAAGGGAGGCCGGAAACGTAACCGTAGCGGTAGTAGCGCCTCCGCTACCGGCCAGCGTACCGGGAAGGGTAAACGTAAACGTGGCCGTAGTGCCCGTCTGGCTATAAGCTACGGCCGCCGAAGGTGTGGTAGAGCTGGTAGTGAAAGCCGACTGGGGCGTGCCAGCGGCAATGTTGGTGAGCACAATGCGCTGCACCACGCCTCTGGCGGCTGAGGCATTGGTGGTAGTAGTGGTGGCCGTAAACGAGAGGCTGCCGGTGCTTGCGGCTACCGTAGCGCCCGCAGCGGGCGTACTTCCAGTGGTAGTGGCTATATCAGTACCCGTTACGGCAATGGAGTGGGCTACGGCCCCCGAGGTATTGGTGCCATCCGTTGCCTGGTAGGTGGTGCTTACCGTGCCGACACCCGTACCGCTGGGCTGGAAATAAAGGCTGGCGCCTTCACTTGCGCTTAAGCTTCTGGAGCCCGTAGCTAAAGCTGTGCCCCCGGTGCTTGCCAGGTAAAAGGAGCCCAGGGTTGTGCTGGGCACAGTGAAGGTATACCCGCTAACAGTGGCCGCGCCGTTTGCATCAGTGGCGGACAGGGCAACCAGGGTGCGGGCATCCGTGTTCACCATGGAGTAAGCCTTGACGGCCGCCACCGGCGCCACGTTGGCTACGGTAGCCGTAACGGTGCCCTGCGTGCCGGTGGTGGCACCGCTGAGCGATGCGCTGGCGGTAGCTAGCAACTGGGCCCCGGCGGTAAGCGGGGTAGCAAACGTGACGGTGAACGTGCGTGTGGCTGTGCGGCCAGCGGAGCTGCCGTTGAGCCTACCCAGCTCAAACCGGACCACCCCTGTGCTAGCGGTGTAGGTTCCGCTATTGGAAATACTGCCTACTGTGATGTTGGCGAGGCTGACTTGGCTTGCGCCCGTGCCGCCCAGCGTTACGGTGCCAATCACGTTCGTGCCCTGGGCCGTGTTCGAATTGGCTACTACGGTAAGCGTGTATGTAACTGTCTGCCCAGGGTCCGGGGTGTTGTCGGACACGGCAACCGTGCTGTTAAGGGTCTGCGCCTGCGCCGTGAAGGAGCTAATGAGCAGAAGCAAAGCCAGAAGCCAGCGTCCCAGGTGCCCCGCTCGTGACGAGCTTAGCGTAGCGGACAAGCCTTGGCTCCGGAAAACGGGTAAGGAAGACCGTAAGGTTGTTTTCATGTAGAGAGATGTGCGAAAAAATTTGAAAATCAGCGAAACAGGTAGGTCAGTAAGGCAACCACTGGGTAGCTATGAGTGCAAGCGCGCTTGGACAAGTATGTACAAGGAATTGTCATCCCCACTAAATCAGCCCTACAAGTATGTCATGGAGCCCAGGCAGGCAGAATGAGGGGTATAAACTAGTAATCTGAACGCCAATAGATTAATAGGAATAAAGCTTGGCCTATCGGGGTGTAAACATAGTAAGGTTATTTTCTTTTACTTTTATATCCAATTGTAATGAGTTGATTATTTATATTTTAACCATATATTATTATATAAAGACACCTCGCCCGGCTAACGTCACCCGCCGCTGGTCTAGCTTTGTAGCTGGGGCGCGCCTAGTAATAGGGTGTTCCAACTGCTCACTAGGCAGGTGGAGCTTGGTTGCTTAAGCTGGTATCACCCCTGGCGCTGGCCTGGCTGGTTGCCGCCTTACTTTTAGGCCAAAACTTTTACCTTCGAGCTTCAGCTGAGTTGCCACCCGGGCTGGGCATCCGCAGTAGCTACCAGCAGGTAAGCCGATAACGGGTATACACAGCAGGAAATGCGTCTGTTTACGATCAGCGGTCTGGTGCAGCAATGAACTCCGGGTACACTACAAGCTCGGGTTGTTTGGCAGTTTCAGCAAGGCCATGTGCCAGCAGCGGCCGCAGAAGCATACTTACGGACAGTCGACTATAAATTGCGTTTCCTGCTGATGCCCGATGGGCCCCGCGGAGCTTCCCCAAAGTCAGTAGTCATTGGCCCTGTGGTGCGGGCCGCGCCCCATTTCAAGGTGCAGGTGCGCTTACCTAGTATTCATTCTGCTCAGGTGTCCGCAAAGCTCCGGGGTCCTTTCCGTGTGCTATGCCTCTACCGCTATTCTCTGGTCGACTTTTCTGCTGCCTGAAAGCCAGCTGCGTACTGCTACTTCTGCTGCTGGCCGGCCCGGCCCGGGCCACACACATTGTGGGTGGGGAACTGGAGCTGCAGCACCAGAGCGGCGACACCTACCGTCTGACGCTGAACCTGTACTTCGACGATATCAATGGCAGCGCCGGAGCCCTGGACCAGAATCTGACAGTGGGCTTGTTTGCCAAGAGCACCCACCAACTGTTGCAGGCCGTGAGCCTGCCCTTAGCCAGCGACGCCTTTGTGGCCTACACCAACCCCGAGTGTGAGTCACCCTCCCTCCGGACGCGTAAGCTGGTGTACACGCTGTTAGTCGACCTGCCGGCGGCTACCTACGCCGACGCCCGGGGCTACTACGCGGCCGTGGAGCGCTGCTGCCGCAACGGCACCATCAATAACATTGAAAGTCCCGCTGATGCCGCCCAGGTATTCTACCTGGAATTTCCGCCCGTGGTGCGGAATGGGCAAGTGCTACGCAACTCCACGCCCCGCATTTTTCCACCCCTGAGCGATTATGCCTGCAAGGGGGAGTTGTTCTACTTCAACTTCGGGGGCGAAGATGCCGACGGGGACTCCCTGGTCTACGAGCTGGCTACGCCGCTGAATGGCCGTTCAGACGCCATCGACCCCAAGCCCGATGTGCCCTCGGCGGCGCCCTACCAGCCTATCCGCTGGCTACCGGGTTACAGCACAGCCGCCCAGATTCTGGGCTCCCCGGCCCTGATCATCGACCGTCGCACCGGGCAATTGCAGGTGCGCCCGTCCCGGTTGGGACTGTTCGTGTTCAGCATCAAATGCTTGGAGTACCGGCAGGGCGTGAAGCTGGGCGAGGTGCAGCGCGACTTTCAGCTGAAAGTGCTCAACTGCCCGCCCAACCAGACGCCTTCGCTCACCGCCTGGCTGCCCAACCAAACGCGGGCCTACGTGCCCGGCCGCGATACGCTCCGGCTGGTGCCCGGCCCGGATCGTTGCCTGCCCCTGCGCTTTACCGACCCCGACGCCGCTTCCCAGCTGACGTTGTCTCTGCAGCCGGTTAACTTCCGGGGGCCGCTGCCCACCCTCTCACTTACCCAAGGCACCGTGCGCACCGCCGGCGCCCCCGATACCCTGGCCTCCGAGCTGTGCTTTGCCAACTGCATTGATACAGGGGGCAAGGTGTTTTTGCTGGATGTGGTAGTCGCCGACAACGGCTGCAGCTTGCCGCGCCGTGATACGGTGCGGGTGGCCTTTATGGCCACGGCCCCCCCCAACGAAGTACCCGCAGTGCGTACCACGGCCGCTAGTCCCCAGCGCGCCAAGCCCGGGGACCTGGTAAGCTTCGACGTGTTTGCCCGCGACGCAGACCAGGACCCGCTGACGCTGACCCTGCAGGGGGTGAACTTTGATGCCCTGGCCCTGGGCGCGGAACTGGAAACCACCCCCGTAGGAGAAGAGGTGCGCGGGCGCTTCCGCTGGCGCGTGCCCTGCCCCGTGGCCGGAGAAACGCGGTACGCATTTCGGTTCATTGGAGCCGCCAAACCCTGCGACCGGGTGCAGGCCGACACGCTGGTGGTCGTGGTGGAAATTGACGACACGAATGTCCCACCCCAACTCACCACCACGGCCGGGGCCACCCGCCCGCTGGTGGTACGCCCCGACCAGGTACTGCGCTTTACCCTGGCCGGTACCGATGCCGACCAGGACGCCGTGACGCTCACGATGACCGGCCAGGGGTTTTCGCCCGTAGCCGTGGGGGCCACGCTCACGCAGGAAACCGGCCCGGGCACCAGTGACGGGGTCTTTACCTGGCTGGTGCCTTGCCCATCCATCGACCAGTCGCTCTACACATTCACCTTCACGGCTTCCTCGCGCGCCTGCGACAGCACCCAGGCAACGAGCCTGACGATTCCCATTCAGATAGAGCGCCGCAATGAGCCCCCGGTGCTAACGACCACGGCCAGTACCATAGCCCCCGTGCGCGTTCGGGTAGGGGAGGTAGTGGCGTTCGACTTGCTGGCTACCGACCCGGAAAACCAACCGCTGGAGCTGGGCATGGTGGGCAATGGCTTCGACGCCGCCGCGGTGGGGGCACAGCTTACGCTGGAGCCGGGCGCGCAGCGGTTGGGCGGCCACTTTCGCTGGCAGGTGCCCTGCCCCGCGCCGGGCCAGACCAGCTACGCCTTTACCTTCACGGCCACCGACCTGCCCTGCGGTGTGCCGGGCACGGACGAACAAGTGGTGACCCTGCAGATAGACGACCCCAATACGCCCCCGGCGCTGGCTTCTACGCTGTTTACGGCGGCCGCACCGATTACCCTGCTGCCGGGTAGCACTCTGGAAGCACCCGTGACGGGCCAGGATGCGGAGGGCAACCCGCTCACACTCACGGCCCGGGGCGTAGGCTTCGACCTGGCGGCCGCCGGCATGCAGTTTACGGCCCGCTCCGCCGGGGGACAGGCCACGGGCAGTTTCCGCTGGACGCCGGCCTGCACCCTGCCGCTGGGAAGGGAGTACGCCGTGGTGTTTGCCCTGCAGGAAGGCGCCTGCCGCCCCCAGCCCCGGGAGCAGACCGTGCGCTTTGCCGTGGCCAACCCCGACGAAACGGCGTTTACGCCCCCGAACATCTTCACTCCCAACCAGGACGGCCGTAACGACTTCTTTGAGCTGCCGACCCTGCCGCCCGACTACTGCGCCCAGCGCTTTGCCGGTATTCAGATCTTCAACCGCTGGGGCAAGCCGGTGTACGAATCGGGCAGCCGCAGCTTCCGCTGGGATGGGGGAGGCCTGCCGGCTGGGGTGTACTTCTACCTGATCCGCTACACCAACCAGCGCCAGTATAAGGGCTACGTAACTATTGCGCACTAAGGGCGGGCGCCTGCTTTTGCCGGGCCGTATGGTGCAGGAGACGCTAGTGGCCTACCCGGCCTTCCTCGTCGGCCGAGGCAGCGGCATGGCGGGTTTGGGTTTTGCCACTCCCGATTTTACAGGTCCACACCAAGGACAAGCGGCGGCTTTCCCACTGGTTGTTCCAGGTCTGGTTTACGTTGTTATAGCGCAACGTGCTGCGAAAACGACTGGTATTGAGTATGTCGCTGGCGCGGAGGCTGAGCGTGCCGCGCTCCGCCCGAAACTGCTTTTTCAGGGCCAGACTGAGCTGACCATTGGCCCGTGTATAAAACAGCCCCATCACGGCAGGGGAGTTGTAGTCGCCGCTCACCGTGAGTTTGTAGCTGCGGGGGAGGCTGAACGTGTGCGTGGAGCTTAGGGCCCAGCTATAGCGAGCCAGGCGCAGGGGGCGGCCTTCCACCGGCGTGCTCACCCGGCTATAGCTGCCACTCAGCTCGTTATCTGCTCCCCACCATTGGGTAATAGCGGTGTGGCCGCCCGAGCTGAGAGTTAGGGTAGTAGTTTGCGCCAGGTTCTGGGGAGTGCTGGTCGAAACATTGGTATTATCATCTTGGGTTACCACCTGATTGACGGAGTTGGTTTCGTGCAAATAGCTCAGGCTCAGTAGCTGGAAGTTCTTATGCAGATAGTTGAGGGCCAGCGACTGTGAGAGGGAGGGCGCCAGAAAAGGGTTGCCGCGCTGGGCTGTGTAGAAGTCGGTATAATTCAGGAAAGGGTTCAGGCTTTGATAGTTGGGGCGGCTGATGCGCCGACTCACAGAGGCACTCACCTGGTCGTGGGCGCCAATTTGGTAGCTGGCGAAGGCGCTGGGAAACAGTTGAAAGTAACGGCGGCGCACCCGTTGGGTGGTAGTAGCCGAGTAGCCACTGGTTTGGGTGAGTTCTCCGCGCAGACCTGCTTTCAGCTCCAGGCGACGGTAGCTGGTGTTGAGACTGAAATAACCGGCGCTGATGTGCTCATCGTACCGAAACTGATTGGTGCGCAGAGCATCGGGCTGCCAGCTGCCGTCCTGGAGTTGCTCAAACCCGATGGCGCTACGGGAGGTTACCCAACTGGTTTTCGCACCCGTTTCGGCCCGCCACTTGGTACCGGCCACGGGATGCGTATAGTCGATTTTGGCGGCCCGAATGGTAGTCTCCGAGGCGGCGGCACTGCGCAGCTGCTCGGCCGGGCTCCACTGCCCGCTGCCCGTGGTAAGGATCATGTTATTGAAGCGTTGGTCGTTGGCGCTAGCGTAGCGCACGTAGTCCGCGTCCGCGCTCAGCTCCCGGCCGGTACTATCGAAGGCAAAGCGGTAAGACACGTTCAGGGCCTGATTGGAGAGCGTACTTTGTTTGGGGTTGGTCATCTGTCGGCGGCTCCCAGGTGTCCCTGCCAGGTCCGTAGCTACCGAGGTGCTGGTGCTCAGGGCAGTGGTCTGGTCGGTGCTGCCACGCAGCTGTAGGCCCAGGCTCTGCCGGGGCGTCAGGGCTACGTCGGCTCCGGCTGCAAAAGTGCCCGTGTAGGTGAGCGGGCGCCATCGGTTTTGTTGGTGAAAGAGGCTGTCCCGGATGGTGCGCCGCATCGTCAAGTAGTTAAAGGAATTGTAGCGGCCCCCATCGAGACGGACAAACAGGCGCGTCTTGCCCGCGTTGTAGCTTAGGTTGGTGCCGCCCCAGGTTTTTTCGTACCGGCCATAGCCGGCCCCCACCGTGGAGGTACCACTCAGGCCGGCGAGCTGGCTGCGGCGCAGTTTAATGTTGAGCACGCCGGCCGTACCGGCGGCATCCAGCGAGGCGGGCGGGTTGGGCATCAGCTCAATCTGGCTGATGGCGGAGGCAGGCAGGGACTTCAAATAAGAGCTCAGGGCTGCCCCACTCAGGTACGTGAGTTTGCCGTCGAGGAGCACGGTAACCCCGCCGCTGCCCCGGTAGAGCACGTTATCATCTTTGTCGAGGGTCACGCCGGGCGCTTTCTTGAGTAGTTCAAGGGCCGTTTCGCCGGCCGTATTCAGACGGGCCACGTTCACCACGGTGCGGTCGGCATGCTGCTCCAGCAAAGGGGGAGTACCGGTTACGGCTACCTCACCGAGAGCCGTAGCGGCGGAAGCCAGGCGCAGCGGGGGCACCGCAACCACTGGTTTATCAACCAGGAAAGCAACGCGGCGGCGGGTGTAGCCCAGCAGCAGCGCCTGCACGCAGTAGCTTCCTGGCTTCACTCCACTGAACGCGTAGCTGCCCTGCTCCGTGGTAGGCTGGGAATTGATGAGGGTGGAATCGGGCAGCCGTAGCAGCACGGTCGTCGCAAAGGGCAGGGGCTGGCCCGCGGTATCCAGCACAGTACCCGCAACGGTGGACTGGGCGGCAGCCTGCTGCGCAAGTAGCAAGGTCAGGAACAGGAGTAGGCAAATGCGGCGGTAGCGGGCAAAAGAAGGCATCGAAGACAGGCGTTGGCTGAAGGATGGCCGAAGGTGCTTCGCCTGATTTTCAGGGTAAAAAACATTATTTCAACGCCCCAAAATCAGCTGCCAGCGCCTGCCGAGGATGTTTTTTCGCCTTGGCATTCCAAAATCGGTCATTCGCATAAAAAAGGGGCGGGCCCTCGAAGAAGGCGCTAGTTTTAACCCAGTAACCCCGGCAGTACGGCTTGCTGCCTTCACCTCGCTATTCTCACCCTACCATGAAAAGCTATGCTCTCCGCTGGCACATACTTGGCTGGCTGGCTTACTCCAGCTACGAAGTAGTCGGCAAATTGCTGGAGCGCGCTGGGTCCCCACTACGGAGCGGCCTCTGGCTCACGGCCTCCTTTGTTTTCATCCGGGTAGTGGAGTTCTACTTATGCTACCTGGTGGTGTACCCCCGGTTTCTGCGGGCGGGCCACACGGGCCGGCTGGTAGCCGCTTTGGGGGGAGTAGTGGCGCTTTTTATTGGTATGCGGGCCACGCTGGAGGAGGTACTCTTTCCGGCCCTGCTGGGGTTTCGCAACTACGGCCTGGAAGGTGCATTTGCTTACAGGGCCGGGTATTATATTATTGATAACGTGTACTTTGCCAGCCCGGTAATTGTCATCAGCGCGGCCATATGGGCCGCACAGGCTGCTTTTCGGCGCGAGCAGGAAAACCGTCAGCTGCGCGAAGAAAAGCGGGCTGCGGAAGTGGCCTTCCTCAAAACTCAGATTAATCCGCACTTCCTCTACAACACGCTCAACATGCTTTTCAGCCTGGCCTACCCCGTGGCCAAGCCCGTGGCCGAGGCTATTCTGAAGCTCTCGGAGCTGATGCGCTACATGCTGCACGAAAGCCCCGATGGTCAGGTTAGATTAGAACAGGAAATCGAGTACCTGCACAATTACCTGGATTTGTACCGGCTGCGTTTTCCCAACCACTTCCACGTGCACCTGAGCGTAACGGGTGAGCCCGCCGGTTGCCGCGTAGCCCCATTGCTGCTTATTCCCCTCGTGGAAAATGCCATCAAGCACGGGGTACTGGACGACCCCAACACGCCCGTGCACATTCACCTGCGTATCGGGGGCGGGCAGGTGCAGTTTCAAGTCGACAATCAGCGTAGCGGCAACCATAAAGACCATACCACCGGCATTGGCCTGCCCAACCTGCGGCGGCGGCTGGAACTGCTCTACCCGGGCCGACACGGGCTGGACTTGGCTGCCACCGAGGACCGCTACACCGCATCCCTGCGCCTGGCAAGTGGGGACGGGCCCGGGTAAGATAAGTCCAGCATCTTTACGGCTGATTCTTGCCACCGGTCAGTTCCATTCCCCGCCCCGAGAAGACGTCACGCGACTTTCCCTGCCCGCCTATGATTCGCTGCCTTGCCGTTGATGATGAAGCCCCCGCTTTGGCTATCCTGGCCGATTACATCGGTCAACTACCCTTTCTCAGGCTGGTGGGTACCACCACCAACCCCATTGAGGCCCTGACGCTGGTGCAGCAGGGACAGGTTGATCTGGTATTTCTCGATATTCAGATGCCCAAGCTCACCGGCCTGCAATTTCTTAAGCTGGCTGGCAACCGCTGCAAAGTGGTGCTGACGACGGCCTATCCCGAGTACGCGCTTGAAGGCTACGAAAACGATGTGGTGGACTACTTACTAAAGCCTATTTCCTTCGAGCGGTTTGTGAAAGCCGCCCAGAAAGTGCTAGCGCAGGGGCCCCTGTCTCAGCTCTTGCCTGCGCCAGCCCCAGCGGTAGCCCCTGTAGCGGCGTCTGCCGGCCATATGTTTGTGAAGGGGGAGAGCAAGAATAAGTTTCTGCGGGTGAACTACGCCGATATCCTCTACATCGAAGGCTTGAGCAATTACGTGTCTATCCACCTGCCCGGGCAGCGCATCGTCACCTACCAAACCTTGCGGGAATTGGCCGAAACCTTGCCCCAACCGCCGTTTCTGCGGGTGCACAAGTCTTTTATTGTGTCGCTCGACAAGATTCGCATGGTTGATGGCAACACGATTTACCTGCACGACAAGGAAATTCCCGTCAGCGACACCTACCGTGAGCAGCTGTACCGGCTCATTCGCGAGGCCTGAGGCCCACGGCAGAGCAGGGCCACGACCATTAGGGTACTTGCCATGTACTTTTCCGTAGCCCATGCCGTTGGCGCCCGATGAGCGGCCACCCCGGCACGGCCTAATACACCATGACGTGGCGCGTCCACCGGCGGCCGTCGTTGGCCTCAACGCGTAGCAGGTAGCTGCCCGGTTTCAGGCCCTGCGTGCCCAGCTCATTGATGACGCCATCGGTCGTCAGCTCCCGGCGCATGCGGCCCAGGTTGTCGAACAGCCGAAGCTGCAGAACAGGGGCCCCGGTCACCGCTACCCGAAGAGCCTGGCCGGACTGAATGGGGTTGGGGAAAACGGCTACGTCCTGGTCCGGCAGATAATACACGCGCTCAGCCTGGCTGTAGAAGGTGGCGCCGGTAGCGGTAACCAAGCGGATTCGGTAAAGACTGCTACCCTGGGTTGGCGCCGCATCGGCAAATTGCAGGGAGGTAGCCGTAACCGGACTAACAGTTTGCAGGGCTACGTAGCCGGTGGCGTCCTGCCGCTCCAGCGTAGCGGATACCAACTGATAGGTGCTGGCCAGCTGCACATCAAATCGGAGCGTGGCATCTACTACCTGCCGGGGTAGAAAGCTCACAATGTAGCAGCTGGTTCCTTGCTGATAGTTGAGGGTAAGGCTGCGGTAGCCCGGCTGCCCCTGCACCAATGGCGCTACCGCGTAGTAAGGAGCAGCGCCCTCGTTGTCGGCTATGCGCAGGGTGGTATCGGAGGTGGTGCGCAGGGGCTCCAGGTAGCGGCCGCGTAAGGTGTAGAGCTGGTACTGCTCGGCGCCCGGTACGGCACGCCAGGCCAGCAAGGCCTGCGGCGAACAGTAGTATACGGTGCGCAGCTTAGGGTCGGGGCTAATGATAAACGACGCGGACTCCTCGCCCCCAGTGCCATTCAGCTGAAGCCGGAGCTGCACGGTGGCGGCGGTGTCGGGTGGTGCCCAGGCGTAATAGCCGGCCTGCACGGGCACGTTGGTAGCCACGGTTTGCCATTGGGTATCATTTGCAAACCGAAACTGCAGCGTAGCCATAGCCGCAGGCCCAAGCCATTGCCAGCGCACATAGTTGGGCTGAACGGCTTCCACTACGCTGCCTGCTACCGGCCATGTCCAATGTAGGCCCTGGGCTGTAGTTTCGTAGGCCACGTAAAAGGGCTGGCTGCCGCTGGTTACTGCATATCCTTTCACTACGACTTGGTACTGGCCCGGTGCCGGCACAGCCACGGTAATTTGCTCTACATTATTCAGGTGGTCGGCCCCACGCCGGGCCGGTAGCGCCAGAGAATCGAGGCGGGGCGTGGTGCTGAGCACCCAGGGGCGCCACCGCTGGCCCGAGCCCACCGCTACCAGCTCGATGTCTAAGTCATTCACCAAAGCCTGGCTGGCATTAGCGGCTGCGGCGGGGTCGTTCCAGGCAAGGGTAAGTTTCAGCTCCTGGGCACCCGCGGGCACCGTCAAGGTAAAAGTGCGCTGTGTGAGGTTGGCTACGCTGCCTTCCAAAAGGCGCCGCTCGGCTATGGTTTGCACGGCCCCCAGCGCATCCAGTTCGCCAAAGCCCGTGGCAAAATCAGGCCCGGCCGAACCTATATCGTCGGTGGCATTCAGCAAAGCGGCCTTTACCAGGGCTGAGGACGGCAGCGCACCCGCGTGCTGGGCGCGGTAAGCGTCCTGAACCAGCAGGGCCGCCCCCGATACCAGGGCCGCAGCATCGGACGAGCCGCCGGCGCCGTAGGCTACCAGCTCGGGTTTCAGGCGCCCATCGTAAGCTGGCCCGCGTGAACTACGGGGCGTAAGCTCTTTGATGGCATTGGTAGCGCCCACGCTGAGGGTGTTCTTCGACTGCTTGAGCTGGCCGGTAAGATTGGCTACGCCCGCTAAGCCGGCGTAGGGACCCTCGGGGCTGGTTTGGTCGCCGCTGTTGCCCGAGGAAAATACGTGCAGCAACGACGGCAGCTGCTGGGCCTGCTCGTCGTAAGCTACGGCTTCTACGCCATAATAATTTTCAATAGCTACGCCATAGGAATGATTTTGCACCGATACCCCTTGCGCCTGCAAAACGGCCGCATCGTCGGGTAGCAGGTTGGCAAAATCGGAAGATGCGATGCGGGCGTGGGAGGCCGTGCCCCGGCCCAGCGGCCCCGTGTTCCCGGCCCCGGCAATGAAGGTGGCCATTTCGGTAGCGTGGGACGTAATGTTGCGTCCATCCAGAGAAAAGGGCACTGCCCGGCCCCGCAGATCAAGGTCGGTGGTGTCGAAAGCCTGCTCCTTTACCGAAACCGTAAGCCCATCCCCCGTAAGGTCCGGAAATGCGTGCCAGACGGCCGCTAGCGTGTTCAGGGTGAGGTCGGCAGAGGCAACGCTGGTTTCCTCGTGGGCGCGCCGGTTGGGCTGATCCACGAAACGTACCCAAGGGCAGGCAGCTAGCTTCCGCAGGCCGGCCGCCGGCAGATTGCTCACGGTAAGCAGCGCGGGCTGGTTTATACTGGCTACTGCGTGGGCATTTGGCATTTGTTGTTGCAGCCAGCGCCGGAAGTCGGGACCACTGGTGACCTGCACGCGCACCTCCCGCGCTGAGGCAGCGCTGGCCCGCAGGAGGGGGGGAGCCAAGCGGCTGGTGCTGGTTGACTTTTGCGCTAAGCCCAACCGGGGAACCACGAAAAGTGCGAGGGAAGCAAAACTCAGGAAAAGAACGCGCATTATGCGAGTTGAAAGGGGTGGTGAGAAAGGCTGTGGGTAGAGAGGAGCTCAAGATACGGAAACCAGCCTGCAAGGGGCAGACCTTGCAGCAGGCCACAGGATGGACTCAGGGACGAAAAAGGCCCGTCGGGTGGACGGGCCTATACTTTTTCGGGGCAGCTGGGGCGGAAATCAGTGGCCGCGTCTTCTTGGCAATGGCGGGAAAAGTGGCTGTTAAAGCTGGTACACCGCAATACCGGCGGCCGTAAATAAGTAGGCGTACTGCTCACCCAGCAGAATCAGGCGGCTGGCCCCGGCCTCGGCGGGCAAGGCCACTGTGCGCTCCGTGAGCGTGTAGAGGTGGAAGAAATGCAGTGCCCCGTCGCGCAGGAAATACAGCTCGTCGCCCCGGAAGCCAACCTGGTTTAGTCCCGCAAAAGGCAGCTTTTTGCGGTACGTGCCCAGGTTGTCGAACACGTAGATGCCGCTGCTATAGTCAACCAGATACAGGTTGTTTTGGTACTGACGCAGAAAGCGGAAATCGGGGCGGGAGCGGCCTACCAGCAGATCGAGCGGGGTGCTGGCCACTAGCCGTTGCGCCCCGGAGTCAAACTGGCGCAGCGTCAGGTCCGATTCGTTGAGCAGCCACAATTTGTCGTCGGGAGCCAGCGTAGCCACCCGGATCAGCCCATCCAGGTAGTCGGCCAGGCGGACCTGGGTAAGCGGGGCCAGGAAACGGTCCAGGAGCAGCACTTCCTGCCGGTCGTCGTAAAAGGCCAGCAGCTTGGTCAGGTTCCAGGCTTCCAGCTGGGCTACGTGGCCCGGCAGCGGGGCCGAGTACGTGGTGAGCGGCTGCCCGTCGGGAGTGTATTGATGCAGGTTATTTTGGGCGTCGGCCACGTAGAGCGTACCCCGCCGGTCGAGGGACGCGGCCCCGGGGTTGGGCAGGGCAATGGTGCGCACCAACGACCAGGGAGCCGCTGGCGCAGCAACCGGGGAAGCGGGTGCGGCTACGCGTGCGGCCGGGGCAACTGAGGCGGCCGCCGGAACGGTAGGCTGCGCCTTGGCCCGCAGCCCGGTGCCAAGCAGCGCAACGAACAGGAAAGCTGCCCAGGCTGCTGCCCGCGCAACGCTGGAATGGCGTTGCGCCACCCGGTTGCCGACGGACCTACCGTTCGAAATACTGCAAAGCCAAGTCGTTCCCATCATATACGGCATACGAGCAATAATTGACCCACTCGCCGAGGTTCAGGTACCGGCTCTGGGACAGCACCTCCACATCCAGGGGCAGGTGGCGGTGCCCAAAAATATAGTAGTCGTGGTGGTGGCGCTTTTCCAGCTCCCTACAATAGACAAGCAGCCATTCATCTTCCCCAAAATACTGCTCATCGGCCGCCCCGTTCTGCAGACGGCTGTGCTTGCTCCAGCGGTTGGCTATGCCAATGCCCAGGTTGGGGTGCAGGCGCGCAAACAGCCATTGGGCTACGGGGGAAGCAAAAAGACGCTTAAGCACTTTATAGGTATGGTCGCCGGGACCGAGGCCGTCGCCGTGGCCAATGTGAAATTCCCGCTGCCCAATCAGCTGGCTTACCGGCTGCCGCAAAATGGGAATGCCCAGCTCCTGCGTAAAGTAGTCGAACATCCACATATCGTGGTTGCCGGTAAAGAAGGTGAGGGGCAAACCGGCGTCCGTGAGTTCGGCCAGCTTGCCTTGCAGGCGGATGAAGCCCCGCGGAATGGCGTGCCGGTATTCAAACCAGAAGTCGAAAATATCCCCGAGCAGGTAGATAGCCGCGGCATCCTGGGCGGCTTGGTCGAGCCAGCGCACAATTTTCCGCTCCCGCTCCAGGGAGTGGGCAGCCGTGGGGGCACCCAAGTGAAAGTCGGAAGCAAAGTACACCCGACGCCCCGGCGTAAGGGCCAGGTCAGGCAGACGGGGAGGGAGTGTCATCCAGCAAAAACAGGGCTATGGCCCGCGGGCCGTGGGCGCCCAGAACCAGGGTTTTTTCGATGTCGGCCGTGCGGCTGGGGCCGGTGGTCAGGGAAAACATGGAGGGTAGCTTGTCGCCCATAGGCGACTGTAGCACCTGCAGGGCGTCGGCAATATCGGCTACCACTTGCGACGTGCGGGCCAGCACGAGATGCCGTTCGGGGTAAATACTAAGCCGGCGCCCACTGCCCGTGGCGCTACTGACTAATACGCTGCCCGTGCGGGCTACCAGAGCCTCGCAGGTGGTGAGGCTAGCCGCCGCATGCGCAATAAAGCCGGCCTCGTCTCCCTGAAAAACGATGTCACCGGCGTGCAGGAGCTTCTTCAACTCAGGCTCCCATACGTACAGATACTCCAGCTTATGCTCTTTCTTGTAAAGGAATAGCTGGTTGTAGAAATGCTCTATTGACTCGCAATAATAGAAGGCGCCGCCCACCCGCCGGAAGCTCTCGGCAAAGGCAATGGCCAAGTCGTCGGCGGGCACTGGGTGAAGCGGGGCACTAAAATCGGGAGCAGCCGGCTGGGGGGCCGGCTTTTGCAAAGCAGTGCGGATGCGCCGCAGGATTAAGTCGCGAGAAGAGTCCGGCATACGTTGCTCAAAGATAGATGATGCCCGACAGAAGCATGGTATGAGCCGGGCGAAGCTGCGAGCATACTGGAGGAGCATATCGGCCAGGCAAAGCACAAAAAAGCCAGCCTGCTAAATCAGGCTGGCTTTTTTCGGCAAAATGGCTGCTTACACGGGTGTAGCTGCCGAGCCGCTGGCGATGCCCGAGCCATTAGACTGCTCGGGTTTATCGTCAACTCCTGGCAGGTTCAGCTCGGGTAAGTCGTTGCCCAGGGCCACCGGGTGTTCGTTTTTCAACTCGCTGAGGGTTTCGCTCCGGTCGGTGCCGGCCATATGCGCCTGGTAGCTGGTCTGGCCGCCATAGGGACGCTTGCCCACTAGTCGTTCCAGATCATCCTGCAGCAGCACCTCCTTTTCCAGCAGCTCTTTGGCTACCACCTCCAGTTCGTGCCGACGCTCCGTCAGCAGTTCCTTGGTCCGGACGTAGGCGTCGGAGATAATGGTGCGTACTTCTTCGTCAATCATCTGCGAGGTAGCTTCCGAATACGGCTTCGAGAAGCCATACTCGTTCTGCCCCTTAGAATCATAGAAGGAGATATTGCCCAGCTTGCTGTTCATGCCGTACATCGTCACGATGCTGTACGCCATTTTGGTGATGCGCTCCAGATCAGACAAGGCGCCCGTGGAAATCTTACCGAAGACCAGCTCCTCGGCCGCGCGGCCACCCAGCGTCATGCACATTTCATCGGTAAGCTGCTCGGTGTTGTAGAGGAACTGCTCCCGCGGCAAGTACTGCGCGTAGCCCAGCGCTGCTACGCCCCGGGGCACAATGCTCACCTTTACCAGCGGATCGGCGTGCTCCAGGAACCAGCCAGCAATAGCGTGGCCGGCTTCGTGGTAGGCCACAATGCGCTTTTCGTCGGGGCTGATAATCTTGTTTTTCTTTTCCAAGCCCCCAATAACGCGGTCCACGGCATCGGTGAAGTCCTGCATGGTCACCATCTTCTTGTCGCGGCGGGCGGCAATAAGGGCGGCTTCGTTGCAGACGTTGGCAATTTCAGCCCCGGCAAAACCCGGCGTCATGGCAGCCAGCTTCTTAGCTTCCACATCGGGGCCCAGGGTAATGGGCTTGAGGTGCACCTGGAAAATCTCGGTGCGCCCGTTGATGTCGGGTTTGTCAATGCTGATCTGCCGGTCGAAGCGGCCGGGACGGAGCAGGGCCGAGTCGAGGGTATCGGGGCGGTTGGTAGCGGCCAGGATGATAACGCCAGAGTCGGTGCCAAAGCCGTCCATTTCTACCAGCAGCGAGTTCAGGGTGTTTTCCCGCTCGTCGTTGCCGCCGGGTACGTTACCCCGGCTGCGGCTGCGGCCAATGGCGTCGATTTCGTCGATGAAGATAATGCAGGGCGCCTTGGCTTTGGCTTGCTTGAACAGGTCACGTACCCGCGCTGCCCCCACGCCCACGAACATTTCCACGAAGTCGGAGCCCGAGAGTGAGAAGAAGGGTACGTCGGCTTCGCCAGCTACTGCCTTGGCCAGCAGGGTCTTGCCCGTGCCGGGAGGGCCTACCAGCAGGGCGCCTTTGGGGATTTTACCGCCGAGGATGGTGAACTTGGAAGGGTTTTTCAGGAACTCCACGATTTCCTGGATTTCCTCCTTGGCTTCTTCCAGCCCAGCTACATCTTTAAAGGTGATTTTAACTTTGTCGCCCCCTTCAAACAGGGCCGCGCGCGACTTGCCGATGTTGAAGATCTGACCGCCGGGCCCGCCGCCACCGCTCATGCGGCGCATCAGGAACCAGAAGCCCACCATCAGCAGAATCATGAAGCCCCAGGTGCTGATAAACTCACCATAGCCCTGACGTGTGTCTACTTCCAGCCCGACTTGCTGCTCGCGCGGAATCTGGGCCTGAAGCTTATCGTAGTCTTCCTTAAAGGTTTTGCCGTCAATCACGCGGAAGGCGTACTGGGGACCGGCTTCCAGGGCCAGCATTCCCCGACGGCCCAGCTTCTCGGCGTGCTCGGGCTTGCGCAGCGCCGAGGGCTTGAGCATTACCTCTACCGTACGGTCGTTTACCAGCGTCACGCGGCTTACATCGCCCTGCGCCAGCCAGGTTTCAAACTTTTGCTGAGTGGTGTCGAGGGTGGCGTTGCTGCGGGTGAAGTACACCATTCCCAGCACGAACACGACCAGGCCAAGCAGCATCCACAGCTGCATGCCCGGCTTAGGCGACGGGGTAGGCAGCATGGGTTTTTTCTTTTTTTGCGGGGTCTTATCAGACATGAATACAAAGCGTAGTCTAAGACAAAAAATCTGGAGGTACTCGGCAGTACCCGCCTTTCTTGGGCGGCAGACGTATCAGCCGGCCGTTTACCTTACCGGGCGGCTGTTTCTTCCTCCACGTAGGTGATTTCGGCATCACCCCAAAGCTCTTCCAGCGCGTAGAACTGGCGCCGGTCACGCAGGAAAACGTGCACAACAACGTCCACATAGTCCAGCAGCACCCACTCGCGGTTGGTACGGCCTTCCGTTTGCCAGGGGTTCTGGCCGGTGAGTTTCTCTACCTCTTCTTCGATGGAGCGGGCAATGGCTTCAATCTGCGTATCGGAGGAAGCCGAGCAGATAACAAAATAATCTGCTACGGCATTTTTAAGTTCTTTCAGGTCGAGCACTACAATGTCGGAAGCCTTTTTTTCCTGCATGCCGCGTACTACAACATCTGCCAATCTGTCCGAATCCTGCCGAACCAGCGTACTTTTCATGGGGTATTATTAGGTTTGAATATCACAAAGTACGAAAATCAGGTGGAGGCACTACACCCCAAAACCCTCTTCACGGGTCAGCAAGTGATTTGGCTGACCGAATGTGCCTCTACAAACACGGAGGCGCACAATTTGCTTCTCAAAAGCCGCGCCACGGAAGGCTGCGTAGTGCTGACCGACAAACAGACCGCCGGCCGGGGCCAGCGCGGCAACGAATGGGAAGCCGCCCCCGGGGAAAATCTGACGCTTTCCGTTGTCTGGAAGCCCACGTTCCTACCCGCCGCCGATCAGTTTCAGCTCAGTATGGCCGTTGCACTCGGCGTGTACGATTGGGCAGCTGCCCTGCTGAGTGACGGACCGGCTCTGCGGCTGAAATGGCCTAACGACTTGTATTACCATAACCAAAAACTGGGTGGAATTCTTATTGAGAACACCTTAAATAGCGCCGGAATTCAATCCAGCATCGTTGGCATCGGAATAAATATCAATCAAACGCAGTTTGCCGTGCCCACCGCTACCTCCCTGAGTGTGCTGACGGGGCGCAGCTATGCCCTGCCGGCCTTGGTGGAGCGGCTGCTGGAAGCGCTGGAGCGGCGCTACCTGCAGCTGCGGGCCGGCAATGTTGCCACGCAGCGGCAGCAATACCTGCGGGTGCTCTACCGCTACCGCGAGCTACAAGCCTACGAGGTGCGGGGCCGCCGCGTTCTGGGCCAGATAGTAGGCGTGGAGCCCGACGGCAAGCTGGCCGTAGAAATTAATGGTGAATTGCACACGTTTGGGCTGCAGGAAATCCGCTACTGCTGACGTGCCCAGAGAATTTTGCGGTAGACAGGCAACCTTTGGCCCGCTCTAGCCGAGTAGAAAGACGTAGCGGCCACTCGCAAAACAGGCACGGTGCTTGTCTTAGCAGCAGCCGATGTTCTCTTTCACTCTTTTTCCCCTAGCTATGAAACTCTTTACGCGTGTATGCCTGGTCGCCCTCTTGCTGGGGCAGCAGCTCGTGGCGGCGGCCGCTTCCTTTACCGTCATTGTGAAGGATTTCGCCTATTCGCCTCAGTTTCTCACCATCAACCCCGGCGACGAGGTGACGTTTCAGTGGGAATCGGGCACGCACCCCACGGCTTCCGACAACGGGGCGTTTGAGCAGTTTGCGATGAACACCAATGCGCGTACGAAAACATTGAGTTTTCCCACCGCTGGCGTTTACGGTTACCACTGCACGTTCCACGGCGGGCCGGGCGCGGGTATGTTCGGCAGCATCACGGTCAACACCATCACGCCGGTTGCGCGCACCCAGCCCGCTGCAGCTTCCCTGCAGCTGTACCCCAACCCTTCGCGGGGTATGGTGTTGCTCACCCTGGACCAGAAGCAAGGTCAGGACTACAAGTTGCGCATCACCAACATTATTGGCCGGGAGGTGCGGGTAGTACCGCTCCGGGCCGACCTTACCGCCGCCGGCCAGCCGCTTAACCTCTCCGATCTGCCCGCGGGCATGTACATGTGCAGCATCCTGCAGAACGATAAGGTAGTCGGCTCAAAGCGGCTGATACTGCAGAACTGAGGCCTTGCCTGATACTTTATTTCCTGAAAGCAGCCGGCAACCCCGGCTGCTTTTTTTGCATCTGTACCGCGGCTGGCTGCCCGCCACGGGTGCGGCGCGGCCGGATTTATTGCCTACTTTTGGCTCTTCTCTGAACAAGTAAGGAATGCGTCGTTACAAAAGCCTGAATAACTTGGTGGGCTGGCTGGTGTTTGCCGTGGCCACCCTCACCTATCTGCTCACGCTAGAGCCTACCGCCAGCTACTGGGACTGCGGCGAATTTATAGCCTGCTCTTACAAACTCCTGGTACCGCACCCTCCGGGGGCTCCCACGTTCCTGCTGCTGGGCCGCCTGTTGTCCTTGCTTTCGTTTGGCGATGCCACCAAAGTGCCCATCCTGATCAACGCTCTGTCGGCGCTTAGCTCTTCCTTCACGGTGCTGTTCCTGTTCTGGATTATCACCATGCTGGCCAAGAAAATAGTCGTGGGCCAGGCTCGCCTAGCCGATGGCCGGGCTGTGGAGCCCACCAGCGGGCAAACCATCCAGATTCTGGGCAGCGGCGTAGTCGGGGCGCTGGCGTTTGCCTTTTCCGACTCGTTCTGGTTCAACGCCGTAGAGGCCGAGGTATATGCTATGTCGGCGGTGTGCACGGCCGTAGTAGTTTGGCTGATGCTGAAGTGGGAAAACCGCGCCGATGAGCCCGATTCCGACAAATGGCTGATTCTGATTGCCTACGCCATTGGCCTGTCGATTGGGGTACACTTACTCAACCTGCTGGCTATTCCGGCCCTGGGCTTTATTTACTACTTCCGCAAAAACGCCACCCCCACGCTGTTGGGTAGCTTCCTCACGCTGGTTATCAGCAGCGTAATTGTGGGTGTTATTCTGGTAGGTATTATCCCCGGCCTGCCTTCCCTGGCTGGTGGGTTTGAAGTGTTCTTCGTCAATAGCGTAGGGCTGCCGTTTAACTGGGGCATCATCATTTTCCTGCTGCTGTTTCTCACCCTCATCTGGCTGGGCTTCCGCTACGCGGCCCGCACCGGCAACCGCCTGCTGAACACGGCGCTGCTGTCGTTTGTGTTTATTCTGATTGGGTACTCTTCCTACCTGATTGTCCCCATCCGTAGCTCCTACCACCCCACCATCAACGAGAACAACCCCGAGGATGTACTCTCGTTTGTGAGCTACCTTAAGCGCGAGCAGTACGGCGACCGGCCCCTGCTCTACGGGCCCCAATTTAATGCCCGGCCCATAGCGTCGAAGGAAGGAGCTAAGCGCTACGTGCGCAAGGGCGACCAGTATGCCGAGGCCGCTCCGCGCACGGAGTACGAGTATGCGCCCGAGGACAAGATGCTGCTGCCGCGCCTCTACAGCGCCTCGCCCGAGCACCTGTACCAGTACAAAAAGTGGGTAGATATCCGCGAGGATGTGAAGCCGACGATGGGCCAGAACCTGTCGTTTATGGTGCGCTACCAGTTTGGGCACATGTTCTGGCGTTATTTCCTGTGGAACTTTGTCGGCCGCAAGGGCGACATGCAGCAGGCCGGCGTAGTCACGCCGTTCAGCAGCAAGAATGGCCTGCCCGAACGCGTGGCCGAGAGCAACGCCTACAACAACTTCCTTGCGCTGCCGCTCATCCTGGGCCTAGTTGGCTTGTTCTTCCACACCCGGCGCGACGGCAAAAATGCCTTTATCGTGGGCCTGCTGTTTGTGTTCACGGGCCTGGCCATTGTGTTTTATCTCAACCAGCCACCCATCGAGCCCCGCGAGCGGGATTACACCTTCACGGGCGCCTTCTTTGCTTTCTCTATCTGGATTGGGCTGGGCGTAATGGCCCTGGCCGAGGGTCTGCGCACCATCCTCAAGGCCGATGGGCTGCGGGCTGGCGTAGCTACGCTGGTAGGCTTGCTGATTCCCGGCATCATGGTGGCGCAGGGCTGGGACGACCATAACCGGTCCAACCGCTACATCTCCGTCGATTCGGCCAAGAACATGCTCGACAGCTGCGCGCCGAACGCCATTCTGTTTACCAACGGCGACAATGACACCTTCCCGCTCTGGTATGCCCAGGAAGTGGAAGGCTACCGCACCGACGTACGTGTGGCCGTGCTCAGCTACATGAACACCGACTGGTACATCGACCAGATGAAGCGGCAGTCGTATAAGTCGGCCCCGCTGCCGATTTCCTTGGAGCACTCCCAGTACGTAGAAGGTACCAACGACTACCTGCCGTACGTGGAAAATCCGGCGGTGAAGGAAGTAAACCTGCGGGAGTTTATTTCGCTGGTAAAGCAAAACAGCCCCTTGCTGCAGGTTAGCTACGGCGAAGGCGGCCCCATGCTGCTTTCGTTCCCCACCAGCAAATTCTTCCTGCCCATCGATACGGCCGCGGTGCAGAAAATGGGCATCATTGCTCCGGAGCGGCGCAGTCAACTTGTGGACCGCATGGAGTGGAATATGGGCAAGGGCGCCATTGAAAAGAAAAACCTGGCTATCCTGGATATTCTGGCTTCCAACAACTGGCAGCGCCCGGTATACTTTGGTACTACTGTCAACTCCCAGGACTACATGGGCCTGGAGCCGTACTTCCAGCTGGAGGGCATGGCCTACCGTATTCTGCCCGCCCGCGACCCGAACTACAACCCCCGCAGCGGCGACGACGGCTACATCGTGAAGGAGCAGATGGAGAACATCCTGCTGAAAAAGTTTGCGTACCGCAACCTGGATAACCCAGCGGTATACTACGATGAAAACAGCCAGCGCTTCCCGGCGAACTACCACGATAAGTTTGCGCGCCTAGCCAATAGCTACCTGGCGGCCGGCAACGTAGCTAAAGCCAAGGAGGTAGCCGTGCAGTGCCTCACCCGAATACCTGATGCAGCCATTCCCTACGACTTTTACACGCCCCAACTGGTGCCTGCTCTGGTAAAAGGTGGCGAAACGGTGCGGGCCAACCAGATTATGGACTTGCTCACGAACCGCGCCCAGCTGGCGTTGGCGTATTACACGGCCCACAACCCGGCTCTGCACGACCAGGATATTCAGCAGAACCTGATTACCCTGCAGAGTGTGGCGCGGGCTGCCGATGGGGTGGGTGACCAGACGCGGGCAGCCAAGGCATTTGGCCTCATGCAGCAGTACATGCCAGCCCAGCAGTAAATTTTAAAACCCTTGTTTCTCACCGGCCCCGTTTTGCCTTGCAAAGCGGGGCCGGTGGCGTTTGGGCAACATCCAGTTTTACTGGCTGACCAGCTTTCTGGGGCCAGTGGACCCAGCCTGCAAAAGGTTACCGGGTAAACGCCGTACCTTTGCCTTCTACTTTAACATGAATCGGGGCGCCCGGCCTTTGCCGCAGAACCGCCGCCGTGGAGCTATGGAAAACCGCAACGACCGTCCTCGCCAGCCGAAGAGCCGCCCTTTTTACGACGCCGATAACCGCCCGGTGCCCCGCCCCGACAACCGCCGTGCCGAAGGTCGTTTCGATGACCGGAATGATAACCGGGGTGAAAGCCGGGACAATAGCCGCAGCGACAATAGAGGGGAAGGCCGGGGAGAGTATAAGCCCCGCTACCCGCACCGCCCGGCCGCCGACCGCGGCATCGATATGCTATTTGGGCTGCGGCCTATTCTGGAGGCCTTGCACGCTCACCGCACGCTGGAGAAAATCTATCTGCTGCGCGGTACCAAAAACAGTATCACCCAGGAAATTACGGAGCTAGCCAAGGAGGCCAACGTGCCCGTGTCCCTGGTGCCGCTGGAGAAGCTCAACGACCTGACGCGCAAAAACCACCAGGGCGCCGTAGCCTTCGTGTCGCCCATTGAGTACCAGCCGCTGGATAGCATCCTGGCGGGCTTGTATGAGGAGGGCAAAACACCGCTGCTGCTCGTGCTGGACCGCATCACCGATGTGCGCAACTTCGGCTCTATTGCCCGCAATGCCGAGTGTATGGGCGTACACGCCATTGTGGTGCCCAGCCGCGGAGCCGCCCAAATCAACGGCGACGCACTGAAAACCTCCGCCGGCGCCCTCAACCTGATTCCGGTGTGCCGGGAGCCCAACCTGAAGGAAACGCTCACCTTCCTGCGCGAATCGGGTGTGCAGGTGGTGGCCTGCACCGAAAAGGCCGATGCCAGCCTCGAAGCGCAAACGGTGGATATGAGCGGGCCGCTGGCCGTGCTTATGGGCAGTGAGGAAGACGGCATCAGCCCCGAGTACCTCAAGCTGGCCGACCACAAGCTGCGCATTCCCATGGCGGGCCAAATCAGCTCCCTCAACGTGTCGGTAGCCAGCGGCATTATGCTCTACGAAGTGCTCCGTCAGCGTTTGAAAAGTGGCCAATAGTTCGGCCAATATGTTTTAACAAGCCCGCGGAAAACGCTTTCCGCGGGCTTGCTGCTTTTTAGCGGGCTGGTTGAGGAAATGCCGGACATGGCTGTTGTTTTTTAAGCGGACTGCAACTTGCGGCCGCAAGTCCGGCTCCTCTGCATAGTTTACAGTAAACTACCCTGTAGGCTTATGTATCTATGCTAAAATTTACGTTGCCCTTCGCGTTGCTTACTGCCCTAAGCTTCGCGGCCAGTGCCCAGGACCAGCCACGGCGCTTCGAAGCCGGGGTCGAACTGCTGAATTATTCACCTTTCGCCAAGCAGACGTACAACTACGCGAGCAGCCAACTCAACAATAAGGCGCAGTGGGCCTCCGGAGCCGTTTTTCGTTATAACCTGGGGCGTCTCGGATTGCGTTCGGGCATTAGCTACACCACTGGCTCGGACAAAACCCAGGAAGTAAATAACTGCAACGACTGCCCCGTAGGTAGCTCTACTGCCCGTGACCTGCGCCTGCGCCTTGGCGTGCAGTATGCTCCCATTGCCAAGGCCCCGTGGCTGTACGTATTCAGCGACTTTTACTACCGCAGATTTGTTTCTGAAGGCAACTACACCGGCGGCCTTTGCGGCTGCCAAGACACGGACGTGACGGTGAAATCCAACGGATTCGGCAACAGCACTGGCATTGGCTTTAAGGTGCGCACGTGGAAGCAGTTTTCTCTTAATCCGGAAGTGTACTACGATGTATTGCGGGCGCCCAACACCGTCAACAACTCGGACCGCAACCTGGGCACGTCGCAGCAATACACTACGCGCACTACTCAGCAAGCCCCGGCTGTGCGTGTAAATGCTATTATTTCCTTCTGACGTCCTTCAGTGCTGAATAGCTCGTAAAAAAGAAGCCCGCTACCTGGTGTAGCGGGCTTCTTTTTTCTTTGTTGCCGGCAGGGAAATGGCTAGTTATACCCCGTTCCCTTTTTCGATTTTACATCGGCCACAAAGTCTTTTACGCGCTGCTCTTCCGTGCGCTTGCAGATGAGCAGCACATTGTCGTACTCGGCCACGATGTAGCCTTCGAGACCCTGCACCACCACCAGCCGTTCGGAGGGCGTTTTGATAACGCACTCCTTGGTATCGTAGAGGAGGGCGTTGCCGTCCACCACGTTGTTTTCCGCGTCGTGGTGGCCCATGCGGTGCAGGGAGTCCCAGGTGCCCAGGTCGCTCCAGCCAAAGTCGGCGGGCAGCACGTACACGTTATCGGCCTTCTCCATCACCCCGTAGTCGATGCTGATGTTGCGGCAGCGGGTATAAGCCTGAGCAATGAACTCCTCCTCCTGCGGGGTGCCCAGCACGTCTTGGCCTTCATCAAATACTTCGGCAATGTCGCTGAGGTACTGATGGAACGCGTGCAGAATCACCTCGGCCCGCCACACAAAAAGACCCGAGTTCCAGAGAAAGTCCCCGCTGTCGAGAAACATCTGCGCCAGCTCCGGATTGGGCTTTTCCGTGAAGGTTTTCACCTTCTTCAGCGGACCAAGCGACGAAGCATCTTCGTCCAGGAACTGAATATACCCGTAGCCCGTGTCGGCGCGGGAGGGCTGAATTCCAAGCGTAATAAGAATGTTATGCTCCCGCGCTGCTTCAGCCGCTTGGCGGATAACCCGCTGAAACACGTCTTCGTGGAAGACCGCATGGTCGGCCGGGGTTACGATGATGACGGCGTTCGGGTCGCGCTGGGCAATGCGGTAGCTGGCGTAGGCAATGCAAGGCGCCGTATTGCGGCCGATAGGCTCGCCCAGAATCTGGTCGGCGGCCAACTCCGGCAGGTGCTGCTGCACCAGGGAAGTATAGTCGCGGTTGGTGACTACCAGAATGTTCTCCACGGGGCAAATGCCCCGAAAACGGTCGATAGTGAGTTGGAGCATGGAGCGGCCTACGCCCAGCACATCGTGAAACTGCTTGGGATGCTGGGTGCGGCTGAACGGCCAGAAGCGGCTGCCAATGCCGCCCGCCATAACGACGAGGTAGGTGTGTGGGTTCATAGAAGCTGACGACGCAGGAACCCGCGCCGGGTGGGAAAACGAAGTGCCGGGAAAGGTACGGTTTTCCGGCGTCCGCTGAGGCCGGATAGCAGCTTATACCAATCCCTCGCGCAGCAAATCGTGCAGGTGAATAAAGCCGCTGAACCGACCATGCTCCAGCACTACCAGCTGGGTAATATTGCGCAACTGCATCCGCGTAAGCGCCTCAGCTGCAAAATCGTCGGTTTCCACCGTTACGGGCGCTTGGGTCATAATATCCTGAGCCCGCACGTCGTCGAGGTGCGCGAAGTTGGTGAGCATGCGGCGCAGGTCGCCGTCGGTGATGATGCCGCACAACGCGTCGGTTCCGGGGTCGAGCACAGCGGTGGCCCCCAGTCGCTTACCCGATATTTCGAGGATGATTTCCTTGAGGGGCGCGTCGAGGCTCACACGGGGCTTTTCGTTGTTGCGGCTCAGGTCGCCCACTTTCAGGTAAAGCTTTTTGCCCAGCGTACCGCCCGGGTGCAAGCGGGCAAAGTCCTGGGAAGTAAAGTCGCGGCTTTCGAGCAAACACACGGCCAGCGCGTCGCCTAGGGCCAGCGCAGCGGTGGTAGACGTGGTTGGGGCCAGGTTGTGCGGGCAGGCCTCGCGCTCTACCGGGGCGTGCAGCACGTAGTCGGCCTGCTTGCCCAGGTAGGAGTCGGCATTGCTGACCAAGGCGGCCAGGGCAGTGCCTTTGCGCTTGAGCAGAGGCACCAACACTTTTATTTCGGGCGTGTCGCCGCTCTTGCTGATGCAGATCACAAAGTCCTCGGGCAGGATCATGCCCAGGTCGCCGTGAATAGCGTCGGCGGCGTGCATAAACAGGGCCGGAGTGCCCGTAGAGTTCAGCGTAGCCACTATTTTGCTGGCAATGTGGGCGCTTTTGCCAATGCCCGTCACCACCACGCGTCCCTGCAGGGCGAGGATGGCGGCTACGCAGTTGGCGAAATCGGGGCGCTGGTCGAGGGCAGCGGCTACACCACGGATGGCATCGGCTTCTTCGAGAAGCACTTTTTTTGCCAGGGAGTTGGTATCGTTGTGCGGTTTCAATCTAAATTTGATATCAAGTAGCGAGGGAAGGGGCCAGAAAACAGCGGCGTTTGTCTTAATTCTTCATCCTCTTTCTCCCTACCGTAAAATTGTCTAGATTGAGAAAACAACCTCGTTGTTAGTCTCATCTGCATCCCCCAACCGAGAAGTGAGGAAGTCCATGCCAGCCGTTAAACAAGCCGCCGCTCAGCCGGCTGCTGATCTGAAGGGCAAGTTAAAGGAAGTTTTCGGGTACGGCCAGTTTCGCGGTACCCAGGAAGCCATTATCCAGAACGTCATTGAGGGCCACAACACCTTCGTGATTATGCCTACCGGTGCCGGCAAGAGCCTTTGCTATCAGCTGCCTGCGCTGGTGCTGCCTGGCACGGCCATTGTGATTTCGCCGCTGATTGCCCTGATGAAAAACCAGGTAGACCAGCTCAACGCCTTTGGCGTGAACGCGGCGTTCCTGAACTCGACCTTGTCGAAGACGGAGATGAACAAGGTGAAGCGGGACGTTATCAGCGGAGATGTGCGGCTGCTGTACGTAGCGCCCGAGAGTCTGACCAAAGACGAAACCATTGAGTTTCTACAGAAGGCTACTATCTCTTTTGTCGCCATCGATGAGGCGCACTGCATCTCGGAGTGGGGGCACGACTTCCGGCCTGAGTACCGCAAAATCCGCAGCATCATCGACGGGCTCGGCGTAGATGTGCCTATCATAGCCCTTACGGCCACGGCCACGCCTAAAGTGCAGCTGGACATCCAGAAAAACCTGCAGATGGACGAGGCCTCCGTGTTTAAGACCTCCTTCAACCGAACCAACCTCTACTACGAAGTACGGCCTAAGCACCAGACCAAAAAGCAGCTGATTCAGTACGTGAAGCAGCGCAAAGGGCAGGCCGGCATTGTATACTGTCTTTCCCGCAAGAAAGTAGAGGAAATAGCCGAGCTGCTGCGCGTGAACGACGTGCGCGCTCTGCCCTACCACGCCGGCCTCGACCCGCAGGTGCGCATGGCTAACCAGGATGCTTTCCTGAATGAGGACTGCGATGTAGTGGTGGCTACTATCGCCTTTGGCATGGGCATCGATAAGCCTGACGTGCGCTTCGTGATTCACTACGACACGCCCAAAAGCATTGAGGGCTACTACCAGGAAACCGGTCGTGGCGGCCGCGACGGTCTGGAAGGGGACTGCCTGATGTTCTACAGCTACGACGACATCGTGAAGCTGGAGAAGTTCAACAAGGACAAGCCCGTGACGGAGCGCGACAACAGCAAGCTGCTGCTGCAGGAAATGGCTAACTATGCCGATTCCGCGGTTTGCCGCCGCAAGCAGCTGCTGCACTACTTCGGCGAAACGTTTGAGAAGGACTGCGGCTTTTGCGACAACTGCCGGCACCCACGCGAGAAGTTCGAGGGCAAGGAATTTGTGAAGCTGGCCCTGCAGGCCGTGGTGCAAACCGAGCAGCGCTTTGGCATCGAGCACCTGACCAGCGTACTCACGGGCCTGACCAACCCCCACATCGAAAGCTACGGCCACAACAAGCTACCGATTTACGGGGCCGGAAACGACCACGATGTGGCCTTTTGGCACTCGGTGCTGCGCCAGTGCATGATTGCGGGCTTGCTCGGCAAGGACATTGAGAACTTCGGTGTGGTGCGCATCTGCCCCAAAGGCGAAGAATTTCTGGTGGCTCCTTACAGCTTCAAGCTCTCGAAGGATCATAACTACGAGGAGGAAATGCAGGAGCAGGCCGAGCAGGAAGAAGTTCAGCAGGCCGCCGGCCATGATGCCGCCCTCTTCGACATGCTGAAGGCTTTGCGCAAAAAGCTAGCACATCAGAAAGGCCTGCCGCCCTATGTGCTGTTCCAGGACCCTTCACTCAAGGAAATGGCTACCACCTTCCCCGTGAAGATGGAAGACCTAGCCCACGTATCGGGTGTAGGACAGGGCAAGGCCCAGAAATTCGGTGGCCCGTTCCTGGACCTGATCAAAAAGTACGTCGAAGAAAACGACATTATGACGGCCGCCGACGTGGTGGTAAAATCAGCTGTCAACAAGTCGAAAATCAAGATTTACATCATCCAGCAGATCGACAAGAAGATGGACCTGGAGGAAATTGCTTCCTCCAAGGGCATCGACATGCGGGAGCTGATGGAGGAAATTGAGCATATCTGCTACGCCGGCACCAAGCTCAACCTCGACTATTATATCGACTCCGTACTGGATGAGGAGCGGCAGGGAGAAATCTACGATTACTTCATGTCGGCCAGCACCGATAACATTGCCGTGGCTCTGAAGGAGCTCGGTGATGATGAATACACGGAAGAAGACCTGCGCCTGATGCGCATCAAGTTCCTGAGCGAGGTAGCCAACTAGCCTCCCTGTTTTACCGCAAGCGGCCCGAATACCACCTGGTATCCGGGCTGTTTGTCTTTTGAGCGAAACACGATAAGGCTTTTGGCTTAGAGCCAAAGATGGTACAGGTACTCTTCCTGGCTAGGCTGGAATCCGGCGTTTTCGTAGAACTGACATGCAGCCAGGTTGTTGCGCTGGGTAACGGCCGTCAGGCGCTGGAAGCCCCAGGCCCGTACCCGCTGTTGGGCTACCTGGAGCAGCGCCCCCCCAATTCCCTGTTTGCGGGCCCGCTCATCCACCGCCAGTAAGCCAATGGTTACCGCATCGGCCTCGGGGCGCAGCGTAAGCAGGCCCACCTCGGGTGCCGTGGGCGACGCACGGAAAACCAGCACTTCCCGGGCCAGCTCCCCGCGCACCGATTGGCGGATCCAGTGGGTATAAAGCCGCTCAAAAACCTCTGGGGCAAAGCGGTGGTCAGTACGAAAGCGGGAAAAATGGCCGCTCTGGAAGGCCAGAGCCAGCAGCGGTGCGGATAGAACAGTGGTAGGGGCAACCTGCGCGGGTAAGCTGTCGGCTCCGGCTGGGGGCACTGCCAAGGTATATGTTACCCGGTGGTCGGCAATAGGTAGCTGGCTGTCCTGGGCTGCGGCCTGGGAAACGGCATCGGTGGCGGCTACAGACCAGTAGAGTAGCGCCCATCCTGCACCTCGGGCTTCGTGGATTGCTGCACGCAACGTTGCTGCGCCGATGGCGCTGCCGTGCAGGCGGCCAACGGCCATGCCGAGGAATTTCGTGTCCCAGGCCAGGGGTTCGATGTGAGGGTGCATAGCAAGAAGGCAGCGTGAGGGCAGTAAACATAAAAACGCCGCCGGCAAATAGCCAGCGGCGTTTTCGGCTCTTTGGGAAGCCTGGGCTTGCTTAGCAGTACTCCGCGAAGGCGCCCTGCAGGTTGTCCACGATGCGCATCATGTCGTTGCCTTCGATGTGGTAACGCTCAATCATGTGCACCAGCTCGCCGTCTTTGAACAGCGCAATGCTGGGCGAGGAAGGAGGGTAGGGGAGCATGTGCTCACGTGCCTTGGCCACGGCCTCGGTTTCCATTCCGGCAAACACGGTTACCAGCTTTGCGGGCTTTTTGTCGGTGCTGGCCAGGGCCAGCTTGAGGGCGGGGCGGGCTTTGGCCGCCGCGCAGCCGCAAACCGAGTTCACGGCAACCAGTACCGTGCCGGTAGTGGGCAGCAAGGCTTCGTCCACTTCCTCGGGCGTCATCAATTGTTCAAAACCGGCTTCCACCAGGTCTTGCCGGATGGGAGCCACCATGTATTCGGGGTACGTTGCCATACTTGTAGGGAAATGCAAAAAAGAAGAAAAGCAGAAGCTGAAAAGATCGGCCAGTAAAATTACGCAAACAATAAGTGCCAGCCCACTCGAAAGGTTTCAGCGGATGGCTGAAACCAGCTAAAAGGCCACGCCCGCCCATGTGGTGGCCGCTTGGCTTGCTAAATTTCAATTGTTGGGAAAGAATCCTGATTGGGTTGGGAGTATTCGGAAAGCAAAGTACATTTATACCGGGTGGCACCACCTGGGCCATTCCTCCACCGAAGTATGAAAACAACGTTTACCGTTACGGCGGCCCTAATGCTGGCGGGTGTGCTGGCACGGCCCGTGCAGGCGCAGGTAGATACCGTGCGGGCCACTACGCTGCCCCCGGCGCAGTTGGCCGAAAAGCTCTACAACAGCGGCATTGCCAAGTTCAACCAGAAAAGCTACCGGGCCGCTATCCAGGACTTTGACCGGGCCCTGGCTACCCGTCCCGACTTTTCCAAGGCCTTCTACAACCGGGCCGCTACCCGCTACGAGCTGAAGGAGTACGACCAGGCCGTGCAGGACTACGATCAGGCCATTAAGCTGGAGCCCGAAAGCTTTACGGCGTACTTTGGCCGGGGCCAGGCCCGGCAGGCCCTGAGCCAGGCCGATGCCGCTGAGCAGGACTATACCAAAGCTACGGAGCTGAAAGCCGACTATGCCCCTGCCTGGTACTACCGCGGCGACCTGCGGTTCGAGAAAGGCAACTTCAAAGAGGCCTTAGCCGATTTCTCCGCCGCCGTGAAAGCCGACCCTGCCTACGCCTATGCCTACCACGACCGGGGCAGTGCTCAGCGTCAGTTGGGCAACTACGCCGCCGCCGTGCAGGACTACGACCAGGCCCTGAAGCTGCAGCCGGAACTACTGCCGGCCCTGCTGAACCGGGCCAGTGCCAAGCGCCGGGCCGGCGACCTGAAAGGCGCCCTAGCCGACTTCTCGGCCTATCTGAATAAGGTGACGGACAACCCCGTAGCGTTCAACAACCGCGGCAGCGCCCGGTTTGATGCCGGGGATTACAAAGGAGCAGTGGCTGATTTCTCGCAGGCTATTACCCTGAACGCCGGCTACGCCTTTGCCTACAACAACCGCGCGGCCGCCCACCTAAAACTGGAGGAGTACAAAAAAGCCGCCGACGATGCTAGCCAGGCCATTCGCCTGAATGCCCAGTATGCCGAGGCTTACCTCAACCGCGGCCACGCCCGCGAAATGCTCCGCGACGCCGATGGTGCGTGCCAGGACTGGCGCAAAGCCGCCGAGCTGGGACTGGAAAATGGATCTGCCTACGCTAATGCTGCCTGCGACTAAGGTGAAAAACGCAATGAAGTTTACTCGACTGGCCGCGCTGGCCCTGACGCTGCTGCTGGCGGTTTCGGCTTCGGCCCAAAGCGTGGAGTTTAGCAAAGACCGATTCGGCAACGATAAGGAGGGCCTGAAAGCGGCTCAGAAGGCTATTAAGACCGGGGACGAGTGGTATTTCGCCGATCCGCCCAAGTACGAACGGGCGCTGCCTTACTACCTCGAAGCCCAGAAGTTCAACCCCAATAATGCCCAACTCAACCTTAAAATCGGGGACTGCTACCTGAACTCCGGGTTTCGGCCGCGTAGCCTGACGTATCTGCAGAAAGCCTTCGAGCTGGATGAGCAGGTAGATCCGCGGATGCATTACCTGCTCGGCCGCGGGCTGCACCTGAATGCCCGCTGGCAGGAAGCCATTGCCGAGTATAAGAAGGCTACCCCGCCTGCCGGCGCTAAAAATGCCCTGGCCCAGCAACAGGAAATTCGCAAGCATATCACCGAGTGCGAGTCGGGCTTAGCCCTGATGAAAAAGCCAACCCGCGTATTCATTGATAACGTCGGGCCCGGCGTGAACTCCCCATTTCCGGATTACGGACCGGTTATTTCCGCCGACGAGTCGGTTATTCTCTTCACCTCCAGGCGCGACAACTCCACGGGTGGGCAAACCGACCCAGAGTCGGGTGGGTTTTTCGAGGATATCTACCAGGCTACGCGGAACGGTAAAGAATGGGGGCCGGCCAAGGCATTGGCCGATCCGGTAAATACGGAAGGCCACGATGCCACCGTAGGCTTGGCCCCGGATGGGCAGCGCATGTTGATCTACGTAGAAAACAACGGCGGCGACCTGAACGAGTGCGACCTGCGCGGCAACAAGTGGAGCAAGCCCCAGACGCTGGGCAAGCGCGTGAACACCAACGCCCACGAATCGTCGGCTTCCTACTCGCCCGACGGGCGCATGCTGTACTACGTGAGCGACCAGCCCGAGGGCGGCCTTGGCAGCCGCGACATTTATAAGATAGAGCTGGAAGGTAAAGGCAAGGCCGTAAACCTGGGTCCGGTCATCAATACGCCCTACGGAGAGGAAGGCGTGTTCATGCACCCCGATGGTAAAACCATGTACTTCTCCTCGGAGGGTCACAACTCCATGGGCGGCTACGACATCTTTAAATCGGTATACGAAAATGGCAAGTGGAGCAAGCCCGAAAACCTGGGCTGGCCCATCAACACACCCGACGATGACGTTTTCTTCGTGATTTCCGCCTCGGGCCGCCACGGCTACTACTCTTCCTACCGCGACGATGGACAGGGTAGCAAGGATATTTACCAGATTACCTTCCTGGGGCCCGAAAAGCCGCCCGTACTCAGCAACGAAGACCAGCTGCTGGCCTCGCGCGTAGCTCCCGTAAAAGAAACCGTGCTGGCCGCCGCCGTACCTGTAGCAACCACTCAGGTAACTATCCTAAAAGGGGTAGTTACCGACGCCGAAAGCAAGCAGCCGCTGGAAGCCACCATCGACGTGGTAGACAACCAGAAAAGTCAGACCATTGCCTCGTTCCGCTCCAACTCACAGTCGGGCCGCTACCTGGTATCCTTGCCGTCAGGCATCAACTACGGGATTGTGGTGCGGCAGGAAGGCTACCTGTTTCACTCCGAAAACTTTGATTTGCCGGCCGGCGCTGCTTATTCGGAAGTGGTGAAGGATGTAGCCCTCAAGAAGCTGAACGTGGGCGTGAAGGTGGTGCTGAACAACATCTTCTTCGACACCGACAAATCGACGCTGCGTAAGGAGAGCACCGCCGAGCTGGAGCGCCTGGTTGCCCTGCTCAACGAAACGCCCAAGCTGCGCATCGAAATTTCCGGCCACACCGACAATGTGGGCAACCCAGCCTACAACCAGAAGCTCTCCGAAAACCGCGCCCGGGTGGTGGTCGATTACCTTATCACCAAGGGCATCGACAAAGGTCGCCTCACCTTCGCGGGCTACGGGCTTACCCAGCCAGTGGCTTCCAACACCACCAAAGAAGGACGGCAGCAAAACCGCCGCACCGAATTTAAGGTGTTGGAAAAATAATCCCTTCTTTCCGGCCTGCCAAGCGTCAACGCCGCTCGTTCACTATAAAGTGAGGAGCGGCGTTAGCGTTTTGCGGTTGGGCTAAACGCAAAAAAACCGCAGGCATAGCCAACGGTTTTTCTACACACCTATTGCAACAATAATCGGGTAGTTTATAAAAACCCACCCGTTAAACTTCATCTTTCATCCACTGCCAGGAGGGGGCAGCGGATATCGGCTGGAAACCGGCCGCCTCGCGTTTCGAGGGGGCTTTGCTACCGCCGGGGTTATTCTTCTTTTTTGAGGCCTACTGCTTCAGCAGCTGAAAGAGCAAGGCCGCAAAAGCCAAGAAGAATGTGTGGGTAGCAATTGGTTACTGCCGAATTACTATGCAAGTATAGGGGTGCGTTAAAGAGTTGGAAAGGAAGTATTGGCTGTATTTGTGACATAGATAAGCATAAGATTATACCGTGAAAACGGCTTTGGACTATGCTTTAAGTGCTGCCAATAAGAGGTTTGCTGCGTGTTTTGTTGGATCAAATCAGCCGTTTTGTGACGTTCGGTCAATTATTTTAAGTGGCTACCGGCCTTATTTTTTTGACTGCCAGCCAACACGCGGATGCTGAGAAGTGTGAGCAGCAGGCACCCGCCTGGGAAAAGCACTACCCACCATGCTTCCGGCGCCAGGCGGGCAGCGGCCAGCAAGTGGCCCCAGCTGGCGTGCTCAGCTGGTAGGCCAATACCCAAAAACGACAGCGTAGTTTCCAGCGCAATAACCAGGGCCAGATAAAGCAGAAAAGAAGAGAGGACTAGGCCTTTCAGGGCTGGAGCTGCGTGCCGAACCAGGATTTGCGGCTCTGTAAGCCCCAGAGCCTGCGCGGCCTCAATATAGGGCAAGGCGCGTATGCGGCGCATTTCGGCCCGTATCAGCCGCATCATGCCGGGCCAGAACAGAAGGCCCAGCACCAGCACTGCCGAAACCGGGGACAAAGGCAGCACCGCCGCTAGGCCCACCAGCAGAATAAGCCTGGGAACCGAGCTGAGCAAAGCCGCCAAGGTAAGTATCCAAGTGTCGAGTGGGGCCGGCTTCCTGACTTGCCCCCAACGCGTTTTTCCCACCAGAAGCTTCAGTAACGGCATCAGCAGCAGCCAGAGCCCCCACGGCAGCACAACTTTTTCCTCTTGGCCGGTCAAGGGCAGATATAGTAGGCAAATGACAAGCCCGTACAGGGCTGCTACGCCCGTAGCCCGCGGCAAGTACCACCGGTTGTTGCCCCAATAGCCCGCACTCGTTCCAAGTAGCGTTGCCACTACCGTGAGCAACAAGGTAGCGGGCAGGCTCACTTGCAGGAGGGTGCGGGCGCCAAAGAGCAGCTCGGTCAGTACGTCACGGCCGAGAGCATCGGTACCCAACTCGTGCCCGGGTGATGCCCCGGGTGGACTGATAATAGCGTAAACATCCGTTTGCCCCGGTTGATAGGGGAGTGGAAAGAATGGGGCGCTCAGTGAGAGTAGGAGAAGTATTCCCAACCAACCCAGGGCTACCCACCAATACCAAGGTTGTTTAGGCATGAGCGGGCGTGCTGGTGCTGCGTAATCGGGGGTCGGCCCAACCATAGAGTCCATCGGCCAACCAATAAGAGAGCAGCCGGGCCATGGCTATGAGCAGCACACCACCCAACAGTATGGGATGGTCGCGGGTGGCAGCGGCCTCTGCCAACAACCGTCCCATGCCTGGTAGCGCAAAAATGACCTCTACTACTACGGCCCCGGCCAGCAGGGCCGGAAGCAGGTCGGTAAGCAAAGTGATAAACGGCAGCAGGGCGTTACGGAGCAGATGTTGCCGCAATACCTGCTCACTGCTTAGGCCTTTGGCACGAGCGGTGATAGTGTACTGCATGGTTACCTCCCGATTCAGGGCCGCCGTGAGCTGCAGGATAAATCCGGGCACCGTCACCACCAACAGACTACTAATAGGAAGGAAGAAGTAATACATATAGTGAGTGGCTCTGGTCCAGAGCCCGGGCGTCTCAAATAAGGCCTCAGGTGCTCCGTAGGCAGGAAAGAGGTTAAGCGCATCAGGATTGGCAAGTACCAGCACCAGCGTGGTGGCCACTAGAAAAAGCGGAACTGCATCTAGGCCTACGCACAAACCCAACACCCAGCGCTGCCACCAGCGACGGCCCGTCAGGCAAAGCCCCGCCCATAAGGAAAAACCAATCGTGCCAATGGCAGCCGGCAAGGTGAGCAATAAGGTATTGGGTACTGTATCCAGCAGCACTGTAGTCACCGGGCGGCCGTCGCGGTAGGAGTTGCCCAAGCTGCCGGCTGCCAGCTGTCGTAGCCACTGGTGGTACTGGTTACCACTACCATGCCACTGGGCCGAGGGAATCCAACTGCCATAGCGCGGGTGGGGCTGCACAGAATAGTAAAACAAGGGCAGGTCCAGCCCCAGCCGGTGACGCAGGGCCCATTGGGCCGCCCGGAGCTTTTCCGGGGAGGCTACCGAAGCTGTAGTAGGGTGTCCCAGTTGCTCTGTTGGGGTGGGCGCGGCCAGCCGAGTTAGCAGGAAGATAACCGAGACCAGCAGCCAAAGCCAGAACAAGGGCCTGAGCACCCCATACAAAATCCTCCTTGCCATGGGCTAGGGCCTTGGTTGCTCCACAAACCCCGTTACCTCATACCCCGGCGACAGGCTCGATAGCCCCAGGTTGGTAAAGCGCTTGGTTATGGCAATGGGGTTGCGAGTGAAGTACAACACCCGCAGAGGCCGTTCCCGTTGAATGATGCGTTGAAAGTGGCGGAGCAATGTGCGCTTGGTGGCCGTATCCTCGGCCGCCGCCAGTCGCTCCAGTAGCCGATCAGTAGCGGGAGAGCCAAAACCAGTGTAATTGCCGCCCGCTTCGCCGGTACTACGGGAGTGCAGCAGAGGGATGAAGTTGTGGGCAAACGGGTTGCCAACGATTGAGCGCAGGTACAAATCGAAGTTTCCGGTCTGCAGTTGCTGCGTAAGCAGGGAGCTTTCTACAGGCTGTAGCTGCACTGTAATACCAATGCGGGCGGCCGCGGTCCGAAGCTGCAGGGCAATGAACTCATACGCAGCGTTTCCGGCCCGGTAGCTGATGGTGAAAGCCAGGGGGGATACTGCGTACGCGGGGTTCTGCCACTTGCCGTCGGCCGTTTGGCGCCAGCCCGCTCGGCGTAACAGGGCTGTTGCAGCGGCGGGGTCAAAAGTATCGGCCTGCAGACTATCGTTATAGAAAAGGAGTTGATGTGGGCTGATCATGCCTACACTGGCATAGCCCAGGTTGTGCACGGCGCCCTTGAGGATGCCGGGCACGTTGATAAGATGGCTGATGGCCTGGCGAACAAGGGCGTTACTGAAGGTAGGCTTCCGGGTGTTGTAGCCCGCCACAATCATTTCGTAAGAATCGGGGGTGTAGAGGCCCAGGCGGGCTGTATCAGAGGCGGAGTACTGAAGCCGCGCAAAATCGGCTGGTGGAATTCCTGCGTAAACATCTACCTCATTACGACGGAGGGCGAGCAGCGCCGTCGTCTGGTCCGGAATAATCTGAAAGCTGATGCGCTGCGGGCGGGCTAACAGTTGAGGAACCGTGCGCTGCAGTGGATCGGCCCACCAAGCGCGCTTGCGCTCCAGTGTCAGCTGCTGGCCTGGCTTCCAGTCAACCAGTCGGTAGGGGCCGCTACCGTACCGGCCGGGGGAGCGTTCGAGGCCTGCTGCGGCAAGGCGGCCAATTACGGCCGCTACTGCGGGCTGGCGGGTCGCCGCCGAATCCAGGCGGGCCAGCGGAATGCGGCGCAGAATACGGCCTGAGTCGAGCAGGTGTTCCGGCAGAATAGCAAAGTCGCCCGACAGCGTTACGTAGTCCGGGGCGTAGGGGGCACATACCAGGGTGAAGCGGCGCGCATCCTTCGGGGAAATGTAAATATCCTGGATAAACCCGTACTGCGCCTGCATGCGCTCATTGGGCAGGCCGGGGCAGCGCATAGCTCGGAGCGTAAAGGCTACGTCGCTGGCCAGAATGGGCTGCCCATCATCCCAGGTAGCGGACGAACGAATCCGGTAGGTGAAAAAAGAAGCCGACTCGTTGCGCCGCACAGCGGGCAATGAGTCGGCTAATAAAGGAACAAACCGCTGGTGTACAGCATCAACTGCCAGCAGGCTTTGATACGTGAGGTTAACGGCCTGAAGGGCCATGGCATTCGCCAGCGTGTGCGGATGCAGCGACTCCGGGTCGCGCGCCCAACGAATGCGTACCTGGGCCGTAGGAGGGGACGGTGCCTGGCAGGACGCCAACAGCACAAGAAGCAACGCCGTGCGAAACCATAATCCGAACATGCCGATGGGGCCGGATTTAGCCGGCTGCGGGCAAGATACCCAAGATTTGGAATGGCGCAGGCGCAGTGCCAGGATTATGGCTTTTTCACCTGGCCTTCACCCCAACTGCCACCACCGGTTTCAGTTGCTTGACCTTCGCCCCAGCTACCTCCACCGGTATTGAGCGTGTTAGTTGGCTTAGGCGCCGTAGTGGTTGCACTAGGATTCGTGAAGAAGGTAGCTAGCTGCAACAGAGCGAGGGCAATAAGTTCTAACATGTCGGACGCAGTTTTGAGAGTGATTGAAGATTTGATCCGAATTTCCTCTAAAAAAATACGTCAGTAAAGGAAGAAAACCTATAATTGAGGACTATAACTTTGATTCATAGAAATTGCATTCTTTTGCTAGGCAAATCTGGTTTAATTGATTTAAGCCTAATAATACTCGATGTAAAATGTGAATCTTTGTGAAATTCATGCTAGGTTTGTGACATCCGGAGGTCAAAAAACCGGGGAGTTTAGGTAGCATGTAGCGCGTTTCTCTTAGACATTAACGGCCCATTCTGGCAGGCATGCACGCCTCACTGAAACTGGAAACGTACTTAGGCAGAGAAGTTGGATGAAGGAATTGACGTCTATTGCCCGCATTGTTACCAATCGGCGCTTAAAAGTAACACCGTTACTGGATTTTACCCAGAAACCAGGTCAGAGTAAAGAGCTGCAGTTGTTACAGTTGTTGCAGACCCGCGACAATATAACCACGCTGCAGGCAGCCCGGGAGCTTTACGGCAGTACCAGCGCTGTTAGCCAGACCGCGCTGCGCAAGCTCAAGTCGCGGGTGCAGCTCAAGCTATTTAGTCACTTATTTTTTCTGGATTACACCGATGCCCGCCACCCGGTATACCGCCGCTATGAACAGGAGTGCCTGGATTTACTTTACCAGGCCGGGGTGCTACTGCGAGAAGGGGAGTATGTAGTATCGGAGAAGTTGTACCGCCGGTGCCAGCGGCTGGCCTCCGAAGGCGAATTCACCCAGCATGAGGTAACTAGCCTGCTGGGCTTGCGCCAGATATATGCTGAACAGCGGCAGGTAGGCCATTACCGACGGGTTATAAAGCAGCTGGCGCAGGCTGAAAACCTCCTGCAGATTGAGCAGGAAGCCAGCCGCATTTTCTGGGAAGCCAAGATGATGCTCTCCGACCAGGTACGTATCCGGCAGCAACTGCTCACCAAGCTGCCGGAGTTTGTGCAGCAAACGGAGGCTTTGTACCAGCGAGCTGCCACCTTTCGGGTGTACGACCATCTGTACAAGCTGCGTCTGATGCAGCAGGAGTTGATTGGGGACTACGAAGGCATCATCCGGACGACCAGTGAATCGGAAACGCTTTGGGAAGCGGGTAAGCTGAACGCCAAGCGCTTTGACCGGCGCTACAATATGTTCTACAGCGTGTTTGCTCACTTGCAGGCGCGGCGCTTGCAGGAAGGGCTCCGCCTGGCGGCGCAGTATCTCAGTGCCTTCCACCGGTCGTCGGGCAACTGGTTTGTGTTCATGGAGCACTACCTGCTGCTGGCTATGCATGCCGGCGAGTACCGCAAGGCCGCCGAGCTGCTAAAGATGGCCCTCGACAATCCGTTTTTTAGCAAGCTGCGCACGGCTGCCCAGCAGCGGTGGGAGCTATACCGCGCTTACCTGAACTTTGTGGCGCCGGAAAACCTACCGGTGCGCAACCTGCATTTTGCCCAGCTGATGCACGTGCTTCCCGAATACAGCCGCGATAAGCAGGGCCTGAACGTGGCCATTCTCATTCTGCAGTTCATGTACTACCTCAAGCAGCGCAACCTGGAGGAACTGCTTTCCCGCCTCGAAGGCTTGCGCAAATATGCCGGTACCCACCTGCGGGAGGCGGCGGCCCTGCGCAGCCGGCTGTTTTTCCGGTTGCTGCAGCTCACGGTCACAGAAAACTTCGATGTGGTGGTGTGTCGGCGTAAAGGGCAGCCGCTACTCGCTAAGCTGGCGCAGACGCCCATGCCTGGTGAGGCCTTTGCCGGTACCGAAATCATTCCCTACGAGAACATGTGGCAGCTGGCTCTGCAGCTGATGCAGCCAGAACAGAGCTAAAAGCCGCCCCCAAACAACCTGGCCTAGAACTTATTCAAGCGCTGCGTTACATCCCGCAGGTATGTCTGCCCAATGGGAATGGACTTTTGGTCGATGATAATGGCATTGTCTTCAATGGCCTGAATCCACTTCAGCCCCACGATGAACGAGCGGTGCACGCGCACAAACAAAGCCGGCGGAAACTTCTCCTCCACGGCCCGCATGGTGCTGTACACAATGAGCTTACTCTGGCCCGTGACGATGTGCACGTAGTCGCCCAGGGCCTCCACGTAGCGGACTTCATCAAACAGCACTTTCACCAGCTTGTTATCTACCTTCACAAAGGTGAAATCCGCCGAGTCGGGGGCTGGTTCGGCCTCAGTGCCAGTGCTGGAAAACTGGTCGAGGGCTTTTTGCGCGGCCTTCAGAAACCGGGCATAGCTGATGGGCTTCACCAGGTAATCGACCACTGAAAACTCGAAGGCGGCCACGGCATACTCCTTACTGGAGGTGATGAGTACCACCAGGGGAGGATTGGGAAAAGTGCCCAGCAGCTCTAAGCCCGACATCAGCGGCATCTCCACGTCCAGAAAAAGCAAATCGACGGGGGAAGTGCGCAGGTGCTCGGCCGCCTCTACAGCACTATGGTAATGGCCCACGGCCGTCAGGAAGGGTGTATTGGTGATGCAGTTGCCAACAATCTGTACCGCTAACGGGTCGTCGTCGACGATAAGGCAGCGCATGGGAGCGGGGGAAGAGGGCATACGGGGCAGAACTGAAGAGAGGCTGCAAGGTACGGGGTGAGCGGGACTTCCGGATTTAAGGTAGTCGTTGGCAGCGTGCCTCTACCAGGGGCAAGACCAGCAGCAGCTGGTGGGCAATGTGCTCGGTTGCAGGCAACGCCCCGGGGTCTGCGGTTTTGGCGGCGGCTTCCAGCTGTTCCAGTTGGCTGACAAGGTTTGCCAGGCCAAAATAAGCCAACTGTCCGCGCAGTCTGTGCGCTTCGCGGGCCAGCTGCGGAAAATCGGCGGCCCGGGCGGCGGCCCGGAAAGCCTGGTAGTGCGCAGGGGCCTGTTGCAGGAAGGTTTCGAGTATCCGCCGGATGAATCCTGTGTTGCTGCCCGCCAGTTCTTCCAGAAGGCTCCAGTCGGGAATTAATGCATCGGGCGGGGGGGAGGTAGGCATAAAGCAAGGAGAGTAGGCTGGTTATCGGGGCCTGGCAGCGGTGGTAAGCAGCCGTAGGGTATCTGATTTTAACGTTGAGCTCTACGTGGGGGTTAGGTGCCTGGCAAGTACGCATAAAAGTGGTCCGCTACCATGCCGTAGCCGTATATACCGGCAAATCGAATGCGTATTGCGGGGGGCGAAGCCGCTGGTAGAGGCGGCCACTGACAGCCACGCGGCCGAAAAGGTTGGCTAAACGCGCCGCTTCGCGTACCTTGGCCCGCTGCCACTGCTATTGGTCTGTTATTATGTCTGCCTCGCCCACCCGCACCACCGAATTCCTCGACCAGCTGGAACAAAGCGTCCGCCAGGCGCAGGAAATAACCAATGCGCGCTTTCGGCCGCTGGATGTGCAGGAGCTAAACCGCCGGCCCGGACCCGGCAAGTGGAGCGTAGGTCAGTGCCTGGAACACCTCAATATTATGGGGGGGCACTACCTGCCGGATATGATGCGCCGCGTGCGCCTGGCCCGGCAGCAGGGTAGCCGCCCCGCCGAGCTAGTGAAGCATGGTTATTTCGGCCGTAAGCTGGTGGACGCTATGCGCACACCAGCCAGTGAGAAGCCCTTGAAAGCACCTCAGCAGTACGCCCCGAGCGGGTCCCGTCTGCCACGCACGGTCGTAGAAGTTTTTGGTCGCCAGCTCGATGAGCTGCTGCGCATTATTGCCGTAGCCCGAGAGGTGAATGCCAACCGGGTGCGTATTCCCAACCCCGTTATTCCCCTGTTGCGTCTGCGCCTCACCGATCAGCTGGAGGCCTTGGTGCTGCACTTGGAGCGCCATCTACTGCAGGCGGAGCAAGTGCTGGACAACAAACCCGCCGCTGGTTCCACTAAGCCCGCCACCTTCGAAACTGAGTAGCGCTTCGAAACTGAATAGCAAAACGCCCACTTCCTCACTTCAGGGAGCGGGCGTTTTGCTATTCGGCGTGGAGCGGTCAGATTACTTTTTTGTGCATTTTTTTCTTCGTGCATGTGCTTTTGGCCGGATCCGTGCATCTATGCCAGTACTCAACCATATGCGTCCCGCGTTACTGGCTTATGCGTCCTGTTCTGCTTGCCTGCTTTGTCTTGCTTATGCTGTTCTCCACTGGCTCCTCGGCCCCTACGCCACCTGCCGGCCCCGACCCTAAAAAATGGCAGCAGGTAGATGCCCTGCTGAAAAAAAACCAGACAGCGTCGGCGGCCAAAATAGTTGATGAGCTGTACCGCGCGGCCCGCCAGCGTCAGGACGCGCCCGAGTACCTGCGTGCCCTGCTTTACAAGTTGCGCCTGCTGGAAGCTAAGGAGGAAGAGTCTGATGTAAAAGGCATTGCCTTGCTGGAAGCCGACCTCAAAACCGCCCAGTTCCCCGCCCGGCCCATCTTGCACAGCCTTTTGGGCCAGCTCTACGCTACCTACTACCAGGAGCACCGCTACCAGCTCTACGACCGCACCAGTGGCGCTACTGAAGATGCCCCTCCAGCCGATACCAGCGCCCAGGACATCCGCACCTGGGATGCCGCCCGCCTCGGCAGTGCCGTGGTGCGCCACTACCGTGCCTCGGTGCAGGAGGAGCCCATCCGCCAGCAGCAGTTGCCGTTAGCCCGGTTAGGTTATGCTGTGCAGGGTGGCAGTGCCGAAGGCCGCAGCCTGCGCCCCACGCTCTACGACCTGCTGGCCCACCGCGCCGTAGAGGGCCTGCAAAACGACGAGTTCTACGTGACGCACCCCGCGGTACAGTTCGAGCTGAAAGCAACGAATCTATACGCGCCAGCCAGGGAGTTTGCCCAGCTCAAGCTCACCGCGCCCACAGCCGATTCGCTCAACGGCCAGTTTCACGCCCTGCAGGTGCTGCAGCAGCTCACCGCTTTCCGGCTGCAGGACGCGCAGAACCCAGCTGCCCTGGCCGATGTAGATTTAAAACGCCTGCGCTTCGTGCAGCAGCATTCCGTGCTGGCCAGCAAAGACTCGGTGTACCAACGGGCCCTGGCCCGCGCCGCCGACACGTACCAGGCCCTGCCCATCAGCACGGAATTTCTGGCCGAGCAGGCCGAAAACCTGGAAGCCCGGCACCCTGCCAAAGCCAGAGAAATAGCCCTGGTAGCCGAAAAGCGCTTCCCCAAATCTCGCGGGGCGCAGCGGGCCCGGGCCTTGCGTCAGCGCATTGAGGCCGTAGCCATAGCCTTCACTTCGGAAGATGTGGTGCTACCCAACCAACCCTGGCTGCTGAAGCTGCAAGTGCGCAATGCCACGCAGTTGTACGCCAAGGCTTACCGCGTCAGCAGCGCCCAGGCCCTGCGCCAGCTGGAGCAGGCTTACCGCAAGCCGCTTACCTGGGAGGAGCGCTACGCCCGGGTGCTGGCCGCCAAGCCCGCCGCCGCTTGGGCGCTGCCAGTTGCTGGCCCCGTCGATTATACCTCGCATAGCGTGCAGCAAGCCGGTCCGGCGCTGCCGCTGGGGCATTACCTGCTTGTGCTTAGCACAGCTGCCGATAACCCGGTTAAAACCCGCGACAACGTTACCACTGCCTATGGCGAGCTGCACGTAAGTGAACTGAGCTTGGTGCGCCGCAACTCCGCCACGCAGCCTGGACCGCAGGTGCTGGTGCTGCACCGGCAGAGCGGTCAGCCTCAGGTCGGCGCCAGCGTGTTGCCCTTCTTTCAATATTACGACCAGCCCAGCCGCAACTACCAGCAGCGCCGGGGTAACATTACCACCACTGATGCCGAGGGGCAGGCCCAGGTAGCTATGGGAATGGTTACCGGTGAGAATACCCAGCTACGGGCACTGCTGCTGACCAAAGGCGTCGACTCGCTGCTGATGGAGGAAGGCGGTTACTACGGCCCGCGTTATATTCCCGACCAGGAGCAACTCCAGCGCCGCACCTTTCTGTATACTGACCGCGCCATTTACCGCCCCGGCCAGACGCTCTATTTCAAAGGCATCCTGACGGAAACCCTAGCCGGTAAATCCCGCCTGCTCACCGGGCAGCCCGTGTCGGTGCGGCTGGTGGACGTAAATGGTCAGACCGTGCAGACGCTGCCGTTCACCTCTTCTGATTTTGGCTCCTTTCACGGCTCCGTGGTACTGCCTACGGGCTTGCTGAACGGGGAAATGAGTTTGCAGACCGATAACGGCAGCATAGGCTTCGCGGTGGAAGACTACAAGCGGCCCACCTTCCAGGTCACGTTTGAGCCGGTGAAGGGTACGCCAGTGCTGGGCCAGCCCGTAGCGGTACGCGGCCAGGCTACGGCCTACGCCGGGCAGCCCGTTGATGGCGCTACCGTGCGCTACCGCGTGGTGCGCCGCACCGTGTGGCCCTTGTACCGCCCCTATGGCGGCCGGATGGGTTACCCGGGCCCCGGTGGCCGGTCGGAAGTGGAAATCAGCAATGGCACTACCCAAACCGATTCGGCGGGCGGATTTACCATCAACTTTACCGCGCAGAGCGAGGCAGGTGCCAACAAGCGCGGCGGCTGGGGCCCCGGCTACGTGTTTGAAGTGTCGGCCGACGTAACCGATGCTGCCGGCGAAACCCGGACTGGCCAGCAAACCATCAGCCTAGGCAACGCGGCCCTCACGCTGCAGTTGCAAGTGCCCGAGCTCCTGAACCGTGACAAGTTGCCGGCCCTGCGGCTATTGAGCACCAACGCCACCGGTGAAGCCCGCCCTGCGAAGGGGCAGCTGCGCCTTTACCGCCTCACGCCGCCCGCCCGCGCCTTCCGTCCCCGCGCCTGGGAGCGGCCCGAGCGCGAAGCTCTGAGCCGGGAGGAGTTCAAGCGCCGCTTCCCGCTGGATGCCTATGGGCACGAAGACAACGACAGCACCTGGGCCCGCACGGAAGTCTTTACCCAGGATTTCGATACCAACACCACGCCCCTGCTGCCGGAGCTGGCCGCCGCCTTGGCCAAGCAGCAGACTGGCCGCTACCTGCTCGAAGCCACCGCCACCTCGGCCGAGCAACCCACTAAAACCGAGCAGCGCTTCACGCTCTACACTCCCTCGGCCAACGAGCTGCCTGTGCCCACCCCCGATTGGTTTGTGGCCCTGCAGGACAGCGTGGTCCCCGGCCAAACGGCTCAGTTCCTGGTAGGCAGCAGTGAAGCCGGCGCCCGGGTGCTGGTGGAAGTGGAAGCCGCCGGCCAGCCCCTGCGCCGCGAGTGGCTGACGCTGAATGCCAACGAGCAGCGCCTGGTAAGCGTACCCGTGCCCGCCACCTTAGGTGAAACGCAACTCTACGTCCATACCACCCAGGTGCGCGACAACCGCCTGTACCTGCACAACGCCGTGGTGCAGGTGGCCACGCCGCCCGCGCCACTGCGCCTGAGCATTGCCACCTTCCGCGACAAGCTCCAGCCCGGCCAGAAAGAAACCTGGCGCGTCACCATCCACAACGCTGGCGGCAAGCCCGCCAACGCCGAACTGCTGGCCACGCTCTACGACCAGTCTCTGGATACCTTCCGGCCGCACGGTTTTGCGGATCTGGATTTCCCGAAACCATATCATCCGGCCTTACTGGGCTGGAACGGGCAATTTAGAACGGAAGAATCTAATGTGCTTTTCTACCAGGAAGGCAGCGTGGATATTGTTGAATTGGTTTATCCTGAAATAAATCTGTGGGGATATTCAAGTAAGAATGACATCGTATATGCAGTCAACAGGCGTTTTGCCGGAGTAGCGGTACAACGTAAATCGATGGCCCGAGGCGAAGCGGCAATGGCAGCTCCAGCCCCGATGGTGGCTATGGATGCTCAGGCTGGTGCCGACAAAGTTATGAGTGAGGCCGTTGAAACAGCCGCTCCCGGCAGCGCCCAATCGCCCAAGCCCGCTCAGCCCGACCTCTCCGGCGTGCAGGCGCGTAAGAACTTCCGGGAAACGGCTTTCTGGCTGCCCGCGCTGCGCACCAACGCCCAGGGCGAAACGGTGCTGGAATTCCAGATGCCCGAAGCCGTAACGCGCTGGCAGCTGCTAGCCCTGGCCCACGACCAGCAGCTGCACACCGGCCTGCTTCGCCGCGACCTGGTGACGCAAAAGTCCCTGCAAGTAACGGCTAACGCCCCGCGCTTTTTCCGGGAAGGCGACCAGTTGCGCTTCTCGGCCAAGCTCAGCAACCTCACGGCCCAGCCCCTGAGCGGTACTACCCAGCTCTTCCTCTTCGACGCCCGCACCCAGCAGCCCATCGAAAGCAAGGTGCTGCAAGGCGCGGCGCAACAGCAGTTTAAGCTGGCGGCTAACCAAAGCACGGCCGTGAGCTGGAGCCTGCGTATCCCTGAAACTGCCGAAGGTCAGGTGCCCCTCGAAGCCATTACCTACCGCGTAGTGGCCTCTGCAGAGCTGAGTAGGAAGAAGGAAGAAGGAAGAGCGGATAAAAAGTCCCGCAAAGAAGTCAAAGACCAGAAACGCGCAATCGGAAACAAGCAACTACAAACTGTTTCCGACGGCGAGGAAAACACCCTGCCGGTGCTGCCCAACCGCATCCTCATCACCGAAAGCCTGCCGCTGCCCATCGTGGGCCCGGCTACGCGGGAGTTTGAGCTGAAAAAGCTGACGAGCACCACGTCGGGCACGCGGCGCAACTACTCGCTCACGCTGGAAATGACCCCCAACCCCGCCTGGTACGCCGTGCAGGCCCTGCCTTACTTGATGGAGTACCCTTACGAGTGCTCCGAGCAGGTATTCAGCCGCCTCTACGCCAACTTACTGGCCGCCCGTATTCTGCAGCAGAACCCCAGGCTACAGCCGGTGCTGGCCGAGTGGAAGCGCGCCGCCCAGGCCGGCGACGGGTCGGCTGATTCCAGGGCCCTCACCAGCAAGCTGGAGCAAAACCAGGAGCTAAAGGCCCTGTTGCTGCAGGAAACCCCCTGGGTGCGCGACGCTCAGAACGACACCGAGCGGATGCGCCGCCTGGCCGAGCTGCTCGATGAGCCCCGCCTACGTGCCGAAACTGCCCGCGCCCTCCTCAAGCTGGCCAAGATGCAGCAGCCCAACGGTGCCTTTCCCTGGTTTGAGAAGATGCCCGACGACCGGTACATCACTCAGCTTATCGTGGCGGGTTTTGGCAAGCTGCAGAAGCTGGGCGCCTTCGATGCCAGCCAGGACGAGCAGGCCCGCCCTATCCTGCAAAACGCCCTGCGCTACCTCGACGAGCAGCTGCAGCGCGACTATACCGAGCTGCGCAAACAGCCGAAAGTAGACCTGAAGAAAGACCACATAGGCGACATTCAGATTCAGGCACTGTATGCCCGTAGCTTTTGGCTCAAGCAGACCGTAGCAAAATCGGCGCAACCAGCGCAGGCTTACTACCAGCAACAAGCCGTCACTTATTGGCCTGCCCAGACGCGCTACCTCCAGGCCCAGCTGGCTTTGGCTTTGCACCGTACGAAAGCGGCGCCCAGTGCCGTGCGCGACGTGCTCACGGGGCTGCGCGAAAATGCCCTGCACTCGCCGGAGCTGGGTATGTACTGGAAGGAAGTGCGCGGTGGCTACTACTGGCGCGAAGCTCCCACCGAAACCCAGGCCACGCTCATTGAGGCCTTTGATGAAGTGCAGGACGACCAGAAAGCCGTGGATGAAATGAAGCTCTGGCTGCTCAAGCAAAAGCAAACCCAGCACTGGGAAAGCACCCGCGCCACCGCCGACGCCTGCTACGCCCTGATGCTGCGCGGCTCCGACTGGCTGCAGCCCACCCAGCCCCTGCAAGTGCGGGTAGGAGGGGAGCTGGTAAAACCCACGGCCCAGCAAACCGGCACCGGCTACTTCAAAACCACGTGGTCGGCGGCCGAGGTGAAGCCAGCCCAGGGCAAGGTTTCGGTGCAGAAGACCGATGCTGGGGTGGCCTGGGGCGCGCTCTACTGGCAGTACTTCGAGCAGTTCGATAAAATCACGCCCGCCACTACGGCCCTGAGTTTGGAGCGCCAACTGTTTCGGGAGCAGCGCACCACTGGCGGTCCGGTGCTCGAACGGCTTACGGCCGCTGCACCCCTACGGGTGGGCGACGTGCTGGTGGTGCGCCTCGTGCTGCGCGCCGACCGCGACCTGGAATACGTGCACTTGAAAGACCAGCGGGCCGCCGGCCTGGAGTTGATCAGCCAGAGCTCGGGCTACCGCTACCAGGGTGGGCTGGGCTACTACGAAAGCCCCCGCGACGCGGCCACCAACTTCTTCATCGGCTTCTTCCCCAAAGGCACCCACACCTTCGAATACCGCCTGCGCGCCGCCCAGAGTGGTGATTTTTCGGGAGGCCTCTCGCAGCTGCAGTGCCTCTACGCGCCGGAGTTTACCACGCACTCGGCGGGTACGCGGGTGCAGATTGGGGAGCTTTCAGGGAAGTAAAGGGAAATTGCATTTTTACTTTCAATATCGCAGCGCAGAGGGCTGAAAAGGCCCTTTGCAGCCTGCGGATTGGGGTGTGGCTTGGTATTCGGTTCAGGATCTGGTACTTTTGCCCTCCCATCAACCGAAGAAAGTAGCTGATGCGTATCGTATTACTGTGTGTAGGGCTGCTGCTGAGTGGGGCCGGAGCGCTGGCTCAAGGCCAGAAAAAGCCGGCCTCTTCCACCCCCGATACGGCCGGAAAAGTGGCCGTACCCGTGCGCCCGGCCTTGCCGGGTGAAGAAAAGCTAACAGCCCAGGAGCGGGTAGAGCGGGACTTCCTGATGCCCGTGCGCCGCAAGATGCAGCCTGCTGCGCCCAAGCCCGAAGCCGCCGCGGTAGCACCGGCCGGCACTACGGCCCAGCACGTGGCCACCACTCCGGCCCTGGAAGCCTCTGCCTCTGCCATGGCCACCGAGAAACCTGCCGAAACGGCTGCTTCCCCCGCTGCTGCCGCCGCACCCCGTCGCCACTACACCCGCAGCCGGCACCGTTCGGCGGCCAGCCGCAAGGCCAGTCGCAAAAAAAGCGTGACCAAGAAAAAGACTGCTGCGCGGCGGCGTCGCTAGAGCTGCCGTTGTAAAGGCCGGCTAAGCTGCGCTTACCCACTTCTCAGCCCATAAAAAAGACGCTGCCCAGCACGGATAGCGTCTTTTTTATGGGCTAATGCCTCTCAGTCAACCCGGTAGCAGAGGCAAGCTAACGGGTAGCGTATTACGCGTTTTGGGGCATCAGGCGCACGACGAGGCCGTCCATCCGCTCGTTGATCCGAATCTGGCAGGAAAGACGGCTCCCCTGCGTCATGACGGGCAGGCTTTCCAGCATGGCCAGCTCATCGTCGCTGGGCTCGGGTAGCTCGGGGCCCGCCAGCACCTCCACGTGGCAGGTGCCGCAAAGGGCCATGCCGCCGCACGTGGCCTGAATATCATAGCCATCGGCTTTCAGGATTTCCATCAGGCTCAGGCCCATATCGGTGGGGGCTATTACTTCGCGGCGCTGACTTGGCGCCTCTTCCACATACACACGTACTTCGTCGGTCATATTAGGTTTGGAAGTGAGACAGTAAGATATGAGAAGTGAGACAGGTATCAGCTTTGCACTAAGTCGGCCATCTCACTTCTCATGTCTTCTAGTCTCAGGTCTTGCTACAGCGTAGGTACCCCGTTCACGGTGGTGTACTTGAGTACGTACTTTTTGTCGGGATTGATGTATTTGAACGCGCCCTGCGCCATAAGCGCCGCTTCGTGGAAACCGCACAGGATTAGCTTGAGCTTGCCGGGGTAGGTGTTGATGTCGCCAATGGCAAACACCCCGGGCTCAGACGTAGAGTAGTCCAAGGTATTCACTTTGACGGCATCATCGGCCAGGTCGAGTCCCCACTCGCCAATAGGGCCGAGCTTCGGCGTGAGGCCAAACAGGGGAATGAAGTGGTCGAGGGCAACAGATTCGGTGGCTCCCGAGTTGGCGGTGATGGTCACGGCTTCCAGCTTATCGGTACCGTGCACGTGCGTCACGTTGCTGCTCAGCACCAGGCGCACCTTGCCGGCTTCGTGTAGCTTCTGCACCTTCTCGGCCGAGTCGGCGGCTCCGCGGAACGTGGTTCCCCGGTGGACTAACGTTACTTCCTTGGCTACCTCGGCCAGGAAGATGGTCCAGTCAAGCGCCGAGTCGCCGCCGCCGGCAATGACAAGGCGCTGGTCGCGGAACGTTTCTGGGTCGCGCACCATGTAGTGCACGCCGCGGCCGCCTTCAAACTTTTCGAGGTCCTCAATGGCCGGCTTGCGCGGCTCAAACGAGCCTAGGCCACCGGCAATGCAGATGGTCTTGCACAAAATTTCGGTGCCATCGGAGGTGAAGAGCTGAAATGAGCCATCATCCAGCTTGGCGTAGCGCTCCACCCGTTCGCCCAGGGTAAACGTGGGGTGGAAGGGCTCAATCTGGCGCATGAGGTTGCGCACCAGGTCGCCGGCCAGTACTTCCGGGAAGCCCGGAATATCATAAATAGGCTTCTTCGGATAGATTTCCGAGAGCTGGCCACCCACCTGGGGCAGCGCGTCGACAACGTGGCACCGCAGTTTCAGCAATCCGGCTTCGAACACGGCAAATAGTCCTACCGGCCCGGCGCCGATGATGCAGATATCGGTGGAAATGGAATTCATACAGTCAGCAATTGGCAGTGCGAGGAGTTCCGCAGGCGTTAAACACGCAAACCTACTAAAACGTTGGCAGGGCGTATTAAACGGCCGCAAAGGTACAGGGTACAGCGCTGTATTGTGCTATTTCTTCTACATTTGGTAGTGTAGAAGGCCTCGGGGCCGTGTGCCGCCCACTGGCCCGACCCGAAAGCAGTTGGTTAAAATTGTCTGGCTTGCCGGGCGTAAGAACACCGTTGGGAATAGCATGAACTTACCGACCCTGGAGCAAACCCCGTACATCACGATTTATTACGACGAGGAAAACGGCTGGCTGTACAACCAGTGGCGGGGGGAGCAAACCCAGAAAACCGTTGTGACCGGGGCCAACTTCGTGCTCACCCACGCCAAGCGCTTGGGACTGCGTAAGCTGCTAAACGATAATTCCCTGCTCACCACGCCCTGGCAGGGAGCAGCTGCTTGGGTGGAAAAGGAGTTTCTGCCGCGCGCGGCAGAAGCCGGGATAGAGGCCATAGCCTGGGTAGCCCCGCCGGAGTACTTTAATGAGCTTTCGGCCCGGTTGCAGCTGCTGGGCCTGGAGCGGCCCGTTATTTTTCCGTTTGAGCAGGCCGCGCTGGCCATGGCGTGGCTGCGCGACGTGTAAGCCTTTGCTCCTTTAATGGAGCGGCCCGCTAGGCGGGCTGCCAGTGTGGGCACTTGCTTAGTTTAAGGCGCACGTCATCGGCTTTGAAAAAAATAATTGGCTATGGCGTAAACATGCGTCATACTATGTCGTATATTTACGACATAGTTTTCTTCCTGCCGATGACTTACGCCAAAACTTCCGAGTTCACCCCGCAGCAGCAGAACTTGGCCCGGGCCGCCAAAGCACTGGCGCATCCTGCCCGCATAGCCATTGTGCAGCTGCTGGCTTCCAAGCAAACCTGCATCTCCGGCGACATAGCCGCCGAACTGCCCCTGAGCCGCACCACCGTGTCGCAACACCTGCAGGAGCTGAAAGCCCTGGGCCTGATCCGGGGCGAAATTGACGGCCTGACGGTGTGTTACTGTCTGAACTACGAACTGCTGCGCCAGGTCCAGCAGCAGTTTGCCATGTTTTTCCAGGCAGCGGTGGCCAGTCCTGGCTGCGGACCTGCGGGTAAGAGTTCCTGTTAGTTTCCTTTTCTCCTTAAATGCGTTGACCATGAAAATCTCAGAAATGAAAACGTCCCTGGCCGGGCTGCAGGCCGTACGGTTCCGCCTGCCGGATGGCACCTACCTGCCCGACCACTTCCACGTGACGGAAGTAGGCTTGGTAAGCAAGCATTTTATCGACTGCGGCGGAGTAGAGCGGCAGGAAACGGTAGCCAACTTCCAGCTCTGGGAAGCCGGTGACTACGACCACCGGCTGGCGCCTCAGAAATTCCTGCACATTCTGGCCTTGTCGGAGAAAATTCTGGGCCGGCAGGACCTCGACATTGAAGTGGAATACCAGCAGCAAACCATCGGCAAGTTTGGGCTCGACTTCGATGGGACGGATTTTGTCCTGACGCTCAAGCAAACTGCCTGCCTGGCCCAGGATGCCTGCGGTATTCCCAGCCATCAGCTGCTCAGCCTGCCCCAGCTGCAAGGCGCCGGCTGCTCGCCCGGGGGCGGTTGCTGCTAAAATCAAGCGTTGGGGCTGCTCACCCGGCCCCAGCCTGGGCTACCATCTACTTTTCTGCAGCATGACTATTGCTTTTTTCTCCGATGTGCACGGCAATCTGCCGGCCCTGCAAGCGGTGTTAGCCGATATCGACCAGCGGCAACCCGATATGATCTTCTGTCTGGGTGATTTGGTGGGCTACGCCCCCTGGCCCAACGAAGTAATTGCCGAAATCAGGCGGCGCGGCATTCCCACCATAGCGGGCAACTATGACCAGGGAATTGGACTGGGGAGCGGTGAATGTGGGTGCGCCTACAAAACGGAGGAAGACCAGCAGCTGGGCGCCCAGAGCATAGCCTTCACCAATGCCACCGTGGGCGAAGCCGAACGCCGCTACTTGCGCTACCTGCCCAAGCACCTGCGCCTGGAGTTTGCCGAGGAACCCTGCACGCTAAGTTTGCTGATGGTGCACGGCTCCCCGCGCCGCATCAACGAATACCTGTTTGAAGACCGGCCCGAGGAAAGCTTGCTGCGGGTGCTGGCCGATGCCCGTGCCGATGTGCTTCTCTTTGGCCATACGCACAAGCCCTTTCACCGGGCCCTGGCCTACGAGCATGCAGGCAAGACCCGCTACCGCCACGCCCTCAACATCGGCTCGGTAGGCAAACCCAAGGATGGCAATCCGCAGGCGGCTTACCTGCTGCTTCACCTCGACGAGACGACCGACCTCGGCCAGCCCGATGGCCTGCGCAGCACGCTGGTGCGCGTCCCTTACGACGTAGAGCAAGCAGCTCAGGCGGTAGAGGAAAGTTCGTTACCCAATGCCTACGCCGATATGTTGCGCCGGGCTTATTAAATTTCGCTATGAATATTCGTCTGCTTCCTCTCACTGCCGCGCACTGGCCCGCGGTACGCGCTATCTATGAGCAAGGCATTGCCACTGGGAATGCCACCTTTCAAACGGAGGCCCCCAGTTGGGAGGCCTGGGACGCCGCTCACCATCAGCACAGCCGTTTGGTCGCCCTTGGCGCCGAGGACGAGGTGCTGGGCTGGGCGGCCCTAACGCCGGTTTCGGGCCGTTGCGTGTATGCGGGCGTGGCCGAAGTGAGCGTGTATATTGCCACCGCCGCTCAGGGTAAAGGGGTAGGCCGCCAGCTTCTGCAGGCCTTGGTTACAGAGTCAGAACACAACGGCATCTGGACGCTGCAGGCAGGGATATTTCCGGAAAACGAGCCCAGCATCCGCCTGCACCAGGCCGCCGGCTTTCGGCTGATCGGGCAGCGGGAGCGAATTGGGCAGATGCGTGGGGTGTGGCGCAACACGGCGCTGCTGGAGCGCCGCAGCACCACGGTAGGTGTAGAATAACCAGAGCCTGAAAATAAAAAAGGCCTCTAGCGCAATGCTAGAGGCCTTTTTTGTGGTCGCATAAGGATGTGTTGTCGACACTGAATATCAGCCTATTAGCCCCACTTAGGGAAATTACAGGGAAATGAAGTCCTCAAAAACGCGGGCATAACGCGGCGCTAGGATGTCGCGCACCTGGGCCAGCGGCTCGACGAACCACTCTCCAGCATTTTTTACATGGGCCCACACAGGGGAGCCGACTGCGAGTAACTCGTGGCCGGCTCCTTCTACTTTATGCCCGTCCTCGTCGACAAAGTACAGGGCGTTGGCCGCGAGGGCCGCAGCGAAGGTGGTGGGAGTGGTTGTGGTCATTAGCTAGTAGGCAGGGAGCCAAATGTTCTACGGTATTCTTCCAGCTCATTCATGGCCTGGATCAGCTTGCGCTGGGCCTCGACCAGCTCGTCGCGGCACTGCTGGTACGCAGTAGAGTAGCCAGGGGCGTTTTCCTGTGCTGCGATGGGGTTGAAGGGTATTTCCCGAAACTCCTTCGAGAAGTCGTGCTTGATGGCTTTGCCGATGCTCAGGATGACGTCGATGGAGAGCAGCGGGTTCTGAAAGTCCACATATAGCTGAGACCGAGCGCGGTTGATTTTACCTGCCAGCCACGAGACCGTGTAGCCGCTCTCGTCAATCACCTTCTTAACGATTTCGCCTCTATGCATAACCGCACAAAAATGTGCAGTAATGTGTCTGCTATTCAGTACAGTTTTGACCATATAATTTTGTTTTGTCCGTTTAACTAGACACTTTTGTCTAGTTATCTCGTATGAGTTAGCGGGCCATCTCACAAAAGATAGGCCAGTAATTCACCTTCAACCCAACAATTTCTTTATGAAAGTCAAAAACAGGCTTCGGGAAATTCTGCTCCAGTACGGCATTTCCGCCATGAAGCCCACCCAAGAGCTGCTGGAGAAGCTGGGGGGCATGACGATGCACCGCTTCATCCAGATCATGAACAACGACAGCCGCAAGGAGATGTCGGTGCTTGAGGTAGAACTGCTGAAGGATTGGCTGTCGATGATGACTGGCCAGCAGAAGGCAGCGATTCAATTGCTGCAGGAAGAAGTCGAGGAGGTAGCAGCATGAAGATGCTATTCCGATCCGAACTGGAGCAGTGGGAGGAAGGGCTAAGAGCCCGCCTCGCGGCGCTGGAAGAGCAGCACCTAGCGCTCATCGAACAAGGGCACGAGACCTACTACCGATTTCACAAACAAGAATTGGAGGCTGAGCTGGAGACGTGCACCAGCCACCTGCAATCCTTCCAAGCACTAGCAGCATGAGTACGGACATCATTTCCGAGAAAATGCGGGCCCTCCGGGAAGATAAGGCCACCCTGGAGACGGAGCTGAAGGTGGTGGAGGCGACGCTGGAGGATGCTATTGCCAACCGACTGCGGCCCTCCACCATCCAACGCTACCGAGATGCCATCACCGCTAAGCAGCAGCAAATAGCAGCCAAGCAGCAGGACATGAATAGCCTGCTCACCCCGAGCCTTTTTTAATCATTCACCCTTCAACTGCAAATCGATCAATGAGCACGAAGGATCCAAAAATCCGCCTCGCAGGCGACATAGAGCACCTGCGGGGAGAGCTGGCCAGCATTGAGCTGGTCACCGACCACGCCACTCCCGAGGAGATGGCTCAGATACGGCGCGACCAGCAGGAGCTGCGCGAAACCCTCAACTCAAAACGCGCCCTCTTAGGACAGCTTCGGCTGGCTGAAGTAGCGCAGTTGTGGGCGGAAATTGAGCAGCAGCTGCAGGATGAGAACATCCTGCCGATCATCACGCCCGAAACCATTGTTGCGCGGCGCCTCGCGGAAATTGAGGCTCGTGATGCCGCGAAAGGAGGGCAGGCAGCATGAGGAAGCAGCCAACGCGCAACCGCCAGATTGCCAAATACCGCCAGGAGAAGACGCGCTTTATCGCTACCTGGACGCGGAATGAGAATTGGTGCCAGTGGCTCACCATCGTGAGCATGGCCGTGCTGCTCACCTGCCAGGCCTGCGTCAAGAAGCTCGCCCCCAGCCAAGACCGGGAAACGCCTGCACCGACTGCTAAAGTCAAAACCACTTAGCTATGCATACATCCGATCAGCATAAGCTTCTGAAATCAGGCTTCACCATTATTCGCGCTGGTGAAAATCAGCAAGGCTTCGGGTATAACTACTTCATCAAAGCCAAGCAGGGCCTGCGCCGCGAGTGGTACCAGCTCGAATCCAATTTCCCCAGCAAAGCAGCCCGTGACCGGCGCATCAAGGAGTTGCTGAAGAATGATAAGACCGTGGAAGATTGAGCCATGAACCAGAGCACCACCGACCTCTGGGACAACATCCGGCTCGGATTTGAAACCCAAGACACCGAGCACCTTCAGAAGCTCGGTCGCCAGCTCCGCCACATCTGCCAGCTGGATGATGAACGGCAGCGGCGCCTCGGTACCAATTACCCCGGATGGGCCGGCGTTTGCGGCCGGCCCACCGTGGGCCTTATCAGAATCACGCTGCTGCTGCGAGGCGTAGCGCCCACTTTTTAGCCCTTCTTGAAATGGATATCAAAGAATTGAATGAGATGGAGGCTAAGGCCCGCTCTATTGCAATACACCAATTCCTGGACTTCACAGACGTTGCTGACTTAGCTGATTGTGTACCGGCGCTGCTCGAAATAATTGACAATCAACGCGCCTCTTTGAAGGCCGGCGCTGCTACGGCTAACGATAAATGATTCTCGGCTTCCAAGAACGCTTCGTCTCTTCTGTAGCAGAAGGGACGAAGCCCCATACCATCCGCAAGGGCAACCGATGGAAAGTAGGAAGGCCCATCCAATTCTACCGAAACGTGCGCCGGCACGACATGACTAAGATTCGGGAGGACGCCACGGCTAAGGTGGTGCAGGAGGTGGGTATTAAGAGAATTGCCTTTCAGGGGCCGGGCGGGTGGAAGTACCGGACAGTAATGCTCCTTGATGGTCGTGAGCTGACGCCACTAGAGTGCCAGGAGCTGGCCCGACGTGATGGTTTCGGCGACTTCTACGAACTGCAAGAATGGTTCGACAACAACCACGGCCTCCCTTTCACCGGCCAGCTGATCTGCTGGACTGATTTACGCTACTAATGAACCTCATCACCCAACTTGACTTCCTGGATACGCCTCAGTGCCCGGTCTACCTGGGTGGCTATAAGCGCATCATTGTGGCCTTTAGCGGTGGCAAGGATAGTGTTGCCTGCGTGCTACATCTGCTGGAATGCGGGGCTGATCTGAACCGCATTGAGCTGTGGCATCACAAGGTTGATGGGCTGGACTCCACGCTCATGGACTGGCCCTGCACCAACGCCTACTGCCTGGCATTCGCGCACGCCCTGGGTGTACCCTTGTACTACACCTGGAAAAACGGAGGCTTCGAAGGGGAGATGCTGCGCGAAAATAGTCGCACAGCACCCATTAGCTTCGAAGCCCCGCAGCCAGATGGCTCCGTCCTGATTATTACCACGGGTGGCACTGGAGGCAAGGAAAGCACCCGGCTGGCCTTCCCTCAAATTGCTGCCTCGCTCTCGGTAAGGTGGTGCTCAGGTTACCTGAAGATTGATAATGCCCGCACAGCCCTGCGCAATCAGCAGCGTTTCAATCATTCCCGCACACTATTCCTCTGTGGTGAGCGTGCACAGGAAAGCCCCGGCCGTGCGCGCTATCCTCGGTTCCAGGTTGATGACTCTGACGCCCGCACTAGCCCCGGCCTGCGCCGCCATATTGACCGCTGGCGCCCGGTTCATCAGTGGAGTGAGGCCGATGTATGGGCCATTATGGAGCGGTGGCGCATTAACCCGCACCCCAGCTACCGCCTCGGTTGGTCTCGGTGCTCCTGCGCTGGCTGCATTTTCAACGGGGCCGATCAATTCGCCACCTGGCGTCTAATTGCCCCAGACCGGTTTCAGCGGCTGGTAGACTACGAGGAGCGATTCGGCCGCACCATCAAGCGCAACATCAGCCTGACTGCGCTGGCCGACAAAGGCACTCCCTTTCCGGTGAAAGACGAGGACGTCCGGGCCGCACTATCGGAGACATGGTACGAGCCCATCATTCTGCCAGAAGGCCAGTGGAAGTTGCCGATGGGAGCTTTTGCTGAAAATGGAGGGCCAATCTGATGCCCATCGACTACAAGAATTATCACCCCAAGTGGAGCCTGATCAGTCGCCTGATTAGGTACCACCGGGCTGGTAACCGCTGCGAGTGGTGCTTAGCTGAGAACCACCAACCGCATCCGGCTACGGGCTCCAAGGTCATTCTCACGGTGGCCCACCTAGACCGCGACCGGCGCAATAACCGCTTCGGCAACCTGGCTGCCCTGTGCCAGCGCTGCCACCTGAACTACGACCGCCCTCAGCACACCCAGAACCGCCGCTACGGCAAAGAATACCGCTACACAACGGGCCAGCTGGACTTCTCCCAGCCAGTCGCTGAATAGCCCCCCGCCTGCTTCCTATCCCGCCTTCCCTTCTGATTTTCCCCTATGCTCCTCTCAGAGTCCACCATAGACCAGGTACGCCAGGTTGACGTTTTAGCGGTTGTTTCACGCTACGTCAAGCTGAAGTCGCGCGGCCACAAACACGAGGCGTGCTGCCCCTTCCACGACGAAAGCACGCCTTCCTTCTCTGTTTCACCAGCGAAAAACATCTTTAAATGCTTCGGCTGCGGCGCTGCCGGCGACGGCATTGGCTTCGTGATGAAGTTCAAGAACCTCTCCTTCATCGAAGCGGTGAAGGAAATTGCCTCCGACCACTCCGTCGTGGTGGAGTACATCGAGCAGACGCCCGAGGCCGCGGCTGAAGCCGAGCAGAAGCAGCGTGAGCGTGAGTCGGTGCGCATCGCGCTGGCCTACGCTGCCGCCTACTACGCTGGCAACAAGATGCCCGACCGCTGGGCCGAGACCCGGAAGATTCAGCAGCCTGCTCGGGACTTATTCCAGCTAGGCCACGCCGAAGACCGTCGCGATGCTTTCTACCAGGATGCCATCCGCAACGGCTTCGACGCCGACGTGCTGGAGCGCGCAGGCCTGGTGCGCAAGGTCGAGAAGGAGGGCCGCAGCGCGCAGTACTTCGACTTCTTCCAAGACCGGGTGATGTTCCCCATCTGCGATGCTCGTGGGCGCGTTGTTGCCTTCACTGGGCGGCTGATCAAGGAGCCCGCGGCCGACGCGGCGTACAAGCCCGGAAAGTACGTTAACAGCCCCGACACGGTATGGGTGAAGGGTGACAACCTCTACGGCCTGCATATTGCCGCTGACGCTATCCGGAAGGCCAAATTCGCCTACCTGGTAGAAGGCAACGTCGACGTGGTGCAATGCCACCAGAAGGAGCTGCTGAACACCGTGGCGCCCTGCGGCACCGCCCTCACCGAAAACCAGATTAAGCTGCTGAAGCAGTACACCGACCGCGTGGTCATCATTCCGGACAACGACCCCGCCGGCATGAAGGCCCTGCACAAGAACGCGAAGCTGCTGCTGGCCAGCGGCTTCCGGGTGGAGGCGCTGCTGCCGGCCGAGGGCCTGGATCCGGACGACATGCTGAAGCGCAAGCTGCACACGCCGGCCGACATCGAGAAGTGGGTGGGCACCACCAAAGACTACCTGCGCGGGCCACTGCTGACGGACTGCGAACGGGATGCGGCCCTCGGTGGCCACGATAAAGCTGCCGCTATTCGCCGCATGGGCGAGGCCCTGGAGCTGATTCAGGACGATACCCTGCGCGGCGTGTACTACGACGACGTGGCCGGCGTATGGCCCGATTTTAAGCGCGGGTACAAGCTGGTGAAGCGCGGCCAGGACGGGCTGGATAAGAAGGCGCTGGCCAGCATGGAGGACAATGAACGCCTCAAATACTTCGATTTCGGCTTTTTCGAGAAGGACGACTGCTACTACACCTACGAGGGTAAGGGCAAGCAGATCCGGATTTGCACCTTCACCATGGACGTGCTCTACTTCGTGCTCAGCCAGGACGAGCCAAAGTACGTGTGCAAGTTTCGCAACATGTTCTACAAGGCCCGGACGACGGCTATCAGCACCGACGACTTTACCTCGGTGGCCACCTTCCGCAAGATGGTGGCGCGCATGGGCAACTTCATCTTTGAGGGCAACGAGGAGCACCTGAATAAAATCAAGATTCAGAAGTTCCATGGCGTGCCCGAGGCGACCCAGCCGCGCTATATGGGCTACAACCCTACGGGCGACTTCACTACCTGGGCAAACGGCCTGCTCTTCCGCGGCCAGTTCATTAAGGCCGATATGTACGGCATCGTGACCCTGCGCCGGCCGGTGGCCAGCATCGAGGAGTTGAAGCAGCTGCATCCCGAAAGTCAGGTGGAGCTGGCCGGCGCCAAGGTGGTGCTGAAGAGTGGCCAGCACCTGCTCGACGAGTACGGCGCCGCCGGCATCGAGAAGATGATCAACGACGGCGAGGTGGATCTGCTCTCCTTCCATTACCTGCCCTTTGCGTCGACGCTGAAGCTCACCGATGACGACGACGACGATTACGAGAATGAGCGGCTCTTCATGCACTTCGAAAAGAAGGGCCTGAGCTTCGAGGACTGGAGCAAGCTAATCATCAAAGCCTATGGCCAGAACGGCATCGTGATGATCTGCTTCTACCTGGCCAGCCTATACCGCGACATCATTTTCAAGGCCAACGGCAACTACTTCCCGATCCTGAATAAGTTCGGCCCCAGGGGTGCTGGTAAATCCAAAGCAGCCGAGTCGTTAGCCGCCATGTTTGGCCGCTTCCCGGAGGATGGTATCAACATCGAGGGCGGCAGCACCGCCACCGGCGTGCGGCGCTACATGGCCAGCGTGCAGAACGGTCTGATCTGGCTGAACGAGTACAAAAACACCCTGCCCACCCACGTTATCGGGATGCTGAAGGGTATTGCCGATGGCTCGGGTAAAATGACAGGCCGGGCCACTGGAGGCAACGAGACCAAGAACTACAAGCCTCGCTCGGGCGCCATCCTGTGCGGCCAGGACTTGCCCACGAAAGACCCGGCCCTGCTTTCGCGCTGCATTATCTGCGAGTACTCGGAGCAGGAAAAGCAGCGTGGCGACCGGGAAGCCTTCTCGGAGCTACGCCAGCTGCAGCTGGATGGCTACACCACGTCGGTCACCTGCGAGATGCTTCAGTACCGCGACCAGATGAAGGAGTACCGCCGGCGGGAACCAGCCGTGAACCGGGAAATCCGGGACCTGGCTTCTGCCCGCATGGATCATGCTCCCGATGACCGGGCCGTGCTTAACACCAGCTCCATCCTGACGCCTATCCAGATTCTACAGGACGCCGGCGTTAAGATGCCCTTCACCTACGAGGAGGCCCGCAGCATCCTGCTGGATCGGATCCAGCTGCAGACGCAGATTCAGGCTACCAGCGACGACGTGGAGCAGTACTTCCAGGTGCTCACGGCCATCATCGGCCGCGAGGTGCGCGACGGCCACCACTTCAAAATTCAGAAGGAGGGCGACGGTATCACCAAGCTATTCCTGCGCGTGGGCCAGGTACAGGGGATGTACCTCGCCGCAGCTACCCGCATGGGCATTACGCCGCTTTCGGCCGCTACCGTGCGCGGCTACCTCGAAAAGCACCGCTTCTTCTTGGAAGACCGGAAGAAGGGCGTGCGCTTCTCCGAGGTGCCGAACTCCACGTCGGCCATGGTATTCAACTACGACATGATGCTGGAGCAGGGTATTGAGTTCGATACCAGCGTCGACCTGGCCACGCAGTCCGGTACCGACGACCCTAGCCGCAGCATGATGAGGGTCACCCCGCTCACCAGCGACAATAGCGAGGAGCTGGTGCGCAAGTTTATCGACGACCAGTCCGTTGACCAGGTGCAGCACATCGATACGCTGCTGCGCCAGTTCAATAGCAACGTGAAGCCGCACATAAGCAGAGACCAGTTCGTGAAGGAGCTGATGCGGTACACAGAGCATCCGAAGCGCACCTGGTCGCTGACATTCAGTGAGAAGATGGATACGATCAGAATTGATCAGCCATTCTAAGGATTCTGGGAAATGGGAAGATTGAAAAAGGGCAGCCACTGGCTGCCCTTTTTTTGTGCCTGCTTAGAGCACTTACAGAAACAACACGTTTCAGCGAGACTATATGAAACAGGTTTACAATTCCTTTTCCACCAGATACAATAAGTTCAATTGTTAAAACATTGTAAATAAATACTCTATCAATCAGTATTGTTTGAATATGTCTATAAATGATGTGGGAAAGTCGGGGAAAAATGTGGAAAGAAGGGGAAACGTGTTTGAAGAGGGGGAAACGTAGCCGCTGAAAACGGTGGAAATCCCCTCGTGTTTCCCCGTTTCCCCGGTATTTCCTCGGGGGTGTGGAAAGCTAAATGGCTGATTTATAAAAAGGTGGAAAGTGGGAAAATGAAACCCCCGTTTTAGAGGGGTAACAGCCCATTCGCAAAACACGCCGACCACTTACATCGCACACGCCCCATTTTGGGCACTATCTGCCTGCTCTACCCGCACCGATATCATTATGCGATGAGGTGTCCCCTTTTTATGCAGTCCAATCCGGATTAAGATAATGAACCGCTGACTGGACAAAAGTGTCTATTCTGCCAACTGGAATAGCTATATTGTTCCAGTCTTATAAATATCAGTTTTCCCAGACCTGTGACGATAACCTTTACCCGCTCGATGCCTGATCCGGCACCGCCTCAGACGTCCTTTGCCCTGCCTGCCCACTCCCCTAAGTTTACTTCCCTAAAGCCGCTCAGCCTGTGAAGAATCTAGATTTTCCGCTAAAACCGCACGTTCGGAAGTATCTGAACGTCCACCTGGGTTCCGGCGAGTATGTGCTGAGCAACTCAGATCGATTCGGGAAGATGATGTATCACCTGCTCCGCCGCCAGGTCAAGGGCAAGTTGCATCATGCTGGTAGTCGGGAAGATTGCACCCAGGTGCTTCAAATCGACATGCGCAACTTCCCGGCCCACCAGTACGGCCTGAAGGAGCTGACCAACTACACCATCTTCCAGTTCAACGACTTTGTCGACGAGCTGATGAAGGAAGAGCTATACCTGTGGGTGCGCCAGTTCCTGAATAACCGCATCACTATTCGCCAGATCATCCTCGACTTCATGGGCGCCTACGACCTGCGCGAAGAGGATGTGCCGTTCGAAACCCTACGCAAGGCGGTCCAGCGCAACGTGCATCTGAAGGAGTTGAAAAAAAGAGCCCCGAAACAGCCGAAATCGGTAGTTAAAATGTCCCAGAAAACGGCTGATTTGTCTCGCAAAACGGCTGATTTGTCCCAGAAAACGGCTGATTTGTCTCGCGTTGCTCAGCACCTCGTTGTGCGTCAGGAACTTACGATGAACGCCGGCGGGCTTGTTGACTTCATTCGACAGCATCATGCCGGATAGCCTACCCTTCTTTTTAGAGCCGCGCAACTTGGCGCAGGAGCCAGCCGCCAACCACGGTGGTATAGAGGCTTTGTGGTATACGCCAGCCCGCAACGTGCTCACGCAGCTCAGCGACGTGGGGCCACTACTGGTTACCAACTCCCTCTCCATGGCTACTGGCGCCGTGTGGTACCAGCTGGTGTCGGTGCGCCACACCGTGCGCCATAAGCAAACGCCCACGGAGGGTGGCCGGCACCAGGGGCAGTTCAAGCAGCAGCTCACCGGCACGCTGGCCCGGAACACCGAGGGCCTGGCCGCAGGCCTGGAGCTGCTCGATGGGGAGAAGCTGGTGGTGCTCTACCGTGACCGGAACGGCTACGTCTGGCTGGTGGGCACGCCCGAGCAGCCGCTTAGCTGGAAAGATGTGCTCGACACCGGGGCTGAATTCCCTAACCGCAACAACTACGACTGGACGCTCTCAGGCGAGACGCTGCGCCGCGTGCGTCCCTACCTGGGCTCCTGGACGGTGAGTGGCCGTGGCCTTGAGTACGCCGTGCAGCTGCAGCAGGGCACCGGCGGCTCGGTGGAGCTGCGCGACAATAAGGGCAAGTTGCTGGCCCTGGTACCTCCTGGCCGCACGCTGGTGCTCAACTCTGGTTTCCGCTTTATTTACACCATTCAGTAATGGCTAAGCTCACCCCGTCCCAGTTGGCCCAGAAGTGGCTGCTCAAGTTTCAGCCCAATAACACCCTGGCCATCATCGAGGAGACGATGCAGGAGTTTGCCCAGGACGTTGCCGACTCCCTGCCGGATCCGGATGGGGGCAGCGCCATCAATGCGGCCATCAAAGCGCCTATCAAGACCAATAACACCAGCATCGGTTTCAATCCCAACACCGACGACGTGGGCGCGTGGATCCAGGCCGTGTTCTATGGCACCAAGCTCACAGTGGCCAGCCTCAGCTTCAGCGGCGCCAGCACTTTCGAGGCAGGCAAGCAGGCCAGCTACACCATCAGCGGGGCGATTACGGTCAATGACAACCCGGTGGGCCTGCGCCAGCTGCTGAAGAACGGGCAGCCCTGGCAGGCCCCTGAAACCAACTCCTTCAGCTACCAGGATACGGGCACGTTGGCGGATACTTATACCCTGCAGGTGTGGTTTGCCGATTCCGACCAAGCCGATGATCCGGATATCGAGAAGGAGGTAAGCACCAGCTATGTCTTCCCGCTCATGTGGGGCGCTGCTGCCGCCGGCGCCAATGCCGCGACGGTTTCCGCCTTCACCAGCCGTAGCCTGGCGCGTGCGGCCGCGCTGAACGGCACCGTCGACGTGGAGATGACCTTCACGGCCGCCGGCCAGCGCATGAGCATCGCCGTGCCGGCGGGCTTTACCATCACCAGCATCAAAGACCCGGACAACGGGCAGATCCTGGGCACTTTCTCGGAAGAGGCCCGCACGCTGCCTTTCGCGGTTTATCCTGACCAGGATTATGGCCTGTGGCAGAACAATGCCGACTTCACGGCTACCAATTATAAACTGACCGTGACGGTCAAGAAAACAGCCTAATTTATGTCTGTTCAAGGTTCTCCTATCTGGACCAGCCCGCGCAACATGGGCGTGGATGAAAACCACGACGCAGATTACCGGGCGCACAGCCTGGCCGAGCTGCTGGCACCCAACAACCGCTACGAAGGCAAGCCGCGTTTCCTGACCAAGGAAGTGAGTGAGCAGCAGGCGCCGGGCTTGTCGGGGCGCCTGCTCAAGCTCCGGGCCCTGGCCGAGTGCAAGAAAGCCGATGGTGTGACGGCCGCCACCTTGCCCGAGTGGGGCACGCAGCTTGCGCACTGGGAGCCAGTGGGCAATGCCTTTACCCTGATAGCGGCCAATACATACGGCTCGCACCCGGCCTTTTCAGATCAGCACAGCTACAATATCTGGCTTCTGCAGAACCGGGGAACTACTCCAGCTGCCAACAGCGCCCCGTCCGTTTCCTTCGTGCTGAGCAGCGCCAGCGTCCGGGTAGGGGAGACCATCACGGCCACCATCACGGCTACGGACTCCGATGGCTTGGTAAATGCGACGGAGCTGCTGGTGAATGGCGCCAGCGTAGGTACGGATGTAAATGCCCCATACATCGTCGAATGGGCGCCCACCGAAGTCGGCACTTTCGCCGTGCAGGCCCGGGCCACGGATAACTCCGGCAACGCCACGCTCTCGGCCAGCCAGCAGGTGACGGTGACGGCCGCCAACCTGGCGCCCTCGGTAACCGCGCTCAGTACTTCGGCCCCTAGCGTGGCCGCGGGCAACAGCATCACGCTCTCCGCAACTGCTACCGACCCCGATGGCACGGTGGCCACCGTGGAATTCTTCCTGGATGGTGTGAGCCGCGGCGTGGCCAGCAACGGCCCGAACTTCTCGGTGGTGATTACCCCTTCTGTGACGGGCACGCGCCAGCTCACGGCCATAGCCACCGACAATGAGGGCCTGGCCTCGGAGCTGAGCGCCTCGGTGAGTTTCACCGTTACGGGCGCCAACACGGTGCCTGGGCAGGTTAGTGGCATTATTGCCACGCCCACGACCACCACCATGGATCTGGTTTGGTCACCGCCGGCAGATGGGGGCTCACCCATCACCGACTATGAGGTGCGCTACCGCCTGCAGGGAGATGCGACCTGGGCATTGTTTGCCGATGGGGTAAACACCAATACCAGCGTCGCTGTGACCGGACTCACACCCAGCAAGGTGTACGAGTTTACGGTAACGGCTAAGAACGCCGTGGGCAGCGGCACGGCCTCCGCTATCATTACCCGCCCAACCAGCACGCCAAAGCTGGATGCGACCAGTGACTTCTTCGGCCAGGGCATCAGCAGCACAGAAAACCAGATGAGCTGGCTGCTGCCCCTGAATGCGCCCGAGTCAGGCGTTACCTACGTGCTGGAGCGTAGCATCAACAGCAACTTCTCCGGGTTTGTGGTAGCCTACACCGGCCCCGAAACGACCATCATAGACGCCGGGCTGACAGCCGACACGCGCTATTACTACCGGGTGAAGTCGCAGGCCGCCGGCTATCAGGATAGCGAATATGCAACGACCGACGCCCGCACCAAGCCGGCCACAACCAACACCAGCGACCTGTTCACCGAGTATTTCCGCGACATCTTCTAATCCTTTTCATCATGGCAGCTCCCGCTATTCCCGCTTTCACCCATGTGCCGAAAGCCATTAACGACCCAGGCCTAACGGCCTATTGCAACAACCTCTCGCAGCAGGCCGCCAAGCTCACTGCCGCAGCGACGTACGTCGAGCCTTCGGAGGTAAGTGCGACCGGCCTCGTGCTGTCTCATGCCGCTACGACGGTCTGGGACCGTTCGCAAGGCTGGCGGGCTTCCTGGACGATTAACTCCAACACGACGCTCGATGTGCAGAACGTCAACGATGGCGAAATAGGCTGGTTGGTGGTCACCATTGCCGGAGCCGGCGGCTATACCATCACCGTGCCAGGCAATAAGCCGGTGGACTGGGATATTAATGGCTTGGCTACGGGCTATGAAGTCGTCCTGAGCTTTGTGCGCCACAACGGTATCTTGCGCTGGGACTTCCGCAAATACGGGGTGCCAGTTGTAGCCTCGGAAAACGGTACGCCTACGACCCTGGCCTACAACTCGCCGCTGATCACGTTCCCCGGCACCGCCTGGCCCAAAGGCTCGGGCAACTTCTGGTACACGACGGCCATTAGCCCGAACAATGGCCAGTACGCCAAGGCTGTGGTTTCTTTCAAAAAAGGCATCCGGTTCACTCAGGATCCTAACTATGTAGGAGCCCAGTACACCTTCGTAGTCGATGGGGTAATTGCAGCAGTGGTTACCTCCACCGTCCAAGGGCAGGTGTTGTTTGAAGTTCACCCGAATACAACCTCGGTAAAAACGTTCGAGGTGTACAAATCCGGTGGCCCTTCCGGCTCCATTGCGTCGATTTCCAGCAACTCTATCACAATCTGGGAATAATGGCTAACGCAATTTCCGTTGCTGTACTCGGCCGCGCGTTCAAAACGCGCGGCCGAATCTTCGGTATCAGCGCAGAAGGCGTCTATACCGACCTGAACGCGCCGGTCCAGCCGGTCACGCCCGCCAGTGTGGGCAAAGTGAACACCATCAGGTATGGCGACTCGCTGGCCAGCTACGACGGCTTGCCCCTGAGCACCTACCTGCAGGGCGTCAGCGCCTCGACGTACTCGGCTGTGCGGGTGCTCTCTTATGCTGGCAACACCACAGCTGGCACGAAGAAGTGGTGGCGCAACATCCTGGAGCAGAGCTACGACCCCACGGTGTCGCGCAACATCATCTACATCCAGTTCGGCACCAATGACCTGCCGGGCCTGACCAAAGACCAGCTGGTGGCCAACCTCACCGATTTCATTGGGCAGGCGAATAAGAAAGGCTATCTGGTCGTACTTGGCATCCCGGGCCTGAAACAGTACTCGACCAACCCAACCAACCCGACCTACTTCGCTTTCCGCACGCATGTACTGGACAACTGGCAGGCTATGGGGGCAGCCCGGATGCTGGACCTGTATCCCACCGAGGTTGGAGCAGCTGATGCCGACCGTGTACAGTATTTCGCAGCTGACCAGATCCACTACTCGGATGCGGGCAAAACGGCGGCAGGTATGCGGATTGGGGAAGCTGTGGTGGCGCTGGCCAACGTCGTGCGGCCTATGCCGGCCAAGCCTATCGTTACCCAGGATGCCGCTAACCGCACCCTGACTATCACGAACCTGCCCGCTGGCTATACCGTGGCCGATGTGCAGGTTAGCCTGAACTACGGCTACGTGGTGGAGGATTGGACGGGTGGCACGCTCAACATCACCACGCCCTACAAGATGCTGGCCGGGCAGTTCTGCGTGCGCTTCAAGGATAAGAACGGCGCAGCGCCCAGCGAGTGGACGAGCAACAACGCCAACTGGTCAGGGGCCCAGCAGGCGCTGGAAGTAGTACGCTACTACGACCCGCGTATTGTGTACGAGGGCAACTACTGGACGGCCGTTGGCGACCTGCGCTACCGTTATACCAGCGCCGTGGGCAGGAAAGCAACCATCAAGTTCACCACGAAGGGCATCCGTTTCCCGCACCTGGTGGGCGTGACTGAGGGCACTTACGAGGCCCGCATCAAAACGGCATCCAACCCGGATGGCTTCGTCGTAGCCCAGCTGGCCCGTCCCAGTAATAACAACAGCGCCTTCCTCATACTGGACTACTATGACCCTACCAGTAATGGGGAAGAAAAGACGCTGGAGTATTACATCACGGCCGCCAGCCCGAACGGGTACGTGGAAACCATTGAGCTATACGAGTAAGCGAACCGCACTCTGATTATACAGCCCCATCCTGGTCCAGGATGGGGCTTTTTCTTGTCCTTTTTCGCGGGGGCTAAGGCAGACAGTTTTGCATCACTTCAACCCTGAAACGATGCTTGCATTCGCCTCCCGGCTTTTTGCTTCCCCCTGGCTGATCTCCCTGGAGCACGCGCAGTCCTACATGCCTTTGCTGGCCGGCCTGCTGCGTGGCACCGCGCAGCCCTCGGGAGAAAACTTCGCTGAACTGCGCGCTGCAGCAGCACCCCAAGACTTCGTCGTCACCTCACTGGCCGGCGGCATCGTCGCCTATGGAGCCCGTCCGACGACGGCCAGCGCCACCCCGGGTGGCCAGCCCGATGTGGTGAATGTGCGCGTGATGGGCGTGACGGGCCCACTGATGAAAGCCGACCAGGAGTGTGGCCCCCGCGGGCTGATGACGCTGGCCAGCGACCTGCAGCGGGCCGCCAAGGATACTGACATCCATTCGGTGCTGATGCGCGTCGACTCCCCTGGTGGGCAAGTGTTCGGCACTCAGAGTGTCGTCGACGGCGTGAAGGCCTGTCAGGCTGCCGGCAAACCCGTCGTGGCCCTCTGTGAGGATGGGCTGATGTGCTCAGCCGCCTACTGGATTGGCTCCGCAGCCGACACCATCCTCGTCACGCACGAGACCTGCACCATCGGCTCCATCGGCGTGATGGCCAGCTGGCCCGACCTGCAGCCCTACTTCGAGAAGATGGGCGTGGTGTTTCACGAGGTGTACGCCGAGCAGAGCACGCAGAAGAATGCCGACTTCGCCGCGGCCAAAAAGGGCGACTACAAACCTGTTCAGGCCAACCTGACGGCCATTGCTGCCGGCTTCCTGGGCGCCGTTAAGGCCAACCGCGCTGGCCGCCTCGACCTCAAAGCCTTCGAAAAGTCCGGCGCTTCGGCCGGCAAAACCGGCTACGCTACCTGGGCCGGGGAAATCGGCCTGATTGACGGCATCGGCACCTTCGAAGAGGCCCTGGGCGAGTGCGTGCGCCTGGTGCAAGTAAAACGTGCTGCCTAACCCTGACTTCATTTTTCACCCCACATATCCTATGAAACTTTTTCAAAGACCCGCTACTGCCGCTGTATTCGGGGTAGCCATGATGGCCCTCGTCGGGAAGGAAACTGTTTCGGCCGAAGAGGCTGAGGCAGCTAATTCCGAGTTGCAAGAAGCTGGCGTGACGGGCGCCGCCCTCATCACCAGCGCCGCTTTCAACGAGCTGGAGCAGAAGGCTGGCCGCGTGGACGCCGCTGAAACGGCCCTTGCCAATGAGCAGAAGGCTCGGGAAACGGCTGAAGCCACGTCGGCGCAGCTGCAGAAAGACCTTACCGCAGCCAACGCCAAAGTGACGGAACTCGGTGGCAAACCGGGTGCGGAGCACACCAACCCTGGCAAGGAAAATGGCAAGAGTGACGTGGACGAGGCTGCCGCTGACGAGCACCAGAAAGCCATCGACTCGCTGCCCCACAACCAAGCGCTAGCCGGCCACCCCATCTTCGGCTAAGGCCCCCTAAACCCACGTAAATCCGGCCGTTATGGCCCCTTCTTTCACTTTTTGCCTACACACTCATGTCAATCCAAATCGCCGACATCCTGACCGAATACGGCAACTATTACCGCGATGGGGGCCAGAACCTGGCGCGCCTGATCAGCCGCCCCTACATCTCCTCGCAGACGGAGGCGCTGTTCGGCCTGCTGCCCACCGACGACACGTCGTACCAGATGGCGCAGACGCAGCTGAGCCGCATTCTGCAGCCCTTCCAGAAAGGCTGGACGCCCCTGGGCACCACCACGGCCACGCCGATTCTGCTTACCCAGACGCCCTTCAAGGTCGACCTGGAAGAGACGCCCGACCAGCTGGAGGCCTCGTGGCTCGGCTTCCTGGCCGACAACAACCTGGACCGCGCCCAGTGGCCCTTCGTGCGCTACCTGGTAGAGCAGCACGTCTTCAACCAGATGGATGAGGACTACGAGCTGAATGAAATCTACTTCGGCAAGTTCGTGGCCCCCACCGGCGGCACGCCTGGTGCCGCCGGTACCGGCATGGACGGTATTCGCATCATCATCAACCGCGCCATTGCCGCCGGTAAAATCACCCCGCTGGTGCTCGGCGCCATCCCCACCGACAGCGTGCAGTTCTGCGACTACGTGGAGGCCTTCGTGGAGGGCTTCTCGGTACGCTATCAGGGCATTGCTATGGAGGTGTGCATGAACACCACCCTGGCCCGGCGCTACGCCAAGGGTCGCCAGAAGAAGTACGGCAGCGACAACAACTTCACGGGTGCTAAGCCGATCATCGCCGGCAACGGCTCCGAGCTGGTGCGCATTCCGATCGAGTTTACCAACCACTCGGTGGTGGGCCTGCCCTCCATGGGCAGCTCGGCCAAGATCTGGGCCACGCCGGCGGCCAACCGCAAGCGCCTGACCAAGAAGACGGCCAACACCCGCACCGTGCGCATCGAAAGCGCCAAGCGGCAGGTGGCCATCTTCACCGACTTCTACAAGGGTGTGGGCTTCCCACTCCTGGAGGCGGTGTTCACCAACGACCAGGACGTGTCGACCACCTAATCGACGAACGGCCTCCCTGCGTGAGCGGGGAGGCCCTTGGTTATGGAAGAGAAAGAGTTAAGCCGTTTTCAAGAAGCAAAATTTAGCCCCGTCATGGCAGAAAATACCCAAACCGCCACCCTCACGCCCGAGGCGCGCATCGCTCAACTGGAGGCCGAGCTGGCCGCCAACAAACAAATCATCGAGGAGCAGGCTGAGCAGCTGCAGGCCGCTGAGGCCTCGGCTGAGACCAAGCGGCCTGTGGTGACCCACAACCGCAAGCAGTACAGCGTGCTGGCCAATCAGTTCACCTTCGATGGCAAGCTGGTGAAGGCCGAGGAGCTGGCCGGCAAGCCCGAGGTGGTGAAAGCCCTCATCGAGGCCGAGAGCGGCTTGCTGGTGCTGGTGCAGAAGGCGGAGAAGCCGGCTGCCGAGTAGCCCCAGTCCCTGACCGAAACCCGATCCAGTAACATTCTAAATTTAACGCAGATGGATCTGTTTGATTTGAAAGGCCCGAATGGGGCCGATAACACGCCTGGCTTGCTTGGCTACGTGCTTATTGCGGCCGAGGAGGACTTCACCACCATTGCCAAGGCCCCCAAAGTGGCTGGCGCTGCTGGCTCTACTGCCGTCATCGTGGCCGACCACGTTTTTGCTGCTGGCAAAGGCTTTGTGAAGGTGTACATCACCTTGGCCTCGAACGAGCTGAAAGCCGCTGTGGTAGGGGAGCGTGATGGCCGCGGCCTGAAGATTAACTTCGAAGGCTTCCACCCAGGCAACAAGGCTGAGGCTCTGGAATTCGCCAACAAGGTGAAGAACATCGGCCTGATCATGCTGGTGCCGGATCCGGATGGTGGCTACCTGCAGGTGGGCACCGAAGGCCTGCCCTGCGAGTTGTCGGCTGACTACAGCTCGGCTAAGCTAGATTCTGGTCGTCGTGGGTTTACGGTGAAAGGCGAGGCGTATGCCACCGGCCTGTTCCTGTACCAGGGCGACATCACGATGAAGCCGGCTGTCTAAGCAATGGCTACGACCCCAAACCAACTGCGGCCCGAGGTAGCGGAGAAGTACAGCTGCACCATCGTCCCTACGCTCGTCATCTCGCAGCGCCTGGGCCGCAACATCGACCTGACCCAGCTCACGCTGGAGCAGGCCGATGAGTTGGTGCAGGACAGCCGATTCACCTACCTGGTGCTGAAGAAAAAGCGGCCCAGCAGGAAGAAGCCCCAGGCATAAGCAACACGACAAGAGGAAAGCCCCGGCCAGTGGTCGGGGCTTTTTTCGTCCTTTTTCCCCGAGGCAGTACCTGGCAATTTCGAAGCATGGAACTCTCGAAAATCGTCTCCTGGCTGTCTTCTGCGCAGGATTTTGCCGATGGTGTGGCCCTGTATGCTGCGGCTGGTACCAGCCAGGCGTACAAGCACCTCTTCACCTTGGGCGAGACGAGCTACAGCCGGCAAGTACTCGTGCGCGAGTTGCGCCAAATCGTGGCCACAGAGCCCACGTCGGCCGCCGTTGGCCCGGTTACCCGCGCATTGGTGCCTGCGCCCGTTGTGGCCCCGGATCCGGCGCCCAAAGCCGCAACGCCTGCTGTCGACCATTCTGCCTCGCCGGCGCTGGCGAAGGTGCGTGACGAGTTGCGCGTAGCCCGCGATGAGCGAAGCCGCCTCCATGCGCAGCTCACGGCCCCTCGGTTGGCGCGCAAAGACCGCTACACCATGGTGGCCCGCATCGTGGCCCTTACCGACCAGGTGACGCAGCTGCTCGAGGCGGAAGCGCACGTGCTGGAGCATGGCCGCCTGCCGGGCAAAGTGCCGGCCGGTGAGCTGACCGACGCGGGCGAGATGCGCCAGCGCCTCGACAACCTGCGCAGCCAGCGCAGCAAGCTCCGGAAGCAGCCACAGAAGGCTGACCAACTGGCCCAAGTGGAGGCCGACATCCAAACCCTCGAAATCAACCTTAAAAATTCTTAGTCGTGAGTGAAGAACTGATTCCCCTGCAGTGGAGCACCCAGCAGCGCCGTGTGCGTGACCTGGTGCCGCTGAGCTACAACCCGCGCACCCTGACCGAAGAAGGCCGGGAGCGCCTCACCCGGAGCATCCTGAAGTTCAACTTGGCCGAGATTCCGGCCATCAACCTCGATAACGTCGTGCTGGCTGGCCACCAGCGCCTGGCCGTGCTCGTGGATATCGGCCGCGGTGACGAACTCATCGACGTGCGCGTGCCCAATCGTCAGCTCACGAAAGAGGAGCTGGATGAGTACAACATCACCAGCAACGTCGGTGCTGGCCAGTGGGACTACCAGAGCCTGCTCGATAACTTCAGCCACCTGAACTTGGATGGCATCCTGGATGCATCGGCGCTGGCCCAGCTGGCTGACCTGACGGCCATCACCTTGCCGCCGGCCGAGGAGGAGGAGTTTGATCCGGCGCCGCCGGCGGTACCGATATCGGTGCTGGGTGATGAGTACACCTTCGAGAGCATTGGCCGAGGCTTGGAGCACCGCTTGGTGTGTGGCTCGTCGACGGAAGCGGATGTGGTGGAGCGGCTGCTGCGCGGCAAGTTGCTGCAAGCCACGATTACCGACCCACCCTACAACGTCAAGTATGAGGGCAAAACGAAGGATGCGCTGAAGATTGAGAACGACGACATGGATGATGCCTCGTTCTACCAGTTCCTCTACGACTTCTACAGCAACGCTTACGCATTTATGGCGCCCGGTGCGCCCCTGTATGTGTTCCACGCTGACTCGGAGGGGGCCAACTTCCGCCGGGCCTTTATCGATGCTGGCCTGAAGCTGAGCCAGTGCCTGGTGTGGGTAAAGCAGTCGTTCGTGATGGGCCGGCAGGACTTCCACTGGCAGCATGAGCCCATTCTGTATGGTTGGAAGGAGGGCGCCGCGCACCCCTGGTACTCCGACCGCAAGCAGACGACGGTGCTCAACTTCGACCGGCCTTCCCGCAATGCCGAGCACCCGACCATGAAGCCGCTGGAGATACTGGAGTACTTGCTGGAGTGCTCCACCCGGGAGGATGATATCGTGGGCGACTTCTTCGGCGGCTCCGGGTCGCTGCTCATTGCCTGCGAGAAGTTGCAGCGCAGCTGCCACAGCATCGAGCTGGATCCGCGCTACGTCGACGTGCATGTGCGTCGCTACATCAAGTTTATGCGCGACAACCAGCGTCGCTTTACTATCACCCGCAACGGGGAGGAGCTCACCGATGCCCAACTAGACGAGTATGTCAACGCCGACGCTGCCTAAAGACCTGCAGCCGGCGGCCGACCAGCTGGAGCTTCACAAGTCCACGGCCGTGGAGCGTATTTACGCGGCCAGCATTGCCGAAGCGAATGGCGACAAGGGGGCATTGAACCGCCTCTCGCCGGCCGACCAGCTCATTAACCAGCAGATTGAGTCCGCCTACGCGCTGCTGAGCAACTACCATACCTTCGACCAGGCGTGGCCACTGCTCAGCAAGCAGTTTGGCGGGCTCAGTCGCGCGACGTGCTACCGGCGCCTGGCCGATGCGCAGAACCTGATGGGCGACCTGAAGAAGGTGCGCAAGGAGGGCCGCAAGGCCATCCTGCTGGAGTTTGCCCGTAAGATTCTGCAATTGGCCCTCACGCAGCGGCCCCCGGATATGCGGGCGGCCTTGGCTGCTATGAAGTTCGAAGCCAACGTGGCCGGCCTGCTCCGGGCCGACTCGGGCCAGGATGAGGTGGCTGCCGGTGGTGGCAGCACCAGCTACGTCATTAACCTGACGCTGGCCGGCGGCAAAACCAAGACCTTCGACCTGAGCAACGCGCAGGATATTCAGGATGCGGACTTCGAATTGATCCAGGAAGCCGTGCAGCAGCAATACTTCGGTGCTGAGGAGATGCAAGTGATGCTTCAGGAGCGGAAGGAAGGAGGGGCCAGCTAGTGGTTATCGTCGACAAGGTAAAACTGCAGTTTAACCAGCCGCAGCTGCGTTACATCACGGCCAAGGGCAAGAAGGAGGGCGTCAGCCTCTGGGGGCGTGGTGCAGGCAAGTCGACCATCATTGCCTGGGATATGCACGAAATCGTGCAGACCATGCCCCGCAGCTGCTGGGTGATTGTGGGCTCGACCTACAAGCAGGTGCTCACGCGCACCTTGCCCTCGACCATTGCCGGGCTGGAGGCGCTGGGCTACAAGCTGGATCGGGACTTCTACGTCGGCCGGCGCCCACCACCGGCCCTGCGCTGGGATCGGCCGCTGCAGGGGCCGTTGAGCTATGACCACTTCATCATTTTCAAGAATGGCACCGGTTTCCACCTGGTTTCGCTCGATGCCGGTGGTTCGGCCTCGCGTGGTCTGAACGTGGATGGCTTTCTTGGCGACGAGGCCCTGCTTTTCGATAAGCAGAAGCTCGATGCTGACTTATCAGCCACCAACCGGGGAAATGGGCAGTATTTCGGCAAAAACCCGAAGCACCACGGCGTTTTCCTGTTTTCGTCGATGCCCTGGGGCGATAATGGCCGCTGGCTGCTGGATAAGTCGCAGTACTACGAAAATGAGGGCATTGACCTGGTAAAACGGCAGAATGAGCTGATTGATGCCCAGGTGCGCTTCATCGACGCCCAAAGCGACGAGGAGCGCCTGCATATCTGGTCGACGGAGGTGGTGAAGCTGCTGAAGGATATCCGCTATTTCCCCTCAGCGGCTACCAAGGGCACGTTCTACTCGGAGGCCAACGCCTTCGATAACATCAAGAACCTGGGCCTCCAGTACCTGGTCGACCAGCGCCGATTCATGACCGACTTCACGTTCATGATCGAGATTATGAACCGGCGGCCCACCACGGTCGAGGGGGGCTTCTATCCGCAGCTCAATCAGGCCCGCCATGTAGTTGATGCGGATGACGATGATTACGTGCAGGGTCTGGGCTTCAACCTGAAGAAGCTAGGTAAGCAGAATAGCCTGATGGATAGCGACTGCCGCACCAATCAGCCCCTGCGCGTATCGGTGGACTGGGGGGCTACCATTACCACCATGGTGGTAGGGCAGCCTCACCTGGATAAGGGCGAGTACCGCTTCCTGAAGGGACTCTATGTAAAGCATCCAGGCTTTATTCGTGACCTAGTGGATCAGTTCTGCGCCTACTATGAGCTCCATCTGAATAAGCAGATCGAGTTCTTAGCTGATGAGGAGTATGGCGATGCGCGTCGGCCAGACAGTGAGTTTACCCTCAATGAGCAGCTCATGCGCGCATTCCAGGCTAAGGGCTGGCGTATCCGGCGTTATGGGTTGGGTCGTATGCCTGGGCACCCTATGCGCTATCTGCTGGGCCAGGAGCTACTAGGGGAGAAGGATCCGAAGCGCCTACGCCTGCGCTTCAATAAGACCAACTGCAAGGATGTGGTGCAGGCTATGCTTTTCGCGCCCGTGAGCCAGGACCGCAAGGGGCGCATCATGAAGGTTAAGGCCAGCGAGAAGAACCCCAACTTCCCAGCGCACCATGCCACCCACTTCACCGACAACGTCGACCTGCACATGCTCAGCATCGGCACGGAGGTAGTAGGAGGCACTGTGGACTTCAGTAGCCTGATCGTCTTGTAACTGCCCGACATCGATGTCGCCCAGTGCGAAGCCCCGACCCTCACGGTCGGGGCTTTTTGTTTGCCGATGATGGAAACGTGGAAAGTGGGAAACGCGGAAACGTGGTGCGCCCAGCAGATATCCCCGAGGCAGCCCTCGGCAACTGCCAAAACGCGACAGAGCAAGCCGGGGCACAACGCTAGACTAGTGAGACTATAAAACGCCAGAACAGCCCAAAAACGCCCGCCACGCGACGCAAACGCATTAGGCTGTGAGATTGGGATTTTGTGGGTTTTTGGGGCTTTGGCGGGCGTTTTGTGTCCTTTTTTCTGCCTCGGCTAAGCAGGTATTTCGGGGCATGGAAACACCCGCTCCAATCCGACTACGCGAGGCGCTGGAACTGCTTGAAGGTTCGCCGGTGCCGGTGCCGGTGCGCTTCGTCACCTACGACCGACGCCGCAAAACCGGCGGCGAGTTCCGCACCCTCCCGGCCGTGCGCCTGGCCAGCAAAAAGCCAGCGCGGGCGAAGCTCGTGCCGGTGCCTTCCAGCGAAGCAGGCACGCCGCCTCAGCGCCGGCCACCAGCCCATTACCGCCACGCGACACGCAATCTGGAGGATACCGCCACCGGCCAGCTGGTGAAAATTCACATCTACCTGCTCGTGGAGGTGCAGGGGCGAAAAGTCATAATCTAATGTCACAGATTGTATTTACCTCGGCTGGTAACCTGGCCTACTCGCCCGGCTCGGGCAACTTCTACCGCCTGAACGGGGCCATGGGTGCCAGCACCGGGGCCGGTGGCGGCAAGCCCGGCCAGCAGGACGGCGTGGCATCCACGACGCCCACCACGAAGTATAGCGCGCAGGACGTGGCGCCCTGGGGCGACGACAACCTGTTTCCGCAGAACGTGCTGAAGGAAATCAGCAAGTCCACCATCATCGCGCCGGTGCTGGACTGGAAACAGCGGGCCATTTACGGGCAGGGCATCGTCTATGGGCGGGTTACGGGCTACGATAAGAACGGGCAGGAGGTATTTGAGCGGGTACGTGTGCCCGAAATCGAGACCTTCTTCCGCAAAAGCAACATCCCGCGTTACGGTTTCGAGGGCCTGCAGAACCTGGTGTACTGGGCCAACGGCTTTGCTGAGGTTATTCTCTCGCGTGACCGAAGCAGGATTACCAGCGTCAACACCCAGGATGCGGTGTACTGCCGCTACTCGGTACCGAAACCCGGCAAGGGCCCGGAGAAGATGCACATCAGCGCCATGTGGGCGGAAGGGGCCAAGCCCGGCGACGCCTACACCACCTCGGTGCCGGTGCTGGACCCCTACACCGACCCGGTGGAAGCGCTGCGGGCCCGCACGGATGGCTTCAAGTACATCTATCCCTTATCGGTGCCCAGCCCCGGCCAGTCGCTCTACCAGCTGGTGGCCTGGAACAGCCTGCGCAAGTCCGGCTGGCTCGACGTAGCCCTGGCCATTCCCGAGTTCAAGAAAAACCTGCTGGCCAACCAGCTCACGATTAAGTACCTGATCGAGGCCGATATCCGCTACTGGAGCTGGAAATACCCGGACTGGGACCAGAAGAAGGAGGGCGACCGGAAGCAAATTATCAGCGAGGAGCTGGCTGCCTTCGAAGCGACCATGGCCGGCACCAGCGGCGCCGGAAAGTCCATCATGACGGTGACCATGCCCGACCCGGCCAACCCGGGCAGCATGATTTCGGTGTTCAAAGTCACGGCCATCGATGACAAAATCAAAAGCGGCCTGCTGGTAGAGGACTCGCAGGAGGCCAGCTCCCACCACTACACCGCCCTGCAGGTGGACCCCACGCTGCCTGGTATTTCGCCTGGCAAGGGCATGGGCGCCGGCTCGGGCTCCGACAAGCGCGTGGCCTTTAACGTGTTCGTGGCTACGCACTACTTCCTCCAGCACCTGATTCTGGAGCCACTCTACCTGGTGCGCGACTACAACGGCTGGGGCGAGGACATCGAATTCCGCTTTCTCAACATGCAGGTGGGTACGCTGGACCAATCCAGCGAAGTCGCCCCGCCCGCTCAACAGCCCGCTGAGGCTCCTACTGCGTAAAAAATGGCACTCCTGAAAACAGTCGACGAGCTGAATTGCTACGTCAAGGTTAACATCAACTCCACGCAGCCCATTCCGGATGCCATCCAGTTGCAGCTAATTCAAGTCGAGCAGTTGGTCATTCGCCGGCTGCTGGGCAAGGAGCTTTACCAGTGGCTGGTAGACCAGTACAACACCACCGGCGACCAGGAATCTCTGGCCTCGGAGCTGCTGGCCTTGGTGCAGGCGCCACTTGCTCGCTTGGCGACGGCCGGCTCAGTGGAAGAACACCAGGTGACTGTAGACAGCACCGGCATCCACTTCGTTGCTACTGAGACGCAGAAAACCGCCTTTCCGTGGCAGGTGAAGGCACTGCAAAAGGCCCTCATTTGGCGGGGCAACAGCGACCTGGACGTGCTGGTGCAGTGGCTGGAAGACAACCGCGAGGCCCCGGAGCTGGCCCCCTGGCTGGCAAGCCCGGCCAGTGAGCTGCACCGCCGCGGCCTGTTTACCTGCACCGCTGAATTTCAGGAGCACGTCGACATCAGCTCGTCCCGGGTGGTGTACGAGGCCTTGGCGCCCGTGCGCCGGCGGCTGGAAGACTTCGAGCTCTCGGCCGTGCTGAGCCCCGCCTTCCTTTCGGAACTCCGGGAGCAGATCCGGACGCGCACGCTCACCTCGGAAAACGAAAACCTGCTGCGCAGCTACGTCCACCCGGCCCTAGCCAACCTGAGCTTCGCCAAGGCTGTGCCCGAACTGGGCCTGCGCATCGCCCCGGACGGCATCGAGCTGAAGGTGGCCCGCATCGATGACAGCAACGCGAAGGAGGCCGACGCCTCGCTCGACCAACTGATGCTGCTTAAGACCCGCGGCGCCCTGGACGATGGACATCGTTACCTGCGTCGGCTGGAGGACTACCTCAACCGCCAGGCCTCGACCACGAGCTTCCCGACCTATTTCGCCTCGTCCCGCTACACGGCCCCCGACACGCCGGTGGTGCCCGTCAATTCCTCTACCACCCGCATTTTCAAGTTCTTCTAATGCGCGCCTTCTTTCACCCCGCTGTTATCCTGCTGACGAGTGCGCGCACGCTGGATGCTTTCCTGACGGGCCTGGCCTTATCGCCGCTGGCCCTGCTCGTCCGGCAGTACCTGTTCGACGACTGGCAGTTCCTGGGCTTCCTCTTCACGCTGATCATGGTCGACACCGGCACCGGCCTGCTCCGCAGCTGGCGCCAGCGCAACGTGAGCAGCCGGGCCTTCTCCCGGATTTTCCTGAAGGTCATTATCTACCTGGCCATGCTGGTGCTCTCCCACATCATGACGCACTTCACGGTGCATGGTGAGCAGAACGTGATTTTCAAGTGGTTCGACACCTTCGTCTACTCGGTGATGATGGCCCGCGAAGCCCTGAGCCTATTGGAGAACCTGGCCGCCATCGAGCCAACACTTATTCCCAAGGCCCTGCTCAAACGACTGGCCCTCTTCGCTGAGGATCCGGACGCAGGCATGCGTGAGCTGAAGGCCACCGCCACCGAAGCCGCCGCCGCTGATGCCGAGCCGCCTGCGCCGGCGCCCGAGCCAACCCCTGCCACCATTTCCTAAGTTTTATGAGCAACCTGCTTTCCGTTCGTCGGGCGCCCAGCGCGGCCGACTGGACGCTGTCGCGCCTCTTCGTGCGCGATAAGGACTACTGCGCCGGCGTCGAGGACGAAGCCCGAGCCCCTGGCAAGGAAGTCTACGGCGAGACCTGCGTGCCCCTGGGCATCTATCCGCTGGGCCTACGCCCGAGCCCCAACTTCAGCAAGTACTTCTGGACGAAGGATGGCGTGAACCTGATCAGCCGCGAGGAATACTTGCAGCTCCCTTCCGCCACCAAGGTGCATTACAAGCCGCACGACCTGATTTGGGTGAAGGGCCCGCTGGAAAAGCGCCTGATCCTGCTGCACTGGGGCAACACCGACGACGACACCGATGGCTGCTATGTCGTGGGCGAAAAGCACGGCCAAGTGTATGGCCAGATGGGCGTGCTCAACTCGCGCCGCCAGTATGTGAAGCTGTACAAGGAAATCATCCAGGCCGTGCGTGCTGGCGGCCAATTCATCGAATACCGCAATGCGTAAGCTCCCCGCCCCCAAATCCTGGATGCAGTATGCCTTCCTGCTCCTGTTCGCCGGCTGCGTGGCCGGCAAGGAAGTCACCACCACCGCGCCCCGCCCGGTTAACCTCGACTCGCTGGAGCGGGTGGCCGCGCTGCCAGCGTACCTGGTACCAGCACCAGCTGGCGCCACCGCCCCGCAGCAACAGGCCTGGTTAGCCGCGCAGACCCGGGCGCTGGGCAACGTCGGCGCCGTGCCTGAGCGCGTGCAGGTGAAGACTAAAATCGTGGACAACTCTAAGGTTAAAACCAAGGAGAAGGATCAGAGCAAGGTGAAAACCCGGGCCAAGGATCAGTCCGACCACCGCAACCAAGCCGGCAAGAAAGCCAAGCACAAGGAAGGCCAGAAGCCCAATCAGTCCACCAACAACGGCATCACGGGCCAGCAGCTTGCCATTGGCGGCGTGGTGATAGTCGTGGTGTTCCTGGTGCTCGGCTTCTTCTACCTGCGCCGACGCAAGTCCAGCTAACCAGCCATTTTCCTCACTTTCATTTTTATCATCATGCCCAGACAAAAACAAACCTTCCGCCAGCAGCTGATAGGCAGCCGCCGCGACCAGTTCCTCTTCTTCGCCCTGAGCGCAGTCATCGTCGTGAGCGGCGTGGGTCTGCTGCTGGGCTACACCGAGAATGGCAAGTACGTGTTCGGCATCAGCCTTGCCGTGCAGGCCGTGAACGTGCTGGGCACGTACTTCAGCCAGGAAAACCGGGAGGCCCGCCGGTGATTACGATCCTGCTGCTGCTCTATGCGGCGCTGGCCGGCGACATCGAGGCCATGATTTACGACGGCAACCGGGCCGAGTGCTTCATTCGGAACGAGCACAAGGACTACACCTACCAGCGCGTTGTCGTGTTCTTCTTGGCGCTGGCCAGCGCGACGTATGGCTTCCTGATCAGCGAGCAGCAGATGCTGCTCGTGCCGCTGGCCGGCGAGTTGGTAGCCGCTGCGCTGTGCTTCCCGCTGGTACACGACGAGGTGTATAATTTCTGCCGCTTGTGGCTGAAGTGGGCCAGGGCCCTGCGCACCACCAACCCGGTGGCGCTGCATGTGGTCGACTCGCTTTCCTTCCATTATGCCTGGCAGGAGTACCGCTTCGGCTACCAGAGCAAAACGACGACGGCCGTGGTAGACTTGCCCGGCCCGGCGCGCCTGGCGCTGGCCGTTGCCGGCGGCGTAGTTTACCTCGCGACGTGGGCTTGGCTGCTGGTAAAATAGTTGTCCTGATTCCCGGACAGTAGTGTCTAAAGGCCCCCGTTTGGGGGCCTTTTTGCTTATCTAGTGTGCCGTTTCACTTTAGCTATTATCATGCTCAAGACGCTATTTATTGCGCTGCTGCTTTGCATCGGCGCCGCAGCTCAGGCCCAGGACGCGCCAACGTGGCAAAAGGAGGATGGGCTCTATACATTAACTGCAGTTGTGCCTGTGACTGGAGCCACGAAGCAGGCTCTCTATGACCGTGCCCGCCGCTGGGCTGCTCTTAATTATGTGTCCAGCAAGGCCGTGCTGGAGCTTGCTGATGCGGAATCGGGGACAGTGATTGGGAAGGGTATTCTGCCTTATGTAAGGCAGTCTGATGTGGGGAAGTTTGAGAACGTCGCTTATACATTCGTGATAGATGTTAAGGACGGAAAGTATAGGCTTAAGGCTACCAGCTTCGAAATAAACGGTGAGTCAATTGCGGCCAGCACGGCTGTGGAGTCCGTTGCTGTTGACCGTGTAAAGGCCCGCTACCTGGCCTCAATAGAGCAGAATATCCGTAGCACGGAAGCCTCTCTTCGAAAAGCAATGAATACCGACCCTCGGGCTGGTTTCTAGCAGTTGCACTATATCTTTGTTCGCCAGCACAGACGGAGCGGGAAGCTGTAAGGCCCCCGTCCCTTTTGATCGAGGGTGCAGCTCCAAGCTGTGCTGCGCCAAAAAAAAGTGAACGGCCCGCTTGCATCCTATGCAGGCGGGCCGTTCCTTTGAAACGCTAAAACAACCCAGTGGGAGACTGCCACTCTAAACCTAGTCGGGGTTTTTCGAGTGGCGTTTTCATTTCCTGACATTTCTGACATCACGGCTAAGGCCGGAGAGAGGGGGGTACCTGCGAAGGCCCCAAAAAAAATCCACTGGATTGTTTTAGCACCTCTCTTCGGCCGACGCCGTGTTTTTTATTGCCCGAGTACCATGCTAAAACAATCCAACTCCATCCCTTTCGCGCAGCTTCACACTGCGCCCGTAATCGAGCGAGAAGAGCTCCTGGCCAGCATGGCCACCTCGCTCATGATTACCCCTCACACCCTGGTCGAACTCCGGGTGATGCTCATGTGCCACTCACCAGCCGACGTGCTGCGGGCCGTTGAGCAGGCCTACGCTGAGCAGACCCAGACTTCGCAACCCACTGGTGGCGAGGAATCCTTGTACTTTTTACTGGTCAACGGGCTGTCGAATTTGAGCACCTACACACTTCATGCAGCTGCTTAACGATGGCAAAGAACCAGAAAGACAAGAAGCCGAAGCCCCCGATTGGCTTCGGCCAGAAACCCGACGAGGAAGAGGATGAGCAATCCTCCAGCGCCGAAGAAGAAGCGCAGCCTCCTCGTCAGCCACTCGTTGAGCCGATTTTCGTCGATGATGTGGAGGTGACCGAGATACTCGCGGCTTATAATCTCTATCCTTTGACCCCGCTCAGCAAGTTCGAATACCAGCTGGTGGAGGTAATTGCTGCGCTGGAGCAACGGCTGCGGGCCGTCGACCCCGAATTGTAACCTGTTTTTCTACTCCCTATTGCAAAGCCCCGGCCCACCAGCCGGGGCTTTTTCTTGCTCAATTGCACCGTGCCAGTTGATAAGTTAACGGTGCATGGAATCTTCGCTAACGCACTCAAAAACAAGTCTTTTAACTTGATCCAGGCGATAAACGATGCGTTGTTTGTCATACTAAAACGCACGTAACTAACGCCTTACGATAATGACCGCCGCCCAAATCATCGCCTCGACCGGAACTACCAAAACCTGGAAAATGCAGCAGCTCTTCGGCCTCGGCCTGAGCCGCCGCGAAGTAGCCACGATGATGGGAGTAGGCTACGGCTTCGCCCAGAACGTCTACGCCGCCTGGGTAGCCGCCGGCGCAACCCGCGCCTTGGCTACGCCCACCCGCACCGCTACGGTAGCCGCCTTGGCCCCCTTCACACCCGGCGCCTTCACCCGCACCTTCGGCGTAGAAATCGAAGCCTACGGCGTAACCCGCGAGGCCCTGTTGGCTGAGCTACGCGCCCAAGGCCTCGAAGCCTACGGCGAAGGCTACAACCACACCACCCGCAACTACTGGAAAATCGTATCGGACGCCAGCGTAAGCGGCGCCCACGCCTTTGAACTAGTAAGCCCTGTACTGCGCGGCTACGAAGGGCTGGAGGACTTGGCCCGCGCCTGCCGCGCCCTCAACCACTGCGGCGCGCAGGTAAACGCCTCCTGCGGCCTGCATGTACACCTGGGCGCCCAGGACTTGAACATCGAGGCCATGCGCCAGCTGGTTCGCAACTACCTGGTACTGGAAAGCAGCATCGACCGGGTAATGCCCTCCAACCGCCGCGGCTCGGCCAACCGCTACTGCCGCAGCCTTCAGCGTAGCCGCACGATGCTGGAGGCCGAGCGCCAGATACTAGCGGCCACGACCACCCAGGAGCTAAGCGTAGCCGCCAACGGCAACGACCGCTACCACAAGGTGAACCTGCAGAGCTTCACCCGCCAGGGCACTATTGAATTTCGCCAGCACAGCGGTACCACCAACTTCGAAAAAATCAGCTTTTGGGTAAAATTCCTGGCCAACTTGGTTGACTACTCCAAGGCCCGCTTGGTTACCCCAAACCTGCCCGTAGCAGAATTTACTACCTTTAACCAGCGAGACATTGCCACCTACTTCACCCGCCGCGCCACGGCCCTACAAACCCGCTAACATGCCAACCTTCAACATACTCGGAGGCGGCCCGATAACGGCCGCCTCCGATTTAGGCTTAGTCCAGGCCCTGCGCGAGGACGCGCAGCAGTGGATACCTAGCGTCAGCATCGAGGACTTCATGGAAGGCTTAGCGGCCCGCGCCAAGATGCAGAACGGGTCAGTTGTTCGCACCGACTCCGTTGCTAACTTCATTGCCGACCTCAAAGCGGGCGGCTTTCTTACCCCAGTATAACCACCCCGCAACTGCGGGAAAGCAGCCCCGGCGCAACCTGCGTTGGGGCTTTTTTGTGTCCTTTTTACCCGAGGCAGCCGCTGGCAATTTCGGGGCATGGAAACCCTACAACTCGGCCGCGACAAGCACCAGGTGCCCTCGACGTGGAATGAACTCACGCGCCGGCAACTGCTTCGGGTGCTGCCTGAGCTGGTGGCGAAGCGGCCCGGCCAGCGCCTGCGCCTGCTCAGCCTGCTCAGTGGATTCGCCCTGCCTCGGCTGGCGGTCCAGGGCGAAGTGGTGCTCAGCCAGCTGCTGCCCCTTACTGACTTTCTGTTTTCGGAGGAGCACCATCTGACCGAGCAGCTGCTGCCCACCGTGCGGCCGCACTGGCTGCTGCCAGATTACCATGGCCCGCGCAGCCACTTCCGCAACCTGACCTTCGGCGAGTTCATTTTCGCCGACACCTTCTTCGTGCTCTATCACCAGCACCAGGATGCGCAGTACCTGGACAAGTTCCTGGCAGTGCTCTATCGGCCGCGCCTGCGGGGCGTGCGCACGCTCCATCACACGTACGGAGGCGACGTGCGGGAGCCATTCAACGAGCACTTGCTGCCCCACCGGGCCTCGATACTGCGCCGGATCAGCCGGCCTGAGAAGGCCGCCATCCTGGCCTGGTACCGCGGCTGCCGTGCACAGCTCCAGGCGGAGTTCCCGGCCGTGTTCGATGCCGGTGAAGAAGATGCCAAGGAGCAGAAACGGCAGGCACCGGACTGGGGCCGGGTGCTGCGCAAGCTCTCCGGTGGCGCGTTCGGCACGGTACAGCAGACGTCCGGCCAGCCCCTGCGCCTGCTCATGGCGGAGCTGCATGACGCGGCTGAGGATTATGAAAAACGCAAATCAATCAAGTAGCCATGCGCCACTCTGAGTATGTAGCCCTGTTCCGCGGCCTTGCGGGCAGTCACAAGAAAATCCGTCATGCGTCGCAAACGCCCCGTTTTGCCCGCGTGATTATCAGCATCGACCCCTACCAGCGGGTGATGGACTTGCACGAGATGAGCAACCTGCTGGGCACGCGCCTGCGGCCTGGCGCTGGGGAGCAAGTGATGGTGCTCGAATCCTGCCAAACGCTCTACGGCGACAATGGCGGGGACAACCGCACGCGCCGCCGGCATGGCGCCTTCTACATTTTGCAGCAGGCCAGCAGCGCGCAGGACGCCGATGGGGTGGAATCCATCATCGACGAGACCGAGCAAACCGGGGAGGAAATCATTGCCGCCGTGCTGAAGCAGTACGAAGACCAGGGCAAGATCCGCTGGCAAGTGAGCGACATCAGCTCCGACGTGGTCGGCCCCCTGGCCGATGGCACCTGGTATGGAGTGCGCTTCGACATCGAGTGGACAGCGCCGGCTAATGCTGGCTTTACCTACAACCCCTCAGCCTTCAACTAAATGGCCCGTTTCGCAGAATTACGCCTGGCCTACACGGCCGAAACCTTCATCACTGGCGCGCCCTATAACTCGCAGGACTATTGGGAGCTGACTATCAGGGGGCTGGTCGTGCGCCTGCGCCCGGTGTCCGATGCTGCGCAGGCCGGCCCCACGGCCGACGGCTACAACTTCCTGGTCAGCCCCGGAAAAGACTTTCCTACTGTCAGCGACTGGCTTGCCCGCCTCCAAGCCACTGCCAACAGCCTGAAGGACGCGCTGCTGGCGGTGCATACGCAGCTGGGGTACGCCGGCTTGGTGGGAGAGGTGCAAACCAGCTACAACCAGGCCGGGGGCAACTCTGCCGAGCGGTGTCAGAGTTACGTGCGCATCAAAAACACGCGCCATGGGGCCGATCTGAACTTCTCGGCCGCCACGTTCCACACCACGTACTGGAGTGATGCCTGGAAATTTTCCAGCTACACCATCACCAACATCGACCCGCCGACCATCACCATCGAGCAGGTCAAGTGCTTGTGCTTCGGGGGCGTGACGGGCTCGTTGCACCCTACCATCACCGGCGGGGTGCCTCCTTATGCCCCCATTTGGAACGATGGCATCACGCAGCTGGAGCGCACCAACTTGCCTGCTGGCGAGTACGAGCTGCTGGTACAGGACAACGATGCGGCCGGCATCATCTTCGAAAACACCGAGTGGGGCGCGCTGACCACCAACTTCACCGGCGAGACGCGGATGCGCGTGACACTGGGCCAGAACACGAGGGTGCAGGTGCTCATTGCCGCCACTGGCACCGACGTGACGCTCACGGCCACGGGCGGCGTCGGCCCTTATACCTACCTCTGGCCCGATGGCTCGACGCTGGCCAGCCGCTCGGGCTTGGCCGCGGGCCTCTACAGCGTGAAAATTACGGACGCGCTGGGCTGCGAAACGACCATTGAGGTGCGCGTGCAGGTCAGCCAGCTTTTTTTCTCGCGCAACCCCATCACCCTGCCGCTCGATGCCGGCGACGTGTACCGGGCCAACCCAGCCATCAAGCCCAACTTGTCCTTCATCTGCCAGGTGTGGCTGCAAGATGAAGCGGGGGAGTTTGCCCTGGTGGGCGGGGAGCTGGAGCAGCCAGCCGCCCAGGGCCGCACCACGTTTCAGGTGCAGGAGCTGCTCGATCCCTACCTGAGCGCGCACGTGCCGGCCGTGGGCCTCGCGGCCTTCGAGCGGGCCAGTGCCCTGTTTCGCCGGTTTTACTTGCAGTATGCTGAGCGATATGGTGATTCGCCGGCCACTGGCGACATCACCACGCTGCAGGAGCACACGGTGCTGCTGGGCGGGCTCGACTTTTACGAGGCCCGCACGCGCACCTGGTTTAACTCCTACCAGGTCGGCGCGCTGGCGCCCTTCCTGACATGGCAACCCAACCCGCGCCTGGTCACGCTCGAACAGCCCGAGTTTCTTTATGCCCTGGTACCGCGTGAGCTCGATAATGTGCAGCTGCGCGTGCTTGTGCACTTCGATGACGGCCACTTCGAGGAGCGCACCGTCTTCACGGCTACCGACTGGAAGCGCCACGAGGTGTACTGCGTGCCGGTGGGGGCGCAGGCACTTGGCTTGCAGGACGAGGCCACGCGCCGGCTCACCAAGTGGACGGTGTGGCTGAGCACGGAGCCCGATGGCGATGATCCCGTAACGCTGACTGAGTTCCGCGACTATCTGGTTGACCGCCGGCCCCCGGAGCACCCGCGCCGGTACATGCTCTACCAGAACTCGCTGGGCGGCATGAACACGCTGGCCATCACTGGGGAGTTGCAGTACGAGGTGGAGGTTTCGGGCGAGGAGGCGCAGCTGGGCCTAGCAGCGGACTACGACCCGCTGCAGGGCGACGTGGCCGTGCTCGACCGGGAACTGCGCCCGATGCTAAAATTCGATACAGGTCTGCTGCCGGCGGCCGACCGCCTGCACTTGCAGGAGATGCTGCTCTCGCGCCGGATCCTGTTCCTGCATGGTGGCCGATGGATGCCAGTCGTGTGCAAGCCCAAGACCGTGCAGCTGCTGGTCGACGGTAAGGCCCGCGGCGTCCTGGAACTGGAGTTCTACCTGCCACGCCAGCGGCAGTTTACCCCGCTGCTGCCGGTGACAGCCGTGGGCGTGCTGCCGACCCGGGTGAGCGATGATTATAGCCCCCAACTGCCATGATAGGACTACTGCACGAAAATGGCTGGCTGGATCTGGGCGACGGATCCATCAGCGTAGAAATCAACAACCCGCTTTTTCAGTCCGACAGCGTGCCGGGCACCACAACGTACCCGTTCACCTTGCCACTCACGCCAGGCAACCGGGTGAAGCTCAATCACCCACTCATGCGCCTGCTAGCAGGCCTGGGACTAGCCACTGAGCCCATCCAATGCTACGTTGGTGGGCTGCTGTGGAAGGTGGGCACGATGGTGTTTGAGGAATTCGACGAGCAAAAGCAGGAAGCGCAGGTGAAGGTTGTCTTTGATGCCGGCGACCTGCAAGCCCGCGTGAAGGGCAAGAAGCTGGCGGAGCTGGATCTGGGCGAAATTCCACTGGCTCTGACGTATGATGCGGCCGACTACGCCTTGCCCATGGTACGCAATCCGCGTTTCTACGCTGATGTTAACTCGGCCTTCGGGGGCTGGCTCAACTACTTCCACGGCGGGCAGTACCTGACCAACGCGGGCCAAAACACTTACTGCATTGTGCCTTTCCCGCGCCTGGTACCGCTGCTGCGCCGGGTGCTGGCCACGGTAGGATATGCGCTGGAAGGCGAGTGGCTGGATGCGGCTGAAGCCGGCGCTCTGGTCGTGTATTCTGATCGGGCTGCTGATGTCGACGTGGGCGGGCTGGTAAGTGCAGCGGAGTCCTTCCTGCTACAGCGTCATGTACCCAACATGACCATCGGCGAGTTGCTGGTAAGTATTCAGAGCTACCTGGCGCTGGGCTACACGTTTGATTCGATGCGCCGGGTGGTGCGCGTGCACCGACTGGCCGATGTGCTGGCCGATGCGCGCTACCTGGTACGTCGGGCAGGGCCAGCACGCAGCCGGCCAGCAGAGCGAGGCGGCTTTACGCTTCAGATGGAGTTGGAGCAAGACGATGAGCTAACAAAAACCCGCGACACAAGCTGGGCCCAGCTCGTCGTGGGCGCCGGCCAGCAGGCGCTGAGCCCGAAGGCCGGCACGTTGCTGATGGAGGAAGGCCTGGACACGCTCGACACGGCCCGCCGGGTGCTCACGCCGGCGGTGCAGGCCAAAGGCGGCTCCCCGGCGCTGGGGTTGGGCGACGAGTCGCGCTGCGGCCTGCGCCTGCTCAGTGACTACGGGCTGCAGCCCGCCAGTGACGGGAGCTTGTACCCGCTGGCCAGCAGTGGTACGGTTAACTGGGAAGGCACTCCGGTCGGCACCCTGGGCCTGCACTGGAATAACACGCTCTACGCGCAACGCTATCAGGCCTGGTTGGCCTTCCTGGACTCGGCCCCGCGCCTGGATAGGAAGGTAGAGTTCTACATAGCCGACCTGCGCACGCTGGAGCCAACACGCAAGGAACTGGTCGCTGGCCAGCTATGCCTGTGGGAAAAGGTCTCGCTGGAGTTGCACCCACGTCGGCGGCTGGAAACGGCCGCATTCACTTATCGGCAGCTACCTGCTTCTGCTGTATGAATGAGCTAAACACCCAGAGCGAGTTGCAACTCGCCACCAGCTGGCTGGCCATCACGGTCGAGCAGTTCCAGGCCAACATCCGGCAGCTAAAAATCATCAACACCGGCGCGCTGCTCTCCTCCTTCAAAACCCAGGTTATCGGGGCCGCCGGCGGCGATGAGCTGAAGCTGCGCCTGAGCTACGCCCTGTATGGCAAGTTCATCGACATGGGCGTGGGGCGGGGCATGGGCGCCGGTATCACCAAGCGCGACGACGGCTATGACCGGATTCGCAACGGCCGAGGCCAGCTCAAACGCTACCAGCGCAAGGCACGCCGGTGGTATTCGAAGGAAGTAGCCTACCAGATGCATCGGCTTTCTGAGCTGATGAGTGACCTAAAGGGCCGGGTGGTGCTCTCGGCTGCCCTTGATGCGGTGCCGGCCGGCAACGTGGAAATTAACTTATAAGTGAAGCCCAATGGCTACCGAAAAAGAAACCAGAGAAGTTGAGATAATTCTCAAAGGGCAGCAGGCAAACGCCACGCTGAAGGAAATGGGGGCCGCTGCGGCCATCATGAACAATCAGTTGGCAAAGATGGCCACTGACGACCCTCGCCGCGCCCAGTTGATCAACGACCATGCCCGGCTGCGTGACCGGATCCGGGAAACGGCTACGGAAATGCGCACCTACGTCAAGTCGGCGGAGGAGGTGCGCGAAGAAACCGAGCGGCTGAACAAGGCAAACGAGCAGGTTATCCTGAACGGCAAGAAGGTCACCGCCTCATTCAGCGAAATGAAGGCGTCGGCCGGCTTGCTGGAGCGGCAGCTGCACGAACTATCAGCTGATGATCCAGCGCGTGAGCGGATGCTGCGCGACTACCAGTTGCTGCAACAACGCATTGATGCCGTGAAGCGGGAGATGGGCGAAACGGCTGCAACGGGCGGGTTTTTCAAAAACGCCATGAGCAATGCCCTGGGCTTTCTCACCGGCGGTGGGCTACTGGAGCTGGCAGGCACGGCCTTCAACTTTCTGAAGGAAGCCAAGGACGACTTCGCCGGCGCCGCGCAGGCCGGCGCCCAGCTCGAAGCGACACTGGAGTCGACGGGACAAGCTGCCGGCGTCACGAAGAAGCAGATCGAGGACCTGGCCAGCGCCCGGATGGACGTGACGCTCATCGACGACGACGACACCAAGGCCGCGGCCTCGCTGCTGCTGACCTTCACCAACATCAAGGATGGCGTATTTCAGGAAGCCTTGCCGGCTATCCAGGATCTGGCCACCAAGATGGGCGGCGACGGCCCGGCCGACATGAAGGGCGCCAGCATTCAGCTCGGCAAGGCGTTGAACGACCCGATCAAGGGCATCACGGCCCTGAGCCGGGTGGGCGTCTCGTTCTCGGCCGAGCAGAAAACGATGATTGAGCGACTCGTGGCCACCGGCGACACGGCTGGCGCGCAGCGCATCATCCTCGCGGAGCTAAACAAGGAGTTCGGGGGCTCGGCCACCAAGGCCCGCGAGGCCGCCGGGGCCATGGGTACGCTGAGCATGCAGATGGCTGATACCAAGGAAACCATCGGCGAGTTCGTGACGGATGGCCTGAACCGCACGGTGGAGTGGCTGGGCCGGGTGTGGGAAAAGTCGCAGCCGGTGCGTGACATCTTCGTTTCGCTCTGGACGGAGTCGGGCAAATTAGTCGACGAGCTGGTCGACATTGCCCGCGGCCTCGGCCTGGTGGATGAGAAGACGGATACTGCCGGCATGGCGGCTGAAGCACTGCGCGTGGTGTTTACCTTGCTGCTGTTTCCCATCCGCACCCTGGTGAGCATTTGTAGTGCGCTGGCCGATGGGTTCATCACCATCTATAATAAGAGTGAGGTGCTCCGCGGCGCCCTCGGGGGGCTGTCGGCGTACTTTATCAGCATTTTCAAGGGGCTGAAGGACGCGGCCATCCAATACCTGGGTGGGCTGGGCGACTTCCTCACCGGCGTTTTTACGCTGGATCCGGAGAAGATTAAAAAGGGCATGATCAGCATGCTCAGCTCCATGAAGGATGCGGCCCTCGATAACGGCCTGCGGGCCGGCGAGGCCTTTATGCAGGGCTATGAGGATGGCAAGGGCCGGCGCATCACACGCACCAGGTCGGCAGCGTCCAGCGCATCGAGCGAGGGTGGGGGCGCAGCGGCCAGCACTGGCGAGGAGGACAACAGCATGGCCGAGGCGGCAGCCGCAAAATTGGAAAAGGAAGCGGCAGCTGCAGAGCGGAAGCGAGAAGCGTTGGAACGGAAGCGTCAGGCGGCACTGGCAAAGGCGGCCCAGGCCCGTATCGATGCTGCCAAGCTGTGGGTAAAGCAGGAGGAGCAGATCGAGGACGCCCGGATACTAGCCATGAGCGACAAAACCGAGCGGGAGCGGGCCAAGATTATGCTCGATGCCGACCGCAAGGTGCGGGCCCTCACCGGAAATGAGCTGGATTACACAGCCCAGGTGGCGGAAATCGTAGCTGGTCGCGACCGGCTGTTGCAGGATTTGTGGGAGAAGGGTGCCGAGGAGGATGCGAAGCGGAAGAAGGATGAACTGGAGCGGCGCCTGGCTGATGAGGACGCCGCCGAAGTTATCCGGGAAGCTGAAATCCAGGCGAAGTTTGAGGACATGCTGTTGACCGAGGCCCAGCGGGATCAAGCACTCTACGATCAGCGGCACGCCTCGCTGGAGGCCAAGCTGGCGCTGGAGGAGATGTATTTCGGTAAGGAATCCGAGACCTACCGCAAAACCTTCCGGGAGTTGCTGAAGCTGGAGAAAGACCACAACAAGGAAGTAGTGGCCGATACCAAAAAGCGGGAGGAAGCCAAGCGGCAGTTCGCGCAGTTGGGACTGCAGGTGGCCGGCGAGGTGCTGGCTACCACGATCAGCTACCTGGGCCAGGATGAGCAAGCCCGGAAGAAGAATGCCGACATGATCAAGGCATTCACCAGCGCCAAGATTGTGCTGGATGGCGTTCAGGAAGTGCAGGGCATCTGGAAGAACTATAATGCCAATGCCACGATCAATGCACTGTTCCCTGGTGCTGGTGCCGTGCTGGCAGCAGTGCAGACGGGTATTGCTGCCGGCCGCACGGCCATTGCCATCAACCAGGTGCAAAACCAGAAGTTCGCCAGTGGGGGCGCCACCGGCGGTGGGATGAGTGCTGGCAGTTTAGCTGTGTCTCCTTGGGGCTCCCTGCTGGAGATGTCGGGTATTCGAGTTAACAACTCAGGCAAGATGGTCGACGACACCGGTTTCGCGGTGGCCGGCGTAGTGCATGAGGAAGAGTACGTCATTCCCAAGTGGCTCCGGGAGGATCCGCAGGTAATGCAGGTCGAGGGCTGGCTGGAGCAGCGCCGGCTCCGGGGCTACGCTGATGGCGGCGCTACCACGGACGGAGGAAGCCAGGTACCAGCTGGAGGCATCGGTACCACCAGCGAGTCGGCGGCCGTGCTCGGCCAGCTGGTCGAGGTGATGCAGGAGCTCAATGGTCGGCTGGCCGGCGTGGAGCAGTGGCAGAGCAAGCTGAAGGTGGTGCAGGATCTGCGCGAAGTGACCGATGGTGTCGACGATGTGAAGAAGGTACGGCAGGAGTCGTCGGTCAGCTAAAAAGAGTGTCCAAAAAACGGTGTAAAAAACAGCCCCGAAAAACCGCGTTTTCGGGGCTGTTTTGTGGGGTGCTCAAAGTGTCCAAGAAACGCTCGTTTTCTGGACGGATTCCGGACAGTATTCACTGGGCTAAACAGTGTTCGACTGTGCGCTTCTTCTCAGGGCTTATATGAAAAGCTGTATCTTGTTTAAACCATCATTTGACTATCCCTCCGTTTTTGTGAACTACCAGCGGCGTTCGGAGCGATCAGCCAAGGAGGAGATTTTTTATTCAAAGGATTACTTAAATTGATAATACCATTTGCATGCCTTCATTCTTATTCGGACCGCTCATCCGCTCGTTGCTCATAGGGGTCGTTACCATCGTGGTAACCGTGAGTCTATACTGGGTCGCCGGGGTCGGATTTTATAGCCGCCATGTGGGTGGGTTACTTGGCCTACCAAAGAATCTGGATTACAACGGTGAAGTGGTCCTCCACCAGATAGCTTTGGCGTGGGTGGCACTCAGCATTGTCGGCTCGTACGTGTGGCACACGCGGCACCTAGATCGCAAGACGGTGGCGGGCACCGTATCCGAAATCCTGATGTGGCTGCTCTACGCCCTGCTGCTACTGCTGGCACTCTACATCTGGTATTTTATGCCGGAGCCACCCGATCCAAATCATGAGCCGATGATGTTCTAAGCCAGGCTGGCTGTTGGCTGGGCCGGGTGCCGGTAGTAAATGTGTTCACAGAATGTTTCAGCTTATGCCAGTGCTTCGGTCGCTGCTTATCGGGTTAGTCACCGTCTGCGGATTGCTCATCCTATTTTTTGCTAGTGATTTTGAATTCTACAGGGACTACTTGGCTGGGCGGCTGGGCCTGCCGGTGCGCAACCCGTACCATGTCTATTACTCAGTATTAGTAGTCATTAGCCGGCTAAGCTGGGCGTGGGTGCTGCTAAGCATTGTCGGCTCATACGTGTGGCACACGCGGCGCCTGGACCGCACCACCCGCGTCGGCGTCGTGGCCGACGCGCTGATGCTGATGCAATACGCCTGCTGGCTAGTGTTAACCCTAGTGATGCAGTATTTTATGTTCTTCGGAATTGGAGTCACTGAATAATTACGCTCGTTTGAGTGAAACGCAAAAGGTGAATTGATGAAGCTATATATCGAGTGCTTCCATTGCGCTCCCGTGGATGGAAAGATTCAGAAGGTAGGGGTAGAGATGCAAGAGTCTGCTCTATATGAATTCACATGCTCAAGTGGGCACGAGAGTAAGATATATATAACTAACCCCAAGTATGACATTCTCTTTGAGGCTGGATTGCAAGCAATATCTGAAGGGTATTACCGTGAAGCGGTATTTAACTTCTCTGCTTCCCTAGAGAGATTTTACGAGTACTACATGGTGGCACTCATGCTCTATTCTGGAAATAATTATAAGGATGAGGATTTTCAAGAAATATGGAAAAGGCTTGAAAAACAGTCTGAGCGTCAACTAGGAGCATTCTGGATGCTCTATTATGGCATTTTTGGAAAGCTGCCACTGTTTTTCGACAACAAATACCTGAAAGAGCATGGTCTGAGATTATATGTTAAGGACAATGACCCTATATACTTCAGGAATATTGTTACACACCAAGGTCACTTTCCAACTTATAACCAAGCCGTGGCATATGGAGAGGCTATAAACAGATATATGTATTATTTAAAAACATTACACAAAAAGCCACTTCGCCAGAACTCATTTACATTTTATCAATCCCTTAGTACTGCTCAGCATATCATGTTTTTTAGAATACCAAGGGTTGCGTATGTTCCGGGAGCACCCTCCCGGTGGTCTTTTCCAACATTTATCAACGATATCTGGGCAACCCATGAAGGAGATTATAGCGAAGAGTATTTCGTCTATAAGAATTTGATAGATAAGTTTCCCCTACAATCATGAAAGCAGCCATCTATGCCCGCGTTAGTACCCGCGATAAAGGCCAGGACAATGAAAATCAACTGCGCGAGCTGCGGGCCTTTGCTGAGCGGAAGGGGTACACGGTTTACAAGGAGTACTGCGACCAGGAGTCGGGAGGGAAAGCTGACCGAGTAGAGTTCAAGCGTCTGTTTCAGGATGCCCACCAGCGGCGCTTCGACGTGGTGGTGTTCTGGGCCCTCGACCGTTTCAGCCGGGAAGGTGTCGTCGAGACACTGAACTACTTGCAGAAGCTCTCGGCCGCCGGCGTCCAGTTCCTTTCCTACACCGAACAGTACTTGGATAGCACGGGCATTTTTAAGGACGCCATTATTGGTATCCTCGCGGCTATTGCCAAGCAGGAGCGGGTGCGCCTAGGCGAACGAACGAAGGCGGGAATTGCTAAGGCCCGCGAGAAGGGCAAGAACCATGGTCGCCCCACAGTCGATATCGCCCTCGTGGAGCAGGTGAAGCGCTTAAAGGCTACTGGCGCTTCTGATCGAGCTATTGGGAAAACACTGGAACTCTCACCCAGCACAGTGGCCAAGTATGTAAAAACTGAATAAAAAAGGCCCTGTTCACACAGGGCCTTTTTCTATATGTCTCCTTCTAGCCGCATATTCTTTATGCGGTCTTTAAAAGCAAAGTACTCAGTGTATGGCTCTATAATGAGCTCTCCTTTTTTATAGTACATAGCCGTGGGGCCATATCTTTTCGTCTGAACACCCTCATCCACCCAACCTGCTGTAATCACTTGGCCTCGCTCTTTTAAAGCGTCTTGAACTGTTTTAGGCAGCTGGCTTAGTAAAGTATTTATCGCATTCTGTAGTCTTTCTTCTGCTCCCTTTACACTGACTTCTAGCGCATTTAAGTGGGTTTCATAAACTTTAATTCTCTCAATTTCACCCTCCATTAGGAAGCCATCAGGATCAGATCTTGGGGTTCCTTCACTCTTGTCAAAGTGGGCCAGGGTGTCTTTGGCATGCTGGACGTTTTTCTGGTGGTGAACGATGTCGGCTAATGCCTTCGCTAGATTTTCTCTCTTCATAATGGGTCGTTAAGATTTCGAAGAAAAGTACCCAAAAAGTATGGACTAGCGAATCCTAATTTTCTGTCCTTTTTCTCGGTGGCGACCCGGGTGAGCTTTGAGTCCTTTATCTCATTTCTCACTCAAACGCCACGCGCATGAAAACCCTCTTTGTCCTTGCCATCAGCTCGGCTGCCCTGCTGGCCAGCGCCCACCGCGCCTATTGTCATGTTGACGTGAGCTATCCGCCTGTTCGGCCTGTTCAGCCTGTACACGTCGTACGCTACGATCCGGTTTTCGAGCATGAGTTCATGAATTGGGCCTCACTGGGCATTCAGGCGCGAATTGCTGAGCATCTGACCCTGAGTGCTCCGGATCAAGCATGGCTGCGTGGCCCACAGCCTGATTTCCCCTTCAGCGAAATGGTACCGCTTATAAAAGGTGAGATTTTCCGCCAGGAAAAGGCCGTTCGTCTTGGGGTAGTTTACCCTCCAACAAGGCAGTGGGCCATCGTGCGCAGTAAGTATTTTACTGGGCGAGTGCCCATAAACACGAAAACTATATCTCGCTCATTCACATATCGTTATTGACACGATTGCGAATATTTTTAGCAATACACGAAAAAGGTTAGTATCATATGCTGACCTTTTTCGTTTTAGAGTCAGTCTGTGAGTAAAGTGCGCATCTCAAATCGTTCCCGTTCGTCGTTCAGTCACGGCCCGAGTAAGGGCATCACCTCCCATTTTACTGTATCCCTATGACTGCCCTACTATCGCCACCTGAGCAAACCCCCACATTCAAGTTCGAGGCCCTGGGCCCGACTCGGCTTTCAACTGAACTGCTGCTCGCATTTGATAGATTCCTGCGGTTATCGGAGGATATCGGTCATGTGCAGCAGACTACAGCGAAGGTCTTTTTTGAGTTCCTGAAAACTCGCCCTGAGCTGGATGCCGCAGAGATTGACGACTGGAGAGCAGTGACTGAGTTTTTGAACGAATGCGCGCTGAAATCGAAGTAAAGGATATTCTATACTCACAAAAAAACCCGGTGATGAGCCGGGTTTTTCTTTTACCATTTGGCCGGCCTAACGCGCCGGGGCTGCTCTTCGTCAGGCGGGCCAGAGCGAGGGCCGAACATATTGTCGACGAGCTGCGCCGCCTGCTCATGCGCCTGGGGCGTGGTACGCACATACTTCATGGTCACACCTACGTTCGAGTGGCCCATCATCTTCTGGAGTACGTCGACCCGACCGCCTTCGTCCAGGTACTGCGTGGCGAATGTGTGCCGAGCTATGTGGTTGTGGATGGGCTGCGACAGCTCCAGTTCCTGCTCGATGGCGTGCAGGTGGGCGTTGGCCTTCTGCCCACTCATGCGCGTGAAGACGTAGGGGCTGGGCGAGTCCTTCTCGCGCACGGCATCATCCCATAGCTCCTGGCTGCGCCGGCTGAGCTTAACCATGATCTTCTTGCCCTTCTTGCGGTTTTTGAAGGGGATGAAGCTCAGGACATCGAACATGCGCCAATCCTCCTGGATGCGCTGCTGGTCGCTGATGCGCATTCCGCAACTGGCCAGCGCGAACAGCCAGCGCCGCAGCACCTGCCGGCGTGAGGTGCCTGGCTCGAGCACGTGGTAGTAGGCATCCAGCAGCTGCAAGTCACGCTTCAGCAGCGCCTCCCAGTTGCCTTTCTCGGGCTGGCTATTGACGAAGTTGACGTAAGGATCCGGGAACCAGATATTATCCTCCTTCCGGGCCAGGTTCAAGTAGGTTTTTACATCCTTATGGAAGCCCCAGCGCGTGGTGGCGGCGTGGCCCAGGCGCTGGAGGTAGGTGTCGTACTTCTTGGCAAAGCCCCGCTCAGCCATCGTGGAGAATGGCTGCCGGGCGCTGAAGGCCATCAGCTTCCGGAGCGATGACCGTTGGCTTTTCCAGCTCTCCTCGGTGATTTCGTGGCTGGCTCTCCGGGCCTCGAGCTTGGCGGTGTAATACTTCACCAGGCAGTCCTTGCTGAACCCACTGCGGAAGTTCTTCAAGAAAGATTCCATCGTGATGGGCTGCCGGCGCAGGTGCAGGTCGGTAAAGACCTGGTAGGCGTCACTCTTCATTTGCTGGCAAATGAGGGTGTTGGCCTCGGCCTGGGACTCTTCCCGGTGCAGGGCCAGTGCCGCAGCAGGGGAGTGGAGGCACTTGCAGGCGGCTTCATCGAACAGATCCGGGTGCCAGCTGATATCGAGGGGTATTTTTTTGGCTGACCCGTCGATCAGGACTTGCAGGTAGAGGGCTGCGGTGCCATCCTTCCTAACCGGGCTGGGTTTTCCCAGCAGCAAGTAGTCCGTTTTGATGCGAATCTGTGCTGAATAGCTCATGCTGAAATTTGCTTAGGGAACTATTAGGGAAGTGGGTAAAGCAAAAAAGCCGCTTCCGCAGCCTGTTTCCAGGCCGCAGAAGCGGTTTTTCGTGTTGCTGACCGTGTTTAGGTCAGTTCTGGTGGTCGCATAAGGAGTCGAACCTTAAACCTTCTGATTCGTAGTCAGATGCTCTATCCAATTGAGCTATGCAACCAAGTGCCAGACCGGAAACGTTTTTCCGTTTTGGTTGTGCAAAGATAGCAGGGTAAGTCTGGGCTATGCAAGCATGGAGCGGCTTTTTGGCTGCTTTTTTTGTAAAAAGACTGCAAGATGCTGAATTTCAGCTGTCATTTTGCAGGTCGTTTTCCGCGCCCTTTTTCAGCACGCGCTTCAGGGCCCGGGTAAACAGGTAGTAAAGCCCAAAGGCGGATACGGCCAGCAGCAAGGCCACCAGTACTTTCCCGGCCGTGCCCGTCTCCGGGTCCTGAATCAGCAGCAAAACGTCCTGGGCTTTTGTACCCAGCCAGTAGAAAAAGACGGTGCGGGGCAGCATACCTACAACCGAAGCCGTAAGAAACTGCCGACGCGGCACACCTACCACCGCCAGAATAAAGGTGATAAGCGCAAAGGGCAGGACCGGCGACAGGCGGGTAAGCAACACTAGGCGCCAACTGTCGCCACGTAGCTCGTGCATAACGGCGTGGGCCTTGGGAAAGCTCTCCAGCAGCCGAATGAGCTTGCCTTTATCGAGAGAAGTAGCCAGCATGTGTCCGAACAGGGCGGCCAGCATGTAGGTGAGCAGCATGCCAGGGAAGCCGGCCCAGTCGAAGTAGAAGGCGGTGATGAGTACCACCACGGTGGTGTGCGTGAGGGCCAGCGTCATGGCTATGGCTACTACAATAAAGTAGAGCAGCATCTGCCAGGCAGTGGGGTGGACCAGCAACTCGCGGTTGTGATGCAGCACCCAGGCCAGGGCGCTGTCGCCGATCAGGGGCATCACGGCCAACAGCACCAGCAAGGCCAGCGTGGATTTGTTCTGGTGAAAAAGCTCTTTCAGGAATGCCATAGGCAGCGTAAATACAAACGGGCCGGCTGGAAACAGCCGGCCCGAAGGTAGAACGAAAGAACGAGGCAAAAAGCTGCGCGGTTACGGCCTCTTGCTTGGCGGTGGCCGCCTATTCGTCGGCGGTCTTGCTGCCAAAGAACCGACGGATAGCCGTCCAGCCACCCGCTACCAAAGCCAGAATCACCTTCCAGAACTTGGCAAACAAGGCCAAAGCACCCACTTTCGCCAGCACTTTGCCCGCAACTAGGCCTCCAATACCGTAGGCGGCTACTTCGTCGATACTCGGGTTGAAATCGGCGTACTGCTGGCCTTTGGCAAACGCTACGCTTTTGATGATGCTCGGAATAGTACGGCGGATTTCGGGCAGCTGATGCATGCTGCCAATAGCGTTCAGGTTGAGCACCCCCTTGCGGCCCAACAGGCGCACGTTATAGTTGAGGGTGGTTTCGGAAGTGCCGCTGAAGCGCAGCTCCTTGGCCCAGTGCAGCACGTTGAGCTTCGGGTCGTAGAAGGGCTTGGCGGCCCAGCCAATGAGCAGCACGCGCCCGAAGCCCGCCTTTTCCCGCTCGTCGTTGTCGGCTTCCGTGTCATCCTGCATTTCCTTGAGCAGGTCGTCGTAGTCGATGTCGGCGGCATCGTCGTCCTCCACGTAGCCCGAGGGGTCGTACTCAATATCGAAAGCCCAGTTGTTGTCCGACAAAGGGCCCCGGTCGTCGGGCAGCAGCATGCCGAGGGAGCCGCCTTCGGGGTTGCCCCAGAGCTTGGTCAGCACGTAGTTGCTTTGCTCGGCGTCAAGAAAGCGGAAGCCCTTGGGAACATCAAGCGTACCTAAGTTATCGGGCAGAACGATATGCCCGGTCTGGTAGTGCAGGGTGGCATGCACCGAATCGACGTAGGCTTTTTCACGGTCAACGGAATCGGCAGGAGCGGGAGCGGCCGCAGTAGTTAGTTGCAGGCCTACCATTGTAGCAAGAAGTAGAAGTCTTTTCAAGCAGTAATAGGTAACGTGTGAATAGGTATAACCGGGCAAGATACCGTAGCTGAGGCCTATATTCCAAAGGCAACCTGCTTATTTCCTGGGGAAAATAGCGGCCTCGGTTCCTGCCGTTTTCCGGCCCCGGCACCTCTGCCTAAACCCTCCTACCTTTGTGGCAGTATTCCTCAGATTCCGCCGAACCCCAGTCCCCACCTTATGAAATTCGGAACCAAAGCCATTCACGCCGGTGTGCATCCCGACCCCGAAACCGGGGCCATTATGACGCCGATTTACCAGACCTCGACCTACGTGCAACGCTCCCCCGGCGACCACAAAGGCTTCGAGTACTCCCGCACCCACAACCCTACGCGCAGCCAGCTCCAGGATGCTTTGGCTGCCCTCGACAACGGTAAGCATGGCCTGGCATTCGCCTCGGGCATGGCCGCCATCGACTGCATCGTGAAGCTGCTGCAGCCCGGCGACGAGGTCATCAGCACCAACGACCTGTACGGCGGCTCTTACCGGCTGTTTACCAAAGTATATGCGGCCTACGGCATCAAATTCCACTTCGTGCCCATGCACGACATGACGGCCGTGGAAGCCGCCGTGACGGAACGCACCAAGCTGATTTGGGTGGAAACCCCCACCAATCCGCTGCTGAACGTTATCGACATTGCGGCGGCCTCGGCCGTAGCCAAAAAGGCTGGGGCCCTGCTGGTAGTTGATAACACCTTCTCCACGCCTTACCTGCAAACCCCGCTGGAGCTGGGCGCCGATATGGTGATGTACTCGCTCACCAAGTACATGGCCGGCCACTCCGACACCGTAATGGGCGCCGTGGTGGTGAACGACGACGAGCTGCACCAGCGCCTGAGCTTTTACCAGAACGCCTGCGGGGGCACGCCCGGCCCCCAGGACTGCTTCCTGGTGCTGCGCGGCCTGAAAACCCTGCACGTGCGCATGCAGCGCCACTGCGAAAATGGCCGCAAAGTAGCCGAGTACCTCAAGGCCCACCCCAAAGTGGAGAAAGTGTTCTGGCCCGGTTTCCAGGATCATCCCAACCACGAGGTGGCGGCGCGGCAGATGCGCGACTTCGGCGGCATGATTTCCTTTGTGCTGAAAGGCGACCGGAAAGAAGATGCCGTTGCTACCCTGGAGAAGTTTCAGCTGTTTTCCCTGGCCGAAAGCCTGGGCGGGGTAGAAAGCCTCTCGGGCCACCCAGCTACCATGACGCACGCCAGCATTCCGGCCGAGGAACGCCGCAAAGCGGGCCTTTCCGACTCCCTGATCCGGCTGAGCGTAGGCATTGAAGATGCCGAGGACTTGATTGAGGACTTGGCCCAGGCAATCGGGTAAGCGGCACTATCTGGTGCTCGATAGAGTTAAGCGAAAGGGCTGGCCAATCTAGGCCGGCCCTTTCTGGCGTATAGAAGTCTATGCTTTCTTCTTCCATGAGCAAACCGATGCGTTTCCTGTTTGGGCTGTTGCTGCTGCTCGCCTTTGGCTGCACCTCTGCACCCGTAGCGCCCGCCCCAACGGGTGGCCCGGCCACCACGCCCCTGCCAGGACCGGGGCAGCCGGGCATCGAGTACCTTGCCCTCGGCGACTCCTACACCATCGGGGAAGGTGCGGCGGCCGAAGACCGTTGGGGCGTGCAACTTTCCCGGCAGGCCCAAGCGCAAGGCCTGAACCTGCTCACCCCCGACATCATTGCCCGCACCGGCTGGACTACCGCCGAGCTGCAGCAGGCCATTCGGGCCGCCAATGTGCAGAAGACCTATGGCCTCGTGTCCTTATTAATTGGGGTAAACAACCAATACCGCGGCCTGCCGCTGGCCGCCTACCGCACCGAGTTTCGGCAGCTGCTGCAAACGGCCGTGACGTTTGCCGGTGGGCGCCCCGGCCGCGTAGTGGTGCTGTCCATTCCCGACTGGGGCCGCTCGCCTTTTGCCAGGGGCCGCGACCAAGACAAGATTTCCGGCGAAATAGACCAGTTCAATGCCGTGGCGAAAGAAGAGTGCCAGCAGGCCGGTGTAGCTTATGTCGACATTACTCCGCTTACCCGCAGCGCCGCCGGGGACATGAGCCAGTTTACCAACGATGGGCTTCACTACTCGGGTAAGCAGATGGCCCTCTGGGCCCAGCAAGCTTTACCCACGGTGCATAATTTGCTGAAATAGGGGGGGCGCTCTACTACTCGTCTGACCAGAATTTCAGTTCCTGACACACAAAGCCCCGCTTGGTGCCTAAACCAAGCGGGGCTTCTTGTTTACTGCGCTGCCTTATTTATTGCCGGCGGAAGAGTTGGAGTCCAGGATCTGGAACAGCTCATCAAGCTTGGGTGTGAGAATGATTTCCGTCCGCCGGTTCATGGCCTTGTTGGCGGGAGTGTCGTTGGCTGATACGGGCACGTACTGCGCGCGGCCTGAGGCCGTGACGCGCTCCGGCGCCACCCCATTGGTAGAGAGGAGGCGGGCTATTTCCGTGGCCCGTAGCACGCTCAGGTCCCAGTTGTCCTGCATGCCCGCGGTGCCTTTCAGAATCGGTACGTTATCGGTGTGGCCTTCTACTACCACGTTCACATCTTTCTGCTCCTGGAGCACGGTGGCCAGCTTCTTCAGCGCCTCCTGGCCCTTGGGGTCCACCTTGGTGGAGCCGGACTTGAACAGCAGCTGCTCGGAGAGGGACACGTATACTTTGCCGTCCTTCATCTTCACCTGCAGGTCGCTGGCTTTAAAGGAAAGCAAGGCGTTGCTGACCTTGGCTTTCAAGTCGTTTACGGCTTTGTCTTTGTCGGCCAGGGCCTGCTGGAGCTCCGCCAGACGTGCTTCCCGCACTTTTAGGTCAGCGTTGAGCTTGTCGATATCGGCTTTGCTGCGGTTGAGCGTAGTTTCCAACTCGCCCAGCTCGGCTTCGCGGCGGGCTAGGTCGCGGGCTACTTTGTTGTAGTCGTCGGCTTTGTTGGCCAGGGCGCGGTCCGAGTTCTTCAGCAGCTTATCGTATGAATCGGTGAGCTGGGTGTAGAGCTGGCGGGTACGGCGCAGGGCATTGCCGGTTTGAGCGGAGTCTTCGGCCAGGCGGCGGTTCTGCAGCTTCAGCTCATTCAGAACATCCGTCGATTTTTTGAGTTCCGTCACGGCCTCGCGCTGCTGCCGCTCGGCCGTGGCCAACGACTGCTCCGTGGCTGCCTGCCGGGCGCGGAGGTCGTCGTATTTTTTGGAGGCTACGCAGCCCGGCAAGAAAGCAGCCGAAGCCAGCGCGCCGAGTAGGAGAAGGGCAGAGGAAGTGTTTTTCACAACGAGAGCGTGAGGTGAGTGCTGTAAGTAGGTGGCTCCTGGAACAGGCCACGGAATGATTGCCAAGGTAGCTACTTACACCGGGTTGGCGCAATCGGCCAAGTTGGGAGCTGTGCCAGTGAAAATTCGCTACTATCTTTGAGCCAAGTTTTTCACCCAATTATCCACCCTTTACCTTTCCCACCCATGGCTGCCGTAGCTCCCCACAGCGCCGAAATTGAAGCCCTGCTTCAGCACACGTGTACCACCATTCCGCAGAGCCAGCTGCATGTGCCCGGCCCCGATTTTATCGACCGTTCTTTTGTAGGCTCCAGCCGCCCGCCCCAAGTGCTGCGCAGCCTCGGTCAGCTGTATAATACCGGCCGTCTGGCCGGCACCGGCTACATGAGCATTTTGCCCGTCGACCAAGGCATTGAGCACACCGCTGGCGCTTCCTTCGGGCCCAACCCCATGTACTTCGACCCCGAGAACATCATCAAGCTGGCGCTGGAAGGCGGCTGCAATGCGGTGGCTACCACGTTCGGCACGTTTGGGGCCGTAGCCCGCAAGTACGCCCACAAGATTCCGTTCTTGGTAAAAATCAACCACAACGAGCTGCTGACTTACCCTAATAAGTTCGACCAGATTATGTTCGGCTCGGTGCAGGAAGCCTGGAACCTGGGCGCTACGGCAGTAGGCGCTACTATCTATTTCGGCTCCGAGGAGTCGGGGCGGCAGCTGCAGGAAGTAGCGGCCGCGTTTGCGCGGGCCCACGAGCTGGGCATGGCCACGGTGCTGTGGTGCTATACCCGCAACAACGCCTTCAAAACGGCCGACAAGGACTACCACGTTTCTGCCGACCTCACCGGCCAGGCCAACCACCTGGGCGTAACCATTGGGGCGGACATCATTAAGCAGAAGCTACCTGAAAACAACGGCGGCTTCGCGGCCATTAAGTTTGGCAAGACGCACAAGGCCATGTACGAAACCCTGGCGGCCGATAACCCCATTGACCTGACGCGCTACCAGGTAGCCAACTGCTACATGGGCCGAATCGGCCTGATCAACTCCGGGGGCGAAAGCAAAGGTGCCACCGACCGCGACGAAGCCGTGCGCACCGCCATCATCAACAAGCGCGCCGGGGGCCAGGGCCTGATTTCGGGCCGCAAGGCCTTCCAGCGCCCTTTTGCCGAAGGAGTAGAGCTGCTCCACGCCATCCAGGACGTGTACCTCGATCAGTCGATTACGCTGGCCTAAGCGGCAAATCGGCATTAATCCTGAAACAATACCTGCGGGAAGTCAGCAATGGCTTCCCGCTTTTGCGTAATTTGGATGCTACCTTTGTCACTATCGGCCGAGGTTCCGACGTATGGACCCATCCGATTCTCTGCTTCCAGTACCTACTTCCCAGCAAATTTCCATGTCTTGGTTTAAGCGCGTAGAAAAAGGCATCGTTACCCCCACCGACCAGAAAAAGGAAACCCCGGATGGCCTGTGGTACAAATGCCCCGAGTGTAAAACGGTAGCCACCATGGCCGAGCACAAGCGCCTAATTTATACCTGCGCCAAGTGCAACTACCACGACCGGATCAACTCTGCCGAGTATTTCGAGGTCCTGTTCGATAACAACCAGTTCACGGAGCTCGATGAGCAGCTAACTTCCGGCGACCCGCTGCATTTCGTGGATACCAAAGCCTATCCGCAGCGCATAGCCGCTACCCAGCGCGCCACGGGCCTCAAGGATGCTGTGCGTACCGCTTATGGCCTGATGAACGGCCAGGATCTGGTAGTGGCTTGCATGGATTTCAAATTTATTGGGGGCTCCATGGGCTCCGTGGTAGGGGAGAAGATTGCCCGCGCCATTGACTATGCCCGTCAGCACCGCGTACCATTTCTGATGATCAGCAAATCGGGGGGGGCGCGCATGATGGAAGCCGGCTACTCCCTGATGCAGATGGCCAAGACCTCGGCCAAGCTGGCCCTGCTCTCCGAAGCCGGCGTCCCCTTCATCTCCCTGCTCACCGACCCCACCACGGGCGGCGTCACGGCTTCTTTCGCCATGCTGGGCGACTTCAACATCTCGGAGCCAGGCGCGCTGATTGGCTTTGCCGGCCCACGCGTCATCAAAGAAACCATTGGCAAGGACCTGCCCAAAGGCTTCCAAAGCGCCGAGTTCGTGTTGGAGCACGGCTTCCTCGATTTCATTGTTGACCGCAAGGAGCTCAAGCAGCAGCTGACCGATTTGTTGCAGATGGTGCAACCGGTTGCCCGTGAGGTGGTTGAAGCCAAGTAACCAAGCCCAAAGATAAGTTGACAGCTGCCGGACAAAAAAACGGCGAGCTTTTTGATTAGGGGCCCTTCAGGTGCGTATACGGCGCATCTGAAGGGCTTTTTCGGGTTTCTGCCATAACTATGGCGGCATCAGGCTGCGGTGTATAGGCCGTTTGCTATGTTTGTCGAACATTTTTCCGCTGAAACCAGTAAGCACACCAAACTCCCGAATTTCCCGTTTCCCTTTTTTCTCTTTCACCAAGTTTCATGCAAATGAACTCACGTAACTCGATTCTCTCCTTGTTCATGGCCATGGTAATGTTCCTCGGCTCATGCGCATCTTCTAAACCGGCCAGCGACGGCAGCCTGCCCGAAGGCAATGGCTCGGGGGCCCGTAAAACCGGCATGAGCAAAACGGCTAAAGGCGGTATCATTGGCGCTGGCGCTGGCGCCGTAGCCGGTGGTGTACTGGGCCGCGTCATTGGTGGCAAAAATGGTACGGCCGCTGGTGCTATCATCGGGGCTACCGTGGGTGGTGCTACGGGTGCTGTGATTGGCCGCAAAATGGACAAGCAGGCCGAAGAGCTGCAGCGCGACATGGCGAATGCCAAAGTGGAGCGCGTGGGCGAAGGCATCAAAATCACCTTCGACTCGGGCATTCTGTTTGACACCAACAAGAGCGACCTGCGCGCAGCTTCGATGACGGAAATTCAGAAAATGGCCGAAGTCCTGAAGAAGTACCCCGATACCAACGTGCTGGTCGAAGGCCACACCGACAACTCGGGTTCCGATGCCATCAACCAGCCGCTGTCGGAGCGCCGCGCCCAGTCGGTAGCCAACTACACCATCACGCAAGGTGTAGACGCAGCCCGCGTATCCACGAAAGGCTATGGCTCTTCGCAGCCTGTAGCCGATAACACCACGGTGGAAGGCAAACAAGCTAACCGCCGCGTAGAAGTAGCTATTTACGCCAACGAGAAGATGAAGAAGGCTGCCGAGCAAGGCAAGCTCTAATTTCTCTTCCGTTACTTATGACCCCATAAAAAAGCCGCCTGATCAGGCGGCTTTTTTTATGGGGTGACGTGGAAACTCCTCGATTATAAGGTGGTAGTTCAAACCTTGAAAATGCTTCTGTATAGGCTGTAAGAGCGTGTTTTCTGGAAACGATATCCGGAAAAATATTTCTGGCAAGGTGGTTGCAAACACTTCCGCAGCAGGCGCTGGTAGCTCCCCAAATCATGAGCAACCGATCCGGCCCGCCCCTTCTGTATCTTCTCACATTGTCTTTTCTCCCCTAACTCTCTTCCCATGAAAACGCACCGTTCTCCTTTTGCTCTGCTGCTGGCTTTGCTGATGCTGCTCACAGGCACCGTTTCATCGCAAGCTCAGACCACTACCAAAAAGCCGTGGAGTAAAACCGCGAAAGGCGCCGTAATTGGCGGCTTGGGCGGGGCCGCCGGTGGGGCCGTGCTGGGCCGCGTCATTGGTGGTAAAAAAGGCACTGCCAAGGGTGCCATCATCGGGGCCGCCGTGGGTGGCGCTGGTGGAGCCCTCATTGGGCGCCGCATGGATAAGCAGGCCGAAGAGCTCCGTAGAGAAATGGCCGGCGCCACCGTTGAGCGCGTGGGCGAAGGCATCAAAATTACCTTCAACTCTGGTATCCTCTTCGCCAAAAACTCCTCAGAGCTGACGGCTACGGCCCAGCAGAATATTGACGAGCTGGCCAAAACTCTCATCAAGTACGGCGACACCAATGTGCTAGTAGAAGGCCACACGGATATCAGCGGCAACGACGCCATCAACAACCCGCTTTCCATTCGTCGGGCTCAGTCGGTGGCGAACTATACCCAGCAGCAGGGGGTAGATGCCGCCCGCTTCACGGTAAATGGCTACGGCTCCCGCCAGCCCATTGCCGACAACTCCACGCTGGAAGGACGGCAAGCTAACCGCCGCGTCGAAATTGCCATCTATGCCAACGAAAAGCTGAAAAAGGCAGCGGAGCGCGGCGACATTTAGTCGGTATCCTTTCCCGTGAATTTCTCCCAAAATCCGGTGGTGCCTCCGTGGCGCCACCGGATTTTTTTATGCGTTTAAGAAAGGCCAGCGTAACCTGCCTCGTGGCGCGGGGGTACAACCCAGCATGTCTACCTCGTCCGTCACGTACACTGCCACGCCCGCCGAAAAAGCCTGGCAGGACCACTTACTGCTCAACGACTTTTACGGCCTGCTTGATGCGACTCCGCGGCGCACGCCCATGCGGGAGCTCATCAGTACCGTGTTGTCGCACCGCACCACCCACCGCGACGAGGAACTGGCCTACGACCGAATGCTGGAAACCTTTGGCGACTGGGAAGGCGTGCTGCAGGCCCCCACGGCCGAGCTGGCCCACGCCATTCGCACCACCCGCTGGCCCGATACGCAGGCTCCGCGCATCCAGGAAATTCTGCGCCGCATCAAGGCGGAGCAAGGGGCTTTTACGCTAGATTTCCTGGCTGACTGGCCCGTAGAACAAGGCTTGGCGTGGCTGACCGACATGCCCGGTATTGGGCTGAAAACGGCTTCGTTGGTGTTGCTCTTCAACTTTCAAAAGCCCGTGCTGCCCGTGGATACGCACGTGCACCGCGTAGCCCAGCGTGTAGGCATGATTGGGCCGAAAGTATCCACGGAAAAAGCCCACCACGTGTTGCTTGAACTATTGCCCAAGGAAGCGGACGTGCTGCTAAACTTCCACAAGCACAACTACTGGCTGGGCCAGCACATCTGCTTTTTTGCCAAGCCCGATTGCCCCCGCTGCCCGCTGAAAGGCTTCTGCAACTACTATCTAGAGCACTATGGTCCGGCGGATGCCGCTGCACTGGCTGCTACGCCCCTGCAGTGGCAAGGCGAGAAGCTCCACTGACCGCCGATGAAACAGATGTAAAAAGCGGATGTAACGGATAAGGGACGGATAAAACGGGTGTGGATGGGTGAATAGTGAATGGTTTAACACACCAAGCGGCTATAAAGCGTGCCGTCGGTGGTATCTTTACCGGAAGATGGCGGCGGAAATTTCGCGTAGCCGTACTATCAGCCCCTGGTCTCCAAGGCGAGTAGTAGCTGCGCTATCCGTTTTTACATCCGTTTTGATCTGCGGTCCAACTACATCTGGGGTCTATGCGTCTGGTTCGTCATCCGGTTCTGTGCAATTATTACGTCACGTACCGGTGTAACGCACGCTGCTCGTTCTGCGACATCTGGGAGAAACCTTCGCCTTACATCCAGCTGGAAGACGTAGCCCGGAACCTCCGCGACCTGAAAGCGCTGGGTGTTTCGGTGGTGGATTTCACGGGGGGGGAGCCGCTGCTGCACCGCCAGATCCACGAGTTTGTGGGGCTGGCGCACGATATGGGCTTTATCACCACGCTCACCACCAACTGCCTGCTTTATCCCAAATACGCCGAGAAGCTACGCGGCAAGGTAGATATGCTACACTTCTCCCTGGATGCCTCGGAAAAGGAAGTGCACGACAAAGGCCGTGGCGTAGCCTGCTATGATTTTGTGCTGGAAAGTATCCGGGTGGCGCGGGAACTGGGCGAGCGGCCCGACATCCTGTTCACCGTGTTCCGGGAGAATATTAAAGATCTGGAAAAGGTCTACCAGGAAATTACCCAGCCCAATAAGCTGATGTTGATTCTGAACCCGGCGTTTGAGTACAACAGCGTGGCCACCGGGGAGCAACTCACGTCCGAGGAGTTGGACTACCTCACGGACTTTGGCCGGCGCAAGGGCGTGTACCTGAACGAGGCCTTCATTCAGCTGCGCCGCGACGGGGGCAACCACGTAGCCGCCCCTGTTTGCCGGGCCGCCAGCACTACCCTCGTCATTTCGCCCAGCAACGAGCTGGTGCTGCCCTGTTACCACCTCGGCGAGCGGAAGTTTCCCATTGAGGGCCGGTTGCGCGAGCTGTATCACTCGGCGGAAGTGCAGCAGCTGGCCGCCCTGGAAGGCCGCCTGCCCCAGTGCGAAGGTTGCACCATCAACTGCTACATGCAGCCCAGCTTTGCCGTAGAAACCAGTAAGTACTTCTGGCAGGCCTTACCCAGCACCCTCAAGTACAACTGGGAAAAAGGCACCTGGAAACGGATGCTGGCGCGCTGAGGTAAAGGTGAGCTACGAAACAAGGGTATTGCTTCCTTGCGCTTCTTCGCAAGAACAGTATTTAGCACATTTTCCACATTCATTCCACATTAGCACATTCCCCTATTCCCTGCATGCCTGCTCTCATCCTGCCCGTCCACGGCATCTTACCCCAGTTTGGCCCCGAGTGTTTTCTGGCCGATAATGCCACCATCATCGGCGACGTGGTGCTCGGGCAGGGCTGCACGGTGTGGTTTACTGCCGTCATCCGCGGGGACGTGAACAGCATCCGCATCGGCGACAAAACCAACGTGCAGGACGGCGCCATCATCCACTGTACCTACCAACAGGCCGCTACCACCATTGGGGCCCGCGTCAGCATTGGGCACCGGGCCATTGTGCACGGCTGCACGGTGGAGGACGATGTGCTGATTGGCATGGGCGCCATTGTGATGGACCACGCCGTGGTAGGCACGGGCTGCATTATTGCGGCGGGGGCAGTGGTGCTGGAGAATACCCGCTGCGAGGCGGGTTACCTGTATGCCGGGGTACCGGCGCGCAAGATTAAGCCCGTGACGGAGGAGCAGCGCGCCGGCCTGGCCCGCACCGCCGATAACTACGTACGCTACGCCAGCTGGCTGCAGTAACTAGAACAGACTCAACGAAAAAGCCCGGCTGAATCCAGCCGGGCTTTTTCGTTGAGTCTGGGGAGAGGTTAGCCCTCCAAGGTTTCCTCGAATCCGCTTTCCCGCTCATCGGCGGAAGTGACGCGGAGCTGCACCAGCTCCACGGCGCGGCGGGAGCGTTGCAGCACCCGGAACTCGTAGTTGTCGAGCACGGCCACGTCGCCCACTTCCGGGATGTTGCCGTAAATCAGGTTGAGCAAGCCGCCTACGGTTTCGTAGTCTTCACCCTCGGGCAGCGGATACGGCAGGTATTCGTTGACGTCGGAAATGGCCGTGGCGGAGTTTACCCGAAACTCGGTGGGCGAAATTTTCTCCACCGCCGGTATTTCGTTGTCGTACTCATCCTGGATTTCGCCCACCAGCTCTTCCATGATGTCTTCGATGGTGACAATGCCCGAGACCCCGCCAAACTCGTCGGAGACAATGGCCATGTGGGTGTGCTTGCGCTGAAACTGCCGCAGCAGCCGGTTGATTTTTTTGGTTTCGGGCACGAAGTAGGCCGGCCGCATGATTTTGGCCAGCTCAATGGCCTCGTTGCGCCGGATGATTTGCAGCAAATCCTTCACGTAGAGCACCCCAATAATATTATCGATGTTGCCCTCATACACGGGAATGCGCGAAAATCCTTCGTTGTACACCATCTCCAGAATGCCATCCTGGGGCGTGTTCACGTCGATGGCCGAAATCTTGGTGCGCGGCACCATGATTTGCTTCACCATCCGGTCGTTGAACTCGAAGACATTCTCGATCAGCTCGTGCTCCGAGTCCTGAATTTCGCCGCTCTGCTTGCTTTGGTCCAGCAGCAGGCGCAGCTCATCGGCGGAGTGCGCATCGGAGCCGTGGGTGGCCTGGCCGCCAAAAAAGCCCGCTACGATGTTGGAAAGCCGGTCGAGCAACCAAATGAGCGGAAACATGACGAAGGCAAATGCCCGCAGCGGTATGGCAATAGCCAGGCTCACGTTTTCGGGCTTCTGAATAGCCAGCACTTTTGGCGCCTGCTCGCCCAGCACGATGTGCAGCACCGTGATGATAGAGAAGGAAGTAACCAACGAAATCTGGTGTACCGTGTTTGGCTCCAGCGTGATGTTGAACTGGTGCAGAATGGCCATAACCACCTCGGCCACCACGCTTTCCCCAATCCAACCCAGCGCCAGCGAAGCCAGCGTAATGCCGAGCTGCGTGGCCGATAAGTAGTAGTTCAGGTCGTGCAGCATGTTCTGCACGAGCTTGGCCAGCCGGTTGCCGCCCTGGGCCTTGATGTCAATCTGAGAGATGCGGACTTTTACGAAAGCAAACTCCGCTGCCACAAAAAAGCCGTTCAGCAACACGAGCAGAACGGTAAGTAAGATGTTTAAGGCCATAGGTTCGGACACTGTGGCTCACGCGGCTCAGTATCCATATGTAGCACAAAAGTACGAGAATATAGGCAAGCGGTTGGGCCCCGGCGCGGGATTGGGGCCGTGGTTCGGCAAAAAGGGGCACTACGACCTGCAACCTCGCCTAAAAAATTGTGCTACTTCTTGCTGACCTTTGTTTAGGTACGCACCCCATTGGTGCGCTGCTTTTGCTTTCGCTGTATGTCTGCTGTTGTTAAATTTTTGCTCTCACCGCTTCTGCTGCTGGTCTTGCTGGCCAATGCTGCCCCGGCACAGATCCTCATCCCTTCCAAGCTTTCCGCCACCATCAGCAAGCCTACGGCCCTGGTAGGAGAGGAGCTGGACCTGATTGTGAATGCCCGCATTGATGATAAATGGCATCTTTACGCCACGGACTTCGACCCGGATCTGGGACCTACGGTGTTCACCTTCACCTTCGCCAAAAGCCCGGCCTACGAGCTCGTAGGTAAGCCCAAATCCATTGGCAGCAAAAAGAAGTACGACGACGTGTTCAAGGGCGACGTTACGTACTTTGAAGGCACCGGCCAGATCCGCCAGCGCATCCGCCTACTCCAGCCCGGTACCCTTACCATCAAAGCCGAGACGGAGTTTCAGACCTGCACTGACGTGGATGGGCGCTGCATTCCCGGCGAGCAAAGCCTGAGCTTTGGTCCTGTTGAGGTTACGGGCCAGGCAGCGGTAGCTCCTGCCACTACGCCGGCCGCTCCTCCGGCTACAACGGCCACTCCGGCTACGCCAGCCACCGTAGCAGCGGCCCCGGCTCTATCCGCCGATACCACGGCTCCTACTTTGGCGGCCACTTCAGGTACAGTACCCCCCGATTCCGGGGTGGCCGAAAGCCCAACCGTACAGGCTGCAGTGGCGGCTCCGGCCACCGGCACTATGTCAGCGGCTGGCTTGTGGAGTTTCGCCCTGGCGGCCTTCGTGTCGGGGCTGTTGGCGCTGGTGACGCCCTGCGTGTTTCCGCTGATTCCGATGACGGTGTCCTTTTTCACGAGTGGCGGCGGCACGCGGCGGCAGGGCATCCTGAAAGCGGTAGTCTACGGCTTGTCCATCATCTTTATTTATGTGGTGGTAGGCTTGCTCGTGACGGTGCTGGCCGGAGCCGATGGCCTCAACCTCATCAGCACGCATTGGTTGCCCAACCTCATCTTCTTCGTGGTGTTCGTGGTGTTCGGCCTGTCGTTCTTGGGGCTATTTGAAATCACGTTACCCCACGGCATGGTCAATAAAATTGACGCGCAGGCCGACAAAGGTGGCTGGGGTGGCATTTTCTTTATGGCCCTCACCTTGGTGGTGGTATCGTTTTCCTGCACGGGGCCCATCGTAGCTACCATTCTGAGCCTGGCCGCGCAGGGCGAAAGAATAACGCCCGTGGTGGGCATGTTGGGCTTTTCGCTGGCCTTTGCCTTGCCCTTCACGCTGTTTGCCATCTTCCCGGCCTGGCTGAAAAACCTGCCCCGCTCGGGGGGCTGGCTCAATACGGTGAAAGTGGTGCTGGGCTTCGTGGAGCTGATGCTGGCGCTGAAGTTCCTGAGCATGGCTGATCTGGCTTACCACTGGAACCTGCTCTCGCGCGACATCTACCTAGTGCTCTGGATTGCTCTGTCGGGCTTGCTGGGGCTCTACCTGCTGGGCCGCTTTAAGCTCTCCCACGATTCCGACCTGCCCCACCTAAGCGTCGGCCGGCTGATGATGGCGGTGCTGGCCTTTAGCTTCATGACCTATCTGGTGCCGGGCTTGTTTGGCGCCCCCTTGCCCTTGTTGGCGGGCTACCTGCCGCCCCAGAGCCGCCACGATTTCACCCTGGCCGCCGCCGTCCCGGCCGCACCCGCGCTGGCCGCCGTCAACAGCCAGTGTGAGACTCCGCGCCACGCCGACTTCCTGGAGCTGCCCCACGGCCTGTCCGGGTACTTCGATCTGGAGCAGGCCAAGCGCTGCGCCCGGGCGGCGGGTAAGCCACTGTTCATTGATTTTACCGGTCACGCATGCGTCAACTGCCGCAAAATGGAAGCTACCGTGTGGCGCGACCCACAAGTGCTGAAACGCCTGCAGGAAGACTTTGTGGTAGTGGCCCTGTACGTAGACGATAAAACGGAGCTGCCTCAGGCTGAGTGGTACGTCTCACGCCACGACAACAAGCAAAAAACCACACTGGGTAAGAAAAACGCCGACTTGCAGCTCACGGGCTTCAACGTGAATGCCCAGCCGTACTACGTGCTGCTCGACCCCAACGCCCCGGTCGACCAGGCGCACGTGCTGGCCCAACCCGTAGCCTATGAGCCGGATGCTGCCCGGTTTCTCCAGTTCCTGGATGCCGGCCTGGCCCAGTACCGCCGCCAGGCTCAGCCCGTGGCCACGCGGTAAAGCAGAATGCGGACAACTCGCTTACCTTGCGCAACCCGCTTGCTAGCCTCTGGCTAGTAAGTGGGTTGTTTCTTGATGAACCACCCTTTTCCAACCCTTTCTATGAAAAAGCTTTCTTCTTTCTTGCTGGCCATACTCCTGAGCGGTACGCCGCTGCTGGCGCAGGTGGCCACTGGCTCGGCGGCAGCTCCGGCCGTAGATGCCAGCCGAATTACGCTCGTCATTCACGGTGGGGCCGGCACCATCACCCGCGCGCTGATGACGCCTGAAAAGGAAAAAGCCTACCAGGAAGCCTTGGAAAAGGCCTTGCAGGCGGGTTATGCTATCCTGAAAAAAGGAGGTACTTCCCTCGATGCCGTGGAGGCCACCGTGCGGGTAATGGAAGACTCGCCGTTGTTCAATGCGGGCAAAGGTGCCGTATTCACCCACGACGGCCGCAACGAGCTGGACGCCGCCATTATGGAGGGCAGCACGCTGAAAGCCGGAGCCGTAGCGGGCGTCACCACCGTGCGCAACCCCATCAGTGCCGCCCGCGCCGTGATGGAGAAGTCGGAGCACGTGATGATGGTAGGCGCAGGAGCCGAGCAGTTTGCTCGGGAAAAAGGCCTGGAAATAGTGAAGCCCGATTACTTCTACACCGAGGCCCGCTACCAGCAGCTGCAAAACGCCCTGCAGCAGGAAAAAAGCGCCGGCACCCCCGATGTGCTGAATGCTCCTACCAAGCCGGAAGCATTGCCCAAGAAAACGAAGGTGAAGATGAAGAACGGTAAGAAGAGCAAGCCAACCGGGGCCACCGAGAATATCTTCACCGAAGGTAAGAAGTATGGGACCGTAGGCGCGGTAGCCCTCGACCAGTACGGCAACTTAGCGGCGGCCACCAGTACGGGCGGCATGACCAACAAGCGCTACGGCCGGATTGGAGATGCCCCTATCATTGGAGCCGGCACCTACGCCGACAACGGGTCCTGCGCTGTTTCCTGTACGGGCTGGGGGGAGTTCTTTATCCGCGCTACCGTGGCGCGCGACGTGGCGGCCCGCGTGGAATACCAGCGCATACCCGTGCAGCAGGCCGCTCAGGCGACTATCGATAAAGTAGGCCAGCTGGGTGGGGACGGGGGCCTGATTGCCCTGGACCGGGCGGGCAACGTGGCTATGCCTTTCAACTCCGAAGGCATGTACCGCGGCTATATCAAAGCCGACGGCAAATCCCAGATTTCAATTTATAAGTAGCTGAATGCAACGATAGGCTAGTAAAAAGCCTCCTCTGCTGGCAAGCAGAGGAGGCTTTTCTTTTGAGGTAAGATGGAGTTTAGCCGAGAAAAACAGACCTTTGCGCGATTTTTCCCGGGACGATACGCGTCCCGCCCAATAATCTGGGGCTGGGATAGGGTAAAAAAGAAAGGCTGCACCCACCCAGATGCAGCCTCCTGATAAAGGACGCACCCACCCAGATACGTCCTTGTTTTTTCCCCACTCACGATTCCCCATTTAAAAGCTGTAGAAGAAGGATTCGAACCTCCACGGAGTAGTTAGCCGGCCGCCGGACCAGTTTTTCCCGAATCTCCACCCCCGAGAGAGGAGGGCATGTCTGCCAGTTTCATCATTCTACAATATGTCCCCGCCGTCTGCGTTGGATTATGACAAAGGTAAAAACGAATCCCTTATTGTAAAATAATTGTAGGCTATTTGCTGAAAATTTACATTCTTTTTAATATTTCGTTCATTTGTTTGAAAAAACACTAATCATAGTTTTTGAAAATGGCCCGCAATTACGAACTTGATGACACCGATCGGAAGATCTTGGCCCTACTCATTGATGACGCCAAGATGCCCTACACCGAAATTGCCCGTAAAGTCCATGTTTCCGGGGGCACCGTGCACGTGCGCATGGCCCGGATGGAGGAGCTAGGCATTGTACGGGGCGCTACGCTCAACATCGATTATGCCCAGCTAGGCTACGATATCAATGCTTTCCTGGGTATTTACCTCAACAAAAGCTCCGTTTACAACAGCGTAGCCGAGCAGCTTAAGGCTATTCCGGAAATCCTGAGCATCTACTACACCACCGGCAACTATAGCCTGTTTGCCCGCATCATCTGCCGCGACACCAACCACCTGCGGGAGGTATTGCACGACAAGATTCAACTGATTGAGGGCATTGAGCGCACCGAAACGCTTATCTCCCTGGAGGAGACGCTTAACCGGCCCATTCAACTGATTTAGACCTCAGCACATCAGCCGCACCTGTTGCAGCCCAGCCTATAGCCGTTTGTGGCGTAGCTGGGCTGTTTTTGTAACCGGAGGGGCCAGTGGATGAAGGTAGATACCACCCGTAATGCTGGATATACAGTATAATTATTATAACATTTATAAGTGTCTTGCCGATTCTGTGACTGCGTGGCAAGAATTGAATAAAACGGGGCTGGTCAAAATCGGACGCTGGCGTTGCCCTCGACTTTGGTTTTGCCCGGGGTGGGAAGCATTGCCCGAGGAAAGTAATAATTTTGCGACCTGAACCGGTAGGTTACGTATGCTAGTTTTGTATATTTAACGTCCACGATTCCAGCAGGCATCCTATGAAAGCACTCCTACTACTCCTTGGGTTATTGTGTTGGTCTTGGAAAGGAATGAGCCAAAGCATGCCGGCCATTTACCTGAATGAGCAAGGCGAAGAAGTAGTGCCCGACAGTGCCACGCATTACAGGATTATTGACCGTAAGACGGAAACTGGATATACCATTCGGGAACATGCGCTCAATGGTACATTGTTGTTAAAAGGTTTTTTTACCAGCATCGACCCGGTGTGGCGCTCTGGACTATTTACCTGGTATCATCCCAACGGTACTAAGGCCAGCCAAGTGCACTTCGAAGATGATGAGCCCGAGGGAGTGTACGTAGCTTGGTACGAGAATGGAAAAGTGCGGGAGCGGGGACAGTTTGAAGGCGGGCAGCGCACCGGCCGCTGGGTAACGGTGCACCGCAATGGGCAGAAGCGCTCCGAAGGCCGCTATCTGTATGGCCGACCGGTAGGCGAGTGGCGCTATTACTACGATACCGGCCAGCTCAGTGCCATTGAACTCCTGAGCCGGGCCAAGGGCCCAGCCCTGGCTTTCTTCAACCCCGATGGTAGCCCCTACGTGGGCAAGCTGCAGCGGCGACAAATGCCGGAATTCCCAGGAGGCGAGCAGGCTTTGCTCGATTTTATCAGCCGCACCACCCAATACCCGCGAGATACGCGCCGTAAAGGCATCAGCGGGAAGGTATACGTGTCGTACACCGTAGGCGAAGATGGTCGCATCGGTCAGGTTCGGGTCGTGCGCGGCTTGGCACCAGAGGCCGATAATGAAGCCCGCCGGGTAGTGGAAAGCTTGCCACAGTTTCAGCCGGGTCGGGAATACAACGTGCCCACAGCCGTGACGTACACCGTGCCTATTTCCTTTGCGCCAAACTTCTCGCTGTTCGGCAATGGCAAGGCCTCTCGCACACCGCCTTCGGAAGCACGCGTTGACTTTCCGGGGCAGCTCTATTAAGCTCGCGAGCAAAGAAAAAGCCCCGGCATCAAGATGATGCCGGGGCTTTTTCTTTGCTCGCGAGCTTAGGCGGTTACCTGCGCGTCGAGCTTTTGAGCCAGTACGTGCTTGGGTACAGCGCCCACTTGCTTGTCTACAATCTGGCCGTTCTTGAATACCAGCAGCGTAGGAATGCTACGGATACCGAACTTGGCGGAAGTTTGCGGGTTGGAGTCAACGTCGACTTTGCCGATAATGGCTTTGCCTTCGTATTCACCGGCCAGCTCTTCTACCACCGGACCTACCATGCGGCACGGGCCGCACCACTCGGCCCAGAAGTCCACGAGTACGGGTTTATCGGAGTTGATGATCTGGTCGAAGTTCGCATCGGTAATTTCGATGGCTTTATGTCCCATAAGAGTAGGGGGTTTGTGGTGATGACAACGTAAAGTGCTTCTTACGCAGCAAAGGCTGCAAGGTAGCAGATTGCGCTTCAAACAAGGAGCGCGCCGGAAAGTTCATTCGGCCAGTTTGGCAGGTAGTGTCGATTGACTTCCTAAACCTAAATAAGCTGACAGGCCTCGATTTCCATTTCCCGCATGCGGCGGATAAACTCCTTCGGCTCGATGCGGTAGCGGCGGGAATACATATCTACCGTCATGTGCTCGTGGGGCTCGGCGAATTTTATTTCTAGTTTCTTGGAGCCCACACAGCCTTCTACGGCTTCCATGAAGCGGTCCATGAAGGGCTCGGTGATGGTGCGTAGATCCAGCTGCACCCGCACGCCGTTGGCCAGCTTTTCGGCCACGTTAAACAAGGGCTCCATGGTCAGGATCTTGAACTCGAACTGGTCGGAGTCGCGGAAGCGCTGGGCGTATTTGCCCCGGATGTACATGGGCGGCACTTGCTCCTTGTCGTAGTTGCGGGGGTTGATAATACTGCTGAAACGGGTATAGTCGTCGCGGAAGAGGGCCAAGTTCAGGGACGATTCATAGTCTTCTACCGTGAAGGATACGAAAGGCTGCCCCGTCTTGGTGGTCTTGAACAGCACGTTCGTAATCAGCCCGGCCACCGTCACTTCGCGGTTTTTGTAGCTCTCCACCTTGTCCAGCCCGCAGGTGCAGTAGGAGTCGATTTCCAGCTTGAAGTCGTCGAGCGGGTGGCCGGAAAGGTAGAAGCCCACCACTTCTTTTTCGCGGCGCAGCTGCTCGGTAGCGGGCCAGGGCTCCATGTCGGACACCTTGGGCAGGGGCATGGCCACGGCGCCGAAGGCTCCACCACCAAACAGGCTTTGCTGCGCCGATTCCTGCTCAGCCTGGTACTGCTGGCCCATGCGCACGGCCTTTTCAATCAGGTTCTGGTCGCCGCTCGGAGCTTCGAGGAACTGCCGCCGGTGGTAGCGTTCAAATGAATCGAAGGCCCCCGATAAGGCCAGACTTTCAAAGGTTTTCTTGTTGACGGCCCGCAGGTTCACGCGCTTGGAGAAGTCGAAGATGTCGGTGAAGGGACCCTTTTTCATACGCTCCTGCACGATATTCTCGATGGCCGCTTCGCCGGCACCCTTTACCGCGGCCATGCCAAAACGAATTTGCCCCTGCTTGTTCACGTTGAACTTCAGGATGGATTCGTTCACGTCGGGTCCCAGTACGGGCACGCCCTGCTTACGGGCTTCCTCAATGAAGAAGGTCACCTTCTTGATGTCGCCCATGTTGTTGGTGAGCACCGCAGCCATGTACTCGGCGGGGTAGTTGGCCTTGAGGTAGCCGGTCTGGTAAGCCACCACGGAATAGGCAGCCGAGTGGGAGCGGTTGAAGCCGTAGGCCGCGAACTTCTCCATCACGTCGAATACCTCCGAAGCCTTCTTGGCGGGGATGTTGTGCAGCTTCTTGGCGCCTTCCACAAACTTCTCCCGTTCCTGGGCCATCTTCTTCATGTCCTTTTTCCCCATAGCGCGGCGCAGCAAATCGGCGCCGCCCAGGGAGTAGCCGGCCAAGATCTGAGCGGCCTGCATAATCTGCTCCTGGTACACCATGATGCCCTGGGAGTAGTTCAGGATGGGCTCCAGCAGCTCGTGCGGGTATTCCACCGGCTCGCGGCCGTGCTTGCGGTTGATGAAGTTGGGAATGAACTGCATAGGTCCCGGCCGGTACAGGGCGTTCATGGCAATTAGGTCCTCAATGTTGGTGGGCTTTAGGTCCTTGAGGTACATGCGCATGCCTTCCGACTCGAACTGGAACGTGCCGATGGTGTCGCCGCGCTGGTACAGCTCGTAGGTCTTGGGGTCGTCAATCGGAATTTCGTCGATGTCGATTTTGACGCCGTGGTTTTGCTCGATCAGGTTGATAGCATCCACGATGATGGTCAGGGTTTTCAGGCCCAGGAAGTCCATCTTCAGCATCCCGGCACTCTCAATCACCTTGCCGTCGAACTGCGTCACGAGCAGGTCCGAGTCCTTGGAGGTGGAGACGGGAATGTACTTGGTGATGTCGTCGGGGGCAATGATGACGCCGGCGGCGTGAATGCCCGTGTTGCGCACCGAGCCTTCGAGCTGGGTAGCCAGGCGCAGAATCTGCCCGCGCAGGTTGTCGGGGGCCTCGTCGCGCCGGATCATGTCCAGCTCCTGGTTTTCGGCAAAGGCCTTGGTCAGGGTAGTGCCCACTTGGTCGGGCACCATTTTCACCAGGTCGTTGGCCTGGGGCAGGGGCAAATCCATAGCCCGGGCCACGTCCTTGATGCTGGACTTGGCGGCCATGGTACCGAAGGTGATAATCTGGGCAACCTGCGTTTTGCCGTATTTATCTACCACGTAGTCGATGACTTTCTGGCGGTTTACGTCGTCAAAGTCAATGTCGATATCGGGCATGGATACGCGCTCCGGGTTCAGGAAACGCTCAAACAGCAGGGAGTACTTGATCGGGTCGATGTTGGTGATGCCGATGCAGTAGGCTACTGCCGAGCCCGCCGCCGAGCCCCGGCCGGGTCCTACGGCCACCCCGATGTTGCGGCCGTGGTTGATGAAGTCCTGGGTGATGAGAAAGTAGCCGGCAAACCCCATGGTTTCAATCACGCGCAACTCGTAGTCGAGGCGCTCCTCAATCTCCGGGGTGCGCTCAGCGTAGCGCCGCTTAGGGCCTTCAAAGGCGCCTTTGTACGTCAGGTGGCGCAGAAAAGCATCGGCGGTGGGGTGCTCGGGCGGGAGGGGGAAGTTGGGAAGCAGAATATCCCGCTGCAGCTTGGGCGGGGTAATCTTGTCCACAATCTCATTGGTGTTATCCACGCTTTCCGGCACGTCCCGGAACAGGCGGTTCATCTCCTCCTGGTTCTTGAAGTAGAACTGGTCGTTGGGGAAACCAAAGCGGGCCCGGGGCTTGGGCATCTGCGCTTCCTCATCGATGCGCATGAGTTGGCGGCGTACCTGGTCGTCGGAGGCAGCCAGGGGGCGCAGGTTATCGAGGTGGTCGTAGAGCACCTTGTTGTCCTGGGACATCAGCCGGAAGTACTTCGTCTGGAAGTCGCCCACGGGGATGCTGTGCTCCTCGCCGGTGTTCACGCACAGCAGAATATCGTGGGGGGCAAAGTCGGTCTGCTCCACGTAGTGGGAGTCGTTGGTGCAGATAACCTTGATGTTGTATTTCTGGGCCCAGCGCAGCAGCACCTGGTTGAGGTCCTCCTGGCTTTTACCCGTGTTGTCGATGTTCTTTAGGCCGTGGCGCTGAATCTCCAGGTAGTAATCCTCGCCGAATACATCGAGCCACCACTTCAGCAGCTCCTCGGCTTCCTCCTCCGACTTCCAGAGCAGGGCCTGCGGAATTTCCGCCCCAATGCAGCAGGACGTGGCAATCAGGCCCTCGTGGTATTGCAGCAGCAGTTCCTTGTCGATACGCGGATACTTGGAGTACACACCCTCGATAAAGCTCATGGAGCAGAGCTTGGCCAGGTTCTGGTAGCCGGCCTGGTCTTTGGCGAGTAGCAGCTGGTGGTGGCGCACGTCCCGCTCGCCCTTTTCCCGGCTAAAGCTTTTCTTGTGCCGGTCTTCCACCAAATAGAACTCGCAGCCGACAATGGGCTTCACATTGTACTTATTGGCCTCCGCTACAAAGTTGAACGCCCCGAACATGTTGCCGTGGTCGGTGAGGGCTACGGCGGGCATTCCATCAGCCTGGGCCTTTTTCATCAAAGCCGATATGCTGGCCTGACCATCGAGCAGGGAATATTGAGTGTGGCAGTGCAGGTGCGAGAAAACGGGCATGGGCAACACGCTCCGGCCCGTGAGTGGGCCCAAGCATCAGGTAAAGTTACCCACGAATTGGTGGCCGGGAAAGGTTGCGCGGCAAGGGATTTTGGCGTATCACCAGTAGGGCGCTGCCTCCCGAAAACCGGAAAGCGGCCTTTCCCGGCTTAGAGTTCACATACTCATGTGAGCAGGCAGCGCGAGGCTACCACCCAAAGTGGGTATAAGGGCTGCCTGGGGCCGGCGCATTTTTGTGCCGCCGAATTCTGCTACCAGCAGCGCGGCACAAAACGCCCTTTTACCTCTTCTATGAAAACAAGCTTACGAGTACCGCTGGCAAGCGTCCTGTTGCTAGGACCCTTGGTGGCGCTGGCCCAAACGGGGCCGCAGGTAAGTGTGTCGCCTACCTCCGTCGTGCTCTGCGACAACCGGCAGGCCACGCTGACGGCTACTGCTTCCGTCGCCAATTTCTCCGCTGGTTCTGCCCTGCAGTTTGATGGGACGGATGACTTTGCCAGGGTTGCGCACGATGCGGCGCTGGATATCAGCTCGGCCATTACCATTGAGGCCTGGCTGAACGCCTCTGCGTCTACCGCTTACAACGTGCAGAACGTGGTGTGCAAGTCGTCGTTCAGCCAGAACACCGGCTACATCTTCCCGCGCACCGATAACAATTGGAGCGACCTGGTTTTCTACCTGCACCTGAACGGGGCCTGGCGCATTTTCTCGGTGCCTTACAGCCAGTACCGGGGCGCGTGGCACCACCTGGCCGCCACCTACGACGGGCAGCGCGTAAAGCTGTTCATTGATGGGGTGAAGCGCCTCGACCAGGCCCAGACGGGCACCATTGCCACCAACAGCAATCCGCTGAGTGTAGGCACGCAGCCGGGCTACGGCGAATTCCTGAAAGGCCAAGCCGACGAAATACGCGTGTGGAACATAGCGCGCTCTGAGGCAGACCTCACGAAATACTACGGCCAGGTGGTGTCCCCGGCAGCGGCCGGGCTGGTGGCCTACTATCACGCAGATGAAGGCAGCGGCGAGACCCTGGGCAACAGCACCTCGGCGGCGTTGTATGCCCAACTTGGCTTAGGCTCAACTAAGCCCACCTGGGTACAGTCGGAGGCGCCCGTGGCGCCGGCCCTGCGCTACAGCTGGTCGCCAAGCGCCGGGCTGAACCTGACTGACGGCCCGGTCGTGAAAGCCCTGCCCGAGCAGACAACCACGTACACAGTACGCGTAACCGATGCCGTAACCGGCCTGCACGCCGATGCCCAGGCAGATGTCAACATCAGCGGGGACGGCTCCAACGTGTGGACCGGCATTGTGTCGAGCGACTGGCGCGACCCGGCCAACTGGCGCTGCGGCACGGTGCCCGAGTTTGGGTACGACGTGGTTATTCCGGCCGGCACTCCATTCAGCCCCGAGTATAAGGGCAGCACCAATGGAGTCCGCAACATCACCATTGGGGTGGGGGCTACCTTCACATTTAGCGGCACGCCCAATACCGTTTTTACCGTGGGAGGCAAGTTCGTCAACCACGGTACCTTCAACCACCAGCAGGGAATCGTGAGCATAGCCGGGGCCACGCTGGACGACATTGAAAGTGACTCCCCGCTGAGCTTTTTGAACCTGAGCATTAATGGAGCCGGGGCCCGGCTGGCGGCCACCACCGAAGTGCGTGGCCTGCTCACGCTCGGCGGCGTGCTGAATACGAATGGCCATCAGTTGACCTTAAAGTCGAATGCGGACGGGACGGCATCGGTGTACAACAATGGTACCGGCGGCGTTGTGGGGCCGGTGCGGGTGCAGCGCTACATTGATGGCAGCGTCAATCCTTCGGTGGGGTACCGCCACCTGAGTTCCCCAGTAAGCGGAGCGCCGTTCAGCAGCCTGCAAGTAGCGGGCGGAACGGCACCCGTGCTCAACCCCGCCTATAACGTGGCCGCCAACCCTGGTGCGGTGAAGCCATACCCGACGGTGTTTGCCTACGATGAAACCCGCCTGACGGGCGGGGCCGCCAGTAGCTTCAGCGCGGGGTGGGCTTCCCCGGCGGCCGCCACGGACCAGATGACGGCCGGCCAAGGCTACACCGTGCATACCACGCCTGGGGTGCTCACCTTCGTTGGCCCCCTGCACAATGGCAACTATGACGTGCCCCTGACGCGTGGTATTACTGGCCAGGGCTGGAACCTGGTTGGCAACCCCTATCCTTCACCCCTGAACTGGGACCTGGTGACGCTGCCTGCCGGTATCGACGCGGCGGCGTACCTCTATCAGTCTACGGGCAAGTACACGGGGCGCTACGTGGCTTACGTGAATGGAGTAGGGGCGTCGCGGGCCCATCTCATCAGCATGGGACAGAGCTTTTTCGTGCGGGCCAATGCCGGTACGCCCACCTTGCCTTTGCGCAACATCCACCGCGAAACCACGCTCCAGCCAAACGTTCTGCAGCGCCGAGCCGAAACGCGCCCCTTGCTGGCCCTGGCGCTGGCGCCCGCCGATGCTCCCGCTGATGCCGAACCGGCGGATGTCTTCTACACGTACCGTCAGGAGGGCGCTACCGCCGCATTCGACGGAAAGTACGACGCCTTTAAGCTGCAGCCCAGCGGCCCGTCCTTGTATCAGATGCGTAGTGCAACCGAGCTACTGGCCGTGCAGGGCTTACCCGCCGATTCTCAACCCCAGCAGCTGACCATGGCTATTCAGGTGCCGGCGGCGGGACGCTACACGCTGCGGCCCCTGCAACTCGAAAATTTTGCGGCGACGGAAGGCCTGTGGCTGGAAGACAAGCAGGCTGGCTACTGGCACAACCTTCGTCAGGGTGCCCTCACGGTGGAGCTGCCCCAGGGTACCACGGCCCAGCGCTTTGTGCTGCACCTGGGCGTGCAGGCACCCCTGGCTACCCGGCCAACTGCAGCCGTTGGCTCATTGATGCTGTATCCCAACCCAACAACGGGCGAGGCGGTGACGCTGGAAGCCTATGGCCTGCCGTCCGGAGCGTTGAGCTTCCAACTACTCAACAGCCTGGGGCAGGTGGTACATACGCAAACGCTGACGGCACCCCAGGGAAGTGTACGCCAGACACTGGCGCTGCCACAGTTGCCCGCCGGCGTTTACACGGCCCAATTGCACACCGCAGGCGGGGTGTTGGCCCATAAACTAGTTATTCGCTAACAAGCTTTTTCTCAGACATGCATTTTCGCTGGCTCTTGCTCGTGCTGACCCTGCTGGCGGCACAGCCCCTTTTCGCCCAAGGCTCCCCACCCGAAGGAGGCCCACAACCCGATAACCCAACCACAGTTCCCATTGATGGGGGCGTAAGCCTGCTGCTGGCGGCCGGGGCTGCGGTAGGTATTCGACACCTGCGCCGCCCGGCTCGCTAATATGCCGGTTCTATGCTAAGCCAAACAGCCTTTCTCCGCGGAGAAAGGCTGTTTGCTTTTAATACTACCTAGAGAAGAAGGCTCCGGGCTAGCGGGCCGGCTCTACTGCCAAGACTTCCCCGATTTTTACGCCGTTATCGGCTTTGGCATTCCATTCCTGGATCTGCTTGGGCTTTACGCCGTACCGCCGGGCAATGCTGAACAGCGTTTCGCCCTTTTGCACGGTGTGCTGGAGCCGGGCCGTTGTCGGTTTCGAAACTTCTGGCACGGCGGCTGGAGCTGACTTCACAGGAACCGGCGCGGCCGGGGCTGGCGTAGGGGTAGCCGCCGCTACCGCCGGAGCCGGGGCCGCATGCGTGGGGCCAAAGAAAGAAGCAGCCTGCAACCGCGCGGCGGCGGCCTTCAGGGCGGGGTTTTTGGCCGCCCGAGCATCGAAATTGCGGTATTGAGGGCTACGCAGCAAGGTCTGTAGCTCTACCTGCCAGGGCTGTTGGCGCAGCCGCTGGGCCAGTTGCTGCTGCTGCTCGCGGGGGAGGCTGGTAGTATAGGCACTAAGGCGCTGGTTGAAGGCCGGAATGTCTTTCAGGGCTGCCTCAATCAGCTGTACGGAACGGGCGTCGTTAGGCTCCCAGTAGATGCTGCGCAGCTGCCTGACGCTGGCTTGCACCAAGGCCGACATAGCCCGGACGGAGTCCTCGGCCAATGGGGGAGGGGAGGCAGGCAAGGTAGCTTGCGCCTGGACCTGCGCTTGGGCTAGGCTTGCATAAGGAAGCAGGCCAAGCAGCAGTAGGAATCGAAAGAAAAAACGCATTGGGTAAGGTTAAATCTGCCAGATAAAGGTGCCTAAGACCTAATTATTTAGCTGCTTTAATGACCAGGACTTCCCCGAGCTTCACGCTCGTATCAGGCTTGCTATTCCATTCCTGCACCTGCTGAACCGTCACGCCGTACTTGCGGGCAATGCCGTACATGGATTCCTTGGCAGCTACCGTATGCTTGATGGGCGCAGCTTCGGGCGCAGCTGCTGGCGGAGTAGAGACAGCCGAGGTCGGGGCTACTTCGGCCGGGGCCGTGACCCGCAAGGATTGGCCAATTCGCAACGAAGGATTGGCGGGCAGGCTGTTCCAGGCAATCAGGTCGGCAGGACGCAGATTATAACGACGGGCTACGCCATAGAGGGTTTCCTTAGGCTGAACCACGTGTACGCCGTTAGCAGGAACTGGCTCAACCGTGACGGGAGCAGCCGGGGTGGCCGGAGCAGGGGCAGGCGTGGGCGTAAGTGCGGTTTCGGGCGCCGCCGGGGGAACCGCCGCTGCTGCGGCCGGCGCAACCGACGGAGTCGCAGCGGCTGGCGCTGGTTGGGTGGGGGCAGGCACGGCGGGTTGGGCGGAAGCAGCGGGAGCGGCCGGCGTTGGTGAGGCCGCCACTGTAGGCGCCGGCTGGCTGGGCTCGTCGGCGACGGGCGCTGCCGGAGGCAGCTGAGCCGGTGCCGCCGGCCGGCCGGTGTACAAAGTCTTCGGCGCGGGCGCAGCTTCCTTGGGGGCAGCAGCGGTAGCAGCCGTGTCCCCGGAGGCGGCCGGAGCGACAGTTTCGGTGGGTTGGGTGGCCGCAGTGGCAGTGGGGGGCTTTTTCAGCAAGCTGCCTATTCCTTTTTTCCGCTGCACGCTGTCTTCTTCCTCGGCATTCTCATTGTCGTCGATGACGCGCTGGCCCGCAGCCGTACGGCCCGTATACACGTCGGCTTCGGCCGGGCGGCTTTTGCTGGGGGCGGAGCTGGCGGTCGGTTTGGGCGCACCCTTAGGCGCAGGTTTGGGCGCAGGAGTTGCGGCGCCATGGGGCCGCTCGAAGGCTGCCAGCGCCGCCGGGTTGTTTACGGGCAGATACTCCACGGCCACTTCGCGGGGGCGGGTATGCTGCAGCCACAGCAGGCGGCCGGGCTTTAATTCTTCGTTGCGGGCCATGCGGTTCTTGTGCCAGATGGCCTTGGCGCGCAAGCCGTATTTCTGCGACACCGTCGTGACGCTTTCTCCGGGCTGGGCTACGTGGTACTCCACGTCGGCTTTGTCGCGTTTCTTCTGCACAAAGTACGCCTGGCCGGGCACGATGTTGTCGAAGGCAAACAGGTCGTTGTACTGCATGAGCTTGCGCACCTTCAGGCCCGCCCGCTTGGCCAAGGTTTCTTTGGTGTCGCCGGGCAGGGCCACCAAGGCGCGCAGGCCGTTTACCCGCACAAACTCTACTTGCTCGGGGTCGGGCTTGGGGGCGTGTACCAGGGCCGTAGCGGCGTCCTTCTGCTGGGCGGCCAAGGCCGTCAGCTGCAGCGCATCGGTGATGGGAACTACCAGGGTATAGGGCCGGTCCGTGGGCACCGTAGTGCCTGCCAGCAGCCAGCGGTTGTGCCGGGCCAGCTCCTCGGGGCTGGTGTGCAGCGTGGCGGCCACGGCGGGCAGGGCCTGGCCGGGTGCCGCCGGAAACTCCTGCAGTAGCAGGGCGGGCTTGGGGTTTTGCCCGCAGGCCGGCTCGTACGCTAGCTTGTGCGCCAGAAAAGTGAGAATGTACGGGTGGGTCTGCTCCGTAATTTCCATGGCCGTAGCCCCGGCATCGGTGGGCAGGGTGTAAGGTTTGGCTCCGGATGCTCCCAGGTTGTAGGTGAGCAAGGCATTCAGCCAGTTGCGGTACTGCTGGTTGCTGCGCGTCAGGTATTGGGCCGCCGCTCGGGTAGCGGCCGTAATGTGCTTGCGCTCATCAACCACGTCGTTCATTACCAGCCCGTAATCCTGGGCTGCCTCGCGCTTAAACTGCCAATAGCCTACGGCATCGTGAATGCTCTGGGCGTCGCCCTGCAGGCCGCTTTCCTGAATAGCCAGAAAGTGGAAATCCAGGGGTACGCCTTTCTCCTGCAGTACCCGGTCGATGATGGGGAAGTAGGCGTCGGCCAGGGCTACGCGCGCCAGGAAGGAAGCGTTGTGCCGCCGGAGGGCATCTACTTTCTGCTGCACGGCCGTGCGGCCCCCATCCGAAAAGGTGAGCTTCAGCCCGGCAAAGGGCAGCTCTTTGGGTACCGTAATGCTCTGGGCCCGGACCAGCAAGGGCAGGCAGCAGAGCAGGAAAAGTACGAGTCGTTTCATAAGTAAGCAGTAGAAAAAGGGCCGCCGCCGACGGGCCGCCGCGCTTCTTAGCTTACAAAGTAGGGGAAAAATTCCGGGGGCTTCAGCCCAAAACAGGAAAAAAACGCCCCTGCATTGGCCAGAAAACCAGTGCAGGGGCATTATGCCAATCAGGAAATTGCACTACCGCGGCCCGCCCGGCCCGTCGGGGCGGCCCCCGCCGGGGAAGCTGCCGGGTGTCCCGTCCCGGCGGGGGCGGTCCTGGTCGGGGCCCGGGGCGTTGCCTGCCCCACCAAAGCTGCGCAGGTTGTAGGTAAACACCAGCATCAGGTAGCGCTGCAGAATGTTGGTGCGCACATCCTCGGTGTATGCGGGCAAAATGTTGCGCTGGATGCTGTTGTTCTGCCCCAGCAGGTCAAAGGCATACAGCTGCAGCTCGCCTTGCTGCTTGGCAAACAGTTTTTTGCCTAAGCTGGCATTCCAGAGCACAAAGTTTTGGTTGAACCCCGCCGACAAGCCCGAGTAGGACACATGGTTCACGTCCGACTTCAAGGTAATGCCTTTGGCCATAATCCAGCTGAAGCGCAGGGTGGTGTTCTGCCGGAAGTAGCGGCTGTTGATTTGCGTGCCCAGGGAGTTGCGCACGTAGGTCTGGGTAGAGTTCGACGACAAGGTGAAGTCCAGCTCGGGGCTGATGTTGCTGCTGAGCGCGGCCCCGAAGCCGAAGGCCGGAGTGCGGTTGTAGTTCAGCTGCTCATTCACTAAGCCGGGGGTTTGCAGGTAGGTGGCCGAGGCGTTCAGGTTCAGGTTCGATTTGAGCAGCGTGAGCGGAAAGCCGTAGGTAAGGGCCGAGCGCAGGGAGTACTGCTGGTTCAGGTTGATGGGCTGCGTAATCTGCCCTCCGGCTGGTATTACCACGCCCCCAATGCTGGTGGGCTCCCGCACGATGCGGGTGGAGTTGGTAATATAGTTATCCGTGTAGGAGCCGCCCAGCAAAGCAAAGAAAGAGCTGGATTTCTCGGGCTGCGCGGCCGAGTAGCGCAGGAAGGCGTTGTGTTGAAACTCCTGCTCCAGGGCTGCGTTGCCAATGGTAATCTGTAGTGGGTTGGCGTTGTTCACCACTTCCTGCAGCTGGTTGATGTTGGGGTTATTGGTGCGCATGCGGTACGTCAGGCGCAGGTTTTGCTGCTTAGAAAAGTTATAGCGCAGCGTGGCATTGGGCAGCACATTCAGGAAGTTGCGGCTGATGCGCGCCTCCCGTGGGAAATCCTGCTCGTTGCGCAAGGTGGCATACTGCACGTCGGCCCCCACCGACCACTGAAACTCCTTGTTGTTGAACCGGTAGCTAAGGCCGCCGCTTTGCGTCATGTAGCGGCTAGTAAACACGTTGCTCAGGTCGGTATTAACGGTTGTGTACTGGCCGGTCGTGGCGTCGAAGTTGTAGGTGCGCTTATCCGAGTCGTTGGGCGCCAATGAGGTGGTGGCGCTGAACTGCAGCTGGCTAAGTGGGCTCAAAGGCTCGGTGTAGTTCGCATCGGCGCGCCAGCTCCATCCGTTCTGTCGGAGCCGGGAGTATTGATCTGTGAGGCTTTCCGCTGCTGGGTCGGAGGTGTAGTCAATATTGCTGCTGGTGAGATAATTGCTGCCATTCCGGCGGTTATAGCCCAGGTTCAGGCCTAGGGAAAACGTGCGGCCGCGCTTGGCAAAACGGTGGCGGTACAGCAGGTTGTTGCTGAAGTTGATGCCCGTTTGAGCAGCCCGGTAGGCGCTGTTGTTGGTGCTCTGGGTGCTGTCGGGCGCGCTTTGTTCGGTAAAGTCTTTGAACAGCTCCCCGGCCAGGGTGCTGCTGCTGGTGTTGCGCTGCACCGAAAGGGTAGGGCGCCAAAGCAGGGAGTTCAGCGAGTCGAATTTGTGTTCGATGCGCAGGTTGAGCCGGTTGTTGATGTTGCGGCTGCTGCCCCGCGAGTCTTCATTGTAACGCAGGTCATCGGCCGTGTAGGTGCGGGCCGTGGTGCTCTGCAGGGTGTTGTCGGAGAGGTTAAAGAAGTAGCTGCCCTGTACGTCGGTTTTGGTGCCGATGGTGTTGGAGTAGTTCAGCCCCAGGGCGTGCGTCCGCGAAATGCCGTTGTTCTGGTTTACCAGGAAGTCCCCGGCGTTGTTGCCGCCTCCGCCCTGGCCCCCGCCGTTGCCACCGGGCCCACCACCCCGGCCCCCGCGGCCCCCGCCGCCCTGGCGCGAGTTGCCCACCACGCCCAGCAAATCCTCAGTGCCGAAGTTCTGCTCATTGATGTTGTTGGAGAGGCCCAGCACCGACAGGCGCCGCTTGTTCTTAAAGGAGTTTACGTTGCCGTTGAGGCGGTACTTGCCCCCATCCTGATCGGGGCCATAGCCGGCTACCACCCGCCCAAACTGCCCGTTGCGGAAAGAAGGCTTCGTAACAATGTTGATGGTTTTCTGCTGGTTGCCGTCGTCGAAACCCGTGAACTGACTCTGGTCCGATGCCCGGTCGTACACCTGTATCTTGTCGATGATTTCGGCCGGAATATTCTTAAGCACCGCATCGGGGTCGTTGCCAAAAAACTCCTTGCCATCTACCAGCACGCGCTGCACCTGCTCGCCCTGGGCCTGCACCTTGCCGTTGGCATCTACCGTCACGCCGGGCATCTTGGTAATCAGGTCCTGGGCGTTGGCGTCGGGGTTGGTTTTAAAGGCCCGGGAGTCGTACTGGGCCGTGTCGCCTTTCTGCACGGCGGCGGGGGCGCGTCCCGTTACCTCCACCCCTTTGAGTTGCACTCCACCGGCTTGCAGCGGTACAGCACCCACCTCCAGGGGCTGATCGGTGACTTCTACGGTGCGCTCCACATTCTGGTAGCCCAAAAAGGAAATAGTAAGCTGGTAGGTGCCGGCGGGTACATCCGTAATAGAGAAGTTGCCTTCGGTATCTACAGCCGTGCCTAGCTTCTGGGGGCCGGGCTGGCGAGTGAGTACTACGTTGGCCCCAATCAGCGGCGACTGGTCTTTACCGTCCAGTACACGCCCGCGCACGGTAGTGGTCTGGGCCAGCAGACTGGAGAGCGTAGCGAAAAACAGAAAAATACCGAGGAAAAGAGCTTTTTGCATTACGTCTTGAAAAGGTCACATAAGACCATAGACGCAACCCAAGCCCAGACGTTTAACGAGTACCCGAAAAAGCACGGTTATTTTCTGGGTTGCCCTACCGCTTGCGCACCAGCAGCAATCCGTCGCGCAGGGGCAGCAGCACGTTCTCTACCCGCTCGTCGGCCTGCACTTTGGCGTTGAAGGCCCGCACCGCCTGGGTGTCCTTGTCGGATGGTTTCACGGGGTAGCCGTCCAGCACTTTGCCGCCCCACAGCACATTGTCAATCAGCAGAAAGCCGCCGGGGCGCACCTGGGGCAGCACCAGCTCATAGTAAGTGTCGTTGTTGATTTTGTCAGCGTCGATAAACACTAGGTCCCAGGTTTCGGCCAGCTCGGGCACGATGCGGCGGGCGTCGCCGATGTGGAGGTGAATATTGCCGGTCAAGCCCGCTTCGGCCACGTAGCGGCGGATGCGGCTTTCCAGCTCGGGGTTCTGCTCTATGGTGTGCAGCTCGCCAGCTTCCGCCAGCCCTTCGGCCAGGCACAGGGCCGAGTAGCCCGTGAACGTGCCCAGCTCCAGCACGCGGCGGGGGCGCACCATGTGGCTGAGCATGCTCAGCAGCCGACCCTGCGCGTGGCCCGAGAGCATGCGGGCGTGCAGGAGCTGCACATGGGTTTCGCGGTTGAGGCGGGCCAGCAGGGGGCTTTCCGGGGAAGTGTGGCGGTCGGCGTAAAGCTGGGCGTCGTCGGCGGAGTACATGCAGGGAGGTTAGATTAGGCGTCGGGCGGCAAAGGTACCAGCCGGAACTTCCAGACCCGAAAGCCCGATTTCCCAGCCTCGCACCAAGCACCATTTACCCGAAAAAGACCTTCGTAGCGGTAGCCAGTTCCAGATTCAGTTTCTACCTTTCGGAAAACACGCACCGGCTGACCTGTTTCCGAGCTTCGATATAAGGCTAGGTTACGGGAGTTTAGTTCTTGGTCGGTGATTTGACGGCCAGTTTTTGGGTCGCGTCCACCGTGCCCGGCGTAGAGCAAATAAGTTTCGGCTACCACATCGTCTTCGTACTGATCGGCCAACACAATGGAGTCAGCACCTTCGGCTGCGCTACCGCTGATGCCGGCCCGCGTAGGCCGGTGCAAGCCCGCTTGGCTTAGCGCCAACCGGGATGGAAGAACGTCACCGGGGCGGTAGTAGCTGATGTGCCCGAAGATTGGCATACGTAGCAGTTGCTAGCTGGGCGGCTAGAGGGCGGATGATACTAAAGGAACAGCAGCTAGCTAGCTAGCTAGCTAGCTAGCTAGCTACACTGACTGGTGCATCTGAAAGAGGGTAAACTCGCTCAACCATTGCGTTGCCGCTACTCCGGCAGGTACTGCAGCACGCTCAGGTTGTCTTCGCGCAGCAAATCCTGGGCAATGCCCTGCAACTCCGGGGCCGTGATGCGCTTGATCCGCTCGAAGATTTCGGTGAGCGGCTCCACCCGGTCCAGGTCGAGGGTGCTCTTGGCCAGCAGCTGCATCAGGCCGCCGTTGCTTTCCTCGGCCATAGCCAGCTGGCCCATCAGCTGCTCCTTGGCTACATGCAGCTGCGAGGTGCCCAGCGTTTTGTCGCGCAGCAGCTTGAGCTCCTTTTGCACCAGCGAGATGGTACGGTTCACCTGCTTTTTCTCCGTGCCGAAGTAGATGCCGAACAAGCCCGTATCGGTGTAGGGCGAGTAGGTAGAGTCGATGGTGTACACCAGGCCGTATTTCTCGCGCACGGCCAGGTTCAGGCGGGAGTTCATGCCGGGGCCGCCCAGCAGGTTGTTGAGCAGGAAAAACGGAATCCGCCGCTCGTCCTCGATGGCGTAGGCCGCGCCCCCAATCAGGCAGTGGGCCTGGGTAATGGATTTGTGCTCGATGCGCGACAGGGGCTGGTAGCCCGCAAACGGAATCCGGGGTCGCTCACCCAGCTTAGGTGGCAGCGGGGCCAGATACTTATCGGCCAGGCGCTTTACTTCCTTGAAAGGCAGGTTGCTCACGGAGCTGAACACCAACCGGTCGGTGCGCACGTTTTCCTGCAGAAACTGCCGAAAATCGGGCTGCTGGAAGCTGCTCACGCTTTCCCGCGTGCCCAGAATATTGTGGCCCAGCGAATGGTTGCCAAACACCACCGCGTCGAAGTCGTCGATGATGGCGTCTTCGGGAGCATCCACGTACATGGACATTTCCTCCAGAATCACGCCGCGCTCCTTCTCGATTTCCTTTTCCGGGAATACGGAGTGAAACGTCAGATCCGTGAGCAGCTCAAACGCCCGCTCGAAGTGGGTGCTGAGCAGGGAGGCGTAAAAGCAGATTTTCTCCTTGGTGGTGTAGGCGTTCAGCTCCCCACCTACGGTTTCGAGGCGGTTCAGGATATGAAAGCTTTTGCGCTTCTCGGTGCCTTTGAAGGCCATGTGCTCCCAGAAGTGCGCCAGGCCCTGCTGGGCGGGTTTCTCGTCGCGGGAGCCAATGTCCAGCAGGAAGCCACAATGCGCAATTTTGGTGTGCAGTACTTGTTTATGCAGAACCCGGATGCCGTTGGGCAGCTCGTACAGGTCGTATTCAGACATTCTTGGAAGGGTCTTGGGGTCTTAGGGTCTTGGGGACGTGGTTTCAGGCACCAGTCCCCGCCCCGGCCCAGTATAACCGGCCAGCCGGGCTTCTGGGTTTCAGGAATCTACAAAAGTACGCAGCCGGAGGGGCAAGAGGGCCATGGGTGAATGAAGGTAAGCTGTTGAAGCATTGACATACACTTGCTCATACCTCATTCGCCCATTATCCTCATTGCCGCTCCGCTTCCGCCAGCACGGCCAGCAGCTGCTGGGTCTGAATATCGTGGGCACAGCGGAAATGGCCGAGGGGGCAGGCTTTGTACCCGTGCAGGCCGCAGGGCCGGCACTCCAGCACGTGCGGCACCTCGACCACGCGGGCAAACGAGCTGAGCGGCCCAAACCCAAAAGCCGGCACCGTGGAGCAGTACACGGCGCAGGTGGGCGCATCCACGGCCGAGCACAGGTGCATGGGGGCCGAGTCGTTGACGTAGTTGAGCACGGCCCCCCGCATCAGCGCGGCCGAAGCTACCAGGGAAAGCTGCCCCGCGAGATTCACCACGTGGGGCCGTGCGCTGCGGGCCAGCAGCTGCGCGCAGGCCGCGGCATCGGGCGGGCCACCCAGCAGAAACACCGTGTACTGCGCCGGCAGCGCCGCCAGCAGCTTCAGCCACTGCTCCTCCGGAAACTGCTTGGTAAACCACACCGAAGTAGGGGCCACGCAGATGTATGGCCTGCCTTCGGCGCGCGCCGCCGCTAGAGCTGCGGCCGATTCATCCGTGTCGGTAGGGTAGAGGCGGGGGCGCGTCAAGGAGGAACCAGGAATGAGGAACGAGGAGTTCTCATCATTTCTCATTCCTGATTCCTCATGATAAAGCAGCGCCAGGTTGCGGGCTACCTCGTGGCGCCCGTCGCCAATAACGTGGGGCACGGCGCGGGTGAAGCCCCAGGCAAAAGGATTTTTGTGGAAGCCCACCCGCTCGGGCGCCCCGGAAAAAGCCGTGAGGAAGCCCGTGGAGGCAAACCGCTGCAGCGTAACCACGCGGCCATAGTGCGCCTGCCGGATTTGCTGCAGCAGGCGCCAGAGGCCCCGGTACTTGTCTTGCTTTTTATCCCACACCAGCACCCGGCGCACGTGCGGGTGGCCCAGCAGCAGGCTTTCGTTGCCCTTGCGCACCAGAAAATCCACGGGCGTACCGGGCTGGGTCTGGTGCAGGTACTCCAGCAGCGCCGTGGCCAGGATAACGTCGCCAATGAAGGCAGTTTGAATCAGCAGAACGGCGCGGGCGGAAGCAGCAGGCATGAGCAGAAAAACACGCGAAAGGAGCCCACAAAGGTAGGCAACGCTGGGCGCGGATGCGCGTCATTCCCCTAACTTGCGCCCCGCGCCTTCCCGCCGCGTCATCCTACCTTTCTTTTTCCGCTTCCTATGCGTTACGGCTCCATCGATCCGCAGCTTTTCAGTGAAAACCGCCGCCGCTTTACCGAGCAGCTGCCCGCCGCTTCCCTGGCCATCTTCCACTCCAACGATGTGATGCCGACCAACGCCGACGGCACCATGCCCTTCCGCCAGAACAACGACCTGTTTTACCTCTCCGGGGTAGATCAGGAAGAAAGCATACTGGTGATTTTCCCCGATGCCGTGCTGCCCCAGTACCGCGAAATTCTGTTCCTGAAGGAAACATCGGAGCACATTCTGGTATGGGAAGGCTATAAGCTGACGAAAGAGCAGGCCCGCCAGCAGTCGGGGGTGCGCACCATCATGTGGCTGGAGCAGTTCAAAACGGTATTGCCGGCCCTCATGAACGAGGCCGAAAACGTGTACCTCAACACCAATGAGCACATCCGCGCGGTGGTGGAGGTAGAAACCCGCGACGCCCGGCTGGGCAAGTGGCTGCGCGAGGCGTACCCCCTGCATCAGTACCGCCGGGCGGCGCCTATCCTGCACCACCTGCGGGCCATTAAGAGCGAGGAGGAAATCCGCCTCATGCGCCGCGCCTGCGACATCACCGACAAAGCCTTCCGCCGCTTGTTGGGCTTTGTGCAGCCCGGAGTGATGGAGTACGAAATTGAGGCCGAAATCTACCACGAGTTTCTGCGCAATGCCTCGCGCGGGCCGGCTTACGGCAGCATCATTGCCTCTGGGGCCAATGCCTGCATCCTGCACTACGTGAGCAATGACCGGGAGTGCCGCGACGGCGACGTGCTGCTCCTGGACTTTGGGGCCGAGTTTGCCAACTACGCCGCCGACTTGTCGCGCTCCATCCCCGTCAATGGCCAGTTTACCAAGCGTCAGCGGGCCGTGTATGAGGCTGTGCTGCGGGTGATGAAGTTTGCTACCTCGCAGCTGGTAGCCGGCAACAACATCGAGGATTACCACGCCGCCGTGGGCCGCACCATGGAGCAGGAACTCATCAAGCTGGACTTGCTCAACGAGAGTGATGTGCGCAACCAGGACCCCGCCGCCCCGCTCTACAAAAAGTACTTCATGCACGGCACCAGCCACTACCTCGGCCTCGACGTGCACGACGTGGGCGCCAAGTACCGCGTGTTTGAGCCGGGCATGGTGTACACCTGCGAGCCGGGCATCTACATCCGCGAGGAAGGCCTGGGTATCCGCCTCGAAAACGACATCCTCATCACCAAAACCGGCAACGACGACCTGATGAAGCATATCCCGCTGGAAGCCGACGATATTGAGCGTCTGATGCGGCAAGGCCGGAACTAACGGACGGGCAACGCATAATTTCTCCGCCACTCAGCTGCAGAAGCTGGGTGGCGGTTTTTTGTGCGCGAGTGCCAGGGCAATGAATAACCTTGCTTTCTAGTTGTTTAGGCTGAGTTTATTTCAATTAAAAAAAGGTATACTACAACCTTAGGCGAATGGGAAAGGTATAGCAGACGGCAAGTACTGCCAGCTACAGTTCAAGGGCTGGGTGCGGGGCTCCACCACTACTTTTCTGTCTATCCATGAAACACCTGCTTACCACCTGCCTGGCGCTGGGCTTGATTCCGCTGGCGGCCACGCCGCCGGCTCAGGCCCAGACTGCTGATAAAAAAACCGCCATCAGCCTTTTCGGCAGCGCCTACGAGTACAAGGGCAACTATGGTTCCGGCTTCTGGGACTGGAGTTCCAACAACTACGGCCCGGGCATTTCCTTTAACCGCTACCTCTCGCCCGGCCTCGACCTGGGCCTGCGCGGCGGCTACGTCGAAATCAAGAAGTCAACCGATGCGGGGGCGCCCTTCTACGGCAGCAACTTTGCCACCAACATCGTGAATGTGAACCTGGCGTTGAAGCTCAAGCTCAACAACGGCTGGGCCTTTAAGGAAGACGCGTTCATTCAGCCCTACCTGCTGGCCGCTCCCGGTTGGACGTATACCAGCCGCGAAGGGACCTTCAACCGCAACGGCCAGACGCTGGACCTGGCCGAGGACAAAAGCTACTTCGACGTATTTGGGGCCGCTGGTATTAACTTCCGTCTGGCCGATGGCGTGGGCTTGTTCGTGCAGACCGGCCAGCACATTCCCCTTAAAGCCAACCTCGACGGCGACCCAACCCGCGACGACAACGCCTTCGACGACCGGTTCCTGGAGCATACGGTGGGCCTCACGGTAGCCTTTGGGAAGATGAAGGATGCCGATGGCGACGGCGTGGCCGACCGCAAGGACAAATGTCCCAATACGCCCCAGGGCGTAGCCGTGGATGCCACCGGCTGCCCCCTGGATGGTGATAAGGACGGTGTGCCCGACTACCAGGATAAGTGTCCCACCGAAGCCGGCTTGGCGGCCCTCGAAGGCTGCCCCGACCGCGACAGTGACGGTGTGCGCGACGGCGACGACGCCTGCCCCGATACGCCTGGCAAAGCAGAGCTGCGCGGTTGCCCCGACGCCGATAACGACGGCGTAACCGATGCCAGCGACAAGTGCCCCGATACCCCCGCCGGTGTAGCGGTGGATGCCAACGGCTGCCCCCTCGACAAAGATGGTGACGGTGTGCCCGACTACCAGGACCGCTGCCCCAACCGCCCCGGCCCTGCCTCCAACAAAGGCTGCCCCGAGATGAAGGTAGAAGAAAAGAAGAAGCTCCAGGAAGCTACTAAGTTCATCCAGTTCGACTTCAACAAGGCTACCCTCAAGCCTATTTCCTTCCCCACCCTCGACGGCCTGGTGCAGATTCTGAACGCCTACCCCGACTACAGCCTCGGCATTTCGGCCCACGCCGACAATAAGGGCGACGACAACTATAACCTACGCCTGTCGGATGAGCGCGCGGCTTCGGCCCGCACTTATATGCTCAGCAAGGGCATTCCCGCCGAGCGGATCGTGTCGCACGGCTACGGCGAGTCCAAGCCCATTGCCGACAATGCCACCGAAGCCGGCCGGGCCGTTAACCGTCGCGTTGAGTTTGATGTGTACCTGCCCGGCGACCCGAATCCGGCCGAAACCAAGTATGGACCAGCTCCGGCAATTCCGCCCGCACCCGTGAAAGCAGCGCCGGTGAAAAAAGCCCCTGTGAAGAAAGCGGCTCCCAAGCGCCGCTAACCGGCTGGTACCGCCGTTAAAACAGCAAAAGCGTAGTCTGCCTCTGGCGGGCTACGCTTTTGTTGCTAAATGGGCTACTGTAAAAAAAGTCGAGCTATGGTATGGTTATAATATAGTGATTATCAGATAATAAGTACTGGTAGCAGCGCCTGGCTGCGGGGGAGCGTAGTCGGCCGCAAATCTTTTTCCAACAACTTTATGGTCGGGTGTCAGTATAGGCAGCTAGTAAAAAACCTGTCTTCAGGCATTTTTCCGCTGTCTGCTGTACACGCATCTGTTCCACCTAACCTTCTCACAATGAGAAAGATTCTAGCTTCTGCTCTGCTGTCCGGAGCTGCTCTGCTGGCCACTGCGCCAGAGGGTGCAGCCCAGACGGCTGACCGCAAAACGGCCATCAGCCTCACCGGCAACGCCTTCCAGTACAAAGGCAACTTTGGCTCTGACTTCTGGCAGTGGGGCGGCAACAAGTACGGCCCGGGTATCTCCATCAACCGTTACTTGTCGCCCGGCCTCGATGTGCTGCTGAGCGGCAACTACGTAGAGTTCAAGAAATTTACCAGCCCCCTGAGCAGCCCTTACTTTGGGAGCAGCTTCGCCACCAACGTGGTGAACGTGAACCTGGGCCTGAAGCTGAAGCTGAACAATGGCTGGGCCCTGAAAGAAGATGCCGTTATTCAGCCCTACCTGCTGGCTGCTCCAGGCCTCACGTACACCAGCCGCGAAGGCACCATCAACCGCAATGGCGCCAGCCTGAACACCGACAGCGACAAAAGCTACTTTGACCTGTTTGGGGCTGCTGGTATCAACTTCCGCGTTTCCGACGCGGTGGGCTTGTTCGTGCAGACGGGCCAGCATATTCCGCTGAATGCCAACCTCGACGGCGACCCTGCCCGCGACGACAACAAGTGGGACGACCGGTTCCTGCAGCACACGGCTGGTATTACCATTGCGTTCGGCAAAGCCAAAGACACCGATAACGACGGCGTGCCCGACCGCAAAGACCAGTGCCCCAACACGCCCGCCGGTGTAGCCGTGGACGAGAAAGGCTGCCCCCTGGATGGCGACAAGGACGGCGTACCCGACTACCAAGATAAGTGCCCCACCGAAGCCGGCTCCAAAGCCCTCGAAGGCTGCCCCGACCGCGACAACGATGGCGTGCGTGACTCCGAAGATGACTGCCCCGACCAAGCTGGGAAAGCGGCCCTCCGCGGCTGCCCCGATGCCGACAACGACGGTGTGCGCGACCAGGACGATAAGTGCCCCGACACCCCCGCTGGCACCCAGGTAGACGCCACCGGCTGCCCCCTCAACCTCGATAAGGACGGCGACGGTATCCCCGACAGCGTAGACCGCTGCCCCGGCACGCCCGCCGGTGCTAAAGTAGACTCGCTGGGTTGCCCCGAAATTCCGGAGAGCATCCGCCGCCTTGAGCAGCCCGTGCGCTTCGAAACCAACAGCACTGTGATTAAGCGCACCTCTTATGGCACGCTCGATAAAATGGTGCAGGTGCTGAAAGACCACCCCGAGTACGCCGTGCGCATCTCGGGCCACGCCGACAGCCGCGGGACCGACGAGTACAACCAGCGCCTCTCGGAGCGCCGCGCCGAATCGGCCAAGCGCTACTTCACCGGTAAGAACATAGATCCGGCCCGCGTAGTCACGCAAGGTTTTGGTGAGTCGCGGCCGGCAGCTGCCAATGGCTCGGCTTCGGGTATGGCCAAAAACCGCCGCGTCGAGTTCAAGTTCGAGTTCTATATCCCAAGTCAGCCGCAGCCCTAAGCTGCCCGGCCCCAACAAAAAAGGCGAACCGCTCTGGTTCGCCTTTTTTGTTGGCTATGCCCAGTGGACAGCGGCCAAAGAACAAGATAAACCATCTGTTGATTGTCTTGCCCCAATAAGCGGAAGGTCAATAAAACAGGCCAATCTTTTGGCTGACTGACCCCACTCCCTGTTGGCGCGGCGTGGGTATGGCATTGCTTGAGCAGGAGGAGGGTATTACCGCTGCCCCACGCACGGTACGCGCTGGTAACAGCGGCAATGTTCGGGGATGGTGGGGGGCTGCTCCTACACGCTGAAGCCTGCCAAGCTGGTAGCAAAAAAAGCCCCGCCAATTTACGGGCGGGGCACAAGCGTGGGTGCGGCGGTGCTATTATTTGGGTAACTGATCTACCGCGCCGGGCAAAAACTTGAGCAGCTGCTGTAGCTGGCTTTCGGTGAAGTTGCCAGAAATGGCCATGAGCACAAATGAATCGGGGACGCCGTTTACCTGACTGGTGCCCACTACCTCCTGTACCCGGCCATTCTGGCGGCGCGCCGAGAACTTAAATTGCGTGGTGGCATCGGCGTTGCTGGTTATGGGCAGCGGCTCGTACCGCTCATTTTGCAGCAAGCCATCTACTTCCTGCGTCAGGCCGCGGGCAACCAGGTTGCGGGCGCCGCCGGAAGTAGGGGTGAAGGTGAGTACCCGCACGCTGCGCAAGGCGGCCACGGCCTGGGTGGTTTCATTATCACCCCCTATGCGGCCTAACTGGCCTAGCAAGAGCCGGGTGGCGAAGTTGGCTTCAATTGTCTGGGCTTTAAAACCCGAGCGGCTTTCATACTTGCGGAAGAACTCGGCCACGGTACGGGCGGGTTGCTCGGGTCCGGCGGCCCGGCAGCCAGCCATCCACAGCAGGCCCGTAGCAAGCAGGAGAAAAAGGAAACGGTTGTGCATAGCAAAAAGAGAATGTTTTCGTCAACATACGCCTTTTGCCGGTTTACGGCCAGCCACTACCTAGTCAAAAACAATGGAGTTGAGAAAAAATACGTCCCGGGCCGGGCCCTTTTCGGTGCGCACGTGCTGGTAGCCATAGGCCAGAAACTTACCCCTGGTCCATTCTACCAGCGCTTCCTGAGAGGTATAGGAGGGCTTTTCCTTTTTATCGGCCAGGGTAGTGCGCAACGGCACCGTCAGGTCGTTGGGGGAAGGCGTCGTGCGGTCTACAATCTTGTAGCGAATAGCTTCCTCGTCCAGGTAAGCCAGCACCAGGCGCCCATCCGCAAGAGGGCGCAGGCTCACGGTTTCCTGAATTTCGAAGGTCTCGACATTTTGAAGGACAAAGGTGTTGTCCCAGAGTAAATTGCCTTGCCGGTCGAAGCCGCAGACAATGGCGTGGGTGGTCCGGTAGCCATCAAACTGGCGGTAGCTGTTCGTCATAGGTCCGCCGAAGGAAGAATACCGGTAGCGGGGATAATATACCTCCGCCGTCACCACATAGCCTTCCCGGGTAGGCAGCATGTCGTGCATGAGCAGGCGGTAGTGCAGGCGCATGGGCATACCGGCAGCCCGGCGGCGCGCCCCCTTCTCCCGGATTCGGGCTTCGCGGTTGGGCTTCATAAAGTCGAAGAAGTGCTTCAGACTCAGAAAATCGTAGAAGCGCATGGACTTGCGCCCTCCGCCCGGGGTAGTACCCGCATTGAGGTCGGCCGCAAATAAGCCCTGGGAGTAGCGCGGGTCGCGCAGCGTGTACGTGCCCGCTACCAGCCGCGTAGTACTGTCGCCGGGACTGAGCTGAGCCGTAATCAGGTTTCTTTCGCTTTCGGCCTGAATAAACTCGGTGCGCAGCAGCATACCATCCTGGGAAAGCTGTTTCAGCTGCAGCCGGGACTTCATGCCGTTGGTTTGGGTAAGCACGAAGGCAGCACGCTTCGTCACGGAATCGGCCAGAAACGTAAATTGAGCGGGCAACTGCTCATACACCGACGGCAGAAACCGCATTTGCTGGGTACCCAGGTCAAGGTGCAGGATGGTCAGATGCTGGTCCACCAGTACCGTGACGAAGAGCCGGCCCCCCAGCGCCTTCAGCTCGAAGATGTCGCGGGAGATGCGCGTATCGAAGGAGCTGGTTTTTATCAGTCCCGTGCGGCCGTCCAGGTGCACGGCCAGCAGGTGCGTAGGCCGGTAGACTGACTGATACAAGGCGTATACCTGGTTGCTTTCCGAGCAGGTGCGCACCAGTTCGTAGTCCCGTTCCACCGTGAAAGGCCGTTGCCACTCAAGCTGCAGCCCGGCGTCCAGCTTCTGGAAGTAGAGCTTGTCCGGCTTCATATTGTAGGATTCTTCCTGCACGAGGAGAATCACGCTGCTATCGGGCAGCGGCAGCACCTGAATATCACTGTTGCTGGGCTCCAGCGCTAGCTCAAACCGGGCGGGCTGCTGCGGCACCTGGGCCCAGGCGCCGCAGCAGCCGATCAGCCAAAACCAGCCCAGTAGGAAGAAATGCCGCATAAAAAGGGGGGTTAGGTTGCTCTACCCAATATACGGCATGAACGGCGCAAATCCTTGCATTGCCCGGGGCTGGTGGCCCCATGTAAGACGCCGTAAGCTAGCTGCCCAGCTCCAGAATGGTGTCAAACTCAGCGGCGCGCAGGGGCATAACCGACAAGCGAGACTGACGAAGCAGGCCGATTTGGGTGAGGCGGCTGTCTTGTTTTATTTGTGCCAGGGAAACGGGGCGGGGCAGGGGCTGCCGCGGCTGCAGGGCTACGGCCACCCAGCCGCTGGCGGGTTCGGCGGTAGCATCGGGGGCGGCGGCAGCCGCTACTTCGGCTACGCCCACCACTTCTTTGCTCGTAACGCTGTGATAGTACAGCACTAAGTCGCCGGGCTGCATCTGCTGCAGGTAGTTGCGGGCCTGAAAGTTTCGAACCCCGGTCCAGTCGGTGTGGCCATCACGAACGAAATCAGCCCACGAGTAGGCCGCGGGCTCCGATTTTACTAACCAGTACTGCATGAGGGGAAGTAGCGAAATATGGAACTGAGGAGTTTGGGAAGAATGGTTTGATTTGGCGAACCAGGTCGAAAGGTCGAAAAAGAATTTCGACCTCCTCTCTTACTTCGGCCTGGCTACAAATCAACCGCCTACCGTGGAGCCACCACCCCGGCACTCCCGGAAGGGTTTCCCAAACTCCTCAATTCCCAAAATCAAGTGTGTTTTGCCGCGACCGGCAAACCGACATTGGGTTCTTCGCTGGGCCCGAGTTGCGGGCATTCAGTAAGTAGGAGGGAGGAAAAGGCCGGGAGGTTGCAAGCCGGTGAAAAAAAATCTTGGGGTAAAAGCAAAAAAACCGGGGGTGTATTTACTTTATTCTGATAATGAGATAATTATACCTGCATGGGTGCGCTAAAATAATTCGGGCGCAGGCAAAAATTCTGTTTGAGGGCAGCGGCCCGAAGGCGGTGGTTAGCGAACCAACGCACTGCCGTAGCGTTTCCACAGATGAGCAGAGCAATCAGCTCGCCGGAAAGACTGCTTGTTGCCTTACTGGGTGCGCCGGACTTTCAGCAGGTCGGGTTCCAGGGTCACTATTTCCAGCTGGTAGTCGGGCTCACTGTGGTCGTCGAGGGTAATGCTGAGCTGGTTTTCGGTTAGAGCTTTCCACTGGCCGCGGTGCCCCTCCAGGCCATCGGTAGGGGCAATGTCATACTGCGTGAACAGGCCATTGTGCTCAAAGGCAAACCCGGTACGACCCCGGGAAGGCGGGAAGGCATACGTGTTGGGCCGGTACACGCGAAGGTCGCCTTGGTCTTCTTCGTGGGCGTGCAGCCAGGTGCGCTCCAGCAAGAGCAGGCGGCTGTTGCCGCGCCGGGGGTCGGAGCTGGTGCAGGTACTGGCCATCAGCACCAGGCTCAGGCAGGCAAGCAGAAGAGAAAAACGCATACGCAGGGGGAAGAGAAATCGGGGAAACAGGACAACGGCAACTTCGCCGCCGCGGGTTCGTCTTACCGGTAAGGAATCGGGCCGTTCTGCCCGGCAATCTACAACTTTGGCCCGTACCTTTGCTGGCGCGTGCCCCCAACCCCTGCTACTGCCTTGGACAACCGAGCCCTTATTCGTGCCTTTCGCCTCGCCGCTCAGCTGCTGGAGCTGCACGAGGAAAACCCCTTCAAGATCCGGGCCTACGAAGGTACGGCCAATGCCCTGGAGCAACTGAGCGTGCCCGTAGCCGAGTTGGAGCGCACGGGCCTGCCCGACCGCACCGGCCTAAGCAAAACCGCGGCGGCCAAGGTGGCGGAAATGCTCGACACCGGCAGCTTCGAGGAGCTGACGCGCCTGCTCAACAGCACCCCGCCCGGTATTGTCGAGCTGCTGAAGGTGAAAGGCATCGGGCCCAAAAAGATCCGCAGCCTGTGGAAGGAGCTGGGAATTGAGGGCCCGGAGCAGCTGCGCGAGGCCGCGGAGAGGGACGAGGTAAGCAAGCTGAAGGGCTTCGGCAAGAAAACCCAGGACGCCATTCTGGCGGCGCTGGAGTTTACCAACCAAAGCCAGGGCAAGCTGCTGTATCCTCAGGCCGAAGAGCTGGCAGAAGGCTTAGCCGAGCACCTGCGCAAGGTGCCGGGCGTGGAGCAGGTAGCCGTAACGGGGGAAGTCCGCCGGCGGTTGGAAATCGTAGAAACGGTGCAGCTGGTGGTAGCTACTACCCAACCGGCCGCGGTGCATACTGCGCTGGGGAAGCTACAGGATCTGATGGCCGAGCCGCAGCGCAGCGGGCCTTTTGCGTGGCGCGGCAGCGCTGCCGCGTCGGGTGTGAAAGTGGAGCTGATCTTTACGGCCCCAGCCGACTTCGCCAACCAGCTGCTGCTGCACTCGGCGGCGGAAGCTCACTTGTCCGAAGCCTTGCCCGAGGCTAAGCCCGGGCAGCCCGCTACGCTTCGGCAGTGGCTCAAGCGGGAGCGGTTTACCTCGGAGCCGGAGCTTTATCAGCGGGCTGGCCTGCAGTACGTGGAGCCCGAGCTGCGCGAAGGTCTGGGCGAGCTGGAACTGGCGCATGCCCATAAGCTGCCCGAGCTGCTGCAGGATACCGACCTGCGCGGCTCCCTGCACAACCACAGCACCTACTCCGATGGTAGCCATAGCCTGCGCGAAATGGCCACGTTCCTGCGCGACCAGGGCTACGAGTACCTCGGCATCTGCGACCATTCCCAGGCCGCTCACTACGCCAATGGCCTTTCCCCGGAGCGGGTGCGCCAGCAGCAACGCGAAATCGACCAGCTGAACCAAGAGCTGGCACCCTTCCGGATCTTCAAGGGAATAGAAGCTGATATTCTCGGCGACGGGTCTCTGGACTATTCAGCCACGGTGCTCGAAACCTTCGATTTTGTAGTGGCCTCGGTGCATTCCAACCTGAAGATGGACGAGCGCAAAGCCACGGCGCGCATTCTGCGGGCCATTGAAAACCCGTATACCACCATGCTGGGCCACCCTACCGGCCGCCTGCTGCTGCGCCGCGAAGGGTATCCGCTCAACCATAAGGCCGTGATTGATGCCTGCGCCCAGCATAACGTCATCATCGAAATCAACGCCAACCCCTGGCGCCTCGACCTCGACTGGCGTTGGGTACGCTATGCGCTGGCCCAGGGCGTACAGCTCAGCATCAACCCCGATGCCCACCACACCAATGGCTACGCCGACATGCGCTACGGCGTGCTCATGGGGCGCAAAGGGGGACTGACCAAGGCTATGACATTCAATGCCAAGCCTGCGGAGGAAGTAGCTGCTTATTTTGCCCAGCGGAAAGCAGGCATCAAACCGCCGCTGGAGTTCAAAGATTCGCTTTTCAGCTAACCACGCCGGAGCCGGGCTGTCATGAAAATTCTTGTACTGCGCTTTTCCTCTATCGGTGATATTGTGCTCACTACGCCCGTGGTGCGCGCGCTAAAGCAGCAGGTACCTGGCGCCCAGGTGCACTACGCCACCAAGCCAGCCTTCCGGAGTTTTCTGGAGCCCAACCCCTACATCGACAAAGTCCACTGCCTGCACGGCTCGCTCCGGGAGCTGGTGGCTGAGCTGCGGGCCGAGCACTTTGATTTTGTCGTGGACCTGCACCATAATCTGCGGTCGGCCCTGATCAAGCTACAGCTCGGTGTGAAGTCAGCATCGTTTGATAAGCTGAATGGGCGCAAGTGGCTGCTGGTGAACCTGAAAGTGGATACCATGCCCCCGGTGCACATTGTGGAGCGGTACCTGGCGGCGGCAGCCCCCCTGGGTGTGCGCAACGATGGGCAAGGGCTGGACTATTTTATCCCGCCTCAGGACGAGGTAGCCGTGCCTGTTGCCCTGCCCGCCGCGTTTCAGGCCGGGTACGTAGCCTTTGCCATTGGTGCCCAGCACGCCACCAAACGCCTACCCACGGAGCGCATTATCGAGCTGTGCGGAATGCTTCGGCAGCCCATTGTGCTGCTGGGTGGCCCGGAAGACGCTCCCACCGGCGAGTTGGTTGTGCAGGCGCTAAGCCCCGCCGAAGCCGGAACTGCCGGGCCGTCAGTATTTAACGTTTGCGGAAAGTTGAACCTCAATCAGTCGGCCTCCTTGGTGCGGCAGGCGCGGGCCGTCATCAGCCACGATACGGGCCTGATGCACATTGCCGCCGCGTTTCGTAAGAAAATCATCAGCGTGTGGGGCAACACCGTGCCGGAGTTTGGCATGTATCCTTATCAAACGGAATTTACGGTGCTGGAAGTGAAAGGCTTACCCTGTAGGCCCTGCTCCAAAATAGGCTATGCTAAGTGCCCGCAGGGCCACTTTACGTGTATGCGGGCAATTGATTTCGGTCCTGCTGCGGAGGCGCTACGCGAAACACCCCTAAAGTATTAACGCCTGCTGCCAACCGGCCAAATATCAAGCGCAAGAATAGTCGAGCTTGTGTATCTATTTTTCGAGGATTTGAGTACAGGATACCCATGGTGTCTTTCTCGAGTGGCAAACCATTGTCTTGTTACTCCAGGAAACAGGCTTACCGCCACCTTCAGGACGCTGCCGCCACGCGGTGACCAGCGTTGCGTGCTTACCCACACAAAGGCTACCATTCGCCGCTCCAACTACTTCTGCCTCACAACGCTGCTTCATGTCAAGTTCTGAGCCTTCCGTAACCCATGCCGTGCTCGTGAAAGTAGGGCCAGCCGACTTGGCTGCCGAAATCTACGCCGGCCGCCACACCTATTTGGTGGATGAGCCCGCCTCCGTAGGCGGGAATGACCGGGGCCCCACTCCCTACGATTTGTTGCTTTCGGCCCTGGGGGCGTGCACGGCCATTACCCTGCGGCTATACGCCAGTCAGAAAAACTGGCCGCTGGAAGGCATTGAAGTGCGCTTGCACCACCGCCGGGTGCATCGACTCGATTGCGAGAAGTGCGAGCTGCCCGGAGAAATGCTGGAAGAAGTACAGAAAGAGCTGCGCTTGCTGGGGCCTTTGTCGGAAGAGCAGCGAAAACGTCTGCACCTCATCTCCGAGAAATGCCCGGTGCAGAAAACTCTGACCAGCGGCTCCTTACGGGTAGTGACCGAGCTGCTCACCTAATCCCGGCTCTGGCCTATCCTTTAGTGGTTTTTGGTTAAGTAAGCGGTGACGCCAGCTACGCCATGAACCATTAATCATCTTTTCAGCCTTTTCAGGAATGAAAGCGCGGACAGAATAGCTACAGGCGCACGCAGGAGGCGTGCCTTTCCGAAAAATCACGGTTGCTATCTGCCCGGCTGCGCCCTTTATCTTTTGCATGTTGCCTTCTCAGAACCTCGATATTTTAACGCGTTTGCGGCAGCAAACCCGACCATACCACGATGCGCTGGAACAGAATACCTTTAACCGGGAGCTGGGGGCCGGACAGGTTTCGGTGGCCGCTACGGCGCATTTTCTGCGCAAAATCTACGGCTTTTTAGTGCCGTACGAGGCTCAGCTCCGGCGCCAGGGACTCGCTTTTTCGGCAGAGTGGGAGCTGCCCCAGCGTAGCCGCTCCCCGCTTATTCTGGCTGATCTGGCCAGCCTGCCCGAAGGACCATTGCCCCCGGCTTTATGTCCACTGATGCCCCCCCTCAGCACGCGCGCCGAGCTACTGGGCGCTATGTACGTGATGGAGGGCTCTACCCTCGGCGGGCAGGTGATTACGCGCCAACTGGCCCAGGCCGGCATTCCGCTGCAGCGCTACTTCCGCGGTTACGGTGAGCTGACGGGCCCCCGCTGGAAAACCTTTTGCCGCCTGCTCACCCAGGAGGCAGCCCACGTCGACCAGGAACAGCTGGTGACATCGGCGGCGCAAACATTTAAACTACTAGAAGCCTGGCTGAAACAACCATGAACTACACGGACGAAAGCCTGGTAGGGGCGCAAATCACCCTTACCAATTGTGACCGGGAGCCAATTCATATTCCGGGTTCGGTGCAGCCCTTCGGCTTCCTGTTGTGCCTCGACGAAGAAACCCACCAGATTGTGCACGCCAGCGCCAATACCGGCAGCATGGTAGGACTGGCACCTGATCAGCTGCTGGGCGGCATGCTCGACCGGTTGCTGGGCCCCGAGCACCTGGCGCAGGTGGAGGCCCTCTGGCCGGCATTGGTCGAGATTCCCAAGCTGATGGGTGTACGCCTGGATGCCGTTGCCGGGCAGCCCTTCTACAAGCTCATTTTGCACCGGCACGACGACCTGATATGGGCCGAGTTTGAGCCCGTGGCCGATACGGCCGCCAGCTCCCTCGATCTGCCTACCTTGAACACCACCCTGGGTCTGATGCTGGAATCGGAAACGGTGCTGGACTTCTGCCAGCATGCCGTGGAGCAGGTACGCCAGATTACGGGGTTCGACCGCATCATGCTGTACCGGTTTGCGGAGGACGAGAGTGGAGAAGTTATTGCAGAATCAAAGCGCGCGGATCTGGAGCCCTTTCTGGGCTTGCATTACCCCGCTACCGACATTCCCAAGCAGGCCCGGCTGATGTACCTGAAAAACTGGCTGCGCTTTATCCCGGATGTGAACTATGCGCCGGCGCCGCTGGTGCCCGTGCGCAACCCCACCAGTGGGCGCCCCCCGGATATGACGTACGCCGTGCTGCGCAGCGTGTCGCCCATCCATATTGAATACCTGCAGAATATGGGCGTGGGAGCCAGCATGTCCATTTCGATTATTCAGGAGGGCAAGCTCTGGGGCCTCATCATGGGGCACCACTATTCGCCCCGGCTGGTAAGCTACGAGCTGCGCGACCTGAGCTTGTTTGTGGGCAAAACGTTTTCGGCTCTGCTAAAAAACAAGGAGCAGCACGACGACCGGGAATATCAACAGCGCATCCGCGAAAACCGGCTGCGTTTGTTTAACAAAATGACCAGCCAGGCCAACTTTATTGATGGCCTCTACAAGCAGGCGCCCACCCTGCTGGATGTGATGGACTGTGGCGGGGCAGCTATTTGCTTTGAGGGAGAAACCATTACCCTCGGCAATACGCCCACCAAGCCGCAGATTGAGGAGCTGCTGAGCTGGTTTCAGCAGCACGTGCGCGAGGACGTTTTTCACACCAATTGCTACGTGCGGCATAACCCAGCCGGGGTGGCTATCCGGGCTGTGGCCAGCGGCATCCTGGCTATTTCCCTAGCTAAGGAGCCGGGCAATTGCATCTTTTGGTTCCGGCCCGAGCTTGTGCAAAGCGTAACCTGGGCAGGCCACCAGCAAAAGGTCGAGGTGATGCGCGATGGTGAAGTGCATCTGTCGCCCCGGCAGTCGTTTGAGGCCTGGAAACAAACGGTGGATAGTACGGCCGCGCCCTGGAAGTCCATCGAAATTGAGGCGGCCAAGGAAATTCGCCTGCACATCTCCGATATCCGGGTGAAAATCTTCAACGAGCTGCAAAGCCGGGCGTCCATGCTCAGCCGCCTGAACGCCGAGCTGGAGCGCAGCAACGATGAGCTGGACTCGTTTGCTTACGTGGCCTCGCACGATTTGAAAGAGCCGCTGCGGGGAATTCATAACTACTCCTTGTTTTTGCTGGAAGACTATGCCAGCCAGCTGGATGCCGAGGGGGTAAGCAAGCTACAAACCCTCGTACGGCTAAGCCAGCGCATGGAGGCCCTGATTGAGTCCTTGCTGCAGCTTTCCCGGGTAGGCCGCATGGAGCTGGCCGTCACGGAAACTGATATGAATGAGGTAGTGGCCGACGTGGTAGACCTGCTGCATCCGCGCCTCGAGCAAAACCAGGCCACCGTGTCGGTACGTGGGCCTCTGCCCACCTTATTCGTAGATCCGGTGCGCATTCGGGAAGTATTCAATAATCTGATTACGAATGCTATGCGCTATAACAATAAGCCCGAAAGGCAAATCGTTATTGGGCAGGCCCCGGCCGGTATCAGCAGCCCGCGCGGCCCCGTCAACCCGGAGGAGTTTGCCGTATTTTATGTGCGCGACAATGGTATCGGGATAGAAGCTCGACATTACGATAGTATCTTTAAGCTCTTTAAACGGTTGCACGCCCCGGATAAATTCGGCGGCGGAACCGGAGCCGGACTCGCCATCGTCAAAAAAATGGTTGAAAAACACCACGGCGAATTGTGGGTCGATTCCGTTGTAGGCAAAGGCACTACGTTTTATTTTTCGCTTTCAAAAACTCTGTAGGTGGTTTCCGTTCCTCTTAGACCCGTGTTGGTAGTTGAAGACAGTACCGAAGATTTTACGGCACTGGGCAGGGTCTTTCGTAAGTATGCGCTTCAGAATCCGGTCCTGCGCTGCGAAGACGGCGACCAGGCCCTGGAATACCTGCAGGGGCGCGGTAAGCTCTCCGCCTGGCCCCAGGCCATGCCGGCCATCATCCTGCTCGACCTGAACCTGCCCGGGACTGACGGGCGCACGGTGCTGGACGTGGTAAAGCAGGACCCCTACCTGCACTCCATCCCGGTTATCATCTTCAGCACTTCCTCCAACACCAAAGACGTAGAAGACTGCTACCGCCTGGGAGCCAACAGCTACCTCACCAAGCCCATTGATTTTGCCAGCTTGGAGGAAAAAGTCCAACTTATTATTCGGTACTGGCTCCAGTCCTCGGAGCTGCCTGCGGCCTAATTGGAAGCTGTGAAAAAGATCTTACTTGTTGATGACAATGAGCAGGACCGGATGCTGTATAAGCGCTACCTCACCAAGCAAACCGGGTACGAGAGCGTAGAAATACACGAGTCCTCATCGGGGGAAGATGCCATCCGCCAGTACCGGACCCTCCGGCCCGACTGCGTGCTGCTGGATTACAACCTGCCCGATACCACCGGGCTGGAGGTGCTGGTGGGCATCAAGCAGTTTTTCCCGGCCGAAACCATGTGCATTATCATGATTACGGGTGGGGGCAGCGAAACGCTGGCCGTGCGTGCCCTCAACGAAGGTGCCCTAGACTACCTGGTGAAGCAGCAGTTCGACCAGGAGCTGCTGCTGAAGACCGTGAAGCACGCCATTGAGAAAAATGAGTGGCGGCAATACGAGGCGCGCTACCACGCCGAACTGCAGGGCGTAAACCAGCAGCTGCGCGACTCCCTGGCCGAGCTAACCGAAATCCGGCGGGAACTGGCCGAAAAAAACGAACAACTTACCACTGCGCACCACCAGGAAAAGTCGCACAATCAGGAACTGGATACCATCAACCAGCGGCTGGCGCGTACCAACGCCGACCTGGACAACTTCGTGTACGCCGCCTCCCACGACCTGCGGCAGCCGATTCATAACCTGCGGGGACTTTTTGAAGAACTAAGGCGTACCGCCACTTTTCACGACCCGGAGGAAGCGCATCTGCTGCAACTGGTCGATGAATCGTTGCAGTCCCTCTCGTCCACTATCACCGACCTCGCCCACGTGGTGCAGGTAGAGCAGCTCCCCGGTGAGCAGCCCCCTGAAATGGTGGACATTGCCGAGATGGTAGCCGATATTGTGCAAACACTGCTCCCCCAAATTGTAGCCGCCGAAGCCACCGTTCAAACCAACTTTACGGCCTTGCCGGCGGTGGAGTACGTGCGCAGCAACCTGCGCACCATTCTGCTAAACCTGCTTACCAACTCCATTAAATACCGGGACCCCAACCGCGCCCCCCTGATCGAGGTGCGCAGTCTGCTAGTGCAAGGCCAGCCTGTGCTGGAAGTACAGGACAATGGCCTCGGGCTAAACCTGGAGCGGTACGGAGCAGAGCTTTTCCAGCTTTTCCGCCGCTTTCATCCGCAGGCGGGCGAAGGCACCGGCGTGGGCCTTTTCCTGGTAAACCGCTTGGTGCACGGGGAAGGAGGGCGCATTGAAGTGGAAAGCCAGGACGGCGCCGGCACCACTTTCCGGTTGTACCTGCGGGCGCCGGGGGGGCAGTAAGCTAAACAAGAAAAAGAGTGGGCCCGATGCCATGGCATCGGGCCCACTCTTTTTCGGCTCTTTATGGTGCCGGCGGGCTAGCCGATCTTGCTGAACCCGCAGTAGCTATGCAATACGGCGGGCAGGGCTATGCCATCGGCTTGCTGGTTGTTTTCCAGCAGCGCCGCCACAATGCGGGGGAGTGCCAGGGCCGAGCCATTGAGCGTGTGCAGGAGCTGCGTTTTGCCATTCTCGGGGCGGTAGCGCAGCTTAAGCCGGTTAGCCTGATAGCTTTCAAAATTAGAGCACGAAGACACCTCCAGCCAACGCTGTTGGGCGGCACTCCACACTTCCAGGTCGTAGGTAAGGGCGGACGTGAAGCCCATGTCGCCGCCGCATAGGCGCAGCACGCGGTAGGGGAGTTCCAGCTTTTGCAACAAGCCCTCGATGTGGCTCAGCATTTCTTCCAGCTGCGCGTAGCTGTGGTCGGGGTGGGCAATCTGCACGATTTCCACTTTGTCGAACTGGTGCAGGCGGTTGAGGCCTCGCACGTGGGCACCCCAGGAGCCGGCCTCCCGGCGAAAGCAGGGCGTATACCCGGCATTGCGGATGGGCAGGGCCTCCAGCGCCACAATTTCGTCGCGGTAGAGGTTGGTGATGGGTACCTCCGCCGTCGGAATCAAGTACAGGTTATCCTGGGCGTCGTGGTACATCTGGCCTTCCTTGTCGGGAAGCTGGCCGGTGCCATACCCGGAGGCCTCGTTTACCAGGACCGGAGGTTGAATCTCCACGTAACCCGCCTGGCGCGCCTCATCCAGAAAAAAGTTAATCAGAGCGCGCTGCAGACGTGCGCCTTGCCCCTTGTACACCGGAAAGCCGGCGCCGGCAATCTTGTTGCCCAAGGCAAAGTCAATGATGTCGTACTGTTCAATCAGCTCCCAGTGTGGCTTGGCGCCGGCAGCCAGCGTGGGCTTATTGCCTACCTCGCGCACCACTTCGTTATCGTCGGCCGAGCGGCCCTGGGGTACGCTGCTGTGGGGCAGGTTGGGAAGCTTGTACAACAGCTGCTGCTGTTCTTTTTCCACGTCTACCAGCTCCTCGGCGTGGGCCTTGGTTTGCTGCTTCAACTCGGCGGTGCGCAGCTTCAGGGTGTCAGCTTCGGCCTTGCTGCCCGCTTTCATCAGGTCGCCGATCTGCCGCGCCAGCTTGTTGGCTTCGGCCTGGGCCTGGTCGTGGGAGGTTTGCAGCTCCTTGCGGCGCAGGTCGAGGGCCAAAATGGCCTGCACATCGGCCTCGGCGGTTTTGTAGTGTTTTTTGGCGAGGCCGGCCAACACGGCCTCGGTTTGCTCTCGCAGAACGGATACTTGCAGCATAGCGGCAGAAAAGGCAGAATGGAATACGGCAAAAGTAGAGTAATGATTTTGCAGATGCAGCAGCCCCGGGCTATTTGCCGCAATTTGCCCCGCCCCCGCCAAGCCAGGGCCATAGTTTGCATCCTTGGTCGCAGTTTCTGCGTAAGCCGCATAGCCCGGGAAATCTGGCAGATGATTTGGCGGTTTGGGTGTATTACGCTAACATTGCGTTACTAAGCCAGCTGCTGACGCGGGGCCTGCGGAACAGTTTATTCTTCGCCCAGGGCCCGATTATTCTTCCAGCACCTTCCCCTTACCACCCCGTTTTTTCGCTTCGACTTTCTGCTGAGATGCGCGCCGCAGGCGTTGCACATGGTGCCCGGATAGGTCTGCATTGCGCTGTTGGCGGCTTAGCACCGCGCGTTTTCCCTCTTCCTTTTTTGTATGTACACTATTGACGAATTAAAGGACCGCCTACTTTCGGAGTTGAAAGAAGTGGCTGAACAGCTACAGGTAGGCAACTTTAAAAAGCTCAGTAAGCAGGATCTGATTTATAAGATTCTTGATCAGCAAGCCGTAACGCCTACCGAAAAGCTGCCCCAGAAAAAGGCGCCCAGCCGGAAAGCAGCCGCGCCCGAGGTGGTAGCGGCTCCCGCTGCGGTAGCGGTAGCCCCCGAGCCAGCACCAGTAGCCGCAGCGGCACCGGCCCCCGAGCCCGTAGCCGCTGCGCGCCCCGAAGCTGCTCCAGGCCCCGAGGCAGCAGCCGAAGCTGCTGAAGGCCCTGCCCGTCCCATTAAAGTATACCAGCGCCCCGAGCGCCGTACCCGTGCCGGCAACGACCAACCCGCGCGCAGTAACGGCCGCGCCGCTGCGCCCGCACCCGTAGCGGAAGCTGCCCCCGCGCCCACCGAACCGGTTCTTCCCGAAGTGCCAACGGCAGCCGTACCCGCCGAGGTAGCCCAGCCCGTAGCTCCGGCCGCAGTGGCTGCCCCCGAGGCCGTGGCGGCCCCGGCCGTTACGGAGGCCCCCGTGGCCCCGGCCGCCCCAACCCCGCCGGCCCCCATCATTTTTATTCCCGGCCGCGATGGGCGGGAAGTGCGGGAATACCGCAGCGACCGGCCGCGGGAGCCCCGCCCAGAGGTACCCCGCCCGGAAGCCCCCCGCGAAGGCCGGGACGTGCCGCGCGATGCCCCCCGGGAGCGGGGTGAGCGGACCGAGCAGCGCGACCCCAACCGACCCGTGCGCGACCGGGACCAACGCCGCGAAGAGCGGTTTGCCCGTGACCAGCAACGCCGGGAAGAACGCCGTGAGGAACGCCAGCAGCGCCCTGCCCAGGAGGTGCCCGCGCAGCGTGCCCGCCCCGAACTTGATATTATCATCCCTGGCGAAGGCACGCTGGAAATGATGCCCGATGGCGGCTACGGCTTTCTGCGCAGCCCTTTCTACAACTACCTAGCCTCGCCCGATGACATCTACGTGGCCCCGCAACAAACCAAGCAGTACAACCTGAAGGCCGGCGACACGGTGAAGTGCACCATCCGGCCGCCCCGGGAAGGCGAAAAATACTACGCCTTGGTAAGCGTAGAAACCATCAATGGCCGCTCCATTGAGGAGGCTCGGGACCGGGTGCCATTCAGCAGCCTCACGCCTTTGTTTGCTGAGGAACGCCTGAAGCTCTCGACCAAGCCCACCCAGATGAGTACCCGCATTCTGGACCTTTTTGCCCCCATCGGCAAAGGGCAGCGCGGCCTTATTGTGGCCCAGCCCAAGACGGGTAAAACCGTGCTGCTGCAGGAAATAGCCAACGCCATCAGCGAAAACCACCCCGAGGTGTACCTCATGATTCTGCTCATTGATGAGCGCCCGGAAGAGGTAACCGACATGGCCCGCTCGGTGAAAGCTGAAGTGCTCAGCTCTACCTTCGACGAAACGGCTGACCGCCACGTGAAAATTGCCAGCATTGCCCTCGATAAGGCTAAGCGGCTAGTGGAATGCGGCCACGATGTGGTGATTCTGCTCGACTCCATTACCCGCCTGGCTCGCGCCTACAACACCGTGCAGCCCGCCTCCGGCAAGATTCTCTCCGGTGGTGTCGATGCCAATGCCTTGCACAAGCCCAAGCGCTTTTTTGGCGCGGCCCGCAACGTGGAAGACGGCGGCTCGCTCACCATTATTGCCACGGCCCTGATTGATACCGGCTCCAAAATGGACGAGGTAATCTTTGAAGAGTTCAAGGGTACTGGCAACATGGAACTGCAGCTGGACCGCAAGCTGGCCAACAAGCGCATTTTCCCGGCCATCGATGTGCCCGCATCGGGTACCCGCCGCGAAGACCTGCTCATGAGCAAGGATGAACTGAACCGCATCTGGGTGCTGCGCAAATTCATGTCGGATATGACGGCCTCCGAAGCTATGGAGTTCCTAAAAGACCGCATGAAAGGCACCCGCGACAACGAGGAATTCCTGATTTCCATGAACGGCTAAAAACCTAGCTTCCCTTAAGCACAAAGACCCGCACCAATTCAGGTGCGGGTCTTTGTGCTTAAGGGAAGCTGGCGGAGTATTAAAAATTGTACAGCAGCTCTCGTAAGTTATAATCAGGAATGCCAGGGGTGTAGGGCGGATAGAACCGGCCGTGGCGGGAATACAGTCCGTAGATGAAGGTGCTGGGCCGCGAGTAGAATATTTCGTAGCCCGCGGCCGGGGGGTGCTGCCAGCGAATCTGGCGGTTCTGCTCAAATACCGCGTTCATGCTGGCCAGGGAGTACGGCTGCCGCTGCCCGTCCACCGCCAGCCAGGGGTTGTTGGAGTCAACCACCAGCCAGCCGCGCTTGGTCAATACTTCGGTGGTAGCGTGACTGGCCACCTCCAGCAACGGAATTTTTTCGAGAGCCGAGGCACCCGGGTCCTGGGCGTACAACGCCACATGCCGGGTAGTAAAACCGGCGTTCATAAAGATTTTCTCCAACACCCGGCTTCGGTCGTAGCAGATGCCGGAGTTCAGCAAAAATAGGTTCTTCGGCTCCCGGGCCTGATTGTAGGGGATAGGGATGCCGGTAGTAGAGTGGGAGAGGATGGACACCTGGGCCGCGTGCAGAAAAGCCAATTGCTGCTCGTAACTCATGGCATCGGCGCGGGTTACAGGCGTGTCTTTCAGCAGGAAGCTAATGTACCGCTGGTCCTCTTGGGTTACCTTTTTCTCAACGTTATAAAAGCGAAGCAAGAGCAGTAACAAAACCAGGAACGCGACGCCTGCCATCAGCCAACGCAAACGCTTCGGCCGCTTGCCAATGGCAGGTGATTGGGACGTTCCCAAAGTTGCTTGTGACATAGACACTATGTAGAAAAGAAACGAATAGGAAGGGAAATTGAAGGTGTTGCTCTGCCTTCAACGCGAAGAATTGGCAAACGTATACCTGATCCCGCATTTTTGGCTGGGCGGGAAAAGCCGGATCCGGCTTGGTCCCTCAACTGTTTTTGTATGAAAAGAGTGCTATAGAACTATAAGAAGTTCTATAGCTGAGCTTCCCGCTAGCTTCAGGTGGCCCGAGTATCTTTGCTGCTGGTTATCCCGAAATCAAGCGCTTCTTTCTTTTCGCAGTTCTTATGCCTTCGTCCACCCCTGATTTACCCGAGCTTCTTTACCTCTTCGACCCCCTCTGCGGCTGGTGCTATGGCATGACGCCCGTGGTGCAGCAGATTCAGGGCACGCTGGCCGGGCAGCTGCACGTAACCATTCTCAGCGGCGGAATGATAACCGGCGAGGATGTGGGCCCCATTGGCAGCGCATGGCCCTACATAAGCCAGGCTATGCAGCAGGTAAGCCAGGTAACGGGTGCCTCGTTCGGGGAAGCTTTTCAAGCTGTGGGGGAGCAGGGCCAGCAGGTGCAGGATTCGGAGCCGCCCAGCCGCGCACTGGCGGTTTTTCGGCAGCTGGATGAGCGGGAGCAGGCCGTGAATTTTGCACATGCCGTGCAGGAAGCCTTGTTTCAAGATGGGCAGGACCTAAATCTACTCAACACCTATGAGCCCCTGGTCACGAAGCTGGGCGTAAGCTGGCCAGAGTTTTTGCTTCGGTGGGAGCTGCCCACCAGCCGGCAGGCCGTGCAGCAGGAGTTTGCAGCCGTAGCTCGCCTGGGGGTGCAGGGCTTTCCCATGTGCATCCTGCGGGTAGGCTCCCAGGGCTACGTGCTGGCGCGGGGCTACCAACCCTATGCCACCCTCCTCGACGGTATCCAGCAAGCCCTGGCGCAAGCCGCGGAGTAGGCCCGCCACGAGCCTTGCTTAACCGCCCGTGCTGGGCAAGCGCACAACCTGCTTGCGCAGCGGCGACCAGGCTATGCGGCGCTGCTCTTCCTTGCCTACCAGGTAGCGGAAGTACACGGCATCCGGACGCTTGCGCAGGTCTTCCCAGGCAGCCTGGTCAGTGTCGGCTGGGGCGGCTTCCGTGGCTGCTGCCGCAGGCTTCCCGAACTGTTTATCCGCGAAAAACTCGTCCATTCTTTTTCGGATAAAAGCTTCCCGTTCAGCCTTGGAAGCGGTGGGCCCCGTCATGCTATACACTAGCGAGGCTTCCAGATCGGCCGCTTGCAGCACTTCGCGAAAGATGGTCGTGCCGTCGGCGGCCGTGATGGTGAAAGTGGCTTCGCCCGTGGTCAGGTCGGTGCCGCGGAGGGCGAGCATGAACAGGTCTGGGTGGCCCGGGGAAGAAAAGTCGTGCCGGTGGCGCACAACTTTCAGCGTGTCGGCCTGGGCCGATATGCTCGGGGCCCGGGTAGTATCCAGGGGTTCGGTCGGGTTCGGGCTCGTGGTTGAGGACGTTTGCTCGGAAGCGGGGCCCGAGCAGGCTGCCAGCAGGAGCGTGGGCAGTACGAGAAGAAGAGTGCGCATCGCAAGTAAAGTGAACTTAACCTGGACAGCGTACGCAACAACGGCTGAGGGGTTAGCTACAGGCACGACTCTAAGGCCACAACAGAATAGCAATAAAGGCCGCACTCATGCACAGCGACGACACCTGGTTCATCTGCATGGTATGCTCGAAGTCGGCGGCTTCGGGGGAGGCCCACACCTGGTAAGCCCAACGACTGAACAGGGCTACTACCGGGCCGGTAGCAACAACAAACAGCAGCAGGTGCAGGAGCTCGGCCCGCCACCAGTACACCACCGCCAGCAAAGCCGCCCCCAGCAGTAAACTCACCCCTGCAAATACAAAAGTGCCCCGGATACCCAGCCGCAGACTGAGCGTGTAGTCGCCACGCCGGGCATCTTCGGCGTGCTGGTACACCTGGGTGAGCGGGTAAGAGCCGCAGAGAAAGATGCTGCTGACCAGTGCCAGCAGGCAATTAGTCGGCTCGAACAGCGCCTGGGAAGTAGCCCCTACGCCTACCTGCGTCATCCAGAAAGTAAAAGCCCCCTGAAAAAGAATAACCACCCCCGTGCTCAGGAGCGGGTATTTTTTCAGGCGGATGCCCTCGTAGCTATACGCCTTCGAAACCAGCAGGTACACCACCACCAATACGCCAAACTCCCACCGCAGCCAGAAGGCCCCGGCAACGGCGGCCGCATCGAATAGCCAGACGAGGTGAATGAGCTCCTGCGACACTTTGGGCGGATGTTTCAGCCCACCAATGCTGCCCTCGTCACGGTCGTAGTAGGAGTTGTATCCGTTGGAGGCCGGGTATACCAGCCCATGGATGAGGAGGAACACGGCCAACGCCCGCCCCACGCTGAATGGCTCCCGCAGGGCGCTTAGCCCAAACCAGTACACCGGCATCAGGTACACGGAAAACGGAATACGCAGCAGCGGCAGCGCACGGCGGTAAGCAGCAACGGACATGGGACTAGCTGACAAACGAATCTACCTAAGCGGAAAAACCTCCGGCAAGCTACGGCTTACGCCACAGACTGCGGCCAGCCTATCAGGTAGGTTACCCGGGGCCCCCAGCGGTGGCGCACCTTGCCCGCCTGCCATTGGTAGCGTCCGGTGGGGTCGGCCCGATGGGCCAGGGCCAGCAGGTCCTCGGGTGGGTACATCCGGAGGATCGAAACGCACCCATCCCAGATAGTACACAGCGGGATAAGCGGCAGCAGGTAAGTAAAAACCAGGCGGCTAAGGCGAAAAGGTCGGATAAACGGCGTGATGCACAGCTGGGCTAGCGGCAGCACTGTGCAGGCCAGCACCAGTTCCAGCCAGTGCTTGGCTGCGCCCTCGAATACGCCAATGCCGCGGCCCGCCTCCACTGCGTTGCGCAGCAACGCTTCGGCGGCAGAAGGGGGGAAGTGGTGAAAAGCCGAAAACACTGCCCGGAACCCTTCCAGGTCAGCCGGCACCTGTAGCGCATCAACGGCTTGTGGCTCGAAGCTGATGGCACCCTGGGTTTGGGTACGCACATGCGTCCAGGCGGCCGACTGCGGGTATAAGTCGGTGAGCTGGATGCGGGCGGCCGGCATACCAGCCGCGTGCAGGGCGGCCAGCACGTCCTCGGCGCCGCCACCTGCCCCGGCGCACAGCTCCAGCACCTGGGTTTGCTGGGTGCGGCGCATGCCTTCGGCCAACAGCGGAACGATGGGACGGTAGGTGTGCAAATGCGTAATCATGAAGCGCAGATAGTCCATCATGCCGGCCCGCACGACGACCGGAAACCAAGCCAGATCCTCAAATTCAAATAGTTGCAGGCGAATGCGCATCGAAAAAACTGAAAATCGGCATCAGCAGTGCGGCTGAGCGGGCGAGTATACGTACATCCGGTAAGAGCAGGATTGAGAAAAGAGAAGGAAACCGGACGGGAATATTGCGTTATTGGCTTGCTTTCCCCGTTACAGCCTTTGCACCGGCCGTCCATTAGGGAGAAAATCCGGGAAAGGTTGGAATTTTCAAGAATTACCTCTTGCTTTGTAAGACAAAGTACTTTTATTTATGATGAAGCCTACTGTCGACCCGCTGGCCCAGCTCACGGAAATACGCACCATTATGGAGCGCTCCTCCCGCTTTATTTCGTTGAGCGGGTTATCGGGCGTGGGAGCGGGGCTCGTGGCGTTGGCTGGGGCGGGCATCGGGCACTGGTATCTGCGCGGGGAGTACGGCCCGGGGGGCTTTCTGCACCTGCTGGAGAGTACGGCCTCGGAGCGGCTGCGCCTGTTGCCGTTCCTAGTACTACTGGCTGGCGGCATGGTGGTAGCCGCGCTGGTGGTAGCCTGTTTCTTCACCATTCGGCGGGCGCGGGCGGCCGGGCAACAGCTTTGGGGGGCCCTGGCGCAGCGCCTGGCGCTGAGCCTGGCTATACCTTTGGTGGCGGGTGGGGTATTTTGCCTGGCCTTGTACTGGCAGGGCGCTACCAGCCTGGTAGTACCTGGGCTGTTGGTGTTCTACGGCCTGGCGTTGCTCAATGCCAGCAAGTATACCCTGGACGAAATCCGCTGGTTGGGGCTCACTCAAATAGTGCTGGGCCTGGTGACCATTGCGCTGCCTGGCGCCGGCCTGCTTATGTTTGCCCTCGGTTTTGGGCTGGGGCATATTGGCTACGGCTTGCTGATGTACTCACGCTACGAGCGGTAAGTCCGCCGCATCACACCTTCCTTTTCTATTTCATAGGGCGCTGTTACAGCCCCGAATATCAACTCCTTGAAACACCTCATTCACACGCTCAATAAGGCTTTCGACCACCGCGTACGGCTGGGCGTCATGGCCGTGCTCATGGCGAATGAAGTTGTGAGCTTCACGGAGCTGAAAGAAGCTCTCGACTTGACTGATGGTAACCTGGCCAGCCACGTGGCAGCCCTGGAGAAGGCCGGCTATGTAGCCGTCAGCAAGCAGTTTGTGGGTAAAAAGCCGAATACCACTTACGCCGCGTCTGCGGAAGGGAAAGAGGCGTTTCAGGCGCATCTGCTAGCCCTGGAAAAGCTGTTGCGTAGCGGCAGCTAAATTTTTTTGTCTTTAAACTTTGTAATACAAAGTACTTTTAATATCTAAACCCGACACGGTTGCTTATGTACCCTACGTCCTTGCTTAATCCCGCGGCTACTCCCAACGAAGCTGCCCCATCAAAACTGGTGCTGACAACCCTGCAAAAGCTGGCTCTGCCGGTTGGGGCCCTGCTATTTGATTTGCTGTTCTGGCAGGAGCGGGCCGGCCTCAATATGTTGCTCTACACTGTGGTTGTGGTGCTGGCCACGGCGGCCGGACGGCCGCACTACGCCCCGCAGTGGCGCTCGGGGTATGCCTGGCTATTGTTGCTGGGCACTTTGGGCAGCGCCGGGCTGGTGGCCTGGTATGGCTCGGGGGCAGCCATTTTGGCCTGCTGGGTTTCCTTAGCAGGCTGGCTTGGCTACTTAAATCAGCCCCACTTGCGGCTGGTGAGCAATGCCCTGCTGACGGCCCTGGCCAACGCGGCGCATGTGCTTATGGCTTTGCCCACGCTGGTGCGGATGCCCACCAATGTGAGTGGGCAGCTTGGGCGCTTCTGGTTTTATGCCCGGCTCCTGGTAGTGCCTCTTATAACCCTATTCCTGTTCCACGTACTCTTCGTGGTAGCCAACCCCCAGTACGAAGCCCTGTCGGAGCGGGCCCTGTATGCGCTGAGCGAGTGGCTGGTGGCGTTATTTAGCCGTTTTTCGTTGGCTCATGTGCTCTTTTTCGTGGCGGGGCTGGCTCTCACGGCGGCGGTGCTGCTTTTCGTGCCCGTGCACTATTTCGCGGATCGGGAGTCGCGCTTCGGGGAGTTTGTGCAGCGCAAGCGCGACCAAGTGGCGTCTTTCAGTGTGCGCCGGCCCGATTTTCGGCGGCAGGAGCGTGGTAGCCTCGACCTGCGCAAGGAGTTTCTGGTAGCGGCAGGCCTGCTGGGGCTCGTGAATGTGCTGCTGCTGGTCGTCAATATCATTGACGTGAACTGGATCTGGTTTGGATTTGTGCGGGAACCGGGCTTCGACCTCACGCAATTCGTGCATGAGGGTACTTACGTACTTATTTTCAGCATTCTGGTGGCTATGAGCATTCTGTTGTGGTTTTTTCGCCGCAACCTCAATTTCTACCGGCCCGGTTTGCCGCTGCTGCGGGTGCTGGCCACGGTGTGGGTGCTGCAAAATGCCGTGCTGGCCGTTTCGGTGGGGCTGCGCAACTACTACTATATCCTGTACACGGGACTAGCCTACAAGCGGCTGGGCGTGTGCTTTTTCCTGCTGCTGGTACTGTTTGGGCTCGGCACCTTGCTGCTGAAGATCTGGCAGCGCCGCTCGGCTTTCTCCCTGGTGCGCCTCAATAGCCTGGCGGCCTACGCCGCACTGCTGCTGCTGGCGGCCGGCAACTGGGAGGTATGGATAGCGCGCTACAACCTGCGCCCGGCGCTGCGCAACGTGGACTATGGCTTTCTGCTGGCCATGCCCGACCGGGTGCTGCCTACGCTGGTTGCGCACGAGGGGGAGCTAGGCCAGCACCAGCTCCAGCACGAAATCTACGACGGCACGCACCAGTTCCTGAGTGAGGCTGATGCCCGTACGCGCCTGCACAAGCGCCTCCGGCAGTTTAGGGCGCAACAGCAGCAACGCCACTGGCCCAGCTACACCTGGGCCGATTGGCAGGCTTATCAGGCGCTGTAGTGGCTAATCATAGCCTGAACTTTTCCGTCAGCTCTATTTACTTCTGCAACTCCTCCTTCCATGTTCCTCCAATTTGCCCTTACGCTGGTAGGCCTGCTCGTGTGCGCCGGCGACATTGTGGCCCTGGCTACGCTGCTCACCTGGCAGGAGCGGGCCGCCGACCCTGGTTCCCGCCGTCAGCGCCTGCTGACGGGGGTAGTACCACTCAGCAGTGTGCTGCTGCTTCTATATACTGGGCCTGATGTTTTTCCTGTTGGTGCTTTGGTCGCCGGAAGGGGGCAGTAAGCTGGCCAGCTACTAAGTCAGCTTTCGGCCATGAAACCTTTGCAAATAGACGCTTTAAAGTCGGGGTATCAGCCCCGCCCACTGGCTCTGCCGTCGGCGGGCCGGGCCCTGAGCGTGCTGGTGGCAGCCGGCGCCGTGCTCTGGGTGTGGTGGATGCTGCCAGACCTGTGGCCAACCGCAACTCAAAATGCGGTCTGGGTGTGGTGGCCAGGGGCGCTGCTGGGGGTGCCACTGGCAAATCTGGCGGTGTTTCTGGGAGCTACCCGGCCATTGGGAGCCAACCTGACGACGCGGCCCGCCAGCCTGGAGCTAAAGCATCTTGGGGTGCTGATGCTTTGTGGGCTGTTTCACCTGTTCACCTTCCTTCCCTGGTTACTCTGCCTGGCTTTTTACCTGCTTTTCGCGCTGGATGGCCAGCCCTTGCTGACCCTGTAGCGGCAAGCTGCCCCGGGAGCGGCCGTTAGGTATGAGCTGTCGCCAGAGAAGGGAAATCTGCCTGGCGGGTTTTTAAGTATGTATAGTCCCTGTACGGCTCTTCAGGCTGTGCAACCTCACACTTCCCGCCCTTCTCCATGCTATTGCAACTATTTCTAACCCTGCTGGCCCTACTGATGGCTATGGGGAGTATTGCCGCGCTGGCTATGCTGCTGTCCTGGCAGGAAACCACTGCCTCCCAGCCCGACTACCGCATCCGCCTGCTGACCACCGTAGTGCCGGGCGTAAGTGCCTTGCTGCTGTTTCTGCTGGGGCTGGCGTTTGGCTTGTTCGTGCTGTGGTCACCGGCGGGGGAGGCTTGGGCCGCGCAGCTTTAAGGTCAGCCAGTTTTTCTTTGTTCCAAGCGCCACGCTGCCATGAGTCGTCTGCCAGAAATAGCTAACCGGGCCCTGCGGCTGGTGCCTGCCCCGCTGTGGTGGGTGCTGGCAGCCTTGGTTTTGGCTATGGTCAGCACCGGGCTGAGTGAAGAGCTATGGTTGCATACGCCCGCGGCAGTGCCCGTGGCGCGGATGGTGGCCAAAGTGTGCCTGGTGGCCTTGCCTGTACTGGGTGCCTGGTGGCTCTGGCGGATAGCGGGAAGTATTGCGCATAGGGGCTGGCGTTGGCTGGCCTATGCGGTGGTAGTGGTAAGCACGGCCATGGCCACCCTGCTGGCTTTGCTGGGATGTCTGGCCTGGGTTTGGTGGCAGTAGAAGCGGGGCCTGGGGTAAGCAAGGATTTTTCCTTTTCTTACAAACGCTTACTGCCCAACCTTCCACCCGATGGCTCGAAAAGCGTTATTGCTCTTGCTCGTCTTTTCCTTGCTGCTGGAAGCTGCCCTCACCTTTGCAGGGTTCTTGCTTCCTGATCTGGTGCTTACCAAGTTCGGAGTAGCGCCCACTTCCGATACGCGGTTCATGGCCTTTGCTATGGCTTGGCTGCTGCTGTTGGTTACCTTGGTTTGTGGCCTGGCTTTGTACTGGACGTGGAAACGCCACCCTGGCTATGCCCCGCTGGGCTATGTGCTGGGTCTGTGGTGGGTGGGCATTGGCCTGGGGCTGTACTTGGGCTACGGGCGGCTCGATAACCTCGTGCTGGATACCGGTAAGGGCTTATTGTTGGTATTGGCCACCTGGGGCAGCCGCCTGCGCGAGCGTACCAACTGATTTGCCGGCGGGCTGTGCCGCTGGGCTGGCCCTAACTGGTATATTTGCGTTTCCTGTAGCCGCCAGCTGGCGTGGCTGCTGCTTAATCTGCTTTGCATGCCCGCACGTACCTCGTCAAAAGCTACTACCCCCACCGGCGCTGGCCGGCGCTGGCCCAACATTCTGACGCGCTTTATCTGGGGCTTTTTTGTGGTCGGCCTGGGCGTATTTCTGCTGTATCCCATTCTGGTGAGCATCAACTTCCTGTTTTTGTTTGGGAAGTCGCCGAGCCTGGAAGAGCTGGAAAATCCCAAAGTAGAGCAGCCTTCAGAAGTATACACTTCCGACGGGGTAATGATTGGCCGGTATTTCCGCGAAAACCGCGCCCCCGTACCCTTAAGTGAAATGTCGCCCTGGCTGGTGAAGGCCCTGGTAGCCACCGAAGACGTACGCTTCTACGACCACGCCGGCATCGACCCCAAGGCCATTGCCCGGGCCGTATCGGGGGTGCTTACGGGCAGCAAGGGTGGGGGCGGCTCTACTATCACGCAGCAGCTGGCCAAAAACCTCTACAAAATCCGGCGGGCGGGCAATACCGGGCTCCTGGGGCACGTGCCTGTCCTGAGCACCGTCATCAACAAAACTAAGGAGTGGCTGACGGCCGTGGAGCTGGAGCGCCGTTATACCAAAGAAGAAATTCTGCGGCTCTACCTCAACACCGTCGACTACGGCTCCCAATCCTACGGCATCAAGGTAGCCGCCAAAACGTTTTTCAGCACCACGCCGGCGGGCCTGCAACCCGAGCAGGCGGCTATGCTGATAGGAGCGGTGAATGCCCCCACCACCTACAACGCCCGCTTTCACCCCGAAGCGGCCAAACGCCGCCGCAACCTGGTACTGGAGCGTATGCATCAGGCCGGCTTTCTTTCCAAGGACAGCGTACAGCTGCTGCAAGCCCGGCCCATTGCACTGCAATACCAGGTAGAAAAGCACGTCGATGGGCCCGAAACGTATTTCCGGGGCGCCGTTAGTCAGTTTGTGAACGACTGGTGCAAGAAGAATGGCTACGACCTGTACCGCGACGGACTGAAGGTGTACCTCACCATCGACTCGCGTATGCAGGCCCACGCCGAAGAAGCCGTGCACAAGCGCATGAAAGTGCTGCAACGCTCCTTCGACAACTTTTGGCGCAACCGCGACTCCAATCCCTGGGTGGACGAAGACGGCAACGAAATCCCCAACTTCATCGAGACGCAGATGAAGCGCGCCGACGCCTACAAGGAATTGGTAGCGCGCTACCCCGGCCGCCCCGATCTGGTAGACTCCGCCCTGCACCGCAAACGCCCCATCAAGGTGTTTACCTGGAAGGGCGACGGGGATACCACGCTTGTCATGTCGCCGCTCGATTCGCTGGCGTACTACAAGCACTTCCTGCACGCCGGCATGATGACCATGGACCCCTTCACGGGCCAGGTGAAAGCCTGGGTGGGCGGCCTCGACTACAAGTTCTTCAAGTACGACCACGTAAAGCAGGGCAAGCGGCAGGCCGGCTCCACCTTCAAGCCTTTCGTCTACCTCACCGCCATCGACAATGGCTACACCCCCTGTGACCGGATCCGGGACCAGCGTGTCACCATCAACTACGTGGAAGATGGTAAGCCCATGGAGTGGAAGCCCGACAACGTGACCCGGGAGTACACTGGCATCAACATGACCTTGCGCCACGCCATGGCCCGCTCCGTAAACTCCGTAACGGCCCAGCTCACAGAGTTGGTAGGCTGGGAGAACGTGGCCAAGTACGCGCACAAAGTGGGCATCAAAAGCAAGCTGCTGCCCGTGCCCAGCATCGGGCTGGGTTCGGCCGGGGATGTAAGCGTGTACGAGATGGTGAATGCCTACGGCACTTTCGTCAACCAGGGCTTCCGCACCGAGCCCATGTTCATCACCCGCATCGAAGACCGCAACGGCAACGTCATCAAGCAATTCGACCCTCAACAAAAGCGCGTGATTTCGCCGGAAACGGCCTGGCTGATGCTCTACATGCTGCGCGGCGGGATGGATGAGCCCGGCGGTACCTCGCAGGCGCTGTGGGAGTATGAGCTGTGGAAGAAAGACAACCAGATCGGCGGCAAAACCGGTACCACTTCTAACTACTCCGACGGCTGGTACATGGGCGTCACCAAGGACCTGGTAACAGGCGTGTGGGTAGGGGGTGAAGACCGTAGCATCCACTTCTTCCGCACCCAGCAGGGCGAAGGCGGCCGCATGGCGCTGCCCATCTTCGGCACGTATATGGAGAAGCTCTACCAAGACAAGGACCTGGATATTACCATGGGGCCGTTTCCGAAGCCTATCGTTAAAATCAGCAAAAAGTACGTGTGCTACACCGAGGAGCCCCGCCCACGCCGGGCCGCGCCCGTGGACACTATTGCCATGGATAACCTCCTGGAGCAGCTCAACAGCGGAGCTGCCCCGGTGCCGGATAGTCTGCGGCCGTAAGCTAGTCCACGGGGCGAGGCCGCAACCAACGGATACCCCAGAATAACAGCCCGGCGAGTAAGCCAGAAAGCAGCTGAAACCCAGCGCGCCAACCAGTAGCGCCCGCAATTTCCTGGCGGCTTTCCAGCACGTTGCCCCAGGCAATGAAGGCATCCGCAATGGGGAGCTGGCCAAAGAGGTAACTCTTTTGACCATGGCGTTGGAACGGTAAGCCAAACGCCTCGATACTGTTGCGCAGCCCCACCGCCGTGGTGGTATCACCATACCGCTGCATAGTGCGCCGCCCAACGATAGAAGCCGCCCCGCCAATTCCGAGAATCACCGGCCCCGAGTCAATGTCGGCTACCTCGGCTGCTTCATTTGCTGCTTCGCGTATTCCCGGCAGGCCAAAACGCTTGGTAAGAAAATAGGCTTTGTAGCGCGTGAAATGCTGGCGGGCATACACGGAGTCAACCTCCAGCAGAAAATTAAGCAGCTGGCTTTGAGAAGAGCCACGGGCCGCCTCCAGTACGCGCCCGGAGTGCGGCTGCACCTGGTGCGGAATCAGGCCCAGAGAATCAAGCCGGGTTTCGGCCGCCTGCAGCCACTGCCTGATAACCGGGCGGTAGCGCCCAGGAAGAATACGGTCGTGCCAAGCCAGGGAGGCTACGCAGAGCAAGCCATCGGCGGGCCAGGCGGCTCCTCGGTAAGATTCAGGATAAGGACTTTCCTTAAGCACCTGCGCAATCTGAGCACACTGGCGGCGAAAGCGGGCCACGTCCGGGCCCGACCGTTGGGCCACGGGTTGCATGGCCAGATATCGGCCCAGAATATAGGTGTGCCACCCCTGATAAAAAGCGCCGTAAGGCAAGGGTAATTCGGAGTCGAATACTTGCCGGCCCACGGACGAATCTATGGCTTTGAGCGACCAGGCGCTTTCCCTGCGGCCTTCCCGGTACACTAAGTTGGTGGGAGCCAAGTGCTTCACCAGTTCTATCCAGGTAAGGCTGTAAAGGGCGTGCAGGTACACATAGCCTTCCGGGTAGATTTCCTGCATTTCCTCGGCGGCTCCCGCGTGCATCTGCACTTTCAGGAACCGCAACTGGTGGAGCACATCCTCGTTTACGGGGCCGGCTGCCGTATATGTAACGTGGGGGCGGTAATACAGTCGGGTGTTGAGGTAACCGATACCCAGCAGCAGACAAACCAGCACGGCCTGGCCTAGCCTCCGCATATACCTGGGGCTTACAGCTCTTCGCCGTAGAACGATTCCAGGGCCGGCTTCAGCTGCGGGTATTCAAATACGAAGCCCGCCCGCAACACCTTTTCGGCGCTTACCCGCTGGGAGGATAGCACGATTTCGCTCATTTCACCCATCATCAGCTTCAGGCCGAACTCCGGTACCTTAGGCAACACCAGGGGGCGGTGCAGTACTTCGGCTAGGGTTTCGGTGAAGGTCTGGTTGGTGACGGGATTAGGCGCTACGGCATTATACACCCCCTGCCACTGGGGCTGCTCCAGCATCTGCATCAGCAGGCGGCATAAGTCGTCAAGGTGAATCCAGGACATATACTGCCGGCCCGAGCCCAGCGGTGCTCCGGCCATCATTTTAATAGTCCGGGCCAGGGGCACCAAGGCCCCGCCTTCGGGGCTGAGGACAATGCCCACCCGCGGCACAACGGTTCGTACGCCCTGCTCCTGGGCTGCCAGGGCCGCCGCTTCCCAGCGCCGCGATACATCCGCCAGAAAGTCGCCGGCGGGAGCAGGAGGCGTTTCCTCCGTTACCAGCTTGTCGCCGGCGTCGCCGTAGATGCCAATGGCCGATACCGACAGAAAGGCCCGCACGTGGTGCTGCCGCTCCCGCAGCTCCCGCACCAGCAAGTTGGTGCCCCCCAGGCGGCTATCCAGTATTTCGCGCTTGCGCTCCTCGGTCCACTTGCCTTCCGAGACGCTGGAGCCCGCTAGGTTAATGACGTAATCGGCATAAGGCACGGCCGCTTCATCAATGGTTTGGGAGCGTAAGTCCCAGCGGAAGCGGCGGTAGTGCGTAGGCCCCGACTGGCGGCTCACATGCGCTACATCGTAGCCGGCGTCAATCAGCATCTCGCTGAGGCGGGTGCCAATCAGGCCGGTACCCCCGGCAATCAATACTTTACGGGCGGTTTCCTGCACGTTGGTAGCCATGAGCGAAAAGAGAGGGGAAATGGGCGCGCAAACTACAACCAAAAACCGGCATGCCCGGGCTACCGGCCAATCAGGCGCAGAAACTCGGTTCGGTACTGCTGGTCATCGGCAAAACGGCCGCTATACTCAGCCGTAATGGTGCTGCTGCTCGTGTCGTTTACACCCCGGCTCATCACACACAGATGGTCGGCTTCGATGAGGACGGCCACGTCTTCCGTCTGCAGGCTGTGCTTGAGTTGCTCGGCAATCTGGCGCGTAAGCCGCTCCTGCACCTGGGGGCGGCGGGCATAGTACTGCACCACCCGGTTTAGCTTCGATAGGCCCACCACATGCTCGCCCGGCAGGTAGGCTACGTGCGCCTTCCCAATGATGGGTACGAAGTGGTGCTCGCAGCACGAAAAGAGCGTAATGTCCTTTTCGATGAGCATGTTGTGGTACTGGTAGCGGTTTTCGAACAGCTTGACGGCGGGTTCGTGGCGCGGGTCGAGGCCCCGAAACCACTCCTGTACATACATTTTGGCCACCCGGCGCGGCGTGCCGCTCAGACTGTCGTCGGTCAGGTCGAGGCCCAGCAACTCCATAATGGCGTGGAAGTGCGGCTCCATGGCCGCAATTTTCTCCTCGTCAGATAAAGCAAAGGCATCCGGACGCAGGGGCGTACGCAGGTCGGCAGGAAGAAGCAAATCGGCAGAGCCGGACGCGGGGTTATCCATGGTATTCTACAAAATTTCGCTCCGTTTCGTAGAGCGTCACCGCTAACGCCAGAGTGGGGGCCAGGTGGGGGCGGAGCCGATTCCAGATGACAACCGCCATGTTCTCGGCGGTCGGGTTCAGCTGCCGAAAGTCTTCGGTGTCCAAATTCAGGTTCCGGTGGTCAAAGGTATCCAGAATCTCCCGTTTAATGAGCGTACTCAGCCGTTTCATGTCGTACACGTAGCCCGTATCGGGGTCAATACTGCCCGTCAGGCGCACGACCAGCTCGTAGTTGTGCCCGTGGTAGTTGGCGTTGGCGCAGGGGCCAAAGGCCTCGGCATTCTCAGCGTCCGACCAAGCCGGGTTGTACAGGCGGTGGGCGGCGTTGAAGTGTTCTTTGCGGCAAATCGTAACCTTCATATGGCCCGATTAACCGGGATTCTGACAGAAGGTTTCAACGGGAGGCTATTCGCTAGCCTAAATATTGCTGCCAAAGCCCTGATAATAGGGTTTTTGTTGGACTTCCTTAATATGCTATTGTGATTATATAACAAAAGCGGGGGCGGGCCAAAAAAAACGTTTGTTAGCGCACGGTTTTTGGGTTGGAGCTAGTTAAATTTGGTGAGTCGGTTTTCAGTCATTGGGCCGTTTGCTTCACCTCCTATTGCATTTCCTTAACATTCAACCACTTTCACTTCTATGAAACCAGGCGTACTCCTAACCCTGCTGTTGATGTTCGTTCTGACGGTGACTGGCTACGCGCAGAAGTCGCCAGTGGACGAAACCGACATGGCTATCAAAGGTATTCCGCGTAAGGGCCAGCGCGTTACTATCCAGCTTGACAGCAAGCGGGTAGACGATTCTTGGCTGAAATGGATTACCGAAAAAATCGGCAAAGTGAAAGCCGATAAAGGCGTCTACACCATGGATGGTGTGGTTGTTGAGTCTATTTCCAAGACCCCTATTCGCATCATCAGCAAGGTTGATGCTACGCCTACCGGTACCTCCGTATGGTGGTCTATTGACTTGGGCAATGCTTACCTGAGCAAGGATGCTACGCCGGTACAGTGGAAAGCCAGCGAAACGTACCTGAAAGACTTCGCCCGCATGCTCTACCGCGAAGACCTGGCCCTGCAGGTAGCTGAAGCTGAAAAAGCCCTGGTTGCTTCGCAGAACAACCACATGACGGTAATTCAGAAGGCTGATGCCATCAAGAAAGACATCGAGAAAAACAAAGCCAAGAAAATCGAAATTCAGCAGCAGTTGGTGCAGAACGCCGCTGAACTGCAGCAGTACAACAACCAGATTGACATGAACCTGAAAGAGCAGGAAGCTGCCCGCGCCGACATTGTGAACATGCGCGTGGCCCTCGAAGCTGTGAAGGAGCGCATGAACAAGATTGAGTAGTTGTTCCTACTTCCACAAAAAAGCCCCGCTGGAACATCCAGCGGGGCTTTTTTGCGTCTTGCCTGAATGGTTATCGGGCCTGTTGAATAGCCTGGGCCGCGGCCCGCTCATCCTTCCAGCTCACTATCCGGATTTCGCCGGGCCGGCCCTGGTGCTGGTACCACTGACTTAGTACCGTGCGTACGCCAGGATACTTATTGATGAGGCCCTGCCAGGTGCTGATGCCGGGTAGGATCTGCTGGCTGGGCCGGGCTGGCGTGGCCAGTACAACCTGCCGGAGCTGGCCCCCATCATCGAGGGTAAGCAGCCCCAGGGCTTGTACTTCCACCACGGTGCCGGCGGGTTGGGCTTCGGCCAGCACCAGGGCCGGTAGCGGTGTTTGCTGCTCGGCGGCAAGCGTACTGGGAATGAAGCCTTGGTTGCCCGGAGAAGGCAGGAACTCCACGACTTGGTCGAGGCCCGCGCGCCGCACGGCCTCAAATTGCCTAGTAGCCGGGTTGTAGTGCTGCAGATGATTGGTGCCAGCCGGTACTTCTACCACTACCTGCAACAGCTTGCGCTCCGCCGAATACGTAGGCAGTGTACTATAATCGGTAGAGCAGCTGCTGGCCCCGCCCGTAAGCAGGGCCAGCAACGCCCAATTCAGTGCAGAGCGGTTACTACTGCGCCAGGTGCTCATCCAGCAAGCGGAAAGGGTTGAGCTTGTCGAGGTGGAAGACAAAGCGCAGGTTGTCGGTAAACTCCTTGCGGCTGCCGGGCAACCCGTTGCCGAACTGCGAGCCAGCCACGGGTACGTAGAACTGGAAGATACCTCCGGGAATGATGGGCACCACCAAGCCCGCATCGTAGAAAAGGCGGCGCTGCTTGCCACTTTCGAGCAGTACTTTGTTGCTGGTAGCGCCGAAGTCGGCAAATACTTTCAGGCTGGTGATGGGCAAATCTCCCTGTACGTTCAGGGTGCTCAGCCATTTGGTGCTGGCTACCGGCAGGTAGGCTTTAAAGGCACCATCGCGGTCGTCGGTCTGGTGGCGCTGGGCGGCCAGGGCCGGAGAAATCTGCTGACGGTCCAGGAAGGCGGTTTGGCGCCGGTAGTCGGGGCTACCGCTCAGGCCCAGCACGTACGGCTGGGATTCGGAGGAGGTGCCCACATTAGACAGGAAACGGCCCCCAAATAGGCGAACCGAAACACTCTTCTTGGCGGAATAGTAGCGCTGGAAGGTGCCCGCTGCCCGTAGCAGTCGGGCCTCGGCATTGCTGATAACCAAGCCCGGCTTGGGCGTCAGCTGGTTGAACTCTACGTAGCCCGTCCAACGCTGCAGGGCATTGCCGCCGTGCACCCGGTACTCCAGCGTTTGAATGCTGCTGGTCTGGTCTAGGTCTTCGTCCTTAATTGATGCTGAAGCCAGCTTCAGAGAGTGTTGCGGGGCGTCGTATGCCGAGAAAGGCAGGTCGAACGTGATGCTGGGCTCTACTTTCCGGTAGCGCTCGAAGCGCTGCACCAGCACGCCCGTCACAATCCGGCGGGCATACTTATCAGGCAGCACGTTCACGTTGAGCTGAGCAATACCGTTTACCTCCTTTTGGTTGAAGCTGTACATGGGCATCACCACGTAGGTGAGGCGCTGCAGTACCAGCGGGCTGCTGTAGAAAGCGGCCCCCAGCATGAACTTATCGGAGGTATTGGCCCCAATCACCGGGGTGAAGTTGACAATTGCCCGATCCCAGCGCTGAATGGGTGCCAACCCACCCTGAAAGCGGAAAGGCTCGACGCGACGGAAGCTCCCGCTGGTTTTGGTGCGGTCGTCGCGGCGGCTGAATTCGGTGGTGACGTAGTTGGCATCTACGGTTACCGCCTGTACGCCTTCGCGCCGGAAATTGAGCTGGGCAGATTCGTCCTCCTCCGTAATACCCAGCACGGGCGACCAGAGCGTCTCCAAGACTTTGCCCTGGGCATCGAGGGTAGAAACCGGCACCGCGAACGGGGCCGGAGAGTCGTTGCGTACCAGTACTTTCACCGTATCCGAAACCTGGATATCTTCAATGGTAGCGTCGTAGCGCACCCGCTTGCTCAGCATATCCTGAAAAAACCACCCCAGCTTCTGGCCAGTGCTTTCCTCGAAAGAAGCCTGCAGGTCCCCAGGATACGGATGGCGAAACTTCCACCGCTCGAAGTACGCGTGCATGGCCGCGTCAAACTTCTCCTGGCCCAGGTAATTCTCCAGGTAGTTGAACAGCGCCGCCGTTTTGCTGTAAACGATAAACGGGTAATTGAGCATGCCCGAAGCCGCCGAAGAAACTCCGTTCACGGGCTGGTCAAGGCCGCGGGAAGCCTGCGTCTGGTACGTGGCCTGCTCCAGCGCATACGCCGATAGGCCGTCCATATTGAATTTTGCCATCAGCGGCTTGATGCGCGAAAGCACCCCGGTTTGCATAGAGCCGGGCGAGTTGTTGAGGGCCGCTATCCGGTTATCAACGTAGGAGTTTAGGCCCTCGTCCATCCAGGCATAGTCCCGCTCGTTGGAGGCCAGAATGCCGTAAAACCAGTTGTGGCCCACCTCGTGCGAAATAGCGGAAGGCTCGGTTACCGTCACCATGGGGTACTCCATGCCAGAGCCGGCGCTCAAGGCCCCGTCTACGGCCGTGGCGGAAGGATAGGGATATTCGCCCACCCACTTGGAGTAATACGTCAGGGCGTCGTTCAGGTGCTGGAGCCCTTCAATCCAGCGAGTAGCATTCTTGTTAGTAAACAGCACCCAGGACGATACCTGTCGGCCCGAAGGCAGCGTGACGCCGCTTTTCAGCACATTAAAGCGCTTATCGGCAAACCAGGCAAAGTCATGCACCTGGTCCTGCACGTAGCGCAGGGTTTTGGTTTCGGGAGCCGAGGCCGGGAACGATAAGTCGCTGCCGAAGTCCTTGCTGTCCTTCTTGGCGGCCGTGGTGGCGGCCAGCTGCTCCAGGCGCTGCTGCTCCTCGGGGTTTTGGAGCTGCCCGGTAGCGCCCACCACGTAATTGGCCGGCAGGGTAATGCGCACATCAAACGACCCAAACTCAGAGTAGAACTCACCTATGTTCAGGTACGGCATGGGGTGCCAGCCGCGCTGGTCGAGTACGGCGGGCTTGGGGTACCACTGCGTAATCTGGTACGACTGCCCCACGTGCCCCAGCCGGGAGAAGGACGCGGGCAGCTTCACGTGAAAAGGGGTGGTGATGGTAATGCTGGCCCCGGGAGCTAGCGGCTGCGGCAACACCAGCTTCGCCACATCCGGATTCTGGGAGTCGTACTCCAGGCGGGCGGCTTCGCCGTTTACTTTGAAATCCAGCTGGTCGATGAACCCGCGGTCGGCGGGCGGAGCAAACTGAAACTTCCGGTCGCCGTTGCGCAGCTGCTGCTTGGCAAAGGCCGTGGTGTTGTCGCGGTAGGCGTTGGGCCACAGGTGAAACCAGATGAAGGGCAGCGTTTCGGGGGAGTTGTTGGTGTATAGCAGCTCCTCCCGACCAGTCAGCTCGTGGCGTACATCATCAAGCGTTACGTCGATAGAGTAATTAACCTGCTGCTGCCAGGTGGCAGAAGGGGTAGGGGTAGTTTGGGCAGTGGCTGCCAGGGGAATAAGTGCCAGCCAGCAGCCCGCCAGAAATTTTTTCATACCAGAATACAAGAAAGGGGAGTACGAAAGTACGTTTCCGCGCCGGAAATGTGACGGACAACCTTTGCGGGAGCCAAGCCGTTTGCACAGGCTCATCCTTCACTACCGCCTTTAGCGGTGTATCCTTTCCGCCTATGTCTTTTCACAAATTGCCCAAAGACGATACCCAACACCAGAACCACCTCGACGGCGCCATCAAACTGCTGGGTCTCGATCTGCAGGAAGAATCCGAGAAAGCCGGCCTCGATAATCACCTGCAGCGTTGGATTGAAGACCTGAAGGATGCCAACAACCCGGAGCTACATCAATTAGTCATTGACCTGCAGGAATTGAAAGCCCACTTCAACAGCGGTGGGTTCGATAAAGACGTGGTCGGGACGCTGTTGGCACGCTTGGGCGAAAACACGACCAAAGCGGCCATCTTCTCCGAAAATCCCAACACCGCTGAGCGGATTACCAAGCTGGGCGAGGCCCTTACGTCCACGGCAGCTCAGGTAAAGTAGTCTTAATAGGTACGATAAAGGCCCGGCTTCCTGCGTAAGGAAGCCGGGCCTTTTGCTGGGCAAGCAGCCAACTTAAACGACAACGACCAGCCCCTGAGTAGGAACTGGTCGTTGAAACATAGGGACAAGGCCCGTGGGATTAAGCCGTAACTTTCTCTACCACGTTCATGCGCTTCTCTTTGATACGAGCAGCTTTGCCCGACAGACCACGCAGGTAGAACAGACGAGCACGACGTACTTTACCACGACGGATCAGCTCAATCTTGTCGATGTTGGGCGACAGCAGGGGGAAAATACGCTCCGTACCAATCTGGTTCGAAATCTTGCGCACCGTGAAAGTTTCGCCGTTCGAGTTGGAGTTCTTGCGCTGGATAACCACGCCCTGGAACTGCTGGATACGCTCCTTGTTGCCCTCGCGGATTTTTACGTGCACGTTGATGGTGTCACCGGCAGCAAACTTGGGGAAGCTGGCGCGGCGCTCCTGGGATTCAGAATTGATGAAGTCGAGAAGTACGCTCATGGCTGGAAAACTGTAAAAGACGGCCGCGCCGCCGAAGTAGGTTCTATTAAGGAGGCGCAAATATAGCGCTCTGTTTTGAGGATTGCAAGACGCGCAGGCGAATTGCTTGATTGTTGAATGGATTAACAGTTAAATGGTTAGGCAGCTTCGCGTTGTAAGGTCGCCTGCTGCCACGGTGCAGCCTGTCAGCCATCCAGCAAGTCAGGGCGGCGCAGGCGGGTGCGCTCCACAGCTTGGTCGTGGCGCCACGCCTCAATTTTGGGCGTATTGCCCGAAAGCAGGATTTCGGGAACTGCCTGTCCGCGCCACTCGGCGGGGCGGGTATACACGGGCGGAGCCAGCAGGTTATCCTGGAATGAGTCGCTTAGGGCGGATTCCTCGTTGCCCAGCACCCCGGGCAGTAGCCGCACCACGGTATCTACGAGCACGGCCGCACCCAGCTCGCCCCCGCTCAGCACGTAGTCGCCAATGCTGACTTCGTGGGTAATGTAGGCCTGGCGGATCCGCTCATCGATTCCCTTATAGTGCCCGCAGAGAATGAGCAGGTTTTCGGCCAGGGAAAACCGGTTGGCTTGGGGCTGACGCAGCGTCTGGCCGTCAGGGGTCATGTAGATAACCGCGTCGTACTTCCGCTGGGCTAGCAGGGCATCGAAGCAGGCGGCAATAGGCTCCACGCGCAACACCATGCCAGCGCCGCCACCAAACACATAGTCATCAATCTGCCCGTGCTTGTTGATGGCAAAGTCGCGCAGCTGATGCAGATAAATCGTCACGAGGCCTTTTTCCTGGGCACGCTTCACAATGGAAAAGGCAAAGGGGCTTTCCAGCAGCTCGGGTTGGCAGGTAACAATATCAATCCGCATGAGAAGACAGGTAAGGCGCAGCAGGCCGCATTAGGGTTCTACAAATTCGTCCGGTTCGTCCCGCTCCCGGGAGGGCGGCGTCAGGTACACTTCCAGCAGGCCATCCGGCAGTTTTACGTGCAGGGTGCGGGCATCCATATCGGCGTGGGAAATCAGCTCATCGGCTACCGGGATAAGCACTTCCTGGCCCTGGTACTGCATAGCCAGTACATCCTGCTGAGGCAGCTCATAGAATGTTTCTACCGTGCCCAGCTGGCCCAGCGCCTCGTCTACCACCGTGAAGCCAATGACGTCGTGGAAGTAGAACTGGTCCTGCGCCAGCGCTGGCAGCTCGGCCAGGGGGCGCCAAAGCTTGGCGTTGCGCAGCGGCTCCGCGTCCTCGATGCGGTCGATGCCCTTGAACTTGACCAGCGCCCGGGCCTCTGACTGCGGGGTAAGCTTTTCAATGGCAAAGGCCGTGAGCTTGCCGGGGGTACCGGGCAGCTCCAGCAGCACCGATTTCACCTTACGATACGCTTGCAGGTCGTCGACATCAAGCGCAGCAACGACGAAGCCTTTCAGGCCGTGGGGCTTTACCACCGAGCCCAGCTCGTAGCAGTCATTGGGAGTAATGCTCATGGCAGAAATAAGGAAGGAAACGAAAAGAGGTGATGAGAAACAGAAACGGCAACCCGTTTAGCTTCTCATCACCTCTTACGAGTTGCCAGAAAAATTAAGCGCCGGCTTCCTCGGTGGTTTCAGCGGGAGCCTCAGCTTCGGTGGCTTCAGCCGACGGAGCGCTAGCCGCCAGTGCAGCAGCCTGCTTGGCCCGCAGCGCCTCAGCGCGTGCTTCTTTTACCTTGGTTTCAGCGGCCAGACGCTCCTTGCGGGCTTCGTCCTTGGCAGTACCCAGGGTGGTACGCTTGCCTTCGATTTTGGCGTCTTTCTGCTCTTTCCAGTCGGTGAAGCGCTGGTCAGCTACATCCTGCGAAATAGCGCCTTTGATTACCCCCAGCTGCAGGTGCTTGCGGTACAGCACGCCGCGGTAAGAAAGCATAGCACGAACCGTATCGGTCGGCTGGGCACCTTTCATAATCCAATCGAAAGCCTTATCCCCATCGAAGTTGATGGAAGCAGGGTTCGTGTTGGGGTCGTAGGTGCCGATTTTTTCGATGAAGCGGCCGTCGCGGGGCGAGCGGGAGTCAGCAACAACGATGTCGAACTGTGCGGCCTTCTTGCGGCCACGACGGGCGAGGCGGATTTTAACTGCCATAAACCGGTTTGGTTAAGCGACGCATCCCGTGCGTCTGGTTGAAAATGAGGTGCAAAGGTAAGGGAAAAGGGGCAGTTGTGAAAGGTGAAGTTGTGAATCGGAGAATAAGATGCCCGGTCGTAGTACATTGTGACCATATAAACGGCGCTTACCGCTAGAACCCAGATACAGAAAAGGCCCTTCCGCGAGGCAGAAGGGCCTTTTCGTGTGAAACGAAGCTTTATAATTTCACCTTGCGTAAGTCGGCTATGCCGCCATGTTGACGGGCTCCTGCCACTTGCGCTTTACTTTCACCACGCCCACTTTATCGAGGGTCCAGATGAACATGTACGTGGGGTCAAACTCCCACCACTTCACGCCGAAGTTGACGCGCATGGGCAGCTTGTGGTGGTTGTTCTGGAACAACTCTCCGAAAGCCAGGAAGTCCAGCGCGAGGGTGTTCTTGGAGTGGTCGTGGTTGTCGAAGTTCTGGTAGCCGTATTTGTGGCCGCCCCAGTTCACGATAGCGCCGTGGATGGGGCCCATCAGGAAGTGGATGGGCAGGAGCAGGTACTGCCACCAGGCCGTGGCAAACTGAATGTAAAACAGCACGTAGAGCGTGCCCCAGCCAATGCGGGAATACCACTTGTCGCCAAAGTCCTCGATGGCCTGCCACTCGGGGTAGTCGCCCTCAAAACGCTCGGCCGCAGCGTAGTCCCGGTTCAGGACGGCGTTGTAGATGTTCTTGGTCTTCCACATCATGGAAAACGCATTCGACGAATACAGGGGAGAGTGAGGGTCCAGCTCCGTATCAGAGTAAGCGTGGTGCATGCGGTGCAGCAGCGCATACGCCCGCGGCGACAGGAAGGAAGAGCCCTGGCAGATGTACGTGAACAGGAAGAAGAACTTCTCCCAGAACTTGTTCATCGTGAACATTTTGTGCGCTGCGTACCGGTGCAGGTAGAACGTCTGCGTGAACAGCGACAGATAATAGTGAGCAACGAAAAAGATGAGTATTGGCATGAGCCGGCAAATGAGGTGTGCGAAGGCAAGGACAAGGCAAGCTGCTGCCCCGCATAAGCTATGCTGCGGGGCTTTCGTTCAATAGCGCACTGCAAAACTATGGCCTTGCCAAGGCCCCTTCAATAAAAGTGCCGAAAAGGTCATAATCTTATTCAAGTGCAACCGCAGTGGGAAACCGGCGGTGCATTGGCTGCCTCAAAACAGCAGAAGACAAAAAGCAGCTCAACGGCAGAGCCGCCGCCGCTTGGGCCCGCTGGTGGCCGAAGCGCACAGGCTAGTAATAAGCCTGCGCGGCTTCCCAGTGAGGCATGTCGGGCAGGGGGGCCACAAAGCACATGGCCTCCTTTGTTACGGGGTGCTGAAACTCCAGCTGGCGGGCGTGCAGGGCTATGCTGACGTCGGGCAATGGGGCCAGGAAGCCATACTTCACGTCGCCCACAATAGGGGTTCCCAGTCCGGTGCTCAGCTGCACCCGAATCTGGTGCGGGCGGCCGGTAATAGGATTTACCTGCACCAGCCACCGGTTGCCGGCCTGCCCGAGTACGGTGTAATCCAGGTCGGCTTTCAGGCCTTGGGAATGACGCTCGGTATAGGCCTTGGTAGTGTTGCGAATAGGGTCTTTCACCAACCAGTGGGTGAGGTGGCCGGTTTCCGGCTCCGGGCGCTTACCCGTCAGGGCCCAGTAGGTTTTGTGCACTTTGTTGTCGCGAAACAGCTCATTCAGGCGGCTCAGGGCCTTGCTGGTTTTGGCCAGGGCTACCACGCCGCTCACGGGCCGGTCGAGGCGGTGGGCCACCCCGATAAAGGCCGCGCCGGGCTTTTTGTATTTAAAGCGCAGGTATTCTTCCGCCTTGGCGGAGAGGGGCTCATCCCCGGTAGCGTCGCCCTGAACGAGCAGCCCCGCGGGCTTGTTGATGATGAGCAGGTGGTTGTCTTCGAACAGAATTTCCTTCTGCTCCGACCACAAATTCGGACGGTTCACTTTACAGGAATTAATAATTAAGAATTAATAATTAAGAACTGGTCAGAAACGCCTCTTGCCGCCTGGTAAAGCAGAAAAGACACCCGACGACGCGCTTATTTATTAATTATTAATTACTCATTATTAATTAAACTAGTAAGCTTCTTCCGCGCTGGGGAAGTCGTGGGTCTTGACGTCGTTGATGTAGCGCGCAACGGCGTCGTGCATCAGGTCGCCGAGGTCGGCGTAGCGCCGCAGAAAGCGCGGCTTAAACTCTTTGGTGATGCCCAGCATATCGTGCACCACCAGCACTTGCCCGTCTACGTCGGGGCCCGCCCCAATGCCGATAACGGGAATAGTAAGCTGCTCGGCCACCTGCTTGGCCAGGGCGGAGGGAATCTTTTCGAGCACCAGAGCAAAGCACCCCAGTTCCTGCAGGAGCTGGGCGTCTTCCAGCAGCTTCTGCGCTTCCGCTTCCTCTTTGGCCCGCACGGTGTAGGTACCAAATTTGTAAATGCTCTGGGGCGTGAGGCCCAGGTGACCCATCACCGGGATGCCTGCCGTGAGAATGCGGCTGATGGACTCGCGAATTTCCGCGCCGCCTTCCAGCTTGATGGCGTGCCCCCCCGACTCCTTCATGATGCGGATAGCCGAGCGCAGCGCTTCCGAGGAGTTGCCCTGATAGGAGCCGAAAGGCATATCCACCACCACCAGGGCCCGCTTCACAGCCCGCACCACCGAAGAGGCATGGTAAATCATCTGGTCCAGGGTGATAGGCAGCGTGGTTTCGTGGCCGGCCATGACGTTGGAGGCCGAGTCGCCTACCAGCAGCACATCAATGCCGGCGCCGTCCAGAATGGTGGCCATGGAAAAATCGTAGGCCGTGAGCATCGAAATTTTCTCCCCCCGCCGCTTCATAGCCAGGAGCTGGTGGGTGGTGATGAGCTTAACCTCTTTGTGCTGCGACATGGAAAACGGAGGAGGGCGAGTGGAAGGCCGGGGAAATAATTCTCAAAGCTGAGCAAATTCCCCCAATTTCCGAGGCATTAGCGGTTGTAGAAGGAGCGGTTGCGCGTCAGCTTCAGGTCCTGGAGCAGGGCCGACTTGGCCGCAATGGTAAAGTTGTAGCCCTGGCGGGGGCCAAACGGAATCCAGTTGCCACTGATGGCCCAGCAGTGCAGGTCCCGGTAAAAGTCGAGCGAGGTGTACGTGATTTTCTGATTCCGGAAGTCGTAGCCGCTGCTGTAGCCCACGCGCAGCTTGTCGGTAATCTTGATTTCCCCATTCAGGTTCAGCGCAACGGAGGTAAAGGAAGACGGCCGGGTTTGGCCCGCGCGGGGCAGTGCCGGCGCCTGGTTGCTATAAGCGGCCGCAAACGAGGCGTTCAATGTCCAGGGAATGGAAAAATCCACGTAGTCCTCGTAGGGATTCACGGGGTCGGGGGTGCCCAGGGCCGGATTGTTGGTGGGCGCAACCTGGGTATTTTTAGCCCCGGGCTTCCGCTGCGGATTAAACTGGTAGGTCATCGACAAGTTGCCCGACTCAAGCCGCGCCAGACGGGGCTTGCTTTGCTTCAGCAGGTATTCATTGATGAGGCGGCCGGTGCTGTCGCGCTGGTAGGCGTTAAAGCTCGCCGACATCAGGAAGTTGAGCTTGCGCGCAATCTGCGTGTTAAACGAGGCGCTGATCGGGGAAAGCTGCAGCGTCTCAGCGGCTAGGTTGTAGGAGCCATTGAGGCTGAGGTTGTCAATCAGGCTTACCTTTTCGAAGGGGGTGGTGCCGGTCGTATCGGTTTTGGAGCGCACCTTCATTTCTACCTGGTTATTCAGGGAGAAAGACAGCAGGCTGGCCCGCCGGCCGCCGGACGGGGCATAGGGGAAATTATTGTACAAGGAAAAAACCTGCTCGCCCACCAGCCGGCCGCTGGCGTCCGTGAGGTTGGGCAGCGGCACCGTCTGATACAGCCAGGTAGACCGGCTGAAATCGGGGGAATAGCTGTAGCTGAGGGAAGGGTTTACCTTATGGCGGATAGCCTCCACACGCTTGCCCTTTATGGGAAGCAGCCCGTAGAAGTTCGTGCTCAGCGAAGCGCTGCCTTGGTAGGTGTGCGCGTAGTTGAAGCCCCGCAGCGTGTCGATGCGCACGGCCTGCGCGGCTTCGACGTAGCGGTAGTCTAACCGCTTGTTGTACATGCTGGAGCTATAGGATACGTTGGGCGTAAAGCTCAGGTGCTTCAGCAAGGTGTAGCTGCCCAACGAAATATTGAATACGTTCTGCAGGCCCGACTGGGTGTTGCGCAGCAGGTCGCCCAGGTTGTCTAAGCTAATGGGAATGCGGCGTGCTTCGCTGGTGCCCCCAATGAGCGGGAGGCCGTTCAGCTGGCGGGCCGGCTGCACGTTGCTCAGGCGGTTCTGGCCGTTGAGCGTGTAGCCGATGGCAATCTGCTCGTAAATAGTGCTGAGCTTGCCGTCCTGAGGCAGGCCCAGCCACTCGTAGGGATACTGGCGGGCCACACCCACGGTAAAATCGGGCAGGGTAAGGTTCATCTCGCCGGTACCGGTGTTCTGGCTTTGGGCCAGGTTCAGGGAGTAGTTGATCGGAGAGTTCCGAATCTGCTTGGAGTAGCTGACGTTCGACTGAAACGAAGACGTGAGGTAACGTTCCGTATCGAAAGCGTTCAGCCGGTTGTAGTCCTGGCTGCCTAGGTTAACGGAGGCACTGAACTGTCCGCCCCCGGGCCGGGCCTGGGGCGCGTGGCTCCAGTTTACCCAGAAGGTGCGCGGCGACTTGGGCTTGATGTAGGGCTGATCGACGGTTACGTCTTCGTCGGGCAGAATTTCATTGGCCGGCCGCTGGTTGAACGCTAGGTTCATGGACCCGCTGTAGCGGTAGCGCTTACGGTACTGAATATCGGCCTGGGTGCCCCAGCCCCCAAAGTCGCTGCCGGCACCCGAGTAGATTTCGCCCGTCAGGCGCACACCCACGTACTCACTGGCGGCCCAGTAGTAGCCGCCGTTGCGCAGGAAGAAACCCCGGTCATTGGTTTGCCCAAAAGAAGGAATAATCAGCCCGGAAGCGCGCTTCTTGTTGCTGGGCGTGGGAAAGTACCCGAACAGAAACCCCAGCGGGGTAGGAATGTCGCCGATTACCAGGTTGAACGGCCCGCTAACGACCTGCTCCCCGGGAATCACCTTCATCTTGTTCGCATTGATGAAAAAGTGCGGGTGTTCCAGATTGCAGGTAGTATACACCCCGTTGCGTCCGTAAATTTCGCCGGTAGCCTGGCGCTTGATGGTTTCGGCGTGGATGTACCCATCCCCCTGCTGGGTAACGGCTTCGGCGATTTTGCCTTTGCGGGTTTTAAAATTATAGGCAATTCGGCCGGCCTGGTAGGTTTCGCCCCCGTTTTTGAACACGGGTTTGTCGCGCACCCGTCCCGTGGTATCTGGCGCACCCTCCGCCGTTAGAATGTTCTTATTGTAGTCGATAGCAATGCGCGCCGCGTTCAGCGACAGGTCGTCGTAGTTGATCTTGGCCTTGTCGTAGAGGTAGGCCACGCGGCTGGCCACGTCGAACCGGATGGAGTCGGTAGCTGAGTAGGTGATAGTCGTTTTGATGTCGCCCTGGGGGGCAGCGGCCACGCGCAGGGAGTCGCCCGTGCCCGTTCGGGTGGTGTCGACGGCCAAGCGCGGCACGGGTTTTGGGAGGGGGCGCTGCTGAGCCAGCGCCGCTCCGCCCAAGCTAAGCCACAGCCCAAGCAGGAGCGCCAGGCCCGGGGCCCTGTGGTATGCCAGGTGAAAAAGGTAGCGGGTAGAAGACAGCGCAGACAAGGCCACGTAGTTTTTATCGTTTATTTTGTGGCAGTGCGCAAAGGTAGCGCCTTGCTACCCCAACTAACGAACTCCGTGCGGAATATTGTCGCTTTCGGAACAGCCGTCCTACTGCTGCTTTCCAGCTTTTCAGCCCCCTCTGCTTCGGTTCCGGCCGCGGTACCGGTATACAAATACCGGCTGCGCACCGTGGTGCTCGACGCTGGCCACGGCGGCAAAGACCGCGGCTGCGCCGGGGCCACGGCACGGGAAGCCGATATTGCGCTGAAGCTGATTCTGGAGCTGGGCCGCCTGATTGAGCAGAACATGCCCGATGTGAAAGTGGTGTATACGCGCAAAACGAATGTCTTTGTAGAGCTAGCCGACCGGGCAGGTATTGCCAACCGCCACGATGCCGACCTATTTATCAGTATTCACTGCAACGCGGGCCCCTCAGTGGCGCACGGTACAGAGGTATGGACCATGGGCCCGCACAAGACCGATGCCAACTTAGGTGTAGCCAAGCGGGAAAACGCCGTAATTCTGCAGGAAGACAACTATAAAGAGCGTTACAACGGCTTTGACCCACATTCTCCCCAGAGTCATATTTTATTTTCGCTCTTCCAAAGCGCGTACATGGTTAATAGCATCCGGTTTGCGCAGAAGGTTGATCAGCAGTTCCGCACTACAGTGAACCGCCCCAGCCGGGGCGTGAAGCAGGCAGGCTTTCTGGTGCTCTGGAAAACGGCCATGCCTTCCGTCCTGATTGAGGCCGGGTTCCTGACCAATCGGGCCGATGAGCGGTACCTCAACGATAAAGCCGGACAATCGTATATGGCCTCAGGTATTTATCGTGCCTTCAAAGAATACAAGCGTGAGCTCGAAGGCGACTCTACCGCCGACTAGCGTTGGAGTCCGGGCCGTCCCGTTAGTTGTTTGCATTTTTTTGCTTGCCCACGTTCCAATCTAGCTTCATCGTGTCGAAAGAAATTAAAGTCGCCCTGCTGGCCATTGTGGCCTTGGTAGGGTTATTCGTCGGATTTCGGTTTCTGAAAGGCAGCAATGTCTTGTCGTCGAACCGCACCTATTATACCAAGTACGACAGTGTAGATGGCCTCACGCCGGGCGGGCAGGTAATTCTGAACGGTATTCCGGTGGGACAGGTCAAGGAACTAGAGTTGCTGCCCGAAGAAGGCAATCAGGTGCGGGTAACCCTGGAGCTGGGCAAAGACATTGTGGTGGGCGACTCCACGGTGGCGGTACTGGGGGGCAGCATTCTGGGCTCCAAAACCGTGACGCTGAAGCTGGGCAAGAATACCAAGCAGTTTGACGGGGGCGAAACCATACTTTCCTACCACCCGGCCAGCATTACCGATGCTTTCCAGGCCCGGGCCCTGCCCGTATTGGGCACCGTCGATTCAACCCTGATTAAAGTAAACTCCTTCCTGAACAAGGATGCCCGCTTGAGCCTGCAGGCTACTTTGCTCAACGCCCAGGGTACCACAGAAGCGCTGAAGAACCTGCTGCTGATGAACCAGCGCAACATCAATCAGATTACCTCCAACATGGCCCGCCTCACGGCCGACCTGTCGGTAACGCAGCGCAAGCTGGACAACATTGCCAGCAACTTCAGCGTGCTGAGCGATTCGCTAAAAAACGCGCCGGTGGGCCCGGCCATGCGCAAGCTCAACGCCACGATGAGCGAGGCGCAGAGCACCATGACCACGCTCAACCACTCGCTCACCGACCAAAAAGGCTCCTTGGGCAAGCTTATCAGCGACACGCTGCTCTACAACAACCTCAATGCTACGGCCGCCAGCTCCAATGCCTTAATTCAGGACTTGCAGGCCAATCCCAAGCGCTACGTGCATTTCTCTGTGTTTGGCGGCGGGAAGAAAACCAAAACCGAAACCACCACGAAGCCCAGCGGCGAAGTGGAAAAGAAAACGAAAGTGGTGACTTCTCCTACCACTGAGGCAGTGGTTACGCCCAATGGACAGTAACCAGTGGCAACGGCTGGAAATCCAGCACAGCATTTCTCTTACCTTTGAATCCGCCCCGCTGGGGCGGATTTTTTATTGCCCTCCCATCCCACCCAACCTGTTCCCACCCCATGGACCTCGAGTTCAACAAAAACGAAGACCAACTCAAGCAACTCACGTTTCAGCTCAGCCAGCGCCTGAAGAAAGTAGCCCTCGGCGGCGGCGAGAAGCGCATTGAAGCCCATAAAGCCAAAGGCAAGCTGACCGCCCGGGAACGGATAGACTACCTGCTCGACAAAGGCGCCAACCAGGTGGAAATCGGCGCTTTCGCGGGGGAGGGCATGTACAAAGAGGAGGGAGGCTGTCCCAGCGGCGGCGTGGTAGTCGTCATCGGCTACGTGCAGGGCCGGCAGTGCGTGGTAGTAGCCAACGACGCCACCGTAAAAGCCGGGGCCTGGTTTCCTATCACGGCCAAGAAGAACCTGCGGGCCCAGGAAATCAGCATCGAAAACAAGCTGCCCATTATCTACCTCGTCGACTCGGCGGGGGTGTACCTGCCCATGCAGGACGAAATCTTTCCCGACAAGGAGCACTTCGGCCGTATCTTCCGCAACAACGCGGTGATGAGCAGCATGGGCATCGTGCAGATTTCGGCCATCATGGGCCCCTGCGTGGCCGGCGGCGCCTACCTGCCCATCATGAGCGACGAGGCTATGATTGTGAACGGCACGGGCTCGGTATTCCTGGCGGGTTCCTACCTAGTGAAATCAGCCATTGGCGAAACCATCGACAACGAAGCCTTGGGCGGCGCGAGCATGCACTCGGAAGTTTCGGGCGTAACGGACTACAAGTTCGAAACCGACGAAGAGTGCTTGGACCACATCCGCAACATCTTCGACAAGCTGGGTGCCCAGCCCACGGCCGGCTTCAGCCGTAAGGAGCCCGCGGCCCCCAAGCTGGCGGAAAAGGAAATCTACGGCCTGCTGCCTGCCGACCGGGTGAAGCCCTACGATATGATGGACATCATCAACCGCCTGGTCGATAACTCGGAGTTTGAGCCCTATAAGGACCTTTACGGCCAGACACTCATCTGCGGGCTGGCGCGCATTGATGGCTGGGCCGTGGGCATCGTGGCCAACCAGCGCAAGATTGTGAAGAGCAAGAAAACCGGCATGCAGATGGGTGGCGTTATCTACTCCGACTCCGCCGACAAGGCCGCGCGCTTCATCATGAACTGCAACCAGAAGCGTATCCCGCTGGTGTTCCTGCACGATGTATCGGGCTTTATGGTGGGCAGCCAAAGCGAGCAGGGCGGCATCATCAAGGACGGGGCCAAGATGGTGAATGCCATGAGCAACTCGGTGGTGCCTAAGTTCACGGTGGTGGTAGGCAACTCCTACGGGGCCGGCAACTACGCCATGTGCGGCAAAGCCTACGACCCGCGCCTTATTGTGGCCTGGCCCACGGCCCAACTGGCGGTGATGAGCGGTGCGGCGGCGGCCAATACGCTTTTGCAAATTCAGGTGGCTAGCCTCAAAGCCAAAGGCGAAGTCATTACCCCCGAAGCCGAAAAGGAGCTGCTCGACCGTATCAAAGCCCGCTACGAGGAGCAACTCTCGCCCTACTACGCCGCGGCCCGCCTCTGGGTCGATGCCGTGATTGACCCGCTGGAAACCCGCAAATTAATTTCCGAAGGCATTGCAGCGGCCAACCACGCACCCATTGAGAAGGCGTATAATGTGGGAGTTATTCAGGTGTAGTTATTAAAGAAAAGTGGTATGTCGAATTGCCTTCTGCTCTCAAGATTGGGTTTGCTAATCTTGGGCTGGCTTGGTGTAAGCTGTGATGGTCCCTCCGTTTCGTCACAGTCGGTAGCAAGTGCTGATGGTAGCACGCTTAGGATGCGAACGGAATATTGGCCTGCAGATACAGTCACGCACAGCGCCGACACGGTAGTACATGTGCCTGCTACTTATCGACTGAGCTGGGTAACGAAGAGCCTGAATGATAATGCTGTGCTGGATACAGTGCAGGATGACAAGGGTAAATTCTTAATTGCAGGGCACAACTATGAAACAAAACTCCAAGCGTGGCATAATAGTCAACCCTTGTTTACCACTACGCTTACTAAAGAACTACTTGGCTCACCAGAGGAAGTAGCTGCTTACAGCTGGCACAGCATAACGTACCAAGGGTACAGGAAGGAGGAATTTATTTTCCACGCTTGGATGAGTATCCCAGATTCTGATATCGGCTGGGAAGGAGAAATTGCGGTAGATAAAAGCGGGCAGCCCCGTCTTGTAAGGCTCCTAGATGCAGCAACCGATGAGTAATCGGTTGTAGCATCGATCAACTGCCTCTGATACCTATGAAAGACAAGGAATACCTGGCATTTATGCTGGCCTTTCTGGTCGGTATAATGTTGCTGATCTATGCAGTGAACAAGATTATAAAGCAAGTAGATTTTCTCAAAAGTGGCCGTAGTGCTGTGGCTACTGTGTTCAGAATAGATACAGTTGAGAGTGATGGGCACGAAACGTACAAACCAGTTTTCGTTTTTAGAACCCCTGCGGGGCAATCCTTTATCTATGATAATTACTTCAACAGTGCACCCATTTCCTGGAAAATTGGGGACCAAGCGCGTGTAGTGTATAATCCAGCTGATCCACGGCAGGCCAAAGTCCTCACGTTTTTTGAGGCTTTTGGTGCCAGCCCCTTTTTGTTCCTCTTGGCTTTAGCACTGATTATTTTCAGCGGTGGCTACATGTGGGCGGAGCAGTTTTTTACCTCTCTAGGCTAAGATCCCCACGAAGTTGCCACTGCTTATTCCTGCAAACCTGTACTGCCAGTGCGTTAGTATCAGGGTAAGGATAATCGGCCGGGGTGCAACGTTTCCTGGCGCTGCTGCCTCCCTAGGGCAACCTTCTCTATTCTTCTATGAAACGCCGTTTACTATTCCTGCTGCTGGCTTTCGGCAGTGCCACCGCCTCTCTAGCCCAGTCAGCGCCTACCGACGTGATGATTGTGGGCTCCGACCACCTCAACCAGATCTACAGCAAAGATTACCCAACTACTGATGTGCTGACTGCCCAGGGCCAGCAGCATATCGGGCGCTTCACGGCGGCGTTGGCCCGCTACAAGCCCGATATGCTGGTCGTGGAAAGTCTGCCCGAGGAGCAAGGCGAAATCGACAGCCTCTACGCCCTGTACCGTCAGGACAAGCTGAATCTGGCCACGCTGCCTGGGGGGCGCAGTGAGATATTTCAGGTGGCTTTCCGGCTGGGCAAGCAGCTTGGTCTTTCCCGGATTTACTGCGCCAATGCTCCTGGCGGCACGTCGCAGGGGATTTTGCGCACCGGCCAGAACATTGAGCTATACCAGCAAGCCCAGCAGGAATTGAGCAAAGCCTCCGGCGGCCTGCGCACCAAGCTCCAGCAGGGGGCCATTTCGCTCTATGACTACGAAGTGGCCATCAACCAGCCGGAGCTCTATAATCTGGTGTACCGATTGCGGTACGTGACGCCGGCTCGGGTGGTAAATGGCCGCTTCACCAAGCCCGATGCCCAGGTCGATACGGCTTTCATCAACCCAAAATACATTGGGGCAGAGCTGATTTCGGTATTCAAGAACCGCGACTATAAAATCTACTCCAACATTGTAGTGCAGGCCCTGCAAACCAAGCCCCGGCGGGTGCTGGCGCTGTTTGGGGCGGCCCACATTGGCTCTATGCAGAGCATCTTTGCCAGCGACCCGGCGTTTCGGGTGGTGGAGTCGAAGAAGTACCTGGGCAGAAAGTAGCTCTAAACCGGGTACTGGTAGACGCACCCAAACAGCAGGGGGCCGGATAGCAATTCTATCCGGCCCCCTGCTGTTTGTAATTTAGCTAGTAGTGCTGGCTACTGACGCTGCGAAAGGGCGGAGGCGGGCAGTACGGGCTGCATTCCAGTCCACATCCAGGTAAAGGCCGAATACTGACCGGCGGTCAGCACCTGGCTCAGCTCAGAGAAATATTCCCGGTTCACGTTCTCGTCGTTTTCGGGCGTACGCTTTAGCTGGTTCAGGTGGGCGAGGCGCTGCACGGTAGCCCGGTACACGGCCCGTTTCTGGCCAGCCTTCAGGTCAAGAACCTGCGTGAAATATGCCGTCAGGTGCATGGCCCGGCCACTGATTTCGGCGGCTGACAGCCGGGTAAGGCTGGCCGATTCTACGGGGTTTGAAGGCTCGGAAGCGGCGGCGGAAGAAACGACGAAGCCGCTGATCAGCAGCAAACCGGCAACAAAACGGGAAATAGCAGAAGTAGACATATGGAGAAGTTTCAGAGGAAGAAATACCTAGTGCAGGTTTTTGAACTTGCACCAAAGGAGGACCAAATATAATTGGTCAATACGTGTTAATTAAATAATCAGTATAAAATATTTGCAAAATGCAAAAATGTTGTTTGCCTAGCAGCACCCAGTGCGCAATTCCCGAAAACCGTCCGGCTGCGCTAAGGAGAGCATAATACCTGTCTCTCTGAACGGCCTTGGCAAAGTAGTAACGGGGTTCGGGCTGCTTTAATTAGTTGCACCGTTTATGAAATCACAATTGACGTCTTCAGTCTACTTGTTAACCGCGTCCTCAACCGGGTGCGCCTTGGTTGGTAGTGCGCCGGCGCGTATCTTGAGGTATGCTGACTTTACGCAAGACCACTTCGGCCGATGCCGATTTTCAGGAGCTCGTGGCGCTGCTGGACCAGGACCTGGCCATCCGTGACGGGGCCGAGCACGCCTTCTACGCTCAGTTTAATAAGATTGATCTGATTCAGCACGCCGTGGTAGCGTACTGGGACGATCAGCCAGTGGGGTGCGGGGCCATCAAGAAGTACGACGAAACCACTGCCGAAGTAAAGCGCATGTTTGTGCGCCCCGAGTTTCGGGGGCGAGGGGTGGCAGGCACTGTTTTGCGGGAGTTAGAGCAGTGGGCCCAGGACCTAGGCTACACCGCTTGCGTGCTGGAAACCGGGAAAAAGCAGCCCGAAGCCATCCGCCTCTACGAGAAAAGCCAGTACGCGCGCATTCCTAACTACGGCCAGTATGCCGGGGTCGAAAACAGCGTGTGTCTGCACAAAGCGCTGCGGTAAGAAGTAAATTAGCTGGTCAGGCGTCAGGCCGCTGCTCACGTGGCGGCTGGTAAAGGAAGTGAACAATCTACCCCCGAATGGGCGTTAGTTCTCAGCGGCGGTGGGGAAAACCTGCCTTCGTTGCGTTACTTTGTGCTTCCTGTGCTATTTTCTAGGCTTTCCGCTCTTCTGACTCTACGCTGCCTCCCTTGACGAACAAAGAAATTAAAGCCCTTATTTCCCTGCTCGACGACCCGGAAATTGCCCCCCAGATTCAGGAAAAAATTCAGACCCTGGGGGAAAGCATTATTCCGTTTCTGGAAGAGTCATGGGAAGAAACCCTAAACCCGGACCAGCAGCAGCGCCTGGAGAACCTGATTCACCACCTGCAGTTCGACGGGCTGCAGCAGCGCCTGCGCGTGTGGCGCGACTCGGGTGGCGAAAACCTGCTGGAGGGCATGTGGCTGTTGAACTCCTACCAGTACCCCGATGCCGACCTGCAAGCCCTGAACCGCTCCATTGAGCAGCTGCGCTTTGAGGTGTGGACGCTCACCCGCCCGGCCATGCACCCCGCCGACCAGGTGCAGACGCTCAACCACGTACTTTTCAAAACGCACAAGTTTGCGGCCAATACCCAGAACTTCCACTCCCCGGCCAACTCCATGCTCCAGCGCGTGCTCGAAACGCGCCGCGGCAACCCGCTTACGCTGTGCGTAATTTATCTGCTGGTGGCTCAGCGCCTGGGCTGGCCGGTGTACGGGGTGAATCTGCCAAATCTGTTTGTGCTCATGTTCCGGCCCACCAATCCCAATGTGGAGCCCTTCTACATCAACTGTTACAACCGCGGCCTCATCCTCTCCCGCACCGACATTGAGCACTACATAGCCCAGCTAAACCTGACGCCCAACCCTATGTTCCTAGAGCCCTGCTCGCACCTGGATATTGTGCGCCGGGCCCTGCGTAACCTGGCGGTAAGCTTCGAGAAAATTCAGGAGCCAGCCAAGTCGGCCGAGGTGACCCAGCTGCTGTCCATCCTGCTCGACGCTCCGGAAACTGCGCCCGAAGCCGCTAACGACGAGACGGAGGACTAGCTCCCTAAGCCGGCCCCCTCATGTCCTAGTAGGCACCGAACATGCAAAGCCCCAGTCGTCGGTAGACGGTTGGGGCTTTGCAGTGGTGGCAGGTAGATAAGCTAAATGGTTACTTCTTTTTGATCAGGCAGCCCGCGGCCCGCTGGGAAGCTACACCAGCAGCCCGGCCCGCCAGCAGGTTGTCGAGCACCTGCTGAACATAGCGCTGCTTCACGTAGGCCTCCACCTGGGGGTTGTCGTCGATGGCGCCGTGGTAGCGCACGGCAAAGCCATTGCCGGTGGGCTGTAGCACGACGGCTTCGGGCGTTTTGCTGGCCCCCAGCAGCGTGCTTACCTGGGCCGCGTCGTCGCGCAGATAGGTGAGGCTATTCACCCCATCAGTCTTGATTTTGAGCTTGTCGGCCTCCGTAGCGGCGCTGGCTTCCAGGTTGATGGGCGTGTCAATAAACAGAAACTGGACGCCTTGGCTCCCGTAGGTGCTGGCCAAAGCACTCAGCCGGTCCTGGTACAAGCGGGAAAACGGGCAGTTCTGCGAAATAAATACCACCACTACGGCCTTGCTGCCGGCGTAGGAGCTCAACTTCACATCGGCGTTGGCCGCATTCTTTAGGGTGAAGTCCGTGACCGTGGCGGGCCCCTGAGCACAGGCTACGCCAACGGCCAGCGTACCCAGCAGTAAGGCGCTGGCAACCAGGATAGAAATTCGGCGAAGCTTCATGACAAGGAAATTAGGCAAGGGAAGAAGTAGGTGCATCGAGGCAGTAAGTGAGGACGTAGGACGCCGACAGGCAGCGGTAATGTACCTGGTGCTGGCTGCGGGAGTTTGGTAGGAGCAGGTGCCCCGTCATGGCACCGGCCTCCCGCAGCCGAAACGGGTCAAGCAGAATCTGCTCTTTAAACACCAGGGCCCGGTAACTGTGCAGCTTGTACAAGGTTTCTTTCGCGCTCCAGTACAAGCTGTATTTCAGGGCTTCATCCCCGGCATCCAGCAACTCGTTAGCTGAAAGAAACCGGGGCGCCAGCATGCGGGCTTTGGGCCGTACTAGTTCAACATCTGTGCCAACCCGGCCCTGGCGGCTCACCACCGCCGCTACCCAGGCCCCGGAGTGCGACAACGACACCGCCAGTTCCGGGTTTTCCCGGAAAAAAGGCCGCCCGTTGGCGTCATTTTCCAGGGGGCCGGCGGCTTGCTCCGGCAGGTGGGCCAGCAGCACATGGGCCAGGGCCCGCCCCGCCAGCCATTGCTGCGTGCGGGCCTCATTGCGGCCGGTGGGGCAGTGGGCCGCGTACCAGTTGGCGTAGGGTAGGAAGGAAGCTAAGTCCGCAGCCGATTCCGTCAAATTCCACAAGCCCAGCAGGGCGTTGTCGGTGAGGGGCAGAACGGAGGAAAGCGGCATGCGGCGGGCAAGGTAGATCAGTAAGCGAAAGTCGGGTTTCCGGCGCACATTCTGTTGCTAGGCCTGGGTAAAGAATTTTGCCCCGCAAAATCCGCCGTACTTTGCAGCCGATTTTATAGTACGCTATGGCTTCTCTTGTTCGTCCGCAGGTGCAGAAACTGGCCACGCTCAGCGGCCACCGTGACTGCGTGTACGCCCTGAGCGGGGCCGTTGGCGAAGCAGTGGTATACTCCGCCGGCACCGACGGCTTTGTGGTGAGCTGGAACGTGGATGACCCGACGCAGGACGGGGAGCTGGTGGCCCGGGTAGAGAATTCGGTGTACGCCCTGCGCCATGTGCCCGAGCGGCAGTGGCTGCTGATCGGCCACAACTTTCAGGGCCTGCAGGCTATTGACCTGACGGCCCGCCAGCTGGTACACGCCACGGCCCTGCCCCCGGCTGCCATTTTCGATATTCTGTACTCTGCGTCCCGGGAGCGGGTGTACGTGGCGCTGGGCAACGGCACTCTGGCGGTGCTGCACGCCCACGACCTGCGCTTGCTGCACCTGGTACCCCTCACCGATAAAAGCCTGCGCTGCCTTGCCCTGCATGAAGAGCGGAACGAGCTGGCCATTGGCTCCTCCGATACGCAGGTGTACGTGCTTGATGCCCATACGCTCACCGTACGGCACACGCTGGCCGCGGCTACCAACTCGGTGTTTACTGCGGCTTATTCGCCCGATGGGCGCTTTCTGCTCACGGCCGGCCGCGACGCGCACCTGCGCCGCTGGGACGTGGCGGCCGGTTACAAGGAAGAAAGCAGTATTGTGGCCCACCTGTTTGCCATCAACCACCTCGCCTTCAGCCCCGACGGGCAGCTGCTGGCTACCTGCAGCATGGATAAATCCATCAAGCTGTGGGATGCCGACTCGTTGCGGCTGCTGCGGGTGGTAGACCGCGCCCGGTACGCCGGGCACGGCACTTCCGTAAACAAGTTGTTTTGGTCGGGCCGGCAAAATCGGCTAGTTTCGTGTAGCGACGACCGGAGTTTGGTTGTGTGGCAATTAACCCTGAGCAACGAGCAATAAGCCGTGGCAGCTGCTGTTTCCTGCCTTGCGCCGGCTGCCTGACCGGCGCCACCCTTTCCTTTGCTCATTCCCCTGAATTATGAAAATTTCTGCCCTCGATATCCGGCAAAAAACCTTTGAAAAGGCCTTTCGGGGCCTCGATAAGGACGAAGTGCAAGCTTTTCTCAATACCCTCTCCCAGCAGTGGGAGCGAATGGGCGACGAAAATCGGGAGCTGCGCCTGAAGCTGGAACATGCCACCCAGGAAGTACAGAAGATGCGCGAAGTGGAGTCCTCGCTCTACCGCACCCTGAAAACGGCGGAAGACACCGGCAACAGCATCACCGAGCAAGCCCAGCGCGACGCCGAGCTGCGCGTGCGCGAAGCCCAGCTCAAGGCCGAGCAGCTGCTGGCCGATGCCCGCCAGAAAGCCCGCTCGGTGGTAGACGATGCCTACAAGCAGGCCGAAAAAACCATTGCCGAGATGCAGACGGAAGTAAATCTGCTGGGGCAGGAGCACCAGCGGCTGGAAGGTGTGCTCGAAGGCCTCGTGCGCGACCTGCAGCACTTGGCTACCGATGCCCTGGACAAGGTGGAGAAAAGCCGTAACCGGCCGAAATCCTCCATGGCGGCTATCCTTTCCCGGGCGGCCAGCGTAAAGGTGAATAAACCTGAACCTTCACCTGAAGCCGACTCTGCCATGCTTGTACATACTTCTGCTACCTCATCGGCCGCGGCCGTAAACGGTGCCCGACCCAGCGCACCGGCTGTTGGAGCCACCTCCGCTGCTGAGCGGGCGCCCATTGGTCCGCAGCCCGGAGCTTATAACCCCAAGCCCGGCCAGCAGCCCGACCCTGGCGCCCCGGCCCAAACGCCTGGCCCCGACATTCAGCCCAACCGCACGCCCGACGAAAACCCGGGCCGCGTAGATCCTTCGCGCATTCATGAGCCCGGTCCCGCTACCGTGCCCAACCCGGTGGAGCCCCGCGTAGAACCCATTGCCCCCGATATTCAGCCCGTAGGCCCCGGCCACCCGGAAATCACGCAGCCTTCGCCCGCTACGCACCCCGGCATGCAGAAAGCAGAGGCTGAGAAATCTTTCTTCGACGAAATATAGCGTGCCACTAATGCCAGGCCGAAGTCGAGCAGTGGGTAAATCGATGCCGCAAAATTAGCTCGACGCCAGCGCCACTGGACGATTTATATAAGCCTGAAAAGCTGCTCCCGTGGGGCAGCTTTTTTGTTGTACAGCGGGTGCAGTAGGAGGCGAATTCAACGCTTGGCCCAGCTATCCGGAATTTGTTTCGGAGCTTGCTGCCCGCTCACCATTGATTTCACTACTTCATTTAGTTACTCACTTACCGCATGGGGCAGATTGCACTGGAAGGCATGGAGTTTTTCGCATTCCACGGCTACTACGACGAGGAGCAGAAAATCGGGAATAAGTACGGGGTTGACCTCTACATCCGCACGGATTTACACGCGGCGGGGGCCTCCGACAACCTGCAGCAAACCGTCAACTACGAAGTGCTGTACCGGGTAGTGCGGGAGGAAATGCTGGCCCCGGCCCGCTTGCTGGAGCACCTGGGTTACCGCGTTATTGATCGGGTGATGGAGGAGTTTCCCCACATCCGCTCCGTGAAAGTGAAGGTGGCCAAGTTCAACCCACCCCTGGGCGGTATCTGTCACCGGGCCCAGATTACGCTGGTGCGGAAGCGGGGCGGGCAACGGTAGCGCAGGATTTCGGGTCATCAAACAAAGCTGTGATATACAGCTGATTTCAGACGGCTGAAATATTGTACGAAATAAATCGTAGAATAAATTTGCTTCTACGATATGCTTCGTATATGTTTGAAGTACGAACTGATTCGTATGACTAACCTTTCTGAGCTATGAGCAAATCCCCGCCCCCCAAGCCTACGGAGTCGGAGCTGGAAATTCTGCAGGTGCTGTGGCAGCACGGTCCCAGCACCGTTCGTTTTGTTAATGACTACCTCAGCGAAAAGCGGGAGATAGGCTACACCACCACCCTCAAGCTGCTCCAGCTGATGCTGGACAAAGGACTGGTACACCGCGACGATGAGAGCAAGACCCACGTGTACCGCCCGGCCGTGCGCCAGGAAGAAACGCAAGGCCTGCTGCTCGACCGGTTTGTGGATGCCACGTTTGGCGGCTCGGCCCTGAAGCTGGTGATGCAGGCCCTCGGCAACCGCAACACTTCCCGCGAAGAGCTGGACCAGATCCGCACGCTCCTGGACGAAATCGAAAACCAAAACGACCCTGCCCAATGAACTGGCTTGAACAAACGTTGTCGCCCGCGCTGGTTCGGGCATTGGGCTGGACGCTCGTCCACTCCTTGTGGCAGGGGGCAGTAGTAGCCCTGGCCTTAGGCGGGCTGCTGCTGCTCTTGCGCAAGCACAGCGCCGCCGTGCGCTACCGCGTAGCCGGTCTGGCCCTGGGTACCATGCTGCTGCTGGCTACCGTCACCTTCGCGCGTTACTACTACGCTGCCCTCACGGAAGTACCTTCAACCCTGCAACTGCCGGCAGATACTGCTGATATCCGGCTGGCTGCTTGGCAACCCACGCAGGAGGCCGCATCTACCGCTACACCTACAGCAGCTGTGGAGCCCGTTGGCAAGATTGCCACCTGGCAGCAGTATTTTGATCAGAACCTGCCCGTGCTCGTGACGGCCTGGCTGCTCGGGCTGCTGGCCATGACGCTCCGCTTGCTGGGGGGCCTTGCCTACGTGCAGCGCTTGCGCCACTACCGCGTGCAGCCCCTGGGCCTGGAGTGGCAGCGCCGCTTGGGTACCTTGGCTGAAAAGGCCAATCTGCAGCGGCCGGTGGCCTTGCTGGAATCGGCGCTGGTGCGCGTCCCCATGGTGGTAGGCCACTTGCGGCCCGTGATTCTGCTGCCGCTCGGCACGGTTACGGGGCTTAGCCAAACCTATCTGGAGGCTATTCTGGCGCATGAGCTGGCCCACGTAGCCCGCCGCGACTACCTCATGAACCTGGTGCAGTCGGTAGCCGAAATCCTGTTTTTCTACCATCCCGCCGTGTGGTTTGTGACGGCGACGCTGCGCGTAGAGCGCGAAAACTGCTGCGACGATACGGCCACGGCCCTCGTGGGTGGCAACCCGCTGACGCTGGCCCGGGCCCTCACGGCCCTGGCCGAGCTCAACCTTGCGCCCCGCCTGACTCCGCAGCTGGCCATGGCCGCCGTAGGGAGCCGGGGCACGCTGCTGAGCCGGGTCCGTCGCTTGGTGCAGGGCCGCACCGCGCCCACCTTTACCGAAGGGTTTATGGCAGCCTGCGTGGTGCTGGGAGGCTTTATGCTTCTGAGCACGGCCGTGGCCCTGGCCGACCCGCGTCCACTGGCTCATCCCCAAAACCCCCTCGGTACGTTGTTGCCGGCCTCATTTATGGCCGATGATACGACCAAACAGCAGGTGGTATCTGAATTAGCGCCCCAGGTAGCGAAGGTGCCCGCCCAGGTTGAGGTAGATGAGCTGCAGGAGGATGATCCAAAGTCTCGCCAAAAGACCAAGCGCGGCCGAGCCAATGAGCAGGTTGTCATCGTTGATGCCCCCGCTCCGGGGATGATGCCCGGTCGGGGGGCCAACACGGTGGTAATCGAAAAGGACAAGAAAGGCCGCGTAACCAACCTGATGGTGAATGGCCAGCCGGTAGAAACTGCCTCGAAAGCCGGCAAGAAAGGCAAGACCACCACGGAGGTTATCCGGGTGGCGCCCAATGGCTACGTATTCCGTAATCAGGGCAACCCGGACTTCAACTTCCAGTTTGATAACGGCACCCCGCAGCGTTTCCCGATGCCGGGGCCCAGCAAAAAGGATATGGTGAAGCTCCGCCAACTCTCTCGCCTCCAAAACGGCTCGGGCCATACGTTCAGCTTTAACTGGGAAAACAGCAACGGCGCGGGTGCCGACTGGCAGGAGCAAACCCGCGAGGCCTTACGACTGGCAGAGCGCAAACTCGACCAAGCCTACCGGGAAGCCGAGACCCAGGAAGAGCGGGACCGGATTGAAGAAGCTCAGGAACGGCTGCAGGAGCGCCAGGAGCGGCTACGGGAACAGCAGGAAGAACTGGACGAAGCCCGGCACGAAGGCCTGAGCGACCAGGAGCAGCGCCAAATGGACGAAGCCATGCGCCTGCACGATGAAGCCATGCGGGAGCACGACCGGGAAATGCGGGACTTTGACCGGGAAATGCTGGACCACGACCGCGCCCTGCAGCGCCAGGACGAGGAAATGCGCCGCCACGACGAAGCGCTGCGCCGGGCGGATGCTGTCCGGAACCGGGAAGACCGCAAATTTGAAAGTGCCCTGACCCAGCAGCTGCTCCGTGACGGGCTAATCAAGAACCTGAACCACTACCAGCTTGGCTTGAATGCCCGCGAGATGACCGTGAACGGCAAAAAGCAGTCGGCGGCCCTGCGCGACAAGTACCTCCGCCTCTTTGCCGAAAAAACTGGCCGTAAGCTCAATACGGGCTCGTTTGTAGTGACGCGCAACTCCAGCACCAATATTAATTACTCGGGTACGGTACCCCGGCCTCCGCAGCCTCCTCGCGCTCCGCGGGCCCCGCATCTGGCTGTGGCACCAGCGCCACCGGCACCTCCGCACCATGCTGCCCCGGCGCCGCCCGCCCCACCTGCCCCGCCGCACATGGATTCCGACGAGATTCGGGCGGAGCTGCGCAAGGATGGCCTGCTCGGAGCCACGGAAAAGAGCTTTCAGTTTCAGCTCAACGACGACGGTCTGACCGTGAACGGGAAAGCCCAATCGGCGGCCATGGCCCGCAAGTACCGCCGCCTGCTTGATGTGCCGGAACCCACGCCCGGGCAGAAGCGCAAACAAACCGTCCAGATTTCAGTGAGTGAGTAATGGATGTAAAAAGCCGGCGTCACAATCAGGCGCCGGTTTTTTTATGCCCATTGCCCGGCGGCAGGCAACGGTTGGCCCGCAGTCCCCATCTATGGCAGCACAGCTTTTCTGCCGGCGGTCCTTGGTCCTGGCTTTTCTTTCCGGCTTTCTATCGGTTTTCACCTCTATTTTTCTATTCAATGTTACGTGCAGGCCTTCTGTTGCTGGCTGGGCTGAGCTGTATGCTCAGCAGCGCCCTGGCCCAAACTGCTGCTTCGCCGGCTCCGGCGGCCGTACGGCAGCTACAAGCCGTCCGCATCACCACGGCAGCGCCTAAGCTGGATGCCTTACTGGATGAGGCCGTCTGGCAGCAGGCACCCGTTGCCACCGACTTTATTCAGAATAGGCCTAACCCCGGCCCCCACGAGAAGCACCCCACAGAAGTACGCATCCTCTATGATGATGCGGCCCTCTACGTGGGAGCTATCATGCATGATGTCTCACTGGACTCAATACCCCGGGAGTTGGGCGCCCGCGACGATATCGGCAACACCGACTTCTTCGGCATTTTCCTGGATACCTACCACGACAAGCTTAATGGCTACGGCTTCTTTGTGACACCCTCCGGCGTGCAGATGGATGCCCGCTATTCTCCTGCAGGAGGAGAAGACTTTAACTGGAATGCCGTGTGGGAAAGCCGGACGGCCTTGCGCGGCACCGACTGGGTGGCCGAGCTGCGCATTCCTTATTCCGCCATTCGCTTCAGCACCCAGCAGGAGCAGGTGTGGGGGCTGAACTTCATGCGCAACCGCCAGATTCTGCGGCAAGGGTTTTTCTGGAGCGAGGTGAAGCCCGAGGTCAACGGCTTCCTGAACCAATGGGGCGAGTTGGTGGGCATCCGCGACATCAAAGCTCCGCTGCGGCTTTCGTTTACGCCCTACATTTCTACCTATGTCAACCACTATCCCTACAAACAGCAGGGCGTGCGCAACACCAGCACGAGCGTCAATGGAGGAGCCGATGTGAAGTGGGGCATCAACGAAAGCTTTACGCTGGATGCTACACTGGTGCCGGACTTTGGACAGACCGTGAGCGACAACCGGGTGCTAAACCTGACGCCGTTTGAAGTGCAGTACAACGAGAACCGCCAGTTCTTTACCGAAGGCACGGAGCTGTTCAACAAAGGCAACCTGTTTTACTCCCGCCGCGTGGGAGCTCAGCCTATGGGCTTTTACGACGCCGAAGGGCAATTGAAGCCGGGGGAACGGTTGGTGCAAAACCCCGGGGAAAGCCGGCTGCTGAATGCCACCAAGATATCGGGGCGCACCAGCAAGGGGCTGGGCGTGGGCCTCTTCAACGCCGTAGCGGCAAACATGTATGCCACGGCCGAAGATGAGCAGGGCGAGCAGCGCCGCATTCTGACACAGCCTCTGGCCAACTACAACATTTTCGTGCTGGACCAGAGTCTGAAAAACAACTCGTATGTGTCGCTGATCAACACCAACGTGACGCGCCAGGGTAGCACCTACGACGCCAACGTGACGGGCGGCCTGTTTCGCCTGGCCAACAAGAAAAACTCCTACGCCGTGGATGGGCAGGTGGTGTACTCGCGGCGGCGCGGGCAGTACTTCAACTCCGATACCGAGGTAGGCGACCAGGATGGGTATAAGTACCTGTTGGGAGTGGGCAAAATCAGCGGGGGCTTTACCTGGCGCCTGAGCCAGGGTATCGAATCCAACGGCTATAACCCCAACGACCTGGGCATCCTGTTCAGCAACAACTCCATTTCGCAGGTGGCGGAGCTCAATTTCAACCGCTTCAAGCCATTCTGGAAAGTAAACAACGCCTATAGCTACCTGGTGCTGGAGCACCGGCTGCTGTACCGGCCCACGGCCTACACCAGCGCCGGAGCCTACTTCGGGGGCAATACCACGTTTACCAAGAGCTTTATCACCGTGGGCTTCAATGGCGACTACACGGCGCAGGCCCACGACTACTTTGAGCCCCGCACCGAAATTGGCACGTACTACGTGCGGTTTCCGGCCAACGTCGGCGGCAACGGCTTTATCTCCACGGACTACCGCAAAAAGCTGGCGTTTGACTTATCAACCGCCGGGCGGTGGTTTCAGCGGGATGGCATCCGGCCGCGGCGCACGGGGTATGGCGTCAGCCTAAGCCCCCGGTACCGGGTAAGCAACCAGCTGTCCTTTCGCTACAACTTCGAGTGGAACACCCGTCCCAACCAGGTAGGCTACGTGAATGGCGGCCTCGACCCCGACCAGTTCCAGGATGGCCCGTTGGCCGCGGCCGGCCAAATCCTGCTGGGGCGGCGACGCGTGATGACGTACGTGAACACGATAACGGGCACGTACACGTTTAACAACCGCATGTCGTTTAACATCCGCACGCGCCATTACACCAGCAGCGTGCACTACTACGACTTTACGGTGCTGCGCCCCCAGGGGCAGGAACTGAAGGTAGACTACCGCCGCAACCGTGATAATGCCTTTAATGCTTTCAACGTGGACGCCAACTTCTCCTGGTGGTTTGCGCCCGGCTCCCAGGTGAACGTGGTCTGGAAGAATGCCCTGTCCAATGAGCTGCTGGCCGAAGAATCGACGCCCCTTTACTTCGACAACCTGAGCCGCACAATCAACACGCCTCATAGCAACTCGCTGTCGGTGAAGGTTCTGTATTTTCTCGATTACCTGACGCTGCGCAAGCGCCGGGCCTGATTTCTTCCCCTGTACCTTCGCGCCCCGGCCACCTCGTGCCGGGGCGCTTTTTCGTTTCTTCCACCCCGTTCGTTTTTCATGAAAACCTTAGTATCCGGCGCCCTGCTGGCTTTACTGCCGCTTAGCTCCGCTCTGGCTTCCTCCGAGCTGACGTACACCGTCAGCATTGACCCGGCCCGCTCCACCGACGAGTTCCAAGTAACTCTGCAGCTGCCCAAGCTCAAGAAAGACCAGGGCATTTATCAGTTTGCCTCCACCGCGCCTGGCACCTACCAGGTAATGGACATGGGCCGCTTCGTGCGCAAGTTTGAGGCCTTCGACAAGGCGGGCAAGCCCGTAGAGGCCAAGCAGATTTCCACCAACCAATGGCAGCTGGCCGACCCCGGCAAAACCCGTGAAATCCGCTACACCATTGCCGAAACCTGGGATACGCCGGTAAAAGAGCATGCCATCTACCGCATGTGCGGCTCCTCCCTGGAGCAGGACCACGCCTTACTTAATGGCCAAACCATTCTGGGCTACCCTCAGGGCCTGCAAAACGCGCCACTGCGCCTGAAAATCAACTACCCCAGCGGCTGGAAAGCCGGCTCGGCCCTCACGCCCGACGCCCAGGGCTACTACCACGCCAAGGACTACGACCAGGCCGTGGACTCACCCATTCTGCTGGGCCGGCTCACGGAAGCCACCACCAAGCTGGGCGATGCCGAGGTAGCGCTGTACTGCTACTCCAAAACCGACCAGATCAAGGCGGGCCCGCTGCTGGCCGACATGCAAAAGATGCTGGGCGCCGCCCAGAGCTTTCTGGTGCAGCTGCCCGTGAAGCGCTACGCCTTCCTGTACCACTTTGAAGACCAAAGCCAGGGCGCCTGGGAGCATTCTTACAGCTCGGAGTACACGTTGAAGGAGCAGCCGCTCACGCCCGAATACGCCCAGCAGATTACCGATATGGCCGCCCACGAGTTCTTTCACATCGTGACGCCGCTCAACATCCACTCCGAAATCATTGAGCACTTCAACTTTGTAAAGCCTACCGGTTCCCAGCACTTGTGGCTTTATGAGGGCACCACGGAATGGGCCGCGCACATGATGCAACTGCGCGGTGGCCTCACTACGCTCGACAATTACCTGAACACCCTGCACGATAAAGTGGCCTACGACCACCTGCGTGCCGACACCACCTATTCTCTGAAAAAGCTGGGCCTGAACTCCTTTACCGATGAGGGGCAGCAGCAGTACGGCAACATCTACCAGCGCGGGGCCATGACGGCGGCTTTGCTGGACCTGCGGCTGCTGGAGCTGTCGGGGGGCAAGCGGGGGCTGCGCGACGTGCTGCTGGAGCTGGCCAAAAAGTACGGCCCCAGCAAGCCCGTAAGCGAGCAAGCCTTTTTCGACGACTTCACCAAGCTCACCTACCCCGAGATTCGGGACTTCTTCACGCGCTACGTAGAAAATGCCGAGCCCCTGCCGTTGCAGGCCTACTACCAGAAGGTGGGCATCCGCTACGATGCCAGCTTGCGCACGGGCCGAAAGCTCGCCTCCCTGGGCACCAACGGCTACGCCATGCAGCCGGCGGGTCTGGTGTTTTCGGAGGTGAGTTCCACCCTGCAGGCCTGTGGCGTGAGCAAGGGCGACCAGTTCGTGGCCTTCAACGGCGCCGTTATTGCCCCGGAAACCATTCGCCAAACCCTGACGGCCATGCAGAGTGGCAAGCCCGGTGAGGAGGTAGAGCTGACCGTCCGGCACGAGGGCGCGGAAAAGAAGATTCGCTGCCGCACCATTGAGCGCGACGAAATCAAGCGCTACAACTTCAGCCTCGACCCCCAGGCTACGCCCGAGCAGCTGGCCTTGCGCCAAGTCTGGCAGAAGAACTTATAAATAAAAAAGGCGCCCCAAGCAGGCGCCTTTTTTATTTGTGCCCATAGGGAAATGACTTAGAGCTTCAGCAAATCGGCGGCGGCGGCAAAGGCGGAGCGCTGGCCACTAAGCACTAGCTGCCGCACGGCAGCTAGTTGGGCCTGCACGGACGGCCGGGCGTAGAACTGCTCTTCCAGGCCCTGGCGGATGGTTTCCTGAAGCCAGTGCAGGTTTTGCTCCTGGCGCCGCTGCTGGAAATAGCCGTTCTGCTGGGTGTGGCGCACGTAGTCTTCCACCACGCTCCATACCTCGGGAATGCCTTGGCCGGTGAGGGCCGAGCACGTGGTGACGTCCGGGCTCCAGCCCGAAGCGCCCAGCGGAAACAGGTGGAGGGCATTCTGGTACTCCCGGCGCGCGCGGCGGGCGGCGACTTCGTTGGGACCATCGGCTTTGGTGATGGTGACGGCGTCGGCCATTTCCATGATGCCGCGCTTCACGCCCTGCAGCTCGTCGCCGGCCCCGGCCAGCATCAGCAGCAGAAAAAAATCGACCATGCCGTGAACGGCGGTTTCACTCTGGCCGACACCCACCGTTTCCACGAAGATGACGTCGTGCCCGGCTGCTTCGCAGAGCAGCAGGGCCTCGCGGGTGCTCCGCGTGACGCCGCCCAGGGAACGGCCTGCCGGTGAAGGACGAATGTAGGCCTGGGTATGCATGGAAAGCTGCTGCATCCGCGTCTTGTCGCCCAGGATGCTGCCCCCGCTGCGGGGCGAGCTGGGGTCCACGGCCAGTACCGCGAGGCGGTGGCCCTTTGCTACCAGGTGCAGCCCCAGCGCTTCAATAAACGTGCTTTTTCCTACGCCGGGTACGCCCGTAATGCCCAGCCGCACGGCTCGGCCCGCGTGGGGTAGTACCTGGTCGAGTACCTGTTGGGCAAGCTGCTGGTCGGAGGCGAGGGTGCTTTCCACCAGCGTAATAGCCCGGCTCAGAATGAGGCGGTTGCCGGCCAGGATGCCGTCGGCGTATTCGGAAGCGGAAAAGCGTTTAGCCAAGACAAAGCAACTATGAGGCGGAAACGGTAGCTTGCGCCAGCGGCAGGTTCTAACCCGCCACCAAGCTGGGGCCGCGCAAGCTACTGCCTACGTTACGTATTCCCTATATGGTTCGGTCCTCTACTCGTCTCTGGAGCGCCGTGGCGCTCAGTCTGGCATTGCCCTCAGCAGCCTTGGCGCAGTCCGATTTCAGCAATTTTGGCCAAGTAGGGCGCGGCGGTCTGGGCGTCACTTTCGCCACCGATTATCAGGCCATTGGTGTAAACCCAGCCAACCTTTCCCGGGTGGGAAGCCCCAAAATTGCTTTTACGGTTGGGGAATTTGGGTTTGGCGTGGGCTCCCAGTCCCTCACCAAAGCTACCATTCGACGTTTCTTGGATGCCTCGGGCCGGGAACTTACGCAGGCCGAAAAGCAGAGCCTGTCCCGGGATTTTACCTCCGATAATGCCCTGAACCTGAACGCCGACGCTACGACGGTCGCCGTGTCGCTGAACCTGCCGCTGTTCGGGACGCTGGCCATCAGCAACCGGCAGCGGGTGAGCTCCCACGTCGGGCTGAATAAGAACGCCGCCGAGATTATGTTCCTGGGTCGCGAAGCCCCGGTTTTTCAGAACTTCGATCCGGCCACGGCGCCGCTGGTCTCGGAAGTGCTGGATGGCACGAAGATTCAGCTGGCCTGGTACAACGAGTACAACGTGGCCTTTGGGCGGCAGCTGGTGGATTTGCCCAAGTTTCGGGTTTCCGGCGGGGTGGGTTACCGCTACATTCAGGGCGTGGGCGTGCTGGACGTGCAGGTTGCCGATGGCAAAGCCTCGTCGTATTCGGCGCTTTCGCCCTTGTTCGACGTTGATTACGGAAAAGTAGCTACCCAACCAGGCTTTAACCTCCGCGAGCGGGCCAATGGGCTGCAGCCGGTGGGCAAGGGCTACGGCTTCGATTTCGGCGTGGCCATTGAAGCCGGCAAGCTGCTGCGCGTGGGAATAGCCGTAACGGATATTGGCCGGATGAAGTGGGAAGGCAACCTGCTCACGGCCCAGGACCAAAAAATCAAGCAGCTCAGCTCCAACGGCGTCGACAGCTACGACTTTTTCACGGAAGCCGCCCGCATCTTCGCCGCCGGCACCGACAGCCTGTTTGTGTATGAGGCAGGCCAGCAGCTGCAAACCAGCTTGCCCGGCAAGCTGCGCGTAGGCGCCGGACTGCGGGTAAGCGAAAACCTGGAAGCAGGCGTGGAAGTATCCACGCCGCTAAACCAGGTAGCGGGTAGCTTGCCCAATACCTTCGTGGGCGCGGCCCTCGACTACAAGCCCTGGCACTGGCTGCGCCTGAGCAGCGGGGTAAATGGTGGAGCCGGCTACGGTTTCGGCATCCCGCTGGGCATTACGCTTACCACGCCCATCTACGAGGCCGGCATCAGCACCCGCGACGTGACGGGGTTTGTCTCAAAAGATAATCCTTACGTGTCGGGAGCGGCGGGCTTCCTGCGGTTTCGCTTGGGGAAAGTGCAGTAGGCCTGCTGCCGGAGCAGGGTGCTAGCGGATAAAGTTGGGCAGCCCGAGCCGGCTCCGACGCCCGGCCAGGTTAACGCCATCGTCCACGTACTGGCAGGCCTCCCCGCTGGCATTGGGGTTCTGGATAACGCCCAGGAAAGGGTTGTCTTCGCGCGCTACATAGATGCGGCCATCGGGGCCCAGCAGCATGGAGCCTACTTTACGGTTGGCCGATTTACCAATGGCCTTGGCATCCCCCGTGCGCAGATCAAACTGCCAGATTTGCGCGTTGCCGCCGCCGGCTCCGTTGCTGGTGCCATACAGCTTGCTGCCATCGGGGGAAAACTCTACCCCGTAGGCTTCCTCATAGGGGCCAAACTGGCGCGGGTTGCTCACCAGGCCCGTCGTGCGGTCGAAGCTGAATACCTCAAACTTGTTGGTCTCCCGCCAGATAGCCGTAGCCAGCTGGGTGCCGTCGGGGGAGAATTTCAGGCAGCCAATGGCGTTGCGGCCCGGCCCAGCATACATGCTGCCCACGTTGCTCAGGTGGGGCGTGGCATCTACGCCCTCGGCCGTAACAAGGTAGGACACGAAAGCATTGGAGTTCCAGCGGTGCGCCACCACCCATACGTCGCGGCCGTTGCGGTGCGGTACGGCGGCCAGCTTTTCGGCCACGGGCGTAATCAGCAGCAGGTTGGCGCGGGGTACGTCGCCCAGGCCATTGTCGCGGGTAAGGTCAACTACCGAGTACCGCAGCCCGTTGCCGTGCCCTTGCAAGTCCGTGGTGAAAATGTAGAACACATTGGCGCTGCCGGGGTCGGGCACAATCAGGGCGCTTTGGGCGCTGCTGGCGTCGCCCATCAGCCGGCGGCCGTTGGGCATGAGGCGGTGCTCCCGGTTCCAGACGTTTACGCCGTTGGTATAAAACAGCAGCTGCCCTTGCGCATTGGTGGCTACGGCGCAGCCTTCGTAGGTGTTCATCTTGCCGTCGGTGAGCGGCACTGGCTGGCCCGAAGCAAAGCTAAGGCCGGCCTGATTGCCAAAGTACCAAAGGCTTTGGTTGACCTGGGCCAATATTTCCACCAGGGGCAGGCAGAGGATGGCAAACAGAAAAAACAGTCGTTTCATAGGTAAAAGGCCGAGTGGAATAGAACTCCTGTAGCGGCTGTTTTCTTCAAAACGCAATTTCGTGCCAAACTATTGGCCGCTGCGGCCACTACACGCCCCACTCTCCAGCCAGCAGGCGCGGCACTAGTGGCTGCAGGATGCGGTAGCTGGCGCCCCAGAGCGGGTAGTTGTTGCCCACCCGGTAAAAAGGAACCCGGCGGGCATCGGGCCAGCCCGCCAGCTGCCAGGTTTCCTCCGTGTGGTTAGCTGCATCAGCCAAATGGCGCAGCGGAATTTCCAGCACTTCGTCAATTTCCGCGGCCTGCCACTGCCACACGTCGGGCCGACGGATACGACCCAGGAAAGGAGTTATCCGGAAGCCGGAAGGAACAACCACCGTAGGCAGCAAGGCAAGAATATCGACGTTGGCAGGGGCCAGGCTTACTTCTTCTTGCGCCTCACGGAGGGCGGTGGCTTGCAGGTCGGCATCTGCGGGCTCGGGCTTGCCGCCGGGGAAAGCCAGCTGGCCGCCATGCACGCCAAAATCGGCCCGCCGCACCATCACTACTTGCAGCTCGCCGGCGTCGTCGCGAAACACAGGGACCAGCACGGCCGATTCGCGCAGGTTAGCCGGAATCGGAAAATCATCAAGGGAACGAGGGGCAGCCATAGCCGCAAACTACGGCAATTCCGGGGCTTACTGCCAAGCCTTGCTGCGCTCCAGGCTACTGCACCACGGCGTAGGCCCCCTGCGCCGTCACGCTAACTGCGGGCAGAACGCGACGCTGCTCGAAGAAGCGGTAACCCGGGCTGAGCTCCTGCCAGAAGGAGTAGTGGGGGCTTTTCGTTCGCGCCGCCAAGTTGGCCGTGGTTAGGTCGAAGGGGAATATGTGTACCGGAATCTGCTCCTGGCCGCCGCTGCGCGCCTCCACCAGCAGCACGTAAAGTTCTTCTATCCACGTGTCGGTGATGGGCACGCAGCCGATGGTCACATTGGAGCCATGAATAAAAATGTCCCCACCCGGGTGCAGGGCGTCGCTGCGCTGGCGGTCGGCGGCATTGGGGTAGTTCAAACCCAGCGACAGGTGAAAATTGCTGTTGGGGTTAAACCGGTCGATATAATAAAAGCCTTCGGGAACCTGCAGGTCGCCTTCCCGCCGCTTGGGGCCCAGCGTGCCTGAGGCCGCGGCAATAGGATAGGAGCGCAGCAGGTGGTAGGTGCCCTGGCCCTGGGTGCGCCCCCAGACTTCCAGCTGCTGCCGGGTTTTGATGGCCCGCAGAAATAGCTCAGGCTCCTCCGGGTTGATGCCCGCCCGCGTAAACAGCGCGTGTACCGCTGGGAGGTGGTTGGCATAGGCTGTGCGCACGCGCGGAAAGCGCAGCTGGTCTTCCCGAAACGACCATTGCGGCTGCCCGCACATAGCCAGCAGCGCGCCGGCCAATACAATCAATAAGCGCATAGCTGTAGCTGAGCCGCTGAACCCCGCCCCGGGCCGTTCACGCAAGCTCCTGCAGTTGCCAACGCCCGTCAGACTGCTAATCGTATGAGGCCTATATAGAAAAAGCTGTGCATTTAGCTTCTGCTGAGCTGACGGTTGAATAGACCACGTGCCATTGCGCTGGCGGAGCCATATGCTGCTGCAAAAGCGGCGGCAACGCCTACCTTTGGGCGCTGTGCTTTCTACCGCGTGTCCTTGCCCAACTATACGTACGACATCCTGATTCTGGGCGCTGGGCCCGCGGGTACGGCAGCGGCCCTGGCTCTGCACGGGCACGGCTTGCGTGTGGCCCTGGTAGACAAAGCCTGCTTCCCCCGCGACAAAGTATGCGGCGACGCCATTCCGGGGCCTACGCTCACGGCCATTCGCCGGCTTTCCGAAGCCTGGTACCAGGAGTTGCGGACCGTGCAGCCTCAGGCGTCGGCTGCCGCCAGCCGGTTGTTTGGGCCCGCAGGCCAGGAGCTGCTGATTCAATGGAAGAAACCCACCTTCAACAGCCCCCGGCAGCAGTTTGACGACCAGCTGCTGCAGCTGGTGCGGCGCCACACCGTTACCACCATTTTGGAAGGCTACGCGGTGCGGGATGTGCACACCAGTGAGCAAGGTGTGCAGCTGCTCAGTGCTGATGCCAGCCAGCCCCCGCTCACTGCTCAACTGCTGCTGGCCTGCGACGGGGCTAACTCGGTAGCTGTGCGCAAAGTGCTGCCCCGCCCGCTCGACCGCAACTACCACTGTGCGGCCGTGCGGGCCTACTATATCGGTTTGGTCGGCACCGATGCGCATACCAGTGAGTTTTATTTCCTGCGCGACTACCCGGCCGGCTACTGCTGGGTATTTCCGGTAGGAGGCGGGGTGTACAACGTCGGGTTTGGGCTGCTCTCGGCACAGGTGGCCGCCCGCCGCGTAGACATGAAGCAGGCGCTCCGGCAGCTGCTGCGGGAACATCCGCAGCTGGCACCTCGGTTTGCGGCGGCCCAGCCGCTCACGGAGGTTACGGGCTTTGGCTTGCCGCTGGCGGGCCGCAAGCTGCCGCTGGCCGGGCCCCGCTGCCTGCTGGCCGGCGACGCAGCCTCCCTTATTGACCCGCTGCAGGGACACGGCATCGATAAAGCCGTCATCAGCGGAATTCTGGCTGCCGAGCAGGCCATCCGGTGCTTTCAGCAGCAGAATTTCAGCCTAGCTTACCTGCAGAACTACGAGCGGGCCGTGCACCAGCGGCTGGGGCGGCGCCTGCAGCGCAGCTACCGTCTGATGCAGTTGCTGGCTGCCTGGCCCGCTCTGCTGCGGTTGGGTTTCTGGGTGGCCCAGCGGCGGCCATTTCAGCACTGGCTGATTCGGCTGATTGGCTAACCGGAGAAAAGTCGCCGGCCCAACTTTCTGATAGGCTCCGCGTTTCCCATAGACAAGCAGCATCTTTGCCTGCCGCTCCTGCCTTCCTGTATGCTTGCCTTTTCCGTTGTTCTGTTACGCCTGCTGCTGGGCCTGCTGCTAAGTAGCTGGCCTCAGACAGCGTGCAGCGCGGCGTCGGCGCCGGAAAGTCAGTACTGGCTGAAGACGCCGGGCTCCGCGCCCAAGCAGTGGCAGCTGGTCGTCGTGGCGCATCACACCTTCCTGGCCTCGGCCGATGACCACACCTCCGGCTTCAGCAGCCCGTGGTGGGTGCACAGTGGGGAAGGGCCACGGGCCGGCGCAAAGGGCTGGCAGCTGCGTATCGGTACGGCTCGTGCCCGAGGTCTGGCGGCTGACCTGAATGGGCAACGGCAACGGCTGCGGACCAGCATTTTTCCCAACGCTCCATAGCAGCAGGTTTTCGGATGATTTTGTGTGTTTCGCCGCCAATCGGCCGCGAGGCGGCCGTACGCTGCAATCAGCAGGCGGCTTTTATTTAATCGAAAATCAACGCCCATGCTGCTCCAGCAACTTCTTATTAAACACCTGCGGGAAAAAAAGGCCCGCCGACTTCACGTTGACTCACCCATTATGGCCACTTTCGACCAGGAAACCCAGGACGCCTTCGATGCCATCCACGAAGGCCGCCGCTGGGTGCGCCGCCAGAGCGTGCAGGTTGCCCTGGTAGTGGCGGGCATATTTTCCGCCGCCATTGGCCTCAAGGGGTTTTTGCTACCCAATGAGTTTATCGATGGCGGGGTTACGGGTATTTCGCTGCTGACCAATCAACTGACCGGCATTTCATTGTCATTGCTGATTGTCATCATCAACATTCCGTTCATCATCCTGGGCTATTTCCAGCTGGGCAGGGCGTTTGCGCTGCGCACCTTCCTGGCTATTGTGGGGCTGGCCCTGGTGCTGCTGGTTATTTCCTTTCCCGTCATTGCCAAGGATAAGCTGCTCATTGCCGTGTTTGGGGGCTTTTTTCTGGGGGCCGGTATTGGGCTGGCCATGCGGGGTGGGGCCGTGCTGGATGGCACCGAAATCCTGGCCGTGTACATCAGCCGCAAAACGCCCCTGTCCGTTGGCGACATTATTCTGGTCATCAACATCCTCATCTTTGGCGTGGCGGCCCTGCTGCTGTCCATCGATACGGCACTGTATTCGATTCTGGCTTACTTATCGGCCGCCAAAACCATCGACTTCATCATTGAAGGCATTGAGGAATACACCGGCGTAACCATCATTTCCCAGCGCAGCGAGGACATCCGCCGCATGGTGACGGAAACCCTGGGCCGGGGCGCTACCCTCTACGTGGGCAAGCGCGGCTACGGCACCCGCGGCGACCAGCTCCAAAGCATGGACATCATCTTCACGGTTGTTACCCGCCTGGAAGTAGCCCGTCTTACGGAAGAAATCGACAAGCTGGACCCGCAGGCCTTTGTGGTGATGAGCAGCGTACGGGAAACCAAGGGCGGTCTGGTAAAAAAACGCCCGCTGCACTAGCCCCAAGCACTAGTGCCGCATAAGAAAAGCCCCGCCAGGAGGATGGCGGGGCTTTTTGTGGGGTGATGACGGATGACGCAGCTACTAGTAGAGGTAGTTGAGTGCGGTGCGGTCGTTGGTGTTGAAGGGGCGGTTCACACCCGTGCCCACGCAAGCCAGCATCCAGGAGTTGGGGTCGGCCGAGGAAGGCGTGCCAGGAATCAGAATAGCGCCCACGGTGCTGGCCCCTTCGTTGGTGTAAGCACCGCCGCAGCTATAAGCGCGGTTCATGTAGTCGGTGTGGCGGAAGCCAATGCAGTGGCCAATTTCATGGGCCAGAATGGTAGCCAGGTAGTTGGTGCCGGGGTTAGAACCCAGGTAGGTGGAGTTCACCAACACTTGGTTGTGAGGATTGCCAGTTGAAGTGGGGAAGCCGGCCGAAGCCAGGTAAGAGGAACCGCTGGGGGCTTTGGTGAGCAGGATGTTGTAGCCTGAAGAAACGCGCTGGAAGCGTAGGCGCAGGCCTTCAGCGTTATAGCGGCGAATGGCTTCGTCGGTAGCCGTAACGTAGGCCGAAGGTAGCGTAGAGCTAACAGCCACGTAAATGGTGCGGGTAGTAGAACCCACACTTACCAGGTTAGTGGTGCGGTACTGCTCCTCGCTACCTACCCGCAGCAATTTGCCATTCGCATAAGAATTCTTGAGGTCAGCGGAAGTAAGGCGAATGTCGCCTTCTACCACGTAAGCGTCACCATCGCGCTTCACGTCGTGGGTGCTGAAGCCCAGAGCCCGGATCTGCGACAGGGTTTCTTCGCTGGGCGCATCGTTCTTGGTCACTTCTTCCTGCTTGCTGCAGCTCGAGAACAGCGCGGTGCCGGCCATCAACAGAGCGGCTACTAAGAGTTTTGCGTTTTTCATGAAAAAAAGAAAGTTTTTTGGGGTGATGGTTGTGAAGAGTGCCCAAATCTAGCTTCGTTTTTGAAGAAATTGCAAAACGCCCAAATCTTGTACGAGGTAATTATGAAGCTCAGATGAACATTTAGCTCTTAAAATTGTTCAGGTCAATATTTTTATCGTTCTATAAAAGGAGGACCGGAGTTATCCAATTTTCTGCCTAACAACCGTTCGCAATCCCCTCATAACTAACGGCTTTTGCTGCAGCGTGCCCCACGTCAATTCCGGTCGCTCCGCGGACTAAGCCTAAGATCAGTACTACTGGTGGCCTCGAAACGCGCGACAGAAAAACGCCCTAATTATGCTACTATCTTTCCCTGGACGTTTATGGGTTTAGTAGCAGCTTTGCGCTTCTTATTTTCAAGTTCAGCCATGTCTTTTACTTCTGACCGCCCCGAAGATTTACTATTCGATGCTGCCCGCCGGGGTAGCGTTGCCGACCTGCAGGACCTGCTGACAGCGTCGCAGCTGGATGTCAACCTGCAGAATGGCAAAGGCTTCACGCCGCTTATCGTAGCAGCCTACGACGGCCATGTGGCGGCCACCCGGGCCCTGCTGGCCGCCGGGGCCGACCCCAACGTGCAGGATATGGCCGGGAATACGGCGCTTATGGGGGTGTCTTTCAAAGGCTACCCCGAAGTAGCGCAGCTGCTTATTGAGTACGGCGCCGATGTCAACCTGCAGAATGGCAACGGCGGTACCGCCCTGATGTTCGCCACCTTGTTTGGCCGCCACAACATGCTGCCCCTGCTGCTGCAAGCCGGCGCCGATACGGCTGTGCGCGACGTACGTGGCCTTTCCGCCCGTGACCTGGCTTTACAGCAAGGCAACGAAGAAGCCCTGAAGGTGCTGCCGGAGTAAACACCCGGCTGGGTGGGCCCCGCTCTTGAAGCCCACTCAGCTAGGAAGCCGGACTGAGAAACTCAGCGTAGCCCACTAAGTACAAGCTCTTCTCCGGCTTCGAGGGCATGTACCGTGACGGCTACAGCAGGGGAGAGCTGCGCCCGCAACTGCTCGGGCGTACCCAACAACGAAGGGAAGGTACCATAGTGAAAAGGCACCACGTGGTGCACGTTCAGAAGCTGCGCGGCGTAGGCGGCTTCCCGCGGACCCATGGTATACCGGTCGCCGATAGGCAGCACTGCTACAGTGGGCTGGTAGAGCTCAGCCAGCAGGCGCATGTCGCCAAATAGGGCTGTGTCGCCGGCCAGGTACAATACGGTGCCATCGGAGAAGCGCAGCACAAACCCTACACCTTCGTGCGCAAAACCGGTGGCGCCATCCGGCATATCCACGTGGGCGGCGTGATGTGCCACCGTCATGGTCAGGCGCAGGTTCAGCACGTCTATGCTCCCGCCTACGTTCATAGCCTCGCACTGGCCGGTGGGCACGCCTTGCTCGTTCAGGTGAAAGCGCACGGGTGCCGGTGCCACTACCCGGGCCCCGGTACGCCCCAACAAGGCGGGCAGCTCAGGGTCGAAGTGGTCGTCGTGGCCGTGGGTGAGGAGCACCAGATCGGCCCGCTCGGGTTGGCGCAGGTGGTCAGGTACATAGGGGTTGCTGGTTAGCCAGGGGTCCAGCAAGATGATGTAGTCCTCGGGCGTGGTGATGCGGAAGCTGGCGTGGCCCAGCAGCTGCAGACGGGTAGTAGACATGGGCGGCAAGTCAGAATAATGCTGCAAGTAAGCCTATAACTTGACCTTGCTTTGTTACGCAGGCTATTTAGCAGGCTCTACCAAGCGGTTGTACTTGCGCATCACTTCCTGCAGGCGGTTGGCCGGCAAGCCGTAAATGGTGTTACCATTGATGCCTTCCATGGTTTCGGCGGCTACCAGAGCGTTGATAATAGCTTCTTCGGTGGCCTGAGCCGTAGCCTGATACAGCGCATCGAGGCGTTCTTTCGGCACTGAGCGCCACGTTTCCAGTGTGCCTTTCTCGTTGGTAACGGGGCTCTGCGTGCTGAAGGCCAGGAATAGGTCGCCGGAGCTGTTGCGGCCCAGCCCACCGGTGCGTGCTACTCCAATAGTGACGCGCTTAGCCAGCTGCTTAAGCTGGGAGGGTAGCAGGGGCGCATTGGTGGCCACCACCACGATAATAGACCCATCCTTTGGTTTAGTGGTGATGATGGGCATCAGGTCCTTGATTTCCCGACCTACGGGCACTCCGGCCACCTGCAGATCTTGGCGGCCGCCGAAGTTTGCCTGGACAAATGCCCCCACCACGTAGTGGGCCGTGTCGACGGTAACCTGGCGCGAAGCTGTGCCGTTGCCGCCCTTGAAGAGAAACAGCCCCATGCCTGTTCCGCCCCCCACGTTGCCTTCGGCCACTGGCCCCGTCTTGGCATCGTCTATGGCATCCCACACATCCTGTTTGGTCACGTGCAGGCCGTTTATGTCATTGAGCATGCCATCAAACGTTTCGGCCACTACGGGCAAGCCAAAGGAAAAATCGAAGGGTCCGTTGGTTGCAAACTGCTTGATGCTCCAGGCCCCAATAGCGTCGCGTACCACGCCCACGCTGTTGGTGTTGGTAATGCCAATGGGGCCCGCCAGGGTGCCGTAGTCCTCCACGTAGGGCAAACCCGTCATTTCACCGTCCCCGTTCAAGCTAAACCAAGCAGCTGGCACGGGCGTGTTGGTGCGGCCTTTGGGCATAATCACTGTCACACCCGTTCGCACCGGGCCTTTACCCGACTTCAGGGTGCCTTTGCCGCGAATAAGCGTTTTGTAGCCTACCTGCACGCCTGGTACATCCGTAATGGCGTTGTTGGCTCCTGGCTTACCTTCAAAGGGGATGCCCAGGTCGCGCGCCCGGGGCTTGGCTGAGGGAGCATCAGCTGAAAAGTGGTTGGGAGACGCGGCGAGACCTGCCAGCAACAGGGGAAGAAGAAATTTCATAGTGTAGGCAAGCTAGAGAAATAGCCCTGGTAGCTACTTCTGCTTGTTGCCTTCCATGACCAGCCTACTGCTGGTATCCGTTGCCTGAAGCTTTTCGGATAGCCACTTTTCTCAGCCTGAGCCACGTGCCAAAGCCGGGCGGCCGATTCCCAACCCCGGTGCTAACGGCCGCGTTAAGAATAGCCGGGCGTCGGTGACAGCCCAGCCTTGGTCTTACCTTATCCATCAACCGTCTTCTGCTATGAGTACCCTCAGCCGCTACGCTCCCTACATCTATGCCCTGCTCCGCATTGTGGTAGGCTTGCTCTTCGCCTTCCACGGCAGCCAGAAGCTGCTGGGCTTCCCCGGCGACCAGCCGCCCGTAGAACTGGCCTCGCTTATGGGCGTGGCTGGCATCGTGGAGCTAGTGGGTGGGGTGCTGGTGGCTTTTGGCTTGTTTACCCGGGCTGCCGCCTTCTTGGCCAGCGGGCAGATGGCCGTGGCTTACTTCAAGGCCCACGCGTCGCAGGGCGCCTTGCCCTTGCTCAACCAAGGGGAGGCAGCGGTACTCTTCTGCTTTGTGTTTCTCTATATCTTCTTTCAGGGCTCCGGCCCGTGGAGCCTCGATTCGTTGCGCCACCGCAACGCTTCCGCCAGATAAGGAGTAGGTTCGTTACGTTTCAAACCGGCCCGCCTCTGCCAGGCGTATCGGCTGGCTTTTTTCTGCCCCGGCGCCCCGGCGTGCTCGCGCGGCCGGGTACATGATTGTGTGAGGCGTTGGCTGCTTGCTTCGGATGAGCAGCCATCTACCTTTGAGCCTTAACTCCTGGCTATGCTTTCCAACCCCGAGGTTCACATCAAGCAAACGGAAGTCCTGTCTGACAACTGGTATACCCTCCGCAAAATCACCTTCGACATCCGGCAGCCCAACGGGGAGTGGAGCACCCAAAGCCGGGAGGCCTACGACCGGGGCAACGGTGCCGTGATTTTGCTCTATAGTCGCGAAAAGCAAGCGGTGGTGCTGACCCGGCAGTTTCGGATGCCCACCTACCTCAATGGCAATGCCTCCGGCATGCTGATTGAAGCCTGCGCCGGTTTGCTCGACCAGGACAACCCGGAAGACTGCATCCGGCGCGAAACCGAAGAGGAAACCGGCTACCGGGTGCGTAACGTCACCAAAGTGCTGGAGGCCTACATGTCGCCAGGCTCGGTCACGGAAATCCTTTACTTCTTCGTGGCCGAGTACGCCGAGGAGCTGCGGGTACACGCCGGAGGCGGGGTGGAGCACGAGCAGGAAAGCATAGAAGTGCTGGAACTGCCCTTCACCGAAGCCCTGCAGATGGTGCAGACCGGCGCCATCAAAGACGCCAAAACCATTCTGCTGCTGCAATATGCTCAGCTGAACAACCTGCTGGGGTAAGCTAGCCATGCCCAAGCCGTCCGGTATCCCTTCGAAACCTCAGTTTAGGAATTGTCATGCTGAGCTTGTCGAAGCATCTCTACCGCTTCGTTGCACTGGTATTCAGACGAAGCAATAGAGATGCTTCAATAAGCTCAGCATGACAATTTTCTAACACGCTCATAGCCTTAGCGGGCAGCCAGAAACCGCCCGCGCAGCCAGCGCCGCACCGGCTCGTCGTAGAGTTTGAGGGCGGCGTAGGCCAGGGCTACGGCCGCTACAAAAGTGAGCAAAGCCACGGGCAGAGCCTGCTGCCAGCTGGGCTTGTGCGTGCTCACCCAGCCGGTGTAGGTGTAGATGAAGGGGTAGTGGGTGATGTAGAGCGGGTAGGAAATGTCGCCGAAGAACTTGCACACGCGGGCCGATATTTGGCCTGTAACCTGCCCACTGGCGCCCAGCCACACAATCAGTGGGAACACCAGGATGATGCTAAGTGAGTCGTAGAGGCCATTTTGCCAGAGGTGGTCGGGGCCACCCACGCGCGGGAAAGCCAGCACCAGCAAGAGCAGGAGGCTGCACCACCCGAAGGCATTCCGGACCCGGCCCAGGCGCGCTACGCGGCACAGCAGCAGCCCGCCAAAAAACGGAAACAGCATGCGCGTGAAGCCCACGCGCAGCTGCTCGGCATCCAGGGACCAGCCCCCGATAACGTCGCCGGTAGCACTCGTAACGGCGAAGTGGATAAGGGCGGCCCCCGTGAGAGCGACCAGCACGGCCAGGGCCGCGTTGGAAAGCTTGCGCGCGCCCAGGGCGTACAGCAGATTAGCCACGTACTCGTAGAACAGCGACCAGCCCGGCCCGTTGAGCGGGTGCATCTCGTGCCAACCCCGGATATCCATCGACAGCGGCACGGGCAGCAGCGTGCAGCCAATGAGCATCACCACCAGCACGAGCCAGCCGGGCACCGTACTGATGCCGGGCCACAGCGGCGAATCCTGGAAGTAGTACAGCGCGGCCCCCACCACCATGCCCAGCACCACCAGCGGCTGCAACCGAATCAGCCGGATTTTCACGAACTCCCGGAGCGTCATGTGCTCCCACCGGTCGTCGTAGGCGTAGCCGATGACGAAGCCCGAAAGCAGGAAAAAGAAATCCACGGCCAGGTAGCCGTGGTTGATGCGCTGGTCGAGGTGGCTGGTGGCGTGGGCCTCAAACAGGTGAAAGGCCACCACCGTGAGGGCCGCCACGCCCCGCAGCCCGTCCAGAATAGCGTAGTGCGGCTTGGTGCTCAACGCCGGGGCGGCAGGTTCGGCCAGTAGTTGTGTCTGCATACGCGAATGTAGGCGGCGGCTCCGTGCCGAACCAGCACCGTTCGGACTGTTTTCCGACGTCAAAAGAACCGCCCTTCTGCCCATGCCCGCGTACCCTCAAGGCTGTGCTACTCTCCGCTTCGAAGATAAAGCCCCGGAGACAACGTCGGCCCACTAGGGAGCATGCCGGGAGCAAAGTCAGGAAATAGCCGTTATATCGAGCATAGCAAGGCTGCCTACGTTGCTGGGCAGGCGGGTGCGGAGCAGCAGCTCCGCCAGCGGCGGCGGCAGCTCGGCCACGGTGAGGGGCCGGGTGGGCCGGGCTACTATGTAATACTGCGCATCGTCTCGCTCGTGCAGGCGCACTTTGTTGAAGGAGAACAGCCCGCGCCGGGCGTAGCGCACTGGTCCGTTGCCCTGCAACCCAGGCTCCACGGCTTTGGCTTCCCCGCGTTCGGGCAGGGTGAGAAAATACTGATGCAGCAGTAGCAAGTCTTCCTGGGAAGCGGCTACCGACTCGGGCAACACGCCCCCGCCCGAAGCCACGTGCAGCACGTGCCCCGCCGCATCGGTGGCGAAGTAGTCAATATCCGCGTCTTCCTGGTCGATGTCGTCGATGCGCATGCAAAGGGGCAATGAGCGTTTGGGTGGCGGAGGTACCTAACGGCGGCTCACGCACTCAAAGGTAAGGCTCACGCCCTTGCTTTGGCCGAGTGCTTCGAGTAGCCGCAGCGGCCCGCTGGGAGGGCGGGCCGGGAGGGAGATTTAACTAGGGGCGGAGTCGGCTTCGGTCACTTTAGAGGCAATGAATTCATAGACTTTGGTGGCGAGTTGATGGTTGATTTCGTGAATTCGGACGAGGTCGTAACTGGTTTTATAGTCAGCTTCAATGACTGATTGTGATTGGCCGCCATGTTGGCTTTCATAAACAGCAAATAATAGGTTGAAGCGTCGTTCTGTGAATACGAAACAGAGATTAACAGTTTGGTCAAAAGTTTCTGCTAAGCCTCTAAAAGTTTCCCAGCGAAATAAAAGCATAGCCTGACTCATTAAATCCAGTGGGTCTAGACTATTAAACCGGGCATCAGCTGCCTTAAGAGCAGTATTGGTGTCTATTGCGGCAGGCGGTGATTGAGCAACATTAACTGTGTTATCAAACCTTGCATGAAAGCTCAATTCAGATTTTTGAAATAAATCATTAAACCGAGTCATTTCTGCTACAAAGTCTGTAAGCCAGAAGCGGATATAATCATCGAATAATTTTGCTTGCGTTTTTACATTCCATGTAATTTCGTCAAACTCGCTCCGGCTCAGTACCTGCTTCTTCAGTAGCGCCAACTTCTTGTCCAAGTCATCCGGCTCGTCAATGGATTCGCCTTTGGCGGCGCGAATCATCAGCCGTAGACTGGCCTCTACGTTTTCGATAATGAAGCGCAGAAAGGGCTCAGGTTCGTCGGCATCGGCGGCGGAGAGGGCAGCTAAGTAGCGGTTGCGGTCATCGTTTTTGATGACCGTCATGGGGTAGCCGTGGCGCAACAGAATCAGGTTCATCAGCAGGCGCGACATGCGGCCGTTGCCGTCGTCGAAGGGATGAATACGGACGAAGCGGTAGTGAAACTCAGCGGCCAGGGCTACGGGATGCAGCGTAGGCGTGGCTTCTTCCTCGCGGTACCAGGTTACGAGGTCGGTCATCTTCGCCTGGGTTTCTTCCACCGTAGCGAAGTAGAACATTTCACCCGTCTTGGTCAGCACGTTGTTGGGGCTGGTTTTGTACTGGCCGGGCTGAATGAGTTTGCTGGTGGGCTGGCCGTCGGCCGTTTGAGCACTCACCCGGTAGGCTTCCCCCAGCAGCACCTGATGCATCTCGCGGATGAACTGCTCGGTTAGGGGATACTCGCTCCGCACGAATTCTTCCAGCGCCAGCACGGCCTCGTTGTGACCTTTGATGTCGAGATGGTCACGCATGGGTTTGCCCGATGCAGTGAGGCCGTGCAGCAGCAGGGAGCGGGTCTCCCCCAGCGTCAGGGAGTTACCTTCAATGGCGTTGGAATTGTAATTCCACTCCAGCCGAAACTTTTGCAGAACACGCGCTTCCTGCTCAGGCGAAAGCGGACGCAACACATCCAACTCTGCCTTCAGCCGATCTACTTCTAAGAACAACGACATCTTCTTATGCTTGCTGTTGATGGCTTGCTACTCCCCCAGCTTCCGCAGAATCTCCTGGGCGGCTACGGCAATGACGGTGCCGGGGCCGTAGATGCCGGTCACGCCGGCGTCGTAGAGGAACTGGTAGTCCTGGGCCGGGATTACGCCCCCGGCAATGACGAGGATATCGGCCCGGTCCAATTTAGCCAGCTCTTCGATGAGCTGGGGCACCAGGGTTTTGTGGCCGGCAGCCAGCGAGGATACCCCCACCACGTGCACGTCGTTTTCGGCGGCCTGGCGGGCTACTTCCTCGGGCGTCTGGAACAGGGGGGCAATGTCCACGTCGAAGCCCACGTCGGCGAAGGAAGTGGCAATGACTTTCGCGCCCCGGTCGTGGCCGTCCTGGCCCATTTTGGCCACCATCATGCGGGGGCGGCGGCCTTCTTTCTGGCTGAACGCATCGGCCAGCTGGCGGGCCTTGGCAAATTCCTGGTCGTAGTCCATTTCCTGGGAGTACACGCCCGACACAGTGCGGATGGTGGCCTGGTGGCGGCCATACACGGCCTCCAGGGCATCGGAGATTTCGCCCAGCGTCGCGCGCAGGCGGGCAGCCTGCACGGCCAACGCCAGGAGGTTTCGGGTTTCGGATTTCTGGTTGCTAGTTTCGAGCTGAACGTCCGTACCCGAAACCCCAGACTCAGAACCCGAAACCTCTCTGGCCGCGTCGGTCAGGGCCTGTAGGGCTTGCTGCACGGCGGCGTTGTCGCGCTCGGCTTTCAACTTATTGAGGCGGGCAATCTGCGACTCGCGCACGGCGGCGTTGTCGATGTCGAGGATTTCGATTTGGGCTTCGCGGGCCTGCTCCTCCTCGGTGAGGCGGTAGCGGTTTACGCCCACAATCACCTCCTTGCCCGAGTCGATGCGGGCTTGCTTGCGGGCGGCAGCCTCCTCGATGCGCAGCTTGGGCAGGCCGGTTTCAATGGCCTTGGCCATGCCGCCCAGCTCTTCCACTTCCTGGATGAGGGCCCAGGCTTTGTCGGCCAGCTCGTGGGTGAGGCGCTCCACGTAGTAGGAGCCGCCCCAGGGGTCTACCACGCGGGTAATGTCGGTTTCGTGCTGGAGGTAGAGCTGGGTGTTGCGGGCAATGCGGGCCGAGAAGTCGGTGGGCAGGGCAATGGCCTCGTCGAGGGCGTTGGTGTGCAGGCTCTGGGTGCCACCCAGGGCCGCGGCCAGGGCCTCCACGCAAGTGCGCGTGACGTTGTTGAAGGGGTCCTGCTCGGTGAGGGAGTAGCCCGAGGTCTGGCAGTGGGTGCGCAAGGCCAAGCTCTTGGGGTTCTCGGCCCCGAGGCCTTTCATGAGCTTGGCCCAAAGCAAACGGCCGGCGCGCATCTTGGCAATTTCCATGAAGTGGTTCATGCCAATGGCCCAGAAAAACGACAGGCGGGGCGCAAACTGGTCGATGGTCATGCCCGCTGCGAGGCCGGCACGCACGTACTCCACACCGTCGGCCAGGGTATAGGCCAGCTCCAGGTCGGCGGTGGCCCCGGCTTCCTGCATGTGGTAGCCCGAGATGCTGATGGAGTTGAACTTGGGCATCAGCCGCGCCGTGTAGCTGAAGATATCGGCAATGATGCGCATGCTGGGCGCGGGCGGATAGATGTAGGTGTTGCGCACCATGAACTCCTTCAGAATGTCATTCTGAATGGTGCCCGCCAGCTTTTCGGGGCTCACGCCCTGCTCCTCGGCCGCCACAATGTAGAAGGCCATAATGGGCAGCACCGCCCCGTTCATGGTCATCGACACCGACATCTGGTCCAGCGGAATCTGGTCGAACAAGATCTTCATGTCCTCCACCGAGTCGATGGCCACGCCGGCCTTGCCCACGTCGCCCTGCACGCGCGGGTGGTCGGAGTCGTAGCCCCGGTGCGTGGCCAGGTCGAAGGCCACACTCAGGCCCTTCTGCCCGCCCGCGAGGTTGCGGCGGTAGAACGCGTTGCTGGCCTCGGCCGTGCTAAAGCCCGCGTACTGGCGCACCGTCCAGGGGTTCTGCACATACATGGAGGAGTAAGGCCCGCGCAGAAAGGGCGCCTGCCCCGCCCCAAACCCCAGGTGGTCGAGCGTGGCTATGTCTTCGGCGGTGTAATACGCTTTCAGCTCGATGCCCTCGGGGGTGGAGGAGGTAGCGGGCTGGGCCAGCGGAGCCGCCAGCGGCGCGGCATCGTAGGCTATGGTGGAGAAGTCGGGTTTCATGGGGTAGGGGGCGGGGCGTAACGGGTACAGGCTGTCTAATCGTTTGTCATCCTGAGCATGTCGCGCATCAAGCGAGAACGAAGAACCTTATCTCCGAAGAACGACAGATGTTGGCCGGTTGCCAGCCAACGTCAGAAGGTCCTTCACTGCGTTCAGGATGACAGGTGGTTTTTACCGTCCCTGCAAACGGGCCAGCACGTCGTCGGTGGTGTGGCCGTGGAGGGTGAACTCCTGGAAGCCGAACACGCGCAACGCCTCGCGCATGGTGGCCAGGTCGGCGGAGAGCAGGACAGGCGCGTCGTGGTCGGCCAGCATTTCCTCGGGGTCGTCCTGGGGCTCCTGCAGAATAAACTCCGAGAAGCGCCGGAACTGCTCGTTGGTAGCCGACATGAGCGTGGCTTCCTCGGCCGAAGAAAACAGGATGGACAAAGCGCCCGTCGGCGGGGCCTCGGCCAGCGCGGGGCGCTCGGCCGGGGGCAGCAGCCGCACGAAGGAGTCGTAGATCAGCTGAATAGTGTCGGTGCCGAGCAGCACCACGGCGGCCTTTTTCTTTTTCTGCTCCTTGCGCACAAAGTGCATGGCCGTGGCCAGGCGCAGTACTTCCGAAGGATAGGCGGCCCGCGTGCTATCAAAGGAGCGGCTGCGCAGCAGTTTCTTGGCATCGAAGCTGAACTGCTCCTGGGCGTTCTGGAAGCGGTTGGTGCCCACTATTACCTGCTCGCCGCTGGCAATGCGCTGGAACTGCTCCATGGTCTTCTGGCGGATAGCCTCCATCATCCGGCCCCGGCCCGACAAAATGCCCCCCGCGGCTTCCATTTCCTGGAACAGTGCCCAGGCCTCCTGGGCCAGCTGGTCGGTGAGGGTTTCGAGGAAATAGGAGCCGGCGGCGGGGTCGGCTACCCGGTCGAGGTAGGCTTCTTCGCGCAAAATGATGGGCACGTTGCGCGCTATGCGGCTCGAAAACTCATTGGGCTCGGCGTAGAGGCTGTCGAAGGGCGTGACGGACACCGAATCGGCCCCGCCCAGCACGGCACTCATGGCCTCTGTGGTCACGCGCAGCAGGTTGGTGTGCGGGTCCAGGGTGGTTTGCACCCACGAGGAGGTAGTAGCGTGAATGTGCAGGTGGCCAGCTACTTCGGTCGGTACGCCAAAGGCGTGCAGCAGCGTAGCCCACAACCGGCGCAAAGCGCGCAGCTTGGCTATCTGCAGGAAGTAGCTGGTGCCCACGCTCACGTGCACGTGCAGGGCGGCCGCCACCGTCGTGGCGTCGATACCACCCTCGGGGGTGGGCAGGTTGTCGAGGAAGGCTACAGCGGTGTTCAGGATGTAGGCCACTTCCTGCACGGCCGTGGCACCCCGGTTGCCAAAAAAGTTGCCGTTGATGCCTAAAGGCAAAAAATCGGGGCAGGTGCGGGCCAGCTCCAGGCAGCGGCGCTGGGCCTCCACCTGCAGGGCATAGTCGTCGGGCGAGCTGCCTTGGCCGGGCGCGTAGCGCAGAAAGCCGCGCAGGGTGTGGGGTGGTACTGCTTCCAGCAGGCGCTGCAGAAACTCGTCGGGCTGCTGGCACACGGTGTAGGCCAGGTAAGCGGAAGAAGTGGGTAGGGTAGCCGCCAGATAGCCCACATCAAACAAAGCCGGGGCGGTGATATCGAAGTGGATACCATCGGCCCCGCGCTGCAGGGCCTGGGCGGCATGGTCGATGGCGGCGTGGCCGTTGTCGTGGGCGGGTACGACCAGGGTAGGCACGTTGCGCCAGCGGCCGGGCAGGGCGGGGACCTGCGGAGCAGGCACCGTGCCAAGGGAGGCCAGGGCCTCGCGGTGGTAAAAGGGCTCCAGCACCAACCCCTCGGGGGTGTGCCAGCGCAGATCGGCCAGGTCGGCGCCTTTCAGGTCGCGGGTGAGGCGCTGCTGCCACTGCTCGGTGGTGAGCGGGGCAAACTCGGCAAAGGAAACAGACCCTGGGCGCGGCGTGTCGGACATAGCAAAAGCGGGTGGAAAACGGGCTAAAGATACCGGATTGGCCTAGATATCGGCGCAGGCTTATGCAGCGTTTTGGGCTTACGCCAAGGGCCTGGCTATTCCTGGAAAAGGAAGCTTCCCTGGTGGTGAATCATAAACCTCTTGGCTGCTTGGGTACGCGCGGCTGTGTATCTTTGCCCTCTTTACAACGTGTATCTCGCATGAATTCTAGCTTTTCTGGCTTTTTATTTGGGGCAGCGCTGGCCTGTATCAGCCTGACTGCCGGCTGCCAGCGCCCTTTCTATCAGGCCACAGCCCAGCTAGCACCCGTCACGGCCCAGCCCGTGAGCAAGCAGCTTTCCGCCGACCCCAAGGCCGAAGCCACCATTGCGCCTTATCATCAAAAGGTAGAGGAAACCATGAGCGCCGTGCTGGGCAATGCGCCGGCTGCTATTACGAAAAACCCCGGCGAGTCGCCGCTGGCCAACTTCGTGTCGGACCTACAACGCACCCGGGCCTCGCGGGAACTGGGGCAGCCCATCGACCTGGGCGTGATGAGCAACGGGGGCCTGCGGGCACCCTTGCCGGCTGGTCCGGTCACGGTGGGCTCGGTATTTGAGTTGATGCCGTTTGAAAACGAGCTGGTGGTGCTGGACGCCCCCGGCGCCGTGGTCCAGCAGATGTTCGACTACGCTGCCCGGGTGAAAATGGCCTTGTCGGGGGCGGTGTACACGGCCACGGCCGAGGGCAAAGCCACCAACATCCTCATCGGCGGGAAGCCTTTTGATGCCAGCCGCACCTACACCATTGCCATCAGCGACTATCTGGCCGGCGGCGGCGACCAGATGACGTTTTTCCGGGCCCTGCCCCCACGCAAAACCGGCGTACTGCTGCGTACCGCTATCAGTGAGCACATCCAAGAGCTTACCAAAGCCGGCAAGCCAGTAGAAGCCAAAGTAGAAGGCCGAGTGAAACTCTAAGGTGCAGCGCTTCGCTAATGTGGGGAATGTGGAAAATGTGGGGAATGTGCTGATGTGCTAATTAGAAATGCTTCTCCATCCCATATTCCTCACATTCCTCATATTTTTCACATTAGCGAAGCGCAGCACATTCCCCACATTCTCCACATTAAACCAGATGGACCGTCGCGAATTTCTGAAACATAGCACGCTGGGTGCGGCCAGTTTGGGGTTGTTGGGTTTGAGCCTACCCGCTGCCGCGGCCGATGCCGCGAAGCTGGTGATTCTGCATACCAACGACATGCACTCCCGCATTGAGCCATTTCCCGATAACGCCGCCCAGTGGGCGGGCATGGGCGGCATGGCCCGCCGCGCTGCCCTCATCGAGCAGGTGCGCCGGCAGGAGCCCCACGTGCTGTTGCTCGACTCCGGCGACATCTGGCAGGGCACGCCCTACTTCAACTTCTTTGGGGGTGAGCTGGAGTATAAGCTCATGTCGCAGATGCGCTACGACGCCAGCACCCTCGGCAACCACGACTTCGACAACGGGCTGGAAGGCTTGCAGAAGCAGCTGCCCAACGCCGCGTTTCCGTTTCTGTCGGCCAACTACGACTTCTCGGAAACCCTGCTGGCCGGCCGCTTTCAGCCATATAAAGTATTTGAGAAAGCCGGGCACCGCATTGGGGTATTTGGGGTAGGCATCAAGCTGGCCGGCCTGGTGGCCGACCGCAACTATGGCGCTACCAAGTACCTCGACCCCATTGCTACGGCCCGCGACATGGTAGCCAAGCTGCGCGGGGCTGAGAAGTGCGACATGGTAATTTGCCTCTCGCACTTGGGCTATAAATACGAAGACGAGAAAATCGACGATTTTAAATTGGCGGCCGGCGCCCCCGGCATCGACCTGATACTAGGTGGGCACACACACACGTTCCTGGAAAAGCCGGACGTGGTAAAGGGCCCCAACGGGCACCAGACCCTGATAAACCAGGTAGGGTGGTCGGGCATCAACCTGGGCCGTATCGATTATGTGTTCGAGCGGGGCACGCGCCGGCCGGGCGTAGCGCAGGCGGCGGTGCTACCCGTGCATACAGCCTGACATTCGCAAGCAGAAATGGGTTTTTTTGTCTCCGGACTTTTCCACATTTTTGTCTCCCTCTAAAAAAAAGGCTCATTCGTGAGCTTTGCTCTGCCTCTCCCTTTTTGCCCTCGCAACCACGCATTTGCCTGATTTTCATTGATGTTGAAGGATTGCCGTATCGTATGGGCCAACTGTCTTCGCGTCATCAGGAGCAGCATTGGGGAGCAGAGCTTCCGCACGTGGTTTGAACCCATTGTGCCGGTAGCCCTGCACGATAATGTGCTGGTCATTCAGGTGCCCAGCCAGTTTTTCTACGAATGGCTGGAAGAGCATTACGTGGAGGAGCTTAAGCGCGGCATCTACCAGGAGCTGGGCCCGGAAGGGCGGCTGGAGTACTCCATTGTGGTAGACCAAGGCAATAGCCAGAACAAGCCCCGCACCGTGAATATCCCCACGGCGCGGAAAATGGCGGCGCCGTCGGCGGCATCTACCCCAGCAGCCTCTCTGGCGGCCGGTGCCCTTACGGCTTCGGCCCGCAACGTGGCCGCTGCCGCGGCGGCACCGGTGGCACCGGCCCAGCTGCGCAACCCCTTCGAGGCGTCTAAGGTCATCGACCGCAACTACCTGCAGTCACAGCTCAATAACTCGTATTCCTTCGAGAATTACATTGAGGGGGACTGCAACCGTTTGGCGCGTTCGGCTGGTCTGGCCGTGGCCAACAAGCCGGGTACTACCAGCTTCAACCCCCTGATGATTTACGGGGGCGTGGGCCTGGGCAAAACCCACTTGGTGCAGGCCATCGGCAACCACATCAAGGCCTCGAACACCGACAAGTTCGTGCTGTACGTGTCGGCGGAGAAGTTTACGAACCAGTTTATCGAGAGCCTGCGCGCCAATGCCGTGCAGGACTTTGCCAACTTTTACCTGTTGGTTGATATCCTGATTCTGGACGACGTGCAGTTCCTCTCGGGCAAGGACAAGACGCAGGAAATGTTCTTTCACATCTTCAACCACCTGCACCAAGCTGGGAAGCAGATTGTGATGACCTCGGACCGGCCGCCCCGCGACCTGGTGGGTCTGGAGGACCGGCTCCTGTCGCGCTTTAAGTGGGGCCTCACGGCCGACCTACAAAGCCCCGACTTTGAGACGCGCATGGCCATCATCCAGAACAAGATGCAGCAGGATGGCATTGACATCCCGCCGCAGGTGGTGGAGTACCTGGCCTACTCCGTGGATACCAACGTGCGGGAGCTGGAAGGCGTGCTGATTTCGCTCATTGCACAAAGCTCCCTGAACCGCCGCGAAATCGACCTGGAAATGGCCAAGCAGGCCCTACGTCACATCATTGAGGATGTAGAGGCGGAGGTAAACCTGGACTTTATTCAGAAAACCGTGGCGGAGTTCTTCAGTATTTCGGTGGATTTGCTGAAGGCCAAAACCCGCAAGAAAGAGGTGGTAACGGCCCGGCAGGTGGCTATGTACTTTGCCAAGGAACACACCAACCACTCCCTCAAAAGCATTGGCTACCACTTCGGCGGCCGCGACCATAGCACCGTCATCCACTCCGTGCAGACTGTTTCGGACTTGATTGACTCCGATAAGCAGTTTCGGAGCCAGGTGCAGGAGCTGCGCAAGAAGTTTACGAAATAGCTTGCTCCTTATTCAAGCACATAAAGTAAAGGCCGCCTGTTACCTGGGCGGCCTTCTTTTTTACATACGTTAACAGGGAGCTACGCTTCCCGCACGGGAATCTGGTGCTGGGCCGCAAACGTGCGGGCTTTGTCGATAACCAGACGCTTGCGCTTGGCGCCGCGTATCTCGCGCAGGCTTAAGGGGAAGCTGGTGCCGTCTTTCAGCTTGAGGCGTAGCTGGCGGGGCAGCAGCTCAATGGCGGCAATGGTTTCGGCCGCAAAGGCCTGCTTGGGCCGGAAAAGGCCATTCTTATGCACGATGTAAGCTGGGGTGAATTCCAGGTAGCTCTGCGTGCCAAAAATGGGCGCGTTGTGCACCAGCACGTAGCCCAGATACACCAGACTAAACACCAGAAATACGTAGTGCAGGAAGTGAAAGTCGCTGCTGCCCTCGCCCGAGAAAATCAGGGCCAGCACGTAGCCCAGCCAGATGAGCCCAATGAAGAGCTGCCCCCAGAAAGGAATGCGCTGTGTGTTGGCGGGCTGAAGTCGAAAACGGGTAGAGGCTGGAGGCATACGTAGCTTGAGGAAAAGAGAAGCCGCAAAAGTAAGCAGTTGTTGGTTGTGCACCGCCGAGTGCCAAGCTAAGGCAACTCACAGGCTGCGGTTGGCAAAGTAAGCAAGGCCGCCTCAGCTTGGCGCGGTATGGCAAAAGGGCAACAACTGACTTCCTCCTTATTTCAACGTGGCCGACGCTAGCTCCATTTCCGGTACGGCTTTCAGTACCTGCGAAATGGGGCAGTTTTCCTTGGCCTTCTCGGCGTACTGCTGAAACTCTTCCTGCGAGAGGCCCGCTACTTCACCTTCCGTCGTCAGGGAAATCTTCACGATTTTCGGTACGTCGCCCGAGGTATCCAGCGTCACCTTCGACTCAGTGCGGATCTGCTGCACCTGCTTGCCGTCTTTGGTCAGGATGCTGGTCAAGAACATGGTATAGCAGCCGGCGTGGGCCGCCCCAATCAGTTCTTCGGGATTGGTGCCTTTCTGACCTTCAAACCGCGCGCCCACCGAGTAGGGCGCCTGCACGGTGCCGCTTTGGGTGGAAATTTCGCCGCTGCCTTTGATGTCGCCGTTCCAGACGGCCTTGCCACGTTGGTTGATCATGGGAGTAAATGTGTGGGTGAATAGTTGAGTGACGTACGTCCTCCGACCCTGAAAAGATAAGTCATTAAGCTTTTTCAAAGCACGAAGTCCTATTTTTGACCGAAACTGGTAGCGCTGAGCTGATGGGTGGATTTTCATTCATTTACTCATTTCCCATTCACTCACTTCCCCGCATGGGTATCAAATCCGTTCTGAGCCGGCCGCTGGCCGCGTACGTTGCCCGCCAGTATGCCCGCTGGCAGCAGGACCCCGTGGGCACCCAGCAGCGGGTACTCCAGGAACTGCTGCGCCAAGGCGCCCGCACCAGCTTCGGCCGCGACCATGACCTTGGCGCCGCCCGCACGGCCCAGGATCTGGCCGCCCGCGTGCCCGTGCGCGACTACGAAGGCCTGAAACCCTATTTTGAGCGCCTGAAGACCGGCGAGGCCAACGTGCTCTGGCCGGGCAAGCCGCTGTACCTGGCCAAAACCAGCGGCACCACCTCCGGGGCCAAGTACATTCCCATTACCAAGGACAGCATTCCTAACCACATCGACGGAGCCCGCGACGCGCTGCTGCACTACGTGCACCGCACCGGCAAAAGCCGCTTTCTGGATGGCAAGCTGATCTTCCTGTCGGGCTCCCCGGAACTGGAAGCCGTGGGCGGTATTCACACGGGCCGGCTCTCGGGCATTGCCAACCACCACGTGCCGGCCTACCTGCGCCGCAACCAGCTGCCCAGCTACCAGACCAACATCATCGAAGACTGGGAAACCAAGCTGGAACGGATAGTAGACGAAACCCTGGGCCAGCCCATGACGCTCATCTCAGGGATTCCGCCCTGGGTGCAGATGTACTTCGACCGGATCGTGCAGCGCACGGGCCGGCCGGTGGGGGAAGTGTTTCCGCAGTTTGACTTGTTTGTGTACGGGGGCGTCAACTTCGAGCCCTACCGCAAAAAGCTGTTTGAAACCATTGGCCGGCCGGTAGACAGCATTGAGTTGTTCCCGGCGTCGGAGGGCTTTCTGGCATTTCAGGATGAGCCCGGCAACCCCGGCCTGCTGCTATTGCTGGATGCCGGTATTTTCTACGAGTTCATTCCTGCCGAGCGGTTTTTCGAGCCCAACCCGCCGCGCCTGACCATTGCAGAGGTAGAGCTGGACCAGCAATATGCGGTGGTGCTCAGCAGCAACGCCGGCCTCTGGGGCTACTCCCTCGGCGACACCGTGCGCTTCACCCAGAAATACCCGTTTCGGGTGGTCGTGACGGGGCGCATCAAGCACTTTCTGTCAGCTTTCGGGGAGCATGTCATTGGCGAGGAAGTAGAGCAAACCCTGCGCGAGGCCATGGGCCAATATCCCGAGGCCGAAGTTGTGGAGTTTACGGTGGCACCCCGCGTGAGCGACGACCCCGCCGTGCCTTCCCGCCACGAGTGGCTGATTGAGTTTGCTCGCCCACCCCACAACCTCGCCGGGTTTGCCGAAGCCCTGGATGCTGGCCTGCGCCAGCGCAACGTGTACTACGACGACCTGCTTTCTGGTAACATTCTCGCCCCCCTGCTGCTCACGCCGCTGCCGGCCGGCGCATTTCAGCGCTACATGAAAAGCCAGGGCAAGCTGGGCGGCCAAAACAAAGTGCCCCGCCTGAGCAACGACCGGCAGCTGGCAGAAGGCCTGCTTGGGTAATTGCTGGGGAAGAGTTGGCGGTAGAGTACGGCCGGTAGAAAACGTATCCTGACCTGTCAGGAATTTCATTCCTGTCGTTCAATGTGTACTTTGCTTGCCTACGCTGGTCCCGGCGCGGCCTCGTAGGAGGGAGCCAGTGGCACGATTCATTTGCTTTTCTGTTAGTTTTCTATGAGTGCTGCTGATTTATCCGGCTTGGTTCCATCTGTGCAAGGGCTAACCTGTGCTATTCTGGATGATGATGAAATCAATTGCCTGACACTGGCGCATTATATCCAGCTGGATGGGTCGTTGCAGCTTGTGGCTACGCTCACGGGCAGTATGCAGGGGCTGGACTTTTTTAGTGCCGGGCCGCGGGTAGATATTTTATTCCTGGACGTGGAGATGCCCGAGCTAAGTGGGCTGGATATGCTGCGCCTGCTGCCCGCCCCGCCCCAGGTTATCCTGACGACGGCCCACGAGAACTTCGCTTGGGAAGCCTTTGAGCTCCGCGTAGCCGACTACTTGGTGAAGCCTTTCACGTACGAGCGGTTCCTGCAGGCCCTGCAGCGCGTGGCCGAGCGCCTGCACGCGGCGTCGGGCGAGCCACTCTGCTAAGGTGACCTGCTAAAAGTTATTTAGGCGAAGCGGCAGTTGTGTGCACGTGGGCCTGTACTTGTCCCAATAGAGTAGGCAGCTGGGAAGAAAGCTCCTGTACGGCCGTAAACCGTTGCTCGGGCGCCGCTGCGGCATCTTCCACCACCGCAATAGTATTAAGCAGAGCGGCGCTTTGCAGCAGCTTCAGGGAAGGCTTGAGCTTATGCGTGCAGCGGCTCACGACGAACCAATCGGACTGGGCGGCGGCGGCCTGCAGCTGGGTAAGCACCGCGGGCGTTTGTTGCAGGAAGGCATCCAGAATCCGGGCCACAAAGGTAGGGCTGCCGTGGGCCATCTGCCGCAGCTGCTCCAAATCGAAAAGACTGGGGCTGGTTGCTTTCTGGTGCAGGGCCAGCATCTTGCGCAGCAGCTCTGCCTCGTCGAAGGGCTTGGCTACGCAGTCGTCCATGCCAGCCGCCAGGTATTTTTCGGTATCAGCCCGGAAGGCGTTGGCCGTGAAGGCAATGATGGGCGTGCGGGCCCGGGCCACCTCCGGGTGCCGACGCATGGCGGCCGTCACATCGAGGCCGCTCATGTCGGGCATCTGAATATCCATCAGAATGCACTGGTAGTGCCGCTGCTCAAACAGCGTGAGAGCCGCCGCCCCGCTGACGGCCGCATCTACCTGCACGCCATATTGCTCCAGCACCAGTTGGGCCAACAGCCGGTTCACGTCGTGGTCTTCTACCAGCAGCACCCGCCAGCCCCGTACCTGCTCCGCGCTGACCAGGGCCGCCGACGGCTCCCTTGCGCCCACATCGGTAGCGGCTTTGGGGAAAGATAGCGTGAAGCTGAACGTACTGCCTTCACCCGGCACGCTGCACAGCACCAGGTTGCCCCCCAGCTGCTCCACCAGGTTGCTGCAGATGGTAAGGCCCAGCCCGGTGCCCCCAAAATTGCGGGTAGTATCGGCGTAGGCCTGCGAGAAGCTGGCAAATATGGCTTCCTGCTTGGCCGCGGGCACGCCAATGCCCGTGTCGCTCACCCGAAAATGAACGGTCAGGGCCTCCGGGGTTTCAGCCTGGCACCGAGCCAGCAGGCGGACTTCCCCCTGCTGGGTAAACTTGATGGCATTGCTGAGCAGATTGAGCAGCACTTGGCTGAGGCGGTGCGGGTCGCCAAGGACGGGCAGGGCGGGCAAGTCCAGCGGCTCCAGCACAAACCCAATGCCCTTCTCCGTGGCCCGAAACACCTGTGTTTGGGTGGCCATGCGGATGACGCTGCTCAGGTCGAAGGGAATGTGCTCCAGCTCCAGCTTGCCGGACGTAATCTTGGCTACGTCCAGCACGTCGTTCAGGACCGAAAGCAAGTGCGTGCCCGAGTTGCGGATGATGCTCACGTACTCCTGCTGCTGGGGGCTAAGCTCCGTGCGCGCCAGCAGGCCCGTCATGCCCAGCACCCCGTTCAGGGGCGTCCGGATTTCGTGGCTCATATTTGCCAGAAACGTTTCCCGGGCCCGCACGGCGGCTTCGGCCGCCTGCTTGGCGCGTTGCGTTTCCTGCTCGGCCAGGTAGCGGTCCGTGATATCGGCGCTGGAGCCCACAATCATGCGCAGCTCTCCATCGGCCCCAAATACCGGGTGGTAGATGCGCAGCCAGTGCCGCGGTCCATTGGGGCTCTGCATGGTTTCCTCCCAGGTAGCCTCGGCCCGGGTTTGCACGGCGCGCTCAAACTGCCGGGCCCGCTCTTCGGCCATAGCCGTGGGGCGGTTGCGGTAAAGGCAGTACTCAAAGTTGTCTTTGCCGATAATCCACTCCCGCACTTCCGGGCTGCGAATGGAAGCCGGGTTCACGTACTGAAACCGGTGTTGGGCGTCGAAGATGGCCACGCCCGTGGGTAAGTGGTGGAAGATAGTTTCGAAAAAAGCGCGCTGCTCCGTCAGCTGTTGGGTGGCCGTGGGGGTGAAGTAGAGGGTGCGGGCGGCTTCGTCGGCTACCACCATCACCTGGTACGTTTGCCCAGGCAGCAACACATCGGGGGCTGTGCCTGCCGGTAAGATTGCCCAGTGCTGCACTTGCTGTTTAGGGACCAACAGCAGGAGCTTTTCCGCCGCCGGATTGGCGTACTGCACCTTGCCGTCGGCCGAGAGACGCAGAATAGGGTGGGGGCTTTGGGAGAGCAGCTGGAGAGCCAGGAAATCGGGGGCGGGCATAGCGTAAGGATAAGATAATTTGCTGCAACTTGAGCGGCGGCGGCTGAAATGTTAGCGGAGGGAAAGGGGATAAGGGCAGGAAAGCTCAGTGAACATAGCGACACGATATACCTACTACCTAACCCATAAGCCAGAACCTAAACATTCATTTATTACTTGCCCCATGATGAAAAAGAACCTAGTAGTAGCCTTGGTAAGTCTGTCATTTGCCTTCGGTTTATTTTCTTTTGTAGACCAGAAGCAGCTGAGTGCTGCAGGGCGCACCGAGGAGTACGCGGTAATCAGTGTATTCCAGTCTGGTAGGAATAACTATCTGAGTGTAACTGTTGGCTCCAAGCCGAGCGTCGAACGGGAGTACCAAAAGGATAAGAACGAGATACGCTATGATCTAGCACCCGTGTTAGCGGAAGTAGAAAAGCTCAATGCGCAGGGGTTTGAGTTGGTGAATGGTTCGGCCGCAATTCATGGAATGAACCAATATGGTGGAGGAGCCCCTTTCTATTCCTTTATCATGAAGCGCCGTTTGCCATAGCGCAATGGCTGCATAGCTGATTATGAGGTCAGCGCCTGAATTTTCTATATGATATCTTCAAAGCCCCACCTTCACCATCTCTGCCTGGTCTATGTGCAGGAGCGCATCGACGCCTGCCAAGCGGCCATTCAGGCGGCACAGGAATCGGCCAACTCCGAAACCAAGAGCAGCGCCGGCGACAAGTACGAAACCGGCCGCGCCATGGCCCAGAACGAGCGGGACCGGAATGCTGTGCAGTTGCAGCAGGCCCGCCAGCTGCTGGGCGAGCTGCAGCGCATCAACCCCGAGCTGCCCTGCGACACGGTGCGGCCCGGCGCGCTGGTACATACCAGCCTGGGACACTTTTACGTGGGTATCAGCGCGGGCAAGCTGGTAGTGGATGAGCAGGAGTACTTTGCCGTGTCGGCTTCGGCGCCGGTAGCCCTGGCGCTGGCGGGGCAGCGGGCCGGCGGGCAGGTGAGCTTCAATGGTAAACCAGTTACTATTTTAAGTATCCAGTAGGCCGATGCAGAAATTAAGCTACGCCCTGGCAGCCGTGTGTCTGGCCTGCACGCAAACGGAGCAGCCAGAAGAGAAGGCCGCGGCTGCTTCCGCCGACTCAGGGGCTGCCGCCCTGGCCGTTGTGCGCGTTCAACCCGATGATTTTCTGGATCCAGCGTGGTTTACCGTGCCCCGGCTGGATACGTTTCGCGTCGTTTACCGCACCGGGGAAGACGGTGGATTTAATCTGGGGACCGAAAAGCTACGCAAGCTTACGCCCGCCCAGGAGGGGCGCTACCTGCAACTCCGGCCCCGCCCCGCCACCGAGCAGCTGCAGGCACCCTACTATTTCTACTCCCTGCAGGAAAACACGCCCGCCCGCCAGGAAATAACGGTGCTTCACGACGACGGCGAGTATTTATTCCAATTGCTCCGCTTGGTGTACAATACCAACCATCAGCTTGTCGGGCAGCAGGTGGTGGCGCATTTCGCGGCCGATGGAGGAGGAATTTCGGAAGCCTACGGGCAGTTTGCAACGCCAGCCCTATTCCAGATCACTACGCTACAGACTGCAGTGGGAGCAGAGGATAGCGTATCCGTTACCACCGAAATCGACTCTATCGTGACGTTCTTCACGGTAGCGCACGACAAATTCCGGCAGGCAAGCCAGCGCACTTATCAGCGAACCAAGACTGAGTCATTGCAGAAATAGCCGGTTTTCTTTGCTCGTTTCAAATCTGACAACGAGCAACGAAAACCGAACTCCTCACCCGCCCAGCTTGGGCAGCAGCCCGGCAATGCCCCGGATGTTGAGGCGGATGAAATTGCGAATCCGCTCGAAGCGGGCCGTGGTATCGGTCAGTTCTTCATCAGGTTCCTGGCGGCTGGGACGGTGCGTATCCAGCAGGGCAAAGACCGTGTGGGCCAGGTCCATGTAGCCCAAGATCATCAGCCAGAGCAGCTTTTTCTCGTCTTCCTGGTAGCTTTTCTGGCGCACGGCTTTCACCAAGCTGTCGAGCTGAGTGGTTTCGTCCAGGTACAGGTCGCGCAACAGGGCGCGTTGCTGCTGGTACTCAAACAGCAGCTGGGGCTCTATCTGGGCTGCCGAAAAAGGCAGTTCGTCGGTGCGCGGCACGGCGACGCGGAAGCTTTTTTCGGCGGCATATACCGTCTCAAGGTGCTTTTGCAAACTAAGCCAGAGGCCATTGCGGGCTTTATCGAAGGCGGAAAGCTGGGATTCGGAAGCAGGGCTACTCATAGGGATAGGGGATGCGGCAGAGGCAAAAGTACGGCTTGTAGGGCCACCCGCCTTGTATGCCCGGGGGCCAAATCCGGCCAGCGGTGGCAGTGCGGGAAACTTCCCCGTACTTTTGCCTCTTCGCGCCCCGCGTCTTTTTCCGAATTCCCATGTCTTTCTCTCCCAAACGCGTTACCCTGCTTGGGTCTACTGGTTCCATTGGCACGCAGGCCCTGGAGGTGCTCCGGGCCCAGCCCGGCCGCTTCACCGTCACGGCCTTGTCGGCGCAGTCCAATGCCGAGCTGCTCGTTGCTCAAGCGCGCGAGTTCCGGCCCGCGGCCGTAGTTATCGGGGATGAGCGGAAATATCCGGCGGTGCAGGCCGCCTTGGCCTCCCAGCCCGAAACCGAAGTGCTGACGGGCGCCGCTGCGCTGGCCGAGGTAGCCGGCCGCTCCGACGCCGACGTGGTGCTGACGGCTATGGTGGGCTACGCCGGGCTGCTGCCCACGGTGCGCGCCATTCAGGCCGGCAAAAACATAGCCCTGGCCAACAAAGAAACCCTGGTGGTGGCCGGACAGCTGATTACGGAGCTGGTAAAGCAACACGGCGTGCAGCTCCTGCCCGTCGACTCCGAGCACTCGGCCATTTTCCAGTGCCTGGTAGGGGAGGAGCAAAATCCCATTGAGAAAATTGTGCTGACGGCTTCGGGTGGGCCCTTCCGGGGGCGCGACCGGGCTGCGCTGGCCCAGGTCACGAAGGCCCAAGCTCTCAAGCATCCTAATTGGGATATGGGCGCCAAAATCACCATTGACTCCGCTTCGCTGATGAACAAGGGGCTGGAGGTAATAGAGGCGAAATGGCTGTTTGGGCTGCGCAACGACCAGATTGAGGTAGTAGTGCATCCGCAGAGCATCATTCACTCCCTGGTGCAGTTTGAGGATGGCTCCCTGAAAGCCCAGCTGGGCCTGCCCGATATGAAGCTGCCCATCCAGTACGCATTGGGCTACCCGCAGCGCCTGCCCAACAGCTTCCCGCGCTTCCGCTTCCTGGATTTCCCCCAGCTGACTTTCGAGCCGGCCGATACCAGCACGTTCCGCAACCTGGCCCTGGCGTTTGAGGCCATGCGGCAGGCGGGCAACGCCCCCTGCGTGCTCAATGCCGCCAACGAAGTGGCCGTAGCCGCTTTCCTGCAGGATAAGATCGGGTTTCTGGAAATGTCGGAAGTGGTGGAATCGAGCCTCGCGCGGGTTTCGTACCTTGCTGCTCCTACGCTGGACGACTACGTGCAAACCGACGCCGAAACGCGGCGCGTCGCCCAGGAACTGGTTCGGTTTTAGCTGCGCACGGCGGGCGGAAAATGGCTAAGCTTCGCTGAAGACTTTCTGCCCTGGCAACGCCAACTGTACCATTAAAACCGCCTGGCTGGCAACCACAACTGCCAACAAGACACTACCTAACTGACAACACACAACTGAATGGATATTTTGGTAATGGCCGGCCAGCTCATTTTGGGGCTGACGATTTTGGTAGGCGTGCACGAACTCGGGCACATGCTGACGGCCAAATGGTTTGGAATGCGGGTGGAGAAATTCTCCATTGGCTTTCCGCCCAAGATTTTTGGGAAACAGATTGGCGAAACCGAGTATATGCTGGGCGCTATTCCCCTGGGCGGCTTCGTAAAAATCACGGGCATGGTGGACGAGTCGCTCGACACCGAAGCCCTGAAAGAAGAGCCGAAGCCCTACGAGTTTCGCGCCAAGCCCGCCTGGCAGCGCCTTATTGTGATGCTCGGCGGCATCATCGTGAACGTGCTCACGGGCATTCTGATTTTTACGTTTATCACCTACCTCTACGGGGAAAGCTACCTGCCCGCCTCCGAGGTGCGCTATGGCATTGTGCCCAACAAGTTGGGCCAGGAAATCGGCTTCCGCACCGGCGACAAGATTGTAAAAATCAACGGCCGCCCGTTCACCGAGTTCAACGACGTGTACAGCCCCGAGGTGGTGCTGGGCTCGGGCAGCTACTACACTGTGGAGCGCGGCAACCAGCTGATTGACGTGCCGGTGCCCAATAACTTCATGGACCGCCTCTCCGACCAGGATCAGTCCTTGTTCGTGGCCCCGCTCGACCCGTTTGTGGTAGCCGAAGTGGTGCCCGGGCAGCCGGCTTCCAAGGCCGGCCTGAAAGCCGGCGACCGGATAGCCCAGGTAGCTGGTAAGCCTATTCAGTTCTTCCCGGAGCTACAGCAGGCCCTGAAGGACAACGCCGGCAAAGAAACCCCGTTGCTGGTGGAGCGCGGTGGTCAGACGGTGGCGCTGAAAGTAAACGTAGATGAAGACGGGAAAGTAGGCTTCCGGCCCAAGTCTCTGCTGCAGTACGCCACGCGCAAGTATAGCTTGGTCGAGTCGGTGCCGGCGGGTACCAAACAGGCGTTTGGCATTATCACCACCCAGATAAAGGCTTTTGGTAAGATCTTCCGCGGGGAGGCTTCGGCCCGCAAGTCGTTGGGTGGCCCCATGGCCATTGCCCAGCAGTACGGCGCCACCTTCGACTGGCTGAAGTTCTGGACCCTGACGGGCATGCTCTCCATGGTGCTGGCCTTCATGAACCTGTTGCCTATTCCGGCCCTGGATGGCGGCCACGTGATGTTCCTGACCTACGAAATGATTTCGGGCCGCAAGCCGTCGGATAAGTTTCTGGAGAATGCCCAAAAGGTGGGCATGGCCATGATTCTGAGTTTGATGGTGTTTGTGATTTTCAACGACCTGATTAAGTCTTTGTTTTAAGACTGCGTCTTTATAAAACTCCCCGCGGCAACTGAAACTTCGTTCCGTGGTCTGATTGTTGAACGGCAGCCGTTCAGCCAGGCCCCACGGAGTGAGCAGTTCCGGCGGGGAGTTTTTACGTTTCTTGAGTATATGCGTCGTCCTCTGCTATTCCTCTTCGGCTTGCTCTTGTGCAGCATGGCCGCTTTTGCCCACGCCTACCATACCAGCCTGATGGACGTGCGCTACAACGTGCAAAAGCAGCAGCTGGAAATTGCTCTGAAAGTCTTTACCGATGACTTCGAGAAGGCGCTGTCCGCCGGTCAGCCCCGGTCCATCAGCCTGGCGGATATGCCCGCGGCCCAAACCAACCCGCTGACGGCGGCTTACCTCAAGCGTACGTTGCACTTCGGCACCAAGCCCGGCGAAACGTTACCGCTCACCTACCTGGGCATGCAGCGCGAAGGTGATGCCCACTGGCTTTACGTCACCATCAAGCTGCCGGCCCAGCCAGTGCGTAGCCTGGTGCTGCACCACCAGCTGCTGCTGGCAGAATTCGACGACCAGATGAACATTGTGAATCTGGAAGCTGGTGGGCAAAAACAAAGCACTTTGTTTCGCGGCGGAGAGGAAAGTAAGACGCTCAGCTGGTAATGGCCTCACCCCGGCCCCGATGGCCTCACCCTCGACCCCTCTCCACGGGAGAGGGGGGCTAGCCGACCTCAAACGAAACAACGCCTCGGCTGATAAGCCGAGGCGTTGTCGCATACAAACAATTTTATTTGTGGTAGCGACTTCGGAGGCGCTAGCCGAAGAAGCCGCATGGGCAGGGCAGCGCGGCTGGCTCCCCTCTCCACGGGAGAGGGGCCGGGGGTGAGGCCAGAGCCATTACCACCCGGAGCCGGCCCCGGCATCCTTCGCGCCGCCAGCACCTTCGGGCTTAATAATCCGGAACTCTACGCGGCGGTTGGTGCGGGCATCTTCCTCAGTTACTTCATCCTTGAGGGGCTTGGTACTGCCGTAGCCCATACTATCGATACGGTTGGGCTTGAGCTTCCCTTTCTGCTCGATGTAGCGCCGGATGGCCTCGGCCCGGTCCTGGGAAAGTTTTTCGTTGAACTCGGGGTTGCCCCGCGAGTCGGTATGCCCTTCTATGCTGAGGCGGAAGTCGGGGTGGTCAACCATGAACAGGGCAATGCGGTCCAGCACGGGATGCATACTGGCCCGGATGCTGGCTTTGTCCTGGTCGAACTCAATGTTCTTAAAAATCAGGGGCAGCCCGTAGTCGATGGAGTTCGTCATGAGCTTCATCACGGTGTCGCCTTTCAGCTCCAGCTGCTTTTCCACGCTAAAAAAGTCGGGGCTCTGAATGAGCAGCACGTAGTGGGAGCCTTCAATCAGGTCGAAGTCAAACGAGCCGTCATCCCGGAGGTATTTGCTGGCGACTTCAATGCCATTATCCGTGTCGATAACACTCACAATCCCGTTGAGCGGCTTGCTGGATACGGAATCCAGCAGCGTGCCTTCTACGTGCGTGGTGGCCAGGGGCTGGGCTTCCATGGGCAGCGGGAAGGAGTAGAGGTCGAGGTTTTTGAGGGTTTTTTCTTCGGAGCGGGCGTAGTACAGGTTTTTGGAGTCCCCGTCGATGGTGAAGTAATACTCCGAGCCTTTGCCATTGACCAAGGGGCCGATGTTTTTGGGCTCCTGCCAGCGGCCCCGTACCCGGTAGGTTTTGTAAATATCGAAGTCGCCGAAATTGAGCAGCTGCCCCCGCGAGCTGAAGTACAGGACGTGGTAGAGCGGGTGGTAAAACGGACTTACCTCACTTTCGCGGGTGTTTACAATGGGGCCCATGTTCTGGGCCGCCGACCATTCTCCGTTTTTCAGCTTGTGGGTAAACCAGATATCCGACATGCCAAAGCCCCCGAGCCGGTCGGAGGCGAAATACAGGGTGTCCTCCCCGGGTGAAAGGGTGGGCTGGGAGTCCCAGGCTTTGGAGTTGACCTGTGCGCCTAGGCTTTTCGGTACGCTCCATTCGCCATTAGCCCCTAGCTTGGCCACATACAGGTCGCAGTTGCCGTTGCACTCCAGGCACTCGCAGCGGGCAAAGTACAGGGTTTTGCCATCCTTGCTCAGGCAGGCCGAGCCTTCGTTGTATTGGGAATTGATGGGTTTGGGCAGGGGCTCGGCGTCCGTCCAGGATTCGCCCTCGCGCCGCGACAGGTACAGGTCTTCGTCGACGATGCTATAGAGCCCGCGCACCTTGCGCTTGGAGGAGAAAATCAGCAGGTCGGCATCGGCCGTAATGGCAGGGCCATAATCCGGTGCGTCGGAGTTCACGGCCGAGCCCATGCTGGTGTACACGCCCTTGGGCGGGCGAAAGGTGGCAATGTTTTTCCGGTACTCCACCAAGGCGTAGTACTCCTTAAGCGGGACGTACAAATCGGTGTCTTTCTGCTCCAGGGAGTCATAGTACAGCTGGACCTTGCGCACGTCCTGGCGGTGGTGCTTCAGGGCTAAGCGGTAGTAGGCCTTGGCTTTTTCTTCCTGGTTGGCTCGTTCGCACAACTGGCCCAGGCGCCAGAGCATGTTGGTGTCGCGGTAGAAATTCTCGATGCCAAACTGGGCTACGTATTGCTCCAGCAGGGTACGAGCCTGGGCATAGTTGTGGCGCTTTTCAGCCTGCTGAATGGCTTTAAGGGCTTTCTTATTGTAAAAGTAGGGGAGGCGGTTTACGTTCAGAAACTCCGGAGTGCCGTCGGGACGCAGCCGGAGCTGGCGCACTTGCCGGGGTTTTAGCGGGCGCTGCCGCAGGTTTCCTTGGGCGTTGGCCCCCAACGCCAGGCTTACCAACGTAAGCAGTAGCCACGCAAAAGCAATAATTCGAGACATAAAAATACTGTACCGGCGAACCGCTGCTCTGAGTGGAGCTTGGTAGGTTCAAAAATAGGAGAATTTCTACGTTTCTCACGTGGGCGCTGCCTCAATCGGTTGCGGGCCGCCCTGCCAGATTTTTTCCCTGGAAAATGACAACGCGCAGCCGTGGCACAGCAGTTGTCAATCCGGTATATTCAGTAGCTTCCGTTCGCTGCGGGTGTAGGTATGGTTTTCTTCCTGCCAATCTGACACCGCAGCGGTACTTCTTTCTCTATGAGTCACGATTCTTCCTCACCTGTTGCCTTCGCCCGCGTACTGCTGGCGGCCGCCGATCCGGCCGAAGTAGTTACCATTACCGTTCCGGATGCCGATCAGCCAATTTCCGCTGATGAGGCGCCGGCCTCCCTGCCGCTGCTGCCGGTGCGCAATACGGTACTGTTTCCCGGCGTGGTGCTGCCCGTTACCGTCACGCGCAAGAAAAGCATTCGGCTGGTGCGCAAGGCGTACCGGGGAAATAAGATTGTGGGTGTGGTAGCCCAGAAAAACGGGCAGAGCGACGACCCCAGCCTGCAGGATTTGTATCAGGTAGGTACCATGGCCAAGATCCTGAAACTGCTGGTGCTGCCTGATGGCAACACCACCATCATCATTCAGGGCCAGTCGCGGTTTCAGATAGAAGAGCAGCTGCAGGAAACGCCCTACCTCACGGCCCGGGTACAGTACCTGGCCGATTCGTTTCCGAATAAAAGCACCAAGGAAGTAAAAGCGCTGGTGGCGTCGCTGAAGGATGCGGCTACCAAGATGATGAAGCTCAACCCCGAAGTGCCCCAGGAAGCGCAGGTGGCCGTCGACAACATCGACTCGCCGTCGTTCCTGACGCACTTCCTTTCTTCCAACATCAACGTGGAGGTGGGAGTAAAGCAGCAGCTACTGGAAACCTCCGATGGGGTGCAGCGTGGTACCCAGCTCCTGGAGCTGATGCTAAAGGAAATTCAGCTTCTGGAAATCAAGCGCGAAATCCAAACCAAGGTACACACCGACATCGACCAGCAGCAGCGGGACTACTTCCTGCGGCAGCAGATCAAGGTGCTGCAGGACGAGCTGGGCTTCGACGGCCCCGACCAAGAAGTGGAAAAGCTGCGGCAGCGGGCCAAAACCAAGCAATGGTCGGAAGCCGTAGCCAAGCACTTCACCAAGGAAATCGACAAGCTCAGCCGCATCAACCCGCAGGCCGCCGAGTACCCCGTAAGCCTCAACTACGTGGAGTTTCTGCTGGACCTGCCCTGGGCCGAGTACACCAAAGATAACTTCAACCTCAAGCGCACCCAGAAAATCCTCGACCAGGACCACTACGGCATGGAGAAGGTGAAGGCGCGCATCATTGAGTACCTAGCGGTGCTGAAGCTTAAGAACGACCTGAAAGCGCCCATTCTGTGCCTGTATGGTCCGCCCGGCGTGGGCAAAACCAGCTTGGGCCGCTCGGTAGCCGCAGCGCTGGGCCGCAAGTACGTGCGCATGAGCCTGGGTGGGGTACGTGATGAGGCCGAAATCCGGGGGCATCGCAAAACCTACGTGGGCGCTATGCCCGGCCGCATCATCTCCCAGATCAAGAAGGCTGGCGTTTCCAATCCGGTCATCGTGCTCGACGAAATCGACAAGCTGGCTTCCGACTTCCGCGGTGACCCGCAGTCGGCACTCTTGGAGGTGCTCGACCCTGAGCAGAACGCCACGTTCACCGACAATTACCTGGAAGTCGAGTACGACCTCTCCAAGGTGTTGTTCATTGCCACCGCTAACTCCCTGGATACCATTCACCCCGCTCTGCGCGACCGGATGGAAATCATCGACCTGACGGGCTATACCTTGGAGGAGAAAACCCAGATTGCCAAAAAGCACCTCTGGCCCAAGCTCCTGCACGAGCACGGCCTGGGTTTGAAGGACGTCAGCATCAGCACGCCGGCCCTGCAGCGCGTGATTGATGATTACACCCGCGAGTCGGGGGTGCGCAGCCTGGAGCGGAAACTGGGCGGCGTGGTGCGCAACGTGGCCAAGAGCAAGGCCATGAAGGAAGCCTACCCCGCTACCCTGGAGCCCAAAGACATTACCCGCATTCTGGGCGCGGCCATTTTCGACCGCGACCAGTACCAGGACAACGAAACGGCTGGTGTAGTAACAGGCCTAGCCTGGACTTCAGTGGGTGGCGACATCCTGTTCATCGAAAGCCTGCTTAGCCGGGGACGCGGTAAACTCACTCTCAGTGGGCAACTCGGCGACGTGATGAAGGAATCGGCCGTGACGGCGCTCAGCTACCTGCGCAGCCGGGCCGAGGAGCTGGATATCGACTACCGCCTCTTCGACCAGTACGACTTGCACATTCACTTCCCCGAGGGCGCCGTGCCCAAGGATGGTCCTAGCGCGGGTATTGCCATCTTCACCAGCATTGCGTCGGTGTTCACCCAGCGCAAAATCCGCAGCCACCTGGCCATGACGGGCGAAATTACCCTGCGCGGCAAGGTGCTGCCGGTAGGCGGTATCAAGGAAAAGATTCTGGCCGCCAAGCGCGCCGGGGTGCGCGACATTATCCTCTGCCACAAAAACCGCAAGGACATCGACGAAATTCCGGCGGAGTACCTCAAGGACCTTACCATCCACTACGCCGACCGGGTGGATGATGTGCTGCGCGTGGCCTTGCTGGCGGAGAAAGTGGCGCACCCTATGAAGTTAATAGTGCGCGACGAGGCGCTACCGCTGCCCGCGCCCAGTGTAGAAGTACAATAAGCGTTTGTTGTTCGTTGTTATTTGTCAGTTGTTCGGCAGGGAGTGGTAGCTTTCGGTAGGAAGTGAGCAGCAGACCAACAACGGAAGGCTGCGGGCTGCTACAAATCAGCGCCGAACAACTGACAACAAACAGCTAAGAGTAAGTAGATGAGGCACGCGCTACGCATTTGGATAGGGTTTGGCAGCGGGCTGCTGGGGTTGCTGCTAACCGGCCCGGCAGCTATGGCTCAGCTGGGTGGGCAGCGCGCTTTCTCGTTCCTGACCCTGCCGCCCAGCGCCAAGCTGGCGGGGCTGGGCAGTGCCAACGTGTCCTCCCGCGACGCGGATGTGACCATGCTCTACGGTAACCCCGCCCTGCTGAACGAGCAGATGGATGGTCGCCTCTCCCTCACGTACATCGACTATCTGTCGGACATCAAGCAGAGCACCGCCACCTACGTGCACAATTCCGACCGGCTGGGGCGGCTGGGCTTTGGTCTGACGTATTTGAACTACGGTCGGTTTGACCAGTTTGACGCCGCCGGCAATCCACTGGGCGAGTTCTCAGTGAATGAGTACGCCCTGGGCGTTACCAAGTCCGTCACTACGGGCCCGTTTACTATGGCGGGCACGGCCAAGCTGGCCGTGTCGGGCATTGCTGGCAATCATGCGCTGGGGGCCTTGCTCGATGCCGGCGGGCTATTCAAACACCCGGAGAAGGACTTTACCGTGGGACTGGTGGTGAAGAACCTGGGGTACCAGTTCAAGCCTTACACCGGCTCCGACCGGGAACCTATGCCCTTGGATGTGCAGATTGGAGCTTCCATCAAGCCCGAGCACATGCCCCTGCGCATGTCCATCACCGCGCACAACCTGCAGCAGTTCGATATTGTATACCTCGACTCTACCCAGCGCGGTACCCTGGATGAAAACAACGAGGAAAAAAAGCCTAAAAAGTCAGTGGGCGACAAAATTGCGCGGCACTTTGTGGTGGGTGGAGAACTGATTCTGAGTAAGAATTTCAACGTGCGCATCGGCTACAACCACCTGCGCCGCCGTGAGCTTCGCCTGGATAACAGCTCGGCCGGTGCCGGGCTGAGTTTTGGCCTCACGTTCCGCCTCAGCCAGTTCCAGCTCGATTACACTCGGGCCTACTACCACGCCAGCGGGGCCAGCAACTACTTTACCATCTCCCGGAGCCTCGCGTCCATTTTTCAAAAGGACCCTGCTCTTTAGTCCGTCCGGGCTGTTTTTTTCGTAGGCTGCCCCGAGCGCCGGGCAACCCTTAGGTGTTGCCCACACTCTTCCTTTCGACTGTTTTTCTCTGCCCTTATATGCTCGACGCCACTAGTTTTCTTACCCCGGTCCAGATTGTGGCCGAACTCGATAAGTACATCATCGGTCAGCACGATGCCAAGCGCCATGTCGCCATTGCCTTGCGCAACCGTTGGCGCCGACTCCACGCTCCGCTGGATATGCAGCGCGAAATTGTGCCCAACAATATCCTCATGATCGGCTCCACGGGCGTTGGCAAAACCGAAATTGCCCGCCGTTTGGCCAGCATTGCCGATGCGCCCTTCACCAAAGTAGAAGCTTCCAAGTTCACGGAAGTAGGCTACGTGGGCCGCGATGTGGAAAGCATGGTGCGCGACCTGGTAGAGCAGTCGGTAAACATGGTGAAGCAGCGCCGCAAGGAAGCCGTTAAATCCCAGGCTGCCCAGGCTGTGGAAGACGTTATCCTGGATGCGCTGATTCCCCCGGTAAGTGGAATAGGCTTAAACCGCACCCCCGGCTTTGGCAACCCCACCGACCCCACCGTAATGCCCGACTCAGATCAGGAACTGAATGAGCGGACGCGGGAACGGTTCCGGGAGAAAATTCGTGCGGGGGAGTTGGACGACCGAAAAATCGAAATCCAGGTGCAGCAGAACGCCACCGCTGGCTTGGGAGTTGTAGGCGGCCCCGCGGGCATCGACGAAGCCTCCATGGCTGGCCTGCAGGATATGCTGGGCTCTATGCTGCCCAAGAAAACGCGCAAGCGCAAAGTCACCATTGCCGAGGCGCGCAAAATTCTGCTCGATGAAGAGGCTGCCAAACTCATCGACATGGACGAAGTAAAAGACGAGGCTATCCGCCTGGCCGAAAATGCGGGCATCATCTTCATCGATGAAATTGATAAGGTAGCCAGCCGTAGCGGTAAGGGCGGGGGCGGGCCCGACGTGAGCCGGGAAGGCGTGCAGCGCGACCTGCTACCCATCGTGGAAGGCTCGGCCGTCAGCACCAAATACGGCGTCATAAACACTGACCACATTCTATTCATTGCGGCCGGGGCCTTTCACGTGGCCAAGCCCAGTGACCTGATTCCGGAGCTGCAAGGGCGTTTTCCTATCCGGGTAGAGCTGCAAAGCCTCACCAAGGATGACTTCTACCGCATCCTCAAAGACCCCAAGAATGCGCTGACCAAGCAATACGAAGCCCTGCTCCAAGCTGAGGAAGTAGCCCTCAGCTTCGACGATAGTGCCCTGGAGCGTCTGGCTGAAATAGCCTTCGATGTGAATACCGATGTGGAAAACATCGGTGCCCGCCGCTTGCACACCGTGATGAGCCGCCTTCTAAATGACATTCTGTTTGATGTGCCCGACCGGATTGGTCCCAACGCCCGGATTCTCATCACCCGCGAGCTGGTAGATGAACGCCTACAAGGCATGATCCGTAACCGGGATTTGAGTCAGTATATTTTGTGATCATTAGCAAATGTCTCTGTCAGCAATAGCTAAGGTGGTCTGATGATGCACGACAGAATACGAGTGTAATCTTCTTTTATCATGGCAACAACTCTACACGTAAACAAGCCGGATAAACGACGCAAGTAAGATGACGCATTGAAGGCCGAAGCCTTACGTCTGGCTAGCGAAAACCACTCTGCTCGGGTCGTTATGCGGCAACTAGACATCAGCGAGCAGCTGGTTCTATCGCCGACAAGCGCATTAGGTGGCCGTAGAGTTAGGCAGTGAAGAACTGGCACGCGACCTCGAGATGTGGACCTTGTGCGCCGAGTTGCAGCGGGTGCAGCATGAATGAGATATCCTAAAAATAGCCTTGGTCAGTTGCCTGCGATAGGCGCAGACTTAACCGCGAGATGTTGTGAGCCGCTACCGCTTCATTGAGCGGCACCGCCATGGTGTATCAGTACGGGAACTGTGTGCGGTGCTGTAGGTTGCCCCGAGCAATGAATACGGCTAGCGGCAGCGGCGTGGGCAACTAGCACCTGCTTGGGAGCACGCCCCACTGCCCCTAATCAAGCTGGGTGAAGAACATCACCTGCTTGTCCAAGCAGGGCAGCTGGCTCTACCTGGGCAGCTATCAAGATGCCTACTCACGCAAGGCCGTCAGCTGGGACGTGCGCGAAATGATGCCCGAAGACTTGGTCAACAAAGCGCTCTGCCGGGCCGACTCACCTAGAGAGTGTGGACAGTGGGGCTAGCTTTGCGGCATGTTGCGCCGCCACGAGTTAACCGAGCGAGAATGGAAATTGGTCGAACCACACACGTTGGGCCAGCCGGGCACCAGTGGGGGCACGGGCCGCGACAACCGGCAATTCGTCAACGCAGTGGTGTACCGCGTGCGCACGGGCTGCAGTTGGCGCGACCTGCCCGAGCGGTTCGGGCCGTGGAACACGGTAGCGCGGCGCTTCCGCCGCTGGGCCAAAGCGGGCGTGTGGCAGGCCTTGTTCGGTGCCGTACAGGAACCGGACTACGCCTGGGTGCTGGTGGATTCGACCACGGTCAAGGCGCACAAAGCAGCGGCCGGGCAAAAAAAAGCGACGCCGCGACGGAAGCGCTAGGCCGCAGCCGCGGCGGCTTGTCCACGAAGGTGCACGCCGTCGTGGACGCGCTGGGCAACTGCCTGCGCCTGGTGCTCACGCCCGGCCAGCAAGCCGATTGCACGCAACTGCCCGGGCTGCTGGCCTGCCTGCCCCAAGCGCCCGGCGCGGTGGTGGCCGACCGGGCGTACGACACCAACGCGGTGCTGGCCGCCGTGGCCGCGTGCGGGGCCACGCCGGTCATTCCGGCCAGAACCCTGCGCAAACACCCGCGCCACCACGACCCCAACCTGTACGCCGACCGCAACAAAGCCGAACGGTTCTTCGGCCGCCTCAAAGAAGCGCGCGGTTTCGCTACCCGCTACGAGAAAACCGCTTCCTCCTTTTTGGCCCTGGCGCATCTGCTGGCTGCCCTCGATTGGATGCGCTGACTGTCCACACTCTCTAGCACAGGGCCGCGCAGGGCGAGTCCTTCTGGAGCCGGCTCAAGGCCAAAATGCTCGACGGCGGCAGCTTCTCCAATCCGCAGGAAGCACGACTTTAACTCAGCCACTACATTGCTCACTACAAAGCTGCTACTTCGCCCTCCGCTATCAATCACTTAGAGCGTGTTTGGGGATTTACATTCGATTGAGGCACATGGTAAGGTTTGCAATCAGTAACTAGGCGACATGGCTAGTGGGAGTGAATTCGTAATCTCTTACGATGCGGCGAAAGCAGGCCAGCCAAGCGAAGGTGCGCTCGGTGACCCAGCGCCGCGCCATCGGCACGAAGTTACATTGCGTGGGCGGCCAAGTACTGATCTGTTGCGTCAGGCCCAAGTCAAGGAGGTGCTGGGCAAAGCGCCCGCGATAGGTCGCATTGATGAGCACCAGCTGTAGGCGCCGTGCCTGCTAGGGGCGCTATAGCAGCAGGGCCAGCGCGCCGGTGCTGTCATGCCGTGGGCCGCGTGCACATGAGCGGCTCAAATACGCCGTCCGAATCGACTATGATATGGCGTTTGCGGCCGTTGATAAGCTTGTATGCATTCAAGCTGCGGTGTTTATAGATGCGCGGGCCAACTTGACACTCTGACTGTCCAGTCAAGCCAGCGCCGGGATAGGCTGGCGGTCGTGCGCGACCCGATCCAAAGCGTTGACCATTGTACTCAGTTGCTGCCACAGGCCCAGACGTTGCCGGCGGTAGAAGTATATATTAGACTGCCATCCAGGGCGGAAACTGTGGGGGCAGCGCACGCTACTAGCAGCCTGTGCGACACACGTAGGGCAGCGCGTGGAACACGTGGCGCAAACACGAGCGTCGGCGCCGTTACATGGGCAGCAGCACTCAATGACTTGACATTACGAGTCAGTAAGGGGTTAATAGCCGTCAACCATAAGTCGGAAGGAGCCTAAGAACTCTCCCTGCAACTTACTAACTCGCTCTTATTTGTCTCTTACCTAATTCACAAACATACTCTTAATCACTTCGAGACCCACCATAAAATCACATCCGAAAAATGTCCGGCTTAGTTAAATTACCCTAAGCTATAGAGTCTTGATGTATTACACAGTATATCATTGGTCAGCCTAACACTAAAGGCATTCTGCCAATAAAAAACTGTTATATAGATATAATCATTATTGTTCAGTTTGTTTATATTTTACATACTCTCGAAGACAATATCCAATGATTGTCCAAGCTACAGGCTTGTTTAACGCTACTTTGTATGTATACTTGTAGCAATCAATTTTACTTTTTTTGCCCGATTTCTTTTCACTCACCACACTTTTCTGTAATGAAAAAACTCTTATTACTGAGCTTCCTATTCCTTACGGTCTTGTTGCAGCAAGCCGTTGGTCAGGAGCGAACAGTTTCCGGTCGGGTCACCGACAGGGAAAATAATCAGGGCTTGCCGGGGGTAACGGTACTTGTAAAAGGCACCACTGTGGGTGCTTCCACTAACTCTGATGGAACATATAGTTTAAGCATTCCAAGTACTGCTACTACATTGCAGTTCAGCTTTGTAGGCTATCGTAACATTGAGCGAGTTATCGGCAATAGCTCTACTATTGACGTTGCGCTTGAAGTTGATACTAAGCAGTTGAACGAAGTAGTAGTAACTGCTCTCGGCGTTGAGCGTGAGAAAAAGGCACTAGGCTATTCAACCACTACCATATCAGCTGAGCAGGTTACTCAGGGACGTGACCGAAGTGTTCTTAACTCATTACAAGGTAAAGTAGCTGGTGTGCAAATCTCCAACGCTTCAGGTGGAGTAGGTAGCTCAACGCGTGTTGTTATTCGTGGCAACAAATCGCTGTTAGGTAACAACCAACCATTGTACGTAGTAGATGGTATCCCAATCAGCAATGATGCTTTCGGTTCAGGGGATAATCTTAATAACGGTGTTGATGCCGGTAACCGTGCTAACGACGTTAACCCCGACGATGTGGAGTCTGTTAACATTCTCAAAGGCCCAGCAGCTACCGCACTTTATGGCACTCGTGCTGCTAACGGTGCCATCGTTATTACGACAAAGTCAGGTCGTGGTGCTGCTAAGCGTGGTAAGAAAGCAGAGGTAACGTATACTACGTCGTACACGCTGGAAAACATTCTCAAACTCCCAGACTTTCAGAATGAGTTCGGTCAAGGAACAAGCGTTAATCAACCTGATACCCGAGAAAACTGGAGCTGGGGCCCTCGCTTCGATGGTCAAGTTCGGATCTGGGGTCAAGTTATTGATGGTCAGCAGCGTGTGAAGCCATATGTGGCGCAGCCTGACAACGTAAAAGACTTTTTTGATACAGGTAAAACCTACACCAACTCAATATCCGTTGGTGGCGGTAATGAGAAATCTAATTACCTGCTTTCGCTGTCCAATACCAATCAGAAGGGCATTACGCCCACGACGCAGTATCAACGTACTTCTGTAAAAGTTAGCGGCGAATCAAAGCTTACGAATAAGATTACGTCTAGTGCTAACCTGACTTACACTCGTTCGGGTGGTGACTTAGCCGTAACAGGCCAAGGTGCTTCTGTATATGACCAAATCATCCAGACTCCGCGTGATATTAACTTGCTGGAACTTAAAGACCTAAACAACAAGTTTAACACGCTGAATGGATATTACGGAGCTTATACCACAAACCCATGGCAGATCTTAGATACAGACTTCTACCGCAATGAAGTGGACCGTATCTTCGGTAACTTTCAGCTGGGTTATGATATCTCTGATCGGTTTAAGGTTACTTACCGTTTGGGTACCGACGTCTACAGTGACCGTCGTCAGCAGTTCTCTGGTCGTCGCCAGCCTGTAGGCCAGAACTCGGGTGCTTCCAGCACTGGCCGGTATGCGGAAGCACAATATGCTTATCAGGAATTGAACTCTGATCTTGTTGCTTCTTATAATAAGGACCTGACCCCTGATCTGAACTTGAACGTTCTGGCAGGCCACAACGTAAACCAGCGCCGCTTGAACCCAATTGGCTTTGAGACAACGAACGTAATTTCAAATGACTTTCAGTCTTTTGATAACAACCGCGGCCTATATAGCTTCACTGAAAACGGTGGCCGGTTCCTGCGCCGTCTAATGGGTGTATACGCTACGGCTGATTTGTCTTTCCGCGACTATCTGTTCTTGGGCGTTACTGGTCGTAATGACTGGTCTTCTACACTGCCAACAGGCAATAATTCCTTCTTCTACCCCGGCGTTAACGCAGGTTTTGTATTCACAGAGGCCCTAGGGATGCAGGATAACGCGTTCTTTAACTATGGTAAGTTACGGGCCGCGTATGCACAGGCTGGTAACGATGCTGCTCCTTATCAAACGGCTTCTGTTTTCACAACGACGAATCCTGGTGATGGCTTCCCTGGTCAAGACCTGCAGTTCCCGCTCAATGGCATCCCTGCTTTCCAAGTTGGGAACCAAATTGGAAATCCAAATTTGAAGCCGGAAATTACCAAGTCACTCGAATTCGGTACGGAATTCCGATTCTTTAATAACCGCCTGACGTTTGATGCAACGTATTACGATGCTCGTTCAACCAACCAGATTTTCTCCGTTCCGATTTCATCTGCTTCAGGTTTCACTTCTCGGGTGATTAACGCTGGTGAGTTACGTAACCGTGGTATAGAATTGTTGTTAGGAGCTACTCCTGTAAAAGTTGGTGACTTCACCTGGGATGTGTCAGTTAACTTCACTAAAAACAAAAACGAAGTTGTTGATCTGTTCGAAGGAACAAACAAGATCATCATTGGTGGTTTGGGTGGTACTAGCTTAACTGCTACCAAAGGTCGTCCCTACGGTGACTTGGAAGCAACCTATTATGAGTATGCACCTGATGGTAAAATTATCGTTGCAGAAGCAACTGGTCTGCCAATCAACTCGGCCCAACAGGTAGTTCGTGGCAACATCAACCCTGACTTCTTGGCTGGTCTGAACACCAGCTTCTCTTTCAAAGGCGCTAACCTGTCGTTAGTGTTTGACACCAAGCAAGGCGGCGAAATGTACTCTCGTACGCGCGACATCCAGTGGTTTGTAGGAACCGACCCGTTGACGCTGTATAATAACCGTCAACCTTTCGTTGTACCTAATAGCGTAGTTCAACTAGGTGATGGTTCTTACGCTCCCAATACAACTCCAGTAGCTGTTTATGACTATTGGGGACAGGCTCCGACTGGTACTGCTATTATCGACGCCTCTTACGTGAAGTTCCGTGAGGCTAGCTTGTCATATAGCATTCCCACTAAATGGCTAAACAAGACTCCTTTCGGTTCGCTTTCCTTAGGCGTAACGGGTCGTAACCTATACTTGTGGACGGCCAAGGAAAACACGTACGTTGACCCTGAATCTAATAACTTCGGCAACGGCAACGTGCAGGGGTTTGATTTTACGGGTTCACCTTCCACTCGGAGCTTCGGTGCTAACTTGAAGGTTACCTTCTAAGGTAGCTTTGTAGTTCAAAAAGTAAAATCTCCAATATGAGCAAATTGCATAAAATCATCATGTCGTCTTTGCTGCTTGGCTCTGTAGCCTTAACAGCTTGCGAAGACTTCTTGGATGTGAACGAAAACCCCAATTACCCTAAATCAGTAGGGGTAGATATTGTTACGCCCTCAGGACAAGGTACGGTGGCGTACATTATGGGTAACCAATTCCAAGTAGCTGGTAATTTTTGGGCCCAGCACTTCTCACAATCTTTGGTTGCTAACCAATATAAAAATCTTGATAAGTACCAAATAACTGAATCTGGTTACGATGGTCCTTGGCAAACTTTGTATGCTGGTGCACTAAATGATTTTAAATATGTGAAGGATCGTGCCAAAGGCGATAGTGTAAACTATGCTGCTATGGCAGGGATCATGCAAGCATATACATTTCAAGTACTGACTGATGGCTTCGATAAGGTGCCATTCACTGATGCTCTGAAAGGCTTAGGTAATACAAGCCCTAAGTTTGATGAGGGACCTGTAGTTTACGATGGTATTATCAAATTGATTGACGACGCAGTTGCTCAAATCAATGATGACAATGAAATTGTTCATGACGAAGACCTTGTTTTCCAAGGGGATATGGAGAAGTGGCGTCGCTTTGCAAATACGCTAAAACTGCGAGTTTACATACGGCAGATTTACGCGCGCCCAGAAGTTTCAGAAGCAGGTATCCGTGCATTGTACGCTAGTGGCGCAGAATTTCTCGAAGCTGATGAGGATGCTTCCGTACAGTTCGAAGGAACTACTAGCCGCTCAAACCCTCTTTACCAAACAGATGTTACGGGTACTACAGCTAATAATATTGCTGCTAGCCAGACCATCATTGACTATCTGGTAGAAACTCAGGACCCGCGCATCGACTATCTTTTTCAGCACCCTGGTGCAACACCAAATCCTAATTCTCCACACCGTGGTATTCAGCAGGGTTTAGCCGGCATAGTTGGTGCTCCAACTACGGCATTGACGTCTTTTTCTCGGCCTAACTACCAAACTGGGGGAATTTTTGCAAAAAATGCCCCTGTTATCCTGATGAGTGGTGTAGAAAGCTTGTTTTTACAAGCTGAAGCCGCTGCACGCGGTCTGGCTACTGGTGCTACAGCTAAGTCTTTGTATGAGCAAGCAATTACGGCTTCTTTCAATAAGGCTGGAGTAACTGATGCAGCAGAAGTAAATGCATTCTTAGAAGGTGAAATGGTTGATTATGACAACACATCTGATCTTGAGAGTAAAATTGATAGGATCATTACCCAAAAATGGGTTGCACTCGGCGGTACCCAAGGGTTTGAGATTTGGAGCGAACTTCGTCGCACGGGTTATCCTTCTTTTATTGAGCCTTCAATAAGCAGCATCTTGCCTGATGGAGTAATCGCAAACCGTTTCCTCTATCCATTGTCGGAGTCGCAACGAAACCCGAACTATCCTGGTTTGGTGCGCGCTGAAGTACCGGTTTGGTGGGATAAAAGAAATTAATTAAGCTTCAGCCTTAAACACATGAATAATCATCTGAGCCGTTTTTTAGGCATCTCAGTTTTAGCTGCCACCATAATGTTGGCTAGTTGCGATAAGGAAGAGGCTTCTCCTTATATCGTCTCTCGGGTCACTACCTACCCTACCATAGCACTTACTGATGCTCCCATTTTGAGTGTATTCAAGGGGCAAGCATTCAATGATCCTGGGGCAGTGACCAAAATTGGAGACCAGACGGTTGAAACGAAGGTTACTGGTACTGTAGATACAAATACACTAGGTGTCTACACTATTACTTACACGGGGCAAAATTCTGATGGATTTACAGCTTCTACTTCTCGCTTGGTAGCTGTAGTTGATCCTGCAGTAGCTAACGAAGATATCAGCGGAAGCTATGCTCGCACAAACGGCGCGCCTGTGACTATCACAAAAATTGGTCCGGGTATTTACCGGAACAGTAATTTTGGTGGAGTATTGCCGCCTTCGGCTTTTATTCAACCATCATATCTCGCTCAAGTCTCACCAACCCAGTTGGTGTTTCCCACGCAAAATGTTCCTAACATTGGGGAGGTATCTTTTCAAAACGTATCTACTACTCTCGCAGACGGAAAAATCGTGGGATACAAGTACGTTGTAATCAACCCAAGCTTTGGAACCGCTTTACGCACTTTTGTAAAGCAGTAAAATCAGTAGAGGAACTTCTCAACTAAAGCGAATTACTCTCAGTATTTGCTTTAGTTGATAATTTCTAAACAGTCATTCCTTTACTTTCCACATGAAAAAAATCAAATACGCCTTTCTAGCTAGTTTACTGCTAACTGGCATTTCTACTACGCTGGTATCCTGCGAGGATGACGACGACGAAGTTACCATCCTGTCGGCAGTTGCTGGTGATTACTTAGGTGCAGAAAACTGTGCTGGTGCTGTAAGTGATTATACAGTTTCTGTATATAACACAACAGATGATCCAGGCAAAGTTTGGATTGCTCATGTCTACGGAATTGCTCCGCCATTGAAAGCGACGGTAAGTGGCAATACTATTACTCTGCCTTCTACGCCCTTCGTTTATGAAACTGCTACGGCAGAGTATAACCTGACGGCGTCTGGTACAGGGACAGTAGTAGGGGATAGTCTTAAATTTACCTTCGAAATTGGGGGAGATTTCTCTGATGCTTGTACTTATTCAGGTAGCCGGGCTGTAGTGCTGAAACCAGCAGGTAGCACTCCTTAACAGTTTTTATTTATTCTTTATAAAAGGGCGATGCAACTGCATCGCCCTTTTATATGGTGGTTGTAAAATAGCAGGTGATTAGTCCATTTCCTCAACGCGCCGATTATGTTCATCAATGACAAGTTGAGTGCGGATGCGGTGCATGGGCAGGAAGCGACTCAACGAACTGGTTTTGCGCACGAGCACGGCACACTTTTGCCGCAGCCAGCCGTCAACAACCTCCACGATACTGGTCTGCCTGCTGCCTTTTATACTGAGCGTGTGCTCGGCTCAGGTAACACGCCGCGGTAGGCCTCCCATCCGTCTGATTAGGTGCCCGTATAGTAAGCCAACGGCAGGGCCTGCGAGAGGCGGCGGTGACCGTACCCCGCGTGCCGAGTACCTAGGCCACGATGCGCCGCGCTTGCCCTTGCACAGCTCATCTAGTTCCAACATCCGGGGCCGGCTCGTGGGCGCAGAAGGGCGAAGCTTGGGCTGTGCTTTTTTCTAGCTTGACGATCGTGGGGCGTGAGACACCAGTCAGGCGCATAATGGCCCATTGCTAAACACGCTCGGCTAGCAGCTTTTTCACCTACGCGTACTGGGCCGCTTTGTGCACGGCGGTGGGCGTAAAGACAGCTTGATAGTGGCAGCCGCTGCATTGGTACTTGGACTGGCCTTTCAGGCTGCCGTTCTCTTGCGCAGGGATGTCCTGCTACACTTTTTGCACATGAGAGTTGTCTGAAGCATTAACCAAGATACTAATCACTTGCTGTTCGCTACCGTCCTTTATTTTACAGGTAGGTTCAATAAGAAGGGTTAAATAAGGGTGTATATATCTAATAACGTGTGCCTTGTCTTACTATTACAGCGGCTTTTACATGACTTGATAGACTTGTCAAATATCGTCTTATTGCTGAAAATTGTAAATAAAAAAGAAAAAGTTAGATAATAATATCCTCTAAGCTCGAGTATAAGAATTAACCAAAAAAATCCTTACGTTTGGTCGACAACATTCTTTCACTCACCCCTTTTACTCACAAAACAAACAACTACCTGATGAAAAAACTTTTCTCACTGTTAAGCTTCTTGCTATTCACTGCGCTGTTGCAGCACGCAGTGGCTCAAGAAAGGAGCATATCGGGCCGGGTTACAGATGTCGCGAATGGTCAAGGATTACCAGGCGTGACCGTTCTAGTGAAAGGTACCACTGTAGGGGCCTCCACCAATTCCGATGGTTCATACACCATTTCTGCGGTGCCCGCTACAGCTACTACGCTGACGTTCAGCTTTATCGGTTACCGCACCGTTGAGCGTCCCATCGGTAACTCTACGACGGTAGACATAGGACTGTCGGTAGATACCCGTCAACTGGATGAGGTTGTCGTTACCGGTCTGGCCACGAGCGTTAAGCGCTCAAACTTGGCAAACGCTATTACGACTATATCCGCGAAAGAACTGACGGGCAGCACTCGCCCCGTTACTGTGGATGCTGCTATGAGTGGCAAAGTAGTAGGCGCAAACATTGCCCAAACCAGCGGTGCCCCCGGTGGTGGTATTTCGGTACAGTTGCGTGGTATTTCTACCATCAACGGCTCCTCGCAGCCGCTGTACATTATCGACGGTGTTTATGCCGTCAATGCCGAGGTAGGCAATGGTGCTGGCGGAGCTGCCTTCTCCGGTGCCTCGAGCGTTGCCGGCCGTACTACGCAGGACAACGGCATTAACCGTCTTTCTGACTTGAACCCGAACGATATCGAGTCTATTGAGATTCTGAAGGGCCCTAGCGCCGCCGCTATCTATGGTACTCGCGCTAACGCGGGTGTAGTTATCATCAAAACTAAGCGCGGTGCCGCCGGCAAAACCCGCGTAAGCTTCAACCAGGATTTGGGATTTGCCAAAGCGTGGAACCTGCTGGGTAAAGAAGACTGGACGGCTGATAAAATTGACTTATTCTACTCAGGTGCACGTGCTGCCCGGGAGAAAGAGCTACTGGCTGCCGCGCAGGCAAGCGGTAAAATCTATGACTACGAGAAGGAAATCTATGGCAACACGGCTTTCCTGCGTAATACTGGTTTGAGTGTTTCCGGTGGCAACGAAAAAACGAAGTTCTTTGTATCGGGTTCTACTTCGAATGAAGAAGGTATTGTAAAGCGTACCGGCTTTGAGCGCCACTCCATTCGGGCTAACATTGACCACAAACTCGGTCAGCGGATTGACTTGGGCGTTAGCGCTAACTATATCAACTCCGAGAACCGTCGCGGTTACACTGGTAACGACAACCGTGGTATTGCCCTAGGCTACAACCTGGCTTACATCCCAAGCTATGCAGAATTGCACCCGAACGCAGCGGGAGAATTCCCGGAGTCTGCTTATACTGGCGACAACCCGCTGGCCGTTGTTGAGCGTGCTATCAACGAAGAAACTACGAACCGCTACGTTCAGACGGGTAGCCTGACTGTGCGGCTGATCGACAAAGAAGGCTCTTCCCTGCGCTTTGCTGCCCAGGGTGGGGTAGACTTCTCCAGCAGTGATGCACTGTTGGCTTTGCCTTCCGACATGCAGTCGCAGCGGGCAGTAGCCCTGCCAGGCGCAGCTCGTGTGGCCAAAAATCAGTTCTTCAACTCCAACCTGCAAGGCTTCCTGATTTACGATTGGAAAGTTGGTGATGCCGTAAACCTCACCTCGCAGGTCGGTACCGTTCGCCTCAGCCAAAAGCAGAACCTGACCTACAACCAGGGTGTGAACCTCTCACCTGGCCCGCCCTATACTCCGAACCGGGGAACTGTTACATCGCAGGAGACGTTCATCAGCGAAGAAGCTGACTTGGGTTTTGTAGCCCAGCAGGAGGCCAACTTCCGCGACCAAATCATTGCGACGGCCGGTATCCGCTTTGATAAATCAAACCGGAATGGTGACCCTAAGAAGTATTATGCATTCCCCAAGGCCTCTTTGGCCGTTAACCTTGCCAAGTTTGGTTTCTGGAGCTTGGAGCCGGTAAACCTGATGAAGTTACGCGTAGCCTATGGTGAAACCGGTGGACCGGCTTTCTTCAATGGTTTATACTCCCCGCTCACCGCAATTTCTACGGGCGGCCGCCCCGGCTTGTATCCTTCCACGCTACTGGGCAATCCGGATATTAAGCCGGAGCGTGCTTCGGAACTGGAAGCTGGTATCGACATGGGCTTCCTGGAAAACCGCATTGGCCTGGAAGCTTCCGTATACAACAAAGAAGTGTTTGACCTGATCAACACCTATACGCTGGCTCCTGCCACAGGCGTGACGTCTATTCGGGCTTACAACATTGGTGACCTGCGCAACCGCGGCCTTGAACTGGCTCTGAACGCGAACCCCGTACGGAATGAGTTCTTCAACTGGACCAGCACCACGCAGTTCTGGTTTAACCGCACGGAAGTAACCCGTCTCGACGACTCCCCTCTGCTGGTGCCTTCCTTTAACACGGGTTCGGGCTTCGGCGCTACGTTTGGCCGCAACATCTTCACGCTGGGTGAGTCGCCCTCGCGGTGGTATGGTACGCCTAACGATCCGAACAGCACCAACTTCAGCGGTCTGACGCGCTATGAGGAGGCTCAGCCTACCTTCCAGATGTCTTTCCTGAACTCCTTGACCATTGCCAAGAACTTCGAACTGTCTTTCCTCTTCCACTGGAAGAAAGATGGCTACAACAGCAACCTGAGCACCCTGCTGAAAGATGAGGGTGGTACGTCGGAAGACTGGAGCGAATCAAGTGGCGAGATTGACGATGAAGGAAACCCCCTTACCAAAGGCCAGTACCGTCAGGGCCTGAGCGCCCGGGAGTTCATCCAGAATGCCGGCTATGTGCGTCTGCGTGAGGCGTCGCTTTACTACTCCGTACCCTCCAGCATACGTACGAGCCTGTTCAAGGACTATGTACAGAATATTCGGATCGGTGTATCGGGTAACAACCTGATTACCTGGACCAAGTACAGAGGCTATGACCCTGAAGTGTCGAACTTCGGTTCTACCGCTAACTTTGCTCAAGTAGACGTTGCCGGTTATCCGAGCACCCGCCGGATTTTCTTCCACCTGGGCATCGATTTTTAATTCCTCTCATCTCAGAAAATCTGTTTCATGCAATATTTAAATCGGAAGCTAACAGCGGCAGCTTTGGTCGCCTTGCTTAGCACTTCCTCTTGCGGCTTCTTCGACGTAGAGGCGGTGCAAGATCCCAATAACCCGGGTTTGGGCTCGGTACTCAATAATGCTACCAAGCCCCAGTTGGACGCCTTGGCCGTGGGCCTGGAGGCTTCGCTCCGCACGGTACATACTACCAACGCCCCTTACAACTGGGTGGTAGGCACCTTCGGGCGGGAAGTAACGGTACTGGCGGCTACGGAGTCGCGCTGGTATGGCGAGCTGCAGGGCACCCGTGCTACGCTGGATGATGCAGCCTATTACAACGCTTATTACGTTCCGCTGGCTCAAACCCGCCGCGCTGCACAGGTGTATCGTGAGTCGGCCAACAACAGCCAAGCGCTGACGGACGTGCAAAAGCAGGGAGTTGCGGGCTATACCCACACCTACGAAGCATTGGCCAAACTGCTCATGCTTAACCTACAAGGCGACAACGGTATCCGGATTGATTTGGATAATCCGTTGAAGCCTGGGAAGTTTGTTGCGCCGGCTGAAGCGTTGACCAACATCCGAGGGCTTCTGGATCTGGGAGCCAGCGAGCTTGATAAGGGGGGGGATGCGTTCGGCTTCTCGCTGTCAGCTGGCTATGCTGGCTTCAACACGCCCGCTACGTTCAAAAAATTCAACCGCGCTTTGGCCGCACGTGTTGCTCTGTACCAGGGAGACTACGCTGGCGCAAAAGAGGCTTTGGCTGCCTCTTTCTATGATCCGGCTGCCCTGCTGACACTTGGGCCCAAAATCACATTTAACCCAGCAATTGCTGGTGACCAAGGCAATCCTTATTTCCAGGTGCCAAACGGCAACGGTTCCAACGTGGTAGTAGTACCGGATAATTTCGTGTCTGAGGCCGAAGCTGGTGATGCCCGTTTGGCGAAGGTTGGTCTGCGTACCACTCCCCGGGTAACTGGCGGCCTCACTGGTAACTACGAAGCCCGGGTGTTTGCCACAAACACCAGCCCGCTTGACATTATTCGTAATGAAGAGCTCATTCTGATTTCGGCAGAGGCGAAGGCTAATACCAACGATTTGGCAGGCGCCTTGGCAGATATCAACGTAATCCGCACGAAAGCAGGCGGGTTGGCTGCTTTACCCGAAGGAACCTTCAGCTCCGTGGAGAAAGCCATGGATGAAATCCTGAAGCAGCGTCGTTACTCACTATTCTACGAAGGTCATTACTTCATTGACCTGCGCCGTACCGGCCGTTTGAAGCCAGTTGTTTCGCCCGGTCAGACGCTGGCCTACAGCAGCAGCCCTTACGCGCTATTCACCAAAATGGAGAAGCCAGCCGCTGAAAAAGCTTGGGACCGTATCAACCCCTAAGTTGATTGGAAACCAGTAAAAAAGGCTACGCGAATTCGCGTAGCCTTTTTTTATTATGTGAAGAGAAAGAATGAGACGATCAGTTCCCTTTTGTAATAGTGGTGCCACTTACGTTACCTGGGTCTATCGGCTCTCCTTGTTGGTAAGGCGTAACGCAGGGTATAACTGCGGCTGTTTGACTAATTTTCAAGATGGTGAATAGTCAGCAACTTGAGTTTGCTTTAACTCTGCATCAGAAACCCCTTGATATACTCATCCAGGTCGCCGTCCAGCACGTTTTGCACGTCGGTGCGCTCAATACCGGTGCGTAGGTCCTTGATGAGCTTGTACGGGTGCAACACGTAGTTTCGGATCTGAGAGCCGAAGTCGATGCGCTTTTTGGTGGCTTCTACTTTGTCGCGTTCGGCGTGGCGCTTGTCCATTTCTATCTGGTAGAGCCTCGATTTTAGCATCCGCAGTGCGTGCTCTTTGTTCATGAGTTGGCTACGCTCAATCTGCACGGCAATGATAATACCCGAGGGAGCGTGCGTGAGCCGCACGGCCGTTTCCACCTTGTTTACGTTCTGGCCCCCGGCTCCACCCGCCCGAAATGTATCCCAGGAAATGTCGGCCGGGTTGATTTCGATGTTGATGGTATCATCAATCACGGGATAGGCAAACACGGAGGCAAACGAGGTGTGGCGGCGGCCACTGCTGTCGAAAGGGGAGATGCGCACAAGCCGGTGCACGCCAATCTCGCTTTTAAGGTAGCCATAGGCAAAGTCTCCGTCGATTTCGAGCGAGGCCGACTTAATACCAGCGCCTTCGCCGGGCTGGTAGCTGATCTGGCGTACCCCGAAACCGTGCTTTTCGGCCCACATGATGTACATGCGCATCAGCATTTCGGCCCAGTCCTGGCTTTCGGTCCCCCCGGCTCCGGGGTTGATTTCGATGATGGCAGAAAGCTGATCTTCCTCATCCGACAGCATGCGCTTGAACTCTAGCTGCTCGACTTTACGCTGAGTGGCGTCGAAGTCGGCCTGCATTTCGACGTCGGTAACGTCGCCTTCTTTATAGAAGTCAAACAACACCTCCGTATCAGCTATTGCCTGCTGCACCGTTTCAAAATCATCGGTCCAGGTTTTCAGGGCTTTGATTTCCTTTAGCGCGGCTTCTGCGGCTTTGGAATTATCCCAGAAATCGGGCGCTGTGGTTCGCGCTTCGGCTTCAATGACTTGTTCTTTTCGGGCATCGTAGTCAAAGATACCTCCTCAGGGCCTCGGCGCGGCCCTTCAATTCCTTCACCTGTTCGTAGGTCATGGAGTAAAATGTGTGAGTGATGAGACTAGCAAAAGTAACGATAGACAAACGCCCGCTACCGGCAGCAGACCGATAACGGGCGTTTCTGGCAAGCAATGGCTTTTCTTAGATGCGCACCATCCAGTGGTGCTCATCGGGGGCTTCCCCGATTCTGATGGCGTGTAAAGCCGCTGAAGCACGCTTGGAAAAAGCGTCGGGGCCAGCAACGGGTAGCTCAAAGTCCTCGCCCTGGTAGCCGATAGTGGCCATGGGGGCAATGGTAGCGGCCGTTCCTACGCCAAAGGCTTCCTCCAGCTTGCCCGCGCGGTGTGCTTCCAGCAATTCAAAGATGGAGACCTTGCGCTCTTCAACTGGCATGCCCCAGTCGCGGGCCAGCTGCAGGATGCTGCGCCGCGTGATGCCATCGAGAATCGAGGTGCTGAGCGCGGGCGTTACGAGGCGGCCATCCAGCACGAAAATGGCGTTCATCGTGCCGGACTCTTCTACGTACTGGTGCTCGGAAGCATCCGTCCAGATCAGTTGGTTGTAGCCTTCTTCCTGGGCCAGGCGGGTGGGATACATGGCCGCGCCGTAGTTGCCGGCATTCTTGGCAAACCCGGCCCCGCCTTCCGCCGAGCGCACATATTTCTGCTCGAAGCGCACCCGCAGGGGTTTGTTGTAGTAAAGGCCCACCGGGCAGGTGAAGATGACGAATCGGTAGCTCTCCGAGGGCCGTACGCCGATAAACCCATCGGTGGCAAACATGAATGGGCGGATGTATAGGGCACTGCCGGGGGCATTGGGTACCCAGTCAGCATCGAGGCGGATGAGCTGCGCCAGGCCCTGCATAAACACCTCCTCGGGCACGTGTGGCATGCACATCCGCTCGGCCGAAGCGTTGAGGCGGTGCAGGTTGTCGAGCGGCCGGAAAAGCGCAATTTCGCCTTCCGCGTTTTTGTAGGCCTTCATGCCTTCGAAAATGGCCTGACCGTAGTGCAAAGCCGAGTTAGCCGGGCTAACCGTCATTTCGCCGTAGGGTAGGATCTGTGGCTCCTGCCATTCCCCATCACGATAATCGACCACCAGCATGTGGTCGGCGAAAATTTTACCAAACTCAATGTGTTCAGGGTCGAGCTGCGACAGGCGGGAGGCCGTCGTGCGCTGCGTCCGAATCGATAGGGTGTCGAGCATAGGAAACAGAAACTGGGTATGCAAAAAGAGTGGGGTGGGAAAGGCGGGTGGCCGCAATCAGGTGCGCGGTTGCCAGGTAACCTCTTCGGCACCGAGTTCTACCGTCATCAGCCTGCTGAGCACAAACAGATAATCGGAGAGGCGGTTCAAATAGATGGGCACGAGTTCGGCCACGGGTACATCCTCCTGCAGGGCAACTACCAGTCGCTCGGCGCGGCGGCACACGCACCGGGCCACGTGCGCAAACGATACGGCCTGATGACCACCGGGAAGAATAAAGGCCCGCAGCTCGGGTAGCTGTTCGTTCATGCGGTCCATCTGCTCTTCCAGCAGGGTTACGTCCTGAGCATGCAAATCGGGTACCTTCATCCGGGACTTTTCGGGGTCGGAGGCCAACGTAGCGCCGATGGTGAACAGGCGGTCCTGCACTTCTTTGAGCAGGTCGCGGCGGGCGGCATTCACGGGCTGGTCGCGCACCAGGCCGATGTAGGAGTTAAGCTCATCGACCGTGCCATAGCATTCTATGCGCAGGCTGGCTTTCGAAACCCGGGTGCCTCCAATAAGTGAGGTAAGGCCCTTGTCACCGGTTTTGGTGTAAATTTTCATAGGGGAAAAGACCGCGTGCCGTCGTCAGTGGTGCACACTGCCGGGCCGCATGGGGCTACTGCTCCGTGTAGGAAAGGTGGTGAGTAGTTACATTGAGGTTAGGCTGATCGGACTCCACCAACCCGTCGCGCAGCCGCACAATGCGGTGAGCATAGTGCGCAATGTCCTCTTCGTGCGTTACCATGATGATGGTGTTGCCCTTGGCATACAGGGCCTCAAACAAGTCCATGATTTCATGACTCGTCTTGGTGTCGAGGTTGCCGGTGGGCTCATCAGCTAGGATGATGCTGGGGTCGTTGACCAAGGCGCGGGCAATGGCTACGCGCTGGCGCTGCCCGCCCGACAGCTCGTTGGGGCGGTGCTTGGCCCGCGTGTCGAGGCCCACGCTGCGCAGGGCCTGCATGGCTTTCTCCTGCCGGTCGGCTTTGCCGTAGCCCGCATAAATCAGCGGCAGGGCTACGTTGTCGAGGGACGTAGCCCGGGGCAGCAGGTTGAAGGTCTGGAAAACGAAGCCGATTTCTTTGTTACGTACATCGGCCAGCTGGTTGTCCGTCATGTGGCTGACGTCTTTCCCGTTCAGGATGTACTGGCCCCCACTGGGAGTATCGAGGCAGCCAACAATGTTCATCAGGGTAGACTTGCCGGAACCCGACGGGCCCATAAAAGCCACGTACTCGCCGCGCTGGATGGTGATGGACACCGACCGCAGTGCATGAATACGCTCGGCTCCCATCTGGTAGACCTTCGAAATGTCAGTGGTTTCAATAACGGGAGGCAGCATAACCGGTGAAGTTAGTTCCAGGAGGGGGCGAGGGGAGCCGGACGCACAACCCCAGGCTGGCTGTGAAAGATAGCGTATTCCTGAGGGGAAAGCAATGTACGGAGCTTGCGTAAAGGCTCTTGAGCGTAGTCAGGCAACCCGGCTGCAAACGCCGCCAAGATATAGCCTTTCAACAACGGTATCGACTCCGGGTTATATTCAATGCCGCGCAACAGGGCCTGGTAAGCCGCCAGGGGCTGTCGGCGCTGCTGGTAAAACCGGGCCGCAGCCAGTAAGCCTTGCTCTACGTACGGCGCTTCCCGGATTACCTGCTGATACAGCGCATCGGCCTGAGTGGGTCCAGCCGCTACCAGCGCGCGGAAATAGGTTGCATATCCAACATCGAGTCCCTGGAAATAGGCCTGGCTCAGGAATCGGCGCAGCTCCGTCAGATCCTGCTGCTGGGCCAGTACATGCCCCCGCAGAACATTCCAGGCAGAGGCCTCAGCGCTACGCGTGCTCACGGGGGGAGCGGCCGCCGCTACGAGTTCCTCAACCTCGGCCACCTGACTCTGTGCCCAAGCTGCTACCGCCTGCGCATAGGCCGCCTGCCGCCGCAAAGCGGGCTGGCGGACACTGGTGGCAATAGCCGCCCGCGCCACGCCCGGTAAGCTTCGGCCTAGCAGAACGAGGTAATCTACCTTGCTGGAGTCGGGGGCCAGCATAGCGGCCGCCGGGGTGTAGCGCAGAGTGGTAAGCAGCCGCCGGGCCTGCAAGGCTACAGTGGGGTCGGCAACTGCCCGGGCCGCAACTTGTCGGGCTGAGTCGGGCTGGCTGGCCAATGCCAGGGCATAAGCCCGGGCAAGCTGGCCCGTTCTGGGGTCCAGCTCTGCCGCCTGGCTCAGGCGGGCTGCCGCTGCCGGAGCCGCTCCTTGTTCCAGCAGCCATAGGCCCTGCAATTGCTGATAGTAGGCAGCACTCGGGCTTTGCGCTGTAGCCAGCGGAATAAGCGTGTTCTGGGCCGATGCCGGGCGTCCCCCGTATTGCTGCGTCAGGGCCTGCAGAAACAGCAGTTGCTCAGCGTATGGGGCGTTGGTGGTATAGCGCGGCAAGCGGCGCAGGGTAGGAAGCAGGGTGGTATCCCGGTTCCGGACCCGCAGTAAAGCCGAGTGGTAGAGCAAAGCAAAAGATCCCGGCGTTAGCGCTGTGTCTGTGGAGGCCGGGGCCGGGGCTGACTGAGTGCGGTGCACCAGGGCTACCAGCTGCTGATTGCTGCGGAAGGCCTCGGACTTTGCCGGCTCTTGTAAGTATGGCCGGGCTTCGGCCCAGCGCTGCTGTTGCACCAGGAAAGCCAGTTGGTTGCTGCGGAGAACCTCGTTCTTTGGCTCTTCCTTCAGGGCTTGCTGCTGGTAGTATTGTACCGAATCGGTAAGGGCCGAGCGAGTGTAGAGCTGGGCCAGTTCACTGGCGAGAGGCACGCTGCCGGGAGTGGCCCGCAGCCCGGCCCAGAGGGTGCGCTGGCGCTCAAAAAAGTCGGCGGGTGTGTTGAATAGGGAAGCCAGCCGTAGGGAAATCTTTTCCGAGGGAGCCCGGCTAAGAGCCCGGCGCAGGGCGTTGATTTCGTTTTGCCTTTGCGTGCGGCTGCGGTACAAGGCGGCCCGGCCCAGGCTGGCTTTGTGGTTAAAACGGTCCATCCAGTCACTTTCGGCGTAGTACCGCTCGGCCAGTAGAGCCAGGGCATCGGCGGCAGGCTGCTGCTCACTTTGCCAGCGTGTAAGGTCGCCTAACTGGTTGTAATAGCCGGCTTGGGCCCGGTAATACAAATCAAGCCTATTACGGAGCAGAATAGCCCCAATGCAGCCAATACCTAACAGGTATACCACGTAAAAAGGCAGCCGACGGGGCTCAAATACCACCCGGTACACCCGCAGCTTCTGACGGATAAGCGGCGCAAAGTTCACTAGTATGTAGAGCAGAAACGCTACGCCCAGCACCAGGAAAGTGGTGGCGGTAAAATACCGGCCCGCTTCAATGATGGGGTCGTTCTGGGTAGCAAAGGCATAGGCCAGCGTAGCACCGGCGTAGGCCGCAAGTACGCCCAGAAGATAAGGAGTAGCCTTTGCTGGCACCCAGGCCCGAAGCGTGGCCTGACGCTGAGCCATAGCCGCCGCGCCAACGGCCGTAGCCAACAGCAACAGCAGGTACGGGTCGAGGCGGAGGCCGGGCAGCAACTCCACGTCTCCATTGGAGAAGTAGTACAACGCCAGCACGGTCAGATACAGGCCGCTGGCCAGCAGAAAAGGCCATAAACCAAAACGGCTTTGCGGATTTTCGGCCTGAGTGTTCAGCCAGAGTAGCAGCCGAATGTTTTCAATGCCAGCCCACAGCACCCACAGCGCTATGGCTACGGTACCGCTTTGGGTGGCATAGCTTGCTATATGCAGGGCTGCCAGTGGAGCCGGATCTGCCCCGGCTACGAGCAGGAAGGCGCTAAGCCCGCTTACTAGTAGCCCAAACCACAGCAGGCGCAGGGGGCTGGAAACCTGGGGGAAAAATGCGTGAAACCCGTAGGCCGAGCCCACGAGCAGTACCAGCGTGAGTAGTAAGAAGTACTGCTTCGTGTCATTAAAAACCCCCAATGCATCAAGGTTCAGCGACATCAGCAGGAAAATCACCGCCGACATGCCAATGGCGAAACTAAGTCGGGGCAGAAAGCTGATGAACGTTAGGGCATAGACTAGGCAAACTCCCAGTACCAAGGCTAGGGCCGCCGCCGCTTCCGGGCGGATAAGGGGCCCTCCTACGGTATACGTTTCGGTGAGGGCGTACCCGTTTACCGCTACCGGCAGGCGGGCCGTACCTACCGGCACCTGGGCTAGCTCCAGTGGTACCGGGGCCAGTTGAGTTTCTGTGACTAGCGGGAGGGTGGCCTCGGGCCCGGCTACGTATTGCCAGCCAGCGGCAAGGCCTATCAGTACCAGCAGCAGCACCAGCGCGGCCAACGGCAGGGGAAAGCGCGCTGGCTGGGAGGCAGCATTCAGAGAAGGTGGGCGCAAGCTATTCCAGCACTTTGGGCACGCGGAAGTAATCGGAGTCCTTGCGCGGGGCATTGCGCAGCCCATCGGCGTGGCTGATGCTGTTGTGGGCCTCATCGGGGCGCAGCACGTTGATTTCGTGCGACAGGTGAACGAGGGGCTCCACATCCGTTGTGTCGAGCTGCCGCAGCTGGTCGACCCAGTCCAGAATTTTATTCAGGTCGCCGAGCATTTGCTGCTCTTTGGCTGGGTCAAACTCCAGGCGGGCAAGGTGGGCCAATTGGCGAAGGGTGGTCAGGTCGGTGCTCAAAACAGAAGAAACAGCAGGAGTGAAATACAAAGAAACGAATCAGCCGGGTTATTGGCTGGCTGGCTGAGATGCCCGGTGGGCAAAAATGGGCCAGAAAGAAGGGGCCGGAATACCAGCTGCTTCCGGCAGGAAAGCACTGGCAATAGCCTCATAGGCCTGCTGACGAAGGCGGGGGGCATCGGCCTGGGTGAGGCCCTGCGTCGAAATCGGCTCGTGAAAGACCACCTGTAAAGGCGAATAGCGCACCCGTAGCGTACCGGCCACGTCGGGCATAAACCGGTGGTTCAGGGGCATGGTAATGGGCACAATGGGCACCCCGGCGGCAATAGCCAGCTGAAAGGCCCCGTCTTTGAACGGCATCATTTCCTCTCCCGGTTTGCGGGAAATAGTACCCTCCGGAAAGATAACGATGGAACGGCCCTGCGCCAGGCTTTGGCGCGCATACACCATGGAGCGGCCCCGGCTCACGGCGCTTTCCCGATTAACGGTAATGTAGGTGCGCCCAAAGATTGGCCCCCACACGGGCACCTCAGCCAGGGCACTCTTGCCCATGATGTTCAGGAACCCGGGAATGGCCTTGAACAGGAGCAGAATATCGATGTAGGAGCTGTGATTGGCTACATATACGCAGGGCGGATCGGTGGGGCGAGGCTGGCGCCCCTGCACCCGAACCGGCACACCCCACATGCCCAGGGAAAAGATGGACCAGAGACGGTTGATGCGGTGCAGGTGGCGGTGGCCCTGCGGCTTCTTACTCAGGAGTAGCTGGGCCGGGTACGTTACCGCAAAAGGCAGCACAAACCAGAAGGTGCTCCAGCTGGTGTACAGGCGGTGTCCGATATAACGAAGCACTTGACGCATATGGGCAAAGGTAGCAGGTTGGCAAATGAATGCAGAATAACAACTCCTTGGATGAAGAATAAAGGAAGATGCCTTAGTTTCTAACCGGCCGCTGCGCGCTGCTGCAAATACCGCTCGGCCTTGAGTAGCCCGGCCACGCTGATGGCATCGGTAATGCGGTTGTTCATGGCCATTTCTACCGCTTCGCGCAGCGGCAGCTTCCAGAGGTGTAACTGCTCGGTTTCTTCGTGTTCGGTAGGGCCGGGGGTAAGCTCCTCCGCCAAAAACACGAAGCCTTCCTCGTCGGTCACGGAGTTGGAGGTGTGCAGCCGGGCAATATTGGTCCAGCGCGCCGCCAGCAGCCCGGTTTCCTCGCGCAGCTCCCGCTGCGCCGACTCCAGAATGTCCAGTTCCACGGGCCCGCCGCCCATGGGTATTTCCCAGCAGTACTCGTTCAGGGCGTAGCGGTACTGGCCCACCAGCCAGGTGTTGCCTTCCGCATCAACCGGGATAATGCCCAAGGCCTTGTTTTTCATGGAAACCACTCCGTAAATGCCCGGGTTGCCGGCCGGGTTGATGACCTGGTCTTCGCGCACCCGGATCCAGGGGTTCTGGTACTTTATTTCCGAGCCCAGCACTTGCCAGGGGTTGTGCGTTTCGTCGGGAGCAGGGGAGGTTGACATAGCAAGACAGCAGGAGGTAAACGCCAGACCGGCAGAACGGCTTGTGCAGCGCCAACGGGCAAGCTACTGCCGCTGCTGCAATAATAGGGTATCGGGCCGGATCTACGGTGCCTCAACCTGGGCCCGGAACCTGCCGTACCATACCAGACCGGCCGTTCACATTCCGGCCGCTTTTCTAGTGTATATGGCTAACCAACCCAAGAAACCAGCGGCTACCGAAGTCGGCGACCCGCTCTTCAACTTAAAGCATGCCCAAGCCGAAAGTGAGCTGGCACAGCATACCGGCGGCCTGGGCCCGGTAACCAACGAATACATCACCACCGACGAAGACGAAGCCCTCGACGAAGGCCCGCGCGACAAGCAGGGCCACCGCCGCGGCGAGTCGGGCCCCGACGAAGCGGGCAGCACGGCCGGGCGTCATTAGGCGGCGCGGCCCTCGTAACAATAAATTTGGCTGCCCCTGAGCAGCATACAAAAGGCCTCTCCGGTTGCCACTGCTGCCGGGGAGGCCTTTTGGCTTGTCTTGGTGCTTACCTTTGCGGGCGTGATGCTGCTTTCCTCTTTCTCTGGCCAGCCCTTGGAAGCCGGCCTCGACGAAGCCGGGCGAGGCTGTCTGGCCGGTCCTGTGTTTGCGGCGGCCGTGATCCTGCCGCCCGATTTTTCCTGCGCTTACCTCAACGACTCCAAGCAGATGACAGCCCGGCGGCGTGACCGGGCCCGGGAGCAAATCTGCCGGGAAGCCGTGGCATGGGCCGTGGCCGAAGCCTCCTTAGCGGAAATTGCCGAGCTGAACATTGCCCAGGCCAGCTACCTGGCCATGCACCGCGCTGTTGATGCGCTGGCCGTACAGCCCACGCATCTGATTGTGGATGGCAACCGGTTTAAGCGCCATAGCACCCTGCCGCATACCTGCCATATTGGGGGCGATGGTAAGTTCCAGAGTATTGCCGCGGCCTCCGTACTGGCCAAGACTTTCCGCGACGAGCGTATGCACGCCCTAGCAGCAGAATATCCAGGATATCAGTGGGAGCAGAACGCGGGTTACCCCACGGCGCAGCACCGCGCGGCTATCCGCGCGCTGGGCCCAACCAAGCATCACCGAATGGGGTTCCGGCTGCTGTAGCCCCATAAAAGCAGTAGGGACTTTAGCTGGCCACGCCACAGTGGCTAGTGCGGCTTGTCTTTGAGCTGCAGCAAATCCAAGAACAAACTGAAGCCATCCACCGTCGAGCCGCCTTCCCCGAATTTATCGAAGTTCAGGGGCTTGATGATGTAGCCGCTCACGGCCAGGTCGCGGGCTTTGAGCCGGTCATTTTCCAGGTCGGAGGTCGTCATGATAAACACGTTCAGGCCCACAAAATCTGGGTCGGAGCGCAAGGCTTCCAGCAGCTCCAGGCCGTTCATGCGGGGCATGTTGATGTCCAGCATCACTACGCTGGGCTTGGCGATTGGGGGCTGCCCGTTTTCGCCGCGCAGCAGCTGCAGGGCGTCCCGGCCATTGCGGGCAATGTGCAGGGGAACGTCGATGTTGTGCTTGCGTAGCTCGCGCTGCACATTCATGATATCCATCTGGTCGTCCTCGACGAGCAGGATACTAGGTTCAGAAGCAGAGTCAGACATACAAAAAACGGCTAAGACAGCACGTTGAGTTGAGGGGGAACAAAACCTATACGGGTACCGGATACTTTAGGCCACTGCTACGGTGGGGGCTGGGGTAGCCTCGGGGCGTATCTCCCTGACCTTGGGCCAGGTGAAAATAAAGCGCGCCCCCTTGCCCTCCGCCGATTCTACCAGAATGGTGCCGCCCTGTCGCTCCACGATCTTCTTGACAATGGCCAGGCCTACGCCGGTGCTTTCCAGCGTGTCGCGCTCGGTGAGCGTCTGGAAAATGACGAAGATTCGTTCGTGGTATTCGGCGGCTATGCCTGGGCCGTTGTCGGCGATGGTGAAGGTATAGTGGGCGCGGTGCTCGGTGCAGCCGATGCGGACCCACCCTTTTTCTGGCTGGTGGTGGTACTTGAGGGCATTGCTGAGCAGGTTGCTAAACACTTGCTGCAGCTCCACCCGCGAAGTAAACAACGTGGGCAGGTAAGGTGGCAGCTCAATGCGGAAGCCCGGCGGCAAACTCAGCATGTCCACTGTTTCGTTGAGCAGCTCCCGCACACTCACCCGCTCCTGCACGTGCCGGGTGCGGCCCACCCGCGCCAGGTCCAGAATGCCGGTAATCAGGTTTTCCATGCGGTGTACGCGGGTGCGCATCAGCTGCAGAAACTCCCGGATGTGTTCGGGTAGGTCCTGGTTCATATCTTCCTCTATCCAGCGTGAGGCGCTTTCGATGCCGCGCAGGGGCGCTTTCAGGTCGTGCGACACCACGTAGGCAAACTGGTCCAGCTCCTGGTTGCGGTTTTCCAGCTGGCTTACGGTGGTGTCGATGGTGTTCGACATAACGTTGAGGGAAGTAGCCAGTTCGCTCAGCTCATCGTGGGCGGTGTCGTCGATGCGGGTTTTATAGTCGCCCCCGGCCAGGCGCGTAGCCAGGGCCACCATGTTGCCGATGCGGCGGGCAAAGAGCCGGGTGACGTAATAGGCCCATAGCAACCCCAGAACAATAGCTAGTAGCGTAATGACAATAGAAAGCACCCGGGTTTCGCGGATGCTGGCGGCCAGCTTTTCGCGTAGCTCGTCGCGGTCGGCCAGCTCGGCGCGGTCAAAGCTGCGGAACATCGTACGAATTTCATCAGTCAGCTCCTTGCCCGAAAGGGTTTCCATCAGCCCCCGGTGCTCCATGCCCTCCAGGCCGCTTTGGTTGGGAATGCGCCGGGTGGCGTCGCGCTTTTCCGCAATCAGCAGGTGCGAGTAAGCCGACCATTGCTGGTAGAGGCGCTGAATGCGCTGGAGGCGGGCGTACTGGCGCCCGGCCGGGTTCAACGTGCTCTTGAGATGGGAAAAGCGCGAGAGCAGCTCCCGCTCCCCCTGGTAATAGGGCACCAGCATCGTTTCGTTGCCGATGAGCATAAAGCCCCGAAACCCCGACTCCATGTCAATAATATTGCGCAGCAGCGAGGTAGCGTCGGACGTTACGCGCTGGGAGCGTTCTACGCGCTCCAGGTTGCGCAGCACCTTACGGGAAAGCTGGTAGTTTACCGCCACTACGGCCGTAAACAGAAGAAAAATTGCCAGGAAACCGGCAAAGACTTTGGTTGCGAGGGTAGGCTTCATGCCGCTAAGTGCCCAAGGATGACCTGCGTGTCGAGGTTAGGCGCCGTTACGTAGCTTTTGCTGCATGGTTTGTAGAAGCACGGTAATCTGGTCACTGATGTGCTGAATAGTGGGAAATCCGGCCAAGGCCTGCTCGGTGTGCCCAGCCAGGTGCAGGTCCATCAGCTCATTGGCCACACGGTGCACCAGCTGGTGCTGCCGGTCCAGCTCATGAGCTTCGGGCAGGTGGGCATATCTGGTGAGGGCCGTGCCCCGGATCCACTGGCCCAGGCTGCAAACCTCCGGGTCGCGGATGGGGCTTTCCTCGGTTTTGGTACCGTGCAGAAAGGAGCGGAGCTTGGATTTAAAGAGTACGTGCTTAACCAAAGCACTTTCAAAGTCTTGTTTTATTTCGTCGAGCATGTATATGGCAGGGAGCTGGCGGAGAGAGGCCAAAACAGTACTAAGCTCCTCGGCAAAGATAAGGTTCCGGGCCGGTGCGCGGATGGCCCAAGGGTTTTGGCTAATTTCGCCGCGTTGTTGCCGGAGCCGAGTTGTTGCGGTAACGGCCCCACTATTTCCACCCAACCACCCGTTTGCTCATGGCTGAAGACCTCAAAACCGTTGCTCTCAACGACGTGCACCAGCAACTAGGCGCCAAAATGGTGCCCTTTGCCGGCTACAACATGCCCGTTCGTTACTCCTCCGACCTCGAAGAGCACCACACTGTGCGCCGCGCCGTGGGCATTTTCGATGTGTCGCACATGGGTGAGTTCCGGGTGCGCGGCCCGCAGGCCCTGGCCCTGATTCAGCGCGTGACCAGCAACGACGCCAGCAAGCTTACCGATGGCAAAGCCCAGTATTCCTGCCTGCCCAACGAGCAGGGCGGCATCGTCGACGACTTACTGGTGTATAAGCTCGCCGACGAAGACTATATGCTGGTGGTCAATGCCTCGAACATCGACAAGGACTGGAGCTGGATTCAGCAGTACAACCAGGAGTTTAAGGCCGATATGGAAAACGTATCGGACCAGCTGAGCTTGTTTGCCGTGCAGGGCCCCAAGGCTGCCGACGCACTCCAGAGCCTCACCGACGTAGATTTGAAAAGCATTCCGTACTACTCCTTCGTGCAGGGTACGTTTGCCGGCCAGCCTAACGTGATTATCTCCGCCACGGGCTATACCGGCGCGGGCGGCTTCGAGCTGTACATTCCCAACGAATCGGCCCACGCTATCTGGAGCAAGATTCTGGAAGCTGGCCAGCCCTACGGCCTCAAGCCCATTGGCCTGGGCGCCCGCGACACCCTGCGCCTGGAAATGGGCTTCTGCCTCTACGGCAACGACATCAACGATACGACCTCACCCCTGGAAGGCGGGCTGGGCTGGATTACCAAGTTCACGAAAGACTTTGTGCACAGTGCTGCCCTCAAGCAACAAAAGGAGCAGGGCGTGCAGCGCAAGCTGGTGGGCTTCCTTATGGACGGCCCCGGCATTCCGCGCGCGCATTATGACCTGGTGAACGAAGCCGGCGAGAAGGTAGGCGAGGTGACCAGCGGCACTCAGTCGCCGAGTTTGAGCAAAGGCATTGGGCTGGGCTACGTAGCCACGGAGCTGAGTGCGCCCGGCAGCAAAGTGTTTGTGCAAGTGCGCGGCAAAAACCTGCCGGCTACCATCACCAAGCTGCCCTTCGTGAAAGGCACGGAAGAATAACGGACAAGTTGTGATAGAGTGCCAGCTGTCGGCTTTGGGCTGGCGGCTGGCATTTCGTTTAAAAACCCGCTCATCCCGTATGCGTTTCGCGGCCGGCCTATCCTGCCGCTTACTGTTAGTACCTGATGCCCCAAGTCGACCTTTGTTTTTCCCCGGAGCTGCTGGCTCTGTACCACCTGCCTGGCAAAGTAGTGGTAGTAGTAGATATCCTGCGGGCTACGTCCAGTATTGTTACGGCTCTGGCCAATGGCGTTACCCATGTGTTTCCGGTAGCGGAGCTGGCTGAGTGCCGGGCCCTGGGGGAGCAGCACGGCTGCCTTACCGCCGCCGAGCGGGATGGCCGCGCCGCCGCCGGATTCGATTTGGGCAATTCCCCCTTTGGCTACCTCGATGGCGTGGTAGAAGTGAAAGGCCGGGCCGTGGCCATTAGTACTACCAATGGCACCCACGCCCTGCGCCGCTCCCTGGCGGCCGATGCGGTGGTGGTGGGCGCATTCCTGAACCTGCAGGCCGTGGTGGAGTTTGCCGAAGCCCAGCAGAAAGATGTGCTGGTTGTGTGTGCCGGCTGGAAAGGCCAGTTTTGCCTGGAGGATACCGTATTCGGTGGGGCGTTGGCCGCGCGGCTGGCCGCTAGCGGCTTCGACGTAACTAGCTCCGACGCCACCCTGGCTGCCCTGCACCTGTGGGAGCGGGCCGAGGCCGATTTACCGGCTTACCTGCTCCAGTCATCCCACGTACGGCGCCTCAACTCCCTGGAGGCCAACAAGGACTTTGTCTTCTGCCTGCAGCTGGATGCCTACCCGCACACACTGCCCCTGTGGCGCACCGACCGACTGGTGAACGAGGTAATGCACTAGCGGCGGCCAAACGTTGCGCAGCTGCTTACCCGCGCTTAGCGCAGCTTTTCATTTTGCTGGTGCCGGTCGGCATCCCGCTGAGTTTTTTTGGCCAGGTTGCGCTGAAGCGCGTCGGTGAGGTTCACGCCGGTTTGGTTTGCCAGGCAAATCACCACAAAGAGCACGTCGGCTAGCTCATCGGCCAGCACCTTGTCGCGGTCCGAGGCTTTGAAGGACTGCTCCCCGTACTGGCGGGCAATAATGCGGGCTACTTCGCCTACTTCTTCCGTGAGCATAGCCATGTTGGTTAGCTCATTGAAGTACCGGACGCCGGTTGTCTGAATCCACTGGTCAACGGTTTGCTGGGCTTCGTCGATGGTCATAAAAGCTGGGAAAGGAGAAGGAAAAAGGGGAAGTGGGGTGAAGGCGGGGCTTACGCAGTGGGCGAATCCAGCACTATGGTCACGGGGCCGTCGTTGAGGAGCTCCACCTGCATATCGGCGCCAAACTCCCCGGTGGGCACGGGCTTACCCAGCAGTTGCGCTACTTCCCGCACAAACTGCTCGTAGAGCGGAATAGCCACGGGCGGGGGCGCGGCCCCAATGTAGCTGGGGCGGTTGCCTTTGCGGGCGTCGGCCAGCAAGGTAAACTGACTTACCACCAGAATCTGCCCATCAATATCCTGGACCGACCGGTTCATCTTGCCTTCCTCATCGGAGAAGATGCGCAGCTGCACCAGCTTGCGGGCCATCCAGCCCAGGGCCTGTGCATCGTCGTCGGGACTGAACCCGGCCAGCACCAGCAGGCCGGGGCCAATCTGGCCGGTGAGCTGTCCGGCCACCGTAACCTGGGCGTGGCTTACCCGCTGAATAACTGTGCGCATAGGGAAACGGCAGAGTAGTGGGTTTTTGTCGTACTTCGTGGGCTGATTTTACCTGCATGCCCGCCGCGAAAAACGACAAATTCTGGCCGAAAACCTGGCCCTGGCTGCTGCCGGCTCTGGCGCTGCTGGCTGCCGTCCGCCTGCACGGCCTCTCCGTTGCCGCCTTTCCTGACTACGACTCGGTGCGTAACTGGCAGATTGTGCAGGAAATAGCCGGTGGCAACTGGCAGCACCTGTTTCACCACGCCAGCCCGGGCTTCTTCCTGCTCTATGCTCCCGTGGCGGCCCTGCACCCCGATTTTCACGTATTTCTGTACCTAAATGCCCTGCTGGCGGTGGCGGCGGTGGGCTGGCTGGCGGCCTTTGTGGGGCGGGTAGCTGCCTTGCCCTCCGTGGTGGTAGCTGTGTTGGCGTTAGTAGTAGGCACCTCGTTGCTGCTTACCTTTTCTGGCCGTGACTTCACCATCAGCTCTGCCGGACTGCTGGCTTTTGTGGGACTGCTCCAGGCCTATTACCAGCGCTTAGGTCAACCCAGCCGTCAAACGCTGCTTCGGGCAGCGCTGTGGCTGGCCGTCGGCCTGCTTTTTCAGTACCGGTTTCTGCTGGTGCTGCCAATCCTGGCCGTGTTTGAGGGGTTGCAGCGAGACGGCCTGCTCTGGCAGCGCGGCAACCTGCTGCGGGTAGCCGCTGTGTTGGGTGCTCCGTACGTACTCCTGGGGCTGGTAGGCTGGCTGATGGCCGGTTTACCGGTGTATCGTTGGGAGGCTGCCTACGCGGGTATCCTGTTCCCGTCCGTGGCTAACGCGGCCCACCGCAGCGGCAATTTTCGGCTTGATCTGGGCTACTACCCGCGTTATCTCTGGGAGTTTGGCTCCCCGCTGTTGTGGCTTGGCGTGCTGGCTACGCCGGTGTTTGCCTGGGGAAGCTGGGTGCGTACCCGGCCTTGGACGCCGGCCGGGTATCTGAGCATCTGGGCGGGACTGTTTCTGGCCGGCATGTCGCTGCTATTGAAAGCACCCCGGGGCTTGCTCTTTGCCGAAGGGTTGTTTACCGTGCTTGGGGTGCTGGCCCTCCAGCAGGGGCTGCAACGCGTGAGCCTACGGCAGAGCGGCTCCATCCTCGTGGGCCTGCTGCTGGCTGCCGCCGGCTGGAACCTTTACCGCTTACCCCAGGAAATCTACCGCTACGCGCCCACGTCCTACCCTCAGGTAGTAGCTTGGCTGCGCCAGCACAAGGTGCAGCGTGTGGCCAGCACCGTGGGAATGGGCGTGGCGCCGTTTGCACGCCCGGCCGGCATTGAGGTCTACAACGTGCATACGCTGGCGCAGCTGCAGGAGGCCCGCCGCGCCGGCATTACCTACGTGCTGCTGGATGGCTACCGGCTGGTTACGGGCGTGGATGAATTTACCGGGCTGGAAAACAACTTAAAGCTGACTACTTTCCCGGAGCCTATGCTGACTTCCCCGCTGCTGTTTCTGGAGCATTCCGAGTTTACGGGCGCTACTTATGCCGAAACCCTGGCGCGGCAGCAGCAGGCGGCCTCCGCACCAGCCCAGCTAACCATCATGCAGCTTGCACCTGCCAACTAACAGAACAGGCCGCTCCATGTAGAGCGGCCCGGACTGTGATACTGATTTGGAATGTATTTTTTAGCTAATCCGGCAGCGAAGTAGTCGGGAGGGTGTTCACATCCAACAGGGGCAAATTAGCCCGGTAGTAGCTGTTGATCTGGCGTAAAAACTCATTCGCCACCAATCCGTTGCCACGCGGTGTAAGGGAGTAGAGGTCCAGGGAAAAGAAGTTGCCCCGCACCGGGTCGCCGGAGTATTCCACCCCGTTGATGTTGACGCCCCCGCTCACGCCGCCTGCGCCACTTACGCCGCTCACGTTGATAAACAGTTGATTGACATCAACCAAAGCCACTTTGTATTTGCCGGTCTTGGGGTCGGTTAGGGTTTTCAGCGCGGCGTTTACCCTGCCGATAATCGGATCTACCCGGCCGAATTCGGTTGCGTCCAGCACTTGCGCCCGCGCGATAGGCGCCCGCGCATCCATGCCATATAGCAGGGTTTCCTGGGTACCGTCGGGGTTGGTGTACGTTACCGGTTGGCCTACCAGCTCCAGGTACGCTGGCAAAACAATATCATCATTCGTAATGGGCCGGGCTTCGTTGGTTAGGGAAGAAATGATGTACACTACGATCTGGCTGTTGCCGGTAGCAGTGCGGGCGCGGTTTTGCACTTTGTCGCCTGCTCCCAACTGGAAGTAGGGCAGAGTCTTCAGACTGGGAATGGTAGCTACGGCACCCGGTCGGTTGTTGGCCGTGAGGGCATCGAGCAGCACGCTCAGATTCGCAATGATGAGGTCATTACTCGTGGTGGTTGGCCGCTGGGTGCACTCACCACCTTTCAGCGCGTAGGGCAGCAAATCTTCCAAGCCCACCATGGCGGTGAAGAAGGTGGCCTTGCTCTCACTTACGGCCTGCAGGTAGGAGCGCGAGTCGCTGGCGGGCAGTAGCCGCTCAAAGTAGCTGTTGAAGGGCGCGCCGGTTGCGGCGTTGGCTTCCAGGCCCAGGCCGGGTGTGGCAATCTGCGTGAGCCGCAAACCCGGCACGGAGAGGTTATTGGGCAGGCTCAGTCCCTGCGCCCGGCTATACAGGTAGGTGGTATCGGTAGTACCGCAGCTGTTGGCAATACCATACTTGGCCCGAATGGTAGTGCGCGCCGCCGGTACTTGCTCCGTAACTGGAACGCCCAGCGCCGAAATGCTCTGCAGCTTGAGGTAGCCGGTGCCCGCGGTGCCCTCTACCAGGGGCTGCACGAAGGAGATGCCCGGCTGCGCCAGCGAGAACTGATACGCCAGCATGTTGGGATAAGAGTAGCGCTGACTTAAGGACGTAACGCCGCCATTGCTGAAGCCGGCAGAATACAAACCTCCTACGGCCACGTAACGGCTCATATCCAGCGAACCAGCGCTGGGCGTGGGCTCCGTCTGATCGGGGACACAGGCGCTGAAGGCCAGCACGGGTGCCAGCAACAGGCGTGAAAAAGAAAGGGAAGAACGTTTCACAGACAAAAGAAAATGCCCCGCCTACCGGAGGCAGGCGCTGGCCGTCAGGAATTTAGAACGAATACGACAGCCCCACGGCGGCCGTGTGCACAAACGTGCGGTAAGTGCCAATGATGTTGGCCGTCTGCTCCTGGGCCTGGTTGTCGCGGGCCGTGCGCGTGGCCAGCACCCCAAACTGGTAAGCCAGGTCCAGGTTGACCTTAGGCGCCATGGCAAAAGAGCAACCCAGGGAGCCCGCCAGCTTATTCCCATCGGGGAGGTCGGGAGCTACATATTCATCCCGCAATGGGCTTTCGTCGTAAAGCACGCCCACCCGTAGGGCAGTTTTGGGGTCGAGCTGGTATTCGGCGCCTATTTTAAAGGCCATAGCGTCTTCGTAGCGCCGGGGCTGGGAGGCCCGGGCAGCCTGGCTGTTGGCAAACCGGAAGGTGACGGAGTCCGTCTTCGTCCAGTTGGTCAGGGTAAAGTCAAACAGCAGGTTGAGCTTCGGCGTTATCCGGTTCGCCAGGCCAACCGACAGCGTTCCGGGCAGGTACACGTCGGTTTCCATCTGGTTGCTGCTGGTAAAGCGGCCAGCGTCGGTTTCCGGTACGTTGCGGAAAGTGGCGGTGCCATCCTTCACCTGGAGGCGCATGCCCGAGCGGTAGCTAATGCCAAACGACAAATCCTCGGAAGAGCGACCGTAGATACCCACATTGAAGCCCAGGGCGTTGGCACTGCCCTTGTATTCAGCATCGGCATTGAAAGCCCCAAACTGGCCTAACGCGCGCAGCTGCCGTACCCGGCCGTGCGTGAACACGGCTCCGGCCCCCACGCCAAAGTTCTCGCTGATGGCGTAGGCCACCGTGGGCTGCACCTGCACGGTATAGAGGCTGGACTGCTGCACTACGCTACGGCCCTCCCAGGAGAGCGGCCAGCTGGTATCATATGCGAAGGGGGTAGTCACGCTCAGCCCAGCCGAAATGCCCTTGCCCAGGTAGCGCGAGGCAAATAGGTAGCCCGAGGGCACCGGCGTCATGTCCTGGAAAGTTTTGCGGCGCGTGTTGGTGGAGAGAAACGACGTGCGGCGGGCCTGAGCCATGCCTCCTACGCTAATGCGCAGGAGCGAGTCGCGCATCCCCAGCGCCCCGGGATTGTAAAATGCCGCTGCCGGATGGTAGGCCAGCGCCGTGGCGGCGCCGCCCAGCCCTAGCAGCCGGGCTCCTTGCGGACCAGTTTCGAAGCCCCCGGCTACCGCAGCCGAGGTAAGCAAGCAAAAGAAAGCGGAAATGTAAGGAAGCCTCATGCAGACGGATTTGCGGACAATGGCACAAAGGTAGTTGATTGCGCCGGGTCCTTTTCGTTGCTGGCACCACAACTATCGACTTTCTTCCCTGAACACTAGCGCATAATGCGCAGGCTATCCAGGTGCTGCTGGTAGCGGCGGGCGTTGCGCTTATGCTCGGCGTAGGTTTCGGCAAAATCCGAATAGCCACTACCATCGGGCCGGGCGCAGAAAAACACGTACTGGTGCGCCGCCGGCTTGAGTACTGCATCTAGGCTTTGGCGGTTGGCGGAGGTGATGGGCCCCGGCGGCAGGCCTTTGTGTTTGTAGGTATTATAAGGCGAGTCCACGAGCTTGTCTTTATTAAGCACGCGCTTGACGCCAAAGTTGCCAATAGCCCACAACAGGGTAGGGTCGGCCTGCAGGCGCATGCCCCGCCGCAGACGGTTTAGGTACACCCCAGCAATGATGGGCTTATCCTCTTTCTTGGCCGTTTCGCGCTGCACGATGCTGGCCAGTACGTGCACCTCCGTTGGCGTGAGGCCCAGCGAATCGGCCTGGGCCCGGCGGCGCGGAGTCCAGAAACGGCCATGCACGCGCGCGGCCGTATCCAGCAGCGCTGCGGCCGAGGTGGTCCAGAGCAGGTGGTAAGAGCCAGGCAAGAAAAGCGTCAGCACCGTGGTGGTGTCCAGGTGGTAGCGCTTTTGCAGGTAGTCATTGTCGTTTAGCAGCCGGCGCAGGCTGGCAGAGTCAGCTTCGAGCTGGCGGGAGAATTGGCGGGCCAGCTGAGGCTTGTATTTGAAGGCCTGAAGCTCAAAATGCACGGTATCTTGTCGTCCAGCCAACAGCATGTCCAGCAAGGCCTGGTTGCCCAGCCCCGGTGTGAGCAGGTAGCGGCCCGGGCGCACCCGCTCGGGGTACTCGCGCCGCCGGGCCAGCCACTCAAACGAGCGGAGGTCCTGGAGTAGCTCCTGTTGCCTGAGGGTAGCCAGTACCGTACTGAATGAGCTGCCCGTGCGGATGTACAGATAGGCTGGACCTTCCGGAGAAGCGGCCACGTTGGGGCGCCACAGCAGCCACCAGGCACCCGCGGTAGCCAGAAGTGCCATTACCGCCACCACTACTGCCCCAACCCACAAACTCCGCCCAAGCCGACGGGAACCGTTACTACGCACACCAAAGCAATTAGCCCAACATTCCCCAAAGATAGGAGGGATGCTGGGCTAAGCAGGATTGGCTAAGGGGCTAGCCGGCGTTTACGAGGTTCGAAATGGCGTCCCGCAGGGCTTGCTGGCGGGCCTTCCGCTCAATTTCCACGGGCGGAGCCGAGCGCACTTCGCAATCCGGAATCTGGCACCGCTCACAGGTTTCGTTTACCCGCTTCTGCGGAATGGCCGGGTCTTCGAGGAAGCGCACCTTGTGGCGCAGGGTATCATCGCAGAGCAGCCCCACCGTCACGCTCACGGCCGGTTCTACCACGCTGCCCGCCCGGGCCAGCGTCAGGCACAGGTACTCGTCGCTGTTGGGATACAAAGAGCGTTGGGCCCCAATGCTGAAGGCCGGGGCTTGCCGTAAGGCTTGCTGGCGGCTTTCGTGGATAAGGCGCAGGGAAATCCAGCGGCGGCAGTAGTGCTCGTGCAGCTCGTTGCCGTGGGGGTTGTGCAGGCGGGAAAGGTGCAGCTCCTTGGTCAGCAGGTAGCCGGCATTCGCCTTAGCCTGGTCGAACCGCAGGAAAAACAAGCTCTGCAAACCAAAATGACGGGGCAGTAGGTTGGTCAGGCGCTGCATGAACATCTCCGGCGAAACGCCATACTTCGTCAGCAAATCCAGCAGGCTGTTGGGGTTCCAATGGTCGGCGGCAAAGAACTGCTGCAGGTCGCGCACCAGGTTGTCTTCCTCCATCAGCAGGGCCCCGGCAAAGTAGGAAGCCTTGAAGTTGTTGAGTACCTCATCAAAGGAGCGTACCGGGAAATTGGCATTCACGTAGGGCCGCTCCTTCATGCCAAGGTAGTTGAAGGCCACTTCCCGGGCCAGCACGAAGGACTCCTGTGCCCGCGTGAGGCCCGGCCGCAGCAGCAGGCGCTTGAGCTTGGGCTGGTACACGGAGCGTAGCCGGCCCAGCGAGTCATAGTCGCCGAGGGTGGTCCGGTCTACGGTGTAGCCATACTCCTCACACAAGACTTTCTCCAGCTGCGCTGTGTCGAAAGGGGGCGCTGTAGTGAGGTTGCGTTCTACCGCGAAGGTGTGCACGTCCTGTTCCAACTCCTCAAAGTAGTTGTCGTGCATTTCCTGGTAGGAGCGAAGCGCGGCCAGAAAAAAGTTCTCCTGGCGTAGTTCATAGTTGCGCGCTATTTCGAACAGGGTGCTGATGAAGGCATTCATCTTGGCCGGCGCATCGGCAATCAACTCCACGATGCGGATGGGCTCCAGCCCGAACATCTCCAGCGGAAACTCCTTCAGTACATCCGACTGCAGCAGCTCGGAAATAGGCTCCAGGCGGCGGCTAAGTGTAAGGGACGTGAGCTGGTCGTAGGAAACTCCCAGCACTTTGCTCATACTCAGTATCTTATCCGCCTTCGGGTACTTTTTGCCCTTTTCGATTTCGTTGAGGTACGACACCGATACGTCACAGGCACGCGCTAGCTCCGCCGGCGTAAATCCGCGTTCCTGACGCAGCTCCCGCAGTTTAAGACCAAAAATTAAGCGAACAACTTGTCCGTGACTAAGCATAGGTAAGGGGGAATGGGAGGGGAACAGACCCCAGGCAGCGAGGGTGCAAGAAAAGCGAATTTTCTGGGACTCTGAACAAACAGAGAATGGGACAAAAGTATCACTTTTTGGCGATTATCATCTTTTAGCGAATATTCGCTTGATTAATAAAATTCGCTTAAGTATGTTTGGGTATCAACATGGTTCACCCTTTCAACCAGATACCCATGACGTTTTTTGCCCAAATGCAGCCCGTAGCGGCCCCACCTACTTACCGGACCCCCGAACGAGTGAAAGTGCTGGGGGCATATTCGGTCGAGTTTGCCGATATCCTTACGCCCTCTGCTTTGGCTTTTGTGGCCGAGCTGCACCGCCGCTTCGACCCAACCCGGCAGCATTTGCTGGCCCGGCGCGAGGAGCGTCAACGTGAATTCGCTGCCGGCAAGCTCCCCGATTTCCTGCCCGAGACCCGGCTGATCCGGGAAAAGTCCTGGGAAGTAGCCCCCGTACCCGCCGATTTGCAGGACCGCCGCGTGGAAATAACCGGTCCCGTGGAGCGCAAAATGATTATCAACGCCCTGAACTCGGGTGCGAAGGTGTTCATGGCTGATTTCGAAGACTCAAACTCGCCCACCTGGGAAAACGTGGTGCAAGGGCAGCTGAATTTGCGGGATGCCGTGCGCGGCACTATTTCCTTGTCTACCCCCGCCAAGGAGTATCGCCTGAACGAGCGGGTAGCCACCCTGATGGTGCGGCCCCGCGGCTGGCACCTGGAGGAAAAGCACGTGCTGGTAGATGGGGAGCCCATCAGCGCGGCCCTGTTCGACTTCGGGCTTTACTTCTTTCACAACGCCCACGAGCTCTGCGCCCGGGGCAGTGGCCCGTACTACTACTTGCCCAAGCTGGAAAGCCACTTAGAAGCCCGGCTGTGGAATGATGTGTTCGGGTTTGCGCAGTGGTCGATGAAAATGGCTAAGTGCACCATCAAAGCCACAGTGCTGATTGAGACCCTGCCCGCGGCTTTTGAGCTCAACGAAATCCTGTATGAGCTGCGTGAGCACAGCGCGGGTCTCAACTGTGGCCGCTGGGACTACATCTTCAGCTACATTAAGCGCCTGGGCTGCCAGCCGGAATTCCGGCTGCCCAACCGGGCGGAGGTGACGATGGCCGTACCGTTTATGGCGGCCTACTCGCAGCTGGTGGTACAAACATGCCACCGCCGCGGCGTGCACGCCATTGGGGGCATGGCCGCCCAGATTCCTATCAAGAACAACCCCGAAGCCAACGAGGCCGCCCTGGAAAAAGTGCGGCTGGACAAAGTGCGGGAAGCCCGTAACGGCCACGACGGCACCTGGGTAGCACACCCCGGCCTGGTACCCGTTGCCCTGGACGTGTTCAATGAGCTGATGCCCGGCCCTAACCAAATCAGCAATAAGCGCGAAGATTTGCGCGTGACGGCCGCCGACCTGCTCCAGGCCCCTACCGGCTCTATCACGGAGGAAGGCCTGAAACTGAACATCGACGTGGCGGTGCAATACATTGAATCCTGGCTGCAGGGCAATGGCTGCGTGCCCATCTACCATTTGATGGAGGATGCGGCTACGGCCGAAATCAGCCGCGCCCAGGTGTGGCAGTGGATTCATACCCCCAACACGACCCTGCAGGACGGTCGGCCCGTTACGTTGGAGCTGTACCGCTCCCTGGTGCCGGGCCAGCTGGCCAAGATCCGGGAACTGGTAGGAGAGGCGCGCTATACCAACGGCCGCTACCTGGAAGCCGCTCAGCTGTTTGATCAGCTGGTGAGCCCGCCCCGGTTCACCGAGTTTCTGACGGTGCCCGCCTACGATAAGCTGGCCTAGCCCGCCCCGGAAGGAAACGCACTTTCTTATCGATTTAAAAAATGCTACCTGCCGGTAGCCTGGCCGCGCTTTGCCCAGCTGCAGGCGCCTTTTTCTCTCGTCTTCCTTTTCTCAACCTTAATTCCCAGTACCATGAACAAGCAGGAACACATTGCCGCTATTAACCAGGAATGGGCTTCTAACCCGCGCTGGCAAGGAATTGTCCGGCCCTATACCGCCGAGGACGTGCTGCGTCTGCGCGGCTCCGTGCAGATTGAGTACTCCTTGGCCCGGCAGGGGGCCGAGCGTTTGTGGAACCTGCTGCACACGGAGCAGTACGTAGCGGGTTTGGGCGCCCTCACCGGCAACCAGGCCGTGCAGGAAGTCCAGGCGGGCCTCAACGCCATTTACCTGAGCGGCTGGCAGGTGGCAGCCGATGCCAACGGCGCCGGCCAGATTTACCCCGATCAGAGCTTGTACCCTGCTGACAGCGTGCCGAGCGTAGTGCGCCGCATCAACAATGCCCTGCTGCGCGCCGACCAGATCCAGAGCGTGTCCGGGGAAGGCAGCGTGCACTGGATGGTGCCCATCGTGGCCGATGCCGAAGCGGGCTTTGGGGGCAATCTGAATGCCTTTGAGCTGATGAAAATGATGATTGAAGCCGGCGCGGCGGGCGTGCACTTCGAAGATCAGCTTTCCTCGGCCAAGAAGTGCGGCCACCTGGGCGGCAAAGTGCTGGTGCCTACCCAGGAAGCCATCAACAAGCTGGTAGCAGCGCGCCTGGCCGCCGATGTGATGGGCGTACCCACGCTGGTAGTGGCCCGCACCGACGCCGATGCTGCCGACCTGATTACTTCTGACGTGGACAGCCGCGACCTGCCCTTTATCCTGCAGGAGGCTGAGCGCACGTCGGAAGGGTTTTTCCGGGTGCGCTGCGGCGTAGAAGCGGGTATTGCCCGTGGTCTGGCTTACGCGCCCTACGCTGACCTGATCTGGATGGAAACTTCCCACCCCGATTTGGCGCAGGCCCGGCAGTTCGCCGAGGGTATTCACGCCAAATTCCCTGGTAAGCTGCTGGCCTACAACTGCTCGCCCTCTTTCAACTGGGCCGCTAAGCTCAGCCGAAAGCAAATGGAAACGTTCCGCGAAGAATTGGCTGCCATGGGCTATAAGTTCCAATTCATCACCCTGGCAGGCTTCCATGCTCTCAACACGAGCATGTTTGAGCTGGCCGCGGCCTACCGTGACCGGGGAATGGCCGGCTACTCGGAGCTGCAGGAGCGGGAGTTTGCCCTGCAGAAGCAAGGCTTCAAGGCCGTGAAGCACCAGGCCTTCGTGGGTACCGGCTACTTCGACGAGGTTCAGAATGTGGTATCAGCGGGCCGAGCCAGCACCGGGGCCCTGGTAGGCAGTACGGAGGCTGCTCAGTTCTAAACCACGGACTCCGGCGGACGATGCGCTTAAATCGTCTGCTATTGAATAGAAGAAGCCTCGCATAGTGCGGGGCTTCTTCTTTTTGTGCGTTCCGGATGACAAGCGGATAAAGCGCATCGTCCCCAAAATCCGCGAAATCCGAAAAATCCGCCGGAATCCGTGGTTTACATCGGCTGAGCGACTACGCCGAAGTCAAGCCCGTGGCGTTGCGCGGTTTCCTGCAGGATGGTCTTTTGCCAGGGGCGCAGTACCGTGTCGGCGCCTTGCTCCACGATGTCCCCAATCAGGCGGTTAGAAAGCACCAGGTTGGCTACGTAGCTGTTTACGTCCTGGGTGATGTGCGTTTTCACTTGGTTGAGCCACTGCTCCCGGGCATCGGCCTGGGCGGCTTTTTCGCCGGTGAGGCGGCGTCGGAATGGGAACCGACGGTTCTCGGCGGTGACTGCCGGCTCGGGGGTAGCCACAAAGTTCTCGGGCGACAAGGCCGTGAGCTGCTCCAGGTAAGGGGAGCGGCGGAGTTCGGGGTGCAGGCCCCGGGCATTTTTCCAGTCGTTCAAGCTACGAGGGGTGTCGCGCACCAGCTCGGCCAGCCGGTCGTTGGCAAACACCATGTATGGCGGACGGTCGAGCTGCCGGGCTATGGTGTCCCGCAGCATGTACAAGTCGCGGAACAGGGGCAGCTCGGCGGGCAAAATGCGGTACTTACCCGCAATACGCAGGTAGGGCCGCTCGTCGCGGGTGTAGCGTACATCCTCCAGCGCTTTGTTTTCCTCTTCGGCCCAGTGGCTGCGCCCCAGGCTTTCCAGGCGGGCCGCCAGCCGGTCAGTCAGCTCAAACAGGTACAGCACGTCGTTGGCGGCGTAGAGCTTCTGGGCTTCCGTGAGAGGGCGCTTCAGCCAGTTCGACTTCTGCTCGCCTTTGTCGACTTCAAGGCCCAGCTCGGTCTGAATCAGTCGACCCAAAGAAATATTGTTTTCCGATTCGGCCAGCAGCGTGTACTGCACACTGGTATCCGTAATGGGCCGCACGTGTACCCCGTAGAGTTCATCCAGCAGCAGAATATCGGACTTACAGCTGTGAAATACCTTTTCCACGGCTGGGTTGCGGAGCACTTCCCACAGGGGCTCCAGCTCCTGAGCAGGATTGGTAAGCGGCAGCGGGTCGATGAGGTAAACATTTTCACCGTCAAACACTTGGATGAGGGCCAGGTTGCGACCGTAGCGGTAGCGCATATCGTCAAACTCAAGGTCGACGCCGATGCGTGGGCGAGCCTGCAAGGCCGTGGCGGCCTGCGCAATGGCTGCAGGAGTGGTGAGGTAGTGGATAGCCGGCATTACAGGAAATTTCACGCAAAGAACGTGGAATTTGACAGTCTTCAGCATCTACCAAATATTAGTTAGCCAACCCAATATCTTGAGGAGGCTCAACCGGAATCTGCCATAATTTCTTAGTATTGCCAAATGAGGCCCATTTGCGGGGCGTGCATTTGGGCCTTTTTCACTCACTCAAACCGACCGGGAGGTCACACACATGAAACAGAAAGTACTCCTCTCCCTGGTGCTGTACCTGTTGCTGGGCATCTCTGCCTGGGCTCAGACACGCGCCGTGAGCGGCCGCGTAACCGGTGCCGGCGACGGTGCCGGCTTGCCGGGCGTAACCGTGCTGGAGCGCGGCACCACCAATGGCACCAGCACCGATGCTGGCGGCAACTTCACCCTCAACGTGCAGGAAGGCGCCTCGCTGATCTTCAGCTCTATTGGCTTCGTGTCCCAAACGCTGCCTGTCACGGGTGGCACCATCAACGTACGCCTGCAAACCAATGAAACCCTGCTCAACGAAGCAGTAGTAGTGGGCTACGGCACCCAGGCCAAAAGAGACCTGACCGGCTCAGTAACCCAGCTGAGCAGCAAAGACGTGGAAAACGTGCCCACTGTTAGCTTCGAGCAGGCCATTCAGGGCCGCACGCCGGGTGTACAAATCAACCAAGGCTCCGGTAAGCTGGGCCAGGGCGTGACCATTCGCGTGCGTGGCTCATCGTCTATCACGGCTTCCAACCAGCCTTTGTATGTAATCGATGGTATTCCGGTTACCTCTCAGGACGTAGGCCTAGCTAGCTCCGAACCTCTCAACCCCCTAGCTGATCTGAATCCCAACGACATTGAAAGCATCACCATCCTAAAAGATGCAGCCGCTTCCGCCATCTATGGTTCGCGCGCTTCCAATGGGGTAATTCTGGTGACTACCAAGAAAGGTCGTCAGGGCGAATCGAAGGTGAACGTAGGCTATTACGTGGGTACCAGCCGCGCCACTCGCATCCGGGAATTCTTGAACCGCGACCAATATAAGGAGTTCTTCGGGGAGGCTATTACCAATGCTTCGCTCATTCCGGGCTCCGCTATTAATGCAGAGTATGGCCCTAACGACGGTTCAGACCCTGACTACCTGGCAAGAGCCTTCAGTGATTTTGGTGGCATCGACTACAACTCCAATCTCGATACGAAGTGGAATGAGTTGGCTTTCCGCAAAGGCAAAGTTTCCCAGTATGATGCCAACATCAGCGGAGGCGACGCCAAAACCCGTTTCTACATCAGCGGCAACTACAGCGACCAGACGGGTATTATTATCGGTAACCAGTATCGGCGGGGTTCGTTGCGCACTAACTTCGACCACAATGTTTCGGATAAGCTGAAAGTAGGTCTGAACCTGTCGCTGGTACGCTCGGTGAACGACCGGGTGCCAGACGACAACGCCTTCACCAACCCCATTCAGATGAACGCCCTGCCTCCACTGCAGGCTGCCTACGATCCTACCGATCCAACGGGATTCAACCGGGGTACATTGTACGAAAATGCCTTAGTTTCCCTTAACACGGGTACCAACCGCTCCGGTAACTACCGCTCCATCGGTACGGCTACGCTGAGTTTCCAGCCGATCAAAAACCTGACTCTGCGCTCGGAACTTGGTGGCGACTTCTTGAGTTTGCGAGAAGAGCTGTACTACAGCCGCCTCTCCAACGATGGCGCACCTGATGGCTATGGCTACAGCAACCAAGTACAGGCTGTAAACTACACTACCAACAATACGGCTACTTGGGCCCAGACTATTGGCGAGGACCATACGTTTGACGTACTAGCTGGCTTCACTTTCCAGCGCTACGATCAGTCGCAGTCGGCAGTAGAAGGCCGGGGTTTTCCTAGTGACCAATTCCGCCGCTTGGCTTCGGCCGCCCGCTTTACCTCGGGTAGCGGTTCTTCCGGCACGGGATACTCCTTCCTGTCGCTGCTCAGCCGCGTAAACTACGCCTTCGCCAACCGCTACCTCTTCTCGGCTAGCATACGCGGTGACCAGTCCTCGCGCTTCGGCCGCGAAGAGCGTTGGGGCGTATTTCCGGCCGCTTCGGCTGGCTGGGTGATCAGCGAAGAAAGCTTCCTGCAGGAAAACAGTGTAGTGAGCTTTTTGAAGCTGCGCGCCAGCTATGGTCTGACTGGTAACGCCGAAATCGGCAACTTTGACTCGCGTACGCTTTATAGCGGCAGCCAATATGGCTCGGAGCCGGGCATCGTTCCTGGTGTAGTACTGGGTAACGACCAACTGACCTGGGAAAACACCGCTCAGGCGGACTTAGGGTTGGAGTTCGGCTTCGCAAATGACCGCATTACGGGGGAAGTGGATGTTTACCAGAAAAACACTACCGACCTGTTGCTCAATGACCAGCTACCCTTCACGGGTGGTTACCAGGTAATTACACGAAACCTGGGTAAATTACGGAACCGTGGTGTTGAATTCTCGCTGAATACGCGCAACATCGACAACGCCTTTAAATGGACCACGAACTTCAACATTACCTTCAACCGTAACGAAGTATCGGACCTGAACGGTCAGATTCTGACCACGGGTTCCCGTAACCTAAGCAACGTGCGTGAGGGAGAACCAATCGGCGTGTTCTGGGGTATTGAGTACGCAGGCGTTGACCCTGCTAACGGCGACGCACTTTATTACACGGCGGATGGCAGCAAAACCAACCAGCCGGGTGATGCAGAGCGCCGCAAGCTGGGCGACCCGAACCCCGACTTTACGGGTGGTCTGACGAATACTTTTGCTTTCAAAGGATTTGAAGTGAGCTTGCTCAACCAGTTCACCTACGGCAACGACGTGTACAACACGGCTGGTTTCTTCCAGTCGGTAAACGGCGACTACTTTGATAACCAGACAGTCGATCAGCTGAAGCGTTGGCAGAAACCCGGTGATGTGACGAATGTGCCTCAGGCTCGCTTCTTGGAGGGTAACGGTGGCCGTGCTTCTTCCCGCTGGATCCAGGATGGCTCGTTCTTCCGCTTCAAAAACCTGACGGTGGCTTACAACCTGCCCAAAGAGTGGGCTGGCAAAGCCCGCCTCTCCAACGCCCGTATCTACGTGACGGGGCAGAACCTGCTCACCATCACGAACTACGATGGCTACGACCCTGAGGTAAACAGCTCCTTCAATGGCCTGCCCAACTACCTCGTGGGACACGACTTTTACACGCCGCCACTGGCCAAAACCTGGCTGGTTGGGGTAAACCTTGGTTTTTAATCAGACGGCGTTTTCAGAGCTCAACACATGAAAAAATATACATTTCGCGCCGCTACGGTGGCGCTACTGTTGGCTGCAGGACTGCTGAGCACCTCCTGCGAAAAGCAGTTGGATATTCAGCCCCAGCAGTCGATTGACGCGGGTTTGGCGCTCGGTACACCCGAGGGCATTGGCACGGCAGTGGTTGGCGCTTATTCTCGCCTCTATACGCCCGGGCTCTACGGTACCAACCTAGTGCTCATTCCAGACCTGCTAGCCGCGGAAGGCTACGTAGGCTGGCAAGGCACCTTCCAAAGCTACCGTGAGCTAGCCTTGGCTGACATTGAGAATTTCAACACCGACGCATTGCGTACTTGGCGCGAGGCTTACCGGCTCATCAACATCAACAACCTGATTCTGGGCGGTCTGGGCACCATCACCGATGCCGACACCCGCGCCCAGTATGAGGGCGAGATGCGCCTGATGCGCGGTTTGCTGTACTTTGAGCTAGTGCGCCTCTACGGGCAACCCGACATCACCAGCCCACTGGGCGTGCCGCTGCAATTGAAGGGTATCAACTCCTTGGATGAAGCCTCGGCGAAAGTAGGCCGCAACTCCGTGCAGGAAGTATACACGCAGATTCTGGCCGATATGGAGGCTGCGGAAGACTTGCTGCCTGAAAGCAACGCAGAGGGTCGCTTTGATAAGTATGACGCCAAAGCCCTCTTGGCGCGGGTACATCTGCAGCTAGGTCAGTATGCTGAAGCTGGTGCCTTGGCCGACGAAGTCATTGCCAGCAGTGGTGCTTCCCTAAACCCCTCAGTGCTTGATATCTTCACTAGCAAGGGCTCGGCTGAGGCCCTGTTTGAGGTGCAGCAAAACGACCAAAACAACGCTGGAGCTACCAACGACGGTCTGGCTACGTTCTATTCCGGTAAAACCACGGGCTTCCGCGGCCGCGCCGACGTGAATGTGTCCTCGGTATTCGTTGCCCAGTACGAAACCAGCGACATGCGTGGTATTTCCGGGGAGAACATCGGGGAAAGCCTGCTCTACGTTGGTGACGCTGTGCGCGCCGGCCGCCGTTCCTTTAAATGGAACGACCCAGGACAGAATATCCCGATTATCCGTCTGGCCGAAATGTACCTGATTCGGGCCGAGGCCAATATTCGGGCTAACAATGAGCCAGCTGCCCGCGAGGATATCAACCTGATCCGGGAGCGGGCCGGGGCTTCTACTCTGGGTACGGTAACGCTAGCGGATGTTCTCCGTGAGCGGGAACTGGAGCTGGCCTTCGAAGGCTTCCGAATCCACGACTTTCGCCGTACGGGCCGTACCCTGGGCGGCAACCCGTCTACGGCTCCAAACCGGGTGCTGCCTATCCCGGATTACGAAATCCAGCTGGGCAATGCGCTGCCGCAAAACCCGGGCTACAACTAAGCCGTCTTGCCAACAAGGCGCAAAAAAGCCGCTCCAGTTTTGGGGCGGCTTTTTTCATGTCCCGTAAATTAGGAATTAGCGGGGCAAGAAAAACCAGGATCAGGCTTCGTCCTCTTCTTCGTCGTAATGGCTAAAATCGAGTTGGGGCAGGAGCACCAGGGCATCAAACAGCACATCGTCCATGGCTTCGCGGGAGTCGGCGTCCAGGGTGCGCTCAAACAGCTGCAGCACCTGTTCGCCCTCGTCGTTCACGTAGAGGTTGGTGTAGAGTTGCTCGAAGGCTTGGGCGTCGCGGTGAATGGTTTTGTCGATTTCGCTGATGGAGCCAGCCTGGGCGGCGCGGTGCAGCACGGCCAGCACCCGGCGGCTTTCTTCGTGGTCGCCCAGGTCGGCCAGCAGCTTGATGAGGGCCATGGCCACTACCAGCCGCACCCGCTCGAAGCGAAACGCCAGCTCCGGCTTCGATGCCTTTTCCAGGGCCGCGTAGGCCTGGTGCTCGGTAGGGGTGAGGTATTGCGCGGCCTCAGCCGGAAGGGGAAAGGCCTCACGCAAAAGTTTTTCGAAGGCAGGAGCACTCATAAGCAGGATTCTTGAAGCGAAACAAGGCAAAAACACGCGCAAGGCAGCATAATCTGCCTGCGTAGTGTAACCTCGGGCTGCAAAGGTACGATTGAAGATACTGCCAGCGAGGCCGGACTGATTTCAGGCCGCTCTACTGGTTTTGTCTCACGTAAGTAGTTTGCCGCAATGACGCACAAAACGAAATGGCTGACGTTTGCGCCAGCCGGGTTGATGGTAATTGGTTTAGGTACTTGCCTGGTGCAGTGGGCCAGTAACCTGAAGGAACAACAAGCGCCCACCGCCACCTGGGTGGGGGCCGGCACGCTGGCTCTGGGCGTACTGAATGCGGGCGTGAGCCTGTTTGGGCGGGGCGTAGCCGAAAGTGTACTCTATCAGGTGCGCGAAAAAGCCCCGGCCGCACTGCCGGCCGACACAAAAAGCTGACCTTTTTGTCTACTACGCCCGGAAAGCAATTAAATAGGACAGGATTCCGCCTAATTTCCGGGCGTAGTGGGCAAAAATTACGGGGCTACTGCTACTTTAGGCTTTCTTTGGCTTCGTAAGCTTTTCGCCCATGCAGCCGTCGGGCTGCGTCAACTTTTTTCCGTGTCCCATTCTTATTTCCGTACCCTCCGGGGCTGGCTATGTTTGCTGCTGTTGGCAGCGGCTACCCACGTCAGCGCCCAATCAGCCCCCGCCAATGCCCTGCTCACGCCCGAGCAATTTCTGGGTTACTCCCTGGGCAGCCGTTTCACCCCCCACGCCGAGCTGCTTCGCTACGTCGACCACGTGGTGCAGCACTCCGGGGGGCGCATGAAGGTCCAGCCCTACGGCGAGACGTATGAGCACCGCCCTTTGGAAGTAGTGCAGATAGCCTCTCCGGATAACCTGAGCCGGCTCGATGCCATCCGGCAGAACAACCTGCGCTTGGCCGGGCTCCAGTCCGGCGCTATCCAGCGCCAGCAGCCCGGCATTGTGTGGCTAAGCTACAACGTGCACGGCAACGAATCGGTGTCGTCGGAGGCGGTGATGCAGGTGCTCTACGACCTGGCCAACCCCCAGAACCAGCAAACCCAGCAGTGGCTGCAAAACACCGTGGTCATGGTGGACCCCTGCGTGAACCCCGATGGGCGCGAGCGGTACGTGCAGTGGTACAACCGCGTGAGCAACCGCCAAGCCAATGCCTCGCCCTACGCCTGGGAACACCATGAGCCCTGGCCCGGTGGCCGCTACAACCACTACTACTTCGACCTGAACCGCGACTGGGCCTGGCAGACGCAGCAGGAAAGCCGCCAGCGCCTCACGCTCTACAACCAGTGGCTGCCCCAGGTACACGCCGATTTCCACGAAATGGGCCCCGATGCCCCGTACTACTTCTCGCCCGCGGCTAAGCCCTTCCACGCCGACGTGACGCCCTGGCAGCGCACCATGCAGAATGTCATCGGCGACTACAACCGCAAGGTGTTCGACCAGAATAACTGGCTGTACTTCACCCGCGAAACCTTCGACCTGTTTTACCCCAGCTATGGCGACACGTACCCGACCTTCAACGGCGCCATTGGGATGACCTATGAGCAGGGTGGCTCGGGCCGGGCGGGCCTCAGCTTCGCCAAGTCCGATGGCGACACGCTCACGCTCACCCAGCGCATTTCGCACCACCACGCTACCAGCCTGGCCACCATCCAGGCCACGTCGGAAAAGCATGACGACCTGCTCAAGGAGTTCCAGCAATTCTTTGAGCGGGGCCGTACCAAGCCCCAGGGCGAGTACAAGTCGTTTGTGGTAGCCGGCTCCGGCGACCCAGGTCAGCTGAAAGCGCTGACCCAGTACCTCGATCGGCAGCAGATTCGCTACGGCTACGCCCCCAAGCGGCTGAAAACGCGCGGCTTCAACTACCTGAGCGGCAAAACGGAAAACGTGCAGGTAGAAGCCCGTGACGTAGTGGTAAGCATGTACCAGCCCAAATCGACGCTGGTAAAGGTGCTGTTTGAGCCCAAGCCCGCTCTGGAAGACTCACTCACGTACGATATCACGGCCTGGGCCCTGCCTTACGCCTTCGGCTTGAAGGCCTACGCCGTGGCTCAGCGCCTCGACAACTCGGGCTCAGCCCCCACGACCACGACCGTAAAAGGTACTGCCGCTACTGGTACCCCCTACGCCTACGTAGCCCGTTGGAACAACCTGCAGGATGTACGCTTCCTGAGCCGCCTGCTGCAGCAGAAAGTGAAAGTGCGGGTCGCTCAGCGACCTTTTGAAGCCGCGGGGCAGCAGTACCAGTCGGGTACCCTCGTCATCACGCGCAGCGGCAACGAAGGCCTCGGCAAGCGTTTCGATCAGCTCGTGCAGGCCCAGGCCGATTCTTCCGGGGTAGTGGTGCAGGCCGTAACCTCGGGCTTTGCCACCAGCGGTGCCGACTTAGGCTCCGGCTACGTGCGGTTCGTGAACATGCCCAAAGTAGCAGTATTGGCTGGGGAGGGTGTGTCGCCCACCGCTTTTGGCGAGGTGTGGCACTTCTTCGAGCAGCAGATTGGCTACCCCATCACCGTGCTGGGCACCGATTACCTGAATTCTGTGCCCCTGTCCAAGTTCGATGTGCTGATTATGCCCGACGGCTACTACGCCGATGCCTTCTCCGACCGGCAGCTGGACAACCTGAAAAGCTGGGTGCGCAGCGGCGGAAAAGTTATTGCCTTGGAAGGGGGAGCGGCCTTCTTCGCCGGCAAAAAGGACTTTGCCCTCAAAACCAAGCCCGCCGACAGCACGGCTGCTGGCCGCAAAAACGACCCCTACCGCGCCCTGCGCCGCTATGCTGATGCCGAGCGGGACCAGATTCAGGAGCTGGTACAAGGCAGCGTGTACCAGGTACAGCTGGACAACACCCACCCCTTAGCATTCGGCTACGGCCCCAGCTACTACGCTCTCATCCGGGATACGCTTAACTACCGCTTCCTGGGCGAAGGCGCTTGGAACGTAGGCGTGCTGAAGAAGAACAACTACGCCGCCGGTTTCGCCGGTAACCGCGCCCGGCGCAAGCTCAACGACACAGTGGTGCTGGGTGCCCAGGATTTGGGCCGGGGCCAGGTAGTATACTTCGGCGACAACCCCCTGTTCCGGGCTTTCTGGCAAGGCGGGAAACTGCTCTTCGGCAATGCCGTGTTCTTCGTAGGGCAGTAGGTTTGAGGGGTTAGGATCTTAGTAGTAAGTCATCAAAAGCAGAACGCCCCGCTGATACAAATCAGCGGGGCGTTTTTGCAACCCTAGTGCGGAAAAACTATATACGCTAAGCTCTCTAGTCAACCACGTCTTTGGCGGTGTTTTTTACAGCTTTGCCAGCCTTTTTAAGGCCTTTGCCGGTTTTTTGAGCCCCTTTTTTAGCTACCCGGCCCGTTTTCCGGCCGGCCTGCTTCACGTCCTGGCCGGTGTTGTAAGCCTTCTGGCCAGCCTTGGTCCGGCCCGTGCGGCTTTCTGATTCCACTTTTACTGTGCCGTTGCTCCGCACATCTACCTCAGTCGACGATTGGGCACCCGTAGCTGGATTCTGGGTTTGGGTTTTGATTTCCTCCTGAGCGAAGGCAGAGCCGGAAAACGCTGCAAAGGCCAGCAGCAATACTATCCTTTTCATGAGAAAGGTCTAATGGAGATGAATGGCCCTCTATACGCTCCATTCCCAAATTGGATAGCCAAACCAGCTAAATAGACCTTAGGGAAGCAGTAAGGAACTGTCGCCGTAGCTCAGAAACCGGTAGTCGTGCGCCAGTGCGTGGTCGTACACGTCGCGCCAGCGCGGACCAATCAAAGCGGCTACCAGGAGAAGTAATGTGCTTTCCGGCTGATGAAAGTTGGTGATGAGCCCATTGGCTACCCGGAAGTGGTAACCGGGAGCAATGAGCAGCTGGGTGGTAGCGTGCAGGATATCGGCTCCGGTAGCCTGCAGGTGCTGCAAAAGGGCTTCGAGAGCTTCGGTGGTAGACGGGGCAGTAGTCTGCTCGTAGGGTTGCCATTGGCTCACGTGCCACGAGGGCGTCGTCGGGTCCTGCAGCAGGGCAGCTCCCAGCCAGTACAGGCTTTCCAGGGTTCTGAGGCTGGTAGTGCCCACGGCCAGCACGGGCCGGGGCAGGTGCGCCAGCAGCTGCCGCAGCAAGGTCGCCGATACGCTGATGGGCTCCCCGTGCATGGCATGATCCGCCATGTGCCCGGCCTTCACCGGCTGGAAGGTGCCCGCGCCTACGTGCAGCGTGACGCGCCCCGAGGCAATGCCCCGGTCAGTTAACTCGGCCAGCACCTCATCGGAGAAGTGTAGGCCGGCGGTGGGCGCTGCTACGGCGCCTTCCTGGGCGGCGTACACCGTCTGGTAGCGTACAGCATCCACGGCTGTATCGGTGCGGTTGAGGTAGGGGGGCAGGGGCAGGTGCCCGGCCGCGCGCAGTACTTCGGCAAAAGGTAGGCTAGCCGGCTCCCAGCTAAAGTGTACCAACGAGTAGCCATCGGCTACCTCGCCGCGCTGCGCCGTGAGGGTGGCCGGCTGGTTGTCGGCCGTAGTGAAAGAGAGGGTGACGGGGCCGGATTTCCACCGCTTGCCGTTACCAACCAGACATTTCCACACGCAGGCGCCGGTTTGCTGCATAGCCGGCTCAATGGCCCGATGGGGAGCTACCGGCTCCAGGCAAAAAAGCTCCACCAGGCCACCCGTGGGCTTTTGGGCAAAGAGCCGGGCGCGTACCACTTTGGTGTCGTTGAAGATAAGCAGCGCATCGGAGGGCAGCTCCTGGGGAAGCTGGCGGAATACCTGGTCGGTAATGGTGCCCTGGCGGTAAACCAGGAGTCGGGACTGGTCGCGCTGGGGCAGGGGCTCGGGCGCAATGCGCTCGGCCGGCAGATGATACGTGAAGTCTTGGATGGAAAGTTGGCGCGGGTCGGTGTTCATACCCCGCAAAGGTAAGGCAGGCGCTGGCCTACTTCTTCCGGAAAATAAGCAGGTGCTGTTGCGGCAGCGACTGGATATTTTCAACGTACTCCAAGCCGATGGCTTCCAGCTCCCGGCGGGCCTGGGCCACGCTCATCTTATGAATGCGCTTAATGGCGACGTTGGGGTCCTCAGCGCGATACTCTACCAAGGCTATGCGCCCGCCTGGTCGGAGCGCAGCTTGTACTGCCTGCATGATTTCCCGGGGGTGGTCGAACTCGTGGTAGGCATCCACAATCAGCACCAAGTCTACGCTATTGGCCGGCAGATTCGGGTTCTGCACCGTGCCCAGAATTGGCTGCACGTTTGTTGCCTTCCGGCGGGCTTTGGTCTCCTTCAATACCGCCACCATTTCGGGCTGAATATCCACGGCCAGTACCTTGCCCCGCGGCACGAGCGGGCTGATGCGAAATGTGAAGTAGCCGGTGCCGGCGCCCAGATCGGCCACTACATCAGTGGATTTGAGGCGCAGCTCCCGCAGCAGGATATCGGTGCCTTCTTCCTTGTCCCGGTCGGTTCTCTCCAGCCAGCCGGCTCCATCATGGCCCATTACGTGCGCAATCTGACGGCCCTGAAAATATTTGCCGATGCCATTGGGGTCCTGAGCCGGGCGCAGCTCGTAGCCGAGGCTGTCCGGCAGCCCGGCCCGGCTGGCCGTGGTGCGGGTTTCCAGGACGGGCTGGGTGCAGGAAAAGAGAAAAGAGAAGGCCAGCGCGCAAAAAACCGGGCTGACAGAAATGGGAAATGAAGTTCGCTGCATGCTGGGGAAACAAAGCTGCTTTAGCAACGCGCAACTGGCCGGAAGCGTTCGAACGAAGCTGGGCTGTGGGCTGGCGCGAAGCACTGGAGCCGAAAGAACGGCCGGAAAGCGGCGGGTAGTATGCAAATTAAGGGGAAGGCCATTGCCGACATTAGACCCTTACGATTTCCATAGGTACAGAAATTACCGGGCTTGTGGCTGCGTTGCTTTTCAGGGCTGACTGTCAGGATCCTATTCACCACCGGCTCCTGCTTACTTAGCTTCACCGTGGGCATAGCTGCGTGTAGGAGTGGGCGGTAAGTGCGGAGTAGGAGAGACCGGGCGGGGGGCTTTCCCGCGTAGCTGGGCTGTTGCAGGAGGAGTTTTATTAGTTATCATTGCAGTAAACATAGCTAGTATGGCTAATTCCCTGCGCGGTTCGGCCTCGTCTATATCAACCCTTACGTTTCTTTTCCTTTAACCATTTTCTTGTTCCTATGAAACAACACCTTCTCTCCTGGAAGCAGAGCCTGCTGGCTCTGACGGTACTTATCTCAGCTGGCCTGAGCAGCTGTAACCGCGCTGAGTACGCCATGCTGCCCAAAACGTCGTCGTACCACGGCACGGAGCGGGTAGCCGTTACGAAGCCCGCCGCTACCCCGGCTTCGGCCGTGGCAGAAGCTCCGGTAGCCACTGCTCCCGCTGCCGAAGTAGCCGCTGTGGCCCCGGCTGCTAAAACTGCTCCCGCCGTTGCTGCTCCCGCTGCTGCCAAGAAAGCCACCGCGTCTACTTCCGCCAAGCCTTCCTTGATGCAGAAAATGCTGGTGAAGAAAGCCCTGAAGAACGCCGACAAAGTAGCTTCGAAAGTCTTCACGAAGAAGCACAGCGACGTTTCCGAATCCAACAAGCTGCAGGGCAAGCTGCGCCAGGGCGTGATTCTGCTCGTCCTGGGTTTGGTGGTTCAGATCCTCGGCAGTGCTATCGGCTCCGGCATCATCGTGCTGCTGGGCGGTATTCTGGCCCTGATTGGTCTGATCCTGATCGTACTTTACCTGCTCGACGAAATATAGAGCGGCCTGCTTTACCAGAAAACCCCGGTTACCACATAGGTAGCCGGGGTTTTTTGCATTCATCGGGGCACTTCGGCGAGTGACCGTAAACCAGGCCCCACCGGCCATATGAGCTGCGCAACGAACCTTCTTGGGCGCATTGGAACCTTGCACCGCGATAATGGGAACCGGCGTCCTGACTTTAGCCCAGGCATAGTAAGTATTACACGAAAAAGCCCCGCCTGCACTGCAGGTGGGGCTTTGTGGTAAAACGGTTTCGGCGGCTTGATTACTCTTCGGACCGCGGGGGCGGAACCCAGCCCAGCCGCTGCATATTCACCCACACTTCCTGGCCCCATAGCCAGGCCAGCAGTGGCAGCACTATTACCACTAACCGGTTGTAGTGCCAAGCTTGCTGCCAGTTAAGGTGCAGGGCGTGCATGCAGGCGCGGGTGATACCGCAAGCCGGGCAGGCCTGGTGCAGCAAAAGCTGGCTTAGGCAAACGGACTGACCGTGGTCGAAGAAAGATCCAGGCAGCACCAGCAGCGTAAGCCAGATGATGCCCGAGCCTACAATCATGAGCAGCGCCCGAAGCCGCTTAAAGTTTCTTCGCGTAATCTCCACCTTTCGGCTTCAGGTCACCGGTAATGATGCGAATGAGGTCAATCAGCGCCCAGATGCCACAGCCGCCGAGCGTGAGGAGCTGGGCAATGCCAATGCCGGTATAGCCCAGGTAGAAGCGGTGAATGCCCAAGCCTCCAACCAAGAGAACGAGGATCAGGGCTACCGCCTGGCTTTTGCCTTCGGCCAGCGGCGCGGCGGCGTGGGCTTTCTTGCTGGCCTTGTGCAGCGCTTTGATAGTGGCTTTGGCTTCTTTCACCTCGGCCCGAGTGGGAGCCGCTGTGGTAGCCATAGTAACTTTTTCAGCCTGTACCTGAGCCGAGTACGTACGGGCGGCTTTGCGGGCTACTGCTGGGGCTGCAGCTGCCGGTGCCGTAGACGCTGTGAAGGCCGGAGTAGCTTCCTGGGCTACGTCGGTAGTCTGCACGGTAGCAGCACTGGCCGTGTTGTGCGACGAGGCCGGAGCGCGGAACGTGTAGCTTTCTTTGCTGCACGAGGCCAGGGAAAGCATCAGCAAAGCGGCTGATAGCAGAGAGTTAAAGTTTTTCATAGAATGAGGAAAAGGGAAAAGAAAAAAGAAAATAGGGTACAATGAATATGGCTATTTCGCGCCTACACCAACAATATTAAATCCTTTTTTCTTTTTTTATCGTTTAAGGCATCATTTTTTAATTGTGCTATCATTATCAGGATTATAATTAGTTGATTGATAGTGTATAATGCTCATATAGGATTGCTTTCACCGGTTTTTTGCTGACAACAGACCATACGCAGACCGCCCATTCCGGCTGTTGCCGGAATGGGCGGTCTGCGTATGGTCTGGCTTTCGTGCTGCTACGGGTGCTTCCCTACTCTACATCGGGTCTACGTCGGCCACGAAGCGGGCCTGCTTGTAGTCCTTCTGGTCTTTCACGGCGTTGATGGCGGCCAGAATATCGGCTTTGGCCTGCTTAAGCACGGTATGCTCGCGGCTGAGCTTGATGGTGATTTCCTGCAGGAAGAAGTTGCGAATTCGGAAGATATAAGGGGCCTCGGGGCCTAGCACCGCCTCGCGGCCCAGGCGGTCTACCAGCTCGTTGGTGAGCAGAATAGCGGCCCGCTCGGCCAGATGCTGGTCCATGTGCTTTACCGTGAGCCGGATGATGCGCATAAACGGCGGGTAACCATGCTCGCGCCGCTGCAGAATCTCGTACTCGTAGAACTCCAGGTAGTCGTTGCGGATAACCTTGTCGAAAATTACCTGCTGCGGGTCGCCGGTTTGGATGATGACCTTCCCCTTTTTGCCCTTGCGTCCGGCTCGCCCGCTTACCTGCACAAACATCTGGAAGGCCCGCTCGTGCGCCCGGAAATCCGGATAATGGATAATGGAGTCGGCGTTGATGATGCCCACCAAGCTCACATTGGCAAAGTCCAGGCCCTTGGTGACCATCTGGGTGCCCACCAACACGTTGGTTACCTGCTTTTCAAAGTCGGCAATGATTTGCTGGTAGGAGTTTTTAGCGCGGGTGGTATCCAGGTCCATGCGCTGCACGTTGGCCTCGGGCAGCATGATTTTGAGGTCATCCTCAATTTTTTCGGTGCCGAAGCCCACCGGCTTGAGGTTGCGGGAGCCGCAGGCCGGGCACTCTACGGGTAGCCGGTCGTGGTAGCCGCAGTAGTGGCAGCGCAGCTCGTGGGCGTGCTTGTGGTAGCTGAGGCTCACGGCGCAGTTCTGGCACTTGGGTATCCAGCCGCAGTCGAGACAGTTGATGAAAGGGGAGTAGCCGCGGCGATTCTGAAACAGGATAATCTGCTCCTTAGCGCCCAGCTTCCGCTCCATCTCCAGCATGAGTTCGGGCGTGAAGTGGTTGTGCATCTTCTTCGCTTCCCGGCTCTTGCGCGTATCCACCAGCTCAATTTCCGGCAGCCCGGCCTCCCCGAAGCGCTTGGTAAGGGAGACCAGCCCGTAGCGCCCGGTGCGCGTCTGGTAGTACGTCTCCACGGCGGGCGTGGCCGAGCCCAGCAGCGTGCGGGCACCCTGGAAGTTGGCCATCATCAGCGCCACTTCGCGGGCATTGTAGCGCGGAGCCGGGTCGTACTGCTTGTAGCTGCTCTCGTGCTCCTCGTCCACGATAATCAGCGCCAGGTTGTCGAAGGGCAGAAATACCGAGGAGCGGACGCCTACTACTACCTGGAACCGCCCCGACAGCACCCCGTTCCACACTTCCACCCGCTCGTTGTCGGAAAACTTGGAGTGGTACACGCCCAGGCGGGAGCCGAACACGCGCATCAGGCGGGTCACAATCTGGGCGGTGAGGGCAATTTCGGGCAGCAGGTACAGCACCTGCCCGCCCCCGTCCAGCGCCTGCCGGATAAGGTCGATGTAGATTTCGGTTTTGCCGGCGCCCGTTACACCGTGCAGCAGCACAATGTCCTTTTCCTGAAACTGCTGCATCACGTCGTCGCGGGCCGTCGTCTGGGCCTCGCTCAGGGTGAAGTGCATGTTGGCCTCGGCGGCATCATCCAGCGGGAAGCGTGACACAATCACGTCGAACTGCTCGAGAATGCCGTTTTTGATGAGCGTGTTCACCGCTGAGGGCGAAAGGTGCGGGGCAGAAGTCAGGTAAGCTTTTTCAATGCCTTGGTGGTTGAGGTGCTCGTTCTGGTACACGGGCACCTTCTGCAGGTAGCGCATGAGCACATCCAGCTGCTTGGAGCGGGAGGCCAGTTGCGCAAATAAGCCTTCCACCGCCGATTCGGCCACGTAATGATGCGCCAGCCGCACCTTCTTCACCACCTTGGGTGAGTACTTGTCCTGCAAATGCTCGAACAGAAAGACCACGTCCTTCTGCATCAGGGACTTGATGACCTTGTGAAAGGACGTGATGCCCAGGATTTCGCCCACCTCCGTGAAGGTGAGGCTCTTGCCTTCTTCGCCAGTGCTCAGGGCCTCCACAATCTTTTCCTCCTGCTCGCTGAGCGGGTAGGGGTTTTCGTCGCGCACAAAGGCCGGGTGTAGCTGCACCCGGCTCTCAGAACTAAGCTTGAGGGCCGAGGGTAGGGCCGCGTTGATAACTTCGCCCAGGGTGCACAGGTAGTAGTCGGCCATCCAGCGGAAGAGCTTCAGCTGGGGCTGCGTCACCACCGGGGCATCATCGATAAACTCCAGGATGTATTTGGCCTGATACTCTTTAGGCGGATTTTCGTGCACGGCCGCCACAATGCAGCTCAGCGTTTTCTTGGCCCCAAACTGCACAATGACCCGACCGCCTACCACTACCTGGTCGTTCAGCTCGTAGGGCACGCGGTAGGTATACAGCTTGGGCAGCGGCAGCGGCAAAATCACGTCCGCAAACAGCGTGACGCGGTCGGTGGCCGGCTCGGGCTGCGGCTGCACAAAGTCAAACGTGAGGCTCAAAGGAAAATCTGGCTGGAAGCGAAAGGTAAAGATAACACACGAGGCCGCGCCAAGTAGAGGCTCAAGCGGAATTCGTTGGCCGCCGGCCGGCTACAGTTGCTTCAGGGCCTCCGCCACACTATGTACTGGCAGCTGGCAGGTGCTGTTGAAGCACACGTACACTGTTGTCTGCTCCTTGATGGCGGTGCGGTTTTGCAGCAGGGGCAAAGAACTGGGCTCGGTACTACCTGCCAGCACCACGTTGGGTAAGTAGTGTCGGCAAAGCTCTTGGCGGAAAGCCTGCGCCTCGGGGCCTACAATAGCAATTTCGGCGGTGGGCCGGAGAAAGGAAGCGTAAAGGGAGGCCCAGTGCGCAAGGTGCTGGGGCTCCTGCACGACCAGCGTCTGCACCCGGCGCAGCATAGCGGCGGCCAGCTCGGTGTAGCGTGGCTGAGCCAGCAGCAGCCCCAGCCGGTGCAGGTTGTGCGCCATCACCGCGTTGGAGCTGGGCATTACGTTGTCGAACAGCTCTTTGCGGCGGGCAATCAGTGGTTCACTGGCGGCGTCGGTGTAGAAGAACTGCTCCTCGGTGGGGTCAAAGAAGTTGTCCAGGGCATAAGTGGTCAGGACCTCAGCCTCGTGCAGCCAGGCTTCCACGAACGTGGCCTCGTATAAGCTGATATATGCCTGAATCGTCAGAGCATAGTCTTCTAGAAAGCCAGGAACGGTGGCGCGGCCTTCTTTATAGCTTCGCCACAGGGCAGGCCCGTTCCGCAGGTTGGCCTGGATGAACTCGGCATTGCGAAGTGCCAGCGCCAGGAAGGTAGGCTCGGCAAAGGCCCGGTAGGCATCGAGCATCCCTTGCAGCATCAGGGCGTTCCAGCCGGTGAGTACTTTGTCATCCAGGGCCGGGCGGGGCCGCCGTTCCCGATATGCCCGCAGCTTCTGCTGCCAGCTCTGCACCAACTCGGCCACCACGCCGGGGGCCAGCTCGTGTGCTTGGGCAAAGTCGGCATCCGAGAGGTGGCGGTGCAGGATGTTGCGGCCGTGTTCCCAGTTGCCCGCAGCGGTGCATTGGTAGTACGCTGAGGCCAGGGGCTCTTCGTCGCCCAGAGCCGCTACCAGCTCTTCTTTCGTGAAAACGTAGTAACGACCTTCCTCCCCTTCGCTGTCCGCATCCAGCGCCGAGTAAAAACCGCCTTCCGGGCTCATCAGCTCCCTTTCTATAAAGGCTACAGTTGCATACACAACCTCCCGGAATAGCTCCTCGCCGGTTGCCTGGTAGGCTTCGGCGTAGAGACTGACGAGCTGTCCATTGTCGTAGAGCATTTTCTCGAAGTGTGGAGCCAGCCAGGCTTCGTCCACCGAATAGCGCGCAAAGCCCCCGCTTACCTGATCGTAGATGCCGCCCCAGGCCATGTGGCGCAGGGTAAGCAGCACCTGCTCGCGCACGGCGTGGCTCCCACTAAGCTGCTGGGTGCGCAAAAGAAAGCGCCAGATGCTGGGCATCGGAAACTTGGGCGCCCGGTTCAGCCCGCCTTGCTCCCGGTCGAACTTTTCGGCTAGGTTATACACCAGCAATTTGAAGTCTTCGTCCGTAACGCCCTGCGCCGCCACCGGAACGTGGTGTTTCTCCAGGAAGCTTACCTGCAGGGCGCGGGCAAACTGTTCAGCCGAGGCATCCAGCTGCTCCCGGTCGGCGTTTTGATACGCCTGCCCAATGCTGGTCAGCAGCTGCGTCCAGTTGCCCGGAGAAAAGTAGGTGCCTCCGTAGAACGGCTTGGCGGCCGAAGTCAGGAACACGTTCAGCGGCCAACCCCCGGCTAGGCCCATAGCCTGCAGGGCCTCCATGTATACCTGATCTACATCCGGGCGCTCTTCCCGGTCGACTTTAACGCAGATGAAGTACTCGTTCATCAAGGCGGCAATCCGCGGATTCTCGAAAGACTCGCGCTCCATCACGTGGCACCAGTGGCAGGCCGCGTAGCCTATACTCACCAGGATGGGCTTTTGCTCCTCTACTGCCCGCGCCAGGGCCTCCGGGCCCCACGGATACCAGTCTACCGGGTTGTGGGCATGCTGGAGCAGGTAGGGGCTGGTTTCCTGCAGAAGGCGGTTAGAAGGGGAGGATGCGGGCGAAGACATGGGCGAAGGCAAGATGGGAAAGACAAAACCCGGCCGCAGGGGGCCGGGTTTTGTCTTGGGGTGTTTTATCAGGTTACGCTTCCGGCCCGGCGGGCTTGCGGCGAGGCGGGCGAGTGCGCTTGGGCGCCGGAGTTGCAGGAACATCGGCAGGGGCCGGCGCTTCGGGCGCAGGGGCTTGGTCTAGCTGAGCCGCTGGAGCCTTCGCCCGCCGTTTCGGGGCTGGCTTGCTTTCTGGGGCTGGTGCAGCGGCTGCTTCAGGGGCCGGCGTAGCCTTTTTCGGGCGTGGGCGCTTGGGCTTAGGAACCAATGGTGCGGCCGCAGCTGCTGGCTCCACGACCGGGTCGGGCGGTGCTACCGGAGTAGCTTCGGGGACGACTTCTGCGGCCAACACCGGCTGCTTGGCCCGGCTAGGGCGGGGTTTGCGCGTGGCTACGCCGGTTTCGCTCAACGTGCCGGAGGAACCTGTATTGACCGTATCCGGAATTAAAGGCGCCGCAGGTAACACGGCTGGTCGCGCTTCAGCTGAAGCTGCTACTGGGGCCACGGTAGGCGCCGGCAGGCTGGGCATCTGCGGCGCTACCGGCGGAAGTTCCGTTGCAGGAGCCGACGCTTCCGCTGGTACAGTGGTTTCACCTGCTTCTATCGGCGTATTGTCCGCGGCATATAAGGGCTTGAAGCGCGCGGCAGGACGGTGTGGTTTGCGTACTGCGGCGGCTCGCCGTTCGCTGGCCGAGCGGCCGGTGCGGCCTTCCCGACGACTGCCGGCTTCCTCCGATTCAGCTTCTGGCGACGCAGGCTCCGCAGTTGGTTGGTTTTCGGCGCTTGGCGCAAACACGGCCGGCTCCTCAACCGGGGCCGACGTCAGCAGGGGAGAGGTGGGCTCAGTTTGGGGTTGAACGGGTGCCGCAGCTGCTTCTTCCAACCCTGTTACAGCTGCCGAGAGCGTGTCGGGTAGGGCCGGCTTACGGTTTTTCGAACGGCGGGAATTGCGTTTGCGGCGTTCCAGCGCGGTTTGCAGGGGCGCGTCTTCCTGCGCAATAATTACGGTGGGCGGCGCGGGCGGCAATGCCTGAGTAAGCTCGGCGGCGGGCTCGACGGCAACTGGCGCTAGGTCAGCCGGGGCCTCAGCCTCCACGCTTGCCGCGGCCGTAAGGGCTTCGGCGGCCAAGCGGGCGGCGTGCTTTTTCTTGTTGCGCTTGGCTCCACCCCGGCTCCGACGCTTTTTCTTCATCAAGGGCTGCTCCGATTCCAGCACGGCATCTACGGCTTCGGCTAGCGTGTCAACTTGCTCAGCTTCTTCTTCCCCGTCTTCCTCTTCCTGCTCGGAAATTTCCGCCGGTGCAAGCGGCTGGCGGCTGGCTTGGACCCATTCGGGTGCGGCCGGCGTCTTGGCTTCATTGGTTGAGGTTCCCTCCCCAATATCGATGCGCTCCTCGTCGTCTTCGGGCTCTAAGTCTAATTGAATCGGAGCAGGGGGGAGGGGCAGTTCGGCCAGGCGCTGCCGCACAACGGCCAGCTCAGTCTGCACGCTGGCCTGCGCGCTGATGCGCTCCAGCCGTTCGAGGGTTTGCTCCAGAAACTGGCGGTGTTCGGGCGCAGCCGCATACAAAGGCCGGTGTGCCAACGCCTGCCGGATGCTTTCCCATTCTTTTTTGAAGCGACCGAAGGCCTGATCGAAGTAGGTGCGCGTGAACTTCTCCCAGATATAGTCCTCGGCCACCGACGAGGGGTGCAGCATATCCGCCGCGTAGAAGCGGTAGTCGCGCAAGTCGTCCACCAAAAGCTCATATGCCGGGAAATACGACACATCGGGCAGCAGTTCGCTCAGGTAATGGCAGGCCACGCGCAGCACCGACTTGCTCACAGCATTCAGCGGCAAGGTATCCTTAAGATGACGCACGGGGCTCACTGTCAGCACAAAGCGCAGCTTGGGGTTGATGCGACGCAGGTAGGCGTGGGTTTCGGCTACGGCGTTGATAATCTCATCGGGCGTCAGCAGCTCCTTCTCGAACCCCTCGGCGGGCATCTTGTGGCAGTTGCTCACCAACTCCTGCGTTTCCTTTAGCCGGTAGACGAAGGCCGTGCCCAGCGTGAGGACGACCACATCGGCCTGAGCCAGGAAGGCCCCGGCCTCGTGCATTTTTCCTTGGATCTGCTGAAGCAACGCCACCGGGTTGTCGGCACCTACGGAAGCGTGCAGGTCGTAGCTCTGCCAACGGCCCCGGGCTTCCACGAGGTGCTGCTGCCAGTCCATATCCTCGCCTGCGGCGGCACGCAGGAGTTGGCAGGCCGTAATTGGGTTGAACACGGTGCCGAACGGATTCACCAGGGCCCCAACTTTGTAGTCGGTGAGGCGGCGGCCAATAGAGTCGGCAAAGCAGGAGCCTATCGTGAGCACCCGCGCGGAAGGCGGCAGCTGCTGCGGATGGGGTATAAGGGGGAGTTCGGTACGGAACATCAGGGATACATCAACCCGAAAAGCGGTGCGGGCCACCGGCAGCTTGCTCCTTATGCGGCGCCTGCCAAGCGGCGGCACCCACAACCAGCCGAGCAAACGCTACCAGGCCAGGAGAAACTACAGTAGATAGAGTGCAAAGGTAACAGGCAGCCACTGAATGCCGCGCTAACCGGTAAGGGTACGTAAACAGCCCGCTAATGGACAAGAAAAAAGCCCGTCTGATTTAACAGACGGGCTTTTTCTAAGCAGAAGCAGTACCTATTCCGATACTACGTTGAAGCGTACTTTGTGCTTCACCTCGCGGTGCAGGTCCAGCGTAGCGGTGTATTCGCCAACAGCCGTAGGCTCCTGGTCGAACGACAGACGCTTGCGGTCTACCTCGATGCCTTTCGCTTTCAGGGCGTCGGCAAGTTGCAGGGTGGTTACCCGGCCGAAGATGCGGCCGCTTTCTCCCACCTTGGCGGGCAGGTCAGTTACTACGTCCCCGATTTTGTCGGCCACGGCTTGGGCATCTGCCTTTACCTTCTCCGCTTTGTGAGCGGCCTGGCGTACGTTTTCGGCTACGATTTTCTTGTTGGTCTTGTCAGCCAGCACAGCCAGACCCTGGGGCAACAGGTAGTTGCGGCCGAAGCCGGCTTTCACCGTCACCAGGTCATTCTTGTAGCCCAGACCCTTTACGTCGTCTTTCAGGATTACTTCCATGTCTTTATTTAGTATTCAGTAGTGAGGAGTAAGTGCTGAGTAAGAACGGAGCGAAGAAACTTCGCATTGGTCTCACTACTCAATACCAACTACTCAATACTAATTTTACTATTTCAGCGAGTCGGTTACGTAGGGCATCAAAGCCAGGTGACGGGCTTTGGCCACGGCCTGAGCTACTTTGCGCTGAAACTTCAGGCTGGTACCGGTGATGCGGCGGGGCAGAATGCGGCCCTGCTCGTTGACGAACTTGAGCAGGAAGTTCGGGTCTTTGTAGTCCACGTACTTAATACCGGCTTTCTTGAAGCGGCAGTACTTCACGCGCTGCTCTTGCTTGTGGATTCTTTCGTTGGCGAGGCTCATATACTTATTGGGCTACGGCTTCCGATTGTTGTTTAGCCTTCTGCTGGTTCATTTCGCCGTTGCGACGGCGCTGGCTGTAAGCCACGGCGTGCTTGTCGAGCACCGTCGTGAGAAAGCGGATAACCCGCTCGTCGCGACGGAAAGCCGTTTCCAGCTTGTCAACGATGTTGCCGGAGCCAGTGAACTCCACGAGAAAGTAATAACCGGTCGATTTCTTCTGAATCGGGTAGGCCAGTTTCTTGAGGCCCCAGTTTTCCTGGTGAATGATGTCGGCGCTATTTTCCTTAAGCACCTGGGTGAACTTCTCGACCGTCTCTTGCACCTGGCTCTCGTTCAGCACGGGAGTCAAAATGAAGACCGTCTCGTAATTTCTTACTTCCATTACGACGGGGTGAAAATGTGATTAAAAAACTGAATGAGGCGGCAAAGATACGCTTTTTCAGTTGGAAAGAACCCGGTAACACAACATTTCTTTTCCAGCTTCGGCCGACTAAGCCAGTGTGAATCAGCTGGCAAACAACGGTAGCTCAACGGTGTTGTTTTCTGGAGGCGCAGCTGAGCGCATAGGCTGGGGGAGCCAGCGCACGGAAGCGGTGGAGTGCAGAACATATATTAAGGAGTTGGAACCGGCCTTTTTAGAAGCATTCTACACAAGTCCGCGAAGGCGAAAATTAGCCTGGGCGGGTTTGTTCTCTGGGTTTCCCGACCTACATTTGTGGCCTTGAAGCACCCCCGCGTTTCTTTTTTCCCGTCAAATTGTGCTATGACTAGCATCCGACTTCGTACCCTTCCGCACTTCTTACTGGCTCTCTTTCTGTCGTTTGCCGCCCTTGACCGTGCCTCGGCACAGGACGTGGGCGCTGCCCCGGACGTGAGCAAGGAAGGAGTAGCGCCCGGCGCTACGGCCGCCGCTGCCCCCGCTGCTGCCGCTGGGGCCACCACCGGCGACGCTGCCGCCATTGCTGCCGGCGACGCCCTTTTCAAAGGCAACTGCGCCCAGTGCCACGCCGTGAACGAGAAAGTGGTGGGCCCGGCTCTACGGGACATTTCCAAGCGCCGTTCCCTGGCCTGGCTGATTCCATGGATCAAGAACTCCAGCAAAGTAGTTGCCAGCGGCGACGAATACGCGGTGAAGATCTTCAACGAGTACCAGAAGCAGCAGATGCCCAGCTTCCAGCTCTCGGATGCTGAAATCACCTCGATTGTTTCTTACCTCGACGCCGAAAGCGCTAAACCCGCTGTAGCAGCCGGAACACCGGTTGGAGCCGCCAAGCCTGGCGAAGGTGGCGAGACGGCAGCCCCCGGCACGGAAGCCGGCGCCGCCAAGTATGTCGACATCCTGCTCATCGTATTAGTAGTAGTGCTGATTGTACTGGTGGTAACGCTCGTTATCATTGCCAACATCATGAAGGACGTGCTGCGGGGCCGCAAGGACCTCGATGGCCGCGACGTGGAAATGCTGGAGCAGCGCACGGACTGGACGCAGCTGTATAAGTCGAAAGTAGTACGCGGTTTGGCCGTGGGCATCTTCGTGCTGGCCGTGTTGTACGAGTCGGTGCAGGGCGTAATGGCCGTGGGTCTGCAGCAGGGCTACCAGCCTACCCAGCCCATTGCCTTCTCGCACAAGCTGCACGCCGGTGAGCACCAGATCAACTGCGCCTACTGCCACACCTCGGTATACAAGAGCAAGTCGGCCAACATCCCTTCAGCTAACATCTGTATGAACTGCCACTCGCAGATCAAAACGGAGTCGCCGGAAATCAAGAAAATCTACCGGGCTATCCAGAAGAACCAGCCCATTCAGTGGGTGCGTATTCACAACCTGCCCGACCTGGCCTACTTCAACCACTCCCAGCACACGCAAGTGGGCGGCCTGGAGTGCCAGACCTGCCACGGCCCCATCCAGAACATGGAGGTAGTATACCAGTACTCGGCCCTGACCATGGGCTGGTGCATCAACTGCCACCGCGAAACGCCTCTGAACACGAAAGGCAACGGTTACTACGACAAGCTGGTGCAACTCCACGACAAGGCGAACGGCGCAGTGCCCTTCACGGTGTCGTCGAATGGTGGCACGGAATGCTCGAAGTGCCACTACTAGGTTAACCAGCCGGAAGCTCACCATTCAACGTGAGCTTCCGGTTATAACCCACTAAGCAAGTCTCTAATACAAGCCTTGAACTTGGGGACGAAACCGGGCACTGCTACGCCAGCCCTTCGTCTTCAAGCCCCTAAGTCCCCTAAACAAATGCAAGAGTCGCCTAAGTACTGGAAGGGAGTTGAGGAACTGGAGAACTCACCGGAGTTCGTGAAGAATGCACTCACGGAGTTTGCGGACTTCCTGCCGATGAAGGAAACCTATGGCTCTTCCGACGCCACGGTTGCCCCGCGCCGCGACTTCCTCAAGCTGATGGGCTTCGGCATTGCCGCCGCCACCCTCGCCAGTTGCGAAACGCCCGTAAAAAAGGCCATTCCTTACCTGAACAAGCCGGAAGAGGTTGACCCAGGTATTGCCAACTTCTACGCCTCTACCTACTTCACGGGGCAGGACTACAACAGCGTGCTGGTGAAAACCCGCGAAGGTCGTCCGATCAAGCTGGAAGGCAACCCGGAGTCGCCCATCACGCGCGGTGGTCTTTCGGCCCGGGCCCAGGCGGCCGTGCTGAGCCTCTACGATGGCGCCCGTCTCCAGCACTTCTCCATTAAAGGCCAGAAGGCTGACAAGGACCGCGTCGATCAGGAAATCCGCTCCAAGCTGGCAGGTGCCGGCCGGATTGCCATTGTGTCGCCGACCATTATCAGCCCCAGCACCAAGAAAGTAATTGCGGAGTTTACTTCGCGCTACCCCGGCACGGAGCACGTGATGTACGACGTGAACTCGGCCTCCAGCCTGCTGCGCGCCAACAACGGCGTACTGCCGGCTTACGACTTCAGCAAAGCCGATGTTATCGTGAGCCTCGCGGCTGATTTCCTGGGTACCTGGATTTCGCCGGTTGAGTTTGCCGCGCAGTACATCAAGAACCGCAAAGTATCGAGCGAGAAGCGCACCATGTCGCGTCACTTCCAGTTCGAAACCGCGCTTTCACTGACCGGCTCCAATGCCGACGTACGCGTGCCGCTGAAGCCATCCGAGCTGGGCGGCGCAGCCCTGGCCCTCTACAACGCCGTAGTAGGCGGCGGTGCTGGTGCTTCGTACAAAAACGAACAGCTAACCAAAGCTGCCAACGAGCTGAAGGCTGCTGGCAGCCGTGGCCTCGTGGTATCGGGTTCCAACGACCCGGCCGTGCAGACGCTGGTAGCCGCCATCAACACCGCGCTGGGTTCAGCCGCCGTTGATGTAGCCGCTCCTTCCTACGTACGCCAGGGCGACGATGCCCGCATGGACCGCTTGGTCAACGACATCATTGCTGGTCGGGTAGGCGCCGTGATTTTCTACCACGCCAACCCGGTCTTCAACCACCCGAAAGGCGCTCAGCTGGCTGCTGCTCTGCCCAAAGTAGGGCTGACCATTTCGCTGAACGACCGTCGCGACGAAACCGGCTCCCTCTGCCAGTACGCCGTGCCCGACCACCACTGGTTGGAATCGTGGAATGACTTTGAGCCCAAGCGCGGCTTCCTGAGCTTGTCGCAGCCTGCTATTTCGCCGCTGTTTGCCACGCGTCAGGCGCAGGATTCACTGCTGACCTGGGCTGGTAACCCACAGTCGTATTACAACTACCTGCGTGGCCAGTGGCAAGGTGTGCTAGGCGGTGACTTCCAGAAAGCCTGGGACAAAGCCGTCCATGACGGTGTAGCTACAGGTACGGCACTGCCCGCCCCGGCCGCACAGATTACCCCGGCCATGAGCGCCGCTGCTGCCGCTTCGGCTATTGCTGCTGCGCCCAAAGGCTCCGGCACTGAGCTGTACATCTACGAGAAGGTAGGCATTGGCAACGGCTCGGAAGCCAATAACCCCTGGCTGCAGGAGCTGCCCGACCCGGTGTCGAAAGCTACCTGGGGCAACTACGTAGCCGTTCCGCGCGCTATGGCCAAAGAAAAAGGCTGGGAGCAGAATGACGTGGTGAAAGTATCGGCCAATGGCAAATCCATTGAGCTGCCCGTCCTGATTCAGCCCGGCCAAGCCAATGGCACCGTGAGCATCGCCCTGGGTTATGGCCGCGAAATGGCCGGCAAAGTAGGTGATAAAGTAGGCGCCAACGTGCTGCCCTTCGCCACGGTACGGGAAGGCGCCGTGGTTTACAGCGCAAACGTAACGCTGGAAAAAACCGGTGCTACGTCGCCCATTGCCCAGACGCAGACGCACCACACCATCATGGACCGCAAGCCGGTGGTGCAGGAAGCGACGCTGAAGCAATACCAGAAAGACCCCAAAGAAGTAACCGAATACGAAAAGCTGGTTACGCCGGAAGGCAAAGTAATGCCCGGCAAAGTGTCGCTGTGGCAGGACTACGAGTACAAGAACCACCACTGGGGCATGGCCATCGACCTAAACTCGTGCATTGGCTGCGGCTCATGCGTGATTGGGTGCCAGGCCGAAAACAACGTGGCCGTAGTAGGCAAGCAGGAGGTTATTAACCGCCGCGAAATGCACTGGATGCGCATTGACCGCTACTACAGCTCCGATGCTCATAAGTCGGACTTCGAAGAAAAAGGCAAGCTGGCTACGTATGCGGCCATGGAAGACCCCTCCGAGAACCCCTCGGTAATCTTCCAGCCCATGATGTGCCAGCACTGCAACCACGCTCCCTGCGAAACGGTGTGCCCGGTACTGGCTACTACCCACAGCACGGAAGGTCTCAACCAGATGACCTACAACCGTTGCGTAGGTACCCGCTATTGCGCCAACAACTGCCCCTACAAGGTGCGTCGCTTCAACTGGTTCTCGTACTACAGCAACGAGAAGTTTGAGAACGTAAACGGCCACATGTTCACCGACCTCGGCCGCATGGTGCTGAATCCGGATGTGACGGTTCGGGCCCGTGGGGTGATGGAGAAGTGCTCGATGTGCGTGCAGCGTATTCAGCTCGGCAAGCTCGAAGCTAAAAAGCAGAAGCGTCGCCCGCAGGATGGTGAAATCGTATCGGCCTGTGCTCAGTCTTGCCCCACGCAAGCCATTGTGTTCGGTGATATGCGCGACCCGGAAACCCGCATTTCGAAGCTGCTACGTCGCGAAGATGGCGAGCGGGCCTTCCACGTGCTGGATGCCATTAACGTGCAGCCCAACATCACGTACCTGACCAAGATTCGTAACACGGAAGAAGTTCGCAACGCGTAATGATGATGGAGCCGAGCAGCTAAATCGTCTTTAGCTGCTCGTGCTCTGAGTCCCCAAGCACCCTAATCTCTTAAATATATGCAGCACGTATCGCCTGTACGGGAGCCGCTCGTAACCGGGGGGAAAACGTACCACGACGTCACCCAAGACGTGTCGCGTCAGGTAGAAGCCGCCCCGAATATTCGGTGGATGGCTGCCCTGGCCGTAGCACTCTTTTTCCTCGGCATCTTCTTCTACTCCGTGTATCGCACCTTGTGGTACGGCATCGGGGAGTGGGGGCTGAACAAAACGGTGGGCTGGGCCTGGGACATCACCAACTTCGTGTGGTGGGTGGGTATCGGTCACGCCGGCACGCTTATCTCGGCTGTGCTGCTGCTCTTCCGCCAGAAGTGGCGCACCTCCATCAACCGTGCCGCCGAGGCCATGACCATCTTCGCCGTAATCTGCGCGGCCATGTTCCCGGTATTGCACATGGGCCGCCCGTGGTTGGCTTTCTACGTATTCCCGCTGCAAAACACACTCGGTTCTCTGTGGGCTAACTTCAACTCGCCTCTGCTGTGGGACGTGTTTGCCATCAGCACCTACTTCACCGTGTCGCTCGTGTTCTGGTACACGGGCCTGGTGCCGGACTTTGCTACCATCCGCGACCGGGCCAAGGGCCCCATTGCCAAAGTGGCCTACTCGCTGCTGAGCATGGGCTGGAAAGGCTCGGCCAAGCACTGGTCGCGCTACGAAACCGTCTCGCTGATCCTGGCCGGCGTCTCGACCCCGCTGGTACTCTCCGTGCACACCATCGTATCGATGGACTTTGCTACCTCGGTTGTACCGGGCTGGCACACGACCATTTTCCCGCCCTACTTCGTGGCCGGGGCTATCTTCTCGGGCTTTGCCATGGTGCTCACCCTGATGCTCATCACCCGGGTGGTGTTCAAGCTGGAGGATTACATCACCCTCGAGCACATTGCCCTGATGAACAAGATCATGATGATTACCGGCTCGATCGTGGGCGTGGCCTACATCACCGAGTTCTTCATTGCCTGGTACTCGCAGGTGGAGTTTGAGCAGTACGCCTTCATCAACCGGGCCACGGGCCCCTACTGGTGGGCCTACTGGAGCATGATGACCTGCAACGTGATTACCCCGCAGCTGGTCTGGATCCGGCGCATCCGCTACTCCATCCCGGCCACGTTCATCCTGTCCATCATCGTCAACATCGGTATGTGGTTCGAGCGGTTCGTGATTATCGTTACCTCCCTGCACCGCGACTACCTGCCCTCCTCCTGGGCCATGTTCTCCCCGAGCTGGATTGACATCGGCATCTACGTGGGCACGCTGGGCCTGTTCTTCACCTTGTTCCTCTTGTTTGCCAAGTTCTTCCCCGTCATCAACATGGCCGAGGTCAAGTCCGTGCTCAAGTACACGGTGGATAATGGTCCTACCTATACCGGGCACGACCCGCACCACGCTGTTCATCAACCTGCCACCCACGGGGTTCCGGCTTCGGCTCCTGTAAACCACGATAAGCATGACTAAGCGCTTCGCCCTCGGCATCTTCGACGACGAAGACGTGCTGCTGCACGCCGTTGAAAACGTCCGGGAAGCGGGCGTAAAAATCTATGAGGTTTTTACCCCGTTCCCGATTCACGGTATGGATGATGCCCTCGGCATCGAACGTTCCCGCCTGCCCATCGCCGCCTTCTTCTATGGCCTGACGGGTTTGTGCTTCGCGCTCTGGCTGCAGATCTACACCCTCGGGTTTGACTGGCCCATGATCATCGGTGGTAAGCCGCACATTGCTCTGCCCGCCTTCATTCCGGTTTCCTTTGAGCTGACCGTATTCTTCTGCTGCCACGGCATGGTTATTACCTTCTACGCCATCAGCAAGCTGTACCCACGCTGGAAAACTCCTGTGCTGGACGTGCGCTCCACCGACGACAAGTTTGTGGTAGCTATTGAGCTGAAGGAAGGTGTGGATCTGGGTAACGTAACCCAGCTGCTGCGCGCCAACGGTGCTTCGGAGGTGAACGAAAAAGAAATGTCCAAGTTCTAATGACGCATTCGCTGAAATTAAGTCTGCACGCGTCGGCTGTTCTGCTGGCATCGGTGTTCACCACCGCCTGCAACCGCCCCGACGACCCCGGCATCGAATATGCTCCGGAGATGTACGAATCTATTCCGTACGACCCGTTGCGCCAAGTGAATGCCAACACGGTAAACCCCATGGGCATCAATGAGCGCACCCCAGTGGTGGGCACAGTGCCCCTCGGCAAAGCCGACTACTACAACCACATTGGCAAGGACGACGTGGCTACCGCCGAAAAGGTGCTGCGCAACCCTTACGCTTACACAAAAGAAAACCTGGAAGAAGGCAAAACGCTTTACCTGCGGAATTGCCAGCATTGCCACGGTGAGCAGGGCGACGGCCAAGGCCCGGTAGGGGTGAAGTTCAAAGGGGTACCCAACTACTCGGCGGGCGCTTATAAGACCATGAACGACGGTCACATCTACCACGTGATTCAGTGGGGCCGTAACCGCATGATGCCGCACGGCTCGCAGGTGAACCCCGAGGAGCGTTGGAAGATTGCCATGTACGTGCGGGCCCTGCAACTGGGCAAAGGCCCGGACGGGGTAGCTGACCTATTGAAGTCGCGCGGTGCCTCGACGGCTAGTGTAGCCATTGCCGACTCTTCGCAGACCAACGATACGCAACTACAGGCGCCGGTACAGGAAGCGCAAGCAGACAAAGCCTCGGAAACTCCCGGGCAAGGTGGAGATAAAGCACGTAACGGAACGGCAAACTAACCTATGGCAACTCTGACGCATCACGACGGCGTTACGGCTGAATACCTGGAGGTTTCGCCGAGCGCCCGTAAAAAGTTTATTTGGATCATCGTAGCCGGGGTACTGGTGCTGGCTGCTGGTCTGCTGCTGGCCGTATTTGGCGGTGGACACCACGAAGGAGCTGAAGCCGCTCATGGCGCCGCTGCGGCTCACGGAGCCGCTGAGCATCATGGTAGCCCCATCTGGCTGAAGCGCCTGATCATGAGCCTGTGGCACAGCAATGTGTTCTTTCTCGGCGTGTCAGTAGTAGGCACGGTGTTTTTGGCTATCCAATCGGTGGCCTACGCCGGCTGGTCGGTACTCGTGCGCCGCATCATGGAAGCACTAGGCGCTTGGGTACTGCCCGGCGGTATTCTGTTGCTGGTGATTTTCGGCCTGGGGCTTATCAACCATGATATCTTCCACTGGACGATGCCCGGCATTATGACCGAAGGCAACGCCAACTACGACGAAATCATTGCCGGCAAGTCGGGCTTCCTGAACATTCCGTTTTACCTGATCCGGACGGTGCTGTACGTAGCCATCTGGGCATTCTTCACTTACAAACTACGCCAGCTGTCTTTGGAAGAAGACTTGAACGGCGGAACGGAGTACTTCCACCGGACCATCAATGTATCGGCGCTGTTCCTAGTGCTGTTCGCCGTAACCTCGTCGATGGCGGCCTGGGACTGGATTATGTCGGTTGACGTGCACTGGTTCTCTACGATGTTTGGCTGGTATGTATTCGCTTCATGGTGGGTATCGGGTATTGCCGCCATTACGCTGACCACCATCTTGCTCAAGCAAGCTGGCTATCTGCGCTGGGTTCAAGCCAGCCACCTGCACGACCTTGGCAAGTTCATGTTCGGCTTCAGCATTTTCTGGACCTACGTATGGTTCTCCCAGTTCATGCTGATTTGGTACGCCAACCTGCCCGAAGAAGCCATTTACTTCAATCAGCGGTTGGGCGGCTTTAATGGTCAGTATACCTGGCTGTTCTTCTTCAACCTGGTCATCAACTTCGTTTTCCCCTTCCTGGTGCTAATGACCCGGGATGCCAAGCGTCAGATGATCATGATGAAGATTGTGAGCATTGCTATCCTGATTGGGCACTGGTCTGACTTCTACCTGATGCTGATGCCCTCAACATTACAGGAGAACAACGGTTACCTTATTGAAATCGGCGTGGCGCTGGTGTTCCTGGGCTTGTTCCTGATTCTGATGACGAAGCGCTTGTCGCAGGCGTCGCTGGTACCCGTGAACCACCCCTTCATGGACGAAAGCCTGCACCACACCACCTAATTTGGTTAGTAAGCGGAGTGGCCGGAACCTATTCTCCGAGCCACTCCTTACTATCTACAAGCTTTAACTTTCATCACAATGACAGTTCTTGGTATTCTTCTGGTGCTGGTGTTGCTGTTGGTCGTATTCGGCCTGCTGTTCCGCCTCCAGATTCTCACCTCCATCTTCTCGGGTAGCTTCGTGCGCGAAATCGGCATGAGCAACCGCGTCAACGGCATTCTCATGCTGGTCTTTCTGTTGTTCGGGGGCGCCGCCTTTGCGTGGTCGTTTATCGAAAACTACAGCAAGATGAATCCCCCGATTGCCTCGGTGCACGGTCATGCCACGGAACGGATGTTCTGGACGACCATGATCATCATCGGTATCGTGTTTGTGATTACGCAGATAGCCCTGTTTGTGTATTCCTACAAGTACCAGCACCAGGATGGCCGCCGCGCTTTCTTCTTTCCCCACAACAACAAGATTGAGGTTATCTGGACGGTAATTCCCGCCATCGTGATGGCCGGTCTGGTATTCGCGGGCTGGAAAGAGTGGAGCCGCATCACTGGGCCTGCTCCCAAGGACTCCGTTGTACTGGAAATCATGGGTAAGCAGTTCAACTGGCTGGTACGCTACCCCGGCCGCGACCAGGCGCTGGGCGTAGTTAACTACCGGTTGATTGATGCCACTAATGAGTTTGGGTTTGACCTGAGTGACCAGAAAGGCCTGGATGACTTTGTAGCTGGGGAAATTCACGTACCCAAGGGCCACCCCGTACTGCTGAAAATCCGCTCCCGCGACGTATTGCACGCCGTCTACATGCCGCACTTCCGCGTGCAGATGTATGCTGTACCCGGTATGCCAACCAAGTTCTGGTTTACGCCTACCAAGACCACGGATGAGATGCGTGCTCAGACCGGCAACCCGGCTTTCAACTACGAATTGGCTTGCAATCAGATTTGCGGCCGCGGCCACTTTGCTATGAAGCTGGCTATCATCGTGGATGAGCCGGACGACTACCAAGCTTGGTATGCCAAGCAACAGTCTTTCTCTTCGCAGAACCCGGATGTGCTGGCTTCTTTCAAACAAAAAGCAGCTCCTCTTGGTACTTCAGAAGCTGCGCCGGCCGCTGCGGCCGTAGTTCCCGCTGCCAAAGCTTCGCTGTAACCTCTTTTAACCGCCCGCATTTCTATGGCTGCTAATCTTCCAACCCAATCGAACGTGCAAGGGGGCATCGGGGCAACCGAGCCTGGCATTGCGCACGACGAGCATCTGCACCATGATGACCACCACGAGCATCATGAGCTCAGCTTTCTGGAGAAATACGTTTTCAGCACCGACCACAAGGTTATTGCCAAGCAATTCCTGATTACGGGTATCTTCTGGGCTATCCTCGGCGGTACGCTGTCGAGCTTGTTCCGCTTGCAGCTGGGCTGGCCCGAGGCTACGTTTGAGTGGCTTTCGCCCTTCCTCGGCAAGTGGATTGAGGCTGGCAAGCTGAACCCCGAGTTCTACCTGGCACTGGTAACGATGCACGGCACCATCATGGTGTTCTTCGTACTGACGGCTGGTTTGTCGGGTACGTTCTCCAATTTCCTGATTCCGTTGCAGATCGGGGCCCGTGACATGGCCTCGGGTTTCATGAACATGCTTTCCTACTGGTTCTTCTTTATCTCCAGTGTGGTAATGTTCATTTCCCTGTTCATCGAAACCGGGCCGGCCGCTGCCGGCTGGACAATTTACCCACCACTCTCGGCACTGCCCCAGGCTATTCCTGGCTCGGGCATGGGCCAAACGCTGTGGCTGGTATCGATGGCTCTGTTCATCGTGTCGCAGCTGCTGGGCGGTGTAAACTACATCACCACGGTCATCAACCTGCGGACCCGTGGCATGAGCATGAGCAAGCTGCCGCTGACCATCTGGGCGTTTTTCCTGACGGCTATCCTGGGTCTGCTCTCATTCCCCGTGTTGTTCTCGGCAGCGCTGCTGCTGATCTTTGACCGTTCGTTCGGCACCTCGTTCTTCCTGTCGGATATCTACATTGCTGGGCAGGCGCTGCCCAACGTAGGTGGTTCGCCGGTTCTGTTCCAGCACTTGTTCTGGTTCTTGGGTCACCCCGAGGTGTACATCGTAATTATGCCTGCTATGGGCATGGTATCGGAAATCCTGGCCACCAACGCCCGTAAGCCTATCTTCGGCTACCGCGCTATGATTGGTTCCCTGCTGGGTATTTCGTTGCTGTCATTTATCGTGTGGGCTCACCACATGTTCGTGACGGGGATGAACCCCTTCCTGGGGTCGGTGTTCATGTTCCTGACGCTGATTATTGCCGTGCCTTCGGCCGTGAAGACCTTCAACTGGCTGGCTACGCTGTGGCGCGGTAACATCCGCTTCACTACGGCCATGCTGTTCTCCATTGGCTTTGTGTCGCTGTTTATCTCGGGTGGTCTGACGGGTATTATCCTCGGCAACGCTGCCTTAGATATCCAGATGCACAACACCTACTTCGTGGTAGCTCACTTCCACTTGGTAATGGGTTCCTCAGCGTTCTTCGGCCTGTGGGCTGGGGTTTACCACTGGTTCCCCAAGATGTTCGGCCGCATGATGGACGAGAAGCTGGGCTACGTACACTTCTGGCTGACCTTTATCGGCGTGTACCTGGTGTTCCTGCCGATGCACTACGTAGGCATTGCCGGCTTCCCCCGCCGTTACTACGCTTGGACGGGCTTCGACATGTTCTCGCAGTTTGCTGACCTGAACAAGTTCATTTCGTTGGCTGCTATTCTGGCCTTCTTTGCCCAGTTCATCTTCATCTTCAACTTCTTCTACAGCATTTTCCGCGGCCGTCGGGCTAGCCAGAACCCCTGGAACTCGACCACGCTGGAATGGACCACGCCCATCGAGCCGGGTCACGGCAACTGGCCTGGGGCTATTCCCGCTGTGTACCGCTGGCCTTACGATTACAGCAAGCCCGGTGCCGCCGAGGATTTCATTCCGCAAAACGTGCCCTTCTCGCAAACGCAGTCATCTAACCTGCCCTACGAGCGAGAAATGGAGTAGGCCACCCGGCCAACATAAAGCGGGCCGCTGTATCTACGGCGGCCCGCTTTCTTTCTCAGCAGGGGAGCCCGGTTCCGGTTTATTCGGCTAGGCTTCCCTTTCTTTTTGCTTTTTCATTCTGTCCTGATGGGCAGCAGCGTATTGCGTGTCATGCTGCAAACTCCAGCTTTTGTTCGTCGTTTCCGGTTTTTTGGTTTGCTGACGGTAGTCAGCGTCTACCTGCTGATTCTGGTAGGGGGTGTCGTGCGAAGCACGGGGTCTGGCATGGGCTGCCCCGATTGGCCCAAGTGCTTTGGCTCTTGGGTACCACCAACGCATATCAACCAGCTACCGGCCAATTACAAGGAGATATATACTGCCCAACGGGTGGCGAAAAACCAGCGGCTGGCTCGTACGCTGGAGCGTATGGGTTTCAAGCAAGTAGCTGGGGAAATCTTTGCGCATCCCACGCAGTATATTGAGACAGACTTCAACCCCACCAAAACGTGGATTGAGTACGTGAACCGACTCCTCGGTGTGCTAATCGGAATTTTTATTTTTCTCACGGTAGTGTTGGCACTGCCTTACTGGCGCCACGATAGGCCCGTGTTTTGGCTGGCATTTGCCTGTTTTCTGCTTACTGGCGTGCAAGGATGGCTAGGCTCCCTGGTGGTATCTACCAATTTGCTCCCCGTTATGGTGACCATACATATGGGCCTTGCCTTGCTCATTGTAGCGCTGCTCCTGTACGCCGTTGACCGCTCCCAGCGGGATAGCAACCGGGTAGTAGAGCACTCTGTCCCGGGCCTGGGCTGGGGGCTGCTGATTGCGGCTGGAGCCACGTTCGGCCAGATTGTGCTCGGTACCCAAGTAAGAGAGGAAGTGGATTTGGTTGCGGCCGCCGCGCAGTATCTGGGCCGCGCCGAGTGGGTAGAACAGTTGGGCATAGCCTTTCGGGTGCACCGCTCTTACTCGGCAATTCTGCTACTGCTGAATCTGTATCTGATGTATCGCCTGTACGTAGGCTCGACTGGCGCGCTACGGCCCTTGGCAGTCGCCGTTATCGGCGTCCTGGGGCTGGAAATACTGGCGGGGATTACCCTAGCCTATTGGGCACTACCTGCCGCTGTGCAGCCTATTCACCTCACTTTGGCTACGGTACTCTTCGGATTACAGGTGCTGGTGGGGCTGGCGTACCGCCGAGCTACGAAGTTGGTGCGGCAAGAGGCTAGTCCGGGCGTTGTTGCGTAACTTTGCGGCCCCGTTTGGCAAGCATTTGCCCCGATGGGTTGTTATAACCACGTATGACGAAGGCCCGGGCGTATTTTCAGCTGCTTAAGTTTCGATTGTCGCTGACAGTAGCGTTTTCCAGCGCCATTGGCTACCTGCTGGGCGCCCAGGAGTTCAACTGGAGCCGGGCGCTGCTGGTGATGGTAGGCGGGCTGGCGGTTACGGGCGCAGCAAATACCATCAACCAGATTTTCGAAATAGACCTCGACCGGCTGATGAAGCGCACCGCTAAACGTCCGCTGCCGCTGGGCGTGTTGTCGGTAACGGAAGCGTGGGTGTTCGTACTGCTGGTGGGTGGCCTAGGTCTGGGCCTGCTAACGTACTTCTTTAACCCCCTGGCCGCGGCACTGTCCCTGGTTTCGCTGATCCTCTACGGGTTCATCTACACTCCGCTGAAGACCATTTCTCCTATTTGCGTAGCGGTAGGGGCCATACCGGGCGGCATGCCGCCGCTTATTGGCTGGGTAGCGGCCACCGGGGTGCTGGGCATCGAAGGGTGGGTACTGTTTGGCATTCAGTTTATGTGGCAATTTCCGCACTTCTGGGCCATAGCCTGGGTGCTCGACGACGATTACAAGAAAGCCGGCTTCAAGATGCTGCCCACCCCGGGTGGCAAGGACATGCGTACGGCCATTCAGATCATGACGTACACGCTGGTGCTGATTCCCCTGAGCCTATTGCCGCTCTACTTTGGCATGACGGGCACTACCTACGCCATGGTGGCCGCGGTTTGTGGCGTGCTGTTTCTGATGCAAACATTTTACCTGATGCGCACCTGCACCAAAAAGGCGGCAATGCGCATCATGTTTGGTTCTTTTCTGTACCTGCCCATCGTGCAGATTGCCCTGGTAATGGACAAAATCTAAGGCTTTGGTGTTGTTATTTCAGCCAGAAGCCACTGGGTTTGGCCGCCTGAAGTCAACGCAACTGGTGATTTAAACCGCGTAAAAAAAACTCCTTATGCATCCTGCCGAAACCTTAACCGACAAAGAACCCGGCACCGGTCTGCACCCGGCCCGGCTCGTTCTCTGGCTGATGATTATCAGCATTTTCATGATTTTTGCTGCCTACACCAGCGCCTATATCGTGCGCCGGGAAGAAGGCAACTGGCTGGAATTTGAGCTGCCGGCCAGCATGCTCATCAATACCGTGCTGATTGTGCTAAGCAGCGCCACGGTGCAGTGGGCTTACTTCGCGGCCCGCAAGGATGAGCTAAATCAGGTAAAACTGGGCTTAGTGCTGACGCTGGTGCTGGGCACGGCCTTCCTGGTAGGGCAGTGGCAGGTATGGGCCGAACTCGTGCGTAACAAGATTCACTTTGGTGGCGTTGATGCAAATCCCTCCGGCTCCTTCCTGTATGTGCTGATGGGCGTGCACGCTTTTCACCTGATTACGGGCCTGATTTTTCTGCTGAAAGTGCTGCGGAAAAGCTTTAACTATCAGGTGCATTCGCGTCAGATGCTGTCCATCGGCAACGTCACAATCTACTGGCACTTCCTGGGCGGGCTTTGGTTGTACCTGTATTTGTTCCTACTTTTGAACCACTAGTTTTTCGACCTTCTTTACGCGCACTATGGCCATTTCACAAGCGGCAACGCAGCACGCTGCCACGCTCGACACGCCCCGCAGCGGACCTTGGGACGGAGGCAATGAACCATTCAAGGCAAGCTACGGCAAGCTGATGATGTGGTTCTTCCTGTTGTCGGATGCCTTTACCTTCGCTGCCTTCCTCACCACCTACGGCCTGATCCGTCACCGCCACGCGGCGTTTGATGCTGCTTCGGGCAAAGCCTTTGAATTCTCCACGGCGTATTGGCCTGTGCCTGATAAGGTGTTCAACTCCTTCCCGGGCCTGCACGGCATGGATCTGCCGCTGGCTTTCGTAGCGTTGATGACGATGATTCTCATCTTCTCGTCGGTGACGATGGTATTGGCTGTAGAAGCCGGCCACCGCATGGACAAGAATGATGTGCAAAAGTGGCTGCTTTGGACGATTCTGTTCGGGGCTACTTTCCTGGGCTCCCAGGCCTGGGAATGGACGCACTTTATCGGTGGCACTGATGAGGGTACGCGCATGGCCGATGGCACCATCTTCCACGGTGCTAACCTGGCGATGAACCAGTACGGCCCCGTGCTGTTTGCTGACTTGTTCTTCTTTATCACTGGTTTCCACGGCACGCACGTGTTCTCGGGCGTTTGCCTGCTGGTGTGGGCCTTCATTGCTACCACCAACGGCACCTTTGAGAAGCGCGGCCACTACGAAATGGTGGAGAAAATTGGCCTTTACTGGCACTTTGTAGACTTGGTGTGGGTGTTCGTCTTCACCTTCTTCTACCTCGTATAACGTAAATTGCTTACTGGTCTGCTGGTAGTTGGGCCCGCCGTAAGGCTAATCCTGCTACCAGTAAGTCAATTAATCAGCTGGCAATTCTAACCACTCAACCATTCAACAAGATGGCTAATCACGTAGGCCTCGACTCGCATAATCCTGCCGAAATTGCCAAGCCCAATACCGGCTGGATCTGGAAAACGTTTTTCGTGCTCGTAGGCATTACGGCGCTGGAATTCGTGTTCGTATTTCTGATGGACCCCGGCACGCTCCGCAACGCTATTTTCATTATCCTCACCATTTTCAAGGCCTTCTTCATCGTGGCGGAGTTCATGCACCTGAAGCATGAGACTAAGGGCCTGATCTGGACAATCCTGATTCCGATGTCCCTGCTGGTGTGGCTGCTGGTGGCCCTGATTACGGAAGGCTCGTACATCAACGAGGCCGTTTTCAACCGCTAACCGCATGCGGCCCAAACAAACGCTCCTGTTGGGCCTGATGCTGCTTGTGCCGGTGCTGGCGTTTCTCTTCCTGAAAACGTTTGGAACCAACCGTTACGCGCTGCCAACTTACCTGCCCGACCGCGTCGACTCGACGCAGGTAGGGGGGAAGTGGCAGCGCGATACTGTTTTCCACCGCATCGTGTGGCCTGCGGTACAGTCGCAGTCAGGCCGGCCCGTGAGTAGCCAGGACTTCGCCAAGGGCCTTTACGTGGTCAACTTCTTTTACACTACCTGCGCCGGTGCCTGCCCGCAGGTGAGCAGCCTGCTGCAGCGGGTGCAGGAGAAGTTCCGGCACGAGCCCCGGGTGCGGCTAACCTCGGTTACGCTGGACCCGGCCCACGATACCCCGGCTATTCTGGAAAAATATGCCGAGCAGTATGGCGCCATCAGCGGAAAATGGCTGTTCCTGACGGGTGACAAAACCGCGGTTTATCGGTTACTAACAGATGAGTTTCGCTTACCGGCGCCGCAAGGGGTTGCTCCGGGGCTCCAGCACAGCCAGCAGCTGTTTCTGGTAGACCGGGCAGGCCAGGTGCGGGGCCGCTACGATGGCAGCAGCCCCAAGGAGATTGAGCGGCTCATCACCGAAATTGGCGTAATGCTTTACTCGTATGACCTCACCGACGAACCCCGCCGTTAACCCCGGCAGCTTTACCAAGTACAAAATACTGATGGGTGCTTTGGCTGCCATCATTCCCTTGGCCGTAGCCGTACTGTATTTCTTCCCTGGTATTTTTCGGATTCCGGGTCTTGAAGTGAAGATGCTGCCCAAGGTAAACGCCTGGCTGAACTCGCTCACCGCGGTCTGCCTCGTGGTGGGCTACTACTTCATCCGGCGCAAGGATGTCGCCCGCCACCGGCTGATGATGGGCCTGGCTTTTCTGCTGGGTTCCTTGTTCCTGGTTTCCTACGTGGCCTATCACTCCCAGGTAGCTTCTACTAAGTTTGGCGGGGAAGGCCTGATTCGCGGGGTGTACTACTTTGTGCTGCTTACGCACATTGTGCTGGCCGCCGTTACAGTGGGCCTAGTACTGTTCACGCTGTACTACGCCCTCACCGAGCAGTTTGCCAAGCACCGGCGCATTGCCCGCTGGACGTTTCCCGTGTGGTTGTACGTCTCGGTAACGGGGGTGCTTGTGTACCTGATGATTTCACCGTACTACACCTAGCAGAAAAGCCGTTTTAGCGAAACTTTACTCCGCAGGGAGTGTTAGAAAAGAGATGAAAAAGGTACTAGTTTTCGTTTTTTGGCTGGTAGTGCTGACGAGCCTTGGGAGTGTGGCTCCTCGTTCGGTACAGGCCCAGTGCACCATGTGCAAAACCCAGGTGGAAGCCTCCCGCACGGACAAGGAGGGCTATGATACCTCTGGCCTGAACAAAGGCATTCTGTACCTGATGACCATTCCGTACCTGCTAATTGGCACGGTAGGCTTCTGGTGGTACCGCAACAACAAAAAGAAGAAGCTGGCCCAGCGCTAAGCCTTGCGGCCGCAGGCGTATGGTTGCGTAGCCAGCATAGTTAGATACTAGCCACCGGCCTGCCCGGTAGGAAATGCCGCCAATTGGCGGCATTTTTGATGCTAGCCCATTTCTATTAGCCTACTGGCTCGTCCGGGCCGGGGCTCCATTCGTATTCTCTAGCCCTTGCTGCCCAAACGTACTTTTCCCTGGTTGCTGCTTTTGCTGGCTGCAGGTTGCTTTGCGGCGGCCTACATCAGCAACCACTACGGGCTGGCCACGTCGGTACTGCTGCGGGCAGAGGCCCGGCAGCTGCAAAACTTGGTGCGCACGGCCGAGCATACCGCCGAGCAGGAGGGAGCTAAGCTGGCCGCCGACCTGCAGCGAGACCCGCCTAGCTTTAGTCGGTTGCTACAGGGCGCGACTTATCCGACCTTCGTTTTTGAAAAGCTGGAGCTGCGCTACTGGTCCGACCACATGATGCGGCCGGAGGTAGAAAATGCGCTGCAGCCGTTCCAGGAGAAGGTAGTAGAGATGAAGTTTGGCCGCTATCTAGCCCTGCGCCAGCCGGCCGGCCCCTACGTGCTACTAACTTACGTGCCCCTGGAGAAATACTATGGCATCAGCAACCGCTACCTGCGGGAGGGCGCTACGCAGGCCCTGTTCAGGGGCCTTAGCCTGCGCATCGTAACCAACGATCCAAGCGGGCTTCTGCCGCGGATATACTCGGCCAGGGGGACGTATTTGTTTTCTCTGGAGAGTCTGCACGCCAACCCCGTAACCGGCAAATTCCTGCCTGCGGGCCTGCTTCTGCTGGGTATTGTCCTGTACCTGCTGGGGTGGCTTTTGCTGGCTCAGCGCTGGTTTACACAGCAAAGACGCTTGCGCGGGGCTGCGGCGGTGGTATTGCCCCTGGTGGCTTTGCGGGCGGCGCTGCTGTACTGGGGGCTGCCTTTCTCCTTTATTGAGTTGCCCTTGTTCGACCCGCGCGTATACGCCGCCTCGGCCATTTCCCCTTCGCTAGGCGACTTGTTGCTAAACGCCTTGGTGATGGTGGTCGTGGCGGTGTATGGCCTGCGGCTGTTTCGGCGGTACGGGGTGCTGCGGCGCATTGGGCGCCTGCACCGGGATGCCGCCCGCGTGGCCGTGGGCACTGGGGCCGTACTGGCGTTTTATGCATTGCTTATCACGCTATACCAGTTTTACGCCAGCACCTTCACCAACTCCCAACTCAACCTCGATATCACGCAGAGCATTCAGGTATCTACCTTCAAACTGCTGCTGCTACTGGCTATTGTGCTGCATACCGGCGGGTACCTGCTGGCCTTGTATCTGCTGACGCAGTGCTTTGTGGCTATTGTCCGGCCCGCTACTAAGGGGGTAGCCGTGCTGCTGCTGGCGGGCAGTGCCCTGGTATTTACGCCGGTGGGGCTGTTGCTGAGTATGCCCTACATTACTCTGCTGGGCCTCACCCTTATTTTCTTTTTGATTCTGCGCCTCACGGGCTTGCGGCCCCTGGCGGCGGTGGTGCCCTACCAGTTATACCTGCTGGTGTTCCTGATGGTAGGGCTAAGTGCAGCCATTGGGTCCCTGGCACTGTACATGCACTTCGACCGGCAGTTGATTCAGAACAAGCAGAAGATGGCCAGCAACCTCCTGGTTGACAACGACTTGCAGGGGGAATTTCTGCTCACGGAGCGGACGCGCCAAATGGCGGCTGACCCATTTATCCAAGCGCGCATTACGGGACCCTTCGGCAACCAGGACGTAGTACGGCAGAAGATTGAGAAGTACTACTTGCGCGACTACTTCGATAAGTACGAAACCAACGTCTTATTTTTTGATGTGGCCGGGCAACGGCCGGGTGCGACCAACGGGGTGGAAACCTTAGCCGCCGCCCGAAGCCGCCTGCTGCGCAATGCCGTGCAGACCGACCAGTCAAACCTCTACTTGGTACACGATGGCGCTACGTTCAGCTCCCGCCGCTACGTAACATTTGTGCCCGTGCAGGCCGCGTCGGGCGGGGTGGCTACCATTGTGCTGGAGCTGGCCCTAAAAAAGCTCACCACCTATAGCCTGGTGCCGGAGTTGCTCGTCGATGAAAAGTTCTTCCAGCCTGGGCTTGGTCCCGAGTTGAGCTATGCCGGCTTTGAGCATGACCGCCCAGTGTACAGCGAGGGAGATTTTGACTACGTCAACAACCTGCGGCACCAAGCCCTCCACGACCCCCGCTTGTACACGACCGGCTTGGTAGTGGCGGGGCGGCACCACCTGGGCGTACGCGGCCCGCAGGAGCGGGTAGTGGTAGTAACCACGCCCAAGTACTCCTTTGGCAGCTGGCTGGCCAACTTCTCGTTTCTGTTCCTGCTGCACACCTTCTTCTGGCTCTTGTGTGTGGTGGGCTACATGGTGGTGCGGGGCAAATACCCCCGCATGCTGCGCACCAACTTCAGCACCAAGATTCAGTTGTTCCTGAACCTGGGCATTCTGATTCCGCTGCTGGTGGTAAGCGTGGCTACGGCCAGCCAGGTAACGGCCTCTTACAAGCGCGACCTGCTGCGCACTTATGAGCGCCGTGGCAAAGCCGTGCAGGATAATCTGCTGAAGAACCGGGCCCTGCTGGCCGACTCCGTGAACCGCACGCAATTGGCCGAGACGGCTACCACGGTAGCCAGTCTCACCGAAACCGACCTCAACCTGTACGACAGCCAAGGCCAGCTGCTGGTAAGTAGTCAGCCGCTCATCTTCGAGAGCGGCCTGCTAAGTCCGCTCATGAACCCGCAGGCCATGAAGGCGCTGGCCGAGCGCAGCCAACCCCGAATTCTGCTCTCAGAACGCGCCGGGACGCTTTCGTTTAATGCCTTATACCTGCCGTTGCGGGTAGCCACGGCCACGCCCGGGGCCGGAGCAGTATTGGGCTACGTGGGAATTCCCTTCTTCGACTCCGAGAAAGAGCTGGATACCAAGCTGATTGAGCTGGTGGATACCATCCTGAATATCTTCACCGTGATGTTCATCCTGTTCCTGATTCTGACGTTTATTGCCTCGCGTTACCTCACCGCCCCGCTCAAGCTGCTTACAGAAAAGCTCAAGCACACTACGCTCACGGGGCAAAATGAAATGCTCACCTACGAGTCGTCGGATGAGATTGGGCTGCTCGTGCGCGAGTACAACACCATGCTGCGCAAGCTGGAAGAAAGCAAGCAGGAGCTGGCCGCCCAGGAAAAAGAAGCGGCCTGGCGCGAAATGGCCCGACAGGTGGCCCACGAAATCAAAAACCCGCTCACGCCCATGAAGCTTAGTCTGCAGTTTCTGCAGCGGGCCATTCAGGACGGCCGGGCCGACCTCTCAGAGCTGATTGGCCGCGTATCGCAGACGCTCATCACGCAGATTGATGTGCTGACTGACATTGCCACCTCGTTCAGCAACTTCACTAATCTGCCCGCCATGCGCCCCGAGCGGCTGGATGTGGCCGCCGTGCTGCGCCGTTGCGTGGGGCTGCACCAGGGCAATGGCCAGGTGCGCCTACAACTGCCCCCCGAAGCCGAGGAGCATGGCTACATCGTGTATGCCGATGAAAGCCTGCTGGTGCGCACGTTCAATAATCTACTGATCAACGCGCTGCAAGCAGTACCGGAAGGCCAGCGGCCGGAGGTGGAAGCGCGCATCGAACGGGTGGGCGCCGGCAAAGTGCGCATTGCCATTGAGGACAATGGCACCGGAATTCCAGCCGAGGTGCAGGAAAAAATCTTTGTGCCCAACTTCACCACCAAGGAAAAAGGCTCGGGCATTGGGCTGGCGGTGGCCCGGCGGGGTATCGAAAGCGCCGGCGGCAGCATCTGGTTTGAAACCCGGGAGGGGGAGGGCACTACCTTTTACATCGAGCTGCCGCTGGCGGGCTAGCGCGGGGCCAGAGGGTGACTTGGCGCAATGCTGCGCATAAAGGCACAAAATACCGCCGGGTTAGCGTTGTGCAGCAAAGACTTCTATTGGCCTGTATTTTTACCGGATGACCCGCCGTATTTCGCCTCTATTCCTGCGCCTGTGTTTGCTGCTGGCGTGCGGATGGGTGGCTATTTCGGGGGCTCAGGCCCAGCAGCGGCCAGCGGAGGCCGGCCCGGCTTCGTCGCGCCGCTGCCGGTGGGTGCGGCTGGCGGCCACGCGCGATACCACCTTCTTTGAGCTCAGCGACACGCTCACGGTAGTGCCTTCGTCGGTGGGGGCGGAAAACGGCCGCGCGGTGGCCTATGACCCGCGCACGAACCGCTACCGCTACGTGCGGGCGGCTACGCGTATGCCCGCCTTTGAGCCCGGCCAGCCGGATATTCAGCTGCCGGGCGGAGGCGAAGATTCCATCCTGGTGTGCTACCGCGTGCTGCCGCTGCGGCTGGCCGGGCCGGTTTTCCGGCGGCCGCTTAGTTTGATGGACAGCGTGAACTTTCCGCGCAAGCCATTCGGCTACGAAGACTTTGCGGTGAAAGAGCAAATCCTGGCTACCCCCGGCATCAACAAAACGGGCAACCTCGCGCGCGGAATTTCCTTCGGCAACGCCCAGAACGTGTTCGTGAACTCGGCCCTGAACCTGCAGCTCGAAGGCCAGCTTACCGACCAAATTCAGCTCACAGCGGCCATCAGCGACCAAAGCGTGCCGTTTCAGCCGGAGGGCAACACCCAGCAGCTCCAGGAGTTTGACCGAATCTTCGTGACCCTAACGCACCCGCGCTGGAACCTGACGGCCGGCGACGTGGTGCTTCGCAACAAGCCCGACTACTTTCTGCGCTTCTACAAGAACATCCAGGGCGCCGCCATCGAAGCCAATTTTGGGCGCCCATCCGCGCGGGCAGGAGTGGGCCTCACCAACTCGGGCAACAGCACCATTCCGGCCCAGGCCGCGCCAGCTACCAGTGCCACGGCCACCACGGTGCTGGGGAAAGGGCGCTTTGCTACCACCACCGTAGCGGCGGGGGTAGCCAAGGGCAAGTTTGCCTCCATCGAAATCACGCCCATCGAGAACGTGCAGGGGCCTTACCGCCTGCGCGGGCCCAATGGGGAGCAGTTCATCATCGTGCTGGCCAACTCGGAACGGGTGTACCTGGACGGGCGCCTGATGACGCGGGGCTTTGACAACGACTACATCATCGACTACAACCAAGCCGAAGTCACGTTCTCGCCCCAGCACCTGATTACCCGCAATACCCGCATCCGTATCGACTTCGAGTATTCCGACTTCAACTACGCCCGCTCCCTCACCCACGTAAGCCACTACCAGCAGGCCAGCCGCCTGAGCGTGCACGCCAACTACTACCGCGAGGCCGACAACCCCGACAACTCGCCCAACCTGGAGCTGACGCCGGCCCAGCGCGAGCTGCTGCGCAACACCGGCGACAACGTCAGCCAGGCAACCACGCCCGGTGCCGACTCAGCCGTCTACGACCGGCGGCAGGTGCAGTACAACCGCAACGTCATCATCGACGCCAATGGCCAGCCGGTGCCGGTGTTTACCTACCCGCCCGATTCCACGCGCGGCGTCTACACAGTGCGCTTCACCAACATCGGCCCTAATCAAGGTGACTATATCCTGAGCCCCACGGCCGTGAATGCCAACGGGCGCGTGTTTCAATACGTGGCCCCGGTAAACGGCATTCCCCAGGGCAGCTACCAGCCCATCCGGCTTCTGCCCACGCCCCTGCAGAAGCAGATGCTGGCGGGCAGCGCCAGCTACCGGCTTGATTCGACCAGCACGGTATTCGTGGATGTGGCTACCTCCCAATTGGATTTGAATCGGTTTTCGCCCCAGAGCGACCAGGGCAGGGCGTTTCGGGTGGGCTACGCGGTGGTAGATAAACCCCTGCGGCTGCCTGTTCTGCAAGGCTACAAGCTGCGCAGCACCCTCGACTACGAGTACACCAGCCGCCTGTTTGCCCCCATCGACCGGTACCGGGATATTGAGTTCGACCGCAACTGGAGCACGACCAGCACCGTGCTGGGCAACGGCACGCGGCGCACTCCGCGCGAGGACAACATCTTCAACTTTTCCCTGGGCGCCCTAAAGGATGCCAACAACCTGCTGAGCTACCGGGTAAGCCGCCGTTTCCGGGCCGGGGAGGTAAGCGGCGTGCAGCACTGGCTGGAAGGGGCCCGCCAGCTTGGGCAGGTAGAAGTACGCGGGGCCCTGTTTCTGCTGAACTCGGAGGCCGGCCGGCGCCGCTCTACCTGGGCCCGGGGCGAAGCCACCGCCCGCTACACGCAGGGGCGCATTATCCCGGGCTACGCCTACCGTTTCGACAAGAACCGGGTGGCCCTGCCCTCCGGCGACTCCCTTTCCTCGGCTAACTACTACGACGAGCACAACGTGTTTCTGCAAAGTCGCGACTCGGCTCAAACCAAGTTTCGGCTCGACTACAGCTACCGGCGCGACCAAACCCCCAACCGTGAATTAACCAGCCTGCAAACCCGGGGTCGGGCCCAAACCTGGCAGGGGACTTTCAGCAGCCGACTGGGCAAAACCCAGGACCTCACGGTGCTGGCTACCTACCGCGACCTGGCGGCCCGCGACAGCGCCCGCCAACAAACCGTGCTGGGCAAGATAGACTGGAATGCGGCCCTGCTGCAGAATACCCTGCGCTCGGAGTTGAGCTACAGCGTGGCTTCGGACCGGGAGCTGAAGCGGGATTATTCTTTTCTGCCCGTACCCAACGGCCAGGGTACGCACTACTACGGCGGCGACGCCGAGCCCAAAAACGGCCGCGAAGACAAAGAAGAGTTCTTTGAGGCCCAGACTCCCGATGCACAATTCCGCACCCACATCAAGGTGTTCCTGCCCACCGATGACTACATTCTGGCTTTTTCCAACCGCTTCAGCTACCGCCTCACGGCCAGTGCCCCGGCCCGTTGGCGGGAGCAAGCCGGCTGGCGCAGCGTAGCCGCCCGCTTTTCCACCCTCACCACCGTCAGCCTCGACCGGCGCACTACTGATAAGAGCCTCAGTTCCCGCCTCAACCCCTTCGCTTTTCAAACCGAGGACTTGTTTCTGCTAAGTCTGAATAAGCTGCTGCGTAATACGCTGTACTTCAACCGGTCCAATCCTATTTTTGGGGGCGAGGTTACCGTGCAGCAAACTCAGCAAAAAGTGCTCCTCACCCAGGGTACCGATATCCGCAACCTGGCCAGCCAGAGCGTGCTGGTTCGGCGCACCCTGGCCCAGTCGTTCACGGGGCGCTTCACGGTCACGCGCACCATCCGCGAAAACGAGTCAACCTACCTCTCGCCCCGTAACTTTCGGCTTTTGCTGTACGAAGCTGCGCCCGAAATCAGCTACCAGCCCAGCAACACGCTGCGCTTCACGGGCGTTTATCTGCACACCAGCAAGCAGAATACCCTCGCCGGCCCCGATGAGGGTGCCCGCGGCGTATTCGACGAGCTGGGGGTGGAAACCCGCGTCAGCCAGGTAGGGAAACGCACCGTAACGGCGGCTACGCGTCTGGTGCGCGTCGGCTTCGATGGGGATTTGTCTTCCGTGGTAGGGCTGGAAATCCTGAATGCCTTGCGCCCCGGCAACAACCTCACTTGGAATGTAAACGCGGAACAGCGCCTCAGCAATGGCCTGAACCTGACGCTGAGCTACGATGGGCGCAAGCCTAACGGCTTGAGTCCCGTACACACGGGCCGCATGCAGGTAGCCGTGTTGTTTTAGGCAAGCTGGGGCGCCTGCACAGGGTAGTGCAGAAAAAAACACCGGCTATGCGCTAGCAGGGTAACTAGGAGCATAGCCGGTGCACGGGGGAGCCCATGCCTGGCTGGTTGTACCAGGAGCTCGGAGTTGGTATCTGCAGCAACCTGTCCGGAAGGCTCCAGCCCAATTAGTTGAGACTTGGGGAAGAAGAAACTGAGGGAGCCACCGCGTACAGGCTGGGCGGCAGGAGCTGATGCCACATCCGGTGGTAGTGGCCCTCAGCCAGCATCAACTCAGCGTGGGTGCCTTCTTCCACCAGTTTACCGGCGGCCAATACCACAATCTTATCCGCACCCATCACGGTGCTGAGCCGGTGAGCGATGATAATTACGGTTTTGCCCGCCGCCCGCAGATGCTGAATAGTCTGCTGCACGTAATGCTCAGAGTTGCCATCCAGGGCCGAAGTAGCTTCATCCAGAATTAGGATTTCCGGGTCGCGGTAGAGGGCGCGGGCAATAGCCAGACGTTGCTTCTGCCCGCCCGAGAGGCCGGTGCCGTGCTCCCCGAGCTGAGTGCCAAAGCCGGCCGGCAGCTTCTCAATAAACTCCAGCATACCCAGCTGCTGGCAAATCCGGATGAGGCGGCCCATATCGGGGGAGTAGTCGCCCACGGCTATGTTTTCGATGATATTGCCCGTGAACAGATCCACCTGCTGGGGCACCACGCTCACCACCCGGCGCAGGCTGTCGGGGTGTACGTGCTGCAGGTTCAGGTCGCCGATGCCGATGCTACCGCTCTTGAGTGGGTAGATGCCTTGCAGCAGCGCCAGCAGCGTGGTTTTGCCCGAGCCGCTTTCGCCTACGATGCCCGTGATGGTACCCTTGCGAATGCTCAGCGACAGGTTTTCAAACACCGTTGTGCGGGTCCCGTAGCTAAAAGCCACGTTGGAAAACCGGATATCTCCCACCAGTTCTTTGGTCAGCGCCGTCTTGTGTTCCAGTGACTCGCGCTCTAAGTCAATTACTTCAAACAGGCGGTCGGCCGCAATCAGGGCATCCTGCACCGTTTTGTTGGCGCCAATCAGGCTGGTAGCCGGGCCCGTGAAGTAGCCAATTAACGCGTAAAAGGACAGCAGCTCTCCGGGCGTAAGTTGGTTGCCAAGTACAAAATACGCGCCCACCCACAGCAGAATGACCTTAAAAACCTGCGACACGAACTCCGAGGCGGCTCCTCCAAGTATGCTCTGCCGGCCGGAGGTGTAAACCAGGCGAAGGAGCTGCACAAAGCGTGTTTCGGTACGCACGCTGGCAAACTCCTCCATGCCGAAGCCTTTGATCGTGCTCATCGCCCCCAACGACTCCACCATTTGCGACTGCAGTTCCGCGCCGCTTTCCATCAGCTGGCGCTGGTAGCGGCGGTTCAGGCGGTTCATGATCAGATAAATCACCGCGTAGAGTGGAATAATCGTCATGATGATGAGCGCCAGCTTCCAGTAATAAGTGAACATGAGGGCAAAAGAGAAGGCCACGATGAACAGGTTTACCAGCACATTGATAGCTGCATCGTTGACAAAGGCCCGGATCTTCACCGCGTCGTTTACCCGCGAAATAATTTCCCCCACGCGCATGGTGTCGAAGAACGTCTGGGGCAGGCGCAGCAGGTGATTATAGTAGCCCATAATCAGACCAGCATCCAGCTGCTGCCCCGTTTTCAGGACGAAGAAGCTTTTAACCGTGCCTACCACCAATTGCAGCAGCAGGATGGCCACCATGGCCACGCTCATCACGTTTAGCAGGTTGTGGTTGCCTTCTACCAGCACATTGTCCACTATTTTCTGTACATAGATGGACATGCTAAGCCCCAGGATGGTGTAGAGAGCGGCGCCCACCAGGGCTTGCAGCATCACGCTCCGGTGCGGCTGAATGAGCTGCCAGAACCGCTTTAGGGAGGACGTTTTTTCGTTGGCGGCCCTGAAGGACGTGTCGGGCAGTAGCAGCATAAGTACGCCGCTCCATTCCTTGGTGAACTCCTCCAGGGTATGCTTGTGCATCCGCCCGTCGGCCGGGTCCATCACCGTCACGTGGGTGCGGCTCACCGCGTAGATGACCACGTAGTGGTGCAGCTTCTCCTGCACCACCACGTGGGCAATGGCCGGCTTCGGGATTTTCTCCAAGCTGTCGGGCCCGCCCTTTACGCCTTTGGCCTGGAAGCCGATTTTTTCGGCCGCGTTGATCATACCCAGCACGTTGGTGCCTTTTTGATCAGTGGAGGCATACTGGCGGATGCGCGCCACTGGCAGCAGCAAGTGATAGTGCGCCGCTACGGAAGCCAGGCAAGCGGCCCCGCAATCGGTGATGTCGCGCTGCCGGATGAGGGTCGATTTTTTCATGAATACGGCGGAAAGATCAGGCTGAGAAACTAGCGGTTGAACTGGGTAGGGTTCATCCAGTCATCCGCTTTATCGTAGAGCAGCTGCCACAGACTGCGCTTGGCCAGCATAAACCGTCCCCGCAGCGTCATGCCTTTTTTTAGGCGGCCCTGATAGCCATTGGGCAGGGAAAGGTGCCCCTGGTTAAGCTGGCAGGTGACTTTGAACACCGGCTGGTCGTTGAGCATGGTAAAGTCTTTCGCTACCTCTAGAATTTTGCCTTCCAGCATGCCCCATTGGTTGTAGTCGAAAGCGTCAATCTGGAAGCGGGCCTTCATACCGGGCCGCAGCTGGCCTATGTCTTTGGGCGTGACGTAGCACTCCGCTATCAGCGCTGAGTTGGGGGAGATTTGCCCCAGAGCCTCCCCGACCTGCACGTAGCTGCCGGGATATTTGCCGGCTAGCTGCTGCACGGCGCCGGGTACGGGCGCAAGCAGGGTGTAGAGCCGCCGTTCCTGCAGCGCCTGTTTTTCCTTGGTTTGCAGCTCGGCTAGGGCCACGCGGTGCATGTTCAGATCGGCCTGCCACTGGCTTAGCTGGTTCTCCACCTGCAGCCTCGATTCGTTTAGGAGTTTCTGCAGAGCATATTCCTTGTCCTGGTTTTCGATGCGGGAGATAACCCGCCCCGCGTACAGCGTGCGGCTCACGTTCAGCTCGCTCTGCAGCTTGCGCCGCTGCGCCAAGCGGTCCTGCTGCTGAAAGCGGAACTGGGCATACTGCTGGGCGTATAGGGCCGAACTAAGCGCCGGCGCCTGAAGGACGGTAGTCTCGCGCAGCCGCACTAGCTTGCTGATGTCGGCAATAAAAGCATCTTTTTCGGCCATCTGCTGCCGCAGGGAGCGAAGCTGCGTATCCACGACATCAGTTTTGAGCTGTAACAGCGTGTCGCCGGCCTGCACCGACTGGTTTTCGCGTACCCGTATTTTCTCCACAATGCCCGCTACCAAGGGGCGGATTTCATTTCGCTCACCTACAGGTCGAATAATTCCGGCGCTTTGTACCGATACGTCCACGTGCACAATAGGCAAAGCACAGAGCAGCACCAGCAGGGACGTTAAAATAATGCTGTAAATGAGCTGGCTACGAACCGACACCTGGGGCAGGTAGGCTTCCATCGTATCCGGTACGATGCTGGTAGGATGCAACATAAACAAGTAAGAAAGTCAGGCTTCAGTTTTACAAGACCGCAAAAGGCCCTTCCTGTCAATAAGAGAGAGGCTGCCACACGTAGCAACTACTTAAGCAGAGCGGGCTGCCTACTACTATTTCCATACCATGGTAGAAAACCCATGGTATGGAGCGTATAATTAATTTACTTGCGCCGCTTCGGTGCCCAAATCGGAAATGCTATTTTCAATTTGGGAGTAACTGAGGAGCAATTCATCAGTATACAGTCTAGAGCAACACCAGTTGAATCTTCACCTGTGATGATGGCAGAAGTATGAATAAAAAATGTATGTGTTTCCATGCAGAAGGTCTAGGAATTAAAAAGAAGACTTGATTTTCAAAATAGATTTTTAATATAATTTTATTCATGTTAAAAAATAGTGTATTTTTTCATCAGTATGTTTATCATTGAATTTGTATTATATATTAAATTGTTTTAATGATTAACATTGTTGATAAATAATAAATTTTGCGTATTGCTGTAATAATTATAGTAGGTTAGGTGTTTACCTATAATACAATAATAGATGGTACGGAGGCACAGTTGTTGGTAGGATGTATTCAATACGCATAGTAGATTTATACTATTTATACTTAGTTAGATGCAGTAGGTGCGTTTGGGGCGAAACACGACTCTCTGTTGCCCTGTGGGAAGCATAGTAGTGAAGCCAGAAACAATGAAGGCGTGTTCAGGCCAACTGAACACGCCTTCTCATCGACTAAGCCACTATCTGCTGGTTGCCGCCCAGACTTAGGCACCATCCCTTGGGCTGGGGCTGTGTGCTGCTCTCGTTGTCTAACTGATTTTCACTGATACAGCTAGTGCAGTACTACCTTTGCTAAAGGTTGTGAAAACCACTGAAATGCTTAATAGGGAATATGCAGCCGAAACCTGTACTATTCGATTGAAAAACACTAATGTGTAGTATGCATAAAGGCTAATCTGCCAGTGCGTATTGATTTGAATTGCTGAAAATGTACGGAAATTTCGATAGTTATTTGTTTATATGAAGTAGATAATATGAATGGTTAATTATAATTCTTGAGCAAATGCTGAACAGTAGTAGCAAACTTGAATAATTGATTTCTGCCGGAAAGGTTAAGCTTGCCGCTAATATTAGCTTTGTGGTTATTCACCGTAGCTGGGCTGATAAATAATTCGTCAGCTATTTGCTTCATTGTTTTGCCTTCAGCAACGAGGTGTAAAATCTGTTGCTCCCGGCTACTCAATTGCTGAACCTGATGCTGTTCCTCCGTCGAAACCGCTTGGCCGTGTGTTATCGGGTTCGTGGTAGTTGCCTGCAACAACAGCTGCGAGATACGCTGGCTGACGTAGATGCCCGTATAGCTGTCGGCTGTGCGCAGTACGTGCAGTAGCTCCTGGGGCGAGTCGTCACGCAGAAGGCATCCCCCCGCGCCGGCGGCCAGCAGAGCCATAGTATGCTGCACCGATATGTGCACGGCAATGCTGATTATGCGAATCTGGGGATACAGAATCCGGATGGTGCGAATGGCTTGCAGCTCGTTGGGGCAGGGGCGGTCCAGGCCAAACAGGATGAGGTGGGGTAGTGGGCTTTCCTGGGCGTGAAAGTAGCTGAGGTTGGCGAGAGAGGCCGTTTGTAGCTGAGAAAGGAGGTCGGTTCCGGATGAGGCCGAGCAGATAACTTCCATGTTATCGGAATGCTGGACCAGTGACTGTAGGCTGGGTTGTCTTACTGCTTGTTCCTCAATAATGCCAATCCGGGTTTTTTTCATGGGGGATAGGGGGGTGAACAGTGGTTGTGGGGAAAGGGCAGATGAACATGACAGAGAGGTGTGCAATAGGGCGAAAAGAGCAGAGCAAAGGCTGGAAAACCCTTTGTCAGGGAACTAGCCTAGTGAGCGTGGGCCCGGCCAGTAGTGAAGCCGGGGAAGTAGAACGCGGGAAGGGAGAAAGCGCTAAAACAAGAGCCTATACCCATCTGGCAAGTTGCATGAATAGTAGATAAAAACTATAAAAAATTATAATAAATAGAAAGTTGATTATATGAATTCCATTTATTGAGCTATTAAATAATCACTACAGGTTACATAAGCAGCAGGTAAACAACTGTTTGTAAGGATCTGAATCTGATGACTACCAGATATAGTCCAGATTCCAAAGGCCAGTGCTTGCCGGTGCGTAGCTAGTAGTAGAAAAGGGTATTCATTACTCACCAAAAACTAAACGCCCGACTCTGTAGCTGAGCTGGTCTGGCAGTGCCTATGCAAGGGGCCGATCCAAAAATTAAGCCCACCCGGTGCTGCTGTACGCCGCTGCCGGGTGGGCCGCTAGGAAGTAAGCGAAGTAGGTTCCTACCGGTCCCCCACCAGCCGACGCAAAGCCGGCACCACGGCCAGCTCGGCTTGCCCGGCTGGCGCCTTGGCCGCTTCTAGCTGTTTGGCCGCTATAGCATACCATTCGGGACTGGGAGCTACGCCTTTTTCCAGCTGAACCAAACGCGCCAGACCCAGCGTGGAAGCCGCGCTAAGCTGGCTGGAAAGCACGGTGTATTCGCGCAGGGTTGGGTTTGCTGCCAAGATGGGCTGCACCTGGACGTCATTCAGCTGCCAGGTTCGCAGCTGGGTGCTTAGCTGCTGGACAAGCTGCCGCGCAGCAGGCGTGCGGGGGAGTTGGCCCCGGGCAGATTTCAGCAGGGCCAGTAAACTGTCGACCCGTGTGGAAAACAGCCGCGCCACTTCCGATTCTGCCGGCGCTGCATCTACCAGGCGGTTCAGGGGCGTCTGCGTGGTGTACTTGAATCCCTGAAAGTGCCGCTTGTACTCCTTCACGGGCTCCAGCACTTCCGCAAAGGTGCGCAGGGGTGCAATTTGGGTGGGGCCGCCGGCCAGCTGCAGCAGTAGCTGCTCGGGCGCCCGCCGGTGCATCAGCCCCAGGGTTTCCAGCTGCCGGGAAACGGCCGGTAGCCGACGGTACATATCCGCCACGTCAGCCACCCGCTGCGCCGACCACAGTCGCTCCGCTACGGCGGCGGCCCGGGGCCAGATGCGCGAATCGACGATAACGCTGTCGGCAAACTCGGCCCACATGGTGGCTTCGCCGCCGAGGATGCGCTTTTTCTCATCTTCGGTCAGGGGAGCATCGGCGGGCAGTGGGTCGGGGAGGTAGTGGCTGGCTGCGGTCAGATACAAGTCAATGTAGTACCCATTGGAAAGCAGGGCCTGGTGACCGGCTTTGGCCGCATCGTATAAGCCTTTCTTGCCCCGCCAGCTTTGAATGACGGCATCGGTGGGCAAGCCGGGACCCAGAATTTCGTCCCAGCCCACCATCTTCTTCCCGTAGCGCTGCACCATGCTCAGTACCCGGCGGTTGAAGTACGTCTGCAGCTGGTGTTTGTCGGGCTGGCCTTTGGCGTTGAGCATGCTGTGGTCGCGCATGAACTGCACAATGGTAGGGTTGCGGCGCCACTGCCGGCCGTCGTTCTCGTCGCCGCCAATATGAAAGTATGGGTCGGGGAAGAGGGGTGTCATTTCTCCGAACAGGGTGTCGAGCAGGGCGTACGTAGTCTCCTTGGTAGGGTCCATGGCAATGTTCAGCACGCCCCAGCGCGGCGAAACCCCATAAATAGAGTCGTTGGAGGCCAGCTGCGGATACGCCGCCAGCCAAGCAGTAGCGTGGCCCGGTACATCAAACTCGGGTATTACCCTGATGCCCCGGGCCTGGGCGTAGCGGACCACGTCCCGCACTTGCGCCTGGGTGTAAAACTGGCCGCTCCCGCCAATAGTATGCAGGTTCGGCAGCTTGCTGCTCTCGACGCGGAAACCCTGATCGTCGGCTAAGTGCCAGTGGAATACATTCAGCTTCACGGCAGCCATGGCGTCCAGGTTGCGCTTGATAACGGCCACCGGCATGAAGTGCCGGGCCGCGTCCATCAGCAAACCCCGCCACGGAAAGCGCGGCTGGTCCGTAATATCCACCTCGGGTAAAACTGAGTGGCGGCCCTGGGGCTCCGGTAGTTGCTCTAGCGTGGCCAGGGCGCGTAGCACGCCGAGGGTGGTAGGAGCATCAATTGTCACCCCCATCGGCGTCACGCGTAGGCTATACCGTTCTTCATCGAAGGCCTCGGCGTGGCCGGTGCGGCCGTAGCGAATCTGCAGGGGCAAGGCCGTATTGGGAGGGGCGGCAGCGCCGTTGCGGTGCAGGCGGTTAAGGGTGCGCAGCACCGCCGCGGCCACCATACTATCAACGGGGCCTTCCATCTGGGGCCGCAGGGTGGCTTTCCAGGGCAGGCTGCTTTTGCCCCAGCGCACTTCCGTGGGAACAGGCAACAGGTTGCGCGTGGCCGTGGGAGCTACCGATTGCGCCCGGGCACTCAGGGCCGGCAGCGCAAGCAACAGGAGCAGAAAAGGAAACCGCAGAATCATACACAACGAAGCAGTGGGTGGAGCGGCAAGATAAACCGCGAATCCTTCGCAAGGCCGCCACTTGTCAGCCTGCAAACCCTGTGCTTACGATAACAATGCCAGAACGCGTGAAATCCAGCAGCTGGACGTACGTTGGAACCCGAACCGAGCTTGCCCCGAAGCTGACGGCTAAATCAAGCCCCGGGACTTAAACTCCAGGTATTTATTGATGGTGTTCACCGTCAGGTTCTGGGGGGCGGTGAGCAGGGCATGGATACCGTAGCGGTTCAGCTCGCGCACAATCTGGCGCTTCTCCTGGGCGAATTTCTCCGCAATGGTTTGGTTGTACACGTCCTGGGTGGAGGCGGTGGGCGCGTCGAGGAAAGCCCGCAGCTCCGTGTTCTCGAAGAAGACGACCAGGAGCAAATGGTCTTTGGCCATGCGGCGCAGGTAAGGAAGCTGCCGCTGCATGCCATTCAGCGTTTCGAAATTGGTAAACAGAATAAGCAGGCTGCGCTGGCGGACGTTGTTTTTGACGCTGATGTACAGCCGCTCGTAGTCGGTTTCCAGGTACTTTGTTTTCTGACGGTAGAGTACTTCCAGAATCCGGCTGAGGGTACCAGCCCGCCGGTCGGCCGGCACCATCGCGCCCGGCTGGTGCGAAAACGTAATCAGGCCGGCCTTATCGTGCTTGAGCAGGGCAATGTTGCTGACGACCAAGGTGGCATTGATGGCATAATCCAGCAAGCTCAACCCCTCGAACGGCATGCGCATCACCCGGCCCTTGTCAATCAGACAAAACACCTGCTGGGCGCGCTCATCCTGGTAATGATTGACCACTAGGGCGTCGGCGGCCTGGGGCGTGGTGGTGCGGCGGGCCGTGGCCTTCCAGTTGATGTTGCGCGGGTCGTCGCCGGCTACGTACGGCCGGATTTGCTCAAACTCCATGCTTTGGCCCACCCGCCGGATGCGCTTCACGCCCACTTCCGTAAGTCGGTTATGAATGGCCAGCAGCTCATACTGCCGCATCTGCAGGAAGGAGGGATAGACGGGCACTATACGGCCGGCCTCGAACCGAAACCGCCGCCGCACTAGCCCAAGTGGGGATGCTGCAAACACATTTAAGGCTCCAAACTCGTACTCACCGCGCTTTAATGGCCGCAGCTGATAATGAATTATCTGGGTTTCGCCACCTTTCACCGTAGCCCGAAACAGCACGTCGCGCCGCTGAAACTGATGCGGAATTTCGTCGATGATTTCCGCACTCAGTGGAAAGCGGTAGTAGTTTTCAACGTAGATGCGAATGTCGTTGTCGGAGCCATTGGCCAGCTTGCTGCCCAAAACCCGACGCGCCTCCACCTGGCCCGCACCAGTGCGGGTGGGCGCGTAAAGCAGGGCCAGGTCCAGCAGGGCAAGGCCCGCCAGCAACCCCAGGGCCAGCTGCACCGGCACCAACCAGCCCGGCAGGAAAAAGGCCACCACCAATCCTATAATCAGGGCCGCCACCGCCAGAAAGAAGCGGCGGGTTAAAAACAGAGACTTCACCGGAACAATGAGCAGAGTGGGAGGTAGGGAAGGGGCATTCCAAGCCAAGAAGACGGCTTACACTTACCGAGGTACCTCGATCTGCTGCAGAATCTGCTTTACAATGTCATCGGCGGTTTGCCCTTCCATTTCCCGCTCGGGCGTGAGCTGAATGCGGTGCCGCAGCACCATGGGCGCCAGGTACTGCACATCTTCTGGGGTCACGAAGTCGCGGCCACGCAGGGCGGCCAGGGCCTTGGCCCCGTTCAGCAAAGCCAGGGAAGCGCGCGGCGAAGCACCCAAGTACAGCCCTTTGTGGGCGCGCGTCTGGCCCACGAGGCGGGCAATATACTCCAGCAGCTTGGGCTCCACGTGCTGCCGACGAACCTGCTCCCGCAGCAGGCGCAAATCTTCCGCCGTGATGACGGCCTGAACCGCCTGCAGGGGAGTACCGCCAAAGCCGGCGTGGTGGCCCTGCAGAATGGCTACTTCTTCTTCCACGGTAGGGTAGCCAACCGTGAGCTTAAACAAGAAACGGTCGAGCTGGGCCTCGGGCAGGCGGTAGGTGCCTTCCTGCTCCACGGGGTTTTGCGTAGCCAGCACCACAAAGGGCGCGGGCACCGGGTAGCGGGTGCCATCCTGCGTTACCTGGCGCTCCTCCATCACCTCAAACAGCGCCGACTGCGTTTTGGCCGGTGCGCGGTTGATTTCGTCGATAAGCACTACGCTGGCAAAAATAGGCCCCGGGCGGAATTCGAAGTCGCCTTGCGCAGGCCGGAAAATGGCCGTGCCCAGCACATCGGAGGGCATTAGGTCGGGCGTGAACTGGAGGCGGCTGAAAGGTACAGCCAGCGTACGGGCCAGCAGCTTGGCGGTTAGGGTTTTGGCCACCCCTGGTACCCCTTCCAGTAGGACGTGGCCGTCTGCCAGAATAGCTGTCAGCAGTAGTTCGGCCAGGGCCTGCTGGCCCACAATCACCTTCGCCAGCTCCCTGCGAATCGCCTCGGCGTACCTACTCAGCTGGCTGAGGTCGGTGCGGGGGGCGAAGGTATCGGCGGCACCTGGAGTTGAGGGGATGGTCGTTTCCAGGGTGGGAGAAGAGGAATCCTGAGGAGCTGAAGTATTTTCCATTTATTTGGTGAAGTCTAGTCTTGGTTTTGGCAAGTGGAATAATTAAATCTTTAAAAACATATACTCAATAGAAATCGGTGTTTATAAGTATGTAGGACTGGTTATTGGAATAGTGAAAAAACAGATAAATCTTATTATTGAGAATAATGCAATTCAGCCGGCCGCAGTTCGGAAGTCGTTTAGCGCTTTGTTGAGGCCCAGCAGTTCCGTATCCGAAAGCTGACGGGCGGTGCGCGCAAAATTGATGCGTCGGATCAGGCTGTCCAACTCAGCGCGGGTAACGCCCGACTTCTGCACCAGCCGCTCGCGGGTAGCGTCGTCCTGCAAGTCGAGGCTGGGTTCGTGAAAGCGGGTGCGCAGGTACTCGAGAAACAGCCCGATTTTCTTTTCGGCAATTAACTGATGGTTGGAGCCCTGGCGGTAGAGGCCGGCTACGGTACGTGTGAAAAGCAGCGTGGTATTGGGCAGGGGCTTCAGAATGGGAATGACGCGCTGCCGCCGTTTGGCTTCAAACAGCATAAACAGCAGCGCACTAAATAAGGCAAGGTAGGTAGCCCAGCGCAAGGCATCATGGGCTAGCAGCACGCGCAGCAGGGACTGTTCTCCCTCGCGGCCCTGCTTCTGGTACTCGTCCCACCAGGTGGGGCGGCCGGCCGGCAGGTAAGAAAGCGCGGCAAAAGAGAAATTGCCGGTGCGAGGCCGCAGCACAAAATAGTTGGTAAAGGCCAAGGGCACAGAGCAAAGGTAGAAGTTGCCGCGGCCATGGGGCAGGCGCACCAGCACGGGCTGCTGCTTGGCGTCTACGGCTAAGGCAGTAGCCTGCACACTACTATCCAGCTCGATGCGGTAGGAATTGCCTAGGGCTGGCAGCGCAAAGGCCCTGGCCCCGGCGGCGTGGGCCAGGGCGTTATCAGTCAGGCGGAGCCGGACGGAATCCAGTTTTAAGCTTTCCAGTGAAGCGTCTTTTCTGCGCCGTTTGCCTGGGGCCGATACCGTGGTGAAGCCTAGCGTATCGGCGAAGTGCAGGTCAAACTGCTCGGCGGCAATGAATACATCGTTGCCGCGGGCCACGTGGCGCAGCAGGGAGCGGCAGTCGAGGCGGCTGAGCTCGAAAGACCCGTTGACGAATAGATAGGTAGCCTTGTCGTAGCCAGCCTCGGCTAGCCCCGCGGCGTAATCGGCATCGGCCACATCCACCGAATCAACCAAAGCAGGGACAGGCGCCGCGCTGGTCGCCGCCGAATCCTGACTGGTGGAGTCGGTAGGCAATTGCTCGTCCTCCGAGTCGGTGTCAACCTCTACGGTATTCGGGTCCGGCTCGTCTTCACCCTCAATCTGGTTGTAGATGGGCACGCGCACCGTGCGGATGTCGCGGCTGGCAGTACCCAGTACATCCGGCAGCACGGCGTGCAGCACGTACGTTCCGTACGGAATCTTATCCTTGTTCTGGTAGGTAGGGGTCCAGTCAAGGGGCTTGGGCCGGTTGTAGTCAATGGCTACGTAAAGCCCAAACAGCACCGCCAGCCCTACCAAATACCACCGAAATGTTGTCATGGCGTGGAACATCAGGCCGCCTGGCGGATAGTGGAAAGCTGACGTTGAAAAGCCAGGCGAGTGGTTTGCGTAGCGGCGTACTGTTCAGCCGAAAGGTCTTCGTGCTCCCCGTACCACACGTACTCGAACTGGCGCGTGAGGTCCTGGAAGGCGGCCGGCAGCGGCCCATCCGGCAACTCAAACAGGTAGTCGTGGTTGGTTTTTTCGGGCTGCCAGCGAATCAGGCCCCGGTCGGTAAGGTCCTTCAGAATGTGCAGGTACCCCAGGCGCACGGCCAGGCGGTAGTTCCCGGCGGCCTCGGCAGCGGCAATCTGCTCCGCGAAATTCAGTGCGTGAATGTTTTCTACGTCGGCGTCGTAGGCCAGCGGGGCCACGCGGGCGGCCCGGCCGAAGGCGCGCGTGACGTCCACGTCCAACAGCTTGAGCACGACAAAAATCAGGGCCACGACCAGCAGCGTGTAGATGCCGTATTTCCAGACTAGCCGGCCGGCGTCCGTAGAAAGCAACTCGCCCAGCCACCGCCAGAAACGCATCCAGAAAATATCCCAGGCACTAAGCTCACTGCGCACTTCTACGTACCGGAATTCGCGCTGCGTCCGGAACTCCCGAAGGGTTTTGTTGGAGGGATGCCGAAACTGCACTTTGGATGGGCCTAAGGCGCGGGCCGGTTGAGCAACAGCAGCGGGAGAGGCCACCGCGTCCGCCGAAGCCCCGGAAGCCAGGCCAATGCCCACAACCACGAGGACCAAATAGATGGCGCGGCGGGCGGCAGGTGCAAACGCAGAGAGAACTAGCAAGGCACTCACCACTTAATATTCGCCTTCGTCATCCGGGCGTAGCTGGTGATTTTGCACCACCGGCGCCGGCCCCTGGCCGATGCTGTTGACGAGTGTGTATAGGCCGGCGCCTTCCTTGCGCTCCACCAGGTTGAAGTACTGAAACATGACGGCCACCAGCACAAAGGTGGACAGAAACATGCTAGCCGTGGTACTGAGCAAGGCCATAGCGCCCGCCAGCACCGGCGACGAAGCCCAGCTCCAATGCAACGCAGTGCCCGCCAATATCAGATACTGCGGCATCTTAAGCACAAGGCTGAGCAGAGCCACAATAAAATACATAACCAGAAGCAGCCCAAACGTAGACCACCATTTACCCTTAATCAACATCAGGCTCCGGCTGAGCAGCTCGCCGATACCCCGGTTCTCCAGCACCTGCACCGCCCAAGCCAGACTTAGGCCCACGGCCAGGTAGATGCCCGGGATGATGAACAGCAGGAAACCCAGCATGCTCAGAATGCCAAGCACTATGCTCGAACCCAGCAGGGGCAGAATGGAGGGCTTTACCCGCTCCCACACCAGGGCCGGCGTCACCGGCTCGTGCTCGGGCAGCGCTATCCGAACCAGTACGTAGCTATAAATGGTGGCAGCCAGTGCACAATGGCCCAGCATCATGGCGATAAACCCCAGAAACTGGGCGCCGCTGATGGTGCTGTAGCGCTCAAGCTGGGTGACGCGCTCGGCGGTGGACGATGCCCCCAGCGCCCCGATCAGCTCACTTTGCGCCACAGCCTGGGCAAGGCCGGCCAGCAGTGCCACGGGTAGTACGATGTACAGGATGCATTTGCCTAGCGGCCGGCCGTGCGCCACCACAAACGCAAAGGTGGCGTTGACTTTGGCGCCAAAATCACGCTCTTGTCGGAACTCAATTTCCTTGGTAAAAGTAGGCTGCATGCAAAATGATTCAAGGTTAGGAGGCCTGCCGGCGTTGGAGCTGGCGCGGATAAATAATGAAGTACCACACGATGAAAGCAGCGGAGGAGCCAATGATGAACAAACTCAGCGCCCGCGGCATTTCGGTGTGGCGCGTGACGAAGCTTTCCAGAAAGCCCGCCACAATGAAAATGGGAACCAGCCCAATGGCTAGCTTCAGGCCGTCACGTGCGCCCTGGCGGAAAGAATCCTGCCGGGAATAGGTCCCCGGAAAAAGCAGACTGCGTCCCATTACCAAACCCGCTCCACCTGCCAAGACAATAGCCGAAATTTCCAGCGTGCCGTGTATCCAGATGGTCAGCGCCGACTGCAGCAACACCCCTTTGGTGAAAAAGAAATACTGAAAAGAGCCCAGCATAACGCCATTCCGAAACAGAGCCCACACCGTGCCCAGGCCGCCCAGCACCCCCAGCACGTAAGTGAGCAGCGACACGTAAATGTTGTTCAGGGTAATGGCCAGGAACATGCTCGTTTCACTGTCGCCCTTGTACACGGCCATCGGGTCGCCCCGTTCGATGTTGGCCAGGGTGCGGTTTACGTAGTCGTCGCCCAGGACCACGCGCACAAACGACTCGTCGTAGGCGGCCGACAGGGCCCCGATGCCAGTGAAGATGAGAAACAGCACCAGGCTCCAGGCCAGGGTAGTGTGGTGGCGGGCCACCAGCAGCGGGAACTCCGTGCGCCAGAAGCTCGCAAAGCGTCCCGTCGATTCGCTTTTGTTTTTATAGATGGCCTGGTGCTGCTTGGCGGCCAGGTCGTTGAGGTAGCGCGCCGTGGGGGAGTTGGGGTAAAACGTCTGGGCGTAGGCCAAATCATCGGTTAGCTCCACGAAGCGGGCCGCCAGATCATCGGGACTCGCGGGGGGCACGTTGGCATACTGCTGCCATTTGGCTTCGTTCTGTCGCAGAAAAACCGCTTCACGCATAACCCGGATACTGCAGAAAGATGGAGGAGTCGAGAAAATAAAGGCTGACGCAGTACAAGCCCGGTAGCTAAGAGCAGGCGGCCAAGTGTTTCTTACCGCTTCCCTGTGCGCTACTATGCTGAATAACCACGCCGGTATCGTATTTTGCGGTAGGCCAGCACTTCGCGAAGATTAGCAATTTTCCCGATCCGGCCTTCATCCTATGGCGCTTAATTTCCTCGGGCCGGCGCCGCGGCTCAGTTACCAGCTCATGAGTACCATACGAATCCAGACTACCCAAAACGTAACCGTCGAATACGAAGTCGCTAGCGTGGGCGAGCGGATCCTGGCCGCCATTATCGACAACCTGATCCTGATAGCCTGGTTATTTGCCTGGGTGCTGCTCTTTTCCCTGGTGGGAGTGCAGGACCAGATTTTGTCCGTTATGGTGGCCCTGCTCGTGGGCATTCCCTTCGTGTTTTACCATTTGGCCTGCGAAGTGTTTTTCAACGGGCAAAGCCTGGGCAAAAAGGCCCGACACATCAAAGTAATCCGGCTGGATGGCACCCCGCCCCGGTTTGGCGACTACCTGCTGCGCTGGCTGCTGCGCCTGATTGATACCGGCTTATTCAGTGGCCTTATTGCCGTGATTACCATTGTTTCCAACGGACGCGGGCAGCGGCTGGGCGACATAGCGGCCGGCACGTCCGTTATCAGCACCAAACCCCGGCAGGGAGCCGGCGCCTTGGCGCCTACCTTCACCGAGCCCGGCTACGTGGTCATCTTCCCCCAGGCCAGCCTGCTCGCCGACCACGACGTGGCCACCATCCGGCAACTGGTGCATACTGGCCTGGAGCGGGAAAATTACCTGTTGCTGAACGAAGTAGCCAACAAAGTAAAATCCCTCACCGGTATTCAAACCGACTTGCCCGATGAGGCTTTCCTGCGCACTATTCTGCGCGACCACGCCCACTTAGCGGCCCAGGCGTAGTTTACCGGCTTATGAACAGCAAGCCCCCGGTACCAACGCGGTGCCGGGGGCTTGCTGTTGAAGGAAGGTACGTTGCAGAGGTTTTGTCGCCTTAACCCAAGCTAAAGAAACTACCAGTGGTGTTGCGGGCTACCACGGCACCGGCTGGTTCTGCCAGGTCACGAAGGAGCCGTTTTCTTCCATGTAAAGGCGGTCGGTGAGGCGAATGATGCCCCGAGCCGAATCGGCGGGGGGGAGGCCGGCGGCGTTGCCACCCATGCCCGTCCGGATCCAGCCGGGGTCTACCAGCACCGACACCAACCCATACTGGCTGATTTCGGCGGCCAGGCCGCGCATGTACATGTTGAGGGCAGCTTTGCTGGCTGAGTAGTGATATGGCTCGCCGGATGCTTTCCAGGTGATGGAGCCCTGCCCCGAGGACAAGCTCACAATCCGGCCTTTGTCGCCTGCCTTCAATAAATCGAGGAAGGCCTGAGCCACCAGTAGGGGGCCAACGGCATTTACGCGGAGCACCTGCAGGGCATTATCGGCCGTGAGCTGGCCCAGGCGCTGAGGAGCGGGGTCTTCGGGGCCAGCGCCGGGCAAAATGCCCGCGTTGTTGATGAGAATATCCAGCCCGGCTGAAACCGTGCGCACAGCTTTACGGGCCGCCGCAATCGAGGCCTCGTCCGTAACATCAAGCGCAATAAGATGGAGCCTCCCGCTATGGGCGCCTTGCAGGGTGTGCAGGTCGGTGGCGGAAGCGGGCTGACGGCAGGCGGCAAACACGGTGTCGCCGCGCTCCAGGTACTGGCGGGTCAGCTCCAGGCCCAGGCCGCGGTTGGCTCCGGTGATGAGGACGCGTTTCATGGTGAGGTTGGTAAGGTCAGGTTTGGAAGCCGCAGTTTAGTTAAAAACCAGTAAGGGGCCCACAAACCAAGTCACTGGTTTAGGTAAAAGCCCGCTGGAGAAGCCAGTCTGCGCTCTTAGTTGTCTTACCCCTGGCAGGCTGCTATTTGCGCGGGATGCGCACCACCATAGTACCGGATTTGGTATCGTGCCAGCCCTGCGCTGAGCCCAAAAAGCTTAGCGGTTCGAAAGGCACAATGCGCCATAATGTACGCTTTAGCGTAGCTGAGAAAGGAGGCCGGGTGCCATCTTCCATTACCACGGTAGTGCCCGTAACCATCTTGCCAACTGTACGCCCAAACAGCGCTTCGAAGAAGAGGTAGTAAAAGAACAAGAGAATGACGGTAACCAACCGATCCAGCAGGGGATTGTCAAGGTCATCTAACCAGGACTCCTTGCCTACCAGCACGAGGATGATGCCAAACTGGGCAGCTAACAAAAACACGCAGGCCAGATCAATCAGATAGTTAGCCAAGCGGCGGCCCTGGCCGGCTATTTCCGGATACTCAGGAAAATCAGGCGTAACAGATGAGGTCATACTAAACGGATAAAAGAGGAAGAATAAACCTTCCCGAAACTTCTGAAAAGCTGGTCGGATATCCTAGCTGCCAACAAAAAAGCCCTGCCGATCAGGCAGGGCTTTTTTAGGTATCCGGCGGGTTTTATCAGTAGGTTGCTTACCCAGCCGCAATGGCCTTGCGTTTGGTTACGCGGGGAGCCCGCTCTTCGCCCTGGGCTAGCAGCTCGTCGTCGCGCTCGGCTTTCTTCACCGTCCAGCTCAGGGAGTACAGGTCTTTGCGCCGGTCGCGCAGGTTGCGCACCGCGCCGCTGGTGTTCAGGTCCTTGAGCAAGTCCAAGTCCAGGTCGGCAATCAGCGTCATCTCGGTGTTGGGCGTGGCCTCGGCCACGATGGCGTCGTGGGGGAAGGCAAAGTCGGAGGGGCTGAACACGGCACTCTGCGAGTACTGAATGTCCATGTTTTCCACCCGGGGCAGGTTGCCCACCGAGCCCGTAATGGCCACGTAGCACTCGTTTTCGATGGCGCGGGCCTGGGCGCAGATACGCACCCGCTGGTAGGCGTTCTTCGTGTCCGTCCAGAAAGGAACGAACAGAATTTTCACGCCTTCATCCGAAAGCATGCGGGCCAGCTCGGGGAATTCCACGTCGTAGCACACCAGGATGCCGATTTTGCCGAAGTCCGTGTCGAAGCACTTGAGCTTGTCGCCGCCGCGCATGCCCCAGTAGGAGGCCTCGTCGGGGGTTACGTGCAGCTTGTACTGCTCGTCCACGGTGCCGTCGCGGCGGCAGAGGTAGGCCACGTTGTGCAGCTTGCCATCCTCGTACACCGGCATGGAGCCCGCCACAATGTTGATGTTATAGCTCACGGCCAGCTCCATCATTTTGGTGCGGATGGGCTCAGTAAAGGCCGCCATAGCCCGGATGGCCACGGCTGGGGAGTCCTCGTTGGTGAGGGCCATGAGCGGGGCGTTGAAGAACTCCGGGAAAAGCACGCAGTCGGCTTTGTAGCCGCTCACCGTATCCACGAAGAACTCAATCTGCTGGAGCAGGTCTTCCAGGGAGCGAGTGGCGCGCATCTGCCACTGCACAATGCCCAGGCGCACGTTGCTTTTCTGGTTACCGATCAGCTTGTCCACGTCCTCGTCGTAGTACACGTTAATCCACTCCAGCAGCGTGGCAAACGCCTTCGACTCGGAGTCGTAGGGCAGGTAGCCGCGGATGATTTTGCGGACGTGAAACTCGTTGGAAAGCTGGAAGGTGAGGATGGGGTCGGTAATTTCCTTGTTGCGCACCATCTCCACGTACTTGGCCGGCGTCATCTCATTGGCATAGGCCGCGTAGCCGGGAATCCGGCCTCCGGCCACCATGGCGCGTAGGTTCAGGTTTTCGCACAGCTCCTTGCGGGCATCGTAGAGGCGGCGACCCAGGCGCAGGCTGCGATACTCGGGGTCTACAAACACGTCCACCCCATACAGCGTGTCGCCGTCGGCATTGTGGGTGTTGAACTTGCCGTTGCCAGTAATCTTGGAGTAGGTATGCCGGTCGCCAAAGTCGGAGTACTGCACGATGATGGCCAGTGCGGCCGCTACCACTATACCGTTGTCCTCGATGCAGATCTGGCCTTCGGGGAATTTGCGCAGCAGGTTGTTGTACTCATCCTGGGCCCAGGCACCTTCCATGTTGGAGTATACCTTGTCCATGATGTCGCGCACAGCTTTGTAGTCGCTCTTGCGCAGGGTACGCAGCACCAGCTTGTGCGCGGGCACCGCCGTGGGCGTCATTCGCTCGGCTACGGCGGGTACCGTTTGTTTTTTAGCGTGGCTACCGCCGGGTTTATTATTCGAAGCAGGCATAGGTCGAAGCAAAAGTCTTAGCGCAAAGGTACGGCTTGGGCAGGCGTTACGTTGGATTTAAAGCCGCGGAACGCAAACCGCCCGATGTCCAGGTGGGCATCGGGCGGTAGCCTGTTAAACTGTCAAGCAAGTAAATAGTTACACGCCCTGCATTTCGGGCACCTCGGCGGGCACTACCAGCTTGCCGGCGGTGGCGGCCTGGATCTGCTCTACCGATACGCCGGGGGCCCGCTCGCGCAGCACAAAGCCGTCGGGCGTCACGTCGAGGACGGCCAGCTCGGTTACAATCTTCTTCACGCAGCGCAGGCCGGTGATGGGCAGGGTGCAGGCGGGCAGCAGCTTGGAGCTACCGTCGCGGGCCACGTGCTGCATGGCCACGATGATGTTCTTGGCCGAAGCTACCAGGTCCATGGCACCGCCCATGCCCTTCACCATTTTGCCGGGAATCTTCCAGTTGGCAATATCCCCGTTCTCCGACACCTCCATGGCCCCCAGGATGGTGAGGTCCACGTGTTCCCCACGAATCATGGCGAAAGAGTCGGCCGAGGAGAAGAGGCTGGAGCCGGGAAGGGTGGTTACCGTCTGCTTGCCGGCATTGATGAGGTCCGGGTCCACTTCCGCTTCGGTGGGGAAGGGGCCCATGCCCAGCAGGCCGTTTTCGCTTTGCAGCTCCACGTTGATGCCTGCGGGTATGTAGTTGGCCACCAGCGTAGGAATGCCGATGCCCAAGTTAACGTAAGAGTTATTCTGTACTTCCTGGGCTATGCGCTTGGCAATGCCGTGTTTATCTAACATGATGTGCGAATGTGAGAAATGTGGGGTAATGTGCTCATGTGCTTTGTATGTGCTCATGTGCTAATGCATTCGACGGAACGACCATTAGCACATCAGCACATTTTTCACATTTCTCACATTAAGATTGACGTACGGTGCGTTGCTCAATGCGCTTCTCGTAGTTCTTGCCTTCGAAAATGCGCTGCACGAAAATGCCGGGCGTGTGAATCTGGTTAGGGTCCAGCTCGCCGGCAGGTACCAGTTCTTCTACCTCGGCCACCGTGATTTTGCCGGCCGTGGCCATCATGGGGTTGAAGTTGCGGGCCGTGCCTTTATAGATAAGGTTGCCGGCCGTGTCGCCCTTCCAGGCTTTTACCAAGGCATAATCGGCGTGCAGGGCGGTTTCCAGCAGGTACATCTTACCGTTGAACTCCCGGCTTTCCTTGCCTTCACCTACCTCTGTGCCGTAGCCCGCGGGCGTGTAGAAGGCCGGAATGCCCGCGCCACCGGCCCGGCACCGCTCAGCCAGGGTGCCCTGCGGAATCAGCTCCACTTCCAGCTCTCCGCTCAGCAATTGGCGCTCAAACTCGGCGTTTTCGCCCACGTAGCTGGAAATCATCTTGCGTACCTGCTTGGTCTGGAGCAGGCGCCCGATGCCGAAGTCATCGACGCCGGCGTTGTTGCTGATGCAGGTGAGGTTGCGTACGCCGCGGCGCAGAATTTCCTCAATGGCGTTTTCGGGAATGCCGCACAGGCCGAAGCCACCGAGCATGAGCGTCATGCCATCGGTGAGGCCTTCCAGGGCCGCCTGGGGGCCGGCCACTACTTTGTTGATCATAGGACGAATTGGGTGGGGTTTGGGAGCGGGAAGGTAAACAGAACTACGAAAAAAGGCTGTCATCCTAGGCAAAGCGCAGAATAACAGCCCATCCTTCTTCTTGATTCTTCGGGCTTACCCGCCTACCAGCTGCCGCCGCGCATTGTCCGCGTCAAGGGCCAACTGGGCTTTCAGGGCATCGAGGCCGCTGAACTTCTGCTCGTCGCGCAGGCGGGCCACAAACTGCACCGACAGCAGTTGGTCGTACAGGTCGCCGTCGAAATCAAGCAGGTGTACTTCGGTGGTCTGGCTGAGCTGCCCGCCCACGGTGGGTCGCACCCCGATGTTGAGCATGCCCTGGTGCACTGTGCCCGCGGCCGTCGTCACCATCACCGCGTACACGCCGCGGGCCGGAATCAGCTTTAAGGGCTCGTCGCACACGATGTTGGCCGTAGGAAAGCCGATGGTGCGGCCCAGCTGCTGCCCGCGCACCACTGTGCCCGTGAGCGGGTAGGGGTAGCCCAGGTAGCGGTTGGCCGTGAGAATGTCGCCGCTTTCCAGGGCCCGGCGGATGCGGGTGCTGCTCACGCCCACGGCGTCCACATCCTCGCGCGGAATTTCCTCCACCGTCAGGCCGTAGCGGTCGGCGTGCTGGCTGAGGTACTCGAAGCCGCCTTCGCGGTTGCGCCCGAAGCGGTGGTCGTAGCCGATAACCAGCTTGCCGGTGCCCACCGTCCGGAGCAGAATCTGCTGAATAAACTCCTCGGAGGTGAGGGCAGCAAACTCCTTGGTGAAGGGCACGATGAGCAGGTAGTCGACGCCAAAGTCCGCCAGCTTCTGGGCCCGTTCTTCCAGGGTGTTCAGCAGGTGCAGATCCTGAGGCTGGGGGTGGGTGGGTGGCGGGGCCAGCACCAGGCGCGGGTGCGGCCAGAAGGTGATGACCACAGCCGGGCCGCCGCTTTGCCGGGCCACTTCCAGCAGGCGCTGCAGAATCTTCTGGTGCCCCAGGTGCACCCCATCAAAGGTGCCACTGGTGACCACGGCATTGGTCAGGAAAGGAAACGCGGCAGGGTCGCGGACAATCAGCATAAGGAAAGGGGAAGGCCGCTACCGAAACTGGTCGGCGTAGTGGCTTTGTTGCAGAAACTGCCGGCAGTCAGCAATGTTAAGGATATCGTGTACGGCCCGGCGCTTGTCGGCAGCGCGGGTATAGTAGGCTTTGCAAATCTGGTAGCCAATGTAGTAGCCCAGGTCGGCGGGGCGGCCGGCGGGCCGTTCGCCCCCGTAGAGCCAGTTGGCGAAGCTGTCGTTTTCCCCCAGGTTCTGGTCGCGCGTAAACTCCTGCCAGAGCTGCTTTTCCCGGCCCCGGGCATACTCGTAGGGCTCCGTCTTGCCGATGCGGCCTGATATCAGCTCCGCTACGAAGTCGGCTCCGCCCTCAATCAGGCACTGCTCCAGCAGGATGCGGTATTTGTAGGGAATATTCTGCTGCAAGTGCACGGCCTCGTGGGCCGCCAGCGGGGCCATGTCGGCCGGCGCGTTCATTTCCGTGCTCAGCAGCAGCCCCACCGCCTGGGCATTGCCGCCCACGCCAAACGTGCCCACGCCAAAAATTACGGGCGGAAAGGTAGCCGCCGGGTACAGGTTTTTCAGGGCCAGGTAGGTAGCGCGGCATGCGGGTACGGCGGAGGCTATTTGCTCGGAACCAGCCCGGATGCGCAGGTAATCGGCCCGGCGCCGCCGGACTACGGCCCGCAGCGAATCGGCGTTGGGCAGGCCGTTTTTCTCCAGCAAAATGCGGGTGCCCGGGGTGGCGGCCTGCCAGTACAGGGTAGCAAAAGCGTTGCCGGGGGCGCCGGCCGCGTCGGCATCAAAGGCCCGCCAGAAATTCGCCACGTCCTGCGTTTCGAAGCGCACCTTCAGCGGGTCAGGCTCGCGGGCCGGAGCAGGTGGCGTCTTGGCGGCCTGTGCCCACACCCCCGGGCTGGCCGCCAGCAGCAGGGCAAACGGCAGCAGCAAAAACAGGCGGTACGTAGCCATAAGCAAGTAGGGTAGGGGTGGGTGGCTAATTACTCTATAAACAACGTGCGTTTTAAGCGAATCCCCAATGCCAGACCTTACTCCGCAGCCGCCAGCGGGTCAGGCGTGGCGGGCTTATCCGCCTGCGTGGTGGCGCTGTAGTATTCCAACCCGGCCCGGCGCTCGGGCTGGCGCTGACGGCGGGGCCGCTGCTCGCCCTCGCCCTCGGGGCGGGGTGGCCGCAGGGCTTCCAGCTGCGCCATGCTCAAGGCATCGGCCACCGCGTACTCCCCGATGCGGGTGCGCACGAGCTTGGTGAGGTGGGCGCCGCAGCCCAGGGCCAGGCCAAAGTCGCGGGCCAGGCTGCGGATGTAGGTGCCTTTGGAGCAGGTCACGCGGAAATCCACCTCGGGCAGCTCGATGCGGGTAAGCTCAAACGCCCGGATGGTCACCTGCTTGCTTTTGATTTCGGCCTCGCCGCCGCGCCGGGCCACTTCGTAGGCCCGCTCCCCGTTCACCTTCACCGCCGAAAACAGCGGGGGCGTCTGCTCAATAAGCCCTATAAACTGCGCGGTAGCGGCGCGCACCTGCTCCTCGGTGAGATGCTCGTAGGGCAGCTCGGCGTCTACGGGCGTTTCCAGGTCGAAGGAAGGCGTGGTCTGGCCCAGGCGGAAGGTGCCGGTGTACTCTTTTTCCTGGGCCTGAATCAAGTCAATCTGCTTGGTTTTCTTGCCGGTGCAGAGAATGAGCAGGCCGGTAGCCAGCGGGTCGAGGGTGCCGGCGTGGCCGATTTTCTTGATACGCAGCGTGTTCTTGACTTTGCGCACCACGTCAAACGAGGTCCAGGTCAGGGGCTTATTCAGCAGCAGGACGCCGCCTTCGTCGGAATTCCAGGCCGCCAGCAGCTCTGCGGACGCCTGGTTATGGGCTAGTTCCGGGGCCGGCAGGGCCGCGGGCTGTTGGGCAGTGGGGTCTTTTTCTTCCGGGCTCATAGTAGCTGTAAGTTGATACCCAGGCCAATCATTACCAGCAGAATGCCGCCTACAATAACGCGGTAGATACCGAAGGCGCGGAACCCAAACCGCGTAACAAACCCAATAAACAGCCGAATAGCCAGCAGCGCCACCACGAAGGCTACCACATTGCCGAACAGGATCAGCTTGACATCGGCTCCGGTGAGGCGGCCGCCGTCCTGGTAGAAGTCGAGCAGGTCTTTGGCGGCGGCGGCGGCCATGGTAGGCATGGCCAGAAAAAACGCAAACTCGGCGGCGGCTTTGCGAGTAAGCCTCTGGGTGAGGCCCCCAATGATGGTAGCGGCCGAGCGGCTCACGCCTGGTACCACGGCCAGGCACTGAAACACCCCAATCACAAACGCCTGGCGGAAACTGGGCGTGGTAACGGGGTGGCCTTCTTCGGGTTGTTCCTGCGGAAACCACCGGTCTACAAACATTAGCACCAAGCCACCCAGCAGCAGCATGACCCCCACTACCAGCACCGATTCGAGCAGGATATCAATGTATTTCTTGAGGGTGAGGCCTACCACCACCACCGGCAGGAAAGCTACCAGCAGCTTCAGGTAGAAGTCGAAATTCTGCAAGAAGCGCCGCCAGTACACGGCCAGTACCGACAGAATGGCCCCCAACTGAATAACCACCAGATACAGCTTGGTGAAAGCCGTTGCCGGAATGCCCAGCAGGGCCGAAGCAATAATCATGTGGCCTGTGCTGGAAACAGGCAAAAACTCCGTGATGCCCTCTACAATAGCCAGAATCAACGCTTGCCAATAAGTCATTTAGGGGCGCTTGTAGGTAGGACGAGCCGGCTCCACGGGAGCCACCGGAGCCACTGGCGTAGGGGACGTTGTTGGGGTGTAGGCAGCGGTGGCCGTAGGAGCAGCCGTTTCGGTAGTGTTACCCGACTTTGCCATGATGGCAAAAAACTCCACGACGAACCCGGCCGCCAGCAGCAAGGGGCCTAGCGTGATGCCCAGGAAACCTTCTCCGTACTCGGTCGTGTCGAGGGTCATGGTAATGAAACCGGCGGCCAGCATAGCCAGGCCGACAAACATCAGCCGGTAGTTGCGCGGCCCGAAGGCGAAGCGTTGAGTTGCCATATAGTCGTTATTCGGTGTTTGTTTTTTGTTTTCAATCAGCGGGCCGCCTCGCTATGAGCGAACAGCTAGCCGCTCAATATTAATAGAGCTCATCCAGGGAGAGGCCCAGGTACTTGCGCACGGCCCGGAAAGAGCTGATAAAACCAATGAAGGAACCCAGCGCCACCAGGAACACCAGCAGCACGGCCAGCAGCCGCTCGTCGCGAAGCAAGCGCAACTCCTCCACGCGCAGGTAGGCGTACTGCAGCAACGCCAGCAGCAGCAAGGCCGCCAGCACCCCACTCACGAAGCCCTGCCAGGTAGCTCGCCGCAAAAACGGCCGCTGAATGAACATAGATGTGGCGCCCACCAGCTGCATGCTGCGAATCAGAAACCGCTGCGAGAACAAAGCCAGCTTAATGGTATTGTTGATGAGCACCACTACCACAATGGTCAGCACGGCTGCGAAGCCCAGCAGCACCAGGCTAATGTTGCGGATGTTCTGGTTGATGGAGTCAATCAGGCTCTGTACGTACTGCACTTCGTACACCCCGGTTTCGGCGCGCAGCTCTTTCTCCACGCGGGCCAGCCCCGCCTTATCGGTGTACTCGGGGTTGATTTTCAGGATGTAGGCGTCGCGCAATGGATTGTCGCCCAGAAACTGCTGGAAGTCTTCCCCGGTCTGGTCCACAAACTGCCGGGCACCTTCCTCTTTCGAAAGAAAACGTACCTGGGGCTGGTTGTCGCGGAAAGCAATGAAAGGCTTGGCGGCAAACGTCTGCTGCAGGCGCAGCAGCTGGGCCTCGGGCAGGTCGCGCTCCAGGTACACCTGCATTTCCAGGTTTTCCTTCACCACCTCCGAGAGCTTGTGCGCGTGCAGCAGCAGCAGCCCAAACAGCCCAATCACCAGCAAGGCCAGCGTGATGCTGAACACCACCATGGTATGGGGGTAGGAGCCAAGCTTTTTCTTTCGGGTTGGGCGCGATGGAGGCATAGGGGGCAAAACTACCAATTTAAGACTGAAGAAGTGTCATTGCGAGGCGCAGCCGAAGCAATCCGTTCTATACAGCACCAGACACTTTTTCTCTGTCAGAAAGTCCTTCCTGATGTGCTATGAGTAAGGGCTTTCTGGTAGCCGAATGGGTTGGGCATTGCCCAAGACGGATTGTTTCGACCCTGGCTTGATGCGCCACAAGCTCGCAATGACACGTTCTCATTGCTTAATTCACCACCGTCCGCGGGTCATCGTCGATGTTCAGCTCGCGGGCTTTGCGCGAGGCTTCCTCCCGGCGGCGCAGGCGCTTGCGGGCCAGCAGTTCGCGCACCGAGTTGAACTGCTCCGTGTGCAGCACGCTCATGCCTGCCCGGGCCTGGTTCTGGTTGCTGGCTGCAATGGCTTGGCTAAAGTCGCGCGGGGTTGTTTCGTAGCGCAGGCGCAGGCGCAGCTTGCCATCTTCCCGCAGGAAGTACTCCAGGCTCCAGTCGCCCACCAAGGAGCTTTGCGCGCCTGGAATAACGGTGCCATCGGTACCCGTGACGGGGGCGTTGCTGAAGCCGCCTTCACGCGTCAGGCGCAGGCGGCCACCCAGCAGGTTGTAGCTAAGCCGCAATTGTAGAGCCTGCAGCTCCTCCGGCGTCACGCCGTTGATGTTAAAAGCAATTTCCAGGTTCGGGTCAATCTGGGCCGTGAGCAGGCCAAGCTGGGTGGAAATAATCTGCCCCAGGCTATTGCCGAAGCCCAGGTCGGAGCCCGCAAACTTGCCTACGCCCGACAAAGAGCCCGGCGACGTGAGCTGGCGGAACACAATCAAGCTGAAAACCTGGCGGTTGAGCTCCTGCTCGTCGTTGCGCAGAGAGGTGATGAAAGAGGTCAGCTCGCCCTCGGCCGACGAGGGAATATCGTTGAACTCCAAACTAAGCTGAATAACCGGCAGCAGCAGGGGCCCGGTCAGGTTCATCACGGCCGTGACGGGGATAGTGGCCGTGCTGTTGGCAATAATAGGCGCCAGCGAGGTGCGCTGGGTATAGGTGGCCGTCACGTTCATCTGCCCGTCCAAGGGGTTGCCGTTCCAGCTGATGGTGCCGCCCGGCCGCACCTGAAACTCTTTGTTTACCAGGCCCTGCAGCGTGAAGTTGTAGAGTCCGCGCACAATCTCCACCTGCCCGTACATGTTGAACTCTCCGCGGGTGTCAATGTTGAGGCGCAGCTGTCCGCTGGCCGTTCCCCGGATAACGTCGCCGGTGCTTTCGTCGAGCAGAATCTCGATGTAGGCGTCCGGGGTGATGTCGAGGTTGAAGTTGAGCCGGATGCCGGAAAGGTCGACTTTGCTTTCTACCTCGGTTGGAATCTTCACCGTCCGGGCCGTGTCGGGCAAGTTGCGGTTTACGAACTTGATGTAGTTGGCCTGCTCGGCTTTGGCCGCGTTGTCGAGCGGCAGGGAAAACCGGGTGCCATCTTCGCTACGTGCCGTCACAAACACGACCAGGTTGTCCGTTGGCCCGGTAATGCGGGCGTCGCCGGTAGCGTAGGCCGTACCGAAATACAGGTCGTTGTCCTTACGGGTGGTGTTCAGCACCTGCAGCTTGCGGAAGGAGGCCGTGAGGGCCAACGACATGTTCTGGAAGCCCTGGTGGAAGATATTGCCGTTGAGGGTGCCGTAGTTGCCGAGCGGGTCGCGGAGGCGAATGTTGCGGAAGGCAATCCGGTCTTCCTGAAAGCGGATTCGGTCGGAGAAAGTATACGTGGTGCCCAGATAGTCAAAGGTGAGCTGCCCATCGGTGACGTCAATGGTCCCTATTAAGTTGGGGGCCGCCAGCCGGCCGGTCAGGCGCAGGGTGCCGTTGGCCAGGCCGTTCATATTGCTAAACAAGGTGTTGAGCAGCGGCTCCGCCAGCTTCACCGGGGCGTCGTTCAGCACGGCTGTCACGTTGAGCTGGTCGTTTAGCTCGCTGGGCTTGTAGGTGCCACTGAGGGCCACCAGGCGCTGCTGGTCGCGCAACACGTTGGCCGAGAGGCGCAGCAGCTTCGCCGCGTTGTCCCAGTCAGCCACCCCGGCTACGTCACCAATCAGCACCTGGTCAAACACCAGCGAATCCACGTCGAGTCGGGCACTAGCAATCAGCTGCCCATAAAGGCCGCGCAGGTCGCCCACGGCATTTACGCGGCCCGTAATGTTCTGGTGGGTGAGCGTGTTGAGGGTGCCCAGCTCAAAGTTCTGCATGGCCAGGCGTAGCAGCTTGGCGGGGTCCTCCGAAATCTGCCCCTGGGCGCTGATGCTCTGCGCGCCATTGGAGAGGTTGAGGTTCTGCACGTCGATTTCCCGGCCGCCGCCGCTGATCAGAATCGAGTTTTCGGCGGCAATAGTCCAGTCGCGGCCCAGCAGGTTCAGGCCCGACTGCCGGAAGACCACCTGCACGGCCTGGGGCAGGAACGACAGCGCCCCGTTGATCTGCGCGCGGTTGGTGGTGCCCGTCTGCGCCAAAGAAGTAGAGAAGTTGATGCGCTCCTGGTCCCACACGCCTTCCACGTAGAAATCCTGGGTGTTGCCCAGGCCGGGTACCCGCTGCCGGGCCGAGGTGACGCTGGCCTGGGCCAGCACCTCGGGCTGGTAGGGCAGCTTGGACGTGGTGAAGTCGAAGTCAGAGTTGAAGGTGCGCACACTGTCGAACTGCAGCGTGTCGAAGTGCCCTCCCAGGGAAAAAATGGAGGTGTTGCCGTTGCGGAAAGAGCCATCAATGCGCGAGTTGTCGGCCACCGTCAGGCCCGGCACAAACAGGTGCAACACGGGGTTGGGCTTCTTCAACTGCAAATCCAGGTTGATGGCGTAGTCGGGCGTGGGCAAGCGGCGCTTGCGGCGGTAGTAGGCGGCCGTAGCGGCATCGTCGCTCTCAAAGTTGAGGCGGTATTCCGTCAGCAGCACCTGCACGTCGCGCAGCACGCGGGAGAAGTCGAAGTTGCCTACAGCTGTCAGGTCGGCTACTTCGGAGCGCACGAGCAGGCGGCGCTGGCCGTCCGGGTCACGGCGCGAAAACACGTCAAACGTATCAACAGCCACCGTGCGGCTATTAAAGCCCAGGCGGGAGTTGCGCAAGGCCACGCTGCCCAGCAGCTTATCCAGCTGCAGCCCCTGGAAGCGCACGTCGGCGGTGGTGGCCAGCGTAATGTTCTGCTTGGTAAGGCCCAGGGTGCGCAGGTTGGCGCGGCGCACCGTAGCCTTGAGGTCGAAGGCCTGGCGGTTGGCGTTCAAATCCACGGTGCCATCGGCCGTAGCGCGCAGGTTGGGGTCGTCGATGGAGAGCTTGCCAGCAAAGGCCTGCCGGCGGAACTGCCCGTTGGTGGTGATATTGCGGTAGCGGTAGCCCTGCAGCCAGATGCTCTGCACCGTGGCATTGGCCTGCACCCGGGCCCCGGCCGGCGTAAAGCCCACGCCCTCCACGCGCCCGTTCATGGTCACGTCGCGGATGGTGGATTCGTCGCCCAGCAGCTTGCCCAGCTGAAAAGCCGTGGTTTTCACGTTGCCCTCGTAGCTGGAATAGCGCGGGTCAGTCTTGAACTTCAGGTTTACGTCGGATACCACCGAGCCCAGAGCCGTCTGGAAGGAGCCGTTGGCCACAAAGTCGTTGTAGAAACCCAGGAACTGCCCTTTCAGCTTCACGGTCCCCAGCCGCTGCACGTAGGGCCAGCCCTGGGCCGGAATGTAGCGCCGGATGTCGCGCCCATCCACCACCGAAGGCTGCAGGCGCATCTCCACGAAGCTTTCCTTGAGGTTGGGCAGGCCCTGCACGTTGATGTTCCCAACTACGTGCGTGTTGCGCCCATACCGCACGTCCAGATTTTTGGTGGTGAAGTCCCGGACGTAGCCTTTGGCCTCGCCCGAGAGCAGGACCGTTTCGTTGAGCGTCTGCAGAAAATCCTGGGGCGCAAACTTGGCAATGTCGTCGGAATACACCCGGGAAGGGTTCAGGCGGGCAATAACCTTCACCGAGTCGTTGAAGTCGGTGAAGTTGAGGAAGTGGTCGTACTCGAAGCGCACGTAGTGGTGCAGCTGGCTGTTTTGTACGCGCAGGTTCAGCTTGTCAAACTCCCAGAACTTGCTGGCGTAGGTCATGTCAGCCGTCAGCTCGCGCAGGCGGGTGCCGGAGGGCGTATCCACGGTGCGCAGGTTGTGCACGCGCGTGTAAATCGTGTCGCCGTGGAGCTGAATGCCGGACAGGTCGCCGTAGATACTGTCGAGGTACATATGGGCGTAGTCCATGGTGCGCCCGTAGTACGGCTCGCGCGGCTTGTTTCGGTCGTCGAGCACGAAGCGGCCGTTGCGCAGGCCAATGGCGTCAATCTTAAAGTCGAAGGGCTGACTAACTTTGGTAGTGTCGGTGGGGCCAATCAGGCGGCGCACCGCCGACAGGAACTCGGTGAGGTTGGTGCTGTCGGGCTGCCCAGGGTAGGTGATAAGCGAAAAGCGCGGTTCTTCCAGCGTGAGCTTGCCCACGTGCAGGTGCCTGGGGTCGAACACCGAAAACAGGGTGATGTCGGCATCGGCGCGGCCAATGTTGAACAGCTCGTTGCCGCGCCGGTCGAGCACCCGCACTTGTTCCAGCAGCACCCGCGAGAACGGGCGCACATCTACGCGGCCTACCGTCACGCGGTGGCCCAGGCGGGCCGTAAGCATGGTGGCGGCCCGGTGCGCCAAGTTCGTTTGTACCCCCGGCAGCCGCAAGGCTACCAGCGTGCTGCCTACCACCACAACGAGCAGCAGCAAGAGCACCAGCAGTGCCTTAAGAAGAACAGTCAGGAAACGGGGCACGGGGGCAGAAAAAGAAAAAGGCGGCAGCTAATCGGAACAAAGATAAACGGTTGGCCTGGACCGTTGCCTGAAGGGAAATTTTCGCTCAGAACGGCAGAACCGCGGCAGAGGTTGAGCCCGACAAACGGTGGAAGCGGCAGTTTAGCGTTTTGCTCCGACCTTTGCCGGTGAATTAGAAATGAAGAAGGGAAATGAGGAATGCAGCATTCTGAATTTTACCCGTGCGTACCCGGTAAGAAGCTCCCCAACTTCTTCCTCTTCATTCCTCATTCCTCATTCATAATAACGAGAGGATGCCCACTATTCTGGCCATAGAATCTTCCTGCGACGATACTTCGGCCGCCATTATGGTCGACGGCGAAATTCGCTCCAACGTGGTAGCTACCCAGCAGGTGCACGAGCAGTACGGCGGCGTGGTGCCCGAGCTGGCCTCGCGCGCCCACCAGCAGCACCTGATTCCCGTGGTAGAAGCCGCCCTGCAGCGGGCGGGCGTCACCAAGAAAGACCTGGACGCCGTGGCCTTCACCCAGGGGCCGGGGCTGCTGGGCTCCCTGCTGGTAGGGGGCATGTTTGCCAAAACCCTGGCTTTGGCCCTGGGCAAGCCGCTGATTGCCGTCAACCACATGCGGGCGCATATCCTGGCTCACTTCATTGAGGAGCCGCGGCCCGTATTTCCGTTTCTGTGCCTCACGGTAAGTGGGGGCCATACCCAGCTCGTCATCGTGCGCAGCGCCCTGGACATGGAAATCATTGGGCAAACCATCGACGATGCGGCCGGGGAAGCTTTCGACAAAACCGCCAAGCTCCTGGGCTTGCCTTACCCCGGCGGGCCTCACCTCGATAAGCTGGCCCGGGAAGGCAACCCCCACCGCTTTCCCTTCCCCGTGGGGGCCATGCCCGGCTATGATTTCTCCTTCAGCGGACTGAAAACGGCGGTGCTCTATTTTCTGAAAAAAGAAACCGCGCAGAATCCCGAATTCGTGCAGGAAAACCTCCCAGACCTCTGCGCCAGTATTCAATACACTATTATTCAAACGCTCCTGCGCCAGCTGCGCCGGGCCGCCGCCGATAATACCCTCACGCAAATTGCCCTGGCCGGGGGCGTAGCGGCCAACAGCGGCTTGCGCCAGGCCCTGCAGGACGAGGCTGCCGCGCAAAACTGGCAGGTGTTTATTCCCGCGTTTCAATTCTGCACCGACAACGCGGGCATGGTAGCCATGACGGCCAACTTCCAGTACGAAGCCGGCGACTTTGCCACCCAGCTCGTCAGCTCAGACCCCCGCCTGAAATTGTGAGGCGTGGTTTCGTGCGTAGTGGTTTGGTTTTGGGCGGTTAGGAGAAGTCTGCCATCCGTAGTTGCAGCCAGAGTAGCACGCTAAGAATCGAAACCTGTTGTAAAAAAGTACCCCGATGAAGAATCCCTTCCGGCCCGGCGATGAGCAACACTACCAACTGACTGTGACGGCCGCGCATTTTGCGGTGCTCAACGGGCAGCTGATTCACCCGGTGCTCAGTACGTTTGCGCTGGGCCAGGCTCTGGAGTGGGCGAGCCGCCAGTTTGTGGAGCACATGCTGGAAGAAGGCGAGGAAGGCATCGGAACCTCACTGACGGTAGAGCACTGCGCTCCGGCTTTTGAAGGTGAAACCGTGGAATTTCGCGCTATTTTTGAGCAACTCAACGGCGCCGAGCTGCTGTGTCGCGTAGAAGCCCGGGTGGGCGAGCGGCTGGTAGCCACGGGCCGCACGGGGCAGCGCATTGTGGACCGCGCCCGGCTGCAGGCCCGTTTCGCGGCGCTACGCTTAGCCGGTACCTCCTCCGCTGCCTCCCTATCATAACGTATTGTTGGTAGAGCCCACTCACCGGTTTCTGCCAACTTCCGAGCTACTCTTCCATGGCCAAACAAAAAGATGATGCGCCTAAGCGCGTCAATATCCAAAACCGCCGCGCCCGGCACGAATACAGCTTTCTGGCCCAGTACGACGCCGGCCTGATGCTGCAGGGAACCGAAATCAAGAGCATTCGGGATGGCAGCGTGCAGCTGCAGGACGGTTTCTGCTCCTTTCACCCCGATGGTAGCCTCTGGGTGCACAACGTCACTATTGCCAAGTACACCGAAGGCACCTACAACAACCACGAGCCTACCCGTCCGCGCAAGCTGCTACTCAACAAGCGGGAGCTGCGCCAGCTCGCCGACAAATCCACCGAGCAGGGCCTCACCATCATTCCGGTGCGCATGTTTGTGAGCGACCGGGGCTTTGCCAAGCTGGAAATAGCCCTGGCCAAAGGCAAAAAGCTCTACGACAAGCGCGAAGACCTGAAAGCCAAAGACCAGAAGCGCGAGATGGACCGGGCCCGCGACTATTAAGCGCGGAGAACAGGGAAATAAGCCGTTTTCTGCAAGGAAGTTTGGCTGATTGCGGTTTAAGCGGGAGCTTCGTGACTAGTTGTGGCGGGTGGGCAGCATTACTCACCCACCGCACTTCTTCACTTACTCACTCATTCACTCTTTGGAACACGGAATTTGCGCATTGAGCGCCGTGCCGGTACGGGCCGAGCCCACGGATAAGGCCGAACTGGTAACCGAGTTGATGTTTGGTGAATGCTACTCTGTGCTGCTCACCCAAGGGAACTGGCATCAGGTGCGCCTGGCGGCCGATCAGTATGTGGGCTGGATTGATTTCAAGCAGCACACACCCGTTTCAGCCGAGTACCTGGCTGCCTGGCAGCAGCAGGACCACCCGCGCTGCCTAGATGTAGTGCAGGTGGTAAGCGAAGCCAAAACGCGGATTCCGGTTACGCTGGGCTGCCGGCTACCATTTTTTGATGGCATGACCCTGCGCCTCGGCAACCAGCAGTTGTTTTACAATGGCCCGGCCACCAACCCCGAGAACGGGCACGGGCCGCACGGAGCCGTGGAGCCTCGTCTCCGGCTTTTGCTGAAAGTTGCCCAACTGTACCTGAAGGCCCCTTACGTCTGGGGCGGCAAAAGCATTTTCGGCCTCGACTGCTCGGGGCTGGTGCAGCAGCTCTATGGCCTTATTGGCGTCCAGCTGCCCCGCGATGCCCGGCAGCAGATTGACTTTGGCGCGCCGGTGCATTTTGTGGCGCAGGCTCGCCCCGGCGACCTGGCTTTCTTCGATAACGCAGAGGGCAACATCATACATGTCGGCATCGTCCTGGATGAGCAAACCATTCTGCACGCTCACGGCGAAGTCCGCATCGACCCGCTGGACCACAACGGCATCTTCAACCGCGACCGGCAGAAGTACTCCCATAAGCTCCGCCTGATTAAGCGCCTGCTGGCGGATTAAGCATTTTCAGCGGTAGGCAGAAGATGAAACCACGAAAAGCCCTTGCACCCATATAGGTGCCAAGGGCTTTTTTGATGAGAGTACGCCTGAAATGAAGCATACGCATGGGCTCTGCGCTGAGCAAAAAGCCTACTGATAAAACGCGCAACTGAAACGGCGTATCTGTTGTTAATACGCTTAGAATCATCTAGCTTTCGCTGTATCCGATGATTCCAACCAGTTGCGTATGGACCATAAAGTGCTTGTGCTAAACGGCGATTATACTGCCATCACGCTGTGCAGCGTGCAAAAGGCGTTTGTGCTGCTTTTTCTGGAGAAGGCTGAGATGATTGCCAAATCCGATCAGGGTGTGCTGCGCACCATTTCCCAGGCGTTTCCGAAGCCCAGCATCATTCGGTTGCAGCGCTATGTGCGCGTGCCCTACAAGGGCATTGCCCTCAGCCGCCACAACATTATGAAGCGGGACCATTTTGAGTGCCAGTATTGCGGCTCCACCAAAAACCTGACGCTGGACCACGTAATGCCCAGGAGTAGGGGAGGCGACTCCAGTTGGAGCAACCTGCTAACGGCCTGCGCGCGTTGCAACCACGCCAAGGGCCATCGCACCCCGCAGGAAGCCGGCCTTACCATCAGGCAACAGCCCAAAAAGCCTACGCTTTCCGGCTTCCTGAAACTCAGTGCCGGCTCCATCGACGAAAACTGGCACGCGTACCTCAACTAACGGCAGCAGGCATTTCGCCTCGCTGCCGTTTTTTGTTGCGCACTATGCTGCGGCCATCGGGCAGTGCGCCCAGCCCAAGCGCACCCAGTCGACTGGCGCTGCCCGCGTAAAAAAGCGCCGCCGACTCCCGAACAGGCACCGGCGGCGCTAAGGGGCCAGCAGGATGGGCTAACTACAGGGAGAAGGCATTAGAGTTGGTGACCTTGGTGCCGCCCACGAACTGCAGCAGGTCGTGGTTGAGCCGGTCTTTCTCCGTGATAAACAAGCCGTGTGGAGCACCGCTGTACTCCACAAACTGGGCGTGGGGGACAAACTGGGTCATTCGTTCCCCACTTACGGCGGGTGGCACCGTGGCGTCGCTGCTGCCGTGAATAACCAGGGCGGGTACCTTGATGGTCTTTAAGTCCTGACGAAAGTCAGTAGCGGCAAAGGCGTACACGCACTGCTCGGTAGCCCGGGGCGAGGCTATCTGACACATGGCCTGCATCCAGTCCAGGGTGGCATTGCTGACGGGGTGGCTGATGGTGCCCACCCCAAAAAACTGCTTGCCGAACGTAGCCAGGAAGTCGAACCGGTCCTTGTGGATGCCATCCACCATCTTATCGAAGTTGGCTTTGGGGGCACCGTCAGGGTTATCGTCGGTCTGCAGCAGGAAGGGCGTTACGGCCGCTACAAAAGCTACCCGCGCTACCCGGGCCCCGCCGTGGCGGCTCATGTAGCGCGCTACCTCGCCGCCACCCATAGAAAAGCCCACGAGCGTCACATTTTGCAGGTCCAGCTCATCCAGCACTGCTTTCAAGTCATCGGCGAAGGTATCGTAATCGTAGCCCTCCCAGGTTTTGGTGGAGTTGCCAAAGCCGCGGCGGGTGTAGGCCACCACGCGGTGGCCGTGCTTGGGTAGTTCGGCCAGCTGGTACTCCCACATTTCGTGGGAAGCGGGCCAGCCGTGAATCAGGACTATCGGGTCGCCCTGGCCCTGATCAACGTAGTGGAGTTTTACTTCGTGGCCATTGGCGTCGCGGCCGGCGGTGATATAGCTCATGAGGTGCTTGGCAAAAAGGTGTAAAAAGGATACTTGTGTTGCTACATACGAGGGTAGCTCGGAGCTGGACAGCTGAGCCCCGTATTTTGTACAGTGTGGAGGTTACGGGCGCTACATCCAGGTTATGTACGTTTGCAGGACTATGGCAATTATCCGCTTTTCCCTGCTCGGGGCGCTGAGTCTGGCTGTACTGTCCTGCAGGTCCCGCTCCACCGACACCGACCAAGCCAGTACTACCCGCCCAGCGGCCACTACACCCGGCTCTGCTAGCTCCGCCGACACCCCGGGAGCCACGTATGCTCAGTATCGGGGCGTGCTTCCCGGCTCACCCGACTCGATTACCCTGCACCTGCACACCTGGCCAAGCCTTCCTGGCGACACCGAAACGGAAGGGATGCTAGGCTGCTACGCCGGCTCCAACGGCCAGCCCTTTCAGCTGGGCGGGCGGAGCAGCGCTTCGCCAGATAGCGTAGTACTAGTTGATTTCAGCCCTGAGCATGCGCCTACGCTGGGTGCCGATGGACCTGTATGGCGGCTGCGGCGGCAAGGCCACGGACTAACCGGGACGTGGAACGGAAAGCCCGTGCGGCTGCGGCTGGCGCGCCCGGCTGGCAGCCTCGCCTTTCGCAGCATCTTCCTGCAGGATTCCGTAGTGGCCTTCCCGAAGCTGAAAAACTCGCCCCGGGCCCGCCTGAGCGTGCTGGCCTTGGAGCCTGTTGTAGCCGGGAAGGCGGCGCCGGCTTTAGCAGCGCAGGTGGTCCGTGGCCTACGCGGGGACACCTTGCCCGATTTACCCGTGCCTCCACTGGCTGCTTACTGGAAGGAGTTGCGACGCACCCACGCCCAGGACTACCGCCAGGACATGGCCGCCCTGCAGCCCACCCCCGGCGACTCTACTGATTATCCGGCGTTTGGTATTGGGCTGAACTACGAGGAGCAACATCTCACCCACGTGCTCTGGAACCAAGCCCCACTCCTGAGCCTGGGTTTCTACACCTATAGCTTCACGGGCGGCGCCCATGGCAACTACGGTACCACCGCGGCCAGTTTCGATACACGCACGGGCCGCCGCCTTACCTACGAGGCCATTTTCCGGCCCGACGCCGAGGTCAAGCTGCAGCCTTTGTTGGCGGCCGCGTTGCGGCGGGCTTACCATCTGGCCCCCGACGCTTCGCTTTCTGAAGTTCTTTTTGACGAAACTCTGCCCGTCACGCACAACGTGTACCTCACGAGCGGGGGCGCGGAGTTTATCTACGTGCCCTACGAAGTAGCGGCGTATGCATTTGGCGAAGTCCGGCTGTTTGTGCCCCTCCGGGAACTGCGGGGTTTGCTACGGCCGGGCCTGCCACTACCAAATGGGGGCGAAGTAGCCGCAAAGTAACCAGCGCTAGCTAAAGCGGCTCTTATCCTGATCAGGAGCACCAGGCCCAAAGTCCCCGCTGAACCATTCTGGCACCATTCCTGTCGGTAAGCTACCAAGAGACTCCGGCGCCTAGCTAGTAGCCTTTATAAAATCCGGCACTTTCAATCCTTTGGCGAGGTCGGCGCCGTAGATGACGGTACCTTTGCCGCCGTTTCTTTTCCCTTTGTTTTCATGCAGCCACCCAAATTCTCTGCGTCCCGCTCCTTTCATCAGGAGCTGAAGCGCCGCACCAACGCCTATTTCCAGGAAGCCGGTAAATCGACCACCGGCGGTAAAACCCTGTTCTTCAAAGCTCTGTTGCTGACTACGGCTTTTGTAGCTGTATATCTGCACTTGGTATTCTGGACACCGCCCGCCCTTTTGGCCGTTGGCGAGTGCATTCTGCTGGGTCTTATTGGAGCTGCTATTGGCTTCAACGTCATGCACGACGGGGCCCACGGGTCCTTTAGCAAGTCGAAGTTCATCAATCAGTTTGCGGCCTTCACGTTGAACGTGATGGGGGGGAATTCTTTCATGTGGAACATGAAGCACAACCTCATCCACCACATGTACACCAACGTGGAAGGCGTGGACGATGACCTCGATGCCCAGCCCTGGCTGCGCCTCAGCCCCGAGCAGCCCCGCCGCTTTCTGCACCGCTTTCAGCATCTGTATTTCTGGTTTTTCTACGCCCTGCTGTTCATTGCCTGGATTTTCTTCATGGACTACCAGAAGTATTTCAAGGGCAAAATCGGCGAAATGCCCATCAAGAAAATGTCAGCTACCGACCAGGGCGTGTTCTGGGGCTTTAAGGTGCTGCACTTGGGCCTGTTTGTAGCCCTGCCCATCTATACCGTAGGTTTCTGGAGCTGGCTGATTGGCTTCGTGGCCTTTGCCTGCGTGGCGGGCTTCACGCTCAGCATTGTGTTTCAGCTGGCCCACACCGTTGAGCACACCGACTTTGTCGTGCCCCACGAAACCACCCGCAAGATTGAGGACGAGTGGGCCATCCACCAGATCAAAACCACCGCCAACTTTGCTACCGACAGCAAGCTCATCAGCTGGCTCGTAGGCGGCCTCAACTTCCAGGTGGAGCACCATTTGTTCCCCACCATCTCCCACGTGCATTACCCGGCGCTGAATAAAATCATCCGCCAGATGTGCGAGGAGTTCAACATCGAGTACCACGAGTACCCCAAAATGCGCTACGCCGTAGCCTCGCACGTAGCCCATTTGCGGGAGTTGGGGCGGCGGTAAGCGCCTCTGGAAACCCAGAAACAAAAAAGAGCGACAACCCAGGTTGTCGCTCTTTTTTATTTCTGTTCTAACGGTATAGATCGGTTAGTAGGGATACTCTCCGGGATGACACAGAATGAATGTCCGTTAAATACAAGTAATCCGGAGCTTGGTCGATGACCTTTGTAGCACATCCACTCTACAACCCTACTGTGCTATGAAAACCTCCTTGCCCCTCACCATCGACAATGGCCTTGGTGAAACCCTAATCTTCCAAAAATTAGTGCCCGAGCCCGATGGCGACCGGCTCCTGGTCGAAAACTTTGTGGCCCCCGGCATGGGGCCGCTGATGCACGTTCACCACCTGCAGGACGAAGGCCTGACCGTAATTAAAGGCCGCATCGGCTACCAGATCCTGGGTGAGCCCGAGCAGTTTGCCGAGGCCGGGGAAACGGTGATATTTAAGCGCGGCGTAGCTCACCGCTTCTGGAACGCCGGCGACGACATTCTCAACTGCCAGGGGTGGGTCAAGCCAGCCAACACCATCGTCTTCTTTCTGTCCGCCATTTATGCAGCTCAGCGCAAAGTAGGAAAGCTAGAGCCCGAGCGGTTTGATGCGGCTTTCCTGATCACGCGTTATGCCAGCGAGTACAGCCTACCTAGTATTCCCGCCTTCGTGCGCAAGGTCATCATTCCTACCACGTACCGCGTGGGCAGACTCATGGGCAAGTACCGCAAGTTTGCCAATGCCCCCGCACCAATGGGGAAGTAAAAATCGGGCCCTGTGGTGGGCCAGCTTGAACTGTTTTTCCTTGGACTTGCACCGGTACATCATGCGTCCTTCTGCTGTTTTTACTACGCTCACTCGCCCCGCTAACCTGCGGCGTCTGCTGCTGGTACTAGCCCGGCTGCTTGCGTGTGAGGCGCCCGTTGGCGTGCAGGGCTGTTCTCCACGGGCGGACCAGCTACTGCGCCAGCAGGCCCGGTTTAACCAACTCTTTTGGCTAGTGACTGCGGGCGCGCTCAGTTCGATACTGGTCGACCGACTGCTTGGCTAAGGCCAGCCCGCCAACCGCCAGCTTCGCGTGTGTAGGGCTGGCTGTTTGTAGCAATAGAGAGGTATTCTCCGGCTCTAGAGTATTCTGAAAGAAAACGGTGTATTTTGTAGATGTAGTTCAGCCGCCAGCGGCAGCGCGGTTCCCCTTAGTCATGGAGTATTACTACCAGATTCCGTCCCATTCGCCCCTGCATGGTACCCTGCAAAATTGCTGGCAGGTAGAACGGCAGGAGTTGACCGAAGGCCACGAAACTATTATCCCAAAAGGAACGGTAGAGCTCATCTTCAATCTAAACGATTGGGCGCCGCTAACCGCTCAGATTAACGCCCAGCGCTTTCCAATACCAAGCTGCATGCTGAGCGGCTTCAACTCCCTGCCGATTCAGATGCAGCTTCCGCAACGGCACACCATGTTCGGAATGGTGCTCAGCCCCACAGTGGCGATGAGTCTGTTCCGAGTTGAAGCGTCCGATTTTGTGAACCAGTGCCTGGACCTGACGCTAGTGCATCCGCACGTGCGCAACTTGTGGGAGCAGCTGATGGTGCAGCCTTCCTTTGCCGGGCGGGTGGCGCTCGGGCAGCAGTGGCTCCTGTCGCGCCTGCCCCAGGTCACGCCGCAGGAACAGTTTTTGAACCAGTACCTCACTACGCCCGCTACTTCCGGCCTCACGGTGCCCGCCCTAGCCGACCAGCTGTGCTTTTCGCCCCGGCACCTCACGCGCAAGCTGCAGGCCCTCACGGGGATGAACGCCGAGCAGACCCTACTGTACCAGAAATATCGGTATTCCGTGGAACTGATGCACACCACAGAGCTTTCACTCACCGCCATTGCGCATGCCTGCCAGTTCACCGATCAGGCTCACTTTAGCAGGACCTTTCGCACCTTCTCGCACCTGTCGCCCCGGGAGTATCGGCAGCACAAAAGCCACATCCCCAGTCATTTGTTTGCGCAAGCAGCGGGTTAAACTCACACCATGGGAAAGACTGGAAAATCCGGCACAGTAAAGCCTCACTGGAAAGTGAGGTTTTTTTGTTCTCAGCCGCTACGTCTGGTCTTGTAAACAGCGTCGTAACTCTCCCCTAAATTCCGTATCTTTGCGCCCCCGCCAGGGTGGCGGGCCGGCGTAAGTGCGCTGTGTATCAAACAAAAACGCGTTCCGGAGGCGGGCCCTGCGCTGGACGTGTATACGAGGGCCACTGCATACTATCATGGCAGAAGTAGTTGACAACTTCGACTGGGACAACGTCGGAGCGAATAGCTTCGGAGGTAACTATACCGCCGAGCAGCGCGCCGAAATGGAGCAGATGTACGGTGAGACCCTCACGACGGTACAGGAAGAAGAAGTAGTAAAAGGCATCGTGGTGGGCATCACCGACCGCGACGTTATCCTCAACATCGGCTTCAAATCCGATGGCCTGGTGCCCCTCTCCGAATTCCGCGACCTGACCGACCTCAAAGTTGGTGACGAGGTTGAGGTGTTCATTGAAGACCAGGAAGACCAGAACGGTCAGCTGATCCTGTCGCGCAAGAAGGCGAAGATCAAGCAGGCTTGGAAGGCTATTTACGATGCCCTGGAAAACGACACCGTGCTGGAAGGCGTGGTAAAGCGTCGTACCAAAGGTGGTCTGATCATGGACCTGGATGGCGTAGAAGCCTTCCTGCCCGGCTCGCAGATTGACGTGAAGCCTATCCGTGACTTCGACATCTACGTGGGTCGTCGCATGGAAGTGAAAGTGGTGAAAATCAACGCTGCTTTCGACAACGTGGTAGTTTCGCACAAAGTCCTGATCGAGAAAGACCTCGAGAAGCAGCGCGAAGCCATCCTCAACAACCTGGAGAAAGGTCAGATCCTCGAGGGCGTTATCAAGAACATGACCAACTTCGGTGTGTTCATCGACCTCGGCGGCGTAGACGGCCTGCTGCACATCACCGACATTTCGTGGGGCCGCATTGCGCACCCCTCGGAGGTTCTGCAGCTCGACCAGAAGCTCAACATCGTTGTGCTGGACTTCGACGAAGCCAAGAAGCGTATTTCCCTCGGCCTGAAGCAGCTGACGCCCCACCCATGGGATTCGCTGCCCCAGGACCTGCAGCCCGGCTCGAAAGTGCAGGGTCGCATCGTGAACGTGGCCGACTACGGTGCGTTCATGGAAATCGTGCCCGGCGTAGAAGGCCTGATCCACGTTTCGGAAATGTCTTGGAGCCAGCACCTGCGCAACCCGCAGGACTTCATCAAGCAGGGCGACGTAGTAGAGGCGCAGATCCTGACCCTCGACCGCGAAGACCGCAAGATGAGCCTCGGCATCAAGCAGCTGAGCGAAGACCCTTGGACGCGTGGCGACTTCGGCTCGAAGTACGCCGTGGGTACCAAGCACAACGGCCTCGTGCGTAACCTCACCAACTTCGGCCTGTTCGTAGAGCTGGAAGAAGGCGTTGACGGCCTCGTGCACGTTTCCGACCTGTCGTGGACCAAGAAGGTGAAACACCCTTCGGAAGTGGTGAAAGTTGGCGACCGTCTGGACGTAGTAGTTCTGGAACTGGACGTAAACAACCGCCGCCTGGCCCTGGGCCACAAGCAGCTGGAAGAAAACCCCTGGGATACGTTCCAGACGGTGTTCACTCCTGGCTCGGTGCACAAGGCTACCATCACGGAGAAAACCGACCGCGGTGCCGTGCTGGAGCTGCCCTACGGCATCGAAGGCTTCGCTTATCCTAAGTCGCTGGCCAAAGAAGACGGCTCGCAGGCTGAGAACGGCGAAACGCTGGACTTCCGCGTGGTGGAATTCTCCAAGGACGACCGTCGTATCGTGCTGTCGCACTCGGCTGCTTACAACCAGCAGGCGGAAGAAGATAGCCGCAACGCCAAGTTCGCGAAGAAGAAGCCCGCTGCCGGCGCTGCTGCCGCTCAGGGCGAAGGCAAGCTAAGCGACCTGAAGAAGCCCGCTGCTGCTGAGAAGTCAACCCTCGGCGACCTGGATGCTTTGAGCGCCCTGCGCGACAAGATGATGGGCAACGAGCGTGAGGCTGGTGAGCAGAAGCTGAAGACGCAGGCCGACAAGAAGGCGCCCGCTGCCGAAGAAGGTGGCATCCTGGCGGCTGTGGCTGTGGCCGCTTCGGCCGCTTTCGACAAGGTGACCGAAGTTGCTGGCGACGTAGTAGACGCCGCTTCGCACTCTGGCATCGTGGAGAAAGCTAAGGAAGTAGCTGGCGACGTAGTAGACACGGTGAAAAATGCCCTGTCGAGCGACGACAAAGCCGACGAAACGGCTGACGAGAAGAAGAACGCCTAAGCGGCCTTATTTCTCTGCTTAAGAAAAGCCCCGGCATAGGCCGGGGCTTTTTTTGTGGCACACGGCCAATAACTTACCGCCCGCTCTCGGAAAAACAGCGTAGCGGTTTGGTAGAAGCCGCATTATGGTTGTAAGTTTGCAACCTCAAAGCCCGGTGACGTGACCGAGTGGCTAGGTAGAGGTCTGCAAAACCTCCTACAGCGGTTCGAATCCGCTCGTCACCTCTTCTTACCTGCTTGTTCCTGTTTTCAGCAGTTATGATGAGTGCCCCAACCGATTAGCCCCGGTTGGGGCTTTTTTTTGCAAGTAAGCTAGCAGGTTCACTATCAATTATTTGTCTTATAAAGGTTGCTTGCTCTCAGCTAATTAGAAAATAAGCGAAAAAAATAGGAAGGAAGGATTCTCGGACGGGAATCCCTACATTTCGGTAGGCCGTACAACGGCACTCAAAACCCTGTTCTCTTCCTCTTTCGCTTATATGAAGATTGTTGACCTCCGCACTATGCGCGGGCCGAGCTATTGGTCGGTGAAGCACCACAAGATTATTGTGATGAAAGTGGACCTGGAAGATTTGGCCGATCAGTGGTCGAATGCTTTTCCGGGCCTCGATAAGCGTCTCACCAAACTGCTGCCCGACTTGGGCAAACCCCAAACTTTCACGGCTTACACCTCCCAGCAAGTACTGAAGCACCCTCCGCTCACGCAGGAACAGCTTGCCGATGGGGAGCCCCTGGGCCACGTCGTGCAGCACGTAGCCCTGGAGCTGCAGCGCCTGGCGGGCATGACGGTACACTGGGGCAAGTCGTACCCCGCGCACGAAGCCGGTGTGGATTACGTGGTATTTGCCTATCAGGAGGAGCGCGCCGGGCGCGTGGCGGGCAAGGCCGCCGTAGAAATTGTAGAGGCCCTGTGTCGTAAGCAGAAGGTCGATATCAAGCCCATCATTGCCGAGCTGCACGATATTCGGGAAGAAGAGTTCTTCGGCCCCAGCACCTACAGCATTGTTGCGGAAGCTGCCTCGCGCAACATCCCCTACATTCAGCTGCAGGACAGCAGCATCATTCAGCTCGGCTACGGCTGCAACCAGAAGCGCATCTGGGCTACCACCACCAGCTACACCTCACACGCCGGGGTGGAAGTGGCCGGCAATAAAAACCGCACCAAGGCCCTGCTCCGCAACGCCGGCGTACCCGTACCCAACGGCACTACTGTATACTCGGAGGCAGGCCTGCGCGACGCCATTGAGGACCTCGGCTTTCCTATCGTAACCAAGCCTCTGGATGGCAACCACGGCAAAGGGGCCACCATCAACATCACCAACTGGAAAGACGCCGTGGCCGGCCTGAAAGCCGCCCAGGTGTATTCCCGGGCCGTGATTGTGGAACAGTTCATCGTGGGCGACGACTACCGTCTGCTGGTGGTGAACGGTAAGCTGGTAGCCGCCGCCAAGCGTACCCCAGCCGCCGTGAAAGGCGATGGTACCAGCACCATTCAGCAGCTGATTGAAGAAGTAAACAAGGACCCGCGCCGGGGGGTAGGCCACGAAAAGGTGCTGACGAGCATCAAGGCTGACAAGCACACCCTGGATATCCTGAAAGGACAGGGGCTGACCTTAAAATCGGTGCTGCCAGCCGGGCAGGTGCTGTACCTGAAAAGCACGGCCAATATCAGCACGGGCGGCACCGCCACCGACGTGACGGATATCGTGGACCCCTACAACGTGTTGCTGGCTGAGCGCGTGGCCGGCATTGTGGGCCTGGATATCTGCGGCATTGATCTGCTGACCAACGATATTGCCATTCCGCTGAATGAAACGCGCGGGGCCGTTATTGAGGTAAATGCTGCCCCGGGCTTCCGGATGCACATTGCGCCCACCGAAGGGCTGCCGCGCAACGTAGCCGCCCCCGTGGTGGATATGCTGTTCCCGCGGGGTAGTACGGCCCGTATTCCCATTATTGCCATTACGGGCACCAACGGCAAAACCACTACCACGCGCCTCATTGCGCACATGGTTTCCTCTAAAGGCTATAAAGTAGGTTTCACTACTACCGACGGCATCTACATTCAGGGTAAGCAACTGCAGAAAGGTGACTGTACCGGTGGGCAGAGTGCCGAGTTTGTGCTGAAAGACCCCACGGTGAACTTTGCCGTGCTGGAAACGGCTCGGGGCGGCATGCTACGCTCCGGCCTGGGCTTCCACACCTGCGACATTGCCGTGGTAACCAACGTTGCCGCCGACCACCTGGGCATGCGCGACATTCACACCGTGGAGGAAATGGCGGCTGTGAAGGGGGTGCTGCCGCGCACGGTGCGCAAAAACGGCTGGGCCGTGCTCAATGCCGATGACGACCTGGTGTATGCCATGCGCGAAAAGCTGGAGTGCCGCGTCGCCTTGTTCAGCATGGACGAAAACAACCCGCGAATTCTTGACCACGTGGAGAATGGGGGAGTGGCTGCCGTGTACGAGGAAGGCTACGTAACCATTTACAAGAACTCGTATAAGCTGCGCATCGACCACGCGGCGGAGTTCCCCGTGACCTTTGGTGGCCGGGCCCGCTTCAACATCGAAAACTCCCTGGCTACGGCACTTACCGGCTACTTGTGCGGCTTCGAGCGGGACGAAATCAAAACTGCCCTGCGGACGTTTGTGCCCTCCAGCACGAAGACCCCGGGCCGGATGAACGTCTACAAGTTCCCGAAGTTTGAGGTCATCGTGGATTACGCCCACAACGCGCACGGTATCGAGAAATTCGAGGAGTTCCTGCGCGAAACGCCCGCCACGCGTAAAATCGGGATGGTATCAGGGCTGGGCGACCGGCGCGAAGAAGACACGCTCAGCTTTGCCCGTGTAGCCGGCCGCATGTTCGATGAAATCATTCTGCGCCAGGACCGGGACCTGCGCGGCAAAACTGCAGAGGAATTGCGCGAGTTGATGACGCGCGGCCTGCAGCTCGACAACCCAGGCGTGGCCATCAACTACATCGAACATGAGATGGATGCCATTGACCACGCTTTGCAGACGGCTCCCGATGGCTCGGTCGTGGTGATGTTCACCGAAAATATCAGCGGCACGCTCAAGAAGCTGGACGAGTTTGAACAGCAGTTCCGCTAAACGATGGAACCACGGATTCGCGCGGCTTTTTCGGATTGCCCGGATTTTGTAGCCGGCGCAAATGTTAGGCTCGCGTAGGTCATCTGCCCTGTTGATCATCTGTCATCCTGAGCAAAGCGAAGGACCTTCTCACGCCCGCACGACTTGCTGCAACGGAAGAAGGCCCTTGGCTCTGCTCAGGATGACAGGGCTACAAAACAAAAAGCCTCGCAGTGTGCGAGGCTTTTTGTTTTATTGGCAGATTGCGCCGGCTACAAAATCCGCGCGAATCCGGGGCTCCTACTTCAGCGTGAATTTGGTGGTGCCAATCAGGTAGCCGTCGGCGTACAGTTCGATGGTGTGGGGGCCGGGCTTGTATTCTGCACCTTTGGCGTACACGAACTGAATGTTCTGCTTGGTGTTGTCGAATACCAACTCCTGCTTGGACGTGTAGAAGGCTTCGGCGCCATCTACCATGAAAGTGCCGCCGCCGGTGCTCAGGTTGTAGAGCGCCGAGCCATCGGGCTCAATCAGGCGCAGCATAATCTGCTTGGTTTCTTTGGGGGCTACGTCGTTGCGGGCCAGGTTGAAGTTGATTTTCACCTTCTCCACGCGCTTGGCTTTAAACTCATCCTTTTCATCGTCTTTCTCCTTGCCGCGGCTGTTGATGACGTTGACCCGAATGTTCTCAGCCTGCAGGCGCGAGGCAATGCTTACTTTCTCGCTGAGCTCCTGGTTGGTGCGCGCAATAGTGCTGATGGTATCCGTGAGCTTGTTCTGACGCTCTTTCAGCGTCGTTGTTTCGGTGTAGAGGGCTTCGTTGTCGGCCTTCAGCTTGGCAATTTCCTCATCTTTCACACGCAGCTGGCGCTCGAAGTTGGCGGCCCGGTCACGGAAGCGCTTCTGATCCGTGATGGAGAAAGAACCGGCCCGGAAGGAGCGCAGCTTCAGCAAGTCGGCATTAATAGAGGCAATGCGGTTCTTGAGGGAGTCGTTGGCTAAGCCCATGCCCTGCATTTCCTGGCTCTGGCGCTCAAAATCAGCTTTCAGGGCTTCAAACTGCTTGATCTGCTCCTCCAGCTTTACATCTTTGGCTTTCACATCGGCCGTGAGTTGCTCATTCTGTTTTCCTTTCTGCTGGTTCATGTAGAAAAGGACGCCATTGATGCCCAGCAGCACGAGAATAAGGGCGACAATCAGCAGCACGCGGCTGTTGTTCTTGGGCTCCGGGGTTTGATTTTGTTCCATTAGAAAGAAGTTAGGTGAGAGGCCGGACAATCCGGGATGGGCAGTACCTTCAGGCAAAAATAACGGAGTTCTGTACCTGGGCAAGTCCGAAGGTACAATCCTGCCCTAATATGTCGACTGAATCTGTCCTTGATGCCGCTTACTGGCAGCAGCGTTACGCCCTCGGCCAGACCGGCTGGGATGCGGGAGCCATAACGCCGCCTTTGCGGGAATATTTCAGCCAGCTGGGCCCGCCCGATGCGCGTCGTATCCTCATTCCCGGGGCGGGCCGCGCCTACGAAGCCGAGTACCTGCACCGGCACGGCTGGCCCAACGTAGTGGTGGCCGACGTGGCGCCCGAGCCCCTGCAGGCCTTGCAGGAGCGCGTCCCCGACTTTCCGGCCGGCCATCTGCTGTTGCAGGACTTCTTTACCCTGGAACCCTTGCCGCCCTACGATCTTATCGTGGAGCAAACGTTCTTCTGCGCCCTGGATCCGGCTCTGCGTCCTGCTTATGCCCGCCAGTGCGCCCACCTGCTCCGGCCCGGGGGCACGCTCATGGGCTTGCTCTTCGATACTGAGTTCAGTCAGCCCGGGCCACCCTTCGGGGGCACCCGGGAAGAGTATCGGTCGTATTTTGCGCCCTACTTCGAGTTCAAGCATTTCGAAACGGCCACTAATTCGCTCAAACCCCGTCAAGGGCGGGAGCTGTTTATTTGTTTGACGAAGAGATAATAGCTGGAAAACTACCCATTTGCTTCTGCACCCATGATTGAAACTCTCGCCAACGCCCTGCCGCACTTCCGCAATACCAACTCCGGTCAGTTTTTTCTGATGGCCGGGCCCTGCGTAATTGAAGGGGAAGATATGGCCCTGCGGATTGCCGAGCAGGTGCGTACGCTCTGCGATAAGCTGCAGATTCCCTACATCTTCAAAGGCTCCTACCGCAAGGCCAACCGTTCCCGCCTGGATTCCTTCACGGGCATCGGCGACGAAAAAGCGCTGAAGATTCTGCAGAAAGTAGGCCGCGAAATCGGCGTGCCCACTGTCACCGATATTCACGAGTCGGATGAGGCTGCCCTGGCCGCCGAGTACGTGGACGTGCTGCAAATCCCGGCCTTCTTGTGCCGGCAGACGGACCTGCTGATTGCCGCCGCTCAGACAGGGAAGGTAGTCAACATCAAGAAAGGCCAGTTCCTGAATGGGGAAGCCATGCAGTTTGCGGTGGACAAAGTGCGCCAGTCGGGCAATGAGCACGTGATTCTGACGGACCGCGGCAACTCCTTCGGCTACTCCGATCTGGTGGTGGACTTCCGCAACCTGCCCGCCATGCGCAGTTTCGGGGTACCCGTAGTAATGGATGTGACGCACTCTCTGCAAAAGCCTAACCAGAGCAGCGGCGTGACGGGTGGCATGCCCCAGCTCATCGAAACCATTGCCAAAGCCGCCATTGCCGTAGGGGCTGACGGGCTGTTCATCGAAACGCACCCCACGCCGGCCACCGCCAAATCCGACGGCGCCAACATGCTCCCGCTGCAGCAGCTGGAAGACTTGCTGGTGAAGCTCACGCGGGTGCGGGAGGCTGTACGGTAAGTTGTACGCTTCGTTGTGAGCCACGCAAAGCCAGCGGCTTTCAACAAATTCAGTCTGCTACTACAATCAGAAAGCCCCTACCGTCTATGCTGACGGTAGGGGCTTTTCTCATTTCGAAGACTTGATAAGTAGATTCTGGCCGGATGATTTCGCGTAGCTCGCCATAACACGTTTCTCAGGCCGACAACCGCCGCGTGCGCTCCAGAAGCTTGTCTACTACATGGTTGAAGCGGAGCGTGAAATGCTGCTTCGGCTGCTTCTTCCGAAAGAAAACCAAGCCTACGTAAAACAGGTCAATGGTGAGCGTTACCTCAGGATGCTGCTTGATAGCAGCCCAGGCCTGCTCCATTTCCTGGGACCAATGAATATCGTCCAGCACAAACAGGCTCTCATCGGTGCGGTGCTGAAGGCATTGCTCGAAGTAGCGCATGGTTGGCTCGAAGCGGTGGTTGCCGTCGAAGAAAGCGAAATCCAGCGGCTCACTTAGCTTGGCCAAGGCTGGGGCCAGGGTTTCGTCGAGGTTGCCTTCGATAAGCTGAATATTGCTCAGTTTGAGCTCCTGGAACGTTTGCCGGGCCACCGACGCCGTGGCGGGGCAGCCTTCGAAGGTCAGCACCTGGGCCCGCGAACAAGCGGCGGCCAGGTAAGCGGTGGTAAGGCCTAAGGAAGTGCCTAGCTCCAGCACCGTGTGCGGCTGCCGCCAGTTCACCAACCGAAATAGGAGCTGAGCTAGTGTGCGTGGCTTGGCGGCGGTGCGGGCAATATCGCGCACGCGCCGCTGCCGGCCCGCGCCCAGGCGGGACCCGGCTCCAAAATCCCGGACGGTAAGTACCTCCGTACTCTGGCTTAGCTCCCGGCGGCGCTGCTCGATGGCAGGAAACGCTGCAAACGCTCCATCGTGGTTGATGACGTGCGCGTAGAGGTCAAAAACGAACGGGGAATGCAGGCCATGTGCATTCCCCGAGCGGAGGTAGAACCGGAAATAACTGAGAACCTGGTAAAGCAAGGAAATCGGGGACTTGAGAACGTCGGTAGTTGGCTGGCGGGCAACGACGCGTTGCCGGAAACGTCAGCCAAGTTCCTAATTCCCCACTAAACTAATTCAGCCGGAACGGGACGATGAGCGTGAACTCCGGAATATCCACATCGAAGTGGCTGCCATCCACAAGGCGCTCCATCTGGTAAGTGCCCCGCATTTTGCCCACGCCGGTTTTGAGGTTACACCCCGATACGTACTGGTGCGACTCGCCGGGCTCCAGCACCGGCTGCTGGCCTACTACGCCTTCGCCTTCCACTTCGCGCACTACCCCGTTGGCATCGTAAATGTACCAATGGCGGCGCAGCAGCTTGACGGTGTACTCACTATCGTTGCGAATATCAATCTTGTACGCAAACACATAGTGCTCCTGGCCGGGGCTGGAGTAGTCGGGTAAGTAGTTGGTCGTAACACTCACGGTTACTCCCTGCGTACTGATCGTATTCATGACGGCAAGGCGGTTCGGTGGAATGAAAATAACACTGGAATGCGGGATTTGGTTTATTTACGCAAGTCCGAACGCATCGGCCCACCGTATCCGCCCAGAAAGATTTTTCCAATGACTGTAAAGATAGAAGAAAGCTGGCGCAAGGCCTTGCAGCCGGAGTTCGAAAAACCATATTTTCAGCACCTCACCACTTTCCTGCGGGGCGAGTACGCCACGGCCACCGTGTATCCGCCCGGCCCCCAGATTTTTCATGCTTTTGAGGCCTGTCCCTTCAACGCCGTGAAGGTGGTGATTCTCGGCCAGGACCCTTACCACGGCCGGGGCCAGGCGCATGGCTTGTCGTTCTCCGTAGCCGAGGGCGTGCGGACCCCGCCCTCATTGCAAAACATCTTTAAGGAACTCCAGGACGATATTCCGGCTACCCCGCCGGCTCCCAACGGCAACCTGGACCGCTGGGCCCGCCAAGGCGTACTACTGCTGAATGCCACACTTACCGTGCGGGCCGGGGAGCCGGGCTCCCACCAGAAGAAAGGGTGGGAGCAATTTACCGATGCCGCCATCCAACAGGTGTCGGAGCAAAAGGAGCATGTCGTGTTTATTCTCTGGGGCGCTTATGCCCAGAAGAAAGGCGAAATCATTGATGCCAAGAAGCACTTGGTATTGAAAGCGGCTCATCCGTCGCCCTATGCTGCCGACCGGGGCTTTTTCGGTTCCCGCCCCTTCAACCAAACCAATGCCTACCTCGCCCAGCACGGCAAAGAGCCCATAGTGTGGTAGGAGGAACCACGGATTCGCGCGGATTTTTCGGATTCCACGGATTTTGGGGACGATTTGCTCTACTCAGTTTGTCATCCTGAGCACAGCGAAGGACCTTCTCACGCCCGCACGACTTGTTGCCACGTAAAAAGGTCCTTCGCTGCGCTCAGGATGACACATAATAAAAAAAGCCTCGCAGTATGCGAGGCTTTTTTGTGTTTAGGAGCGGAATGAATCGTCCACGAAATCCGTGGAATCCGAAAAATCCGCGCGAATCCGTGGTTCCGTCGTTAGTCGATCAGGTGAAACAGGCGGTTCCAGCGAATCTTGCTGAAGAAGCTGGGCGCGTTGGGGTCTACGGAAAGCCAGATGAGCACGGCCTTGCCCACAATGTGGTCGGCCGGTACAAAGCCCCAGTAGCGGGAGTCCTGGGAGTTGTGGCGGTTGTCGCCCATCATGAAGTAGTAGTCCTGCTTAAAGGTATAGCTCGTGAGGGGCTGCCCATTCTGGTAAATGAGGCCATCTTTCCAAGTGATGCCGGGCGTGTGCTCGTACTGCCCCACAATCTTGAAATAGATGCCAGCGTTTTCCCGGGTGATCTGCACGGTCTGGCCTTCCTTCGGAATCTGGAGCGGGCCGTAGTTGTCGGCATTCCAGGGGCGGGTAGTGGCGCTGAGCGGGGTGGGAGCCGGAAAGTCTACCGAGTTCGGGAACACGCTGGGGTCGGGCACCCCGGCCGGCAAGCGTTGCTCGACCAAACGCTTCACGTAAGGTTGCTGGCGCATAAAGTCGGCCGCTTCCTTGGTCATATGCACCGGGCTGTACAGCACCGTATCACCGGCGTAGCCCAGCATGGGGGCGCCGTTGGGCGAGTCGTACTCCACGATGCCCTGCTCCTGAAATATCTCCGGCCGGATGGGCGCGTCGGTGTAAAGCGAGTAGCTGGTTTGCAGGTGCGGCGGGTTGGTGGCCGGCTTACCATTGATGTACACCTGCGACTGGCGCACCTCAATTTGGTCGCCGGCTACGCCTATGCACCGTTTGATGTAGTTGGTGCGCAGGTCGGCGGGATGCTGCTTCTCAAATGGCACGTTAAACACTACTACGTCGTTGCGCTTCACCTCCGAAAAACCGGGGAGACGGCGCGCCGTCAGCTGAATAGCTTCGGAGTAGCTGGGGATGTTGGTGCCCCAGATGGTTTGATGCGTGAGCGGCACCTGCAGCGGGGTTTGGGGCGTGCGGGGGCCGTAGTGCAGCTTGCTCACAAACAGGTAGTCGCCTACGAGCAAGGAGTTTTCCATGGAAGGCGTCGGAATGGTGTACGCCTCGAAGGTGGCCCAACGAATAAGCGTAGCGGCTACCACAGCAAACAGAATGGCGTCGCCCCACTCGCGGGCTGCACTCTTGGGTTTTTTGGGGGTTTCCGTCTCAGGACGTTTCTCCCAGAATTTTACGGCCATAAATCAGGTCAGAAAGCAAAGCAGGCAGCCAGCGTGGCCGCCAATAAACGCCGGAATATCCGAAAAAGGTACCGAACTGTGGCCTTTAGGAGCACTGCAAGTTTAACGGCTGCCCGCCCCGAGAGGCCGCCAAGGTAAGCGGCCAATGACCAGCTTGCTACTGGTTTACAGCCCCAACAAATCATTCATGCCAAAAATGCCCGCTTTGCCCGGCAGCCACTCGGCGGCCAGCAAGGCCCCCTGCGCGAAGGCGTCGCGGCTATGGGCTTCGTGGCGTAGCTCAATCGTATCGAGGGTGGAGGAATAGGTGACGACGTGCGTGCCCACTACCTCGCCTTCCCGCTCCGATACCACGGCCAGCTCGTGCGCGTCCGTGGTTGGCTCGTTGCGCCAAGTAGTTTTGGTGGGAAAATGGCGCATGATGCCCTGGGCCGTTGTCAGGGCCGTACCGCTCGGCTGATCAACCTTGTGCACGTGGTGAATTTCCCGCACCTGCACATTGTAGCCCCCAAACTGGTGCATTTTGGCCGCCAGGTACTCATTGAAGTGAAAGAACAGGTTTACCCCCACACTGTAGTTGGACGCGTAGAATAAGCCTACGCCCGTTTCCTGGGCTACGGCCCGGGCTTCGTCGAAATGATGCAGCCAGCCCGTAGAGCCGCACACCACCGGAATACCCTGCCGCAGGGTTGTCACCACGTTCTGAAAAGCCGCGTCGGGATGGGTAAACTCAATGGCTACGTCGGCCTGAGCGGGCGTGAAATCGGTGAGGCGCACTTCCGGGCGGGAAGGGTCCACGATGCCGACAATCTGGTGGCCGCGGGCCTGGGCCTGCGCTTCCAGCGCCTTGCCCATTTTGCCGTAGCCAATCAGCAGAATTTTCATGTACTACTTGTGGGATTTCAACGTGAGAGAAATTGCTACGCCGGGCGTTAGGCGGGCCGTAGGGACGCGCAAGACGTCAGGTTGCCACTGCATGCTCAGGTCGTCGCTGATGTCGAAGTCGCGCAGGTGGGCATCTACCAGGGCATCTACGATATTGAGTGTATAAGCTACGGCGGTAAAGGCTATCCACTTGTCGCGGTTGCGACGGTAGAACTCCAACCCCACGCGTACATTAGCGGCCGAAGCCTCGCGACTAGAGCGGGGGCCGGTATCTACTGTGGCCGCAACCCCGTCGGTGCGGTTTTTATAGCCCAGGGAGTATTCTTTGTAGCGCATCTGGTAAAAGACCTCCGTGCCCACGGCGGCCCCAATGGCCCCGTACACGAGCGGGAGCTTCCAGTACCGGCGGTTATAGATCTGACCCGCGCCCGGCAGAACGGCCGAAAGCAGCGCCGCCTTCTTCGGGCGCGTAACGCGCCAGCCCAGAAACTTCTCGGTACGCCGGCTGGAGTCTGTTACCGATTTTTGCGTGTCTACCTGCGTACTGTCGGGGCCGGCCGTTACCGTCTGGGCTTGGGCCGAAAAAATCGTCAGCCACATGCCTAGAAGCCCAATCAGCGCAATACGCAGGTGCGAAGGCATAGGGGGTACGGTAGCGTTAGACAGGTTGCAGAATATGCAGGATTCGCTGCATGTCCTCCACGGAGTCGAAGGCAATTTTGATTTCCCCCCGGCCCTGTGGTCCGGGCTTTACGAGTACGCGGGAGCCAAACCGTTCCGACAAATGCCGCTCGGTGCGGCGCAGTTCGGCTACGGGCACGTGCAGGCTTTCGTCGTGCACGGGCTGCGCTTCCGGTGCATCGGGGCGGGAGGCCGAGCCGCCCCCGTTGCGCACCAGCTGCTCCACGCGCCGCACCGATAACTCTTCGGCCACAATGCGGCGAAACAAAGCCAGCTGCTGCTCTGTGTCTTCAATATTGATCAGGGCGCGGGCATGCCCCATGGAAATGACGGCGTCGCGCAAGCCAATCTGGATATCCGGCGGAAGCTTAAGCAGGCGTAGGTAGTTGGTCACCGTCGAGCGGTTTTTGCCTACCCGGTCGCCCAGCTCTTCCTGCTTCAGATTACACTCACTTACCAGCCGCTGGTAGCTGAGGGCAATTTCAATAGCATTAAGGTTTTCGCGCTGGATGTTCTCAATCAGTGCCATTTCCAGCATCTGCTGGTCGTCGGCCTTGCGGATGTAGGCCGGAATAGCCTCCAGGCCGGCCAGCTTCGAAGCCTGCAAGCGCCGTTCCCCACTGATGAGCTGGTAGGTGTTGGTGCCCGTCTGGCGCACCGTCACGGGCTGGATAATGCCCTGCACTTTAATGCTCTCGGCCAGCTCCTGCAATGCTTCCTGGTCGAAGTGGGTGCGGGGCTGGTAGGGGTTGGCCTGAATCTGTCCCACCGCAATCAGCCCCACGGAGTTCACCGGGTGCGAGACGAGCCGTTCGCTCTTCTTCTCGTAGCTGCCTTCAATAAGGGCATTCAGGCCCCGGCCCAGGCCACCAATTTTACGCTTCGGGGCCGCCGCCGGCGTCGACTTCTCTTCGGGTTTCTCTGACATACCTGCAATGCGCTTTCGCCCAACTTCGGGCAAAAGCAGGATTCAAAAATACATAAACGCCGGGGAAGCGCGGGAAATTTTGTTGGGGAATGCCAGAAGTCTGCCGTAGCCTGGCTTGCTAGGCGCTTGCTCAACAAAAACCGGGCCCGGTCATCTGCTGACGACCGGGCCCGGTGGGAAAAGGGTACCTTAACTATTCTTCGGCGCTGGCCCCGGTAGCGGTGGCACTAGGCTGGCGAATGGAAAGCTGGTGGCGCGTGGTGGAAGTTCCTACCGTGAGATGGAGGGAATAATCTCCCGGCGGCAGATCGGTGAACTCCAGGGTCTGAAGCTGGCTACCCAAGGGACGGCGGCGGTAGTCCGATACGCGCACCACGGCGCCGCGCTGGCTGTAGAGCACCCAGCCCACGGGGGTTTCTTCCTTCAGCGTGTAAGTCAGCTGTGCTACGCCGTTGCTGGGGTTGGGGTAGATGCTCATGTTGTTGGCTCCGATGCCCGGGCGGGCCACGGCCGTACGGGCCAGCTCGGCTTTGGGCGGGGCTACTTTCTCCAGCTTCCAGTGCTGGTTTTCATTGTCCCGGTAGCGCCACTGCTGCACGCCGCTGTCGGTAGAGTCGCGGGCGGTGAGGGCCTTGTTGCTGTGCTTGGCAATAATCTTATAGAACCCACCTTCTACGGGCTCGATGCGCCAGATCTGGTTGTTGCCGCTGTAGTAAGGCCAGAGGTTCATGGGAGTGCCGTTGGACGTGGCGCTGCCCAATACTTCCAGCACGCGGTTGTTGCCGGGCACCACGAGGCGGTAGTACCCGTTGTTCAGGCTCTCTATACGCCACTGGGGCGTAGCACTGGGCGGCACGCTGGTACCCACGGGCAAAGGCTGGTAGGCCTGCATATTGGGCCGGGCCGGGTCATCTACCTGCAGGGGCCGGCCGGTGGTGCGAGAAGTGAGGATGTACACGGCGGGCTCGAGGGCCACGGGTGGGGCCGGCGCTACTACTGGTTCCACCGGCTTTGCTGGTTTTGCAGGCTTAGCCGGCTTCTCAGCGGGCTTGGCCGCGGCTACTGGTTTCTCCGGGGCAGGGGCCGGCTTGGTGGCGGCCACCGCTGGCTGCTTGGGCGCCGGGGGCTTGCGCTCTACTTTTTCCTTTTTCTTGGCGGGAGCCGGCGCGGCGGGGGCAGGGGCCGGAGCCGCTGCTACTGCGGCCGGCGCCCCGGTTTCCGGATCAGGCATCAGCGTGGAGCCAGCCGGGTACAGATTGGCTGTCGGTATCGTTTGGGGGGCACGGCCCGGGGGAATCCACTGCAACTGCAGCCTGGCCTCGCCTTCGCCGGCGGCGTATTCGAGCTTGAAGCTGGTTTTTTCGTTAGCGGCCAGCTGAATGAACCCTTCGCTGCCATCGGCTTTGCGCCCACCCCAGGTATCGAGTACTTTCCGGCCGTTCACCCACAGGCGCACTTCATCAGTGGTATTGGCCACAAAACGGTAGGTGCCGGTGGAAGGCGCAGCCAGCAGGCCTTCCCAGCGAATGGAGAAATAATCGGCCGGAATGCCAAATGCCGGTGGATTAAGCCCCCAGCGGAAATCAATGGACTTATCGATGCGGCGCATTGCCGGAGAGCCGGCCAGGGTGCCATTGTTGTAGTAGCTGGCCGTGAGCCCCGTGCCCGCGCCCTGAGCCGGGGCGGCAGCCGAAGCCCCGGGTGCGCCGCCCGCGGCCGCAGCATCGGCAACGCACAGCCCGGTAGCCAACGAAAAGAGTAATAAATAACGCACAGCAGGGAAACGTTTGGAAGGGTGATAAAGCCAAAAATGGCCTGATGAAGACTTGAATTTACTGCTTATCAAGCAGTCAGGCCAACTTTCTGGAACAGGAAGTTGGGGAAATAGCCAGTGAATGGCGTATAAACCGGGCAAAACAGATTGCTATTCTGTTTTTTGCCGGCAGTTGGGACCGGAGATTTTAGTGCGCAAGCTCAACCATAAAAAAGCCCCGACGTGTGCCGGGGCTTTTCGTTGAAAGCTAAGCCGCGTTGTCTTCCGCCGCTTCCGGCGTAGCGTCCACCGAGTTCTTCTCGACGATTTCGCGGGCCAGGTTCAGGTAGCTGATCGAGCCCTTGCTTTCGGCGTCGTGCAGAATGACGGGAATGCCGAAGCTCGGCGACTCCGAGAGCTTCACGTTGCGCGGAATAATGGTGTCGAACACCAGCTGCTGAAAGTGCAGCTTTACTTCCTCTACCACCTGGTTGCTCAGGCGCAACCGCACGTCGTACATCGTCAGCAGAATGCCTTCTATTTCCAGCTCCTCGTTCAGGCGGCTCTGGATAATCTTGACGGTGTTGAGCAGCTTGCCCAGCCCTTCGAGGGCGAAATACTCGCACTGCACCGGAATGATGACGGAGTGCGCGGCCGTGAGGGCATTTACCGTAATCAAACCCAGGGAAGGCGAGCAGTCGATAATGATGAAGTCGTACTGATCGGCCAGGGGCCGCAGGGCGTCCTTCATCTTCTCTTCCCGGTTCGGCAGGTTGATCATTTCCACCTCTGCGCCTACCAGGTCGATGTGGGAGGGCATCAGGTCGAGGTGGGGCAGCACATTGGTTTGCAGGATGATATCCTGGGCGTTGATGCCATCCACCATGCACTCGTAGATGCTGTTCTGAATATCCTTCGGGTCGAAGCCCACGCCGGAGGTGGCATTGGCTTGCGGGTCGGCATCCACGAGCAGGGTCCGATACTCCAGCGCTGCCAGGGAGGCCGCGAGGTTAATCGAGGAGGTGGTTTTGCCCACCCCGCCCTTCTGATTGGCTACCGCAATGATTTTTCCCATGAGGTTAAAACTGTTAGCTGTCAGCGCTTGGCTGGCAACTCATCAAAGTAAATGTGGCTTGTAGCAATTAGCCAGTAAATCGTAGTTGGCGGGTTGCTACAAGGTAATGGTTTCCCCCACCTGCATTAGCACCAGTTGCCGACCGGCGCGCTGGGCTTGCTGCTGGGCGTCGGCGTGGTTGATGGCAATGGGCGGGAACGTGTCGTAGTGCATGCCCACCACTTTGGGGGCCTGTACCCAGGCGGCCGCCGTCAGCGCATCTGCAACGCCCATGGTGAAATGGTCGCCGATGGGCAGCAGTGCCACGTCGATGGCGTGCTGCTCGGCCAGCAGCTTCATTTCGTAGCTCAGGGCGGTGTCGCCGGCGAAGTACAGGGTCTTGCCTTCCGACTCGAGGATGAAGCCTGCGGCCAGCCCTCCGTAGGAGCCATCGGGCATGGAGCTGGAGTGCAGGGCAGGCACCATTTTCACCGAGCCAAACGGGAGCTGCACGGCGCCACCGATGTTCATTTTCAGGTCGGCGTTCAGGCCCTTGGCTTCAAACCAGCTGAGCACTTCAAACATGCCCACCAGCGCCGCCCCGGTGCGCTTGCCGATTTCCTCCACATCGGCTACGTGGTCGGCGTGGCCGTGGCTGAGCAGGATGTAGTCGGCCGCAATAGCCTCTACGTTTACGGCCTTGGCCAATGGATTCGGGCGAATAAACGGGTCGAAGAGGACGCGGCTACCACCGGTTTCCAGTAAAAAGCACGAGTGGCCGAAATAAGTAAGCTGCATAGAGGAGGGAAAGAGCTGACCCGGGTGCCGAGTGCATAAGCCAGACCGGGTACCTTTGCTACAAATATACGTGATTCCGCCTTTCTCATGCTTTCGATTTCGCGCCTGGCCTCCGGTTCTGTATTCGTGCTAGTTACTGCCCTGGGCAGCTGCTCCGGCCCCGGGCAGCCCACCGACGGCCGCCGCGTTTTTCGCTACAACCAGCCCGAAAGCCTGACCTCGCTGGACCCGGCGTTTGCCCGCAACCAAGCCAATACCTGGGCCACCACCCAGCTCTACAACGGCTTAGTGGAGCTCGACGACAGCCTGAAGCCCGGTCCCAGCGTGGCCCGGCGCTACGCCATTTCCCCCGACGGCAAAACCTACACCTTCTGGCTGCGGCCCGATGTGTATTTCCATGATTCGGACGTATTTGCCGGGGGCAAAGGCCGCCGCGTGGTGGCCGCCGACTTTGTCTACAGCTTTAAGCGGCTGCTGGACAAAGCCACGGCTAGCTCCGGGGGCTGGATCTTCCGGGGCAAGGTGATTGAAGACGCCCAGGGCGAACCGCGGGATACGGCTTTTGTGGCCGTAAACGACTCGGTGCTGCGCATTCACCTCAAGGAGCCGTTTATTCCCTTTCTGGGTATTCTTACCATGCCCTACGCCTATGTAGTGCCGCGCGAGGCGGTGCAGCGCTACGGCAAGGACTTCCGGGAACACCCGGTGGGCACGGGGCCTTTCCGGTTTCAGGAGTGGGACGAGGGCAACGCCATCATCTACCACCGCAACCCCACGTACTGGAAAAAGGACCGCCAGGGCCGCCGCCTGCCTTACCTTGATGCGGTGCAGATCAGCTTTATCCAGGACCGCAAAACCGAGTTCCTGACGTTTATGCAGGGAAAGCTGGACTTTCTGAGCGGCATCCGCTCCGGCTCCCGTGACTTGATCATGTACCCCGATGGAACCGTTCGGGAAGACTTTAAGGGCAAATTCCGCCTGCAGAAGGTGCCTTACCTGAACACGGAGTACTTGGGCATTCAGCAGGACCCTACCAACCTGCGCGGGGAAGGCGCCAACCCAGCTTTGCGGGATAAACGGGTACGCCAGGCCCTCAACTATGCTCTGAACAAGCCGGAGTTTCTGGCGTATTTCCTCAACAACGTGGGCAAGCCCGGTACCTCAGGTTTTGTACCAGCTTCTCTCCCGTCATTCAGCCAGCAGCTGGTGCCCGGCTACACCTACCAGCCCCGGAAAGCCCGGGAGCTGCTGGCGGCGGCGGGTTACGGTCCGGGCCGACCCCTGCAGCTGCGGCTGAACACGGTGGCCGAGACCAAGGAATTTTGCGAGTACTACCAGAAGAAATGGGCCGAAGTGGGGGTGCAGGTGCAGATAGACGTAAACCAGGGCGCGGCTCACGGCGAAATGGTGGACAATGGCCGGGCCGCCTTCTTCACCCGCAGCTGGCTGGGCGACTACCCCGACGCTGAAAACTACCTGGCCTTGTTCTACAGCAAGAACTTCGCGCCGGCGGGGCCCAACAAAACCCACTTCAAAAATGCCGCCTACGACCAGCTGTACGAGCGCGCCAAGCTGGAGCAGGATGTAGCGAAACGCTACGAGCTGTACCGTCAGATGGACCGCATCATTGTGGAGGAAAGCCCGGTTATTGCCGTGTACTACGACGAAGTGGTGCGGCTAACTCAAAACAATGTGCAAGGCCTCACGCCCAACCCCATGAACCAGCTGGTGCTGGAGCGCGTGCGCAAAGACTAACTTACTTCAAAAGCAGCCCAGCGAGTTCGGATTTTCCATACCACGTCCTAGCTTAAAGGGCGTGGCACGGGAAAGCTAGTTTTTGGCAACGGCTATTTGCTTGATGTGCCGATGAATATAAGCCAGCAGCTTCTCCAGCTCGGCCGGGGCGCCGCCCTCTACCCGTACTTCCTTCAGGCTGCCATCGGGCTGACGCAGGGTGAGGTAGGTGGAAGGCAAGTCGGTAACGTTCTGGGAGTACGCGCTCCGCAGGCTGCCAAAGCCCATGCTTTCGGCTTGGCGACGGATGTAGGTAACGGTATCGGCGGGCAGGCGCAGGGTGTGCTTGCCAATCAGGGGCACATTTTGTTCGCCTTCGTACTGCACACGGCCATCGGCGTAGATAGTGGCCTTGTATACCGGGCAAGGGCCAAAGCAAGGCGTTTTTTCGAAGAGCAGAACAGGTTCTGTAGTTTGCTGGTCGGCCGTTAGCTGAGCCGTAACTACCGCCGGTGTGGCGTTGCTGGTGGCATTGGCCGTGGGAGCATCGGGGCGGGCCGTAGAGCAGCTATTCAAGAGGCTCATAAGAAGCAGGCAGGCAAGAAGGCGCATAGGAGAGAAGAAAAGGAGGATAGCCGCCCAGGTTTCAAAAACCAGACCGACTTACCTGAGCTGTACGAAGGGCAAGCTAGCGGTCTGGGGCGGAAGTAAAATAAAAAAGCCTTTCTGCCGGGGCAGAAAGGCTTTTCTAGGCCAAGCAGCGGGCATTTACTTGCCGCGGCGCGTCGGTTTCTTTGCTTCCGACTCCTTTTCCTGGGCCGACTTCATGGCTTCGGCCAGGCGGGCCTGGAAGCCACCGGGCTTCTTGTCTTTGTTCTTGGTTTTGTTGGCTTCGAGTTGGGCCCGGATTTTCTTGTCGTCCACGAAGCGGCGGGTAATGGCCTGCTGGGCCAGCGTCACCACGTTTGAGACGAGGTAATACCACGTCAGACCGGCTGAGAAGCTGTTCAGCACGAACAGGAAGATAACCGGCATCAGGTAGCTGTAGAACTTCATGGGGCCCTGCATGGCCGTGTTCGTCTGGTTGCTCTGGTAGGTCATGGCCAGGGTCGAAATCGTCATCAGCAGGGTGAACAAGCTCAGGTGCGTGCCCAGGAAGGGTACTTCGAACGGCAGCTTGATCAGGTCGTCGTAGGTGCTCAGGTCTCGGGCCCACAGGAAGGGCTGCTGGCGCAGCTCAATGGCGTTGGGGAAAAACTGGAACATGGCAAACAGAATCGGGATGGTGAGCAGCATGGGCACGCATCCACTCAGCGGCGAGACGCCCACCGACTGGTACAGCTTCATCGTTTCCGACTGCTGCTTCATCTGATCCTCGGGGTACTTCTCCTTGATTTCGTCAATTTCCGGCTTCAGCACCTTCATGCGCGCCTGCGACTCGTAGGTTTTGTAGGTCAGGGGCCAGGTAACGAGCTTGATAAGCACCACCAGAATGGCAATGATGATACCGTAGGAGCTGATAAACTGCTCCAGCAGGTGAAACACCGGCAGCACCACGAAGCGGTTTACCCAGCGGAAAAGTCCCCAGCCCAGGTACACGTTCCGGTCGAAGCTCGGGGCCACTTCCTTCAACAGGCTAAAGGAGTTGGGCCCGAAGAAGTAGCGGAAGTGCGCCTTGCCGTTCTGCACATCGGCAATGGGCAGGGTAAGCGTGGACGTCAGCGTTTTAAGGTAAGTCGAGTCGGCCAGGTTTACCGTGGAGGCAAACTTGCCGGTGGTGAAAGGGGTGCCGTCGGCAATGAGGCCGGCCACGAAGAAGTCGTGCTTGTGCGCGGCCCATTTCACGGGCTCATTCACTACCAGCTCTTCCGGACTCTCGGACGCTTCGGTCAGGGCGCCGTGGTCGTCGGTGGCCAGGTAGTGGTTGATGGTGGTGTGGTTGCGGTTCTGCTTGGCGTCCTGCTCGGTCTGGCGCACCTTGTCCAGGAAGGTGAACGTGAGCGGCTGCTGGGCCACGGCGTTCTGCAGGTTCACGAAGCGCAGATCGTAGCCTACCTCGTAGGAATCCTGGGGCAAGGAATACACTTGCTCAATCTGGCCGCCGGCTACCTGGGCCGTGAAGGTGAGGCGCTGCCCCTGCTTTTCGCCCTCGGTGAAGGCCTGCGCAGCCGAAGGCTGGAAGCTCAGGTCGGAAAGCTTGACGGTTTTGCCGTCGAGGGTGCGGAAGCTCACGTCAAGCGAGGAGCTGCGGGCATCCAGCAAATCGAGCGGCTGACCGAAGAAGGTCTTGTACTTGTTCAGGCGCACGGCCTGCACGCGGCCGCCTTTCGAGCTGAACGTAACGGTAAGGTTGTCGTTTTGCAGCTGCGCCTGGCTTATGGTCGTATCGGTAGCCGCTGCTGCGGCAAAGGCGCCAAGCTTGCGGGCGGCCGCGGCTGAGTCGAGGGGGGCAGAAGCGGCGGCCGCCGCTTTTGCGGCCGTAGCGGCAGGTTTTTCGGCGGGCGGTGTGGGCTTAAAGAAAAACAGGTACACGAGGAGCACGGCCGCAATCAGAAAGGCGCCGGTTGCTGAATTTCTATCCATCAGGAAGAGGGTAAGGCAAAAAAGTAGTCAGGCCCGCCCGGACAATGCCCGGCGAATCTTCCGCAAAGGTCGTAGTTGTCGGCCGAATATTTTAGGGAATGTGAGTTAATGTGCTAATGTGGGTAATGTGAAGAATGTGTTGAGGTGCCAATGCTAGCGGGCAGGGGAATTGGGTATTTAACAAAAAAGGCTGTCATCCTATAGCAGCGCGAAGGACCTTATCACCGCTAGACGAGTCGTTGTTACCGATTTCGCTCAAGCGTGATAAGGTCCTTCGTCTTCGCTTGATGCGCGAAATGCTCAGGATGACAGTTCTTGCTAGCCTATGAGCATTTGCACATCAGCATTAGCACCTCAGCACATTTCCCACATTAGCACATTAACTCAGATCTTCCGGTGCTGGATGGCGGCTTTCACGAAGCGCACAAACAGCGGGTGCGGGTTCTGCACGGTGCTCTTCAGCTCGGGGTGAAACTGGCCGGCCACAAACCAAGGGTGGTTGGGTAGCTCAATCACCTCTACCAGGCCGGTTTCGGGGTTGCGGCCCGAGGCCACCATGCCGGCGGCTTCGTACTGCTCCAGGTAGGCGTTGTTGAACTCGTAGCGGTGGCGGTGCCGCTCGCTGATGTGGTTGCGGGCGTAGGCTTTGGCCGCCTTCGAGCCCTTGCGCAGCTCGCAGTCGTAGGCGCCCAGGCGCATGGTGCCGCCCTTTTGAGTCACGTTTTTCTGCTCTTCCATCATGGCAATGACGGGGTTGGGCGTCTGCGCGTCCATCTCGGTGGAGTTGGCACCGGGCAAATTCAGCACGTGGCGGCCGTACTCTACCACCGCTACCTGCATGCCTAGGCAAATGCCGAAGAAGGGAATCTGGTTTTCGCGCACGTAGCGCACCGCCTCAATCTTGCCCTCGAAGCCTCGCTCACCAAAGCCGGGCGCCACCAGCACCCCATCCACGCCGTGCAGGAGCTGGGCAATGTTGTCGGGGTTGATATGGTCGCTCTGAATGCTGCGCACCGTCACTTTGCACTCGTTGTGGGCGCCGGCGTGCACAAAGGCCTCGTTGATGCTCTTGTAGGCATCGGGCAGCTCCACGTACTTACCTACCAGGGCAATGGTCACTTCCTCGGTGGGGTTTTTGAGGCGACCGAGAAAGTCTTTCCATGCTTCCAGATCGGGATGCACGGCCCCGCCGGTCAGCTTCAGCTTCTTGATAACCCGCTCATCCAGCTGCTCTTTCAGCATGAGCAGCGGCACCGAGTAGATAGAATCGGCATCGAGGCTTTCGATGACGGAGTTAATCTTGACGTTGCAGAACAGCGCAATCTTGCGGCGCATGTCGGGCGGAATGGGGTGCTCGGAGCGGCATACCAGAATGTCGGGCTGGAGGCCGGCCTCGCGCAGGTCGCGCACCGAGTGCTGGGTGGGCTTGGTTTTCAACTCCCCGGCCGCTTTCAGGTAAGGCAGCAGGGTGAGGTGAATTACCAGCGAATCGTTGGGCGGCAGCTCCCAGCGCAACTGGCGCACGGCTTCCACGAAGGGCAGACTCTCGATGTCGCCGATGCAGCCCCCGATTTCGGTAATCACCACGTCGAACTGGTTGCCGTGGCCCAGCAGCAGCATCCGGCGCTTGATTTCGTCGGTGATGTGGGGCACTACCTGCACCGTTTTACCCAGGAACGCGCCTTCCCGCTCCCGCCGAATCACGGTGTCGTAGATGCGGCCGGTGGTGACGTTGTTGGCCTGGGAGGTGGGCGTGTTCAGGAACCGCTCGTAGTGGCCCAGGTCGAGGTCGGTTTCGGCCCCGTCGTCGGTCACGTAGCATTCCCCGTGTTCGTAGGGGTTGAGCGTGCCGGGGTCGATGTTGATGTAGGGGTCGAACTTCTGGATGGTGACGCGGAAGCCGCGGGCTTGCAGCAGCTTGGCCAGGGAGGCCGAGATGATGCCTTTGCCCAGCGACGAGGTCACCCCGCCCGTTACGAAAATGAATTTGGCCGTTGCAGCCGGGAGAGTGGTATTTCGGTCTGGCATAACGGGAGCCAAAGGTACGGGAAAGAGTTGGGCGGCGAGCTATGTGGGGCGGAGTTTGGTAGGAAAGTGGGGAAGGCGGTATGGTTGTAGGAGCTGGATTTATGTAGTAGTATTACGGAAGGGCCAACGGTGCTGGCAATTCAACATTCTTCGTAAATACAAAAAATACCACCTGTGTGAGATATGAAAATTATAAATGGAGTGAAAATATATTATATATTTTCACTCCATTTATAAGTCCTTGTATTAGTTTATTGTGCTGTTATGTGCGTGTTACGGGAAATTAGGAATATTAGGTTAATACTACAAGATTGTCCAATAAGTCTGGAGCGCAAAAATAAAAAATGAAGTACTTTCCCTTTTTACAGGCATCAATTGAAAAATTAGGCGAAATCATTCCTTGTAATGATTCTGATATAGTAGCTATTGAGAAAAATATCGGCTTTGCATTGCCAGAGTCATACAAGGAGTTTTTGTTACTCATGGGGAGAAAAACAGGTCGTTTATTTCAAGGGACATATGTTATTTATGATAATATTCCATATTTTAAAGAATATGCGAATAAAATTCTGGTTAGGAACAATTCAAAAAATATTTTGACTGAAAAAGATTTTGTTTTCTTATATCATCACGGTTATCAATTTATGTTTTTCAAGTTAGGCGAAAATAATGATCCAAAAATATATTATTACAATGAGTGCGGAGAAGACGAATTTGAGATTATTTATTCGTCATTTAGTGAATTTATTAACGATGTTTATTTAGAAACTATTAATTGATCATCACCTAACTGGCGCGAGTTTGGCGTAGCGTAACTCGTGCCTAACTTTACCGGGAGGCTGTGCCTCCCCCGCCAGAACATACACGCTAACCCAAACGGCGCGGCTCCGGCTTGCCGTTGGCGCGGCAGTGGAGGTGCAACCTCCACGCCATAGCTAGGCACGAGTTACGCTGAGCTAAACTCGCGCCAGCCGTTCTTGAGCTGCGGCTACGCCTCTTTGGGCTCGGGGCCGCGGAAGGCATCCACGCCTTTCACGGCAGTGAGCTTCACCGGCCGCCCTTCCCGCGCCGACTGGTAAATGGCTTCCATGATGCGGTGGTCCTGCAGGCCCTCTTCCCCGGGCGTGTGGGGTTGTTTGTTTTCTAGAATACACTCCGAAAAATGGTCCATTTCGGCGGCAAACTGGTTTTTGGTGGGGATGGTAATCTGGTTCTGCAGTTTGGCCTTGCCCTCGGCGTGGGAGGTTTGCAGGCGCTGGCCTTGGTAGGCGTAGGCGTTGTCGAGGTGGAGCCAGCCGCGCTCGGCACTCACACGGTAGAAGCGCGAGTCGTGGGTGTTGTAGTGGGTGACGCAGTTGACGATGACGCCGTCGGGGAAGCGCATCTGCCAGCTCATCATTTCCTCCACTTCCTTGAACAGCGGGTTGCCGGGCGTGCTGTGCATGTAGGCAAATACCTCGGTGGGCTCGGTGCCCAGCAGGAAGCGGGAAGTGTTCAGGCAGTAGAGGCCAATATCAGGTAGGGCGCCGCCGCCGGCTAGGGCTTTCTTGTGGCGCCAGTGGTCGGGGTTGGCCGAGCTTTGGCTGTTCTGGGCCTCGATGTACTTGGGCTTGCCGAACTTCTCGTCGCGCACCATGTCGCGCACCTGCCGGTTGTAGGGCTCGTACTGGATGCGGTAGGCCACCATCAGCTTCACGTTGGCTTTTTTGCAGGCGTCAATCATCAGCTCGCACTCCCGCGCCGAGTTGGCCATGGGCTTTTCGCAGAGAATGTGCTTGCCGGTTTTGGCCCCGCGAATCACGTACTCGGCGTGCAGGGAGTTGGGCAGCACGATGTAGATGGCCTGCACCTCGGGGTTGTCCTTCAGCTTTTCGTAGTCCTGGTAGCTGTAGCAGCTTTCGGGCTTGATGCCGTACTGGGCGGCCACTTTCTTCAGCTTCTCCGGCGAGCCGCTCACCAGCGCCACCGGCTTCGACTTCTTGCACTCCCCAAAGGCCGGCAGCAGCTCTTCCAGCGTGAGGTGCCCCAGGCCCACCAAGGCATAGCCCACTCGCTTATCCGGCGGCATCGGCGTAGGTACCGGCCCCGATTTGGGGTCCACGTCCGATTTCCACGCTTCCAGCTCAATGGGCTTGCTCTCGTCGGCTGGCACCTTGGCTGGCGGCGAAACGGCCTCTGATGACGGTACCTTTTGCCCACCCGGCGCGGTGTAGGTGGTGGCAGCGTCCACCTCCGAGGCTGGGGTGCCGGTAGTGGGCGTGGCGTCGGCCGCTTTGGCATCCGGAGTGCCCGACTGGCAGCTGGCCAGCGTGGTGGCCGCTACCCCCACGGCTAGCCCCCGCCCGGCCAGACTCAGAAACTCCTTACGCGACACTTCCTGGCTGGCGTGGCGCAGGACGGTATTCAATAGTTCGTTGGTGAGGGCCATGGGGCAGAAGGGCGTTGGGGTGAAGTATTGTATATGGCTAGGGTAAGCAGGCAGCAGGAAGAAGGCTTGTCGTCCAGAGTACGACATCTTTTACCCGATTAGCCAGGTGATTATCCGCTGAACATTACGCATCGGTTTACCCGGCCCGTCTGGAAAAGGTTGGATTGGTATCCCCAACCAGGGTACCCTATAGCTACTGTAGCAGCAGGGTAGGGGAGTAGGGGAAGTAGCTACTGCAGCAGCAACCGCTAGGCTTCAGACAATGCTGTTATAGTCTTTGCAGCAAGTGATGCTGTGATTTTGAAAATTATTTTGCTTCTTAACTAGCTGATATACAGTTATAATAACTAGTATTGCCAAATGAATACTTGACATTATATTAAAGTAAAGCTTTAATTAGGCGTGCTGAATGCACAAAAAGCCAGCGCCTAAGCTTATAAATGGGCGCACTCTGCCATGAGCCGCCTGACCCTACTGATCCTGTTCTTATTGGGCGTTACCTGTAGTCTGGCCAGAGCCTCTGGTAACGAAAACGCCGAGGCCGAGGTGGCCTTACGGCGCGGTCCGCACTGGTTGCATAAGCTCATCAGCCGCTCGCCGGTACTGCAGCAGCACCACGTAGGCGTGAGCCTGGTGGATGTAGCCACAGGGGAGCGGGTATACCAACTCAACGAGGAAGATTACTTCGTGCCGGCCAGTACCATGAAGCTGTTCAGCTTCTACGCGGGCTTGCACCTACTACCCGATTCCTTGCCTAGCCTGCGCTACGTGGTGCGCCACGACTCGCTTATCTTCTGGGGCACCGGCGACCCTACCCTGCTCCACGGCGACGTGCCCTCTAGCCGGGCTTTTCGGTTCCTAAAAAGCCGCCCCGAAAAGCTGTTCTACATGCCTATTCCCTGCGTGGATACTTTTGGGCCGGGCTGGAGCTGGGACGACTACAACTACTACTACCAGCCGGAGCGTGGGCCTTTTCCCATTTACGGCAACACCGTGCGCTTCTACGCCCGGGCTGGCCAGAGCCGTCCCCGCGTGCTGCCGGCCGTGTTTACGGCCAGTGTGGAGCCAGCCCCGGCCCAATACCTCAACAGCACCGACCACGTGCGGCGGGCCGTGCTGGAAAACCGCTTTTTTGTGCTGCCCAGCCAGAAAAACTGGATTGACGAAACGCCTTTCCGTACCAGTACTGGTCTGCTGACCTCGCTCCTGCAGGATACTCTGCGTAAGGCCGTAGGACAGCTGCCCTGGCAGCCAAGCGTGGTTGGAGCCGACCTGCAAACCGTAAATGGCCTGCGCGTGGACTCCCTGTACCGACGCATGCTGCGGGTATCCGACAACTTTCTGGCCGAGCAGCTGCTGCTGATGTGCTCCACGCGCCTGGGCACTGATTCCTTGAGCACGGAGCGGGTTATCCGCCAAGTACAGCGCCAACTCCTCACGGATTTACCCGACACGCTGCGCTGGGTGGATGGCTCTGGGTTGTCGCGCCTGAACCTGACTACGCCCCGCACCCTCACGGCCCTGCTCCTAAAGCTGCACCGCGAAGTACCTGAAAAGCGCCTGTTCGACCTGTTAGCCGCGGGCGGGCGCCAGGGTACCCTGCGCCGCCGCTACCGCGACCCGCGCGGCCTCTGGCTTTGGGGCAAAACCGGCACCCTCACCAACATCCATAACCTGACGGGCTACTTGCGCACCCGCAAGGGCCGCGTACTGGCCTTCAGCTTCCTGAACAACAACATCCCCGGCGACGATACCGCCGTGCGCAACGAAATGGAGCGGATTCTAACCCAGGTGCGAGACCGGCTTTAGCAGCTCTGGTACAGCCAGCGGTAGTGGGTGCCCGTCCAATAAAGCACGCCGCCTTTTTCTCCGTCTGAAAACTCAATGGCCGGGTAGCGTAAGGTAATAGGACGCTCCCGCAGCGTTTCCTGCTTGTCCAGGTATACCTCGTACGTCTTCTGCTTGGTAAAAAGCCGCCACTGATTAGTCCAGGCTAAGTTTCCTTTCGGAAGTTCATCAACCGGGTTACTGGTGGTACCAATGATAAACGGCGTCGGCTGGCCCTGGTGAAAGATAATAACGCCTTGGCTGCCGGTAGTGCGCCGAGCCGCGGGTATGGCTACATCCACCTTTCCGTCGCCGTTGAAGTCAGCCTGTAGGAACGCACCGTGCAGATAGTTGCGGCGGCTGAATGTTTGCTCAAGCTTTTGCTGCTGCCACTGAGCTTGCGCCCACGCGGGTAAGGCCGTGTGTGGCGGCTTAGCAATCAGTAGAGGCAGGCTGAGAAGCAGGATGGCGGGTGCCACAGGAAGGAATGGCGAGATAGAAGGTAGTATATCAGATCAGAAGCGTCATTCCGAGCGCAGCCGAGGAATCTTGCTTGATGTTGTCTTAATGGCATTACACCATCAGCACGCAAGATTCCTCGGCTGCGCTCGGAATGACGTTCTTCTTTCTAAGCCCCTAAGCCCCTAAGCCCCCAAGACCGCCATTAGTACAGTACCCGGAACTTGATGGTGTGCTCCACTTTGCGCAGCTCGCCGATTACTTCCTGCTCGTATTCTTTGTCGATGTCGGTGATAACGTAGCCGATGTGCTCGTTGGTTTTCAGGTACTGGCCGAGAATGTTCACGTGGTGCTGGGCCAGCACATTGTTGATGCGGGCCAGCACGCCGGGCACGTTGTGGTGAATGTGGATGAGGCGGTGGGCCTGCTGCTCGGGCAGCTGGATGTTGGGGAAGTTGACGCTCTGCTGGGTGTTGCCAGTATTCACGTACTGCATGATGCGCTCCGGCACAAACTCAGCAATGTTGCGCTGAGCCTCGGCCGTACTGCCGCCGATGTGGGGCGTGAGCAGCACGTTGGGCAGGCCGCGCAGTTCGCTCTCGAAGCTTTCCTGGTTGGTTTTGGGCTCGTAGGGAAATACGTCCACGGCCGCCCCGCCCAGGTGGCCCGAGCGCAGCACGGCCGCCAAAGCCGGCACATCTACCACGTGGCCGCGGCTGTTGTTGAGCAGCAGGGCGCCGGGCTTCATCAAAGCCAGCTCAGCGGCCCCGATGAGGTTGGTATTGGCGGGGCGGCCGTCTACGTGCAGGGTCACAATATCGGCCTGCTGAAGCAGCTCCTGCAGGGTGCGCACCTTCACGGCGTTGCCGAGCTGCAGCTTTTCGGCCACGTCGTAGTAGAGCACCTGCATGCCTACGGCCTCGGCTACCACCGAAAGCTGGGAGCCAATGTTACCGTAGCCGATAATACCTAGCTTCTTTCCCCGGATTTCAAACGAGCCCCCGGCCGACTTATCCCAAGTGCCTTGGTGCATCTTGGGGTTCTTTTCGGGGATGCGGCGGGCCAGCATGATGATTTCGCCCAGGGCCAGTTCCACCACCGAGCGAGTGTTTGAGAAGGGGGCGTTAAATACCGCCACGCCTTTTTTCATGCAGCCCGCCAGGTCAATCTGGTTGGTGCCGATGCAGAACGCGCCAATGCTGATAAGGCGGTTGGCGGCGTCGAGCACGCGTTGGGTTACCTGAGTCTTGGAGCGGATGCCCAGAATGCTCACGCCCTCAATCTGCTGAATCAGCTCTTCCTCGTCGAGGCCGCCGGGCACGGTGTCTACCTGATAGCCTTCCTGGCGGAACAGCTCGGCAGCGCGCGGATCGGGGTTTTCGAGGAGCAGGACTCTGATGCGGTTTTTGGGGTACGAGAGGGTCATCGGAAGCTTGTTCTGGTAAAGAAATTCGTCGAAGGAAGGAAGCACCTCGTCGGCGCGGGCTACTACGGCCTCGCGGTGCACGTTTTCGGTGAAGGCGTAGAAACGGTTGGCCAGACCGGCCTCGCGAATCTGATAGTCGGTGTACCCGTCGCCGAGGGCGTACACGTCACCGTCGAGGTCGAGCTGACGCAGCTGCAGGATTTTACCTCCGTCGCGGCTGAGCACGTTTTCCGTGTCGAAGCCCGTGATGCGGCCGTGGGCATCGAAGGTGAAGGTGTTGGCCAGCACGTGGTCGGCGTCGATGCCAAACTCGGCCACGACCGGCTCGATGAACTCGCGGAAGCCACTGCTTACGATGTACACCCGCCCCGGAAACTGCTCGAAGAAGCCGCGGTTGCGCCGGATGCTCTCCGAAACTTTGCCTTTCAGCCGCTCGACCAGCAGGTCAATATGCTCGCGCCGGGCCGGCAGCAAAGCCAGCCGCTGCTTCAGGGACTCCGAGAAGTTCAGCTCCCCGCTCATGCCCCGGTCGGTAAGAGCACGAATGGCACCAACTACTTCCTGGCGGTTAGGCTGGCCCGCAAGGGCTATGTCGGCTAGCTCGTCCAGGCCTTCTACTTGGGTAAACGTGCTATCAAAGTCGATGATCAGGTAGGGCAGCGTCGAATCAGGTCTTGGCATAATGCCGGCAAGGTAGAACGCAACCAGCAAATGCGGGCAAGCCTGCCACGGCGCGTTCTACGATTTCAAACGGAAAATAGCCTCTGGGCTTGCTGCCTCACTAGTAGCGTAGCCAGCTGCAGCGTGGATGGTAAGCGGCGAGCCTGCGTCGTTATCGGGGCCGCTCCTGAAACCTTCGTGCCAACAGGAGCGAGCCGCCCGGTTACGCCTCATAAAACTCCAGCGGCAGGCCGTCGGGGTCCTGAATAAAGGTGAAGCGCCGGCCGGTAAACTCATCTATGCGCACGGGCTCGGCTACTACGCCGTGGGCCGCCAGGTGCTGCACGGTAGCTTCTATATCCGCTACGGCAAAAGCCAGATGCCGTATGCCGGCCGCTTCGGGGTGGGAAAGGCGCGCCGGCGTTTCAGGGAAGGAAAACAGCTCGATGATGTACTGGCTGCCCAAAACCAGATCCAGCTTCCAGGATTCCCGCTCAGCCCGGTATACTTCCCGCAAGACGCGCAAGCCAAGTACCTCGGTGTAGAAGTGTTTGGACCGACCATAATCAGAGCCGATAATGGCAATGTGGTGAACGTGGAGCAATGGCACCATAAGCAAATAAGTGCAGGCGAGGAAAGCGGGAAATTACGCTATCCGCGGGTCGTCACAGGCAGGAATCCAGGTTTCGTGCTGGCATACGGCGCACTGGGCAAGGCTGCCTTTGGCTAGTTCCTGCACGTGCCCGCACTGGCAGCAGGCATGCTTGCCGGCTTCCTCAGCGCGGCGACGTACCTGCTGCAGCCGCTCCGGCCAGATAGACAAGCCGGGGCGCACATCATCGTCGGCAAAGTAAAAAACGCTGACGTTGCCGGTGGCTTCAATATAAGCCCGGCGCACTTGCCCCAGGTGCTCTACCTGGAGCTGGCGTAGCTCCCCGAAAAGCTCTTTCTGCGTCAGGTTCTGCTTCTGGAAGTTTGGAAGGTTGATTTCGCCGTTTTCTACCAGCAGCACCGGGGCGCCCTCCAGCCAGTCAGAAAAAGCGGGGAACTTCTCGGTAAGCCGGTTAAACAGCAAGTATAGGGCTGAAACCACGCCGAAGACCACGACCGTATGCAGCAGCGGCGTGTCGTGGTAAAGCATGGCGTCCCCCGCGGCCGAGCCCAGCGCCAGGATAATGCTTAGCTCAAAAATGGAAAGCTGCCGCACGCCCCGGCGCCCCGTTACACGCAGGGCCGCCAGTATGAGTAGGTAGACAATCAGGCAGCGCAGCCCTACTTCCAGCAGAAACAGGGGAGGCGCTTCCTCGGAAAATAAGATGCGCTGCCAATCGAATGGGTGAACGGAAGGAGAGGCCATAAGCAGCAATAAGGCGGAAAGCGGGAATAGCGTAAAACTATGCTAACGTAGCAGGTGGGGTTACTGTTGAGTTACAGAAGGCTGCCGCGGCTGTGAAGCTTGGATGGCCGTACCTTTGCGCGGTCGATGCCACTGTACTTCAGCGGCCGGCCCCGTTTCCATTTTCTTATGCATTCACTTTGCTTTCAGTGGCGCGGCCTGCTCGCGGCGCTGCTTTGGTTGATGACCCTCCCGCAGCTTACTACCGCTCAGTCGACGGCGCGTGCGCGCACCTTTATTTTCGAGTACCAAGCTACCGTTCCCGTTGCGCCAGCCAAAACCCGGCAGGTAGATCTATGGCTGCCCGTAGCGCACTCCGATGCCGCCCAAGATGTGCAGATCCTGCAGATTGACGCACCCGGCAAGCATAAAGCGACGGAAGGTCAGCATGGTAATCAGCTCTTACACTTGCGTCTGCGCCAGCCCAAAGCGCCCACCACGGTGCTGGTGCGCTACCAGGTGACACGCCGGGAACACCGGGCACCTCAGCCAGCCAAAGGCCGGATACCCATGCAAGACCCTGACTCGGCTCGCTGGCTGGCCCCCGACCGCCTCGTGCCCCTCGACGACCAGATCCGAAGCTGGGCCCGGGAGGTGGTACGTGAAGCCCGCGCCGAAATGCCACTCGACCAGGCCCGGGCTATCTACAACCACGTGGTGGCCACCGTCAAGTACGATAAAACCGGCCAGGGCTGGGGGCGCGGCGACATTTACTACGCCTGCGACGCCCGCCACGGCAACTGCACCGATTTTCACGCCCTGTTTATCGGCTACTGCCGTGCCCTGGGTATTCCGGCCCGCTTCAGCATCGGCTTTCCGCTCCCGCCGGAGCGCGGCACGGGCGAGGTGAAGGGCTACCACTGCTGGGCGGAGTTCTACACTCCCCAAACCGGCTGGGTACCCATCGATGCCTCCGAAGCCGCCAAGAACCCGGACCGCCGGGAGTACTACTTCGGGGCGCACGATGAAAACCGCGTGGAATTCACCCGCGGCCGCGACCTTACCCTCGAACCCGTTCAGCAGGCTCTGCCGCTTAACTATTTTATCTATCCCCACGCCGAAGCCGATGGCAAGCCGCTAGAGGGCGTGCAGCACTCCTTCCGCTATCAGGATGTGCTGGCCGATGAGCTATAATTAGCCTAGCTGCAGCAGAAAAAGCCCGTCATGCCAAGCAAAAAGCAAAGCATGACGGGCTTTTTTCGCCTTCGTTATTTACTCGCCGGCTTGATTGAGGGTCCGTACGTCTTCGGCAGTCAATGTCAAATCGGTGGCGCGGAGCAGCTCCGTAACCTGCTCGGGGCTGGTGGCGCTGGCAATGGGCGCCGTAAGGCCGGGCTGGGCCATAATCCAAGCCAAAGCTACCTGGGCGGGGGTGGCCTGCAGGCGGTCTGCTACTTCATCCAGAGCCTTGAGGATACGCAGGCCTTTTTCGTTCAGGTACTTCTGGCCAACGCCGCCCCCGCGCGGACTTTTCTGCAAATCGGCTTCGGAGCGGTACTTGCCGGTAAGGAAGCCGGCCGCCAGCCCGTAGTAGGGAATAACGCCAATGTGCTGCTCCTGCAGTAAGGGCAGCAGGTCCCGCTCAAACTCGGCGCGGTCGTAGAGGTTGTAGAGCGGCTGCAGGCTCTCGTAGCGCGGGAAGCCGTGCTGCGCACTGGCTTCGAGGGATTCGCGCAGACGGGCCGCCGAGAAGTTAGAAGCGCCAATGGCGCGCACCTTGCCCTCTTTCACCAATTGGGCGTAGGCTTCCAATGTTTCCGCAACTGGAGTGGTCGGGTCGTCGCGGTGCGACTGGTACAGGTCGATGTAGTCGGTTTGCAGGCGCTTGAGGGAGCCTTCCACGGCGCGCAGGATGTAGTCCTTCTTCAGACCCTTGTTTTCGGGGTTTACTTCCCAGCCTACTTTGGTGGCAATGACCACGTCGTCGCGGCGGCCGCGCTGCTTCAGCCACTTGCCGATAATGGTTTCGGATTCGCCGCCCACGTGGCCGGGTACCCACACCGAGTAGCCATCGGCGGTATCGATGGCGTTGCCGCCCCCCGCTACAAAAGTGTCTAGAATACGAAAGGAGGTGGCTTCATCGGCCGTCCAGCCAAAGACGTTGCCGCCCAGCATGAGCGGGGCAATATGCAGGCCTGAGCGGCCTAGTTCGCGGTGTTGCATGATTTTTTACAGCAGATAGGTTGCGTAATCTGTCCTAAACTGCCAGAAGAAGCAGAAGGTTATTGCCATGGACAAAAGCCAAAGGCAGAACGCAGGCTGCGAACCATGCTCAGGCTCATCAAACAAGCAGGCCCTGAAATAGCTATTCCAGGGCCTGCTTGTAGAGGTTGTAGGAGAGGACTTACGCCGCGCGCAGCTGCTTTAGCGGGGAGCTTTCAAACTTGCTGCGGGCATATTCCTCATCGATGATGAGCTCCTGCGCGCCTTCTTCGGAGGGCATGTCAAACATGGCGTCCGTCATGATGCTTTCGCAGATGCTGCGCAAGCCGCGGGCCCCCAGGCGGTACTCGTCGGCTTTCACCACAATGTACTCCAGGGCACCCTCCGAGAAGGAAAGCCGAATGTCTTCCATCTCAAACAGGCGCTGATACTGCTTTACAATCGAGTTCTTGGGCTCGGTGAGAATCTTGCGCAGGGTAGCGTGGTCGAGCGGGTTGAGGTGGGTAAGCACCGGCAGACGGCCAATAAGCTCGGGGATGAGGCCGAACTGCTTCAGGTCCATGGCCGTTACGTAGCGCAGGAAGTTCTGGGTGTCAATCTTTTCTTCCAGCTGCGTTTTGGCAAAGCCCATGGGCTTGGTGTTGAGCCGGCTCTTGATGATGCGCTCAATGCCTACGAAGGCGCCACCGCAGATGAACAGGATGTTTTCGGTGTTCACCGTAATCATCTTCTGCTCGGGGTGCTTGCGGCCGCCGTGTGGGGGCACATTCACGGTGGTGCCTTCCAGTAGCTTCAGCATGGCTTGCTGCACGCCTTCGCCGCTCACGTCGCGGGTGATGCTGGGGTTGTCGCTTTTGCGGGCAATCTTGTCGATTTCGTCGATGTAGACGATGCCACGCTCGGCCGCTTCCACGTTATAGTCGGCGGCTTGCAGCAGGCGCGTGAGGATGCTTTCCACGTCTTCGCCCACGTAGCCGGCCTCCGTGAGTACGGTGGCATCGGCAATGCAGAAAGGCACCTGCAGGATGTTGGCCAGCATGCGCGTGAGGAAGGTTTTGCCCGTGCCGGTTTCGCCCACCATGATGATGTTCGACTTCTCAATCACCACGTCGTCCTTCTGCGGTTTCTGCATCAGGCGCTTGTAGTGGTTGTACACGGCCACCGACATTACTTTCTTGGCTTCGTCCTGGCCCACCACGTACTGATCGAGGTACTCCTTCATCTCGCGGGGTTTCACGAGGTTGAACTTGGGGGTCTTCGAACTCGAGCGAATCTTGTTTTCCTCGTTGAGGATTTGCTGGGCCTGGCCCACGCACCGCTCGCAGATGTGGGCATTGATGCCCGAAATCATCACGGTAACGTCTTTTTTGCTCTTGCCGCAGAAGGAGCACGTAATATCTGCCATGGATAGAAGACTCTCGAAAAAGGGGAGGGGTTGCCAGGCAATAGCCCGGCAGCTCGCAAAGGTACGAAAAGGCCAACGCCCCGCGCACGGGAAAAAGTGCCAATGGCGGAGGTTCCTACTTTAACACGGAAAAGCCCACTACTGATTTTCAGATCAATAGCGGGCTTTTTCGCAGTTGCCAGATAATATTCTTGTCATTCCGAGCGAAGACGGGGAATCTCGCTGGAGTGGTAACTTAAATTACCACGCAACATCAGCACACAAGATTCCTCGACTGTGCTCGGAATGACGTTCTACTGGAAAAGTAGCTTAGGCGGTTTTCTTTTCGAGCACTTCGTCAATCAGGCCATACTCTTTGGCCTCATCGGCGCGCATCCAGTAGTCCCGTTCCGAGTTGTCGTGGATTTCCTGGTACGACTTGCCGCTGTGCTTGGCCAAGATGTCATACAGCTCCTTTTTCAGCTTCAGAATCTCACGGGCCGTGATTTCAATGTCCGTCGACTGGCCTTGGGCCCCGCCCGAAGGCTGGTGAATCATGACGCGGGCGTGGGGCAGAGCAGAGCGCTTGTCTTTGGCGCCGCCAGCCAGCAGTACTGCGCCCATGGAGGCAGCCAGGCCGGTGCAGATGGTCGCCACATCGGGGTTCACATACTGCATGGTGTCGTAAATACCGAGACCAGCGTACACCGAGCCGCCAGGCGAGTTGATGTACAGCAGAATGTCCTTCTTGGCATCAGCCGACTCCAGAAACAGCAGCTGAGCGGTGATGATGTTGGCAATATAATCGTCGACGGCCGTGCCCAGGAACACAATGCGGTCCATGATCAGGCGCGAAAACACGTCAATTTCGGCAAAGCGCGTGGGGCGCTCCTCAATCACGGAACGCGTCATGCCCGTGGGCAGCATCATTCCAGAGCGCACCTGGCCTTCCACGTGCTGCAGGTATTGATCAACGCCCAGACCGCTCAGGCCCTGGCCTTTCACGGCGAACTTGCGGAACTCTTGTTTATTCAGCATGGAGGGAGAAAAATGTTAGAAGTTAGATCTGAGAACTTAGAAAGAAGAATACAGAACTGAGAATCAAAATGCCGAACAAGCTAGGTTCTCACCTCTATCTTCTCAGTTCTAAACACAAAAAAGCCCCAACGGCAAGTAAGGGCTTTTTTGTTGGTTTGAAAACCGGGCAAGCTAGCGGTTAGCTGGCTGCCTGATTGCGGAAGTCCTCGGCCGAAATCGGAGTATCGTTAACAACAATTTTGCCGCGCAGGTTTTCGAGTACTTTCTCTGCCAGAATGGCTTCATACTCCTGAATGTAGTTCTTGCCGTTTTCCTGCTTGAGGTAGTTATCAGCAAAGCCGCGCACCGATTCGCGCATCTCTTCGCTTACCTCGGGCAGGTTAAACTGGCCCATGATCTTCTCAATGGTGCGGTCCACGATTTCATCGTTCGACACCTTTAAGCCTTGCTCCTCAACTACTTTGTTGCGGATCATCGACCACTTCAGCTCCTTTACATAGTCGTTGTAGTGCTCTTCTACCTGCTCAGCGGTCAGCTTGCCTTCGTTGGCGCGCACCAGCCACTTCTTGAAGAACTCCGTCGGCACTTTGATTTCGGTGGCGTCTACCACTTTGTCAATGATCTGCCGATTAATCAGGTTGTCAGCCTCGCGGTCGTAGTTGTCCTGTACCGTCGAGCGGATTTTAGCGTCAAACTCTTCCTTCGACGATACGGCATCTTTGCCAAACACCTTGTCGAACAGGTCCTGGTTGTGCTCGGCGTGGGCGGTGCGGGTAATTTTCTCCACGGCCAGCGTGTAGTCGCCGCTTACTTTGGCGGCTTCGTCCTTGCTCAGGCCCGAGAAGTTGGCAATGGCCGAAGCGTCGCCATCAAACGCCTTGCTCAGGTCGAAGGTCAGCGTGTCGTTGGCTTTCACGCCCACAAACTGCTCGGCGCCATTCTTTACTTTATTGGTGGGCAGCAGCACGGTGCGGCCTTCGCCTTCCTCGTCGGCCTTCTTCAGCTTGCCAAACAGGTAGTCGCCCGCTTCGGAGGTTTCGGGGTTGGTGGTTTCGCCAAACTGGCGGCCAATCTGCTCGTAGGTTTCGTTCAGTGTGTTTTCGTCGAGCTCTACCTGGTGGCGGTCCACGGAAATAGCCTGGTCGGCGGGCAGTTCGAAGTCGGGCAGCAGGCCCAGCTCAAACTGGAATTCGTAGTCTTTCTGGGTGTCAAAGTTTACGTCGGAAGGCACGGGCAGCGGCTCGCCCAGGATCTTCACGCTGTTTTCCTTGATGTAGCCATCCACGGCTTTGCTGAGCAGGGCGTTGATTTCATCAACCAGAATGCCTTTGCCGTACATCTTGCGCACCAGGGTGGTGGGCACTTTGCCCGGGCGGAACCCTTTGATCTGCGCTTTCTTGCTATATTCCTTCAGCTTGCTTTCTACGGCCGGGCTGTAGTCGGCTTCGGCCAGCTTTACTGTCAGGATGGCACTCAGCTGTTCGTCGTTTTTGTCGAGGGTAATATCCAAAACGGGTCGTCGGTTAGGAAGTAAAGAAAAGGTAGCGTTGGGGCTGCCAGCCAAAAGGCGCCCGAACACTTACGTGGCGGACGCCCGGGAAAAATAAACCCCCAACCGTTGGGTTGAGGGCGAAAGGGAACGGTTCGGGTACTACAGCTTAAACCAATATGTGCGGATGGAGGGACTCGAACCCACACGCCTTGCGGCACCAGATCCTAAGTCTGGCACGTCTACCAATTTCGCCACATCCGCCTGAAGGCCGTTTGCCTCGGGGGCGCAAAGCTACAAAAGGCAATGAGATTTTCAAATTGCTGAGCAAAAACCGCCTGAAAGATGTTAGCTGGTCGTCGACGGCGTGGAGTAAGGAAGGTTTCGGGCCATTGAACGGGCGTATTCGGCGGTTAGCGGCGAATCGGGGGCTTTCTGTCGGGCGGCACCGCAAACCCAGCGCCGGCTTCGTACTTTCGTAGTATCCGTACTTTTCCAGCCTCTGGTAGGCTGGCGCACCCATGGCAACTCACATCGACCCCGAGGTAGAACGCAACGAAATCCTGCGCCACTACCGCCGTCTGCTCCGCACCGCTAAGCCCTTCCTGCAGGGCAACGATGCCAAGCTCATCAAAAAAGCCTTCAACACGTCGTTGGAGGCCCACAAGGAGATGCGCCGTAAGTCGGGCGAGCCGTACATTCTGCACCCGCTAGCGGTGGCTCAGATTGTGGTGGAGGAAATCGGCTTGGGTACCACGGGCATTGTGGCCGCACTGCTGCACGATGTGGTGGAGGACACGCCCTGGGAGGTGGCCGACGTAGAGCGCGAGTTTGGCCAGAAGGTGGCCCGCATCGTGGATGGGCTTACCAAGATTTCGGGCGTTTTTGAGTACGGCACCTCCGAGCAGGCCGAGAACTTCCGCAAAATGCTGTTCACGCTCTCCGAGGATGTGCGCGTGATTCTCATCAAGCTGGCCGACCGCCTGCACAACATGCGCACGCTCGACTCAATGCCGCGCCACAAGCAGCTCAAGATTGCCTCGGAAACCATTTACCTCTACGCTCCGCTGGCCCACCGCCTGGGCCTCTACGCCATTAAGAGCGAGCTGGAGGATCTTTATCTGAAATACACCGACACCGAGATATATAAGGAGTTGGTGAACAAGGTTCGCCAGAGCCGCAGCGCCCGCAACCGCTTTATTAAGGAGTTCGTTACGCCTATCGACGAAGAGCTGCAGGTGCAGGGCTTCGACTACGAAATCAAGGGCCGCCCCAAAAGCATCTATTCAATCCTGAAGAAGATGCGCAAGCAGAATATCACCTTTGAGGAGGTGTACGACCTGTTTGCAATTCGCATCATTCTGGATGTGCCCTACGAACAGGAGAAGGCGGCCTGCTGGCAGGTGTACTCTATCGTTACGGACTTCTACCAGCCCAATCCCGACCGCCTGCGCGACTGGGTAAGCACGCCTAAAGCCAACGGCTACGAAAGCCTGCACACCACCGTGATGTCGCGGGCCGGGCAGTGGGTGGAAGTGCAGATCCGGTCCCGCCGCATGGACGACATTGCTGAGAAAGGCTACGCAGCGCACTGGAAGTACAAGGACTCGGGAACCAGCCCCGCGGAGTCCAGCCTCGAAGCCTGGATCAATAAGGTGCGCGAGATGCTCGAAACCAATAACTCCAGCGCCCTGGAGTTTATGGATGAGTTCCGCCAGAACTTATTCGTGAAGGAAGTATACGCCTTCACCCCCAAAGGCAAGCTGGTCATACTACCGGATAAGTCGACGGCTCTGGATTTCGCCTTCGAAATTCACTCCCAGATTGGCCTGCAGTGTCTCGGCGCCAAGGTAAACCAGAAGCTGGAGCCGCTCAGCTACCAGCTCCGCAATGGTGACCAGGTGGAAATCCTGACCTCGCAGAAGCAGCGGCCCACCGAGGAATGGCTCAACTACGTCATTACGTCCAAAGCCCGAGGCCGCATCCGCGAGTATCTGCGCGACGACAAGCGCACAAAAGCCGAAGATGGCCGCTACCTGGTGGAGAAAAGGCTTGAACTGCTGGGTGTGGAGTTTTCGCCCGACAATGTGAACCGCCTGCTGGCACACTTTAATGTGTACAACCCCCAGGATTTCTATTACCGGCTAGCCATTGGGCAGATTGACGGCCGCGAAATCAAGGAAAGCATCTTCGATCCGGCCAACGAGCCGCCAAAAATGCCCTCCATGCTCGAGCCCAAAGCTTTCGACCATGAAGTGCAGAAAATTCGGGGCGTAAATGCCAACATGCTGGTGATAGGGGAGCAGACCGAGAAGTTCGACTACACCATTGCGCCGTGTTGTAACCCCATTCCCGGCGATGATGTGTTTGGCTTCGAAACCGAAAATGGCATCGTCATTCACCGCACCTCCTGCCCAAAAGGCGTGGATCTGATGTCGAACTACGGCAACCGCATTGTGCGGGCGAAGTGGACGGATCAGCTGGAGCTAGCTTTCCTGGCTGGCCTGCGCATTAAAGGTTCGGATAGAGTAGGGCTGGTGAACGATGTAACCCGCATTATCTCCAACGCTCTCAAGGTGAACATGCGCTCCATCACCATTGATTCAAACGACGGTATGTTCGAAGGTCAGATCATGGTATTCGTCAACGACACCGACCACTTAAACAAGCTAATTCAGCGCCTATCGAGGGTAAATGGCGTTCTGCAGGTGGAACGATTCGCCTCGTAGCACAAAAAAGTATATAGCGCACAAAGAGGTATACAGAGAGGTGTAAGAGGCCTGCCGGTGAATTGCCGAAACCTGTACAAGCAGATAAGCCATTGGGTGCCTACCTTTGTTACTCCTTATAGATAAGGAAGAACCCGAATGCTGGATCAGGAGAAATTTGACGAGGTAAAGAAAATCTTCACCGCGTATTTAGAAAACAAGGGCCTGCGCAAAACGTCGGAGCGCTACGCTATACTGGAGGAAATCTACTCGCGTACCGGCCACTTTGATGTCGAGGAGCTTTACGCCGGCATGAAGCAGCAGGGCCTGCAGGTAAGCCGCGCCACGGTCTACAACACCCTCGATTTACTGGTGGAACATGGCTTGGTAAGCAAGCACCAGTTTGGCCGCAACCTCGCGCAGTACGAGAAAAGCTACGGCTACCGCCAGCATGACCACGTCATCTGTACGGAGTGTCATAAGGTGGTCGAGTTCTGCGACCCGCGCATTCACGGTATCCAAACCATGGTCGGGGAGTTACTCAACTTCCATATCTTGCACCACTCTTTGAACCTGTACGGCGTGTGCGGCGACTGCCGTGCCAAAGCCGCCGCCCGCTCTCAAGCCGAATGAAAACCGAAGCCGCCGTCCAGAACGGCATCCTGTACGTGCGCCTGGCCGGCGACCTGATTGGCAGCCCCGACTCGCAACAGCTGTTGCATACCGTAAACACCCAGCTGGGGGAAGATGTCATGCTTTGCGCCATTGACCTCTCCAGCGTGCGGTTCATCAATAGCACCGGTATCGGTGTGCTGGTGTCCATTCTCACCAAATTTCGCAACCAAGGCGGCGAGCTTGTGCTGATCAACCCTTCGGACCATATCCGCAAGCTGTTGGTCATCACCAAGCTCAATGCCATTTTTACAATTGCCGCCAACGATACGGAAGCGGCTGAACATCTGAAAGCCATACGCTAATGCCTGTTGACGTACTCGTCGGATTACAGTGGGGAGATGAAGGGAAAGGAAAAATTGTAGACGTACTTGCGCCAACCTACGATGTAGTTGCCCGTTTCCAGGGAGGGCCTAACGCTGGCCACACGCTCTTCTTCGATGGCGTGAAGCATGTACTGCATCAAGTTCCTTCGGGCATCTTTCACCCGCACATCATCAACGTCGTTGGCAATGGCGTTGTGCTTGACCCGGTTGTTTTTCGCCAGGAGCTGCAGAAGCTAACCGACCGTGGAATAGACTGGGGCAAGAACCTCTTTATTTCCCGCAAGGCTCAACTCATCCTGCCCTCGCACCGTGCCCTCGACCGCATCAGCGAAGAAGCCCGCGGCGGCGACAAAATCGGCTCTACTTTAAAAGGTATTGGCCCCACGTATCAGGATAAGATAGGCCGCACCGGCCTGCGCGTCGGCGATGTCCTGCTACCTGATTTCCGCCAGCGCTACCAGGATGCCGTAGCCCGCCACGCTACGTTGGCGGCTTTCCATAATAAGGAGCTGGAAATCGAACCCTTCGAAGCCGACTTCTTCTCCGCCGTAGAGTTTCTGCGCACCCTCCAGGTAGTTGACACCGAATACTTGCTGAACGACCACCTGAAACAGGGTAAGAGTATTCTGGCCGAAGGAGCGCAAGGCTCCATGCTCGACATTGATTTCGGGACGTATCCGTTCGTAACTTCTTCCAGCACCATCGTGGCTGGAGCTTGCACGGGCCTGGGTATTGCCCCGCGCCATATAGATAAGGTATACGGTATCAGCAAAGCCTACTGCACGCGAGTTGGCAGTGGCCCTTTCCCAACCGAGCTACACGACGAAGTAGGGGAGCAGATCCGGGCAGCTGGCCGTGAGTTTGGCGCAACCACGGGGCGCCCGCGCCGCTGTGGCTGGATTGACCTACCTGCCCTACGCTATAGCATTATGCTCAATGGCGTCACCGAAATTCACCTGATGAAGGCTGATGTGCTGGATGAGTTTGAGGAAATCCAAGTGTGTACGCACTACCGCGCCGCCGATGGTACCGAAACCGACCAGCTACCTGACTACGCCACCTTACAAACCATGACGCCTGTTTACAAGACCATGGCTGGTTGGCGGACCTCATTACCTGCTATTACCGACCCTGCTAAGCTACCCCAGGAGTTGCAAACCTACCTTGAGTTTCTTGAGGAGCACTTGCAGGTGCCCATCCGCATAGTTAGCGTAGGCCCTGACCGCGTGAGTACACTGCATAGAGGCTAAATAGTAAATGCCAAACAAAACGAGCGAGGCGCTAGAGTCCTCGCTCGTTTTGTTTGATGTGGCAAAGCAACAGCCCTCAAGCACGCACCGGTAAGACATGTCGGTTTACATGGAGTGATTTTTTGTTTAGGTTGTGAACTTTGTATCAGTAATAAGTAGTTAACCACCAGAGCTCTTCTAGCGCTAAGGGTTGATTTCTTCAACACAGAGCTCAATAAATCTTTGCGTGAGTTTGGAAAAGCAAAAAGGAAGCCCCACTTTTGCACTCCCAAACCGGAACGCGGTAGGGAGGATCTTCCGGCAAACGCAGAAATAGTCCTATATAGGAGCTACTGCTTTCAGGCACTGGGTTTAGCCAGTCGCTGAAAAAAAAGTTTGCCAACGGGGTTGCAAAAGCGGTTGCGGGTTTCGTACCTTTGTCCTCCCAACGCGAATCGCGCGGCGGAACGAAGTGAGAATAACACAAAAATTTATTTTTGTGGAAACTTGCAAAAGGCGCTGAGGTGTTGTTACCTTTGCAGCCCGCTTCAACCGGAAGGGGGAATTGCTCGTCACAAGTGCTTGTCGAACGAAAAACTTTTTTTCTTCGGGAGCCTTGCAGAAAGCAAAAAGGTTCTTACCTTTGCAGCCCGCTTCGACCGGAAGGGGCACAGTACCCGGGCTAACTAGCCCACCAGGTTCTTCCAACAGGGAAGGACGGACGTTCTTTGAATGACTGGAATTGACAAATTTGGGTGAGGCTGTTGTAGGCGACTACAGCAGCAGCAAGACCAAGCGTAACAGAACGAACAGACACGTCAAACATACGAGTCGGATCAGCACTTGACATCAGCCCTAGTTCGCTAGGGTGTAGAAATTTATACAATGGAGAGTTTGATCCTGGCTCAGGATGAACGCTAGCGGCAGGCCTAATACATGCAAGTCGAACGGACGGTAGCAATACCGTTAGTGGCGCACGGGTGCGTAACGCGTAACCAACCTGCCTGGATCTGGGGGATAGCCCGCCGAAAGGCGGATTAATACCGCATAAGCCACGAGAGCGGCATCGCTTTTTTGGTAAAGATTTATTGGATTCAGATGGGGTTGCGTAGCATTAGCTAGTTGGCGGGGTAACGGCCCACCAAGGCGACGATGCTTAGGGGACCTGAGAGGGTGATCCCCCACACTGGCACTGAGATACGGGCCAGACTCCTACGGGAGGCAGCAGTAGGGAATATTGGGCAATGGGCGAGAGCCTGACCCAGCCATGCCGCGTGCCGGATGAAGGCCTTCTGGGTTGTAAACGGCTTTTCTCAGGGAAGAAAAAGAGGATGCGTCCTAAACTGACGGTACCTGAGGAATAAGCACCGGCTAACTCCGTGCCAGCAGCCGCGGTAATACGGAGGGTGCAAGCGTTGTCCGGATTTATTGGGTTTAAAGGGTGCGTAGGTGGCCCGTTAAGTCCGGGGTGAAAGCCTCTTGCTCAACAAGAGAACTGCCCTGGATACTGGCGGGCTTGAGTCCAGACGAGGTTGGCGGAATAGAAGGTGTAGCGGTGAAATGCATAGATACCTTCTAGAACCCCGATTGCGTAGGCAGCTGACTAGGCTGGTACTGACACTGAGGCACGAAAGCGTGGGGAGCGAACAGGATTAGATACCCTGGTAGTCCACGCCGTAAACGATGGATACTCGCTGGCAGCGATACACTGTTGCTGGCTTAGCGAAAGCGGTAAGTATCCCACCTGGGGAGTACGCTCGCAAGAGTGAAACTCAAAGGAATTGACGGGGGCCCGCACAAGTGGTGGAGCATGTGGTTTAATTCGATGATACGCGAGGAACCTTACCTAGGCTAGAATGCGCGTGACCGGTTCAGAGATGAACCTTTCCTTCGGGACACAAAGCAAGGTGCTGCATGGCCGTCGTCAGCTCGTGCCGTGAGGTGTTGGGTTAAGTCCCGCAACGAGCGCAACCCCTATGTTTAGTTGCCAGCGGATTATGCCGGGGACTCTAGACAGACTGCCTGCGCAAGCAGTGAGGAAGGCGGGGACGACGTCAGGTCATCATGGCCCTTACGCCTAGGGCTACACACGTGCTACAATGGACGGTACAGAGGGTCGCTACACAGTGATGTGATGCCAATCTCACAAAGCCGTTCTCAGTTCGGATCGGAGTCTGCAACTCGACTCCGTGAAGCTGGAATCACTAGTAATCGCGTATCAGCAATGACGCGGTGAATACGTTCCCGGGCCTTGTACACACCGCCCGTCAAGCCATGGAAGTTTGGTAGACCTGAAGCTGGTGCTCGTCACAGAAGCCAGTTAGGGTAGAACAAGTAACTGGGGCTAAGTCGTAACAAGGTAGCCGTACCGGAAGGTGCGGCTGGATCACCTCCTTTCTGGAGCGGTTCGACTCGTTGACGTGGAATGTTCGCTAATAAGTACACTTTGGTTTTGTAACCTGGATTTGTCAATCCCTTCATTCAAGATATTGATTCGGATTCGAGGCACTACCGTTGGCGGTGTCACTCGAAGACCCGGGCTTGTAGCTCAGGTGGTTAGAGCGCTACACTGATAATGTAGAGGTCCCTGGTTCGAGTCCAGGCAGGCCCACTGGTCACAGCGGGGTTGCCGTGTGGACTAGAGCAGAACGGGGGATTAGCTCAGCTGGCTAGAGCACCTGCCTTGCACGCAGGGGGTCAACGGTTCGAATCCGTTATTCTCCACCATTCACAAACTGGCCAATCGGGTCGTTTGGGTGAGAATACATAGTATAAGGAATGTGAAGCTCATCCTTCACATTCCGCATTGTCTTCAACAGGAAGACAAATGTTCTTTGACGTAGTGTAACGAGTAAGAAAGAAAACAAAGAGTGATACACCTTGTGTATCACCCGAGCCCTCCAGCCTTCGGGTTGGAGCTACAAGAAGTAAGCAAGGGCACACGGGGGATGCCTAGGCTCTCAGAGGCGATGAAGGACGTGATAAGCTGCGATAAGGCCAGGGGATTAGCACATATAAGGTGATCCTGGCATTTCCGAATGGGGCAACCCCTCTACTTGAAGAGTAGAGACTTCGTAGCATTTGCTACCAAGGGCAAACCCGGGGAACTGAAACATCTAAGTACCCGGAGGAACAGAAAATAACATATGATTCCCCAAGTAGTGGCGAGCGAACGGGGAGGAGCCCAAACCGGGTTGGTTACGGCCAGTCCGGGGTTGTAGGACCTCAACATCTGATTGATTTACATTAGCTGAATGGCATGGGAAAGCCAACCACAGACGGTGAGAGTCCGGTAAGCGACCTTGTAGATCACGGTAGAGGATTCCTGAGTAGGGCGGGGCCGGAGAAACCCCGTCTGAATCCAGCGGCACCATCCGCTAAGGCTACATACTCCTGAGAGACCGATAGTGAACTAGTACCGTGAGGGAAAGGTGAAAAGAACCGGGAATACCGGAGTGAAAAGAACCTGAAACCGTGTGCTTACAAGCAGTTAGAGGGGTTTTGTGCCCTGATAGCGTGCCTTTTGCATAATGAGCCTACGAGTTACTCCTCTCTGGCAAGGTTAAGTGTATAGATGCACGGAGCCGCAGCGAAAGCGAGTCTGAATAGGGCGCAGAGTCAGAGGGGGTAGACGCGAAACTTTGTGATCTACCCTTGAGCAGGTTGAAGGTTGGGTAACACCAACTGGAGGACCGAACCAGTTTCCGTTGAAAAGGATTTGGATGACTTGAGGGTAGGGGTGAAAGGCCAATCAAACTGAGAAATAGCTCGTACTCCCCGAAATGTATTTAGGTACAGCGTCGGCGTGGAGTCAGCGGGAGGTAGAGCTACCGATAGGACTAGGGGGTGTCACAGCCTACCGAATCCTGACGAACTCCGAATGCCCGTTGATATAGCCGGCAGTGAGGCTTGGGGTGCTAAGGTCCCAGGCCGAGAGGGAAAGAACCCAGACCATCCGCTAAGGTCCCTAAATTCGGACTAAGTTGAACAAAGGAGGTCCAGTTGCCTTGACAGCCAGGATGTTGGCTTGGAAGCAGCCATGCATTTAAAGAGTGCGTAACAGCTCACTGGTCGAGCGACAGGGCATCGATAATACGCGGGCATCAAGTCCGGTACCGAAGCGATGGATTTGCACTATGTGCAAGTGGTAGGGGAGCATTCCAGCAGCGGTGAAGGTATCCTGTCAGGGGTGCTGGAGCGGCTGGAAAAGCAAATGTAGGCATGAGTAACGATAAGGCAGGTGAGAAACCTGCCCGCCGATAGACTAAGGTTTCCTGCTCAACGCTAATCGGAGCAGGGTTAGTCGGGACCTAAGGGGCAGCCGAAGGGCGCGACCCGATGGACAGCTGGTTGATATTCCAGCACTTATTCAGTGGAGTGATGCAGTGACGCAGAAGTGAAAGATGCGCGGGCGGACGGAAGTGCCCGTTAAAGTGCGTAGGTATAGGAAGGGTAGTTAAGTACGCCCATCTTGCCGAACCACGATAGTACCCTACGGCTTCGGCCACGGGGATAGTCATCCTAATCAGACTGCCAAGAAAACCTGCTAAGCGTTTACTGCTGAATAACCCGTACCGCAAACCGACACAGGTAGTCAAGGAGAGTATCCTGAGGCGCTCGAGTGAATCACGGCCAAGGAACTCGGCAAAATGGTCCTGTAACTTCGGGAGAAGGGACGCTTCCTTGCAGCAATGCAAGAAGCCGCAGTGAAAAGGCCCAGGCGACTGTTTAACAAAAACACATGGCTTTGCAAACGCGCAAGCGGACGTATAAGGCCTGACACCTGCCCGGTGCCGGAAGGTTAAGAGGGGAACTTAGTCGCAAGGCGAAGGTTTGAATCGAAGCCCCGGTAAACGGCGGCCGTAACTATAACGGTCCTAAGGTAGCGAAATTCCTTGTCGGGTAAGTTCCGACCTGCACGAATGGTGTAACGATCTGGGCGCTGTCTCAGCCGTGAGCTCGGTGAAATTGTAGTCTCGGTGAAGATGCCGAGTACCCGCCACGGGACGGAAAGACCCCGTGCACCTTTACTATAGCTTGACATTGACGCTGGGTAACACATGTGTAGGATAGGTGGGAGACTATGAAGCGGTGCCGCCAGGTATCGTGGAGTCAACGTTGAAATACCACCCTTGTGTTGCTTGGCGCCTAATCCGGAAACGGAGACCGTGTCTGGTGGGTAGTTTGACTGGGGTGGTCGCCTCCAAAAAAGTATCGGAGGCTTTCAAAGGTCCGCTCAGTACGCTTGGTAACCGTACGCAGAGCGCAATAGCAGAAGCGGGCTTGACTGTGAGGCCTACAAGCCGAGCAGGGTCGAAAGACGGATATAGTGATCCGGTGGTTCCGCATGGAAGGGCCATCGCTCAAAGGATAAAAGGTACGCCGGGGATAACAGGCTGATCTCCCCCAAGAGCTCATATCGACGGGGAGGTTTGGCGCCTCGATGTCGGCTCGTCACGTCCTGGGGCTGGAGAAGGTCCCAAGGGTTCGGCTGTTCGCCGATTAAAGTGGCACGCGAGCTGGGTTCAGAACGTCGTGAGACAGTTCGGTCCCTATCTGTGGTGGGCGTTGGATATTTGACAGGACCTGACTTTAGTACGAGAGGACCGAGTTGGACCAGCCGCTCGTGCACCGGTTGTGACGCCAGTTGCAGCGCCGGGTAGCGACGCTGGGATGAGATAAGCGCTGAAAGCATCTAAGTGCGAAACTCACCTGAAGATGAGATATCCGTTTAATAAGAGTCGTGGAAGATGACCACGTTGATAGGCACTAGGTGTAGAGGTCGAAATACCACAGCCGAGGTGTACTAATGACTCGAACGCTTCTGTCGATGAAGCTCACCGTTTTCCCTTTCTTACCCGTTCACTGCGTCAACGTTATCGCCAGGACTGTGCTAGTCCTGCGCACCTGAAATGGTGGCTTTAGCACGGGTGTTCACCTCTTCCCATTCCGAACAGAGTCGTTAAGCCCCGTTGCGCCCATGGTACTGCCTTCACCGGCGGGAGAGTAGGTCGCCGCCAACCTTCTGGTTTTTTCGAGCAACACCCCCCGCGTGCGGACACCCACCTGATCGTCAGGTGGCCCGCCCCGCGGGGGGTGTCGCCGTTTAAAGCCCCCATGGGCCCTAGGGGCCTTAGAGTCCCCAATAGCCTTGGCATCTGAGCCCGTAGTATGACTCGTATGAATCTGCTTTTGGGTGATAGTTATGCGTATTTCGTGGGTTGATTCTATCCTAGGCGTTGATGCGGCTCAGCTTCAATAATTGTGTCTATCATTCATTGTACTTTAGCAGATGATGGCATTTACTTATCCATGGTTTTTGTGGGGCTTGCTTGCAGTAGTACTGCCGATTGCTTTACACTTGTTTGAACTCCGGCAACCCAAGCGGGTAGCATTTACCAACGTTGAGTTTCTCCGTGAAGTAAAATTGGTCACGGCCCGGCAGCGCAAGGTGAAACACCTGCTCGTGCTGTTTACCCGGATAGGGCTTATTGGCAGCTTGGTGCTTTTGTTTGCTCAGCCTTTTATCCCGGCTCCGCTGACGACGATACTGCCGAATGAAGCAATCCGAGTAGTAGTAGATACAACGCCAAGTATGCAGGCGGGGCCGGCTGATGCACAAACCGCTTTCGAAAAAGGCGTAGAGGAAGCGCGCCAACTGCCGACGGCTTATCCCACTGCAGCCCGCTTTCAGTTGCTAAACTCCTCAAGGTACTCTGTTTCTGGCACTGCTTTCCGGAGTGCAGTAGATCAGTTGCAACTCACCGGAAGCAGTCGGTCAGTAGCATCGGCGTTGGTGCAGGACGGAGGGACTACCAATCAGCAGCTATTCATTTTTTCTGACTTTCAGAAGAATGACTACAGCCGGGAGCAATTACAAAATATAGATAGCGCAACGCAGGTATTCCTGATACCCGTAGCTGGGGCCAGTACTCATAATATCTATGTAGACAGTGTATGGCTTGATGACGCCTTCATTCGGAGCGGCACTGATATGACGTTGCGCATCAGGCTACGCAACGGCGGCAATATGGCGGCTGAAAACACCCAGGTAAAGTTGCTGCTTGACAACCGGCAGGCAGCCGCATTTCGGGTTCCTGTGCCTGCCAACGGCCAGGAGACTGTGACAGCGCGCGTGCAGGTAACCGGTACGCGGGCCCATTTATGTCGGGTAGAGGTAGAGGATTACCCCGTGACATTTGACAATACCTTTTACTTTACTTTGACTCCTTCCCCCCAGATTCCCGTTGTCGATATAACCAGTCGCGACCTGCCTGCTACGCAGCGCCTGTACAGTAACGAAGCGCTTTTTGCTTACTCGCACCGTGTAGGAGGAAAAGCTACAGAAGGGCTGGCAGCTGCGCAGCTAGTGTTAGTCCAGGAGCTGCCAAGAATAGATCCGCAGCTGCGCGAGCAATTAAAGCAGGTCGTACAGCGCGGTGGTTCAGTAGTCATTGTACCCTCGGCTGCTGTGGAGGTACAGGGCTCCTACGCCGAGTTGTTCCAGGAGCTAGGCGTAGGGCCAGTTACCTGGGAGCAGCCTCAGGCAGGGCGCCTTCCCCAGCGAAAAGAAGTGGCGTTGCCGAACCGCCAAAACACGTTTTTTCGGGACGTATTCGGCGCGCAACAACGGCAGGTTACGATGCCTACTGTTGCGCCGGTTGTTCATTGGGCGCGGTCTACCACGGATATTCTGCGCCTGCGAGATGGGGAAGGGTACTTATCAGGTTTCAGGAGTGGCAGAGGAATGGTTTACGTATTCTCGGCTCCGTTTACGGGTGAGTATTCCAACTTCACCAGCCACCCGTTATTTGTGCCGGTGATGTACCGCCTGGCCATGCAGAGCTACAAGAGCACGGAACTGCCGGCGTATCGATTAAATCAAGGACTGATTACCATACCAGGCGCGGCGGGCAGTGGGGATGGTGAGCAAGTGGTAAAGCTGGTGAAAGACAGTCTTACGCTTATTCCCACGCAGCGCAGCTTGGCGGGCGACCTGCGGCTGGAAGTGCCCCCCGGTATGCGTGAGCCCGGCTTCTACACCTTGGAGCGGGCGGGCCGAAAAATAGCTACGTTGGCTTTCAACGTGGATAAGAAGGAATCAGAGTTGGCCCACTACTCCGCACCAGAGCTACGCCAGATGTGGGCAGGCAAGCCAAATATCCACGTGTACGAAGCCAGTGAAGGCACTTCTATTGCGGCGCGCTACCGCGCTGAGCGGGTAGGTACCCCACTTTGGAAATATTGCGTGGCAGTGGCTTTGTTGTGCTTACTCGCCGAGGTACTCCTGTTACGTTTTGGCGGAACCCGAAGCCCAGCGGTGGCGCCTGTAACTGCGGGTTAGCTGCGGAAGTACTCGTATCTTGCCGCCTTATCATGCTGTAGCTAGTTTGGAGTCCACTGCTGTTTCCTCCCGTCCTGTACTGCGCGTTGCCGCTGTCTGCGGCGTTATTACGGGTGTTTTGTGCATCTGCTGGGTATTGTTTCTGTATAAAACCGGAAACAACCCATATGGCCCCAAGCGCACCCTGTCCGACTTTTTTCCGCCGCTGGCGGCAATTGTTAGTCAGCTGCTGTTGCGCCGGCAGTACGCCAACGGACCGGGCCTGCTGAAGGCGGTTGGCGTGGGGCTGTTGACTACCCTGCTGGCAGCGGCCGTAGCTGCTACGGGGTTGTATTTGTTTGCCCAGAGTGCCGGTCCGGGCTTAATAGAGCAGCACTTGGCCGAGGCCCATAAAATGCTGGCTGCTGCCAAGCCCCTCTATGCCAAAGAATCGAATGGGCTGCAGCAGTATGAGGCTACATTGCGCAACCTGGCCCGTACGCCACAAGCCTTTGCGCAGGATGAATTTCTGAAAAAGATACTGCTGGGGTTTGTCGTTGGTATTCCGGGTGGGATATTTCTACGGAAATAAGATAGGATTTTGTTCCTTTAGGCTCGCACTCACTTTTACCTTCACAACCACATGGAAAACACAACTACGCTCGTCACGCCCGTCAATGCCGGTATCCGCTATGGTCTGATTACGGGTCTGGTCACGGTTATCTATTCTTTCGTGCTAATGGCCACTGGCCTAGAGCAGCAGGCCGCACTGGGCTTTGTGACGTTTGCTATTCTAATCGGTGGTATCGTGATGGCACACCGCTACTACAAGCAGCATAACGGCGGTTTTATGAGTTATGGGCAAGGGCTTGGCATAGCCACCGTTGCGGGAGCCGTGATAGGCGCTCTGAGCGGAATATTTCGTTATGTCTATGTCAATTTCATTGACTCCGGCTACACCCAAAAGGCGCTGGACATTGCCCGGGCTAAGCTAGAAGCCGATGGCAACATGAGCGACGAGCAAGTTGAAACAGCTATGCAGTGGACGGCTAAAATGATGCCCACTGGCCCTCTGAGCATTGTATGGGGAATTCTGGCCACGGCATTCTTCGCCTTCCTACTGTCCCTTATCATTTCCGCCATTACCAAGCATAATCGCCCACAGTTTGAGTAGTAAGCGTTTGCCGCAGCATTTTCCCGTTGAGTTGTCCATCGTTATTCCACTGCTCAACGAAGCCGAGTCGTTGCCGGAACTCACGCGCTGGATTCACCGTGTGCTCACCCAACACGGCCTCACCTACGAGGTGCTACTGATTGACGACGGCTCCACGGATGACTCCTGGGAGGTAATTGAAGACCTCGCTCAGGACGACGTGCATCTGCGCGGCATCCGCTTCAACCGCAACTACGGCAAGTCGGCGGCGTTGGACACGGGCTTCCGGGCGGCGCAGGGCCGGGTGGTATGCACCATGGATGCGGACCTGCAGGACTCGCCCGAAGAGTTGCCCGAACTCTACCGCATGATCACCCAGGACGGCTACGACCTGGTGAGCGGCTGGAAGAAAAAGCGCTTCGACCCCATCAGTAAAACCATTCCTACCAAACTCTTCAACGGTGTCACGCGCTGGCTGTCGGGCATTCAGCTGCACGATTTCAACTGCGGCCTGAAAGCCTATAACCACCGCGTGGTGAAGGCCGTGGAAGTGTACGGGGAGATGCACCGTTACATTCCCGTCATAGCCAAGTGGGCCGGCTTCCGCAAGATTGGCGAGAAAGTAGTGCAGCACCAGGAGCGTAAGTACGGTACCACCAAGTTCGGGCTGGAGCGCTTCGTGTACGGCTTTCTGGATCTGCTGAGCATCACCTTCGTGAGCCGCTTCCGCAAGCGCCCCATGCACTTTTTCGGCACGGTCGGCACGCTTTCCTTTTTGGTGGGTATGCTCATCACGCTCTGGCTGGTTGGGGAGAAACTGTACTTAGCGGCTCACAACTTGAAAGCCCGAAGCGTGACTGACCAGCCGCTGTTTTTCCTGGCGCTGGTGGCCGTGATTGTCGGCGTGCAGGTATTTGTCGCGGGCTTCCTGGCCGAAATGGTGTCCTTGAGCGGCTCCCGCAAAAACCAGTACCTGATTCGGGAAAAGCTAAATTTGAGTTAATAGCCACCGGTTGTCATCCTGAGCGGAGCGAAGGACCTTGTCACGATTGAGCAGTTTGTCCTAGCGTGATGAGGTCCTTCGCTCCGCTCAGGATGACAGGCTGTAGTAGGCGATAGGCACACAATACATTTCCTATGAACGTCGTCATTATCGGGCCGGCGTACCCGCTGCGGGGCGGGCTGGCCACGTACAACGAGCGGCTGGCCCGCGCTTTCCGCGAAGCCGGCGACGACGTGCGACTGGTGACGTTTTCGCTGCAGTACCCCAATTTCCTGTTCCCCGGCCAGACCCAGTTCAGCACCGAGCCCGGCCCCGCTGACCTCGCCATTGATGTGAGCATCAACTCCGTGAATCCGCTGAGTTGGTGGTCAGTAGGGGAGAAGCTGCGCCGCCAGAAGCCCGATCTGGTGATATTCCGGTTCTGGCTGCCGTTTATGGGCCCCGCGCTGGGGTTTATTGCCCGGCGCATCCGTCGCAATGGCCACACCCGCGTGGTCGCCATTACCGACAACGTCATCCCCCACGAAAAGCGCCCCGGCGACCGGCCGCTCACGCGCTATTTCCTCTCGGCTTGTCATGGTTTCGTGACGATGAGCCGCGCCGTGCTGGCTGACCTGCGCCGTCTGCACTTCAAGCAGCCGGCCCTCTACCGCCCGCACCCGCTCTACGACAACTTCGGCCCTATTAAGCCCAAACCAGCCGCACTTAGCGCCCTGGGCCTCGATCCGCAGTTCGGGTACCTGCTGTTTTTCGGCTTTATCCGCGCCTATAAAGGGTTGGATATTCTACTGGAAGCCTTTGCCGATGTTCGACTAGCGGAATTGCCCGTCAAGCTGATTATAGCCGGCGAGTACTACGAAGACGCCGCGCCCTACGAGGAAATCATCCGGCGGTACAACCTGGAAAACCGCCTCGTCCGCGCCACCGACTTTATTCCCAACGAAAAAGTGGCCGACTATTTCTGTGCCGCCGACATCGTGGTGCAGCCCTACAAAAATGCCACCCAGAGCGGCGTTTCGCAGATTGCCTATCACTTCAGCCGCCCCATGCTGGTAACTGACGTGGGCGGCCTGGCCGAGCTGATTCCGAACGGCGAAGTGGGCTATGTGGTGCCCCCCACGCCCCAGGCCATTGCCGATGCCTTGGTCGATTTCTACGAGCATCAGCGCGAAGAAGAACTCACGGCCGGCGTGTGGGCCCGCAAAAAAGATTTCTCCTGGAGCGAGATGGTGAAGGCACTAAAGGAGGTAGCGGGATAAAACAGGAGGTTCGTGCGCAGACAGCAAACAAAATATCCCGCCCGGGGAAAATATAAACCCTGGCCCCGCCTGTAGTATATGTCGCCTCGCCCAGGCACTGAATGAGCCGTCCGGGATAGGCCAAAGCCCAGGGGCCGCTTGTCTGGTACAATCTACTGGGTGGGCGGCACCGGGTTCAGATCCGATGGCGGGGTGAGCAGTGGCGCGTCGAGCTCCTGCGGGTGGTCATCGAGGCCCGTTTCCTGGTGGGAGGCGAAGTATTGGGTTAGCGCCTTTTCGCCCACCAGCCAGAACACCACCGGCGTTACGATGATATCGAGGAAAGTGGACGAAAGCAGCCCGCCAAGGATAACGGTGGCCACCGGATACAGGATTTCCTTGCCCGGTGCGTCCTGGGCCAGCGTGAGCGGCACCAGGGCCAGGGCCGCCACCAGGGCCGTCATCAGCACCGGCACCAGGCGCTCCAGGGAGCCACGGATAATCATCGGGAGGCCGAACTTCTCGCCCTCATGCTCCACCAGGTGGATGTAGTGCGAAATCATCATGATGCCGTTGCGGGAGGCAATACCGGTGAGGGTGATGAAGCCCACCAGGGAGGCAATGCTGAACGTCCCGCCCGTGAGCAGCACCGCCACCACCGAGCCAATCAGGGCCAGCGGAATGTTGAGCATAATCTGCCCCACCATCAGCCAGGATTTGAAGTGGGAGAACAGCACCAGGAAGATACCGGCCAGGGAAAACAAGCTCAGCCACAGAATCTTCCGCGAGGCCGACTGCTGGCTTTCGAACTGCCCGCCGTAGGTGAGGTAGTAGCCCGGCGGCAGCTTGACCTGCTGGCTGACTTTGGCCTGAATTTCCTGCACCGTGGAGCCCAGATCCCGCTCGGCCACGTTCAGGGAGAGGATGATGCGGCGCTGGGTGTTTTCGTGGTTGACGGTGTTGGGGCCGGGCTCATATACCACGTCGGCCACCTGGCTCACCGGAATCAGGGCCCCGGTGGGCGTTTCGATGCGGGTCTGCCGAATGGCTTCTAGGTTGTTGCGCTGGGCCTCGGGCAGCTTCACCACCAAATCGAAGCGCTTCTGGCCATCGAGCATCTGCGACACCACGGCCCCCTGAAACAGAGTTTCCAGGTCGCGCACCACCTCACCCCGGCCCATGCCGTAGGAGCGCAGGGCCTCGTCGCGGGGCCGGATGAGCAGCTGCGGAATCTGCACCTGCTTTTCCACCTGCAGGTCCACCACGCCCGGCACGGCGGCGGCAGCATCGCGCACCTCGCCCGCGTAGCGGCGCAGCTCCAGCAAATCGTTGCCGAACACCTTGATGGCCACCTGGGCCCGCACGCCCGAGAGCAGGTGGTCAAGGCGGTGGGAAATGGGCTGGCCGATGTTCACGTTCACGCCCGTAATCAGGCTGAGCTTCTGGCGCATGTCGGCCAGGATTTCGTCGCGGCTGCGCATGGTCCGGCCTTCTTTCTCCAGCTCCTCCTCGGTCTTGAAGGCCACTTCGATTTCCGAATTGTTCACCGATTCGGCGTGCTCGTCCAGCTCGGCGCGGCCGGTGCGGCGGGCGGTGTAGGCCACTTCCGGAATCCGGAGCATCTGCTGCTCGCCCAGCGTGCCCAGGCGGTTGCTTTCGGTGAGGGAGGTGCCGGCCGGGGCCGAGAAGTTCACCGTCAGGGAGCCTTCGTTGAAAGGCGGCAGAAACTCCGTGCCGAAGAAGGGGACCATCGTGGCGGCCATCACAAACAACAGGGCCGTGGAAGTGAGTACCAGCCGGGGATGCTGCAGGCCCCAGGTGAGCAGGCGGGTATCCTTCTTTTTGAGCCAGCGCACCAGGGGGCCATCGGTTTCGGGGTGGCCCATCTGCTTCATGCGGGGCAGCAGGTAGTAGCAGAGCACCGGCGTCACGGTCAGCGAGACGAACAGCGAGGCCACGATGCTGGTGATGTAGGCAATGCCCAGGGGCGCGAAAATGCGGCCTTCCATGCCCTCAAGGGCAAACAGCGGCAAAAACACCAGTACCACAATAATAGTGGCGTACACGATGGAGTTGCGCACCTCCGACGAGGCCGCGTAGATGACGCGCAGCACCGGCTGCGGGTTGGGCCGCTGCTGGTTTTCGCGCAGGCGGCGGTACACGTTTTCCACGTCCACGATGGCGTCGTCGACCAGCTCGCCGATGGCAATGGCCAGCCCGCCCAGCGTCATGGTGTTGATGCTGATACCGGCCAGGCGAAACACCAGGGCCGTCACCAGCAACGACAGCGGAATGGCCACCAGGGAGATAAACGTGGTGCGCACGTTCAGCAGGAAGGCAAACAGCACGATGACCACCAGAATGGCCCCGTCGCGCAGGGCTTCCTCCACGTTGCTGATGGAGGACTCAATGAACTCCGCCTGCTTAAACAAACGGGTGTTCACCTGCACGTCTTTGGGCAAGGAGGGCTGAAGCTCGACCAGGGCTTTTTCCACGGCTTCGGTCAGGCCCACGGTGGCGGCGCCGGGCTGCTTCTCGATGCTCAGAATTACGGCCGGCCGGCCGTTTACGCTGCCGTCGCCGCGCTTGAAGCGGGCCCCGAACTCCACCCGGGCCACGTCGGCCACCCTTATGGGCGACTGCGCTCGGTAACCGACAATGATGTTCTCAATGTCCTGCACCGAGCGCAGGCGGCCTAGGTTGCGGATGAGCACTTCCGAGCCGTTGCGGTCGAAGAAGTTGCCGGTAGTGTTTAGGTTGGACTGCCGCAACGCGTCTTCCACCTGATTGACGGTGAGGCCGGTGGCGTTCAAGCGAGGCATGTCCAGCAGCACCTGGTACTGCAGGTTGTCGCCGCCGATGGGAATTACCTGGGCCACGCCCGGAATGGACAGCAGGCGCTGGCGCACGGTGTAGTTGGCCAGGGTACGCAAGTCGGCGGCGCTTGTTTTTGAGCGGTTAGCGGTTAGCGGCTGGCTGTTAGCTTCCGGTAAATTGCCAGCGGACAACGAGTCATTTTTACTTGATGTAGACAGCCCCACCAGCATGATCTGGCCCATCACCGAGGAAATAGGCCCCAGCACCGGCGTAATGCCCTGCGGCAGCTGCTCGCCGGTAGTCTGCAGCTTCTCGCTCACAATCTGGCGGGCCGTGAAGATGTCGGTGCCGTAGTCGAACTCCACGAACACCATACCCAGCCCGATGGCCGAGTTGGAGCGCACCGCCGACACGCCGGTGGCCCCGTTCAGGGCCGTTTCCACGGGCAGCGTCACCAGGGCCTCCACTTCCTCGGGGGCCATGCCGGGCGCTTCCAGAAACACGGTTACCCGGGGCCGGTCCAGGTCGGGCAGCACATCCACCGGCAGCTGGCTAGCGGTGTAAGTACCCGCCATGAGGAGGCCCACGGCGAAGGCCAGCATCAGCAGCCGGTTCTGCAGAGCAAAGCGAATTATCTTATCGAGCATATTTTTTAAGCTACTAGCTGACAGCTGTTGGCTGTTAGCTTCTGTTCAAAGCAGTCATTAGCTGGGCTGACAGCCACTGGCGGTTAGGTGCCGGTCAGAAAAAAGCTCATTGGTTCAGGTAAATGGATTTGAGCTGGTAGGTGCCTTGGGTGACCACCCGGTCATTTTCGTTGACCTGGCCCTCGGCCAGCACGGTTTGCTGGCCATTCACGGCCCCCGGCTGCACGTAGCGAATCTTGAACCGCTCGGGTTCGGTGTGCACGAACACCACGGGCTTGCCATTGAGGTCGGTAATGGCCGAGGTGGGCACCACCAGCTGGGGCCGGCCGCCGCCGGCCGGGCCCACCACCTGCACGTTCACGGCCTGGCCGGCGCGGTAGGGGCTGCCGGCGGCATCGTCCAGCTCCAGCACTAGCTGCCGGGCCTGGTTCACGGGGTTCACTACGTTGCTGAACACCACCAGCCGGGCCGGCACGCCCACCTGCCCCTGCAGGCCTTCCACCCGAAACTGCGTGCCGGGCGTGACGTTGGCCAGATCCTGGGCAAACACCTGGGCTTCCACGCGCAGCTTGCCGGGGTTGATAACCCGCAGCAGCTCCTCGCCCTGATTGACCTGCTGGCCCACGGCCAAGTTGAACACATCCACGGTGCCGCTCACGGGCGCCGTGATGCTCACGCGCCGCTGCCGGGCCTGCCCGTTGTAGATGGCTGCATTCTGGCGGGCCTGGCGCAGGCGCAGCTCGGCGGCTACCACATCCTTGCGGGCGGCAATATCGGCGATGCTCTGCAAGCGGGCGTAGTCCTGCTGGGCGGCCCGCAGTTCGGCCTGGGCGTTGGCGCGCTCGGTGCTGAGGCCGATTTGCTGGGTGGCGTCCAGGGTTTGCTCGATGACGGCCAGCGTCTGCCCGGCCCGCACCGGCTGGCCCACCCGTGCGCTCAGGCTGACGATGCGCCCGGTCTGGGGCACCACCACCCGGCCCTCGCCCCCGGCCGCGGCCGACACCGTGCCGTAGAGCGTAGCCCGGCTGTAGGTGGTGGAGTAACCCGCCAGCTGGGTACGCACCTCGAACAGAAACTGGCTTTCCTTGGGCAGCAGCACTTCGTCGGTGAGGGCCACGCCGGTGCTGGCTTTGGCCTCGCCGCCGTGGTCTTCGCCGCCGTGGGCCTGCACCCGGCCGGGTGGGGGCAGCAGCACGGCCAGCACCAGTGCGGCAGCGGCCGTGGCGGCCAAAAGTTTAGGCGTGGTTTTCATGGGTAGCGGAAGTGGAGGTGGAAATGGGCGCAGCCGGGCGGCGGCGCAGCAGCAGAACCGTCAGGCCAATGCCCAGCCCGAAGGCCCCGAGCAGGGCGGCAATGGTTTGCCAGGACGAAAAGAGTCCGGCGGCAGCGGGTGGCGCCTCGGCCACGGGCAGCTTTTCCCCCACGCGGATGCCTTCGAGCAGCACCAGGTCGGCCCGCTCCCCGGCCACGATGTTGAGGGCGAAGCTGTAGGGTTTGTTGGCCGGAAACTCCCCTTCGACCAGGTAGATGCCGGGTTCCTGCTCGGTTACGGCCCATTTCAGTGCGGCATCTTCCGGGTTGGTGAGCGTGAGTTTCGCGCCTCGGATGGGGGCGTTGGTGGCGTAATCGGAGAGGAACAGGCGCAGGTCGGCGGGCTGGCCGCCTTCCAGCGGCTCGTAGCGCAGCAGCACCTCGAACTGCTCGGACAGGGCGGCCACCGAAAACGAGGTGGCGCCCGCCGGCGTGGCGGCCTTGGGCCCGTCGCCGTGGTCTTCGCCGCCGTGGGCCAGGGCCGGGCCGGCCAGCAGCACGCTCAGCAGCAAAATCAGGAGTTGTTTCATGAGAGTTGACGGTTATTCGCCCCGCAGGTAATTCAGCTCGACCACCGCCTGGCGGTAGTCGCGGATGGTGGTCAGGTAGGTATTCTGAATGGCAAAGGCCTGGTTCAGACTCAGAATGAGCTGCAGGTAGCTGGCTTCGCCGGCCCGGAACAGGCGCTGCGACTGGCTGATGATGGCCCGCGACTGGGGCAGCCCGGTTTGCTCGTAATAGGCCAGAGAAGCGGCGAATTTGCGCGTATCGGCCAGGGCCTGCGCGTACTGAGTGCTCAGCTCCAGCTGCTGGGTTTGCAGCTGATAGCTGGCTGCCCGGGCGCGGGCCGTGGCCGCCTGCAGCTGCGAGCGGTAGGTCCAGAACCAGATGGGCAGCGAAACGCCAAACTGAAAGCGGTAGCGCAGGGCCGAGTTTTCAAACGCCTGGTTCTGGTAGCCCACCGTGAGGGCCGGGGTACGCCGGGCCCGCACCAGACTGATGCCCGACTGGCTCAGGGTCACGTTCTGGGCAGCGGCGGCCAGCGCGGGGCTGCCCGCCAGGGCAGTGCTGTCGTTGGTGGGCAGCCCGCCGAGCAGGGCCGGGGCCGTCTGGGCCAGCTCCGCGCCGGTACGGCTTAAGTCGGTACTGGTAGCCAGCGGCTCGGTGGGGCTACCCAGCAGCAGCCCCAGCCGGCGCTGGGCCGCCTGCCGGTCGGCGGTGGCCTGCTGCAGCAACACGGTTACCTGCCGGGCCTCGGCGTCGGTGCTGATGCGCTGCAAAGAGGTGACTTCGCCGGCCGTAAACAGGCGCTCCGTGGCCAGGCGCAGTCCCCGAAACAGGCTGTCCTGGTAGGTGAGCTGGCGCACCTGGGCCTCGGCAAACTGCAGGCTCAGGTAAGCCAGGCGGGTATCGCGCAGCACGGAGGCGCGGCTCACGTCACGGTTGCGCTCGGCCAGGCTGATGCCGGCCTCGGCTACCTGCCGCTGCCGCCGGTACACGTTGGGCAGGTCCAGGGTCTGCACCACGCCCGGGGCCCACATTTCGCCGGTGGGGGCCGAAAACAGGAAATCCGGGTTGGCCGGCGCGAACGCGCCGCGCCGAAGGGCACGCTGCTCCTCAATCTCCTGGGCCGACTGCCGCAGCCGGGGGTGGCGGCGCAGGGTCCGGGCCTCGGCGCTGTCCAGGCTGATGACCGTTTGCGCCCGCGCCGCGCCGGAGCAAAGAGCCAGCATTACCAGGGTCAGCAGCCAGCAGCCTCCGCTTTTTATGTTTAAGAAATTCATACAATCAGGTTAAAACCAGCCGTTGGGCTGCCCGCGGTTGCCGCAGCCAGCGGCCCAAGCGGCGCCCGCCTACGACTTTTTCACGAGGGCCATGCCGCACTTCGGGCAGCTGCCGGGCTTGGCGCTGACACTGCCGGGGCAGCTCATCGGGCAGGCGTACGCAGCGGAAACCGACTTCCCGGCTTTGGCGGCTGCCTCGAGCTTTTCAAACCGGGCGCTAAGCGAATTGCCGTTGGCCTTAACACTCACGATGGCCGTGCGCAGCGTGAAGCCGGCCGGCACGGTGGCCCCCAGGTGGTTGCCCGTGGGCAGCAGCTTAACGGAACTGGTTTTGCCCGCCGCACTCAGCAGCAGGGCCGTGCCGGTGGCGCGGGTCACGGGCAGCGTCTTCTCGTTGCCATCAAGCAGATACACCTGCAGCTGGCCGGCCTGCTGCACCAGCTCCAGGTGGTACTGGCCGGCCGTGCGCACCACGCCGCCGTGGGGAGAAGCGTGGGCGTGGGTTTCGCCGGCGGCTTTGTGGCCGTGGGCGGCCGTGCCGGGCGTGTGGCTGTGCTGGGCGGCAGCGGTGAGGGGAGCGGCCAGCAGCAGGGCCGCGGCGAGAACGGAGGAAGTCTTCATAAAAAACCGGGTGCGAGGAGTGAATCAGGCGGCCGGCCCCGCGCCAGCAGCGGGGCCGGCCGGGGGCTTACATCTTGTCGGCGTTCTGGTTGTGCCAGGCTTTGAAGTCGGCTATTTCCTTTTCCTGGGCAGTAATCATCTGCTGCGCCAGCTCTTTGAGCTTAGTGTCCTTGCCGTGGGCCAGCTCGGCCCGGGCCATGTCCACAGCGCTCTGGTGGTGCACCGTCATAAGCATGTTGAAGTTCATGTCCGGGTCGGCTACCGTTTTGGGCAGGTTGCGCATCATGCCGTCCATTGAGGCCTGCATCTTGCTGGTGAACGGATCGGCCGGGTTGTTGGGCTGGTAGTTGGTGGGGGCGTTGTCGAGGCGGGTGGCGGCGGCTTCCAGCGCGGCAATTTCCCGCTGCTGGTCGGCTTTGATTTGCTCAGCCATCCGGCGCATGGTGGCGTCCTTGCCGTCGCGCAGCTCGAGGTCGGCCATCACTACCGCGCCCCGGTGGTGCTCCAGCATGTGATGGGCGAAGTCGTGGTCGGTGTTGCCTTTGGGCTTGGTAGCGTGCATTTTCTGCATCATCTCGTTCATGGCCACCAGCTGCGGCGAGCTGCCGGCCGGGGCCGCGGTATCATGCCCCATGGCCGAGTGGTCCATGGCTGAGTGGTCCATGCCGGCCATGTCGCCGGAGGCCGCATCGGTTGCGGAGTCTTCCGTGGTCGTAACCGTCGAATCGGCGGCCTTGTCGTTGGTGCAGCTAGCTACCAGCAGGGAGCCCGAAAGGAGGGCAGCCAGGAAATAAGCGGACTTTTTCATGGGTTGATGTTGGAAAGTGGGAAATCTAGGCCTTCACGTTGATGGTGAAGTCGCCGGTGTGGATTTTGCCCGCGTGGTTGAACTGCAGGAACACGCGGTAGAGGCCCGGCTTCTCGAAGTTGGTGTTGAAGCCGATGCTGGGGCCTTTATCAGCTTGTTCGTTGGGGTGCACGTGCAGGTAGTTTTCCGTGTCCTCGCTGATGACCACCACGTGGCCCAGCGCGCCGAGGTAGTTGGCCAGGTCCGTGACGGGCTGCCCGTCTTTGCGGATGGTGATTTTCATGCCCAGCAGCTGCCCCGTTTTCAACTCCTTGTCAAAGGAAAGCGTGGCCTGGTAGCCGTCTTTTTCCCACTGCATATCATCATTCTTGAACCGGACGGGCGAGTAGGCCGGGCCTTTTACCGTGAGGGGCTGGCGGCCCAACTGGTGGCCCGCACCGGTGGGCGTGTAGTCCTGAAACAGCACGTACTCCCCACCCTTCGGGAAGGTGTACTGCACTTTGTAGTCGCCGGCCGCGGTGTACTCGGGGTGCTCGTGGTAGAACTGGCCCAGGTCCTTGCTCACGATGATGAGGTGAATCTTCTTCTCGTGCACCACGGCCAGCGGCACAGGGGCCGATTCGTTGCCGGTTTCACGCGGGGTAAAGGCCAGCGTGGTGGGCTGCCCGGCCGTCACCTGCATGGGCGTGGGCACGAGCTTCATCTCGTAGGTTTTGCCGTTGGACACGGCGTCGTTGTGTTCCAGCTTCATGCCGCATTTGGGGCACGTCTCGCCGTCCTGGGTGCTGGTCACCTCGGGGTGCATGGGGCAGGCGTAGGTGTGGCCGCCGGCGTGGTCGGCGGTGCCTTCGGCCGGGCCGTTGGTGGGCGTAGTGACGGTGTCGGCAGCGCTGCTGGATTCCGATTCGGAGGAGCAGCTGCTGATAGTGAGCAGGCCGGCCAGCGCGAGCAGGGAAAGGGGAAAGCGGTACATAAAAAGAAGGGGGAGGTTGAAGGAAGAAAACCGAATGCAGCCGCCCAAGTGGGTTGGGGCCGCAGGGGCCGGCTGGCGGGCAAGCCTTTGCCTTCCGGCCATCGGCGCGGAGCGGTGGAGCGGGGTAACGCCAGGAAACGGAGGTAAAGTGGCGCGGGCAACGGCCGGACATCATGCACCAACGCCAAGGCCCGCCCCGGACATAGCACAGCTATGCCAGGGCGAGCCTTGGGCACGCCAACTCAATCAGACCGTCAGGGACTGAATAAAGATGCGGATGTCGGGTATTTTGGGGGGCAGGTGCCGGCGCAGCACCAGCACGACTGAGTGCGTACGGTCCCACGCGCCGGCAGAGGGCCGGCAAAAGACCCCGGTGCTGGCCGGGAGCAAAGCCGGGGCGGGCGAGAACAGCTGCTTCTCACCTGGTGTTGTCAGCGCCTTCAGAATGGCCGCGGACTTGTTTTTGCAGCAGTTTTCCTTGCTCGCGGGCTTAGAGCCGCAATGGCCGGGAGCCTGCTTGGCCTGAACCGGCTTCTGCTGGGCCTGGGCTTTGCCGTGACCGTGGCAGCCCGGGTGCGTGGGCTTCTGCAACGCGGAGGCCTGGGCTACCGGCGCGGCCGCGGCCGGGGTTATCGTTGCGCACCAGCACTGCCCTACGAACACGTTGACGAAGACGAGCAGGAAGCTCGTCGCCAGCAAACGGCGAACAGGGAACAGGCTACGGAACATACCGGGGACTAAACAACGGCAAAAATAGGCTTCTCCGCGAGAAGGCGGTACCGTATGCTTACCCCATTTCTAACCAGGGAGTTGCCGGGTAGTTTAGGGCTGCTGCTGCTTCGCCCGGGAAAAGTTGCCAAAAAGTGGCCTCAGGAACCTGATTTAGGCTACACCCTACCGAGCAGCCCTTGCCACCAAGGGCCGAATAATGCAAGCCCACGGCGAGATTATATAAGCCCGTGGTTGCCCGGCAGCGTTAATAGGTGCTGCTTCATTTTGGCCGGACTATCGGCTTGGTCGAGTCAATTCCAAACGGCAAAGTAGGCTATCCAGCGCCCTGCGCCTCAGCGTTCCTGCCTTGGCACACTCGCCCGCACGGCCTCGAATACCTTCTCAGCGGGCAAATCCTCCATGCAGCTGGTGCCGAGCTGGCAGGAACCCCGGTAAAAGCACACGCACTGCTTATCGGGCTGCACCAGCTGCCCCCGGCCGTATAGGTCGAATTCGTAAGGATTAAAGATGTTGTTCATCAGGATGGTGGGCTTGCGCAGGGCAATGCTGATGTGCATGGCCATAGTCACCTGCGTCACAATGCCGTCCATCTGGTACATGAGGTTGATGAACTGGGGCAGGGGGAAGGTACCAGGGTAGGCCGCGCCCGTGACGGCCTGCAGGCGGCGGTTGCGCTCATCCTCGGCTTCGCCGCCCAGCAGCACGGGGGCGTAGCCGGCTTGCTGGAGCTGCCCGATCAGCTGGGTCCACTTCTCGTCGCTCCACAGGCGCGTAGTCCACCGGTCGCCGCAGCCGGTGTTCAGGCCAATGCGGGGCTTACCCGTGGGCAGCTGGCGCCAGTTGTAGCCCTTGTCTTCGTGGGTGTCGAACACGTACTCCTCGCCCCGGAACTCGTAGCCGCACAGCTCAAAGATTTCCTGCACGTAGGGCTTCTGGTTTTGCTGGCTGAGCTGGTCGAACACGCCGGTGAGGTACTTGTGCGCGGCCAGGTCGTTGCCGGGCCAGGCCACCCCGTACTGGGGGTGCAGGCGGTAGCCAAACTTCTCCGTGGCGTGCACCGAGTCGGCCAGGGCGCAGGCTTCCTTGTCTTTGTCGAGGTTGAAGAGTACGTCGAACGCCCGCTGCTGCAGGTGCAGTACGGAGGCCAGATCCAGCTTCAGGACTTCATCAATCTCGCCCTGGGGCAGGATGGCCGGCGTGAGCGTGAGCCAGGTGATTTTGGCCTGCGGGTACTCCTGCCGCAGCCGCCGCAGCAGGGGGGTAGTCCGGATAACATCCCCAATGGCCCCGAGCTTGATGATGAGCAGGCGCTGGTGCACCGGCGCGTACACGGGGCAGTCCTGGCACTGGTAGCCGTGCTCCTTATTGGGGCGGCAGGGAATATCACCGCGAAAATGGCGGCAGTCGGGATGAACGGTAATACCGGAAAGAGAGGCCATGGGGCGCGGTTAAGAGGCGCGAAGATAAAGAGCCCGCCCGACTAGGGACAGAGTGAGCTAGTAAGGCCTAAATGGGCGAGGCCGCTAAAATCTGGCAGCTAACGGGCGAGTTGGCAGAGAAGGTAATCATGCCTAAATGCAACGAAGAACCTCACCATGCTCGTTCTTAAAGCATGATAAGGTCCTTCGCTGTGCTCAGGATGGTAAAGAAACAAGGGCTACACGCCTACGTAGTTGCTGGGTGAAATAACCCGCAGTTCCTGCTTCACCGCTTCGCTCACGTTCAGGGTCTCGATAAATTCCCGGATGGTTTGCTGGGTGATGGCGCCCCCGGTGCGGGTGAGGGCCTTGAGGGCGTTATAGGGGTCGGGGTAGTTTTCGCGGCGCAGGATGGTTTGCACGGCTTCGGCTACTACGGCCCAGTTGTCGTCCAGGTCGCGGCGCAGGGCGGCCTCGTCGAGGGCCAGCTTATCGAGGCCGCGCTGCAGGGCGGTGAGGGCAATGAGCGTGTGGCCCAGGGGCACGCCCAGGTTGCGCAGCACGGTGGAGTCCGTCAGGTCACGCTGCAGGCGGCTGATAGGCAGCTTGGCCGAAAGGTGCTCCAGCACGGCGTTGGCCAATCCCAAGTTGCCCTCAGCGTTTTCAAAGTCGATGGGGTTAACCTTGTGCGGCATGGCTGAGGAGCCCACTTCGCCGGCCTTAATGGTCTGGCGGAAATAACCCAGGGAAATGTACTGCCACACGTCCCGGGCCAGGTCCGTAAGGATGGTGTTGAGGCGCTTCACTCCGTCGCAGAGGGCCGCGAGGTGGTCGTAGTGCTCAATCTGGGTGGTAGGAAAGGAGCGGTGCAGCCCCAGCCGGTCCTGCACGAAGTGCTGCCCGAACTCGTGCCAGTTCACCTGCGGATACGCCACGTGGTGGGCGTTGAAGTTGCCGGTAGCTCCCCCGAATTTGGCCGCGAAGGGTACCTGGCTCAGCAGTTCCACCTGGGCATCGAGGCGGGCCACAAACACCTGAATTTCCTTGCCCAGACGGGTGGGGGAGGCGGGCTGCCCGTGGGTGCGAGCCAGCATGGGCACGGCCTCCCAGTCCTTAGCGCGGCTGGCCAGCTGGTTGCGCACCTGCGCGTAGGCGGGCAGCAGCACCTTCACCACGGCGTGCTGCAGGCTGAGCGGAATGGCGGTGTTGTTGATATCCTGGGAAGTGAGGCCGAAGTGAATGAACTCCAGGTACTGGCCCAGACCCAGGGCCGTGAACTTGTCGCGCAGGAAGTACTCCACGGCTTTCACGTCGTGGTTCGTTACCTTTTCGTGGGCCTTCACGGCTTCGGCGTCTTCGGCCGAGAAGTCGAGGTAGATCTGACGCAGGTCCGTGAAAATGTCCTTGGATACCTCCGCCAGCTGGGGCAGGGGCAGCTGGCACAAGGCCACGAAGTACTCTACTTCCACCAGCACGCGGTAGCGAATGAGGGCCAGCTCCGAGAAGAAGGCGGCCAGGGGCACGGTTTGGCGGCGGTAGCGCCCATCCAGCGGCGACACGGCGGTGAGAGCAGAGAAAGAGGTAGTATCGGTTGAGGCAGACATGCGTATACGAAAAAGACCTGACGCGCCAAAGGTACACAATGGCCTTGGCGCCCGGGTAGCCCACGCGGCGCTTTTCCCTACCTTTGTGTTCCGAGCGGCGGCGGGTTCGGCACGAATCTGGCAAGGCCCGGCCGCGACTGTCCCCCTCTGTTTGTGCGCGTGAATCCAGCAACGAAGAAAAAAATAGGTATTGGTGTAGGTGCGGTAGTGGCCCTGCTGGGTATTGCCCTGGCCGTGTTTCTGCTCAAGCGCCAGGAGTTGCTGCAGTATGCCCTGCGTGAGGTGAAAGCCAAGGTGGAGAAGAAGTACCCCGTGACCCTCACGCTGGGGCCGGCCCGCTTTACCGACCTGAACACGGTGCGCATCGACGGGGTGACGCTGGTGCCCACCGGCCAGGATACGCTCCTGCAGGCCCGGCGCATCAACGCCTCCATCTCCCTGAAAACCCTGTTTGCGCGTCGTCCGGTGTTCAGCGACCTGCAAATTGACTCGGCCCGCGTAACTGCTCAGAAAACCGCTACAACCAACAACTACGCGTTTTTCTTCGCCAAGAAGAAGCCCACAGTCAAGCGCGATACTACGCAGGGAGCAAACTACGGCCTGCTGCTAAACCAGCTGCTGGAAACGGCTTTCGACAACGTGCCCGGCGAGGCCGACTTTCGCAGCTTCCTGGTAACGTACCGCAGCCCTGAGCACAACGCCACGCTCACCATGCCGCGCTTCGCTATTGAAGACGGCGACCTGACCGGGCAGCTCACGGCCGACATTGACTCCGTAGTAAACACCTTCGGGCTGCAGGGCCACATTGAGCCCGGCGACTATGCCCTGGATGCCAAGGTATACGGCCTGGAAGGTCGGCCGGTGGTGTTGCCCTACGTGCAGCGCCGCTACGGGGCCCGCGTGCAGTTTGACACGGTGCGCGTGAGCTTGTCCGACAAAGACTTGGACGACGACCAGCTGACGGTGCGGGGCACGGCCTGGGCCCGTAACTTTGTGGTAAACCACCCCAAGCTGGCCGACCACGACGTGCGCTTCCCGCGCAGTGGCATCGACTACGTGCTGACGTTGGGCAAGGCCTACGGGGCCGTAGAGAAAGGTACCAAGGTTACGCTCAACCAGATGGAGTTTTTTCCGGAGGTATCCGTGCGCAAGCTGCCTCGGCAGCAACGCGTCATGAACGAAGCCAATGGGGTAGAGTCGCCGGATGAGATGCTGGCGGGCCTGCAGGTGAAGGCTAACATCGTTTCGGGCGAAACCAAGGCCAACGACTTCTTCTCCGCCCTGCCCCAGGGCATGTTCAGCACGCTGGAAGGCACCCAGGGCGAAGGCACGCTCACCTACCGCCTCCTGGCCGACCTGGACATGAACCAGCTCGACAGCCTCAAGTTCAGCTCCTCCCTCACGGGCAAGAATTTTCGCCTCACGCGCTTTGGCCGCGAAGACCTGAGCAAGCTAAATACGCCTTTCGAGTACACCGCCTACAACGACAAGGGCGACTCCATTAAAACCTTCCAGGTGGGGCCGCCGAACCCTAAGTTCGTGCCCTTCGACCAGGTGGCTCCTTACCTGAAATACGCCATCCTGACGGCTGAAGACCCGCGTTTCTTCACGCACAAAGGGTTTATGGCCAAGGCTTTTGTGAAGTCCATTATTCAGAATATCAAGGAAAAGCGGTTTGCCCGGGGCGGCAGTACCATTTCCATGCAGCTGGTGAAGAACGTGTTTCTGACCCGGCAAAAAACCGTGACGCGCAAGATTGAGGAAGCCCTCATTGTGTGGCTGATTGAGAATACCCGCGTGGCCACCAAGGAGCGGATGATGGAAGTGTACCTTAACATCATTGAGTGGGGTCCAAAAATCTACGGGGTGAAAGAAGCCGCGCAGTTCTACTTCAGCAAGGAGCCCAATGAGCTGAACCTGTCCGAAAGCCTGTACCTGGCCAGCATTATTCCGCGCCCGAAACGCTACCGACTTGGCTTCAACAATTATGGCGAAATGCGTCGGAGCGCCCGGTATTTCCACCGGCTTATCGCCCAACTGATGGCCCGCAAAGGCTACATCTCACAGGCCGAGTATGAGGGCTTGGGCTACTCCGTGAACTTCAGCAACCCCAGCCGCATGGGCTTCGTCCCCCGCCCCGATACGACCCGCACCGTGGTGGCCGCCGACTCCGCCCAGTACCAGCCCCTGAATTTGATAGACCTGCTCGGTGGAGGCGCCGATGAGGGCGTGAACACCAACACGCCCGCTGAAGAAGGTGGCGCCGCACCCGCGCAGGCTCCCACCAAAAACTAAGCAGCTACTGTGTGCTGTAAAAAAGGCCCCTTCTGCTGATCCAGAAGGGGCCTTTTTTAGTGCGTTATACGGCTAAGGCATTTACTCTTCTTTCTTCGGCAGGGGGCGCAACAAGGACAGCACCACCGAGCCCAGCAGCAAAACACCGACCACGCCCAGCGAAATACTCATGGGCACGTGCACAAACTCCGAAACCAGCAGCTTACCGCCGATAAAGACGAGAATCAGGGCCAGTCCGTAGTGCAGGTAGTGAAACAGCTGCATCAGGCCGGCCAGGGCGAAATACAAGGCCCGCAAGCCCAGCAGCGCAAATACGTTGGAGGTAAACACGATGAACGTGTTGCGGGAAACCGCCAGAATAGCCGGAATGGAGTCGGCGGCAAAGACGACGTCGGTGGTTTCCACCATCACCAGCACAACAAAGAGCGGGGTAGCAAACAGCAGCTTTTCCTTGCGCACGAAAAACTTGCCGCCTTCCAGCTTGCTGGTGATGGGCAGGTGACGGCTCAGAAACTTTACTACGGGGTTGGCGTCGGGGTCAATTTCCGGCTCCCCGGCCGAAGCGGCCATTTTTACCCCGGTATAGACCAGGAAGGCACCCAGCAGGTACAGCAGAAAGTGAAATTTGGCCAGCAGGGCCGCGCCCACCAGAATAAACACCGCCCGCAGCACCAGGGCCCCAATAATTCCCCAGAACAGGATTTTATGCTGGTATTCCTGCGGCACCCGGAAGTAGGTGAAAATCAGCAGAAAAACGAACAGGTTATCGACGCTCAGGGACTTCTCGATGAGGTAACCCGTGAGAAATTCCAGGGCCGGTTGCCGGCCCATGGTGCGTAGCACCAGGTAGTTGAAACACAGGGACAGTACAATCCAGAAGGCGCTCCAGCCCAAGGCCTCGCGCATTTGCACCACGTGGGCCTTGCGGTTGAAAACCAGCAGGTCGAGGAGCAGCATAGCCAGCACAAAGGCCGTAAAAGCCGCCCAGAACAAAGGAGTATTTTCCATGCAGCAACAAGCTACGCCCAACTGCTATGTGCGGCCGGGCGAAGTTGAAGGTAGCAGAAAATCTTAGCGGGTTTCGGAAGCCGAGGACAAGGGAGGCGTTGCAACAGGCAGTGGCGCCTGCGTTTCGGCCCGGTCGAAGCGCCGGAACAGGCTGCTCAGCTTCATTTGCACCACGCCCAGCAAGGCTTCCTTGAATATGCCCTTGCTCATCTTAGACGCACCGCGGGTCCGGTCGGTGAAAATAATGGCCACTTCCTTGATGCGGAAGCCATATTTGAAGGCCAGCCACTTCATCTCAATCTGGAAGGCGTAGCCGATAAAGCGGATTTTTTCGAGCGGGATGGTGCGCAGCACCCGGGCCGTATAGCATTTAAAGCCGGCTGTAGCATCCATGATGGGCATGCCCGTAACCAGCCGCACGTAGGCCGAGGCGAAGTACGACATGAGTACCCGGCTCATGGGCCAGTTCACTACATTCACCCCGTGGATGTAGCGGGAGCCAATGGCCATGTCGTAGCCTTGGGTGGCGCAGGCATCGTAGAGCTTGAGCAGATCCTCGGGGTTATGCGAGAAGTCGGCGTCCATTTCGAACAGGTAGCTGTAGCCGCGGGCCAGCCCCCACTTAAAGCCGTGCAGGTACGCCGTGCCCAGCCCGAGCTTGCCTGCGCGCTGCTCCAGAAACAAGCGGCCAGAAAACTCCGGCATCAGGTCGCGCACTATCTGTGCCGTGCCATCGGGTGAGCCGTCGTCGATAATCAGGACATCAAACGGCTTCGCCAGCGAAAACACTTTGCGAATGATGAGCTCGGCGTTTTCTCGCTCGTTGTAAGTTGGTATAAGGACGAGCGAATCGTTCATTTGGCCAAATATACTAAGTCAGGCGGTGGAAGCCGCCGAAATTTTTCCGGCAATCTGCCGCGCATATCGCACACAATCGGGGACGGAGATGCCTGCCTGCCAATTAGACACCACTTGCAGACCTTGGGTTGCCAGCTCGGCCGCGGCCGCCCGGGCCGGAGCCAGGTTGGCATCGGCCTGGGGTATAGCCCGCTCCCACACGTAGCGGCGCTGCCACTGCGGAGCCGGGGCCGAAATGCCGTAGAGCCGACATAGTTCCTCGTGCACGCGGGGCAACATAACCGCCTCGGCATCGTGGGCTTTGCCGGGGGACTGCGCGCCGCCTACAAACGTCGTGAACAGCACTTCATCGGCGGGGCAGCGGTCGGGGTAGAGGGAGCTGCTCCAGATGCTGCCGGCCGCATACGTGCCTTCTACTTGCGGGTGCAACGCCCCGAAGCCGTGGAGCGCGTGCTGCACATCGGCCCGCCGGTAGGCCGTGTGTACGGCCGTCATTGGTGGGTAGTAAACGGCCCCTATAAGGGCTGCCTGGGCCGGAAACAGAGGCTGCAGCAGTTCGGCCGCGACGTGAGCCGGCAGGGCTATCAGCACTTGGGAATAGGTCCGATCCTGAAAGGCACCGCTGGGCGTACTCACTTGAAAGCCGCCCTCGGCAGTACGGGTAAGCGCCGTTACGGGCTGATGGAAATACACGTTTCCGGCTAGCCGGGCCGCCAGCGCATCGGGTAGGGCCTGCAGGCCACCGCGCAAGGAAACGGTACGGCGGCGCTGCCCTACGCCGGCTTTGGCCAGGCCGCGCAGCACCGAGCCGTGCTGCTGCTCCAGCTCTACCAGCTTGGGAAAAGCCTCCTGCACCCGCAGCTGGGTTGGGTCGCCGGCATAAATACCCGCCACAAAGGGGTTAACGGCATAGTCGACTACCTCCTGGTTGAAGCGGCGACGGAAAAAAGCAGCTACAGTTTCCGTAGCATCGGGGGGCGCGGCGGGCCGGGTCAGCTCACGCAGAATGCTAAGCTTGGTTTTCCAGCTAAAGAAGCCGGACGCCAGCAGCCCGGGCGGCGAGGCCGGCAGCTTACGGTACTGTCCCCCGCGAAGGATGTAGCGGTTGGCCCCCACGCCCGGCGGCGGATCCTGAATCTGGCCGGTTAAGTCCAGCTCGCCTATCAGCTCTTCCAGCTCGGGCGAGAGTAGGAGGGAGTTTGGGCCCAGCTCGGTGGTGTAGCTGCCTTCGCGCCGGCTGCGCATGTTGCCGCCCGGCTCGTCGGCCGCTTCAAACAAGTCAACGTCCACGCCGGCCTGGTTGAGGTAATAAGCGGCGGTGAGGCCCGTGATGCCGCCCCCCAGAATGGCAATGCGCGTCGGTGTAGGCATTGGGTGTGCAGATAGGATACGGTGCAAAAGTACGCCCGCCTGCACCAGGAATCCGTAGTTTTGCCCCATGATTCCTGGTAATTCCTTGGCGCCGCCCGCGGGCAAAGCCGTTTTTCTGGACCGCGACGGGGTGCTGAACCGTGAAATGGGCGACTACGTGTGGCGCCCGGCCGAGTTTGAGGTGCTACCCGGCGTGCCCGAGGCGCTTCAGCTATTGAAGGCCGCTGGCTATTATCTTATCGTGGTTACCAACCAGGCGGGTATTGCCAAGCAACTCTACACCGCCGCCGACGTGCAGGCCTGCCACGCCAAGCTGCAGGCAGCCTGCGGCGGGGTGTTGGATGCCCTGTACTTTGCCCCGGCGCATCCGTCCGTCTCGGAATCATTGCTACGCAAGCCGGATTCGCTGATGCTGGAAAAAGCCATGGCCCGGTTCCACCTCAACCCTGCCTCCTGCTGGATAGTAGGCGACCGGCTGCGCGATATGGAGGCCGGAGCCAAAGTAGGCGTGCCCGGTATCCTCGTCGGTGCTACGGAGCCGGTGGACTATGCCCGGCAGGCCCCCGACCTGCTGGCCGCCGCCAGGCTTATTCTGGAAGTATCGGCAGTATAGCTAACGACTAAGCGGAAACAGCACGTCCCCTTTCTGCTCGGTGCAGTAGGGGGACGTGCTGTTTTAGGAGCGATAAACGCTACTGCTGGGGAGTAGGGGCAGCAGTGCTGGCCAGCACGGCGGTGGCGGAGTGCGTAGCGGGCTTTGTAGAGGAGTACGCGGGGCATTTGGTACGGCACGAGGCCAGGCCGGCAAGTCCAATACAAGCCATGAAAAGCAGCTTCTTCATGATTAAATGCAAAGAGGGGAAATTGAGCAAATGGCGAATGCCTTCTTGTCGCTGAAGGCAAATCCTGCGCTAAATGTTCCCGGTTGCCCGGTAATCTTTAATCAAGCAGAAAAATGGCAAACGCAAAAAGCCGGTTCCTGCTCTAGCAGAAACCGGCTTTTATCCTATAGCCCTGGGGCTGGAAAACTTACTGACGCTCGGTGCTCGTAGCGGTGCTGGCGGAAATAGTGGAGGAAACGCGGTTGGCTTCCTTCGTGCTGGTGTAAGCGGGGCACTTGGTGCGGTTGCAGGCGCCCAGGCCTACCAGCGCCACCGAGGCGAGAATCAGTAATTTTTTCATCGTGCGGGCAGAAAAGTTATAGTAGAAGAGCAAGTCCGAAACCAAAAGTACAATTCAGCGGCCGGTGCGGCAAGCATTTACCGCAAATACCTTAGGCCTGATACCCCAGAATACGCATCATCGACTCTCCGCTCTGCTGCTCGGCAAACACGTAGTCGGTGAGGGTACCATCGGCGTCCCGGTCCAGAATCACCATTTTGGGGGCCGGAATCAGGCAGTGCTTGATGCCGCCGTAGCCCGACAGGCTTTCCTGGTAGGCGCCAGTATGGAAAAAGCCGACGTACAATGGCTTGGGGTCTTTGGCCGGTTTGCGCTCGGGCAGAAACACCTGATAGATGTGCTTTTCGGCGTTGTAGTAGTCCTGAGAGTCGCAGGTGAGGCCGCCCAGTTGGATTTTCTTGTACTGCTTGTTCCAGCCATTCAATGCCAGCATAATAAAGCGCTGGTTGAGGGCCCAGGTATCCGGCAGGTTAGTGATGAACGAGCCATCAATCATGTACCACAGCTCCTTGTCGTTCTGTAGCTTCTCATCGAGAATGGAGTAGATAGTCGCCCCGGACTCGCCCACCGTGAAAATGCCGAACTCCGTGAAAATGTCGGGCTCGGGCACGCCTTCTTCCTGGCAGATGCGCTGAATGGTGCGCAGCACCTCCTCAATCATGTAGGGGTAGTCGTACTCCTTCTGGATGGACGTCTGGATGGGCAAGCCGCCCCCAATGTCGATGGTCGTCAGCGTGTCGCAGACCTTGCGCAGCTCGCAGTACTGGTGCACAAAGCGGCTCAGCTCCGACCAGTAGTAGCTGGTGTCCTTGATGCCGGTGTTGATGAAGTAGTGCAGCATGGTGAGCTCAAAGCGCGGGTCGTGCTTGATTTTTTGCTCGTAAAGCGGAATGGCGTCGGCGTAGCGGATGCCCAGGCGCGAGGTGTAGAACTGAAACCGTGGCTCCTCGTCGGACGCCAGGCGCATGCCCACGCTGCACTTCTCCCGCACGTTGTCGTGGTAGTAATCCACTTCGTTGGGCGAGTCAAGAATGGGCATGCAGTTCACGAATCCGTCGTTGATGAGGCGCGTGATTTCGTGCTTGTACTCGTCGGTTTTGAAGCCGTTGCAGATGATAAAGGTGTCTTTCGAGACTTTGCCTTTGGCGTGCATGGCCCGGATGATGTTGGTATCAAACCAGGACGAGGTTTCGATATGAACCCCGTTTTTCAGGGCTTCTTCCACTACAAAGCTAAAGTGCGAAGCTTTGGTGCAGTAGGCGTAGGAGTACTTGCCCTGGTAACCGGTTTTCTCGATGCCCACCCGGAACCACTCCTTGGCGCGCTGGATCTGAGAAGAAATCTTGGGCAGGTACGTCAGGCGCAGGGGAGTGCCGTGCTTTTCCACCAGGGCCATCAGGTCGATGTCGTGGAAGCGCAGCTCGTTTTGCTCTACGCGGAACTCCTCGGTGGGAAAATCAAAGGTCTGGGAAATCAGGTCGTGGTAAGTATCCATGTGGGGTCTTGGGGTCTTGGGGTCTTGGGGTCTTAGATTCAGGGTGTTGAATAGGGTGTTGAATAGGGTGGAGCCGGAAAGCTCTACAATTATCCAAGCCCCCAAGACCCTAAGACCCCAAGACCCTATTATCTTGCGTGGGCAAAGATACCCCGCCTGCGGGGTTTTGGTTGTGCTTTGTTCGTTGGTTGCGCCGGAAGGTCCGCGCGCGTCAAGCCTGAGAGGACCCCACCCGCTCAATCGGCAAGCATCTAAACCACCTAACCTCTTTCCTGCCAATGTAATATGCGACGCATTAAGCTTCTGGAAGTACGGTCCGAACTCGGCGCCGGAACCCGTGGTGCCAGTCTGGGCATTGATGCCCTGAAGGTAGCCTGCCTCAACAAGGGCTCCGATTACTTCCGTCGGTTCAACTCCGTGCAAGTGCCGGACCTGAACCACGTGCTCTTCGACAAAACCCATTTTCCGAAGGCCAAGCACATCGACTCCATTTATACCGTGCAGAAGGGCATTGCCGGCGCGGTGGAGCAAACCCTGCGCTTTGGGGAGTTTCCGCTGGTCTTGGCCGGCGACCATAGCAACGCCTCCGCCACCATTGCGGGCATCAAGGCGGCTTATCCCCACAAAACCCTGGGCGTAGTGTGGGTAGATGCCCACGCCGACATTCACTCGCCGTATACTACGCCCTCCGGCAACATGCACGGCATGCCGCTGGCCATCAGCCTGGGCGATGATAACCGCCAGTGCCAGCGCAACCAGCCCGAGCCCGAAACCGAGTTTTTCTGGCAGCGCCTGAAGAATCTGGGCGAACCAGGCCCCAAAATCACCCCCGACCACCTGGTGTACGTGGTGGTGCGCGATACGGAGGCCGAGGAAAACGCCATCATCGAGCGGCTCGGCATCAAAAACTATAAGCTCGACGAAGTAAAAGCCAAAGGCACCCGCCGCGTGGCCCGCGAAATCTATGAGCGGCTGCGCTTTTGCGACATGGTGTACGTGAGCTTCGATGTGGACTCCCTGGACTCCCGCTTCTCGAAAGGCACCGGCACCCCCGTAGAAGAAGGCCTCAACGTGGAAGAAGCCATCAGCCTGTGCCGTGCCCTGCTCGACAACGACCGGGTGGTGTGCTTTGAGATGGTGGAAATCAACCCCACCCTGGACTCGGAGAATACCATGGCTACCAATGCCTTTGATATTCTGGAAGCCGCCACCGACGCCATTCAGCGGCGCCTGCGGCTGGAGGAAGTCGTGAGCCGCTAAATAAACTAGCTGGCCCGGCTTAGTCAGAAGCTTGATTTCTTGGCAAACAGGAAAAAGCGGATACATTCGTGCCTAGCGCTGCGGCTGTATCCGCCTACTGGTTGTCTCCATGAAAAACTGCCTGCTCTTGTCCTTGTTCGCCCTGCTATTGTTGGCTTCCTGCACGACCATGCCGCCCGCGGCCGGCAGCGGCGGCAAGCCTACTGCGGCGGTGGCCAAGGACTCCATTACCGGCACCGTAACGTACCGGGAGCGGATGGCCCTGTCGCCCACGGCTGTCGTGCGGCTGCAGCTGCAGGATGTGTCCCAGCCGGGCGTGGCGGCTACCGTTATCGACTCGGTTACGCTGCGGCCCCAGGGCCGGCAGGTACCCCTGGATTTTGTGCTGCGCTTCGACCCCAGCCGCATTCAGGAAAACATGACCTACGCGGTAGAAGCCCGGATTGAGGACGCCGGGCAGCTGATGTTCCGCACCGATGTAGCTTACCCGGTGCTCACGCGGGGCAACCCCAAGCAAGTGCAGCTCATGCTGCGCCGGGCCAGCCGCTAGCCTGCGGGGCTCAGCTGCAACTTTTTGGCGGCCATCCGGCTGGGCTTTCTACCTTTGCGACGGCAGCAGCCAACGTCCGTCGCTGCCCATCCTCTCATGAAGCCACGCCCCCAAATTCAGCTCCAACGACGATTCTAGCGTAAGCTGCGCCCCCGGCCGGATTGCTCCGGTGCCCGGTGGCCGCGGGTTACGCTTGGTCTGCTTGCTACTTTTTCGGGGGGACTGACCTGCTGGCGGCCCCGCTTCATCTTCGCATTTCGCTTTTTCCGTGCAACAACTCGAACAAACGCTCAAAGCCGCCCTGGGGGCAGCCATTCAACATGTTTTCGGTCAGGAAGTACCCGCCAGCCAGCTCACGTTGCAGCCCACGCGCAAGGAGTTTGCCGGCCAGTTTACCCTGGTCACGTTTCCCTTCACCAAAACGCTCGGCAAGGGCCCCGAGCAGATAGGCCAGGCAGTAGGGGAGTGGCTGGTAGCCAATGCCCCGCTCGTGCAAGGCTACAACGTGGTGAAAGGCTTTCTGAACCTTGAAATTGCCGATGCCGAGTGGGTGAAGGTATTCGACCAGCTCCGGCAGCTGCCGGCGGGCACGCCGGTAGCCACGGGCGGCCCCCAGAACGTGGTGGTGGAATACTCCTCGCCCAACACCAACAAGCCCCTGCACCTGGGCCACCTACGCAACAACTTCCTGGGGTACTCCGTGGCTGAGATTCTGAAGGCTACCGGCGCTACCGTTACCAAAGCCAACCTCGTCAACGACCGGGGCATTCACATCTGCAAGTCGATGCTGGCCTACCAGCACTACGGGCAGGGCGAAACCCCGCAGAGTGCCGGCATCAAGGGCGACCATCTGGCCGGTAAGTACTACGTGCTGTTTGAGAAGCACTATCGGGAGCAAATCAAGCAACTCGAAGCCGAAGGTGTACTGCCGGAGGTAGCCAAGCGCCAGGCTCCCATGATGCTGGAAGCCCAGGACATGCTGCGCGCCTGGGAAGCCGGCGACGAAGAAGTGGTGAGCCTGTGGAAGCAGATGAATGGCTGGGTGTACGAGGGTTTCAATGAAACCTACCAAACCATCGGTGTCGATTTTGACAAGTACTACTACGAGTCGGGCACCTACCTGCTAGGCAAGGAGCGGGTAGAGGAAGGCCTGCAGAAGGGTGTGTTCTTCCGCAAGGAAGATGGCTCGGTGTGGGTAGACCTGAAGGAAGAAGGCCTCGACGAGAAGCTGCTGCTCCGCGCCGACGGCACCTCCGTGTACATGACCCAGGACTTGGGCACGGCCGAGCTCAAGTACCAGGATTTCCACTACGACCTGAGCGTGTACGTCATTGCCGACGAGCAGAACTACCACATGCAGGTGCTGAAGGCCGTGCTGAAAAAGCTGGGCAAGCCCTACGCCGACGCCATCTACCATCTTAGCTACGGCATGGTAGATCTGCCCTCGGGCAAGATGAAAAGCCGGGAAGGCACCGTGGTGGACGCCGATGAGCTGGTGCGCGAAGTAGTGGAAGCGGCCAAGGCGGCCACCCTGGAGAAAGGCAAAACCGAAGGCCTCACCGAGCAGGAAGCGGCGCGGCTCTACCACATGCTGGGGCTGGGTGCGCTGAAGTATTACCTGCTCAAAGTAGACCCCAAGAAGCGTATGCTCTTCAACCCCGAGGAGTCGGTGAGCCTGGAAGGGCACACGGGGCCGTTCATTCAGTACTCGCACGCCCGTATTTCCGCCATCCGGCGCAAAGCCGCGGAGCTGGGCATTGCCGAAGACGCCCCGCTGGCTAGCATCACCGAGCTGCATGCTACCGAGCGGGAGTTGGTGCAGGAGCTGGCCCGCTACGCCGCCGTGGTAGCCGAAGCCGCCCGCACCCAGTCGCCTGCCGTGGTAGCGCAGTACGCCTACGACGTAGCTAAGGCCTATAACCGGGTGTACACCGAAGTAGAAGTCTTCCGCGAAAACGACGCTGCCAAAAAGGCCTTCCGGGTGGCCCTGTCGGCTCAGACGGCGCAGGCCATCAAAGCCAGCATGGGCCTGCTGGGCATTGAGGTGCCGGAGCGGATGTAGTTTAGCACCGGCCGAGCAGTGAATTTTGACCGAATAAGTCCTTGGCGTAAACCTCACGCCAGGGACTTATTGTTTGTTTATGTAACGGAGAGCAGCGGGCCGGCGCATGGTCTGGTTTTGCTTCTCCCTAATCACCGAAGATGAAAAGTGTAGCCGTGTATTGTGGCGCCAGCAGTGGCAGCAACCAATTGTTTACCGACCAAGCCCGGCTGATGGGGCGCATCCTGGCCGAGCGTAACCTGACCCTGGTGTACGGGGGTGGCCGCGTAGGGCTGATGGGCACCATTGCCGACAGCGTGCTGGAGCACGGCGGACAGGCCATAGGCGTGATTCCCGATTTCCTGGCCGATAAGGAGCTGGCTCATACCGGCCTCACGCAGCTGCACGTGGTAACCAGTATGCACGAGCGGAAACTGAAAATGGCCGAGTTAGCCGAGGGCTTCGTGGCCATGCCCGGGGGCTACGGCACGCTGGAAGAGCTGTTTGAGGTGCTTACCTGGGGGCAGCTGGGTTTGCACAAGAAGCCCGTAGCTGTGCTCAACGTGGCTGGCTACTACGACCACCTGCTCCGCGCCCTCGACCATATGGCCGACGAGGAGCTGCTGCGCCGCGAAAACCGGAGCCAGCTCCTGCAAGCTGCCGACCCTGCCACACTATTGGATCAGATGGACCGCTGGCAGCCTATCGATGTAGAAAAATGGCTTACGCCGCGTACCAGCTAACCTAGCTGGCTGGTAAAGACTTGGGTAGAGAGAAAAGCCTTATCTTCGGGTAATGCAGCCGGCACCCTGCCAGGGGTAGTATCTTAGCGGCTGCAACACACATCCGCCCTCTCCACCGTTCTTGTATGAAATTTACTCTACCCGTCCTATTGCTCTCGTTGGCCGCCTGCGGGCTGTCATCTTCCACCTCTTCTCAGAAACCGGCAGACGCTCCCATGAACCCTACCACCGAAACCGCCACCCCTGGCTCCGTTTACGATTTCACGGTACAAACCATTGAGGGTAAGCCCTTGCAGCTTAGCCAGTACCGCGGCAAAAAGCTGCTGATCGTGAACACGGCTTCGGAGTGCGGCTACACCCCACAGTACAAAGAGCTGGAGGAGCTCTACAACAAGTACAGCGACCGGGTGGTGGTGCTAGGGTTTCCGGCCAATAACTTTGGCGGGCAGGAACCCGGCACCAACGAGCAGATTGCCACCTTCTGCGAGAAAAACTACGGGGTAAGCTTCCCGCTGTTTGCCAAAGTATCCGTAACCGGCGACGACACGGCTCCTTTGTACCGCTTTCTGGCCGATAAGTCGAAAAACGGCGCCGTGAGTGACGCTCCCACCTGGAATTTCTGCAAGTACTTAGTGAATGAGCAGGGGCAGGTAGTAGCCTTCTACCCGTCCAAAGTAAAGCCCATGAGCGACGAGCTGGTGGCCGCCATTCTAAAGTAGCTTTTCCTTATCTGGCCGTGCATTGCCGTAGCACACCGCCGGCCAGTCTGCACCTTACATGATTCGTACTGTCATTTTTGATATGGACGGGGTTATCGTCGATACGGAGCCCGTCCACCGCTATGCCTACTTTCAGCACTTCGCCGACCTCGGTTTCACCCTGACGGATGAGGAGTACGCTCAGTTCACGGGCGCTTCTACCAAAAACGTGTACCAGCAGCTTCAGCAACGCTTTGCGCTGCCTCATGCGGTGGAAGAGCTGGTGCTGGCCAAGCGGGCCCGGTTCAACCAGGCTTTTGATGAGCAGCCGGGCCTGGAACTGCTGGCTGGGGTACATGCCCTGATTGAAGACCTGCATGCCCACGGAATGCAGCTGATTCTGGCTTCCTCGGCTTCCCGCTCTACCATCGACCGGGTGATGCGCCGGTTCAATCTGGGTTCCTACTTCGCGCACTTAGTGAGCGGGGAGGAGTTTACCCGCTCCAAACCCGACCCCGCTATTTTTGAACACGCCGCCAGCCTGGCAACCGGGCCAAAGGCGGAGTGCGTGGTCATTGAGGACTCAACCAACGGCGTGGCGGCGGCCAAAGCCGCCGGGCTTTTCTGCATTGGCTACCGCAGTGAGCATTCCAATTTGCAGGACTTAAGCCAAGCCGACCTGGTAATTGAGCATTTCAACGAGTTGTCGGCCTCCAAAGTGGCGGCCCTACAGCCCGCGCTGATGCCCTAGCAAGCCCCCGTTGCAGTTTCATTTTTCATGACCTCTCCTTCTTCTGCTTCCGCTGTTTCGGGTACACCTGCCAAAGCCTGGCTTTCTGCTTTTCGACCCCGGACCTTGCCTTTGGCGCTGGCCAGCATCATGGCGGGGGGCTTTCTGGCTGCCAGCACCGGGCAGTTCCGGGGCTCGGTGGTAGGCCTGGCCGCGCTGACTACCGTACTGCTGCAGATTCTGAGTAACCTGGCCAACGACTACGGCGACTCTCAGAACGGGGCCGACAGCGTCCACCGGGAGGGCCCGCTGCGGGCCGTGCAAAGTGGCGCCATCAGCCCGGCGCAGATGAAGCGCGGCATGACCGTGTTCGGAGTACTTTCTTTGCTGAGTGGGCTGGCGTTGCTCTGGGTAGCCCTGGGCACGGCCGGCCTCTGGATTTCGGGCGCGTTTTTGTTGCTGGGACTGGCTGCTATCTGGGCGGCCGTAAACTACACGGCTGGTGCCAGGCCTTACGGATACGCGGGCCTTGGCGACCTGTCGGTGTTTATCTTCTTCGGCTTGGTGGGCGTGTGTGGTACGTATTTTCTGCAGGTACGTACCTTGCCTTGGCCAGTACTACTCCCGGCAGCTGCGCTGGGCTGTTTCGCAACGGCCGTGCTCAACGTGAACAACATCCGGGATATTCGCTCAGATGAACTGGCAGGCAAGATTACCATCCCCGTGCGCCTAGGGGCACGCCATGCCCGCCGTTACCACTGGCTGCTGTTGCTGCTGGGCTTTGGCTGCGCAGTAGTATACGTGGCGCTTACGTACCATTCGCCGTGGCAGTGGCTGTTTGTGGCCGCCGCACCGCTACTGCTGCGTAATGCCTGGCAGGTGTGGCAGCGTCAGAACTCCCGGGAACTAGACCCTCTGCTAAAGCAAATGGCGTTGACTACCCTCGTGTTTACCTTACTGTTTGGGGTAGGGCAGTTGCTGTAACCTCCTTGCCTTCCTGCGGATGGCTGAGTGGCCACATTTTTTTGTCGGTCCACACATTGTTTTTTTGGCCGGTATGGAAAGCGCCCGGGCAGGCCATATTGCCTGCCGTCAGTAGCCTGACGGGTAGTTTGCGTGTGGGCTAACAGTATAGCTGCGGGGTGGGTAGTAAGCGTAAACCCGTGCTATCGGGCCGCAAACGCGGATATAGATTTGCTTTTTCCGCACACGAAGCTTTATTTTGATCTGCTGCCTTTCGGCTGCTTGCCGACTTGTGGGATACTGGGTGCGTATTTTTTCCAGTATCCTGCAATCGATTAAGTAACCTTTAGGAGTCTCCCCGTATTCCTGGTCTTTTTCCAGTCCTGGGCGCCGCCGGCGTCGGGTTGGGAAAACTATATCCTCGGAGAGAGGCAGTATTATGATTAAGATAAGCAGGTGGAGCCCGGTGGCTCGCGGTAGCGTGGCCTTACTGCTGGGCGGGCTGCTGAGCCTCGGGGCCCGGCCCGCCGCAGGGCAACTGTTGCGGGCCCAGGGCCCCGATATGGTAAATGGGCGGGGCGATAAAGTAGTATTGCGCGGCGTAAATGTGGGCGGGTGGCTGCTACAGGAAAGCTACATTCTCCGCACCGGTTCTCTGAACTCCCAGGGGCAAATACAGGCAGCTTTGCTGCGCACTATGCCGGTGCAGCAAGTAGAGGATTTCTACCGCCAGTACCGGAAAAACTTTGTGACCAAGGCCGACATTGACTTCCTGGCAGATCAGGGCTTTAACTGCGTGCGCGTGCCTTTTCACTATGATCTGTTCCTGACCTCTACTCAGCGCCGGTTACGCTACAAAGCCTTGCAGGATCCCGGGCAGCTTACAGCCTACGCCGATTCCCTGGCGGCCTGGAATGACCGGGGACTGTTATTTACCGGTCAGAGCTTGGAGGGCTTCCGGCACCTGGATGAGGTGCTCCGCTGGTGCCAGGCCCGCAACCTCTACGTCGTACTCGACCTGCACGCCGCTCCCGGCGGCCAGGGCGTCGACCGCAACATCAACGACAACCTAGTGCCCCTGGACCTTTGGAAGCGCCGGGATGCAAAAGGCCGGCTGGTGTACCAGGATGCTACCGTACAGCTCTGGAAGCAGCTGGCGGCCCGCTACCGGCAAAACGCCAGCATTGCCTTCTACGACCTGATCAATGAGCCGCACGGCTTAACCCCGCAGAACGGCCTGAGCGCCGACAACCAGGAACTGCGCGCCCTCTACGTGCGCCTGCTGGAGGCCGTCCGGAGCCAGAACGACCAGCACTTGCTGATGCTGGAAGGAAATGGCTACGGCAACGAATACACAAACCTCACCCCGGATAAGCTCCCCGAGCCGCTGCGGACCAATCTGGTTTACAACGCGCACCGCTACTGGTGCAGCAACGAACCCACATCCAGCGACCCAAACCCCAATCAAATCAACACGTTCCAGAATCTGGCCGCTTTCCGCGACAAGTGGCAGGTGCCGGTATGGGTAGGGGAGACGGGGGAAAATGCCAACGAGTGGTTTGCCGCCGCCGTAACGGAGCTGAATAACCTGGGCATTGGTTGGTGCCACTGGAACATTAAGCGGGTAGATGCCACTACGGGCATCTTCTCCGTGCCTGCCTACGGCAGCATTCTGACCTCGGCGGGTCGTAAGACCCTGCTGCGCAATGTTCAGGTCAGGCACAGCAAGGTGAACTGGGATGTAGTACAGGCCCTGCTGCGGCCGGCGGAAGGGGGGCGGGCCTTTGCCCCGCAGCAACTGCCCGGCCGCCTGGTTGCCGCCGACTACGACATGGGCCGGGCCGGCTCAGCTTACCATGACACCTACGCGCAGCGCACGGAGTTTGGGCAGCCGGAAAGCTGGAACCAGGGCCGTCAGTATCGCAACGATGGCGTGGACATAAGCCCGGTGGCCGACCCCAAAGCCCATAACGTGGCCGTAGACATGCTGGAACCCAACGAGTGGGTGCAATACTCGGTTGAGGTGACGCAGCCGGGCTTCTGCCAGCTGCAGGCGCGGGTGGCCAATGCTACGGCTACAGTGGCCCGGCTCCAGCTGCTGCTGGATGGACAGCCGCTGGCCGAGCTGGTGGTGCCGCCCACGGGTCCCGGCGACGTCTGGACAACGCTAACGCTGCCTGCCAAAAACCTGCCCGCTGGCGCCCACCAGTTACGTCTGGTAACCAAAGAACCCGGTGCCCGCATCAGTTGGGTGCTGTTTGAGCGGGTACCATTGCCCAAGGCCTCTGCGCCCGTTTCCGGAACGATGCAATAGGCGGGAGCGGTTTATCCGCCCGGCTGGCAGTGCCCGGCCGCAGTGGCAACAACGTTGGGTTTAGTAAATTGGGTGCCTCTTATGATTCCCACTATGTACACTTGGTTTTACCAGTCCTCGTTTACCGCCCGGCTCCTGGTCGTTTTAGGAATGCTGCTGGGCAGTGGCCTAGTGCGCGTCCAGGCTGCCCCGCCGGTAAGCCGCGAAGATACCCTGCGCCTGCAGAAGGGACTGGGGGAGCTGTTCATCGACCCCGGATTCTACAGTATTCTGGAAGATGCCTCCAATACGCTTACCGTAAACCAGGTAAGCCAGGAGCCTTGGAGTAGCCGCTTCAATGCGCTGCATCCGGATAGTCGGGCCATCCGCAACACCAGTTCTACTTATTGGATGCGCGTGACCCTGTACAACACCAACCGTGGGGCCGGGCAGCACTGGTACCTGGAAACTTTCGACTCCCACATTGGGGCCTTAACGTTTTACCGGCCCAACGGCACCGGCACCTACGACAGTATACAGACGGGGGCCAATCTGCCGTTTGCCTCTCGCCAGTATCCTTACAAAAACTATTTGTTTCCGCTGCCGCTGCCCCCAAGCCAGACGCAGACGTACTACCTGAAGTTTAAATCCTCTTCCAAAACCAGCTTCCTGTCGCGGGTGCGGAATGAGCAGCTGCTGGCGGCCCACACCCAAACGGAATATGGCCTGCTGGGTGGCTTCTATGGCATTCTGTTTATTATGGTGGTGTACAATCTGTGCATCTACCTCTTCATTGGTGAGCAGACATACCTGCGGTATGTGCTTTATGTGCTGAGCTGCAGCCTGCTGTTTCTGTCAGAAGACGGTCTGGGCTTTCAATTTCTTTGGCCCAACTGGCCCTGGCTGAACTCCCTGGTGAATACGGGCACACCGGTACTGCTGCTGCTTACGTTCAGCTACTATGCCCGCATGTTTCTGGATGCGCCCCAGCAGCTCCCGCGCTACGACCGGCTCACCCGCCTGGTAGTGCTGACAAGCGTGGGCCTGCTGCTGTTGGACATGCTATTCTTGGAAACAGGCTTCGGCTTTTGGCTGTACCTGCTGCCTTATGGCATGATTTACTATGCTGCCCTGCAGGTATACTGGAAAGGCTTTCGGCCGGCACGCTATTTTCTGCTGGCCCACGCCTTAGTGGCTATCAGCGTCCTTTTCCTGATTACGCGTAAGCTGGGTATCAACTTCTTTACCAACGCTTTCACCGTCTACAGCATGAACATGGCCCTCATTCTCGAGGTAGCGGTGCTGTCGTACGCGTTAGGTGACAAAATCAAAGCCATTAAGGATGCCACTATCCGGGCCCAGGAAAAGCTGGTAAAGCAGCTCCGCAAACGTCACCAGGCCCAGGACCAATTGGTAGAGCAGCTTCGCCAAAACCAGGAACTGAAGGATCAGCTCAATACTGAGCTAGAAGAGCTGGTCGCCAAACGCACCGAGGAGCTGCGCCAGCAAAGCGAAACGATTGTGGCCCAAAACCGGGAGCTGCTGCAGGCCAATGGCCTGCTGGCTTTGCAGTCGGCTGCCATCGAGAAGCTCAATACCGACCTGCAGCGCGACTTACACCAGACGCAGACTGCCCGGGTGCTTTCCAAGGAAGTTGATTTCGGGGAGTTCAGCCGGATTTATCCTGATAAAGAGGCCTGCCTGGTGTACCTGGCTGACTTGAAGTGGGCGCATGGGTACCGTTGCCGTAAATGCGGGCACGAAAAGTACTGCGACGGGCGGGAGCCGCATTCCCGGCGGTGCACCCGCTGCCGCTACGTCGAGTCGGCCACGGCCTACACGCTTTTCCAGAAGTGTAAGTTCTCTATCGTGAAGGCATTGTACGCTGTCTTCCTGATTCATACGCACAAGGGCACGTACTCTTCCCAGGAGCTTTCCCGCGTGCTGGAGCTGCGCCAAGCAACCTGCTGGAGCTTTATGCAGAAGGTGTTGGAGGCTATGCAGCGCCGTCGCCAGGCCCCCGACTACGACGAAAACGAGGGCTGGACCCACGTACTACTGGATGATACGGTGCCTGTGGAAGAAGAGCAGGACTAAGGCTGGGCTGCTTAGGTAAGTAATTACTTACTCGGGTTTAGGGTAGTTGTGCCCGATCAAAATGGAACGGAGGAAAAAAAGATAGAAAATGCGGGCTAAGCCCGCATTTTTTTTGTTGTTTTTTAGCCGAGTATACTTGGACGAATAAAAGGCATTTGCAGGCTATACAGGCTATATAAGTGTGGGCTAAGCGTGTGTTGTAAGCGTAACGGTTTTTTGTGTTGTAAGGTAAAAAACCTCATTTGGAGCGTTTTGGGCGGGTTTTGACGCTTGCATTTGCCAAACAATCACTGAATATTTGACCCACTCTCTCAGCGCTCCGCACCTGTTTCTTCCGGCCGCCACTACGCTATCTTCTGGTTTACACACTGTCCGCTGCCTATCAGCTGGTAGTTCCAAGAAATAGGAAGAGTAGGGCCTGCTGTTCAGCGGAGACAACGCCAAGTATGGTACCCGCGGGAAGCTTTACTATCTGCTTTCCCTCTGCTCTCCTGATGGCCCGCAATCGATGGCGGGTAGCTGCAATGACTTGATCCATGGCTGGCTGAACGGAGTGTTCATTGGCCTAAATTCCTCCTGAACTTACCCTTCCCAAAACCTACCTTCATGACCCAACACTCTTACGCACAACTACTTCAGAGGGCGGCGTTTCTGACCGTTCTAGGGTGGCCGGCTCTGGCACTATCGGCGGTGGGCAGCCCAGGGCTGTCAGCTCCGCTGGCCGCCACTTTTCCTTCCCGTTTAGCCGATGTAACGGTATCCGGTAAGGTATTACAGGAAAATGGTACCCCACTACCCGGCGTTACGGTGGTTGTGAAGGGTACTACCATGGGTACCACCACCAATTCCGATGGCACCTACCTGATTACGGCACCCGAAAACAGCACGCTGGTGTTCAGCTTTGTTGGGTTCGTGCGGAGAGAGGTGACCATGCCCGCGGGAGGCTCTACCAGCCTGAACGTGACGCTCATGGAAGACACCCAGGCGCTGAGTGAGGTAGTGGTAGTGGGCTATGGTACGCAGGAGCGTACCAGCGTAACAGGCGCCGTAGCTTCCGTAACGGCCAGGGAAATTGCTTCCCAGCCCGTAGCCGATGCTACGCAAGCCCTGCAGGGCCGGGCAGCTGGTGTAACGGTTACCTCCAACGGGGGCGCCCCGGGTGGGGCCGCCGGTACGTCGGTACGGGTGCGTGGTATTACGTCGGCGGGCAACAACAACCCCCTGTATGTAGTAGACGGTTTCCCGTTGCCGGAAGGCGGCGAAAACCAGCTGAACGCCATCAGCCCCAACGACATTGAAACCATTGACATCCTGAAAGATGCTTCGGCCACCGCCATTTACGGGGTGCGCGCAGCCAACGGGGTAGTTATTATCACCACCAAGCGCGGCAAAGCCGGCGTGTCCAGCATCAACCTAGATGCCTACCGCGGGGTGCAGCAGGTGTGGCGCAAGCTCAGCCTGCTCAACGCCGAGGAGTATGCCGTTATCAACAATGAGGGGCGCCTGGCAGCCGGCGAGCCGATCGTGGTAGACCGGTTGAAGAATCCGGCGGCCTTGGGCGAGGGTACCGACTGGCAGGACGAGGTGTTCCGTCGTGCGGCCATCCAGAACTACTCACTATCGGCTACGGGCGGTAGCGACGTTGCCCGGTTTGCCGTTTCGGGTAGCTACTTCCAGCAGGATGGTACCATCGTGGGCTCGGACTTCGAGCGGTTTACGCTGCGGGCCAACGGCGACCTACAAGTGAACCGCATTCTGAAGATTGGCAACAGCATCTCGCTCACTCACCTCAACGACCGGCAGATTACCTCCAATAGCGGTAACTACGGCACGGTGCAGCAGGCCATTCGGATTCCCGCAATCATCCCAGTGTACCGCCCCGACGGCTACTACTACGAGCCCCGGGCTACGCAGGACAACTTCATTGAGGAAAACCCACTGGCCTCGGCTACCATTACTAACCAGCGCTTCAAGCGCAACCGGGCCCTCACCACGTTCTTCGCCGAGCTGGAACCCATCAAAGGTTTGCGCTTCCGCACCAACGTGGGCGCCGACTTTATCTTCGACCAGTACAACGCCTTCCGGCCCGGCGTACCCGTCCTGATAGTGACGAAGCCTGACGGCACACCTGAAACGTTTACCACGCGCTACGCCCAGGCTACGTCTGGGGCCTCGGCAACTGCCTCTTACGCGCCCAGCTACCTGATTGAAAACACCCTCAACTACGACCACCTGTTTGGCGACAAGCACCAGGTAACGGTGCTGCTGGGGCAGTCGGCTCAGGAGTTCAACTACAGCAACGTAGAGGCCTACCGCCGGAACTACGCACGCAACGACCTGCAGGGTATTAACTCGGGTCCCCGCGACCCCCTGTTTGGCTCCACGGCAGGTCGCATCCAGGTACCTTCGCACCTGGCCAGTTACTTCGGTCGCCTCAATTACGAGTTTGCCGGTAAGTACCTGTTCCAGGCCGTTGCCCGCTACGACGGCTCCAGCGCCTTCGCACCCGGCAAGCAGTTCGGCTTCTTCCCCGGCGTTTCGGCCGGCTGGCGTATCTCGGAAGAGGACTTCATGAAGGACAACCGCGTGATCAGCAACCTGAAGCTGCGCGCCGGTTACGGCCGGGTAGGCAACCCCAACAACGCAGACCGCTTCCAGTACCTGTTCGTCGTTAACCCTAACATCAGCTACCCCCTGGGAGCAGTGCAAAGCCCGCAGAACGGCGCGGCACCCACCCGCTTGTCGAACCCAGAACTCCGCTGGGAGACTAACGACCAGATTAACGTCGGGGTGGACGTAGGCTTCCTCGATAACCGCTTCGAGGCCATCATCGACCTCTACAACCGGAACTCGCCCAACCTGATTGCGGGCGTGCCCGTGTCGCTGGTATCCGGTACCTACGAGTCGGTACGGCGCAACGCTGCTTCGGCCTACAACCGCGGCATCGACTTTGCCCTGACCTCCCGCAACGTACAGAACGCGGGTCGGGGCCTGAACTGGACGTCCAACCTCACGCTCACGGCCTACAAAACCAAGCTCGAGAAGCTGGGGGCAGGGGAGCCTTACAGCGACCTGGCCGGCTTGAGTGGCAACATTCTGCGCTACGACGAAGGCGTAGCCTTCGGCTCCTTCTACGGCTTCGTGGCCGACGGCCTGTTCCAGACGCCGGAAGACGTGGCCAGCCACGCCACCCAGCCCGGCGCGGCCCCCGGCGACATCCGCTTCAAGGACGTGAACGGCGACAAGGTCATCGACGACAAAGACCGCACGTTCATTGGCAATCCGAACCCCAAGTTCACGTACGGCCTGAACAACACGGTTACGTGGATGGGCTTCGACCTGAACGTGTTCCTGCAAGGCTCCCAGGGCAACAAGATCTACAACGACAACCGCGTTATCCTGGAAAGCGCCCTGTACAACAGCAGCAACGGCAGCACCCGCGTGCTCGGCCGCTGGACGGGCCCCGGCACCAGCAACGACGTGCCCCGCGCCTATAGCGGCGCTAACTCCGACCCCAACCGTAACCTGCGCGTGTCGTCGTACTTCCTGGAGGATGGCTCCTACATGCGCATCAAAGTGCTGACGCTGGGCTACACCCTGCCCGAGTCCATCATGGGTCGCCTCAGTGCCAAGCAGTTGCGCGTATATGCCTCGGCTCAAAACCTGCTGACGCTGACCAAGTACACCGGGTTTGACCCCGAGGTTGGTTCGCGCGGCGTTGACCTCGGAATCTATCCGCAGCCGAGAACGTTCTTGGCTGGCATCAACTTCGGTTTCTAATTCCCCCCTTACTAGCTACTACACAAGACGATGGCAACCATCACAAAATACACTTGCGGGGCCTGGCTACTCACGCTGGGGCTGCTCAGCAGCTGTGGTAAAGACTTCCTGTCGGAGGCTCCCAACGACAGCGTGACCGAAGCAAACTTCTACAAAACCGAGACGGATGCCATTCAGGCCACCAACGCGGCCTACGGCGAGCTGCTGACGACGGGGCAGTACAACGCGGCCCTCTGGGGATTTGGCGACATTATGTCGGACCTGTCTACCACGGGTGGGGGCGGCGGCCAGGACGGTTTCGAGTACCAGCAGCTGGATAACTTCAACATTGCCACCACCAACCCGCTGGTTAACCGCCTCTGGGGCTCCTGCTTCGTAGGCATCGGCCGCGCCAACATCGTGCTGGAAAAAGTGCCGGCTATAACCGCCATTAATCCGGCCGTTCAGCAGCGCTGCCTCGGCGAGGCCGCTTTCCTGCGGGCCAAGTACTACTTCGACCTGGTACGTCTCTACGGGGATGTGCCCCTGTTGACCAAGCTGCCCAAAACGCTGGCCGAGGTAAACATTCCGCGTACGCCGGTAGATCAGGTATACGCCCAGATCGAAGCCGATCTGAAGGACGCCATTACCAAGCTGCCGCCCTCGCACAGCGCCGCGGACATCGGCCGCGCCACCAAATGGTCGGCTACGGGGCTGCTGGCGAAGGTATACCTGACGCGCGGCAAGCTGGCCGACGCGGCCACGCAGGCCCGCTCCGTCATCAACTCCAGCGGCAAAACGCTGTGGGACAACTACGGTGATAACTTCAAGGTAGCCAACGAGAACGGCAAGGAGTCGTTGTTTGAGGCGCAGTTTATCTCGGGTCTCAACCAGTGGACCACGGACGGGCCCGGTTTCAGTGGCAATGAGTTCTTCGGCCCCCGCGGCCAGGGCATCGTGCCCCAGGGTGGCTACGGCTTCAACATTCCCGAGCCCGAGTTCGTGGCCGGCTACGAGGAAGGCGACCTGCGCCGTGATGTAACTATCTGGAAGCCCGGCGACTCTTACCCAGATGGCCGTAAGCAGCCCAACTCCCTGCCCGGCTCGCCCAATGGCTACGGCCTGAAGAAGTACTTCGTGGGCACCGTCAATACCAACATCTGGGACTCGGAGCTCAACATTCCCATCCTGCGCCTGGCCGAGATGTACCTGATCCTGGCCGAAGGCGTAGGCCCCACCGAGGAAGGCCGCGAAGCCCTGAACAAGGTGCGGCGCCGGGCCTTCGGGCTGCCCATCAATACGCCTAGTAACCGCGACGTGACCACCACCAACCCCGAGGCCTTCACGGCCGCCGTGCGCCGCGAGCGGAAGTACGAGCTGGCGTTTGAGATGGACCGGTGGTTTGATATGAAGCGTACCGGAGAGCTGTTCACCTCGCCCGAGTTGAAGAAGAAAGGCATCAAGTCTTACAACATTGTGATGCCGCTGCCGCTGCAGGAACTGGACGTAAACCCCGGCCTGAAGCAAAACCCTGGTTATTAATTGCTGACTGGCCGGCCCATACCCGTGGGCCGGCTGGCTCCAGCTTCCCTTCATTCTTCTGAATTCCCATGAAACATATAGTACGCGTAGCAATGCTGGGCCTGTTGCTGGCTCCCGCGCTGCTCACCTCCTGTGAAAAGGAAGGCGACGATTATACCCTGGAGGGGGCGGCTCCGCAGGCCAGCTTCACTACCACGGTGAAAACCACGGAGTTTCCTACGGTCGTTACCTTCACCAACACCAGCAAGGATGCCTTCCTCTACCAGTGGGACTTCGGCGACGGCTCGCCCCTGGAAAAAGGGCAGAACGTTACTCACGTCTATAAGCGTCCGGGTACGTACAAAGTAAGCCTGATCACGGCCGGCCGTGGGGGCACGAGCCAGCCGCAAACGGCTAACGTGGTAATTGCGGCCCCTACCAGCCCGGCCTACATTGGGCTGACGAACAGCACCACCACCGGCAACCGGGCCTGGATTCTTTCCAACCAGGCGGGCGCCATCACCAAGTACGCCGCCAACGGTACCACCGTACTTTCGTCTTCCGCGGCAGGCGGCATTCCGGCCTGCCAGGCCGATGATGAGCTGACCTTCACCAGCACCTACGCCTACAGCTACAACGCCGGCGACCAGACCTATGCCGACGGGGCTTGTGGAACGGCCAAGACCGGAACTTCTGACTTCGTGTTCACGCCCATCGGCGCTACCGGCGGCAAAATTACCCTGCAGAAGGAAGGCGCCTTTATTGGCGAGACTACCCCAACCAAGGACCGTTCCTACGAAATCCTGGAAGCGACGGAAACCACGCTGAAGCTGCGCACCGAAAACGCCGACGGTACCTTTACCCAGTACACCTTCCGGCCCCAGCTCTCGGCCCTCGACCGCGTGAAGCTGCTGCTGACGGGCACTACGTCCAAAACGTGGATGCTCCAGAACGACGTGGATGCGCCCATCATCGTGGGTACGGAAGATAACCCGGCGGCCTATTTCCCCGGGGTGAAGAAGGGCGAGTTGCCTACTTGCCAGTCGGACGACGAGTACACTTTCTTCGCCAACGATAAGTTCACCTACAACGCCAAGGACCAGACGTTTGTAGCTGGTCCCTACGAGTGCCAGGCTCCGCGTTCGGGTGGCTCTGACTACACCTTCGGACCCGCCGATGGCAAAGGCATTGCCATGATTGAGTTCAAGAAAGCCGGCACCTTCATTGGCGTGACGGATGCCCCGGACTTGACCTACCGCATCATCTCCATTGACGACACGCACCTCGTGCTCCGGGCTGGCCGTCCCAGCGGAACCGTATTTGAGATGAAACTTGTAGCCAAGCCGTAACGGTTGAGGTCTGCATACGTCATCATTTCCCCTTACCATGAAAAGATCCTCCTTCCCGACTTCCCGAAACCTCTGGGCCGGGGCCAGCCTGCTGCTGGCCCTGGCTACCCAGGCCTGCACCGAAGAAAAAGCCAAGCCAGGCCCGGTAACGCCGCCGCCCCCGGTGGCGGAAACCAACGCCGAAGCCCGCGACTACGCGGCTTACACCGACCTGATCTGGAACGACGAGTTTGATGCCGGCACCCTGGACGAGTCGAAATGGGTGCGGGAGCAGGGGGGCAATGGCTGGGGCAACAACGAGCTGCAGACCTACACCAACACCAATGAAAACTCCTACCTGTTGGATGGGAGCCTGGTCATTGAAGCCAAAAAAACAGGCAGTGGCCCCCGCGACTATACCTCGGCCCGCCTCATCACCAAAGGCAAGAGGGATTTTCAGTTTGGCCGCATTGATGTGCGCGCCAAGCTGCCCAAAGGCCAGGGTATCTGGCCGGCTATCTGGATGCTGGGCTCCAACATCGACCAGGTGCAGTGGCCGACTTGCGGCGAAATTGATATCATGGAGTTGCGGGGCAGCCAACCCAACCAGGTGCTGTCCACTATGCACTACATGAACAGCCAGGGCCGGCACGAGTACAAAAGCAACCAGTGGCAGCAGCTGGCCACCGGCACCTACGCCGACGACTACCACGTGTTCAGCGTGGTGCGCAGCAAAGACCAGATCCGGACGTACATCGACGAGCGGGAAGTGTATAACTTCTCCTCGGGCGCAGCCTCGCCCAACCCCTTCAACAACCCGTTCTTCCTGATCCTGAACGTGGCCGTAGGCGGTAATTTCGATGGTGACCCCAACAGCGCCACCGTATTTCCGCAGAAGATGTATGTGGACTACGTGCGGTTTTATCAGTACAAGGACTCCAAGTAAATCAGTGCGCACCCCGTCGGGTCGGGTGGGAAACAAAGTCCCGACGGGCGGAGCTGCAACCGCGCGGCACTGGTTTGGGCAGCAGCTTGTCTTCGGCACGTGCCGGACAGCTGCTGCCCCTCCGGAGCCCCCCGGCTACGGGCTTATGGGCCCGCAACCCCCACGCAAACAGGGCGCAGTGCCCTGCCTGGCGGCCTATGGCTGCCCTCCAACTGAGACATATCCGGCCGCTAAGCAGTGACCGACGACATACTACCGAATAAGCCGGGCGGAAGCTTTAGCAAGCCGGCCCGCTGGCTCATTTACCAACCACTGTTCACCTTTCTTGCTATGAATGTGCGTGCTGCCTGGGGAATGTGGTGTACGGGGGGCCTGCTGGCCGCCGCGGCGTGCACGTCGCCGGACCCGGTGCGGCCCAAAGGTCTGCCCGGGGGCAGTACGCCGTCCACGGTTGAGTACTCCTTTCAAGAACTGGTCTGGCAGGACGAGTTCGACCAGCCCGGTCTGCCCGATGCCGCCAAATGGGGCTACGATGAGGGCGGCAGCGGCTGGGGCAACAAAGAGCTGCAGTACTATACCAAGGCCCGGGCGGAAAATGCCCGGGTAGAGAACGGCACCCTGGTACTGGAGGCCCGGCGCGAGGCCCTGCACCCTGGCAACGCCTATACCTCCGCCCGGCTGGTGTCATTGGGCGGCGGCAGCCAACTCTACGGCCGCTTTGAAATCAGGGCTCAGCTGCCCGGTGGGCGGGGCATCTGGCCGGCTATCTGGATGCTGCCCGACAACTGGCAGTACGGCAATAAAGGCTGGCCCGACAACGGCGAAATCGACATCATGGAATACGTGGGCTACGACCCTGGCATCGTTCACGCCTCCACGCACTGCAATAAGTACTACTTCCGCACCAACAACCAGAAAACCGCCACCATTCAGGTGCCCGATGCCACCACGGCGTACCACGTGTACGCCGTTGAGTGGACCCCGGAAAAGATTACCGCCTTCGTGGACGACAAGGCCTACTTCACCAGCGCCAACGAGCATTCGGGGTGGGAAGCCTGGCCCTGGGACCAGCCCTTTCACCTCTTGCTAAACGTAGCAGTGGGCGGAGAATGGGGCGGCGCCAAGGGCATAGACGACGCCGCTTTTCCGCAGCGGATGGTAATCGACTACGTGCGCATCTACCGCATGAAAGCCAAGTAAAATTTAGCGGGCAGGGGAGACGCTCCACCCGCTTTTTATCCGCCCCAGCTCAGGTTTCGCCTGGCTGGTTCGGTTCCGGGGCCGGCTTAGCAATGTAAGGGGAGCAAGCCGGCCCTTTAGGAACTCACAAGAATTTCTTACTGGCCAAATGCGGGCCGAGGCAAACTCTTCCTGGTTGGCCGATGCAAATAGTGCCTGTTACCTTTTTCCATCCCACCTTCTTGTATGATGAAAACTTCTACCCGCACCCTTCTGCTCACCAGCCTGCTAGGGCTACTCGGGTCCGCCGCTACGGCGCAAACCCTGTACGACGACTTCGAGCACACCGCTCAGGTGTCTTACCCCACGGTGACGAGTTCTCTCACGACTGTGGACAATCCTGCCAAATCCGCCGCTAATAACAGCGATAAGGTGGGCAAGTACGTGCGGGACGGGGGCGCCGACTACGCCGTTATCGTGCTGCAGCCCAGCGATAACCGCAAGCTGGCGGATGTGACGAGCTACCTTAATGGCTCGAAGAAAATCACGATGAAATTTTACAGCCCGGCCGTGGGCGTGAGCGTGCAACTCGTGCTGCAAGACAAGGCTAAATCGGCTACGGGCTACCCCAACGGCAACCTGGGTGGTACCTTCGACGTCAAAACGACGGTAGCCAACGCCTGGGAAACGCTCACCTTCGTGTACAGCGCCGGCGCCTCCGACCCTTCCGTGAAGGTTACCGACGTAGACCAGCTGGTGATGCTGGTGGCACCCGGCGTCAAGAACGGCGACACTTACCACCTCGACGATTTGATGGGCCCCGAGTTTGCCTCCACCACGCCCACCGAGCCGCAGACACCCGTACTGCTCGATGACTTTGACGCCATGCGCAAAGTGACGTATGCCTACACAGATGGGGCCTACGAGCAAGGCGCCGCCAACCCGGCCAAAGGCACGGGCAACGACAGCGAAAAAGTAGCCAAATACACCCGTAACAAGGATAAAGACTACGACGTCATCGTCATCAACCCCACCGATAACCAGGCCTTTGCCGACGTGAGCGGCTACCTGAGCGGGGCGCAGAAGATTACGCTGAAGTTCTACAGCCCGAAAGCCGGGGTGAAGGTGCAGATGGTGCTGCAGGACAAAGCTAAGTCGGCTACGGGCTACCCCAACGGTAACCTGGGTGGTACCCTCGAAGCCGTGACCACCAAGGCCAACGCCTGGGAAACCCTCACCTTCCAGTACACGGCCGGCGCCTCCGACCCCTCCGTAACGGCAAATGACATCAACCAGATTGTCATGCTGATTGACTACGGCCAGAAAACCGGCGACACGTACTACTTCGACGACCTGCAAGGTCCCGCGCTCAAAACCGCTACGCCTAACCGCGCCGCCCGCCCGGCCGTGGCTACGCTGGCGCCTATGTGGCCGAACCCCGCCAGCCAGCAGAGCCGGCTTGACTACCAACTGGTAAAAGCCAGCACCGTATCGGTGTCGCTCTACGACCTGCAGGGGCGCCGCGTGGCCACCTTGCTGAACAATGCCGTGCGTCCGGCCGGTGCTCATCAACTGCTGGTGCCTACCGCTAAGCTGGCCGCTGGTCTCTACCAGTTGCGCTTGGAAACGGGTGGGCAGGTAACCACTCAAAAGCTGAGCGTGCAGCACTAGTACCGCCCTGCCTGATATATGAGCCTATACCCGGTCGGCGCCGTCGCACCGGTCGGGTATAGGCTATTTTGTGCCCATACTCCGGGCATGCTACTCCTCCTCATTTTTGCTGATTTATGGCCCTGGCTGCTCCCGCTTCCGTTTCTCCTGCTACTACCACCGACCCGGCGGGCTCCTCGCCGCGCTACACCTCGGCCCTGGCTTCGCTGACGGTGCTGTTCTTCATGATGGGCTTCATCACCTGCCTGAACGACATCCTGATTCCCTACCTGAAGGCCATCTTCCAGCTTTCCTACACCCAGGCCAACCTGATCAACCTCTGCTTTTTCGGGGCCTACTTCGTCATGGGTATTCCCGCCGGCAAGGTGGTGCAGCGCCTGGGCTACAAAGGCGGCATGCTGCTGGGCTTTCTCATTGCCGCCCTGGGCTGCTTCCTGTTCTACCCCGCCGCCGACAGCCGCTCCTACGCCCTGTTTCTGGGCGCTTTGTTCGTGCTGGCCACCGGCGTGGTGCTGCTGCAGGTAGCCGGCAACCCCTACGTGGCCATCCTGGGCCGGCCCGAGTCGGCCCCGGCCCGGCTCACACTCACGCAGGCCTTCAACTCGCTGGGCACGACCGTAGCTCCGCTGCTGGGCTCGGCCCTGATTCTCTCCCACCTGCCCGACCTGGACACGGCCCACTCGGCCGCCGCTATTGATGTGCGGGCCGTGCAAACGCCTTACCTGGCCATTGGGGGCGTACTACTGCTGATTAGCGTGCTGCTGGCCTTTCTAAAGCTGCCGCGCATCACCCACGCGCCCACCCAGGAGGCGCCCAACCAGCGGGCCTGGCACTACCGGCACCTGGTGCTGGGCATGGTGGGCATCTTCGTGTACGTGGGTGGGGAAGTGGCCATCGGCTCGCACATCGTCTCCTACCTGCATTTGCCCGACGTGGCGGGCCTCGCCCCTAAGGTGGCCGGCGACAAGGTGACCTACTACTGGGGCGGGGCCATGGTGGGCCGCTTCCTGGGCGCCTACCTGCTCAACAAGGTAAACCCCGGGCGGTTGCTGGCCTTCAATGCCCTGGGGGCCATGGCCCTGGTGCTGCTCTCGCTGAGCACGAGCGGGCCGGTAGCCATGTGGAGCCTGCTGGCCGTGGGGCTGATGAACTCGATCATGTTTGCCACCATCTTCACGCTGGCCGTGGCCGGGCTGGGGCGCCACACGGAGGAAGCCTCGGGCCTGCTGAACGTGGCCATCGTGGGGGGAGCCCTGGTGCCCATGCTCTTCGGGGCCGTGGCCGACGCCAGCTCCCTGCGCCTGGCCCTGCTGCTGCCCGTGCTTTGCTACGCCTACATTCTCTGGTACGGCCTGAAAGGACACGTCAGAACGGCCTAACGCCGGGGCACAGCACCTCTTCTATTGTCTTCTCTGCCTGATGTGGCCGTCATTTCGATGAGCGGCAGCTAAGCGTTCCACCCCACTGATTTATGCTGAATTTTCTAGAGTCGTTTCGTCGTGCGGCGTTTGTATTCTCTCTTGGCCTGTTGAGCTACGGCCCGGCGCAAGCCCAGCAACTGCCGTCCACCGCCGATGCCCGCGTGGAGGCCCTGCTCAAGCAGATGAGCACGGAAGAAAAGCTGGCCCAGCTTTACAACAACGGATTTATGACCACGCCCACCAACGACCGGCTGAAAGTACCGGGCTTTGTGATGGACGATGGCCCCCATGGGGTGCGCTTCGAGCGGGCCTCGTCTTTCCCCACGGGCATGGCCGTGGCGTCTACCTGGGACCGGGCCTTGGCTTACCGCCTTGGGCAAGCCATGGGTGAGGAGTTCTGGGCGTACGGCAAGCATCAGCAGTTAGGGCCCTGCCTCGACATCGTGCAGGACCCGCGCGCCGGCCGCAATGCCGAAGCCGGGGGCGAAGACCCTTTTCTCATCGGGCAGCTGAGCGGCTATACCATCCGCGGCATCCAAACCACTCCGGTTATAGCCACGGCCAAGCACTTCATGATTGAAGGCAAGCAGAGCACGCGCCACACCCGCAACCAGATTTTCACCGACCGCGGCGTGATGGAGCAGTTTGGCTACAACTTCCGCATGGCCGTGCAGGAAGGCGGGCCGCTGAGCGTGATGTCATCTTACAACCTCATCAACGGGGAGCACGCGGCCGAAAGCCCGTACCTGATGAATACGGTGCTGCGCCAGCGCTGGGGCTTTCCGTTCTACGTGGTATCGGACTGGGATGCGGTACATGACAGCCAAAAAGCCATTGTGGCTGGCAACGACATCTGCATGGGCTCCGACGACTATCAGAAGGACTTGCCCGGGCTGGTCGCCAGCGGCAAGGTGCCCATGAGCGTAATCGATGCGGCCGTGCGCAATGTACTGCGCACCAAGATCATGGCCGGGATGCTGGATTTCTACCCTACCTCTTCGCCGGCGCAATCGGCTAACACCGCAGCGCACAAGGAAGTGGCCCTGCAAGGCGCGCGTGAGTCCATTGTGCTGCTGAAGAACACGGGCAACATTCTGCCGTTCAGCAAAGCTGCAGTTAAGCACATTGCCGTTATCGGCCCCAATGCCGATCAGTCGAACCTGAACTGCTTTGGCAGCAGCGAGACGACGCCGGCCTACGCCGTGAGCCTCAAGCAAGGCCTCGACACCAAACTCGGCGCCACCAAGGTGTACTACGCCAAAGGCTGCGACATTAATAGTATCGATACCACAGGCTTCCGCGCCGCTACGGAGTTGGCCCGCCAAGCCGATGTCGTGGTGTTTGCCGGCGGCCTCGACCTGACCCAGGAAGGGGAGGGGTACAACGGCGGCAGCGACCGGGTAAACAACTCCACCACGTTGCCCGGCATGCAGCAGCAGCTGATTCGGGCCCTGGCCCGGGTCAATCCGAATCTGGTGGTGGTGCTGCAAAGCGGGGGCGTGGTGTCGATGCACGAAAGTCTACCGGCTACCAAAGGCCTGCTGTACTCGTTCTACGCTGGGCAGGAAGCCGGTACAGCCCTGGCCGACGTGTTGTTCGGCGACTATAACCCCGCGGGCCGCATGCCCGTGACTATGCCCACCGCCGACGCCCAGCTACCGGAATGGAACGACGATTTCACCGACGACTTCGGCAATGGCTACCGGTGGTTTGATGAGAAAGCCCTGACGCCGGAGTTTGCCTTCGGGGCTGGGCTCAGCTACACCTCCTTCCAGTACACCAACCTCCGCACAGCCAGCAATTCCCTGGTAGCTGGTGCCCCGGTGCAGGTGATGGTAGACGTGCAGAACACCGGCAAAATGGCCGGCGATGAAGTAACCCAGCTCTACCTGACCACGCACAACTCGCCGGTATGGATTCCAAAAAAGGAGCTGAAAGGCTTTGAGCGCGTGGCGCTGGCCCCGGGCGAAAAGAAAACGGTTACGTTCCAGCTCACCGCCGAGGACTTTTACCGCTGGAACGAGCAGCAGAAAGCCTACCAGGTAAATGCCGGCCGCTATACCGTGCGCGTCGGGGGCGCCTCCGACCGGCTGCCCCTAACTCAGGACCTGACGCTGAAAAGCGGTGCCCCCCGGCCCGACCTGAAAGTAACCGAGGTATTCAGCCTGCCGCGCTTCCCCAAGGCTGGGGAGCAAGTACGCTTCTATGCCTTGGTGCGCAACCTCGGCAATGCGCCGGTAACCGGGCAGAAGCTGAACCTGAGCTTCTCCGTCAACAATGCCACTGTGGCCAGCGCGCCGGGTACCAGCGTGACGCTGCAGCCGGGCCAGGCCATGCTGCTGCCGGCTACTCAAAGCACCTGGAAGGCCCCGGCAGTCGGCAAGCTCTCCGTGCAAGCCACCATCGACTCCGACAAGAAGCTGAAGGAATGGCTGGAAGACAACAACGCCTATACCCGTCAGCTGGAAGTGTATTAGCCTGTTTTCCCGCCTCACCGCTCTTGCTTTAGCTGCTCTCGCCTTGGGGCGTGACGGTTAATCCTCCTGCCTATGTTTTCTACCCGTTTTTTCCTGACTACCCTGGGACTTGGGGCCGCGCTGGTGGCCTGTAGCCCCCAACTGGCCAAAACCACTAGTTCCACCGCAACTGCCTACACGGGTCCTACGCCCAACGTGCGGCAGGCCGAAGTATACGTAACGGCCCAAAACACCAACGACCGGCTGGCCCGCAAAGCTCCGGTAAGCTTCGAGCCCAGCGGCCAGCCCGGCGAGAACGTGGCCACGCTGTTCGTAGATTACCGCCGCACGTTTCAGACCATCGTGGGCATTGGCGGGGCTTTCACCGATGCTTCCGCCGAAACATTTTATAAGCTCTCCAAAGCCAAGCAGCGGGAAATTCTTAGCGCCTACTTCGATAAGAGTAAAGGCATCGGCTACTCTCTGGGGCGCACGCACATCAACAGCTGCGACTTCAGCAGCGACATGTACACGTACGTTGCGCCGGGCGACACGGCCCTAACCAGCTTTTCCCTGGCCCACGACGAGAAGTTCCGGCTGCCCTTCATCCGCGAAGCCCTGAAAACCGCCGGCGGCGCCATTACCATGTATGCCTCGCCCTGGAGCCCCCCGGCCTGGATGAAAACCAACGACAACATGCTGCAGGGGGGCAAGCTGCGCCCCGAACACCGCCGGGCCTGGGCCCGCTATTACTCACGCTTCGTTAAGGAATACGAAAAAGCTGGCGTGCCTATTTGGGGCCTCACAGTGCAAAACGAGCCCCTGGCGGTGCAAACCTGGGAGTCGTGTATTTACACGGCCGACGAGGAAGCCAGCTTTGTAAAGAACTTTTTAGGGCCCGAGCTGCGGCGCTCCGGCCTCGACCGGCTCAAGCTCATGATCTGGGACCACAACCGCGGGCCCATGGTGCAGCGCGCCGCGGCCGCCCTCAACGACCCCGAAACGGCCCAGTACGTGTGGGGTACCGCCTTTCACTGGTACATGGATGACAACTACGAGAACGTGCAGCAGGTCCACGATGCCTGGCCCGATAAGCACCTGCTGTTCACGGAGGGCTGCCTGTACCCCTTCGATTTCAGTCGCATCAAGGAGTGGCAGTGGGGCGAGAAGTACGGCGAGTCCATCATCCAGGACCTGAACAACTGGTCGGATGGCTGGACGGACTGGAACATGATTCTGGACGAGAAGGGTGGGCCCAACCACGTGCAGAACTACTGCTACGCCCCCATCATTGCCGACACCCGCACGGGCGACGTGCACTACATGAACTCCTTCTACTACATTGGGCACTTCTCGAAGTTCGTGCGGCCCGGGGCCAAGCGCATCGTATGCTCCTCGTTTAGCGGGCAGCTGCAAGCCACGGCCTTTCTGAATACCGATGGCAACATTGCCGTCGTGGCCATGAACAAGGGAGACAAGGCAGTAGATTTTCAATTGCTGATTGATGGCAAGGCGGCTCGTACCACTTGTCCCGCCCACGGAATCGTGACGATGAGTATCTAGTTGAATTTTGGGTGAGTGCCGCGTACCGAGCCGCTTCTACTGCAATAGAAGCGGCTTTTTTGTGCGCAAACGGCCGTTGCTGCGGGTGTTTCAGGCCCGTGTTGAGGAGCCTATGCAGGAGACTTGGTGCGACAGGCCAAAATGTTATAACCTTCATTAAAGAGCGAGGATATAGGCTCTTACCAATAACTTCCATTACTTTACGAAGTGCGAAGGCCTTGGCGCTAAGCTCTACCTTGCCCGGCGCATAATAAACCAGCCAGCCGCCCACCAATCTCAACTGTCTTTTCTGTCCTAGTCCTTACTACTTGAAGCAATACACAATCGATTGTGAGCCGAGTTTTTTTTATTCTCACAATCGATTGTGTTCATGTTTTCCAATTCCCACACATTTTTCTCATGATGCAGCTTGTACTTCAACCCCCAAAACTCAACGCGACAAATGGCCTAGCTAACCAACACAGTTCCGGCCAGCTGACTCTTTCAAATTCATCTGCTTGGTGGTGTATGGCCAGCAGGGGAGTATTGCTGTGGCTGCTGGTACTGGGCCTGGCGGGCCGGGTAGCAGCGCTGGATGGTGCCTATGGCTCCCACGACCCATCAACCCTCGTGAAAGACGGCAACAAATACTGGATGTTTACCACGGGTGCCGGGATTTATGCGGCCTATTCCACCGACCTGTTCCGCTGGCAAAGCGCGCCGAAAACGGTGTTCCCCATTGGCACCTGGCCCACTTGGATCAACCAAGCGGTGCCTGGGTTTGATGGTACCTTCTGGGCCCCGGATGTGCTGTACATGAACGGGAAGTACTACCTCTACTACTCCTGCTCCACGTTTGGGTCGCCCCGCTCGGCCATTGGGGTGGCTACCAGCCCTACGCTGGACCAAAACTCGCCCTACTACAAATGGACCGACCTGGGGATGGTGGTTTCTTCTGCCACCCAGACGGATATTAACGCCATTGATCCGGCCTTGCTCAAGGACAGTAATGGCCGGGTATATATGACCTACGGCTCGTTTTCCGGCGGAATTGGCGTCGTAGAACTAGATGCAGCCACCGGCCTGAGAAAAGCAGGAGCCCCCATTGTACACGTGGCCGGTGGAAACCGGGCTTCCTGGGAGGCGCCCTATCTGTTCAAAGAAGGCAACTACTACTACCTGGTGGTGAACCGTGGAGCCTGCTGCCAAGGCGTAAATAGCACGTACTTCCTGGTAATGGGCCGTTCTACCAACATCAACGGGCCTTACGTTGATAAAAGCAACGTGGACCTGCGCAGTAATGGTGGCACCCGGCTGCTGGCTACTTCAGGCAAGTACGTAGGCCCTGGCCACTTTGGCCTGCTGCGCGAAAACGGCGCCAACTTCGTGTCCCTGCACTACTACGACCGCAACGACAATGGCAATGCCAAGCTCGACATTGCTAATATGGGCATCAGCTCCGTGGATGGCTGGCCCTTCGTGACGCGCGACTGGGTGGCGGCGGGGCGCTACCGCGTCACCAACCAGAACAGCGGGTTGTCGTGGGATGCCTGGGGCTGCACCGGGGTGCAGGGGCAAGCCATTGCCCAGGGCCAATACAACAACCTTACGTGTCAGAAATGGGATTTTACGCCCGTTGGCGACGGCACCTACAAGATTACCAATGCCCAGGGCGGCCTGGCCGCCGACGTGGTGAACTGCAACGCAGGCAATGGGGCCAAGCTGCAGCTCTGGCCCTACCTGAACAACAACTGCCAGAAATTCAAGATTGAGCGCACGGCAGATGGGGCCTACCTGATGACTTCCCTGACCGGGACGCGGGTGATTGAAGTGCCGGCCGCCTCTACCACGGCGGGCACGCAGTTGGCGCTCTGGGACCAGAACGGAGCCCTGTGCCAGCGCTGGTACATTACCAGTGCCAACACCACGCTGGCGGCGGCTACGGCTCCGGCCCCGACGAATGGAGTGAGCCCCGAGAGTGGCACCCTGCAGTGGAATGGCTCGGCCACTACCTACAATCTGTTGCTGGGCACCTCACCCGCCGACTTGCGCGTGCAGGCTACCGGCCTCACCTCCACCACGTATACTTTGCCCGAAACAAGTGCTCTGGGGCAGTATTTCTGGCGTGTAGACAGCAACACGGGCGGCGTGGTAGCGGCCGGGGACCTGTGGTCGTTTGTGGTCGAAGATAAAGTGCCACCCTTGGCGCTGGCCAAGGACCTAACTGTGGTCCTGAATGCCCAGGGCCAGGCTACCATTGCTGCCGCCGACCTCGACAATGGCAGCCGGGATGCCTATGGTATAGCTTCCCTGAAAGCCAGTCAGACCATTTTCGGCTGCGCAAACCTGGGCCCAAATTCTGTGGTGCTCAGCGTAACCGACGCCAACGGCAACGTAGCTACCGCTACTGCCGTGGTAACCGTGCTGGATCAGCTAGCACCGACGGCCGCCACCAGGAACATCAGCGTACAACTGGTAAACGGCGTGGCCACCATTTCTGGTGCCGATATTGACAATGGCTCAAGTGATGCCTGCGGCATCCAGGCTCTGAGCGTGGAGCCCGCCATCTTCACCTGTGCCAACCTAGGCCCCAATCAGGTAATACTAACTGTGCGCGACGCCAGTGGCAACCAGGCTCAGGCTCCCGCCACCGTCACGGTTACCGGCGAGCTGCCGGTTGCTGCAATTACCGTTACGCCAAACAATGCCACCTACACCGGGGGCGTAGCTACTACGTTATACCTCGGCTATGGCCCCCAGAGCGTAACGCTGACAGCTAGCGGGGGTAGCAGCTACCAATGGAGTCCTGCTGAAGGCTTGAGCAGCGCCACCGTGGCCCAGTCCGTTTTCACGGCTACGAAGCCCGGTACTTATCCGCTCACCGTTACCGCCACCAACCGCTATGGCTGCACGGCTACCGCGAGTGTTACACTCACGGTAGTAGATGCCCGCTGCGGCAACAACAACGAGAAAGTGCTAGTGTGCCACAAAGGGCAGGAACTGTGCGTGGCGGCCAGCGCCGTGGCTCAACACCTTGCCGGGCACCAGGACCAGCTTGGCGGGTGCAACGCCGGGCAGGCCGAAAGCCGCTCTTCCGCCTTACGAGCTGCTCAACCCACATTAGAGCAAGTATTTACGGCGTATCCAAATCCCTTCAACGAGCGTACAACCATTCGTTTCCGCTCCATGCAGAAAGCGCAGGCCCAGGTTCAGGTGTACAATGCGCTGGGCCAGCTGGTAGCTACGCTGTATGATGGCTTAGCGGAGCAAGGCAAGGCGTATGAGGTAGCCTTGGCCGCCCGAAATTTGGGTGCCGGCGTGTATACCTGCCGCCTGCGCCTCGACGGAAAGATGCATACCCAGCGCCTGCTACTGGTAAGATAATCCGGGAAATCTTAGGTAGGTTAAACCCGCAAACACCTTCTCTGCTCTGCGGAGGAGGTGTTTTCTTATCTGCGAAGTCTGAGCTACCCGGGGTGACTGGCTCATAAAAAAAGCCCTGCCCGTTTAATCAGGCAGGGCTTTTTAAAGACTGAGTATTACTCCGCGCTTGGGGCAGCCGGGGCCGACTGCGTTGCTTCGGGGCTGCTGCCCGCCGGCCGGTCGGTGCGCTTGCGGTTGCGGCCCCCGCGCTTGCGGCGGCGCTGGCCTTCGCCGGCTGGCTCGCCTTCGGCGCGTGGTTGTGTCCCGGCAGCTTCGCCTTCGGGACGGGGTGGGCGGGGTGCACGCGGCTCACGCGGTGGACGGGCCTGGCCGGTGCTTTCTTTCCGTTCGCCTTCGGAGCGGGGCTCACGCGGGGGGCGCTGGTAGGGTTGGGCAGGGGCCTGGCCGGCGTCGAGAGCCGCTAGTGCCGCCTCGGCCCGGGCAATGCGGGCCTGCTGGTCGGCGTCGGGCTTATCGCCCCGCTCGGGGCGGGAGCCTTTTTCGCCCCGGCCGCCGGAGCGGCCACCTTCCCCGCGGGGCCCGCGTCCTCCTTCGGGGCGAGGTCCTCGGTCACGCCCGCCGCTGCCACCACTGCCGCCGGAGCGGCCGCCCCGCTCGGGCCGACCACCAATTTTGCCCCGCAGGCCGCTGAAGCGTTTGGGGTCAAACTCGGGCGCTTCACCCAGGCCCAGGCTTTCGGTAATGTTCTGCTTCTCGATTTCGCGCTCAATGAGCTTCTCAATCTTGAGCACACGGTCCTGGTCCTGGTCGCTGATGAAGGTGATGGCCGTGCCTTTGGTGGCGGCGCGGGCGGTGCGCCCAATACGGTGCACGTAATCTTCGGCGGCGCGCGGAATATCGTAGTTCACCACGTGGCTGAGGGAGTCGATGTCAATGCCGCGGCTGAGTACGTCGGTGGCTACCAGAATGGGGAACTGCTTGTTTTTGAAGGCGCGCATGATTTCCTCGCGCTCTTCCTGGGTACGGTCGGAGCTGATGCCGCGGGCCTCCACGCCCAGCTTATTCACGGCCCGTACAATGCCGGCCACGGCCGCTTTCTGGCTCGTAAACAGCACCATGCTCTGCACATCCTGGGTTTTGATGATGTGCTCCAGCAGGTAAATCTTCTGGCGGTCGAAGGCCATGAAGAACTGCTGGTCGATGCCGGCGGCGGGCTTGCTTACGGCCAGACGGATTTCCTCGGGGCTTTGCAGAATCTGCTGGGAGAAGTCGCGGATTTTGTTGGGCATGGTGGCCGAGAACAGCAGCGTCTGGCGGTGCTTGGGCAACTGGCGCACAATGTTCAGGATGTCATCGGAGAAGCCCATGTCCATCATCTTGTCGGCTTCGTCGAGCACCAGGTACTTCAAGTCCTCGAACTTCACGTAGCCCATTTGCATGTGGGCAATGAGGCGGCCGGGCGTGGCAATGATGATGTCGGCCCCGGAGGTAAGGGCGCGCTTCTGCTGCTCCCAGTTTTCGCTTTTGCCGCCGCCATAGATGGCAATGGAGCTGGCTTCCACAAAGTAGCCAAAGCCCGTCACCTGCTCGTCAATCTGGGTGGCCAGCTCGCGGGTGGGCACCAGCACCAGGGTGCTGGTGGTGCCGTGCTTGGCGTGGGAAATCTTATCGAGCAGGGGCAGCAGGTAAGCCGCCGTTTTGCCGGTGCCGGTCTGGGCGCAGGCAATCAGGTCTTTGCCGTCGAGAATCTTGGGAATAGCCTGCTCTTGGATGGGCGTGGCCTGCTGGTAGTTCATGGCATCAATGCCAGCCAGCAGGTCGTCGTGAAGGTTGAATTCGTGAAACGTCAAGGTTCAGCGAGAATTAGGATGATAAATGGCTGACCCTGAGTCTCTGGTCAGCTTGCAGCGGCGCACGGTGGAGGAGCGGAAAGCAGCCGGTGCGGCCAGACCAGCTAAAACAGCCCCGAAAGGCGCCGGTGGTCTGCAACAAAGATACAGGGATTTGCATGTGGACGCACGTGCAGGCTTGGTAGATACGGTTGGGCTGCCAGTGGGCTTATCTGCCGCTCTATCAGGCTAACACACAATCTGCCATATTAGTCGCAGCGTTTTATGCGTTACTTGGCCCGGCTGCCTACTGGAGCCAATGCGCCAACGGCAGTAGCTCCATTCACTTCGTTTGTATTCCTATGCAAAAGTATCTACTCGCCCTGCTGCTGGCTGCGCCGGGGCTGGCATCTGCGCAATCAGCCACTTCGTTCACCATCAAAGGCAAGCTAGGCCCGCTGAGCGCCCCGGCCAAGGTGTATTTGCTGCGAGGAATGACCGTCACGGACTCTGCTACGATTAAAAATGGAGCCTTCGAGCTGAAAGGCACCACCGAAGCGCCTGGTATGGCCGAGCTGATTATGCGGCGCAACGGCCGGCTGGGCAGTTTGTATGGACAGCCGGGCGACCGTACGCGCGTGTACCTGGAGGCCAATCCGGTGTTGGTCACCAGTCCCGATTCGCTCACCCACGCTACCATTGCCGGGGGCCACTAAACAAGGACTACGCGCGGCTCAATGCTTCCCTGAAGCCCATTATTAGCGCTATGCAGGCCTTTGGGGCCGAAATTCAGCAGGCTACCGAGCAGCAACGGCAGGACCCAGCCTTCACGGAGAAGCTGAAGTCCCGCTTTGAAGCCTTCTATAAGCAGATTGCCACGGCCAACTACGCCTTTATTAAAGCTAACCCAAACTCACTCGTTAGCCTGGATGCGCTGCTGGGAATGCAGATGCTGGATTTGCCGCAGTATGCCACCGTGGGCCCGCTTTATGCCGCCCTTAGCCCGGCACTCAAAAACACAGCCCAGGGCCGGGAGTATGGTCAACTGGTGGAAGGGCTGAAAGCCGTAGCCATCGGCGCCACGGCCCCGGACTTCACCCAGCAAACTCCGGATGGCAAAACCGTGTCGTTGCGCGACTACCGGGGTAAGTATGTGCTGGTGGACTTCTGGGCCTCGTGGTGTGGCCCTTGCCGCCAGGAAAACCCCACCGTGGCCCGCGCCTACGCGGCCTATAAGGGCCGCAACTTCGAGGTGCTGGGCGTGTCGCTCGATAGTGAGAAGGACCGCGCCAAGTGGGTGAAAGCCATTGCCGACGATAAGCTGACCTGGACCCAGGTATCGGACCTGCGCGGGTGGGAAAATGCCGCGGCCCGCAGCTACGCCGTGCGCGGTATTCCACAGAACTACCTGATTGACCCCGCGGGCAAGATTGTGGCGGTCAACCTGAAAGGCGAAGCCCTGCAGGCCACGCTGGCCCAGTACATCAAGTAAGCATCACGTGCACTCACCAAAGCCCTGGCACCGTTTTTTGCTTTGGTGAAGCTTACTTCGCTGGCCTTGCGGCGGCCTGCTCCAGAATCTCCAGTTGCCAGCGCAGCTCCTCGGGCCGGACGGGGTAGGGCTGGCCGTGGCGGATAGCCTGGTAAACGGCCTCAAACAGACCAGAGTAGTTGCCGCGCGGGGCCTCCAGCGTGGCGTGGGAAAACTGCCCATCGGCCTCAACCATCGTGAGCTGTCCGGCAGCCTCGGCCGGTTCCCACCCATAGGCCGCATCCGTTGGGCGCATGCCAGCCGCTAGCTGGGCTTCCTGCACGTCGGCGCGCCGCTTCTGGAAGGAGCCCTGCGTGCCGTGCAGCACGTAGGCGGGCACCGGCGCGGCAGCCAGCAAGCTCACCGTTACAAACACCTGCAGGCCGGCGGGGTAGGTGAGGTGGGCAAGGAAATAATCGACTACGCGGGAGCCTGGCCGCTGACTGGCCTGCGCTACGTGTACGTGCTGAGGGCGGCCAAACAAGCTCAGGGCCTCGTCCAGCACGTGGGCGCCCAGGTCGAAGTGGAAGCCGCTAGCGGGCACGGTGGGGTCTTCTTTGAACACCTTGGGGTTGAGGCCGGGCTTGTAACGGTCGAAGCGAAAGTGCGCCTCCGTGAGCTGGCCCAGCCGCCCGCTTTCCACCACTTGCCGCACCAGTTGAAAGTCGGCATCCCAGCGGCGGTTTTGGTAGGCCAGCAGCTGCTTGCCCTGCTCGGAGGCCAGGGCCAACAGCTCGTCCAACTCGGCTACCGTAGCCGTAACGGGTTTTTCCAACAGCACGTGCTTACCAGCCTGCAGGGCCTGCCGGGCCAAGTCGAAGTGGGTGTCGTTGGGCGTGTTCACGACGACCAGCTCCAGCGTCTCATCCGCCAGCAGCTCGGCCACACTGTCGTAGCTGCGCACCTCGGGGTAGCGGGACGCGGCTTCTTTGCGGGTGCGCTCTACCACGGCCTGCAGCCGGAAGTTGGGGGCCGTCAGGAAAGGAGCGTGGAATACGCGCCCTGACATACCGTAGGCCAGTAGGCCAGTAGCAATAGGAGAGGACATAGGAGGCAGGGGTAAGACGTCTGAGGGCTTGTGGGCTGTGCGGCTAGTGCTTTCTTCGCAAAGGAAATCAACGCACCGCCGCAAATATGCGTCTCTAAGGAGCCCGGCCAATCATTTCTTTTCCAAACGCCCTAACCTCCGCGCCCATGCTCGACCGTTTTTCCGATCAGGCCAGCCTCTACGCCCGCTACCGCATCGACTACCCGGCGGCATTGTATGAGTGGCTGCTACCGCGCGTTTCGGGCCGGGCCCACGCCTGGGACTGTGCTACCGGCAACGGGCAGGTGGCCGTGGTGCTGGCCCGCCACTTTGCGCACGTCACCGCCACCGACATCAGCGCGGCCCAGCTGGCCGAAGCGCCCCGGCTGCCCAATATCACCTACCAGCTGGCTCCGGCCGAGCAGTCGGCCCTGCCCACGCAGTCGGTGGACGTGGTGACGGTGGGGCAGGCGGTACATTGGTTTGAGCCCGAGGCATTCAACCAGGAAGTGCGCCGCGTGCTGCGCCCCGGCGGTGTAGTAGCTGAGTGGGGCTACGGCCTAGTGCAGGTTAGGGCCGACTTGGACCCGCTCATCCGCCGATTCTACGCCGAAACCATGCGCCCGTACTGGGACGAAAACCGCTGGCACATCGACGACGAGTACGCCCGCCTGCCTTTTCCCTTCGCCGCCGTGGAGTACGCGCATTTCACGGAGTCCCGCCGCTGGACGGCCGAGCACTTCCTGAACTACCTGCGCACCTGGTCGAGCGTGGTGAAGTACCAAAAGCAGCACGGGCAGGACGCCGTACTGCTCCTGGCCGACGACCTGACGCGGATCTGGGGGGAAGAAGAGCGAGAAGTACGGTTTCCGGTGTTCGTGCGGCTGGGGCGCGTAGAGTAGGGCCGGTAACTGCATACTGAAACACTAGCCGGAGCCTACATCAAAACGAAATTCCGAAGGGGTACCTACCTTCGGCCCATGGTCGATAGTTCTTTTTCGCTGCCACTGCAGGGGCTTTTCGTGCTTGAGCTGGCCTCGGTGCTGGCCGGCCCGCAGGTAGGTCAGTTTCTGGCCGAGCTGGGTGCCGACGTGCTCAAAATAGAAGCCCCCGCCGGCGACGTAACCCGCACCTGGAAAACCCGTGGCGAAGACGCCCATACCTCCGTGTCGGCGTACTTTTCCTGCGCCAACTGGGGCAAGCAGAGCCTGGTGCTTGACTTAACCACCACTGCGGGCCGGGCCTCCCTGCACGAGCTGGCGGCCCGCGCCGACATCGTGCTGGCCAGCTACAAGCCCGGCGACGCTGAAAAGCTAGGGGCCGATTATGCCACACTTTCTGCCCTGAACTCGCGGCTGATCTATGGGCACATTACGGGATACGGGGCCGACGTGAACCGTGCGGGCTACGATGCTGTGCTGCAAGCCGAAGCCGGGTTTATGCACCTGAACGCCGCCGGGCCCGGGCAGCCTCCCCAGAAAATGCCCGTGGCCCTGATTGATTTGCTCACGGCTCATCAGCTGAAAGCCGGACTGCTCACCGCCCTGTACCAGCGCGAGCGGACGGGCCAGGGTACTTTGGTTGAGGTTTCTCTTTGGGACAGCGCCTTGGCTTCCCTGGCCAACCAGGCCGCTAGCTTTTTAGTGACAGGGCAGGAGCCCCAGCCGCTGGGCTCGGGCCACCCCAGCATCGTGCCCTACGGCACTGTGTACGAAGCCGCCGACGGAGTGCGCCTGTTGCTGGCCGTGGGCTCCGACCGGCAGTTTCAACAGCTTTGCGCCGTGCTGGCCCAGCCGGAGTGGACCGCCGACGCCCGGTTTGCTACCAACCCAGCCCGCGTAGCGCACCGTGCGGAGCTGGAAGAGTTGCTGCGGGCACGCATTGCTGAGGTAAAGGGGCAGGCGCTGCTGGCGGAGCTGGGGCAACTGGCGGTGCCGGCCGGGGCAGTGCGCACGGTAGGCGAGGCCCTGGGGCACCCGTCGGCGCAGGCCATGCTGCTGCCCGCTACACCAGAATTTGCTCACCAAGGCCTCCGCACAGTAGCTTTTCGGAGTCCGGCCTGGCCTACTGCAGCAGTGCTGCCCGCTCCCCCGCCGCTACAAAGCACCGCCGCCGCGGAAGAAACATCTGGATAAACCGGGAGTATCGTACATTCCTGGCAGCGCCAACCTCCGATGCGGGGGCGCGTAGGCAACAGGATGTACCCGTTATGGCTGGCTTAGCCCGCCTTTTTTTAGCTATGGCAAAACGCACCAAGAAGAACGCAGACCCGGAAATGGTGGTCGCGGCGGAAACGCCCGGAGCTGCCGCGCCGGAACCCACCGCGCCCCAGGCCGCGCCCGATAACAACCACCCGGACGTGATGCCGCACATCGATTCCGTAACGCCTGAGGCCGTTACGGAGCGGCTGACGCTGATTTTTGAAGGTCTCCGGCAGAAGTCCACGGCCAAGCAGGCCATCTACCGCAATACCATTGCCGCCTTCGATCTGCTGCGGAAGGTGTCGCAGGAGTTGGTGGTGGAGCTCAGCCGCAAGCTCACGCCCGTAGATGCCTCCGTGGTGATTGAGTACCGGCCCGTGAATGAAATGGAGTTCCACATCCGGTTCTCGGGTGATTTGCTCGTGTTCGTGCTCCACTCCAACATCGTCACCTTCCCCGACACCTACGGACCCATGCCCACGGCCTACGTGGAGGAGGACTTCCGGCGGCGCTTTTTCGGGCACATCATGGCCTACAACTTCATGGCCGACTCCATCAAGTACCAGCGCCTCAACGACCCCGGCTACCTGGTGGGCCGCCTGCTCATCAACATCGACAACCACTATTTCCTGGAAGGCGTGCAGCAACTGGAAATGCCCGATCTGGATATGTCGGACAACTTACTGACTTCGGATGCCATGAAGCTCTTCGTGGAAAGCGCCATGATTGCGGCCGTGAACAACGACCTGATTGCACCCCCGCTGCCCGAAATCCAGAAGATTACCGTTAAGCAGAAAATCGAAAACCAGCAGGTGAGCCGGGGCAGCAAAGTCGGCTTCAGCTTCTACAGTCAGCAGCACAGCAACATCGACGGTCTGCCGTATTGAGTGTAATGTGCTAATGCTTTAGCTAGTGTACCAGCCGCGGTCATTCCGAGGCGTAGCGGAAGCAATCCGTCCTGAACAACGGGCCAAACCCCCAGATGTGAAAAGCCCTTACCCGTGCGCAACGAGTAAGGGCTTTCTGGTGGAAGAACGGGCAGCACGTTTCAGGCGCGGTCATTAGCACATTCCCCACATTCTCCCACATTAGCACATTACCTTCTGAGGTAACCTACTTTCTCACGCACTTTGTTCAGGACGTCGGAGCCGTAGGCCTGGGCTTTCCGGGCCCCATCGGCCAGGCGGGCGTCTACTTCGGGCAGGTTGTTCATGTAGTAGCTGAACAACTCCCGCTCCCGGGCAAAGCGCGTAAGGATTACCTCGTAGAGCGCCTGCTTGGCGTGGCCGTAGCCGTAGCCGCCGCGCAGGTAGTTCTGGCGCATTTCCTCCACCTGTTCGGGCGTAGCCAGCAGGGAGTAAAGCTTGAAGGTAGTGTCGGTGTCCGGGTTCTTGGGCGCTTCCAGGGGCGTGCTGTCTGATACAATGCTCTTGATGGTTTTGAGCAGGGCCTTGTCGTCCACGAAGATGTCGAGAATGTTGCCGTAGCTCTTACTCATCTTCTGGCCGTCGAGGCCAGGCACCAGCATTACCTGCTCATCTACGCGCACCTGAGGCAGCACGAAGGTTTCGCCGTAGCGGTTGTTGAAGGCCGAAGCAATGTCCCGCGTGATTTCGAGGTGCTGAATCTGGTCTTTGCCCACGGGCACAATGTCCACGTCGTAGAGCAGGATGTCGGCGGCCATGAGCACGGGGTAGGTGAAAAGACCGGCATTCACGTCGGCCAAGCGGCTGGACTTGTCCTTAAACGAATGGGCGTTGGCCAGCATCGGGAACGGCGTGAAGCACGAGAGGTACCACGTCAGCTCCGTCACCTGGGGCACATCCGACTGCCGGTAGAACAGGTTGCGCTCCGTATCGATGCCGCAGGCCAGCCAGGCGGCGGCCACCGCGTAGGTGTTCTGGCGCAGCAGCTCCGCGTCGCGCACGGTGGTAAGGGAGTGCAGATCGGCAATGAAGAACAAGGACTCGTTGGCAGCATTGCGCGACAAGTCAATCATGGGCAGAATGGCGCCGAGTAGGTTACCTAAGTGCGGCCGGCCGGTACTCTGGATGCCAGTGAGAATGCGGGGCATTTTTTTAAGCAATTAGCTAATAGCTGTTGGCTGTTAGCTTTTAAAACAATTTCGAACTCATTTCTGCCAACAGCCAACAGCTATTAGCTACCAGCATCTTACACGCTCACATTAGCGGCAGCTTCCTGCTGCAGCTCCACCGTATCATCCTGGCCCAGGTACCGGTCGATGAGGTAGTGAGCCAGGTAGAGCACCGGTGTGAGCAGAATGGCCGACGCGAATTTATACCAGTAGTTGGTGTTAGCCACACTCAGCACCTGCTCGAAGCTCCAGTTGCCGAACAGGTAAAACGCCACGAACAGCACCACAAACGAATCGACCAGCTGTGAGACCAGCGTGGAGCCCGTGGCCCGCAGCCAGATCAGGCGGCTGCCCGTGATGCGGCGCAGGGCCTGGAACACGGTAGCATCGAGTACTTGGCCAATTAGAAAGGCCACAATAGAGCCCGTGATGATGCCCAGGCCCTGGCGGAAAATGCTCTGGTAGGCAAATTCAATGTTGAAGGGTCGGCCTTCCGCATCTACTTTGTTGATGTCGAGCCAGAATTGCGCCGGTGGCAGCTTGGTGGTAGCCAGAATCACGAGGAAGGCGTACAGAATCAGCCCTACCGTGAGGAAGCTGACCCGCAGCACGCCCTTGCGCCCAAAGTACTCGTTGATAATGTCGGTGGTGACGAATACCACGGGCCAGATCAGCACCCCGGCCGTGAGGTTGCCGGGCAGCCCCAGCAGGGCATCTACCGAGAAGATCTTCACGCCGATGATTTCGGCCAGCAGGGCATTTACAATAAAAATGCCGCTCAGAACCAGGTAGAGCTGCTGCTTTTTGTGGGCAAAAGAAGAAGTTGGAACCATACGGTCAAAGTACAACAACGCGCCGCTTACTCGGCAGTTGGTTGATTAGGAACGTTTACCACGGTGCCTTCCAGAGCCAGGAGCGTAGGCGCAAACTCGGAGCGGGCCTCGCGCAGGTGGGGCTCCAGGTCGCGGTAGCGGGAAGAAAAGTGCCCGATGAGCAATTGGCCCACGCCGGCTTCCCGGGCCAGCTGGCCCGCCTGCCGGGCCGTGGCGTGAAACGTAACGGCGGCCCGCTCGCGCAGCTCATCCAGGAAGGTGGCTTCGTGGTAGAGCACATCCACCCCGCGCACCAGCTCCACCAATCCCGGCAAATACACAGTGTCGGAGCAGAAGGCGTAGCTGCGGGCGCGTTTGGGTGGGCCCGTTACCTCGGCATAGCGGAGCACTACCTCGCCGGTAGTTTCGTCGAGTAGGTCTTCGCCCTGGCTGAGCTGCTGGAGCTGGGCGGGGGAGAGGCTGGCCGGCAGCCGGTCCCGCAGCAGGGAGCGGCGCCGGGGCTGCTCGCGCAGCAGGTAGCCGCAGCAGGCAATGCGGTGGCGCATGGGCAAGCTGTGCACCGTCAGCAGCTTATCCTCATACACCAGTTGGTGCACGGTGGGGTCCACCACCACAAATTCCAGGTCGAAGCTGAGCTGGGTGCCCGAGTGGCGGAACTGCGTGGTCAGGACTTCTTCCAGGCCAGCGGGGCCGAAGAGGCGCAGCGGCTCGGTGCGGCTTTGCAGCTGCATAGTGCCCAGCAAGCCAAACAAGCCAAAGAAATGGTCGCCGTGCAGGTGGGAAATAAAGATGACGCTGAGGCGCATGGGGCTGATTTTGTGCTCCATCAGCCGGCGCTGCGTGCCTTCGCCACAATCCAGCAGGTAATGCGTGTTGCCCACGCTCAATACCTGGGCCGTGTGGTGGCGGCCCGGTACTGGCGTGGCCGAGCCGCTGCCCAAAATCCTTAGCTCAAATTCCATGTAAAATGGCTGGCTGGCTAGCTGGTTAAATGGCTGCGGAGAAGCGGCGGGATTGGGTAGCCCTTCGGCCAGGCAGCGCATCAGCCAGGTAAATAAAAAGGCTGTTGGCCGGTAGCTGTCAGCAGAAAAACTAACAGCTAACAGCCAACAGCCAACAGCCCATAAACAGGCTACTCTTTGCTGGTCAGGTCGCGCTCAATGGCGTGCAGGAAAATCCGGTCAATGCCTTCTTCCACGGTGGGCAGAATGTGCAGTACCGATTCCAGCTTCGAGATGGTGATCAGCTTCATGACGTGGTCCTGCAGGCCGGTCAGCACCAGCAGACCGCCAGTGGAATTGCACAGACGGTTGGCAATCAGAATAGAACTTAACCCCGAAGAGTCCGTGTACTTTACGTTCTGCAAGTCCAGAATCAGGTTGTTAATGCCCTCGGCATTCAATTTCACAAACTCCGATTTCAGATCCGGCGCCACCGTAGTGTCAAGCTTCTTCTCGTCAATCGTGATGATTGTGTAGGTTTCTTTTTTATCAATCGAGTACTTCATACCAGCGGACAGTTCGGAGGTTACGGGAGTTGCGAAGGTAGTAAAAAAAATCGTTGCGGAAATAGGGCCTATCAACGCTTATAGGGTTGATTTACCCCGAAGGTAAGTGTAGCCCAGGTACTCTGCCAATCGGCTTGGTCGGGGTGCGGATGCGGGTGCATCCGGACGGCACTCACCAGGATTTCGGCGGGCTGCGTGGGCAAGCGAATCAGCACCCGGCCTTCCGGCGACGTATACAGGCGCTGCAGCTGAGCGGGCGCCTGGGCGGGAGTTTGGGATTTTACCCAGGCTTGCACCAGCTGCCCCCGAATGGGTTGGCCTTTTTCCCGCAATTGTACCGTAAGCAGGGAGCCGGGCCGGGCCGCATAGGGGTTCTGATCCGCAATGAATTCCAGGTCCTGCCCGGCTTGCGCGTTGAAGGGCCCGGCCAGGGTACCGCCAACCTGCACGAGGGTTTTGGCGCACCGGCGGTAGGTTTCCCGGGCCGGCTTGTCCAGCTGCTTGCGTTTCTGGCGCACAAGCAGAATGCTTTCCAGCCCTTCTTCCTTCAGGTAAGCATTAAAATCGGCGGCCGATAAAGACAAAGCCGTTTCGTTGGTATCCAGGCACAGCATGTGCGTGCCCGACTCATTCAGTTCCAAGGTGGTGCGCAGCGTGTCGGCCAGCGTGGCCAGGGCCGTCAGGTCTACGGTATCGTTGGGGGCGTACTGCACCAGCCGGGCCAGGCGCTGGCTCGTGCCCGACCAAGGGGAGCCCGTCAATTGCTGCCCAACCAACCGACGAACATGAACGAGGGTGCCGGGCGATACGCGGTAGCGGCTGGGGTGCAGCCAGAATTCGTGGGCAGTGGCCCAGGAGGCCCAGCCCAGAAACCCTACCAGCATAAGAAGTCCAGGCAGCCGCATACTTAACTTAAAACAGAGAAATGAATAAAAATAACCAGCCAGGTACCGAAGTGTTTGGTGTGGTAGGAGGGAAAGGGAAAAGAAGGTAGGCAATAAGCGGCATACTTCTACAGCGCCAATTATGATTCTCCGGCGCGAATTGTATTGTAGCTAGCTGAGTAGGGCCTGGGAGCCTTCACATGCTTATGTGATTGACGCAGGGGCAGTAAGCGGGTACTTTTGCTTAGGTATTGATCCGGCTGATTTATTCTATGAGCTTCGTGTGGCTACACCTTGATGCACTAACAGCGGGGCTGACGCTGCTGCTGGCTCTTGTCTGCTGGCGGCAGTGGTTGGTGCGTTATAAACCGCCCATCCGCCGGCTGGCGTTGTTTGCTCTGGTGCTGGGACCTACCTGGGTGGCGGTGCGGATGGGGGCCCATTTGCTGGCCAACCTCTGCCAGGCCCTGGAGCGCCTGATGACCCACACCTTTGCTTATGACTTTCAGTTTTATTCCCTGATGCTGATGGGCGTGGTATTTATGGGGCTGAGTCTGCGCATGTTGCAGCAGGCCCAGCTGCTGAGCCAGGGCCGCTCCCGGGCGGCCCGGCCCTTTTGCCACGCCGCGGGCACCCTGGTGGCCCTCAGCGCGCCCACGTTCTTTCTCACGCCCACGGGGCTGTTGCCCACTCTAGCCTGCCTGATAGCGGGCCTGGGGCTACTGTTTCTCTACAAACCCGTCCGCCAGATGGCGTAGCATTTAGTTTTTCATTGCGAGTTGCTGGTTGTTTCCTGCTGCCACAATGGCCAGCCCCGCACCCTGCCACACGACCACGCTAGTTATCAGGCTATCCTGATACCTGACAACAACAAACAACTGATAACTAGTAATTAACCTTAGCTCCGCTCCAGGGCCAGGTGATAGGCCCGGTCGTAGTACACGCGCAGGTTTTTCCAGTCGTACATTTCCGAGGAGCTTTCTACCTGATTGCGCTGCATAATCCGTTCCCGGCGGGTTTGCAGCACAAAGGTCCAGAGCATGTTGGTGAGCTCCTCCGCGGCTTCATCGAAGCTCTTTTCCTGGCGCTGCACCACGAAAATGCCTTTCTCCTCGTGTTGCGGTACATTCTGCATCACATAGTCGCCGAAGCCCGACAGGTCGCTGGTGATGGCAGGCACGCCGCGGGCTACGCACTCCAGCGGGGTGTACCCCCAGGGCTCGTAATAGCTTGGAAAGATGCCCAGGTGACAGCCCCGCACAAACTGCCCGTACTCCATACCAAACAGGGGAGAGGTGGGCGACACAAAATCGGGGTGATACACAATTTTCACCCGGTCATGCTGGTTGTTGACCAAGTTGGCGCGCCGCACAAAGTTGAGAATGTCGTCGTTGTGGTCGTCTACTAAGTTGTGGGTGATAACCGGGGGCAGGCTGTTGGTTTTCCAGCTTTGCAGGGTGCGGCGGTAGCGCAGCTTCCAGTAATCGTCTACCATGCTGCCTAGCTCGGGCAGCTTGTAGTCGGTAGCGCCGGCGGCGGCGTAGAACAGCCGCTCACCCACCTGTCGCTCAATGGCTTCGCAGGTTTCGCGCACTTCATTCAGCACCGCGCGGCTTTGCAGCACCTGCGGGTTGATGCTGTAGAAAGGACGCTTGGTAATGAAAAACATAACCACCTGGCCTTCCAGCCCGCTTTGCTGCAGGCGGTAGTTGAGGCGGGCCAGCGCCTCCAGCGTCAGGTCGAACCCCTTGTTGTGGTACTCGTAGCGGCCCGAGGTAAACAGGTACAGCGTCTTGTCCAGATCAAACGAGTAGCTCTGGAAGAAGTGCGCCATCACGAATTCGTGAATCTTGGCTTTGTACTGCTGGTGCAGGTTCTGGAACTCGTGCAGGGCCACAAACCGCTCGATGTTCAGGCCGTTGGGCAGCACTGCGTCAGGTATCCGGTCGAGCAGGTAGATGCACTCCCGCACCGTCAGCTCACTTACCGTGGTAAACACGTGGGAGCCGTGCGCGGCGGCCCGCTCTATGCGCACAGCCGTTTCAATGTTGAAGTGGCGCGCCTCCGCCTCCCAGCTCACCTGCATCAGGTGGTCGTAGAAGTTGGGGTCGTTCATGGCCAGGTAGCGGCCCAGCAGCGTGGCGTGGGTAGTGAAGATGATGTGCACCGGCACCTGCTCGCGGCGCAGGTCGGGAATAGCCACGCCCGTCATCCACTCGTGGAAGTGCACCAGCACCTTAGGTTGAGTGGCGTCCTCGGCCGCTTCGGCGGCCAGCGCCTGCACAAAGCGCTTGGCTAGGTGCCCAAAGGCCTCTACTTGGTGTAGCAGGTCGTCGTGTTCGGGGGTCGGAATGCCGTGGTCGCGCCAGAGGTCGGCTTTGATCTGGCCCAGCTGTCCGTAGGCATCATAGGGGTTCAGAAGCACCACCCGGGGGCGGCCCGTTACCAGCCACACGCCGTAGTGCACATCCACGCCTTGTTCCCGCAGGCGGCGCACGGCCCGCGAAAACGGGTCGGCGGCCGCGGCCAGCTCCGCTTCCGTTACGGGTTCAAACTCGGCTTGGGCCTGGTGCGCGAAGTATGGGCCCAGCAGGCAGTAGCTATCCTGCCAGCCCTGCACCGTAGCCGGTACTTTGCTGCGGATAACGGTGTAGATGCCACCCACTTGGTTGCAGACTTCCCAGGCTACTTCCACCAGCAGGGCATTGGGGGCAACAAGGTCGGGGGCCGATGATGGAAACTGCATAACGCGCAAGAATAGAAGGGTGGAAGCCGGACGGGCCGGTAAAGTAGGCAGCAAACGGGATGCAATGCCAGCAAGGGCCCGTTTTTTCACCAAAAAACACGGATGCCGGCCCGGGATGATTTCCCGGCCGGCATCCGTAGGTGTAGAGAAACGAAAAATTACTCGCCTGATTCCTGCGAGATAATGAGCACCGAGTAGGGAGCCAGGCCAAAGGAGGCGTGGCAGGCAAACCCGTCGTACTCGCCTTCCTCACTGTGCGTATCCACGCTCTCGTAGTTGCCGAACTCTTCGTCGTAGCCGGCCCAGTCGGAGTTGAAGCGCACCCGCCAGTGGCCCTGGCAGGGCAGGCCAATGGCGTAGGCCTCGTGGGCGCGGTCGGCGAAGTTGCAGAGCACAATGGTAGTGTCGCCGGGACCCCCGTCGCCATCGGCCCAGCGCCGGAAGGCCAGCACTTTTTCCTGGTCGTTGACGTGGAACACGTCGATGTGCTGGCCCTGCAGGCCACGGGTGCTGCCTTCGAAGTTGCGCCGCAGACGGATCAGGTCCCGGTAGAGCGTCACCAGGCCGCGGTGCGTTTCGGCGTGCTCCCATTTCAGGGGCTGGTCGTCGGAGAAATAGCCATCAGCCAAAAACTCCTGGCCCTGAAAAATCATGGGCACGCCGGGGGCCGTAAACACCAGCGCGGCACCCAGGGTCGCCCGCTTTTTCGGGAACCAGGTGTGGGCGTCGCCGGGCATGATTTCCTCCGGCACGCGGCTCTTGCCATTGGCTACTTCGTCGTGTGACTCGGTGTAGATGACGCGCTGGAAGGCGTCGTCGTTGTAGCGCTTAGCCACGGCTTCGGCCACGGCCGCCAGGTTGCGGTCGGCGTCATGCTGAGTCGTCAGGGCTTCGCGGATGGGGTACACAAAGCCGGCATCCCACTGGGCAGCAAACCCCTGGCCGCCATCTTCGGGGGCGCGGGTGATGAACTCGTTGCCCAGCAGATCCTCGGCAATGGTGATTTTCCAGGGCATCCGCTCCCGGATTTCCTCGTTGATCCACTTCATCAAGCTCCAGCCCTCGGGCAGGTCGCGGGAAGGGTCGTTGGTGCCATCCACGTTGCGGATATGGGCAATGGCATCGGCGCGGAGGCCGTCCACGCGGTATTCTTCCAGCCACATCAGGGCGTTGTCGCGGATGTAGCGGCGCACGGCGTCGCGGCCGTAGTCGGGGCGGTTGTGGCCCCAGGGCGTTTCGGCGCGCCAGTCGTTGTAGAAGTACACGCCGCCCCCGTCGTTTTCCTGCCAGCCGTCAAACTGCCAGAGGTCCAGGTCGCCGGGCCCGAAGTGGTTGTAGACCACATCCAGAATCACGGCAATGCCGTGGCGGTGGGCTTGTTTTATCAGTTCCTTGAAGGCCTGCGGCCCGCCGTAGTCGGTTTCGAGAGCGAAGGGATGGGCGGGGTTGTAGCCCCAGCTGCGGCCGCCCGGAAACTCGGTGGCCGGCATAATCTCAATGGCGTTGATGCCCAGGTCCCGCAGGTAGCCCAGCTTTTCCACTACGTTCAGGAAGGTGCCGGGGCGGTTGGGGTCGGGGGCGTTGAAAGTGCCTACGTGCAGCTCGTACACTACCAGCTCATTCCAGGCCGGCATCTGAAACTGGTCGTCTTCCCAGTCAAAGGAGTAGTTGGGTACTACGGAGGAGCCGGCCGAGTGCGTTACCTGGCGGGCGTAGGGGTCATTTTTGGTTAGCTCGCCGGTGGGCGTCTGCAGCCAGAACTTGTATTCGGTGCCGGCGCCGAGGTCGGCAATATCAGTAGCCCAGTAGCCGTCGGCTTCGTGGGTGAGGGGGTGCGCGGTGGGGTTCCAGTCGTTGAAAGGGCCCACTACGGCCGCGGCGGTAGCATTGGGGGCCCACACGCGGAAGGTGGTACCCAGAGCGTGGGGAATAGCGCCCATACCCGTTTGGAGCGTGGGAGCAGGAAGTAGTTCAGCCTGGGGCATATAGGTTCGGTCAGAAAAGCAGAGCAAATGTTTCGCTGGCCTCTTCTACTGTGGAGCTAATGATTTGGTTATACTTTCCTGCCCGCTGGGCCACGTTTTACCCGCTTTAGTTCAATCGGGGGCATTTTTCCGCCCATGCCGCCCGGTTAAGGGGCGGCCGGCCACACGGCCGCGGGGTGTCCGGGAAAAGCCTGCCCTCCAGCAGCGCGGGGCACCCCAGGCAAGGAATGATAGACGCCTCTTGGTTAGCTTTGCCACGACCACAGACTGGCTGGATCAGCCCAGGCCCTGATACACGGCGGGGCCGCAGTAGGGCCTGCCACCCGCCAACCAGCTGGGGAGCAGTGGCAAACTCCTGCGGCCGGTGGCAAGTCGCGCCAACGGGGAGGGCTACGCGGAGTGCCCGGAACCTTCCGCCCCTGCCCGGCATTCTGTCAGGGAGCCGATCTGGCGGGTGCCCGTGAGCCTGGCTGAAGCCCCGACATTTGCACCCGTGGTCCGGAGTGCGTGGCTTATTTTTGCTTTACTACTTTTTCAACGTTTTCCAGTGCCTCGTCCTAAACCCGTTGTTCACGGCCTTTATGGCTGGACGCCCGCCTACGGCTATAGCTACATTCACCCTGCCAACCGGCGCACGTTTGAGTGGCTGGAGCCCGTGGGCAAGCTGTTCGAGAAAATTGATGAAGATGAGGAGTGGCTGCTGCTGCGCTACGATGAGCAGCAGTTCAAGGTGCGCCCCGAGCTGTTTAAAGAGCTCTACGGCAAGCCCGCCTTCTCCTTCGGCGATGCCGTGCAGGAAGTAGCGCCCGAGCCCGGCCGGCCCCCGCACCGCGGTCTTATCTCCGACGTATTCTGGGATGAGGCGGCCGACCGGGCCCGTTTTCAGTTGGTGGAGCGCAAGCGCAAGCTGCCCCGCGTGTTCGAGGCCGAAGAGCTGCGGTTTGCCTGATGATAGATGAGGCAAGCGAGTAGCAAGCCGATGGATAGCCGCGGGTAACGCCGCTACCCAACGTGCTTTTTACCAGGGGCTGATGCCGGTTTCCGGGGCGTTATCGTCGCTGAAGAACTGGCTGGTGGGGCCGTCGGGGCCGAGTAGGGCGGCTTTCACCACGCGGGCGGCGGCATCCGGCACGCTGCCGGGGCCGCTGTGGTGGTTGAAGTCGGTGGCAGTGTAGCCTGGGTCCACGGCGTTTACCTTGAAAGGCGTGTCGCGCAGCTCATAGGCCAGCATAATCGTGTAGGCGTTCAGGGCCGCTTTCGAGGGCTGATACGCGGCCCCTTTCACGGCGTAGTATTTCCAGGATGGGTCGTTGTGCAGGGTCAATGAGCCCAGGCCGGAAGTCACGTTGACGATGCGAGGCGCCGGTGACTCCCGCAGCAGGTCAATAAACGCCTGCGTGACCTGAATCACGCCAAATACGTTGGTTTCGAACACCTCCTTAATCATGCCGATGGGGCTGGTAAGGGCCGGTTGCGACATGCCGCCGAGAATACCCGCGTTGTTGATGAGCACGTCCAGGACGCGGGTTCTTTGCCCCAGCTCGGTGCGGGCGGCGGCAATAGAGGCACTGTCGGTTACGTCAATCTGCAGAGGCTCGACTGCAAGGTAGCCTTCGGCGTGGAGCTGGTCGGCGGCCTGTTGGCCTTTTTCCAGGTCGCGGCTGCCCAGGTACACGTGGTAGCCGAGCTGGAGCAGCTGGCGGGCGGTTTCGAAGCCGATGCTTTTGTTGGCGCCGGTAATAAGTGCGGTTTTCATGGGGCTGGTACGTTGCGTGTTAAATGAACAGCACAAAACTACCGGGCCCCCGGCGCGCCGCTGGCCCCCATTCCGCGGTATTACTGGTACATTTTGCGGATGCTGGTGCGGTACTCGGCCGGCGTCACGCCTACTTCGCGCTTGAAGAAGCGGTTGAAGTAAGACGCATCCGAAAACCCGAGGTCGAAGGCAATTTCCTTGAGGGCAAGGGGCGTGTAAAACAGCAGACGCCGGGCTTCGAGCACCAGCCGCTCGTGGATGTGCTTGATGGCCGGCCGCCCGCTCTGGGCCTTGACCACTTCGCTCAGGTGCCCGGCCGAAATGTGGAGCTGCTCGGCGTAGGCGCTAACCTCGTGCAACTCGCGGAAGCTCTCCTCAATCCGGGCCCGAAAGGTGCGCAGCAGGAGCTGGTCGGGCGTCGGCTCGCCGCCGGTAAACTGTTCGGTGTAGAGCCGGCTCAGGTAGGTGAGCAGCACCGTGAGGTAGGCCGTGAGCATGCGGTGCTGCCACTCGCCGGGGCGCTGGTACTCGGCTGAGAGCTTGGCCAGCAGGTCTTCGGCAAAAGCCCAGTCAGCATTTGAGAGCAGTAGTTCGTGGCCGTGGTGGGGGTTCTGAATCAGGGGCAGCTCCCGCAGGGCCGCGTGCTGCTGCAGGCTCAGAAACTCGGGGGTAAAGGTGAGGTAGGTGCCCCAGAACGGCGTGGGCGCCTCTTTCACCAAAATTTGGTGGGGAGCGGTGAAGTAAAGCGTGCGGTTTTTACGCTCGTAGGACGTCATATCCACCCAGTGTCGGCCCTGGTTCTGCTTCACGAATACCAGTAGGTAATAAGCCTTGCGGTGCGGAATCAGCAGATCCTCCTCGTACACGAGTGCTCCTTCTGCCTGCACGATGGTGAAGGGCTGGCTGCCCTTACTGCCGGCCAGGCCGTTGTGCTCGGAGGCATAGACCGGGATAAGGGGCTTGCTGGGATACGGATACATGCTCAGGGAAAACAAACTTTGGGCAACATACGAAGCTCATACCAGCCCGTAACCACGGCCGGCCTGAATGGTTGGCTGGAGGCGCAGTTTAGCGGTGTTGGCCCGAACCTTCTGGACGCAAAAAACCGGCTCCCGCTTTACTACCCGGTTTCGACGAGCAGTAGGGCAGGAGCCGGCTTTTATTTGATACGACAGGCTTTACAGGCTGGCAATGTCGATGACGAAGCGGTAGCGCACGTCGCCTTTCACCATCCGCTCGTAGGCCTGATTGATGTCCTGGATGTTGATGAGCTCAATGTCGGACACGATGTTGTGCTCGGCGCAGAAGTTCAGCATTTCCTGGGTTTCGGCAATGCCGCCGATGGTGGAGCCGGATACGCTCATGCGGCCCGGAATCAGGGCGAAGGCCGGAATTTCCAGGGGCTTGGGTGGAGCGCCTACTAAGATGTGCGTGCCGCTGGTCTTGAGCAGGGATAGGTACAGCGGTATGTTGTGGTCGGCGGCTACCGTGTCGAGGATGAAGTCGAAGGAGCCTTGCACCGTCTTGAGCTGCTCCTCGTCGGATGTTACCACGAAATGGTGGGCACCGAGGGCTTTGGCGTCGGCTTCCTTGGCAGGTGAGGTGCTGAGTACGGTCACCTCGGCCCCGAAGGCCACGCCGAACTTCACGCCCATGTGGCCCAGGCCACCCAGGCCCACCACGGCCAGCTTATGGCCCTGGCCCACTTTCCAGTACTTCAGGGGCGAGTAGGTGGTGATGCCCGCGCAGAGCAAGGGAGCCACAGCTGCCAGATCGAGCTTTTCGGGCACGCTTACCACGAACTCCTCGCGCACTACGATGGTGTTGGAGTAGCCGCCGTAGGTCGGCACACCGTCGCGGCCGAGGTTGTTGTAGGTCTGGGTGTTGCCTTCCACGCAGTACTGCTCCAGGCCGTCCTTACAGTTGTAGCACACCTGGCAGGAGTCCACCATGCAGCCTACGCCGGCCAAGTCTCCTTGCTTGAACTTCTTAACATGGTCGCCGACTTGGGTGATGCGGCCCACGATTTCGTGGCCGGGCACCATGGGGAAGATGCCGGGAAACCATTCGTTGCGGATCTGGTGCAAATCGGAATGGCAGACCCCACAGAACAGGATTTCAATCTGTACGTCGTGGGCACCCACGTCGCGGCGCTCAAAGGTCCAAGGGGCGAGGTCGGTTTCGGGGCTTTGAGCCGCGTAGGCTTTCGTTTCAATCATGAGAAGGAGGTTTGGTTGAGCAGAACAGAAATGGGTAGAAGCAAAAATATAAGCCTCAGAAAAACCTTGTGTCATGCTGAGCGGAGCCGAGGCATTTCTACCGCTTCGTTATAATGGTTGTTCAACGAAGCAGTAGAGATGCTTCGGCTGTGCTCAGCATGACGTTCATCTTGAGAACTTGCTTAACGCTCGAAGCGGTACTTGAGCCACACCACGTCGTTATCGAGCCGCTGTACCTGGGTGAGGTACAAGTGGGTGGCGGGGCCCTTGGTCAGGTACTCACTGACTTCAAAGGTAGTCGGCGACTTGGGCGTACCATCGGCCAGGGGCAGCACCAGCAGGCTGAGCGCGTCGATGAGGCCCGCGTTGAGCAAGGAGCCGTTCAGGTGGCCGCCGCCTTCGAGCATCAGCGTCTGGATGGGAAACAGCGCGGCCAGCTGCTCCAACACCGAGGCAAAGTCAACTTCCGATTTCCCGGCAAACAGGTAGGAAATCTGCTTTTGCTGCAGGTAGTAAAGGTACTCGTCGCTTACCTGTTCGGTCAGCACCTCGATGATATGGTCGCCGCCGGTTTCGTTGGTATCCCAGCCCAGCTTGCCGTGGGCGTCGACGGCAACGGCGAAGGACCTGGCATTTTTATTCCCGATGAACGGTTCCCGGGCAATGGGCTGGGGTGGGGCCTGGAGCTCGGGTTGGACGCCGCCCGTGAAGTCCCGTTCCATGGTGATGCGCCCGCACATCCAGGCCTGGCTGGTAAACGTGTCGTGGTATTTCTCGAAGTAGCCGGCAAAAGTGTCGTAAATGTCTTCGTCCTGCCAGTTGCTGGACAGGATTTTTCCATCCACCGACGACATCATGTGGCAAATTACATGGGGTCTTTTCATAGCGGGCTTATACGGTTACGGGGGCCGTCCGACTGTCCCTGGCTTTGTGGTAGCCAAGTGCTCAGGCACGTTCCGGAGCCAGTAGAAAATACCAGCGCCGGGCCAGCCGGGCTAAATTCCTACCGCAATGCCCACTACAATAGCTACCACCGCCAACGCCAGCAGCGCCAGGTACAGCGGCAGCACAAACCGCCACCACTGGTCGAAGCGCACCCCGCAGCCGGCTACAATGGCCACCAGGGCGCCGTTGGTGGGCGTAATTAGCTCACAGAGGCCGGCGCCGTACTGGTAGGCTAGCACCGTTACCTGGCGCGAAAGGCCGATGAGGTCGGAGAGGGGCACCAGCAGGGGCATGGTAAGCACGGCCTGCCCGCTCACGCTGGGCACCGGCAGGTGCAAAGCCGTGTGCACCCCTACCATACCCAGCGCCGACAGCGCCACGGGAAGCCCCGCCAGCGGCGCCGACATGGCGTTGACGATGGTATCCACAATCTGGCCCTGCTCCAGCACCACGAAAATGGCCCGGGCAAAGCCAATGAGCATGGCCGAAAACGCCATGTCGCGGAAGCCAACGATAAACGACTCGGCGGTGCCCGTCAGGCCCAGGCCGCCAATGAGGCCCGCTGCTACGCCCAGCGCGAAGAACAGCGCCGCCATCTGCTCAAACTCCCAACCCAGCTTCAGTACTCCGTAGGCAAAAAAGGCAAACGTGACGAACAACAATGCCAGCACGATGCCGTGTCGCCCCCCCTGCCCGCTGGTTTCGGCATCGGCATCAGCTTCCGGAGCTACGCGGTGGCGCAACGCAAAGCGCACGGTGCCTCCAATCCAGATAGCCAAGGCCAAAGCCAGAAAAAGTAGCCGGAACCCGCCGCCCGACAGTAGCGGCAATTGGGCCAGCTTCTGGGCAATGCCTACCTGAAAAGGGTTGAGGGGGCTAAACGCTGCACCCACGGCCGCCGAGCCAATGCTCACGGCAGCAGCCGTGATGGCGGGGTAGCCGATGCGCCGCATCAGAACCAGCAAAACCGGAATGAGCGGCACTATTTCCTCCTGCATGTTTTCCAGGGCGCCCATGGTGGCAAACAGCACCGAGATGATGGGAATAACCACCGCCTCCCGCCCCCGGAACTTGGCCAGCAGCCAGTCGACGCCCCGGCGCAGGGCCCCGGTGTGGTCGACCACGGTGAAAGCGCCGCCGGCCAGAAACACCAGGAAGATGACGGAAGCGGCCTCGCCCAGACCTCTCGGGATGTCTACTATCGCCTGCAGCGGGCTCACGGGCGTGGGCGGCACGCGGTGGTAGGAGCCAGGCACCACAATATCGCGGCCGGTGGCGGCGTCGGCGTGGCGCTCAAACACGCCGGCGGGCAAGAGGTAGCTTAGCAGGCAGGCCAGCAGAATAAAGCCGGTGAGCAGCACCAGCGGGTGCGGAAAGCGCAGGGTTTTCATCCGGCGAAAGTACGCGTTGTGGCTAATAGCTGCTGATCTATATAGTTGCGGGAGCTGCCGGGCGCGTTGTATCTTCGATGCCTGAGCAATGCCGCCGATGGACCTACACACCTTTAAACAACTCCACCAGACCGAGCAGGGAATCCGGCTGGCGCAGGCCGGGCACCACCTGGCCGACCGCGCCGAGCACGGCTGCCGGCTGCAGCTGTTTGCTTTCGGCGACTTCTACGCCGAGGTGTGGCGCTTAGTGGGGGAGGAGCGGGTGCTGTTCATCAACCCCTTTCAGAACCCGGCCCAGCTCCAGCCCTGGTTGGAAGCCGTGCAGCTGCCCGGGGAGTGGGCGTAGCGGCCTTCCGGGCCGGCTCAACATATTTACTACTTTTGGCCCCCGCCAACTTCGGCCCCTTTTAGTTTGCCTGCCTGGTGAAATTCCTGCTGCTCTTATGCGTGATGGTGGTGTGCTGCGTGGCTTCGGGCCGGGCCAGCACGGGCACTACCGACAGCCTGCTCACGGAGCTGAATACCGCGCTGGCGCATAAGCAGCAGTACGACGCGCAGCGCTGGACCCGTATTGCGGCCCTCACCACGGCCTTCCGGGCCAGCAAGGGCAGCGACGCGGCGAAGTTCGACCTGGGCTTGCGCATCTACGACGAATACAAGGCCTTTAAGTACGACTCGGCCTTCGTCTACAGCCAGAAGATCATGCAGGTAGCGGAGCACTTGCGTGACCCCGGCAAAATTGAAGTGGCCAAGCTCAGGCTGGCCTTCATCCTGCTCTCCTCGGGCATGTTCAAGGAAACCTTCGAAACGCTGGCAACCATTAAGCCCGGCCGGCTGAGCAACGCCGATAAAGTGGACTTCTACTTCCTGCAGGCCCGCGCCTACAGCGACCTGGGCGACTTCAACCAGGATGCCGTGTACCGGCCCGCTTACTACGTCAAGGCCCTGGCTTATACCGATACGGCCCTGCAGTACAGCCGTCCCGGCTCCTACGAACAGCTCTCGATGCGGCAGTTTCTGGCTTTGAAAAACAACCGCCTGGCCGAGGGTACGAGGCTCTACGAGCAGATCCGGCGGCTGCCGCAGCTGTCCTTGCACCAGCTGGCGGTGAGTGCCAGCACCGCGGCCCACATGGCTTTCGTGGGTAAGCAGGAAGACAAAGCCTTCGAGCTGCTGCTGGTATCGGCCATTGCCGACGTAAAAACCGCCACCAAGGAAACGGTAGCCATCTTCCAGCTTTCTGACTACTGCTACCGGCGCGGCAACCTGGAAAACGCCTACACGTTCATCCGGGAAGCGCGGGCGCAAGCCACGTTTTATAAGGCGCGGCAGCGGCAGATTGAAATAAGCCACATTTCTTCCCTCATTGAAGGGCAGAAAATCAATATCATCGAAAACCAGCGCAAGTCGCTGAAAACGTACTCCACGGTCGTCACGCTGCTGGCCTTGTTTGTGGTGGGTTTCCTGTTCATCATCTTCAAGCAGCTGCGCCGCCTGCAAAAGGCCGACAAGCTGATTTCGTTGACCAATCGGGAGCTGCGCACCCGCAACCACGAGCTGCACCAGCTGAACAACGGCCTGAACGAGGCCAACAAGATCAAGGAGGAATACATTGCCTACTACTTCCACAATAACTCCCAGTACATTGACAAGCTGGAGTCGCTGAAGAAGACGCTTGACACGCAGCTCGGCAACAAGCAGTACACCGCCGTGCAAAAGCTGACCGACGGTATCAACATCAAGAAGGAGCGCAACGACCTGTTCAAGGGCTTCGACACCGTCTTCCTGCGGCTGTTCCCCAACTTCATCAGCCAGTTCAATGCCTTGTTCAGGCCCGAAGATCAGGTACAGCTCGCCGAGGACCAGCTGCTGACGACGGAGCTGCGCATTTTCGCCCTCATCCGCCTAGGCATCAGCGACAGTGAGCAGATCAGCCGGATGCTGGGCTACTCTATCAATACTATCTATACCTACAAGACGCGGGTGAAAAACCGCTCCCTGGTACCCAACGAGGAGTTCGAGGCGCGCATCCAGGCCATTCAGGCGGTGTAGCCAGGCCTGGCCATTGCGCCACGGCCGAGTTACCTACTAACCACAAGACGACAAATGAACTATCAAGCCCCGCAGGGCTTGTGGGTGTTGGGCTTGCTTACGCCACACCCAGCCGCCCAGTGCAAGGCTGGGTGCGGGAAAGGGGAATGGAAGTGAGTACGTACTTAGGGCACAATTAATGCGCCTTGCGGCGCTACTATCCAGCTGATCAACACCCGGGGTTCCGGGAAATAAACTCCCAAAGCAGCAATACTACGTTCATATTTGAGTTGCGAAACAGGGAGTTAAATTACTGTAAATAAGCGTGTTGAAGATTAGATGTGGCTATATTTTCTTGATTGAAGTTTGACAAATTTTAGTTGAGTACCGAGGGGCATTGCTTTGTGTCGTTCCTGTTGCCAGAGGCTGCCGCAAACGTTTGTTGCTGTGGGTAGTGCTGGGCAGGCAACGTAATCCGCAGGTTCTGCTAGCCCCTTACTCGTATGCCCGTACTCCTACCATTTCCCCCCATTCCCCGGAAGTTTACCAGCGTCCTGCTCGCGCCGGCCCTGGGTCTGCTGGCGGCCGGCACTGCTCTGGCCACGCCGGCGCTGCCCGCTCTTGTAGCCGGCGCCAGTCTTCGTTACCCCACCGTGCTGGTGCGCCTGGCCCCCGTAGTGGTGGGCTCGGTGAGTGGCCGTATCGTGGATGAGAAAGGGCAGGGCCTGCCCGGCGTTACGGTGCTGGTAGAAGGTACCTCCCTGGGCAACTCCACCAACGCCGACGGGCAGTTCAACATCGACAATGTGCCCGACGGGCCGCACGTGCTGGTGATATCCTTCGTGGGCTATAATACCCAGCGCCTGCCCTTTACGGCGGCCCCCGGCCAGAACGCGGTGCTGAACGCCACGCTGGCCGAAAATACCACCCTGCTGAACGAAGCCGTGGTGGTAGGCTACGGCACTACCCGCCGCCAGGATTTGACCGGCGCCGTAACGACCGTATCGGCCAAGGACTTTGTGAAAGGCCAGGTGACCGCGCCCGAGCAATTGGTGCAGGGCAAGGTGGCTGGGGTGCAAATTACCACCGGCGGCGGGGCCCCCGGCGAGGTGAGCACCATCCGGGTGCGGGGGGGCTCTTCCCTCAACGCCAGCAACGACCCGCTCATCGTTATCGACGGGGTGCCGGTGGATAACCAGGGCATCAACGGGGCCGGCAATCCACTGGCGCTGGTGAATCCCAATGATATTGAGACGTTTACCATTTTGAAAGACGCCTCCGCCACGGCCATCTACGGCTCGCGGGCGGCCAACGGGGTTATCCTCATCACCACCAAAAAAGGCCTGGAAGGGGAGAAAACCCGCGTCAACGTCAGCTCACTGGTGACGCGCGCCGAGAACTACGGCAAAGTAGACGTGCTGAGCGGCGACGCCTACCGCACGCTGCTCAACAACGCCGTCGCTCAGGGCATTATCCCGCCCAACAACACGGCCTACCTGGGCACGGCCAACACCGACTGGCAGGATGCTATCTACCAAACCGCCTGGACGACCGACAACAACGTGAGCGTGACCGGTAGCCTGAATCGCCTGCCCTACCGGGTGTCGGTGGGCTACCTCGACCAGGATGGCACCCTTAGAACCGGCAACCTGAAGCGCAACTCGGCTTCTGTGGGGTTGTCGCCGAAGCTGCTGGACAATCATTTGCGCATCGACCTCAACTTCAAGGGCACCTGGGCCGACTACCGCTTCGCCGACCAGGGCGCCATTGGCGCGGCGGCGCGCTTCAACCCTACGCAGCCCATCTACGTGAACGACGGCACGGGCTTCAACAGCTACTTTGAGTGGCGCGACGGGGCTATTCCGAACCCGCTGACCGACCGTAACCCGGTGGCGCTGCTCAACGACAAGCGCGACCGGAGCACCGTGCTGCGCAGCATCGGCAACGTGCAGTTCGACTACTCCCTGCACTTCCTGCCCGAGCTGCACGCCAACCTGAACCTGGGCTACGACCGGTCGCGCAGCTCAGGGACGGTATTTATCGGGGCGGAGTCGCCGGTGGCGTACTCCACGCAGGGCCTGAACAACTCCTACCGCCAGGAAAAAAACAATGAGCTCCTGGAAGCCTTCCTCAACTACACCAAGCAGCTGGGCAACCATCGGGTGGAGGCCCTGGCCGGCTACTCGTACCAGGATTTCTATACCTACGCGCCGTTCCGGTTCAGCTACAAGGCCGACGGCAGCCGCATCAACCCGCTGGAGCCCGCTCAGAACCCCTTCAAGACGCAGTACACCCTGCTCTCGTACTACGGCCGGGCCAACTACAACTTCAAGGACAAATACCTAGTGACGGGCACCTTGCGGGCCGATGCCTCCTCGCGCTTCAGCCCCGACAACCGCTGGGGCTACTTTCCGGCCGCTTCGGTGGCCTGGCGCATCAACCAGGAGGAGTTCCTGAAAGAGACGACCGTAATTTCGGACCTGAAGCTGCGCCTGAGCTTCGGCAGCACGGGCCAGCAGGACGTGTACAACGTGGCCGGCAACTACCCTTACCTGGCCAGCTACAACCTCAGCTCCCCGGTGGTCAGCCAGATCATTGGCACCGATACTGTACGCACCCTCAAGCCGGCCGCTTACGACGCCAACCTGCGCTGGGAAAAAACCCGGACGTATGACGTGGGCCTGGATTTCGGCTTCCTGAACAACCGCCTGACGGGTACCGTGGATGCGTACCTGCGCCAGACCGACGACCTGCTGGCCGTGATTCCGGTGCCGGCCGGTAGCAACCTGTCCAACACCCTGCTCACCAACATTGGCAGCCTGGAAAACCGCGGGGTGGAGCTGGCCCTGAATTACGACGTGCTGCGCGGCGAGAAGCTGAACTGGACGGTGAACTTTAATGCGACCATGAACCGGGGCAAGATTACCCGCCTCTCGCAGGTAGTTGACCCCAACTACCTGGGCACGCCCACGGGCAATGTGGGCAACTTCCAGTTTGTGCAGGTGAATGCGGTGGGCTACGCCCCCAATACCTTCTTCCTGTACGAGCAGAAGTACGACGAAAACGGCCGGCCCCTGCAAGGCCCCACCGCCAGCCTCAGCACCGACCAGTACGTGGACCAGGACGGTAACGGCACCATCAATGAGCGCGACAAGGTGTACGGCAAGAATCCCGCTCCGAAAGCCATTCTGGGCTTTAGCTCGAGCCTGAGCTACGGCAAAGCCAGCCTGGACTTTACGGTGCGCTCCAACATCGGGGGCTACGTGTACAACAACGTAGCCAGTGGCCAGAACAACTACTACGGCCTGAACACGACGCTCAACTATTCGGCCAACGTGGTGCCCGCCATCTACGCAACCGGGTTCCGCAACGGTCAGCCTTTCAGCGACATCAACCTGGAAGATGGGTCGTTTGTGCGCCTGCAGAACGTGACGCTGGGCTACGACTTCGGCAGCCTGCTGAAAGCCGGCACCAGCCTGCGCCTTACCCTGGCGGGCCAGAACCTGCTGCTGCTCACCCGCTACTCGGGCCTCGACCCCGAGCGCGCCACCGGCATCGACAGCAACTTCTACCCGCTGCCCCGTACCCTCACCGCCGGCATCAACCTGGGTTTTTAAGCCAATGAACGAATGGGCAGATAACGGTAGGAGTGAATGACCCACGAGTCCTCCATCACTGCTGCCGGTATTCTACCATTCACTCATGCACCCCTTCGCTCATTTACTCATCGCCTTTTCATGAACTTCCATCGCATTCTGCGCCGCAACGCCTTCACCCTGGCCGCGGCCGCCGCGCTACTCACCGGGGGCCTCACGGCCTGCAATAAAGACCTCGACCGGGAGCCGTTCTACGACCTGAACACCGAGTCGGTGTACAAGGACCCGGCCAACCACCTGCAGGTGCTGGCCAAGTGCTACGCCGGCTTCAACCTATCGGGCAACCCCGGCAGCCCCGACGTATTTGCCGGCCAGGGCAAGGATGAGGGCGAAACCTCGTACCTGCGCGCCTACTGGTACCTGCAGGAGTTGGTAGCCGACCAGGCCGTGGTGGCTTGGAACAGCCCCCCGCTCCAGGAGCTGAATACCACCAGCTGGACCAGCAGCAACGACCTGATCAACAACAGCTACACCCGGATTTTCTACGAAGTGGCGCTGTGCAACGAGTTTATCCGCGAAACCAGCGACGACAAGCTCAGCCGCCGCGGCATTGTGGGCCTCGATGCCGAAAATGCGCGCCGTTACCGGGCCGAAGCCCGCTTCCTGCGCGCCCTGGCTTACTACCACGCCATCGACCTGTACGGCAACGTGCCCTTCGTGACCGAGGCCGACGCGCCCAGCAAGAACCTGCCCAAGCAAACCACCCGCGCAGCGCTGTTTGCCTACGTGGAGTCTGAGCTGAAAGCTATTGAAACCGCGCTGCTGCCCGCCCACACGGCCCCCTACGGCCGCGCCGACCAGGGTGCTGCCTGGGCCCTGCTGGCCAAGCTCTACCTGAATGCCCAGGTGTATACCGGCACTGCGCGCTATACCGACTGCCTCACGTACTGCAATAACATCCTGAAGGCTAACTACGCACTGGCCCCCGAGTACCGGCTACTCTTTCTGGCCGACAACAACGTGACGTCCGCCTCGGAAATCATTTTTCCCCTCACCAGCGACGGGGTGGCCTCGCAGGGCTACGGTGGCACTACCTACCTGACCCACGCGGCCGTAGGCGGCCAGATGCTCACCAGCGGCTTTGGCATTAACAGCGGCTGGGCCGGCAACCGCACCCGCAAAAACCTGCCGCTGCTGTTTCCCGCCACCGGCAGTGACTTCGATACCCGCGCCATGTTCTTTACCTCGGGCCAGACGCTGGAAATCAACGACCTGACTATCTTCACGGAGGGCTACGGCGTGACGAAGTGGCGGAACAAGACCTCCACCGGAGCCAACGGCAACGACCCACAGCTCATCTTCGTGGACACCGACTTCCCCTTGCTTCGCCTTGGCGACGTGTACCTGATGTACGCCGAAGCCGTGCTGCGCGGCGGCCAGGGCGGGACCCAGGCCCAGGCTCTGGACTACGTGAATGCCCTGCGCGACCGGGCCTACGGCAATACCAACGGCCGGATCACCCTGGCCCAGCTCACGGCCCCCGACTTTATTCTGGAAGAGCGCGGCCGCGAGCTGTACTGGGAGGCTACCCGCCGCACCGACCTCGTGCGCTTCGGCAAGTTCACAACCGGCTACAACTGGCCCTTCAAAGGCTACGCCGGCTCGGGCGACGACAAGCAGGGCCACGATGTGCCCGCCTACCGCAACCTCTACCCGCTGCCTTCTACCGACCTGGTAGCCAACCCAACGCTCAAGCAGAACGACGGCTACAATTAAACAGCCCACCGGGCCGCCCTGGCCCGGCAGTGGGCAACCAGCCAGGTTACTAATGCGGCATGGGCCCTGGCGCTGCTCTTGCGTCAGGGCCCGGTGGCCCCACTTACCGGGCTGCCCTGGGCCGTTGCTGGTTGCCGGAATACTCCTGATGGCGGCCGACACACTTGGGCCCAGCGCCGGTGGGGGAGGGTCCTTGCCTGCTCCGCGGCCCGCGGCACTCACTCACCTATCCTTTCTTCTCACCCGCTCCTTCGTCATGAAAAAAACACTTACCTTGGCATTGATTAGCACCCTGGCTGGCGCCACCAGCGCCCAGGCCCAGATTACGTTGGATGGCATCATCAACGCCAACGAAATAGGAGCCACCGGCGGCAAATACACGTCCCTGGGGGCCTTTACTACGCCGCACGTTGCTGGGGCCGGCTTCGGCAATGCGGGCCTGCTGCGCATGTACGGGGCTAACACTGCCACCAAGCTCTACATCGGGCTGGCCGGCACCCTGGAAGCCAGTGGCAATAACTTTCAGCTCTACCTGGATTTGCCGAACCGAACCGGGGTGCCCGTGGGCACGGCCCTACCGGCTATTGCGGGCACGACCACAGTATTTGGCACCTTCGCGGGCGGGGGCATTGGCGGCACCAAAATGGAGATGGAAACCGACGTGGCCATTGCCGCCACCGGCACCAACGACGTGCAGGCCGCCATCTACACGGCCACCACGGGCATGGCCAAGTCCCTGGGCGACGGGCTGAGCGCACCCGTCAACCCCGGCGGCTCGGCCAACACGTTGCCGGCCTCGGCCACGACTGGTGCTTACAGCCTGTTTGCGGGCACCCGGGTAGCCTATCTGGCCCCGACCACGCCCACCGGCGACATTACCAGCAACCCCGGCAATGCCACCGAAGGGGGCGCGGGTTCCTATGGACTCGAATATGAGTTCGACAATGCCGCCCTGGGCCTGCCCTCGGGGGCTTCGGTAGTGCACGCTATGGCCGCTTACGTGAGCGGGGACGGCTACTGGTCGTCGGATGTAATTCCGGAAATTCCCGGCAATGGCAACAACAACCTCGGCTTCAGCCCCGACTTTACGGCCCTGGCCGGCACCCAGGCGGCAGCCCTTAACCTGGTGGTGACCAGCAGCCGCAAGGCCGAAGAAGCGGTGGTGGCCATGAGCGTGTTTCCGAACCCTGCGCAGGGAAAATCAACTATTGCCTACCGGGTGCTTGATAAGGCGCAAGCTGTATCGGTGCGCGTGACGGATTTGCTGGGCCGCGAGGTGCGGACCCTGCTGGCAGCCCGCCAGTCGGCCGGCTTCCACGAACTGAGTGTAGCCACGGGCGACCTGGCGGTGGGTGCATACCTGGTGAAGGTCCAGGTAGGGGAAAAAATAGCGACCCGCCGCCTGGCCGTAACCCGCTAGTGCGGCTATACTTTTCCCGGGCCGGAAACTTGGGGAATGTTTCCGGCCCCTTGGGAAGGTCTGCCGCCCGCCCGCTGGCTGCTACCAACCAAATAACGTTTCGCCAGTCAGGTAGCAATAGGGCTGCCGGGCTGGTATTGAGTTGTTCACCATGCAAAATACCTTACTCGCGGCCTGTCTTTTGGCACTGCCGCTGCTGGCGGGCGCCCAACCGGGGCTGGCGCAAAAAGCCGGCCCCCCGGCCGTCTACCACGACCCGGCCCCGTACGGCAAGCCCTTTCGGGGCGTGCCCGACAGTCCGGACGCCACTATCTACCAGGTAAACATGCGCGGGTTCAGCCGGGCGGGCGACTTTCAAAGCGTCACGGCCCGGCTTGATTCGGTTAAGGCCCTGGGTGTAAACGTGGTGTATCTGATGCCCATTTTCCCGATTGGGAAGCTCAAGGCCGTGGACTCGCCCTTCGCCGTGCGCGACTACACCAGCGTGAATCCTGAGTTTGGGACGCTCACGGATTTGCGCATGCTGATAGACGCCGCCCACGCCCGCGGCTTGGCCGTGATGCTGGACTGGGTGGGCAACCACACCAGCTGGGACCACGCCTGGACCCAGCAGCACCCCGACTGGTACGTGCACGATGACGCGGGCAACCTCGTCAACCCCATTCCCGAGTGGAAGGACATTGTTCAGCTGGACTTCCAGAACGCCCAATTGCGCTCCGCCATGATTCAGGCCATGCGCTACTGGGTGTTCCAGGCCAACGTCGACGGTTTCCGGTTTGATTACGCCGATGGGCCCACGTTCGAGTTTTTCCAGGAAGCCAGCCAGAGCCTCACCTCCATCCGGGGGCGCAAGGTGCTGCTGCTGGCCGAGGGCGACAAGAAAAAACACTTCTTCCGGGCCGGCTTCCCGCTGTGCTACGACTTTGGCTTTATCAATGTGCTAAAGCATGAAATCTTTGCCCAGGGCAAAAGCGTGAAGCTGCTCGACTCCCTGAACGCGGCCGTGTACCGCAACGCCCCGCCCGCGGCGCGCATGGTGCGCTACGTGTCCAACCACGACCTGAACGCCTGGGAAGGCACCCCGCAGGAGTTTTTTGGCGGCCTTCAAGGGGCAATGGCGGCCTTCGTGACGGCAGCCTACATGCAGGCCGTGCCCATGATTTACAACGGGCAGGAAGTGGGCTACGGCCAGCGGGTGCCGTTCATGGGCGCGCGCCAGCCCATCGACTGGACGCCCAACCCCGCGCTGACGGCCGAGTACAAGCGCCTCATCAAATTCCGCAACGGCAGCAAGGCCCTGCGCCGCGGCGAGCTAACCTCCTACAGCACCGACGACGTGTGCGCCTTCACCAGAACGGCGGGTAAGGAGCAGGTGCTGGTGCTGGTCAACCTGCGCAGCTCTCCGAAACTCTTCTCCATTCCCGCCAGTTTGGCCGGTGCCGGCTGGCGCCACGCCTTTAGTGGGCAGCCCGCCGACGCAGCCCGCTCCCTTACCCTGGCGCCGTATCAGTATCTGGTGCTGCACAAATAGTTTGTCCGATATTCCGGGCGTGGGTGGGCTTTACACAACTCACGCGGTCGGAATTCTTGTTTAGATCATGCGAAAAGTACTGCTTCTTTGTTTGCTTACGGCCGGCCTCCGGGGGGCCGCTCAACCTACGGCTGCCCCACTCACGGCCCGCCTCGATAAGGTGAGTTTAACCTTTGCGCTCAGCCCCGCGGGGCAGCCCACGTACACGGTTTCCTACGGACAACGGGCCGTGATTACGCCTTCCCGCCTGGGCCTGGAGCTGGCCGGCACGCCGGGCTTCGATGGTCAGCTGCAGCTCATCGGCAGTGAGGTAAAGGACGCAGATGAGACCTGGCAGCCCGTGTGGGGCGAGGTGAAAAGCATCCGCAACCACTACCAGCAGCTCACGGTGCACCTGCGGCAGGCCCAGGCCCCCGGCCGGCAGCTGGATATCGTCTTCCGCGTATTTGCCGACGGCGTGGGCTTCCGCTACGAAGTACCCCGGCAAAAAGACCTCACCTATTTCACGGTGCAGGGAGAGAAAACGGAGTTCAACCTAACCGGCAACCACAAGGCGTTCTGGATTCCCGGGGACTACGACTCCAACGAATACACCTATACGACCTCGAAGCTAAGCGAAGTCAACAGCGCGGACATTACCCCGATTCAGGAAAAATCGGCGCCGAACCGGGTGCAGACTCCGCTCATGCTCAAGTCCGACGACGGGCTGTACGTGAACATCCACGAGGCCGCGCTGGTGAACTACCCGGCCCTGATGCTGAACGTGGACACCAAAACCTTCGGCCTCACCAGCCAGTTGGTGCCCTCGGCCACTGGGGCGGCGGCTTACCTGCAGGCGCCCGAGCACACGCCCTGGCGCACCGTGGTAGTGGCCGACAATGCCCCCGCCGTGCTGGCCTCCAAGCTCATTCTGAATTTGAACGAGCCTACCACGCTCGCCGAAACCAGCTGGATTAAGCCCCAGAAGTTTGTGGGCGTGTGGTGGGAGATGCACGTGAACAAGGCCAGCTGGAACTACTCCGATACCGGCAACCTCAAGCTGGCCTCCACCGACTGGAACGCGCTGAAGCCCAACGGCCGCCACGGCGCCAACACCGCCAACGTGAAGCGCTACATCGACTTTGCCGCCAAAAATGGTATTGAAGGCGTATTGGTGGAAGGCTGGAACGTGGGCTGGGAAGACTGGGCCAACAACTGGAAGGAAGAAGTATTCGACTTCGTGACGCCCTATCCCGATTTCAACGTGGCGGAGCTGCAGCAGTACGCCGCCGGCAAGGGCGTGAAGCTCATCATGCACCACGAAACCTCGGGCTCCGTGACCAACTACGAGCGGCGCCAGGACCAGGCCCTGCGCTTTATGAAGGAGCACGGCTACGACGCGGTGAAAACCGGCTACGTGGGCCGCATCATTCCGCGCGGGGAGCACCACGACGGGCAGTGGATGGTCAACCACTTCAACCGCACTGCCGAGAACATGGCCCAGCGGCAGATTATGGTAGACATGCACGAGTCGGTGCGCCCCACGGGCTTGCACCGCACCTACCCCAACTGGCTGGCTTCGGAAGCCGCCCGAGGCAACGAGTTTAACGCCTGGAGCACCGGCAACCCGCCCGAGCACGAAACCATCCTGCCGTTTACCCGCCTCATGGGCGGCCCCATGGACTACACGCCCGGCATTTTTCAGATCAAGCTGGAAGACTGGAACCCCGCCCAGAACAAAGGCCGCCAGGTGCACACCACCCTGGCCAAGCAGCTGGCCTTGTACGTAACCCTGTACTCGCCCCTGCAGATGGCCGCCGACCTGCCCGAAGCCTACGAAAAGCGCCCCGATGCCTTCCAGTTCATCAAAGACGTAGCCGTCGACTGGGACGATACGCGCATCCTGGCCGCCGAGCCCGGCGACTATATCACCACGGCCCGCAAAGCCAAGGGTAAGGAAGAGTGGTACGTAGGCGCTATCACCGACGAAAACGCCCGCGCCCAAACCCTGAAGCTGGATTTCCTGACGCCCGGCCAGCGCTACGAGGCGACCATCTACGCCGACGGGAAAGATGCCAGCTGGGACAAAAATCCCATGAGCTACCAGATCCGCAAGCAGAAAGTGGACAGCAAGTCGACCCTGAAGCTGCAGTTGGCGGCCGGGGGTGGTGCGGCTGTGAGCATCAAACCTGTCAGCCGTTGATCAACGTCATTCCAGGTTCCGCTCTGCATGACGCTCAGCGACGAACTATCGGCCGCCAGCCAAGCGTTCAGCAGGTTGCCCGATGGTAGCTGACCGCCGCCTTTCCCAAGTCTTCACAAACTCATTCGTATCGTATGTCCTTTTTCAACACCGCGCTCAAGTATAGCCTCGCCTGCCTGACGGCGGCCAGCCTGCTGGCCGGCTGTAAGCCCGAGTCGCCCGTAGCGCCGGCCCCCGTTGACCCGCCGCCCGCTACGGAAAAGCCCACCCAGTACGGCACCCCGTTCGCGGCCGTGCCCGACCGCCAGGATGCCGTGCTGTACCAGGTGAACATGCGCGCCTTCAGCCAGGCCGGGAACTTTGCCGGCGTCACGGCCCGCCTGGACTCCATCAAGGCCCTGGGAGTAAACGTGGTGTATTTGATGCCGATTTATCCGATAGGTCAGCTGCGGGGCGTGAACTCGCCCTACGCCGTGCGCGACTACACGGCCGTGAACCCGGAATTTGGTAGCCTGGACGACCTGCGCACTTTGGTAGACGCGGCCCACGCCCGTGGTCTGGCCGTGATGCTGGACTGGGTAGCCAACCACACCAGCTGGGATCATGCCTGGATTACGGCCCACCCCGACTGGTATTTGCAGAATGCGGCGGGCACCATTGTATCCCCCTCCAACAATGGCGTCACCTACAACGATGTTGCCCAGCTCAACTTCGCCAGCCAGCCCATGCGCCTGGAGATGATTGCGGCCATGAAATCGTGGGTGTACAAGGCCAACGTGGATGGCTACCGCTTTGACTACGCCGACTTCCAGTCCGTGGACTTCTGGAAGCAAGCCACGGATACCCTGCGCAACATTAAATCCCATAAGCTGCTGCTGCTGGCCGAGGGCACCCGGGCCGATAACTTCACGGTCGGCTTCGATATGAACTTTGGCTTCAGCTTCTACGGCGGCCTGTGGGACGTATACCGCCGGGGGCAGCCAGCCACCCGGTTTGACCAGCTCAACGCCACGGAATACCAGAAGGCCACCGGCACCCAGCAAGTGGTGCGCTACACCACCAACCACGACGTGAACGGCTCCGATGGCACGCCCGTGGCCCTGTTTGGCGGGGATGCGGGGGCCATGTCTGCCTTCGTCATTGCGTCCTACTACAAAGGAGTGCCCATGATCTACAACGGCCAGGAATCGGGGATGAGCACGGCTATTCCATTTCCCTTCACGTCGGTGAACGTCACCTGGGACACCCGCCCCGACGTGACCAAGGCCTATAAGCAGCTGCTGCGCGCCCGCGCCGCCAGCGCCGCCCTGCGCCACGGCACGCCTACCGCGTACAGCAGCGCCGACGTGTGCGCCTTCACCAAAACCGAAGGCAACGAACAAGCGCTGGTGCTGGTGAACGTGCGCAACCAAACCGTGCAGTACACGCTGCCGGCAGCCCTAGCCAACACCACCTGGACCGATGCCCTGCAAGGCGGCTCCCGGACGTTGGAAAGCACGGTTTCCCTGCTGCCCTACGGCTACCTCGTGCTCAAGAAGTAAGCCTGGTTTCCTATCGACAATGCCTCTGCTTCCCGAGCTATCCGGGAGGCAGAGGCATTGTTTTTAATTCCAGGTAAAGCACAACAGCAAGCCGATGGCAAGCTTGTTTCAGGGGCGTTGAGCACGGGTTTGCGCTGGTGGTGCCGGTTTCTCCCGGTCAAACCGGGCCAGCAGCAAGGGAAACACCAGCAGCTCGGCGTAGAAGGCGGCCGCAATGCTGACGGCCGTGAGCAGGCCGAACAGCATCACCGTTTTCAGCGAAGCCAGCGTCATGGCCAAATAACCCACAAACAGCACCCCGCTGGACAGCAGAATGGTGGGCCCCACGTGGGTGATGGTGGCAAAGCGGGCCGCCGCCGGCGCCAGGTTCTGGCGGCGCAGCTGCTGGTAGTGATGCACGAAATGCACCGTATCGTCGGTGCAAAGGCTGAGCACAATGGCGGCAATACTGGCCGTAGCGGTATCCAGGGCAATGCCGGCCCAGCCCATGAGGCCCAGTAGCAAGAGCACCGGCAGCAGGTTGGGTGCCAGCGTGAGCAAAGCCAGCCGGAAGCTGCCCACAAACCACCATACCAGCCCGAATATCACCACCGCCGACCAACCCAGGCTACTGGCTTGGGAGCGGGTCACATAGTCGACGATGCGGGCGTAGAGTGGCTGGTAGCCGGCCGCCCGCACCGTGGCCACGGGCCCCAGCGTGTGGCGCGCCATGCGCAGCAGCACCTCCGATTTCGCCGTGAGCTCCCGCGCCGAGAGCATAGGGCCGGCCACCGTAATGCGGCCCGTACCCGAGGCTTCGTCAATGAACTGCCGGGTGAGCTGGGGGTAGTCGGGGACAAGGCGGGCGTGCACACGGTTGAGCAGGCTTTGGCTGCCCAGGGCCGCCCGTGCCCGGCTGGCGGGCACTACCGTTTCCAGGCCGGCAAGGTAGAGTGTATGGAAGCCTGCCACCCGGCCCACGCCCGCCAAGGTACGGGCCGAGTCTGCAAAAGCCGCTGCCGCCTGTACCACGGCGGCATCGTGCAGGGTGTGGCCGGGGCGGGGCTCCACCAGCAGCTCCAGGGGCATGTAGGCGCCCCAAGTGCGCTGCATGGCCTGGTGGTCCCGCACGGCAGCGTGGTCGTCGGGGAAATAGCCCAACGTGTAGGTGTCGGCCCGCAGCCGCAGCGCTCCAAAGGCGGCCGCCACCGTGAGCACCAATGCCAGGGCCGTGAGCTGGCGCGGGTGGGCATCAACCCAGGTATAGAGCCGGGCCAACCCGCCGGCCGCCTGCATGGTGGCACGCGGGCGACCCTGGTAGCCGGGCAAGAGCAGGACGCCCAGCAGAAACGTGAAAAACAAGCACAGCACAATGCCCAAGGCCGCAAAGCCCCCAAACGTGCGCAGAATGGCCATGGGGCTGGAAACCAGGGCCAGAAAGCCAGCCGCCGTGGTGAGCATAGTGGCCAGGCAGGGCGCCAGCGTGTGGCGTAGGGCCGTCAGGGCCGCCGAGTGGGGCGTCTGGCCGGGCTCGGTGAGCACGAGGTTGCGCTCATTGATGATGTGCAGGGCATCCATAATGCCCAGCAGAATCAGAATCATGGGCAGCAGCACCGTCATCAGGTTGAGGCGGTAGCCCATAGCCCCGTACACGCCGAGGGTGAGGTAGGTAGCCAGCCCCACAATGCCCACCACGTACAGGAGCAGGCGCAGGTTGCGGTACAGCACCAGCAAAGCCAGGAACATCAGCCCGTAGCCCAGCCCCAGAAACCGCCCAAAGTCCTGCTCCGACAGCGCGTTCAGGCCCGCGTAGAGCACGCCCACGCCCCCCAGCCAGTAGTGCCCTTGCGGTAGGTGCCGGGCCGCCACCCCTCGAATCTGCGCCAGAATATCTGCGCGGCGGGCATCGAACGTAGGGCTGGGTTTCAGCTCGATGAGCAGGCGGGTGGTCTGGAAATCGGGCGAGAACAGCTGCTCCCGGAGCGTGGGCAGGCGGTTAAGGTCCTGGCGCACCTGTGCCTCGCTGGTTTGGGCGGAAAGGAGCGGATGCGCCCCCGCCATCAGGCCCCGCCCGGCAATGGTACTCGTGCCCGGCCCCAGCACGGCGGCTACGTCGGGCAGGGCGGTCAGCTCCTGGCTCAGGGCGGACAGGCTGCCCAGGTAGGGCGTCCGCAGCAAACCAGCGGAGTCGTGCACCACCAGCGTCACTACCTCATCGTTGCCGAAGCGGGCCTGGTAGTCGCGGTAGGCGCCCAGGGCCGGGTCGCCTTCCAGAAACCACACTGAAAGGCTGTTGTCGATCTGCACGGCCGTGCGTACGCCGGGAGTAAGTACCACCACCAGCCCAGCTACCAGGGTCAGCAGCCAGAAACGGAAACGGTAGAGGAAATCAATCATCAATGTGAAAGTTGAGTAACAGACGGTCCTGCTGAGCGGAGTCGAAGCATCTCTACCGCTTCGTTGGATGATGCGGACGAAGCGGTAGAGATGCTTCGACAAGCTCAGCAGGACGCGTTAGTGGTGTTTGCGTGCTGCTCACTGACCTCAGCTACCACCGTCGCGCTATTTCCGCAATGATGGACACGTAGCTGCTGAGCATGAACAGGGAGGTCAGCAGCTCGGCCAGCTTGAGGGCCCGGGCCGAGGGGCGGCGCAAGCTCCAGCCGTAGGCTGCCGCCGTAGCGGCGTAGAGCACGGCTACCAGCCAGAAGGGCCAGGCGCGGGCTTCCAGCCGCTGCAGCAGCACGCCCTGCGTAAGCACCCCGGCCAGCAGCACCAGCAGCACCGCCGCCACGGCGCCGCCGTAGCCCAGAGCGCGGGAGTAGGAGTCAAGCCCGGGGCGTTCATCGGCCGGCACTCTGATTTTGCGGGCTATTTCAAAGGACAGGCCCCCAAACACACTCAATAAGGCCAGCAGTCCCAGTGGCGGCGTGAGTAAAGGCGGGGCCGCGTAGGCTGCCCACAGCCAGCCAATGAGCAGGGGCATCACCAGGATGTGGGTGAGGGCGTAGAGCACGAGCCGGGGCCGCAGGTAGGTGGGCACAAAGAACTCGTAACGCATCAGCAGGCTATAGCCCACGGCCAGCGCCCAGCCCACCACGGCCCGCCAGCCCATACCCACCGACCACGCCACTTCCAGCAGCGTACCCAAGGCGGCTACGGCCTGCAGCTGCCCTAGCGTCACACGGCCCTGCTGGAGCACCCGCTCGGGGTGGTGCTCCAGGTCGGTGGCGTAGTCCTTTATTTCATCGAACACCCGCAGCCGGAAAAAGAAGCTGATGGTGGCCGCCACGCCCAGCCACTCTGGCCAGCCCCAGGCCCGCTGAGCCGCCGGCCCGGCCTGCAAAGCCGCCGCCACGCTGTACACGGTGCCAAACAAGATGGCAAACAGCGCCATGTTTACGGGCGGAAACCGCTGCCGCAGATACGCCCCGAAAGCTGGTAGATTCATGAGGGCAAGATGGTGAAGTAACGGAAAGAAAAAGATAAAATGTCCGTCATGCTGAGCTTGTCGAAGCATCTCTACCGCTTCGTTGGATGATGCGGACGAAGCGGTAGAGATGCTTCGACTCCACTCAGCATGACGGTCTTACTTCCCGAACGACAAGCCTCACAGCTCCCGCGCATACAGCGCGTAGTGGGCCGTTTCGTAGGGGAAGCCGTCGGTGAAGTGGCGGGAAAAGTTGTCGGTGCGCATCAGGCAAAAGATGATGTCGTCGTAGTACTCCCGGAACGACACCATCCCGTAGGCACCCAGGTAAGACATCAGGCCCTGCTGGCGGTAGTCGGGGTGCACGCCCACGGTTTTGGCCAGCAGCGTGCGGTGTGGCAGGAGCGGGTAGTGCCGCTGGAAGGTAGCCGGCTCAGTAGCGGGCAGGTTCAGGGGGGCATAGTTGGGGTTGCAGAAGCTCTGGGCCACCAGCTTCCCCGTGCTTCGCTCGCGCAGTAGCACCGAGGTATGCGGGCACAGCTTCTCGGCATAGGTGCGGTTGTAGAGCAGCTTAAACTGCGCCGCCGACACCGGCCGGTAGGCCGGATTGGCCCCGTAAATGGCTTGGACCAACTCAAAAATAGCCGCTTCGTGTTCCTGCCAAACGTCCGGCGTCAGGGGCAAAAACTCAAATGGCACCTGCTGAAGCTGAGCCAGCAGGGCGGCTTTGTTGTCGTACACCGTCGGTACTACTGCGGGCTGCAGCAGGCGGCTTTCGAACGTCAGCGTGGGCGTAAAGCCCAAATCCGTCAGCAGCTCGGCATAGTAGGCAGGGTTTACGGGTTCCGCATCAAATTGCCCCCACGAGGGCGCCGCGCCCAGCCGCAGGCGGTAGCGGTGAAAGGTGGTAAAGCACAGCGGCCCCACCAGCCGGCGGTAGCCGCGCCGCTTGGCCTCGGCCGCCAGCTGGGCAAATGCCTGCTGGTTGAGGGCCGCATCGGGCAGCGTTTCCCAAAGGCCGAAAAAGGCGTCCGCGCCTTCATCAGGGAAAATGCCCAGCAGGCGTAGCGAGGCGTGGTCGGTGTACACCTGTATGGTATGGCGTCCTGCTTCCTCGGCTACCACGGCCGCCAGCACTTCCGGCGACTCTCGAGGTGCGGCGGCTTCAGGGGCATACACCCGCGCCGGAATCTGCCAGAACGACTCGGGGAGCTGGTGGTCATAAGGCAAGCAATACAACATAAGCAAGGGTGCAAGTGGGGTTGATGATCACGCGTCGGCCGCGCAGGCGTCAGACAAAACACGGCGGTTAGTTGGACGGCTGTATTGGCTGGGGGTACATTTTTTCGTCGGTCTGAAAAAGTGTATCCCCCCGGCCGGGTACACTTTTCCAGGTAGGCGTGAAAGTGTACCCGGCCGGGGGGATACACTTTTGCGCTAGTCTGTAAAAGTGTATCCCCCACCACCGGGGCCTCTTCGGGCTATCCAAAAAAGCTTTTGCCAGAGGCTAATACAGGTTAAGGCTGAGAACACGCCGGAGCGACGCAACACGGTGCCCTAAGTAACTGCTGATATGCCGTAGCTACCGAAGCCGCTGTTTCGGGTTGCTGGTTGCTGGTTTCCAGTTGAAAGTCAGGAACAAACCCGAACCAACGGCTTCAGCCCGCCGGCCTGGGTTGTATTCGCAGGGTGCCGGCTTGCCCGTCGAGCACCACGCGCTGCCCGCTTTGCAGCTGCCGCGTGAGGCCAGGCACGTTGATGATGGTAGGAATGCCCAGCTCCCGCAGAATAATGACGGAGTGCGAAAGGGAGGAGCCCTTCTCAATAACTACGGCCTTGCAGGCGGGAAACAAGGTGGCCCAGCCGGGGTCGGTGCGGAGGGCGCACACAATCTTGCCCGCTACGCTGAGGTCGTCTTCGGGGCGCCGCACTACCAGTACTTCGCCCTCTACAATGCCGGGAAAGCAGCCCGTGCCTTGCAACAAGTCATCCGTAGCGGCCAGGGGTGGGGCCATCCGGTGAGGCGAGGCGGGCACCGTTACGCGGGCCGGTACTTCGGCCTGTTCGTAGGCGGCAAACTCCTGTTGCCGCGCTGCTACCACCGCCCGTAAATCGGGGGAAGCAGCTGTTGGGGAACTCAGCCAGATAGTAGCAGGCACGGGTGGCAGCGGAAGAGCAGGGGAGGATAAACCGGCTGGTGCCCCAAGCGCGGCGGTCAATTCATCTTCGGTCAGGTAGAATACGTCTTCGGCACGACCCAAACGGCCTTGCGCAGCCAGCTGGTGGCCGGCGGCTCGATACAGGCTGCGGTACATGCCAAACAGCCGGGTCCGCTCCAGTCGTAGTGCCTCCCGCTGCCGAATAGCATCTTGCAGCCTCTTCAGGGTGCGTGTCAGGGCCCAGCTCTGCAGGCCCCCGCGCTGCCGGAGCAGCTCCGCTATTTCGGCCGTCGCGCCTCCTCCCGCATCCCCATCAGCGGACCCCTTTGCGCTAGTTTTATCAGGGCCCATCAGCAGGTTGCGCAGGTATTGGTAGAAAATAGTTGGGGCCGTGCGCATGGTCGTTGTTTCCAGCTTCAGCTCCCCAACCGTCCGGTCGCCATACTCCGCAATAAAGTCCTGCACGGTGCGGTGAAACGCCGGGTAACGTTGGGCTACTTCCTCCGCTATGGTTGCGGGCCAGGCCCGCACCAGCTCGGTCAGGCCGGGGAAGGTGCGCGCCTCGGCAGCCAGCTTCAGCAAGCGGTGCACGGGCTGCACGCTGGCCAGCTGCTGGTCGGTGGCCAGGTAGCGGCGCAACAGCTCTTCGGGCTCGGCAATGCCCGCTGCCCGTAGGCCGCGCAGGGCCCGCCCGTTATACATCATCACCCGAAAATCGTTGATGATGGGCGTGGTCCAGTGGGCCAGCAGCTCCGTGTCCAGGCAGGTTTTCTCGGCCAGCAGCTCCGCCTGGCTAAGCTGCGCAAGGGGCAGGGAATAGAAACGCTGGTAGGCCGCGGCAAACTGCGTTTGGAACTTCGGCACCCCGCGGCGCAGGCCGGCAAATGCCGCCAGCAGGCGCAGCAGGTTGGCCGCTTGGCGCGGGGCGCTGCGCAGTTGCTCCAGCCGACTGCGGCGCGGGGGCTGCACAAAATCCACTGGTTCCTCTAGCCCCATCATGCGCTCCATATCGGCCTTGTTCTGCTGAAAGGAAGGCAGCAACAGCAGGCCGCGGTACCAGTTGTTGATGTTGTAGTAGATGCGCCCCTGCACCAGGGCCAGCAGCTGCGTCACGACGGGCTCGTGCGCGGCCACTTCCGCGGGTGGTACGCCCAGGGCCTGCATGGTTTGGCGGTATACCGTGGCGTAGGCCCGCCGGGCAAAGCTAAACGTCAGGGGCGTGGTGACCCCGCAGTAGCTTTCCTGGATGTTGGAGTTGTCGAACACCAGCAGCTCTGGAATGGGCTGGGTGATGGGCCGGGCCTGCACCACCCAAAGCGCACTCGCCGTATCCACCACAAACTCCACGTCCTGCGGGGCGCCGAAAGCCGATTCCAGGTGCTGGCCCAGGGCGTGAAGCTGGGTTAGCTCTGTGGGCAGAAGGCTGGGCGTTAGCTGCGCATCAGCCGCTACCGGCTGCGCGGCCAAACCCGATGTGGTGCTGGGAGCCGTGAGCTGCTGGGTTTTTTCGGCCAGTTGCTGGTAGCTGACGGCACCCGTGGTCTTGCGCAGGTAGAACTCATCGGGCTGCTGCGCCCCGCTCACCAGGGCTTCCCCAAACCCCCAGAGGGCGTGGATAGCCATTTCGGGCGGGTACTCGGGCCAGGTGCTGAACAGCACCCCGCTGGTGCGGGCGGCCACTTGTACTTGCACTATCACCCCGGGTAATGCCGCCGGGGGCAGGCCGCGCTGCTGCCGGTAGGCCCGGGCCCGCGCCGAGTAAGCACTGGCCGCGCACTCCGCCACCGCCGCCCACACGGCCTCCTCCGTGGTCAGGTTTAGAAAGGAATCCATCAGGCCGGCAAACGAGTTGCCGGCGCCATCTTCATCTACTACCGAGGAACGAACCACCACGGGTCGGGCCGGGAACCCCCAGGCAGCTAGCACCTGTTGTAGCGCCGCCCTTTCGGCGTCAGTTGGTTGAAACGCGCCTAAGGCCCGCTGACGCTTATCCAGGTCGGCGTCGATGGTAGCGGGTAAGTGGGCAAGGAGCGGGGCAAAGGTTTCGGCCGGCAGCACGGCAAAGCCGGGTACCGCCACGCCCGCAGCCCGCAACTGGTACAGGCCGTGGGCTTTGCCACCTACAGCGTAGGAGCCAGGATAAGTGGTTTCGGTCAGGAGCATGAGGCCAGTTCCGGCAGCCAGGGGCGCAGCTGCGTGAGCGTATCAAAGTAGCTGTCGACCACCCGCGGCAGAAACGGGTAGGGACTCACCGCATGGGCCATCAAGTACATGCCCAGGCGGTGCAGCCCGAAGTCGAAAGCCGCCAGGCCGGTAATTCGGCGGAAATGGTCGGCGTCGGCGAACTGCTGGGTGCGGGCGTGCAGCTGCTGGCGGTAAAACTCTAGATAGTCGAGGCGCTGGGCGTAGCGTTCCGGGGTCAGCACAAAGCAAAGCAGCTCCACCACGTCGTACACGGGCACGTGGTAGGTGGCCAGCTCCCAGTCGTAAGCGCAAAGCTGCAGGCCCGCGGCGGTTTGCCGGAAGCAAGTGTTGCGCGGATTCAAATCGTTATGCACCAGGGTGCGGGGCGCGGCCGCCAGCTCCGGCCAGTACAAGGGCAGGGCATCGAGGGCTGCCTGGAGCTGGGCAGTGCGGGCGGGCGGGTACAGCTCGGGGAGGTGCGAGGCTGCATTGGTCAGCAGGGCTTGCCAGAGAGGGCGCTGGGCCAGCATATAGTCCAGGGTAGGGGCATCAGCCCAGGGCAGCGGAGCGCCGGCCGGCAGCAGGTGCCCGGCATGCCATTCGGCTAGCTGGCTTAGCGCTGCCCGCAGGTGCGCGTCGGTCCACTGCTCCGGGTGCATCACGGAGTTCATCAGCTGCAGGTCCTTGCCCAGGTGCTCCATCAGAATGGCGTACACCCCCGTGGCCTCGTCCTGGTGTAGGCCGCGGATCCGGGGCATCAGCCCGGCTTGCGGCTGCGCATACACCGTCAGCTCCCGGTGGTGGGTGTTGGCAAACCCCGTCTGCAGCATGTGCGCCGGATATACCGCGCCCAGCTCGCCCCCGCAGGCCGTAGCCAGGCTCTGCAGCATGGCCGATATTTCAGCCCCCGGAGGCTTGAGCTTCAATACCAGGTTTTCGGTTTGCTCGCCAGCCGGGCTACTATACCGTACGCGCAACCCGTAGTGGCCAATGGGCCGCTCGCTCTGTCCGGCCGTCAGCACGGCCAGAATGCTGGCGGAGTTATCCAAGGCAAATGGCTCTACCGCCAGCACCTGTGCCGAATGCAGGGTAGTGCGCAGCAGCCGCTCCAGGTAAGCCGGGGCAAAATAGTCAGCGGTTTTCATAGGGCAGAAAGCGAAGTAAAGGCCGAGTAGCCACCTACCGTAGCCAGCACGCTGGCCGCGGCAAACTCCAGGGCGCGGGCATCGGGCAGGTAAAAGCAGGCATTAGGAGAGGGCGCCACCGGCTCCGGGCTGGCTTCCAGCGGCAGGCCACCGTGGCCTGGGTCGCCCTGGGTTTGCAGCAGGTTCCAGTACACCAGCCGGAGCTTGCCGCGGTTGCGCAGGGCCCGCAGGGCATCGGCAAATTCAACCGGACTCACGTACTCGAAGATGTTGGACAGGCTGGCTTTGGTAATGGCCCGGCCGGCCGGGCTCAGCAGGTAGGCCACGGCCTCGCCGGACTGGAGCTGCAGGTAAGGCAGACGCGCCCGGAGCCGGGTGAAGTTCTTTTCCTGGTAGCAGATCGGCAGAATATGCTCCGGCAGGTGCTCAGGCCCGAAAAAGAAAAAGCGGAAAAAGAAGTTGTCGGCCAGCAGCTCCGTGGCTACCTGACGCCGCAGCCGCTGGTAGAAGGCCGCCCCCCCCGATTCCTCGGCGTAGCGGAACAGGCGCGGGTCGCGGCCCCGGCTCAGATTGGCTTCGTCGAAGTAGGTCTCAAACTGGCTTTGGAACGCGGTGCCGTGCAGATGGGCGGCGAAGTAGGCGCGTTGGGCTTCCACGGTAGCGCAGCCAAGCAAAGCCCGCACATGCTGCTGCAGGCTTGCCGGCAGGGTAGGCAGAAAGCCATGCAGGTACATTTCCAGCTTGCCCGCCGAGAGCAGTCCGTGCGGGTGCTGGGTTAGCTGGGCATCCCAGTAGCGGCGTAAGTCGGAGGGTAGCTGCGGGGCTATGTGGGCCCAGGTGCGGGCTACGGCCGTGGGGCCGTCCAGTCCCAGGAGGGCGCGCAGCACTGCGTGGGGGAAGTGGCGGATCAGGTAAACCTTGAACTCCAGCAGGGCATTTTGCACCGGGTTCAGGTCGATGGCCGTTACGCAGCGCACTTCGCTCAGCAGGACGTTCAGGGCATTGCAGCCCGCCGAGGTAATAACCAGCACCTCGTCGGTGGGCTGCAGCTGCAGGGCTGCCGCCAGGGTAGCGTGGCTTTCCCAGACCACCGAATAGCGAATCTGGTCGAGGGCGACGTGGTGAAACTCGGAGTGCATAGGTTTAGCGTAAGGCGGCGTAACGAACTTTCGACAAATGACGGTTATCCAGGGGCAAGTGCGCCCGGAAATGAACGTGCGCGCACAGCCCCGGCGGAAACTCCGCTTCCAGGGCAGCGCGCACGGCTGCTTCGGTGGCCGCGCCCTGCACGTACACGGCAAAACCCTGGCCGTAGGGCTTGGCCGCCACTTGCTCTACTCCCGACAGGTGCTGCAACACGTGCTCTACCTGGTAGTGCTGCACGCCCCGCACCACCTCCGCGTTGCCTTGCCGGCCCGTCAGCCAAAGATGGTTCTGCTCATCGAAGTACCCAAAGTCGCCGGTGGCCAGCCAGCCTGCCGCCGCCACGTGGGCCCCGCGCACCAGGATTTCGCCTGCTTCAACGGTGCGCCCCTCCGGCAGCAGCAACTGCCCGCAGGGCCGTAGCTGGCAGTCGAGGCCCGCTACCACGGGGCCCACGTAGTAACCCGCCCGCGGGCTGGCGGAAGCGTCTTCGGCCGCACGCACGGCAATGGGCTCGGCTTCTGAAGAGCCATAAATGCCGTAGATGGTGGCATGAGGAAAGCAGATTTTTAGGGACTGCAGCAGCCATTCCGGCACGGGGGAGCCGCCAATGCCCACCGCTTTCACGTGGGGAAGCGCCTGGCGCTGCTGACTCAGCAAGCGCCCCAGGCTTCTAAAGTAGAATACGTTGCCCGTAAGCGTCTCAACCTGCTCGTCCTGCAACTGCTGCACCACTTTCTCCGGTCGGAACTGGCTTAGCTGCCCCCAGGGAATATCCGGCAGGATGCTCACGGCGCCCACAGCCAGGTTGTGCAGCAGTACGTTGGGAAACAAGGGAAAATCCCGTTGCCCCAGCCAGGGCGGAAACACCGCTTTCAGCACCGTGTGCTGGGCAGTGAGCACACGGTGGCTGCGCCGGATGGCCTTGGCCTGCCCCGTAGAGCCGGAGGAGTGAGACACCAGTGCAGCTTGGTCGGCCGGTACGGCCACGGGCTGCTCCAGGAAAGTCAGACTAGCTGTGACGGAAGAAGGGCGTAGTGCCCGCACGCCCACTAGCCGCAGCAGCCAGCCATAACGACGCGCTGCCGCCTCACTAACCGCGGCCGTCCGGATCTGATGGTAGCGCAGCAGCTTCACTAGCTGCCAGGGCGAGACGGCAGCGGGCGGCAGCACGGGAATGGCACCATGCGCCATCACCCCCAGCAGGGCGGCTACCAGCTCGAGGCTCACCGGTACAGCTACCAGCACGGCTGCACCACTGCGCACGCCCTGCGCTGCCAACTGCTGCCGAAAGCCAGCCACGGCCCGTAGCAGCTCCTGCCCCGTATAGCGCCGCGGCGGGCCAGCGGGCTGGGGCCACACCAGGCACACCTGCTCCGGGTTCCGGAGCAGATTTTCATACAGGGCCTGGCAGAAGTTGGTAGTCATACAGCGTAGCGAAAGGCCGGAGAAGCCTTATGCCAAAGCTGCACAAATCACCGCACAACCCGACCACGAATCGGTGGGAAAATCAGACATTTCAATGCCGGCTCACCGCTACCCGGGAATAGAAAAAATCAAAGCTGTTAAAAAGGGCCTCTGCGCGGAAAACCGCTTTTTCAGACACGAAAGAAGCAGCTCTTTCCCAGAGACGAATAGGCCTTGCGCGTAAAGGCCGTGGTGCTAAACCAGACTTTTACTTGGGGCTAAAGCGCTGCCCAAAAAAGTCGTTGGCATTCCAGGTGGGCCGCTGCGCGTCATTGGCTACCAGGTACCCGATCAGAAAATTCAGCTGCACGTACTTTTTGCCCGCCTCGAAGTCGAACAGGCCGTTGATGTCGTCCTGGGGTTTGTGGTAGGTAACCGCGCGCCACTTCTGCACCAGTTCGCTCAGGTTGTTACGCCCGTCGGCGGTGCGGTTGCCATATTTGATGTGCAGGGCCGGGATGCCCTGCATCACGAAGCTGTATTGATCGGAGCGGATAAAGCGGTTTTGTTCAGGCTCGGGGTCGGCCTCCACGGTGAGGCCCAGCGCCCCGGCCGCCTGCGCCACGGGCCCGGCCAGCGACGAGTGCTGAGCCCCCAGCGGCACCACCGACAGCAGCGGGGCAATGATGGTGGGCATATCGGTGTTCACGTCGGCCACAATGCTGGCTTTGGGCACGGTGGGGTGGGAAGCAAAGTAGGCCGAGCCCAGAAGACCAAGCTCCTCCCCGGTTTGCAGCACCAGCAGAATGCTACGCTTGGGCTTTTGCTTGAGCCGCGAGTACGTGCGGGCAATTTCCAGCACCGAAGCCACGCCCGAGGCGTTATCATGGGCGCCATTATAGATGGAGTCGCCCTGGACGGGGGTGGCCACGCCCAGGTGGTCGAGGTGGGCGGAATGTACCACATACTCCCGGCGCAGGCGCTTATCACTTCCTCGAATCTGGCCAACCACGTTGTAGGAGTCGAAATCCCGGTAGGTGGTGGCGAAGCGGGCTTGCATTCGCACGGGCAGGGCCACGGGCGCCGGCCGGCTTTGGCGCAAAGCGGCCAGCACCTGGCTGGTATCGGTAGCCGCGGTGCGCAGCAGGTTTTGCAGCACATCGGCGCTGACGCTGGCCACGAGCTGCAAGGCCCCGCCGGGTAAGAAAGTGCGGGAGGCCGCCACCTGGCTTTGCGCATCCAACACGCTGTAGGCGCCCCGCTGCAGGTTAGACACTTTGGCTTTCGGGTTGGTAGTAGCCACCACCACGCCCACCGCCCCGTGCTCGGCCGCGTTTTGCATGATTAGCAGCAGGTCCTGGCTGGCGGCGGCTACGGTGGAGGGGAAGGAGCGGGGCGCGCCGCGCAGCACCACCACCAGCTTGCCTTTCACATCGAGGCCGGCATAGTCGTCGTACTGCAGGGCGGGGGCCGTAATGCCGTAGCCGGCAAAGGCCAGGGGGGCCTCCACCTGCACACTGGGCGCGGCGGGGTTGGGGTAAAAAACGTAGTCCTGGCCAGCGGTAAGCGGCGTATTTCCTTGCCCGCTTGTCTGGAGGCTAAGCGTATTGCCGGCCTGCACCACGGCCCGGCGCAGGCGCACCCGCTGCACAAACGAGCCTTTGTCGCCGGCGGGCTTCACGCCGAAGGATTTCAGCTGCTGGGTAACGTAGTCGACGGCCAGCTGGTAGCCGGGCGTGCCGGGCTGGCGGCCCTGCAGCCGGTCATCGGCCAGAAACTGAATATGGGCTTTGATAGCGGCCGGCTCTACCTGCTCCAGGGCGGTAGTAACGGCGGGGGCAGGCTGGTACGACTGCGCCGCGGCGGGTAGGGCCAGCAGGAGGCTGCCCGCCAGCGCACGAAGGGAAAAAGAGAAATCAGGCATAAGCAACGAGAGCGAGTGGGGTCGAAATTAGCACCAAACGCCCTAATGCCCTGTCTACCCCAGCTAGCCACCAGGCTTCGCGGCGGGCCGCAGCGATACGCTAGTGAGGGCGGAGTACCTGCTGCTCCAGCTTTTGCAGAATCTGCTCGATGCGGTGGGCAAAGCCGTCAATCTGCTCGAGGCCGGCGCGGGCTTCTTCCAGCTGCCCGCGCTGGTACTGGCGCACCAGGGCCTGCCCTACCTCCAGCATCTGGCTGATGGCGCGCTCCAGCTCCCGGGTTTCGGGCAACAGGCCGTAGGTGGGCTTGATAGTGGCGTCGAGCCACTGCGCCAGCGGGTTGTCGCGGAGGGAGAAAAGCGTGGGCTCGGCTTCGCGCACCCCATACAGGACCGAGCGCAGCCGCGACTTAAACAGCACCTGCTTAATGCGGGCCTGTTGAAAATCCAGACTGGTTAAGTCCATAGAGGGAGGGGCGAAATACGGAAGGATCCGGAAGTGGGACGGTGGTCGGGCATCGGGTTACTGCGCAGCGGGGGCAGAACCTTCCAGCGCCCGACGGGCTTCCACCAGGTCCGTTACGTCGTAGGCAAATACCGTAATACCGGCCTTCTCGTGGTTTTCCTGGAATAGTTGATACGTGAAGTTAAGGTAGCTGCGCTGCAGGCGGCCGCTGCCGTCGCGGTCCAGCATGATTTCTATTTCGTTGCCCACGAAGGTTTCCCCCGTAGTATATACCCCGTCGAGAAGCCCAATGAACCCCTGCTCCACGACTTCGGGCAGGGCTTCGGCTACCGTGAGACCAACCAGCTGGCGGTGGGGGAACAGCGCCTGGTAAGGCGGGTTCACGAACTCGAACCGGTGCTGGGGCCCGCGCAGAATGCAGATAAGCGCGGGCGTCTGCATAAACAGGTTGTAGAATGTTTCGCGCTGCTGCTCAGCCAGCTGATAGGCCTGGTAAGCCTGTTCGGAGAGGAGGGCCTGCTGCTCGTTGGTATCCAGCAGCTCCTGCACCATTTGCTTCTGGTCCTGAATGTCGGTGCCGCCGCCCACCCACATGGTAATCTGGCCCTGGGCATCGAGGCGGGGCAGCCCGCGCATCAGCACCCAGCGGTACTGGCCGTCGTGGCGGCGCAGGCGGTACTCTACCTGGTAGGGCTGGCCGCTTTGCACGCATTCCTGCCAGCGCTGCGTCACGCGCGCCCGGTCGTCGGGGTGTACACCCTGCAGCCACTGGCCCTCCAGCTCGGCACCCAGCTCTTTGCCCGTAAACTGCAGCCAGCGCGTATTGAAGTAGTCCCGGGTGCCATCGGGCCGGGCCGTCCATACCAGAATGGGCATGGACTCCAGCACAAAGCGCATACGATCCTGCTGCTCGGCAAGCTCGCGCCGCACTTTCTCCGCCGCCAGCCGGGCCTGGTACTTTTCCGTCACGTCCTGGGTGCGCTGCAGAATAAACTGCAGCTGCCCTTGCTCATCCAGGATGGGGTAGTGAGTGGCTTCCCAATATAGCTCTTCCAGCCCGCCACCCTGGCTTTCGGGCCGCTGCAGGTCGTAGCGGATCAGGGGCATGGTGTGCGGCTCCCGGTGCTGGCGCACGTGTTCGTGCGATTCGCGGATGGTATTGGCCGAGGCTTCATCGGTAGCCGGATAGGCCTCAAAGAAAGGTACCCCCACCACTTCGGCCCGGCTTTTCATCGACACCGCCACATGGCGGTCGGTGTTGTCGAGGATGGTGGCGTCGGCGTCGGGGGCAATCAGCAGGAAGTTGTCGGGCAGGGCGTGAAACAGCTGCTGGTAATCAACCGGGAAGTTGGGCGTAGGCATAAGCAGGAAGCAGGGCAGAGCCAAGCCCCGGGGCGGGGGCGGCAGGAAAACAAAACTACGGGCAAACAAGGAGAAAAAAACGGCCCCACCGACATTTGTCGGGCTACAGGCCGGCGCCGCCGGGAGCTAGGGCCGCACCATGTGCAGGTGCGGAATGCCGTCTTCCAGGTAGCCCTCGCCCACCTGCCGAAAGCCGAAGTCTTCGTAGAACTGCTGCAGATACTGCTGGGCCCCGATCTGGATAGGCTGCGGCCCAAACTGCGCGGCCACGGTGGCCAGGGCTTCCTGCAGCAGTTGCCGGCCCAGGCCGTAGCGCCGGAACCTCGGGCTGACTACCACCCGCCCGATGCTGGCCTCGGGGTAGCTGATGCCCGGCCCGAACAGGCGGGCGTAGGCGGCCAACTCCCCGCCCTCGGTATAGCCCAGCAAGTGCCAGGCGGCCTGGTCTTGCCCATCAATGTCCTGGAACGCGCAGGTTTGCTCTACGACAAACACTTCGGAGCGCAGTTGCAGCAGGGCGTAGAGTTCGGAGAGGGTGAGGGCAGGGAAGGGCTTATGGGTCCAGGTCAGCGTCATGGGCAGGAAAACAGGAGGGGCGAAGGTACGGGAACGGGGGTGCCGGTGCTACTCCTCCTCCGGGAACTGCCCCATGCCGCCGCTTTCGAAGTCGGCAATGGCCTGTACCAGCTCCTGGTTGGTGTTCATTACGAAGGGACCGTAGGTAGCCAGGGGCTCCTCAATGGGCGCGCCGGCCAGCACCAGCAGCACCGTGTCTTCCGTAGCGGTGAAGGGCACCTCGGGGGAGTTCCAGCCGAAAACCACCAGCTGCTTGCTGCCGGCCGTACGCCCATCGGCCAGCTGAACCTGCCCGCGCACCACGTAGAACCCTACGTTGTACTCGGCGGGCAGGCAGATGGTCGTTTCGGCCCCGGCGGGCACATGTACATCCAGCAGAGTGATGGGCGAAAACGTTTCGGCGGGCCCCGTAACGCCTTCGTATTCACCGGCCACCACCCGGATGCGGCCCCGGCCCTCGGCGGCGGGCACCTCGGGAATGGCCGCCGCCCGGATGTTCTGGTAGCGGGGCGGGGCCAGCTTGTCCTTCCTGGGCACGTTCACCCACAGCTGCAGCAGCTCCAGGGTACCGCCCCGGCGGGCAAACGCCCGCTCGTGGCGCTCCTCGTGCAAGAGGCCCGCCCCGGCCGTCATCCACTGCACGTCGCCGGGGCCGAGGGTGCCGCTGTGCCCGGCCGTGTCGCGGTGGGCCAGGGCGCCTTCGTACACCACCGTCACCGTTTCGAAGCCGCGGTGGGGGTGGGGTGGGGTGCCCAGCGGAGCCTCGGTGGGCGCCACCGGCATGGGGCCGGTGTGGTCGATGAGCAGGTAGGGGCTGAGCTGGCGGATGCGCGGCCCGGGCATGGGGCTGGTCACATCGAAGCCGTCGCCCACGGCTTTCTTATTACCATTAATAATCTGAAAGATGCGGCGGCCGGGATGCGTAGGAGGCATAGGGCGAAAGAGAAGATTTGTGCTGAACAGAATGTCATTCCGAGCGAAGCCGAGAATGACGTTCTTCTGTATGAGGGTCTATACCATCCCTCTAACCCATTTTGCCACCCGGGGGTTTGGCCTAGAGCTTGCGGATGTTGAACAGTTAGTCCGTCCTATGTTATCGGCTTCTCTCTGTTAGTTACACCGTACTGGGGCCGTTAGTTGTCCTCGGAGGACAAATAGATAGGTTCTGCAGACACCTGGGTTTCCTCCGCGGACAACCCGTTGGCTTCGCTGGACAACTCGTTGACTTTTCAGGATAACAGGACGGCACGTTGAGGGAATAGCTAGGATTGGCGTAGTTTGGACAGCTCAAGCAAAGGCGCCGCCGAAAGAACCAGAAACTACCTGAGGAAAATCCACCCATGTCCGTTTATCGAAAAGCCGAGCATACCCTGAAATGGCTGGCGTACTATCAGATTATTGGTGGGGTGCTAGGGATTGGTCTGATGTTCTGGCTGATGGTGCTGAGTGGCTACCTCACGGGCGGCTCGCTCCTGGCACTGGCCGTAGGATTTGGCTTACACAGCTACTCTATCTACTGCGGTCAGCAGCTGCTGAAAGGCCACACGGAGAAAGGACTTCAACTTTCCATGCTCAATCAGGCCCTGCAGGTGATTAGTTTTAGCGTGGTGGGCTTTGGGCTGGAATATGTTGCCGGCGTGAGCGTCTTACTAGGGGCTGATTTTACGGCAGAAACCAAGAGCATTATATCAGCGTCTGTCTCAAGCTATCAGGTAAATTTCAATAGCAGTGGAGAGGAAACCCGGCTTAGCGTCAACCTGGTAGCGCTCTACATAATGCGCACCATTGCTGCTATTCAGAAAAAAGCAGCGCAGGCGGCAGAAGTAGCGGGGTATGCGGCCCAACAGCATGCACCCCACTAAGACAGTCGGCCGCAAAACAGCCTGCGAGCTTTGGCTTAGCGGGGTGCTACTTGCCCTGAGCGCCGCCCTCCCCGCCTGCACCCCGCCCGACTCTACTGACGCCAGCCAGTTCATCAGCTACACGGTGAACCCGCGGCGGCAGACGCTGCGCCTGTACTGGCGGGATGAGCAGGGCCAGCCCCTGCGCAGCCTCGGCCGCTTACGCGACTGGCTGATGGGCCGGGGGCAGCGCCTCGTGTTTGCCTGCAACGGGGGCATGTACCGCACCGGCCCGGTGCCCCTGGGGCTGTTCATCGAAGACGGCCGGCAGCGCACCCCCTTGGATACCACGCGCGGCATCGGCAACTTTTATCTTCAGCCCAACGGCGTGTTCTACCTCACCCGCGCCGGACAAGCCGGTATTGTGCCCACCGCCGCGTTTCGGGTGGGGCCGCAGGTGCAATATGCCACCCAGTCGGGGCCCATGCTGGTGCGGGACGGGCAGCTGCACCCGGCGTTTCGGCCCGGCTCCCAGAACCGCCAGATTCGCAACGGCGTGGGGCTGCTGCCCGACGGGCGCGTGCTGCTGGTGCTGTCGAGGCAGGAAATCAACTTCTACGACTTCGCCCGCTACTTCCAGCGCCAGGGCTGCCGTCAGGCCCTGTACCTGGACGGGTTCGTGTCGCGCACCTACCTGCCCGCCCAGGGCTGGGAGCAGGTGGATGGAGATTTTGGGGTGATGCTAGGGGTGGTTGCTGATTAGTTGTTGCTGGTTGCTGGTTGCCAGGAATAGAGAATAGCAGAACGTCATGCAGAGCGCAGCGAAGTATCTCGCGTGCTGATGTTGCAGCAGTACTCCAACGAAGCGGTCCAGATGCTATGGTCTTGTGGGCGCCAAGCGAAGCGTGATAGTTACCAGCACAACGTCAGCACGCGAGATGCTTCGCTCCGCTCTGCATGACGTTCTGCCTGACAACGAACAACCAGCAACTAGAAACCAGCAACCACCAACACTTCATCCCCTGATTCTGACGCTTCGGTAACAGCAAATTTCCGGCGCGGTGGCGGTGGGCCACTTTTGAGCCATCACCTCACCGCTGCTGGCTATGAAACCACTTGTTCTCGTTCTGCTTCTGCTCGCCCCGCTGCTTGGGCTAGCCCAAACCACCACCCTGCGCGGCACCGTGCGCGACGACCACGGCCAGCCCTTGCCCGGCGTAAACGTATTTCTGCGCGGCTCCTTCGACGGGGCCAGCACCGACTCGGTCGGCGCTTTTCGCTTCGAAACCACCCAAACCGGCGCCCAAACGCTGCAGCTCAGTTTGCTGGGCTACCTGGCCCAGGCGGTGCCCGTGCAACTGGCGGGCGGGGAGCTGCCGCTGCCCCTGCAGCTGAAAGCCGACCGGCACCAGCTGGGCGGCGTGGTCATCACGGCCGGCTCCTTCGAGGCCAGCGACGAAAAGCGCAGCGCCGTGCTCAAGCCCCTCGACATTGTGACCACGGCGGGTGCCTTGGGCGACGTGGCCGGGGCCCTGAATGCCCTGCCCGGCACCACCCGGGTGGGCGACGAGGGCAAGCTGTTCGTGCGGGGCGGGGCCGCCGGCGAAACGAAAACCTACCTCGATGGGCTGCCCGTGCAGAACCCCTACGGCGGCTCGGTGCCCAGCGTACCGGCCCGGGGGCGGTTTTCGCCCTTCCTGTTTAAGGGCACCGTGTTCAGCACCGGCGGCTACTCGGCCGAGTACGGGCAGGCGCTCAGCGCCGTGGTGCTGCTGAATACAACTGATCTGGCCCCGGAAACGCAGACGGGCGTGAGCTTGATGTCGGTGGGGGGGAGCCTGAGTCGGGTGCAGCGCTGGGAGCGTACCTCGGTGGCCGTTACGGCCGACTATATGAACCTGCAGCCTTACTACGGACTGGTGCCGCAAAGCTTCGGGTGGGTGAAAGCCCCGCAGAGCCTGGGCTCCTCGCTGAGCTTGCGCCACCGCACCGGCGAGGCCGGCATGCTGAAAGTGTACGGCGTGTGGCAGCAGCAGCAGCTGGCTTTGCGCCAGCCCAACCAGGCCTTCACCGCCGACCAAACCGTGGCCCTGCGCAACGGCAACGGCTACCTCAATGCCACCTTCCGCAGCCCCCTGCGCCGGGGCTGGAGTTTGAGCACCGGCGCCGCCCTCACCCGCGACGACAACCAGGTGCGCCCCGTCGACATGCGCCTGCGGGAAATGGAGCAAAGTCTGGTGGGCCGCCTGGTGCTCACCAACGACTCGGCCGGGGCCAACTGGAGCCTGAAGCTGGGTGCTGAAGCCCTGGGCCAGCAGTACCGCCGCACCTACCAGGCCGCCGCCGATGCCCCCATCTGGCAGGATGGTTCCTTTACCGAGCGCCGGGGGGCCGCCTTTGCCGAGGCCGACATCAGCCTGGCCGACCGGGTGGGAGCCCGCGTGGGTGGCCGGGCCGAGTACTCGGCGGTGCTGGGCCGCTGGAACGCCGCCCCGCGCCTGGCCCTGGCCTGGCAAACCAGTGAGAATAGCTCGGTTTCGGGGGCCTACGGCTTGTTTTACCAGACGCCCGCCAACGACCTGCTGCGTGTAAGCCACGACTTGCGCTTCGAGCGGGCCCGTCATGCCCTGGTCACCTACCAGTATGCCCGCGACAACCGCACCCTGCGCCTGGAAGCCTACGACAAGGCGTATCAAAACCTCACCGTATTCGACGCGCAGCAGCCCCACAACCCCGCCGCCTACCGCAGCGCCGGCACCGGCTACGCCCGCGGCCTCGACCTGTACTGGCGCGACCGAAAAACCCTTCGCAACACCGATTACTGGGTGAGCTACGGCTTGCTCGACACGCGCCGCCAGGCCCGGCAGGACCCGATGCTGGCCGTGCCCACCTTTGCCGCACGCCACAACCTGAGCCTCGTGGGCAAGTACTGGATTGCCAAGGCGCACACCCAGGTGGGCTTCACGGCCAGCTACGGCAGCCCGCGCCGCTACCACAACCCTGCCCAGGAAGGCTACAACCAGGGCCGCCTGCCCAGCTACCAGGACCTGAGCTTCAACGCCAGCTACCTCACCCGCCTCCGGGGGCAGTTTACCATCCTCTACGTGAGCGTGAGCAACGTGCTGGGCCGCGAGAATGTGTACGGCTACCGCTACGCCACCCAGGCCAGCCCCGACGGTTCCTACGCCCGCACTGCCGTCACACCCTCGGCCCCGCGCATGCTGTTCGTGGGCCTGTTCATCTCCATCAACAAGAAGCCGGTAGACCTGAATACCGCCCCGGAGTAGCTCAGTTGCCAGTTGCCAGGAAAAACAACGTCATGCAGAGCGTAGCGAAGCATCTCGCGTGCTGACGTTGTGGTGGTAACTGTCACGCTTTGCCTGGTTCCTGCAAGGCCGTAGCATCTGTACCGCTTCATTGGGTTACCACACTAGCGAGATGCTTCGCTACGCTCTGCATGACGTTCTTTTTCTAACAACCAGCAACCAGCAACCAGAAACTCCCTTCCCGACGCTTCATCCCGAAAATCCGACGCTTCGGTAACGGCAAGTTTCAGCGGGGCCGGCCGTGCCGCACCTTTGAATCACTCAACCACACAACAACGCTTTTACCCACTTTTCAGCCCTTCTGAGTTATGAAAAAGACCCTGTTCGCCCTCGCCCTCGTTGCCGCCTCCTTCGCCGCCCAGGCCCAGACTACCGCCGCTACTGCTGCGCCGGCTGCGCCCGGCGCCCAGCCCACCGATGCCTACACGCAGCTGCTAGCTGCCACCGTGCAGGAGCTGATGAGCACCGGCGACCCGGCCCAGCTCAAGCAGGCCGACGCCAAACTGGAGCGGGCCGCCTCGGTGAAGCCCCAGGACTGGCTGCCGCGCTACTACCAGGCCTATACCCGCGTTATCACCTGCTTTGTGAGCAAGGAAGACGGCGACACCAAGGATAAGTACCTCGACCAGGCTGAAACCGCCCTCACCCAGGCCCGCAAGCTGGGCGGCGACGAATCGGAGCTGCTCGTGCTGCAGGCCTACCTCTACCAGGCCCGCCTGGGCGTGGCCCCAATGATGCGCTCCATGAAGTACTCGGGCATGGTGAACGAGACGCTGGCGCAGGCCAAAAAACTGAACCCGGCCAACCCGCGCATCTACCTGGTGCAAGCCAACAACGTGTACTACACGCCCAGCATGTTTGGGGGCGGGGCCGAGGTGGCCAAGCCTATCTACGAGCAAGCCAAAGTGCGCTTTGCCGCCTTCAAGCCCGCTTCCGCCGTGGCCCCCAACTGGGGCGAGCGGCAGGTGCTCGGCCGCCTGAAAAACTACGAAGCCACGGCCGCGAAGTAAGGAGGCATTCAAGCCTGTCCTGCTTCGACAAGACCAGCAGGACGGGCTGATGCCACGACAACCTTCCCGCAGGAGGGACGCACTGCTGGCACAACGGGCTTAAGAAGCCGCCATACCCCCGGCTCGCCCCTTTGTGCGTATCTTTTGCCCCTGCTTTTTTCCGGCCTACGGGCTTGTATCTTATGGCTGATTCTGCCTTGCTATCGAAACCGGCCGTAGCGCCCCCCAACGCGCCGGCGCCCATTACTGCCGCCGAGGTGGCCAACTTGGGCCGGCACTACCCGCACCGCAAGCTGGCCTGGGGGCTGGGCCTGATGACTACTGCCTCGCTGGGGCTAAGCTTCCTGTTTTGCCGGGGCTGCGCCGTGTGGAGCGAGGATTTCCTGGTAACGTTCAGCTACAACTTCTGCTACACCGTGGGGCTGTGGCTGGCCAACGGCTACCCCAGCGAGTGGCTTAACCGCCGCGTCGACTGGACGGCCCAGCCTATCCGGCGGTTCCTCATCACGCTGGCTTTTTCCCTGGTAATGTCGTTGCTGGTCATTTTGCTGGTGTCGGGTGGCTTTCTGGTTTTTTACCACCACCGTCCACTCTCCGACCTCTCCATCCGGCAGTTTATTATTCCCCTGCTGATTACGGTGGTGGTGTCGTTGTTTATGCACAGCCGCTCGTTTCTGCTGGGCTGGCGCGAGGCGGCCATCCAGACGGAGCGGCTACAGAAGGAAAATGCCCAGGCTCAGGCCGACTCCCTGCGCCGCCAGCTCGACCCACACTTTCTGTTCAACTCCCTGAACGCGCTGACCTCGTTGGTGGAGGAAAATGACCCGGCCCGCGCCACGCGCTTTATCCGCCAGCTCAGCCAGGTATACCGCTACGTGCTTGATGCCCAGGAGCAGGAAGTGGTGCCGCTGGCCGAGGAACTGCGCTTCGTGGAGGCCTACCTGTTTCTGCAGCGCACCCGCCTGGGGGAAGGCGTGCAGGTGGAGATGCCAAGCTTGCCCGCCGCTACGGCGGAAACCCTGCTGGTGCCCCCGCTGGCCGTGCAGCTGCTGCTGGAAAATGCCCTCAAGCACAACGCCACCTCCCAGCGCGACCCGCTGCAAATTCAGGTGACGCTGGACGTGGCTTCCCGCACGCTTACGGTGCGCAACCAGCGCCGCCCGCGCCGCCTGGCCGAGGGCGAATCCACGGGCCTGGGGCTGCAGAACCTGGCGGCGCGCTACGCCTTCCTCACCCAGCAGCCCGTGCAGGTAGCCCAAACCGAAACCGAGTTCCGCGTGACGCTGCCGCTGCTGGAGCTGCAGTAGTTTTTTTAGGCTGGCATTCCTCCGTCGCGTTACTTTCGCTTATGAACACACCCGTGCGCGCCCTCATTATTGAAGATGAACCCCTGGCTGCCCGCCGCCTCACGGAGCTGCTGCGCAAGCAGCCGCAGCCGGTAGAGGTGGTTGGCACGGCCGAGTCGGTAGCGGAGGCTGAGGCCCTGCTGCGCGCCCTGCGCCCTGCGCCCGATGTGCTGTTTCTGGATATCCACCTGGCCGATGGACTGAGCTTCGAGCTGTTTGAGCGGCTGGACGTGCAGAGCCCGGTTATCTTCACCACGGCCTACGACAAGTACGCCCTGCGCGCCTTCAAGGTGAACAGCGTGGACTACCTGCTCAAGCCCATCGACCCGGAGGAGCTGACGGCCGCCCTGGACAAGCTGCGCCGCCAGCGCGAGGCCGCTGCCCCGGCTTTTGATGCCGCATTGCTGGCCCAGGTGCTGCGCCAGGCCCAGCCTGCCAAGGAGTACAAGTCGCGCTTTGTGGTGCGGGTAGGGGTGCACCTGAAAGCCATTCCCGTGGAGCAGATTGCCTACTTCGCCAGTCTGGAAAAAGTGACCCTGCTGCACACCCGGGAAGGTCGGCGCTTCGTGGTAGATTACACCCTGGAGCAACTGGAAGGCATGCTCGACCCCACCGAGTTTTTCCGCCTCAACCGTGCCTACCTCGCCCACGCCGAGGCCATCCACGACATCATTCACTACACTAACTCCCGCCTGCAAACCGTCCTCAAGCCCGCTGCCCCCGACAACGACACCGTGCTGGTGAGCCGGGAGAAAGTTGGGGCGTTTAAGGCCTGGCTGGATCGGTAGCGGGTGGTAAGTCCTTTTCGTATGGGTGTTTCCTCTTCGCTGCTGTACCGGGTTTCGGCAGTCGTTTCCTTTCTGGGCCATCCCCTCGTTACTACCATGGTATTTGCGGTGCTTGTAGCCCGACACCACGTGCCGGGGTCTGGCTCGGCCTGGATAATAGGTAGCGTGGCGCTGCTGGTAGTAGGGCCCATCAGCGTGTGGAATCTGTGGCAGACGCGGCGCGGTGGCTACACCAATTTCGACGTGTCGCAAAGGACGCAGCGTCACAGCTTTTATCAGGTATTGCTGGTCTTGCTGGGTGCTGCCACCGCAGGGCTATTCTGGCAGCAGCAGGGCGGGGCCTTTCGGTACGGGCTGCTTGCCGTGTGGGCACTGCTACTGGTATGCTTTGCGCTCAACTTTTGGCTGAAGGTGTCGTTGCACGCCGCCATTTCTTTCTTCCTGGCTTGCGTAGTGCTCACCTTGTACCCTGGCTGGGGCTGGCTTGCGCTGGTAGCCGCTGGGCTGGTAGCTGCCTCCCGATTGGTACTACGCCGCCACACGGCCTCTGAACTGCTGGCCGGTACACTTCTGGGTACAATTGCCGGCTTGCTCCTGGCTTGGGAGTTGTAGCTGCCCCAAAACAAGAGAGACATTCATCAAAAACCGACGGCGGTGACTCTCAGTGCTTCTGACGGCGAAGTACTCGGGACTTAGCTAGCACCAGGGGCATCCGGGCGGCCTTTCCTTTGGTAAGGGAAAAGCTCGTCAGGCCTGATTACCCTTCCAGCCAGCTTTTCACCGCCGCCGCTTTTTCCCGGCTTACCAGTACTTCGTCGCTGGGAGCAGGCTGCAAGTCCAGCAGCAGCTTCCCATTGAAGTGTGGGTGCAGGCGCTGCACGGCCGGCAGCTGAGCAATGAACTGCCGGTTGAGGCGGAAGAACTGGCTGGGGTCGAGCAGGCTTTCCAGCTGCTCCAAGGTGTAATCCACCACGAAGCGCCGCCCGTCGGTGGCGGTGAGGGTAGTGGTTTCGTGGCGGCTCTGAAACCAGGCCACCTGGGATATGGGCAGGGGCAATAGCTGCTCGCCGCTGCGCACCAGAAAACGAGTTTTAAACTGCCGATCGGGCCGCGGAAGAGAATCGGCCAGGCGCTCCAGGCGGTGCGCAGAGGCCTCGTCAGCCTTTTCAGGGGCTCCGGTAGCGGCTGATTCGCGCAGGGCCAGGCGCCAGTCGCGCAGCTTGGTGAGGGCGGCTGTAAGCTCGACTAGCTTTACGGGTTTCAGTAGGTAATCCACGCTGTTGGCTTTGAAAGCGCGAATGGCATAGGCGTCGTAGGCGGTGGTGAAGATAACCGGGCTGCGCACCAGGAGCTGGTCGAAGATTTCCAGGCTCAGCCCATCGGCCAGCTGGATATCGGAGAGAATCAGGTCGGGGGCGGGGTTGCTTTCCAGCCACTGCACGGCGCCGGATACGCTGTCGAGTACGGCGGCCACCTGTGCCTCGGGGGCAGCCTGGCGGAGCAGGCGCTGCAGCCGCTCGGCGGCCGGGTACTCATCTTCGAGCAGCAGAACGGTCATGGGGCGGTAAAATAGTACGGTAGTAAAATGGTGAATGCTGCGGTCTTAGCCAGCTAAGCCAGCAGCGGAAGCTACTACCTTAATAGCGGCAGCCGCACCCGGAAGATGCCTGCCTCGGAAGTGACGTCCACCGGGTGCGGGGCGTGGAGCAGCTCGTAGCGGTGACGCACGTTGCGCAAGCCTGTGCCCGTGCCGGGTGCCAGGCCCGCCGTGCGCGGCCGTAGGGTGTTTTCGACGGTGAAGAGGCCGGCTACGGGGTCGGCTGCGAGGCGGAGCTGCAGCGGATGTTCCCGCGAAGCAACGTTATGCTTCAGGGCATTTTCCACCAGCAGCTGCACGCTCAAAGGAGCTACGTGCTGCGCCAGCGCGGTAGGCGGCACATCCATCGTCACGTGTAGGTTGTCGCGGAAGCGGGCCTTATGCAAGGCCAGGTAGGTATCCACAAAGGCTAGCTCCTCGCTCAGTGGCACGGTCGTTCGGTCGCGGGCCAGCAGTACGTAGCGGTACACGTCGGAAAGCTGCTCCACAAAGTCCTGGGCCGGCTCGTTGTCGGGCTCAATGAGGGCCGACAAGGTGTTGAGGGAGTTGAACAGGAAGTGGGGGTCGAGTTGGCTTTGCAAGGCTTCGAGTTGGCTTTGCACGCCGGCACTCTGGAGCTGCTCGGCCCGGCGCACGTTTTCTTCCCACTGCTGAAAGAAGTTCATACTCTCATAAATCAGCTGAATGACCACGGTAGGCACCATATTCAGCCCAAACTCCCGCCAGAACGTGGCGCTATCCAACTGCCCGCCCTGGGCCCAGGCCGCCACGCTGTCGAGGATGAACGTGACAGCCGCCGCAATAGCCGTATTGATGACTGCCAGCCGCCAGAGCCGCTTGCGGGTCTGGTCTACCCGCGGAAAGCGCCGAAACAAGGCCCGCCATAGCGCCCTTCCCGTAAACCAGAAGGCACAGGTGAACAGCATCGAAATGCCCCAGTTCAGGAAAAAAACCGGCACCGACCGAATGTACAGCACGCCCCGGGGAATCAGCACCAGCAGCGCGAGAATGGGAATGCCCCAGAGCAAAAACTTTCGGTCGTTCATGGAAGGTAAAAGTAGCTTTTTCGCGGCGCAAACAGATGGCTGAACTGTTTTGATAGGCTAGTGAAAATGATTTCCAGAACGTCATGCTGAGCTTGTCGAAGCATCTCTACCGCTTCGCTCTCACGATTATGTTAGCCAGAGGTAGAGATGCTTCGACAAGCTCAGCATGACGTTTAATGAAAAAATTCGCAGCCCTCGATTTAGCTTTTGCGGGGCAACTGGCGCACGAAGCGCTGCACGGCCTGGTTGAATTCCTGCGGGTTATCGAGGAAGGGCACGTGTTTCCCAGGCAAAACCACTACTTGCTGCTGGGGGAAGCGGAAGCTCTTGTAATGCTCAGGGCCGGTTACGTAGTCCTGCTGGCCGGTGAGAACCAGGACCGGCATAGCAAGGCTGGCCGTGGCGGGCGTGTAATCGAGCAGGTAGTTGCCGGGGTTCTGGAACATGTTGGCGGCAAAATCGTGGTTGGCGGGCTGGCCTTTCATCGTGCGGCTCACCCGGGCGGCCGAGGAGTCGGAGGCGTATTGAAGCTGGTTGTAGAGGCCCTGGCGCTGGAGCAGCCCCGTCACCATGAAGTAGCGCTGGGGGAGGGGCGCGGCGGCATCCAGCGGCGGGCGGGTAGCGGCGGGCAGCAGGGTGTAGCCATAGGCCGTGGTGCTTTCCATCGAAGCCGGCAAATTCAGAATTGCGTTGACCAGAATCAGGCTGTGCACGCGGCCGGGGTATTTCTGCGCGTAGGTCGTGGCCAGGATACCGCCGAAGGAGTGGGCCATCAGCGTCCATTTTTCCAGCTTCAACTGCTGGCGCAGCTCTTCCATGTCCTGCACCTGGCGCTCCAGGGAGTAGTTTTTCTGTGGGTCGCTGGCCGAGCGGCCACTGCCGCGCTGGTCGAGGTAAATCATCTGCAGCTGCTTTTCCAGCGGTGCGCCGGCCAGCACTTCCACCGCCTGGCTGCCCGCGCCCGGGCCGCCGTGCACAAACAGGCAGGGCAGCCCCTGGCCGGCTACTTTTACGAAGAGCTTCACCCCATCCGAGGTCTGAAATGCCGGCGTGCCATTCGGGAGGCCGCCTGCGGTGGCTGTTTGCAGGAGCACGAGGGTGAGCAGCAGGCCGCAGAGGGTGCGAATCAGGAAGGCGAAGTTGGGGCGAAGCGTTTTCATAAGACGAAGTGTGCGGGTTGAGAAGCCAGATTTGATGCTTCAAACATCCGCACTTTGCTTGCGCGGCCCGAGGCTAAACCGGGTGAAGCGTCGCCCGCACCCGGTGAACCGCCAAAACCGCCGGGGCCGATTGCTGCCCCTCAAACGCTAAAAAGCCCAAGCATCCGGTCCGGCGACCAGATACTCGGGCTTTAACCCCACCCCTGAGGTACTTTTTAAGCGGCGAATTAGTGACGAACTAAATCGCCCTCTCACAACTTAGATAATCGTGCTCATGCCCAGCCGGATGTTGTTGCGGTGCAGCTCACAGTCGGCAATGTCCAGTACCGCGTAGGCAATGAAACTGCCCACCTGCTCGGTGGTGTGCACCACAGCTGGGTTTAGCTCCGGCGTTACCACACCTTCATCGAGAGCGTGCTGCACGGCATCGCGCACGCAGTCGGCTTCTTCCGGCAGGCCGAAGTGGTCCAGCAGCATGGCCGCCGAAAGAATGGTAGCAATAGGGTTGGCAATGCCCTTGCCCTTGGCCTGCGGATAAGAACCGTGGATGGGCTCAAACAGGGCCGAACCGTCGCCAATGGAGGCGGAGGGCAGCAAGCCCAGTGACCCAGCAATGACGGAAGCCTCGTCGGAAATGATGTCGCCGAACATGTTTTCCGTCAGCATCACATCGAACTGGCGCGGGTTCAGGATGATTTGCATGGCGGCGTTGTCCACGAACAGATAATCGAGGGCCACGCTCGGGTACTGAGGCGCAATGCTCTGCACCGTCTCGCGCCAGAGGCGGGAAGTTTCCAGCACGTTGGCCTTATCGACCAGCGTGAGCTTGTGGCGGCGCGTTTCGGCGGCCTTGAAGGCCAGGTGCGCAATGCGCAGAATCTCGTCGCGGTGGTAGGTGCAGTGGTCGTAGGCGCTGGCGCGGTCCTCGCTGCGGCCTTTCTCCCCGAAGTAGATACCGCCGGTCAGCTCCCGGAATATCAGAATATCGGTGCCCTGAATACGCTCGGCTTTCAGCGGGGAATGTTCCAGCAGCTGGTCGTAGGCCGTGATAGGCCGAATGTTGGCGTACAGGCCCAGCGACTTGCGCAAACCCAGCAGGCCTTGCTCGGGGCGCACTTTGGCGGTGGGGTCGTTGTCGTATTTCGGGTCGCCGATGGCGCCGAGCAGCACGGCGTCGGCGCGGCGGCAGGCTTCCAGGGTCACATCCGGCAGCGGGGTGCCCACGGCATCAATGGCGCAGGCGCCCATCAGCTGGTAGTCGAAGGTAAACTCGTGGCCGAACCGGTCGCCCACGGCCTTGAGCACGCGCACCGCCTCGCTACACACTTCCGACCCGATACCGTCGCCGGGCAACACCACAATACGTTTGCTTATGCTATCCATGACCGTTGCTGTTCGTAGGCCGTAATGGCCGCCTCTTGGCTAATGAGAAAATCAATGTCGTCGTACCCGTTCAGCAGGCACTCTTTTTTGTAGGCATCCAGCTCGAAGGAAATGGCTTCCGTCCGGCCGGGCACCGTGAGGGTTTGCGCACCCAGGTCTACCGTCAGCGGTAGCTGCGGGTCGGCGGCCACGGCGGCAAACAAAGCCTGCAGCACCTCATCCGAAACCTGCAGGGGCAGCAGCCCGGTGTTCAGGGCATTGCCCCGAAAAATATCGGCGAAGTAGCTGCTGATGACCACCCGAAAACCGGCGTCGTACAGGGCCCAGGCGGCGTGCTCCCGGCTGGAGCCGCACCCGAAGTTTTTGCCGGCCAGCAGAATCTGGTGGCCCTGGTAGCGCGGGTCGTTGAGGACAAAATCGGTTTTCGGCTGGCCGCCGGCGGCGTAGCGCCAGTCGGCAAATAGGTTGGCCCCGAAGCCTTCCCGGGTCGTCGCCTTCAGGAAGCGGGCCGGGATAATCTGGTCGGTGTCCACGTTTTCGATGGGCAGGGGCACCACGCCGGATTGCAGGGTCTGAAACTTTTCCATGGGGTGGGAGACAGGTTAGTTCAAGTACTGCGTGATGTCAACCAGGCGACCTTCCACGGCGGTAATAGCCGCCACCAGCGGGGAGGCCAGCAGCGTGCGGGCGCCGGGACCCTGGCGGCCTTCGAAGTTGCGGTTGGAGGTCGACACGCAGTAGGCCCCGGCCGGAATCTTGTCGTCGTTCATGGCCAGGCAGGCGCTGCAGCCCGGTTCGCGCAGCTCAAAGCCCGCGTCGGCCAGCACTTGGTCAATTCCTTCGGCTATGGCCTGCAGCTCTACCTGCTTGGAGCCGGGCACGATGATGGCCTCCACGTGGGCCGCCTTGCGCTTGCCCTTCACGTAAGCTGCCACCGTGCGCAAGTCCTCGATGCGGGAATTGGTGCAGCTGCCGATGAACACGTAGTTGATTTCCTTGCCCAGCAGTGACTCACCCGCCTCAAAGCCCATGTAGCGCAGCGACTTGTCGAAGCTAGCCGCCTCGCCCGCGTCGGCCAGCATGGGAATGCTGGCACTGAGCGGGATGCCCATGCCGGGGTTGGTGCCGTAGGTTATCATCGGCTGAATAGCCGAGGCGTCGAACTGCAGCTCGGCGTCGAACTGCGCGTCTTCGTCGGAATAGAGCGTCTGCCAGTAAGCCACGGCCCGGTCCCAGTTATCGCCCTGGGGCGCAAAGCGGCGGCCTTCGAGGTAGCTGAACGTAGTGGCATCGGGGGCAATGAGGCCGCCGCGGGCGCCCATTTCAATGCTCATGTTGCACACCGTCATGCGGCCTTCCATGCTCAGGGCGCGGATGGCACTGCCGGCGTACTCCACGAAGTAGCCGGTGGCGCCGCCGGTGCCCAGCTGGGAAATAACGTGCAGGATCAAGTCCTTGGCTGATACGCCGGGGCGCAGCTCCCCGTCCAGGGTGATGCGCATGCGCTTGGGCTTGTCGAGCAGCAGGCACTGGGAGGCCATAACCTGCGTTACCTGGCTGGTGCCGATGCCGAAGGCAATGGTGCCAAACGCCCCGTGCGTGGAGGTGTGGGAGTCGCCGCACACCATCGTCAGGCCCGGCTGGGTAATGCCCAGCTCCGGCCCGATGACGTGCACAATGCCCTGGTACTGGTGGCCGAGGCCGTAGAGCTCCACGCCAAACTTAGCGCAGTTCTCGGTGAGCTTATCTACCTGAGAGCGGGACAGGGGGTCCTGAATGGGCTGGTCTTGGTGGCGCGTGGGTACGTTGTGGTCGGCAGTGGCCACAATCTGACCGGGGCGGCGCAGCGTGAGGCCGCGGGCCGTCAGCTCGTCAAACGCCTGCGGGCTGGTGACTTCATGAATCAGGTGCCGGTCGATGTAGAACACGGTGAGGCCACCGGCTACTTCGCGCACCACGTGGGCGTCCCAGATTTTATCGAATAAGGTCTTAGCCATGAGAAGGGTGGGGTGACGGGAGCCTGGGCTTCCCGTAGTTCGGGCTCAGCGTAAAATAGAAAACCGTCGTGCCCGGGTGTGTTGGCATGACGGTCCAGCGTTGGGTTAGCCGACGGTAACGAGGTTTTCCTGCTCGACCATCACGTGCAAATCCTCGTCCACGACTTCCTTCTGGCGGTCGGCGAGGGCCACAAACGACGCGTAAGCTTTGTTGAGGGCCGTGCGGTCGAAGTCGTAGCCGATTTTCTGGAGGCGGTAGGCCAGGGCCGCGCGGCCGGAGCGGGCCGTGAGCACAATGGCCGAGTCGGGCATGCCCACCTCGCGCGGGTCAATGATTTCGTAGGTTTCGCGGTGTTTAATCACGCCATCCTGGTGAATGCCGCTGGAGTGCGAAAACGCATTGGCCCCTACAATGGCCTTGTTCGGCTGCACGGGCATGCTCATGAGGTGCGAGACCATAGCCGAGGTTTCGGCCAGCAGCTTGGTGTTGATGCCGGTTTCGAAGTTGAGGTAGGGGTGCTGGCGGAGCACCATCACGGCTTCTTCCAACGCCGTATTGCCGGCCCGCTCGCCCACCCCGTTGATGGTGCACTCCACCTGCTGGGCTCCATTGAGCACACCCGAAATGGAGTTGGCCGTAGCCATGCCCAAATCGTTGTGGCAGTGCGTGGAAAGGCGCACGTGCTCGATGCCGCGCACGTTGTCGGCCAGGTACTTGATCTTGGCGCCGTACTCGCTGGGCAGGCAGTAGCCGGTGGTGTCAGGAATGTTGAGCACCGTGGCACCAGCCCGAATAACGGCTTCGCACACGCGGGCCAGGAACTCGTTGTCGGTGCGGCCGGCATCTTCGGCGTAAAACTCCACGTCTTCCACAAAGCTCTTGGCCAGCTTCACGGCCGCCACGGCCCGCTCAATAATCTTGTCGGGCGTGGTGCAGAGTTTGAACTTGATGTGGGACTCGGAAGTGCCGATGCCGGTATGAATACGCGGATATTTGGCCGATTTCAGGGCTTCCGCCGCCGTCACGATGTCGTGTTCTACGGCCCGCGAGAGGCCACAGACGGTGGCGTAGCGCGTTTGGGCCGCAATGGCCGCCACGGCGGCAAAGTCGCCGGGACTGGAAACCGGAAAGCCCGCCTCAATCACGTCGACGCCGAGTAGCTCCAGCTGCCGGGCAATGAGCAGTTTCTCGTCCCGGTTGAGCTTGCAGCCCGGCACTTGCTCCCCGTCGCGCAGGGTCGTATCGAAGATGTGGATTTTCTGAGTAGCCATAGGGTAAGGTCTTTCGGCGAAAAGGCTACTCGCAAGTACACGGACTTCAGGGGGCTATGAAAACGGTTAATCAGCACGCCTACTATTTCTAAAAGTTGACGTTGCGTTTGTAACTTGTTGATAATCAAATATGGAAAATAAATTAAACTACAACGGCCAAATCCTGAAATAAGCAAGCGGCCTTCATTCTGAGGTAGCGAGGCTACTATTTTATCTTAAATCAGTGCAGCTACTTGCCTTATACCAGCAGACTCAAGAAGTCCTGCTTGCCGTTCAGGTACTCGTAGCCGAAGCCTTCGTCGGCCATACGCTGCTGAATGCCCGCTACCTCGTGTGGGTTCTGCACTTCCAGACCGATGAAAACGGGGCCTTTTTCCTTATTGTTCTTTTTAATGTACTGAAACTGAATGATGTCGTCGCCTTCCCGGAGCACGTGGTTGACGAAGCGGCGCAGAGCCCCGGGCTTCTGGTTGAAGGTAACCAGGAAGTAATGCTTGCGGCCCTGGTGGCGCATGGCCCGCTCCTTGATTTCCTCCATGCGGGTGATGTCGTTGTTGGAGCCGCTAAGCACGCACACCACCGTTTTGCCCCGAATCTGGTCGGCGTACTGGTGCAGGGCCGAGACGCTGAGCGTGCCCGCGGGCTCCAGCACAATGCCTTCCTCGTTGTACATCTTCAGCAGGTCCTCACACACTTGGCCTTCGGGCACTAACGCCACCTCATCCAGCAGCTCCTGGCACAGCTGAAATGTCAGCTCGCCGGGGCACTTCACGGCTGCGCCATCCACGAAGCTCTCAATAGATTCCAGGGCTTGGCGCTGTCCGTTGGCAATAGCCTGCTGCATGGAAGGGGCCCCCAGCGGCTGCACGCCAATCAGGCGGGTGTGGGGGCTCAGCTGCCGGAACACGCTGCTTACGCCCGAAGCTAGCCCCCCGCCGCCGATGGGCATAAACAGAAAGTCGATGGAAGCAGGGGCGTCGCGTAGGATTTCCAGGCCCACGGTGGCCTGGCCTTCTACTATGGCCAGGTCGTCGAACGGGTGCACGAAGGTGCTGCCGCGCTGGTCGCAGAAGTTCTTGGCGGCTTGGTACGTGTCGTCGAAGGTGGCGCCTACCAGCACCACTTCTACTTGGTCTTTGCCAAACAGCCGCACTTTACTCACCTTCTGGGCCGGCGTTTGGGCGGGCATGAAGATGTGGCCGCGAATTCCGAGCAGCTGGCAGGCATAGGCCACGCCCTGGGCGTGGTTGCCGGCCGAAGCGCAGACCACGTCGCGGGTCACCTGTTCCCGACTCAGCCCGGCAATCTTATTATAGGCCCCCCGGATTTTGTAGGAGCGCACCACCTGTAGGTCTTCGCGCTTGAGGTAGACCTGGGCCCCGTAAGCATCCGAAAGGCCCAGATTGTGCTGCAGCAGGGTTTTGTAGATGACGCCATCCAGGGTGCGGGCGGCGCGCTCTACGTTGGCCAGTTGCACAACGGGGCTGGCGGTGAGGGTTTCTTGTTCCATATAGGCTCATTTTGCGCCAGAGTCCGGCGGCTTTTCAGGTAAGTCTAGGGCTTCTCCGCCACGATGCGCAGGCGCTTGTAATCGGCCCGCCATTGGCCGTCCCGGAATAGGACGGGGCGCAGCTCAGCTTCGGTAGCCGTAAGGATGGCCGCCCGATCTTCATCCTGAACACCGCGAAAGAAATTGTCCCCAAACTGTTCAATCCAGTCCCGAAGGCCGGTTTTGGGGTCGGCAAGCGGCGTTTCCCGGTCGTAGTGCTGGGCCAGGCGTACCCGGAAGCCTTGCTGTTCGAGCAGGGTAGCGTACTCGGCTACCGAGGGGAAGTACCACCAGTCGGCGCGGGCCTGGGGGTAGCCGTGCTGGTGCAACTGGCGGAGCAGGGCTTCCACAATGTGCCCTACGTTGCCCTTTCCGCCAAGCTCCGCTACGAAGCGCCCACCTGGCTTCAGGTGCTGATACACCTGCCGCACCACGGCCGCCGCCGCCGGAACCCAGTGCAGCGCCGCATTGGAGAACACGGCGTCGAAGCGTTCCGGCAGCTGAAACGAAGCGGCATCGGCCAGTTGGAAGTCTAGCGCCGGAAACTGCTGGCGGGCCTTGATCAGCATGTCGGCTGAGGCATCCAGGCCCACCACGTTAGCGCCCCGGCTGGCTATTTCCTGCGCCAGCTCCCCGGCCCCGCAGCCCAGGTCCAGCACCCATTCGCCCGGCTGCGGGGCTAGTACTTCCACCAGGCCGGTGCCGTATTGAGAGACGAAAGCGTGCTTTTGGGTATAGGTATCAGCATTCCAGTGCATAGGGCCGGCGAAAAATGGAAGGCTGGCGTTGCGGCCAGCCTTCCTTGGTTTGTTTTCAGTTTAGCTCAACTCTTCTACTTTCTCGGTAGCCTTGGAGCGTAGCTCACGCACGGTCGCTCCGGTCTGCCACAGCTCCGAGTCGCGCACTTCCTTCAGCTCGGCTTCCAGCTCCTGGCGGTAGCCGGGCGTGGAGCCACGCTGGATGGTGCGGGCGGCCTCCTGGCCCGAGGCTACGCTGTCGTACAGCTCGTTGAGCACAGGTAGGGTAGCCTCGCGGAACTTGCCTTTCCAGTCGAGGGCGCCGCGCTGTGCCGTTACGGAGCAGTTGCTGAACATCCAATCCATGCCGTTTTCGCCCACCAGCGGCACCAGGCTCTGGGTGAGTTCTTCCACGGTTTCGTTGAAGGCTTCGGAAGGGGAGTGGCCGCGCTGGCGCAGCACCTGGTACTGAGCCTCGATGATGCCAGCCAGAGCGCCCATCAGCACGCCCCGCTCGCCGGTGAGGTCGGAGTACACTTCGCGCTTGAAGTCGGTTTCGAACAGGTAGCCCGAGCCCACCCCGATGCCCAAAGCAATAGCCTTTTCGTAGGCGTGGCCGGTGGCATCCTGGTACACGGCAAACGAGGAGTTCAGCCCACCGCCGGCCACAAACAGGCGACGCAGGCTGGTGCCGCTGCCCTTAGGTGCTACCAGCACCACGTCCACGTCGGCGGGCGGGATGATGCCGGTCTGGTCGTTGAAGGTGATGCCGAAGCCGTGCGAGAAGTACAGCGTTTTTCCGGCCGTGAGCTTGGCTTTCAGCGTGGGCCACACTGCAATCTGACCGGCGTCGGAGAGCAGGTTGGCAATGATGGTACCGCGCTCCGCTGCTTCTTCGATGTCGAACAAGGTTTCACCTTCCACCCAGCCATCGGCTTCGGCCTTGCTCCAGGAGGCGGAGTCGCGGCGCTGCCCGATGATGACGTTGAAGCCGTTGTCGCGCAGGTTCAGCGCCTGGCCGGGGCCCTGCACGCCGTAGCCAATCACGGCAATGGTTTCATCCTTGAGAATCGTGCGGGCTTTTTCCAAAGGAAATTCGTCGCGGGTAACTACGTGCTCTTCTACGCCGCCGAAGTTGATGGTTGCCATGATGGTTGGAGGTTGAGTGGTTGAAGGTTTATTGTGATTGATTCGTTGGTTGTTGGCGACGTTGGTGCTACATCGAAAACACTTTGTCTCGACTATTGAGGTAGTCGTTTTCGCTGACCTCATGGCCGGGCTCGATGCGCTCAAACTCGCGCAGCTTGTGGTGGAAGCCTTCACTGCCCTTGATGATGGCAATGCGGGCCGAGCGCACAAACTCGATGAGGCCGTAGGGCTGCAGCACCGCCAGCAGCTTGTCGGTTTCTTCGCGGTGGCCGGTGGTTTCAAACACCGTGTAGTCCTTGCGAATGACCACGGCCCGGGCGCCGTGCTCCCGCAGCAGCCGCTCCACCAGGGCCCGCTCGGCAATGACGTCGGTGGGCACTTTGTAGAGGGCCATTTCCTGCCAGATGACGTCCTCGTTGGGGTTGAAGTAGACCTTGAGCACTTCCACCTGCTTTTCAATCTGGCGGGCAATCTTGCGCACCACTTCCTCCGTCTCCACAACCACAATGTTGAAGCGGTGAATACCTTCGATTTCGGAAGGGGAGGTGTTGAGGCTTTCGATGTTGATTTTGCGCCGCGAGAAGATGATGGCAATGCGGTTCAGCAGCCCCACCTGGTTCTCGGTATACGCCGTGATGTTGTACTCGCGCCGGTCGATTGGTTGCTGGTGCATAAGGGGGAACTTGTGTTGTCGTTGCGAGCCGGTGTCTTGATGCGCCACCGGCTCGCAACGACATTTACTTAAGCCGTATTTCGCCCACGCCGCAGCCCTGCGGTACCATGGGGAAGATGTTGTTTTCGCGGGTGACCATTACCTCCAGCAGGAAGGAGCCGGGGTGTTCGAGCATTTCGCGCAGGGCGTTTTGCAGCTCGGGGCGGGCATCCACGCGGCGGCCGGCTATGCTGTAGCCCTGGGCCACGGTCACGTAGTCGGGGCTGGCAATGTCCACGAAGGAGTAGCGCCGCTCGTGAAACAGCTCCTGCCACTGGCGCACCATGCCCAGAAACTGGTTGTTGAGCAGCAGGATCTTCACGTTCACGCCCGTCTGCATGATGGTGCCCAGCTCCTGAATCGTCATCTGGATGCCCCCGTCGCCGATGACGGCTACTACCGTGCGCTCTGGCGCCCCATACTTGGCCCCGATGGCGGCGGGCAGCGCAAAACCCATAGTGCCCAGGCCCCCGCTGGTGATGTTGCTGCGGGTGTGGTTGAGCTTGGCGTACCGGCAGGCCACCATCTGGTGCTGGCCTACATCCGTCACAATGATGGCCTCACCCTGGGTCAGCTCGTTCAGCTGCTGAATCACTTCGCCCATGGTCAGCTCGTCGGAGGTCGGAAACAGCTCGTCCTGAATGACGGCCGCAATTTCCTCGGCATCGTGCTCCGTGAAGCGCTGCCGCCACTCGGGGTAAGTGCGGGCCTGCACCAGCTGCGTAAGCAAGGGCAGGGTTTCCTTGCAGTCGCCCCATACCGGCACGGTAGCCGCCACGTTCTTGTCGATTTCCGTGGGGTCGATGTCGAGATGAATCACCTGGGCCTGGCGGGCGTACTTGTCGAGGCGGCCCGTTACCCGGTCGTCGAAGCGCATGCCAATGGCAATGAGCACGTCGCACTCGTTGGTCAGCACGTTGGGGCCGTAGTTGCCGTGCATGCCCAGCATGCCCACGTTGAGCGGGTGGCCGGTGGGTAGGGCGCCAGCACCCAGAATCGTCCAAGCCGCCGGAATGCCGCTTTTCTCAATGAACTGCCGGAACTCCTGCTCCGCCTGGCCCAGCAGTACGCCCTGCCCCCAAAGCACCAGGGGCCGCTTGGCCTGGTTGATGAGCTCGGCCGCCTGCGCTACGTACTCAGGCCGCACAATGGGCTTGGGGCGGTAGCTGCGGATGTGGGTACAAGGCTGGTAGGGCGCGAAGTCGGCCTTCTGAATCTGGGCGTTCTTGGTGATGTCGATAAGGACCGGACCGGGGCGGCCGCTGCGGGCAATGTAGAAGGCCTTAGCCAGCACCTCGGGGATTTCACTGGCGTCCGTCACCTGGTGGTTCCACTTGGTAATGGGTGTGGTGATGTTGATGATGTCGGTTTCCTGGAAGGCATCGGTGCCCAGCAAGTGCGCGAATACCTGCCCCGTAATGCACACCAGCGGGGTGCTGTCAATGAGGGCATCGGCTAGGCCGGTGACGAGGTTGGTGGCACCGGGGCCGCTGGTGGCGAAGACCACGCCCACCTTGCCCGAAGACCGCGCGTAGCCCTGGGCCGCGTGAATGCCGCCCTGCTCGTGGCGCACCAGCACGTGGTTCAGCTGCTCCTTAAAGTCGTAGAGGGCATCGTAGATCGGGATGATGGCGCCGCCCGGATACCCGAAAATGGTGTCTACGCCTTCGGCCAGCAGGGCGTGCAGCGTAGCCTCAGCGCCGGAAAGCGTGCGGGTAGCTGGCGTTGCCGCGGCTACGGCCGCCTCAGGCGAGGTCGGCACGGGCTGGGGTTGCTCTTGCGTGTACATGGTCTTCCTCGTAATCGGTGATACAGCCGCGGCTCGCGTCGCTCACGGTGCGGATATACTTCAGCAGCACGCCCTGTTGCACGCTGGGCCGGGGCCGCTGCCACTGCTGGCGGCGCACGGCCAGCTGGGCCGCGTTTACCTGCACATCAATGGTGTTGGTGCCGGCATCCAGCACAATCCAGTCGCCGTCTTCCACCAGGGCAATGGTGCCGCCGTCGTAGGCCTCCGGGCACACGTGGCCGATAACGAAGCCGTGCGTGCCGCCCGAAAAGCGCCCGTCAGTAATCAGGGCCACCTTGTCGCCCAGCCCCGCGCCGATGATGGCGGAAGTGGGCTTGAGCATTTCGGGCATGCCGGGCCCGCCCTTGGGCCCCACGTAGCGAATCACGACGACGTGGCCGGGCTGAATCTTGCCCTGCGTAATGCCTTCGTTGAGTTCTTCCTCGGAGTTGAACACCACGGCTGGGCCTTCAAACCGCAGGCCTTCCTTGCCGGTGATTTTGGCCACCGCGCCTTTGGTGGCCAGGTTGCCGTACAGAATCTGAATGTGGCCGTCGGCTTTGATGGGGTTATCCAGGGGCCGCAGCAAGTCCTGCTCGGCGCCCAGGGGCTGCACGTCGGCCAGGTTTTCGGCTAGCGTCCGGCCCGTCACCGTCAGCAGGTCGCCGTGGAGCAGGCCCGCGTTGAGCATGGTCTTCATCACGGCCGGCACCCCGCCCAGCGCCGACAAATCTTCCATCAGGTACTTGCCGCTGGGTTTCAGGTCGGCCAGCACGGGCACGCGGTTGCTCACGGCCTGGAAGTCCTCCATCGTCAGGTGCACGCCGGCGGCGTGGGCAATGGCAATGAGGTGAAGCACGGCGTTGGTGGAGCCGCCCAGCACGGTGGTCATCACCAGGGCGTTTTCGAAGGCTTCGCCCACCAGAATGTCGCGAGGCTTGAGGTCCAGCTCCAGCAGGCGGCGCAGGTAGCCGCCGGCGTCGTGGCACTCCTGCTGCTTTTCGGCGCTTACGGCCGGGGAGGACGAGGAAAACGGAACACTCATGCCCAGCGTTTCAATAGCGGCCGCCATCGTATTTGCCGTGTACATGCCTCCACACGCCCCCGGACCCGGGCAAGCGTTGTGAATAATGCCTTTGTAATCCTCGTCCGATATCTGCCCCTGTAGCTTTTTGCCGTAGGCCTCAAAACACGAAACAATGTTGAGCTGCTGCCCTTTAAAGGTGCCGCCCTTGATAGTGCCGCCGTACACCATCAGCGAAGGCCGGTTGAGGCGGGCCATGGCAATGAGGGCGCCAGGCATGTTCTTGTCGCAGCCCATCACGCAGGCCAGGGCATCGTAGTTGTGGGCCCCGGCCATGGCCTCGATGGAGTCGGCAATGATTTCGCGCGAGACCAGGGAGTAGCGCATACCAGCCGTGCCGTTGGTGATGCCGTCCGACACGCCGATGGTATTGAAGCGCAGCCCCACCAGGCCCTGCTGCTGCACGCCGGCCTTCACCTGGTCGGCCAGGCCATTGAGGTGCATGTTGCAGGTGTTGCCTTCGAAGCCTGTGGAGCAAATGCCCACGAACGGCTTGCGCAAGTCCTCATCCGACAGCCCCGAGCCGATGAGCATGGCCTGGGAGGCCGGCAGGCTGTCGTCCTGGGTGTAGATGCGGCTGTATTTATTTAGAGTCATGTAGTTGAGAGCTTAGAGGTCAGAGCTTAGAGCCAAGAGGTTAGAGTAGGCTATGAGGAGAAGAAGCCGGAGAGTAGTTCCACAAGTCTAGGTTCTCACTTCTAAGCTCTCAGTTCTGACGGGCTGCCCGGTGACCAGGGCCTGGTAGTGACGGGCCAGCAGGCCACCGATGGTTTGTTGGAAAGGGGTGGAGAAGGTCACGTCATCGACTGAAGCCACGCCAATAACCTCGGCGGCGGTACCCGTCATGAAGGCGGCGGAAGCGGTACGCAGCTCCTCAGGCCGGAAGAACTGCTCGTGCACCGTGATGCCGGCCTCGCGGGCCAGGTCGATAATGGTGTTGCGGGTGATGCCGCGCAGAATGCTGCCCTGGGGCGCGGTGTACAGCTCGCCGTTGCGCTCGAAAAAGAAGTTGGCGCCGGGGCCTTCGGCCACGTAGCCGTGCATGTCCAGCAGCAGGGCTTCGTCGTAGCCCCGGCCCTTGGCCTCGGTGCTGGCGATGATGGAGTTGACGTAGTGACCCGAGACTTTGGCCTCAATGGGCACGGCTTTGGGGTTGGGCCGCTCGTAGGGCGAAATGGTGAGCCGCAGCAGTTGGTCGCCGAGGTACTTACCCCATTCCCATACCGCAATCAGCAGGTTGCCGGAGGCCGCGGCTTTCAAACTCATGTTGGGCGTGGCGGCATACACCAGGGGCCGAATGTAGGCGTCGGTGAGGTTGTTGCGCTCCAGCACTTCGTAGCTGATGCGGGTGAGCTCCTCTACCGAGTACGCCAGCGGCAGCCCCACGGCTTTACAGGAATAGTGTAGCCGCTCATAGTGCTCCTCAGCCTTGAAAATGCGCGTACCGGCTGGCGTCTGATAAGCCCGAATGCCTTCGAACACGGCATAGCCGTAGTGCAACGACTGGGCATAGACGCCGCACGTGGCCTGCTCGGCCGGCACAAACTCGCCATCCAGGAAAGCAACGGTGTCAGAGGTGAAGTACATGCGGGAGGCTGGCGGAAAAGGAGGAGTAAGAATAAAAAAGCCTTTCAGAGCACTAGGCTGCGAAAGGCTGCGGGCATAGCGGGTAACGCGGTTCCGTTCAGCCTGGCAGCGGCAGGGTAATGACTAGTCCGACGGAGGAAAAAAGCAGAGTCATGTGAGGCGAAAAGGGAAGACGACGGTGGAAGACGTACGAGGTACTGAGCTTGATTTTATTCGCTCGACGGAGTAAAAGCCAGTCGAACCGGGTTTAAGCAATGTGGCCGGCAGCATGCAAGGGCGCCAGCCCGCCGCTACCAGCGAAATAAATTGTGCCGACCAAGAAGTGGAAAAGTGCTCCGACATGTCATCTTTGCGTTGTTAGGATGTAAGCAAGTACATCAGTCACAGCAGGTAATTAAAACTTTCTCTCCGGTAACCTACTATTTCTACTATTTGCGCTTTGTTTGGTAAAGAACTGAAAAACAACAAGTTGATTTTTTTGTAAATACAATGCCCAACGAAAATACGGACCCGGTTTTTCAGCTCATCAAGTCCCTGACCCGCACCGAGAAGCGTCATTTCCGTTTGTTTGCCAACCGTCAGGGCTCGGCCGAAGGCTTGAAGTTCCTGCAGCTGTTTGATGCCCTGGACGGGCAGGAACGCTACGATGAGGAGCGGGTGCTGGCCCAGGTACCGGCTATCAAAAAAGTGCAAGTAGCCAACCTGAAGGCCAATTTGTACCGCCAGCTGCTGGCCAGCCTGCGCATGTACCACGCGGGCCACAACCTCGATATTCAGCTCCACGAGCAGCTGGACTACGCCCGCGTCCTCTACAACCGGGGCCTGTACCAGCAGAGCCTGCGCATGCTGGAGAAAGTGAAAACCGCCGCCCGCCAGGCCGAAATGCCGCACATTGTGCTGCTGGTGCTGGATTTTGAGAAGCTGATTGAAGGCCAGTACATCACGCGGAGCCTGCGTGGTCGGGCCCGGGAGCTTTCCGATGAGTCGTCGGAAGCCGTGGCCCATATTTCCCGGGAACATGAGCTGTCGAACCTGGCGTTGCGCATGTATGGCCGCTACCTCAAGATCGGGCACACACGCAACCAGCAAGACTACGAGAAGATTACGGCCTATTTCCGGGAAGGGCTGCCGACGCTGGACCCCCGCCAGGCCGGCTTCTTTGAGCAGTTGTACTTCTACCAGGCCCACGTGTGGTACTACACCATCACGCAGAACTTCCGGCAGTGCTTCCGCTATGCTCAGAAGTGGGTAGACCTGTTTGAGCACAACGAGCTGATGCGCGAGCAGCAGGCCATGCTCTACCTCAAGGGTATTCATAATCTGCTGGTGACGGCGCACAACATGCTGTACTATAGCAAGTTTGAGCAGGTGCTGGCGCAGCTGGAAGCCTACGCCGCCGACCCGGATCGGCGCACCAGCCCCAACATTGAGATGCTGCTGTTCCTGTACCTCTACACCAACCGCATCAACGGGTACTTCATGCGGGGCGAGTTCTCAGAAGGCCTGAAAATTGTGCCGTCCCTGCTCGAAAACATCGAGAACTTCCGCCTGCAGATGGACTCCCACCGGCGCCTGGTGTTCTACTACAAAATTGCCAGCCTCTACTTCGGCAGCGGCCAGCCCGACAAAGCCATTGAGTACCTGAACAAGGTTATCTACCTTAAAGAAGTTAGCCTGCGCGAGGATATTCAGTGCTTTGCCCGCATCCTCAACCTGATTGCCCACTATGAAGCCGGCCGCGACGAGTCCCTGGAGTACCAGATCCGGTCGGTGTACCGCTACCTGGGCAAGATGAACGACCAGCAGCAGATGCAGGAAGCCATTTTCCAGTTTCTGCGCGGCCTGGGTGATGTGGCGCCTTCCCAGCTGAAAGAGGCCTTCATTAAGCTGAAGGACAAGTTGATTCGCATTGCCGAAAACCCGTTCGAGCGGCGGCCCTTCCTGTACCTGGATATTATTTCCTGGCTGGAAAGCAAGATTGAGAACCTGCCTGTGCAGGACATCATCCGCCGCAAGTTTTCCCAGTTGAAGTAGTAAAGCGGGAAAAATGAGGGAATAGGTGCGTGTCGTTGTGCGCGGCGCGAAATAATCGGGCCTGGGCATCGTACGACGCCCTCTAAAATAGAAAGCCCCTGTCGTGCAGTGCACGACAGGGGCTTTCTGGTAAAGGCTGTAGCAGGGCTCAGAGGGCGGCTACGCTTCAATGGCACGTGACAAGGTAATCCGTCAGGTAGTTACCACTTCACCACCGGCTGGCCTTGCAGGGCCTGGGCGAAAAGCAGCGCGACCAGAGCAGCATAAATCAATGCCCCCAGCCAAGCGAGCAGTGCGGCCCGGCGCGGGAGGCGGCGGCTGAGCCACCAGCCCAGCAGGGGTACTACCTGCAGGGCGTGCATGCCCAGGAAGTGCGCAATGCGCAGGTCGCCGGCGCGGGTGCTCCAGCCCAGGCCGGGCAGGCCCGGGCCGCCGTCCGGGGCACCCACGGTATGCTGGTTCTGGCTGATCATCATTCCGCCCACCACGCTGCCTACCAAGAACAGCAGCAGGCCCAGGCGCACGCCCCATACATAGCCAGCCGGGCCATACGGGCGGTACCGCCAGGCCAGGTACACCGCAGCGGCGGTGGCTACTGTATTTACCATAATGGCCACGCCCATCAGGCTGAAGATTCCCGCATCCAGGGGCGTGGCGGCGTTGTAGTGCGAGGTGGTGCCACGGGCAGCTTGCGTAAAGATGCAGGCAATTTCGATGAGCATACACCCGGCTACCGTCCAGCTGATGTGCCGCACCGCGCGCTGGGCCAGGGCCGGTAAATCAGCCAGCAGCCAGCCCAGCGTCCATACATAGGCGGCCACCGACAGGCAGAATTTAATCGGCTTCAGCCACACCGGCGCCCCGGTCACCAGGCGGGTGTCGTAGGGCAGGAGCAGCAGCGCCACCACCAGCAGGGCCACCTGCAGCCACCCCGTCCAGGAAAGCACAGGGTTTACGCGGTGCAGAATGCGCAGCCAGCTGCGGATGCCGGCCGTTTCGGGCGTGGCGGCGGGGCGGGACGAGGAAAGTTTGAGCGGAAGGGCAGGCGTTGTCATAGCAGGAAAGGGTTAGCGGGATTGAGAAGCGGGTAAAGCAGCGGGAAAGGCGCGGCGCAGAATGGCGTACAGCAAAAAGCCAATGGGGCCGACCAGAAACGTGAGCAGCAGACACGGCACCCGCACGTACCACGGCAGCTGGCGTTGCTCAGCGTCCTGCACTTCCCAGATGCCCACGCACAAATCAAAGCAGAGGTAGTGCACCCAGCCCGCGGTAAGGGCCCACGGGTCCTGAAAAAGAGCCGCCACGCCGCCCAGGGTGCTGAAGCTGCCTTCCGTGGCCTGTGCCCCCAGGTAGTGCCCGATGAGCAGGGCGGCGTAGAGAGCGGCGAGCAGCAGGGGCCACAACCCACTGCGCACGAGGCGGCGCGTTACGGCCCACTGCGGAGCAAGCAGGAGCAGCAGCCAGGCCGGTAGCACGGCGGTATTGGCGACCGAAAACAGCGTTTCTGGGGTAAGAGTCATGGCAAGGGGGCTACGTAGATGATGAGGTAAAGCTAGGAGGTAGGCCGGCCGGTTGCCAGCGCAAGCGGGGCGAACCCGCAACCGGCCGGGGTAAACCGGCAGAACTCCCGGGCGAGGCGTTGGTGGGGCGTTGCAATGCCTCAGGCACTACTGCTTACCTTTGCTCCGTATGAAAGTGCTGCTTGGGAGTAGTTTGCTTTGGGTACTATGGGCAGGAGGAGCCGGACCGGCGGCCGCCGAAACTCCCCCCGATACCAGCCGGGTGCGCCAGTCGCACCGGCGCGTCGTGTTTCAGTTCGACCAGCGGTATTCCTTGCTTAATGGCGGTATTGTAGGCATCAATGGCCTGAAAGCCGGAATAGAGTGGCGTGGGCGCCTGCGCACCGGCCTAGGCATTTACCTGCTCTCCGACGGGGTACCGACCGACGTGGCGCTGCCGTCCTATCTGCCCCCCGGCACCCGCGACGAGCTGCGCTTTCGCTACGTAGCGGCCTACGGCGAATACGTGGTGGTGGGCACGCCGCGCTGGGAGCTGAGCACCCCCACTCAACTGGGTATAGGCCGCTACTACGCCCGCTACGAAAAACCCGACGGCCAGGTGGAGCGCACCCCCAAGCAGCTGATTTACATCCTGGAGCCTTCGGTGGCCGGGCACGTGCGCATTTTCCGATGGGTAGGGCTGGGCGCGGGCGGGGGCTACCGGCAGATGCTGTTTCAAGATAATGCGCTGGAAAGCGAGCTGAACGGCCCTATCTTCTTCGGCCGCGTGAAGCTTTTTCTCGGCGACTTATACAAGATTGTGCGCGGCCGCCAGCGCCTGTTTTCCCAGCAAGGACTCTGAGATTAATGTGGGTAATGTGCTGATGTGGAGGAATGTGAAAATGTGCTGAAGTGCCATTGATTCGCATCGTGGCGAGGAAGCACGGAGAAGCAATGCACCAAGCTCTGAGATGTGAAAAGCCCCTGATGTACGTACGTACGGACGTCAGGGGCTTTCTGGTAGAAAAATGGGTCGGTGCTGTACAGAACGGATTGCGTCGCTTCGCCTCGTCATGAGCACATGAGCACATTCTTCCACATTATCACATTAGCTTCAGTTGCCCCGGGCCGGGCGGCGCAGCACGAAGATGGTAGGGGCATTGTCTTTGGCGCTGGGCTTGGGCTGCTGGTACATCTGCACGACCTCCCAGCCCAGCTTGCCCATGTAGGTGAGGGCACTGACGTGGGTAGCAAATACCTGCAGCTTGCCGGCTTCCCGCTGCGACAGGGACCCGCCGCCCAGCTTCTCGAATCCGTAGCCGAAATCCACGAAAATATCCCCCCCGCGGCCTTTGGCATCGGGCGCAAACAGGTTGTCGGTGGTGAGCAGCTCGCAGTACTCGAAGCGTTTGGCATCCAGGGTTTGGGCTTGGGCGCGGCCAGCCCAGCAGCAAAGAGCCAGGAGAAAGATCAGGAGGAAATTACGTTTCATGGGAAGTGAGCAAGGGTCTGGTGAGAAAAAGAGAAGCCGGCTGAAAAGGTAGGCGTTGCGTGCCCCATTCCCTTCCCCAGCCGGCTTCTCAACAAGTTACTGCGCAACGCGCTAGTTCACATGCGGCAGGAACGAATACTTACGCCCGTACTCCAGCATCTGCTGGGCAAAGTCGGTGGGATATTCCACTTTTACGTCAATGATTTTGCCTTCCTGCTCCACGGGCACCAGCTTGGGCTGAATAAAGCCGGCGTAGGGCGCAATGCCCAGCTTCTGATAGCGGGCCAGCACCTGCTTGTGCAAGTCGGCATCTACTTTCACGCCGTAGGTTTCAATCAGGTTTTTAGCCGCGTTGAAGTCACCCTCGCTCGTGATGCGCTGGGTTTCGCGCAGCAGCTGCCCAAACAGATTGCGCAGCTTCTGGTAGTCGTTGATGTGGAAGAAGGTTTTGCCGTCGCGCGTGACTTGCTCAATCACCTTGTCCTTCTTGCCTTTCTCAAACACCCATTTGGCTACCATCTGGCGGTTGCGCATGTGGGCCTCCTCCACGGTTTCGCCGGGCTGCAGGCGCACCAGCTGGGTCATCAGGCCGCCGCGGATGTAGCTGTCGTATTCTGCCTTGCCTACTTCCAGGCTCGGCATCACGCCCAGCTGCACCAGCTTGTCGTCCATCAGATAATAGAGGGCGACGAGGTCGGCGCGGCCTTCTTCAATGGCGGAGGCGTAGTTTTTCAGCGTTTCCTTGGTGGTACCCACACCCTTGTTGATCTGCCCCGAAGCGTGCCCGATTACCTCGTGCATGTCGGTGTGCAGCTTGCCGGCCAGGGCACCGTACTGCCGGGCGCGCTTTTTCTCGGCCTCATCAAAGGCAAACTCGTCGAGCATGCCGCCGGCCGAAGCGCGGTCGTAGGCCTCCACAATGTTGCCCAGGTTTACCGACTTCGAGCCGTGCTCCTTACGAATCCAGGTGGCGTTGGGCAGGTTGATGCCGATGGGCGTGGCGGGGGCCGCGTCGCCCGATTCCACTACCGTCGTAATCACCTTGGCCGTGATGCCCACCACGTTTTTCTTGCGGTGCTCGGCTTTAATAGGGGAGTGATTCTCGAACCACTGTGCCTGGTCGCCGATGGTCTTGATGCGCTTGGTAGCCTCCACATCCTTGAACGACACGACCGACTCGTAGGCGGCACGGTAACCCAGCGGGTCGCCATACACCTCGATAAAGCCGTTCACCACGTCCGTATCCGAGTTCGTGTCATGGACCCAGGCAATGTTGTATTCATCCCAGAGCTTCAGGTCGCCGGTGCTGTAGTACTGAATGAGCTTGGTGAGGGCGGCGCGCTGCTCGGGCGTTTCGGCCACGTCCAGGGCCTTGTTCAGCCAGAACGCCACCTGCGTGAGGGACTCACCGTAGAGGCCGCCCACTTTCCAGGGCTGCTCCACGATGTTGCCCTGCTTATCTTTCACCAACCGCGAGTTGAGGCCGTAGGAAATGGGGCGCTGGTCGTTTTTATCGATTTTCTTGGCGTAGTACGCTTCGGCTTCGGCCTGGGTCACGCCCTGGTAGTAGTTGTTGGCCGAAGTTGTGAGCAGATCTTTGCCCGCTTCCTGATTTACGCGCTTGGCCGCTACGTTGGGGTCGAACAGCACGGGCGTCATGGTGGCCACAAACTGCGCTACCGTTTCGCCGGATAGTAAAGGCAGGCTGCGCTCCGGCGCACTTAGCACCAGCTCTTTGAAGTAAGCCGGCGTAAACTCGGGCAGCAGCTTGCGGGTGGAATAGTGATGATGGATGCCGTTGGAAAACCACACGCGCTTGGCGTAGGTGTTGAACTGCTGGGCCTGCTCTACCTGCTGGGTATTGGTGGTAGCGGCGCGGCGGGCCTGGTTGGTCTCCCAGAGGGCCTCCAGGGTGCGGCGCACCCGCAGGTTCTGGCTGTAGTTCTGGTCGTAGATGATGTCGCGCCCACTCAGGGCCGCCTCGTACAAGTAGTACAGCAGCTCTTTCTGCTTAGGTTCCAGGGCCTCAAAGCCGGGAACTTCGTAGCGCAGGATGCGCAGGTCGGCAAACTGTTCGCTTACTACCTGAAAAGGCTCGGCGGCTGGGGCTGCCGGGGTAGCCGGGGCAGCCGCGGCAGGGGTAGCCATCGTGGAGGCCGTGGCTTCGGCGGGTGGGGTGGCAGAGCTTACAGTGGCCGGGGTGGAGCTGGCGCAGCCGCTAAGCTGGGCGGCCAGCAGCAGGGCCGCAGCCGGAAAAAGCGAACGGGACATAGGGGAGGGAATGAAACAATCGGCTAGTCAGACCACTAGCTAACCGCAAAGCAACGCAATCCGCCCCCCGAAAACAACCTCAGCGGCCGGCCGGCGGCGCGGGGGCCAGGGAGCGTACCGTGGTGAGGCGGTCAAGCTTGCCGGAGGCTGTGGTCCGGAACTGCGGCACGTACACGAAAGCGCGTGGCCGCTCGTACTTGTCGAGGCGCTCTGCCAGCAGGGCTTGCACGCGGTGCTCCTGGGCCGGTGTAAGGGGTTTGCCTTCCAGAAATGCGGTTACCTGCTCGCCCAGGCGCGCATCGGGGCGGCCGGCCACGAAGGCGCGGCGAGGCAGGTTGAGCTCCGTGAGCGTCACCTCCAATACCTGCTCTACCTTCTCGGCCTGCACCTTTACCCCGCCGCTGTTAATCACGAAATCAACCCGGCCCAGCCACTCAAAGGAGTGCGCATCCAGTAGTTGCACCCGGTCGTTGGTGGTGATAAGCTGATCCAGCGTGACATCGGCGCGCACCGTGAGGCAGCCGCGCGCATCCTGGCCCACAGTTATGCCCGGCAGCACCTGGTAGCGGGAACTGGGCTGGGGGCCGTTTAGCCGCCGCAGGGCAATGTGCGAAGCTGTTTCCGTCATGCCATAGGTGAGGTACACCGGTACTCGCAGCTGCTGCAGGTCTTTTTCGAGGCTACGCTCCACGGCGGCGCCGCCCACCAGAAGGCCCTTCAGGCGGTTGAGGCGCGGGGCGTGGCCGGCATCCAGCACGGCCCGCAGCTGCAAAGGCACAAAAGAAGCAAAGTCAAAATCAGCGGCGGCGGGCACTAGGGCCAGAGGGTCGGCGTGGGGCTCCACAATGGTCAGGTGCATATTCCGCTCGAAGCCACGCACCAGCATCATCAGCCCGCCAACAAACTCGCAGTTCAGGCACACCAGCATCCGGTCGCCCGGGCCCAGGTCGAAATAGTCGCCGGTGCGGCGGGCCGATGCTTCCAGCTGCCGCCGCTTCATGGTCACGAGCTGGGGCTTGCCCGTGGAGCCGGAGGTGCGCAGGCCAAACTCCTGGGCGCCATTCAGCCACTGCCGGCAGAAGTCCAGCACGCGGGCTTCGTAGCCATTCAGGTCCTGGGGCGCCCGGGCCGGATACTGCTGAATATCGGCGTAGTGGAAGGTACGGCCGTTGAGGGAAAGCGAGTCGGGAAGCAGGGAAGAGTCAGCAGCCATGAAATGAGCCAAGGTGGGCGGCAAAGGTTTTCAACTATAACCAGACTTGCATACGAATGGCGGGGGTAGCCGGTCAGAAAATATGGTGCTGCTTGACATTCAGGCCAGTAAAACCGTATCTTAAGCTACGTCACTAGCCTTTGCGCGCCATGAAACCTACTGTTGTTGCTCCTTTCACCGCGGTTAAGACGTTTCTTTTTCTGCCGCTGGCTTCCCCAACTCAGAAAGTAGCCTGCCTGCGGCAGTTAGCAGAGGAAAAAGCCCGGCGCAAACGCCTGAAGAAGGAGGCTAAGCACGAGCGGCTGCGCAACTTCTTCGGCTGGTGCGCTGGCTGTGAGGCGTACGGGTCGATATTCTGAGCGGCTACCGCAGGATAGGAGCTTTATCCCGCCACGGCAACGGCATTTTACTTGGTATGCTGTCGAGGATGGGGGGAATCTTGGCCCTGCTGCGGCAGCTTATCAGCCAGCGGCCTGTTCAGCTGAAATGAGCCGTGGCCTTCAGAAATAGCCTGCCATAGCAAGGCTTAGGCAAGGCTACTGACCTTTTCCAGCTTCCGGCAGCAGTCTGAAATACGTAGCCACAAAACGGTTATTCACCACCTCGCCCTGCACCTCGGCCCGGCGCACCGCGTTGCAAAGCCCGTCCTGCGCGTGCGCGTCGCCGTGCGAGTCGATACCGGTGCCATCCACAAAATAGGCCTGGCCCTGGATGCGCACAGCCAGGTCGCAGCTTTTGCCTGGCAGGCCCAGCCGGCACTGCCCGCAGGCGGCTTCTACTACCTGCACAGGCTTGGCTTTGTCGGGTGCGGCTGCCACCGTAGCAGACGCCGCCTTTTGAGCCTGGGCATTGGCAAGGGTGGCAAAGGCCATCAGCGCAAAGAGCAGCAGTAGTTTCATGGTATTGCAAGCAGCAGGTGAAGGTTAAGCAAGATAAGCACCGTTGGGGAAAGCCAATTAAAAAAGCGGCCCGCACCAAAGGGCGGGCCGATTTTAACAGTTTGCGGGCGTACTGCCGTGCTTACGGAAACTTCGGGTACTTATCGAAATCGGGTTTGCGCTTCTCAATGAAGGCGTTTTTGCCCTCTTTGGCTTCCTCCGAGAGGTAGTACAGCAGGGTGGCATTGCCCGCCAGCTCCTGAATGCCGGCCTGGCCGTCCAGTTCCGCATTAAAGCTAGATTTGAGCATCCGCAAAGCCAGGGGGCTCTTTTCCAGAATTTTGTGGCACCAGGTTACCGTCGTTTCTTCCAGCTTATCGAGCGGCACTACCTTGTTTACCAGGCCCATATCGAGGGCTTCCTGGGCATCGTACTGGTCGCAGAGAAACCAGATTTCCCGGGCTTTTTTCTGGCCAACCACCCGCGCCAGGTACGAGGCGCCGAAGCCCCCGTCGAAGGAGCCTACTTTGGGGCCGGTCTGGCCGAAGCGGGCATTGTCGGCCGCAATGGTCAGGTCACAGACCACGTGGAGCACGTGGCCGCCGCCAATGGCCCAGCCGGCTACCATGGCTATGACGGGCTTGGGAATGGAGCGAATCAGCTTCTGCAGGTCGAGCACGTTCAGGCGGGGCACGGTGTCCTCGCCCACGTAGCCGCCGTGGCCCCGCACGCTCTGGTCGCCGCCCGAGCAGAAGGCCTTGCCACCCTCGCCCGTAAGGATGATGACCCCGATGTCGGTCCGGTCGCGGCAGATGTGCATAGCCTCAATCATCTCCTGTACCGTGAGGGGCGTGAAGGCGTTGTGCACCTGCGGGCGGTTGATGCTGATTTTGGCAATGCCGCCCGCCTGCGTGAAGAGGATTTCGCGGAATTCCTTGATGGGAGTCCAAGTCATAGGTAAATGCGTTGGTTTCGGCGTCACCGGCGTTTTCTCTGGCATCCTCTGCGGGCTAGGTCGTTGGTATGAACTGAGCCCGCAGAAGGCGCCGAAGTTTTCGCAGAAGGCGCAGGGTGGTTTAGGAAAAAGAAGTTCGGACCGCGGCCCGGTATTGTTCAAAGAACGCAGCGTTGGTCTTGCTGTCGGTGGTAATTTCCAGCAGGGTGGCGCCGTGTTCGGGTGCAAAGAAAACCGGTAAAACCGATTCAAGTTTGGTAAAGGTGCCGGCCGTGAGGTAGCGCAGGTTAAAATCCCGGGCGGTATTGGCAGCCGTCAGCGGTTGGCGCGTCTCGAAAAATTCTTCCAGCTCCGGTTGCTGGCGCGGCCCGTCAATCAGCCGGAAGATGCCCCCGGCGTGGTTGTTCAGCAGGATGACGCGCAGGTTGGGCACCGGGTAGTTGTGCCAGAAAGCATTCCGGTCGTAGAAAAAAGCCACGTCGCCGGTTAGCAGCACCACCGGCCGGTGAGGCTGCGCCAGGGCTGCACCCACCGCCGTGCTGGTACACCCATCGATGCCGCTGGTGCCCCGGTTAGCAAACACCTCCACCGTGCGCCCGGCCGGCAGCCCCAAGATGTTGGCGTAGCGCACGGCCATGCTGTTAGCCAGGTGTAGGGCCGTGCCATCGGGCAAACCCTGCAGTGCCTGGTAGATGGCCAAGAATTCGTTGAAGGGCGGGTTGGGCTGGGCCAGGAAATCCGGCAGAAACCGGCTGGCCCAGTTTTCCGCCGCTAGCCACGGTTTCAGGTACGCTGCTTTGGTTTGGGCCTCGGCTTCGGTTAGCTGCCCGCCCGGCGCAGGCCACGTAAGCCGGGCCGGGCCCACAGGGTGCAGAGCCGGCGCCACCCGGGTAGCATCGGGCGGGGCCACCAGCATACCCGGCACCCCGGCGGTGGGGGCAGTGGGCGCCGGTTCTTCAGCCATCATGGCCGTAAAGAAATCGACGGGCTCCACGCGCAGTACCTTGGTCAGCGACTGGAACGTGTCGGCCACCGCGCCGCTGGGCTGGATGTGCCAGTGCTGAGCAGGCTTGGCGTTACGCAAATACAGCTTCAGGGCTTTGGAGATGAGCGACTGGCCAAAGGTGATGAGCAGCTCAGGTTTCAGGGCTTCCTTCAGGCCCGGCTCCGGCACGGCCAGAAATACGTCGTGGCGCCCAAGGGGCCGCAGGCGCTGGTCGTAGTCGGGAGCGGCGGGCAGGTGCAGATTGGCAATAACGTCGCCCACCACGGGCACCTGCCAGACGGCGGCAAACCGCCGCAGCGCCAGCAGCAGGTCCGTATCGGCCGGGTGCTGGCCGGCCACTACCAGCACCCGAGTGGTGCTTCGCAAGGCGTTCTGCAACTCCCGGCGCACGGGCTCCGGCAGCTGGGGCCGGCCGGGCACCTCACGCGCTACCTTCACGGCGGTGAACTGCAGCTCTTCGCCGGGCTTGGGGTAGAAAGGCTCCCGCAGGGGCACATTCACCTGCACTGGCCCCGCCGGAAACTGCTCGGCCAGCCCGATGGCCTCCGAGACAAGGCGGGCCGAGTGCCAGAGGGCATCGGGATGGGACGTATCGGCGGGAAACTGGAACGAGCCTTTGGCGTGGGCCCCGTACAAATCAGCCTGCCGGATGGTTTGCCCATCGAGCTGATCAATCCATTCCGGTGGGCGGTCGGCGGTGAAAACCACCAGCGGAATCTGCTGAAAGTAGGCTTCTGCTACCGCCGGCGCGTAGTTCAGGCCGGCGGTGCCCGAGGTGCACACCAGCGCCACCGCCCGCTTTTGCGCCTGAGCCAGACCAAGCCCAATGAAAGCGGCAGCCCGTTCATCCGGCACGGTCCTGACCTTAATTTCCGGGTGACGCGCAAACGCAATGGTGAGGGGGGCACACCGGGAACCCGGCGACAATACCACGTCGGTGATGCCGTGGCGCGCGCAGATTTCGGCGATATTATGAACAGCTTGCATCAGCGGGTAGAAGAAGTATGACGGAGTGAGGTTACGGGTGAGCCAACAGCACCAGGATAAATGGCAAGGCAACTTACCGAGTTGCTAAATCACGCACGGGTTTACTGCAGAATGGCGCCCACCGTTCGGAGCTTCAGCTCAGTTTCCTGCCACTCGCGGGCCGGATCGGAGTCGATGGTAAGGCCGGTGCCTGCGTACAGAATGGCCTCCTGGGGGCGTAGCTGTAAGCAGCGTAGGTTGACGAACAGCTGCGTAACGCCGCTGGCCGGCAGGTTGACGGGGCCCAGGAAGCCCGCGTAGTAGGCCCGGTCGTAGCCTTCGTGGGTGCGCAAAAAATCGAGGGCGGGCTGCCGGGGCACCCCCCCCACGGCCGGGGTAGGGTGCAGCAGGCGGAGCATATCCGTGCCCAGCGTAGGGAAAGGAACCTGCGTGAGGTGCACTGCGAAATCGGTGCGCAGGTGCAGCATCTGGCCGGCCACTATTGTGCGCGGGCCCCGCTCATCGTACTCGCGCAGGCGCAGCTGCTTAAAGCAGTTGACAATGTAGCGGGCCACCAGGGCATGCTCTTCAATATCCTTTTGCGCCCACTTGGCCGTGGCCGGTATCAGGCCGGGCAGCAGGGGCTGAGTGCCCGCCAGCGCCATGGTCCGGAACACCCGGTCTTCGTCAATTTCTGCCAGCACCTCGGGCGTGGCCCCCAGCCAGGTGCCGGCCCCCGGCGCGCTTACCAGCGACACAAAGGCATTCGGATAGCGAGTCTGCAAGTCGTCGAAGGCGGCCAGCACATCAAATCCCGCTGGCAAAGGCTGGCGCACGGCCCGGCTCGATACCACCTTGCGCACGGTACCGGCTTCAATGGCGGCCACGCCCGCCGTCACCAGGGCCTCGTAGGTGGCCCGCGTAGCCGGCTCCGGTGCTGGCTGAGGGCTTACGTGCCAGGGCAGATCGGGGGTAGCTGGTAAGTTGGCAAAGCGCTGCCGCAGCTCGGGCAGGCGGGCAGCCGCGGCAGCACTTACCTGGATTTCGTCTGGCTGGGCCAGGTCAAAAAACAGGTCGGCGGGAAAAAAGAAGGGAGGATTGTGGTCGGAATCGTGAAAGGGAAAAAAGGCAAACCCCGCCGGTGCCGTAGGCTCCAGCGCCGGAGGCAGCCCCGCGTAGGCGGCATCCACCTTCAGGCTGAGGCAAAGACGAGCATGCGCAGCTCCCGGCAGGCGCCACAACGCCACGGGGCGGCCACTCGTCAGGGCCAGGGCTACCAAATGCCGTAGCCGGGTGTCCACGGGCAGCGCGGGCGTCCAGGCAATCCGCTGCAGGCTGCTCATGCCCGGGGAGCCGTAGCGGGTAAGTCGATGACGGCCATCGTAATGCGGCTGATGCACACCAAGGCCCCGGTTTCCTCGTGCGTAATGCGGATTTCCCAGACCTGGGTGCTGCGGCCTACGTGCAGGGGCGCGGCGCGGCCAATCACGTGCCCGTCGCGCACGCCTTTCAGGTGGTTGGCATTGATTTCCAGGCCCACGCAGGCTTGCTTGGTAGGGTCGGACAGGCGGCTGAAGGCGCCAATGCTGCCCAGGGTTTCGGCCAGGGCCACCGAGGCGCCCCCGTGCAGCAGGCCCATGGGCTGGTGGGTACGGCCATCCACGGGCATGCGGCCTTCCAGGTACTCGGGGGTAAGATTAGTCAGCTCAATGCCGAGGTTATCGGCCAGCGTAGGGCGCTTACTTACCCAATCCTTTATTTGTTCGAGCGTCATAGAACAGACGAAAATGAAAAGCCAGCAACCCATAGGCATGGGTTGCGGCTTACGAAACTATCGTGAACATGTAATACCAATAAGTCGGCAAAATGCTTGCTGCATTGGTGGGCGCCGGGGGCTGAGGCAGGGAGAAAAGTAGGGTTTGGATACGACGCCCTAGCCGGAAAGGCCGTACTTTAACGGCTGAAACAGCAAAACTAGCGGGAAAGTGAGCGTCAAAAAAATATACCTCATTCGCCATGGGCAGACCGATTTCAACGTGCGCGGCATCGTGCAGGGCAGCGGGGTAGATTCGAGCCTGAACGAAGCCGGTCGCCGGCAGGCTGCGCAGTTTTTTGCCGCCTACGGCCACATTCCCTTCGATAAAGTATACACGTCGAAGCTGCAGCGCACCCACCAGTCGGTGCAGGGTTTTCTGGATCTGGGCCTTCCGCATGAGCAGCACGGGGGCATCAACGAGATTAGCTGGGGCATCCGGGAGGGCACCCGCATTACGCCCGAGGAAGATGAGGAATACTACAGCGTGCTGCAGCAGTGGCGCGCCGGCCAAACGGCAACGGCTATGGCCGGGGGCGAAAGCCCCGACGAAGTAGCCGCCCGGCAGCGCCCTTTTATTGAGCTGCTCACTTCCCGCCCCGAGGAAGAAACCGTGCTGGTGTGCATGCACGGGCGCGCTATGCGCGTGCTGCTATGTCAGTTGCTAGGCTACCCGCTCAGTCAGATGGATTCTTTTGAGCACCACAACCTGTGCCTGTACAAGCTGCACTACACCGGCAGCCTGTTTACAGTGCGCAGCTTTCTGGATATGCGGCACTTGCAGCAGCCGGGCCTGTAGCCCCAACGGCCGCGGGCCGGGAACTTACGTTAGAAGAATCAGGCCGCGGAAATTCCAAGGCGAAAATTCGCCGCTGGCTGCCCGCCCACGAGATATAGGTATAGCTTGCGCCCCCCAAAAATCCGGTCTATTTTTGACCCTCAACTCAACTGAAGACGCTGATGGCCGAAGTCATAAAAATGCCCAAAATGAGCGATACGATGACCGAAGGGGTCATTGCCTCGTGGCTCAAGAAAGTAGGGGATAAGGTAAAATCCGGGGATATCCTGGCCGAAGTTGAAACCGACAAGGCCACCATGGAGCTGGAAAATTATGAGGACGGCACCCTTTTGCATATTGGCCCCAAGCAGGGCGAAGCAGTGCCCGTAGACGGCTTGCTGGCCATCGTAGGCAAAGAAGGCGAAGATATCTCGGCCCTGCTCGGCGGTGGTGCGGCCCCCGCTGCTCCGGCCCCGGAAGCGCCGAAAGCGGAAGCCGCCCCCGCTCCTGCGGCCCCGGCACCCGCTGCTGCGCCTGCCCCAGCGGCAACACCTGCCCCGGCACCCGCGCCGGCGCCGGCTGCCAATGGCAAGAAGGCCACCGTTATTCGGATGCCGAAGATGAGCGACACGATGACCGAAGGCACTATTGCCGCCTGGCTGAAGAAAGTAGGCGACAAAGTGAAATCCGGTGACGTGCTGGCGGAAGTGGAAACCGACAAGGCGACCATGGAGCTGGACAACTACGAAGATGGGACCCTGCTTTACATCGGTCCCAAAGAGGGCGAAGCTATTCCCGTGGATGGCATCCTGGCCATCATTGGCGAGGAAGGAGCCGACGTGCAGGCCCTGCTAGGCGGGCAGAGTGGTGGCAGCGCCGCCCCAGTGGCAGCCGAAGCGGCTCCGGCCGCCGCCACGACCTCGGCCCCCGCTCCGGCCGCTGAGGAAGCTGCCGCTGCTCCGGCCGCTGGTGGGCGCATCTTCGCCTCGCCGCTGGCGAAGAGCATTGCCAAAGACAAAGGCATTGACCTGGCTACCATCAAAGGCTCCGGCGAAAACGGCCGCATTGTGTCCCGCGACCTGGAAACCGCCCCGGCCGCTGCGGCTCCAGCTGCCGCTCAGCCCGCCCCACAAGCTGCCCCGGCGGCTGCCGAAGCTCCGCAGGCTGCCCCCGTCCCGGCTACGACTGGTGGCCTGGCCCCGGCCGTGGCCCCCGCCGCCGATACGTATACTGACACGCCCGTGTCGCAGATGCGCAAGGTTATTGCCCGTCGTCTCTCGGAAAGCCTGTTCACGGCCCCGCATTTCTATCTGACGATGGAAATCCTGATGGACCGGGCCATGGAAGTGCGCACTCAGCTCAACGCCCTGTCGCCGGTGAAGCTGTCGTTCAACGACCTGGTCATTAAGGCTGCCGCCGTGGCCCTCAAGCAGCACCCCGCCGTTAATTCCTCTTGGCTGGGCGACAAAATCCGCGTCAACAAGCTCGTCAACATTGGCGTGGCCGTAGCCGTGGAAGAAGGCCTGCTGGTACCTGTAGTGCGCAACGCCGACGGCAAAGGCCTGTCGACCATTGCCACGGAAGTGAAGAGCCTGGCCGAAAAAGCCAAGACCAAGAAGCTGCAGCCGAGCGAGTGGGAGGGAAGCACCTTCACCATCTCCAACCTGGGTATGTTCGGTATCGAGGAATTCACGGCCATCATCAACCCCCCGGATGCCTGCATCCTGGCTGTGGGCGGCATCAAGCAAACCGCCGTGGTGAAGGATGGGCAGCTGGCTATTGGCAACGTGATGAAGGTGACCCTGAGCTGCGACCACCGCGTGGTAGACGGCGCTACCGGGGCCGCCTTCCTACAGACGCTGAAAAGCCTGTTGGAAGACCCCATGCGCATGCTGATCTGAGAATAGTTGGCCAGTTTGGCCCTGAAAGCCCCGGTTGAGCTTAGCTCGGCCGGGGCTTTTTCATGGGCCCGGGTCTTAATAAAGTTTTAATTGGTTGTAAAAGGCCTATACTTGTTGCAGAGGCAGTTGCAGCTGCTTCCTGTCACTCACTTTTCTATCTTGTGTATGCGGAAAAATTTACTTGCCGTGACCTTGTGCCTCACCACTGCCTCGGCCTGGGCCCAAAGTCAAACCTTAACAGGCCGGGTGCAGGATGCCGCCGGCCGCGCCGTGATTGGCGCTACCGTCGTGGAAAAGGGGACCAACAACGGTACCGCCACCGATAACGAAGGACGCTTCACGCTTCAGAGCCGCAGCAGTGCCCCGCGCTTGGTAATCAGCTCCATCGGCTACGCCCCACAGGAAGTGGCGGGTGGCGCGGGTCTCAGCGTGCAGCTAACCGAGTCGACCACTAGCCTGGGCGCCGTGCAGGTGGTGGGTTCGCGCAGCCAGAACCGTTCCGTTACCGATTCGCCTTCCCCGGTGGATGTGATTGACCTGCGCGAGGTGACCACCAAAACCGGGCAGCTCGACGTGAACCAACTGCTCCAGTTTGTGGCGCCGTCCTTCAACTCCAACCGCCAGACTGGCTCCGACGGGGCCGACCACGTGGACCCAGCTTCCCTGCGCGGCCTGGGCCCCGACCAGACGCTGGTGCTGGTGAATGGCAAGCGCCAGCACCAGTCGGCGCTCGTGAACCTGTTCGGCTCGCGCGGCCGCGGCAACACCGGCACCGACCTGAACGTGATACCCGCCGCCAGCATTGAGCGGATTGAGATTCTGCGCGACGGTGCCGCGGCCCAGTACGGTTCCGATGCCATTGCCGGCGTCATCAACATTGTGCTCAAAAGCTCGGTGAAGGAACTGACGGCCAGCGTAAACTACGGCGCCTACGATGCCAAGTACCGCCGCGACGACGAGAAATTCGACGGGGGCAACCTGAACGCCAACGTGAACTACGGCCTGGGCTTCGGCGAAAAAGGCAGCTTTATCAACGCCACCCTCGATTACAACAAGCGGGAGCACACCCAGCGGGCCGCCGTGCCTGCCCCCGATGGCCTGGCCCGCCGCGAGTACGGCGACCCGGAAGTTTCCAACGCGTCGGTGTACCTGAACTCGAAATTTGCTCTTAGTGATAAGTCACACGCCTACGTGTTCGGGGGCTATAACAAGCGCAAGGGGGATGCTTTTGCCTGGACGCGCTTCGCCGATGATGACCGCAACGTACCCGCCATCTACCCCAACGGCTTCGACCCCATCATCACCAGCGACATCGATGACTTCTCGGCAGTGGCCGGGGTGCGCACGAACCTGGGCGGCTGGGAGTTGGATTTGAGCAACAACTACGGCTCCAACCGCTTTCACTACGGCGTACGCAACACGCTGAACACGACCCTTGGCGCCGCCTCGCCCACCTCGTTCGACGCGGGCGGCTTCCAACTGCGCCAGGATGTGGTCGGCCTAAGCGCCACGCGCAACTACACCAGCGTGCTGAACGGGCTGAACCTGGCCGCAGGGCTGGAATGGCGCAAGGAGTGGTACTCGCTTTTTGCCGGGGAAGAAAGCTCCTATAAAAACTATGACCCCGCTTCGGAGCTGGCGGGTGGCTCTCAGGGCTTCCCGGGTTTTCAGCCCGGCGACGAAATCGAGGCCGACCGCACCAACTTCGGGGCATATGCCGATGCCGAGCTGAGCGTGACGCCGCAGTGGCTGCTGGCGGGTGCCCTGCGCTTTGAGAACTACAGCGACTTTGGCAGCACCCTCAACTACAAAGTAGCCACCCGCTACAACGTAACCGAGTTTCTGACGCTGCGCGGGACGTTCAGCTCCGGTTTCCGGGCACCTTCCCTGGCCCAGATCAACTTCAACTCCACATTTACCAACTTCATTAACGGCAATCCGGTGGAAGTGCTGCTGGCGCGCAACAACAGCGCCGTGACGCAAAAACTGGGTGTTCCCAGCCTCAAGCAGGAAACCTCCAACAGTGCCAACGTGGGCCTGACTAGCCGCCTCGGCTCGGGCTTCAGCGTGACGCTGGACGGCTACTACATCAAGGTGAAGGACCGCGTGGTGCTCACCAGCCAGTTCGGCGACGACGACCCCGTTATTGGCCCCGACCTGCAGGCCCTGAACGTGGGCCAGGCCCAGTTCTTTGCCAACGCCGCCGACACCCGCTCCCTGGGGCTCGACGTGGTGCTGAGTCATAGCCTGATGCTGGGCAAAAGCCGCCTGAACTCCAGCCTGGCCGCCAACTTAAACAACCTGCGCATCGACCGGGTGCGCACTTCCGGCAAGCTGACCGGGCGCGACGAAGAGTTCTTTGGCAAGCGCGAGCAGGCCTTTGTGAAAGCCTCCGCGCCCCCATCCAAAATCAACCTAACCTTCGACTACCAGGTGGGCCGCTTCAGCACCCTGCTACGCTTCGTGCGCTTCGATAAGGTGAAGCTCATTGACTGGGACGGAAATGACATGAACTACGACGCCCGGGTGACCACCGATCTGACGCTGAGCTACGCCCTCACCAACCACCTGCAGTTCTCGGTGGGCAGCACCAACCTGTTCAACCGCTACCCCACGCTGTTCAACCCCCAGCTCACGGAAACCGGCGGTGCCTGGGACCCGGTGCAGATGGGGGCTAATGGCCGCTTCTACTTTGCCAAGCTGCAGGCCCGTTTCTAGCTTTTACGGCTGATACAGGCTGAAGCTGAACCTAATGTATAGACCATACCGGATTGGTCGGGGCGTTGCCCGGGCTGGTCCGGTATGTTGCATTTGGGGAATGACGGGCCGGCGGTGCGCATTTCGGGGATTGGTGCTACCTTCCGCCCCCGTCTGTTTCGGACGGATAATCCCGTTTTTTACTTTCTATGCACAAGTATTTACTGGCCTTTACCGTCGGCGCCTTTTGCGTCTCGACGGCCTCAGCCCAGCAGCGGCCCGCTCTCTCTTCCCAGGCTTATGCCCGGGCCGAGCGGTTTCTGAGCTACAACACCCAGGCGCTGGTAGATGGCAGCGCCGGCCAGCTCAACTGGCTGGACAACGACCGGTTCTGGTACCGCGTGCTCACGGCCCGGGGCAGCGAGTTTATCCTGGTAGATCCGGCCCGTAAAACCCGCCAGCCGGCTTTCGACCAGGCCAGGCTGGCGGCGGCGCTGTCGAAGGCCAGCGGCCAGACGTACGAGGCCAACCGGCTGCCTTTCCGCACGCTCTCGTTTTCGTCCGATGCGAAGACTATATCCTTCGCCGCCAACGGCAAAACCTGGAAATACAGCGTAGGCAGCGGCCAACTGAGACCCGATGCAGCTCCAAACACGCCTTACGCCAATGAAGGCAACGAAATTGAGTCGCCCGACGGCAAGCTGGCCGCTTTCATCAAGGACGACAACCTGTGGGTGCGCGACACCCACACCAACCAGCTCACCCAGCTTACTACCGACGGCGCCAAGGACTACGGCTACGCCACCGACAACGCCGGCTGGACCCACAGCGACCGGCCCGTGCTGCGCTGGTCGCCCGACTCGCGCAAGATTGCCACCTTCCGCCAGGACCAGCGCCGCGTGGGCGACATGTACCTGGTGACCACCAACGTGGGCCATCCGAAGCTGGAAGCGTGGAAGTACCCCCTGCCCGGTGACCAGGACATTGCCACTATCGAGCGGGTCGTGATTGAAGTGAACAGCCCGAAAGTGGTGCGCTTCCAGATGGCCCCCGACCCGCACCGGGGCAGCCTCTCCGACGATATTGCCAGCAGCGGCACCTTCGACGACGTAGACTGGAGCCCCGATACCCAGGAGCTGGCCTTCGTCTCGACTTCCCGCGACCATAAGGAGGAGAAATTCCGCATTGCCGATGCCACCACCGGCGCGGTGCGGGACGTGTTTTCGGAAACCGTGGCCACGCAGTACGAGTCGGGGCAGGGCGCCATCAACTGGCACTACCTGCCTAAGAGCAAAGAAGTCATCTGGTACTCGGAGCGCGACAACTGGGGCCACTTGTACTTGTATGATGCCACCAGCGGCAAGGTCAAGCAGCAGATTACCAAGGGCGACTTCGCGGTTACGCAGCTGGTGCAGGTAGATGAAAAGCGGCGCGAGCTGTACTTCCTGGCCGATGGCCGGGAGCCGGGTAACCCTTACTTCACGTACCTCTACCGCATTGGGCTCGATGGCAAAAACCTGAAGCTGCTCACCCCCGAGCCCGGCAACCACCTGGTAACTTTCGCGCCCTCGGGCTGCTACTTTGTGGACACGTACTCCCAGCCCGATAAGCCGGGCGTGACGGTACTACGTGCCATCGATGGCAAGCTGCTGTCAACCCTGGAGAAAACCGACGTTTCCCGCCTTACCGCTACCGGCTGGAAAGCGCCCACGCCCATCACGGTGAAAGCCGCCGACGGGCAGACCGACCTCTACGGGCTGATGTTTACGCCCACCACGCTGGAGCCCGGCAAGAAGTACCCCATCATCAACTACATCTACCCCGGCCCGCAGGGTGGGGGCGTGGGCAGCTGGTCGTTCAGCTCGGCCCGCAACGACAACCAGGCCCTGGCAGAGCTGGGCTTTGTGGTGGTGGTGATTGAAGGCAGCTGCAACCCCCTGCGCTCCAAGAGCTACCACGATGCCTGCTACGGCAACATGGCCGAAAATACACTGTCTGACCAGGTGTCCGGCATGCGCCAGCTGGCCCAGAAGTACTTCTACATTGACTTGGAGCGGGCTGGTATCTGGGGACACTCGGGCGGCGGCTACGCCACAGCGGCAGCCATGTTTCGCTACCCCGAGTTCTTTAAAGTGGGCATTTCGGAATCCGGCAACCACGAAAACCGCAACTATGAGGACGACTGGGCCGAGCGCTACATCGGTTTGCTCAAGACTAACCCCGACGGCACTACCAACTACGACAACCAGGCCAACGCCCCCTTCGCCAAAAACCTCCAGGGCAAGCTGATGCTGGCCCACGGTCTGATGGACGACAACGTGCCGCCCTACAACACCTGGCTGGTGGTGGACGCCCTCACCAAAGCCAACAAAAGCTACGACCTGGTGGTATTCCCGCAGGCCCGCCACGGCTACGGTGCCGCCTCGTACTACATGATGCGCCGCCGCTGGGACTACTTCGTGGAGCACCTGGCCGGGGCCACGCCGCCCGTCAACTACGAACTCAAAGCCAAGCCCGATCCGCGCAACGCGGTGCAGTAGACGTAAGAGGGTTGAATAGTCAACACCAAAACGTCATTCCGAACATGTGGTGCTTCAAGCCACATGCTCGGAATGACGGTCTTCTTATAACCATGTTTGGGTCGTTGCCAGCGGATTCCCGTAGCTTTGCGCCTCTTCCGCCGAAAAACTGTTTTATCTCTTCGTATTGTTGCCATGAGAATTCGCTCGACTACCGTGCTCGGTGTGCGCCACAACGGGCAGATTGCCCTCGGCGCCGACGGCCAGGCCACCATGGACAAGCACGTGGCCAAAAGCAACGTGCGCAAGGTGCGCAAGCTCCACGAGGGCAAGGTGGTGACGGGCTTTGCCGGCTCCACCGCCGATGCCTTTATGCTGCTCGATAAGTTTGAGGAAAAGCTGGGCGGCTACGGCGGGCAGCTGCGCCGGGCTGCCATTGAGCTGGCCAAAGAATGGCGCAAGGACCAGTACCTGCGCAAGCTCGAAGCCATGATGGTGGTGTGCGACAAGGACGAGCTGCTCATCATTGCCGGCTCCGGCGACGTGCTGGAGCCCGACTCCGACGTAGCCGCCATCGGCTCGGGCGCCATGTATGCGCAGGCCGCCGCCCTGGCCCTCAAGAAGCACGCGCCCCACCTCACGGCCCGGCAGATGGTGGAGGAAGCCCTCCACATTGCCGCCGATATCTGTATCTACACCAACCACAACCTGATGATTGAGCAGCCCGAATAAGCTGCCCCCGAGGTGATGACGGAGGATCTGATTTTCTACAACTCCCGCAAGCGGTACGCCCTGCTCACCTTTGGCGGGCTGGTCTTCGTGGTGATGGGTAGTTGGCTGATCGTGAAAACCGGCAACTGGCCCCTGGGCCTGGTCACCATCCTGTTCTTTGGTACCGGCGTAGTCATCGGCATCCGGCAGCTGCTCGACACGCGGCCCCGCCTGCATATCACCGACACGGGTATCCTCGACCGTACGCTAGGTGTGGGGCTCATTCCCTGGGCCGACATCACGGATGCCTACGTGCGCTCTATCAACCAGGAGTACTTTATCTGCCTGCTCCTGCGCAACGAAGAAGCCTACCTGAGCCGCCTCCCGCCGCTGAAGCGCAAGCTGGCCGCCGCCAACGAAGCCCTGGGCTTCACGCCCGTGTCCGTGAACCTGAGCGGCGTTGACCTGAACCCGGAGCAGCTGCTGGAATACATCCTAAAGCAGAGCGCTGCGGCCCGACTAGGCCCTGCCAACTCACTTCCCTCCAGCTAGCTCCAGGGCCTCACCCGGCGGCTAATTGTGCGCAACCCAGCCGCCATGGTACGCGCGGCAGAATCTTCGCCTCAACAACCCCGTATTGAACGATTCCCGGCTGTCATTTGATTGTACACCGCACACCCACCAATACTACTGAAACCCCCGATTCCATGAACGTAACCAACTTCCTCAAGCACCACTACCGCCACTTCAACGCCGCTGCTTTGATTGATGCCGCCGAAGGCTACAACAAGCACCTGGCCGAAGGCGGCAAGATGATGATTACCCTGGCCGGCGCCATGAGCACCGCCGAAATGGGCATCCAGCTGGCCGAGCTCATCCGCCAGGACAAGGTGCAAATCATCAGCTGCACGGGTGCCAACCTGGAGGAGGATATCTTCAACCTGGTAGCCCACGACTTCTACGAGCGGGTACCGAACTACCGCGACCTGACCGCCGCCGACGAGCAGGCCCTGCTGGAGCGCCACATGAACCGCGTGACGGACACCTGTATTCCCGAAGAGGAAGCCATGCGCCGCCTGGAGCACTCGGTGCTTAAGTTCTGGGAGCAGGCTGACAAAGCCGGGGAGCGGTACTTCCCCCACGAGTTCTTCTACCAGATCCTGAAGTCGGGCGAGTTGGAGCAGTATTACCAGATCGACCCCAAGGACTCCTGGATGCTGGCCGCGGCCGAAAAAAACCTGCCCATCATCTGCCCCGGTTGGGAAGACTCCACGCTGGGCAACATCTTCGCCGGCCACGTCATCTCGGGCGACATCCAGAACGTGCACACCGTGCGCACCGGCATCGAGTACATGATTTACCTGGCCGACTGGTACACCCAGAACGCTAAGGAGGAAAGCAAAGTGGGCTTCTTCCAGATTGGCGGCGGCATCGCCGGCGACTTCCCCATCTGCGTGGTGCCCATGCTGCACCAGGATCTGCAGCGCACCTCGGTGCCGCTGTGGGGCTACTTCTGCCAGATTTCGGACTCTACCACGTCCTACGGCTCCTACTCCGGTGCTGTGCCCAACGAGAAAATCACTTGGGGCAAGCTGGGTCAGGACACGCCTAAGTACATCATCGAGTCGGACGCTACCATCGTCGCGCCGCTGATTTTCGCGATGGTGCTGGGGCAATAAGTGCCACTTAACTTTCCCAAAAAGCCCCGCCGCTGAATATCAGCGGCGGGGCTTTTTGTGCTCTGGCGCACCTGTCGGTTGAGTAGATACATGCGTCTGACACGAAGTTCGCTACGCTTGCGCCTGCGGTATCCACCGCCTACCCCAGCTACCGGACCTGAGGTGCTGCGGTTGGCTTGGGGCTGCGGCTTTTCTTTTGTAGCTCCTGCTGGTACTGCTGCTTCATTGCCTGCTTGAACGTAGACCAGTTCAGGGCGTAGGTAGTGACGACAATAACGAGCACGCAGGTTAGATACCCTAGCAGGTAAGTGAGAAGGCCCCGCCATAAGCGGCCGAATAGGCGCATTCCAGTGTGCGCAAGCAAGCTGCCGTAGGCCCACGTGGTGTAGGCAAATACCGGCACCATAAACAGCATACTGACGGTGCCAATCTGTGGGGTGCCGCTATACTTGTACATAACCGGCAGGTACAGCAAGCTGAAAAAGTTGCACATGGCCGTGATAAAGGCCGCAATGATCAGGCATTCGGCATAGTTGTAGCCGCCGCGCCGCAACAGCCAGCGGGCAAACAACGCCCACACGGGCACCATGGCCACGTAGCACCAGCTCAGGTACTTCATGAAAAACTTGGTGGAGGTCATCTGCATCTGCCACACGGCCTCGGGCATGTTGGGGTCTTTGGGGGGAAAGGCCTGAATGTGCAGCACCGCCCACAGCAGCGCATACAGCCCCGTTATCATGAATAGCAACGACAGAGGCCGGAAATGGTCGACGCGCTGGCCGGCCAGGTAGGCCCGGATAGTGGGGCCGGGGCGCAGCACCATTGTTTTCAGCGTATATAAAATGCCCTTATCAACGTGCCAGATAGAATGCAGAATGTCGTGCGGCATGTCCGTCAGGGTGAGGCGATGCGTGTGGTGCGCATCCTGCCCGCACTTCCCGCAAAACCGGTCTGGCACGGGGTGGCCACAGTTCAGGCATGCCACCGCCGCGTGCCTGGAAGTGTGGCTTAGGTGGGAGGCCAACTCCGGGGCGAAAACGTCGGAAGACAAAGAAGCGGTCTGCATAGCACGGGCGTTTTGTGGCGAGCCGGAAGATAGCCAGTTATGATTTTCAGACCAAATGCCTCACCAGTGGGGCAGTTATCACGCGCCCAGCCTGCCGTCTGCCAGTTGGCCGAGTTCAGTCGAGGTAGCAGCTATTGCTAAGCCTGAAAAGTCGAACCGTAACAAGGAGGGCCTTTGCTGATAAACACTGGCTATCTTTGAGGGTCGCACCCATTCCAACGCCAGGCTTGCTGGCCCGCTTAAGGTGTTAGGGACAGTAAGCAGTTGCGGCCGGACTATCAAGCTGCTAAGTAGTTGTTTCGCATGTACGACGTCGATATCTGTGTGCTGGGCGCGGGCCCAGCGGGCGCTACCGCCGCCCTGCACCTGGCCAAGGCTGGGGTACCGTGCCTAGTAGTCGACCGGGCCGTATTTCCGCGCGACAAAATCTGCGGCGATGCCCTGGGCAGCGGCGTGCTGCCGGAACTGGCCCTCATTGATGCTGCCCTGCCGGGCCGGTTGGCTGCTTCTTCCCGCCAGCTGCCCACCTGGGGGGTACACTTCTCGGCCCCCAACGGCCGGGGCATCCAGCTGCCGGCCCTTCCTGCCTTCACCCCGGACACGCCCCCCGGCGGGCACATTATCAAACGTCTGGACTTCGACCTGCTGCTGGTGGAAGAGCTGCGCCAGCGGCCCGAAGTCACGCTGCTCGAAGGAGTAAACATCAGCCGACAAGAGTGCACCGCTGATGGGCGCTGGCTGGTAGAATCGGCCGATGGCCAGACCCGCATCCGGGCGCGGCTGCTATTGGTAGCCAACGGGGCGCAGTCGGCTTTTTCCCGGCAGGTGGGCGGCCACGCGCTGGACCCGGCCCACCATTGCGCGGGGCTGCGGGTATACTACCGGGGCGTGCGGGGCCTGCACCCGCACAACTACATCGAGCTGCACTTTCACCAGGAGTTTCTGCCGGGCTACCTCTGGATTTTTCCGCTCCCCAACGGCGAGGCCAACGTAGGCGTGGGCATGCTTACCTCGGCCGTAGCCGCGCAGAAAGTAAACCTGCGCGAGCGGCTCCAGCAGATGCTGACCCAGCACCCGGCCCTGAAAGAGCGGTTTGCCGACGCCGAGCCCCTGGAAACCGTGCGCGGGTTTGGACTGCCGCTGGGCTCCAAGCGCCGCTCCCTTTCGGGGGAGGGCTACCTGCTCCTGGGCGATGCTGGCTCCCTTATCGACCCCGTCACGGGCGAAGGCATCAGCAACGCCATGCTTAGCGGGCGGCTGGCAGCGGCTACGGCCCGGCAGGCCCTGGCTGCGCAGTCGTTTGGGGCCGGTATCCTGGCCACCTATGATGACGCCATCCACCAAAACCTGGGTCGGCAGCTAGAGCTTAGCTACCGGATGCAGCGCCTGCTGCGCTTTCCGCGCGTCATCAACTTTTTCGCCAACCGGGCTGCCAACAACCCCCGCTTGTCGGATGCCATTACCAACATGTTTCTGAACCGGGACTTGCGCCAGCAACTCTGGCAGCCGGGGTTTTACGTGCGCCAGCTGCTGGGCCCACGGCGCGGGCCCGTGGTGCGGGCCGGCATTCGGGTGGTGCGGGGGCTGCAGCGCTGGTGGCGCAAGTAGGCGCGCCTAGTTCCGCAACGCCTACCTTCGGGCCGAACCTGCTCTGCTTCCGCCATGCCCCTCGACCTCGTTACCTTTCTGCTGCATACTCCCGAAGCCGAGAAAACCACCGTGTACCTGCACTCCGACGATGAGGACGACGATACGCTACGTACCTGTGCAGCTTTGTTGGTAGCCCAAACCCAGGATCAGAAGCTGTTTATCACCCTGGAAACGCCGCGCCGCTACCTGGCCCACACCCAGCACCCCGACGAAGACGAGCCCGAAATCGAATTTCTCCACGACTATGAAGAGGTAGAAGCCCTCTTGGAAGATGCCGGTCTCGACGGCCTCCACGATGGGGAACGGGGCATCCTCTACCACAACCTGCTGTACCTGCTGATGAATGGGTAAATGGCTGGATGGGCATAAGCATGAGAAGGCGCCTGTCATCCAATTATTTACCCATTCCCACTCACCGTCGCTTGGCGTAATCGGCAATCAGGCCCTCACAAATCCAGTTGGCCAGGGCCTGGCGGTTGTCGGGCACCACAAAGCGGCGCTGGTCTTTCTGGTTGCGGATGTTGCCCAGTTCCATGAACACGGCCGGGGCGTGACTGTTGCGCACTTCGTAGAGCGTGCCGCGCTCCGACACGTTGCCGGAATAAGGGCGGTTGGGCTGGGCCCGTTTATAGCGCGCCGTGAACACCTTGTGAATGTTCTTGGCCAGGCGCAGCCCCAGGGCGTTGTTAGGATGGTGGTAGAAAAACACGTCGATGTTCTGGCCCACGCTGCGGCTGTCTACATGCAAGGCTAACAGGCGCTGATACGCGCGGCCGTGGCGGCTATGCAGGCGGTTGACCTCGGCAATGCGTTGGCGCAGGCGCTGCACCTGGCTGAGCGGAATGCGCCGGTTGGGGTGCTGGACCTCGTCGTAGTCAGTAGCCAGCACGGCCTGGTCGCGGATACCGTCGTTGGGGTCCTGCACCATCACGTACACCGTGGCGCCGTGTTCCAGCAGCACGTGGGCCAGGCGCACCGTCACATCGTAGGCATACTCATCCTCGGCCAGCTTATAAGTGCCGTACTGCCCGATGGCGCCGGGGTCGGGCCCGCCGTGGCCGGAGGACAGGTAGTACACGGCCCCGCGCAGGGCCTGGTCGCGCACCTGCACCCGGGCGTAGGCGGGGCCAAACAGCGCGGCCCGCGTTACGGGTGGCGTTTTGGCGGCCACCGCCGGTGCCGTTTTGGTGTTAGGCTTTTTGCGGGCGGGACGGCCCACCGGGGGCAGCACATAGGCCCGGCCCGCCATAAGGCCCTTAGTGCCCAACCGCGCCCTGTTGAGCTGCCGAAACTGGCGCACGTGCTCGGCGGAGCGCAGGCCGTGGCGGCGGAGCAGGGTCTGAATAACGTCGCCGCGCTTGGCCACCACCCGGCGAGGACGCTGAGCCAGCGTTTGAGTGGCCAGCAGGGCCAGAAAAAGCAGGAGAAGAACTATTCGCAACGGCAGGGGAAAGCAAAATCGGGAAATGGAATACCAACTACGGGAAAAGCGGCGGGAAATATGCAATTGGTCTATATATCGGGCAAAAAATGGAGGGAATGAGCTGCAAACCCCACCATTGCCCGGCGCCGCGGCCTAACCTTCCCGAAACCTCAGCGTAAGAACGCCCCAACCTTTCCCCAAAAACCCATGAAAACGCCCTTTCTTTCTCTGCTCGCCCTGTCGGCCCTGACGCTTGGCAGCTGCGACAGCCTCAACAAGCCCTCCACGAAAGACGAGCCCCAGGAAGCTACCGCCGATACGGCCGTGGTGTACCGCGACGGCAAAACTGCCGAAGGTATGGCCAACGATGCCGCTAACAGCGCAGAAAACGCCTTCGACATTGCCTCGGCCAAACTCACGGATGCCACTTTCCCCGAGATTAAAACCAAGGGCGTAACGGTGCGCGGCAACGAAGACTACCAGGTGTATTCCGTGGATGAAACCGTGCTCTTCGACACCGATAAAGCCACCATCAAGCCTTCGGCTGCGGCCACCTTGCAGGAGGTTATCGGCTCCATTGGCCAGCGTTACACGGGCAAGCAAATCCGCGTGGCTGGTTTTGCTGATTCGCGCGGCGACGCCAGCTACAACAAAGACCTGGCCCAACAGCGCGCCAACGCCGTGAAAAGCTACCTCGTGGACACTGGCAAGATGCCCGCCGCCAACATCAGCACCGAGAGCTTCGGCGAGCAGCAGCCCGCTGCCAGCAACGCCACCGCCGCCGGCCGCAAGGAAAACCGCCGGGTGGAGCTGGTTGTGCGCGTACGCTAATTCCTTGCTCACTTCACTTTGAAACCTGCCGTCCGGCTTCAGGACGGCAGGTTTTCTTTTTGTAGGTAAGGTATTGAAGGTGCTCAGTTCGTCATACAGCTTAACGCGTCAGGCTGAGCGCAGCTGCAGCCTGACGTTCTGTATTGCTTGCCTAGCTTTCCTTTTGCTTAAAGTTGACTAACCTTAGCAACTCCGGCCACTGCCAAACCCGCTTATGCCTACGCCCATCCCCAAAAAGCTTCTGGCCCGTCAGCACGAAATAACGGCCGACTTCACCCGCCTCGTGCACGCGCACGTGGACGATCTGGCCGCTGGTCGAGCTACCGAAGCGTTGGAAATCCGGGATTTTGCCGACCAGCTGTGTATTCATCCCACCCACCTGAGCAACACGCTCAAGCTCACCACCGGCGAAGCCCCTTGCGCCATTTATGAGCGCAAGCTGGTGGCCGTGTCCAAAGAGCTGCTGCAAGACCCGCAGCAGAGCATAGCCACCGTGGCCGCGCGCCTCACTTACGACCCCTCCAACTTCACCAAGTTCTTTAAGCGCTTTGTGGGCCTCACGCCCCGGCAGTACCGGGAGGAGGCACTGCTGGCGCAGTTTGCTCCTGAAAAAACGGAAACTGTCACCAGTTAAACTGAACTACTCACCAGAGCGCAGGGCGTCGTGGGGCAGAACTTTGCGGAGTCATTTAACCTACTTCGTTTTTATGAGCACGCGCAAAATAGCTCTGGTAACCGGCGGCAGCCGGGGCCTGGGCAAAAACATGGCCCTCAACCTGGCCCAGAAAGGCATCGGCGTACTGCTGACCTACCACCGCCAGCAGGCCGACGCCCAGCAGGTAGTAGCCGAAATTGAAGCGCAGGGCGGGCAGGCCGCCGCGCTGCCGCTCGATGCCGCCAACGTAGGCTCCTTCGACGGCTTTCTGGAGCACGTGCAGCATACGCTGCGGGCCACCTTCGGGGCCGAAAAGTTCGACTTCCTCATCAACAACGCCGGCACGGCCCTGTACGCGCCCTTTGCCGACACCACCGAGGGGCAGTTCGATGAGATGCTGACTATTCACTTCAAAGGTCCCTTCTTCCTGACCCAGAAGGCGCTGCCCTTGCTCAACGACGGGGGACGCATCATCAACATTTCCTCGGGTCTGGCGCGGTTTGCCAACCCCGGCTCTTCCACTTATGCCAGCATGAAGGGGGCCATGGAGGTACTCACGCGCTACCAGGCCAGGGAGCTGGGTAGCCGCGGCATTGCCGCCAACGTGGTAGCGCCCGGCGCTATTGCCACCGACTTCGGCGGGGGCCACGTACGCGACAATGAGGACTTAAATCAGTACCTAGCCGCCGCCACAGCCCTGGGCCGCGTGGGCCAGCCCGACGATATTGGTCCCATCATAGCCTTCCTCTGCACCGACGAAGCCCGCTGGATTAACGCTCAGCGCATTGAAGCCTCTGGGGGCATGTTTGTATAAGGGCGTGGAATTGACAGGCTTCCTGTTACCCAAGAAACGCCCGTACGAAACTCGTACGGGCGTTTTCAAGGCTAATTGAGGGGCTACCGGGCAACGGCTGACGGGACTGGGTGTTGGGTTTTGTGCTTGATGAAAGCCTGAATCTGCTCCCGGTTCAGCAGGATCATGATGGTCATAGCAATAATCAGCGTAATCAGGTAGCCGCCCATGGCCGCTGCCCAGCCGCGCAGGTAGCGCCCCAACATCGACAACCCGGTGCCTTGCAGCAGGCTGCCGTAGGCCCAGGACTGGTAAGCCAGCGTCAGGAGCATTACTCCCATCATCAGGAGCTGCCCGCGGCTGGTACCGTTCAGGAAATACAAAACCGGCAGCACCACCAAGGTCAGGAAGTGGGAAGTACCGGTTACGAGGGTAGCCACCGTGATGCACTCGGCGTAGTTGAAGCGCCCGCGCCGCAGAAACAAACGTACCACTGCGGCCGTGAGCGGGAGCAGCGCCACCGCAAACCAGTTGATGTATTTGGAAAAGAAGGTGATGAAGCGCTCCTGCACCGCCCGCAGCTCAGCCGGCATGGCCGGGTCGTGCATGTTGTAAGGCCGCAGGTGCAGCACCACATACAGAAAGGTGATGAGCCCGGTGATGATGAGCAGGTAGGAGAGGGGCCGGAAAAAGGGGGCCCGCTGCCCGGCCAGGTACCGCTGCAGCGTGGAGCCCGGGCGGCGCAGCATTTGCTGCAGCGTGTAGGGCAGTCCTTTATCCACGTGCCAGATGCTGTGCGGAATATCGTGCAGCCAGTGGCCCAGCGTGATGCGGTGCGTGTCGGCAGCCTGCCCGCAGTGGGCACAAAACCGGTCGTGCAGGGCAGTTCCGCAGTTCAGGCAGGCGTGGGGCGCGGCAGCGGCGGGGGCAGCCGTAGCCGGACTGGGGGCGGATGGTGCGTGCATAGCAGGGAGACTACGGGAGTTGAACCGCGCTAAAAATACAGAATGGCCCGGCACCTCAGGCAAAAAAATAGCCGGTCGTAAAGACCGGCTGTCGTCGTCAAAGGAAAAGCAAGCCAGCTATGGGCGGTTAGCGCAGGGTAGCTCGGCTGCGTTTTTGCGCAGGGCCAGCAGCAGTGGGGCATACGCTTGGGCTTCCTGTTGGGCGGCCAGCTGCTGCAGCCGCGTGAGCACATGTTGTTTGAACTCAAAGGTAGAAAAGCGCGGGGAGGGTACGGGCGGTTTCATAGGAGAAGCAGGCAATAGGGTAGGGCAGAACGGGCGGGGGAACTAAGAGCTTCTACGCGGGCAAGGCCGGAAGGGTGTGGTAGTCTACCGGAATTTAACTGCGTAAAAACCAGAATCTTCGGGGTGGTCAGTGCTGGCCTCCCCGAAGATTCTGGTTTTGAAAACAGCGCAGTGCTTAGGTATGAAACAGCGGACGTGCCGGGTTCCAGATGCCCCACGGAATCATGAGCAGCACCAGTACCAGGGCAATGGCAAACCACGTGAAGGCTTTCTTGTGCTTGAGCACGGGGTCGGAGGCCTTTTTGGAAAGCGTACGGCCTACCTGGGCGGCTACTACCGCCAGCAGCATGCCCACCAGGTGCTCTACGGCAAAAAAGCGGCCGGTAGGGTCTTTCATTACGGCGCTGCCTGCAGTTTCGAAGGCTTTTACGCCCCAGGGGCTGATAAAATAGAGAATGATGCCCAGCAGCAGCTGCAGGTGCATAGAGCCTACAAAGGCGGCCCCCATGCCATTATCGGCCCCCACATAGGGCTTGCGGCCCTGCCAGCCACTAAGCGCGCGAAACAAGGCAATCAGCCCAAAGATGAGGACGAGCCAGCGCGTCCAGGAGTGCAGTAACAGTACGGTAGAGTACATAGCGAAAAAAAAGGTGAAGAGAAGCAAGTGAAAGCGGGAGCGGGGCGCGAAGGTACAACCTGCCAAACGGGTTCTGGTTGCCTGAAAAGTATGGCTGGAAGTAAATAGACTTAGCGGGTAGCTTCAAACAGGCTGGGGGCTACCTCGTGCTTGTGACCTTCAAACTGAAAAAGCTTCTCGGGCACAAACCGCTCCTCTTCCTGGCGCAGAATAGCCAGGTTGCTGATGCTGAGCTTCAGGTTGAAGGTTTGCTGGTTGAGGTACTGCAGCACCGGCCCCAGCAGGTCGGGAGTGGTATCGTGCAGGGCCAGCGAAATATGCGGCAGCCAGCAGTCGGGCCCGCTGAACTTGTCGGTGCGCAGGCACAGGGGCCGGGTGGCCTGCCGGATGCGGTGGTGCAGGTGGTTGAGCGCATCGGAGCGCAGCACCGGAATGTAAATCACGGGATTAGGGCCCGGAAATACGCCCAGCCCCGTGGTGAAGGCCGGAAACGGCTTGCTGGTGCGGGCTATGTCCTGCAGCACCGCCTTCAGGGCCGAGAGCTTGCGCACGCCCGCCAGCTGGTAGGTAATGTGCGGGTCGGGGGTAGCCTGCACATCATCCAGGCCAAATTCTACTTCCAGGTTTTTGATAATGCCGTTGATGTGCGCGGCACTCTGGGGGTTAAGCAGGGAGGTTATGGCCAGCATAGGCTCGGGGGACGAAGAACCAGAAGACGGACAGACAGCTGAAAGAGGTGAGATAGACAAGCCGGTAGGGTTTGCGGGGAAGGTAGGGAGAAAACGGTAGCCTGGGGCCCATGTCCTGTGCAAGGTACACGGGTAGCCGCTTACTTGGCACTGGTGCCGCCGGAGCTACCCGGGCAAGGAGAGGAGCCGCCGGAAGCGTTTCAATACGCGCCGGGCCAGGGAGGGGCGGCCTACGCGCTGCGACGGGAACGGACTACTGCCTTACGCCGGCCGGTTGGCCTGCATCTGCTGGTTGAACTGCGCGCTCTGCCCGCGCGGAATGCTCAACGACTGCCACTGAGTGCCCCGCAGCGTTTTGGCGGTCTGCACGAGCTGGCCGGTGTGGTATGCATAGTGCGCTACCTGGCGCTGCAGGGCCCCCAGCGCCGTGTAGGCTTCACCCCGGATAGTGACGGGATGCAGCAGCTGGCCGGGTGGCATAGCCGCCAGCAGGTCGAACAGCACTTGCCAGGCCGCTTCCCACTGGGCCAGCAGCGCGGGCGGGTTGATCGTGACGGGCTGCTCAAACTCCTGGTCGCGCTGGCGGTCGGGCTTTTCGCCATCCGTGGTCCAGAAGTCGGTGAAGCGGGAGCGGAGGTTGCCAATCATGTGCTGCAGCAACACGGCCGGGCTATTACCCTCCGGGCCGGGTACCACCAGCCAGTCGGAAGGGGCGAGCTGGGCCAGGGCCCGGTCGGCTAGTCCTTTGTAGGTAGTGAAGCTGTGGCGGATGCTGTGCAGCACGGCCTGGCTTAGCGCATCGGATTCTGCCATAGATAACAACGCTGGTCGTAAGGCAAGTAAAAATAAGGCATCTAAGCCAGTGCCGCCCCACCAGGCAGAAAAAGCCAGCTTGGTGCCGCCCAGGTTCAACCATTTGCCAGTCATTACGTTCAGGTTTCGTTTGCTTGCTTTCTGCCGCTACCTCACCGTGCCCGCTTCTACCTCTGCTCCAGCTGCTGTGCCGCCTGTACGCCCTCGGGTGCGGTGGGGCTGGTGGCTGGTGGCTGGTCTAGGGCTAGTAGCCGGGCTGGCGCTGGCCGTTCACTTCCTGCTCGACCCCTGGCTGCGCCGCCAGGCCGAAACGCAGGTGGCCCGCCGTACCCACGGCCGCTACCAGCTGCGCCTGCGGGAGCTGCACACCAGCCTCTGGCGGCGCACCCTCACCGTGCGCGGTATCGACCTGGTGCCCACGCCCGCCCTGCTGGCCACCGACTCCCTGGCCCTGCGCCTGCACGCCAGCAGCCTGCGCGTTGCGGGCATTGGGCTGGGGGCTTTGCTGCGCCGGCAGGTAGTGCCCATCGACAGCCTCGTGCTGCAAGCGCCCCACCTGCGCCTGACGGGCCGCAGGCTGCCGGCCAACAACCCAAAGCCCCTGCACCAGCGCCTTCCCCGTCAGCTGCCAGGACTACGCTTGGGTTATCTGAGTATTCAGGAGGGCCAGGCAGCTTACCGCCCCACCACCGCTGATTCAATTTCCTTTCGGCGGGGCACGCTGGTAGGGCAGGATATTCTCCTGGCCGCGGCCGGTGCCGCTGACACCCAGCGCGTGGTGTATGCCGCCGCCTGGCAGCTGCGAGTAGCCGACGGCCAAGCCAAAGGGTATGGCCACCGGCTGCAGTTGGGGGCGCTGGGTTTTGCTACAAAAAGCGGGCTGCTGCGGATAGACTCATTGCGCGTGCGGCCCCTGGTGCCCATCAGCAACCGGCGCAGCGAGCTGGTGCGCGTGGCCCTCTCTTTGCCCGTAGTCCGGCTTACGGGCCTGCAGGTCCGGTCCCTACGTCAGGGAAGATTTACCGCCGATACGCTTCGCCTGCAGGGCCCCGACCTCTCCTTTACGCCCGCCCGCCAGCCCCCGCCGCCCCTGCATGAGCTGGTAGCGGGCGTATTTCCCCGTTTCCGGCTGGGCAGTTTCTTGGTGGTTGATGGACGGGTCCGCGCGGCCGGGCTAAGTATGGCGCCCCGCGCAGAACAGGTAATGGTGCAGGCCCAGGACCTCCGGCTGGAAAAGGCCGCCAGCCAGGCACCGGGGCGTATTTTCTACGGCCGCAGCTGGGGGGTGCGCACCGGGCCGGGGAGTATGCTGCTCGATGCCCCCTACTACCGCCTGGCTTACCAGCGCTTAGACTTCTCGACTACTGGGAAAACGCTGCGACTCTCAAACATTGGGGTACAGCCTACCATGTCCCTGGAGGCATTGAGCCGGCGTAAGGGGCACCAGATGTCGCATATCCGGCTATGGGCCCCGCAGCTGCAGGCTACGGGCATAGACTGGGCGGCCCTCACGCAGCGCGGCTACCTAAAGGTGGGTGAGCTGGCCCTGCCGCGCCCCGTGCTACGGGTGTCGGGGGACGGGCGTTATCCCATCAACCCCAGGCTCTCGGTGGTGACGCCGGAAGCCCTGCGCCGCTTGCCCTTTCAGTTTGAGCTGGGCCGCTTACGCATTCAGCGAGGCGACATCTGGTTTCGCTACCGCTCGGCCCGCAGCCCGCAACTGGGCCGCGTGAGCCTCACGCAGCTGAGCGGCACCCTCACCAACCTCAGCAACAACCCCCGCCGGGTGCGAGTGGCCCCCGTAGCCGTAGCACGGGCTACGGCCTTGTTTCAGCAGCGTAGCCGGGTGGGCGTTACCATCCGCTTGCCTTTGCTCCGGGCCGATGGTCGACATACCGCAACGGGCACCTTTAGCCGGGCCCCCTTCAGCATTCTGAACCCGATTACGGTGCCCGGGCGGTCGGCCCGCTTTAAAAGCGGTGACGTGGACCAGGTGCGCTTTGCCTTCACGGCCGACCGGCAAGGGGTGCGCGGGCAGATGTGGGCCGCCTACAGTAACCTGAAGCTGGAACTGCTGACCGAGCACAAGGACCAGGGCGTAAAAAAGCTGCTCGTCAAAGCAAAGTCCAAGCTGGTGGATGGCTTGCTCATCCGCAACAACAACCCGCGCAAACCTGGGCAGGAGCTCAAAATAGGCGTTATTGAGTCGAGCCGCGACCGGCGGCTGTCGGTTTTTGCTATTTGGCAGCAGGCCCTGATCAGCGGAATGCTGCACAGCATGGGCGTGCCGCGGGGCATTGCCAAGAAAACCAGCGAAGCTTCTTCAGCTCCCAAGACCATGCCGCCGCCCGGCAGCCTGCGCTAAACCCTTTCGGGGCCGCAGGAGTTACTCCGGTCTATGCCGCGCGCCAACACTCTTCCTCGCAAGCTAACCAAGGGCAACCTGCCCACCAAAACGTGCCTTACCTGCGGCCGGCCCTTCGAGTACCGCAAGAAATGGCGGGCCTGCTGGGACGAGGTGAAGTACTGTGGCGAGAAATGCCAGCGCAACAAGTCCCGCCCAACAGCACCGGCAAGCGCCTAAAAAGCCGGAAAGCAGCCCCGACGGAAAGCCGTAACGTCGGCCGCCGGGTCAATTCGGAAATGTGCCAGCGGCGGATCTATCTTACGCCAAAATCATTTGCATGAACCGCCGTATCTTCCTTCGCAACAGCTCCCTGGCCGGCCTCACCCTGGCTACCTTTTCCCTTGATGCCTGCACTGCCGACCCGGCCTCCTCGGCAGCCACCGCTGACGGCAGCGCGGCCCCGGCCCCCGATACCTTCGAGCTCCAAGAGGCTACGGTAGCGCAGCTCCAGGATAAGATGAAGAGCGGGCAGCTTACGGCGCGCCGCATCACGGAGCTCTACCTGGCCCGCATCGAAGCCATTGACAAAGCCGGGCCCCAGCTGCACGCCGTACTCGAAACCAACCCCGATGCCCTGAAGCTCGCTGACCAGCTCGACGAGGAGCGCAAAGCTGGCAAGCTGCGCGGGCCGCTGCACGGCATTCCGGTGCTCATCAAAGACAACATCGACACGGCCGACCAGCAGCAAACCACGGCCGGCTCCCTGGCCCTGGCCGGCCACAAGGCGCAGAAGGACGCCTTCATCGTGCAGAAGCTGCGGGCCGCCGGGGCCATTGTGCTGGGAAAAACCAACCTGAGTGAGTGGGCCAACTTCCGCTCCACGCGCAGCACCAGCGGCTGGAGCAGCCGCGGGCACCAAACGCGCAACCCCTACATCCTCGACCGCAGCCCCAGCGGCTCCAGCTCCGGCTCGGGCGTGGCGGCGGCCGCCAACCTGTGTGCCCTGGCCATTGGCACCGAAACCGACGGCTCCATTGTGTCGCCGGCTTCGTGCAGCGGGCTGGTGGGCATCAAGCCCACCGTGGGCCTGTGGAGCCGCTCGGGTATTATTCCTATTTCGGCCACCCAGGACACGGCCGGCCCCATGACGCGCACCGTGCGCGACGCGGCTGTACTGCTGGGTGCCCTGGCCGGCGACGATGCGGCCGATGTGGCTACGCAGGCCAGCAAGGGCCACGTTCAGCCCGATTACACTACCTTCCTGAAAGCCGATGGCCTGCGCGGCAGGCGCCTGGGTGTGGAGAAAAACCACCTCACCGGCAACTCCGATTCGGTGGCCCTGCTGCAGGCGGCGCTGGCCGTGCTCAAGGCGCAGGGAGCTACGGTAGTGGAAGTGGAAGTAGAAAAGCAGATCGACCCGCTGGGCGAGGCCGAGTACGACGTGCTGCTCTATGAGTTCAAGGATGGGGTAAACAAGTACCTGGCTACGGCCGGCGCCCCAGTGAAAACCCTGGCCGACGTCATCCGCTTCAACACCGAAAACAAAGCCAAGGCCATGCCTTTCTTCCAGCAGGAAATCCTGGAAGCCTCTGAGAAGCTCGAAGGCCTGAGCAGCCCCAAGTACCAGGCGGCCTTGCGCAAGTCGAACGGCGGGGCCCGGCAGGTGCTTGACAAGGTATTAGCCGACAACAAGCTGGACGCCCTGGTGGCCATTACCAACAGCCCGGCTACGCCCATCGACCTTATTAACGGGGATTCCTGGAAGGGCCCCGGCTTCTCTTCCCCAGCCGCTATGGCAGGCTACCCGCACATTACGGTGCCCATGGGCCAGGCGCACGGTATGCCCGTGGGCTTGTCGTTTGTGGGCGGGGCCTGGCAGGAAGGCCCCCTGCTCACGCTGGCCTATGCCTACGAGCAGGCCTCCAAGAAGCGCGCGGCACCCACCTTCCGTGCCCCGTTTGTAGGCTAAGTAACGTAAAAAAAGCTTCCCTGGCCCCCACTCTGAACGCATATTCAGGGTGGGGGCCAGGGAAGCTTTTTAGCAACGATTTAAAGCTACTCTTTATCGTTGGCCGGCTGCTCGCGGGACGATTTTTCGGTGGAAGAGCTGGCGCTGGCGGAGCCGCCATCTTCGAGGGGCTCGGCATCAAGGTTAAGCTCGTAGCCGCCGCTGCCGTAGGTGGGTTTGCCAGCCGTCTGGCCAACTACGCCGCCGGTCTGGCGGCCCTGAGCCGCATTGGCGGCACGGTCATCGTTTTCGTCGGGGGGTATGGAGGGGGCGGTGGTTGCCATGGCTTAAGGTGTTTTTAGGTAGTCGGATGCCTTGCTATACGGAACCAGGGCCACCTAGGTGGGCATTTAATTAACTCTCCAGGCGCTTGCTCCGCTCATGCCCGGCGCTTACTACGCCTACGCCAGGCGGAGTAAGAACGTGTTTCAGGGGACGTACTGCTGGGAGAGGCTGACGGCCAGGCCCTGCCGAGTTTCGATGATAAAGGGCGAAAGGCCCAGGGCCTGCGCGTCTTTTTCCTGGAGCTGGGCGGGAGTGGCCGGATATTCCTCCAGGCCGGTTTCGGCGCTGCGCCACAGCGTAATGGTGGCCGTGGGGCTGAGGCGTACCGTGCGTAGGCGGGGGCTGTCGTTGATGATGTAATAGTCGTTGAAGACGGAGTAGGTGGTGTCGCCGTCTTGGCTCACATCCTCGGCCGCGTCGCCCTTGCGGCGGGCTGCGGCCACGGCGGCTTCCCCGGTCAGAAACTGAATGTAGTCTACCGTGGCGTAGTACTGGCCTTTCTGCTGGTACACGCGCCGGAGGTAGCCGTGGTTGCGGCCCGTAGCGCCCACCGTTTCCGTGGTCGACATTTCAGCGGTCAGGTTGGGCGGCACCACCTCTGCGGTTTGGTTGGTGGCCGTTTCCTGCTCGGTGGAGGTACAGGCACTCAGGGCGAAGAAAAGGGCGGCGGGCAGGAAAATCAGCTTCATGCCGGAGTGTACGCGGGCAGGGAAGAGGCGGTTTGCTGCGTAACTTTACCCCTGCCACGTACCACCTGTTCTATGGCCCCGATAACCGACATCTCCCAGCTGGACCTGACGCGCCGCTACACCTACGCCGACTACCTGACCTGGCAGCTGACGGACTGGGTAGAACTGATTCGAGGCCGGGTGCGGCTGATGAGCCCAGCCCCAAGCGGCGGCACCAGGATATTTCGCGCAACGTCAGCACGCCCATCGCGCATTATCTGCGTGGCAAACCCTGCCGCACCTACGTTGCCCCCTTCGATGTGCGCCTCGTGCGCAGCACCCCTAACGGCGATGCCAGCATCGAAACCGTGGTGCTGCCGGATATCTGCGTCATCTGCGACCCGCAGAAGCTCGACGACCGCGGCTGCTTGGGCGCCCCCGACTGGATTATCGAAATTCTCTTGCCCGGCAATGTCTCCCGCGACACCAAGGAGAAATTCGACCTCTACGAGGAAGCCGGCGTGCGCGAGTACTGGATGGTAACGCCCGAGCAGCGCAACGTGGTCATCTACCTGCTGGGCGAAGACGGCCGCTACCAGCTGCGCGGCGAGTTCTACACGCCCGGCCTGATACCCGTAGCCACGCTGCCGGAGCTGCAGATGGAGTGGACGGAGGTGTTTGAGGGAGTTTAAATTTCAATTTTAATTTGTTAGTAATGAATCATCCAACTGGTTTTAGCTCAGAACTTTACGAAGTTTACTCAGTCTATTTGGATAGAGTTATTGTCCTAAAAGGCATGCTATATCACGTGGCAAATATTTTTAAAGATAAATCAGAATCTATTGTGTCAAGAGAAAACAATTTGCCTAATTTTCTATCCGCAAGCTCACTGGTAATTGGGGACTTGACAGGCCCTGACGATGATGGATGGAAACTATACTATCATACAGGTAAAAATTATATTGTACAAAGTAAGTTATATGAATCAGAGATAAGAAACTATGAATTTAGGGAAGCTAATTACTCTGTAATTCAAGCTTATGAATCGTTTTCAACTTTTCTTAAAGATATATTAGCTTCATACTTGTTTCTTAATAAGGATTTTAGTTCCATAAAGCATGTTGATTATAATTCGTCATTAATTGACTATAAAGAAAGTATGAGGAAATATAATTCGGGTCGTAATAATAAAGATCTATTCAAACTGATTAGAGAATTATCTAGTCAATTTAGAAACGGAGAAAATAACAATGGTGCCGGTATGAATATTTATGAATGGTATCAGGCGTTGTCCGTTACTAGACATGCTTTAGTACATAGCGAAGGAGTTATAAAAGGTAAGACCATTGGCGAAATTAGTAGTACTCAAAAAGGGATATTGCATGGTGAATTTTGTGGCAAAAATTGTAGCAATGGCTATATTAATGTCAATATGACTATTGATGTTGCTGATAAGACATTAGAAAGAATAGCCGAATTGGCCTATTTTGTCTTTAAATGCTTGTCTATTGAAATCGGTAAAGAGTGGAGAGTAATGAAAGGACAATAAGTATCCCTCCCCCCAAACCGCTACCTTTGCGGCCTGATACCCCGCAAAGTAGGATGATTTCCATTACCGACCTCGACTTTCACTTCGGCTCGCGCACGCTCTACGACAAGGCCAGCCTTCACATCAAACCCAAGGATAAGATTGGCCTGATCGGGCTCAACGGTCGGGGTAAATCCACGCTGCTGCGCATTCTGGTGGGTGAGTACAAGCCCGATGGCGGCTCCATCTCCATGAGCAAGGACGTGAGCCTGGGCTTCCTCAACCAGGATTTGCTTTCCTACGACTCGCACGAGCCCATCCTGATTGTGGCCATGCAGGCCTTCGGCGAAGCCCTGGACGTGCAGAAGAAAATTGACGAGGTGCTGCTGGAATTCGAAACCAACTACACCGACGACCTGGTGGAAAAGCTGGCCGCCCTGCAGGAGCGGTTTGAGGCCCTAGGCGGCTACACCATGCAGGCCCGCACCGAGGAAATCCTGGAAGGGCTGGGCTTTACCACCGAGGAGCTGCAGCGCCCCCTGAAGCTGTTTTCGGGCGGCTGGCGCATGCGCGTGATGCTGGCCAAAATCCTGCTTCAGCAGCCTTCCCTGTTGCTGCTCGACGAACCCACCAATCACTTGGACTTGCCCTCCATTAAGTGGATTGAAAACTACCTGGCCGGCTACGAGGGCGCTGTTATCATCGTAAGTCACGACCGGGAGTTCCTGGACCGCACCACCAACACCACGGTGGAGGTAACCGGCGGCAAGCTGGTGCCCTACGCCGGCAACTACTCGTATTACCTCGAAGAAAAGGAGGAGCGCAACGCCATTCAGAAGGGCGCTTTCGAAAACCAGCAGGCCCAGATCCGGCAGGCCGAGCGGTTTATTGAGCGGTTTAAGGCCAAAGCTAGCAAAGCCAAGCAGGCCCAGAGCCGCGTGAAAGCCCTCGACAAGCTGGAACGCATCGAAGACGTAGCCGCCGACGACGCGAAGGTGAACATCAAGTTCAACTTCACCGTCACGCCCGGCCGCCACATCCTGCGCATGGAGCACGTGAGCAAGAAGTACGGCGAGAAAATCATCTTCCGTGACACCCACGTGCACATCGAGCGGGGCGACAAAATCGCGCTGATTGGGGCCAACGGCAAAGGTAAATCCACGCTCATGCGCCTGGTGGCCGGGCAGGAGGCGCCCACCAACGGCACCCACCAGCTGGGCCACAACGTGATTATGTCGTTCTACGCCCAGCACCAGCTGGAAAGCCTGCGCATCGAGAACGAGATTTTGCAGGAGATGGTAGAAGCCGGCTCCAAGCGTTCCGAAATGGAGCTGCGCTCGGTGCTGGGCTCCTTCCTGTTCACCGGCGACGAGGTGTACAAGAAAATCAAGGTGCTGAGCGGGGGCGAAAAAAGCCGCGTGGCCCTGGCCAAAACCCTGATTTCGGAGGCCAACTTCCTGCTGCTCGACGAACCGACCAACCACCTGGACATGCAGTCGGTGAACATCCTGATTCAGGCCCTGGATCAGTACGAAGGCACCTACATCGTCATCAGCCACGACCGGTTCTTCGTAGAGAACGTGGCCAACAAAATCTGGTACATCGAGGACTTCCAGCTGAAGGAATACCCCGGTACCTACGCCGAGTGGGAGCAGTGGATGGAGGACCGCGAAAAGGCCGCCAAGAAAGCTGGTCTGCCTAGCCCATCAGCTCCCAAGCCCCAGCCCAAGGAGGAAAAGAAGGTAGAAGCCAGCCCCGCCAAAACGCCTTCACCCGACCAGAAAAAGGCCCTGAAGGAGCTGGCCGAGGTAGAAAAGAAAATCGAGGAAAGCGAAAAGGAGCTGGCCCGCTACGAAACCCAGCTCGCCGACCCGCAGATTTACCAGAACGCCGCCCAACTCAAAGACGCCACCCTCAAATTCGAGCAGGTGAAAAAAGAGCTGGCCCAGCTCAACGACCGTTGGGAAATGCTGGCCGAAATGTAAACGCCCGCCTCACTTACATCAGAAAGCCCCACCTGAAACTTCTGGTTTCGGGTGGGGCTTTTTAATGCTTAGGCAGTTGATTTCGCAACTCAAAGGTGGTAATTCCCAGGAACGTATACACCATTCAGGAAACTGCTATAGCTGTCGAGCAAGCCAAAACAGATAAAGCTCCGGGTCCTTCTATAGGTACTGAGCTGCCAAATTCAGGGAGCTGCCGCTGGGTGTTGCGTGTTGTTTGTCTTTAAGATTAATTGTGTGCCCTTTGTTGATGCCGTAGCTACAAATTGAACCCGAAATGAAACCCCGGTTCTCCCAAGACAAACTTGGGCCATTTATCGTCTAGCTGTTTAAATCCATCTGGCATTCTGGTGTGGTAAGCGCGGTGGGTAATGGCAACGGATGGTTGAATAAAAAATCTGTCTTTAAAGAGTTTAACGTGATACCCCGCCCGGTACGTATTGAAAATCTGAAACCCATCATCTATTCTTTTGCCTTCTTTATTCGTAAAAGTCTGAAAAGTAGGCATTACGTTAAGTTCGGTGTAGAGTCCTTTCCAAAAAAAGCGTTGGTACGCTACTGATAGGCCATACTCGCGAACATACCCCGGAAATTCTTCCTCCGGCTTACCGTATGCTTGGTTGAAGAATGGATGAATACCATTGGGCCAAGCATATTTCCAGGTTTTCGGCTCTAAGGTAATGACGTCTTTGCCGGTAATCCGGTAGCCAAAATTAAGCTGGACGAAGTCGGGAGGGTTTGTAGGAGCCAGATTGCCCAAGAGGAATATAGTGCTGCCAACAAACCATCTTTTGTAAGTGCTATCTGCCTCAGTATACTGAGCCTTGGCTTGTAGTGTGCTGGCCGTTAGGGCCAGGCTAAGGAATAAGAGGTTCTTTTGCATTTCTTTCCCTTTATGTGAAACGATGCTGCAAAAGTTGGTTGACGAGCTCCCGGAACTCGTTCACTTAAGTTAAGAAATGCCCCTCATTCCTTGTCTTTCTCTGTAATTCTTGCTCTTAATCGGCTTAATGATTGAGGTTTGATGCCTAAGTAGCTCGCTAGCTGGTGTTGGGGAACCCGCTGAACCAGGTCTGGGCGATTTTGCAGTAAGCTCAGGTACCGTTGTTCTGGGGAAGAAGTCTTGAACTCGTCAAAATTGATTTGGTGCTTGGCTAGTAATTCTTCTGATAACATTCTGCACATTATTTCAAATTTGGGGAATTTGCTATTTACTTCTTTTTCCAAATCAGGATTTGAAACGGTAATGATGCTGTCTTCGACGCAGCTGATGAAATAGTCGGAAGGATTTTTACTTGCAACGCAATGAGGCGTTAAGGCGTCCAGCTCCGTAAAGAACGCGGTGGTTTTTTCTTCACCATCTTTGATGTAATACTTTCGAATACATCCTTTCAAAACAAAGTAAGAATCCTGTGACTTCTGGCCTTCTTTAAGTAAAATAGTTCCTTTCTTAATATAACGGAATATGTCGAGCGAGAGGAGAATGTTTTTCTCGTCTTCTGTTAAAGAAATATAGTTTGATATAAAGCCAAAAAGTGCGTTTTCCATTTTTTTGGGAGGAGATGGAATTGGTCTGAGGGTTTACGGCTTGGCGATGGTAGGGCGCTTCAGCAAATTCTTGCGCTGCCCGGGCAAGCCCCGAATCACCGGCCTGTTAGGGTGGCGTTGTTGCCGCTTCGACCAGGCTAATCGGGGCTGCTCGTAAGCAAAAGAACCTGCTTATTTGACGGGTCCACAAGAGTGTAGGAAATAAAATAGTTTCTCGCCTGATTCCTACCAAGTTTGTAGGAATCGGCTTTCCTTTTTCAGAATATCCTACAAGCGCCAGGCGGCGCCGCTTCGCCCACAAACCGCGTTCCGCCCGTACCTTCGCGTCTATGCGTTACTTCGCTCATCTGCTCCCGGGGTTGCTGCTTGCCAGCGCCGCCTGCGTGCCCCTGGGCACTCCCATCACCGACCCTAATGCTACCGGCACCAGCCAGAGCACGCCCGTAGCGGCTGCGCCCACGCTACGCTACGAGGATGCCACCTACTCGCCCGATGTGCGCTCCGTGCAGTGCTACGTGGCTACCGGCCAGGCCACGCAGGTGTTTACGCCCCCGGTGGTGTCGCTGGCCCAGGACCTGCCCGTCACCCTGGAGTTTGATGTACTCAGCGAGCAGGGCCAGCGCCTCACGGCCCGGCTCGTGCACTGCGACGCCGACTGGAAGCCGTCCATCCTCACGGATATGCAGTTTCTCAGCCAGATCAACGAGCAGACAATTACCGACTACCGCACCAGCGTGAACACCAAGGTGCCCTACTACCACTACCGCACCCAGCTGCCCCGGGTCAAGATTTCGGGCAACTACCTCTGGGTGGTGCAAACCACGGCGGGCGTGCCCGTGCTTTCGCGCCGGGTGCTGGTCTACGACAATCGGGTGGAGGCTTTCCTGCAGCCGGGGCCTATAGCGGCGGGGCAGCAGCGCTACACTATGCAGCAGCTCAACTTCGGCATCCGCTACGGGGGCTACCCCATCGTCAATCCTGCCCAGGAAGTGAAGGTGGTGCTGCGCCAGAACTTCCGCTGGGATAATGCCCGCTACAACCTGCGCCCCACTTTCGTGCGCGACGCTGAGCGGCAGCTTGACTACCAGTACTTCAACTTCGAAAACGCTTTTCCCGGACTGAGCGAGTACCGCTTCCTTGACTTGCGCTCCTTCCGGGCCAGCGGGGCCGGGGTAGCGCGCATCAACCCCGAGGCCAGCCCCCGCGAAGCCGACCTGCTGCCCGAAGCCACCCGCAACGGCCTGGCCTATTCCCAGTACCCTGATGTGGATGGGCAGCGCGTACTGGAAAGCCGCGAGTACGGCACCGGCGCCACCAACGCCGACTACCTGAACGTGACCTTCCACCTAAGGGCCCCGCAGCCCGCGCCCGGCCCCGTGTATGTGCTGGGGGCGCTATCCGACTGGCAGCTGCGCGAAGAAAACAAGCTCACCTACAACGCCGAGGCCCAGGAGTACCAGGGCCGGCTGCTGCTCAAGCAGGGCTACTACAACTACAGCTACGCCGTGGGTGGGGCGGCCGTACCCAATGAAGTGTACTTTGAGGGCAGCCACCAGGAAACCGAAAACCAGTACGATCTGCTGGTGTACTACCGCCCGCCCGGCACCCGCACCGACCTGCTCATTGGCTACAGCGCCGTGGCCGTAGCCAACGCCCAGATCATCCAGCTAAACCAGGGGCGTTAAGACAAGTAGGCAGCCTAATTCAGTACGTCATGCTGAGCGCAGCCGCAGCATCTGGACCGCTTCGTTGAATGATGCAGGCGAAGCGGTAGAGATGCTTCGGCTCCGCTCAGCATGACGGCCTGGTTTATCAGACAAGCTGCTGCCCACGGCTCCATTCCAGCCGACACGGCCGGGCTTGCGTAAGCAGAGACTCTCGTTGTCTCCGCTTATCCCCGTTGCATGTCGTTGTATAACCTTGGGCTGGTGGTTTTGGGCGTGGCTATTCTGGCCGTAGCCTGGCTGCCTTCGCTGCTGAAAAAGTTTCCGCTCTCGTACCCCATCGTGTTTGTGGGGCTGGGGGCGTTGGTGTACGCGCTGCCGCTGGGGTTGCCCTCGCCCGACCCGATAACGCACGTCGAATTTGCCACCCACCTCACCGAGCTGTGCGTGATTGTGGCCCTCACGGGTACGGGGCTGAAAATCGACCGGAAGTTTTCGCGGGTGCGCTGGCGGGCTCCGCTCAAGCTGGTGCTTATCCTGATGGTGGTGTCCATTGCCGGCTTCTGGGTGGTAGCCTGGCGGCTGGCCGGCCTAAGCCTGGCCTCAGCGTTGCTGCTGGCCGCCACGCTGGCCCCCACCGACCCCGTGCTGGCCGGCGACGTGCAAGTGGGCAAGCCTGGGGAAGGTCGGGAAGACAACGTGCGCTTTGCCCTAACCGGCGAGGCCGGCCTTAACGACGGCCTGGCCTTTCCTTTCGTATACCTGGCGTTGGCTCTCTTGCCGGCCGCCGTGCCTGTAGTGGAGCGCCTCACCGACTGGGCACTGATGGACGTGCTGTACCGTCTTGCGGCGGGGGTAGCGGGGGGCTGGCTGGCGGGTAAGGTGCTTTCATTCCTGATTTTTGACTTGCCCCACCGCATCCGTATTAATCCTGAAGCCTACGGATTTGTGGCCCTGGCCGTCACGCTCACGGCCTACGGCATCACGGAGCTGGCGCACGGCTACGGCTTCCTAGCCGTGTTCATTGCGGCGGTTACGCTGCGGGCGCATGAGCGCAGCCACGAGTACCACACCGAAATGCACGAGTTCACGGACCAGCTGGAGCGCCTGCTCATTGTGGTGATTCTGCTATTGTTTGGGGGCGCGCTGGTGCGGGGGCTGCTGGAGCCGCTCACGTGGCGCGGGGTAGGGCTGGGGCTGTTTCTGCTGTTTCTGCTACGGCCCATGGGCGGCATGCTCACGCTCTGGCGCAGCCGCCTGAGCTGGCCCGAGCAGTTGGTCATTTCGTTTTTCGGCATTCGCGGCATCGGCTCGTTTTTCTACCTGGCCTACGCTCTCAACAAGCAGGCATTTCCCGATAGCCGGGAGTTGTGGGCCATTACGGGCTTCACGGTGCTTACCTCCATTATCCTGCACGGGGTGTTGGCCACGCCCGTGATGAACTGGCTGGACCGCTGGCACGGCCGCCCCACCACCCTGGAACTGGACGAGCGGGCCGAGGCTGAAATTTCCCGCTGAGCCCCGACATTTGAGCTGGTGTAACCTCCGCGCCGGTGCTGCGTTGCTGGCAGTATCCGTAACAATACCTGCCGCCTGCAGCGGCTACGGACTCTTCCTCTTCCCACCTGGCGCGGGTGGTCATCGGCTTTCCTGCGCTTTACTCTCTCCGTTCTATGAAGTCCCGTATTCTCTTTCTCAGCGGCAGCCTGGCCGCCGCGCTACTGTTCAACTCCTGCGCGACCAACCCCGTTACCGGCAAAAAAGAAGTCATGCTGGTGTCGGAAGGGCAGGAGCTGGCCATGGGCCAGCAGTCGGACCCGGCCGTAACGGCCCAGTTTGGCCTCTACCCCGACCAGAAGTTGCAGAACTTCATCAATGAAAAGGGCAAGCAGATGGGCGCCATCTCGCACCGCCCCGAGCTGGCCTACAACTTCCGCATCGTCGATTCGCCGGTTATCAATGCCTTTGCCGTGCCCGGGGGCTACGTATACTTCACGCGCGGCATCATGGCCCACTTCAACAACGAGGCCCAGTTTGCGGGCGTGTTGGGCCACGAAATCGGCCACGTCACGGCCCGCCACTCGGCCAAGCAGCAAACCAATGCCATCATCGGGCAAGTAGGGCTGGTGGGCGCCATGATTGCCTCGCCCAAGCTGGCGCAGTTTGGCGACCAGGCCATGCAGGGCATGCAGCTGCTGTTTCTGAAATTCGGGCGCGACGACGAAAGCCAGTCCGACGAGCTGGGCGTGCAGTACTCCAGTAAAATCGGGTACGACGCGGCCCAGATGGCCGACTTCTTCCAGACCCTGCAGCGCGAGCAGGAAGCCAGCGGCGCCGACCCTATTCCCGACTTCCTCTCCACCCACCCCAACCCCGCCGACCGCTATAACCGCGTGCACCAGCTGGCCGACCAGTGGAAAGCCAGCAACGGCAACCCCACCAACCTGAAGATCAACCGGGACCAGTACCTGCGTATGATTGACGGCATTGTGTACGGCGAGGACCCCAAGCAGGGCTTCGTGGAAAACAACGTGTTTTACCACCCTGAGCTGAAGTTCCGCTTTCCGGTGCCCGCCGGCTGGAAGCACCAGAACACGCCCCAGCAGTTTCAAATGGCCGACCCCGGCGGCAAGGCCCTGCAAATGCTGATGCTGGCGCCCGGCAACTCCCTGGAAGAGGCCGCCCAGGCCCTGGCCAAGCAGTTCAGCCTGCAGCCCACCGACTCGAAGAAAACCACCATCAACAACTTTCCCGCCCTGGCCTTCGTGGCCGACCAGGTGCAGCAGGACCAGCAAACTGGTCAGCAAGTGGCGGGCGTGCGCGCCCTCACGTACCTGATTCAGGACGGGAAAACCATTTTCGCACTGATTGGCGTTTCGGCTCCAACTGACTTTGATGGGTTTGCGCCGCAGTTTACCAGCGTGGCCCAGGGCTTCCAGCGCCTCACCGACTCCGAGAAGCTGAACCGCCAGCCTGAGCGGGTGCGCATCAAAAAGCTTACCCTGCGCAGCAACCTCGAAACCGCCCTGCGCCGCTACAACGTGCCCGAAAAGCGCCTCAACGAAATGGCTATTCTGAACGGCATGCAGCTGAACGACCAGGTAGATGCCGGCTCCCTCATCAAGGTAGTGGAAAAATAAGCTGACCGGTTTGGCACGATGCCTGCCTACTATGGCCTGCGCCTGGGTGTGCAGCGCCCGTGCCCGGCCTTGGTTTTGTCTTCCCGTACTTCATTCTCTCCCGATGAAAATTTCCCTGTCCCGTCCCGTTCGCGCCGCCGCCCTCCTGGGGTTGCTGCTGCCGATGGGAAGTCTGGTGGGCCCCACCACGCCCGCCAGCGCCGTTGCCCCCGTGCAAGGTGCCCAGCCCGATCCGCAGGTAGTGGCCCAGTTCGGTCTGCTCGATAACTCGGCCCTGCAGCAGTTTATGGATCAGAAAGGCGGTGCCATGGGCCGCATTTCCGACCGCCCCAACGATGTAAAAGGCTTCACGGTGCTTGACTCGCCCATTATCAACGCCTTTGCCACGCCCGATGGCCACGTGTACTTCACGCGCGGCATCCTGGCTTACTTCAATGACGAAGCCCAGTTCTCGGGCGTGCTTGGCCACGAGATTGGCCACATCACGGCCCGCCACGGTCAGAAGCAGCAAACCCGCTCCACCATTGCCAATGGGGCCCTGATCCTGGGGTCTCTGCTTTCCAAGCGCGTAGCCCAGCTAGCCCAGCCGGCCTCGCAGGTAGTGGGCCTGGGCTTGCTGAAGTACGGCCGCGACGACGAAAGTGAATCGGACCAGCTGGGAGTGAAGTACTCTACCAAAATTGGGTACGACGCCTCGCGCATGGCCGACTTCTTCCAGACGCTGCAGCGCACGGAGCAGGCGAGTGGGGCGGCTAGCGTGCCTACCTTCCTCTCGTCGCACCCCAACTCGGCCAACCGCTACACTACGGTGAAAAAGCTGGCCGCCAACGCTAAGCAGGATGCTGGCGGCCGGGCCCTGGCCGTAAACCGCAACTCCTACCTGCAGCGCCTCAACGGTCTTGTGTATGGCGACGACCCGCGCCAGGGCTATGTGCAAAGCGGCTACTTCTATCACCCCGATCTGAAGATTCAATTTCCAGTGCCTACCGGCTGGAAGTCTCAGAACTCACCCCAGCAGTTTCAGATGGCCGAGCCCAGCGGTAAGGCTGTACAGATTCTGACGGCGGCCCCCGGCAACTCCCTGGAAGAAGCGGCCCAGTCACTGGCCAAGCAGTTGAACCTACAGTCGCCAAAGGCTTCGCGCACCACGCTCAACGGCTTCCAGGCCCTGGCCATCCAGGGCAACCAGGTGGGGGAGCAGGGCGTAACAGCCGCCACGCTGAGCTACATCATTCAGGACGGCAAAACCCTGTATGCTCTCATCGGTATGTGCGGCCCGCAGACGCTGGGCACTTACGGCCCCACGTTTCAGCGAGTGGCTCAGGGCTTCAAGCGCCTCACCGACGCAGCTAAAATCAACAAAGCCCCGGAGCGCATCCGCCTGCGCACCGCCAAAGCCGGTCAAACGCTGGCCTCGGCCTTGGCCGCCAACGGTATTCCCTCGAAGCGTTATGAGGAACTGGCCATCCTCAACGGGATGCAGACCTCTACCAAGCTCACTGCCGGACAGCTGTATAAAGTGGTGGGTAAGTAAACCACGGATTCGCGCGGATTTATCGGATTTCGCGGATTCTGTAGACGGCGCATTGCACCCACCTATAACACAAAAAAGACCAGCCTATGGGCTGGTCTTTTTTGTTGGGGCCGGAACAATTACAAGGAAAGTGAGCGGGGCTGGTTTTTGAGAAATCGTTTATAGCGTAGGCTTGGCTCTCCAAAATTGATGAGCAGACCTACTTCCAGTTGAAAGGCTTCCAAGTAGTTGATAGTTTGTGCAAAATGGTTCTGGTTTAGCTCGTGCAGCGCTTTCAACACGACCAGCACGGTGTTTTGCACCAGAAAATCTATCCGGCGCGAGCCTACGTCAATGCCCTTGTAGTAAATAGGTACTTCTACCTCACGCGCAAAAAGCAGCTTGGCTTGCTCCATTTCTATTGCTAAGCTTCGCTGGTACACTGCCTCCTGAAACCCACTACCCAGCATACGATGCACGGCCATAGAACACCCAATAATAGCATGCGTCGATTCATTGTAACGGTTGTCCAACAACATAACAAGCATTTATAAAACGGGTTGCAAGGTGCGTTGCATATAAGCTAAATCTAATAAAACCACCGAAACGACGCACAAAAAAGACCAGCCCATAGGCTGGTCTTTTTTGTTATAAGTGGGTGCAATGTGCCGTCTACAAAATCCGCGAAATCCGATAAATCCGCGCGAATCCGTGGTTCAGACGTTGAAGCGGAAGTGCATAATGTCGCCGTCCTGCACCACGTAGTCTTTGCCTTCCACGGCCATTTTGCCGGCTTCCTTGATTTTTACTTCGGTTTTATATTCCTGGTAATCGGCCAGCTTGATAACCTCGGCGCGGATAAAGCCTTTCTCGAAGTCGGAGTGGATGACGCCGGCGGCGGCGGGAGCTTTGTCGCCGCGGTGAATGGTCCAGGCGCGCACTTCCTGCACGCCGGCCGTGAAGTAGGTAATCAAGTTCAGCAGCTCGTAGGAGGCGCGAATCAGCTTGTTCAGGCCCGACTCCGTGAGGCCGTACTCGGCCAGGAACATTTCCTTTTCCTCGGGGTCTTCCATGTCGGCAATCTGCTCCTCAATGGCCGCCGATACCAGCACCACCTGGGCGTTTTCGGCCTTTACATGCTCCCGCAGGGCCGCTACGTGCTTGTTGCCGTCGGTGGCAATGCTGGCCTCGTCCACGTTGGCCACGTAAATCACGGGCTTGATGGTGAGCAGCTGCAGGTCGGCCACAGCTTCCAGCTCGGTGTCGTCGGCCGGCACGGCGCGGGCGTTCTGCCCGGCTTCCAGGGCCGCCTTGAAGCGCTGGAGCACGGCTACTTCCTTTTTGGCCGCGGCGTCGCCGGCTTTAGCGGAGCGCTCCGATTTCACCAGCTTTTTATCAATGCTTTCCAAGTCTTTCAGCTGCAGCTCGGTGTCGATAACGTCCTTGTCGAACACTGGGTCGACGCCGCCGGCCACGTGCACGATGTTAGGGTCCTCAAAGCAGCGCACCACGTGAATAATGGCGTCTACCTCGCGGATGTTGGCCAGGAACTTGTTGCCCAGACCTTCGCCCTTGGAAGCCCCTTTTACCAGACCGGCAATGTCCACAAACTCGATGATGGTGGGCAGCACGCGCTTGGGGTTCACCAGCTTTTCCAGAATCTGTAACCGCTCATCGGGCACGGTAATCACGCCCACGTTGGGCTCGATGGTGCAGAACGGATAGTTGGCCGATTCGGCCTTGGCGTTGGAAAGAGCGTTGAACAGCGTGGATTTGCCCACGTTCGGCAAGCCGACGATACCGCAGCGGAGACCCATATGACGGTGAAATAGTGAGTTAGTGAGATGGTGAGCTGCACCGCCGGTGCAATTCGTGCCGCAAAGGTAGGGCGTTTTGGGCGGGTTTGCAGCTTGCCGGTTCCGTTGACTTACCGTCCCGGGGCCAGCCGCTAACGCAACGACGCGCCACTGCCTTCGGGAAAGCAGGGCGCGCCGGGGTAGTCGGGGAGAAGGTGTGTAGAGCTTGTTTCGCTAGGCGTGGGGCTGGTTAGTAAGTGTCGTCGGCGCGGTTAGGGTTGTAGCCAGCGTCGCCGGGGCGGCTGTCGTAGCCGTCGTAGGCCGGGCGGGGGCGGTCCAGCTCGGCTACTTCCTCTTCCGTCAGCAGCTCTTCGCGCACATAGTCCACCGCATCCTGCAGGGCATCCACGAATTTGGCGAAGTCCTCTTTGTACAAGAAGATTTTGTGTTTTTCGTAGGAGAATGTGTCGTCATCGCGCAGGCGACGCTTGCTTTCGGTGATGGTGAGGTAGAAATCCTGCCCGCGCGTTGCCTTCACGTCAAAGAAGTAAGTGCGCTTACCAGCCTTGACGCGTTGGGAGTAGATTTCTTCCTGATCGTGACGGTCTTCCACAGTTAAATGAGTAGAGTTGAGGTATTCCAAGATGACTAAATTGTTGCCCAAAATAAGGACTTCCCCCATGATATAAAAATAGGGAAGCCTGGGTTTCGGCCATTACACCCGAAAACTCGCTAAAAGGGAAATTGCACACTGTAAAGACGCCCGGACCGGAGTGCAGCTTTTTGCGGATATTGAGAATCTTTTTACCTCCGGCATTTCGTGCCGTAGTTTTAGCAAGGAGGCCCGCCGCAGCCGGCGCGCAACCCGTTTACCTGCTTCTACCCTATATGGCAAAACCACTGGACCTGGCGGCCGTGCGCTCCTTCGAGAACCTGGAATTCCTGGCCCGTCAGCTGGTAGAGGGGTTTATTACGGGCCTGCACCAGTCGCCCTACCACGGGTTTTCGGTGGAGTTTTCCGAGCACCGGCTTTACAACCCCGGCGAAAGCACCCGGCACCTCGACTGGAAAGTGCTGGCCCGCACCGATAAGCTGTTTGTGAAGCGCTACGAGGAGGAAACCAACCTGCGCTGCCACCTCCTGTTGGACGTGAGCCCCAGCATGTACTACCCCGCGCCCGACTTCGACAAGCTGCGCTTCAGCATCCTGAGTGCGGCGGCCCTGTGCACCCTCCTGCAAAAGCAGCGCGATGCCGTGGGCCTCGTCACGTTTGCCGACCAAGTGGAGCTGCAAACGCCGGTGCGCTCCACCAGCACCCACCGCCACACCCTGCTGCTCACCCTGCAGCAACTGCTGCAGCGCCCCGTGGTGCGCCGCTCCACCGATGTGGCCCACGTAATTCACCAGATAGCCCAGCAAATTCCAAAACGCTCGTTGGTAATACTCTTCAGCGACATGCTGGGCCGGGCCCCCGAAGAGCAAACCGCCGCGCTGGCGGCCTTGCAGCACCTGCGCCACCAGCAGCACGAGGTGCTCCTGTTTCACGTGATGGACCGGGCCACGGAGTCGGACTTCACCTTCCAGGAGCGGCCCTACTTATTTGAGGACGTAGAAACCGGCCAGACGCTCAAGCTCCAGCCCAACCAAGTGCGCGAGCAGTACCGCGCCGCCATGCAGCGCTACGAGCACGAGTTGGCCCTCCGCTGCGGGCAGTACAAAATTGACTTCGTGCCGGTTGATATCCGGGAGCCATTCGACAAGGTGCTCTATGCCTACTTGGTCAAGCGCAATAAAGGCCGGTAAATCTGCATTGTATGGACTTTTTTAGTTTTCTGGGCTACCTGTTTGCCCTAGTGATTCCCAGCGTGATAACCGTGTATGTAGCCCGCATGTACGGCCGCTCCGGGTGGCGCTGGCTGCTGATTTCCCTGGTGCTGCCCTTCCTGTCGGTGTTTCTGATTATGCTGCTCGTGAGCCGGGAAAGTCTCCGACGGGAGCAAGAAGAAGACGAGCGGCAGCGCGCAGAGCGCGCCCGGCGCTAAATCAGCTTTGCCTAGGTTGGGGCGTTGTCCAACGACTGCCACAGGTATTTACTGGCCAGGGTACGGTGCGGGCGCCAGGCTTCGGCAATTTCCGTCATGCGGCGGAGCAGGGCCCGGCCGGTTTCTTCCAGTTTATAGTGGCGGCGCATGGCATTCTGGATGCCCAGGTCGCCTTCCGGAAAAACATCGGGCTGGTCCAGGGCAAACATCTGCAGCATTTGAGCCGTCCAGCGCCCAACGCCTTTTATTTGGGTGAGATGCAGCGTGAAGGCCTCCGCATCCAGCTGTGAGAGGTGAGTATGGTCGAGCTGGCCCCGCTGGGCATAGTCGGCAATGGCGCGCAGGTAGCCGGCCTTCTGGCGGGAGATGCCCGCCGCCCGCAGGTCCTCATCCGACAAAGCCAGGACGGCTGCCGGCTCCGGGTAGCCATCGGGTGGGAAAAGGGCCTGCACCTTGCGCCAGATGGCCGCCGCCGCTTTCGTGGATATCTGCTGCGAGACAATAGCCTTCAACAAAGCCAGATACAAATCCTCGTGGGCACTGGGCTGAATAGGCCGCCCCTGGCGGATAATGGTAGCCAGAATGGGGTCGGCTTGCGCAAGGTGCGCGAGGGCAGCAGTAGATGTCATACGCGGGAAGAATGGAGGGCAGGAGGCCAGCAGCAAGGTAAGTACCCGCCGCTAGATATAAGTGCCGTTCGGCCGCGGTATGGTCAGGCCGTGTACCTTTACTGCCGATGCCCTTACGTAGAATTATTGCGCCTATTCGGGAATTGTCGGAGAGCGGGAAGCTTTCGGGGCTGCTGCTGCTGCTGGCTACCGTGGTTTCCCTGGTCCTTAGCAACTCGGCCTGGGGGCCGCGCTACCTACATTTCTGGCACACAGAGGTAGGGGCGGGGCCGCTCGTCAAAAGCCTGGCCCACTGGGTGGATGATGGGCTGATGGTCGTCTTCTTTTTTCTGGTAGGGCTGGAAATCAAGCGGGAGGTGCTATACGGCGAGCTAACCGACGTGCGCCACGCCTTGCTGCCGGTGCTGGCAGCTGTTGGCGGAGTGGCCGTGCCGGCGGGCATCTACCTGCTGTGCACGGCCGGCACACCCGCTGCGCACGGCTGGGCTATTCCCACGGCCACCGACATTGCTTTTTCGCTGGGAATTCTGTCGTTGCTCGGCGACAAAGTGCCCCCCGGCCTGCGCGTCTTTCTCACCGCCCTGGCCATCATCGACGATTTGCTGGCTGTGCTCATCATTGCCGTGTTTTATACAGACGAGCTGCATATGGGCTATCTGCTGGCAGCTGGCGGCATCCTGGCGGCGTTGGTGGTGGCCAACCGCCTGCGGGTGAAGTGGCTGCCGCTGTATTTTCTGCTGGGGCTGGGCTTGTGGTTTGTGGTGTTGCAGTCGGGCATACACGCTACCATTGCGGGGGTGGTGCTGGCCCTCACCATACCTACTACTGCCATCGAGCAGATTGAGCACGCCTTGCAAAAGCCGGTGAGCTACCTCATTTTACCCGTTTTTGCTTTGGCCAACACCGCTATTGTGTTGTCTGGCGAGGCCGTAAGTGGGCTGCTCTCACCCCTGGGGATGGGCGTAGGGCTGGGGCTGCTGCTGGGCAAACCAGTGGGTATCTTTTCGGCTACATGGCTGGCCGTCAAAGCCGGGGTGGCCGAACTGCCCGCCAATGTCACCTGGCTGAAGCTCCTGGGCCTCGCCTTCACGGCGGGCATCGGCTTCACCATGGCCATTTTTATTGCCAATCTATCCTTCTCAGATCCGGCCCTTATCGATGTGGCCAAGCTGGCCGTCATTGCGGGCTCCGTGCTGGCGGCCTTGCTTGGCATTCTGGTGCTTCGGCTGGGACACTCCCGGGAGTAAAGCAGCGGCCAGACTTTTTATAGTTCTGCCCAGTTGGTCAGCAACTAGGCAGAACTATAAAACCGGTAAACTACTGCGGGCTACTTACTGGGCAAGGGCGTGCAGGGCGGTCAGTGTTTTCTCCAGCATCGAGTCGTCAATGTCTAGGTGGGTAACGAAGCGAATCATTTGCGGGCCGAAGGAAGAAGCCAGGATGCCTTGCTCCTGCAGGCGGGCCAGGAAGGTTTCGGCGGGCATCGTGTCCTGCAGGCGGAAGATGACGAGGTTGGTTTCTACGGGCAAAACCTCCGCCACATAGGCTTGAGCCTCCAGTGCCTCGGCCAACTGCCGGGCCCGGCGGTGGTCGTCGGCCAGCCGCTCCACGTTATTTTCGAGGGCATAGAGGCCGGCCGCTGCCAGGAAGCCGGCCTGGCGCATGCCCCCGCCCATCACCTTGCGGATACGCTTGCATTTCTGAATAAACGCCCGGCTGCCCAGCAACACCGAGCCCACCGGGGCGCCCAAGCCCTTGCTCAGGCACACGGAAATAGTATCGAAGTAGCGGCCATATTCCAGAGCCGACTGTCCCGTGGCTACCAGGGCATTGAAAATGCGGGCTCCGTCGAGGTGCAGCGGAATCTGGTAGCGGCGCGCCACCTCCGCAATGGAGGCAATTTCTTCCAGCGAGTAGCAGCTACCGCCGCCGCGGTTGTGGGTGTTTTCGAGGGAAATGAGGCTGGTTGTCGGGTAGTGCACATTCACGGGCCGGATGGCGGCTTCTACCTGCGCCGCCGTTACGCGGCCCCGGTTGCCGGGCAGCAACGCCACGGAAGCGCCGGAGTGAAAAGCAATGCCGCCTACTTCCCAAAGGTAAATGTGCGACGTCTGTTCACAGATAACCTCCGACAGAGGCTCGGTGTGGGCTTTGATGGCAATTTGGTTGGTCATGGTGCCGGAGGGGCAGAACAGCCCGGCTTCCAGCCCAAAGCGGGCGGCAGTGGCTTCTTCCAGGGCCCGCACGGTGGGGTCTTCCTCGTACACATCGTCGCCTACGCGGGCCTGGAACATGGCTTCCAGCATAGCCGGGGTAGGACGGGTAACGGTGTCGGAACGGAAATCAATGAGGGATACGGTCATGGAGTTAGCAATCAGGTTTCAGGATTCAAAAATAAGACTTACTTTTGCCCCTCCTTTACTAAATTGACTAAACCGACCCGGATATGAGCGTCACCCGACTGAAGCGGAAGCACCGCAAGAACATTGCGCGCGCCAATAACAAGCAGCGCATCATCAAGCAATTGCTCCTCACCCCCGTTCTGAAGAACGTGGACATCGAAGAGCTGAAAGCCAGCTTCAACGGCGGTGCTGCCCCCGCCCAATCCGAAACCAAGGCTGAGAAGGCTGCTGCCCGCTCCAAAAAGCAGGCCGATGCTAACGCCGAAGCCAGCGTAGCCAAAGAAAACGCCGCTGCTTTCGACGATGCCGAAGCGGTAACCAAGCCCGTGAATGAAGACGGCCAGGAAGGTGAGCACCCCAAGCCGGAAATTGCTCTCTAACTAGCCTGCCACCCGCGTCGGTTGGCTCCCATACAGTACGAAAGCGCCTCTGCCAGTTGGTAGAGGCGCTTTTTTGCGTTTGGCTACTCCCCGCTGGTGGTTCGCGGGCCCAGCTCTATCACCTGGAGCTGCTGCACCTTGCCGCCCGCTACCTGAAACTTCAGCAGGGTGCGCACTTTGTGAAAGCCGTGCCGCCCCGCCGCCCCGGGGTTGAGGTGCAGGAGCTGGTATTTAGGGTCGGGCATCACCTTCAGAATATGCGAGTGCCCGGAAATAAAAAGCCCCGGGCGGTGCTCCTGCACAAGCTGGCGTGCGGCGGGGCTATAGTGGCCGGGGTAGCCGCCAATGTGCGTCATCAGCACGCGGAGGCCTTCCAGGGTGAAGTCCTGCACCAGGGGTTGGGTGAGGCGCACGTCCCGGCCGTCAATGTTGCCATATACGCCCCGCACGGGAGCCAGGGCTTCCAGTTGCATAATAACTTCGGCGGTGCCAAAGTCGCCGGCGTGCCAGATTTCGTTACACCCAACCAGGTGATGGAGAATACGTTCGTCCAGGTAGCCGTGGGTATCGGAGAGAAGGCCAATCTGTTGCATGCTGCAAGGTACAACTGAACGGTAGGCCGGTGGCAACGTTACCGGGTACTTCTCGTATCTTGCCCGGCCTGCTGGGTATTTCCGTTTGCCGATATTTATGCACTGCTTTGCAAAGGACCCCGGCGCTAAAACTGAATCTCCTGCCTTCTTTCCTCTCATCCCGCGATGAACGTTTTCATCAACGACATTCCGCTGATCATTAAAAAGACCAGCGACAAGGTGTATAAGCACCGCTACGACCTGATTCTGAACGCCGAGGATGAATTCATCTCCAAGGACCTGGTCGGCGACGTGCTCGTGCGCGACGCCACCCCGGCGTTTATTGACCGTTTGCTGCGGCTGATGGAAGTGAAGAAGCTCAAAAAGCTGACCTCGCTGACCCTGCTGGCCCGCAAGAAAAAGTCGCTGATTCTGCACCTGAAAGACCAGTTCCGGATTGCCAAAGCCGCCGGAGGACTTGTGGTGAAGGATGGGCTGATTTTGATGATTTACCGCCTGGGTAAGTGGGACTTGCCCAAAGGCAAGCTCAAGAAGGACGAGGACCCCATGCAGGGCGCTTTGCGCGAAGTAGAGGAGGAAACCAACGTGCAGCTCGCGCTAGGCGAAGAGCTGCCCAGCACCTGGCACTCCTACGCCTACAACGGCAACAAGATCCTCAAGAAAACCAACTGGTACATCATGCAGTGCCTCGACGACTCGCTGATGAAGCCCCAGGCCGAGGAGTACATCGAAGAGGTGCGGTGGATGTCGCCCCAGGAGGCGCTGGCCGTGCTGCCCGATACTTATGCTTCCATTGCCTTGGTGGTCCGCCACTATTTAAGCGAGGTAGCCGGCAACTCTACGGAACCCGCCGTACCGGAACCCGTTAAATAGGGGGTTCTCACTTTTTCCCTGCGTTATGCTCGCTTCATCTACTTCTTCTTCGCGCCGACTGCTGGTCCCGGTTTTTGCCGGCTTACTGGGTCTGGCTGGCTGCATGAATTCCCAGAATGCCTCGGAGACGGAGCGGCCGGCGGCCGAGCGCGGTACGGCCGTCACGCCGGGTAAGCTCGACGTTGCCAGCCTGCTGAAGCGTAACATCGACCAGCTCCGCCGCCAGTTGGGCCAGCCGCAGGAAGCCAGCGACGAGCTGGTGGGTGCAGACCCAAACGCCGATCAAATGAAATCTACCAACGGGGAAGGCTGGATTAATACCTTTCAAACCGAAGGCAACACACTGGTGGTCACCTTCAACGCCCGCAACCGCCGCGTGAGTGACATTGTGCTGGTGGGTAGCAACGAGGATGACCTGATGCTGCGCGGCGGCCTGATGATGACCAGCCCCGACTACATTGTTATGCCGATTTCGGATGGGGGACCGGAAAGCAATAAAGTAAAAGGCATACGGGTAATACCTCGTCGCAAATAGCAGGTAATCTGCGGCCAACACGCAACCGGGCGGCTCTTGCTAGGGCCGCCCGGTTGCGTGTTGGCGCTACCTCATTGCTGGGCGGGGGCCGGTAGCTGGAAGGGTACGAAATCGTCGATGTTACCGCCAAAGCGGTGGATTTCGCGGATGATAGTGCTGCTAATGGCGGCCAGGGTAGGAGAGGTGATAAGGAACACGGTTTCCAGGGCCGGATTTACATGGCGGTTGGCCTGCGCAATGGTGTTTTCGTATTCAAAATCGGTGGTGTTGCGCAAGCCCCGCAGCAAATAGCGGGCCCCAACCTCCCGGGCGAAGTCGGCGGTGAGGCCTTTGTAGGACTGCACCGACACGCGCGGCTCATCCGCAAATACCTGTTCAATGAGCGTTACCATTTGCTCCACGGGCAGGTAGCGCGTTTTGCTGCTGTTGTTGCCGATGGCAATGATAATCTGGTCGAACAAGTCAGCGCCCCGGCGTACCACGTCAAGATGACCATTGGTGAAGGGGTCGAAAGAGCCGGGAAACAGGGCAATGCGCATACGGTGACTATGTGAAGGAACGAATGAATGAGTGCGTGAATAAGTCAGGCAGCATTAGTGACTCGTGCACCCAATCATCCACAGAGGTGTAGGCTGAACAAATCGAAATAACGGTACTCGAACACGTCGTTGAGGCGGTAGCTGTAGCCCAGGTCGTAGGGGCGGTTGCCGAAGCGAATGTTGCGAACGTACTTGCGCAGGATGGTGAACAGAGCCGAGTCGTGCAGCAGGTCGCCCCACACAATCACCGGATCCTGGTCGGGGTTGAGTTGCAGCTCCTGCATCACTAGGATGATGTAGTAGATGAGGTCCTCCGGGGTGGCAAACGTGAACACGTTGCAGAACTCCGGCTTCTTGTCGCGAATGACGATGAGGGTGACTTGTTGCGCGCTGATGCTCACGTAGAGCCGGCGCGGGGCACCCCGGTCACTCTGGTGTACCAGCCCTTCGAGCAAGGCACTGGTATGATGGAGCAACTTGCCCGTAGGGTATACCTGGGCAAACCACTCGGCAACCTGCCGGTCGGCCGCGAATACGTTCACCATATCCCGGGCCGGGTGGGGATAGTAGCGCACCACCTCCTGCAGGGCATCGGGGGTATGATGCAGTTGCAGGTAAGTAGCCTCGTCGCCCTCACGAAACAAGGGCGCGGGCAGGAGAGTGAAGTGCCGGTTCTGCACGGCCAGGCGCACCTGATTCCAGCCAGCCTGCCCTACCAGATCATGTTGCCCGGCCAGCCCTCGCAACTGCTCGGGCAGCGGCCGATCTGGCTGGGGCGCGTAATCTTCGAGAAGGACAAACTTGTTGCGCCGCACATCGGCGACGCCCACGCGCAGGCCCGCGGCGCCCACCGAAAGGTAGAGGTTATAGGCAGCTAACTGGTCCGGGTCCAGCGTCTCATCACGCAGGCGCGGCAGGGCGGCGTGGGCGGAGGCGGTGTACAGAGAATCGGGCACGGGCAAAAGGTGAGGCGGAAAGAAAAGGGGCCCCTAAAGGTACAAACCCCTCGGAGTTCTAGCCGCCAGCAGACACACCCAAGCAGCACATCTTTATTCAGCCAGTGAAAAACTGCCGGGCTCTTAGCGCCGCTGTGCTTTATCGAAGATTACCTGGGGGATGAACACGTCGTCGGGGCTGAGGATGTGGCGCAGCAGGGGATGCAGCTGCTGCGGGTCGAAGGCGCCCAGCTGGCGCGGGGTGAAGTAGGCCAGCTTGGTGAGCAGCTGGGCGTCGCGGGCGTGCTCGGGGTCGAGGCCCAGCTTGGCTTCGGCGGTATCATCAGCCGGGGTAACTTCAAAGAACAGCTCCAGGGCCTGTAGCTCCCCGCGGCGGAACTCGTGCACGTGCAGAAAGCGTCCCACCGTCACCTCTAAGCCTGTTTCTTCCCGAAACTCCCGCCGCAGCGCCTCGTGGATGGACTCCCCAAACTGCCAGCCCCCCCCGGGCGGCGACCAGAACGGAATACCATCGGGCAGCAGGCCCCGATGCGCAGCCAGCAGTACGGCATTTTGGCGCAGCAGCAGGCCGCCCACCCGCACACGCACTTGGCCGGCGTAGGGTTGCAGCAAGGCCGCCGCGAAGTTAGGGGAAAGATCAGCCATAGGTGGTTTGGGGAAAGAAGGCAGAAATCAGGGTTGGGCGGGGCGGCGGGGAGCCAGCAGGCGGCGCCCCCGGCGCAACAGCCGCACCGCAAGGTACACTACGAAGCCGAGGGCGGCCACGGCTACCAGCACCGGCAGCAGCAGGCCCAGCACCGAGCCTACCACGGCCAGCAGGTTTTCGGCGGTGGCCAGCACGGGGTTGCCCAGGCCGCCGGTGGTGACGGTAGAGCCCGCCCGCAGCAGGGAAGTGCCCGTCTGGATGAGGCCCGCCGTGCCCCCACCTACTAAAATACCCAGCCCCCAGCGCAGCATAGGGTCCAGCTCGGGCAAGGCCGAGGTCATGAGCAAGGTGCCGGCAATGAAGGAAGCCGGGGTAGTGAGGGTATCCAGGAAATTATCTACGACGGGTACGTAGTAAGCCAGCATTTCGGCCACCGTGGCGGTAGCCAGTACGCCAAACGCCGCCCAGGTGCCCAGCCACGCGAAGCCCGGCGACGGCGCCAGGAAGCCCGTGAGGTAAGCCAGGTTGGCGGCCAGCAGCGGGACAAACACCCGGAAGCCGCTGCACGCGGCCAGGGCCAGCCCGAGGGCGCCGGAGAGAATGTAAAGCTTGGGTTCCATAGCAGTAGGGCGGTAGTCGGGTTTAAGGTACGCAACTCTGCGGTTCAGGACTATTTGGGCGGTACCTTTGCCCTCCATGACACCTCCCGAACCTTCCCAGGCAACCACGGCCGACGCGCTGGAAACCCGCATCCGTCGTCGGCTGAAGCGCCAGCATTTCATGCACCACATCGGCGCCAACCTCACGCGCATTGAGCTAGGCCGGGTGGAGGCAGAGGTAGTGATGGAGCAGCACCACCAGCAGCACGGCGGCTTTGCGCACGGGGGCCTAGTGGCTACGCTGGCCGATCTGGTAGCAGGCTTTGCCGCCGTTACCCTGGCTCCGGAAAACCAGAGTCTGGTAACGGCCGAGTTGAAAACCACTTACATGCGCCCCGGCGTGGGTGAAAAGCTCCGCGCCGTGGGGTGGGTCCTCAAGCCTGGTCGCCGCCTGTACTTCTGCGAGGCCGAAGTGTGGGCCGATGAGAAGCTGATTGCCAAAGCCTCGGCTACCATGGCCGTGGTGGAAACACAAGGGTAGGTTTCACCGGAAGCAACTACCGACCGACGCTGGAAGCAGTGCCGCTGCCGCCACAACATCAGGCAAGCTAGGGACCTGAAACGGGCTTAGCTTTGTTACTGGAATCCTCCTTATGCTCTCACTCCGCCTTCCTTCCGTCCGCGACTTTTTCCCCTACGAGCCCACGCCCGACCAGGCCCAGCTGTTTCAACAGCTCGATGCCTTTCTGCGCGACGAGCTGCCGGGGCGCAAGGCCTTTGTGCTGCGCGGCTACGCGGGTACGGGCAAAACCACTGTGGTCAGCGCCTTAGTGCAGTGGCTGCACCACCGCCAGCGCAAGTACACCCTCATGGCGCCCACCGGCCGCGCTGCCAAAGTAATGAGCACTTACTCGGGCGTGCCGGCCAGCACCATCCACAAGAAAATCTACCGGCAAACCAGCGGCACGCCCTCCGAGCGGCTGTCGTTTCAGCGGCAGGTAAACCGCACCGCCGACATGCTCTACATCGTGGATGAGGCCTCCATGATTTCTGACGAAAAGGCCTTCGGCGAAAACGGCCTGTTGGATGATTTGATGGGCTACGTGTTCGAGAAGCCGACAAACCGCCTGCTGCTCATCGGCGACACGGCCCAGCTGCCGCCCGTGGGCCAGCTGCTCAGCCCCGCCCTCGACCCCGAACTGCTGGCCCACCGCTTCCGGGCCCACGTGCAGTCGGTGGAGCTGCGCCAGGTGATGCGTCAGGCCGAGTCCTCGGGGATTCTGATGAATGCCACGGTGCTACGCGAGGAGCTACGTGAGGAGCAGCCCAAAATCACCTTCTTCACCAAAGGCTACCCTGATATCTTTTCCATGGGCGGCGACAAGCTGGAAGACGGGCTGCGCTGGGCCTACAAGAACTTCGGGCACGAGAATACCACCATCATCTGCCGCTCCAACAAGAACGCCAACCAGTACAACCAGTTTATCCGGCGCATTCTCTTCGATGCCGAGGACGAAATCGAGTCGGGCGACTACCTGATGGTGGTGCGCAACAACTACTTCTGGCTGCCCAAGGACTCGGAAATCGGGTTTCTGGCCAACGGCGACTTTGTGCAGGTCGTCAAGATCATCCGGCGCACCGAGGAGTTCGGCTTCCGCTTTGCCGATGCCCGTGTCCGCCTCGTCGACTACCCCGACGAGCCCGACCTGGAAGTAAAGCTCCTGCTCGACACCCTGTACACCGAAAGCCCCGCCCTGCCCGCCGACCGCAGCAAGGCCCTCTACGACGCCGTGAGCGAGGATTACGCCGATATTGCCCTGAAGAAAGACCGCTCGGCCGCGTTGCGCAAAGACCCGTTCCTGAATGCCCTGCAGGTGAAGTTTGCCTACGCCCTCACCTGCCACAAGGCCCAGGGCGGGCAGTGGCAGGCCGTCTTCGTCGACCATGGCTTCCTGAAGGATGAGATGGTGAACTCCGAGTTTGCGCGCTGGCTTTACACGGCCATCACGCGGGCCGCCGAGCGGCTGTTCCTGCTGAACTTCAACCAGAAGCTGCTGGCGGAGTAAAAAGCTGTTAGCTGTTAGCTCGACCTACTGAATGGCCTTATTATTGATTGGCTGCGGCTCTGGCCGAACTTCCGGCTGAGCTAAGTGGTTTGCTCCACAAAAAAGCTGTCAGCTAACAGCTATAAGCCAGCAGCTAAAACGTAAACGCTTACTTTTGACTATCACCTACCTTTTCAACTTCCCAGTCATGAAAAAAGTCCTTGTTCTGGCCCTGTCGCTGATGCTGGGCGGTGCCGCCGCGCAGGCGCAAACTACGCCGGCTGCTACCACGCAGGCCGCTGGTCCGCAAATCCAGTTTGCCGAAATGAAGTATGACTTCGGCGTGATTAAGCCCGGCGACGTGGTCGACCACACGTTTACGTTCAAAAACACCGGCACGGCGCCCCTGGTTATTTCCAACATCCAGGCCAGTTGCGGCTGCACCACCCCCGAGTGGACGCGGGAGCCCGTGATGCCCGGCAAAACCGGCACCATCACCGCCAAATTCAACTCGGCCGGCAAAATGGGCATGCAGAACAAAGTCCTGACCATCGACTCCAACTCGGCCTCGGGCCAGGTGATGATATCCTTGGTAGGCGAAATCCGGGAAGGAGGCGCCACCACGGCCGCCGCGGCCAACCCCGCCAAAACCGAGGTAACCGCCCCCGCTGACGCCGACGTGAAGCAGAAAACCAAAATGGGCGACGCCAAAATCAAGGCCAAGCACAAGAAGAACTCGTAGGTCGGTTTTGACCTCCAATAAAGAAGGCGCCTCGTGGATACGGGGCGCCTTTTTTGTGTTCTGTTCGCACGTTATTTGGGCGCCTTGGTAAAGCAATCAGCGGGGTGGTGCTAGCCAGCAGAAGCCCACCCGGCTGCGCCTGCCGGGCCACCACCTCCCAGGCTACGCTCAATGCCATATGCTTCGCGCCACCTTGGAAAGAGTCACTACTACGGGCGCCCGCAACGAGAAAAGCCACCCCCTACACCCCCAGGTTCAGAACTATGGCTGCGTGCACATAGTCGGGGAGCCGGGCGGGTAGTATTTTATTATGAGAATACGGCTATATTTCTTTCCCGGCTCCAACGCCCGGACCCCGGTTATTTATTCACTCCTTTATGCCTGCCCGATGGCCAAATACCAATCCCGATTCGATAATTTCTTTCTCAACCTGCGGCTGAACCGCGCCGAGTTTGGCGACATGGCGGCCTTCACGCTGGCCGCCCTGCGCAAAGCCCCCGAGGCCGCCACCACCTTCAAAGACCTTATTACGGCCCTTGAGGCCGCCCTCACCGCTTACCAAGCCGCCCACAGCGGGCAGCTTTCCGGGGCTGGCAAGGAAGCCACCCTAACGGTGGCTCAGGCCCTTACCGATTTCAAGGGCTACGTGAAGCGCGTGGAGCGTAAGTACGTGAACCCCGCCTACGACGAAGGATCGGCCGACCTGGAAGCCATTTTCCCCCGGGGCCGCAGCGGCCTCACCGGCAGCAGCCAGGCCACCGTGCTCGAGGCCTTTACCGCGTTTCTGAATGCCCTGGCGGCCCGCGCCGCCGTGTTTCCGGTAGCCTTGCGCGAGGAGGGCGCCGCCCTGCACAAGGCCCTCAAAGGCGCCCTCCAGCGCGCCGATGGTGCCCAGAAGGACACCAAGACCGGCCGCACTGACCTCCACGACGGTCGCGAGGCCACCTGCCGCCAGCTGTTCCGCGCCTACGCCCTGCTGCTGCTCACCTACTATGAAAACCCCAGGCGCGCCGCCGCCTTTTTCGATTTAAGCCGGGCGTTGATTTCAAAGTCGGGAGGCAAGTCGCCGAAGGAGTTGCTACCACCTCAGTAGCGGGGAAAGCCACTCTGTAGCAAAGAGGCCGTGGTACGCGCGTACCATTAGCATTTTGCTGCTGAAACGGGCATGGTACGCGCGTACAGCGGGCATCTTGGTCCTGAAATAGGCTTGGTACGCGCGTACTATGGCATTTTGGGGCCTGGACGGTCATAGTACGCGCGTACCAAGCCCTCCTGGCTGCCGAAATGCCAATGGTACGCGCGTACAGGCCGAAATAACTTACCTAATGGCTTTAGTCGAAGGGGGCGTAGGCTGCAATGCGCCAGTGGCCGGGCGACTTAAGCACCAGGCTCAGCTTGTAATCGACGGTGAAGCAGAGGTCGGCTGTGCGGACGTAGCCGAGCGGGCGGTTGCGCATATCGGAGACGCGCACCCAACTCGCGCAGCTGGAATTAGGCTTGTTCGGACAATACAGCTCTGCCCAGTTTCTACCCGCATCCTGTTCCTCATCCACGTTCACCACGCTGTAGGGTAAATGCGCCCGCACTGCTGATGCGGCCGAGGCTTGCACGTGTACTTCCGTGGCGGGCTTCAGGCATACGGCCGCGGTATACCAGTCAGCGCCATTTGCGCAACTGATGCGCTCAGTGGCTTGGGCGTAAGGCAGGCGGAACTCGCGACCTTCGTCGCCCTGCGTGAATACACCGCCTAGCGCCAGAATCCGCCGAAGCTTGGGCCAGATGGGCGAAGCCGTGCCCCGGTGCAGCTCCCAGGTACGAGCAAAATCGCGGGACCCGTATTCGCCCCCTCCGTAGCTCGAAACGGTATTGGTGTCGACTAAGGCCAGTAGCCCCTGCGCATCCCGCGCCTCAACAATGCGGTTGAGGTTTGCCAGATAGATCTGGAGGGAAGAATCCTGCCGGCTTTCATCGGCGGGCAAAAGCTGGCAGGCACGCAGTCCCGCCGAATCGATAGGCTGCGTGAGGTCGTACGGCTTTTTGACGGTTTTCTCATCAGCCTCGGCGGCTACTGGCGCTGGTGGTGCTGCCGAGGGCGTTGTCGCCAGTGTATCGGAGGAGCTTGGGGCGGCAGTCGAATTTTCTGGGGTCCGGGCACCATCCTGGCTGCAAGCGGTACCAATAAGCAAAACAGCGAATAGCCAGCGAAACGACATAGTCATACAAGTAGGGGCCACTAAGCTAGACGTTTTGTTTAGCAATACATCGGTGTAGCTTGGTGACGTTGGGGCAGTCCAAACGACCTTTTCGCGGCGTATCTTTGTTGATTCCCTGCCGGCCTGGTGCCGGTGCTATCATCCACGAGAGAGAACCCCGAGAGTTGAAAGTCTGCATTGCCGAAAAGCCCAGCGTAGCCCGCGAAATTGCCCACGTGCTGGGCGCCAGCCGCAAAATGGATGGCTACTTCGAGGGCAACGGTTACCAGGTTACCTGGACGTTTGGGCACTTCTGCCAGCTGCGCGAGCCCGAAGACTACCGCCCCGAGTGGAAGCGTTGGAGCATCCACGACCTGCCCATGCTGCCCGAGAACTTCGGCATTAAGCTTATGCGCCGCGACGACGGGGTGGTGCGCCAGTTCAACGTCATCAAGAACCTGCTGGCCTCGGCCGAGGAAGTCATCAACTGCGGCGACGCCGGGCAGGAAGGGGAGGTCATCCAGCGCTGGGTACTGCTGGAGGCCAAGTACCGCAAGCCCATCAAGCGCCTCTGGATATCGTCGCTCACCGAGGAGGCCATCCGCCAGGGCTTTGCCAACCTGCGCGACGGGGCCGAGTTTGAGAAGCTCTACCAGGCCGGCAAAAGCCGCGCCGTGGGCGACTGGCTGCTGGGCCTGAACGCCACGCGCCTGTTCACGCTCAAGTACGCGCCCGGGCAGCGGCAGGTGCTCAGCATCGGGCGGGTGCAAACGCCCACGCTGGCCTTGCTGGTGGACCGCTACCACGAAATCCAGAACTTCCGGCCCGAGCCTTACTGGGTGCTGCGCACCGAGTACCGGGGCACGATGTTCAGCCACGTAGCGCCCGTAAAGAAAGGCAAGGACGATGATGAGCCCGACGAAAAGGCCCGCCTGAAAGCCCGCGGCTACTTTGTAACCCAGGAAGAAGCCGATGCCGCCATGGCCGCCGTGAAGGACGTGCCCCTGATGGTAACCAACGTCGAAATCAAGAAGGCCCTGGAAAGCCCGCCTGCCCTGTTTGACCTGACCTCCCTGCAGGTGCAGTGCAACAACCAGCTGGGCCTCTCGGCCGAGGACACGCTTAAAACCGTGCAAGGCCTCTACGAAAAGAAAGTGGTGAGCTACCCCCGCGTGGATACCACCTTCCTGCCCGACGACCAGTACCCCAAAATTGCCGGCATCATGCGTGGGCTGGGGGCCTACGCGGGCCTCACCGCCCCGCTGCTGGCCGCCAAAATCAAGAAGAGTCCCAAGGTCTTCAACAACAACAAAGTCACCGACCACCACGCCATCATTCCTACCGGGGCCAGCGCGGGTGGCTTGGGCCACCACGAGCAAAGCGTATACGACATCATCGTGCGCCGCTTCCTGGCCGCTTTCTACCCCGACTGCGAAGTCTCTAACACGACAGTAACCGCCGACGCGGCTGGCCGCACCTTCCGGGTGCGGGGCCGCCAGATCCTCAACCCCGGCTGGCGCATCGTCTACGGCGACCCGGAAAAGCAGCAGGCGCCCTCCGCTCCCAAAGCCGCTGGCGAGGGCGACGATGACGTGGTAAACACCGTGCTGCCCAGCTTCGAGAAAGGCGAAAGTGGCCCTCACAAGCCCCGCCTGGACTCCAAGATGACCCAGCCCCCGCGCGAGTATTCCGAGGCCATGCTGCTACGCGGCATGGAAACCGCCGGCCGCAACGTAGACGACGAGGAGCTGCGCCAGGCCATGAAGGAAAACGGCATCGGCCGCCCTTCTACGCGGGCGGCCATCATCGAAACCCTGTTCAAGCGCGGCTACATCCGCCGCGACAAAAAGAAAGTAGTGCCCACTGCCACCGGCGTGGAGCTGATTGGCCTGATCCGCAACCCCACGCTCAAATCGGCGGAGCTGACGGGGCAGTGGGAGCGGAAGCTGCGCCAGATTGAAGGCGGCCAGCTGGAGCCCGAGCAGTTTCTGAACGAGCTGAAGGGGCTGGTGCGCGAAATGGTGCAGGAAGTAAAGCAAGACGGCTCCGGCCGCGGCATCAGCATCCACAAGCCCGAGCTGGCCGACCTCACCGGCCAGAAAGCCGCTGTGGGCGCCAAGGCCAGTGCGCCCAAAGCCGCGCCTACGCCCGCCGTTCCGGGGGCGCTGGGGCCGTGCCCGGCTTGCGGAGGCGGCCACGTGCTGCGCGGCAAAACGGCCCTGGGCTGCTCGCGCTGGAAGGAAGGCTGCCAGTTTCGCCTGCCTCCGGAGTTCGAGGGCAAAAAGCTCACCGACAAGCAAGTGGGCGACCTGCTCAAAAAAGGCCGCACCCAGGTAATGCAGGGCTTCCTGGACGACGCCGGGCAAAAGTTCGGGGCTGCCATTCGCCTCACGCCCCAGCGCATCCTGGAACTGGTGCGCGCCGCCGAAAGCAAGCCCACCACGCCCTCCGACCCTGGCCAGATTCCCTGCCCGGTGTGCCGCCTGGGCCAGATGCTGCGCGGCAAAAGTGCCTGGGGCTGCTCCCGCTTCCGCGAAGACTGCCAGTTCCGCGTGCCCTTCGAGTGGGGCGGCAAAACCCTTTCCGACGCCCAAATGAACCAGCTGCTGCGCAAAGGCAAAACCGGCGTCATCCGCGGGTTCGTGTCCAGCAAAACCGGCAACCGCTACGAAGCCGTGCTGCAAGTGACGCCGGAAGGCCGTATCGAGCCGATTTTCGGGCAGGGGTGATGCGTGCACCACTGCTTTTTACGGTAGGAATGTGGCTCTGCTTCGCAAGTGTAAGCACAGGGCAGACTACGCTTACTTATGGTCAGCAACTTGAAGCAGTGCACTCAGCTAAAGAAGTAGAGAGGTTCATGAATAGCCTTGCATTGCCATCTTTAGGCAATGTCAAGTTAGATACTACGCAGGAAGGCCTCCAAGAATATTGCGCGGGAACCAGTACTGCTATTCCAGCTGCGTGGGTCTTAGCTGATTTGGATGGGGACAAAAAGTTGGATTTACTGCTAAATGGGGTTGATAGTGGGTACTTAGCTGTGCTAAACCGGGGAATCGATAAACCAGAGGTTATTGATTTACAGATGCGTGGTTCAAGGAGATGGTGCCAAGCATATAAACCAGCTAAACGAGGTACTATTCCAGTCATTCACGGCAAGGCAACTTCATGGGTATCGGCATCTCAGAAGCGTCGCGGTGTTAAGCGGCAGCACTGGAAGTATACGCTCATGTACCAACTCGGAGCTTTTGTTGATTACGCACCTAGCCCCCAGAAACAGTTGCCTTTGCGTATTGGGTATAAATACCGGAGAGGTGGCCCGCCAAGTGAGGGGCTGGCCGGTTATGACTTAGAAATAGATAGAGCTTCGGGTTGGGCGACTGGCACTCAGCGGGTGAGTGGTGATTCGCTGGCAATTCGTGAGTTTCGTTACCAACTCAGCGCGGGGCAACTAGATACATTGCAACGGCGGCTAAGTTACTTATGCGTGTCTGCCTTGAAGTCGAAGTATTATTTGTGGGGATACGATAGGCAGAAAGTAGAACTAACTTTTTACTATCCAACTCATCAAAAGCAGATACAATGGGATTACGGGATGGCCGGCACCCATTCATTGTACACCTTATATAATTTCTTAGGTCAGCTACACTCACGAGAAATAAGCCGACTGCAGAAAGAACGCCGAACAAAAAAATAGCTATGCCTCCCCAACTCGGTAAAATCCTCGTCCTCCTCGGCCTTTCCCTCGTGCTTTTGGGTGCGTTTCTGTGGTTGGGCGGGGGCCGGCTGCTGGGCTGGTTTGGCCACCTGCCTGGTGATATTCGGGTGGAGCGGCCGGGGTTTCGATTCTACGCGCCTATAGTGTCAATGCTGCTGGTGAGTTTGCTGCTAAGCGCGCTGCTCTGGCTGTGGCGCCGGTGGGGTGGGTAAGGCACGAGCGGGTGGACCAGTGTACTCCACTATATTCTCCACCATACCCCGGAAAATGATGGCGTGGAAAGGCACCAGCGAGTACCAGTACAGACGCCCAGCTAGGCCCCGAGGCCGAAACACGGCCAACTGCTCCAGGGTGTGGGTGCCGTCGTCATTCGGTATTATCTGGAACTGCAGCCAGGCCTCGCCGGGTAGCTTCATTTCGGCGTAGAGCAGTAGGCGGCGGGCGGTACGGTCGGCTACCAGCACGCGCCAGAAGTCGAGCGGGTCGCCGGCGCGCAGGTCGGTGGGGGAGCGGCGGCCCCGGCGCAGGCCCACACCGCCCACCAGCTTATCCAGGAGCCCGCGCACCCGCCACAGCCAGTCTACTTTATACCAGCCCCGCTGCCCGCCAATCTGCCACACATTGCGGCGCACGGCCTCCGGGTCGCGCCGGAAGCGCAGGCGTCGGCAGTCCTGCAGAATACCATGCCGGGGCAGCTGAATGTGGTCCATGTAGGCCGGAGGCATCACTCCGCTGCTCAGGGCGTCGCTCCAGCTGCTCACCACTTCGTTCTGCTCGATGCGCTGGTAGGCCAGCTCCACGGCGGCGCGGTAGGGCATGCAAGCGTGGGGCACTACCGCCTCAATGCTGCGGGCCGGGTCCACGATGGTGTCGTTGCGTAGGCTTTCTACCAGGCTTTGGGCCAGCGAAAAGGTAGTGCTGGTAACCAAATACAGCCACCAGGAGGAAAGGCGGGGGGTGAGTACGGGCACCGTAAAAATATAGCGACGGTAGCCCCGAACGTGGGCCAGCTCCAGCAGCATTTGCCGGTAGGTCAGCACATCCGGCCCGCCCACATCAAAGGAGCGGCCCTGGCAAGCGGGGTTGTCGAGCACGGCCAGCAGGTAGTGCATCACGTCGCGGATGCCCAGGGGCTGACAGCGTGAGTTCAGCCAGCGCGGCGTCACCATCACCGGTAGTTTCTCTACCAGGTCCCGGATGATTTCAAACGAGGCCGACCCTGACCCGATAATGATGCTGGCCCGCAGGACCGTGAGCAGGGCGCGGGCCTGCTTGCGCAGCACCTTTTCCACGGCCTTGCGGGAGCGAAGGTGCACGCTCAGGGCGCGGTCGTTGGCAATGCCAGAAAGATAGACCACCTGCCGGGCCGTGGTGCGGTTGAGGTATTGCGCGAAGTTGTGGGCCGATTCCTGCTCCAGGCGGAAAAAGTCTTTGTCGTGCCCGCTCATGGAGTGCACCAGGTAGTAGGCCGCCTCCACGTCCAGCGGCAGATCAACCAAAGAATCGGGCCGCAGCAGGTCGCCCTGCACTACGCGCACCTGCTGGCGCACCGCTTCGGGCATGGTCACGCGGCGCGCATCGCGCACGAGGCACGTGACTTGGTGGCCGGCCTGCACCAGCAGGGGCAGCAGCCGCTGACCAATGTAGCCGTTGGCACCGGTAAGCAGAATGTTCATGGCCAGGCGGTAAGTGGTGGGACTATACTAACTTCCCGTTACGGGTTTAGTTCGGTAAGAGGTCATAGGAGTGTCCCATTCCTCTGTTGGCCGAACGTTAGGCTGGAAGACCAAGTAGGCTGTATAGCCTTGAACGGCTTAAGGAGCTACACTTAGTCGGCCTTTTTGAACAGAGCAGGAGGCACGCAAAACCACTTGCCGCAAAGGATTTCGGCGTAATATTTACATTATCGTTTATGTAGATGAAGACGGTTTTAAAATTTATCGTCATAAAACGGAAGTGCGCTGTTGGTTATCTGTGACAAATTTGTTAACCTTGCCGTGTTTCCCAGCCAACAATAGTTCTGCTAACCTGTTGCAGAAGCGGAAACAAGGTCCATTGCCCACAACCAGGGCGAGGGCCGCATGAACCCCTCTTTTTTTTGCCTTCTTACACAAACGATTGTGAAAGTATCAAAAACACAATCGTTTGTGTTGTCAATAAAAATTCCCACATTTCTTCCCTTATGAAAAAGCCCATACCCCTTGCGCGCCGGCTAACGCTACCGGCACTCCTGTTCTGTGCTCCCCTGGCGCTGCTGAGCGCAACGGCTCAGGCAGCCCACCGGCCGGACACCAGTAGCCTCGGGCTGCGGCTGGCCGACTTAACGGTGAGCGGCCGGGTGACGCAGGAGAACGGTGACCCGCTACCAGGCGTGACGGTGCTGGTAAAAGGGACAACCAACGGTACGTCGACCAACTCCGATGGGTCATTTGTCATTTCCGCGCCATCCGGCAGCACCCTCCTGTTTACGTACATTGGGTATGTGCGCAAGGAAGTAGTGGTACCAGCAGGCAGCACGGGGACAGTAACTGACCTAAACGTGACGCTGGTAGAAGACGTGAATGCCCTGAGTGAAGTAGTCGTGGTGGGCTACCTCACGCAGGACCGCCAGAACGTAACCAGCGCCGTGAGCAGCCTGGATGTGAGGGAAGCTACTAAGTCGCCGGTGGCTACGGCCACCCAGGCCCTGCAGGGGCGTGTGGCTGGCGTGCAGGTGCAGGGCTCCGGTGGTCCCGGCGATGCGCCTGTAATTACCATTCGCGGTATTGGCACCCTGGGCAACGCGGTCAGCGGCCCGCTGTACGTAATTGACGGGCTCTGGACGGCAAACATCCGCGACCTGAACCCTAACGACATTGCCTCCCTTACGGTCCTGAAAGACGCTTCCTCCACGGCCGTTTACGGGTCGCAGGGGGCCAACGGCGTTATTCTGATTACCACCAAGAAAGGCAAGTCGGGCGCCCCGGCTATTAGCTTTAACAGCTACCGCGGGGTGGATAACGTGTACAAGCGCTACAACCTGACCAACGCTAGCGAGTGGGCCGACCGCGCCGTAGTGGCCTACGCCAACGCCGGCCTCGACCCCCTCAACAACGGCCAAAACAGCTTGGCCGGGGCCGTGAAAGGACCGGGTGGAGCTTTCAACCCCAACATCGATACCGACTGGCAGGATGAGTTTTTCCAGACCGGTACTTTGGAAGATTACAACCTCACATTCTCGGGCGGCAGCACGGGCGACAAAGCCACGACCAACTTCCTGATTTCCGGGGAGTACTTCCACCAGGAGGGCATAGTGAAGGGCCCCGACTTTAAGCGCTACAGCCTGCGTCTGAACTCGGGCCTGAGCCGGGGCCGCTTCAAGCTCCAGCAAAACGCCCAGTTCACCCACCTGGATGTAACCCTGCTCAACGGGGCTCCTTTCATCGACGTGCTCACCATGATTCCGAGCATTCCGGTGTACGACGCGGCCAATGAAGGCGGCTATGGTACCGGCTCGCCCATCCTGAACACGTTTGCCACCAACCCTATTGGCGCCCAGGAGCTGCTGCGCCGTACCCAGGCCGACAACCGCCTGGCCGGCAGCATCAGCGCGGATTTCAGCATTTTCGACTTCCTGACGTACCGACTTAACTTAGCCCTCGACGGCCACACCTACAGCAACGCCGATGCTCAGAAGGCCGGTATCATCCGCCAGAACACCCGCATTAACACGGCTTCTTTGTCGGAGTTTCTAGGGTATGACTTGTTCATGATGGCGGAAAACACGCTGAACTTTAACAAAAGCTTCGGCGACCACAACGTGAACGTGTTGGGCGGCTACTCCGAGCAGGCTTACCGCCAGCACAACGTGAGTGCCCAGACCCAGGGCTTTACTACCATACCACAGTATTACTTCGAGTTGAGCGCGGGACAGGAGAAGGGCGTGATTTCGGGCATTTCTACCGAGAATGCCCGCCGCTCCTTCTTCACCCAGGCTACCTACGACTACAAAAACCGCTACCTGGTTTCGGCCAGCTTCCGCCGCGACGGCTCCTCGAAATTTGCGCTCCGCAACCGTTGGGCCAATTTTGGAGCAGGCTCACTGGGCTGGCGCATTAGCGAGGAAATTTTTTTTGAAGGCCTGCGCCCCGTAATTAGTAACCTGAAGCTGCGCGCCAGCTACGGCGTGAATGGCAACGACGGCCTGTTCGGTAACTACGGCGGTAACTACCTGACCACGCCCATTGTAGGGCAGAACGTGAACTACGTCATTGGTACCGACCAGCGCATCGTGAACGGCTCAGCTCAGCTGGCCCTGTCCAGCCCTGACATCCAGTGGGAGGAACGCTACACCAAGGACGCCGGACTGGACCTGAGCCTGCTCGACGGCCGCCTCAACTTCTCGGCCGATTACTACATTGCCGAAACCCGCAAGGCCCTGGCGCCGGTGCAGGTACCTACTTATCTGGGCCACTTCGGCGAGCCATTGTTCCAGAATGCCGGCAATATTGAAAACCGCGGCTTTGAGCTGGAGTTGGGCTATCAACAAAACAAAGCTGACTTCACTTACGGAGCCAACTTTACGCTTACCACCATCAAGAACGAGATTACGGCGGTGCCGGTTAAAGGCCAGGTTATTGGCGGCGGCGAAGGCGTAACGCGCACCGAAGAGGGGTCGTCGCTGGGAGAGTTTTATCTGATTCCCTTCGACGGCATCTTCCAGTCGCAGGAGGAAGTGAATAACTACAAAAACTCCGCGGGCAAAGTAATTCAGCCCTATGCCTCGGCTGGCGACGTGCGCTACAAGGACGTGAATGACGACGGCAAAATTGATAATGCCGACCGTGTCTTCGCCGGGAAGGCTATTCCCAAGCTGCAGATGGGCCTGAACCTGAATGCGGGCTACAAAGGCTTTGACCTGTCAGTGTTCCTGCAGTCGGTGACGGGCAACAAGATTTATAACACGGCCCGTCGCGCCCTGGAAAGCTACAACGGCCCCAACAACTACAACGCCGACGTAACGCCCTGGACGGCTGAAAACCCCTCGACGACCACGCCGCGCCTGCTGCAGGGCGGCGGCGCCGGCGCCCTGGGCGAGGCCGCCGCTTCCAATGCCATGTTCAACACCACGCGGTGGCTGGAAGATGGGTCTTACCTGCGCGTGAAAAACGTGCAGCTGGGTTACACTGTTCCCAAACTGCTCACTAGCCGGGTACCCAGCCTAGGCAGCGTGCGGCTGTACGTAACGGCCCGTAACCTGTTCACCTTCACCAAGTACACGGGATTCGATCCAGAAATCACCGGAACTAACTTCTTCAACCGGGGCGTCGACGACAGCGCTTACCCGAATGTGCGCAGCTTCACCGGCGGCCTGCAGGTGAACTTCTAATCTGACCCGGAACGTGCTGCTGAGCGCTTCCCCCACCTTACCGCTTTTGCTTCCGATATGAAACTCCATAAAGTAGCCACCCTTGTGCTGGCCGGCAGCCTGTTCCTGACAACGGGCTGCGAGAAAGACCTCCTGGATAAAACCAACCCCAACGCGCCCTCAACTTCTCAGTTCTGGAAAACCCAGGACGATGCCGTAAAAGGGGTGTTTGCCTGCTACTCGGGTTTGCAGCAGTTTGCCTGCTACTACCGCAGCTGGCACTTCATGGCCCACCGCTCCGATGAGTCGTACAGCCAAAGCCCCTTCGTGGAGCTGGCCAACTTCACGCGCTTCATCACCCCTGACAACAACTTCTTCATCTCCTCCTTTGCCTGGAATGACTACTACCGCACGATTTACCGCACCAACCAGGTGCTGAACAACGTGCCCGGTATCAGCATGGACGAGACATTGAAAAAGCGGCTGCTGGCCGAAGCCCGCTTTGTGCGCGCCCTCTCGTACTACGACCTGGTGTACTTCTTCGGCAACGTGCCCCTGATTGTGGACGAGCCCGTGGTTACCACCCGGGCCGTGCAGGCCACGCCCGCCCAGACGGAAGCCCAGATTATTGCTGACCTGCAGGCCGCTATTCCCGACCTGCCTGTGACCTACGGGGCCGCCGACAAAGGCCGCGTGCCCAAAGGTGGGGCCCAGGCCCTGCTGGCCAAGGTGTACATGCACCAGCGTAAGTACACCGAAGCATCGGCCCTGTTTACGGAAATTATCAACAGCGGCCAGTTTGCCCTCGTTTCCAACTACCTCGACAACTTCACCGATACCAATGAGAACAACAGCGAGTCGTTGTTTGAGGTGCAGTTTACCGGTGCCGTGCTGGAAGTAGGGCAGGGGCAGGACAACGCTTCCGCTTCCGAAAGCCACGACCGGCCCAACTTCTTCGGCCCTCCCGGTCCTACGTTTGCCGACGTGCAGCCCCGGCGCTGGCTGCTGGAGGCCTACACCGATTCCACGGTGTCGTTTGCCCCGGGCAGCACCACCAAGCACCTGATTGACCCGCGCCGGGACATTAGCATCATTCACGCCGGCAACCCCGACCGGTTCTACGGCAAGACGTTTGGCGAGTGGAACTGGAACCCCAACCAGCAGTACTGGCGCAAGTACCTCAACGACCGTACCCGCACCAACGAGAACTTCACCTCCGGCATCAACCACCGCGTAATTCGCTACGCCGATGTACTGCTGATGCAGGCCGAAGCCCTCACTGAGCTTAACCAGCTGGCCGCCGCACTGCCACTGGTAAACCAGGTGCGCCGGCGCGTCGACCTGGCCCCCCTCACGGGCAGCTACACCCAGGCCCAGCTGCGCCAGCTGATTCGTAGTGAGCGGGCCAAGGAACTGGCCGGCGAAGGCACGCGCTGGTTTGACATCCTGCGCTGGGGCCTGATGGACGACCAGGCCGGCATCGACGAGCTGAAGTCCCGCGACGTGGATTTCGTCAACTTCCGCCTCGGCATTTCCAAGCTGCTGCCCATTCCGCAGCGCGACATCGACATTGACCCGGGCGTAAAGCAAAACCCGGGCTACTAACGCTGCTACGGCCGGCGGCCCCGCGTGGGGTCGCCGGCTTCCTGCTTATGGCTTTTCTAACTTCTTCCTGGCTGATGGGTACCGGGAGCTGGTGGCGCGGGGCGCCCCTGGCTGTACTGGCCCTGGTGCTGAGCTGCGGCGGCCCCGACCCCGCGCCGCCTGCGCCCGCGCCCCCCGCCCCGGCCAACACCTTCACCAATCCGCTGCTGCCCGTGGGCGCCGACCCCTGGGTAGCCCAGCGCGACGGCTACTATTACTACATGCACACGGCCTATAACGACCTGCGCATCTGGAAAACGGCGAAGATGAGCGACCTGGCGTATGCTGCCAGCACCATTGCCTGGCGGCCTCCCGCCTCGGGACCGGCCTCCGGCAACCTGTGGGCACCCGAGCTATATTTCTTTGACGGGAAGTGGTACATCTACTACTCCGCTGGCCCCGAGGGCAGCGACCTGGGCCGCCAGCGCACCTGGGTGCTGGAAAACGCCAGTCCCGATCCTACCCAGGGTACTTGGACGAATAAAGGCCGGATTTTCAATCCCACGGAAGACTTCTGGGCTATTGATGGCACCGTGCTGGAGCAGAACGGCAACCGGTACTTCATCTGGTCGGGCCACAATGGGCAGGACGGAGTACAGCGCCTCTACATTTCGAAGATGAGCAACCCCTGGACACTGGAGGGGCCGCGGGTAGAGCTTTCCCACCCCGAGTACAGCTGGGAAACCGTGGGGCCACCTTACGTAAACGAAGGTCCCGAAATCCTCAAGCACGCCGACAAAACCTTTCTGGTGTACTCGGCCAGCTTCTGCGGCACCGATGACTATTCCCTGGGCCTGCTCACCACCTCGGCCACGGCGGATCCTATGCTGCCGGCCTCCTGGCACAAATCCGACAAGCCGGTGTTTTCCAAGAACGCAGGCAGCCGCGCCTATGCCCCGGGCCACAACGGCTTTTTCGTATCGAAAGACGGGACGGAAAACTGGCTGGTGTACCACGCTAATGCCAATCCAGGCGAAGGATGCTTTGATAAGCGCAGCCCCCGGATGCAAAAGTTTACCTGGAATGCCGATGGTACGCCTAATTTCGGCAGCCCCGTTCCCATCAACACGCCCCTGGTTAAACCCAGCGGCGAGTAGGCCCCGCCTCCGGGGTAATTTCTTCTGATTATTTTCCTTAAGCGTATGCGTACTTTTCATTGGATACCCGGCTGGTGCCGGTTGGCCTTCCTGCTATTATTGCTGGTTGGCGTGCGGCCTGTCTTGGCGCTGCAGGGCCTCACCGGCGTACACGACCCTTCCACCATCATCAAGGAAGGCAACACGTACTGGACCTTCGCTACGGGCGATGGTATCTACAGCCTCTATTCCACCGATCTGGTGAACTGGCAGCCGGGGCCCCGAGCGGTGTTCCCCAACAAAGCTTACCCAGGGTGGATCAACAGCAAAGTGCCTGGTTTTCAAGGGACCTTCTGGGCGCCGGATTGCATTTACATGAACGGCAAGTACTATTTGTACTACTCCTGCTCCACGTTCGGCTCCAGCGTGTCGGCCATTGGCCTGGTTACTAACGTGACGCTCGACCCGACCAGCCCCAACTACAAATGGGTTGATCAGGGCGAGGTAATTTCGACCAACGCGGGCAGCAACGTGAATGCCATTGACCCCGCATTGTTTAAAGACAGCGACGGGAAAGTGTGGTTTAGCTACGGCTCCTACTGGAGCGGGCTGCGCGTGCTGGAGTTGGACCCCTCCACCGGCAAACCCATCAATGGCCCATCCACCACGCAGTTTTCGGTAGTAAACGGCGACCCCGAAGCCGCCTTCCTGACCAAGCACGGCAACTATTACTACATGTTCTTCAACCGGGGGGCCTGCTGCCGGGGCGTGAGCAGCACGTATGTTATTCTGGTGGGCCGCTCTACTTCGCCGACCGGCCCGTTTCTGGATCAGAACGGCGTTAACCTCAATCAGAATGGCGGCACTACGGTGCTGGCTTCCTCGGGGCGCTTTGTGGGGCCGGGCCACGCGGGGCTGCTGGAGGAAAACGGCGTAACGTATTTCTCCCACCATTACTACGATTCTTACGACAACGGGGCGCCCAAGCTGGGGCTGGCCCAGCTTACCTGGAGTGCCACCGGCTGGCCCAGCGTAAGCCGTAACTGGGTAGCCCCCGGCCGTTATACCATTAAGAACCAATCCAGCGCCTTAGTATGGAATACCCTGAACTGCTCCGGGGAAGCCGGGAAGGCCGTGGAGCAAAATGTGGCCTCCGGCCTGAGCTGCCAGCTTTGGGACCTAACGGCTCTGGGCAACGGCGACTATAAAATCACCAGTGCCCAGGGGGGGCTGACGGCCGGGGTGGCTAACTGCGCCGAAGAAGCCGGGGCCCTTCTACAATTGGACGCGTATAAAACCCAGGGCTGCCAGCAGTTTCACCTGGACCGGGCGGCCGACGGAACGTTTGTGTGGTCGGCTCTGAACGGCAACCGCGTGATTGGCGTGCCGGGGGGCGCTACTACTGCCGGCACCCAGCTGGCCCTGGCCAACTACACCGGAGCGGCCGCGCAGCGGTGGGTGGTAGCCACCCCGGATGTGAGCACCGCCGCCAAAGCCGGCCAGAAACTGCCGGGCGTGAGCATCTTCCCGGTGCCGACGGCCCGCACGGGCTTTACCCTGGATCTAGGAGAGCTGCGCGCCTCTACGGCCGTGACAGTAGAACTATTCAATCTGCAAGGGCAGGCTGTAGTGCGGCAAACGCTGGAGCGCCCGCAGGCCCGGCAGCAGGTGGCTACGTCCCTGGCGCCCGGCTTGTATCTGGTGCGGGTGCGGCAGGGAGTGCGCCAGTTTTCGCAAACCCTGGTGGTGCACTAAGCCTTCCGTAGTAAAGCAAGGCAGGAGAGGGAGAGCGGAGCCGCTCTGGGGCTGCAAACCCAAGCGGCGGGTGAGCAAGTGGCCAGGGGAATTTCCTCTGGTCACTTGCATAACTATGCATTTTGAAAACCGGAAAAGAGCAGCAGAGGAAGAAAAAAAGCGGATAAAAAAACACAAACGATTGTGTAAACCAATTATAATTTCTACTTTGGTTGCCAGATTCAGCCCCCAGCCCGGCGCTTGCCGGCCCAATCAGAAAAGGGGATGACTTCCCGGTTGCCCAGCCGACCTCCCACGCATCTAACTCCCACCTGACTGTTCCCGTAATGGTACGTTCTTCCTCTTTTGGGCTGCTGGTAGGCGGCTTGGCTACGCTGCTGGCCGCTACCGCCTGTGAGCAGCAAAAGCCGGCTGGCTCAGCTGCCGAAACCACCGCTACCTCCTCCGATTCCACCCAAACCGCTGCTGCCGCTGTGCCTGCTTCCGCTTCTTTTGGCAAAACCACTGACGGCACCGAGGTGCAGCTCTTCACGCTTACCAATGCCCACGGCCTGAAGGCGACCATTACCAACTTTGGTGGTACGCTCACCAGTCTGCTGGTGCCTGACAAAGATGGCAAGCTCGGCGACGTGGTGCTGGGGTTCGACGACGTAAGCGGCTACCAGAGCCCGGCTTTCCGCAAGTCGAATCCCTACTTCGGGGCCCTGATCGGGCGCTACGGCAACCGCATCAAAGCCGGAAAATTCACCCTCGACGGCAAGGAATACACGCTGGCCAAAAACAACGGGGCCAACACCCTGCACGGCGGCAACAAGGGCTTCGACCAGGTAATCTGGCAGGCCGAGCCCGGTTCCTCGGCCGAGGGCCAAACGCTCAAGCTCACCTACCTGAGCAAGGACGGCGAGGAGGGCTACCCCGGCAATCTGCAGGTGACGGTCGTGTACACGCTCACGAACGACGACGCGCTGAAAATCGACTACTCGGCCACCACCGACAAGGCCACACCCGTCAACCTCACCAACCACGCCTACTTCAACCTCAACCACGGCGCTGGCAAGGATATTCTGGGCCACGAGGTGACCCTGCCCGCCGACCGCTACACCGTAGTAGACGCCGGCCTGATTCCGACCGGGGAGTTGCGCCCGGTGAAAGGCACGCCCTTCGACTTTACCACGCCCCACGCCATTGGGGAGCGAATTGCCCAGGTGCCCGGCGGCTACGACCACAACTGGGTGCTCAATCAAACCAGCGGCCTCCACGCCGCAGCTACGGTGTATGAGCCCGCCACCGGCCGCACCATGACGGTAACCACCACCGAACCTGGCATCCAGTTCTACACCGGCAACTTCCTCGATGGCACCCTTACCGGCAAGGGCGGCACCGTGTACGGCAAGCACGCGGGCTTCTGCCTGGAAACCCAGCACTTCCCCGATTCGCCCAACCAGCCCAAGTTCCCGAGCACCATCCTCAAGCCCGGCGACACGCTCAAGTCCTCCACCAGCTACCAGTTTGGCATTCGGAAATAGGGGGAAATGAGTTTGACACCCCATCTGCGCCAGAAACCCCGGTACTGCATTTGGTAGGTCAACCTCACCTTCTCATTAGCATACTAGCACATTCCCGCACATTAGCACATTCATTTCTCCCGTGGAAAACTCTCAAACTGCCACGCCGGGCGCCGACGCCTACGTCATTGGCGTCGACTATGGCACTGATTCCGTGCGGGCGCTGCTGGTCAATGCCCGCACCGGCGCCGAAGTGGCGCAGGCCGTGCACTACTACGCCCGCTGGAAAAAGCTGCAGTACTGCAACCCCGCCCGCAACCAGTTCCGCCAGCACCCCCTCGACTACATTGAAGGGCTGGAAGCCAGCATCCGCCGCGTAGCCCAGCACGTGCCCGCCGAGCAGATTGTGGGCATAGCCGTAGATACCACCGGCTCCACGCCCGGCGCGGTGGATGAGCACGGCGTTTCCCTGGCCCTCAAGCCCGGCTTCGAGGACAACCCCAACGCCATGTTCGTGCTCTGGAAAGACCACACGGCCCTAGACGAGGCCGCCGAAATCAACCACAAAGCCCGCACCTGGGGCGGCGAGGACTACACCAAATTTGAGGGCGGCATTTACTCCTCCGAGTGGTTTTGGGCCAAGATCATGCACGTGACGCGCGAAGACGCCGCCGTAGCCCAGGCTGCACACTCCTGGATGGAGCACTGCGACTGGGTAACGCTGCTGCTTACTGGCCAGGACCTGGCTACGTTTAAGCGCAGCCGCTGCGCCGCCGGCCATAAAGCCATGTGGCACGAAAGCTGGGGCGGCCTGCCCTCCGCGCAGTTTCTGAACTACCTCGAACCTTCTTTGGGTGAATTGCGCAATCGATTGTTCGGAGAAACCTATACGGCCGACGAAATTGCCGGTCATCTTTCGGAGGAATGGGCGGCCCGTTTGGGCCTGACAACCAACACGGTAGTAGCTGTGGGTTCCTTCGATGCCCACGCCGGCGCGGTAGCGGGCGAAATCGAAGCCTATTCCATGGTGAAGGTGATGGGCACCAGCACCTGCGATATTGTGGTGGCTCCAACCGCCGAAGTTGGCAGCAAGCTGGTGCAAGGCATCTGCGGACAGGTGGATGGCTCCGTGATTCCCGGCATGCTGGGGTTGGAAGCGGGTCAGTCGGCATTTGGTGATTTGCTGGCCTGGTTCCGGCAGCTGGTGGAGTGGCCCCTGCAGGCGTTGCTGCCGCAGTCGGGCACGCTTACGGCCGAGCAGCAGGAAGCCCTGCGCGAAGAGCTGAGCGACAAGCTGCTGGTAGAGCTGACCAAAGCCGCCGCCGCGGTGGACCCCGCCGAGTCGCAGGTGCTGGCGCTGGACTGGGTGAACGGCCGCCGCACGCCCGACGCCAACCAGGCCCTGAAAGGCGCTTTGGTGAACCTGACGATGGGTACCTCGGCCCCGCAGATTTTCCGGGCGCTGGTAGAGGCCATCTGCTACGGCTCCAAAATGATTGTGGAGCGCTTTGAGCAGGAGGGCATTCCCATCAAGCAGGTTATCGGCATCGGAGGGGTGGCCAAAAAGTCACAGTTCGTGATGCAGACCCTGGCCGACGTGCTCAACCGCCCCATCAAGATTGCCAAGTCGGAGCAGGCGCCGGCCCTGGGCTCGGCCATGTACGCGGCCGTGGCCGCCGGCGTCCACGCCGATGTGCTGACGGCGCAAAAGGTCATGGGCAGCGGCTTTGCCGAAACCTATGAGCCTAACCCCGCCCGCGTGGCCGACTACCAGGCCCGCTACGAGCAGTACCAGGCCTTAGGCCAGTTTGTGGAAAGCCAGACCAAGCGCGAAGCTTCCGTGGTTGAACCTTCTCTAGCCGAGCAAACCGCATGAGCCAGTACCAGGACCTGAAACAGGCGTGCTACGAAGCCAACATGCAGCTGCCCAAGCTCGGGCTGGTGCTGTTCACCTTCGGCAACGCCAGCGTGGTAGACCGCGACAAGGGCGTATTTGCCATCAAGCCCAGCGGCGTACCCTACGATACGCTGCGGCCTGAGGACATCGTGATTGTGGACTTCGACGCCAACACCGTGGAAGGCTCCGGCCGGCCCTCGTCGGATACCAAAACCCACGCGGTGCTGTTCCGGCACTGGCCCGAAATCGGGGGCATTGTGCACACGCACTCCACCTACGCTACCGCCTGGGCCCAGGCTCAGCTGGATATTCCCATCCTGGGCACTACCCACGCCGACCACCTCACGGCCGATGTACCCTGCGCCCCGCCCATGGATGATGCCATGATTGCCGGTAACTACGAGCACCAGACCGGCTGGCAGATCATCAACGAGTTTGAAAAGCGCGGCCTCTCGCCCAAGGAAGTGGAGATGGTACTGCTCAGCAACCACGCCCCCTTTACCTGGGGAGAAACGGTTGAAAAAGCGGTGTACAACAGCGCCGTGCTGGAAGAAGTAGCCCGCATGGCCTACCTCAGCTGCACCCTCCGCCCCGATGTGCCCCGCCTCAAGCAAGCCCTCATCCAAAAGCACTACGAGCGCAAGCACGGCGCCAACTCCTACTACGGCCAGCGCTAGAAAGCTCAATGAACGTGTCATGCTGAGCGGAGTCGAAGCATCTCTACCGCTTCGTTGCTATGGTAATTGATTAGCCAGCCGACAAGCTCAGCAGGACCAAACATTCCCACGATACTTCATCCCGACCATGATTGACCTTTCCCACTACGAAGCCTGGTTTATCACCGGCAGCCAGCACCTCTACGGCCCCGAAACCCTGGAGCAGGTGGCGCAGCATTCCCAGCAGATTGCCGAAGCCCTGGGCTCGGCCCTGCCCATCAAGATTGTGTATAAGCCGGTACTAACTGGCCCGGACGGCATTACCAAACTGGTACAGGAAGCCAACACCACGCCAGGCTGCGTGGGGCTGATTGCCTGGATGCACACCTTCTCGCCAGCCAAAATGTGGATCAACGGCCTGAAGATTCTGCAGAAGCCGCTGGCCCACCTGCACACCCAGTTCAACCGCGACATTCCGTGGGCCGACATCGACATGGACTTCATGAACACCAACCAGTCGGCGCACGGCGACCGGGAGTTTGGCTTCATTGGGGCGCGCCTGAAGGTGAAGCGCAAAGTGGTGGTGGGTCACTGGCAGAGTGCCGATGTGCAGGAGCGTCTCAGCATCTGGGCCCGCGCCGCCTGCGCCTGGGCCGACTGGCAGGGCGCCCGCATCGTGCGCTTCGGCGACAACATGCGCTACGTGGCCGTGACCGAGGGTGACAAAGTAGAAGCCGAGCTGAAGTTTGGCTACTCAGTAAACACCTACGGCATCGGCGACCTGGTAGCGGTGATTAACGCTGCCACCGACGAGCAGGTAAACGAGCTGCTGGCTACTTATGAGCAGGAATACGAGTTGGGCGACTCCCTCAAAGAAGGCGGCGACCAGCGCGAAAGTCTGCGCGAGGCGGCCCGCATTGAAGTGGGCATGCGCAAGTTCCTGCAGGATACCGGCGCTATTGGCTTTACGGATACCTTCGAGGATTTGCACGGCATGGCTCAGCTGCCCGGCATTGCCACCCAGCGTCTGATGGCGGAGGGCTACGGCTTCGGCGGGGAGGGCGACTGGAAAACCTCGGCCCTGGTGCGGGCCATGAAGGTGATGGGCGCGGGCCTGCCCGGCGGCAACTCCTTCATGGAAGACTACACCTACCACTTCCAGCCCGGCAACGAGCTGGTGCTGGGCTCCCATATGCTGGAAATCTGCCCTACCATCGCCGAGGGCAAAGCCAAGGTAGAAGTGCACCCGCTGGGCATTGGCGGCAAGGCCGACCCGGCCCGCCTGGTGTTCAACTGCCCGGCCGGTCCGGCCCTGAATGCTACCATCGTTGACCTGGGTCACCGGTTCCGGCTGGTGGTGAATGAGGTGGAAGCCGTAGCGCCCGAGCAGGATCTGCCCAAGCTGCCCGTGGCCCGCGTGCTCTGGAAAGTGAAGCCCGACCTGAGCACCGGCGCGGCGGCCTGGATTCTGGCGGGCGGCGCCCACCACACCGGCTACAGCCAGAACCTGACGGCCGAGTACCTCGAAGACTTTGCCGAAATGGCGGGCATCGAGTACGTCATCATCGACGACGAAACCAAGCTGCGCACCTTCAAAAACGAGCTGCGCTACAACGACGTGGCCTTCAGCCAGCGGTAGGGGCAGCAGCAGTAATTGCGGGGCCGGGCTGCGGGCCGGCTCTGCAATTACTGGCGGCAGCATAGCCCGCAGCAAACGTGTGCGGCCTATCTTCCGGCTCTCAACCTCTATCCTTTTTCACCTCTCCTCATGAGCAATAACCTTACGACGCTAGACCTGCTCGTCTTCTTCGTGTACCTGATCGGGGTTTCGGCCTACGGGTTCTACATCTACAAGAGCAAGCAGAAGGCCGAGCAAAGCACCAAAGACTACTTCCTGGCCGAAGGCTCCCTGACGTGGTGGGCCATTGGCGCCTCCATGATTGCCTCCAACATCTCGGCCGAGCAGTTCATCGGCATGTCGGGCTCCGGCTTCAAAGTAGGGGTGGCGGTAGCGGCCTACGAGTGGGTGGCGGCCGTGGTGCTCATCATCGTGGCCGTGTTCTTTATGCCGGTGTACCTGAAGAACAAGATCTTCACGATGCCGCAGTTTCTGGAGCAGCGCTACAACTCCACGCTCAGCTTGATCATGAGCATTTTCTGGCTGTTCCTGTACGTGCTGGTTAACCTCACCTCCATTCTGTACCTGGGCGCCCTGGCGCTCAGCAACCTCATTGGCGGCGACTCTTTCCACACCATCATCATCCTGCTGGCCATTTTCTCCCTGCTCATTTCCATTGGCGGCATGAAGGTGGTCGGCTACACCGACGTGGTGCAGGTGGTAGTGCTGGTGGTAGGTGGCCTCGTCACGACTTACATTGCTCTGAGTTTGGTAAGCACCAAGTTCGGCCTCGGCGGCGGCGCTTTCTCGGGCTTCACGGCCCTTATGGAAAAGGCCCCCGACCACTTCCACATGATTTTCCCCAAGCCCACCGATGCCACCCCGCAGCCGGAGGTAGATAAGTACTTGGCCCTGCCCGGCATTGCTATGTACCTGGCCGGCCAGTGGATTGTGAACCTCAACTACTGGGGCTGCAACCAGTACATTACCCAGCGCGCCCTGGGTGCCGACCTGCACACGGCCCGCACCGGCATCCTGTTCGCTGGTATTCTCAAGCTGATGATGCCCGTGATTGTGATGCTGCCCGGCATTGCCGCCTACGTGCTCTACAAGAACGGTAGCCTGCAGGCCGAAATGGCCTCCACCGGTTCCTTCAACTCCGACAATGCCTACTCCGCCATTCTTTCCTTCCTGCCCAACGGCCTGAAAGGCTTGTCGATGGCCGCCCTCACGGCCGCCATTGTGGCTTCGCTGGCCGGTAAGGTAAACTCCATTTCCACCATCTTCACCCTCGACATCTACAAGCGCTACTTGGCCCCAGAGGCTTCGGAGAAAAAGCAGGTGTGGGTAGGCCGCCTCACCATTCTGGCGGCGGTAGTTCTGAGCGTGGCCTTCACCTGGAAGGACTTGCTGGGCATCGGCGGCGAAGGCGGGTTCCAGTTCATTCAGAAGTACACGGGCTTCATTTCGCCCGGTATTCTGGCGGTGTTCCTGCTGGGCATGTTCTGGAAGCGCACCACGGCTACCGCCGGCATCGTGGGCATCCTGGCGGGCTTTGCGCTATCGGTATTCTTCAACGAGTACGCTCCCGCGGTGCTGGGCCGCGAAACCCTGCTCTACACGGCCTTCCCCAATGGCAAGGGCGAGTTTGAAATTCCCTTCCTCATCTGCATGGGCCTGTCCTTCGCCATCACCATGGTGCTGATGATTGGCACCAGCCTCGCTGGCCCGGCTATCAACGCCAAGGCCATTGACCTCAACCCCGGTATGTTCCGCGTGAGCCGGCAGACGATGACGCTCATCGTCATCACCATGCTGCTGCTCACGGCGCTCTACGTCAAATTCTGGTAACTCCTTTTCCTGATGCTTCCACTTCCCACCTTTCGCGTACGCTTGCTGGCCGCTGGCCTCACGGGGCTGAGCTGGCTGCCCGCCGCTGCCCAAACCGCTGCTCCCGCCACCATCACGGTGCAGGTAAATAAACCCGGCGGGGCCGTGTCGAAAAACATGTATGGCTTGTTTTTCGAGGACATCAACTTCGCCGCCGACGGTGGGCTATACCCCGAGCTCGTCAAAAACAAGTCGTTTGAAACCGATGAGCATCTGGTAGGGTGGAAGGCCCTGCGCGGCGGGGCCGGCCTCGAAACCTACGCCGTACTCACCCAGCAGCCCATTAGCGCTACCAACCGCCACTTCGTGCGGCTGAACGCCCGCGTGGCCGGCCCCGATGCGGGCATGGTGAACGAAGGCTTCCGCGGCATGGGCGTGAAGCAGAACGCCGAGTACACGTTCTCGCTCTACGCCCGCAAAGGCCCCGGCAGCGTGAACAGCCTGACGGTGACGCTGGAAAGCGAGAAAGGCCAGCCCCTGGCCCAGGCCCAGGTTTCGGGCCTGACGAGTGAGTGGAAGAAGTATTCCTTGCCCATTAAGCCCTCGGCCACCGACGCCAAAGCCCACCTGAAAATTACGCTGGACGGCGCCGGCACCGTGGACGTGGACGTGGTTTCGCTGTTTCCGAAAGACACCTGGAACAACCGCCCCAACGGCCTGCGCCCCGACCTGGTGCAGCTGCTGAAAGACATGCAGCCCGGCTTTCTGCGCTTTCCCGGCGGCTGCATTGTGGAGGGCCGCACCCTGGCCGAGCGGTACCAGTGGAAGAAAACCATTGGCGACGTGGCTTCCCGGGAGCCGCTCATCAACCGCTGGAACATGGAGTTCAAGCACCGCTCCACGCCCGACTACTACCAATCCTTCGGGTTGGGTTTCTTTGAGTATTTCCAGCTGTCCGAAGACATTGGCGCCGAGCCCCTGCCCATCCTGAACGTGGGCATGGCCTGTCAGTTCAACTCGGCTGAGCTGGCCCCGATGAGCAGCACCGCCGGCGGCCCCAACGCCGGCAACGACCCCAACACCGGCGACCCGACCCTGGATACGTTCATTCAGGATGCCATTGATCTAATTGAGTTTGCCAATGGCCCGGCTACTAGCCCCTGGGGCGCCAAGCGCGTGGCTATGGGCCACCCGGCCCCGTTCAACCTCAAGATGATTGGTATCGGCAACGAGCAGTGGGGCCCCCAGTACCTGGAGCGCTATGAGCCGTTTGCCAAGGCCGTGAAGGCCAAGTACCCCAACATCCAGATCGTGAGCAGCGCCGGCCCGAGCCCCGACGGGGAGCTGTTTGAGAAAGCCAGCAAGCGTCTGGGTGAGCTGAACGCCGAGTACGTGGATGAGCACTACTACGCCAAGCCCGAGTGGTTCCGGGAGCACGCCGACCGTTACGACAAGTACTCCCGCAAAGGCCCCAAGATTTTTGCCGGCGAGTACGCGGCGCAAAGCGTGGCCATCGGCTCGCCCGACAACAAAAACAACTGGGACTGCGCCCTCTCCGAAGCTGCCTTCATGACGGGCCTGGAGCGCAATGCCGACGTGGTCGGTATGGCTTCCTACGCGCCCATGCTGGCCCACGTGGATGCTTGGCAGTGGACGCCCAACATGATCTGGTTCGACAACCTGAACTCCTACGGCACCACCAACTACTACGTGCAGAAGCTGTACGCCCTGAATAAAGGCACTACTATTCTGCCCGTGCAGCTGCCCGGCAATGCCAAAAACGGCCAGGATAACCTGTTCGTGAGTGCCGTGGCCGACAACGGCACCGGCGAAGTGGTGGTGAAGCTGGTGAACTACTCGCCCGAAGCCCGCACGGTGAAAGTAAATTTGGCCGGGGCCAAAAAGCTGGGCAAAACCGGCAAAGCCACTGTCCTGGCCAGCCCCGACCTGCAGACCCAAAATACCCTGGAGCAGCCTACAAATGTGGCCCCCAAAGAGTCGGAGTTCAAGGTGTCATCGGCTATCTTTGATTACACGCTGGCACCCAACTCGTTCACGGTGCTGCGGGTAGCGGGGAAAAAGTAAATCTGCGCTACCGGTTGGTAGCCAACTACGTACTGGTGGGAAAAAGAGTGAGTGCTGACCGTTGGGCGGCAAAACCAGAGGTAAGGGGCTGGTTTTGCAAGCTGTGCGCGGTCAGATACTCACTCTTTTATTTTGCCCGTGTTTAGTCCGGCTAACGCTACGTGCTTTCTCCAAACCAGTAATGGCCGGAACCCTGTTTGAATACCTGCCCCTGCTGCAACCAGGTATCCTTATCGTGCATTGCGAAAACGCGGTAGGGGGCAGATATAGAAGTGCCGGAACGCCCGGTTGCCTCTCGTCGTCAGCTCCGCTGGCTTTCGGTTGATGAAGTGGCTTTATCTGGTCGGCACCGCTCCAGTCGTTCCGCGATGAAACGTACGCAGGCACCTCTCCATCGGCCCAAACGCAGGGACGCGTCACAACAAAAGGGCCGGTTCTCAGGAACCGGCCCTTTCATTTTTAGCAGAACCCGGCCAGCATATAGCGGCCGGCACAGGTGTAACTACTGCTGCACAATACGGGTTTGCTGGATGTAGTTGCCCTGGCTCACGCGCAGGATGTAGATACCGGCAGCCAGCGGCTGGCGGCTCAGGCTTACCGTGTTGTGGCCGGCCCGCAGAGTAGCTGGCTGGCGGAGCACTCTGTGGCCCAGTACATCCAGTAGCTCTACCTCGGCGGCTCCGCCCCGGGCCGTGGTCACTTTCACCGACAGGGCCTGGTGGCGGCCGAGGGGATTGGGGTATACCTCGGCGTTCAACTCGGCGGGGTTGGTTTTCCGGTTAGCCGTGGGGCTGGCAATCAGCGTGAACTGCCAGCGCTGGGCTTCAGCGAAGTCGGTGTCGTCCCAGAGGTTGACCCGGGCGCCCGGAACGTCACTGGCAAAGCCCACTTCCAACACCTGCGGCTTGGCGGCGTCTTTAGTTGCCTTCAGCATCAGCTCAAACAGGTCGTTGCCGGTGTTGGTAATCAGCCAGCGCTGGGCGTCGCTGTCGGAGGAAACGTTCTGCTCGATTTTGGTGCCGGCGGCCGTGGCCAATCCCACCGGCTGCACATACATGGTAGTGCCCATGTGGCGTATTTTGTAGGAGCCGTCGGTTTGCGCTTCCAGCACAAAGCGCTGGGCATCGAAGCCGTTGTCGACCCACTGCCCGATGCTGGCCCCGGCCTCTTTCGAGTCGAAGTCTACGTCGAGGCAGAGCGGCGATTTTGAGGTGGGGTCTACCTTGCCGAAGTGGGTGATTTTGTACGTGCCGCCGTCTACCAGCGTCTGGGCCTGGGCCAGCGTCCGGTGGCTTGCGCCCAGCAGGCTAAGCGTAGCCAGGGCACCAAGGAGTACAGATTTTTTCATGCGTTGAGGAGGTGAAAAAGTGAGAAGTGAGTTGTTAAGAAAAAAGTGAAGGCGACGGAAAAGAGCGACTCAAATACCTTTCACAAACGATTGTGGTAAGGCTGAAAAGGATGGGCTACTTGAGCCAGGTAACCAGGAAAGCGCGAAAAGGACGGCTGGGAAGGCTGCAAGCAGCAAAGCCGGACTGGGATAATCCGGCCGCCTACGTTTACCGCCACCAAGTCAGGAATGAGAGCCTAAAGTAAGAATTATATAAACACAATCGATTGTGAATCGAAAGAAAATTTATCAGCTTTGCTAACCATTCTTTCGGGAGGCAGCGCAAACGGGGAGGAGGGCAGACTGAGTGGCATACCTCTGATTTAGCCTCCGTCATGCTCATTCTGTTTGGGGTGCTTCGCTGGGCCTGCCCATACGGCCCGGCTTTGGCAGGCTGAGGACCGAAGTTGCCGGATGAGTACACCGTTTTTACCACTTGCTAGCTAAGCTCTGGACCCGCCTATGCCCCAATTTCGGCACCTACTGACTACAGTGGCCGGCGCGCTGCTCATCACCGGCGCAATTCCCGCCGTGGCCCAGCGCGCCACCCCCAGTTTCCACCAGTGGGCCGCCACGCCGCCTATGGGCTGGAACAGCTGGGACTGCTACGGCCCCACCGTAACGGAAGCCGAGGTGAAGGCCAATGCCGACTACATGGCTCGCAACCTGAAAAGCAGCGGCTGGGAGTACGTGGTGGTAGATATCCGCTGGTACGTGGGCAACGACACCGCCCACGGCTATAACGAGAAAGACCCCGCCTGGAACATCGACCAGTATGGCCGCTTCGTGCCCGCGCCCAACCGCTTCCCGTCGGCAGCTGGCGGCCAGGGTTTCAAGCCCCTAGCCGATTATATGCACGCCAAGGGGCTGAAGTTCGGCATCCACATCATGCGGGGAGTGCCGGTGGTAGCGGTGCAGCGCAAGCTGCCCATCCTCGGCAGCAAAGCCACGGCCGCCGACATCTACACCAAAGAAGGGCAGGCCGGCTGGCTGCGGGATATGTACACGGTGGTGGCCGGCCGCCCCGGCGCGCAGGAATACTACGACTCCCTGTTCAAGCTCTACGCCGGCTGGGGCGTCGATTTTGTGAAAGTAGACGACTTGTCTTCGCCCTACCACAAGGCGGAGGTAGAGATGATCCGGCGGGCCATTGATACGTCGGGCCGCAAGATGGTGCTGAGTACTTCGCCGGGGGAAACGCCCATTGCCGAAGCCCGCCACGTGGCTGCTCACGCCAACATGTGGCGCACCGTGGGCGACTTCTGGGACTCCTGGGAGCAGCTGAAGGAACACTTCGAGGTGTGCAGCCGCTGGGCGCCCTACATCGGGCCGGGCGCTTTTCCCGATGCCGATATGCTGCCGCTGGGTCGCCTGGGCATCCGGGCCGAGCGCGGCGACGACCGGCTGACGCGCTTCAGCCGCGACGAGCAGTACACGCTGATGACCTTGTGGAGCATTTTCCGCTCCCCGCTCATGTTCGGCGGCGACCTGCCCAGCAACGACGCCTTTACCCTGCGCCTGCTCACCAACCCCGAAGTGCTAGCCGTGCACCGCAGCAGCACCCGCAACCGCCAGCTGTTCCGCCAGAACGACCTGATTGCCTGGACCGCCGACGACCCCAAAACCGGCGACAAGTTTCTGGCTGTCTTCAACGCCCAGGACCAGGAGCTGCTGCCCGAAACCGAGGCCGTGTGGGCCAGCGGCCCGATTACGCGCCAGACACTTGGCCACCGCCAGGAGCTTACCGCCGACCTTGCCGGGGCGCGCCAGCTCTACCTGAACGTGAGCGACGGGGGCGACGACATAGCCTGGGACCACGCCGACTGGCTGAACCTGACGCTTTCGGATGGGCAGAAAATCGTGGCGCTTAGCTCTCTGCCCTGGCAGAAGGCCACCGCCGGCTGGGGGCAGGTGACGGCCAACAAAAGCGTGTCGGGCGGCGCGCTGGTGGTAGGAGGAAAGACCTACACCAGTGGCATTGGCACGCACGCCAACTCTATGATTACCTACGAACTGCCAACGGGCTTCACCCGCCTGAGCGGCGAAGTGGGCCTCGACCAGGCCGGGGCCGCGCAGAATACGGGTGGCACCGTGCGCTTCCTGGTGTTCACGAAAAACCCGTACCGGCCCATGCCCGCCGATTCCAGCCGCGTCCATGTGGCCCTGGAGAGCCTGGGGCTGCAAGGCCCCTGCACCGTGCGCGACCTATGGGCAGGCAAAAACCTGGGACCAGTAACGGGCGAGTTTGCGCCTTACATCCGTCGCCATGGCGCGGGCTTCTACCGGATTTCAGCGGTGAAGAAATAGTATTACTAACTGCACAGTCGGCCTGAAACGTCAGCGTGCTTACCTCCAACGGATGATTTCTCTCATCATGAAAAAATACGCGCTCCTGCCTTTGATTACGGGCCTGGCGCTGCTGTCGGCCTGCCAGAAGGACAAGGCCGACGCCTTCGTGCCGCCGGTCGTGACGCCCGTTACCAACCGCAACCCCATCATCCGGGACAAGTACACGGCCGACCCGGCCGCGCTGGTGCACGATGGCAAAATGTACCTCTACACCGGTCACGACGAAACCCCGTTTCCACAGGAAGGCTACCAGATGAAGGAGTGGCTGTGCTACTCCTCCCCGGATATGGTGACCTGGACCGAGCACCCCGTACCGTTGCGCGTGACGGACTTCACCTGGGCCCGCGCCGATGCCTGGGCCTCGCAGGTGGTGGAGCGCAACGGCAAGTTCTACTGGTACGCCACCGTCGACCACCGCTCTATTCCCGGCAAAGCTATTGGCGTGGCCGTGGCCGACAACCCGCTGGGGCCGTTTCGGGATGCCCGCGGCTCGGCGCTCATCACCAACGACATGACCACGAAGGTGAACAGCTTCTTTGATGACATCGACCCCACGGTTATTATCGACGACGCGGGGCAGGCCTATCTGTACTGGGGCAATACTGGCTGCTACTACGCCAAGCTCAAAGCCAATATGACGGAGCTGGACGGGCCCATCAACACCATTGTGCTGCCCAGCTACACCGAGGCGCCCTGGGTGCACAAGCGCGGCGACTGGTACTATCTCTCTTACGCCACCGAATTTCCGGAGAAGCTGGCCTATGCTATGAGCCGCAGCCCCGAAGGACCGTGGGAGTACAAGGGCATTCTGAACGAGCTGGCCGAGAACAGCAACACCAACCACCAGGCTATTCTCGACTTCAAGGGCAAGTCCTACTTCATCTACCACAACGGCGCCAACGGCCCCGCCGGCGGCTCCTTCCGACGCTCCGTGTGCATTGACTACCTGTACTACAACGCCGACGGTACCATCCAGAAAGTCATCATGACCAAGGCGGGCGTGGCCCCCGCGCCGTAACCGGCCCTTGGTGTTCAGCCGTGGGCAGTTGAAAAGCCAGAAAAAGAAAAACAGCTCGTCATGCTGAGCTTGTCGAAGCATCTCTACCGCTAGCTAATCAATAGCATGGCAACGAAGCGGTAAAGATGCTTCGACTCCGCTCAGCAGGACACCAATTATGCCTTCACAATAACGTCTTTCTGCTGCTTTCCTATGAGAAACAAACATGTTTCCACTTGGCTGCTGACTAGCGCCGCGCTGTTGCTGGCGGCTGGGCCCGGGGCGGCGCAGTCGTACGCGCCGGAGTGGCGCAACCCCAAAATCAAGGTGGAGCCGGTGGTGCTGGTGCAGGCCTACGCGTTTCCGCTACGCGACGTGCGCCTGCTCGAAAGTCCGTTTAAGGCGGCGCAGGAGCGCGACGTGCGCTATCTGCTGGACCTGGAGCCCGACCGACTGCTGGCCCGCTTCCGCCAGAACGCCGGGCTGCCGGCCAAGGGCAAGGAGTACGGGGGCTGGGAAAGCCAGGGCATTTCGGGCCACTCGCTGGGGCATTACCTGGCCGCCTGTGCGCTGGCGTACGCCTCCACGGGTGACGTGAAGTTCAAGCAGCGTGTCGACTACATGGTGCAGGAGCTGGCGTTGTGCCAGGACAAGCGCCAGACCGGCTACGTGGGCGGCATCCCGAAGGAAGACCAGCTGTTTGCCGAAATCAAGCGGGGCGACATCCGCTCCAGCGGCTTCGACCTGAACGGCGGCTGGGTGCCCTGGTACACCGTGCATAAGGTGCTGGCCGGCCTGGTAGATGCGTACCTGTACACCGACAACGAGCAGGCCAAAACCGTGGCCATCAAGCTGGCCGACTGGGTAGATGATGAAGTGCGCAACCTCTCCGAAGCCCAGATGCAGCAGATGCTGGCCTGTGAGCACGGAGGCATGAACGACGCGCTGGCTAGCGTGTACGCCCTCACCGCCGACAAAAAGTACCTCACGCTTTCCTACCGCTTCAACCACCAGGCCATCCTGAGCCCCCTGGCCCAGCGCCGCGACGAGCTAACCGGCAAGCATGCCAACACCCAGATCCCGAAGATTCTGGGAGCAGCCCAGCAGTATGAGCTGACGGGTAATACTGCCGAGAAAACGACGTCCGAGTTCTTCTGGGACGCCATTGTCCGGCACCGCTCCTACGCCAACGGCGGCAACAGCGACCATGAGCACCTGGGCGCGCCCGACAAGCTCGCGGACCGGCTGAACATGGAAACCACCGAAACCTGCAACACCTACAACATGCTTAAGCTGACCCGGCACCTGTTTGCCTGGCAGCCCACCGCCACCCTCGCCGACTACTACGAGCGGGGACTCTACAACCACATTCTGGCCTCCCAAAACCAGGAAACGGGCATGATGTGCTACTTTGTGCCGCTGGTAGCCGGGGGAAAGAAATCCTACAACACGCCCACCGAGTCGTTTTGGTGCTGCACCGGCACGGGCATGGAAAACCACGTGAAGTACGGGGAAGGCATCTACTTCCGGGGCCAGGATGAAAGCCTCTACGTGAACCTCTACGTGCCCTCGGAGCTGCAGTGGAAAGAGAAAAGCGTGACAATACGCCAAGATTCCCGCTTCCCGGCCGCCGACACTGTGCGCCTGACCGTGCAGGCCCGCAAAGCCACCAAGTTCCCTCTGAAGCTGCGCCAGCCCGGCTGGGCTACGGGCGGCCTGAAGCTGCGGCTCAACGGCAAAGTAGTAGAAGCCAAAGCAGGCGCCGATGGCTACGTAGTGCTAAACCGCAAGTGGCGCTCCGGCGACCAGGTGGAAATCGTGCTGCCCAAGAGTCTCTACACCGAAGCCCTGCCCGACAACCAGCAGCGCCTGGCTATGCTCTACGGTCCCTGGCTGCTGGCCGGTCAGCTCGGAAAGCAGGCCCCCGACGCGCAGAAAGGTGCCCCCGTGCTTGTTACCACCCAACCCGCAATCAGCAGCTATGTGAAGCCGGTTGACCAGCAGGCGGTGGCGTTTGAAGTCAGCCAGCTCAGCCAGCCGCAGCCCGTGCGGCTGGTGCCGTTCTACCAGGTTTACGACGAGTACTACAACGTGTATTGGGACCAGTTCACACCCGCCCAGTGGGCTGTCCGCCAGGCCGAGTTTGAGGCCGAGCGGCTGCGCCAGCGGGAGTTGGCCGCCCGCACCACCGACGAGCTGCGCATCGGGGAAATGCAGCCGGAGCGCGACCATGAGCTTACCAGCCAGAACTCCGTGGCCGGCGACGCCAACGGCAACAAGTGGCGCCACGCCACCGACGGCGGCTACTTCGCCTTCCGCCTGAAAACCGACCCCAAGGCCACCCACCAGCTCCTCATCAAATACTGGGGCAGCGACGCCTACAACCGCGCCTTCGACGTGCTGGTGGATGGCCAGAAAGTGGCCACGCAGGTGCTCGAAAACAACAAGCCTGGCCAGTACTTCGAGGAGGCCTACGCCCTGCCCGCCGCCCTTACCAAAGGCAAAACCAGCGTGGTCGTGAAGCTGCAGGCTCACCCTGGCAAAACCGCCGGCGGCGTCTACGGCTGCCGCATGATCCGCGACAAGTAGCTCCAACCCGCAAAACTTCCTGCAGCGCAGCACAGTTTGCAAAGTAAGTGTCATGCTGCGCGAAGTCGAAGCATCTTGGTAGTGTGGTTGTAATTCCACGAAGCGGTAGAGATGCTTCGACTTCGCGCAGCATGACGTTCTATTAAGCCTAGTAGACAAAAAAGCCCGCTGGTACATCTTCAGCGGACTTTTAAAGTATGAAGTGCTTCTACTTCACAGGAGTTTTGCTCTCCGAGGTCATAAGCACGAGCTTTATCGTGCTGTTCTTATTGTGGTACAAGCCTTCATTGCAGACAGAGAGGCGATAAGGAATTCAACAAGGAGAAAAAGTAGAGTTGTCAGTTCCGCTTTGCAAATGTCTACCTGTTTGATTGTACCACGCTGTAGTTGTCAGTTGGCTTCCAGTCAACCAACAACTGACGTGGATCAACACTCACTTTGGCGGGACGCTCTGGTAACGTCAATACGATGGTTTGCCTACCGGACTTGATTAAGTGCTTTTGCAAATAGAGCTGCTGGCCTTCTTCCTGGCCCGCTTTGACGGGGGCGAAGACGCCGATTTCCACCCAATCCTGCATTGGTCGCTTGGTCTCGGTACCGGTGCTATCTACTACCAGCTTGCGAGCCTGCAAGGTAAGCGTCACCTGCCAGGCACCTCGTTTGAGTTGGTTGGCGCTGGCGGCTTCCGTTGCTAGTTCCCAGAAGGTATTGGCCTTGAACAGGTCGTGGAGCAGGGGTTGGAGGGAGTCCGGCGTGGCCGTCTGCAGCTCCCGGTAGAGGTCCAGCGACGTGGGCCGAGAGATGGTACCGGGGCGGTGCCTGGCCAGCAACTGCCGTAGTGCCCCGTTTACCCGGTCCCGGCCGATGTATTGGCTTAGGGCGTACAGGGCGAAAGGCCCTTTACGGTAGTTCTGGTAAAAGCCGTCGGCCTGGAGCAAGGGCAAGGCGGCGCGGGTGCGCGGGGTTTCGTTTTCTTCCTGCAGAAAACGCAGCAGCCGCTGAAGGTGCTCTGCGCCGTATTTATCTTCCAGCACGCCCATAGCTGAGTACCACGCCAGGCTTTCGGTAATCAGGCCAGCGCCTTCCACGTAGGCTTGTTTAAGCTGGTTGCCCCACCATTGGTGCGCTACTTCGTGCGCCACCACGGCCGTTACCAGGTCAAAGCCGCGCGAATCATCCTGCGGGTTCAGCAGGAAAAAGCCTTCCTCCGCCGTAATGTCGATGGGCGCAGCGTGGTGACCGAAAGCATAGCTGGGATGGGCCACAAAGCGAAGCTGCCGGTGGGGGTAGGGCCCAAACTCCTTGGTGTAATAGTCCAGCGACGCCTGGGCGCTCCGAACCATCCGTGCCGGATTTTCTGTCAGCCCCGGGGGAGCGTAGATCTGAATGGCAACTGCCTGTTCTGGGCTGGCCGATGGACCTTGCCATTTGCCTTCCAGCACCGCGTAGTTGGCGGAGAAAAGAGTGTATTCATTGCGAATGGGCGCGTCTGTGGCGTAGTGAAAGTAGCTTCGGCCAGCTTTGGTCCAGGTCCGGCGCAAGGTGCCGGGGGCTACCACCTGCTGGCCCGCATCCGTTCCCACCAGGGCCTCGAAGCGGATTTGCTCAGGAAAAGGCGCGTAACGGCGGGCTGCTATGTCGTAGAGGGAAGCCGTGGCGGGCCGGGCCGGCAGATCATGCACTTTCCGGGCACCAGCCTCATCCAGCTCCCGGTACGGCGCATACCCAATGACGGGCAGCCACTCCATGTTGCGGAAGCTGCTGCCGTTTTCCATCACCTGGGCGTCAGTTCCGTGGTTGGAAAAACCTTTGGCCTGGTAGCCCACCTGAAAGTGCAGGCGCAGCGAATCACCGGGGCGCAGGGGCTGGGTTAGGGCATAGATGCGCTGGCCCAGTTCCTCATCATGGAGCAATTCCCGGGTGGGCTGGTTGAAGTGGACTCCGGTGGTTTCCACGCCCGCGCCCATTCCCAGGTGAACGGAGTCAATGGCTACTTGGCTGTTATTCACCAGCCAATACGTGCCTTGGATGGCCACCATCCGCTGCTTAGGGTATATTTCTACCCGCAGGTTAACGCTGGTCAGCAGGGGCTGGGGCACGTTCCGGTACCGGCGGTAGCGGTGCTCGTAGGTGGCACGCTGGGCCGCGGCCTCAGCCGCCGACGTATAGTTGTGCAGCACGTTGGTGTTATAGAACACAACACCACCAAACAAGAGGATGCCGGCCATGGCTGCCGCGGCTACCCAGGGTAAAGTTCCCCGCAAGCGCCGGCGCGCCAGCTGTACCCGAGCGGCAACGCTTACGTCGCGGCCCCGCACCCAGAACAGCACCGCCACCACGGCCAGCAGCAGCGCCCAAGCCATCCAGTAGGCTTTAAACCACAGCCAAGGCGCCAGCGTCGGCCCAAAGCCGGCCATGTCGGTGTACGTCCAGCCTGGACTAGCGCTAAAGATGAGGAGCTTGTGCTCAATACCTAAAACGGAAGCGAAGGCAATAGAGCCGTAAGCCAGCAGCGCAACTAAGTGCCCCACAAACTTCTGGTTCACGAGTACGTGCACGAACAGGGCCAGCAGGGCGAAAAGTAGACATTCCACCAACTGCAGCCCGAAGAAGGTTTGCAGATAAAGCCCGATTTCCGGGTAAGTGCCGCCGATGACCAGTTGCGCTACCAGGCCGGCCGTAAGCAGGAAGGCCAGCCAGACCACCAGCACCAGGCCCAGCGCCAGAAACCTGCTCAGGAAAAGCACCCACTCCGGTACCGACGTGGCGTCGGCAATTTCGCTTAGGCCGGTTTCCCGCTCGCGCCACACCAGCTCGCCGGCGTAGAAAATGGTAAGCGAAGCAATAAGGGGCCAGAACTTATCCGGCTGCGCCAAGGGCGCAAGCAGATATTCCAGCACAAAGTCGGTGCGTGGTAGCAGCGGGACGCCCTTAGCTTCCAGGTTGTTGGGTAGTACAAAGCCTATCAGCAAGGCCAGAGCTACCAGCAAGGGTAGCCCGGCCCTGCTTTTGGCAAGCTGCAGAAAGAACTTCCCGGTGAGCAGGCTTAACTGACGGAGTTGGGTGGCAACGCCATACGTGCCCCGGGCTGATGGCAGCACCTGCGCTGCTTTCTGGGGTACATGGTGAAGGCCTACTCCAGTTATGGGCGGTTGACTCAGCTTCCGTTTTTGACGCGCTTCCGGCAAAACGAGCTCAAACCGGAAGTAGGTAAACGCCAGCAGGCCCAGCGAAATGCCGAACCAGATGAGGCGGTTGGCGAGAAAGGAGCCTTCCAGCAGCAAAAAGCGCGTGTTTTTCTCCTGGGGGCTCCAGTCAATGGATAGATGGCTTAGCACCGGGCCAAAACTCATTGGGTCGGCCAGATTGCCCCATGTGCCCCCTTTTTCCAGCAGCGGCCATATCGTGTAGGCCGCCGCAAACAGGACCGCTCCGATCAGATAACTGGCCAGGGCCCGGCGACTGAGGGCCGCCGCCGAAAATTGCATAGCCGTTGCAAAAAAAGCATTGGGCAGCGCGATAAAGAAAAAGGTAGTCAGGTAAGGTGCCACCCGGAACGGGCCCAGAATCTCGGCCTCTACCCCGGCAAAGTGCATGGCCAGCAGCATACCCACCGGGATGGCGAGCAGCAGGACGGCACTGAGGGCAAAGGCGGCCAGATACCGTCCACCCAGGTAGGCTGCTTTGCTGGTAGGGGCTGCGTAGGTGAGCAAATGCATACGAGTCTGCACGTCGCGGGCCGCGGCGTCGCCCGCCACGGAGGCCCCTATCACCAGCCAAAACACGCAGCAGATAACCGTGACGGCGGCCATGACGATGGGCGAGTTCAGTAAGATATACCCATCTCGCGCATCGGCGGCATAGTTGGCAATGACCACCAGAAACGTGATGAGCAGTATGACCCCGAAGTAGAGCCAGGTGGCAAATCGGCGAAGCTGGTAGCAGAATTCCAGCGCAAAAATCCGTTGAAATTTCATACGGCTACCTCCTTCGCTGCTTGCTGAGTAGCTGGAGTGAAGCAGCCCGTCATGGCACTGAAGTACACGTCCTTCAGGTCCGGCTCCACCGGTTCAAACCCGTTGCCGGGGTGGTCCGGGCTGTACACGTGCACCAGGGTGCGGCCGCTCAGCAGCTTGGCGGAAATAACCTGGTGTTCCCGCTCCAACGCTGGCAGGCTGGGTTTGTCGGTCAGTTTGCGCCAGATCCGGCCGGTCAGGGCGGCCACGGCCTCCACGGGCTGGGCCTCCAGCAGAATGTGGCCCTGGTTGATGATAGCCATGTGCGTACACAGCTCCGAAACGTCCTCCACGATGTGAGTGGAGAGGATAACCACGCTGCTTTCACCCAACTCGCTCAGCAGGTTCAGGAAGCGCACCCGCTCGGTTGGATCGAGGCCGGCGGTGGGCTCGTCTACAATCAGCAGGCGGGGGTTGCCCAGCAGGGCCACGGCCACCCCAAAGCGCTGCTTCATGCCGCCGGAGAAGCCCCCTAGTTTCTGCTTGCGCTTGTCCCAGAGGTTGGTTTGCTGGAGCAGGGCCTCGGTGGTTTCCCGGCGCACGGCCCGGTTGGTAAGGCCTTTCAGCACGGCGAAGTAGTCGAGTAACTCCTCTGCGCTGGCTTTGGGGTACACCCCAAACTCCTGGGGCAGGTAGCCCAGCGTCTCCCGGACCGCTTCTTTCTGGTGCACGATGTCCAGCTCGCCCAGGAATAGCTGCCCTTCGTCGGGTTCCTGCAGCGTGGCCAGGGTGCGCATGAGGGTTGACTTGCCGGCCCCGTTCGGGCCGAGCAGGCCAAACATGCCCGGCGGAATGTCGAGCGACACCTGGTGCAGGGCCTGCACACCATTCGCATACTGCTTGGAAACATTGCGGATGGAGAGGCCCAAGGGGGAATTTCTCATGGTATCGAATAAGCTTCGGTGGTTCGGTTAACAGGAGGGAAGAGGAGCTCCTTAGGGAGCTTTCCATCACTAGTACAGTCCAAAGCAATTCTTACCAGGTCGGAAAGGGAAACCCGATAGGCGGATGCACGGAAGTACTCGACCAAGTTGAGGTTTGCGTCCGCCAATGCACTGGCAGGTTCCCTTCTCCATCTCGTAGATTAGCTCAGGTAACTGGTCGAGGGCGGGGTGCCCGACCCGGCGGGATATACCACCTTTGTGCTATGGACCGAGTCAAAAGAATCTTCCGGCTAACGCACCTGGTCGTCTGGCTTTTATTTACCTGGTTGGTAAGCCTGCAGCTGGAGAATGACAAGGATGTCTACTGGCGCAGTACCACGGCGGCGTTTATAGCAACCTGCCTGTATGTCTTTTACAATCATTTTTACCTGTTAACCCAGTATACAGGCAAAAAAAAGAACAAAGACTACTGGCTTCGGCTGGCGGCCATTGCGCTGACTGGTCCCTTACCTTTTTTGTTTTTGCACAGAAAGCCGGTTGATGCCGGGGACTATTTCATGCAACTGGTTACGGTAGTCGTCTTTCTCTTCCTGAGCTGGCTGGCCCGGGTTACCGAGACGCTGGTGCTCAACACCATTCGGAAGGAGCAGTTGGAAAAGCAGGCCGTGGAGGCCGAATTGGTAAATCTGAAGTCCCAGATCAACCCGCACTTCCTGTTCAATACCCTCAACAACATCCACACGCTGGTGTACAAGCAGGCGCCGGCCGCCCCGGAGGCAGTTATGCACCTAGCCTCGTTGATGCGCTACATGATTTATGAGTCCAACGCGGCCACGGTGCCGCTGGCCCGGGAGCTGGATTATTTGCAAGATTACGTGAGCCTGCAGCAGCTCCGGTACAAGAGCAGCCCAGTGGTTGACTTGCAGATAACCGGAGAAACTACGTCCTGCTACATAGCGCCTTTGCTGTTTATTCACCTGCTGGAAAATGCCTACAAGCACAGCCCCGCCCGGCTGGAACCCGGCGACGTGAAGGTGAGCGTGGCGGTAAAAGAAGATACCCTGACCTTCCACACGCAGAACCCGGTCAGAAAAAACGCGGCTACCACGCTGGAGGAGCCTGGCGGCATCGGGCTGCCCAATGTGCGTAAAAGACTGGCGTTATTGTATCCCGGCCAGCATACGCTGGACATTTACAGCACCAGCGACACTTTTACTGTCATGCTTACCATCCACGGTCTTCACGTACAGGCTCATGAAAGACAAGCTCACCTGCTACATCATTGAGGATGAGCACCTGGCTCAGGAAATACTGGAAGAGTACATCCGGAAGGTTTCGTTTCTGGAGCTAAAAGGAACCTTCATGAGCCCGCTGGAGGCGGCATCTCGTTTGGCAGAAGACAAACCCGATCTGCTGTTTCTGGACATCAACATGCCTGACCTTGACGGACTGAGCTTCATCCCGATGCTCAGCCCCAAACCCCTCATTATTCTCACTACCGCCTACGACCAGTATGCCCTGGAGGCCTACGACCTGGAAGTGAAAGACTACTTGCTGAAGCCCTTCACCTTCGAACGGTTTTACAAAGGCGTTTTGCGCCTCTACCAAGAGCAAAGTGCGCGGCAGATCGTGGAAAAGAGGGAGGATAAAGCGGATGCGAAACTGGAGCAGGAGTACATATTCCTGAAAGTGGGTCACCGCATCCAGAAGCTCGCTATGCGGGATATTCTCTTCGTGGAGGGCATGAAAGACTATTTGCGCATTCATACCCAGGAGGAGAAGATTATGACGCTGCTGAGCTTCGCTAAGCTGGAAGAGCTGCTGCCGGCCCAGGATTTTGCCCGCGTGCACCGGTCTTTTCTGGTCGCCATCGACAAAATCGACCATATCGAGAAAAACCGGATTCAGATTGCCGACCAAATCCTTCCCATCAGTGACACCTACGCCGAGGCATTCTATAAAATGCTGAAAGGATTTCAGTAGCGTGAGTTGGCAAGAGGCGAGGATTGCCTATTGTACGTTCCAGGTGTTGGGACGCTTTGCTGCACACCCTAGGCCTTGCCAGCTTGGCGTCTTCTCTAGTCCTGCGGTAGAGAGTATGCCAACCCCCGCCCGCGGAAAGCTCGGGCACCATTCGAAAGAAAAATAGAAAAGCCCGCTGGAGTTTTTCAGCGGGCTTTTCTATTAAACGTTAGCCTTTATTTTACTGGCTTCACGCCTTCAGAGGTCATGACCACCCGTTTCATCGTGCCGTCTTTGTTGTAGTACAGGTCATCGATACACACGGAGCGGCGGAAGGAGCCGCCATCGGTGTTGATGCCGCCGTTGTGGTAGATGAAGTAGGACTTGCCCTTGAAGTCGATGATGGCCTGGTGGTTGGTGTTGGAGTTGCCCGCCAGCTCGTTCAGAATGCCTTTGTATTCCCACGGCCCTTCGATGCTGCGGCTCATGGCGTACACAATCTTCTCGGGAAAGCCCGAGGCGTAGGAGAGGTAATACCAGTCGCCGCGCTTGTGCACCCAGGGCGCTTCCGTGAAGTTCGGCAGCGTCACTTTCTGGATTGGGCCGTCCAGCTCCGTCATGTTGGGCTTGAGCTTAGCGTAGTAGCACTGGCTGTTGCCCCAGTACAAGTAGGCCTGCCCGTTTTTCTCGATGAACACCGTCGGGTCAATGTCGTCCCACCCGATCTTCACGTCCGTGGTCATGTCGTTCGTAATTAGGGCCGAGCCGCGGGCGTCCTTGAACGGCCCGAGCGGGTTGTCGGCCACGGCCACGCCAATGGCTTTGCCGGGAATGGAGTTGTGCTCCACGGCCGCGTACCAGTAGAACTTGCCATCACGCTCCACCACCTGCGAGGCCCAGGCATCGTCCCGCGCCCAGGCAAAGGCCTTCACGTTCAGCGGCGACGGATGCTCCTGCCAGCTCACCATGTCCTTCGACGAATACACCAGCCACTCGTGCATCACGTAGGCTTGCTGGGGGGCGGGGGCCTCGTCGTGGCCGGCGTAGAGGTACACCGTGCCGTTGTGGACCAGCGCGGCGGGGTCAGCCGTGTATTTCTGCTTGATGATGGGGTTGCCGCCGCTGGCGGGCGTAGCAGTGGCCGGGCTGGTTTGGGCTATGGCCGCGCAGCTAGGCAGCGTAAGGCCGAGCAGCCCCAAGAGCCCGAGGCGCAGCGGTTGCCGCAGTAGATTGGTAGACATCAGGTACTTCATCATAAATAGGGTGGGAGGCAGGAGGAAGCAGTTGGGTAATGAAACAGGGCTAAACGGTTGGCTCGGCAGTAGCCGATTGCAGGGCCGCCTGGCGCTGCGCCTCTAAGGTGCTGAGTAGCTTAGCAAAGGGTTCGTTGAATTTCTGGGCGCCCTCGTCCTCAAGCTGCTGGCTCACCTGATTCAGGTCGATGCCCAGCTCGGCCAGCCGCGCCAGCACCTGCGCCGCCTGCTCGGTGCCTTTTTCCAGCCGGCTTTGCGGCTGCCCGCCTGCCCGGTACAAGTCCAGCGTCTCCACCGGAATCGTGTTGACCGTCTCCGGCCCAATCAGGTGCTCGACGTATTTGAGGTTGTCGTACTTGGGGTTCTTGTTGCCCGTGCTGGCCCACAGCAGACGCTGCGGCGCGGCACCCTGGGCGCGTAAGGCCTGCCAGCGCGGGCCGGCGAAGATGCCTTTATAAAGTTGGTAAGCCTGCTTGGCGCTGGCCAGGGCCACCTGGCCCACGGCTGCAGCGGCCGTGGCCCCTTGCTCGCCGCCCTGCCGGGCCAGCTGCTCGAGCTGCGGGTCCAGCAGCACATCGATGCGCGATAAGAAGAAGCTGGCCACCGAGTCGATGCGCGCGAGCGGCTGGCCCGCGGCAGCGCGGTCCTCCAGGCCCAGCAGGTAGGCTTCGGCCACGGCCTGATAGCGCTCCAGGCCGAAGATCAGCGTCACGTTCACGTTCACCCCGTGGGCAATGAGCTGGCGGATGGCGGGCAGGCCTTCGATGGTGGCGGGCACCTTGATCATCACGTTGGGCCGGGCCACGGCGTGCCAGAAGCGTAGGCCTTCGGCAACCGTGCCCTCTGTGTCGTGGATGAGGGTGGGGGACACTTCCAGGCTCACGTAGCCGTCACCGCCACTGTCGGGGGCATCGTAGAGCGGGCGCAGCAGGTCGCAGGCGTGCTGCACGTCTTCGATGGCTAACTGCTCGTAGATCTGCTCGGCCGAGCGGCCCTGCAAAGCCAGGGCCTGAATGGCCGCGTCGTAGTCAGCGCTGCCGCCGATGGCCTTCTCGAAGATGGCCGGGTTGGAGGTGACACCGCGTAGGCCATCTTCTGTGAGCAGGCGCGAAAGCTCCCCGTTCACTAAAATGTTGCGCCGGATGTAATCCAGCCAAATGCTCTGGCCGTGTTGTTTGATGGCTACTAATGGATTCATGAGGATGGTCAGTGGAAGGGTAGAAGTAAGGCAGCTCAAAAATTAGCTAACTAAGATTGTCATGCTGAGCGGAGCCGAAGCATCTCTACCGCTTCGTTGTTCGGCTGTTGATTAGCCAGAGGTAGAGATGCTTCGACAAGCTCAGCATGACGCTGTTCTTACAGCTTAGGAAAGCACTTCCTTGGGCTCGGTTTCGGCAGGCTCGTCTTGCAGCAGGCCTTTGGCTTTGGCTACCACGTTTTCCACCGAAAAGCCAAACAGCTCCATCAGCACCTCGCCCGGCCCCGACTCGCCGAAGCGGTTGATACCAATGACGGTACCCTCGTCGGTGACGTACTTGTGCCAGCCCATAGGCGAGCCGGCTTCGATGGAAACCCGCTTGCGCACCGAGGGCGGCAGCACCTGGCGCTGGTAGGCTTTATCTTGCTGCTCAAACAGCTCCCAGCTGGGCATGCTCACCACGCGGGTGGCGTGGCCTTCCGCTTCCAGGGCTTTCTGGGCTTCCAGGGCCAACGACACTTCCGAGCCGGTAGCCAGCAAAATCAGCTCGGGCTGACCCGATTCGGCTTCCTTCAGAATGTACGCACCCTTCGCTACGCCTTCGCGGGCCGAGCCATACTGACTCTGGTCGAGCACCGGCAGCTTCTGGCGCGACAAAATCAGCACCACCGGCGACTTGGGCTTGGTCATGGCCACGCGCCAGGCTTCCACGGTCTCGTTGGCATCGCCGGGGCGCAGCACAATGATGTTGGGAATAGTGCGCAAAGCCGCCACGTGCTCCACCGGCTGGTGCGTGGGCCCATCCTCGCCCAGCCCGATGCTGTCGTGGGTAAACACGAACGTTACGGCCGACTCGGCCAGGGCCGTGAGGCGAATGGCGCCGCGCATGTAGTCGGAGAAGGTGAGGAAGGTGCCGCCGTACACGCGCACCCCACCGTGGTGCGACATACCGTTCAGGGCCGCGCCCATGGCATGCTCGCGTACCCCAAACCACACGTTATTGTAATGGTACTGCCCGGGCTGAAAGCTAACGTCACTGCTGGTGGGCATTTCGTTGGACGAGGCCAGGTCAGCCGAGCCGCCAAACAGATAGGGAACGGTCTTTTTCAGCACGTTCAGGGCCTTGCCTGAGGCTTGGCGCGTAGCCAGGGCGCCATCTGCCGCTGTGAAAACGGGCAGCTCCGCATCCCAGCCTGCCGGCAGTTCACCCGCAAATGAGGTTTGGAACTGCGCTGCTTCAGCCGCAAATTCCTGCTGGTAGCGGACAAACGACGCATTCCAGGCTTGCTGCAGCTCGGCGCCGCGCTGGCCGGGCTCCAGCATGTGCCGGCGCACGTCCTCGGGCACCACGAACGACTGCGCCGGGTCCCAGCCGAAAAACTCCTTGGCCTTGCGCAGGTTGTCGGGCCCCAGCGGGCTGCCGTGCACTTTGCTGGTGCCCTCACCGGGGCTGCCGTAGCCGATGATGGTTTTGATGGAAATCAGCGAAGGCCGGGCGGTTTCCTGCTGGGCGGCCCGAATGGCGGCCTCAATGGCGTCGAGGTCGTTGCCGTCGGCCACGCGTGAGGTGTGCCAGCCGTAAGCCTCAAAGCGGGCCAGGGCATCCTCGGTGTAGGAAAGGTTGGTGGGCCCGTCGAGGCAGATGTCGTTGTCGTCGTAGAGGTAGATGAGCTTGCCCAGCTTGAGGTGACCGGCCAGGGAAGCTGCTTCGGCCGCAATGCCCTCCATCAGGTCCCCGTCGCTCACAATGGCGTAGGTGTAGTGGTCCACGACTTCGTGCCCGGGCTTGTTGTAGGTAGCGCCCAGAAACGCCTCGGCCATGGCCATGCCCACGCCGTTGGCGAAACCCTGCCCCAGCGGCCCCGTGGTTACTTCCACGCCCGGCGTCATATTCGACTCGGGGTGGCCGGGCGTGCGCGAGTGCAGCTGCCGGAAGGCCTTCACGTCGTCCAGGCTCAGATCGTAGCCATATAAGTGGAGCAGGCTGTAGAGCAGCGCCGAGCCGTGCCCCGCCGACAACACGAACCGGTCCCGGTTGGGCCATTTAGGGTCCTGGGGATTGAAGCGCAGAAAGCGCGAAAACAACACGTAGGCCATGGGCGCCGCGCCCAGCGGCAGGCCGGGGTGACCGGAGTTGGCTTGCTGCACGGCATCTACGGACAGCAAACGGAGGGTAGTGACGCTAAGCTCGTCGAGTGAGAGAATGGGGGCGGCCATAGGGCAGATCAAGAGTTAACGGATACAAGAGGAAGCCGAATGGCTGGGGAGCAGCTCATGGGGCAGCAAAGTAAGAATTTTACTTCTATACACAATCGATTGTGTATAGAAATCCGCAAAAGCTGCCTTTTACGGTTTCACCACAGGCCAGCCGGCGGAGTCCCAGCCCAGCTTTTCCACGCGTAGCTTGGGGTGGCCCTGGTCGGCGGCGTCGTAGGCGTGAAACACCAGGTAATCGGTCTTATCGAAGGTTACGACGGCGTTGTGGCCCAGGCCAAACCAGTTCTGGTCGCCGGCCAGCACTAGGGTGCCGCCGCCCTGGGTGAGGGGCACGTTGGCGCGGTCGAGGTAGGGGCCGGTCAGGGTTTTGGAGCGACCCACCATGATTTTGTAGGTACTCTCCACGCCGCGGCAGCAGTAGTCGAACGAGGTGAACAGGTAGTAAAAGCCGTTTTTCTGGAAGATGAACGGGGCTTCAATGGCGCCATCGCCGGGCAGAGAGTCGGCCAACTGAGCAGTGCGGGGGCGACTGGCCAGCGTCTGCCACTGCTCGGGCTGGGCGGGGGCCGTCAGGTCGGGGCGCAGCTTTACCAGCTTGATGCCGTTCCAGAACGAGCCAAACGTGAGCCAGGGCGTACCGGCCGCGTCGCGCACTAAGTTGGGGTCAATGGCGTTCCACATATCCCGCCCCGGCACCGACTGCAGCACGCGCCCGTGGTCTACCCACTTGTACTTCGGGTCCTTGGGGTTGAGGGTGGTATTCGTCGCCAGCCCGATGCAGGAGGTGTTCTTGCCGAAGGCCGAAATCGAGTAAAACAGGCTGTACTGGCCGTGGTGGAAGGAAATATCGGGGGCCCAGATGTGGTTGCCGCGGAAGCCGGGCACGGCCGCTGTGGCCCAGGCCGGCGCCTCAGCAAACACGGCCGGCTCGGGCTGCCAGCTTTTCATATCACTGGACGACCACACCGCAATGCCCCGGCCGGTGCAGAACAGGTAGTAGCGGTTGTCTTGCCGGATCATCACCGGGTCGTGGGCCGGAATGCGGGGCGGGGTTTGGGCCCACGCGGCGGCGCTACTCAGGAGCAGCAAGAAAGAAAGCAGGAGTTTTTGCATGAAAATGTGCGGGAATTACATAAACGATTGTGTAAGTCTTGCTAGTTACCTAAATTCACCACACCAAGCACGAGCAGCCCTCATTTTTTCTGACATGTCCTGGTTGGAGCCATCCGCACACACGTTGCCGGGAAATGTATCTTTGCCGGCTATCTTTCCGTGTCGGCATAGCTTCTCTGCCTTTCCTACGGCCGGTTATCAGCCGCGCTAACATTCCCTCTCCGAGGACTCTTTTCACTTCTGCCTTACCGCACGCATCCTTTGTTTTATGGCCCCACGCGCTAAACAGGAGCAACTCCCGCCGCCTACCACCCCCGTTTCCATGGCCGACCTGGCCCGGGAGCTGGGCGTGTCCATGACCACGATTTCGCGCGCACTGTCCGACCACCACAGCATCGGGCCGGCCACCAAGCAAAAGGTGCAGAAGCTGGCCAAAAAGCTCAACTACCAGCCCAACCACCTGGCGGCTGCCCTGCGCAAAGGCAAAAGCAAGCTGCTGGGCGTGATAGTGCCTTATATAGAAGGACGGTTCTTCCCGTCGGTGGTGCACGGCATTGAAAGCGCGGCCAGCAAGGCCGGCTTCAGCGTCATCATCTGCCAATCGAACGAGGATGCGGCCCACGAGCGGAAGAACATCGAAACCCTGCTCAGTGCCCAGGTAGCTGGTATTCTCGTGTCGGTAGCCCGCACCACCAACGACTTCCGTCACTTTGAGAAAGTGCGCAAGCGCGGTATTCCGCTGGTGTTTTTCGACCGGACCATGGACAATGATGCCGTGAACTCCGTGGTGCTCAACGACTGGAAAGGCGGCTACCAATCTACCAAGCACCTGATTGACCAGGGCTGCCGACGCATTGCCCACTTCGCCGGCCTGCAGCACCTCAACATCTACCGCAATCGTCGGCAAGGCTACCTCGATGCCCTGCACGATGCCGGCCTGCCCCAGGACGAGGAGCTGATTGTGTACTCGGATATGACCATGGAGGAAGGCGCTGACGCCATGCGCCGCCTGCTGGCCTTGCCCAACCCGCCCGACGCCGTCTTCTCGGCTGGTGACTCCTCGGTGCTGGGGGCCTTGCAGGAAGTAAAGCGCCAGGGGCTGCGCGTGCCCCAGGATATTGCCCTGGCTGGCTTCAGCAACGAGGCCTTCACGTCCATCACCGAGCCCATGCTTACGTCGGTGGATCAGCGCTGCGAGGAAATGGGCCAGGCTACCGTGCGCTTGTTTCTGGAGCTGATAGACTCGGCGGGCGGGGCCTATACCCAGCGGCAGGTGGTGCTGCAGCCGGAACTGTTCGTGCGCGAATCGTCGTTGCACGGCGCCAAGCCCAAGTAACCCGGCCCCAGGCTTCTGCACCGTGCGAGACTACCTCTTGTTTGTGGATACCGAAACCACGGGGCTGCCGCGCCGCTGGACGCGGCCGTACGCGGCAGCCGGGCGCAACTGGCCGCACGTAGCGCAGGTGGCTTGGGCAGTATACACCAAAGAAGGGGAGCTGGTCAAATCGGCCAACTACTACCTGCAGATTCCGGTAGGCAGTATGCAGGCGTCGTCGGAGGCTATTCACGGGCTGAGTCCGGCGTTTCTGGCGGCGCAGGGCCACGAGCCGCGCCCGGTGCTGGAGGAGCTGCTACGCGACCTGCGCACCTACCAGCCCCTGGTGGTGGGCCACTACATCCGGCTCGACTTTCATATGCTGGGCGTTGAGTTCCACCGGGCGGGTTTGCCCAACCCCCTGCGCGAGCTGCCCACGTTCTGCACCATGCAGCTGGCCGCCAACGACAGCCCGGAGGCTACCGCGCTGGCCAACCGCCGCCTCGGCGACCTGTACCAACGCCTGTTCGGGGAGCCCCTGGAAAGTGCCCACGATGCCTGGGCTGATGCCGATGCCACGGCCCGCTGCTTTTTCGCCCTGCGCCAGCGTGGCCTGCTCACCGACGACATGGTAGCGCGGGCTCCCCGCCTGGAAATTCCCGAAGAACCCACGCCCTGGCTGCGGCGCTTCCTGCAGCAGGCCGCGTTTTGGTTTGCGTAGGGTAGTGGCTGGTTTGTAGTGTTTTTGAGTATTGTCATGCTGAGCTTGTCGAAGCATCTCTACCGCTCCGTTGTGCTGGCTTCAGTAGTTACCATTGCGGGAGAGATACTTCGACTTCGCTCAGCATGACGCCTATGTAGTAGCTGTCCAGATCCTCTGACAACTGACAACTATCAACTGACAACCGTCCCATGGAAAACCGCCTTGCCTTTCTGAAAACTGTGGCGCCGTTCAGCTTGCTGCCCGAAGATGTGCTGAGCGGGGTGGTGGGGCTGCTGCAGGAAGTGACGCACACCAAGGAAGCCCTGATTTATCAGCAGGATGTGTCGAAGCTGCGGGGGCTGGACATCATCGTGGAGGGTGCTTACGACACGTTTTTCTACGACAGTGAGCAAAACCACCGCCTGCCCGAAGAATACGGGCCGGGCACCTGCTACGGGGGCATGTCTATTCTGCTGAATAAAAAACGCTCCATCCGCACGGTGGTGGCGCGCAAAGGCACCCGCGTGTTGGCTTTGCCCCGCCGCGACTTCCGGGGGCTGTGCCTGGCCTACCAGGAGTTCTTTCACTTCTTCACGGCACGCTACGGGGAGCGGATGCTCAACGACGAGTACGCCCACTTCGTGAAGCCTGCGCCCGCACCCGAGGAAAACTTCATTGCCGCCGACCAGCTGTTTTCCCGCCGCATCGAAACGTTGGAAACCCGCGCCATTGTGGCCTGCCCCGCCAACACGCCCATCTTCGAGGCCGCCCAGCGCATGAAGGCCGGCCGCGTGAGCTGCCTGTTTGTGACCGATGAAGCCGACTCCGTGCAGGGCTACGTGACCGACATGACCCTGCGCGACCAGGTAGTAGCCCGTCAGCTGTCGGCTAGCCAGCCCGTAGCCGATATTATGGCCACGCCGCTGGTATCCATCCGCGCCGAGGCCTACGTGTATGAGGCCATCCTGCTGATGTTCCAGACCAAAACCCGCTACCTACTGGTGAAGCGGGGCGAGGAGGTGCTGGGCTTCCTGAGCCGCAACAAGCTCCTTTCGGATCTGGCCCAGTCGCCGTTTATGTTTATTCAGGCCGTGAAGCTGGCCGAAAGCAACCGGGAGCTGAAGCGCCGCTGGGAGATGGTGCCCGACATCGTGAACCAGCTGCTGAGCCGGGGCGTGAAGGCCGAAATTGTGAACCAGGTCATCACCACCGTGGCCGATACCATTGCCGTGAAGGTGATTGAGGGCGTGCTGGCCGAGCATGGTCCGGCCCCGGCCAAGTTCGTGTTTATGGTGCTGGGCAGCGAAGGGCGCAAGGAGCAAACCCTACTCACGGACCAAGACAACGCCATCATCTACGAAGACAAGGCCAATGAGCAGCGGGAGCTGGTGCGCGCCTACTTTCTGCGCTTTGCCACCGCCGTTTCCGACCAGCTCAACCACATCGGGCTGCACTTCTGCACGGGCGGCTTCATGGCCAAAAACCCCAAGTGGACGCATTCCCTCTCGCACTGGAAGCGCAACTACCAGCAGTGGATGACCGAGTCGAACCCCGAAACGGTGATGCAGTTCTCCACTTTCTTCGACTGCCGCTACCTCTACGGCGAAGAACCTATTATGCAGGAGCTGCAAGCGTACCTGCACGAGGAGCTGCGCGGCCCCCAGGACCGGTTTTTCTACTTCATGGCCAAAAATGCCCTGCAGTACGAGCCCCCGCTTACCTTCTTCCGCAACTTCCGCACCTTCGCCCAGGGCACCCAGCAGGTATTCGACCTCAAGAAGACGATGACGCCCATCGTGGACCTGGTGCGGGTGTACGCCTTGCGCCACCAGGTGGCCGGCACCAATACCGGGGAGCGGCTTACGCTGCTGCGCCAGCAGGGCGTGTTCAGCGAGAAGGAATACCAAGAGTTGCTCCAAGCCTACTACTACCTGATGGCTATGCGCCTGAAAAAGCAGGCCAAGCAGCTCATGGACGACCGCACCGCCCCCACCAATTACCTCGACCCCAGTGTGCTGACTCAGGTAGAGCAAGTCACGCTCAAGGAAATCTTCAAGGTCATTAGCGACTTCCAGCTCAAAATCAAAGTAGGCTTCACGAAGACGCTGTAGGGTGAGGATAGCATATACTTAAGGCAGTGTCATCCTGAGCGGAGCGAAGGACCTTATCCCGTGTGAACGACTTGTTCTAGCGGGATAAGGTCCTTCGCTCCGCTCAGGATGACAGAAGAGGACATAGAGCAGACAACGGCTCCCTTACTTCTTTGGCTTGCGACGGCGGCGGCTGGCTATTCGTTCCCGCTCGGCTTTGCGCTCGGCCCGCACGGCCAGCCGCTCGTCCATGCGGCCCATCAGCCGCTCGCGCACATGCTGGGCCAGGTCGGCGAGGGAAACGAGGCGGGTGGTGCGCAGGAAGCTAAGCACTTCGCGGCGGCGCAGGGTGCTCACGCCGGGTAGCCCCCGCGCCAGCAGGTACTGCTGCACCTCGCTGTGACGCAGCAGGGCCGCTACGGCCGGCCGCTCCACGGTGGCATTGTATAAGGCCGGGCGTTCCGTGCGCAAGCCCTCGGCCGTGGCAACCTGAATGCCCACCCACTCCGGCAGCAAGGGCCGCAGCTTGGGTACGTGCTTTTCGGTGACCACGAAGGTGACGAAATCGTAGGCCTTGGCGTAGCAGGGCAGCTGCTTGGCCACGCGTTGCAGGGTGTCGGCGTCGCCTTTTAGCTCGTAGCCGTGCATGAAATGCTCCGTGATGTGCACCACATCGGCGCGGGTGGTGCCGGTGGGCAGCTCATCTACGTACAGGCCGCCCTGCAGTAGCGGGTACAATAGCACACGGATTTCGGGGTCGTTCATGCAACGGAGAAGGCCGCGCAAGTTACGCAGGCCAAGGCAGCTTAGCAGGCAGAAAAGTGGGCCGGTTGCGTAGGCGAGTTGGAGCCGGCTTCTTGCTTTTGTTCAATCAACCCAGCAGCGGCCTGCTTGCCCGGCTATACGAAGCTACTACGAACCTACATCGAACAAACAACGAACCTACAGCGAAGAAATGGTGAGGCGACTTCCCGGAAAAGTAGTACTTGAGGAGAGGGAAGAAGCCAAGGGCGGGGGCGGGGCCACAGAGCAGCTGGCCGGGGAAAGGGCATAGTCAGCGGAAGGGCTGAGTGCATGAGGGAGGCTGCATGGCAACCAGCCAGACGCTACCTTCGTGGCCTGATTTTACACTTCTTTTTGCTTCTACATTGCCGCTATGCCCTTGCCCATCACGTCGCGCACCTGGCTCTGGTTGTTTTTAGCTGCCCTGGGGTTGGCGTTCCTGCTGGGGCTGGGCGCCTGGGGGCCGCTGGAAAGCTCGGAGGCGCGCTACGCCGAAATCGGGCGGGAAATGCTGACGGGCCAGGACTGGCTGCACCCACGCCTGCTGGGCATCCAGCACTTTCATAAGCCCCCGCTCACGTACTGGCTGACGGCGGCCGGGTTGGGTTTGTTTGGCGAAAGCGCGCTGGGCGTGCGGGTGCTGCCAGTGCTGGCTGTGCTGCTGCAGGTGCTGCTGGTGTATGGGCTGGGGCTTCTTTTTTTCGCTCAGGACCGCGCCCGCGCCCTGGCCGCCGCCGTGGTGTACGGCACGCTGCCCGTAGTACTCATTTCGGCCCTCAACGTGACGACGGACGCTTACCTGGCCACGCTGGAGCTGGCAGCCGCTTACGGCATCCTGCGCTACTACCACGGGGGCGGGGCGCGGTGGCTGTATTTATTCTGGCTGGGGCTGGGGCTGGCCTTCCTGACGAAAGGTCCCGTAGGCTTCATGCTGCCGCTGATGGTGGTCATCGGCTTTTACTTCCGGCAGGGGCAGGCGCGGCGGCCGTTTACCTGGCATCATGCCGTGGGCATCGGGCTGTTTTTGCTGGTGGGGCTGAGCTGGTATCTGTACCTGATGGCCGAAAACCCGGCCTTTCTGCGCTATTTCCTGTTCGAGCACACCGTGGAGCGGTTTGCCAATGCCGCCACCTTCAACCGGGCCAAGCCTTGGTGGTTTTACCTGGTGCTGGCCCCGGCCACCAGTTTGCCGTGGTCGGTGGCGCTGATTACGCAGGCCGTGCGCACGCGCTGGGCCGAGGTGCCGCAGCAGTGGCGCAACGTGCTGTTGTTCTGGGTGGTGCTGCCGCTGGTGTTCTTCTCTATCTCCAAGTCCAAGCTACTGCTGTACGTGCTGCCGGTGTTTCCCGGCGTGGCCCTGCTCACGGTCTACTACCTGGGCCGCCTCACCGATGGGGCACTGCACCGCTGGTACGTGGGGTTTCTGGCGTTTTGGGGGCTGCTGCTGGCGGCGCTGTGCCTGGTGCCGGTGCTGAGCGCCGTGGGCTGGGCGCTGCTGGAAGCCGGGCCGCTTACGGCCGGGGCCGCCGCAGCGGGCATTGCCCTGCTGGTTTTGCTGCTGATGTTCTGGGACGAAATCCGGGTAGCCCCGCGCCTGCTGGTAGGAGCGGGCCTGTTCACGGTGGTGCTGCTGGTAGCGGCCAAACCCCTATTGCACCAGAATGAGCTGGCCTTCAACGGCAGCCGACCCCTGGCGGAGTTCCTGCAGAAAAAACAGCTCACCAACCGTCAGATTCTGGTGTACAACGAGCTGCTGCCGTCCTTGGCCTTTGAGCTAGGCCGCGTGCCCGTGTCGCTCTACGACGGCAACCAGAGCCTGAGCCGGGAAACCCAGTTTGAGGCCAACGACACCTGGCAGCGTCAACTCATCAACCTGCAAAACCCCCAGCAGGAGCCCTACCTCGGCAGCCTGCTGGTGCAGCGTCCCGTGCTGCTGGTGAAAGGTGAGATGCGCCCGGAACGGCGCTGGATGCTGCGCTACTTCCGCCAGCAGCAGAAGCTGGGGAAGTGGACGGTGTGGTGGTGAGTGAGTAAAAAAACGCGTGTCATCCTGAGCAGAGCGAAGGACCTTATGAGGTCTGCACGAGTCGTTGTTACCGATTTCGTTCTAACCTCATGAGGTCCTTCGCTGCGCTCAGGATGACATGCGTTTCGGGTGTTCAAGCATTTACCGATACTCCGCCCCAGCCTTTTCCCGCAGGTTGTAGCCCGACGACATCACCTCCCCGTAGGCCCCGGCCGAGCGGATGGCCAGCAGGTCGCCGCGGCGGGTTTCGGGCAGCAGCACTTGGCGCCCAAAGGTATCCGACGACTCGCAGATGGGCCCCACTACGTCGTAGTCCTGGGCCGGGAGCTGGCTGGTGAGGTTCTGGATGGCGTGGTAGGAGCCGTAGAGGGCCGGGCGAATCAGCTCCGTCATGCCCGCGTCGAGAATGGCGAAGCGGCGCTGCTGGCTGTGCTTCACGTAGAGCACCCGGCTTACCAAAGAACCGCACTGGGCCACGATGGAGCGGCCCAGTTCCACGTGTACCTGCTGGTTTGGGCGTCGCTGCAGGTGCTGCTCAAACGTGCGGAAGTACTGCTCGAAGTCGGGCACCGCGTGTTGGTCGGGCTGGTGGTAGTCGATGCCCAGGCCCCCGCCCAGGTTCAGGTGGGGCAGGTGGTAGCCCCGGTCTTCGAGCCAGGTTTGCAGCTCGTTGAGCTTCTGGCTGAGCTTCTCAAACACCGTGAGGTTGGTAATCTGGGAGCCCACGTGCGTGTGCAGGCCCACCAGCTCCAGGTTCGGTAGGTTTTCCAGCTGCTCAATCACGCCACCCAGATCCGAGAGGCTGATGCCGAACTTGTTGGCGTCGAGGCCGGTGGTGATGTGCGGGTGCGTGTAGGCGTCCACGTTGGGGTTCACGCGCAACGCCACGCGGGTGCGGCGGTTCTGGGCCCCGGCCAGCTCGTTCAGCACCGTCAGCTCCTCCACCGACTCGGCGTTAAAGCACCAGATATCGGCCGCCAGCGCCAGGTTGATTTCCGCGTCGCTCTTGCCTACACCGGCAAATACCACGTGGTCGGGGGCAAAGCCGGCGTCGAGGGCACGCTGCACCTCGCCCCCGCTCACGCAGTCGGCGCCCAGGCCGTGCTGGCGAATAAGGTCCAGGATGGGGGCGTTGGCATTGGCTTTCAGGGCATAATGCACCTGGAAGCCGCGGGGCCGGGCTGCTTGCTGCAAAGCCGTGAGCGTGCGGTCCAGCAGCGCCAGATCGTAGAAGTAAAAGGGCGTAGGGCGGTCCAGCAGATCCGCCGGTAAACGAAACGACATGTAGCAGAGAGTGCAAAGCGAAGAAAAGAGAGAAGCCGCAGCAGCTAAGCGCTACACTGCTTCGGCTTTGCGGCGGAACAGGCCTTCGTTGAGGGAGCGGAGGGCCCGGGTTTTGTCGGCGGTGTTGATGAGCACGCTGATGTTGTTGGGTGAGCCGCCGTAGCTGATCATGCGCAGCGGAATGTTCTGCAGGGCGTTGAACACCTGCCGGGCCGAGCCGTGGTTTTCCTGAATCAGGTTGCCCACCAGACAAATAATGGTTTGCTGCTCGTCTACTTCCACCGTGCCGAAGCCGCGCAGCTCCTCCAGAATTTCGGGCAGGTGGGTTGCGTCGTCGATGGTGAGGGACACGGCCACTTCCGAAGTGGTAATCATGTCGATGGGCGTGCGGTACCGCTCGAATACCTCAAACAGGCGGCGCAGGAAGCCGTGGGCCAGCAGCATGCGGCTGCTGCGCACCTTGATGGCCACCAACCCGTCCTTGGCCGCCACGGCCTTGATGGCTTCGTCGCCGGTGCGGGCGGAAATGAGCGTGCCGGGCGCTTCGGGCTGCATGGTGTTGAGCAGGCGCACCGGAATGCCGTACTGGCGGGCCGGCAGCACCGAGCTGGGGTGCAGGATCTTCGCCCCGAAGTAGGCCAGCTCGGCCGCCTCGTCGAACGACAACTCCCGGATGGGGTAGGTGTCTTCCACCACGCGGGGGTCGTTGTTGTGCAGCCCGTCGATGTCGGTCCAGATCTGGATTTCCTCCACCCGGGCCGCGGCCCCAATCAGCGAGGCCGAGTAGTCGGAGCCCCCGCGCTTGAGGTTGTCGATGAGACCCTGGGCGTTGCGGCAGATGTAGCCCTGGGTGATGAACAGCGTCTGGCCTTCGTGCCGGGACAGCTGCTCCTGCAGGTGCTGCTCGATGTAGGCGCCGTCGGGCTCTTCGTCCTTGTCGAGGCGCATGAAGTCGAGGGCGGGCAGCAGCACGGCCGGGCGGCCCAGCACATCCGTCACGTAGCGGTGGAAAAGCTGGGTGCTCAGCAGCTCGCCCTGGGCCAGAATCAGCCGCTCACCCACCGGCGTGAGGGGGTTGCGCATCAAGTCGAAGATGGCCCGGAAGCAGGCATCCAGCTGACCAATGGCAGCCGTGGCTACTTCGGCCTGGGGCAGCAGCTCGCGGGCCGTCATCAGGTAGTGCTGGCGCAGAATCTCGGTCTGGGCCGTGGCCGCCGTGATTTCGCCGTCATAAAGCAGGCGCGCTACCGTTACCAGGGCGTTGGTGGTGCCCGACATAGCCGACAGCACCACGATGCGGGGCTCCTCGGGGGCGTGAATCAACTCGGCTACGGTGCGCATACGCTCGGCCGTGCCTACCGACGTGCCGCCAAACTTGAGAACTTTCATGAGGAAAAAGGCTGAAAACGAGTTGCGAAAGAAAAGACAAGAAAAAAGCGCCGACCCTGGGGAGGACCGGCGCTTGGAGGTTCAGATTCGGGTAGGGCGAACTAGTGCGACGGTCGGGTCGAGGGACATTTCTTCGATTTCTTGACCATCAGGCCGCCGTTCTGCTTGTCGCATACCATCATCTGCTTCGCCGAAACCAGCGAAGTAGCAGAAGAAAGGTAGGTGAAAGCTGAGAACATAGGAGGTGTTGAGCAGGGCCGTTAGCTGCCCTTGTGGCTGCAAGTATACGGCAGGAAGTGAGAATCCAAAAAATCTTTTTTGCAGGTAGTTTACAATTTCTACCAGATAGAGCAAGTCCTTTCTACGCACTCAACTTACGGCAGCACGCGCTTCTGCACCCAGGTTTGCAGGGTTCCATTAGCCTGTTCCTGCAGCAACTCGTCCAGGACTTTATTCTTTTTGGCGGGGTTAGCCTGGTACATTTTCAGCACGGGCGTCAGGCCGGCCATGTTCAGGGTTAGCGCGTCTTTTTCGGCGGGGTGCTGGAGCTGATAGCGCGCCCAGCCGGCCAGAAACAGCATCATGTAGTTGGGCTCTTGGCGGCTCAGCTCCGTCACGAAGGTTTGCAGCTTCACCTTTACGGCCGGCGAGCCGCTCACCCACTGCAGCACAAACTGGTTGGTGGCCCGGCGGGTGTCTGGCTGCTGGTCGAGTGGGGTGACTTCGAGCCAGTTGGCCGCCTCAATTACCTGCGGGGCGTAGCTGGCGTAGTCTTCGGCATCGCGAAAGGAGTAGCCCGCCGGGGCACGGTACGGCTCCGTTTGAGCCAGCGCGGCCGGGGCAGCAGCCAGCAGGGCCAGCGTGAGGGTAAGACAAGCTTTTTTCATGCGCATTGGGTGCGGCAAAACCGCGTAATCATCAGCAAACCTATTGAAAAACACCGACAACTGCCGGCTTCTACCTTATTTGAGAGCAAAGGAGCCAGCCGATACAGGCTTTAGTGCTGGTAATATTCCCGCAGCTCAAACCCCTCTGCCTGCTGGCGCGCCGCCAGCTCCCGCAGTAGGTAGTACTTGTGAAAATGGCCTACCAGTACCACAATGCGACGAGCCTGCCGCTGGCGGATATGGGTAAGAATGTGGGCCGCCATAGCTTGGTTGCGCGTGTCCCAGAAGTCGGCGTTCAGCTGGTAGAAGGCGTGGTAGTCGGCTAGCTCGGGGCGGGCCTGCACCACGGCGTTCAGCTGCTGGTACTGCCAGTACTGCCGCCGGGCCACCAGCGCATACACACCGGGCTGGTTGATGGCGTAGGGTGTGCGCGTGGAGGTGCGGTTGGCCGAGTCGGTGAGCTGGTAGTACCGGTCAAGGATGGTGCCCTGCGCCGGAGTGAGGCGGCGCTGCTTGTAGAGGTCGTCGAGGAGGGCCAGCACTTCCCCGGGTCTGGTGAGCAGGCCGTGCCGGCGGTGAAAGTCGTTGCGGCCTTCGTAGTCGAAGGGACGCATGGGCACGGGGTGCTGCTGGCGGTATAGGGCCACGCCCAGGGCTTCGTTTTCGCGGGAAGGGCGCCGGAGCTCAAAGTCCGCCGTGAAAAACGAGCTGTCCAGCTCCACCAATAGCAAGTCGGGCTGCACGCGCTGCAGAATGCGGGCTACCGAATCAGGGGTGAAGCGGCGGGTGGCTTTGTGCACCGTGCCCACGATGACGACCTGCACGGGCGGCGCGGCCGGATCGATGCTTTCAGGGGTTTGCGCCGTTGCCTCCCCGCCCAAGAGCAAGCCAAACAGTAGCCACAGCCATAGGTTCTTCATAGGGGATAGGGGAGGAAGCTACAAGAAACGCACATTCGGGCCCCCGGCCAAATGTGCGTTGTAGTCTGGCGCAACGTTTACCCTACGGCTGTGGGCGTGGCTGCTTGCGTGAGGTTACGGGCCAGGTTGGTGAAATCGGAGGGAATGAGCACCACGGTGGTCGTGTTGTTGTCAATACCGATTTCGGACAGCATCTGCATGCGGCGCAGCTCCAGAGCCATCGGACTTTCTTCCATCTGTTTGGCACCCTGCGTAAGCTTGAGGGAAGCTTCCAGCTCGGCTTCGGCCTTGATGATGCGGGCGCGCTTTTCGCGGATAGCCTCGGCCTCGCGGGCCATGGCACGCTGCATGGACTCCGGAATTTCCACGTCCTTGATTTCTACCATTTCAATCTTCACGCCCCAGGGCTCAGTAGCGGCATCCACGAGTTGCTGCAGGGTGCGGTTTATTTGCTCCCGCTCCTTCAGTACCTCGTCCAGCTGGTGCTGCCCGATGATGTTGCGCAGGGCCGTAACGGACAGCTGATACACTGCCTGGTTGAAGTTGGCCACTTTGATAATGGCATCCTCGGGGTTAATAACCCGGAACCATAGCACCGCATTTACCTTGATGGTTACGCTGTCCTTGGTAATGGTTTCCTGTTGTTCCAGGTCCACGGTTTTGGTGCGAATGTCAACCGTAGTGCGGCGCTCAATGAACGGAATAATCCAGTACAGTCCCGGTCCGCGCCGCCCCACGTAGCGCCCCAGCCGAAACACAATGGCCCGCTCGTACTCCTGCGCAATGCACAGGCCTATACACAGGAAAATCAATACAAAACCCAGCAAGACATATAGCGTTGTCATGGTAACAGTGGCCTCAGGCCGCAACAAGTGAAACAGTTGCGGTTACAGGTACACAGGCTCTGCCAGACAGGCAATTTGGTTCGGTAAAGTGCCTCTGTGGCTGTCTTTAGGCTGTTTTTGATGTTGGAGTCAATTGTCTCGGTGCCAAGCACCATACCAGAATGGTAGTGTCAGGCGGTCGGAATGGTAGGGGGCAGGTGGGAGATTATGCCAATCATGGGAGCAGCCGTGCTGGCACTGGGTACGGCGGCGGTCGTCGTCGGCCACACGAAACACGCTCAGCAGCGCCCGAAATGCGTTGGGGTACTCAGAGGCCGGCAGCTGCTGAATGCTGGTGAGGGCCTGGGGGAGCGGGTGCACCCGCAGCAGGACCAGCGGAGTGGCCGTCGGCTTCATGGGGGCTTCGGCAACCGCTTGCTGCACCAGCGCCGGGGTGGGGTTGGGGTGTGCCTGTTGAATGTAGCTCGCCAACTCAGCCAGCTGAGCCTGTTGCGCCGCCACGGGCAACGCGGCAAACCATACCCAAGCCCATCCCCACGGCAATTGCTGCTGAGCCAGTCGATTGAGCAGATGGTCGGGTATGAGGGGCATAGGGAGAGAGGGGCGGTGCTACTTTTTGCGGGTAATGGCTTCGGCCACCTTCGTGAGCCCGTTGAGTTGGTCGGGAGAATTGCTGCTGATGACGACGTGGGCGCCCAGGCGCTGTTTGCTCAGGGCATCCGGTACCACCTGTTCGCGCCAGTATAGCTGCTGCTGGGGTTGGCTGAAATTCATCCACCGGAGGGGTTTGCCCAGAAAACGGCCATCAGTAAGCGGGGCATCGGCGGGGTCCAGGCGTTCGTCCCGATACATGGGGCTGGGGTGGTCGCCCAGGTACACCAGAATGCGGTTTTCGGTAGTTGAAAGCAGAGGCGTGAGCGGCCAAATGTTGTACACGTAGAAGTCATAGCTGTGGCGGCGACTCACGTAGTAGTTATCCGGGAGCTGAAAAACCAGTTCGTCGTGGGTTTCCGTGCGGGCCCGCAGGTTGAGCAGACGCCGGCCCGGCCGGATGGTGTTGAACACGGCCGTGGCCAGGGCATCGAATTCGGTGCGGCGCTGGAAGCCCGCCGGATTCACGTAGGCATCCACCTCAAACACCGTGTTGTCGAGGGTGCGCACCAGCAGCCGCTGCAGCAAGATGGCCGATTCGCTGGTATCAGGGCGGGCGGCTAGGCTTACTACCGCCGTCAGGGAATCGGTAGTGCGGACAACGTGGGGCGTAGCGGTAAACGGCTCGGACTTAAACCGGGCGGCTTCTTCGGTAAAACGATTGTCAGCCAGCCGAAACAGTTCCTGCGCAAAGAATACTACCCGGCTCTTGTCGAAATCGAGTACGACGCGGGTTTCCAGCTGCTCGTCGGGCTTGGCCGACATGATATCCACCGGCCGGGCTGAGCTGACAGCGCTGGCCGGGAAGTTCAGGTAAACCCGGCCTCCCAGCAACGGCAACCGGTTGGGCAAAGCAGGAGTGGCAGACTGTGCTAACGCATCGTTCGCCACGCAAAGCAGCGCGGCAGTTAGGCCGCCCACGAGCAGCCGCAATGGATGAAACATATAAAATCAAGTAGGATGACCGGAGTGAGATATCGGCGAAATATAGCAACACCGGGGCAGCAAATCAGGATACCTACCTGCTCTATCCTGAGGCAGTTGCCCGAACGGAGTAGAGACGCGACACTTCGCGTCTGCCCGTTGAACGATTTTCGGTAGGCGGGGCACACGAGGAGACGCGAAGTATTGCGTCTCTACTCCAGCAGCTGCTGTTACAGCCGGTCATTCTGAGAGGAATACTGCCATAAAAAAGCCATTCTACCGCAGCAGAATGGCTTTTTAGAAAGAACGAATGAAAGGCTCTACCGCACCGGCTTGGGCAGCACGGGCAGGCTCTCGTGGCCCTCGGCATCCACAGCTACCACCCCGAAGATGTAGTTGTCCTTGCTGTGGGGCAGGTCGGCTTTGGTATCTGTTACGAAGAACTTCTGCTGCCACTCGGGGGCGCTGGTTTCGCGCATGAGCACGTAGTAGCCAGCTGGTCTTTCGCCGGTTTTGGGGGCCTGCCACTGCAGCTGGGTGCGGTTGGTAAGCTCAGCCGTGAGCACGCCCACGCTTTCGGGCGCAGCCGGAGCCAGGGCCAGGGAGGCCAGGGTAGCCAGGTTCACGCCGGTGTTTTTGCGCAGGTAGGCAAAGTCCATGAACTTGGCGTAGTCCCCGTACTCGGTGCCGTTTTCCTGGCGCAAATCCTGGTGCTGGTGGCGGAAGTCCTCGTTCATCTCCGAGAAGCGCACCGCCGTAAAGCCCTGCTGGTTGAAGGGCGTATGGTCGCCGCCGCGCAGAAACCGGTCGGGGCGGTATTCCAGCACTACCTCGTGGCCGGGCACATACTGCTGGCAGGCCGTGCGGGTGTAGCGGGCCAGGTTGCGGGAGGGCGAGTCATTCTCGGAGGACAGGGTGCGGCGCACTTTGGCCTCGTCGGGCGTTTCGGTGGCGGGCACGCCCTCGCTGAACACGCGCAGGCGCTTGTCGTCCTTCAGGTCGGGGTCGTGGCCCTGGGAGTTACCCATAATGTCGTTGTTGAGCATGGCCACCAGCTGCCAGCCCTCGGCTTTGGCGCGCTTGGCCAGGTGGGTGGAGCCGTAGAGGCCCTGCTCTTCGCCCTGCACCGCCACGAAGATGATGGTGGCCGGAAACTGCTGCTTGCTCATCACCCGGGCCAGCTCCATCACGGCCACCGTGCCCGAGCCGTCGTCGTTGGCTCCGGGCGCGTCGGCGGTGGCGTTCATTACGTCCGTCACCCGCGAGTCGATGTGCCCGCTCACAATAAATACGCGCTTGTCGGTGGGGTCTGTGCCGGGCAGGGTAGCCATCACGTTGGCCATGAGCACCGGCCGGTCGATGCGGCGGCCGTCGGGCTTGATGGTGAAGGTATCCTGGGTTACTTTCAGGCGGCCCCCGCTGGCTTTGCTGTACTTCCGGAACTCGTCTTCCACCCAGCGCCGGGCGGCCCCAATGCCGCGTTTTTTGCTTTTCGTATCGGAAAGCGTGTGCCGGGTACCAAAGCTCACGAGCTTATCGATGTCCTCGCGCAGGTTTTTCTCCGATACCTCTTCCACCATCTGGCGGATCAGCGGGTCGGGGGTAGTGGCGGGCTGGGTTTGGGCGAAAGCGGGTACTGAGAAACTCAGGCCGAGCAGAAGTAAAAACGAACGGTGCATAGAGAGCCGGTTAAAAAACAAGGGAAAGACGCAGAGGAGCATGCCAGCGTTGCTGGCATGCTGTGGGGTGCGCAGCGGCGTCCTGCTTTATCTAGCGTCCGCGAAGTCGAAGCATCTAGCAATTTGTCTGAATAGCCAAACAACGAAGTGGTAGCGATGCTTCGGCAAGCTCAGCATGACCCGAAAGATAAAGATATACGCTTCGTTAAGCCAGGTGCGCAAACCCTGAGCTTCTACGGCTGCCCGGGCAGCAGGGCCACCACTACGCTGGCCGCGTTGCCGCCAAAGCCCGCCGCATTTACCAGGATGCGGCGAATAGGTTTTGGGGCAGCAGCGGCCAGATCGGAGGCAAACGGTGCCACCGGCCACTGCTGGGTTTCGAGCACGTGCAGGGCAAAATCCAGGCTGAGGGCCGCCGAGGCCCCCAGCGTATGCCCCACCAGCCATTTGTTGGACAGCAGCGGCGGCAGGTTCTCGCCGAAGATAGCGCGCAGGGCCGCCCGCTCGGCCGCGTCGCCGGCCGGGGTGCCAGGGCTGTGCAGTACCACCGCGTCGATGTCGGCGGGCAGCGCGTGCGCCTGCTCCAGAGCGTAGCGGATGGCCTGCTGAAAGTGCTGCCCCTCGGGCGAAAGACCGGTTTTGCTACCCAGCGCTTCAAACCCAAACCCTACGCCTTCCAGCACCGGCAGTGATGGGCGGCCCGCTGCTTCCCAGGTTGTAGCGCTCAGCTTTTCCAGGGCGAATACGGCCGCGCCCTCACCCAGTACGAAGGTAGAGGGCCGGCCCGCGCCCGGCCGGCAGGGCCAGTCGGCTGCCGGCCGGGGCGAGTAGATGCCGATGGCCTGCATCTGCGCCAGCGTGAACCCGGTGAGGGGAGCCTCGGTGCCGCCGGCCAGAAACCGCTCGGCCATGCCCGCCCGCAGCCAGGCCACCGCATTGCCCAGGGCCTGAAACGCGCTGCTGCAGGTGCTGGAGTGGCTCAGGGCGGCTCCGCCCGCGCTGTCCGCATCGAAGGCCACCCAGCTGGCCACGTTGCCCAGCGTGGTGAGAGGGGAAGCCGCCGCCGGCACGCCGCCTGCACGTAGAAACTCCGCGTGAAACTGCTCCAGCCGCCCCGTCGCGCCCCGACTGCTACCAATGCTGACGGCGAGTTGGCTGTTCGTTTCTGGTTGCTGGCTGCCGGTTGATTCTGGCGCCCAACCCGCTTCTATGGTGGCCTGACGGGAAGCCAGCAGGGCCAGCAGCACCGTGCGGTCGAGCTGGCGGTAGGCCGGGTGACTGGCGCGCAGCTCTGCCAGTGCTGCTTCGGCGGGGGCAGGCAGGGCCGCTACGGGTAAGTTGGTCGGGTGCGTGGAAAAAGGCGAAGTCAGCGGCCCGGCCCATTCCCTGGCCGTGCCCAGCGCCGACATCCGGCCCCGGCCCCTAACAACAATCAGATCAGCGGCAGTAGCGGGGCTAGTCATGCAGGTATTCGGGCAGGGTGGGGGCGGGCAGGAAGTCGAGTACCAACGCGCGCATCTGGCGCAGCACGGCGTAGAGCAGCTCCAGCTCCTCGTTGGTGGTGCAGTAGGGCGGCAGCAGGTACACCACGTTGCCCAGGGGGCGCAGCACCACGTGGTTGTCGATGGCCAGCTGGTAGAAGGCGTCGCGCAGGCGGCTGAAGTAGCTGGTGCCCTCGCCGGGGTCGTACTCCACGGCCAAGATTGTGCCTTGGTGCCGCACCTGCCGGATGCCGGGCAGCCCTTCAATTTCCTGCCGGAAGGCGGCGTGGGCGGCGGCTAGGCGCTGACGCTGCTGAGTGCAGGCCTCAGTGCGGGTAAGCTCCAAGCTGGCCAGGGCCGCGGCGCAGGCCACAGGGTTGGCCGTATAGGAGTGACCGTGAAACAGGGCCTTCATCTTGTCGTCGCTCAGGAAAGCCGCGTAGATGGGGGCAGCGCAGGTGGTGAGGCCCATCGCCAGGGTGCCGCCCGTCAGGCCCTTGGAAAAGCACATGATATCGGGCTGCTCCCTAGGCAGCAGCTCACTGGCGAAGAGCGGACCCGTGCGCCCAAAGCCCGTCATCACCTCATCGGCTATGCAAAGCACCCCGTGCTGGTGGCAGCGGCGCACCAGCTCATCCAGCACCTCGGGCGTGTACATCACCATGCCCGCCGTGCCCAGCACCAGCGGCTCGAAGATAAAGCCGGCTACATCGGGCCGCGCCAGCAGCGCGTCAAGCTGCTTTAGTACTTCCTGCTCCCGGCCGGGCACCGGCACGTCGAGAAACTCCACGTCGAAGAGCAAAGGCCAGAAAGGCTGGGTGAAAGCGCCCCGGCTACTCACGGCCATAGCCCCGAAGGTGTCGCCGTGGTAGGAATTTTGGAAACAGAGAAAGGTGCGGCGCTCCGGCTGGCCCAGGTTGTGGAAGTACTGCAGCACCATCTTCAGGGCCACTTCCACGGCCGTAGAGCCATTGTCGGAATAGAATACGCGGGCTTGGTTGGTGGGCAGCAAGGCCAGCAGCTGCTCGGCCAGCTCCACGGCGGTGGGATGGGTGAAGCCGGCAAACAGCACGTGCTCCAGAGTGCGCAGCTGCTCGCTCACGCGCTCGGCAATGTGGGGGTGGGCATGACCGTGCAGATTCACCCACCAGGAGGAAATGCCGTCTAGGTAGCGCGTGCCGTTTTCGGCAATAAGCCAGCTGCCTTCCCCGCGCACGATGGGCACGGGCAGCGGGGCGGTTTGCATCTGGGTGTAGGGGTGCCACAATACGGCGTGGTCCCGTTCGGCGAGGGTAGGCATGGAGCAAAGGTAGGGCAGGGCCGGCCTAAGGTGGCGCGGACGACTTTAGCCCGCAGAAGCCGCCGAAGAAACGCCGAAGACGCAGAGGCCTTTCGGCGCAGATTAACAGAACATTGAAAACCTCTGCGCCTTCAGCGTGAACTTCAGCGGCCTCTGCGGGCTAAACCCGTTCGGTCAGCTTAGAAAGAAGAAAACCACGCCCGAAACTCCGCCGCATACCGGCTCACCACCTCCGCCGAAACATGAGGCTCGGGCAGCACCCGGGGCATCACGGGTACGCCGGTGTGCTGCTGAATAAAGTTCTCCGTGGCCGGCGTTGGCTCCCCGTTGAAGACAAGGCCGCGCACCCGCAGGCCCCGCGTTTGCAGGGCCTCCAGCGTGAGCAGGGTATGGTTGATACTGCCCAGGTAATTGCGCGACACCACCACTACGTCCAAGTCAAACTGGCCAATGAGGTCGGCTATCAGAAAGCCGGGTGCCAGGGGGACGAGCAGGCCGCCGGCGCCTTCCACCAGCAAGTGGTTATCGGTAACGGGCAGCTGGAAATCCTCGGGGCGAAGCGTGAGCTGCTCGGCGGCGGCAGCGGCGTGGGGCGAGGCCGGCATCCGCAGCCGGTGCCGCTCGGGCCAGAACCGGCTGACCGGGTTTTGCACGAGGCTGCGCACGGTGGCGGCGTCGGTGGTGGGCTCCAGCCCGGCCTGCACGGGCTTCCAGTAATCGGCCTGCAAGGCCTCGGTGAGGATGGCCGAGACGAAGGTCTTGCCCACGTCCGTGCCGATGCCGGTGATGAAGAGTCGTTCCAAAGGAGGAAGGGGTGTCAAGTAGGAATGGATGATATAATAGCCATGTTCTGTCATCCTGAGCTTGCGAAGGACCTTCTGGTAGTTGAACGACTTGTTCAAGCATGATAAGATCCTTCGCAAGCTCAGGATGACAAATCAACCAACAGTTACCTGCCCCGCCAGCACCCGCGCTAGCCCCTCAACTTCTGCCTCGGTATTGTCCGAATGTACAATCAGCCGCAGCCGCTCCGTGCCCACCGGCACCGTGGGCGACACAATGGCGCGCACGTCGAAGCCGGAGGACTGTGCAGCGGCGGCTATTTGGCGCACATAGGCGGAACCGGGGCTAGTGGTGAAGAATACAGGATGAATGATGTGGCTGGCCGCAGGCACGTGCAGGCCGGGCACGGCGTTGAGTTGAGTCTTCAGGTAATCAGAAAGGGCGAAAAGCCGCTTCCGCTCCGCCGCGAGCGTGGGCAGCACCTTGTAAGCTGCCGCTAGCCCGGCAATGGTAAGCGGGGGCAGGGCGGTGGTGTAGATGAACGGCCGGCTGAAGTTGAGCAGGTAGTCGCGCAGCACAGCGGCGCCAGCTACAGCGGCGCCCTGGCTGCCCAGGGCCTTTCCGAAAGTGAGGATGCGGGCAAATACCGCGTCTTCCAGGCCCAGCTCCGCTACCAAACCTTCGCCCCGCGCCCCGTACACGCCGTTGGTGTGGGCCTCATCTACCACCAGATACAACTCCTTTTCCTGGCACAGGGAGGCCAGCTCGGTCAGCGGGGCCATGTCGCCATTCATGGAGTACAGCGCTTCCACGGCCACGAATACGGCCCCGGTGGCGCGGGCCAGCTTGCGCTCTAGGTCGGCTAGGTCGTTGTGGCGGAAGCTCCAGGCGGTGGCGAAAGAGCCCCGGATGCCATCCTTCACTGAGGCGTGGGAAGCTTCGTCGTAGAGGATGGTGTCGCCGCGGCGGGGCACGGCGGCGAAGAAGCCCAGGTTAGCCGCGTAGCCGGAGTTGAACAGCAGCGCGGCCTCGGCGCGGTGGAAGTGGGCCAACTGCAACTCCAATGCCTCGGCGGCGGCGGAGTTGCCCGTGAGCAGGCGGGCGCCGGTGCTGCCCGCCGCCTCGGCCACTGACTGGTGCAGGGCCGCCTGCACGGTGGGGTGGCGGCTCAGCCCCAGGTAGTCGTTGGAGCTGAAATCAACCAGCCCGGCGGCCGGCAGCGTCAGGCGGCGGCGGGTGCCGGCGGCCTCGCGCTGGGTTAGCTGCGCCGCCAGGCGCCGGTGCAGGGGAGAAAGGTCAGACATCAAATAAAGGCTGAGCTGGTAGATTTTCTACGCTGCCGAAAAAGGGGTAGAGACGCGACACTTCGCGTCTGCTCGTTGAGTGACTCGGAGCCGCGTAGCCTACACAACGTCAGCAACGACGAGACGCGAAGTGTCGCGTTTCCACAAGGGGCCGGAATAGGCCTTTCTACGGCACCAGCACGGCGTTGGCGCGCAGGATTTTGGCGAAAAACAGGGCGTGGAAGGGTAGAGAATTTTCCCAGTACTCCCAGGTGTGGGCGCCGGGCCGCTCCGTGTACTCGTGGGGCGTGGCGTTGTACACTAGGCGGCGGTGCAGCTCGCGGTTGGGCTCAATGAGGAAATCATCTACTCCACAGTCGATGATGAGGGGCAGGCCGTTGGCTTTGAGCTTATCGGCCAGGGGCAGCACCATGTAAGGGCTAAGGTAGGTTTCCAGGTTGGCACCCACCGGCCCTATAATGGGCTCAAACCGCTCGGTGAGGCGCTTGGCTTCCTCGGGGTTCTGCTTCCACCGGGCCGTGCTGATGTCCACGGCCCCACTCATGCTGCCGGCCGCGCAAAACAAATCGGGGTGGCGGGCCGAGAGGTACAGGGCCCCGTGCCCACCCATCGACAAACCCGTGATGACGCGGCCTTTCCGGTCGCGCACGGTGCGGTAGGTCTGGTCGATTTTCTGGATTACTTCCTGGGTAATGTAGGTTTCAAACTGGCTGCCCGGATTCACCGGGCTGTCGATGTACCAGGCAAATGCCTCACCCTCCGGCATGACAATGATGAGGTTGTACTGGTCGGCCAGGCGGTGTACCAGCTGTTTGTCGGGCGTTTTGGCCAGCCAGTCGGAGTAGTGGCCGGTGGCGCCGTGCAGCAGGTACAGCACCGGGAAGCTGGCCTTTTTCTGTTTGGCGTAGGCATTGGGCAGCACCACGTTGGCACGGTAGGTTTTGTGCATGGCCGCGCTGGGAATGGCCAGTGTATCGACCCGGGCCCCGAAGGACACGCCCGCGTAGCCCAACAGCAGCGCGAGCAGCAAGCAACGGAAACTGCGCATAAAGCAGAGAAAAAGAAGGTAAAACACTACTTCGGCCGCCGCTCATGCAAATGAACAGCGGCCGGAGCACCAAAAGGCAACGCAACCAAGCTGCTACGAAGCTTCAAACCGCTTAGCCGCCAGCCACACACTGCCGTCCCGGCCGAAGCTGCGGACGCTGATGACTACCCACTGGTCTTCTACTTCCAGCCGGTCGCCCACGGCGGGCAGCACCCCATGCAGCGAAACAATGCCACTGATGGCGGCACCAATCTTGTCTTCCAGGTCCGAAATCAACTCGTGCGCCTCGCGGGCCTCATGCTGCTGCCGTATTTCTTCGGCGAAGCTATGGTCGAGGTTTAAATCAAATACGATGTTCATACGGCAGGGAAAGGTATGTCATGCTGAGCAAGGCTAAAGCATCTCTAGCTCTAGCTGATTATTGCCATTACAACGAAGCAGTAGAGGTACTTTAGCCTCGCTCAGCATGGCACGCTAGAAAAGCAAAGTATGGGGAACTACTACGCAACCACGCCTGCCTCTTTGCCCAGCACCATAGCGCCCTCGGGCACGTCCTTGAACGACTTGCGGGGCTTGAGGCCCAGCAAGGCAAACATCTGCTTGTCGGCGTCGAAGTCGGGGTTGGGCGTGGTCAGGAGCTTTTCCCCGCTGAAGATGGAGTTGGCGCCGGCCAGGAAGCACAGGGCCTGCTCCGTCACGGGCATCTCCTGGCGGCCGGCCGAGAGACGTACCATGGTGTGGGGCATCAGGATGCGGGCCGTGCCAATCATGCGCAGCATTTCCCATACGCTCACCCGGGGCTGGTCGGCCAGGGGCGTGCCCTGCACCGGCACCAGGGCATTCACCGGCACACTCTCGGGGTGCTGGGGCAGCGTAGCCAGGGTGTGCAGCATGGCAATGCGGTCCTCGTCGGTTTCGCCGAGGCCAATAATGCCGCCCGAGCACACCGAAATACCGGCTTTGCGCACGTGCTCCAGGGTGTTCAGCCGGTCGTCGTAGGTGCGCGTGGTGATGATGTCGTCGTACTTCTCGCGGCTGGTGTCGAGGTTGTGGTTGTAGGCGTAGAGGCCGGCCTGCTTGAGGCGCTCGGCCTGGTACTCGTTCAGCATGCCCAGGGTGCAGCACACTTCCAGGCCCATATGGTTTACCTGCTCCACCATGCCCAGCACCCGGTCGAAGTCGCGGTTGTCGCGAATTTCGCGCCAGGCCGCCCCCATGCAGAAGCGGGTGCTGCCGCCGTCTTTGGCGCGCTGGGCCGCGGCCAGTACTTCGGCATCGGGCAGCAGCTTGTGGGCCTGCACGCCGGTGTGGTAGCGGGCCGCCTGGGGGCAGTAGGCGCAGTCTTCGGGGCAGCCCCCGGTCTTTACCGAAAGCAGGGTGCACACCTGCACCTCGCCGGTGGCCTGGGTTTGGGCATGAATGGCAGCCGCCTGGCTTACCAGCTCCAGGACGGGCAGATTATAAATGGCTTTTACTTCGTCGAGAGTCCAGTCGGTACGGAGCAGCATGAGCAGAGAAATTGAGCGGGAAGATGAAACAGGAGCAAAACCCCAAGGGGCGGGGCTGCAAGTTACGCGAGATGCCCGTTATCCCTAATGAATATGTGAGAAGTACTATTTCGAAGAATATATGACTATTTATATGCTACTGACTTTAGCCGGGATTGACCCTCGCTCGGCGGCTTTCAGGGGCTTTTTATCGAATAGGAAGCTGGGCATTGAACCAGCGTGCGTAGTTTTGGGACTTGTGCTCTCCTAAAATTTAGCCTAATGCAACACAAATACGCTCCTCTGCTTGTCGCCGCACTGCTACAGGCGGGTCCGCTGGCCGCCGCGCCGGCCGGGGGTGAAAAGCCCCAGCACGCAACCCGCCGCAAAGCCGCCGCCGCAAAGGCCGTAAAAGCCGACCCCTCCGAAGCCAACGTGGCCGGGGTAATTCAACTGGCCAATGGCGAACCGCTGCCGGGTGCCACGGTCTTTATCAAAGGCACCTTCATCGGGACCAGCACCGACCAGTTCGGCAAGTTTTCCCTGCTGGCCACGTTTGACGGGGCGCCGGTAGAGCTGGTGGTAGCCTACGTGGGCTACGAAACCCAGACCCTGCAGGTAAGCCAGGCCAACACGGCCCTGAGTGTGCAGATGGTGCGCAGCGCCACCCTGCTCAACGAAACCGTAGTTGCGGCCTCCCGCGTGGAGGAAAGCATTCTGCGGGCTCCCGTCACCATCGACAAGGTATCGGAGCGGCAGATTGAGCGCATCAGCACCCCCGAGGTGCTGGGCGGCCTGGGCAACCTGCCCGGCGTCGACGTAAACTCCTCGTCCATGCTCTTTACCAGCGTGAGTACCCGGGGCTTCAACACGGCCAAATCGGAGCGGGTAGTGCAGCTGGTGGACTACATGGATACGGCCCTGCCTTCCCTGAACCTGAGCCCGGGCAACCTGGTGGGTATTCCGGAGCTGGACATGGAAAGCATCGAAATTATCCACGGGCCGGCTTCGGCCCTCTACGGCTCCAATGCCCTGAGCGGGGTAATTCTGTTTAACAGCAAAGACCCCTTCGTGTACGACGGGCTGAGCGTGCGCCTGCGCGCCGGGCAGCGCAACCTGCTGGACGGGCAGCTGCGCTACGCCCAGAAGCTGGGCAAGCGGTTTGCCTTTAAAATCAACGCCAGTGCCTTCCGGGCCGATGAGTGGATTCCGGAAAACTACAACGCCAACGCCGGCTCTCAGAACCCAACCGGCTCGGTGCTGGGTATTGATGCCATCAACCGCTACGGGGAGCTCAACAACACCTTCTCGCCGGTGCAGGACGTGCCCGCGCTGGGCTTTAAGGTGCACCCCGAGCTTTACGGCAAAACCGTGTACATGCCCGGCTACACCGAGCGGGAGCTGCTAGCCGGCGACACCAAAACCGACTCCCGCCGCCTGCAGGCCGCCGTTACCTACCTTTTGCGCGACGACCTGAAGCTGACCGTGGAAGCCAAGCGCGCCATCGGCTCGGCTACCTATCAGAACATCAGTCGTTTCCGGGTGAAAGATTTGGGCACCAACCAGTTTCGGGCTGAGCTGAAAAGCGCCCGCGGCTTCCTGCGCGCCTATTCCACCCAGGACTTCACCGGCGACACCTACGAGCTGACCCAGCTCTCGGGCCTGATCCTGAAAAGCCCCAGCGCAGCTATTCCCCAGCTCAGCAACCGCGACTTTTACTTCGTCACCTACAATAACACCTACGATGCAGAGCGTGGCAAGGGCCGCAGCATAGACGAAGCGCTGGTGCTGGCCAAGCAGGCCGCCGATGCCACCCAGCCCGCCGTTTCCTCGGAGCGTTTCGCCACGCTACGCCAGCAAATCATCAACGAAGACCAGCCCGGCGTAGGCTCCAAGCAGAACTTCAGCTCCTACCTCAACGACGTGAGCGGGCAGCGCACCTTTAAGCTGGGCGAGGAAGGCCCGGAGCTGACGCTAGGCGCGGCCTACCGCCAGTACCGGTTAGGCTCCAACGGTAAGCTGTTCAACGACTTCGATGGCAAACGCATCCGTAACCACGAGTACGGCACCTACGGCCAGCTTACCCATACCCTGCTCGACGACCACCTGAAGCTGAGCGCCGCGGCCCGCGTGGATGCGTTCAAGAACTTTAAAACGGCCGTTTCACCCCGCGCCGCAGCGGTGTACACCCTGGGCGAAAACAAGCAGCATAACTTCCGCGCCAGCTACGGCCGCGCCTTCCGCAGCCCTTCCCAGACCGACCAGTTCCTGTACTCCGACGTGTCGGACTACGTGTTCCGCGGCAACTCGGAAAACGGCTTCAAGGGCTACCTGTTTACGGATGCTAACGGCCGTAACTACGTACCCTTCTCCGGCATGGACCTCACGCCCTTCAAGGTGAGCTTCGACAAGCTGCGCCTGGAGCAGGTGGGCACCGCCGAAGTAGGCTACAAGGGCGTCGTGCTACCCAACCTGTACCTGGATGCCAGCTACTTCCGCAGCACGTACAAGGACTTTATCGGGGTTTCGTACCTGGTGAGCCGCCCGGATGGCAGTGAGCCTACCCAGGCAGAGTTTGACGCCGGCTACCTCTCGGCTTTCCGGGCCACCAGCGCCTCGGCCCCGCGCATCATCTCCCTGGCCCGCAACAACGCCCAGCCCGTGCGCACCCAGGGTGCCACGGTGGGTCTTACCTACTACCTGAGCAAGGCCGTGAACCTGACCGGCAACTACTCCCTGAACGTGCTGGACCGCAGCAATCTGCCCGCCGGCTTCCGCACGTTCTTCAACACGCCCAAGCACAAGTACAACCTGGGCGTGAATGGCGTGGTGTTGAAGAGCCTGTCGTACTCGGTAAACTACCGTTGGGTGCAGGGCCACCAGCAGGAGCTGCCCTTCGCCACGGGCATGATCAAGGACTACAGCACCACCGATGCCTACGCCGGCTACATGGTGCCCAAGCTGGGCACCACGTTCCAGCTGGGTGCCTCCAACCTGTTCAACACCAACAACCTGCAGGTGATTGGGGCGCCCAACCTGGGCCGCCTGGTGTACGTGGGCCTGCTGGTAGATGTGAAGTAAGCGGCTGCGCGTATGCGCTCATGAAAAAGCCTGTTCTCTGGCCGGAGAACAGGCTTTTTTGCGTGGTATCGGCTATAGCTGCTAGGCAGAAAGGTCGTGGTTGCTTTTACCGTCGCGGGTGTTTTTCTGCACGGCAATAGCCCCGAACAAAGCCAGCATAAACGACATGGCGTAAAAGCCTTTTTCGCTGAGCGCCAGGGAGGCATTCCACAGGCCCACGGCCAGCAGCATAATGGCGGCCAGGGTAGAAAACCAGCACAGGCCGTAATAGATGTTGGTGACGGGAATGCCTTCCAGCTGGTCGCGCACGCTCTTTTGCAGCGACACCGCCGCAAACAGCCCGAACAGCAGGATGGTGAAGTAGTAACCCTTTTCGTTGAGTAGCATCTGCGCGTTCCAGAGGCCTACCACAAAGGCGGCCATGCCGGCCAGCAATGCCACCCAGGAGGCGGCCACAAAGGCATTGGAGGGTTTGGTGCTCATAGCAGGTAGGGCAGTCAGGTAAAAAGTGAGAGAGGTAGCGGTATATCCGCTCCCGATGCTCAAACATAGTGTACTGCCGCAGCTAACCGATGCGTAAGAGTTGCCTGAATCAGACTTTTGTTACCCCTACATATCCAGGAAGACAGCACCTGAAAAACCGTTTAACGTGCTGAAAACGGGTATATTCAGGAGATTCTATCTGATTTTTCAAGAAAGAATATTTCTCTTAAAGGCAGGAGAAGAAGTGCCTGTGCACAGCGTAAAGAAGGAGCGGAGCTTGTTCCCGCCCCTACGGCATACTTCTTCCCACTTCCCCAAAAAAATAGCGGGCTGCTCCGTGATGGAACAGCCCGCTGGTCATAACAAAAAGCAAAACTAGGACCGTTTTCCGCCCCGGGTGGAGGCATTGCGGCTGCTACCGCGGTTGCCGGAGTTGCCTTTGGGCGTGCGGTTGAGGCTTTTGGAAGCAGACTGCCGCTTACCCCCGGCGGCGCTGGCCGGGCGGCTAGCCTTGCCAGCCGCCGCCCCAGGGCGCGGACCCACCGCGTTGGTTGGCCGGCCCGAGCCCGCCGACCGGCCTGCCGAAGCCAGGCCTTTCGGGCCGGCTGCCTTGCGGCCGGGAGCAGGCTTGTCAACCCAGGCGCCGGCGGGGCGGGCTTTGGTTTTGCGCGGGGCGTCGGCTTCGTCGTCGGTGGAGGCGGGGCGGGCCACGGCGGGGCGCATGGTGATGGGGCGGGCGGTTTTGCGGCCGGGGCGGTCGGCCCACTGGGTGGCCGTGGATACGCTCTTGCGGCGGCGCGGCACGGAGCCGTCGTCGGCGCTGCTGGAGTTTTCCAGCATCTCAAACAGCACTTTCAATTCCTTTTCCGTCAGCTCGCGCCACTCGTTCAGGCCCAGGCCTTTGATGCTGATGTTCATCACCCGGATGCGCTCCAGCTGCACCACTTCGTAGCCGAAATGCTCGCACATGCGCCGGATCTGGCGGTTCATGCCCTGGATGAGGGTGATGCGGAAGATGTAGGGCGTGTCCTTCACCACCTTGCACTTCTGCGTCATCACCCCCAGAATAGGCACCCCGTTGGCCATGGCCTCGATGAAGTCGTCCTTGAGGGGCTTGTCCACCATCACCACATACTCTTTCTCGTGCTGGTTGCCGGCGCGCAGGATTTTGTTGACGATGTCGCCGTTGCTGGTGAGCAGAATCAGGCCCTGCGACTCCTTGTCCAGGCGGCCTACGGGGAAAATGCGCACCGAGTGCTTGATGGCCCGGATGATGTTGTCCTTGATGCTGGTATCGGTGGTGGTAACGATGCCCGGGGGCTTGTTGTAGGCAATGTAGATGGCATCTTCCTCGGCCCGGGGCTCAATGGCAATGCCGTTGACTACTACGCGGTCCTTGCTCGTCACCTGGTCGCCGATGGCGGCGCGCTTGCCGTTTACCAGCACGTTGCCCTGCTCGATGTGGCGGTCGGCTTCGCGGCGGGAGCAGATGCCGCTTTCGCTGATGTATTTGTTGAGACGAGTGGCCATAGAGCAGAGTCGGGAAGAGGCCGCGCCGCTGGTGCGCGCCCACGGGTAAAAAAACAGGCTGCCGGCCCTAGAAGGGTCGGCAGCCTGCAAAGATACGGCATTGGGGCCGGGTAGCCTTACGCCGGGCTTTCGGCTTTGTCAAAAAACGCGAACAGGGCCTGTTCCAGCGCGGCCGGCAGCTTAGGCGGCGCATGCGGGCGCAGGGCCAGCGCCGGACCGTCTGTGGCCGGCGTAAAGGTGCCGCCAGCGGCCGAAAACCGCAGCTGGCCTTGGGAAAATTGCCGCCGCTGCTCGCCATCAGCCGCGCTCATGGCCTCAAACGTCAGCAACTCCAGGGCCTGGGTGGCTTTGTCGAAGCGCAGCCAGAAGTACACGTCGGCGGGGTCGGTGCTCTGCACATCAAGGCGCTTGATTTCGAAAATAAACGCGGTATCGGCTTCTAGCAGGAAGAGGGCGTGGTAGGGAACGGACATTTGACAAAGCTCACAGAAAATGCCGCAAGCACCACGCTTCAGCGGAAGGTTTGTTCTAAATAGGCGGTGTCACGGAAGACTCACAGGTGGTAAATAAGTGGTCATCCTGAGCGAAGCGAAGGACCTTGTCACATCGGAACAAACCGTTGTTACGATTATTGTTCTACCGTGACGAGGTCCTTCGCTTCGCTCAGGATGACAGCTATTGAAAAACGCCTTGTCAATATGCAGGAGTTGATTTACAGCTTTACCTGCTGCTCGCCTTTATCCACGGCCAGCATCCACTTCGTGAGGCCGCGCATGTAGGTAGCCTGGTCGTCGTACATACTCATGTGGGAGCCTTCGGGGCAGATGAGGGCGGTGCCGTGCTGCACTTTCTGGGCTACCATGCGCATGTGCTCGGGGTCCATGGTATCGTGCCGGCCGCCGATGCTGAGTACGGGCACCGCGAGCTTGGGCAGGTCGGCCACCCGGTCCCAGTTCAGGAGCTTACCGGAGGCGCCAAACTCGCTGGGGCCCTGCATGGTCACATAGAGCGACTGGTTGGTTTTGCCCAGGGAGCGGGTCATGGGCTCGGGCAGCTGGGGCAGGCGGCACAGGTGCTGGGCGTAGAAGTTGGGCTCCAGCAGCTCCATGTAGCGCGGGTTCTGGAAGTCCTTAGCCGCTTCAATCTTGCGGATTTCGGCCAGCACCTCGGGCTTGAGCTGGGGCGCCAGCACCTCGTCGGCGTACCGGTTATAGGCTGGAATGCTCATCATCATGTTGGAAATCACGAGGCCCTTGAGGTGCTGCTGGTACTTGAGGGCGTACTCGGCGGCCAGGATGCCGCCCCAGCTGTGGCCCAGCAGGTAGAAGTTGTCTTTGTCGAGCTTGAGGGCCTGGCGTACTTGTTCTACTTCCTCCACGTAGCGCGGCAGGCTCCACATGGCCGTATCCTTGGGGTTGTCGGAGTTGCCGCAGCCCAGCTGGTCGTAGTAAATGAACTCGATGCCTTCCTGGGGCAGGAAGCTTTCCATGCACTCGAAGTACTCGTGCGTGGCGCCCGGCCCGCCGTTGAGCAGTAGCAGCTTAATGCGCGGATTATTACCAAACCGCTTCGTCCACACATTGAACTTGCCCTTGGGCGTGGTGATGGAGACGATTTGCACACCGCCGGTTTGCACACCTGAATCGGCGGCGGGAAAGTAGCTGGCCAGGGAGGAGGCCGCCGCCGTGGTTTTGGTGGGCTGGGAAGTGGGGGAGGAGCAGCTACCCAACAGGGTCAGCAGCAGGCCGAGGCCGAGAAGAGTTGTGCGCATGGTTGTGGGGCAGGTAGGGTGTAGAAAGCTAAACCTACCGATAATTCCCGCTGGCACCAACTGTTGCCCCGGCCTGCGTTACTTGCCCGTCACCGACTGCTCCAATTCCCGAAACGGAATAACGGTCTTCACCCCGTAGTCCTGCACCGGCCACGACTGCACAATGGTTTCCACCGGCAGCTTCAGTTCGCGGATGGCCTGGTACAAGCCTACCTGCCGGGCGCTGGCCTTGCGGCTCGGTCCCTGCCGCGCTATCCACACCAAATCGTCCTCAAACAGCAGCTTTTCATTGGGGAAGTAGTACACCAAATAGTCGTTGGTATGCTGGGACTTGCTGCCGATGACGTGAATCTGCATCGCAAATCCGTCCTCTGCAATGGTCTTGCTGGTGGTTATTTCCTCGGTGCGCAGCGGGCGGGTGTGCAGCTGCAAGCTGTCGGGGTGCAGGGAGTGCGGGGCCTTGGCCAGGTACTGCACGTAGGGCACATCGGCGGGCGTGGTGAGGATGGTGGCGCCCCGGTGCACAAAGGGCCGCACGCCGCCCAGGTAGTGCGGGTGGTAGTGCCCCGCCACAAAGTAGCGCACGGGCTTGCCCGGGGCCAGCTTGCGGGCTTCGGCCAGAATCAGCTCCCCGTTCTCACTGTTCAGCGGCGCCTCGGCCACCAGCAGAAACGAGCTGAACTCCACCACCAGCACTTTGTCGTCGGTGTGCTTGAGCTCCAGAAAGTGCAGGTGCGCGCCGTGGTGCGTTACGGTAACTTCGGGCTTGACAACGGGGGGCGAAGCCAGGGCATACCCGGCGGGTGCCGTGAGCAGCGTAGGCGCGGCCGGCTCCAGCGCCGCCGCAACTACCTGCACAGTATCTGTGAGCTTGCCGTTGATTTTGCTAATAACGATGGTGCGGGCATAAGCCAGCTGGCCCACGGAGGCGTAATCCTGATAACTGTAGGTCGTCAGCACGTCCCCGAACAGCTCGTCGTGGCTCAGGGCGGTTACCTTGCTTAGGCGGTTATCGGCAGTTCGAATATAGAGCCGCACACTATTGCCGCCGAGCGTGTCCTGGTACACGGTTTCGGTGCGGGTGCTTTCCAACGTGGGTTTGGGTTTGCGTTGGTGGAAGTAGTGCAGGAGCAGGGCCGGGGTGTAACGCGCCGCCTGCACGGCCTGCCCCCGAAAAGCTGCGGGCGTTACGCGGGTCAGCTGCTCGTCGCCATAGTCCTGAAATAGTAGGGTAGCGGGCGTGAGTTGGGTGCGCGAGAAGTAGGTTTTGGCTTCTTGCCGCAGCGTATCACTTTTCGAAAAGCTGGTTGCGGTGCTCCACACGCGGCCGGTGCCGGTGTAGTTGGTGGCCTGCCAGGGCTGAAAGCTGTGCTCCAGCTGCGCCAGCGTTTCGTGGTAGCGCAGGGCGAGGTTGGTTGTCTGAAGAGGCTTGGCTTGCTGATTCCAGCAGCCTTGCAAGTTATCGGCCGCCTTCGCCCAGGCTGGAAGCTCTGGGAGCAGAAGAAGCAGGAGCAGGGCGAGTGAGCGTATCAAGGACATAAGAGCTAAGTAGATAAGACTTGAAAAAGCAGGCTTCAGGAATATGTTCTAAGTCATGCTGAGCTTGCCGAAGCATCTCTACCGGGGTAATCAAATGGTCTTGCGAAGCGGTAAAGATGCTTCGGCTCCGCTTAGCATGATGTTCTTTTGAGTCTTTAATACCAAATACTCGTCTACTCCTCCGCCAGCCACTGCAGCGCCCGGTACTCGCCCGGCCTAAAGAACAACTGCAGCACGTCGTTGGTGAGGCGCTGGCCATTGGCGCCGTTGGTGAACAGCACCAGGGTTTCCTGCTGCTCGGGAAAAGCCAGGAAGAAGTTCTTGAAGTCGCCGTTGTCGCCCCAGTGCCAGAGGGCAGGGCCGCGGCTGGTTGTCACGAGTCCTACGCCGCAAGCCCAGGCAATGTGGGCATCGGTGGGGGTGAGGGCACGGCCGCAGCGGTTGGCCTCGCTGGCGGGCCGGAGCAGCAGCTGGTGGGTAGCCGGCTGCAGACCGGTGCCCGCTAGCAGAGCCTGCACAAACCGGCTGTAATCGTCGGCAGTGGAAAGCAAGCTGAAGCCCGCGTTGGGCTCCGCAAACCGGCGGACTTCAGTAGCCTTACCGGTATTATCGTGGCCGAAGCTGGCGTTTTTGTCGAAGCCCGGCTGCCACACGTAGCTGCTATGACGCATCTTCAGGGGCCCAAAAACCTCCTGTTGGGCCAAGGCTTCCCACGACTTGCCGGTGAGGTGCTCCAGGGTTTTCTGCAGCCACACGTAGCCTTCGCCGGAGTAGTTCCAGCAGCTGTCGGGAGCATATTTCAGGCGCAGGACGGAAGTTTTCCAGCTGTCGGCCAGCGGGTTTTCAGCCCAGTTGGGCAGGCCGGCGGAGTGCGTCAGCACCATTCGGGCCGTAATTTTATCGACGCCGGGCTGGACGGCCAGGCGCGGGTAGGGCGCGTAGGAGAGCAAGGGCTTATCCAGGGCCAGCATGCCCCGGTCGTGCAGGCGCAGAGCCACGTAGGCCAGCACCACCTTCCCCAGAGAAGCGGCCTGAAACGTGGTCTTGCCCGTCAGTGCCTGCGGGGTGCCGCTTTTGCGCTGCCCCAGCGCGTACGCGGTAGATTTGCCGTTTTTGGAGTACACCACCTGCAAGCCGGGCACTTTTTCGCGCTTGAGCAGGGTGGCCAACTCCTGCTGCTGGGCGGTGGTCGTGAGGGAGAGGAAAAGCAGAACGGCGGCAAGTAGGATTCGCATAGGTCGTGCGTCAGTGCGCAGAAAAGCTATAGATGGTATAAAAGTCAGATGAGAGCTGCCGTCGGTTCGTTGCTTATCAACCAAAAAGTAAAGGCCGCCCACATGGGGCGGCCTTGTAATAAGCGGAAAAATCGTCCACAATATCCGGGAAACCCGAAAAATCCGCGCGAATATGGGGTTTAGCCCAAGGTATGGTACACGGCCTGCACGTCGTCGTCCTCCTCAAACTTTTCGATGAGGTTCATAACTTCTTCCAGCTGCTCGCCTTCGAGGTGCACGGTGGTGTTGGGCACCCGCTGCAGCTGCGCCGATACTACGTTGAGGTGTTTTTCTTCCAGGGCCTTCTGCATCTGCCCGAAGTCGGTGAAGGCAGTTTCTACCACGATGTAGTCCTTCACCGCGCCGTGCTCGTCCTCTTCCTGGTCGGCGTACACGTCTTCGGCGCCGGCGTCAATCAGCTCCAGCTCCAGCTCGTCGAGGTCGAGGCCTTCGGCGGCCAGCTTAAACACGCCTTTGCGGGTAAAGGTGTAGTCGGAGGAGCCAGCGGTGCCCAGGGCGCCGTTGCCGCGGTTGAAGTACATGCGCACGTTGGCCACGGTGCGGGTGGGGTTGTCGGTGGCGGTTTCAATCACAATGGCCACGCCGTGGGGCGCGTAGCCCTCATACACCACTTCCTGGTAGTCTTTTTCCTCCTTGCTGCTGGCGCGCTTGATGGCAGCTTCCACCCGGTCCTTGGGCATGTTCACGCCCTTGGCGTTCTGCATAGCCGTGCGCAGGCGCGAGTTCGTGTCGGGGTTGGGGCCCGACTCTTTCACGGCCATGACAATCTCCCGACCAATGCGGGTGAAATCTTTGGACATCCGGTCCCAGCGCTTCATTTTGCGGCCTTTGCGGAATTCAAACGCGCGTCCCATCTATGGTGAATAAGTAATTGAGTGAATGAGTAAGCCACCCGGCCGGCGGGCCGAAGGGGCCGCAAGTTAGCAGAAAGGGCGGCGGGGCGCAACGCATCCATCCGCAAACGCCGGCGCCCCGGCTTCCAGCGCGTAACGCTGAAAACCGGGGCGCTGGGTTGCTTCATAGCCTGTGGCGTTAGGGCAAGTCCTGCAGGCGCAGGGTAATGTTCTGGGGGGCCGTTTCGTTGCCGCCGAAGTAGGGGTAGAGCTGGTAGCCTTTGGCCGCACCGGTGCAGCTGCGCTTGTGCTCCACTTTTTTGCCGTTCACCACAAAGGTGTACTTGCCATCGGTAATCTGCAGCTCGCAGGTGTACCACTTATTGCGGTCGATGGCCGTGAGCAGGGTGGTGGTGTTTACGCCGGCGCGGTAGGAGTAGGCCAGCAGCTCCAAGCGGTTCTGGTACCAGCGCCAGCCAAACCGGGCGCTGTTGGTTTGGTGCAGGGAGTTGCAGTCGGAGAGGCCGTAGAGCTTGTTTACGTCGGCTTGGTTGTTGGTCAGCTTGGTTTTGTAAGCGGCGGTATTGTCGAACTTCACCGAGAACTTGAGCTTGGTTTTGCTTACCAGTCGCACGGGGTTGCTGGTGGCGTAGTGCTGGCCCTTCAGAATGGTGTAAAGCACGCCGGGCTCGGTAGCAGCCGTGGCATCGACCGAGGTAGCCACGGCGGTAGCAGAGCTGGCTGGTGCTACATCTTCCTTGCGCAGGCAGCCGGCGGCAATCAAAATGAGAAAAAGACTAGTAGGGGCAAGCGTAGATAAGCGAAACATACGAGGTGGTTAGTTTTCCCTCGAAGCACTTTATCGGGCTTTATGGTTCATTAAAAAGCATTTTTAACTTTTGAAGTTTCTTTGTATAGTAACTGTATTTCTTAAGGAAAGGTCAGGTTAATAATTGCAAAGTGCAATTTTATTTTCCCCGCAGCGTATAAATGCCCCGGTTGCCGGCGGGGTAGCCTTGCACGGTTAAAATGAGCAGCCCATTCCGCAGCACAAACGTCCCTTGGTCGGTGCGGGGCTGGCCTTTGCTGTCGGTGTAAGTGAAGGTGATACGGTCGCCAGCAAACGCGAAGCGCCCATCCTGGTCGAAGCGCATCTGTGTACCGTTGGCGGCCAGCGTCAGCCGTTTCTGGTAGACGCCGTCGGGGCGAAGCGTAAGCGTGCCGCCCACACCCCGGGCCAGCATCGGCTCACTGCCATTGCTGAGGTCTTTGATGGCGTAGGTGAGGTACTCGTAGGTGGTGAAAAAGCTGGCCTTGGCAGCAGCAGGAGCTTGCTGGGCCCGCGCACTGGACGCGAAGAGCAGCAAAGCCAGGAAAGAGAAAAGGATACGCAGCTTCATCCCGCCAAATTACGCTATCCGCCGCTTTTCCGGCTGCGGCCCGTTCGGCTACCTTTGGCTTATGCCTACTTTTCTGCGTGAACTTATTCAACCCGCTGCCGCCCTGCCCCAGGCCGATGTATGCCTCGTGGGCCTGCCGCTCGACTTCGGCACCGTGCTCGAAGGCGGCCGGGCCGGGGCCGCCGGCGCCCCCGATGCCATCCGGCGGGAGCTGCGCCGCTACCACAAAACCTACAACCTGGAGCACAACGTCAGCCTCGACCACCTGCGCATCGCCGACGCGGGCAACCTGGCCCTGCGCGTCTCCGCCGACCACGCCGCCAAGCACCAGCTGATCCGGGTGGAGCTGGCCCGGCTACTGGGCCGCTACCCGCGCGTGGTGGTGCTGGGCGGCTCCCACGATGGTACCTACAGCACCGTGCGCGGTTTGTTCGATGCCAACGGGGCGCAAGCTGTGGGCGGCCTCAACCTCGATGCCCACGCCGATGTGAAGGACAAGCCCGGCCTGATCAGCAGCGGTACGCCCTTTGGGAAACTGCTGCGGGAAGGGTTCCTGGCCGGAAAGCAGTTCACTGAAATCGGCTTGCACTCCAACCTGAACACCAAGGAGGATATCGACTTTCTGCACGCCCAGCAAGCCCACATTGTGCCGCTGGCGCACGTGCAGCAGGACGGCATGGCGGAGTACATGACGCGTGCCCTGCGCCGGGCTACCAGCAGCGGGCCAGCCTTTGTGAGCTTTGATATAGACGGGTGCGCCGAAGCGTATGCGCCCGCCGTATCGGCCCCCAGCGCCGACGGCTTTACGCCGCGCCAGGCCACGGAAGCCGCTTTTCTGGCGGGTAAGGCCGAAGCCGTGCGGTTGTTTGAGGTGGTGGAGCTCAACCCGCTCTACGACCGGGACCACCAGACGGCGCGGCTGGCTGCTACCATCATTACGGCTTACCTCACGGGCGTGGCCGCACTACTGAGCCAGTCATCTACGTAAGCTTTCGTATAAAATTTTACGGTTTCGGGAAGTAGCAGGCAACGGTTTGCCAGGGCCGCTCATCTATGGGGCAAGTAAGGCGCTTGAAGGCCATACGTATCCTGTTCTACTTTCTCTTTTCGCTATGAAAACCACTTTCCTCGCCCTCGCGCTGGGTCTTGTTGCCACGGCCGCCACGGCCCAAACCACCGCCAACTTCTCCCTGACCTGCAAGGAGGGGGATGGCCGCAGCTCCCAGAAGCAGTTCTGCGAAACCCGCGACCTGACCATGGCCAGCCCCGGTACCGCTACGCTCACCATTGATGGCCGCGCCAACGGCGGCATCACCGTACACGGCTACGATGGTACCGAGGTGAAGGTGCGGGCGAAAGTATCGGCCTGGGCCCGCTCGGCCGAAGTCGCCCAGAAAACGGCTCAGGGCATCAGCATCAGCACTAAAGGCAATAAGCTGCGCGCCGAAGGCAGCGAAAATGGCTGGGCCGTGAGCTACGAGGTGTTTGTGCCCCGCCACACGGCCCTGAACCTAAAAACCATCAACGGCGGCATCCACATCGACCACGTATCGGCGGATATTGCCTTTGACGCCGTGAACGGAGGAATTTCGTTGGATGAGGTAGGCGGCAACGTGAAAGGCAACACCACCAACGGTGGCCTCAGCATCACGCTGGCTGGGGAGAAATGGACCGGCGCGGGTCTCGACGTATCGACTACCAACGGGGGCATCACCTGGAATCTGCCCAAAAACTACTCGGCCAAGTTCTACACCAGCACCAACATGGGCGGCATCAACGGTGCCCTGCCCGTCACCAAAACCGGGATGATGAGCAAGGAAATAGCCGCCAACCTAGGCAGCGGCGGAGCTACCGTCCGGGCCGTTACGACCAACGGCGGCATCACCGTGCGTCAGTAGCTGGTTGCCCAAGCAAGCCGACGCCCGTACTGCTACCGCTGACTTCGGTGAAGCTGAAAACCAAAAGCCCCCGCACATCGGTGCGGGGGCTTTTTCGTGCGCCTGTCGGTAGCTTTCTATTCTTGTAGCACCTTACTGGGCGTAGGGGCGCTTTACTTCTTCAGTACGGCGGCGCTTCGGCTCAGGGGAATGAGGCTGTGGGTACTTGTTCTGCTGGCGCTTTTTATAGCGCTGCACTACCAATGCTGCCCCTACCAAAGCACCAAGGCCGACAGCCGTGAGTTGGAGCTTGTTCCGGAGCGCATCGTGGGGAGCGGGCGGCAGGTGCTGCACTCCGCCTTCATCGAGGCGGGCGGGCTGCTGCACGTAGCGGCCGTGCGCGGGCATCGGGAAATCGGCTGCCAACTTGGACAAGCCCTCGGCGGCCGCTGAGCCCGTGATAACCGGGCCGTGGCCGCAGCCAATAGCCAAGGGCTGCAAGGCGGCCAATTTTTCTACCGACTCGCGCACCTGCTCCCAGTTGTAGTTGAAGGGGGCACCCGCCACGCTGATCTGCGGAATCTGGAGCAGCAGGGCGGGCACCGACTCGTGGTTGGCCGTGGCAAAAGCATCGGCCCCGAGCAGGGTGCGGTCTTCATCCCGGAACAAGGCTATTTGCCCAGGCGCATGGCCCGGTACGTGCACCCAGCGCCAGCCGGGCAAGTAGGGCACTTCCTCCTCCGAGTCGGTGGGCAGCGGCTGCACCACATCACTTAGTTGAAAGCTCTGGGGCGGGAAAAACCGCGCTACGAAAGCCAGGGAGCCGCCCCCATCCACGGTAGGGTCGGCGGGTGGGTACACGGCTTCGGCCCGGAGGAAGGGCAGCTCCAGTGGGTGGGCCAGCACCGGCACCTTCCAGTGCTCGGCCAGGGCCCGCGCCGAGCCAGAGTGGTCCATGTGGCCGTGGGTGAGGATAATGGCCTCGGGATGCGTGCCGGGGTAAAACAGCTTATCGGCCGCCGCAATAATGTCTTTCTCAGAGCCCGGCAGGCCAGTATCCACCAGCACCCACTCGCCAGGGGTAGCAGTTTCTACAAAGTACAGATTGACGAAGCGTTGGATGGTGAGCTGGTACACGCCAGCGGCTACTTGTTTCATAGGAGTCAGCTGAATTGGTCTGTATAGGCCTTACGCAAAAGGAGGTGCTAGGGGCTATTTCCAACATTGGCCCAAACAAAAAGCTCCAGCCATACCGGCTGGAGCTTTTTTAACGAGGAGTTACCAAAGGCAACTTAGTGGCTTACCACCAGGCGTTGCGTGAGGGTTTGCTGGCCCGAGGTGAGGCGCAGCATGTACACGCCGGCTGGGTAAGGACGGGTGTTCAATTCTACTTTCTGAACACCGCTGCCCTGGCCCGTAGCCAGCGTGCGAAGCTGCCGTCCGTTCAGGTCGTAGAGCGTAAGGGTGTAAGCACCGGCTTGTGGCAACCGGAAATGCACCGTGGCATCGCCCAGGCTGGGCGTGGGCGCTACGTGCAGCTCAGCTGTCGAAGCCGAGGAGGTATTGGTTGCCAGGGCGGTTCCGGTGCGGGCCTGCAGGGTGCAGGCGGTGCCCACGGTGTAGGAGAAAGGCGTAGCGGCGTTGTTGCGCTCGGGCCCGCCGGCGCCCACCTGGTAGGTGAAGTACAGGTTGACGAGCGTGCCATTGGCCACGGGCAGCGAGTAGGTGAAGTCCCCGGCCGCGTTCTTGGTCATCGTGTAGCCGGGGTAGGCCCCACTTGTGCCCTGGCGCAGGTAGAGGATGGCCAGGTTGCCCCCGGCCGTAGCCCCGAGCGGGTGGAAGGTGATGGTCACGTTGCCGGCGCTGCTCACAGCTCCGTAGCTGAAGTCCGAGGTCACGGCGCAGTAGCCGCCGGTGGAGGCATTGCCTACCGTCACGCTCACGGCTGAGGAAGTCGTTACCGCGCCGCCATTGTCGGTGGCGCGGGCCGTGATAGAGTAAGTGCCGGCGGCCACGCCGGTCCAGGGGTAAGAATACGGTGCACTCGTGTCGGTGCCGAGCAGGGTCGTGCCGTTGTAGAAGGCTACCGAGCTGACGGTACCGTTGGCATCAGCCGCGTTAGCACTAATCGTGATGCTGGCTGGCGCCGTGAAGCTGGCCCCGCTGGTGGGCGAGGTTAGGCTCACGGTGGGCGGGGTGTTGGTGGTCTGGGCCGTGAAGGACACCCAGTTCACATTCAGGCCCCCGGCCGTGGCGTACACGCGTAGGGTCTGGGCGCCAGCGGGCAAGGTCACGTTGGTGCTGATGGTCTGCCAACTCTGCCAGCCGCCGGTAGCCCCAACCGTTACGCTGCCCAGTACCGAGCCGGCGCTGTTGCGCAGCTGCAGAGCGCCGCCACCCGGTTCGCTGGCCAGACGGAAGCCCACGCTGTACTGGCCAGCCGTAGTCACGTTCACAGCGTAGTCCATCCAGTCCCCGGTTTCGATGTAGCCCACGTTCAGGCCGCCACCCGTGTCTGTGGTCGTTTCGGTCTGGATACCGAGCATAGCCGCGTAGCTTTCGGCCTGAATGGTGCCGGGAATGGTCTGCCCACTCGGCGCATTGCTTACCGTCACGCTCACGGCCGAGGAAGTTGTTACAGCCCCAGCATTGTCCGTTGCACGGGCTGTGAGTGAGTAGGTGCCGGCCGCAACACCCGTCCAGGTGTAGGAGTAGGGCGAGGACGTGTCGGTGCCAAGCAAGGTCGTGCCGTTGTAGAACGCCACGGAGCTGACGGTGCCGTTGGCATCAGCCGCGTTGGCATTGATGGTAATCGAAGCCGGGGCCGTGAACGTCGCGCCAGCAGCAGGCGAGGTTAGGCTCACGGTAGGCGGCGTGTTCGTGGTCACAGCCGTGAAGCTGAGCCAGTTCACATTCGTGCCGGTAGAGGCGGAGGCGTAGAGGCGCAGGGTCTGCACCCCGGCTGGTAAGGTTACGTTGGTGCTGATGGTCTGCCAGTTCTGCCAGCCGCCTGTGTTGCCCACGTTGATGGAGCCCAGCACCGTACCACCACTATTGCGCAGCTGCAGGGTGGCCCCGCCGTTGGCCGAGGCCACGCGGAAGCCCACTGTGTACTGGCCGGCGGCGGCCACGTTGACCGAGTAATCGAGCCAGTCACCGGTTTCGTACCAGTCTACGTTCTGGCCTCCGCCCGTGTCGGTCGTGGCTTCCTTGTCCGTGCCCTGCTGCGCCGTGTAGCTTTCCGCTTCAATCGTGCCGGGAATGGCCTGGGCCGTGGGTGCTGCCGTCACCGTCACGCTCACGGCCGAGGAGGTGGTGGCCGCGCCGGCGTTGTCCGTGGCTTTGGCCGTGAGAGAGTACGTGCCAGCACCTACGCCCGTCCACGTGTAAGAGTAAGGGCTAGTCAGGTCTTCACCGAGCTTGGTCGCACCCTGGAAGAACTCCACTTTGCTTACCGTACCATTGGCATCGGCCGCGTTGGCGTTAATGGTAATGCTAGCCGGAGCCGTGAAGGAGGCGCTGTTTGCAGGCGAAGTTAGGCTCACCGTGGGCGGCGTGTTCGTTGAGGTACCGGTATAGGTAAACGTCATGCGGCCGACGTTCAGGCCACCCTGGGTGAAGCTCAGGCGCAGCACATGTTCCCCGGCCGGCAAATTCAGGCCGGTAATGGTTTTCGTGCCCCAGGCGCCCCAGTCCCCGGTAGTCGTCACGGTCTGGTCGCCGCTGATGTTGGTGCCATCAACCGACAGGGAGAAGGGCCCGCCACCGGTGGAGTTGCCGGCGGCGTAGCGCAACGCCAGCGTGTGCGTGCCAGCCGTAGCCACGTTGATGGTGTATTCCAGCCATTCGCCGGCATCCACCCAGCCTACGGTCGTGCCTTCGGCTGCGTCACTCACGGCGTCCACGTATTCATTGGGCCGGAAGGCCACGGTGGGCGCGGGCTCGAAGGTGGCCTGGTTGGAGGCGCTGGCGTCGTTGTAGGCAATTCCCTGGCCCAGTCCGCCGGCGTAGGTGTCGTACTTGCCCGCCTCAATGGTGCCGGGCACGGCCTGCGGCGTACCCGTGTAGGAGGTTTGCTTGCCCACCTGCACCGCGGCAATGTTGGTGACTTTAAAAAGCGAACCAGCGTACACCTTCGCGTAGAAGTTGTGAATAGCCACGGGTAAGTTGGCTGCCGTTTTGGTGTAGGGCGCGGTGGTTACGGTGCCCAACGACGTGCTGCCATCGAAGAACTCTACTCCTGTTACGCCCGAGCCAGTAGTAGCCACGCTCAGCGTCACGCTGCCATTGGCGGCTACTTCGGTGGCGTTGGCCGTAAGCGTACCCGCTACGGCCACATCCTTGCTGGTAGCCAGCTTGCGGGCCGGTACGTTCAGCACGTAGCCATCCGAGAAGTTCACCGTAATAGCGGCGTTGGTGTAATTGTGCGCCACATAGGTTTTCACGCCGGCCTTGTTGAAGACTACGGCCTCCGGGTTGTTGGCCGTCACGGAGGCATCTACCCGACCCAGGGCGTTCATGGCGTGCAGCCAGTAGTACGTCTGCGCATCCGAAACCCCGAACTTGATTGGGCGGTTCGGGAAGCCGTCGTAGAGTTGAATGGCCTTCACCGGGTCGATAAACGCTAGGTATTCCCAGAGCAGGTCGTGCCAGGTATTGGCATTCACCTCATTCTGCAGAATGCCCGTGTTCTGGGTGATTTCCGTCCAGAGCTTCTGCACGTAGGCGTGGTTCTGACCGAGGTACAGTGAGCCGCCGTGCATAGGATAAAGCTGAATGCCGTACACGGCGCGGATGTCCTGGGTCCAGAAGGTGCCGGCGTCGTAGCCCGCGCCCCACACGCGACCAGTGGCGCTGTAGGCGTAGTTGGGCTGGAAGGTGCGGTCATTCACGTCAAACCAGTACTCCTCAATAGCAGCCTGCTCGGTGGCGTAGAGGTAGATGCCCAGGTCGCGGGTGGCCTTGTTGCCCGTGATGGCGCCCCAGTGAATCAGGGACGAGTTGAACTGCATGCTTTCCGAGGTTGACTCCTGGTTGTTGCCCATGGGTGAGCTGGCGAAGCCATCAGCCCAGGAGTGGCCGGCGTAGGGGTCGAAGTTGCGCAGGAAGGGAAACTGGGTGTCGGTGCGGCTGGGGTTGGCGGCGTCACGCACGAGCATGTTCACCATAGCCCCCCACTGGCCGGCCCAGCCGGGCTGGTATTGCTCCAGGAAGGCCGCGGCGTGAATGAAATAGCCCCAGTGAAAGTGGTGGTCATTGATGTTGTCGTCCTGGTGGTGGCCGGCGGGATACCCGAACAGCGTCGACCAGGTGGAGTTGTAGTAAAACACAAAGGCGTTTTCCCCGCTTTCCGCCGACAGCCAGTCTTGCAACCGGTTTTTGATGGTGGTCAGGATCTGGTCACGGGCGGCGGTATTACCAGTTTCATCGGCAATGCGGGCCGTCTGAATCAGCTTGTTCATTTCCTGCCCCTCGTTGTAGGAGTCAGTCCACTCGGCCAGGCCATTGTTTTGCAGGGCCTGCACCTTGTCGTTCAGCTTCACCGGGCTAAAGCCGGTGCTGTAGTTGTCGAGGTAGGGCAGGGTGGGCAAGATGCCGTGGAAGGTGTACGCCGTGGAAAACACGTTGCCGGCCAGCATCTTTAATTGGCCCCGCACTGAGGGGTAAATCTGCCCGGCGGGCTGAGCCGAGCCGGCGGCCATGTAGCCCCACTGGTGAGGGAGCAGCCCCTGCAGCACCACCCCGTTGGTGCCTTCCTTCACGGAGGGCGTCACGGTGAACGTGGTTTTCACTACGGAGGTGCTTTCCGTAAACACCCAGTCTACTTTGGTGCTGGCCGGAAATACGTAGGCGTACTGCTTGTAGGCGTTGGCAGCGGCCAGGGCATCCGGGGCCGTTGGGTTCAGCAAGGCAATGGACCAGTAGGTCTTGCCATTCAGCGTAGACGTATAGGTGCCCGCGTTGTTGGTCCATGTGGACCCTACGGGGGCATACACGGCGTAATCGGCTCCGTTGTAGGAGTCCTTGATCAGCAGCATCTCTCCGTTGATGGTGACGGTGCCTACGGCCACTTTCACCGTGGCCACGTCGGCGGCCCCCTTGGTCAGGTACACAAAGGGCATGCCCATACCCACGGTGGCGTTGAAGTCGTTGGAGCCGCTGTGCCAGTTCATGGTCACGGTCCAGTCGGAGTAGTCCGACACGGTGGCGGCGGTGGCGTTCAGGCTCTGCACGCCCACCGTCACGGCCATTACGTCGCTGTTGGGCTGGCGGTACTCGGTGGTGCTGGCGGGCGGGATAATGTAGTTCACCACCAAGCCCGTTTCGTGCGTGCGCAGTGTGAGCGGGTAGTTGAAGATGTTGTTCGTGTGGTTGTTGCGCAGCTTGCCCGACCACCACTCATTCGTAGGCACCGGCTTGGTAGCAGCCACGCCACTCAGTAGGGGGGAGCCGGTGGGCACAGCGTTGCGGCCGGCGGCATCGGTACCCGGAAACTGGGTGGTGTAGCTGCCGGAGCCCACAGCTACAATCTGGCTGCGGGCCGGGGCCGTAGCCAGGGTGATGCTCAAGACCGAAAGCGCGGCGGCTTTCAGGGCCTGAGTCCGGGGCATATGCGGCCCCGCAAGCCACGCCGGTAGCAGCCGGCGCAGCGGGTTCTGTAGGGTTTTACCCATGGTAGAGAGGTTTGGTGGGTTATGGTGGTAGGGGAGCAGCGGGGGAGGAGGGCCTCAGCAGGTGCCAGGGCATAGTCGCAGGCCGATTGAGCCGGCCTCAGAAAAAGCCGACCACAGCGTGCCTAGCGCCAGGGTAAAAAAGCGCCTTAGCGCATCAGAAAGCCGACAGTAAGGCTGAAATGAGAGGGCTACTAGGCGCAAAATCAACTAAAGGAAAGTCGGGTTTTGCCAGCGGCCTGGAGTAGGCAATTAACTTTGGAATAGACAGGAGGATAAACCCCGGGTAGACTATATTTTATAAGTATTATGCTATTATTTGTCAAGGTATATAAATAAACAGTGCGCCAATGGGATATATCGATAAAAAATCAAAAGAATTCCAAGCCTAGCCTGACCCTTTGTCTGGCGTAAGCAGGCATCTTGTGACAGAAGCGTGTTTACCTCACCAGGTTACGGAGAGTAAGAGGTAGGTTAATTACTGTAAATCAAATAAATAACACTGTAATCAGCGTGCGATATAAGTGCGCCGGGTTGTATGCGTAGCGTATGAAAACTCGCCGCGGCCAGTTGGTCCTTATCCGAACGAGTGTTTGCTCACCAGAGGGCGTACTTGCCAAGTAAACCTGCGCAGGAGCGCGGGCCGTGGTTGTCTGATTTTTAAGCCAGCAACAGGCCGGTCAGGAGAAGTCGCGGAATGCTGGCAACGTCCCTCTTCCTTGCCCACCAGGCACAAAAAAGCCCCTTGCTGGCAAGAGGCTTTTGCTCGGTAATACGTTGAAAGCTAAGGTGTCGTGGTAGCCGCGGTGTCGGAGCTCATAGGGGCCGCGCTGGAGTCGGTGGCGTTGGCGGCCTCGGTTTGCTCGCTGGGCGAGCTGGTGGCCATGGTGGTGGTTTGGTCACCCGCGCCGCGCTCCGAGCCAGTGCCATTGCCTTCGCAGGAGGCCAGGGTAAACGAAGCGGCAGCCAGCGCCAGGAAAAGAAGCTTTTTCATGAAATGAGTTGGTTGAGATGGAAAATCAGGAAACGGGGCTGGGCGGTGGTAAAGCCGCGCAGCCAGCGGTTATACTGCCGATGCGGGCAAGGCAGCCAGAATTTGCGCGGAAAAATTTGGCAAGCTGGCCCTTAGCCCGCGCCCTGGCTCCCGGCCGAAGCTCCCACCGCCCGGCCGCGCCACCTTCGCCGACTCGTCAAAAAAGGCTTCATTAACCCCGGCGGGCCTCCGCATCTTCGCCCCCGAAACTCCTATATTCGCCGCTCCACCCACGTCCCCAAACTCCGCCCCACCCATGGCCCCGCATTCAACACCCGCTGCCCTCGAAACCCCCGAGCTCAACCTCGAAGCCACCTCCCAGTCCACCACCGACCAGCCCGCCACCCGGCCCATGTACTACGAGTACAAGCCCACGGAAACCGTGCGGGCCCAGCACGGCCCCGAGCTGCGCTGCAAAACCTGGGAAGCCGAAGCCGCCCTGCGCATGCTCGAAAACAACCTCGACCCGGCCGTGTCGCTGGTGTACGACGAGCTGATTGTGTACGGCGGCGCCGGCCGCGCGGCCCGCAACTGGAAGGAGTTCCAGACCATCGTGAAGAGCCTGAAGGAGCTGGAAGCCGACGAAACCCTGCTGGTGCAGAGCGGCAAGGCCGTGGGCGTGCTGCGCACCTGGGCCCACGCCCCGCGCGTGCTCATTGCCAATAGCAACCTCGTGCCCGCCTGGAGCACCCAGGAGTATTTTGATGAGCTGGACCGCCTCGGCCTGATGATGTACGGGCAGATGACGGCCGGCTCCTGGATTTACATTGCTACTCAGGGTATTCTGCAGGGCACCTACGAAACCCTGGCCGCCGTGGCCGACAAGCACTTCGGCGGCACCCTGGCCGGCACCGTTACCGTGACGGCCGGCCTGGGCGGCATGTCGGGGGCGCAGCCGCTGGCCGTGAGCATGAACGACGGCGTGTGCCTGGTCATCGAGCCCATCGACGCCCGCGTGCAGCAGAAGGTGCGCGAAGGCTACGTGGACGAGCAGGCCCGCGACCTAAACCACGCCCTGGAGCTGTGCGAGCAGTACAAGCAGGAGCGCAAAGGCTGGAGCATCGGTCTCACCGGCAACGCCGCCACCGTGCTGCCCGAGCTGCTGGCCCGCGGCTTCAAGGCCGACGTGGTAACCGACCAGACCTCGGCCCATGACCTGATGGACTACATCCCCGAGGGTGACATTGATGAAGTGCTGGCGCTGCGCAAGAGCAACCCCGAGGAGTTCAAGCGCCTGGCCCTGGCCTCCATCGTGAAGCACTGCCAGGCCATCATCGACATGCAGGCCGGCGGGGCCGTGGCCCTCGATTACGGCAACAACCTGCGCGGCCAGGCCGAAAAAGGCGGCCTCAAGGTGCGCGACGAAAACGGGCAGTTTCTCTACCCCGGCTTCGTGCCCGGCTACATCCGCCCGCTGTTCTGCGAGGGCAAAGGCCCTTTCCGCTGGGCCGCCCTCTCCGGCGACCCGCAGGACATCCTGCGCATCGACCGCGCCCTGCTCGAAACCTTCCCCGACAACAAGATGCTGGCCCGCTGGATTGAGAAGGCTCAGGCCAAGGTGCCCTTCATCGGCCTGCCCGCCCGCGTGTGCTGGCTGGGCTACGGCGAGCGGGAAAAGTTCGGCTTGGTCATCAACGACCTGGTGGCCCGCGGCGAAGTCTCGGCCCCCATCGTCATCGGCCGGGACCACCTCGACTGCGGCTCCGTGGCCTCGCCCAACCGCGAAACCGAGGGCATGAAGGACGGCTCCGACGCCGTAGCCGACTGGCCCCTGCTCAACGCCCTGGCTAACACGGCCTCCGGCGCCGACTGGGTGAGCCTGCACAACGGCGGCGGCGTGGGCATCGGCAACAGCACGCACTCCGGCATGGTCATCGTGGCCACCGGCACCCCCGAAAAGGCCGAGCGCCTGCGCCGCGTGCTCACCACCGACCCCGGCATGGGCGTCTTCCGCCACGCCGACGCCGGCTACGAGTTGGCCCAGCAGGTAGCCCAGGAGCGCGGGGCGAAGATTCCCTTTCTCAAAGTTTAAATGTCACTTTGAGAAAGAGAGGAATTATTGTCGTTGTAAGGATAGATAACATCGAGTATACAGAAAGTTATGATGACTAATAAAATGCATTTTTACAGGAATGCTATTTTGATAGTGTTGCTTGTCTTTGTTAATAATAATGTGATAGGTGGTAGTGGTGCTGATCGTTACGTGTTAAATCCTGATGGTGAAACATCGTTTTTAATTCCTGCGTCCATAGTTGTGATTATTGTATTTCTATTTGTATTTTTCTTTGTGGTAGATTTAATAAAAGGCAATGGATCTGTAAAAACAAATCAATCAAGCAACCAATCAAATATTAATAAAATAACTGCCATATCAAACTGTGATGCTCCTAAGTCAAAGGAAGAAATAGAAAATGAAAAGCTTAACAAATTAATTAAATTTGCTGAAGCCATTAGAAGTAGTAATGTAGTTGGGGTTAAATTTGAGGATATCAAAAATTCATACGGTACTCTCTCTTCTTGGAGAGAGGATTGGAGGTGGAGTGAAAATATAAATGATTATGAAATAGTTTTTGTTCGTTATAACTTAGGCTGGCAAAGGATAGAATGTTTTTTAATGAAAACAAAATTGCAAAAAGACTATCTGTTTTTGGTCCTGCTTTTAAAATATTTAATGAAATTGGTAAAATTGAAAATGAAAAAAATTGGATAGACAAAACTATTATGTGTAAGATTTCTTTTTTGATGAGAGGTGATATGTTTGTGATAGGCGTTGAACAAGATGTTTGATAATTTGGTGTGTATTTGATCTGTATGTCATATTATTTATTTTAAAATCACTCCCTTATTAATAACTTCAAATGTCTAATTATTAACGCCGCCCGAACCCTACTCCGGCGGCGTTGCTCGTTCTGGCCCTTCTTCAACAAAGAAAAAACCCAAACCCACACTTCTGTTGTTTACCACCCTGCGCCTGCACATTTCCGGCGCACGAACCAAACAACACAACCCATGAACATCGGAATCATCGGCGCGGGCCACATCGGCAGCGCTCTAGCCGTACGGCTCACCAGCCTCGACCACCAGGTATGCAAATCAACGTAGCAGATTTAAGCTGGGAGGAAGTAAAGAAGTACATCTACACTCCTAACGGCTCCTTGCCGGATACCTATGTGTTAGATACTAACCGTGGTGACTGGGAGAGGTGGGTTAACTTTGTTAATGCTACCTACAAGGTTATGTTCCGAGATGCATACGAGCAGGAACACGATAAAATAGATTTAGCAGCAGTTTTGCAATGTTGGGACGATAATCAATTAAACGGCTGGCCTTTTGCAAGCATTTCGGTAGGCGACGTCAAAGTCAACTGCTTCTTCCGAGGCGAGGATGAAATAGACGGAGACATTGATCCAAGAGAATTCAAGCAACCTGAAGACCATTTGCAACTGATGCGCTATTTGTCCAGTGTGTCTAAGCTGCTAGGGAAGCAAGTCGTGATGGTAGAAGAAGGGACGAGGTTTGAATCAAATTATCAATTCGATCCTGAGCCCCTGATTATTGTCGACCACGATACAGTGGTTGCCAATGCTTATTGGCTCAATACTTTATTGTAGATAACGGTTGATTCTTGTATTTAACGCCGCCCGAGCCCCGCTCCGGCGGCGGTGTGTCTTAAAGTGCCTGTGTCACTTTAAGCTCTACAGCTAATACAGCACCCCAAACATATTACGGCCGTATGGAGGGCATGTGGTCTAGCCTCCGAAATCGTGCCCGCGCCCTCAAAAGCGAATTAGTAGCCCTCTACTACGCCGCCCGCGACCCACGTACCCCGTGGTACGCCCGCCTGGTCATGCTGGTCACGCTGGCCTACGCCGCCAGCCCCATCGACCTGATTCCCGATTTCATTCCCGTGCTGGGCTACCTGGATGATCTGGTGCTGGTACCCGCCGGCATTGCGCTCAGCATCCGGTTAGTGCCGGCGGGGGTGCTTCGGGAGGCGCGGCACCGCGCCGCTACCACGCCCATATCGAAGCGCGCCAACTGGGTGGTGGGTACGCTCATTCTGCTGCTGTGGCTGCTGGTGCTGCTGAGCTTGGGCCGTTACGCGTGGGCCCGGTGGCACCGTCCGGCTGCGCAGTAACCCTGGCGGCCCGGGCGCAGTTCTCCGGCCCGGCTGCCCGGGCGACTGACCTTCACCGCTGCCGGGAAAAAGCAAAACCCTCACCTCCGCTGTTTAGTAAGATAACCCAGCGCCGGCACCCCGCCGGCATTCGAAACAACTGAACCTATGAACATCGGAATCATTGGCGCCGGCCACATCGGCAGCGCCCTGGCCGTGCGGCTGACGGACCTCGGCCACACGGTATACATTGCCAACTCCCGCGGACCCGAAACTCTAAAAGAGGTGGAGCAGAAAACCGGTGCCAAGGCCGTAACGGCCGAGGAAGCCGCCCAGCACGGCACCGACCTCATTGTGGTAACCATCCCGCTCAAGAACATTCCCGACCTGCCCCAGGACCTGCTGGCCAGCGTGCCCCGGGAAACGCCCATCATCGACACCAGTAACTACTACCCCGTGCTGCGCGACGGCCGCATTGACGAGCTGGAACACGGCCCGCTCACCGAGAGCGAGTGGGTGCAGCAGCGCCTGGGCCGCCCGGTGGTGAAGGTGTTCAACAACATCTACGCCCACCACATTGTGGAGAAGGGCCAGCCCGCCGGCACCCCCGGCCGCATCTCCCTGCCCGTAGCCTCCGACGATGCCGCCGCCAAGCAGAAGGTAATGGCCGTGGTCGACGAGCTGGGCTTCGACGCCGTGGACGGCGGTACCTTGCACGAGTCGTGGCGGCAGCAGCCGGGTACCCCTTCCTACGGGCAGGACTGGCCGGCCGATAAGCTGCGGGAGCACCTGGCCAGCCTGGGCTCCGAGCGCACCGAGGCCCAGCACGCCGAGTACCGGGCCAACCATACCCGCGCCGAGCAGGAAATCCTGAAGCAGTTCCAGCAGTCGTCCGCGACGGAGTAGCCGGCGGCGCTGTCTGCTAGCGCATCCCTCATAGCCTGGCCAATAAGCCCCGGGCGCCCTGCTAGACTTGACAAGGCCGGGTGTTCGGGGCTTTTTTTCAGATGTCGGGTGCCACTCTACCGCCCCCATACCGCGCCGCCCTGGTTTCTGGGGTGGCGCAGTTTGTTTAAGGAAAGTAAAGCGCCGGAAAACCCGAGGAGTTGATGCCAGGATGGGCTACTATTGCCGCTGCATTCCTTCCTGTTGCACGATGCCCTCGACACTGAAAATCTACCACTACTGGACGGGCCTGCTACTGGCCGGGTTCATTTTCGTGCATCTGGCCAACCACCTGGTAGCGCTGTGGAGCATTCCGGCGCACCTGGCGACGATGAACACCCTGCGCACGGTGTACCGGCACCCGGTGGGGGAGGCGGCCCTGCTGCTGGCCGTGGCCGGGCAGATCGGGACGGGCCTGCGCCTGGCTTGGCGGAGCCGGCAGCTGCCGCCCCAGCCCCTGGCCGCCCGGGTGCAGCTATTTTCGGGCCTGTACCTGGCGTTTTTCCTGCTGGTGCATACAGGCGCGGTGCTGAGTGGCCGGGCCTTGTTCAACCTGGATACCAACCTGTACTTTGCGGCGGCGGGCCTCAACACCTTTCCGTTTACGCTGTTTTTCGTGCCGTATTACTTTCTGGCCGTGGTGGCGGTGTTCCTGCATGTGGCCAGCCTGCACTACCAGAAAGGTACTCCCATCTTCGGGGCTCGGCGGGCGCGCCGGCACGCGCTGGGCATTGGGGGTGCCGGGGTGGTAGTGGCCCTGCTCATTCTGCTGGCCATGACGAACCACTTGCAAGGATTGTCCATTCCCGCCCACTACTTGCAAACCCTGGGGAAATAAAGCCCCCAAGACCCGCCACAGCAGATACGACGCGCACGGGCCTTACCATTCGCCGCATTGTTGACTATGAAGCACCTCCTTTCGGCCCGGGTGGCCGCCAACGGCATCCTCGTTATCCTTACCCTGATGGTGGTGTTTCACCTGCTGGTGCTCACGGGCGTGGTTCCCTACGGCATTGTGTGGGGTGGTCGGCTGAAAAGCCCCAGCCAGATGCTGTTGTTTGAAACCCTATCGATAAGCCTGAACCTGCTGATGCTGGCGGTAGTAAGCGTGGCATCGGGGCGGGTGCGGTTGCGCGTGCCGCGGCTTCTGCTGAAAGGGGCGCTGTGGTTGATGACGGGGCTTTTTCTGCTGAATACGCTGGGCAATCTGGTGGCCACTACCACCCTGGAAAAGCTGCTTTTTACCCCTGTAACGCTGCTGCCTGTTTTCTGCCTGCGCCTGGCTGTGGCCGGAGCCGATGTGGCTACCCCGCGGGTAAGGCCTTAGCAGCGCCCGGCCCGAACTCGTGAACTACGCCCTGCGCGTGCTGCCACCGCCCCGGCATTTTTCCGCTGAATCGCAGGCGGGCAGCTAAATGGCACCAAGGTGGCTACCTTGTAGGCGTATGCACAACGTCCTGTTTCTGCCGCTGCTGTTTGGGGCCGCTACGGCCACGGCCCAGGCACCCTGCGCGTTGCCCACCCTGAAGCTGTTTCAGGATGGCGTAGAAATGCCGGCCGATGCCAGGGCGCTGGCCCGGCCCGTTACGCTGCGCGTGTTGCCGGCGCCCGGCTGTCCGGCCGCCGTCTACCGGTTTCGGCACGCCGAGGTCACGCTCGTACGGCGGGGGCGGCCCGTGCTGCCCACCCTGCGGGTAGAAAAGCCCCAGGCCGATTTACAATCCTTTCTGCGTTATTATCAGACCGGCGACCAGGTGGTGATTTTCATTGCCTACCAGAACCTGGCGCTGGTAGCCGCCGATGGTTCCCTGCAGCCCCTGGCAGCGGCCCCGCCCCGCCTGTCCAAACCCCGCCAGCTGGACCTGCAAACCGAAGACTCCCGGGGCCTGTTCCTGCGGTGGCCGCGGCTCCAGCCCTGAGCATCCCGGTTCCATTGGTTGCAGCGCCTTCGTCAGGAAAAGACAATCCGTACCTGCCACGCCCGGCGGATGTGCGGTCCGCCCGTTGCGCGTTGGTGGGAACAAATCAGCTTCGGCCCTGGCTGGCGGTGAGCAGCTCCCGCACCGACGTCCAGCGGATGCCGGGGTAGCGGGCGTTGTCGAGGGGGTGAAGCTTAGCCTGGCCGCTAAACATGTTGTGCATGTACTGCATGCCCTGCCAGGGTGGAAACACCTCGTTAGGGGCAGGTGCCAGCGCCTTGGTGAGCTTGATGACGACGCCAAAAGCGCCGAGGCCCCCGGGGCGCAGCAGCTTGAAAGGCTTGCCCGTAGCGGCCTGAGCGGCGGCCTGCAACTCGCGCGGGCTGGCCACGTCGCCCGCAACGCGCAGGTAGCGGGGCGTGGTAGGGTCGAGGGCGGCGGCGGCGGTAAACTCGGCGGTGTTTACCATGGTCGTGAAATCCAGCGGCTGGTCGGCGCTGCCCCAGTACAGAATCCGGCGCGGACCCTGGAGCACCACGGGAGCCTGGCCTTTCAGCAGCTCCATAAACATGCCGTTGAGGATGGACGTCGCCTGAATAGGGGCCGCATCCAGCCGCCGCTGAAACTCCCGGCGCAAATCGAAGTTGCGGTTGCTGCCCTCAGGCAGGCGGGTGAAGTCGGCGGAAAAGTCCGACGGAATAAAGCGGGGGACGCCCGCCGCTACGGCCGCCTCCAGCAGGCGCGACTGCGCTTCCACAATCACTTCGCGCAGTCCCGATAAGGCCGATACCACGCAGGCGGCGCCAGCGCATGCCTCAGTTAGGTCCGCTACGCTGTCGTAATTCACTTCACGCACGTCTATCCCTTGGAGCTGCAGGGAAGCAGCCTCGGCCCTGGTGCCGGCTCCGGGCCGTACCAGGGCCCGCACATGGACCCCGCGCTGGCGCAGGTGATGCGCAATCAGCAAGCCCAGGGCGCCGGTCGCCCCGGCCAGCACAATAAGGGGGGAAGCAGTGGGGCTGCCAGCTGGCAAAGGCGTTTGATCGGGGGCTACGGAGGTCATGGGCTGAAAGGAACAGGCGCTGAACGGATGGGGCAAAGTACGCGGGCAACCAAGGCCCGGTGCTCAACCCGGAAGAGGGTAGTACTGTTCTGCTTCGGGAAAGTTATCCAAGTCCGGCCATGGGGATGCTTCCCGGAGCGGCCAGGCTGGCAGGACAGAAGCACCTGACCTGCCTCCCGTTTACTGCTGTGCAGCGACCTGCCGCTGGCGCCACTCCGGCTCCAGAATCCCCATTTCTACCAGCGACCAGTAGCCATCCTCGTACCGGACCACGTCGCGCAGAATGCCTTCCTGCTGAAAGCCCGCGCGCTTGTAGCACCCAATAGCCGACTGGTTGAAATCGTATACGCCCAGGCTGATGCGGTGCAGCTTTAGCTCATCAAAGCCAATGGCCAGCGCGGCCTTAATCATGGCCTGGCAGTAGCCGCGCCCGCGCGCCGCGTCGCCGACCAGCACGCGGGTCAGGCGCGCTGCCTTGTTGGTTTCGCTGAGGCTGCCCAGGGAAATGTGCCCGATAGTCTGGCCCGTACTGGTATCTACGGCCTTATACACAAAGGCATCGGAGTGCTGCGGGTCGTTGGTGCCTTCGATGTACCAGTGCAGCTTTTCGGCAGTGAGGGGAAAGGAAAACAGCCCGCCCGACCATTCCTTCAGCAGCCGTTCGTTATCTATCCAGGCAATGAGCTGCGGAAAGTCGGCTTCCGTGAAGGGCTGCAATTCAATCATGAGGAAAAAAAGCAAAAGATAAAACAAGCAAAACAGGCCGGCCGGCGCTGGCTCCGAGGCCGCGGGCCGGTAAAATTACCATTTCCGGCAAACTCCACAGTGAAGACCAAAAACCGCCCTGGTGCGGGATGCACGTCGCTTTTTCCGGAATAAACCTAACCTCACCCCGCCTAAGTGGGGACGGAGCTGCCGTAAAATGCAAGCCGCTTGAACCTAAACCGGAGGCGAGTCGTTGGGCTTATCGTGAACGGCCGCTGGACTTATATAGCAGCTAATGCTTTGCTGGTCAAAAAAAAGGCGTACGTTTACACTGTTTAAGGCAAATTGCCTCGTGTCACTACCATTGGTTCGCGTGTTGAGTAATCGTAGAGTTTCGTTGCCAGTTGCTATTTTTTCATTTCTTTCCTAAAGCATCATGTCAACAGGAACAGTAAAATTCTTCAATGAGACCAAAGGTTTTGGTTTCATCAACGATTCTGCCACCGGCCAGGACGTATTCGTTCACGTAACAGGTCTGATCGACGAAATTCGCGACAACGATAAAGTTGAGTTCGAGGTAGAAGAAGGCCGTAAAGGCCTGAGCGCTGTAAAAGTGCGTCGCGCTTAATTACCGCCTACTTCCTACTGGAAGCAAAGAAGCATGCCACCTGGCATGCTTCTTTTTTTTGTGGCCGTAGTACAGGCTTCGGTCGGTCCAGGTACTTTTTGCGTAGGGAAGAGCATGTCCTATCATCTTATCTGGCTAGTTCCGACGTTCTTACTGGGCTTTGCGGCCTTCTGGTGCCTGGTAGTAGCGCTGCTGGCTCAGTTAGCCTGGCAGCCCTTGGCCCGCCACTTTGCGGTGACGGGTTTGCCGCCCGGCGAACAGCTAGCCGTAACCCAGGTCAGCCTGGGCTTCGTGCATTATAGCCACGCGCTGCTGGCAGTGGTGACGCCGGAAGGCCTGGGGTTGCAGCCCATCGTCCTGTTTCGGGTGGGGCACCCGCCTTTGCTTATTCCCTGGGCCGCTATCGGGCCGGTGCATTCCAGCGCATTTCTCTGGTCTACCCAGTATACCTCCCACGTGCAGGCTGGCAGCACCCGCATTCCTATGCGCTTTATCAGCCCCGCCCTGATGGCCGCGGCGCGTGCTTGGCTTAGCGTAGCAGAGCCCGGGTAAGCTAACCAAATTCCGGCCCCGCCCGTTTGATGAGCTTCATTTCCCCTGCCTATGAAGCGTATTGCCTCTCTTGTTCTGAGTGTTTCCCTTGGGGTTTCCGCTGCCCCCGTTGCCAAGGCCCAGCAGGCCGAGTCTCCGTATCGCACGCGCTTTGTGGTAGATGCGCCCATTACGGTGGGGCTGGGGGCCGTGAGCGGCCTGGGGCTGTATTTGGTACAGCAGAAAAACGGTCTTTCCCAGCAGCAGCTCGCCGCCCTCAACAAAAACGACGTGCCCAAATTCGACCGGTTTGTGGCCGGCAACTACAGTGACCAGGCGCAGCTGAACAGCGACGCGCTGTGCTACGGCTCCCTGCTGGTGGCGCCGGGGTTGTTGGTGCTGAACGATAACGCCCGCGGCCGCTACGGACAGGTGGCGGCCCTTTACCTGCAAACGATGCTGGCTACCGACGCGGTATTTACCATGTCGGTAGGTACCGTAACGCGCTACCGGCCCTTTCTCTATGGCACCGAGGGGCCGGAGAACAAACGCAGCAGCCGCATTGCCACCAACTCGTTTTTTGCGGGCCATACGGCACACACGGCCACGGCCACTTTCTTTGCGGCCAAGGTTTTCCACGACTTCAACCCCGACTCGCCGGCCGAGCCGTTTGTGTGGGGCGCGGCTGCGCTAGTGCCGGCAGCTGTAGCCTACTACCGCATGGAGGCGGGCAAACACTTTCTTTCCGACAATCTGGTGGGCTATGCCGTGGGTGCTACCATGGGCGTTGTGGTCCCTCAGCTCCATAAAACCACCGGGCGCACGGGCGTTTCGCTGGTGCCGATGCAGGGACTGAATGCCAATGGCTACTCGTATGGCGGTTTGCTGCTGACAAAGCAGCTGTAGCCTGCTGTATCTGCTAAGCGGCCTTTTAGGTTACAGCTGGCAACCGGCAGCCGGTAATCAGGTAAACCTGCGTGTTTAAAGTGCTGGTTCAGCTTGTGTTTCCAGCTCTTTGCTCAGCAGGTGGAGGGTAGTTTCCTGGGGCAGAGCCTCCAGGAGTTGTTGTAACTGCTGGTATTGGGGTTCTGCGAGCGGTAGACCGGCGTAGGTGCCAATCTGCTCGAGACACTGCAGGTAATCGGCTAGGGCGCCGGGCAAAGCCCCGTGGCCTTCCAATCGGAACTGCGCCGGCGTGAGCGGACCAAACAGCAGTTCCCGGGCCAGCTCGGGGTAGCGCTCCAGCGAGGGGGCCACGCCGGCATCGGCGGCTAGCTGCGTGGCCATTTCGTGCAGGGTAGTTTCGTAGCGACTCTGCTTAAACGAGCGAAACTCCGCCAGGCCTGCCTCCATTTGCTCGCGGCCAGGCAGGGGGCGGGCTCCGCTCCAGCAAGCGGCTATCCAGCGGGCCTGCAACTCTACCACGGGAAAATAAGGCCCCGTTTGCGGAAACATGCCAATAAAGGCCAGATTGGGCAAACAAGGATGAAACGTGTGGTGGTACAGGTCGATATGGTCGGTGCCGGCCTGCAGGGTGTCCCGGATGTCTTGGCTCAGGAAAGGCAAGTTCACGTCGAAGCCCGTAGCGAGGATAACGGCATCAATGGGTTCGGCCCGGCCATCCTGGAAAACCACGCTGTTGGCGGTGAAGTAAGCCACGCCCCCGCGGGCGGAAATGCGCCCTTTTTGTACCAAGTCCAGGTATTGGTCGTTCATGGAGATACCCGCCAGCAGCAGGTTCTCGTGCGGGCGCGGAGCGCCAAAGTCGGCGGGGTGGCCGCAGGTGCTCAGAATAAGCTGTTTCAGGCCTTCTGCCATCTGAGCCGGGGGCAGCGTGCGGCTCGTGTATACGGCTGCCCGCGTAAATGCTACGCAGTCGGTGGGGCGGCCGTGCAGCTGTTTTTTGAGGATATAGCGGGGCTTGCGACAGGACGACAGCACCTGCACCGCGGGGTTCTGGCCCAGCTCACTCGCAATTTCCAGGCCGCTGATGCTGTTGCCCACTACCAGGACCCGCTGGCCCGCAAAGTCGGTGCTTTGGCGGTAGTGAAAAGAGTGTAGCACCCGGCCGCCAAACTCGGCCAGACCGGGCAGGGGAGCGTAGTGGGGCTTGTTGTAGCGGCCGGAAGCCACAACAACGTGCTGAAACAGCTCGGCCCGCTGTTCCTCCCGCTCGTTCACCGACCACACGATGTATTGTCCTTTTGGGCCGCGGGCTACGTTGTTGATGCGCGTGTGCAGGCGCAGGTAGGGGAGCAGGTTAAAATGATCCGCGTAGCTTTCGAGGTAAGCCAGAATCTCTTGGTGGTGGGGAAACAGCGAAATCCCGGCTTGGTGGGGAAAGTCGGAAAAGCGGGTGTTGATGGCGCTGGTATTCGTGTGCATAGCGGCCCACACGCCACTGTGAGGGGCACCCTGGTTCCACTGTCCGCCCAGGTGGCCGCTTTGCTCGAAAAGCACGGGCTCCAAGCCTTCCTCCAAAGCCGATTTGGCAGCGGCCAGCCCCGATGGACCAGCTCCAATGATGGCAACTTTGCCATTTGATAACGTCATTTTCATAGCGCAGAAAGAGTGGATGGGCGGAGGACGGCCCCTCGGGCGTCGGGGTGTTTCTACCGCAGCACAAAGGACGTGAGCCGGCCGTTCGCGTAAATCACATCTTGATGTGAATCAGGTAGCTATACCGCAGCGTAAAGCCTGCAATGTGGGTGATGCCGGCAGCGCGGAATACTTGTCCGGCGCGGGTTGTTTCTTTGCGCCGCCACCCTTTACCCCCTTCGTATGCAGTCTGCTCGTGCCGTTTTTCTGGTGAGGCCCACCCGTTTCGCGTTTAATGCCGAAACCGCTTTATCCAACCACTTCCAGCAAACCATTGGCGGCTTGTCGGCGGAGGAAGTGCAGACCAGGGCGTTTGCCGAGTTCGATGCTATGGCGGCGCAGCTGCGTGCCCACGATATGACGGTAGTGGTATTCGACGATACCCCCGAGCCGCACACCCCCGACGCCGTATTCCCCAACAACTGGCTTACGCTTCACCCCGACGGGCGCGTGCTGCTCTACCCCATGTGCGCGCCCAACCGCCGGGCTGAGCGGCGCCCTGATATTCTGGCGGCGCTGGCCCAGCAGTTTCAGATCCGGGAAGTCGTTGATTTGTCGGGGGCAGAGCAGCAGGGGCGTTTTCTGGAAGGTACGGGCAGTATCATTTTCGACCACATACACCGCGTGGCCTACGCCTGCCTCTCGCCCCGCACTGATGCGGCCCTGTTCCGGCAAGTGGCCGACCAGTTGGGCTACCGCGCCGTGGTCTTTCACGCGCAGGATGCTCAGGGCCAGGAAATCTACCATACCAACGTGATGATGGGCCTCGGCGCCCGGTTTGCAGTGGTCTGCCTGGACAGCATCCGGGATGCCACGGAGCGGGCCGCCGTGGTCGATTCTCTCACGGCCACCGGGCACCAAATCATTACTATTTCCCTGGAGCAGGTTTCCCGGTTTGCCGGCAACGTGCTTACCCTGCAGCCCACCCGGGGCCGCGAGCTGCTGGCTATGTCGCAAAGTGCTTTTGAGGCATTTACGCCTGCCCAGCGCACTACGCTGGCGCACTATTGTGAGCTGCTGCCGCTGTCCATTCCGACCATCGAAACCATTGGCGGCGGCAGTGTCCGCTGCATGCTGGCCGAAATATTTCTGCCGACGAAATAAGCGCGCTACTCCAGGCAGCGTACAGACGCTGGTTTAGTTTCTCAGGCTTGTTTCAGCTTTGCATGCTGCTCAGAACGACCAAGGGCTGATCATCATGTGATGATCAGCCCTTGGCTTACTTATGACTTTGTCAAACAGACTACTTGGCCAGCACGGTCCGTAGTTGCGAGAGCAGAGCCGCTACGCCCTGGGTGGGGTTGCCGCTGAAATGCACGCGCAGGGTACGGCGCTTATAATCCTGGAGGGCCTGCAGGTCGCCGGCTGCCTGGGCATTCTGGAAGGTGCCAAACGTGTAGGGCCGCCCGGGCAGGGGCAGGTCCTGGGCGTGGTCGGTGGTTAGCTGCAGGTACAGGCCGGTGTCGGGGCCGCCTTTGTGGTACTGGCCGGTAGAGTGTAGAAAGCGGGGGCCGTAACCCGAAGCCGTAGCAATGTGCAGCTGCTCCTGTACCAGGGCCCGCACCTGCTGCAGCTCTTCGTTCAGCGCAGGCGTTTCCATCAGGTAGGCCTGGATGCACAGGAAGTCACCGGCGTTGGCTTGCCCGAAGAAGCTTTTGAGGACTTCCTCGGCGTTGCGGCCCGGCGCGGCGGTGTAGTAGTCCGTGCCGTTTTCCTGCACAATAGGCTGGCTGGTTTGCGGCAGCTGGCCCTGCTCTACTACCACTTTCATCAGTTGGTCGGTGGCGGTTTTGGCGGCCTGCACGTTGGGCTGGTCGAAGGGGTTGATGCGCAGCACGGCGCTGGACACGGCCGTGGCTACTTCCCAGCGGAAGAACTCGGCGCCCAGGTCGCGCGCATCATTCATCAGAATGCGTACGATGGGGTGGCCAGCCGCTTCCAAGGCAGCCAAGTGCTGCTCATTTACGGCGTCGGGCTGACCCTGATAACCCACGTACACAAACACGCGGTCGGTGCCGTAAGAGCTTATGGAGGTCAGCGGCTCGCCAGCCAGGGGTAGTATGCCTTTTCCTTCCTTGCCGGTGCTTTCGGCAATGAGCTGTTCCAGCCACAGGCCCAGGTCGCTGAGTGAGTCGGGTACTACCAGCGTGAGCTTGTCGCGGCCGTGCTGGGCCAGTAAGCCCAGGGCCACACCCAGCTCCAGGCCGGGGTTGTGCGCCACGGGGCCGTAAGCACCGCAGGCACGCATCATGCCAATAGCACCCGCCAGAATTTCGCCGATGGGCAGGCCATACAGGGCAGCCGGTACCAAGCCGAAGTAGGACAGGGCCGAGAAGCGGCCACCTACCTCAGGGAAATTCAGGAAGATGCGGCGGTAGCCTTCGGCCGTGGCCTGGGTCACAAACTTGGAACCCGGGTCGGTAATGGCCACGAAGTTTTCGCCGGCCCGCTCGCCCTTCAGCTCCTTCATACGCGCGTAGAAGTAGTCGCCGAAGGCCAGGGGCTCGGCCGTAGTGCCCGATTTGCTGGCTACGACGAACAGCGTCTCAGCCAGCGGTACGGCTTCTTCAATCTCGCGCACCGAGCCGGGGTTGGTGGTGTCCAGCACCGACATCGGCAGCCCGTTGGCCTGGCTGGCAAACGCCTGCTTGAAGACGATGGGCGTCATGCTGCTGCCGCCCATGCCCATCACCACCACGTGCTTGAACCCAGCCGCTTTTACCTCGTGCACAAACTGCTCGATTTCGGGCACGGCTCCTACCATGGTCTCGGCCACGCGCAGCCAGCCCATGAAGGAGCGCACACTCTGCTGAGCAGTAGCATCGGCTACCCACAGCTCAGCCTGCTTGTTCCAGAAGCCGGCAGTGAAATCCTGTGCGTTGAAGGCGGCTACGCGGGCATCAACCTCGGCCTGGTACTGACCCAGCTGCAGCTCGGCGGCCACAGGCGCGGCGGCGTGGGCCTGCTGGCGCTTGGCTTCCAGCACGGCCAGCAGCTTGGCAAACGGCTCCTTGAACTTCTGTCCCCCTTCGTCTTCCAGCTGCTGGGCCACCTGCGTGAGGTCGATGCCCAGGGTCGGCAGGCTGGCCAGCACGGCGGCCGCCTCGGCGGTGCCTTCTTCCAGCCGGCTCTGCGGCTGGCCGCCCACGCGGTAGAGGTCCAGCGTTTCCACGGGAATGGTGTTCACCGTTTCAGGCCCGATCAGGTGCTCGACGTACTTCAGGTTGTCGTACTTCGGGTTCTTGTTGCCCGTGCTGGCCCACAAGAGCCGCTGCACGGCCGCCCCCTGCTGCTGCAAAGCCTGCCAGCGCGGGCCGGCGAAGATGCCTTTGTAGAGCTGATACGCTTGCTTGGCGCTGGCCAGGGCCACCTGGCCCACGGCTGCAGCGGCCGTGGCCCCTTGCTCGCCGCCCTGCTGGGCCAGCTGCTCGAGCTGCGGGTCCAGCAGCACATCGATGCGCGATAAGAAGAAGCTGGCCACCGAGTCGATGCGCGCGAGCGGCTGGCCCGCGGCAGCGCGGTCCTCCAGGCCCAGCAGGTAGGCTTCGGCCACGGCCTGATAGCGCTCCAGGCCGAAGATCAGCGTCACGTTCACGTTCACCCCGTGGGCAATGAGCTGGCGGATGGCGGGCAGGCCTTCGATGGTGGCGGGCACCTTGATCATCACGTTGGGCCGGTTCACGGCGTGCCAGAAGCGCAGGCCTTCGGCAACCGTGCCCTCTGTGTCGTGGATGAGGGTGGGGGACACTTCCAGGCTCACGTAGCCGTCACCGCCACTGTCGGGGGCATCGTAGAGCGGGCGCAGCAGGTCGCAGGCGTGCTGCACGTCTTCGATGGCTAACTGCTCGTAGATCTGCTCGGCCGAGCGGCCCTGCAAAGCCAGGGCCTGAATGGCCGCGTCGTAGTCAGCGCTGCCGCCGATGGCCTTCTCGAAGATGGCCGGGTTGGAGGTGACCCCGCGCAGGCCGTCCTCAGCGAGCAGGCGCGCCAGCTCCCCGTTCACTAAAATGTTGCGCCGGATGTAATCCAACCAAATGCTCTGATTAAACTGACGGACGCTGGCTAATGGGTTCATAGGCAAATGGCTGAGAGGAGCGCCCGAGACGCGCGAAAATGAGTCGAAAGAATCTGCGGGCCGAAACCGAATAGGCCAGCCCGCTGGCGCCGCAAAAGTAGGCAGGCTTTGCAAGGCATCAAACCCAAACGCAAAACAGCTCGGGACAGACAGCAAAAAGCCACGCTCCGGGTGTCGGTAGCGTGGCTTTGCAACAGTGTATTGACGTCGGTATTAGTGCGAGGTTGGGGCGGTTTCTGTGAGACCCAATACCTGGCTGGTGTGGGCGCGCAGCTCGGCCAGCAGTTGAGGCTCCTCGTTCAGGTGGTGGCCGAAGGAGGGAAGCATCTGCCGGAACTTGCCTTGCCATGCCGGCGTGGCCGACTGCGCGGGAAAGCACCGCTGAATAAGATTAATCATGATGCTGACGGCCGTGGAAGCCCCGGGCGAAGCGCCCAGCAGCGCGGCAATGGAGCCGTCCTTGGCGGCTACCACTTCAGTGCCAAACTCCAGGATGCCGCCTTCCTTTGCGTCTTTCTTGATAACCTGCACCCGCTGGCCCGCAATTTCCAGCTGCCAGTCCTGGGCCTTGGCTTCGGGCAGGTACTCGCACAGGGCCGCCAGCCGGTCTTCCGGCGACTGGGCTACCTGGTTGATGAGGTACTTGGTGAGCGGCAGGTTTTTGAGACCGGCAATAATCATGGGCCGCATGTTGCTCAGCTTCACCGACAGGGGCAGGTCCAAGTAAGAACCTTGCTTGAGGAACTTGGTGCTGAAGCCCGCATACGGGCCAAATAGCAGTTCCTGCTTGCCGTTGATGACGCGGGTATCAAGGTGGGGCACCGACATAGGGGGGGAGCCCACGGCCGCTTTGCCGTACACTTTGGCGTGGTGCTGGGCAATAACAGCGGGATTCACGCACTTCAGCCACTGCCCACTCACGGGGAAGCCACCGAAGCCCGAGCCTTCCGGAATGCCCGATTTGATGAGCAGGGGCAAGGAGCCGCCACCGGCGCCAATAAACACAAACGGCGCCCGGATTTTTTTGACTTCGCCGGTAGTCAGGTCTTTAGCCTTAATGCGCCAGAGGCCGTCTTCCTTCTGCTTGAGCTTGTCCACATCGTGGTGGAAGTTGACCGTGACGCCGGGCTTCTGCTGCAGCAGCGTGAACATGCCCCGGGTAAGGGAGCCAAAGTTCACATCGGTGCCCAGGTCCATGCGGGTGGCGGCTACGGGCTGTTGCGGGTCGCGGCCGTGCATTACCAGCGGCATCCAGCTTTCCAGCGTTTCCCGGTCCTGGGTGTACTCCATGCCCTGAAACAGCGGCGACTGAGTGAGGGCGGCGTGACGCTTGCGCAGAAACTCCACGTTTTTCTCGCCCCACACAAAGCTCAGGTGCGGAATGTGGTTGATGAAGCGCGTCAACTCTTTCACCTGGTAGGTTTCGGCCAGGTATGACCAGAACTGCTTCGACTCCTCAAACTGCTCGGCTATTTTGATGGCCTTGCTGATGTCGATGCTGCCGTCGGGCTTTTCGGGGGTGTAGTTCAGCTCGCAGAAGGCTGAGTGCCCGGTGCCGGCATTGTTCCAGGCGTCGGAGCTTTCGGCCGCAGCCACATCCAGGCGCTCATAAATAGCAATGGTAAGATCAGGCTGGAGCTCCTTGAGCATCATTCCCAGCGTGGCGCTCATAATGCCGGCGCCAATCAGCACCACATCAGCGGTAGCGGAGTCAGTAGGTTCGGTCGTTGTCATGCAGAATTCAGGAAGAGACTCACGAAATACGGGGGAAAGCGGGAAAAGATGAGGATTGTTTAGCCAAGCTGTACAGTATCTACCGTTGCTCCCTTGGTTGGCGGTCCGGTTTGCCAGCTGTTTTGAGGCCCGTTTTAGCTATTTCCGGAAGCCTGCGTGCGGGCTCCGCCAACCCCGATCTGCTGCGGACTGCGGCCGGGCTGGCACCCGTGGAATTACCGACGTAGTGTTAGCGACGAGCTTGCGCACGGCTCTGCTAGCCTTGTCCCGGGCGGGTGCCGAGAGTAATTTTTCCTCGTTAAGCGCCCAATCGATGCAACCTTAAAAAAAATCTTACCTTTACCACGTTTATGGCAATTTGCTTCGTACCACTACTCCCGATTCGCGTGCTGAATGTTGGTAGGGTTCCGCTGACATTTGCTTAACTGACTACCTTTTTTCACTTCCATTTACCATGCAGACGGGAACTGTAAAATTCTTCAACGAAACCAAAGGCTTCGGTTTCATCAAAAACGACCAAACCGGCGAAGACATCTTCGTGCACGTGACCGGTCTGATCGACGAAATCCGTGACAACGACAAAGTAGAATTTGACGTGCAGGAAGGCCGCAAAGGCTTGAACGCCGTGAAAGTACGTCGCGCTTAGTTCGCGCTAGGCTTCTTCGGAGCCTACAAGAAAAGCAGCTTGCCTTCCAAGGCAGGCTGCTTTTTTTATGGGTTGAGCTTGAGGCCAGCCTATACCTTGCCTTGGCGAATAAGCCTGCGGTAGACGCGCACCAGCCCGGCCTGCGAAACGCCCAGGTGGTAGAGCAGGCAAAGTAGCCCGAAGATGGCCTGCAGCCGGAATATGCCGTTTTCCAGGTACTTGCGGGCCGAGGTGGTGACGGCCGAGGGCAGGAGACAGAACCGGCCGTGTCGCCGCAGCCGCCCAATGATTTCCTGGTCTTCCAAGACCAGCAACTGCTCGTTGAAGCCCCCGGCCCGCCAGAAAACGTCCTGCCGCACAAACAAGCTCTGGTCGCCAAAGCGCAATAGGTCGTTGTCGAAGCGGGTGCACCAGGCGCTGAGGCGCAGAAACCAGTGCGGGTGGTTGAAGCGCAGCCGGAAGCAGCCGCTGCCCGCACCGTCTTGCCCGACTGCCTGCCGGAGCCGGGTCAGGAAGTCGGGGGGAGGCAAGGTGTCGGCGTGCAGGAAGTAAAGCACTGCCCCTGTAGCGTGCCGGGCCCCGTGGTTGAGCTGGGCAGCCCGCCCTTTCCGGGGGCAGGGCACCACCCGGGCGCCCGCGGCAGCAGCTACGGGCGCGGTGTCATCGGGGCTGTGGGCGTCGGCTACCAGAATTTCCACCGCGGGAGCTACCGCCCCGGCCGCCCCCAGATACGCCAGCAGCTCCCCAATGTGAGCCGCCTCATTGTAGGTGGGAATGATGATGCTGACGGTGCCGGGAAATACCATAAAAACCAAGGCGCGGCGGAAAAGACCAGAAGGTACCCGGAACTCGGTTAAACGACCGGGGCGGCCAGCACATGTGCGGAAGTAATGAGGTGGCCACCGCGCTGGCGCAGGTCCTCCTTCGCCCGTGCAAAGCCTTCCGGAGAAATGGGCCGGGTAGCATCTTCAATCACGAACGTGTCGAAGCCTTCCTGCAGCGCATCCTTGGCCGTGAAGTACACGCAGTAGTCGGCGGCTAAGCCGGCTACGTACACTTCCCGCACGCCGCGGCCGCGCAAGTAGTCGGCCAGTCCGGTGCTTTTGCGGTGGCCATTGTCGTAGAAGGCGCTGTAGGAGTCGATGGTGACGTCGGTGCCTTTGCGAAAGATAACCTCCACGCGGCTGGAGTCGAGGGTGGGAGCCAGCTCGGCCCCGCTGCTGCCCTGCACGCAGTGGTCGGGCCAGAGCACCTGCTCCAGGCCGTGCAAGTCAATCTGCGCGAAGGGCACCTGCCCCGCGTGCTGACTGGCAAAGCTCTGGTGGGTGGCCGGGTGCCAGTCCTGGGTAGCTACTACCAGCGGAAAATAAGGCTGCAGGGCATTGGCCAGCGGAATAATGGCGTCGCCCTCGGGTACGGCCAGCCGGCCGCCGGGCAGAAAATCGGGTTGAATATCAATCAGCAGCAAGGCTTTCATCGGCAAAGCAGGTTAGGGAAGTGGCGGCCCCGAAAAAAGACTTCGGCGGGGCAGTAGCAAAACTACCGAACCCCACCATATTTGCGGGAATACCAGGTTGAGGCGGGATAGACAAAAGCTCAATCCAACGTGGTGAACACAATCGGGTAGACACCCGTGGTAAATACTACGCATGAGAGCATTTATTGGAGTAAGCGTAGCGGTTTGGCTGGTAGGCGGTGGGCTGATGCCCGCGCAGGCGCAGCAGGCAGCGGGGGCACAACCGGTAGCCGGCACGCACGTATGGCTGGTACCCCCCGCAGGCTTTACCCCGGCCCCGGGCCTGACGGGCCTACGCAGTGGGGCGGCGGTGCTGCAGGTGTTCGACGGGCAGGGGGGCAACTACTACCGGCAGGCCGGGAGCTTCACGGCCACCCGGTTTGCGGCCCGGGGTGGGCAGGTGCTGGAGCTGCAGGACGTGTCGGCGGGCTCCTACCCGGGCCGACTGGCGCGGGTGCGGCAGTCGGGCACGCAGGAAACCACGCAGGTTTTGTTTGGCGACTCCACCTTTGCCGTGCTGCTGGAAGCCCGCTACCCGGCTTCCGATACGGCTACCGCCACTGCGTTGCGGCGCAGTATGCTGGGGGCCCGCTACCAGAAAAACGCAGATAGCAACTCCCAATCGGCCACCATCTTCCAGTTCGACGAGGACAAAACCCCTTTCCAGTTTGCCCAAGCGGAGGCCGGCACCCTGTATTACACGCCCAAGGGGCAGCCGCGGGCCGAAAATACGCCCACGGTAGCCGTGCGCCTGGCCGACTATAACCTGGGTATTACCCTCGCCGACATCAGTCAGCAAATGCTGCAGCGCTACCCCGCGCTGCGGGGCTACACCGTGCGGAAGCTGTCATCGGCCAAAGTAAACGACCTTTTAACCTACGAAACGGAAGGCTTTGCCCAGCTCAACGGGCAGCGGGTATTGGTGTACCAGCAGGTGTCGGTTATTGGCAACACGGCCGTGTCGATGGTAGGAATAGCGCAGGCTGAGGTAGAAAATACGCTGACTCAGTTTAAAGACCTGACGCACACCATCACGCCCAAGCGGCGTAAGCCCTGATTGCGCAGAACGCGTATTCTTCTGCTAAGGAATGACGCTTACTGCTAGCCTGCTGGCCCTTCAAACGCAAACTCGGCGAGGCTTTCCCAGGGGCCGCCCCGGTAAGCCCACAAGTGCAGGCCCTGGCCTGTAGCCTGGAACGAAGTAAAATCGGCGCTGAGCTGCTCGTACAGCGCCCGGGCCCTGGGGGCCGCTACCTTGTTCTGAACCGTCACGTGCGGGCGCAGGGGTTGCCGGTCCTGGGGCGTAAGCGTCGGCCCCCAGCTGCGCTGCAGCCGCCGATGCAGGTTCAGCAGCTGCTCGTTTTCACAGCGGTACGCTACGCCCTGGCCTATAAACAACAGGCTGGCTACGGTGAGGGGCAACGGCGGTGTTTGGTGAGCTTCTTCCCGCAGCTGCTCGAGGAGGTTGGGAAGCTCGGGGCTGGAAAGGTGATGAAAAAGCGTAAGGTGCGCCGCCAGATAATTGCGTTCCGGGGGAAAATGCTGTTGCCGCAGCCGGTCGAAGAATGCCTGGGCTGCGGCATCCAGCGTAAGCGTCAGAATTAGCGGAACGGGGGGCTCAGGCAGCATGCTTAGTGGATGAGCACCCGTTGGGTGAGCGGCTGCCCGTCGGCGCGGGTGCGCAGAAAGTACACTCCGGCCGGCAGCCCGGCGGTAGAAAACTCCACGGTGGCTCCCGCGGCGGTCTGCTTACGCACCACCTGGCCCAGCTGGTTGATGAGTTCCAGCGGGCTCTGAGGCTGCGTGCCCAGCTCCACGGTAAGGGAGTGGTGGGCTGGCAATGGGTAAGCCCGCATAGAAGCCACCCCGCCCAGGTTGAGCTGACGAATCTCGGAGTAAGTGAGGGTGCCATCGGCGTCGAGGATGGCCAGGCGGTAGTAGGTCTGGCCCGGGGCCGGGGTGCCGTCGGTGAAAGTATACCGATGACCACGGGTGGCGTTGGTAGCTGGCACGCGCCGCAGCGTGGTCCACTGGCGGCCGTCCTGGCTGCGCTCTACCTGAAACAGGGAAACGCCTTCCTCCATTGCCGTCGACCAGTTCAAGACCACACCGGCACTTTGACGCCGGGCCGTGAAGCTGGTGAGCGTGACCGGGAGGGGAATAGCACCAGCAAACGACATGGCATCCCCGCGCGAGCAGCCAAAAGCCGTGCCGAACGTTGAGCCCGTGAAGTTGCCCGTAATGCAGTCGATGCGGTGAATTTCGCCGTTATCTGCATCCACGGTGTACACCTGATTGAGTCGGTCGCGAAACATGGCGCCCACGTTCTCGATGGTGGGCACCGGCGTAGCCACGGTAACAGTTGTGGCTACGGGCGCCGTGGCCGGGTTGGCAATAGTCAGAAACTGGTCGTCTTTGCCCAGGTAGCTAACCAGTTTGCCCGTAGATGGGATATACACCCAGTCTTGTATGCCCCCTTCGGGGGCCTCACCCGTGGCACCCGCCGCCAAGTAGCTTTCAATCTGGGCTTTGTAAGCGTTTATCACGGCGGTAGTGGCCGGGTCGCTGATGTTCAGCTCGCGCCAGGTAGGGGCCGCATTGAACGGTACCGTGGTTTGGTTGAGCTGGATGGTGCCGACATAGAAGTGAAAATCGTTGATGCGCGAACCCGGCGCCCCCAATAGGTTCAACCGAAAGCTCACTCCGCCCACGTAGTACAGGGACTGGTTATCCGCATCCTCTTCGCCGTCGCCGATGAAGTTCAGGGTAACGCGGTAAGCGGGATTAAAAATAGAGGTGCCCGTAGGAGGCTGGGGTGGGGGCGTTACGCTGCCCAGGGGCGTGGCCGTGCCCGTGGCCAGGGCAATGCGGTAGAGCGAGGGCGGCGTGGCAAAGTTAGCCGCCGTGACTTGCTGGGGCACATCCAGGGCGTAGAGTACCGAGGTGTTGTCCTCATCGTAGCCCAGCGCATTCACAATAAGCGGGGTCGTGGTGTTGTCACCATTCACGACCTGTACCGGCCCGATGGTGGAAAGGGAGCCATCCACATTGATGCTTTGCAGCACCGAGCCCGTACCCGAGCCCGCCGTGCAGCTACGGCTCACGGCAAAGCTTTGGGTGGGCAGCTGAGCATGTGCCAGGCCAGCACTTAGCAATGAAAACAGCAGGCCGGAAAAAATGCGTGTAGACGTGTTCATCATGACTATGCAGGCTAAAAACAACAATACCTTTGATCGGCCCCATCGCCTTTTCTTAGCGGTAGTAGGCTATGGACCACAGCATTCCGCACTCGAAATATCCGTGTATTAGCGGTTGAGTCCAAAAAAGGCCCTGATTTTTTACATAAACCCCGCCGTATGCCCTGCACGCTGCTTATCCAAAACTGTGGTCAATTGCTCACCATGCGCAGCGCCGGCAGTGGTCCGCTCCGGGGCTCGTTTCTCCAGGATTGGGAATTGGTTGAGGATGCGTATCTGGCTTGTACCGACGATAAAATTGAGGCCTACGGCCCCATGGCCAGCCTGTCAGTCAGCCTCATCGGCCCCGAAACGCAGGTGCTGGATGCTGGCGGCGGCGTGGTAATGCCCGGGCTGGTAGAGTGTCATACGCACCTGGTATTCGCCGGCAACCGGGCGCACGAGTTTCAGCGCAAACTCCGCGGTGAGTCCTACCTCGATATTCTGGCCTCGGGAGGCGGAATTCTGAGCACGGTGCGCGCCACCCGGGCCGCTTCGGAAGAGGAACTGCTGGCCGGCGCCCTGCACCAGCTGGAAGGGTTCCGGCGGTATGGCGTTACCACGCTGGAAGCCAAGAGCGGCTACGGCCTCGACCGCGACACGGAACTGCGCTTGGTCCGAGTAGCCCGGGAAGCGGGCCGGCAGCAGGCCGTGCGGGTGGTGCCTACGTTTTTGGGCGCGCATGTGGTACCACCCGAGTACAAAGGGCGCCCCGCCGATTATCTTGATCTTTTGGTGGATGAGGTGTTGCCGGAACTGCGCGGGGAAGCCGAGTTCGTAGATATTTTCTGCGAGGAAGGCGCTTTCAGCGTAGCTGATTCGCGCCACTACCTGCAGCGAGCTAAAGAGTTAGGGTTTCAGCTGAAAATCCACGCCGAGCAGCTCCACGACCTGGGCGGCAGCGCCATGGCCGCCGAGCTGGGCGCCGTGAGCGTAGACCACTGCGACTACCTATCGGCCGCCGACGCGGCGCGGGTAGCCGCGCAGGCCCGCACGGTAGCCGTGCTGCTGCCCCTGGTGCCCTTGTTTCTGCGGCAGCAGCAATACGCCCCCGGCCGGCAGCTCATTGAGCAGGGCGTGCCCGTGGCCCTCAGCACCGATTTCAACCCCGGTTCCTGCCCCAGCAAAAACCTGTGGCTGGCACAGTCGGTGGCGTGCCTGAACATGGGCTTCACCCCGCGCGAGGCGCTGGCCGCTGTGACCATCAACGCCGCCTGGGCCATCAACCGCCAGCACGACTGCGGCTCCCTGGAGCCCGGCAAGCGCGCCGACGTGCTAGTGCTGAACGTGCGTAGCTACGAGGAGCTACCCTACTGGCTGGGCGAAAACCCCGTGCGGCAGGTAATCATCGGCGGGCAAGTGCAGCCCGAGTAGGTTGGCTACAGCTGGCGGGCAACCAGTAGCAGACTGATCCAGCCCGCAATGAACAGCAGCCCGCCGATGGGCGTGACGGCACCCAGCTTGGTGTAGCCCGTAAAGCAGAGCAAATACAAGGAGCCGCTGAAAAGCACAATGCCTCCCAGCCATAGCCCGGCGGTGCGGCCCAGGCCCTGCAGCTCGGGTCGGGCCGCCAGCAGCACGCCCACCGCCACCAGGGCCAGCGTATGGTAGAATTGGTAGCGCACGGCGGTTTCAAACGTGTCGAGGCGGTTGGTGCGCTGGAGCATGTCGTGCAGGCCGTGGGCGGCAAACGCGCCGATGCCTACACTGAGCAAACCCAGCACGGCGGCCAGCTGAAGAATTACGCGGGCAGTTAGTTGCATGGTTAAGTTGTTGAACGATGAAATGGCGAAGTAGCCTGCTGTTCGGGCGGCAGTTCAACTTGGTAGTGCTTTCGGGGATAGTGCATACAGCTGGATATTTGGCCAACAAGCGCAACCACCCATCTAACCCACTTACCCCCGGGCCCCAAAAATAGCGCTGCCAACCCGAATGAAGGTGCTGCCTTCCTGCAAGGCCAGGGCATAGTCGGAGCTCATGCCCATGGAAATTTCCCGGAAGCTGGGCTGCTCGGCAAAGTACCGGGTGCGCAGCTGCCCGAAGTAGCCGCGCAGCGTCTGAAACTCGCGGCGGAGCTGGGCCTCGTCCTGAGTGAACGTAGCCACGCCCATCACGCCGGTGATGCGCACGTGGCGCAGCGCCTGGTAGGTGGCGGAGGTCAGCATTTCCTCCGCTTCCGGCAGGGTAAGGCCGGTTTTAGTGTATTCCTCGGCAATATGAAACTGCAGCAGGGCATCGATAACGCGGTTGTGTTTGGCGGCCTGCTTTTCCAGTTCCTCCAGCAGCTTCAGGCTGTCAAGGCTTTGCACGGTGTGGACGAAGGGCGCAATGTATTTGACCTTGTTGGTTTGCAGGTGCCCGATAAGGTGCCACTCCACGTCGGCGGGCAGCTCGGGTTGCTTGGCGGTCATTTCCTGCACCCGGTTTTCGCCGAAGATGCGGGCTCCGGCCTCGTAGGCTTCCTGCAGGCGCTCTACCGGGTGGGTTTTGGTAACCACTACCAGCCGGGCGCCGGTGCCAGCCAGCTGCTCTTCAAAAAATCGGATGTTCTCAGCTATGGACATATTTTCTTAATGTGCTGCGCTTCGCTAATGTGAGTTGAATGTGCTCCGCTTTGCCAATGTGCTAATGTGAGAAATGTGCTGATTATTAGCCTTTATTAGCACATTTACTACATTTCTCACATCAGCACATTCAACCACATCAACATCAGTCTTCAAGCGAGTTGGTGAGGAAAGTGTTTTTGAGTCCCAGCCACAGCAGCCACAGGCCCAGGCTCCAGGCTAGGTAGTAGCGGTAGTAATCGGTGGTGTTGCGGAAGCGGGTTTGCTTGATTTCGGACTTTTCCAGGCGGTTGATCTGACCGAAAACTTCCCGTAAGGCTTCGTTGTCGGTGGCGCGAAAGAACTGGCCCCCGCCGGCCGCGGCCAGCTGGCGCATGGTGCCCTCGTTGAGGCGGGTTTCCACGTAGCGGGGGCGGCCCAGCTCATCTTTGCCAAAGGGAATGGCGCCGTCCTGCCCAATGCCAATGGTATAGAGCCGCAGCCCGTAGGCATGGGCGAGTTGCGCGGCCAGCAACGGGTCGAGGTTGCCCGCGGTATTTTCCCCGTCGGAAAGCAGAATGCAGACTTTTGTGCGGCTTTTGGATTCGCGCAGGCGGTTGGTAGCCACGCCTAAGGCGGTTCCAATGGCGGTGCCGTCGTTGGCTATCATGCCCAGCCGCAGCTCAGCCAGGTTTTCGAGCAGCAGGTCGTAGTCGGTGGTAAGCGGGGTGAGGGAGTAGGCGTCGCCGGCAAATACCACCACGCCAATCCGGTCCCCGGCGCGGCCGGCCACAAACTCACGGGCCACGCGCTTGGCCGCCTCGAGGCGGTTGGGCCGCAGGTCTTCCAATTCCATGGACCCCGATACGTCCAGCACCAGCAGGATGTCAATGCCTTCCCCGGTCTGCACCACTCGCTCGTCGGTGCGCTGGGGGCGGGCCAGGGCCAGTAGGGCAAAGGCCAGACTGGCCAGCAACACCACATCGGGTAGAAAGCGCAGCACCGCCGACCAGTCGGTGCGCACCTGGCCAGCTACAAAGGCCACGCCCAGGCGCTGGCGGCGGCGGTGGGCCAGCAGCCAGCGCAGGGCAAACAGCAGCGGCAGGGCCGGAAGCAGCAGCAGCACGCGCGGCCACTCCCAGGAATACCCGGTAAGTGTGGAATAGCGCAGCCCGTCCAGCAAAGTCAGCATGTGCCCGGTACAGAGTAAGAATGGGAAGGTAGTGTCCGGCAAAGCTAAGCGCCCGCGCCGGAATCCCGCGGAGCTGTTCTGAGCGTTGGAGCACACGGTTTGCCGCTGCGGGTAGGCCAGGGTGTTGCTCAGGAGAGTTGTACTCCTGCCGCGGCCCGCTGGTACCGCTCTTCCGCAAAGTCCCGCAGCTGCTCGAAGGCTAGGTCAATTTCCGGCGACTCATCCTCGTCCAGCAGGTTGCCATAGATGACGCGGTCGGCCACGCGCAGGGCCTGACTCACGGCCGGGTGATGCTGGTAGTGGCTTTCTATTTCGCGGGTAGTAAGGGAGTTGAGGTTGCTGTCCTCGAGGCGGGTGAGGTAGTTTTTCCAGAGTGTAATGGCACGCTCCATATTGGTGATGGAGCGGGACAACGCAAACCGCTCGATGTGCCGGGCGTACTGCGCCAGAAAATACGCGTGGTTTTTCCGCAGCTTGTAGCGCTGATAGCGCAGGCGCAGGCGCCGCCGGAATACCAGCACCAAAGCCCCCGTCAACCCCAGCACCGCCCCAATAGCCGCCAGCCAGTACGGATAGTTAAACCGGGTTTCTACCGGTGCCAGTCCTGTGGTAGCCCGCAGCACGGGAGGCTGATCGGCGTCGACAGTGGGGGCCAGAAACCGTAAACGCACGGCCGCTGGTGCAGTGCGTACTACCAGGGAGTCGCGGCCCCGCAACACCAGCACGGGCAGGCTAAGCTGCTGCTCGGGGGCTAGGTCGAAGGTACGCAGGCGGTATACGGCGCGGTCCAGGCTCTGGCCCTGGCGGGTGCGGGTAGGCGAGTACTGGTGCCCTACGTACTCAAATGGCTTGAAGTCGGCGCTGGAGTCCGGGAAGATAACCTCCAGGGTCGGGGCATGCCGAAACGTCAGCTCGTACTCTACCACTGCGCCTACCTGCGTAGTGGGCTGGCGAAACCGGCCCACGGGTTGCGCGGATTGCCCCAGCGCCGTCTGCGCCAGCATGGTCAGCACACCTAACAGGATATGGCGGCTACCCACGGCTGCGTTGGTTGCGGCGCCGAAACAGGTTTACCAGCTGCGGCACGTAGTCGGCATCGGTGGCAATGGAGACAAACTCCGTGCGGTGGCGGCGGCAGATCTGCCCAATCTGCTCCCGGTTCTGCTCGTAGGTAGCGCGGTAGCGGGCCCGGAAAGCGGCCGAAGAGGTATTTACCCACATCGTGCGGCCAGATTCCTGGTCGAGCAGGGGCACAATGCCCAGGGGCGGAAACTCCCGCTCGCGCTGGTCGAGCAGCTGCACCACAATCAGGTCGTGCTTGCGCGCCAGCATCGTCAGCTCCCGCTCGTAGCCGGTGTCAATAAAATCGGAAAGCAGAATGACGAGGCTGCGGCGCTTTACCAGGGACAGCGCCTGCTTGATGCCCGCCGCCACGGCCGTATGGGGGGAGCGGGGCGTGAGGTCGAACAGGCCCTTGATGAGGGCGTAGGCGTGGCGGATGCCCTTGCCGGGGGGCAGGTACAGCTCTTTCTGGTCGGAAAAGGCCAAGATGCCGAGCTGGGCATCCTGACGGGTGGCCGTGAGGGCCAGCAGCCCGCAGATTTCGCGGCCCACGTCCAGCTTCTGCCGGCCCACCGCGCCCACCCGCTGCGAGGCACTCACGTCCAGGAGCAGCAACACCTGCTGTTCGCGCTCTTCTTTGTAGGTTTTGACGAAGGTGCCGTGGCCTTTGCTCGACACGGCCCAGTCGATGGCGCGCACCTCGTCGCCGTACTGGTAGAGGCGCACGTCGTCGAATTCCAGCCCCGTGCCCTTGAAAACGGAATGGAAGTTGCCCTGCAGCTGCGCGTCCACGGCGTGCCGAATGCGAATCTCGAAGTGACGCAGCTTACGGATGAGCTGCTGCAAGGGAGTGGCTTCTGGGGCCTTCATTCCGGCTAAACTAACGCATCTTCCTAACTTTGCCGCGTGAAACTGATTTCCGCTTGTGCTGGCGTGGCCCTCACGCTGCTGGCTGCCTGCCAGCGTCCCGAAGAAATAGCGCCTCCTACGCCGTTGGTGCCCAAACCTGAAATGGCCCACCTGCTGACGGAGATTCACCTGGCAGAGGTGCGGGTAGATGCGTCGCGGCTGACCAGCGACTCGGCGCAGGCGTTGTTTCTGCAGTACAAGGACAGCCTTTTGCGCCGACAGGGGGTGAGCGACTCGGCATTCGCCAAAAGCTACCGCTACTACACCATCCACGACAAGGATCTGGAGGAAGTGTACAAGCTGGTGCTGGATTCGCTGGAGGTCCGCCGCGCCCGCTACGGCCCGCTTAGTGCCCCAAATCAGGCTTCTCCGGCCTACCGCCGGCGCTAGTGCAGGCGCTGCCCGTTGGGCACGGGGGCATCGGGGCTGATGAGCACAATGGCCCCATCAGCAGCAGAGAAGCCCGTTACGAGCACCTCCGACATAAATGGCCCAATCTGCCGGGGTGGAAAGTTCACTACGCACACCACCTGGCGACCCACTAACTCGTGGGGTTGATAACGCAGGGTAATCTGGGCGCTGGAGCGCTTCTGGCCTATTTCGGGCCCTAAGTCTATCAGGAGCTGATACGCGGGCTTGCGGGCCTGCGGAAACTCCCGCGCTTCGAGGATGGTGCCTACGCGCAGGTCCACGCGCTCAAACTCAGCCCAACTCAGGGGCGGTGCTGCATCTGCCATATTCCTAACTTTTGACCGCAAGCTACACGCTGGAGCCGGGCCATGCCAAGCGCTTATTCCGGCAACGCGTAGGCACTGAGCTTCTCGAGGCGCTGCTGCACGGCAGTTTCCCATTGCTGTTGGCGGGCGGCATTCAGGCCGTGGTTGGTTTCCTGATCGTAGCGGGCCTCTTCGCGCTGCCAGGCCAGGAAAGCCACTTTGGTGTAGTTATTCAGCGCAGGTTGGAGCTTGTCGCAGTCGAATTGCATTAAGGCCAGCTTCTGGCGCATCTGCCGGGCGTGTACTTCGGTCAGGTCGAAGTGCACCTGCTCGTGGCGGAGCAACTGGGCGCTAGCCTTACCCGGCTCGCGCACCCAGGACTCAGTGGGGGTAAACACGGCCTTCACGGCAGCAGAAAACTTGAAATCCGAGCAGCCCACTTTCACGTCGATGTTGGCAGAGGTGAGGGCCGCGAGGGTGACCGGCGCACCAGGCCGGGCTTGGAAGTCGGCCCAACTCAGCGGCCGGCTCGCCGACCAAGCCAGGACAGGGGCGGGGGGAGAGTGCACGGGTACCGCTGTGACTGGGCTGGGCAAGCCCAGCCACAGCGGCAGCAAAGAAATCAAGGAAAGCACCATAGCAGGAACAGCGGAATAAGTCTGTTTCCGGGCTAACGCAACACGGGCGCTGGTTCGTTCATTGGTACGGCGCTAAAGCGGTTGAAACGCCACAGCAATACCCCCGCAACCAAGGTAAGGCCCGTGAGTAGTCCCGTCCATACACCTATTGCACCTAGATTAAATACAAAACCCAGGACATAGCCCAGAGGTAGGGCCACCGCCCAGTAAGCCAACAGGGCCACCACCGAAGGCCACTTCACATCTTCCAGCCCCCGCAGCGCCCCCAGCCCCACTACCTGCAGCCCATCCGACACCTGAAACAGGGCCGCAATGAACAGCAGCGTAGCCGCCTGACTTACCACGGCCGGGTTGTGGTTGTAGAGCGTAGGAATAAACGAGCGGCCCAGAATAAGCATCAGGCCCATGCTGCACATAAAGGCAAACGTGAGCAGGTACGCTGTGTACCCGGCCTGCCGGCTGCCCAAGGCCTGGCCCAGTCCCCGCTGCCGCCCTACCCGAATGGTGGCCGCCGCCGCAATGCCGCTGGCCGCCATATACGTGACGGAGGCAACGTTGATGGCAATCTGGTGCGCGGCCAGCGCCGTAGCGCCCAGCCAGCCAATCATAATAGCCGACATGCTAAATGCGCCTACCTCAAACATCATCTGCACGCCGATGGGTGCGCCGAGGTTTGCAAGTTTGCCAAGTACTTCCTGGGAGGCGCGCCAGGCCCCGGTGCGGTACTGCTGCAGCCGGGGAGCCCGCAGCACATACACGCCCATCAGTGTAGCCATGAGGATGCGGGCAATCAGAGTAGCCCAGGCCGAGCCGATCATGCCCATTTTGGGCGCGCCCCAGTTGCCGAAAACCAAAGCGTAGCAAAGCAGGGCGTTGAGCACGTTGGCCAGCACGGAAAGGTACATGGCCTGCCGGGTAAGCCCCAGACCTTCCGCAAACTGGCGGAACCCCTGAAAGACCATGAGCGGCAGCAGCGACAAAAACATGATGCGTACCCAGGGGGCAGCCAGCGCCACCACGGCTGCCGGCTGCTGCAGAAACTGAAGCAGCCAGGGAACTACCAAGCCAAATAGCGCCAGGAGCACGCCCGTGAGAGTACACAGCAGTACACCATTGACCAGCAGTTGACCAATACGGGCCACGTTGCGCTGCCCGTCGGCGGCAGCTACCAGCGGCGTAATGCCCATCGACAAGCCTAGGCCAAACACCAGCACGACAGTGCTGACGCTTACGCCCAGGGATACGGCCGCCAGCGGAATGGTGCCTAGCTGGCCTACCACCACGCTGTCGCACACGTTTACCAGGACGTGGCCCAGTTGGCTGATAACCACCGGGTAAGCTAGTAAAAGCGTAGGTTTGAAATGCGGGCGGAGGGAGGCAAAGGACATGGGAAGCGGGAAAAGCAGGGGCAAAGGTACAACCCGCAACTGCCCCGGCCCTCAGCTCTGCCGAATCTGCTCAAGTACGGTGCCGATCCTGGCTAAGGCTTCGGTAAGCTCCGCCTCCGAGGCTGCGAAGGACAATCGGGCATAGCCCGGGGCGTGGCAGGTGGCCCCGTCTACTACTTCTACCCCGCCGGCGCGGAGTTGCTCTACCAGCATGCCCGAGGCTTCGGTTAGGGTCAGGCCAGGGCGCAGGAAAGCCCGAAAATCAGCGAATATATAGTACGTGCCCGCCGTGGGCACGTAAGGCAGGCCCAGTCGCGTGAGGCCCTGCTGGAGCTGCTCACGACGCGGGGTTAGCAAGCGGAGCAGCTCTGCCCCGATGGTATCGGCAGCTTGGGTAGCAACTAGGGCCGCCAGTTGGCTGGGCACGGCTGGGGCGGCGGCTGTCTTACCCTGCCACTGCGCGCAGGCCTGGGCAATTGCCAAGGGCGCAACGAGGTAGCCAATGCCCCAGCCCACCAGCGCCAACGACTTCGAAAAGCCATGGATGACGACGTGCCGTTGGGCGGGGTCCGGAAAACCAAGCAGAGAGGGCACCGGCTGCCCAAACGATACCCGCTCGTAGATTTCGTCGCTCACCACCAGCACGTCGGGCCGCGCAGCCAGCACGGCCAGCAGGGTAGCCAACTCAGGAGCGGAGTAGATGCGGCCCGTGGGGTTGTTGGGGTTGGAGAACAGAACAACGCGCGTGCGGGGCGTGAGGGTTGCGGCCAAGGCCGCAGGGTCCAGGGCGTATCCATCCTCGGCCGATAGCGCCAGCGTGCGAAGAGTGCCGCCGGCCAGCCGCACCAGCTCGTCGAAGCCAAACCAGCTGGGCGTGAGCAGTAGCACCTCGTCGCCAGGCTGCAACGTTGTGCAAAAAAGGGAAAACAACGCCGCTTTGGCACCGGGCGTAATGACGACCTGCTCCGGCGAAACCGCAGGAAAGCGCTGAACCAGGGCAGCGCGCAGCTCCGGCAGGCCGGCTACGGGACTGGCATAAGCCCCCGGCTGGGCGAGAAGGCCGGGCAGTTGTTGTGCTACGGTTGCCGGAGCCGGAAAAGGCACGTAGCCCGAGGCAAGGCTGATAAGGGAAGAAGACAAGACGAGCAAGGTTAGCGTTACCGCCGAAAAGTAGCTATTCAGCAGCTGGCGCCAGCACCACATCTGCAAAGTACTGCCGCTCGTCGGTGAAAAAATGCTGCACTCGCAAACCAGCCGCCCGGGCCATTGCCTCAATCTGGGGCCGGGAAAACTTGTAGGAATTCTCGGTGTGAATAACCTCCCAGGCTGCGAAACGACAGGCGAAATCTGCTTCCGGAAACTGCACGGTTTGGGCGCGGCGGCTCACCAGGAAGGAGCGCACGGCTCCGCTCAGCGGGTCGTAGTCGGTGTAATGCTCCCAGGCCGTCAGGTCGAAGTCGGCGCCCAGCTCCCGGTTGAAGCGGTGCAGCAGGTTCAGGTTAAACGCCGCCGTCACGCCCTGGCTGTCGTCGTAGGCCGCCCGGATGATGCGCGGGTCCTTCTGCAGGTCAAACCCGATGAGGAGGCGGTCCGCGGGGGTGAGGTGGCTGGCCAGCTGCTGCAGGAAGTCTTGGCGGTCGGCGGGCAGGAAGTTGCCAATGTTGGAGCCCAGAAACAGCACTACTTTGGGCTCGTGGGTCTGCAGGCCCGACAGCGCCGAAAAATAGTCGGCCTCAATGGGCTCCACGCGCAGCTGGGGCAGCTCCTGGCTGAGGCTTTGGGCCAGTCCCGCCAGGGCCCCGCCCGAAATATCCACGGGCGCATAGGTAAATTCGGCACCCTGGGCCAACAGCTCCTGCAGCAGCACCTTGGTTTTGCTGCCGTCGCCGGCCCCCAGTTCTACCAGCCGGAACGGCTGTCCCGGACGGGAAGCCAATGTCTTGCCTATAGCTGCCCCCTGGCCAGTAAAAATGGCCATTTCGGTGCGAGTGGGGTAATATTCAGGCAGCTGCATAATCTGCTGAAAAAGCCGACTACCCTCGTCGTCGTAGAAGTACATCGAAGACAGCGTTTTGGGTTGGCGGCTCAGCCCTTCCCGCACGTGCGCGGCCAGGGCCGTCGTTGCGCTTGGGGCCTGGGCAGATGCGGAAAGAGCAGTAGAAGGAGCAGAAACAGAAGTAGGCATAAAGGAAAGCAGGGGAGGGGCGAGAAAGAAAAGAAACTACGCGGCTAACGGGCCAGACGCAGCCCCGTGAACTGCCAGCGCTTGTCGGCGTGAAAAAAGTTGCGGTAGCTCAGGCGAATATGGCTGGCCGGGGTGGCGCAGGAGCCCCCGCGCAGCACCAGCTGGTTCACCATAAACTTGCCGTTGTACTCGCCCAGGGCCCCGGCGGCCCGCACGTAGCCGGGGTAGGCGTGATAGGCCGAGTACGTCCACTCCCAGGCGTCGCCCAGCAGCTGGTGACAGCGGATAGGGTCGGCGGTGGGTGCCAGCGGGCGGGTATCATACAGGCCGGATTCCTGGAAGTTGCCCTCGGCTACATCGGGCTGAAAATACCGGGCGGCAATTTCCCACTCGGCCTCCGTGGGCAGGCGGGCCCCGGCCCACTGGGCGTAGGCATCGGCCTCGTAAAAGCTGAGGTGTGTAACGGGAGCCGCCAGTTCCAAGGGATGCAGCCCCTGGAGCGTGAAGCGCTGCCAGCCAGCCGGGCCCGACACCCAGTAGAGCGGCGCCTGCCACTTCTCCCGCTGCGCCAGGTCCCAGCCCTCGCCCATCCAGAACCGGAAATCCTGGTAGCCGCCGGCCTCCACAAACTCCAGGTACTCGGCATTGGTTACGAGTCGATTCTGCAGCTCAAAGTCGGCTACGTACACCGGGTGGGCGGGCAGCTCATTGTCGAAGCTGAAGCCTTCCTCCTGCAGGCCCAGGGTATGCACGCCGCCCGGCACGGCCAGCCACGTGACTGGTGGAGCCGGGGCAGCCGCAGCGGCCTTGGCCGGCTGGTAGGCAGGTGCCAGCGGGCTGGTGCTGAGGATGTATTTGATGTCGGTAAGCAGGAGCTCCTGGTGCTGCTGCTCGTGCTGGAGGCCCAGCTCAAAAAGCTCGTAGAAAGAAGCTGGCAGCGCATCGGCCTGGGCATCGAGCAGCAACTGCACAGCGGCATCCACGGCGGCGCGGTAGGCATACACATCGGCCAGCGCAGGGCGGGAGAGGGTACCCCGGTCGGCCCGGTTTACCCGGGACCCCAGGGAGTTATAGTAGGAGTTGAACAGGAAGGCGTAATCGGGGTGGTGCACCACGTAGCCGGGCTGGTATTCCTGCAGCAGAAATGTCTCGAAAAACCAGGTAGTGTGAGCCAGGTGCCACTTCGGCGGACTCACATCGAGCATGGGCTGTACCACAGTGTCCTCGGGCAAGAGGGGGCGGCAGATGGCCTCGGTTTGCTGCCGCACCTGGGTATAGCGGGTGGCCAGGGCAGCCGACGACAAGGCAGAAGAGAAAGCAAGCTCGGGCATGGCAGCAGGCATGGAAAGGCCGTAAGTACGGTGGTCTAACTCAGAAACGCCAGCCGGGGTTTTACTGCCGCTGCGGCCCAGCTTGGCGGGCTACCTTTGCGCCTCTTGGTTTCCGGTTTTTGTTTTGCTGTTTATGGCTCTGTACCTGCATTACTCCCAGCGCGCCCTGCGCTTCAACTTTCCGGCCCGCACCTCCCGGGGCGCCCTCACCGAGCACTTGGCCTGGTACCTGCACCTCTCCGATGACGCGCAGCCCGGGCGCACGGGGCTAGGAGAGGCTGCTCCGCTGGCCGGCCTGAGCCCCGATTATGGCCCCGGTTTCGAAGCTCGTCTGCAGCAGCTCTGCCAGGAGTTCAACGCGCAGTCCTTTGGAGCCGCGCTGGAAGCGGTGGTAGAAAAGCTGGTGGAGCCCGAATGGCCGGCCCTGCGCTTTGGCCTGGAAACCGCCCTGCTGGACTGGCAGCAGGGTGGGCAGCGCCAGCTGTTCGATACCCCCTTTAGCCGGGGCGAAGCGGGTATTTCCATCAACGGGCTGGTCTGGATGGGGGATGCGGAGTTTATGCGCGCGCAGATCCGGAAGAAACTGACGGAGGGGTACACCTGCCTAAAGCTGAAAATCGGGGGCATCGACTTCGCCACGGAGCTGGAGCTGCTCCGGCTGATTCGGCGGGAGGCCAGCCCCGCAGAGCTTACGCTGCGGGTAGATGCTAACGGCGCGTTCCGCCCGGCAGAGGCCCTGAGCAAGCTGCAGCAGTTGGCTGAATTCTCCCTGCATTCCATTGAGCAGCCCATTCAGCCCGGCCAATGGCCGGCGATGGCTTCCCTCTGCCAAAGCTCGCCCGTACCCATTGCCCTCGACGAGGAACTGATCAACCTTACCGACAAAATCCGGCAAACCGAGCTTCTGGAAACGGTGCGCCCGGCTTATCTGGTTCTGAAGCCAACTCTGCTGGGAGGCTTAGCTGCCACTAGTCACTGGATAGCCTTGGCCCGGCAACAGGAGCTGGGCTGGTGGCTTACTTCCGCCCTGGAATCAAACGTGGGCCTAAATGCCATCAGCCAGTACACCGCCCAGCAACCCACGCAGGGTATGCCCCAGGGCCTGGGTACCGGGCAGCTGTACCACAACAACGTGCCGGCTCCCCTGCGCATTGAGGCCGGCCAGCTCTGGTACGATCCAGAGAATCAATGGGTACTGCCTGAATAATTCGAGGGGAGAGGGCTGCGCGGAACTGCTTTTTTTGCTATATTACCCGACCCGCATGTCCCCTCCGAAATGTTCACCTGTTGGTTGCTTCGCCCACTGTTCTGGCAAGCATGGCTTTCCCGCCTGCTGGCCTGCGTGCTTTTATCCGGGGTTCTGACCGTCCCTGTGGTTGGGCAGCAGGCCAATTTGTTTAAGCTGGTTAATCCCCGGGCTCGCCACGTTATAGTGCCATTTGAGATGCAGCGCAATCTGATGATTGTGAAAGTGCGCTTAAACGGCAAAGGTCCTTTCAACTTTATGCTCGATACCGGGGTGGGCGTGAGTCTGCTTACCGACCCCGGCCTGCAGGCCGAGCTAGGCTTAAAAGTCGGGCAGCGGTTTCGGGTAGTAGGTGTAGGGGAGGAAGCCGCCCTGGAAGCCTATATTTCTAACGATGTGCGGGCGGAACTGGACGGTATTGTAGCGCCGAGCATGTCGCTGATGGTGCTGTCGGATGATGTGCTGGACCTCTCCAGCTACGTAGGCATGCCCATACACGGTATTCTGGGCGCCGATATCTTTCATAGCCTCGTAGTAGAAGTACGCCCGACGGAGTCGCGACTGATAGCCTATGAGCCCACGCGCTACCGGGCCCCGCGGAGCCGTCGGTGGGCCATGCTGCCGTTGTCCATGGAAGGCAGCAAATCGTACGTGACAACAGCCGTCACCTTCGCCGATTCCCTACAGCTGCCCCTGAAGCTGGTGCTCGACACTGGGGCCGGGCACGCCTTGTCCGTGGAAACTGGCTCAGATGCCCGCTTGCAGCTACCCGCGCAACGGCTTCGCTCCCAACTGGGGCGGGGGCTCAGTGGCTTCATCAACGGCTACCTGGGACGGGTGCAAACCCTGGAACTTGGGCGGTACCGGATTGCCAACCTGCTCACGTCATTCCCCGATAACGCCGAGGTGCATCAGCGAACCAACTCTGAACGCAACGGTAACCTGGGGTTTGAACTGCTCAAACGCTTCACGGTGGTAATCGACTATCCGCACAACCGCTTGCTGCTGAAGCCGAACGAGCTGTTTAAGGACCCGTTTGAGCACGACATGTGTGGCCTGGAGCTGCTGGCCACCGGCGAGGACTACCGCAATTATATTGTGCTGAAAGTGCAGCCCAATTCGCCCGCTGCGCAGGCCAAGCTGGTGCCCGGCGACCAGCTTGTGTCCATCAATCTGCTGCCGGCCAGCGTCTTTTCGCTAACTCAGATCAGCCGCATGCTGCATTCTTCGGATGGCCGTCAGCTCCTGCTAGTGGTGCGCCGCCCCGATGGAGAGCTATACACGGCCACTATCCGGCTCAAGCGGCAGATCTAATGGCGCTAGGCCGCTTTCGGCAATTTCGCTACCTTACCTGCCCACCTTCGTCTGCCCCTGACTGCCCGATGCCCACGGCCTCTTCTACTACGCTGCCCCAGCCGCCGCCCGCCATTCAGGCTAATCAGCACATTTACTCCGATTATTTCGACGAGGAGTTTGCCCGTACCCTGGACGAAAACATTCTACAACTGCTCGACCGGGTGTGGTTTCGTTCCAAGCTGGTGGGCTTCGAGGATTTTCCGCAGCCTAATAACCCCGAGCGGCCGCTCATCTTTGCCTCCAACCACTCGGGTATGGCCTTTCCCTGGGATGCCATGGTGGCCCTGGCGCACCTGTTGCGCGAGCTGCGCGTGCCCAGCGACCTGCCCCGGCCCCTGTCGGCGCCCTTGCTCTCGCAGTCGGTGCTCATGAACCCCTTCCTAGTAAAGGACTTCTGGAAGAAGTGCGGGTGCGTAGACGCCACCACGCTCAACTTCGAAACCATGATGTACTACCAGGACCACAACCTGATGCTCTACCCCGAAGGGGTGCCCGGCATCGGGAAAGGGTTCAACCGGAAGTACCAGCTGCAGCGCCTGGCTACCAGTATCGTGCGCCTAGGCATCCAGCACCGCACCGATATCGTGCCGTTCTACACCATCAACGGCGAATACCTGAATCCGTACGCCTATAGCTGGGACTGGATCAACAACCTGAGCAAGAAGATTGGTATTCCCTTCCTGCCCCTCGGGCCCATCATCCTACTAGTGCTGCTGCAGCCCTGGTGCTTCTACATGGCGTTTCCGGCCAAGCTCACCTTTGTCCTGGGCCAGCGCATCCGCCCCTACGAGCTTACGGACAAAGCTCCGGAAGACCTTACCCGGGAAGACTACTTGGCTTTGAGCGAGCAAGTGCGCCAACGCATGCAGGTAGAGCTGGATGCCGCCGTACAGGCCCATGGCCAGCAGCCCTACCAGTGGCGGGAGCTGTGGCAGCGTATGAAAGAAAACCGCCAGTACTTTCCGTTTTTCCTGCCCTGGGCCTGGCCGGCGCTGTTTCAGGAGTTTGAGCGGCAGTACGTGCGCCACGGCCGCCGCGACTTCCGCCTGAACCTCAGCGCCCCGGGAGCGTGGTGGCGCATGGTTTGGCGGAATCCATTCACGCTGGCGTTTTTCATTCCTATTCTGGGTTGGATTCCCATTGCCATTCGCGGTTACCGCGGGCATCAGCTCGGAAAAAAAGCCCCCAAAAAAGCACCGCTGGGCACGAAGCCTTAGCCACAACGGCCTTGGTGGCCATACCCAAAAGATCTGATTGCGTATAGCAACCAGAAACTGCCGGTAAATGCGTATTTTTTGACGCAGCCCGCGCTGCTTCCGCCCTTCTTCTGCTTTTCCAGCCCGGCAGCTGCCCGCTTCGCCCGGCAAAATTCCCCGTTTGCATGCCTTCCCCCCAACACTTGCTGCTCAAGCAGCTGCTAGCCGCGGCTACGCCGGCGCTGGCCACTTCACGCCCGCGGCTGGCCAACGTCCGCCTGGCTGCTGAGTTCAGCTCGCTGCTGCAGTTTATGCCCTGGAACGTTTTTCTGGAGGACGTCGACGTGGATGGTATGGCCGCGGAGTGGCTGCGCCCGGCCCAGGCCGATAACAGCCGGGCACTCCTGTACCTGCACGGGGGCGGCTACGTGCTGGGGTCGTTAAACACGCACCGCAGTTTGATTGGAACCTTGGCCCAGCGCTGTGGCCTGCCGGCTTTCACCATTGATTACCGCAAAGCCCCGGAATACCCGTTCCCAGCCGCCCTGGAAGATGCCCTGGTGGCCTACCGCTGGCTGCGCGGCCAAGGATACCCCGCCGAAAACATCATCGTGGCAGGAGACTCCGCCGGGGGCGGGCTGGCCCTGGCCCTGGCATTGAGCTTGCGCGAAGCCGGCGAAGCTCAGCCCGCCGCCATTATTGGCCTTTCGCCCTGGACGGATCTGGTATTGCCGGAGCGGGTCTTGCGCGAGGTGTGCCAGGAGGAAACCCAGTTGCTGGAAGCCCTGCAGATCCGCGACTGGGGCACGCACTACGCCGGCGCTACGCCCCTTACGCACCCCTTGGTTTCGCCAGGCCAGGCCGAGCTGCACGGTTTGCCCCCCTTGCTTATTCAGCTCTCCGATGCCGAAGTACTCTGCGATGACGGTTTAAATTTTGTGGAAAAAGCCCGCCGGGCCGGCGTGCCCGTCACGCTACAGGCTTTCCAGGGCTTGGTGCACTGGTGGCATTTGTTCTGGCGCGTGCTGCCCGAGGCGCGCCAGGCCCTCGACGATGCGGCCGGCTTTGTGCGCGGTATCTGGGCGGCGCAGGCGGCGGCGGGGGCTACGCTGCAAGCTGCCCGCCGCACCGCCAGCCGCAGGGGAGCGGCCCAGCTGGGGCGCATGCGGGCCCAATCCTAAGAGAAGGATTGAGGATTTAAGTTGTAGCAGAAAAAATCTTTCTACTCACTTCCAACTATATAGCCTTCTTTTCGTAGGTTTGCAAAGTAGTAGGCTTGCATACTATTTCGGATGTGCCTGGCCGCTGCCGTGGTTGTTCATTTTCCTCTTTCCCTAACCCTTCAGTCCCATGGAAGACCTGTTTAAAAAAGTCATCAACGCTGGCGTTGGCTTTGTTTCGCTCACCACCGACCGGGTGCAAACCACTATCGACAAGCTGGTGCAGGACAGCAAGCTGTCGGAACAGGAAGGCCGCAAAATCATGGACGACCTGAAGAAAAACGCCGATACCAAGCGCAAGGAGTTTGAAAAGCAGATTTCGGGCGTAGCCGCCAAGGTGCTGAAAGGCGTGGGCGTAGCTCCCAACGCCGACCTGGAAGACCTGAAGCGCAGCGTGAAAGGCACCAAGGCTGCTTCGGCTCCGGCGGCTCCGGCCAGCAAGAAAGCAACTCCGGCCAAGCCCGCCGCCAGCAGCGCTACCAGCAAAGCGGCTGGCACGGTGAAAAAAGCCGCCGACAAAACCAGCGCCGCCGCTGGCAAAACGCAGAAATCAGCCGCTGCCAAAGCCGGTGCCGCCAAGAGCGAAGCCGACAGCACGTCGTCGGCCTCGTAGTTTTAAGCCTCCCGCCTGGGGTGGGAGAAACCTAAGCAAAGCCAGCGCCCCTAGTGGTGCTGGCTTTGCTGTTGTGGGGTCGGGCCAACGCCGTACTTTGCAGTTCTGATTCTCTTCTGCCCTTCCTCCTGGCATGTTTAAAAATACGATATCCAATCTGGGCCGCATCCGGCAGGTAGTGGAAGTGCTGGTGCGCTACGGCTTCGAAGACGTAGTAACCAGTACGGCCCTGCGGCGCCTGGTATCCAGCAAGCGTCGCCTGACCTGGCAACACGCCGAGCGCCCCGTGTTTGAAACCACGCGCTGGGAGCGGATTCGGATGATCATCGAGGAGCTGGGACCCACCTTCATCAAGCTGGCCCAGGCCCTGAGCAACCGCGCCGACCTGTTGCCGCAGCCGCTGATTGACGAGTTTGAGAAGCTGCAAAGCAATGTGCCCCCCTTCCCGGTGGCGCTGGCCCGGCAGATCATCGAGCAGGAGCTGGGGCAGCCCTTGGAAAACCTGTTCAGTGATTTTGAGGAAGTGCCCCTGGGCTCGGCCAGCATTGGGCAGGTGCACAAAGCCAAGCTGCTTACCGGGGAAGAAGTGGTAGTGAAAGTACAGCGCCCCGATGTGCAGGAAAAAGTGCGCACTGACCTTAGCTTGCTGCACGAGCTGGTGCGCCTGACCAGCGGCTTCCTGCGCAAGCAGGGCTTGGCCAACCCCGAAGACATCGTGGATGCTTTTGAGCGGAGCATGACCCGGGAAATGGACTACACCTCCGAGGCCCGCAACTTGGAGCAGTTTCGCAAGCTCTATGAGCAGTACGAAAGCTTCTACATTCCCAAGCCCTTCCGGGAAGTCAGCACCACCAAAGTGCTGGTGATTGAGTTTGTGGCCGGCTGCAAGATTACCGACAAGGCCCAGCTGCAGGCCTGGGGCTTGAACTCGGAAAAAGTGGCCGAAACCGGCATGGATATCTACCTCACCCAGATATTCGAGTTTGGCCGCTTTCACGCCGACCCTCACCCCGGCAACGTGCTGGTGCGCCCCGATGGCACCATCGTGCTCATCGACTTTGGCATGGTGGGCAAGCTCACTAAGCAGCAGAAATATGCTTTTGCGGGCGTGTTCATTGGCATGGCCCGGCAAGATGCCCGGGGCATGGCCCTAAGCTTCCGTCGCCTGGCCCTGACCAGCGACATTCCCGACATGCGCGCCTTCGAGTCGGACCTAAGCGACCTGATTGAGGACTTCTCCACACTCGATGTGCAGGACATGAGCATGAGCGACCTGGCCGATGCCTTGCAAGAAGTCATCTACAAGTACAAGCTGCAGGTGCCCGGCGCGGTGTTCCTGATTCTGCGGGCGCTAGTGATTCTGGAAGGCATTGGCAAAGTGCTGCACCCCCGGTTCAATACCTTTGAGTTTGTGCGGCCCTACGGGGCGCGCATCATTGCCGAGCAGTACTCGCCCGAGAACATCCTCAGCGAAGCCGAGTACACCGGCACCCAGTTGCTGGCCTTGCTGCAGACCTTTCCGGCCGACATCCGCCAGATCATGCGCAAGGTCTCCCGGGGTGATTTGCGCGTGAAGGTGGAGCTGAGCGGCTACCTGTTGCTTTTGCGCAAGGCCGACCAGCTGGTCTCCAGAACGATTATTGCCCTGTTAGCCGTGGCGTTTCTGCTGTTTTCGGGGCTAAGCTTGCTGGGGCGCTACCCGACTACCATGCCCTACTACCGCGGCCTACCCGGCATCACGTGGTGGGGGCTGGGCATCACGGCATTTCTGCTGCTGGTTCTCCTCATTTTAGGTACCCGGCGGGAGCGAAAAGCCTAGCCAATACCCACCCCGGACGCTCCGTAAGGCACAAGCCTTGTATAGGAGTTGGGCCGGCTGCGTATCTTCGCCCCGCGTACGGTGATGGATTTCCACCGCGAACCGCCGGGGCCAGTTGCTCTGCGCTGATGATTCCTACGAAACCGGCCAGGCAAACCTGGCCGGAGTGCTTCATCCTACACTGCGCACTATGGCCCGTTTCCTTTTTGCTTTTCGCCGATATTTGGCTTCTATGCGCTTGGCTGGTGCCTCAGCGGTAGCTATTCTGTTGCTGCGCTGGGTCCTGATTGGGGGGGGGGTAGGCGTGCTGGCGGGCTCGGCATCGGCGTTCTTCCTGGTGTCGTTGGATTGGGTTACGCACTGGCGGGAAACGCATCCGTGGGTAATCGGGCTGCTGCCCGTAGCAGGCTTGGTAATTGGGTTGGCATATCATTACTGGGGAGAAAGGGCCGGGCGCGGCAACAACCTCATCCTCGAAGAAATCCATTCGCCCCGCACTGTCTTGCCCCTACGCATGGTGCCCCTGGTGCTGGGCAGCACCCTACTGACGCACCTGGTGGGCGGGTCGGCGGGGCGGGAGGGCACGGCCGTGCAGATGGGTGGGGCCTTGGCCGATCAGCTTACCAAGCTACTCCGGCTGCCACCCCCGGAGCGACGCCTGCTGCTAATTGCCGGCATGAGCGCGGGCTTTGCTTCTGTGTTTGGCACACCTCTGGCCGGGGCCGTCTTCGGGCTGGAAGTATTTCTGCTGGGCTCCATGCGCTACGATGCCGTGCTGCCAGCCTTTCTGGCCGCCGTCAGCGCTGACTTGGTAACCCGCGGCTGGGGCGTGGGGCACACGGCCTATCCGCAGCTGACTAATCTACCCCTCACGCCGCTGGGCTTCGGTTGCACGCTGCTGGTTGGGGTCCTGTTTGGCCTGGCGGCCCGCTCCTTCGCTACATTCACGCATTGGATAAGTCAGCAGTTTGCCCGCCTTCAGTATGCGCCGTTGCGGCCCGTAGTAGGCGGGGGGCTGTTGCTGCTCATCCTCTGGGCCTTTGGCACAACCCGCTACCAGGGGTTAGGTATTCCGGTTATTGTAGAGGCATTCCGTGCGCCCGCTGCCCTCACCGATTTCGCCTGGAAGCTCGCTCTCACGGCCCTCACGCTGGGCAGCGGCTTTAAAGGCGGGGAGGTAACGCCGCTGTTTTTCATCGGGGCTACTCTGGGCAGCGCGCTGGCCCTGGTGCTACCGCTGCCAGTGGCCCTGCTCACGGCTATGGGCTTCGTAGCCGTTTTCGCGGGCGCGGCTAATACACCGCTGGCTTGCACCCTTATGGGCCTGGAGCTGTTTGGGGCCGGCGCCGCTGCGTACCTGGGGCTGGCCTGCGTGGTAGCCTACCTGTTCTCCGGTCATCGGGGCATTTACTCGGCCCAGATTATTGGGGTGGGGAAGCACCGGCGGATGGCGCGGGAGCAGGATAATCCCCGGACTGATGTATAAACCACCCGGACCGACTGCCCACATCTGGCCGGAATAGCTGTTTGCTGGCTTGAGCCAATGCGCCTGGTGTGCTTTTGCCGTATCATAAGGAAGGAAATCAGAAGTCTAATGGAATATTCGGTAATCTGCTTATTTAAAGATAATTGATTGCGGTTGGTAGCGCTAAACATGGGGTTGTAATGTCCTGCGGCAACTAATTCTGGGATGGTTGCTGCTGGCGGCTACTGCCAATTTGCGGGCTAGATGCTGATCATCAGCCTCAGTTGATATCCTTACTGCGCTGCCATGCAAGCAACCACTACTTTCTTCGTTGGCCTGCTTACGCTCCTGCTGGGGCTACTGGCCATGACTCCCTTACGGGCACAGAGCCAGGAAAACGGTTCATATCCGGTTCAAAAACGCCTCACACTGGCTACTACCCGCTTGCCAGAAAGCAAAGCTCAGCTTCGCGACTTCATCCGGCGCCGGGCCCGGCAGGTAATCAAGCAAGAAGAAAGCCCCAGCCAGCTGCAGGCCGAGTTTACTTTGCCCCGCCAGCTGCTCCCTGCCCTGGACTCAGTGGCAGATCGGCTGGGCTACCAGCATGAGAACAACCTGAATGCCCAGGACCTGACGGCGCACCGCCAGCAGCTTGCCGACGAGGTGGCCACTGAGGCTGCGCTCCTGCGCCGGCTGGAAGACCAGCTGGCTGGCACCTTAGCCGCCGCCGACCGCCCGGCCTTACAGCAACAGGCAACGGCCGCCGAAACTCGCCTGCGCACGTTGCGCCGCGAGATAACCAGCTACCAGGCCCACGACTCGCTGGCCTATGTGGTGGTGCGTCTCTATGATGAGGTAAGCTTCCCCAATGGCAACCACAAGATTTCCTTCGTGAACATGCCGGGCGTTGAGTACGGCTACCTGCGCCTCGACAACCCGAAGCCGGGCCTCACCAGCACGGCTTACCGCGGCTACGCCATCAAATACCACTTCACGCGCGGGAAAAGCTACTTCAACCTGGGCGTGTATAAGCCCACTACTTCCAATAAAACCGACTCAGCTTTCGTGAATGAGCTGTTTGTCATCAATTTTGGCCAGGACTTTTATCCCCACAACTTCGGGCGGGGGCGCCGGCGTTACCTCAACCTGTACACCAGTTACCAGGTGGGGGGCTTCATCCTCAACCGCAATGACGACCAGCGCAACGAGTTTATTCCAAACCTAAACTTGGGCCTGGGCCTGGAGCTGCTCAAAACGCGCCACGTACTGCTCGATAACAAAGCCAGCTACTTTATTCCGCTCTACAAGCGCAGCCGCGACCTGCGCGGACTGCTTTATCAGGCGTCGTTTAGTTTCGTGTTCTAGAAAATTAAGCGTCCTGTGATTCGGCTTCCAGTAGCACCTTCTGCTGTTTGTGTTGGTTGAAGCCGACTACTTCCACGCCCAGCGCCCGGCCCAGAAAGCAGCCGATTCGGACCGCATGGTCGTACTTACGGGTGCTTGTGACAATGGCAGCCTGCTGACTGCCGGGTACCGATAGAAGAATAGTGTATCGGCTGTCTTGGTCGTATTCCAGCCCGCCACCTTCGCCGGAAGAAACAATGAAGTCGGAGAAATACCGCACGACCATGCGTTGCGTGGGCGGCAGTACCTGCCACGCCCCGAAATTGAGGCCGAGCAGCTGGCTCCCCACCCGGTAGTGCCGGTGGTGGCTATCCAAGGTCAGTGTTTTAGCGCTGGTGCCAGCCACTACCGCCAGCAGTACGCTGCCTATTGCCAGGGGCGTCAGTTGGTGATAAAAACAGAAAACCCCCATGCCCAGAAACAGGGCCATGGAAAAGTAGTTGGGCGACGTTAAGGTAAAGGTGGCGGGCTTCTTACGGTTCATTCGCTGATTAAAGAGGCTGGAATAGGGGTAGATATAGCGTTGCCTTACAACGACAAAAGCCGCCACAACTCGTGCGGCGGCTTTCGTAATGTTAAGTGAATCAGCGGAATTACTGCAGCTGCATGTCCGCAATGATGGCTTGAATCTTCTCGTCGGCGCGGCGGTTGGCCAGGTCGAAATCCACCACGGAAGCCAAGGGCTGCTTTACGCTGAAATAGAACTTGATTTTGGGCTCAGTGCCGGAGGGGCGGGCCGAAATCTTGCTGCCATCTTCGAGGATAAATTGGAGCACGTTGGAGCTTTCCAGGCCAGTAGGCAGCTGCTCGCCGGTGTGCAGGTTGCGAATGATGCCTTGGCCGTAGTCGCGCAGCTCCGTTACGGGCAAGCCGGCAATGGTGCGGGGCGGGTTGGCCCGCAGCTCGCGCATCATTTCCTGGATTTCCTCGGCTCCGCGCTGGCCCTTCTTGGTCAGCGAAATCAGGTGCTCTTTGTAGAGGCCGTAAGTGGCGTACATGCGCTGCATTTCCTGGTAAAGGGTGTGGCCCTGGTCTTTGGCTACAGCCGCCATTTCGGCGATGAGGGCGCAGGCCGATATAGCATCCTTGTCGCGCACGAAGTCACCAATCATGTAGCCGTAGCTTTCCTCGCCGCCGCCGATGTAGGTTTGCTGGCCTTCCAGGTCCCGGATGATGCCGGCAATGTACTTGAAGCCCGTCAGCGTCTGGTAGGCCTTCACGCCGTGGCGGCTGGCAATATCACCCAGCACGTCGCTGGTTACGATGGTGTACACGATGAAGTCCTGCTCGGTCATTTTGCCGGCGCGGGCGCGGGCCGAGAGCAGGTAGTGGGTGAGCAGCGCCGCCGTTTGGTTGCCGTTCACCAGCACCCACTCGCCGTGGTTGTCTTTCACGGCCATGCCTACGCGGTCAGAGTCGGGGTCGGTGGCCAGCACCAAGTCGGCATCCAGGGTTTTGGCTTGGTCGAGGGCCAGCTGCATGGCTACTTTTTCCTCGGGGTTGGGCGACAGCACCGTGGGGAAGTTGCCATCGGGCGTGGCCTGCTCCTGCACAATATGCACGTTGGTGAAGCCCAGCTGGGCCAGTGCCTGGGGCACCAAGGTGATGCCCGTGCCGTGCAGGGGCGTGTACACAATTTTCAGGTCGTGCTGGCGCTGAATGGCCTCGGGGTTGATGCTCAGCTCTTTTACCTTGGCCAGGTAGGCGGCATCCAGCTCCGCCCCGATGTGGTGAATGCGGGAAGCATCGGCCTGGAAGCGCACATCATCGACGCTCTGAATGGCGTTGACTTCGGTAATAATGTTCTTGTCGTGTGGGGCTACTACCTGGGCCCCATCGTTCCAGTACACTTTAAAGCCGTTGTACTCTTTGGGGTTGTGGGAGGCCGTCACCACGCAGCCGCTCTGGCAGCCCAGGTGACGAATGGCAAATGACAGCTCCGGCGTGGGCCGCAACGCCTCAAATAGGTATACGGTGATGCCATTGGCCGAGAAAATATCCGACACGAGTCGGGCAAACTCGGGGCTGTTGTTGCGCGAGTCGTGGGCTACGGCCACCTTGATTTCCTGGCCGGGAAACTGCTGCACGAGGTAGTTGCTGAGGCCCTGCGCCGCCATGCCCAGAGTGTAGCGGTTCATGCGGTTGGAGCCCGCACCCATAATGCCGCGCAGGCCGCCGGTGCCAAACTCCAGATTGCGGTAAAAAGCGTCGCTCAGGGCTTCTTCCTGGTCGGCGTCGAGCAGCTGCTGAATGTTGGCTTTGGTTTCGGCGTCGTAATTACCGGTCAGCCAGGTGTTGATTTTGTGTTGGAGTTCGGTTGAGAGGGCCATAAACTGGTGGGAGCTTGCAAAAACGCTATTGACGAGCCAAAGGAAAAAGAAGTTGTGCAAAAGCCTGCACGGCCGGTGCCGCCGCTAAGGCCGGCAAAGTGGGAAATAATTGGCAGTGTTGCCCGCTTTCACATCAATATGCGAGGGTTTCTCCTCAATGATGTGATTGACCAGCGGCGGTTTTTTGGCGCACTTGCAGCCGCAAACGCTACTCCCTGCTTCTAGGTGCGGGTGCAGTATTCCCATCACTTTTTTACCAGTTACCGCCACCATGCAGTCTGCCCACCGCGCTATCAATCTTCTGATGTTTCTGGTTTTGCTGTCGGTATTCCTGCTGGCGGCCGGCGTAGCGCTGGCTCAGAAGCCCATCAAGACCGATGTAACCACCTTATTCGATAAAGTGCCGGCCCCGCCGGCGGCCTTCAGCTGCGCACTGAAACGCCCGGCGGAGCTGGCGGCTTTGGAAAAGCAGTTGGGCCAGTTCAACGTCGCCATCACCTCGGCCCGCACCGCCGGCCAGAGCCGCGACGAAGCGGCCATGCAGAACTTCGGGGCCCAGGCAGCTGCCGATGGCATCGAGAAAATGACCGACCAGCAGAAGCTGGCGTACCTGCAGCAGCAGGGTGGGGCCATGCCCGGCCACAATGCCCAGGCTGTGCAGCTAGCCCAGCGCATGCAGGACCCCGCCTTTCAGGCCAAGCTGGCGAGCATGAGTGACGCGGAAAAGGCGCAGTTTCTGCAGCAGCAAATGGCCGCCCCCGGCTCGGTGCAGCAGCGCATGACCGCCGACCCCGGATTTCAGGCAGCCCAGGCCGAGTTCATGCAGCAGATGCGCGACCCCGCTTTTCAGAAAGCCTGGCAGAAAAAGTCGCAAGCCGAGCAAGATGCCTACACGGAGCAGCTCATGCGCAAGCACGGGGTAAACGAAGCCAAAATGAAAACCATTGCCGGCTCTTCGAACACCGCGCCGCCAGCGCCGCTCGTTACGGCGGCGGCTATGGAAGCCTTCAGCGCCATGAATGAAACCTTTGCCACGGGTATGCAGAAGCCGTCTTCCCTGCAGCACCTCAGCACCGCTTTGTATACGGAAATGGAAGTGCTGAAGAATAGCCAGCAGGCCCAGCGGCTGCCAGCGGCCAAAGAAGGGGACTGCAGCGGCCAAAAGCGGGTGTACGAGCAAAACCGTCAGTTTATTCTACGACGTCAGGAGTTGATGCGCAAGTATCTGCCGCAGTTTGCCTCGGCGTGGGCTGCAACGAAAACCCAGCTGAAAGCGCAGGCGGCCCCCTTCCAGAAAGAGCTGGCCGCCATTCACTACACCGATGCTATTAAGCGGGAAGACGAGAAAGTAAACATTGTGCCCCTGGCCGGCGGTCAGCAGCAGATGCTGCTCATGGTACAGAACCTGCTCGAATTCACGAGCTCTGTGTACGACCTGAACCAGGAGTACTGCCAGCTGCAGCAGGCCTACGACAAGCCCTTCCAATGCGAGCTGGCCACCTGTTTTCCGGCTATGGCAGCGGTAACACTGCCCAACGGAAAACAGGCACCCATAGCCTCCATTCGCCCCGGCGACGTGGTGCTGGGCTACGATGCCACAATTGGAAAGGTAGCCCCTACGCGCGTACTACGCCTCGATGAACACACGGAGGCGGCTTATCCCCTGGTCCAGCTCACCATTGGTACTCCGGCTATTTATGCCAGCACGAGTGCCGAGCCGATGCCTGCGCCTGCTTCCGTAGAGCTGGTGCTCACCCCAAACCATCCTCTGGTATTGGCAAATCGGGAAACCCGCCGCGCCGACGCCCTGCAAACCACCGATGAGCTGCTGCAACTGCGGCCGGATGCGCTGGCGGTAACCGCCCTCACCGACCGCCAGCCGGCCGGAACAGCTCCCGCCGTGTATAACCTGCGCACCGAAACCGGCAACTATTTTGTGCAGGGCATTCTGGTTGGTTCTAAGTAAAGCCATGAACACCTAAAACCAGAAAAGCCCCAGCCGTTATGGCTGGGGCTTTTCTGGTTTTAGAAGCAAGCCCACAAAAAGTTGGGTGCTTACAGGTTACCGCGCAGAGCCTGCTCCCGCTCAATGGCTTCGAATAAAGCTTTGAAGTTGCCTTTGCCGAACGACTTGGCGCCTTTGCGCTGGATGATTTCAAAGAACACGGTGGGGCGGTCTTCCACCGGCTTGGTGAAAATCTGCAGGAGGTAGCCTTCTTCGTCGCGGTCCACCAGCAGGTTCAGCTCCTTGATGCTTTCCAGCTCCTCGTCGATGGCGCCCACGCGCTCCAGCAGATCATCGTAGTAGGTGCCGGGCACGGTGAGGAACTCCACGCCGCGACGGCGCAGCTCGGCTACCGTGGTGCGGATGTCGTGGGTGATGATGGCAATGTGCTGCACACCGGCATCGTGGTAGAAGTCGAGGTACTCTTCAATCTGGCTTTTCTTCTTGCCTTCGGCGGGCTCGTTGATGGGAAACTTCACGTAGCCGTTGCCGTTGCTCACCACCTTGCTCATCAAAGCCGAGTACTCGGTGCTGATGTCGTCGTCGTCGAAGGTGATGAGCAGCTTGAATCCCATCACGTCCTCGTAGAACTTCACCCACTCATTCATCTGGCCCCAGCCTACGTTGCCCACGCAGTGGTCCACGTACTGCAACCCCACGGGCGTACCCTGGGGCACATTGCTGGTTTTGGCGACGTAGCCGGGCAGAAAGGGGCCGGTATAGTTGCTACGCTCCACGAAGGTGTGGATGGTTTCGCCGTAAGTGTAGATGCCGGCCAGGGTCACAGAGCCATGGGCGTCTTCAATGGTGTAGGGCTCGAAAGCGGGCCGGGCGCCGCGCTTGGTGGTTTCCTCGAAGGATTTGCGGGCATCGTCCACCCACAGGGCCATCACCTTCACGCCGTCGCCGTGCTTGGCCACGTGGCGGGTAATGTCGGAGTCGGGGAGGAGGGAGGTGGTGAGGACGAGGCGGATTTTGTTTTGCTGCAGTACGTAGGAAGCCCGGTCGCGCACCCCGGTTTCGGGACCGGAGTAAGCCACGAGCTCGAAGCCGAAAGCCGCCTGGTAGTAGTAGGCCGACTGCTTGGCGTTGCCCACGTAAAACTCCAGGTGGTCGGTGCCATTCAGGGGCAAAAAATCGTGGGCGGGGTGAGCCTGCACTGCAGGCGAAGTCATGGTTTCCATCAGGAAGGGTGGGGGTAAGGTCGGGTGGATAATGGAAGGGTAGATTAGGAGTAAAAATACGGGATTCGGTTGAATCGTACCGGGGAGCGGGCTATTTTGCACCTTCCCGGATTCAGAAATTCCTGAATCCTGCGCACCTTTACCCCACTGCATCACCTATTACCCCTGAGGAGATATGAATAAGGAGGACCTCAACCGTGCCCTGGTGGCCCTGATTGAGAAAAAGCAAGAACTGCAAAAGCTCACCTACGACGACGCCCGCTACGACGACGTAGAAGAGGAGCTGCACGACCTGGAAGACGACTTCAACGATGAATACGGGGCCTTCCTGGAAGCGGCCCTGGAAAAAGTACACACCGACCTCGTTTCGGATACGGATGTGCTGCTGCCCACCGCTTACCTGCCCGCCTCTACCAGCGCTACGCCCTCGCCCAAAGAGGGCGTCTGGATTGATTCGGAAAAGTATTCCGGCAAGGAAGCCCGCCTCACGCTCGTGCCCAACCCCACCCGCCTGGTGCTGACGGTGGGCAAAGCCGTGCAGCAGGAAGTGTGGCAGGCTTAGAAAATGGTTGCATGGTTGGCTTGTTGCATGGCTGACTGGTTGTATTAGGGCCAGAAACGACCCGACGGTTCAGCCAGTTAGTCATTCAACAACTAAACCATTTAACAAGTCAACCATGCTCTACCGCATAGCCCAGCCCACCGATTGGGCGGCCGCGCAACGCACCGGCTTCTTTGCCAGCCCCGACCTAGCGGCGGAGGGCTTTATCCACGCTTCGGAACTAAGCCAGGTGTTGGAAACTGCCCGCCGCCATTACCGGAACAGCCCGGAAGCGGTGCTGCTGGAAATAGACGAAGCCGCGCTAACAGTCGCCCAGGTACGGGTAGAGCGTGAGTGGGCAGCGGGCCGACAGGCATACTTTCCGCACATCTTCGCGCCTATTCCGGTAAGCGCCGTGGTCCGCAGCTGGCCTTTCCCGGTAGATGAACTAGGCCAGGCCACTCTGCCGGCCGCTTTACAACAAGACCAATAACCAACAAAGAAGCCTCCCCTGCGCGCAGAGGAGGCTTCTTTGCTGTATGAGGCAGTTCGCGGGCTACACCAGCTCGGCCAGTTCCAGCCAGCGCATGCCCTTGTCGTCGATGGTGTTTTCGGTGCGCTTGAGCTCGGCGGCCCAGTCGGCCAGCTCCTGGTGGGAGCCGGAGCCGGAGTTGAGCTTCTCAATCAGCTCCTGCTTGCGAACTTCCAGTTGCCCGATTTCCTTTTCCAGGGTTTCGTATTCCTTCTTCTCGGCAAACGTGGCCTTGCGCTTGGGCACCTCGGCGGGCTTGGGCGCGGGGGCTGGGGTGGCCGGGGCGGCTACCGCCACCTTGGCCGCAGCCCGGGCGGCTTTGGCTTCCTGCTCGGCAGCTTCCAGCGCCGCTTCCGTTTCCCGCTCGGCCAGGTAGCCGCGGTAGTCGGTGTAGTTGCCGGGGAAGTTGAGCACGGCCCCGCCAGGTTCCAGCACAAACAGGTGCTCGGCCAGCTGGTCCAGGAAGTACCGGTCGTGGCTGACGATGAGCAGGCAGCCGCTGAAGTGCAGCAGGAAATCTTCCAGAATGTTAAGCGTGCCCAGGTCCAGGTCGTTGGTGGGCTCGTCAAGAATCAGGAAGTTGGGGTTTTTGATGAGCACGCGCAGCAACTGCAGGCGGCGCTTCTCGCCCCCACTCAGCTTGCTTACCAGCGTATACTGCTGGGCCGGCGGAAACAGAAACAAGCTCAGAAACTGGCTGGCCGTCAGCACGTCGCCGTTGGCCAGCTCCACTACCTCGGCTACTTCTTTCACAATGTCGATAACGCGCTGTGAGGGGTCGAATTCCAGCTCCGTCTGGGTGTAGTAGCCAAACACGGTGGTCTGGCCCACCTCAATGGTGCCAGAGTCGGGCTGAAGCTTGCCCGTGAGCATGTTCAGCAGGGTAGACTTGCCGGCGCCGTTGGGCCCAACAAGGCCAATCCGGTCCTTTTTCTTGAATACGTAGCTGAAGTCATCCAGCACCACGTTGTCGCCGAACTTCTTGTTGAGGTGGCTGGCTTCAATGATTTTACCGCCCTGGCGGGTGGTTTTCACGCTCAGCTCCACCTGCTGCTTGCTCAGGTTGGTGCTGGCCTTTTCCTTGGTTACGTAAAACGCGTCGATACGGGCTTTCTGCTTGGTGCCGCGGGCCTGGGGCATACGGCGCATCCACTCCAGCTCTTTCTTGAACAGCTGCCGCGCCTTTTCCACTTCCACCGACTCCCGCATTTCGCGGTCGGCTTTCTTCTCCACGAAGTAGGCGTAGTTGCCCTGGTAGCGGTACACCTGGCCCTTGTCCAGCTCCACAATTTCGTTGGCCACACTGTCGAGGAAATACCGGTCGTGGGTCACCATCAGCAGGGTGAGGCTGGGGGAGGAGAGGCGGTTTTCCAGCCACTCAATAGTAGCCAGGTCCAAGTGGTTGGTGGGCTCGTCGAGCAGCAGCACGTCGGGCTCCTCAATGAGCACCCGGGCCAAGGCCACGCGCTTGCGCTGCCCACCCGAGAGCATGCTCACGTTGCGCGTGAGCAGCTCGCCCAGGATGCCCAGGCGGCCCAGAATCTGCTGCACCTGGGCCTCGTAGTCCCAGGCGTTCAGGGAATCCATGCGTTCCAGCACGCGCTGCAGGTCGTCGGCTTTGTGGTCGGGGTCGTTGACGACGTGCTCGTACTCCTGAATGGCGCGCAGCGTGTCGTTCTGGCTGGCGAAGATGGTTTCCTCCACCGTCAGGCTTTCATCGAACACGGGCTGCTGGCCCAGATAGGTAACCCGAATGCCTTTGCGCGTGCTCACCAGGCCGGTATCGGGCTGCTCCAGGCCAGCTAGGATTTTCATGAGCGTGGTTTTGCCGGTACCGTTGATGCCCACGAAGGCCACGCGCTGGCCTTGCTGCAAACCAAAGTTCAGGTCCCGGAAAAGCCACCGGTCGGCATAATTCTTCGAAAGGTTTTCAGCGGAAAGCAGGTTCATACCGCAAAGGTAGACCACGGATGGGCACGGATTTTAACGGATTCCGCGGATTTTGTAGTTGGCACGGAAGAATAACCAGCTAGCAACCCGAAGAAACGGTCAGAAAAATGGCGCTCCAGATAAACGTACAGACTAAGACGCAACTTCCTGCTTTGAGTATGGAGCCGACTGTCTTATTCGAAAAATCGGTGCTATCTGCGGTCTAGATAACCCGCACCCGGTCCACGTTCAGCTCGTCGCGCAGGATTTCGAGGCCCCGGTACGCCAGGGGGCGGCCCGTATTAGTGGTCAGGTCGCCGCCAGCCTGGTGCAGGTGGGCCACGTCGAGAATTAGCTGGGTGTATTTCCGTTCGCCCAGCTCAATGGCTACGGGCCGGCCGCGGGTAGCATCGAAAGAAGCCAGGGCCTGGTCGATTTCATGCAAAACCGTACTCATAGGAATCAGGGGAAAGCGGCAGTTAGAGCCTACTATATAGGAAGAATATTTCTGACCTGCCTACCCGGAGTAGGGAAGGCCCACAGGGGAATACCGCACCACAGCGCCATAACCCAGTAAAAACGATTTACCTTTGCGCTCAATATGGGTACAGCAGCTTCTTCCTCCCTGGCTTCTCGCCCCATTGGGGTTTTCGATAGTGGCATTGGGGGCCTCACCGTGGCCCGGGCCGTCAACAAGCTGCTCCCGCAGGAAAGGCTGGTGTACTTCGGCGACACGGCCCACCTGCCCTATGGTGACAAAAGCACGGCCGCCATTCAGGCCTACTCCGTGAAGATCTGCGACCTGCTGCTCAAGCAACAGTGCAAGGTGATTCTTATTGCCTGCAACTCGGCCTCGGCGGCGGCTTATGAGCTGGTGAAGGAATACGTAGGCTCCAAAGCCCGGGTCCTGAACGTAATTGACCCCATTGTGGCCTACGTGGGAAAGGCGTATGCCGGGCGCACCGTGGGCCTCATTGGCACCAAGCAAACGGTGAACAGCAACGTGTACCGCAAAAAGATAGACGACCTGGACGCGGGCGTAGAGCTGCGCAGCCTGGCTACGCCGCTGCTGGCCCCGATGGTGGAGGAGGGCTTCTTCAACAACTCTATTTCCCGCAACATCATTGAAACCTACCTATCGAGTCCCGTACTCGAGGGCATTGAGGCGTTGGTGCTGGCCTGCACCCACTACCCGTTAATCAAGCAGCAGATTGCGGCCTTTTATCAGGGAAGGGTAGAAGTGTTAGATGCCTCCGACGTAGTAGCCGAGCACGTGCGCCAGTACCTGAATGCGCAGCAGCTGGCGGCCCCAGCCAAAGAAGGCGTCCCGGCCCATCATTTTTATGTGTCCGACTTCACCCGCTCTTTCGAGGAAAGCACCCGTATCTTTTTCGAGCAGGAAGTACAACTGGAGCACTATCCACTCTGGGAATAAGCAGCCCATATTATTTCACCCAGCCACCGGTTTGCAACCTGCAACGACAATTTGGGTTATGGTTGTAGAAAACCAAGAAAACATTCCGCTTTATGAAAAGCAAAAGCTACCCGGAGTGAGGTACAAAGCACCAGAGTAGCCGTTTTCATTCACATGGCGCTAACTGAATAACAAGCATAAGTTCACCGGAGAGCCGCAGAGGCAGGCATCCGGAAGCAAAGCAGCCTGAAATCCGGAAAAGATAACAATTCGTATAGTTGAATGATCCTGGGAATCATTTGGGCACGAAATCTGTAGACCCGGGCAGGGCCAAATTATCGGTCCGGCTTTCCCTAAAGAACAGACCTACTAACATAAATCAAATAAATATGCGAACAAATAGATGTATAGAAAAATTATATGCAATGTCAAAAAAATTATTGAACTGACCCTTAGCTACTGCGTACAAGGAGCAGGTTTGATGAACATCAACCTGGCTTGCTAAACACTGACAATCAATTGGTTGTCTTTTCACCGTAAAACTTTTTACTTACTCATATGAAAAATTCATACACTCGCCCCCAACGCCGCACTGCCTGGTCGGTTATTTGGGTGTTCATGCTGGCGCTGTTCGTTTTGCCTTCCCTGAGCTTTGCGCAGAGCATTGCTGGCTCCGGCATTAATTCAGACAACCCTGACTTTGTTGATACCGAAGTTGGGCAGACCACCCAGCGTATTTATGATACTACCGATCCGGAGGACATTGTAATCCTTACGGTAAAGGGCAGCAACAGCCTGACGGCTAACGTAGTGGTTTCGCTGACGGGCACCAACAACGGCGACTTTCAGGTTAGCCGCGACAATGTGACCTTTACCAACACGGTGACCGTGACGGCTGCCGAAGCTAAGGCTACAGGCGGTTTTCCAGTATACGTACGCTTTGCACCTAGTGCAGTGGGCTCCCGTGCTGCCAACCTAGTGCTTACTGCTGGCTCACTTACCCGCACGTTTGGGCTGACGGGCACGGGCATTGCCGCTACGCCCCGGCTGACTATCAACCCAACCGCTCTGTCGTTTAGCCCTACCCGTATCGGCGAAACCTCGGCCACGCAGTCGTTCAACATCTCAGCCGCCAACCTCACGGGCAACGTTACGGTTACGCCCTCGACTAACTTCCGCATCAGCGTCAACGGGACTACGTTCACCAGCACGCCTATTACGCTTAGCCGTACGGGAAGCACGCTGGTAAATGACCCGGTAACCATCTACGTACAGTTTGCCCCTACTCAGCAGACCAATATTTCGGAGAACATTGTTGTTTCTACGCCTAATGGCTCGGGCACGGTAACGGAGAACGTGGCAGTGAGTGGCAACGGCCAGGCAGCAGCTGTAACGGCTATTAGCTTTAGCGTAAACCCGCTGAACTTTGGCACGGTCTCTACCAACGGCTCGGCTACGCTGACGACCATTGTAACGGCTACGGGTTTGGCACCTAACTCCACGGTAACGCTGACGCCTTCGGCTACGAACATTCGCTTCCGCCTGACGGGCGTAGGCACGTACAACAACACGCCTATCACCCTGACTACGGATGCCAGCGGCAACGTAACCCAGGAAATCCAGGTGCGCCTGGTGGGCACTAACGCTGGTGCCTTCAGCGGGAGCATTGTGGGCTCGGGTGTAAGCGGCACCAATACCACCATTACCGGTACGCTTAACATCACGGCCAATGGTTTGGGTGGCAACTCGGCTATCAACGCTTCGGGCGTACTGAGCTTGTTCTCTACCGTGCCGGGTGTGCCTTCGGCCATTCAGACCTACCAGCTCTCGGGTACTAACCTGCTGGAAGGCGTAACGGTAAATGCTCCGATCTACTTCCAGGTGGCCCTCTCGGCTGCTGGCCTTGATGCACTGAACGGCGCAACGGGCAACTCGCTGCTGATTCCGCGCAACTCCGGCAACGACCTGACGGTAACGACGGTGTACATTCGCTACCTGCCGCCCTCCGCCCGCGAAGATGCCACGGTAATTACTCACACCAGCGACCCGGCCAACCCTGTGACCTTCCCGGTATCGGGCACCAGCCGTCCGCAGGTGCAGCTGGCCAATGCCTACAATACTTCCGGCATCGTGGTGATCTACGAAAACTCGCCCACGCAGGCACTGAACCTCGTAGCCGACCGGGTGCGTCAGCCCATTACCATCACGATTTCGGCACCTACGCCTTCGCCCCAGAACCCTTCGGCTACGCCTCAGTTCCAGGTATCCACCGACGGCATTAACTTCTCCAGCAGCGTAGTGTTCACGCCTAGCAGCACCACGTACAGTGTAAATGCTACCCTGTATGTGCGCTACTCGCCTACGTACTTGGGCCAGGCTTCCAACACGTTGCGCTACCAGAGCACGGACTTCGAAATTACCACTGCGCAGAACTTCGCCAACAACGGTACGCTGGCGGGCCGCTCCATCGACGTGCAGCCCACGGCCGAGCGCCCCTTCCTGCTGACGCGCAGTGGCCGAAACATCACCATTACCTTCACCGGTAATGTAGCCGGGCAGGGCGAAGGCCACCTGGTGGTTGCCAGCGAAAACCCGCTGTTGCCCGCTAACCGCCAGCCGGTAGATGGTACGTCTTACCAGACCAACAACTCCATTTATGGTACGGGTCCGCAGTTGGCACCGGGTTACTTCTCCGTGTATGCCGGCGCTAACAACTCGGTAACCGTTGAAAACTTTGAGCCCACAAAAGCTTACTACTTCTACGTGTTCGAGTTCAACAACATCGACCCCACCACGGGCTTCATCACGCAGACCTCGGAAAACTACCTGACGCCCACCACGGCGGAAGAAATTGAAGGGGTAGGCATTGATGGCCAGCCGCTGCCCGTAACGCTGACGGCCTTCTCGGCTAAGCTGCAGGGCAAGCAGGTGAAACTGACCTGGGTAACGGCTTCGGAGAAAAACAACAAAGGCTTCGAAGTGCAGCGCTCGGCCGACGGGGTGAACTTCCAGACGTTTACGACGGTAGAGGGCAACGGCACCACGTCGAGCCGCCACGAGTACGCGGCTACGGATGCCAATCCGCTGACGGGTACCTCGTACTACCGCCTCAAGCAAGTTGACTTCGATGGCCAAACTGCTTACTCCGACGTGAAATCGGTAGTGAATGGCGGTGGCTCCCTGAGCGTGTACCCCAACCCGGCCCAGAACAACCTCACGGTGAAGCTGCCGGTGCCCATGCAAAACGCCAAAGTGCAGGTACTGGACCTAACCGGCCGCGTGCTGCTGACCCGCACCCTGGGGGTAGATGGCAACCTGGAGTTGAGCAGCCTGCAGCGGGGCACCTACCTGGTGCGCGTGGAGCAAGGTGGCCAGCAGTGGACCCAGAAGGTGGTGAAACAATAAGCCCAGATTTTTTCTGCCCTAAAAAAGGCCTCCCGGTATTCGGGAGGCCTTTTTTATTAAATTAGCTTAATCTGGTAATAATTCAGTAACCCTGGCAAAAGTACCAGAAGTACCCGGGGACCTGTATATTTGGACTCTCCGATTGTGCGCATTTCCTAAACCTCTCATACACACCTCCTCATGATGACACCCTCTACTCATCCCAGGGTAGCCCCGCCACCCTATGGCCGGGGCTTCTTTATGGCCCTTGTGCTGCTACTGCTTCCATTGTTGGGGTGGGCGCAGAGTACTACAGTTGTTATCAGCCAAGTATATGGCGCGGGTGGAAATAGTGGGGCCACTTACAGAAACGATTATGTAGAATTGTTCAACAAGAGTACAAGTGATATAGACCTGACAAACTACAGCATAGCCTATTTCTCTTCTGCAGGGGGAGCAGGGGGGACAGTTACCTTATCAGGTACTATTTCAGCTGGAAAGTATTATCTGATTCAGCTTGCTGGGGCTACCTCTGGCTTCACAGCCCTTCCAACCCCAGATAAAACGACACCCGCATCTGGAACAGGCAGTGTAAGTATGGCCGCGGCAAATGGCCGTGTTGACTTGTTAAATGGTACTACACTCATAGATCGAGTAGGATTTGGGACAGCAACTACCTTTGAAGGTACTGCCGCTGCACCTGCTCCTAGCGCAACAAATGCAATTTTTAGGGGGAGTGGAGGCTGCACGGACACGGACAAAAACTCTGTAGACTTCACAGCTGCTGCTGCGGGGCCCCGCAACTCAGGTACGACGGCCAATCCTTGTGGCGGTTCCGATACTACTCCACCCTCTTTCGCCACAGGCTCCCCATCAACGAGTGCTCCTACGGGCACGGGTTTTACGCTTAGCTCAACCATCAACGAAGTAGGCAAGACCTATTACCTGGTGCTGGCCGACGGTGCTACGGCTCCCACGGCGGCCCAGGTAAAAGCGGCCGGTGGTACGCCCCTGGCCAGCGGCAACTTCATCAATCCCACGGCCAACACGGCTGCCACTACGGTAGTTGGGGGCCTCTCGGCCAGTACGGCTTACGATGTGTACGTGGTAGCCGAAGACAATGTACCCAACCTGCAGGCCTCACCCGTGAAGCTGGACGTAACCACTGGCTCGGGGGCCGCTACTCCCGCCATTACTGTTTCGGCGGCTGCTCTCACAGCTTTTAACACGGTAGCCAGCTCACCTTCGGCTGAACAGTCGTTCACGGTAAGTGCCACCAACCTCACGGCCAACGTAGCGGTGCAAGCCCCCACGGGCTACGAGGTTTCCCAGTCGAGCGGCTCGGGCTTTGGCTCTTCCACGAGCATTGCCTTTGGCAGCGGTACCCTCACCAGCGTGCCGGTGTACGTGCGCCTGAGCGGCGCCGGCAGCGGTACCGTAGCCGGCAACGTGACGCTGAACTCCACGGGCGCTGCGGAGCAAACGAAAGCCGTAACCGGCACCGTGGTAGCTGAGCCTACCACGGCCCCGACGGTAAGCGCCGGCACGCCCACACAAGTAGCCGTAACCCTGACGGTAGGCAGCGGCAACGGCGCCAAGCGCCTCCTGGTGGTGCGGGCCGCTACGACCACGGCCGTGGCGCCCACCGATAAAACCGCTTACACCGCCAACCTGGCCTTCGGGAGCGGTGCTACCACCGGCACCGGTAACTTTGTGGTGCTGAACGGCACCGGCACTAGCGCCGCCGTAACCGGCCTGACGGCTGGTACCAACTACGTAGCCGAGGTGTATGCCTACAACGAAAGCAGCACCGCCGGTTTCGAAAACTACCTGCAAACCCCGCTGGGCTCAACGACGTTCACGACAACGGCTCTGCCTCCTAACCTGGTGGCCTCGCCTACCTCGCTCACGGGGTTTGCTACGTCCGTAGGCGTTGTTTCAGCTGAGCAGAGCTATACGCTCACGCCCACCAACCTATCGGCGCCCATTACGGTATCGGTACCGGTTAACTCCAACTACGAGGTTTCCTTGACTTCCGGCAGCGGGTTCAGTAACACGGTAGAGGCACCCCAGACGGGCGCATCTACCATTTACGTCCGGATTAAGGCGGCCGCTACCGCCACCAACGGGGACGTGATGGAAACCCTGACTAACGTGTCGGGGGCTAAGTCGGCCAGTGTGACGGTGACCGGAAGCGTGTTGCCCGCCGGCTATTCTTCCTGCTTGTCACAAGGATTTGATACTACGCCTTTCCCGCCGACCGGCTGGTTGGCTACCGGCGTTACGCGCACTACGTCAAGCACCTATAACGGTTCGGCCGGGGCAGCAGAATTCAACTCCAACAATGGCACCCTCACGACCCCGGAGCTGAACTACCCAGCATCCGTGAGCTTCTACCTGACCCGGACGACGAATGCAACCCCCAAAACCTTCGAAGTGAAGGTGTCGACCACTGGTCAGAACGGGACGTATGCAGTGGCAACGGGCGGGACGTTCACCCTGGATAACACGAGTACCAGTTATATCAAGTACACGGTTGACCTATCTGCCTACTCTACGGAGGCACAGGTGTGGATTCGCTTCGAGAAAACCAGTGCCACCACGTCTCCCTGGCGGCTGGATAATGTAGCCGTTATCTGCGCCCCTACTCCTGTGCCCGGCACCGTCAACGTAACCACAAATGGTCCACTTGCCGTTGGCACTACTATTCAGAATACGCCCTCAGCCACCTACGCCACTTATTCAGTGAGCGGAACGAGCCTGGGGAATATTCCTTTAAAAGTGCAGGCCCCGGCCGGTTTTCAGGTTTCCGATGATGTAGCTTTCACGAATGTCACTGCTGATGCCAATAGCATTTCACTGGTACCGGTAGGAGGAACCGTAAACCCAACGCCCATCTACGTACGGCTAAGTGGTAGCGGCACCGTTGGGCTGCTTACGGGCAACGTGGTCAACAGCAGCGGTACCTCGCCCCAGCAACTGGTGGCCGTAACGGGTACGCTGAATGTGTCTCCGGCTGAAATCAACCTTACCGATGGGACTACGTCCATCGTCAGCAATAACCCCACGCCCTACACCTTTGCGAATACGCCGGTAAGCACCCGGAACACGGTGTCGTTTACGATTGAAAACAAGGGCGGTACTACCCTGACTATTGGGAGTATCACTTCTTCGGGTGGGGTATTTAGCCCAGTAGGCGTTCTGCCCACTTCTATTGCGCCGTTCAGCTCAGCTACGCTCGGGGTTGCTTTCACCCCCACGGCCACCGGTACCTTCACGGGTGCTATCAGCATCGTCAACGATGACAGCGACGAGAATCCGTATGTGCTCAACGTAACGGGCACTGCCGTAACGCGTACGTTCGTTACCTGGACGGGCCTGGGCAACGATGGTGGTTTCTTTAACCCCGCTAACTGGTCGACGAATACAGTGCCCGGCAGCTCGAGCGACGTGCTGCTCGACCACAGTTCGGTATCGGGTGCTTACACTGTTAGTCTTGGTACCACCCCGGGCTTCACCGCTGCTGCCGTTACCCTACAGTCGTTGATTATCAACCCAGGCAGCGGAGCCGCCATTGAGTTTGAAATTCCCGCCAGCAACACGCTGACGTCAGCCCTGACGTTGCAGCGCTCCACTTCGGGTGAGACGGCATTAGCCATTTTCAACAACGGCACCTTTTCCAACAAAGGTGGGGGAGGCTCAGCCGCAAACCTGGAACCAAACGGGAGCAATGAAACCGTTTTCATCTACAATGGCGGTACGTACCTGCATGGCACGACGGCAAGTAGTGGCGTGTTTACAGAGAACCTCGCTGGGGTACCCGGTACCGAGAGTGGTACCTTCATCTTTAAGTCACCATCGGTGGGCGGTAACATTGCGTACACGCCGGCTCTGCAGGGACGTAAGTTTGGTAACCTCACATTTGCTGTATCCACTAATGGAGGATACAGTGCATCGGGAGGTACGCCCATAGCCGTGAACGGCAATCTGACTATTGAAACGGGTACTTCTTTTGCCAATAGTCTGGCAGAACTGAATCTGAGCGGTAATCTGGTTATTAACGGGGGCTTCACGTTGAACAGCACCGCAAAGCTTGTCTTTACCGGGCCTGTTCAACAGACCATCAGCGGTACAGAACTGGGTACAACGGCTGGGACTTCGTTCCTGGGCTCTAGCTCTACCCTACAGGTGAACACAACAGCTAGCGTTCTGCTGCAAACGCCGGTTCGGATCAACGGTACGCTTAGCCTGCTCAAAGGCAACCTCCTGACGAGTGAGACCAACCCGCTTACCCTGGCACCGACGGCAACGGTAAACGATGCCAGCTCCGCCAGCTTTGTGGAAGGCCCCCTGAAGCGCGAAGTGGCAGCGGTTGTACCCGGCACTCCCAAATCGGTTAGCTTCCCTATCGGTATGGCCGCAGAGTATCGTCCGCTGACGCTCAACATTTCCACGCAGACTAACGCTGCCATCTACACCGCTACCCAACACGATGGTGCGCCCAGCAACCAGACGTTGAGCGGGGGGCTGACGCGGGTTTCGAAGGAGCGTTATTTCACGGTTACGCCCGCCACGGAGCCGCTTGCCGGGGAGTTTGAAGGAACTATCAAGTTGTCCTATGAAGCGCAGGAGGACGGGGTAAACACCCCCAATGCTACCTCGCTCGTGATTGGCAAATCCCACAACGGTGGGGCCTGGGAAAACATTGGGCAGTCGGAGACTACGGCTACTACCGTTACCTCGGATCCATTCACGTCCTTCAGCGACTTTGTGCTGGCCAGCACGGATGCATCCATCAACGTCAATCCCCTGCCCGTTCAGCTGACGGCCTTCTCGGCCGCCCGGGAGGGAGCCCAGGTACAAGTGCAGTGGGCTACGGCTTCTGAGCGCAACAGCGCCCGGTTCGAAGTAGAGCGCTCCGCCGATGGGGTGCACTTTACTCAGGTAGGCCGCGTGAACGGTCAGGGTAGCACCACTGCTCGCAGCACCTACCGCTTTGCCGATGCCAAGCCGTTGTCAGGGGTATCGTACTACCGCTTGCGTCAGGTAGACCAGGATGGTACCGCGCACCTTTCCGAAGTACGCACGGTACAGGGCGGTAAGCTGTTGGCGGGTATCTATCCCAACCCGGTAGCCAGCACACTCTACCTGCAGCTGCCTGAACACGCTGGCGCAGTACAAGCCATTGTAACGGACCTGGCCGGCCGTGAGGTGTACCGCGCCATGGTACCGGCTTCGCAGCAGCTGGATCTGCGGCAGCTGCCCCAGGGTAGCTACGTGCTGGTGCTTCAGGGCGCTCAGCTTCGCTCCACGCACAAGCTGGTCAAAACCAACTAGCGCTACGTGCCATCAAATAAAAAAGGCCTCCCGGTTTTCGGGAGGCCTTTTTTGTTGGGTGTTGGTTTGAGAAGTGGTCTTCTATGGTGTGGGCACCTAGTGGAGAATAGGTAATCGTGTAGTCATACTTCCACAGGCTCAACATGACGGCGCAATTTCCCAGGCACTACTTATCCAGCTACTCAAGCGTTGAACAGGGGGAGAGGGTAGTTCGGGGGCAACGAAAAAGCCACCCTTTTGGGGTAGCTTTTTCGTTGCAAACGGGAAACGTCGGCAGTCTAGACCGAGAAACTCTCACCGCAGCCGCAGGTGCGGGAGGCGTTGGGGTTGTCGAAGAAGAAGCCTTTGCCGTTGAGGCCATCGGAGAAGTCAAGCTGGGTGCCCGCCAGGTAGAGGAAGCTTTTCATGTCCACTACCACGCGTACGCCCTTGTCTTCAAACTCCTGGTCCATGGGCTTCACTTCGTTGTCGAAGTCGAGCTTGTAGCTCAGGCCCGAGCAGCCGCCCCCGGCCACGGAAGCCCGCAGACGATAGGTGTCGTCGAGCTGGGCATCGGCCATCAGGTGCGCTACTTTTTCTTTGGCTTTATCAGAAACGGTAATCATGGCATTTGGGGAAGGAGAGAGAAGAAAGGAGGGAGGAGAAAGGAGCTAGCTTCGAGTTGAACAACAGTTCATCTATGCTGGCTCCTACGCTTCTAACTCCTAACTACTTGGATTCAGTACTACGCTGAATACGGTAAGCGTGGTTTGGTCGCGGCCGTAGTACAGCTTGTCCAGCGCTTCGTAGGGGTTGTGGGCGCGGAAGTAGGAGGTGTGCAGTTCCTTGTCGCCGCGGGCCCGCCACTGAATAGTGTAGGAGCTTTCCACGTCGCGGGCACTTTGCACGTAGGCCAGCATTTTGCGCAGGGCATCGAGCCGGTCGTAGCCTACCTCGTAGCGAAACAGGAAGCTCTGGTGGTGGCGCGGATTCACGGTAATCAGATCCAGCCGTACCTGCCCCCGCTCCAGCTGCCGGAATTCAAACAGCAAGCCGCCGGGACCCAAACCCAGATGCTCTTCAATCTGCCGCTGAATGCGCGCACTCTCGACGTGCACGTCCTGGGAAACTTCCATTTATGTAGAAGTGAGAGGTTCGAACTGAGAAGTGAGAAGTCAACCCCGATACATGGAGGCTAACTTCTCACTTCTAGTTTCTCAGTTCTATTAGTGGTGCGACTTGGCTATTTCCAGCTCCGGCAGGCCGTTTTTCACGCGGTAGTCGTTGATGGCCGACTTAATGGCGTCTTCGGCCAGTACCGAGCAGTGGATTTTCACGGGCGGCAGCGCCAGTTCTTCCACAATCTCCATGTTATCGATGGCCAGCGCCTCATCTACCGTCTTGCCTTTCAGCCACTCTGTCGCCAGCGACGACGACGCAATGGCCGAGCCGCAGCCGAAGGTTTTGAATTTGGCGTCGGTGATGGTGTTGGTAGCTTCGTCTACCTCAATCTGCAGGCGCATCACGTCGCCGCACTCAGGGGCGCCTACGAGGCCGGTGCCTACGTTCTTCTTGCTTTTGTCCAGCGTGCCCACGTTGCGGGGGTTGCTGTAATGGTCGATTACCTTATCGGAGTAAGCCATGGCTTTGATGAAATTAGAAGTCAGATTTTAGAACTCAGAACCTAGAGCGAAAACCAAGGTAACATTCCTGGTTTTCAATTCTAAGCGCTAAAAATTAATGTTCAGCCCACTCAATAGAGTTGAGGTCGATGCCTTCCTTGAACATTTCCCACAGGGGAGACATTTCACGGAGCTTGGTTACCGCTTCTTTTACGTGGCCGATGGCGTAGTCGATCTGCTCATCGGTGGTAAAGCGGCTCAGGCCGAAGCGTAGGGAAGAGTGCGCCAGGTCGTCGCTCAGGCCCAGGGCCTTGAGTACGTACGAAGGCTCCAGCGAGGCCGACGTACAGGCCGAGCCCGACGATACCGCCAAGTCCTTCACGCCCATCATCAGGCCTTCGCCTTCCACGTACTTGAAGGAGATGTTGGTGACGTGGGGCAGACGGTGCGTAACCGAGCCGTTCACGTAGCTTTCTTCCAGCGTGAGCAACTCTTTTTCCAGCCGGTCGCGCATGGCGCTGAGACGGGCGGTGTCGGCAGCCATTTCCAGGCGGGCCAGCTCGCAAGCCTTGCCCAGGCCCACAATGCCGGGTACGTTGAGCGTGCCGGAGCGCATGCCCCGCTCGTGGCCGCCACCGTCCATCTGGGCGGTAACTTTCACGCGGGGGTTCTTGCGGCGCACGTACAGGGCGCCAATGCCCTTGGGGCCGTAGAACTTGTGGCCGGTAAAGGCCATCAGGTCGATGCCATCGGCCAGCACGTCTACCGGGATTTTGCCCACGGCTTGGGTGCCATCGGTCATGAACAGGGCGCCGTGCTTGTGGGCAATGGCGGCAATTTCGCGGATGGGCTGAATCGTGCCGGTTTCATTGTTGCCGTACATGATGGCCACCAGAATGGTCTGGGGCGTCATGGCGGCTTCCAGCTCGGCCAAGCTGATGAGGCCTTCCGCGTCCACGGGCAGATAGGTTACGCGGGCACCCTGCTTCTCGAGGTGCTTGCACGTATCCAGCACGGCTTTGTGCTCCGTGGTGGCTGTGATGATGTGGTTGCCTTTCTGGGCATACATCTCATATACGCCCTTAATGGCCAAGTTATCCGACTCCGTAGCGCCCGAAGTGAAGATAATTTCCTTGGGGTCGCAGTTGATGAGGGCGGCAATCTGCTCGCGGGCATAGTCTACGGCTTCCTCCGCCTGCCAGCCAAAGGGGTGGTTGCGGGAGGCCGCGTTGCCGAAATGCTCGGTGAAGTACGGGAGCATGGCTTCCAACACGCGCGGGTCCAGCGGCGTAGTCGCGTTGTTATCAAGGTAAATTGGCAGCTTCAGCATGGTGCTTGGGGCGTCGGATGAAATTCACCGGCAAAGGTAGCCAGTGGAGAATTATTCTCCATTGAAACAGCCAAACCGGGAAGGAGGTTTACTTTTACGCTACAAAAATAGACACAATCCAAACAAGGTTGGCTACCTAGCGCCACCTCATTTTTCGCACCCTGCTTATGCTCACCAATCTGGAACACCTGGGCCTGGCCGTTCACGACCTGGCCGCCGCCACCGAGCTGTACACGCGCCTGCTGGGCGTAGCGCCATATAAGCGGGAACACGTGGCCAGCGAAGCCGTGGATACAGTATTTTTCCAGGTGGGCGGCTCCAAGATTGAGCTGCTGGCCGGCACCAGCCCGAGCAGCGCCATCACCCGTTTTCTGGAAAAGAAACCCGAAGGAATTCACCACGTGGCGTTTGAGGTAGACGACATTCGGGCGGAAATGGCGCGGCTCCGGGCAGAGGGCTTTACCCTCCTGAACGAGGAGCCCAAGCGCGGGGCCGACAATAAGCTGGTGTGTTTTGTGCACCCGAAGTCGGCCGCGGGCGTACTGGTAGAGCTGTGCCAGAGTATTCCGGAGTCGGCCGCCTAGCAGACACTGCAGCCGTAGCCGGCTGAGGTCTGCTACAGCCGCGGTACCGGGGATATTCTGGCCTACCTTTCTCATAAACTAACAGCCCACCATGAGTAATTTTTTTCGCCAGGAAGTAGACGCGGCCGTGGATGCCTTGTTGCTGCAGCAAATCATTCTGTATCCCACCGACACCGTGTGGGGCCTGGGCTGCGACGCCGAGCTCCCGCGGGTGATAGACCGGCTGTATGCGCTGAAAAAACGGCCGTCCGGTAAGCCCTGCCTGATTCTGGTGGCCGACGAGCAGATGTTTGCCCGCTACGCGGCCGTGGTGCCGGCCAACCTGCCGGAGCTGCTGGCCGCCGAAACCCGCCCCACTACCTACGTGGTGCCGGCCAGCTCCCAGGTAGCCCCCAGCCTGCAGGCCCCCGACGGCACCATTGGCCTGCGCATCTCCCAGGACGAGTTTACCCACAAAATTGTGCGGCGCCTGGGCCACGGACTGGTCGCTACTTCGGCCAACTTCAGTGGGGAGCCCGCCGCTGCTATGTATAAGGAGGTGAGCCCGGAGCTGGTGCGGGCCGTGGATTACGTGGCAAACTGGCGGCAGGATGATACGAAGTCGGCTGCGCCTTCGCGCGTGGTGCGGGTAGAAGCCGATGGCACCCTGACGGTGCTGCGCGACTAGGCCGGTAGCCAGAAGGCGTGGCAGAGCAGTGGAAGTACCTGGGCAGCCGTTACCTTTGCAGCTTGTTTGGCTTACGGCACCGCGCATGAAACTTCCCCAGCTTCCCGAGTTACCCTTGTTCCATACCATTGCCGACGCGGCCGGTGCGCTGGGCTACCCCGCCTACGTGATTGGGGGCTTCGTGCGCGACCTGGCCCTGGAGCGCCCCAGCAAAGATGTGGACGTGGTGTGCGTGGGCGACGGTATCCGGCTGGCCCAGGCCGTGGGGCAGCGGCTGCCTTCCCGGCCCCGCGTGACGGTATTCAAGAACTTCGGCACGGCCATGCTCCCCACCCCGGAGGTGGAAATTGAGTTTGTGGGCGCCCGCAAAGAAAGCTACCGGGCCGAGAGCCGCAAGCCTGAGGTGGAAGCCGGCACCCTGGAAGAAGACCTGGCCCGCCGCGACTTTACCATCAACGCCCTGGGCCTGAGCCTCAATCCCGAAGACTTTGGGGCCCTCGTAGACCGCTACGACGGCATAGGCGACCTGCGCCGTAAAATCATCCGCACGCCCCTCGACCCCGACATTACTTTTTCCGACGACCCGCTGCGCATGATGCGGGCCGTGCGCTTTGCCGCCCAGCTCAACTTCGATATCGAGCCCGATACCTTCGATGCCATTGCCCGCAACAAGGAGCGCATCAAGATTGTGTCGCAGGAGCGGATAACCGACGAGCTGAACAAGCTGATTCTGGCTCCCAAGCCTAGCTACGGCTTCAAGCTGCTGTTTAGCTCGGGGCTGCTTCAGCTGATTTTTCCGCGCATGGCCCAGCTGCAGGGCGTGGAAAAGCGCGGGCAGCACGCCCACAAAGACAATTTCTACCACACCCTGCAGGTGCTCGACAACGTGGCCGAAGCTGGCGGCGACCTGTGGCTGCGCTGGGCTGCTATTCTGCACGACATTGCTAAGCCCGCCACCAAGCGCTTCGACCCCCGGGTAGGCTGGACCTTCCACGGCCACGAAGACAAAGGCGCCCGCTGGACGCCTGCCATCTTCACCGATTTGAAATTGCCGCTGGGGGAAGAAATGCGCCAGGTACAGAAGCTGGTGCGCCTGCACCTGCGGCCCATTGCCCTGGTAAAGGAAACCGTAACGGACTCCGCCGTGCGCCGTCTGCTCTTCGAGGCCGGCGACGAAATAGATCGGCTGATGCTCCTCTGCAAGGCTGATATCACCAGCAAAGACCACCAGCGCGTGGCGCGCTACCTGCGCAACTTCGAGCGGGTGGAGGAAAAGCTGAAGGAGGTAGAGGAGAAAGACCACCTACGCAACTTCAAGCCCGTGATTACCGGGGAAGTGATTATGCAGACGTTTGGGCTGAAGCCTTCCCGGGAAGTGGGCGAGCTGAAGGAAGCCGTGCTGGAAGCCATTCTGGATGGCAAGATTCGAAACGAGTATGAGGAAGCCTTTGCCTTCCTGTTGCAGCAGGGTCAGGCCAAAGGGCTTCCTCAGGGGCATCACTCACTCACCAAATAAACCCCTCTTACCTCATATTCACCGCTTGTATAGAGGCGGGACAGGTACGGTTAGTTGCCTGTCCCGCTTCTTTTTTTTCAAAGCCCCGTCGCAGCTGATTTATACGTGCCCGAAAGAGCGGAACGTCAGCTGCTTATCTGGTAAACCAGTAAGTGTGCTCGATGTTATTCCTCGTCTGAGTCCGATGTTTCCTCGCTGCTGGCGGAGCTGATGGCCCGCACCCGGGAGCCGCCCGACTCGTCTTTCTGCACGCTGGTAGGGTTGCCGGCGTAGTCGACGTGGCTGGAGCCCGTTACCTCGGCGCGGAGTTTCTCGGCTACCCGCACCCGGGCCCGGCTGGCGCCCGACAGGTCGATGGTGGCGCGGTTGGTTTGCAGGCGCAGGGCTTCAATTTTGCACACGCCCGAGCCTTCAACATCCAGCTCCGACGCTTCTCCGCGCACCGCCGTATTGCAGGCCCCGCTCAGATCCAGCTCCAGTCGCGGCACGTTCACATCCAGCTTCACCATGCTGGCCCCGCTCTGCTCTACCTGCAAGGCTTTGCCCTGGAAGCCCGACACATCGGCGCGGCAGGCGCCGCTAAGGTCGAGGTGGACGAGCTCCGGCAGCTGCACCCGCACCAGGATAGGCTCCTTAGTGCCGGAAAATCCGAACAATCCGTCGCGCTCGGACCGGATGCGCAGCCCGTCGCCCACGGTTTCGATGCGCAGCTGGCGCAGGTCGCGCTCCTCCCCGGCGGCTTCAATCTGGTAGCTGTCGCCGCGGCGTACTACAATGCGGTAGGCTCCGCTGGCTTCAATGCTGTTGAAATCATCCACGTTGAAGGTCCGGCGGCCGTCGCCGTAGGCGTCCAGGTCGGTGTCGAAATCGGGGCTGCCCAGGTCGATGTTGATGGATTCGCCGTCTGAGTCCACATCGATGTCGAAGTCGTCATCGTTGTCATTATCCTCGTCGGTTTTGGTGCCGGGCGGGCAGCCAATGCACTCCAGTTTGTTGCCGCGCAGCTGGAAAGTGCGGTTCTCCACATCCTCGGGGATGTCGTCACCCACGAAAAACTCGCTGCCCAGCCAGTGAGCAAAGTCGCGGCTCATGCGGTAGCGCCGGTCGCGGGGCAGGCGTAGGGTCAGCATCAACTCTTGGTCGCGCAGGGGCGAGCCAGCCGCAATGCGGAAGTGGTTGTCGAATATCAGGGTAGAGTCGTTGAGGCTGCGCATCTGGTACGAGACGCTGGAACCAGCCGTGCGGGCCGCTTCTTCCTCCGTCACGCCCCGGGCGCTGGCTTCACGTAGCACACTGATTACCTGGCCGCTATCGGCCACTTGCAGCACCGAGCCCGTCCACTTGCCTTCTTCCAGGTCGCGCAGTTCCAGCCGCACCGTGCGGGCATTCAGCTGCGGAAACGATACATCCTGGGTTTGCTCGCCTTCGCGCTGGAAGTTGCGGCTGATGTGCACGCCACCCATTACCGAGCCAACCACGCCTAGCAGCCAGAGGCCCAGCAGGGTAAGCGAAGCCGTGCGGCTCAGGATGGACCGTCGCAGCAGCAGGCCAACGCCCGCCAGCAGCATGGCCAGGGCCGGAATAAAGGCTGAGAGAAAGGCGCTGAGCAGGAACCAGCCGGGCAGGTCGCCCAGGACCGTGGCCGCCGCTACGCCGTCTATTTCAAACTGCTCGGAGGTGAAGATGCCCAGGCCGGCACCCAGCATGATGATGGTGCCGATAAGCAGGGAGAAGCCAATGAGGATCAGGAAAAAGGCGGCGGCAACGCGCAGCAGGGTACCCAGCACGCTGAACAGGGGGCGCAGGTTGCGGAAAAACTCTTCCAGGAAAGTGCCTACCGGGCGCGTCGAGCTGCCATCAGCGGCCTGGTTGCGTACAGAAGAGTCGATGCCCGAGAGGGTAACGGCGTCGCCCCGCATCCGGAGTCTGTCGGAGGCCGTTTTGGCCTCCGGCAGTAGAATCCAGAGCACGATATAGAGCGGAATGGCGAAGCCTCCGGCGAAGACACCTAGCACGAACAGCAGGCGGAACACCACCACGTCCGTTTTGAAGTAGGCGGCCAGACCGGCCGATACCCCGCCTATTTTGCCCGTATCGGTGTCGCGGTACAGCTTCTTGAAAGTTGGGTCTTCTTCGGCTGGGGTGCCGTCGTACTTTTTCGGCAGGGCAATCCAAAGGATAATGTAGGTGAGGACTGACAGCCCGCCGAGGTCGAAGCCTTCGAAGCGCACAATGTTGTCGTCGAAATCGATAACACTGCCTACCAGCGGCTTGATGAAGAGCAGGGCCAGGAAACCCAGGCGCACCCACAGCGGGTTCACGCTGAAGTAGCGGGCAATACCGGCGGCTACCCCGGCAATTTTGCGATTGGCCATGTCGCGGTAGAGGCGGCGGGGCTCGGCATCAGCGGTAGTGGTACCCGTGCCGGCTGCCGGCGCGGCCTGGGGCATGCGGCCCGTGGCTACGGCCTGCTCCAGTTCATCCTCGTCTAGCTCATCGGCCGACTGAAACTCGCTGACGCGGCCCATCTTGGCGGTCATTTCTTCCACGTCGCTGAGCGTAATGACTTGCTTGGTGGCAGAAAGGCGGGCGGCGAACAGCTCGGCAATGCGGCCCTCAATGTCGGCCACAATTTCCTCGTGGCCGGGGTAGCCGGAGAAGTGCGCCCGTACTTCGGCCAGGTAGCGGCCGAGGACTTCGTAGCCATCTTCTTCAATGTGGAAGATCAGGCCCTGCAGGTTGATACTGATGTTCTTTTTCATCTGGTGCTGCGGTTCAGGAAGTACTGGTCAGAAACTGCCGGCCGTTACTCGGCGGCGGGGGTAGGGGTGGAAGGCTGGGAGCGGATGATCTGGATGGACTCCTCGATTTCCTCCCAGGTGAGGCGCAGCTGGTGCAGGAATTCCTGCCCTACGTCCGTGAGGGTGTAGTACTTGCGGGGCGGGCCGGAAACCGACTCCTTCCAGGTATAATCCAGCAAGCCGGCGTTCTTAAGGCGGGTGAGCAAGGGATAGAGGGTGCCCTCTACCACAATCATACGGGCTGCCGTCAGCTCTTCTAGCATGTCGGAAGCGTAGACCTCGCCCCGGGCAATGATTTCCAGAATGCAAAACTCTAGAATGCCCTTCCGCATCTGCACTTGGGTGTTCTCTACTTTCATAGGAGGGATGCGTGGTAGTGGATGAAGAATGAGACAAAGATATTGAAAGGTACTATGCAACGCAAGGTACTAGGTGAAAATATTTTTATGTTTTTCGGTGGGGCCTTTTTCTGGCCAGAATTGGCACTTTTTGCGGAGCTTTGAAGTCTGATTGGCAGGGCTGGCGCGTAGGTATTTCCGGCTGGTCGAGCCCGGAGGATACTTGGTCGAAAACCGATATATTCCGTGCACTATTCAGTGGACCTTTGCGTTAGCCAGCCACTCCGTTCCCCGAATTGTTATTCCGCGTATGAAGCACTTCTTCCGTTTTTCCCGCTTGCTGGGAGCCATGGGCCTGGGTTTGGGCCTCACGTCGGCTGCCCTGGCCCAGAGCACCGACAACACGCCCAAATACGCCAATGAGTTTTTGAACATTGGGGTGGGAGGCCGCGCCCTGGGCATGGGCAATACCCAGGTGAGCCTGGCCCAGGATGCCACGGCCGGCTACTGGAACCCGGCGGGCCTCCTGAATCAGAAGGCCAAGTATGATGCCGTGCTCATGCACTCGGAGCTGTTTTCCGGCATCGTCAAAAACGACTACGCGGCCTTTGCCATGCCTCTGGACGAGAAAAGCGCTATCGGGGCCAGCATCATCCGCCTGGGGGTAGACGACATTGCCGACACCCGGGCTTTGGTGAATGAATACGGGCAAATCGATTACAGCCGCATCAGTTACTTCTCGGTGGCCGACTACGCCTTGCTGCTTTCCTACGCCCGCAAGCTGGGTCCTGAAGGCCTTACGCTGGGTGGCAGCGGCAAAATTGTGTACCGCAACGTGGGCAGCTTTGCCACGGCCTGGGGGTTTGGCTTTGATGCCGGGGCCCAGTACCAGCGCGGCAACTGGCGCCTAGGGCTGATGGCCCGCGACATTACCACCACCATCACCGCTTGGTCTATCAACTCCGACAAGTTTCGGGAAAGCACCAACGACACCCTATCGATTCCGAAAAGCAGCTCGGAAATTACCCTGCCCCGTTTTGTGCTGGGGGCCGCCTACAACGTGAAGCTGCCGGGGCAGTTCACGGCCCTGGTGGCCACCGACCTGGAAATGACCACCGACGGGCAGCGCAACACGGCCGTTTCCACCAGCTTTGTGAGCATCGACCCCAAGCTGGGGCTGGAAATCGGCTACAACAACGTGGCGTTTCTCCGGGCCGGGGTCAGCAACTTTCAGAAAATAGAAGGAACCACTTCTACCAAAGAAAGCTGGCGGGCCCAGCCCAGCCTGGGCGTGGGCTTCACGGCCAGCGGCCTGCGCCTGGACGTGGCCTTGTCGCGCCTGGCGGTGGAGCAGGCCAAAACCAACTCCATTATTGTGTCGCTGGGCTACGGGTTTCACTAAGTGCTAAAACCAAGGGCCGCGGCATTTTCTTTTTAAGTAAACGACAACGTTTTATACGATGGATAACTCCTACACAAAAGCCCGGCTAAACTGGGGCTCCTGGCTGCTGCTGCTGTGCCTGCTGCTGCCGGCGGGGCCACTGCTGGCTCAGTCCGGGACCTACGGCAACGAGTGGATTGTCAGTGGGCAGCCTTACTATAAAATCAGGATTGCCCGCGACGGTATCTACCGGCTCGACAACGATTACCTAACCAAGGCGGGCATCTCCGGGGTAAAGCCCGAGGAGTTTCAGCTCTGGCGCCGGGGCAAGGAGGTGCCCATCTACGTAGGTGGTAGCCAGACTACGCTCGATGCTACCACCTTCATCGAGTTCTTCGGCCAGCGCAACGACGGCCAGCTCGACCGGCCCCTGTATAAAAAGAAAGGCGACCAGCCCCACGCTCTCTACAGCATGTTTACGGATACGGCGGCTTACTTCCTGACCTGGAAGGCCGGCACCCTGGGCAAGCGCATGGCCGAGCCCGCCGTGGAGGCAACCGTGGCCGCGCATCCGTACCGCATCCAGACGCGGATGACGATGTACACGCACGATTACCTGGCGGGCGACAACAGCGTCCTGTCCTTCCAGGCCTGGGCCGAAACCGGCGAAGCCTACCTCTCGGGCCAGTTCCACGCGGGCTACCCCAAGGAAACCCAGACCATGGACAGCATCCGGAACTTGGTGCGCACGGGGCCCTTACCGCAGCTGGATATTGTGGTAGTGGGCAGCTCCCGCTACAATCACGTTACCGATTTTACGGTAATTCCGCAGGGCAAGGGCACTACGCCCCGGGCCCTGGGCTCCTTGTCGTACAAGGCCTTTGCTACGGCCGGCACCACCTACGATATCAACTCCAGTGAGATAGGGACCAATGGCAAGCTCGATGTGAACTTTGCCATCCACGATATCGTGGCTGAGCCCAGTGACCGGTTCCGCATTGCTTATTTCCGGTTGCGCTACCCGCAGGTTTCGCGCTGGGGCAAGGCCCGCGCCATTACCTTTCAGAACGACTCCACTCTGGCCGGCCCGGCGTACTACGCCCTGGACTCCATTCCGGCCACAGCCCGGGGCTACGATATCACCGACCCCTACGCCGTGCAGCGCATCACGGGCGTGTCGCTGGGCGAGAACAAGCGTGGGTTCGTATTTCCCTCGGCCGATGGTCAGACGCGCAAGCTCCTGATTGCCGATAGTAACCGCCCCCAGGTTCCGCTGCCGGCCCGCCAGGTTTCCTTCCGGGCCATCGAAGCAGCTAAGGCTGGCTTTATCATCATCAGCCACCCCACGCTAATGAAAGCGGCTACCGACGTAACCAACCCCGTGCGGGCCTACGCTGAGTACCGGGCCTCGGTGGCCGGTGGCAAGCAGGATACGCTGGTGGTCACGGCCCAGCAGCTCTACGACCTGCACCACTATGGTGAAAGCTCGCCGCTGGGTGTTCGGCGTTTTGTGAAGTGGCTGCTGGCCGAAGCTCCCCGCGCCGACCGCAACCTGCTGCTGCTCGGCCGTGGCCTGCAAACCGGGGAGCGGGGCAACGTGCCTAACGGCCCCGGCAACGTGCAGTACCGCCAGTACGAGGCCCGCTTGCCCGAAAAAAACCTGGTGCCAGCTTCTACGCGGGCTGCCTCTGATATCTTCTTTTCTGCTAACTGGGAAACCGGCTCTTACCTGGCTGAAATACCCACGGGCCGCATACCGGCGCGCACGTCCCAGGAAGTGGCCAACTACCTGGCTAAGCTGAAAGAGTACGAGCAACTGGGCAATGAGCCCTGGCGCAAGAACATCCTGCACCTCTCCGGGGGCGAGGACGAAGCGCAGTTTCTGCAGTTTCGGGGCTACGTAGACGACTACAAGGCGCTGGCGGAACGTCCCCTGTTCGGGGGGAAAGTGGTGCGCACCATCACTCGCACGACCATTGGCAAAACCCCGGTGAACGTCAACATTGCCGATGAGCTGAATGCTGGCCTCTCGCTGATTACCTACTTTGGCCACGGCTCCCCCACGGAGTACGACCTGAACCTGGGCAACCCCAACGACCCGGTGAATGGCTACAACAACCAGGGCAAGTATCCGGTGTTTCTCATCAATGGGTGCGCCGGGGGCAATTCCTTTATTGCCGGCACTACTTCCGTGGGCGAAAACTGGTTGCTGGCCCCGCAGAAAGGCGCCATCGGCTTCCTGGCTGACTCGGATTTTGGCTACGAAAACCAGCTCGACTACTACTGCAATAACATGTACCGGGCTTTGTTCAACGACCCCAAGTGGTATGGTAAACCCGTACCGGTGGTGTTCCGGGAAGTGGCTGAACGCGTGCTGGCCAAGTTCCCCAACGACCCGCACTCCACGTCCCTGGTGATGAATACCATCTGGCAGGGCGACCCGCTGGTACACCTCTACGCCCCGGAAAAGCCCGATTACTACACCAGTGATACGCAGGTGAAGCTGCTGCCCGGAGCCGGGCAAACCAAGGTAGATGCCAACTCCGCCAGCTTCCGCGTGCAGGTGGGCACGGGTAACCTGGGCAAGTGGACGACCGACCCGGTGACCGTAACCGTAACGCGGGCCTATCCGGCTTCCAGCAGCCGCCCCAACGACGTACTTACTATCACTGCGCCTTCCATCGGCCGGGATACGCTGCTCACGTTCAACTTCGACAATACGGGCAACGTCTTCGGGCAAAACACCTTCACGGTGGCCGTGGATGCCGCCAACCAACTGGCCGAGCTCAACGAGAACAACAACCAGGCTACGCTGACTTACAACTTCCTGCAGGGCGGTATCACGCTGCTTTCGCCGGGCGAGTTTGCCATTGTGTCTTCGCAGAGTGTACACCTGATCGGACAGAACAACAATCCGTTGGCGACCAGCCGCGTCTACGAAATGGAGCTGGACACGGTGCCCACGTTTAACAGCCCGGCCCGCCTGCAGGCGACGGTTACGGCCAGCGTCACGCCCGATTGGCGGCCCACGCTGCCGGCTCCCGCCGCTGGCCAGGACAGCGTGGTGTACTACTGGCGCATGCGCTTCCAGACGCCCGCCGTCGATGAAGAAGGGGGCTGGTCTACCAGCTCGTTCCGGGTGATTCCGGACAGTCCCGGGGGCTGGTCGCAAAGTCACTACGGGCAGTTCGACCGCGACGATATTACTGGCCTGAGTCTTTCGCGCCCCGGCATGGAGTGGAAGTTTGAGAGCAGCCAGCTACCGTTGACGCTGCGCACCGCTGGCGGGGGCACCGGCAACGGCATTACCTACAACGCGGCCTACGGCGCGCAGCTGGGCAACGACCCAGTGTCGAGTGCGGACTGCGGTACCAACCTACCGAACCTGCTGGTGGTGGTGTATAACCCCCGTACATTGTCCTTCGTGAGCGACATAGCCGGCGGCCCTTACCAGACGTGCGGGCTGGAGTCGTCGCGCTACTACCATTTCGCGCAGAATGCTTCCGTCAACATCAATGCCGCGGCCAAGCAGGCGCAGCTCCTGACGCTGCTCAACAACGTGCCTAAGGGCTACTACGTGGCCGTGGTGTCGCTGAATCGGGTGCGGTTCTCCACGTTTTCGGCTGATCTGAAAGCGGCCTTCAACCGCTTGGGCTCCAAGGTTATCGATGACCTCAAAGATGGGGACCCATTCGTGCTGATTGGGCAGCAGGGCCTGACGGCCGGGCAGGCCCAGGAAGCCGGCCCCGATCTGGCCAGCACCACGCCTCGTACCAATCAGGTGCTGGTCATCACCAAAAACCTGCAAACCAACGGCAGCGCCGGGCAGATTACCTCTACCCGCATCGGCCCGGCCAAAACCTGGGGCACACTCTACTACACGCTCAAGCAAACCGAGACCAGCAGCGCCACCTTCAATGTTATTGGCCTGAAAAAGGACGGCACCACGGAAGTGGTGCGCAGCGGCGTAACAGCCAGCGCCACCGACCTGAGCACTATTTCGGCTGAGCAGTACCCTTACCTGCAGCTGCAGATGGAGCTGAAGGATGAGGCCAACCGCCAGGCGCCCCAGCTCAAGCAATGGCTGCTCACCTACACAGGTATTCCCGAAGGTATTGTGCGCCGGGACCTGGCCGCCGCGGGCAGCTACGACAACCTGGATAAGCAGGCTGAAACCGGCCTGGTGCAGCTACCCGTCGTGTTCCAGAATGCGTCGATGGTGGACTTCGCCGAGAAGGTAAAAGCCGTGGCGACCATTAAGAATGGCAGCGTGGTGCGCACCATGGAGTTGGAGTCGGAAGCGGCGTTGAAGGCCGACGCCACGGTAACCTACCTGTTCAAAGTAGATGTGGCCGACTTTACCGGGGCTACCACGGTGAAGGTGGTGGTAAACCCCCAGTTGCAGCCGGAGCTGTATTACTTCAACAATGAGCTGGAGGTGGCTTTCAACGCCCCCGACAAAAACCTGCCGCCTACGCTTGATGTGGCCTTCGATGGCCAGCACATTCTGAACGGAGACATCGTGTCGCCGACGCCCATCATCACAGCCGTATTGCACGATGATGATACGCGCCGCACCATGCAGGCCAGCAACTTCGAGGTGCTGCTGCTGCGCCCGGGCGGAACCTTTGCCGAGCCAATCGACATGAACAGCCCGGCCATTACGTTCAAGGCCGATGCCGCCAAAGGACAGGCGCAGATTGATTACCGCCCCGAAAAGCTGGATGATGGCATCTACAAGCTGCAGGTGCAGGGCAAGGACGTAACGGGCACCAAGGCCTCCACGGAGCGGTACGAAGTGACGTTTGAGGTAGTAAATGCCTCAACCATCACCAACGTGTACCCCTTCCCGAACCCAGTGACCAGCAAGACGCGCTTCGTGTTCACGATGACGGGTGCCGAAATGCCCCGGGACATGAAAATCCAGATCATGTCCCTGACCGGCAAAGTGGTCCGGGAAATATCTATGGCGGAGCTCGGGCCCTTGCACATCGGCAACAACGTGACCGAGTACGCCTGGGATGGCACCGATGAGTTTGGCGACAAACTGGCCAATGGTACCTACCTCTACCGCGTACTAATGGATAAGACCACTCAGTTTGACCACCGCCGTACCGACGGCGACAAGGCCTTCAAGAAGGACTGGGGTAAGCTGGTGCTGCTGCGCTAGGCAACCACTGAGTCCGGTAGAAACAAACAACGGCCGCTGAATAAGCGGCCGTTGTTTGTTTCTACCGGACTCAGAAAAGGAAAGGTGCAGTGGTAGCCAGCAGCGTAGCTCAGCTAGCGGCGGCGCAGCGTGACGAAGCTGAATGCGTAGGCGTGCTTTTCGTCGGGCTCGTGCCGCTCCCGGTTTTCTTCCCGCCACTCGCCGGGCGTGAGGTCGGGGAAGGTTACGTCGCCTTCTACCTCGTGGTGCACTTCCGTGAGGTAAACCACATCGGCGGCGGGCAGGGCCTGCCGGTATATCTCGCCGCCCCCGATTACAAACACCTCTTCATCGAGCTTCGAGGCCATTTCCAGGGCTTCCAGCACCGAGTTGGCGGTTTCGCAGCCTGTGGCCTGCCAGCCGGCCTGGCGCGTAATAACGATGTTGGTGCGGTTGGGCAAGGGCTTGCCAATGCTTTCAAACGTGCGGCGCCCCATGACCACGGGGTGGCCCTGGGTGAGCTGTTTGAAATGCTTTAAATCCAGGGGCAAATGCCAGAGCAGACGGTTATCGCCGCCTATCACGCCATTGTCCGCCACGGCTACTACGAGTGCAGTCATCAGGCTAGAAAAGAAAAAATGAGGTGCGCCGGCCGAGCATAAACCAAGACGGCGTAATAGTCATACTCCAAAAACCTGCGAGGTGTTGATACCACGCAGGAAGTCCGGCACCGGCATCCGCTTTTTGCCTTCCAGCTGCACATCCAGCAAGTCGAGCAGGCCATTGGCGGTTTGGAGGCGGAGGTAGGTGCGGCCATCGGTATACCAGCGGCCGGGCTGGCTGGCATCGGGCCCGCTGGCTTCCTCATCGTCGAGGGGTTGGGCCTTGAACACCTTCAGCGTGCGGCCGTCGGGCAGCTGGGTAAAGGCCGTGGGCACCGGGGAAAGTCCCCGTACCAGGTTGGCCAGCGCCGGCGCCGACTGCTGAAAATCCAGCCGACCGGTTTCTTTTTGCAGCTTTGGCGCTGGCCGCAATTCCGCCAGTGCCGGTTGGGGAATGCTGGGCGCCTGGCCGGCTGCTATGGCCTGCACTGAGCGCAGGGCCAGCGCCGCGCCAGCCGCCTTCAGCTTTTCATATAAGGTGCCGAAGTCATCTTCCGCGGCAATGTCCACGGCATCCTGGTAGATGAGGTTGCCGGTATCAATTTCGTGCTGCAGGAAAAAGCTCGTCACGCCCGTCTGCGTATCGCCGTGAATAAGGGCCCAGTTGATAGGAGCCGCGCCGCGGTACTGGGGCAGCAGCGAAGCGTGAATGTTGATGGAGCCCAGGCGCGGCATATTCCAAACCGCTTCGGGCAGCATCCGAAAGGCTACCACCACCTGCAAATCGGCCGCGTAGCTGCGCAGCTCCGCCTGAAACTCCGGGGACTTTAGGTTGGTAGGCTGGAGCACGGGCAGGGCGTGGCGCACCGCCGTCTGCTTCACCGCCGACTCCTGGAGCTGCCGACCCCGGCCCGCTGGCTTATCCGGCGCCGTAATGACGGCCACCACCTGGCAACCCGGCCACGCGAGCAGAGTTTCGAGCGTGGGCACCGCAAACTCGGGCGTACCCATAAAAACAATTCGAAGCATAGAGTAGGTCAAAAAGTAAGGCGCCTGTAGATGCAACAAGGATAGGGCTGCTGCTGGCTAAAGGCATTCACGGTTCAGTTGAAATCAGGATATAACAGATACTTCTTGCGTAAGGCCTTGTACTGGCCCAGCGCAGGCTCCCAAGAAGCCCGGATTTCCTGCTCCGACTTGCCGGCTACAACCTGCTGGCGTAGAGTGCTGGTGCCGCTGAGCTGCTCGAAATACTTGCCGAAAAACTTGTCCTTGGCCGTGCTCTGGCGGTAATAGTCAAGCAGGTACTTCAGGGTAAACCCTACGTCATTGCCGGTCTGGCGCAGGTCTTCGCCGTAGCACAGCTGGCCGTTCTGTGGCGGGGTGGGCGAGCCGGCGTTGGGCCGGGGTGTGAAGCTGAAGGGGCGCGTAGCGGGCTGGGTGGGTGCCCCAATTACTTCAAACGGGGAGTCCGTACCGCGGCCCACGCTCACATCGGTACCCTCGAACAGGCAGATCGTGGGGTACAAGGCCACGGCGTGGGCATTGGGCAGGTTGGGAGAGGGGCGCACTGGCAGCTCGTAGCGCGTGGCGTGGGTGTAGCCCTGCACCGGTACCACCGTGAGGCGGCACTGGCGGCCACCCGCCAACCACTTTTCTCCGTTGATCATCTGGGCTAGCTCACCTACCGTCAGGCCGTGGACGATGGGGATGGGGTGCATGCCCACGAAGGATTTGTGCTGGGGCTCCAGCACCGGCCCGTCCACGTACCAGCCGTTGGGGTTGGGGCGGTCCAGCACCAGCACTTCTTTGTTTTGTTCGGCCGCCGCTTCCATCACATAGTGCATGGTGCTGATAAACGTGTAGAAGCGCGTGCCTACGTCCTGAATATCAAAGACCAGCACGTCTACGTTCTGCAGCATTTCCGCCGTGGGCTTCTTGGTGGCGCCGTAGAGGCTGCGAACCGGCCGGCCGCTGCGGGCGTCCTTGCCGTCTTTGATGGTAGCGCCATCCGCTGCTTCTCCGCGGAACCCATGCTCCGGGGCAAAAATCACGGTTACGTCAACTCCTTTAGTGAGGAGCGTATCAACCAGGTAGGCCCGGCCAACGCGCGCCGTCTGGTTCACAACCAAGCCCACGCGCTTGCCTTTCAGCAAAGGCAGGTACTTGTCGAATTGGCCCGCGCCTACCACCACTGGGGCCTTTACCGGCTCGTCAGTAAGTATTTGTGGGGGCGAAGTACGAACCTGGGGGGCGACAGTAGCGGGGGAGCTAACGGTTGAGGAAGAGGTGCTTGCAGAAGTAGCCGTGCGGCTGCAGTCGGTAAGCAGGAAAGTAAAGCCGAGGAGTCCAGCAAAAAGGGCGAGAGGCATGCACAACGAAGCTAGAAAACTGAACGTAGACGTGTAGCTTTACGCCAGTGAACGTCTCCAGGTATATATCCCACAAAATTGATGGCGCCGACGCGGGGTCTTTTACCTCGACGGTGACAAAAATAGCCATTGTCAGCATAGCGCTGGGGGTTGCCGTCATGATTGTGTCGTTTGCTATCCTGGAAGGCTTCCGCAACGAAATCCAAAGCAAGATCTTTTCGTTCGGGTCGCACCTGACCATCAGCAAGTACGACAACAACAACTCCCTGGAGGTGGAGCCCATCGGCAACGTGCAGCTGCTCAACGACCTGAAGCGGTTTCCGCAGGTACAGTCGACGCAGCCCTTTGCGCGCAAAACGGCCATCATCAAAACCCGCGAAGAAGTGCTGGGTGTGGTGCTGAAAGGCATTGACGAGCGGCAAAGCCCCTCGCTGATGCGCCAGAACCTGGTGGAAGGGAAGTTTATCTCGTTTCCCGATACAGCCGCCTCCGACCAGGTGCTGCTTTCGCGCAAGGTGGCCGACAAGCTGCGCCTGAAAGTGGGCGACGACGCGCTGTTCTACTTTATTCAGAACCCGCCCCGCGTGCGGCGGTTTGTGGTCAGCGGCATCTACCAGACCGGCCTTGACGAATTTGACGAGGTGTACATCATCGGCGACATCCGCCAGATTCGGGAGCTGAATGCCTGGCCCGATACGCTGGTGGGTGGCATGGAAGTAGTACTCAAGGACTTCAAGCAGCTCGACCCCGTAGCCGACGACTTGTACGAAAACCTGCGCTATGACCTCAAGCTTGACAAAATCACGGATGAATACGCCCAGCTGTTCGACTGGCTGCAGCTACTCAACCGCAACGTGGTCATCTTCCTGCTGCTGATTGTATTCGTGGCCACCTTCAACATGGTCGCTACCATCTTCATTATGATTCTGGAGCGCACCAACATGATTGGCGTCCTCAAGGCTATTGGGGCCACCGACAACCAGATTCGGAGCATGTTTTTCTTCCGGGGGCTGAATCTGGCACTCCGCGGCATTTTCTACGGCAACCTGGCCGGGCTAGGCTTCTGTGCCATTCAGTACTTCTTTCACCTTATCCCGCTGGACCCCGAGAATTACTACATGGACCGGGTACCCATTCATTGGGACCCGCTCATCATTGTCCTGCTGAATGTGGCCACCTTCCTGATGTCGTTGCTGGCCGTGTTGCTGCCTACCTACCTCATTTCGCGCATCAAGCCCGTAGTAGCCATCAAGTTCGACTAGAACCACGGGTTCGGGCGGATTTTTTGGTTAATCCGGATTATGGAGACGATTAAAAAGGGCTTGCCGAAAGGCAAGCCCTTTTATTTTTCAACCCGAGCTTATTCACGCCAATTACAAAATCCGGGTCATCCGATAAATCCGCCCGAATCCGTGGTTTAGCCTACAGGTGGCTACTCTGCAAAATCAGGTTAGGGTCGGGGCAGAGGGCGGCCCACTGCGCTTTCTCTTCCGGTGCGGCCACCCCAGGGAAGTCGCCTACGCGGCCTTGCAGGTCGGCAATAATCTGGAAGTGCAGGTGCGGGGGCCAGTCGCCATTTTCGGGGGCTGGGCCTACTTCGGCGAAGGTGCCGCCCTTCTCAATCACCATACCGGGCCGCAGCAGGGCGGTTTCGCGGCGCGTAAGGTGACCATACAGGGTGTAAAAGGTGGTACCGGCCAGCTCATGCTCCAGTATTACGGTGGGGCCATAGTCGCCGAAGCCGGCATTGTCCTGGGCACTATGCACTACGGCTGCCAACGGCGCCATCACGGGCGTGCCGGCCCGCAGCCATACGTCTACGCCCAGGTGCAGGGAACGGGCAGGTTGGGTTGCATCGCCAAACAAACCGGGACTTCGCCGGTAGATTACCCGGTGCTCCAAATAACCGCCTACCCCGATAGCGGCCTGCTGCTGTTCCAGAAGCTGTTCTACCAGCGCTTCAAAGGCAGCGGTATCTCCCAAATCGGCCGTTGTAAGCCGGGGGTTAGCAGCCGAAAAATCCAGCCGGGCTACGGTTGGGGCACTTAAATCAACGGGCAGCACGGGGGCAAATTCGGCCTGGTGCTGGCGCAGTACTAAAGCAAGCGAAGTCATGAAAAGCAGTAAACCGGAGGGAGAGGGAAAATCGTATACCCGAAAGGTGTACGCAAGCTAAAACGTACCCGCCGGATTCACGTAATTTGCACCCCGTAATGCTCCCCGGAGCAATCAGCTAAATTTCCATTTACCACCCGTTTACTTGCCTGAATGAGCTCCCCATACCTCACGCTCAACGTCGTTGAAATCACCCAGGAAACCTCCGATGCCGCTACCATTCACTTCGAACGCGCCGACCGGCAGCCGGTAGCCTGTCAGCCCGGTCAGTTTCTGACGCTGATTCTACCCTGCGGCCCGGGAGGTAAAAAGGAGCGGCGGGCCTACTCGCTCAGCAGCACCCCCGGGGAAGCGCCCCGGCTGGCTGTGACGGTGAAACGGGTTTCGGGTGGGCTGGTGAGCAACTACTTGCTCGACACCGTGCGCGTCGGGCAACAGCTGGAGGTGATGGCGCCCCTCGGCAACTTCACCCTGCAGCCCCAGCCCCAGTTGGCCCGCTCTATTGTCTTGGTGGGGGCCGGCAGCGGCATCACCCCCCTCATGAGCATCCTGAAAGCGGTGCTGCGGGAAGAACCCCAAAGCCAGGTGCTGCTGGTGTACGGTAACCGCAACGAGGCGTCCGTCATTTTTGGCCAGCAGCTGCGCCAGCTGGAGCAGCAGTATGCCGGCCGCCTGCAGGTAGAGCACGTGTACAGCCAACCCACGCAGGGACCGGCCGCCCACCAGCACACCGGCCGCCTCAACCGCACTACTTTGCTGCGCATCCTGGAGCAGCGCCAGATTCCGGCCGCGCAGGCCGAGTATTTCCTCTGCGGGCCCGAGGGTATGATGGCCGAGGCCAAGGCGGCGCTGGAGCTGTTGGGCGTGCCCGCCGAGCGAATTCGCCGGGAAAGCTTCGTGGCCGCGGCCGAAACCATGGAAGCCGCCGCCGCTCAGCCCAATGGCCACGGCGACGTCTCTTCTGACGACGACGGCAAAATTGTCACGCGCAACGTCACCATCAACTACGAGGGCTCGGAATACCAGTTTGAAGTAACCCCGCAGCAAACAATTCTGGAAGCTGCCCTGGACCTCGACATCGATTTGCCGTATAGCTGCCAGGCCGGATTGTGCACCGCCTGCCGCGGCAAATGCCTAAGCGGGAAAGTTCATTTAGATGAGCGGGAAGGGCTGTCCGACGCCGAAATGAAGCAAGGTTATGTCTTGGTATGCGTTGGTCATCCCCTCACCAGCGACGTCGTAATTGAAATCGGCTAGGCCGAGCTTAGCATTTTTAGTACTTTTCTAGATGGATACTTTCGTCGAAACTGCGCTGGCTACCGACACGCAGCGCCCGCCCCGCCATTATTTGCCCGAAGATTTTCAAGTAGGGGACTGGGCAGGGCTGGAAGCTTATTTTATCGAGTTACGTGACCGGGCTATTCATTCCGCCGCCGAGCTGGAACGCTGGCTGCTCGACCGCTCCGAGCTGGAAAGTGTGCTTAGCGAGGATATGGCTTGGCGCTATATCCGCATGACCTGTGATACTCAGGATCAGGAGCGCGCCGAGGCCTTTCAGTTCTTTGTAAGTGAAATTGAGCCCCAGGTAGCGCCCTACGACCACGCTCTCAACGAGAAAATGATGGCGTCGGAGTTTCTGCCCGAACTCGATGCGGCCCGCTACCGGGTATTTGTGCGCTCGGTCCGCCAAGCCCTCGAGATTTACCGGGAGGCTAACATTCCGGTGAAAACCGAAATCAGCACCAAGCAGCAGCAGTACGCCGCCACCGTGGGGGCCATGACGGTAACGCTGCACGGCGAGGAAATGACCTTACCCCGGGCGGCCGACCAGCTGAAAAACCCGAACCGGGCCCTGCGGGAAGAAGCCTACCGCGCTATTCAGGAGCGCCGCCTGCAGGATGCCCAGCACCTGGACGCACTGTTTACCGAACTCGTGCAGCTGCGTCATCAGATGGCCCGGAATGCCGGCTTCCCCAACTTCCGCGACTACATGTTTGCCGCGTTGGGCCGCTTCGACTACAGCCCGCAGGATTGCCGCGACTTTCACCAGGCCATTCGCGAAACGGTAGTGCCGCTCATCGATGACCTCGACCTGGAGCGGCGGCAGGACCTGGCCTTAGCGGAGCTGCGCCCCTGGGACTTGGATGTAGACGTATCGGGGAAAGCGCCGCTGCGGCCCTTTGCTACGGGCGAGGAGCTGCTGGAAAAAACCGTGACGGTGTTTGAGCGCCTCGACCCTTTCCTGGCCGACTGCCTGCGCACTATGCGGCAAATGGGCAACCTGGACCTGGAAAGCCGGAAAGGCAAGGCACCCGGGGGCTATAACTACCCCTTGGATGAAACCGGGGTGCCGTTCATTTTTATGAATGCCACCAGCTCCTTGCGCGACGTGGTAACCATGCTGCACGAGGGCGGCCACGCGGTGCATAGTTTTCTTACCCGCCGCCTGCCGCTTTCCGCCGATAAGCACCCCCCGTCCGAAGTAGCCGAGCTGGCTTCAATGAGCATGGAGCTGATGAGCATGGACCACTGGGACGTGTTCTTTCCCGATGCCGAAGAGCTACGCCGGGCCAAAAAGACCCACCTGGAAAGTGTGCTCGAAACATTTCCCTGGGTTGCCACCATTGATAAGTTTCAGCATTGGGTGTACGAAAACCCGCAGCATACCGAGGCGGAGCGCCACCAGTGCTGGACCGACATCTTCGATGAGTTCAACCAGCGCACCGTGAGCTGGAAAGGACTGGAGGGATACAAGCCTTACTTGTGGCAAAAGCAGCTGCACCTCTACGAAGTGCCCTTTTACTACATCGAATACGCTATGGCCCAACTGGGTGCTATTGCCGTGTGGCGGAACTTCCGCCAGAACCCGGGGCAAGCACTGGAGGCCTATAAGCGCGCCCTGGCCCTGGGCTACACGGCTCCCATCGGCGAGATTTATGCCGCCGCTGGCATCCGCTTCGACTTTAGCACCGACTACCTGCGCACCCTGGCCGACTTCGTGCGCGACGAAATGGCCAAGCTGTAACGAGGCTGCGGTTAACCAGTAAAAGAAAGCCCCATGCAATGCATGGGGCTTTTTTGGTGAGTGAGTGAGAAAAAGCGCAGGTAATTAATTGGTAGTAGCCGCAGCGGCTCGGATGCAGGTAACCCGGACCGATGGGCCTACCATGCAGATGCTCACGCGGGACTCTGTTTCGTAACTGACGAACACCTGCTCCCCATCTTTCGCGGGGAAGTTCTGCCAGATTTCTCCTGATGGCTCCAGGCGGGAGCCATCGGCCAACTCCAGAACCATTCGGCAGCCATCCAAGCCGGTTAAGTCGCGGGCGGTGGCGAGAGTAGTGCACTCAGGCGTCACAGTGTCGTGGGCACAGCCGGGCAAAACCAGCATAGCCCCGGCGGCTACCAGCACGCCCGGCGTAAGGCGAAGGGTATTGAAGAAGCGCATAAGCAGTTAAAATAGATGGGCTCTTGAAATGAAGAGCCGTGCGGGCTGCTTTGCGTTGCATACGCAAAGCAGCTTATCTATTCCGACCGCAGAACAGTTTGCTTACAGTTGAATAGTAAAGAGCGGTAGTGGCTCCAACTTGGCGTATTTGCCACCCAGTTCGGCAAGCTCTGCCCGGTGTAGCTGGAGGTAGTCGTTGAAATGCTTGGCTGCCTGGTCGTAGCGTACACGGTAGCCCAATACGGCATCGTCGTACTGCTGGATGCCTTCCGTGAGGTTGCGGATGAACTCATCGGGCTGGCCGGCGGCGGGCGAAGCTACGGCGTATACGGCCCGGAGAACCGAGTCCTGCGCGGCATCATAGGCATCGATAAGCGCCGATTCCCGCATGCTCTGCTGGTTGTAGCGCCGCCGAACCAGGCGGTCATTGGCCTGACTAAGCTGTTGTACCTGGGGGCGGTTGGTGCCCGGCTGCTCGGCCAGAGCCCGCAGCACCTGGCGCGTGGCGCTAAGCTTGGCATCGTCACTGGCTATCATTTCGCTCCAGCGGCTGGCTACGGTGTCCTGCAGCACATCAAGCTGCAGCTTGACAGCTTTGGCAGAAGCCGGATCCAGGGGCTTGGGCGTGCGGTTGCAGGCGGCGGCTACGACTACCAGCAGAAAGGCTAGCCAAAAAGAATATTTAGAGGTCATACGACAAGAAATAGGAGTGCGCTAACTAACAACAATTCCGGCGAAAACAAGCCTTGCTCGCCGGGAGTTGCGCTATACCGGCTTAAATTGCTCGAACCCCTGCCGGCAGTCGAGGCAGTAGTGCAGGGCCCGGCACAACGTAGGGCCAAACGGCGAACGAAGCTCCGTATTGTGCGAGCCGCAGTGGGGGCACTCGGCGTACTCCAGGATATCCAGGTCGATGATGCCCTGGTGCGGGGGAGGGGGCGAAAGACGAAACTCCCGCAGGGCCTGCCGGCCGCGCTCCGTCACGTCGTTGCTGCTCCAGGCTTCCTCCAAGGACATGGAAACGGTGTGGTTTGCCACGCCATGCTCGCGCAACACGCGTTCCACGTCTCGCCGCATGTAGTCCATCGCCGGGCACCCCGAAAAGGTAGGCGTCATCCAAACCGATACGTGCCCATCCGGTGCAATCTGCACGCGCCGGATTACGCCCAGGTCCACTAGCGAAACCACGGGAATCTCGGGGTCCTTTACCTCATCAAGCCAGGAGAGAATGGTAGCTTCAGTCATGCGGAGCAAAGGCGGTTCGGGATGAGTAGGAGAGATGAAAGACGATGCTTGCAAGCCAACCTACCAGTCGGCGGTGGGGTCGAGCCGGAATACTTCAGCCATTTCATCCAGCAGGGGCTGCAAAAACTCCGTGTGTACTCCGTGGCGGCCGCCTTCTACGGGGCTGATGGTCGTAACGTCGGGCAACTCCAGAGCCGTCTGGCTGAGCACGCGGCTGATGTTCTCCAGCCATTGCTGCCGCAGCGCATCTTCGCCAATGAAAATGCCTTCGGCAATAATTGCCGGTTCCGCTTCCGTTTTCTCAAACAAAGCCAAGGCGTAGGGCAGCGTCAGGTCGAGGGCAGCCTGCAGCTTTTCAATAGCCTCGTCGGTGCTGGTGCCCAGCTGCCGGATCCAGGTATTGGCGTGCAGCACGTGGTATTTCAGCTCGCCTTTCAGCTTGCGCGCCACCTGGGCCAACGGTTCGTAAGAACTAGCCGTGAGGGCTTCGAAGCGTAACAGCTCGGCATGGTCGAAGAGAAAGTGCCGCATCAGCGAAAAGGCGTAATCCCCAATCGGCAGCTCCACCAGCTGGCAGCAGTGAAACTGGCCCGCATTGCGGGTGAAGGCCACCGTGTCGGGCTCGGCTTCGCCCAGTTCGTGGAGCAAGGAATACAGTTGCAGGGCGTGGCCAAGCTTGTCCTGGGCCATGGAAGAAAAGGCAATGTCCTCTTCCAGAATAGGGCCTAAGCCATTCCACTCAGAGTTGCGGTGGCCCAGGATCAGCTGGTCGTCGGCCAGCCGGTAAAGCAGGTCTTTTTTGGGGTCAATCATGGATGGTAGCAGCGGAGCCTAACTTTTTAAAGGAAGCAGAAGCCGGGAAGAGAATACGAACTCAGGAATGCTCCTGCTTGAACCGGTCAATGCGGTCCTGCACTTTATAAGCAATGGCGTCGCGGTACTTTTTCTCCGGGGTAGTGCTCCAGATGTCGCGGTCTTCCAGCTCCGAGGTGAGTACGTCGGCGCGGCGCATTACCCACACATTCACCACGGGGCGCTGCTCGCCGAAAGCCCGTTTCGCCTGCTCCAGGGCGTCAGCTGCCGACGTGGCCTGCACTGCTCCTACGTGCGTGTGCGCTTTTCCGCGTTTCTTAAGGTGAAAGATCAGGTAGTCTTCCGACTCGGCCGGGACACCGGGAGCCTCCGGGGCGGGAGTCGGCACCACGTCGTACACCGATTCCTGGTCGCCCACGTAGCGGGTAAGGCTGATGGCACTGGTGGGCACTACCCACATGCCGGAGCAGGCCGCGCGGCGGCTGTACTGCTCTTTGGCAAAGAGAAAGGCTACATCGGCCGAAGGGGCGTGCACCGGGCCTACGTAGCTGAAAGGGGCTCCGTCCTTCTTCTGGTGAAAGACTTCGTAGGTTTCAAACTGGTCGAAGGCTGCTTTGGGCTGCAGGGCAGCGGGCGCATCGGGGAGGGCCAGGCGGGCAATGCGCGGGTCGAGGGAAGAAAGCATCGGGGAGTAATTAAGAATTAAGAATTAAGAATTGAGAAATTTCGCCCAGCGCAATACGCCGGCCTACCTCCCCATTCCTAATTCTTAATTCTTCATTCTTAATTAAATTAAGCCAGCGGGCGTACAGCCTTGGGCGCCTGGCGCTTGGCTTGCAGAGCCCGGCGCACCCAGGCCCCGTTTTCCTCGGCGGCCCGGCGCACGGCCAGGCGCTCCTGGTTGCAGGGCCCGTCGCCGTTGATGACGCGGCGCAGCTCTTCCCAGTCGGGCTCCGTGTATTCCCACTTTCCGGTTTCTTCGTTTTTGCGCAGGTTGGGGTCCGGAATGGTCAGCCCGATTTCCAGGATCTTGGGCACGTACATGTCCAGGAACTGCTGGCGGCAGTCGTCGTTCGACGCCATTTTCACCTTCCAGCGCATCAAAATCTCGGTGTGCTGGCTGGCTTTGTCGGCGGGGCCAAAAAACGTCATGATCGGGGGCCACCAGCGGTTCAAAGCCTCCTGCATCATGCGGCGCTGAACAGGCGTGCCGGTCGCCATGTGCACTACGGCATCGTGACCATACTTCAGGTGGAAGCTTTCCTCGGCGCAAATCCGCTCCAGGGCCCGGCAATAGGGACCATAAGACCCCCGGGCATTGGCCATTTGGTTGACAATGGCGCCAGCGTCGATCAGCCAGGAAATGACGTTGGAGTCGGCCCAGGTAGGCGTGGGGTAGTTGAAGACGTTGGAGTACTTGCTTTTCCCCGTGATGAGGTCCGTAAGCATTTCCTCCCGCGACTTGCCCAGCGTCTCGGCCGCCGAGTACAGCAGCTGCGCGTGGCCTACTTCGTCCTGCACCTTGGCCATCTGGGCCATTTTGCGGCGGAAGCCCGGCGCCCGGGTAATCCAGGTGCCCTCCGGCAGCGACCCGATGATTTCGGAGTGCGCGTGCTGCTCAATCATGCGAATGAGCTGCTTGCGGTAGAGCGCCGGCATGTAGTCGTCGGGCTCAATCTTCTCGCCCCGGGCTATGCGGGCTTCAAATTCGGCCAGCAGCTGCGGGTCTTCGTTTTCGAGGCCGGTAGATGCCTGGGCGGGAATGTCGTGGGTGCTGACGGAGCCGTACATAACTGGGTGGGGATGGAAGCGTGAGAGAAAGGAAACTAATAAGCTAAACCGTCGAGAAGCTGATCGGTTAAACGCTGAGCAATCTGGTCGGCCGTGAGAGGGCCATCGGGGCGGTACCAGCTGGGCAACCAGTTCAAGCTGGCCAGCAAGGTCAGTGCCGCAAACGCGGGGTCGGGGGTGTACAGGGCGCCGGTTTGTACACCCTGGGCAATCAGCTCCCGAAACTCGGCCTCGTACTGCTGCCGCAGGTGCTGAAACTCCGTGAGGGCCGGCTCGCTGAGGTGGCGCCACTCGTGCAGAAAGACCGTCGACGCCGCCGTATCCTGAATCAGCACGCGCACGTGGTTTTCGATGGCGCGGCGCAGCTGCCCGGCGGGAGTAGCGGGCAACTCGGTTTGGGCAGCGCGCAGGCCGCCCATAAATGACTCGGCCAGGCCAAAGCAGATGCGGTGCAGGATTTCTTCCTTGGAGCGGATGTGGGAGTAAATGCTGCCGGCCTCTATGCCCAGGGCAGCGGCCAGTTCCCGCATGCTGGTAGCGGCAAAGCCGCGCCGCCGAAACAAGTCGGTGGCGACCTGGTCGATTTGGGCCTTGCGCGAGAGAGGAGTGGCGGCTGTTTCCATAGGGCTGCTGGGTAAACAAAGATAAGATTCCGAACGTTCGTTAGCAAATGCAACTGTCAACGGGGTAGTATACAGAAATTCCTGTTAGCGTATAGTTTGGTCTTTGTATTATCCCGATTTCAAACGGGGAGAAACCAGAAACCGACCGTATCTTTGAGCCGGTTTGTACATTCATCCATTGCTCCATGAAAAAACATTACGCAGTACTTTCAGCCTTACTGCTTGCGGCGTCAACGTCGTTTGGGCAGGCTAATGAGTTGTTCTTTTCGGAGTATAACGAAGGCGCCCATCAGAACACCTTTGCTTATCCCGAAACGAACCCCATCAAATCAACCGGTAATGAGCGGACGGTAGAAATCTTCAATCCTACGAAATCTACCGTTAATCTGAATGCCTATTCTGTACGCCGTTACTCCAATGGCTCGACTTCGGTAACCGAAGAAGAACGCCTGATGCGCAGCAGCGGCGAAAACGTGCTGCTGCCCGGCGAAGTATTCGTGTACGCTAACCTGACGGCTAGCCTTTCGGATATTCTCACCGTGGCGGATCAGCTGAGCGCGGCCTACCAGGTCAGCGGCCCCAACACCATCAAAACGGGTGGTGTGGCTTTCTTCAACGGCAACGACGCCATTGCCCTGGTGCGCTACCCTAGCGGCACGGCCGGCGTAGGGGCAGGCGTAATTGTAGACCTGATTGGCGTAATTGGGGAAAACCCCCTGAATGCGGCTGGCACGGGTGACGGCAACTGGAGCGGCGCCAACAAGGAAGCCGATGGGGTTAAGGAGGATGGCACGCCCAAAGTATACGTTACCTCGGCCAACCAGTCCATCGTTCGTCGGCCCAACGTATCGGGTGGGGCCTTCACCAACCCCTTGCCCCAGAACGTACCCGGCTCCAACCCGCCCACCCGCAACCCCGGCGGTTACAACATCGCCGATACCTGGATGATGTACTCTACGGCCTTCAACGGTCCGGATGGTTCCAGCAACCCCGGTGGTCAGGACTACTCCCGCCTGGGTTCCCACGAGTACGACTTCGACCTAGGCACGTACAGCACCACGCTGAAAACGCTCGACAAATTCAACACGGGCATCAGCATCTACCCCAACCCTGCTCAGGGCGGCAAGGTGACGATTTCGCTCCGTAACGTGAAGGTGGGCCGTATTACGGTCCTCAACAACCTAGGCCAGCGCATTTCGGTGCAGCCCCGCAACCAAGCGGATGCTAACCTGACCCTGGACGTATCGAAGCTGAAAGCCGGCCTGTACTTTGTGCAGTGCACCAGCACCGATGGCCAAATCACGGTGTACAAAGAGCTGGTGATTAAATAACCGCCAGTTACTGCAATTGCCAAAGCCAAGCTTGCTTTACAGCTTGGCTGCTAAACACGGTGCCGCTTCCTGAAACAGGGAGCGGCACCGTGTTTTATGGCAGCACTGCGTGTAGCCCTGAAGCCCGCTATCTTTGCCTCGAAACAGCGTTGCGGCATATCAAGCTGCGGCTGATGTTCCTTATCATAATACGCAGTACCATGAGCGACGTGACGCCCTTAGATAAAGTAGGTGAGTTTGGCCTGATTCGGCGAATCCAACAAACCGTGCAGCTCCATCAGCCCAGCACCATTCTGGGCATCGGCGACGATGCGGCTATCCTGGCGCCTACGGCCGGGCAGGAGGTAGTCGTCAGCACCGACCTACTGGTGGAAGGGGTGCACTTCGACCTCACCTTCTGTCCTTTAAAGCACTTAGGCTACAAAGCGGTGGCCGTAAACGTGTCGGATGTAGCGGCCATGAACGCCCTGCCTACCCAGATTGTGGTGGCCCTGAGTGTGCCGTCCCGCTTCTCGGTGGAGGCCGTAGAGGAACTCTACGAAGGCATTCGACTAGCCTGCGAGGCCTACAACGTAGACCTGGTGGGTGGCGACACCACCGGCAGCCGTAGCGGGCTGACCATCGGCATCACGGCCCTGGGCACCGCCGAAGCCGGCAAGGCCGTGCGTCGCAGTGGCGCTGGCCCCAATGATTTGCTCTGCGTGACCGGCGACCTGGGCGGGGCCTACCTGGGCCTGCAGGTGTTGGAGCGCGAAAAGCAAGCCTGGCAGGCCGACCCCGAAACGCAGCCGGAGCTCAGCAAATACCCCTACGTGCTGCAGCGCCAGCTTCGCCCCGAAGCCCGCATGGATGTGGTGCACGAGCTGCGCGACCTGGGCGTGGTGCCCACCAGCATGATTGACATTTCCGACGGGCTGGCCTCCGAAGTCCTGCACCTGTGCGCCGCCAGCGGCACCGGGGCCCGCGTGTTCACCGAAAACCTGCCCATTGCCAACCCCACGCTGGAAGTAGCTGAGGAGTTCAACCTCGACCCCATCATGTGCATGCTCAACGGCGGCGAGGACTACGAGCTGCTTTTCACCGTGCCCTTGTCGGCCCACGACAAGATCAAGAACCACCCCGATATCACCATCATCGGCCACATGGTGGACAAGAGCGAAGGGGCTAACCTCATCACCAAAGCCGGCCAGCCCGTTCCGCTCCGCGCCCAGGGCTTCAACCACTTCGACCACTGATTTCACGGATTTTTCGCGGATTTCACGGATTTTGTGGCTGATCGAAAACAAGAAAGGCTTGCCAACTGGCAAGCCTTTCTGCGTTACAGAGTAGTTGAGGAAAGCGGACGAGCGTAGACCACAAAATCTGTGAAATCCGCGAAAAATCCGTGTAATCAGTGGTCAGTCTTCCGGGTAGGGGATGTAGACGAAGTTGGTGAACTCCTCGTCGAGCACGAACAGGCAGCAATACTCGTTGGCGTCACGGTAGGTGTTTTGGAAGGCTTCGATGCCGTCCTGGCCCACGATGCCCTGCTGCACGAACAGCTCCAGGTAGCTGGCGAATACGTGCCACTCCAGGTTCAGCTCGTCGGCGTTGATGAGCAGGCCGCCCAGGGGCACCTCCTGGCGGGCAAACACAAAGATGGGATACTTGGAAATATCCCGCTTGCGGATCTGCGAGGAAGCTTCGCTCAGTGTATCGGAAACGGTAGCAAAGTCCTTGGTGATGGTGCCTAGGTATTTGCCGTTCAGTTCGGGGTCGTTGGTGTAGTCCATGGAATGAGCTTTATGTTAGTCTGACAGGCTTCCACAATGAGTAGAAAGCCGTGCCATAGACGAGTCCGTTAATTGCTGCGGCAGATATTAATATGAAGTTTAGGTGCTGCATATCAGCCTCTGAATAATTTCGAAAAATGATAGTGAAGAACGATATAATAAATATTGTTAACCCATATATGCACATAGCTAAAGCAAACTGGAAGAGGCTTAGTCTATTATGCAGAATCTTAATATATTTTCTGGGCAACTGTATGCAAAAGACATTGTAAGCCAAACTCACAAACCAAGAGAGGCAGGCAAACCATAATATGTCTTTTCCCAGAGAATAATCTGTAAAACAATATATCCCTATCAAAAAAGATACTTGCATAGCTATCCAGCCTGTAATAAAGGCTGAGAAAGAAGCAAGGGAGTAGCTATTCATAATCAGTTACACTACCGCAGCTCCAGCAGCACCACATTCTCCACGTGGTGGGTGTGGGGGAACATGTCCACGGGCTGCACTTTTACCACTTTGTAGGCTTCGTCCAGCAGCTCCAGGTCGCGGGCCTGGGTGCCGGGGTTGCAGCTGACGTAGACGATGCGGGGGGCGCGCATTTCGAGCAGGCGGGCCACTACGTCGGGGTGCATGCCGGCGCGGGGCGGGTCGGTGATGACCACGTCGGGGCGGCCGTGCTTTTGGATGAACTCGGCGTTGAGCACGTCCTTCATGTCGCCGGCGTAGAACTCGGTGTTGGTGGTGCCGTTGATTTCGGAGTTGATGTAGGCGTCCTTCACGGCCGATTCCACATACTCCACGCCCACCACGTGCCGGGCCTGCCGGGCCACGAAGTTAGCGATGGTGCCGGCCCCGGTGTAGAGGTCATAGACTAGCTCCGAGCCGGTGAGCTGGGCGAAGTCGCGGGTGATTTTGTAGAGGTTGAAGGCCCCGTCGGAGTTGGTCTGGTAGAAGGATTTTGGGCCGACGCGGAAGCGCAGGCCTTCCATTTCCTCGTGAATGTGCGGCTCGCCCCGGTAGCACACCACCTCCAGGTCGTGGAAGGTTTCGTTGCCCTTGTCGTTGAGCACGTAGTTGAGGGAGGTGATTTGCGGGAACCGCTCGTGCAGGAAATCCAGCAGCGGAAACAGCGCGTCGTGGGCGTAGTAGCACTGCAGAATCACCATCAGGTCGCCGGTGTTGGCCGTGCGGATGATGAGGTTGCGCAGGAAGCCTTCCTGGGTCACGAGGTTGTTGAAGGGCAGCTCGTGCTCCAGGGCGTAGTCGCGCACGGCCAGCCGGATCTGGTTGCTGGGGTCGGGCTGCAGCCAGCAGTGGTTGATGTCGAGAATCTTATCGAAGCGGCCGGGGGTGTGGAAGCCCAGGACGCGCCGCTCGTAATTGTGGCCGCTGTTGATCTGCTCGTTGGTGAGCCAGCCGTTGTGGCTGAAGGTGTACTCCAGCTTGTTGCGGTAATACGTCTGGTCGGGCGAAGGCTGAATCGGCAGGATTTCGGGCAGGGCTACTTTGCCGATGCGCTGCAGGGTGTCGGCCACCTGCTGGTGCTTGAACTTGAGCTGGGTATCGTAGCCCAGGTGCTGCCACTTGCAGCCCCCGCAGGTGCCGAAATGCTCGCAGAAGGGCGTTACGCGTAAAGCGGAATACTTATGAAAGTGCGTGGGCACAGCTTCCAGGAAGTTCTTTTTGGCCTTGGTCACGCGCAGGTCCACCACGTCGCCGGGGGCTACTTGCGTCACAAAGATGACCAGGTTCTCGCGGCGCACCAGGCACTTGCCCTCGGCCACCATGTCGGTAATTTCGACTTCGCGGAGCAGCTCCGCGGGAATGTTTTTAACGGATTTCCTCACGGGGACAAAATTAGCGGATAATGCCCGGAGCTGCATAAGATAAGCTGGCCGGGCGGGCGGTTTACCGCAAAATCAGCGCCTATCAGGCTGGAGCCTGCGTCGATGAGCCGTGAAGAGAGAGGCAAGCGCCTGTGTAAAGTGTTTTTCCGTTTGCCCACCATATCAGTGCCCTTCGCATCTTCCTATAGCTTTGTGCTCATGAAAGGAAAAGTAGTGCTTATTACCGGCGGTACGTCGGGCATCGGGCGGGCCTGCGCCGTGGTTTTTGGGCAGGCAGGCGCCAAAGTGGTTATCACGGGTCGCAACGAAGCGCGCCTGCGCGAAACGGCCGCTGAGCTGCAAAACTTAGGTATCGAATACCGCACCGTTCGGGCCGATGTAGGCAGCGAGGCTGATTCGCAGCGGGTTGTAGCCGAAACCGTAGCGGCTTTCGGCCGACTGGATGTGCTGCTGAACAACGCGGGCATTTCCATGCGGGCCCTGTTTCAGGATGCCGACCTGGAGGTTATTCGCCAGCTCATGCAAACCAACTTTTTCGGCACTGTTTATACCACCAAGTTCGCGCTGCCCCATATTCTGGCTACCAAAGGCTCTATCGTGGGGGTGAGCAGCATTGCCGGCTACCGGGGGTTGCCGGGCCGCACGGGCTACTCGGCGTCTAAGTTCGCCATGCAGGGCTTCCTGGAAGCGTTGCGCACGGAGCTGCTGCCCCAGGGCGTGCACGTGCTGGTGGCCTGCCCCGGCTTCACCGCCTCCAACATCCGGAACGTGGCCCTGGCCGCCGACGGCACGCAGCAGGGCGAGTCGCCGCTGGATGAGGGCAACATCATGAGCAGCGAGGAAGTAGCCGGCCATCTGTTGCGCGCCGTGCAGCAGCGTCGTCGCGACTTGGTACTTACCACTCAGGGCAAGCTTACGGTATGGGTGAACAAGCTGCTGCCGGGCCTGGCCGATAAGCTGGTGTTGAGCCACTTCCGCAAAGAGAAAAACTCCCCCTTGAAGTAGCCCGATGCGCAACCTGCTGCCGCTGGCTATTCCACCACCAGCAGGTTGCGCTGCCGGATATACGCCTGGCGCCCCCGCCAGCGTACTTTATACCAGATATCCTGGGTGCCCTCCACCGCCAGCCGGTCGCCGGCAGCGGCTACGGTCAGCCACGTGGCACCCGCTCCCGGCCCACTCATGATGGCGGCCCGGGGCCGGCATACCAGCCCCACCTGCTCCGGCCCCAGTAGGTTGACGATACCCTCCGCCAGCAGCAGAAAGCATCCGAAAGCAACCCACCAGCCCGAAGCCACTGGTCGCCGCTTCAGCAGCCGCCACAGCAGCACGGTGCCAGTAGCTACGGCTACCGTCAGCACGGCCTGCAGTAAGTAGGTGTAGTAGCGCTGCACACTGACCCGGGCCGCCTGCTGCCACGACGCGCTGTAGCCTTCCAAACGATTGGCCTGCGCCAGTTCGGTCATTTTATACCAGGTAGCGGTGCTGGGGCGCCGGTGCTGCAGCACCGATAAGTAGTAAAGCGCCGCCGGATACTGCCCGCGCTGCTCCTGGATGTAGGCCATGCGAAGCAGCTGCCGCGTGCTGGCAAGCTGATTTTGCCGCTGCAGGTTCCGATAATGCGAATACGATTGGACCGGCAAGCCCAACTCAAACAGGGAATCGGCTTTTTGCAGGAGTTGTCTATCTTTTTGGGCCAGAACTGGTTGGCTCAAAAGAAGACAAAAAAGAAAAAAAAAGTACAGTTTTTTGAGCAAAACGTTTGCAGGATACGGCAAGGCCCTCTACTTTTGTGCCACAATCAGCGAATAACCAACGCCGGTTGCAAAGTAAATGATTCTGTAGCTCAGCTGGTAGAGCAATACACTTTTAATGTATGGGTCCTGGGTTCGAATCCCAGCGGAATCACTAAAAACCCTCCTGGCGCGCTGCCAGGAGGGTTTTTTATTTTGTGCAAGGTATCAAAATAACCATTGTTGCTTATTGCCCCGCCGATGGGCCCAACCCGGGCGGCCGTTGGCGCCAGCTCCAGTGTCAGCTCAAACCAACCTCTGATAGGTTATTAGGAAACTTAGGTCAGCCCGGTAAGCAGTAGCGTCTCATAGGGGTGCCGTAATTACCGCAGGGGCTGTTGGCTACTCTTTGCGTGCACGAAGGGCGAAGGCACGACGCACTGGCAGTGCTCGGCCACCGCTCACCTAGCTATCAGCCGGCCCCGGAGCATGCCCATACCGCAGGTAAACTCGTAGCTGCCGGCTTTCTCAGGTCGCAACTCAATCAGCGTGGTCTGGTAAGCCGGCAGCTCACGGCGAAGGTTAAAGTCGGGAAATAACACTTCCTCCGAGCAGCCGTTTTCTTCGGCGCGGTAGAAGCTTAACTGCACGGGTTTGCCGCATTCTACCTCGATTGTCTCGGGAGTATAGCCACCTTTTACCATGATGGTTACTGCCTGCACCCCGCCCGAGGCGGCCTGAGCCCGGGCCTTTGGGCGAGTGGAAAAGAAGAAGTACCAGACCACCAACGCGGCCAGGGTTATTCCGGTCGCGGTGACCAGGATTTCGGGTATATCCATGTGGCGCTAAGAATGAGAGGGAGAAAAAGCACGCAGGCGCAGGGAATTTGTCAGCACCGACACCGAGCTTAGGGCCATGGCGGCGGCTGCCAGCATGGGCGAAAGCAGCAGGCCGAAGAATGGGTAGAGAAGGCCCGCCGCTATGGGAATACCCAGCGCATTGTAGATAAAAGCAAAAAACAGATTCTGCCGGATAACGCGGATGGTTTGCCGGCTGAGCTCAATGGCCGTTACCACCCCCTGCAAATCGGAGCGCATGAGCGTGATGCCTGCGGCTTCCAGCGCCACATCGGTGCCCGTGCCAATGGCCAGCCCGATGTCGGCCTGGGCCAGGGCGGGCGCATCGTTGATGCCGTCACCTACCATGGCCACCACACGCCCTTCCTGCTGCAGCTCCTGCACTTTGCTGGCTTTGTCCCGGGGCAGTACTTCGGCAAAGTACCGGGTGATGCCCACCTGCCGGGCCACCTGGGCGGCCGTGTGTGGGTTGTCTCCGGTCATCATCACTACCTCAATGCCTTGCCGCTGCAGCCGCTGGATGGCAGCGGCCGAAGTTTCGCGCACGGTATCGGCCACCCCGATCAGAGCTACGGCCAGGCCATCCACGGCCACGTACAGCACCGTTTTCGCTTGCGTTAATAGCTGCTCGGCCTGGGCCGACAGTTCAGATGGGAGGGGTATAGCTGCTTCGTGCAACAAGCGTTGGTTGCCGATAAGCACCACCTGGCCGTCGACCGTAGCGCTGGCGCCTTTGCCTTCCAAAGCCTGGAAGCCCGTGGCGGCCAGGAGCACAGCCGAGCCCGCCTGCGCGTGGCGCACCACGGCCGCCGCCAGTGGGTGCTCACTCTGGCGCTCTACCGCCGCTACCAGCTGGAGCAGCCGGCTGGCATCCTGACCGGGGGCCACCACGTCGGTTACGGCCGGCTCACCGCGGGTGATGGTGCCGGTTTTATCGAGCAGCACGGTGTTGACCTGGTAGGCTTTTTCCAGGGCTTCGGCGTTGCGGATGAGCACTCCGTGCTCGGCGCCTTTGCCCGTGCCTACCATGATGGCGGTGGGCGTAGCCAGCCCCAGCGCGCAAGGGCAGGCAATGATGAGCACCGCCACAAAGTTGACCAAAGCCAGCGGCAGGCGCGTAGCCACTGGCGCCAGGTCAAACCAGAGTACAAACGTGAGGAGGGCAATAACGACCACCGTAGGCACAAAAATGGCGCTGACTTTATCGGCCAGTCGCTGAATGGGGGCACGGCTGCCCTGAGCGTCTTCCACCAGTTTTACAATCTGTGCCAGCAGGGTATCGGCGCCTACTTTGGTTACGCGGAATCGGAAGGAGCCGGTTTTGTTGAGCGTAGCACCGAATACGGCGTCACCGGCTTTTTTTTCCACGGGCAGGCTTTCCCCCGTCAGCATCGCCTCGTCCACGGAGGAGCGCCCGTCTTCCACCACGCCATCGGTAGCTACTTTCTCGCCGGGGCGTACCAGGAGAATATCCCCCAGCTGCACTTGCTCCAGTGGAATGTCTACTTCCTCCCCGCCGGGCCGCACGAGGCGGGCAGTTTTGGCCTGCAGGCCCAGCAGGGCTTTCATGACGGCGGAAGTCTGCGTCTTGGCGCGCATTTCGAGCACCTTGCCCAGCAGAATGAGGACAATGATGGTGGCCGTGGTGTCGTAGTACACCTCCGGCATAATGCCCTGGCGCATAAACCAGCCCGGTACGACGGTAGCAGCCACACTGTAGAAGAAAGCAGCCCCGGTGCCCACCGCAATAAGCGTATCCATGTTGGCGGCCCGGTGCCGGAAGCTGTTCCAGGCTGAGGAGTAGAACTCACGCCCGCTGTACAGCAGTACCGGCAGCGTGAGGATGAGCAGGCCGTAGTTCAGTGCCTGCATGTTGATGCGGGCCATTATAGCGGGCCAGAGCATAAGCATGCTCAGCGGCATGATGAGGGCGGCCAGCCCCAGCGCCACCCAGAAGCGGCGTTTGAGCTTTTGATAGGCCTGGGCCTTCTGCCGGTCGATTTCCGCCTGGCGGTCGGTGGCACTGGTAGCGGGGGCACGCTCCGTCACGCCGTAGCCGGCACTAATCACGGCTTCCTTCAGGCTGGCGGGGCTGGCTTGCGTGGGCAGGTAATCAATGGTGGCTTTTTCCGTGGCAAAGTTTACCACGGCGCGCTGTACGCCGGGCGTGCGGCTAAGCGACTTTTCCACGAAGGCCGCGCAAGAGGCGCAGGTCATGCCTTCGATATCGAGGGTTTCTGTTTTGGTGGCAGGTTCCATAAGAAAGGTAGCGTGGCCGTAAAGCTGTCTAAACTGCCTAGGCAGCACGTAAGCTCACGCAACAAAGGAACGAACTGATCCGGCCCGGGTTGGTACGGAATCTTCCCATAATCTTGCATAATTCACTCCTGCCCTAAAAGTAGCGGCCTTGGGCATCAGCGAGCCTGAGCCGGCTGGTTTCACGGCTTGGGCGCCCCTCAACGCGACGATACACGACTTCCCGTTTTTTTCTCATTGTCCTGTGCTCGGGCTACTTGCGGCTGACCAGCTGCGCCAACAAGCCCGCCGAAACAACGCCGCCAGTTCCGCAACTCGGCCCGACCCGGGAGCAGGGCACTCGGCCCACAGGGTGGGCATGGGCCTCAACTCCTGCTAAACGACCAACCGGTGGAAAAGCAGGAGTTTAAGGACCGGCGCAAAACGGCGCTGAATAGTAGAGCCGCCCGGAGCGTTCATTGCAGGCTATTGACTGCAATGAACGCTCCCTGGTTTTTCGGCGTAGCCGTCACGTGGGAGCGGGCTGCGGTAGGGGATGCGGAAGGCTACTCTTCCGCCTCGGTCAGCATCCCTGCAGGCCAGTGCTGCATCAGGCTGGGTAAGCTGCCTTCAATCCAGTCGGCCAAATCCCGGACTTTGGCGGCTGCTTCCTGACCTAGGGGCGTGAGGCTGTACTCCACGTGCGGGGGCACCACCTCGTACGCTACGCGCTTCACCAGGCCATCGGCTTCCAGCCACTGCAGCGTCTGGGCCAGCATCCGCTCACTAACGCCCCCGATCAGGCGGCGCAGCTCACTGAAGCGACGGGTATTTCCTTCCAGAGAAATCAATACCAACACGCCCCAGCGGCTGGTCATGTGCTTCAGAATGATGCGGGAGGGGCAGGCGGCGGAAAGCAAGTCCCCGCGCAGCAGTTTTCCCGATAACCCTTCCTGCCCGGCTCCCGAAACTATTTTCACTTTTTTCATACTAACCTTTCTGTGCGTACTTACTTTTGGTAAGTATAGGAAGTAATTTTGGCTTTTCCATCACTTCTTAGCTACCGTATCATGCTCATTGCCATTACCACCGCCACTGGCCAGCTCGGCCGCCTCGTTGTTGAGCAGCTCAAATCCCAAGTACCCACCGACCAGCTAGTAGCCCTGGTGCGTACGCCCGCCAAGGCCACCGACCTGGGGGTTGCCGTCCGGGAAGCCGACTACAGCCGGCCCGAAACCCTTGCGGCGGCCCTCGCCGGCGTCGACACTTTGCTGCTGATTTCCTCCAGCGAAATAGGCCAGCGCGCCGCTCAGCACCGCAACGTAATTGAGGCGGCCCGCCAGAATGGGGTAAAACATATTGTGTACACCAGCCTGTTGCACGCCGACGTCTCGGAGTTGAGCTTGGCCGATGAGCACCGCGCTACCGAAGAAACCCTGAAAAGCGCTGGGATTCCCTACACGCTGCTGCGCAATGGCTGGTACACCGAAAACTACACCAACTCTATTGCCGGCGCCCTGGCAGGCGGCGCATTTATTGGCAGCGCCCAGGAGGGTAAAATTTCGGCAGCCGCCCGCGCCGACTTTGCCGCGGCGGCAGTAGCTGTGCTGACGAGCCCCGGCCACGAAGGCAAAACGTATGAATTGGCCGGCGACGACTCCTTCACGCTGGCCGAGCTGGCGGCGGAAGTATCCCGTCAGACGGGCCGCGACCTGCCGTACCGCGACCTGCCCCGAGCCGATTATGCGGCCGCCCTGGCTGGATTTGGGCTGCCCGAAGGTCTGGCGCAGGCCATTGCCGGTTGGGATGTGGCCGCCGCTCATGGGGCCCTGTTTGATGAAAGCCGGCAACTCTCGCGGCTGATTGGGCGCCCCACCACACCACTGGCTACTACCGTAGCCGCTGCCCTGCGCTAACTTAGTGTTGGTTGAAGCCCAACAAGTTTCAAGAAGGCCCCGCTTATTTGGCGGGGCTTTTTCGTGCATTACAACAGCTACAGCCTTGCCTACAGGAAAGCATAAACTTAAGTGAAGCAACTAAGGGTGTTTTGCTTACTGATAATTTGCTGATTTATAAAGGGAAATGTCTGAGAAAAAAGAAAAAGAAGTTAGGGAAGATCTACTTAGTTGATATATCAACTATTATTGTATCAAACAAGATGCTATGTTAGTTGATACCCCCACGCAAAGCCTGCTGTATACCCTTGAGCAAGCCATCAAAACCTACCGTAGGCTTTGCCAACACAACGTTGATGCCGTGATGAGCGACCTGACCGTAGACCAGGCCCTGACGTTGATTGTGCTGGATAAGCACCCGGAGCTTAGTCAGCACCAACTGGCGGAGCGGGTATTCAAGGACAAAGCCTCGATTACCCGCATCATTGATCTGCTGATTAAAAAGAACCTGCTCACCCGGCACCTGCACGACACGGACCGCCGCAAGTTTGCCTTGCGAATTACGGTTCAGGGCAGAGATATTCTGGCTCAGCTGCGCGACACCATACGGCTTAACCAGCGCACGGCCCTGGCGGGCCTGACGGAGGCCGAGTTGCAACAGTTCGAGCAGGTACTGCTTAAAATCATCGGAAATTGCGCGCTACCGAAATGAAGCAGCTCCTCTGGTGCCTGATGCTCGGCTGGTGGCTGGGTCTCAATAAAGCGTCAGCGCAGCCCACGGTGCAGCCACGGCTAGCCGCCTACATGCAGGCGCAGGCTGCCGTCAACCACTTTGCCGGGGTGGTGCTCATTACCCGCCACGACTCGGTGCTGCTACAGCAGGCATACGGCTTGGCCGACTACGAATGGGCCACGCCCAACACCGTAGATACCAAGTTTGCCCTGGCCTCCATTACCAAAACCTTCACGGCGTTGGCTATTCTGCAGTTGGCGGAGCGGGACCAGTTACAGCTTACCGATAAGCTCAGTAAGTTTTTCCCCGGCTTCCCCAACGGCGGCGCTATTTCCCTGCACCAGCTGCTGACGCATACCGCGGGCCTGGCCCTCGACTTTGAAGCGCAGTACCTGGATTATACGAACGTTTCCCGCGACTCTGCCCTGGCCGTAATCCAGCGCCTGCCCGTGCAGTTTGCCCCGGGCGCGCGGGTAGGCTACAGCAACGTGGGGTACTACCTGCTGGGGCAGATTATTGAAAAGGCCTCGGGCCTCCCGTATGGCGAATACCTGCAGCGCCATATCCTGGATGTGGCTGGCATGACCAGTACCGGCCTGAACAGCAACACCGTCCTGGTTCCCCAACTGGCCCGCTTGTATTACCAGGAAGGGGAGAGCTTCGTCAAGAACCCCTACATCAACTGGGGCCTGAACGTGGGGCACGACGGGCTGTACTCCACTGTGGGCGACCTGGCCCGGCTGGACCAGGCGCTGCGCGGCACGCAACTGCTCTCGGAAGCCTCCAAGGCCCTCATGGCCACGCCCCACAATCAACGGTTTGCGGGCAACGGCTTTCTCGACCGGTATGGCTATGGCTTGTTCGTGAATCCGTACTACAACCACGGCCATGCCCTGCTCACGCACAGCGGGGGCTTTTTTGGGGCCATGACTACCTGGGACCGGTACCCGGAGGATGATATTCTGGTGACGGTGCTGTCTAACAACGAGGCCGAGTCAAACTGGATCAGCTACGGGCTGGCGGGCATCTTATTTGGCAAAGACGTGGAGTTGCCCTACGTCCACCGGGCCATCAGCGTGGCGCCGGAGCAGTTGGCGGCGCTGGCGGGGCAGTATAGCAGCGTAACTATCCGCTATGCCAACGGTCAGCTCTATTTGCAGGACCTGAACACGCCCTTGGTGCCGGAGTCTGGGCGGAAGTTTTTTCGACCGGATAAGCCCGACCGAACCGTGGAGTTTCTGATCAACAAGCGCGGAAAAGTAGATGGCCTAAGGCTAACGAAAGGTGGGGTGAAGGAGCCTATCCAGAGAAAAAGCCGGACCCGCTAAGCAGTTTTTCCTGTTCCTTTCCATTGAACGGCAGCCACGACAGGTTCGTATTGCCCACTCGTGCTGGTTATCATCAGCTAACTTGCTGGATAGGTAAGCCGAACCGACGTTCAGCAACCTGTTTCTGATACATTTCCTTTTTAAAGCCTGCCTGATGCACCATCTGCTTTTTCGGTCGCCGCTGATACTGCTCCTGCTGAGTGTAATCGGTAGCCTTGCTGCTTATGCCCAGGCACCCGCCGCGCCGCTGGCCATTGGGCAGACGTTTACACTAGAATCGGCTACGCTGGGAGAAACGCGCCGCATCAACGTGTATTTGCCCGCGGCCTACACCGATTCCGCTACCTCGCGACTCCCGGTGCTGTACATGCCCGACGGGGGAATGGCCGAGGACTTCCTGCACGTGGCCGGCCTGGTGCAGGTGGGCACCGGCAACGGCACCATGCGCCCCTTCATCCTGGTGGGCATCGAGAATACCGCGCGCCGGCGTGATATGACCGGGCCGACGACAAACGCGGAAGACCTGAAAATAGCCCCGCGCGTGGGCGGGTCGGCCGCCTTCCGCAAGTTTATCCGCACCGAGCTGATGCCGGCCATCCGCCAACGCTACCGCACTACCCAGGAAACCGCCATTGTAGGCGAGTCACTGGCGGGCTTGTTCGTGGTGGAAACGTGCTTGCTGGAGCCCGACCTGTTTGACACCTACCTGGCCTTCGACCCGAGCGTGTGGTGGAACAACGGCAGCCTAGCCGAGCAGGCCGGTAGCCGACTGAGCAGCTACACAGGGCCAGCCAAGACGCTGTATGTGGCTTTCAGTAAGGATGCCCTGGGGGCACCCACTACACGCCGCTTTACGGCAGGCCTAAAAAGTGCCCGGCCGGCGCTTACCTGGCACTACAAGGCCATGCCGGAAGAAACCCACGCCACTATTTATCATCCGGCGGCTTTGCAGGCCTTTCGGCTAGTATTCAAGCCCGGTAAGACGGCGGCTACTAAGTAGGCGCGGCTAGAATTCTTCGCGGTAAACCGACAAATAGTAGAAAATAAGAGGCTTCATCCGGTCTTCATGGGTCTGGGGGTTGTTTTGTGCCGTTCACATTGGAAGGCACTTACTGCGCTTTATGAAAAGAAGATTTCTGCTCACGCTCATGAGCGTGGGTATCGTGTACGGGGCGAGTAGCTGCGCCGAGAAGCATGAGGCCAAAGAAGAAAAGGTAAAGTATCTGGTAACCAGTCCGCTGCAGCAGGATACGACCATCACCAAGGAGTACGTGGCCCAGATTCACGCCTTCCAGCACATTGAGGTGCGGGCGTTGGAGAAAGGCTACCTCCAGAAAATCTTCGTGGACGAAGGACAGCGCGTGCAGCAGGGGCAGCTCATGTTCCAGATCATGCCGCTGCTCTACCAGGCCGAGCTGAAGAAAGCCGAGGCCGAGGCCAAATACGTGAGCATCGAGTACCAGAACACGAAAAAGCTGGCCAGCGGCAACGTCGTGTCCAGCAACGAGCTGGCCCTCTCGGAAGCGAAGCTGGACAAGGCCCGAGCGGAAGTTGACCTAGCTAAGACCCACCTGGGATTCACCACCATCCGGGCGCCGTTTACCGGCATCATGGACCATTTCCAGGCCCGGCTAGGCTCCCTGGTAGACGAGGGCGACCTGCTCACCACCTTGTCGGATAACAGCAAGATGTGGGTGTACTACAACGTGCCTGAGGCCGAGTATCTGGCCTACCAGGCCCACGCCAAAGCCAGCGACAAGGCCGCGCACGTGCGCCTGCGCATGGCCAACAACGAGGAATTTGACCAGACCGGCGTGGTGCAAACCATTGAGGCCGACTTCAACAACGAAACCGGCAACATTGCCTTCCGGGCCACTTTCCCGAATCCTAAAGGCCTGCTGCGCAACGGCGAAACGGGCTCGGTGCTGATGACGGTGCCCCTGAAAAACGCCCTCATCATTCCGCAGAAAGCCACCTTTGAGGTGCTGGAGAAGAAGTACGTGTTTGTGGTGGGCAAAGACAACGTGGTGCACCAGCAGGAAATCGGCATTGCCTCGGAAATGCCCGACCTGTACGTCATCAAATCCGGCATCACGGCCAACGACCGGATTATGCTCGAAGGCCTGCGCAAAGTGAAGGACGGCGACAAAATAGCCTCCACGTTTACCGCCCCGCAGGGTGTCATCTCGCACCTGAAAGTATCTGCCGAGTAGGACACAGCCTGAAGTAGCCTTTCGTGCTGCGCGAAGCCAACGCATTTCCCTCGCCTTGTTTTCCCGATTGAGGTAGCCTGAGACAGACGTGCTCCGGCTCCGCTCGGCATGACCTTTTCCACGAAAAGAACAGCCATTCTATGTTCAGTAAATTCATTCGACGGCCGGTTTTTGCCATCGTCATCTCGGTGTCCATCCTGCTGATGGGCGCGCTGGCCATCTTCCAGCTGCCTACCTCGCAGTTCCCGGAAATCTCGCCCCCGCTGGTGATGGTGAGTGCCTCGTACCCCGGGGCTAGCGCCAAGGTACTGACCGAGTCGGTGCTGATTCCGCTGGAGCAGGCCGTAAACGGCGTGCCCGGCATGAAGTACATGACCTCCGACGCCGTATCGGCCGGCGAGGCCAACATTCAAATCGTGTTCAACCTGGGCACCAACCCCGACCAGGCCGTGGTGAACGTGAATACCCGCATTGCGCAGGTGCTCAACCGCCTGCCGCTGCTGGTGCAGCGCGAGGGCGTGATTGTGAACCGCGTGGTGCCCAACATGCTGATGTACGTGAACTTGTACTCGAAAGACAAAAACACGGACATGAAGTACCTGTTCAACTTTGCCGGGGTGAACATGATACCCGAGCTGCAGCGCCTCAACGGCATTGGCCGCGCCAGCATCCTGGGCAGCCGGCAGTACGCCATGCGCGTGTGGCTCAAGCCCGACCGGATGCGCGCCTACAATATCTCCGTCGACGACGTGATGAAGGCCCTGGAAGAGCAGAGCGTGATTGGCTCCCCGGGTCGTATCGGCCGGGCCGATGGCAAAAGCGCCCAGTCCCTGGAGTACGTGCTCAGCTACCAGGGCCGCTTCAACGACGTGGAGCAGTATAAAAACGTGATTCTGCGGGCCAATTCCAACGGGGAAAGCCTGCACCTGCGCGACGTGGCCAACGTGGAACTGGGCTCGGAATACTACGACATCTACTCCAACCTGAACCAGTATCCCTCGGCGGCTATTGTGCTCAAGCAAACCTACGGCTCCAACGCCTCGGACGTAATTAAAGAAGTGAAGGCCAAGCTGGAGGAGCTCAAGAAAACGAGCTTCCCGCCCGGCATGGACTACAAAATCACCTACGACGTGTCGAACTTCCTCGACGCCTCGATTGAGAACGTAATCCACACCCTGCGCGACGCCTTCATCCTGGTGGCCCTGGTGGTGTTCCTATTCCTCGGCGACTGGCGCTCCACGCTCATCCCGGCCCTGGCCGTGCCCGTGTCGTTGGTAGGATCCTTTATGGCCATGCAGGCCTTTGGGCTCACCATCAACATGATTACGCTGTTTGCCCTGGTGCTTTCGATTGGCATTGTGGTGGACAACGCCATTGTGGTGATTGAGGCCGTGCACGCCAAGATGGAGGAGGAGCATCTTTCGCCCTACAACGCGGTGCGCCTCGTGGTGGGCGAAATCAGCGGGGCCATCATCGGCATCACCATCATGATGACGGCCGTGTTCATCCCGGTGTCGTTCATGAGCGGCCCGGTGGGCATTTTCTACCGGCAGTTCTCCATCACCATGGCCACGGCTATTGTGATTTCGGGTCTGGTGGCGCTGACTTTGACGCCGGTGCTCTGCGCCATGATCCTGAAAAACCACCACGGCCAGCCCAAGAAGCAGACGCCCCTGCAGCGTTTCTTCGACTGGTTTAACCGCGGCTTCGAAAAGCTTACCAACGCCTATACCGGTCTGCTGCAGCGCATTGTGGCAAACCGCGTGGTCACCTTTGTAATGCTCATTGCTTTTGGGCTGGGCATCTGGGCCATTACGGCCAAGCTGCCGGCGGGCTTTATCCCGAGCGAAGACCAGGGCCTGATTTACGCCATCGTGCAAACCCCGCCGGGCACCACGCTGGAGCAAACCAACGCCGTGTCGCAGCGCCTCGCGGGCCTAGCCAAGGACATTCCCGGCGTGGCCAATATTTCCTCGCTGGCGGGCTACGAAGTACTCACCGAAGGCCGCGGCTCCAACGCCGGTACCTTGCTGCTTGACCTGAAGCCGTGGTCAGAGCGCAAGGAGTCCATTGCTGAAATTATCGAAAAGCTGGAGGAAAAGGCCCACGAAATTCCGGGCGCGACCATCGAGTTCTTCGAGCCACCAGCAGTACCTGGCTACGGCGCGGCGGGCGGCTTCCAGCTCCAACTGCTCGACAAAACCAACTCCGGCGACTACAAAGCCCTGGAAAAAGTGAATGCCGAGTTTATGGCCAAGCTCAAGAAGCGCAAGGAGCTAACCGGCCTATTTACTTTCTTCTCGGCCAACTATCCGCAGTACGAGCTCAAGATTGACAACGACCTGGCCATGCAGAAGGGCGTGAGCATCGGCAACGCCATGAACACCCTGTCGGTGCTGGTAGGCTCCACCTACGAGCTGGGCTTCATCAAGTACCAGCGCTTCTTCAAGGTGTTTGTGCAGGCCTCGCCGGAGTACCGCAAGCTGCCCGAAGACGTGCTGAACATGTGGGCCAAAAACGACAAAGGCGAAATGGTGCCCTTCTCGGCCTTCATGAAGATTGTGAAGACCCAGGGTGCCAACGAAATCAACCGCTACAACATGTACACCACGGCCTCCATCCGCGGCGGCGCAGCTCCCGGCTTCAGCTCGGGCGAGGCCATCAAGGCGGTGCAGGAAGTGGCCCAGGACCTGCCCCACGGCTACGACATCGACTGGGGCGGCTTGTCGAAGGACGAAGTAGGCCGCGGCAACGAGTCGACCATCATTTTCCTGGTCGTGCTGGTGTTCGTGTACCTGGTGCTGGCCGCGCAGTATGAAAGCTTCCTGCTGCCGCTGGCCGTTATCTTCTCTCTCGTAGCGGGCGTGTTCGGGTCCTTCCTGTTCATTAAGATATTTGGCTTGGCCAACGACATCTACGCCCAGGTGGGCCTGGTCATGCTCGTCGGGTTGCTGGGGAAAAACGCGGTACTGATTGTGGAATTCGCGGCCCTGAAGCACGAGGAAGGCATGAGCGTCCGCGACGCGGCCATTGAAGGCGCGCGGGTACGTTTCCGCCCCATCCTGATGACGTCCTTCGCATTTATTGCCGGCCTGATTCCGCTGGTGGTAGCTACCGGCGCGGGAGCAATCGGCAACCGTACCATTGGCTCCTCGGCCCTGGGCGGCATGCTGTTCGGCACCGTGTTCGGGGTAATCATCATCCCCGGCCTGTACTACTTCTTCGGCACGCTGGCCGGCAACAGCAAACTGATTCGGGACGAAAACGAAGCCCCCATCCTCGAAGGCGTAGAGCCCCGCGTGCAACTGGAAGAAATGGAGCCTTATGCTTAAGAAACGCTTGTATAACTACCTGGGCGCAGCAGGCCTGGCCCTCGCGGTAGGAGCCTGCAAAACGCCCCAGCTGGCCGTAAAAAAGGAAAACCGTGCGGTGCCCGTGAGCTTCACGGGCGCCGCCCCGGACTCGGCCAGCAACACCGGCAAGGTGCGGTGGCGGGAGTTCTTCACCGACCCCAACCTCGTTGCCCTCATTGACACGGCCCTGCAACGCAACCAGGAGCTGAACATCACCCAGCAGGAAATTGACATTGCCCGGCAGGAAGTGCGCGCCCGCAAGGGCGAGTACCTGCCTACGGTAGGCCTGGGCGTGCAGGCCGCCGCCGACCGGGTGGGCCGCTACACCCTGCAGGGTGCCACGGAGGAAAACGTACCCATCCACGAAAAGCCCACCCCCGACCCACTGACGAACTTCCAGGCCGGGGCGTTTGCCTCCTGGGAAGTGGACATCTGGCACAAGCTGCGCACCGCTAAACAGGCGGCTACCAACCGCTACCTGGCATCGGTGGAAGGGCGGAACTTCACCGTGACCAACCTGGTAGCGGAAATTGCTACCTCGTACTACGAGCTGCTGGCCCTCGATAACCAGTTGGCCATTCTGCAGCAGAACATCGGCATTCAGACCAATGCGCTGAAGGCCGTGCGCCTGCAGAAAGATGCGGCCCGGGTGACGGAGCTGGCCGTGCAGCGCTTCGAGGCCCAAGTGCAGAACACCACCAGCCGCCAGTACCTGATTCAGCAGCGCATTACGGAAACGGAAAACCGCATCAACTTCCTGGTGGGGCGCTACCCGCAGCCGGTAGCGCGCAACGCGCAGAACTTTACCGACCTGGTGCCCAAGGTCGTGCAAACCGGCGTGCCGGCCCAGCTCCTGCAAAACCGCCCCGACATCCGGCAGGCCGAGCAGAACCTGACGGCCGCCAAGCTCGATGTACAGGTGGCCCGCGCCAACTTCTACCCGCGCCTGAGCATTGATGCGGGGCTTGGGCTGCAGGCCTTGAAGCCCGGGCTGCTGCTGAATGCGCCGGAGTCGATGCTGATCATGCTGGCGGGCAATGTGGCGGCTCCGCTCATCAACAAGAACGGCATCAAGGCCCTGTACTACTCGGCCAACGCGCGGCAAACCCAGGCCGTGTACAACTACGAGCGGACCATCCTGAATGGCTACATCGAAGTTGCCAACCAGCTGGCCAACATCAGCAACCTACAGAACAGCTACAAGGCTAAGGCTCGGGAAGTACAGGCGTTGAACACCTCCATTAATATCTCCAACAGCCTGTTCAATTCGGCCCGCGCCGACTACACCGAAGTCCTCTTCACCCAGCGCGACGCCCTGGAATCAAAGTTTGATTTGATTGAAACCAAGATGCAGCAGCTCAACGCCTCGGTGAACGTGTACCGGGCCCTGGGCGGCGGCTGGCAATAACCAGTGAACTGTGCTACCGGCACGGGGTATCGGCTGAGACAACCAGCCGGTACTCCGTGCCGGTTTTGTATGGGTGGCTGCCGAGGTTTTCGGCAGCGCAGCGTTTACCTAGCGTCTTCGCTCGGCCGCCGTATCTTCCGGCCATGACCGTACTTTTTCAGCTGGTTCCGGTGCTTGTGCTGCTGGGCCTGGGCATGAGCTACAGCTACCGGGCCCGCAAGCTCACGGGCGCCGCCGTCTGGACGGGTGGGGCCGTGGGCCTGCTTATTTTTCTGGGTGCCGGATACCTCGGGCTGGGCTTGCTGGCGCTGTTTTTTGCTCTGGGCACGGCAGCCTCCGCCTGGCGGGTAGCCGATAAACGCCGACTGGGGTTGGCCGAAGAAAACCGCGGCCGGCGCACGGCCGGGCAGGTGCTGGCCAACGCCGGCGTGGCCGGGCTGCTGGGGCTCTTGAGCTGGCTGTTTCCGGCGTTTGCCACCCTGGGCTTACTCATGCTGGCGGGTAGCTTTGCCGCCGCTACGGCCGATACCCTGGCTTCGGAGTTGGGCAACGTGTACGGCACCCGGTACGTGAACATCCTCACTTTTCGGCCCGACACGCGGGGCGAGAATGGGGTGGTGAGCCTGGAAGGCACGGCCCTGGGAGCCGCAGGGAGCGTGGTGCTGGCGGCCATTTACTGCTTAGCGGCGGGCTACGGCCCCTGGCTGTGGTGGCTGCCGGTGGCCGGCACGGTAGGCAACCTGACGGATTCGGTGCTGGGTGCCACGCTAGAGCGGCGGGGCATCCTGTCCAACAATGTAGTAAACCTGCTGAATACCCTGGCGGGGGCCGGCACCGTGGCCGCATTATGGTTCGGGCGCGCACTGCTTTAAGGCTGTACCGCTAAGCCGGGGTTCAAACTCCCACTACGGCCTGACCACGTCATTGCGGGCTTAGCGCAGCAAAAACAAGTCATCAAGGCCCAGGGGGCGCCGGCTGGTGTAGCCTTCCGCAAACTGCACCCCAATGTAGCTGCCCAACTCCCGGTTGCGGGCGGCCAGCACGCCCAGAAAGTCGGGGGTGGATATGTAGGTGCTGATTTCCTCCGACTGGTACTCCGGGTGGTAAAACTGGCTGCGGAAGGCCGTGAGGGCCGCCAGCTTCTGCTCCCAGAAGGCGGAAATATTCTACCACAATATCCGGCCGGACGTAGCTGTTGTGGATGGCCTGAAGCAGGAGCCGGGGCCGCCAGGGCGCCTGCGGCTCGCCTTCCCATTGGGTCTGGACTTTGGGTAAACCCGCCAGGAAGGCAGCGTCATGCACCAGGTCGGCGGCGCGGCCGTGGTCGGGGTGCCGGTCGATGTTGGGATTGGTAAGAATCAGCTCGGGCCGGAAGCGGCGAATTACCTCAATGATGCGCCGCTGATGCTCTTCATCGTTGCGAAAAAAACCGTCGCGCATGCGCAGGTTCTCGCGCACGTGCAAACCCAGAATGCGGGCAGCTTCGGCGGCTTCCTCGTCGCGCAGCTCAGCCGAGCCGCGGGAACCCAGCTCGCCCCGGGTCAAGTCAACCACGCCTACTTTCCGCCCGGCAGCCGCATAGCGCAGCAGGGTGCCCGCGCAGCCTAGCTCGGCATCATCGGGGTGGGCAGCCAGCATGAGCAGATCAAGCTTCTGGGAGTTAGCCATCAGGAAGCGCTGCTAGGGGAAGCGGACGCCCGGGCAACCCGGATGGGCCGCACTTCCAAGAGCTGGTTGTGGCGCACATCGAAAACGTACCCAAACACCCGCACGCCAACCGGGAGGTGGGGGTGGCGGTGCACCCGCGCCAGGTCCTCGACCACGGCCTGGCGCAGCTCGGGGAAGGATGCGGGTGCCCCCGTAACGATAACCGGGGCCTTGTCGGATAGAGCAGCGGCTAGCATTTCATCCGAGAGGCGCATGCCGCAATCGGTGTGCTGGATGAGAAACCACTCGCGGGTGCCCAGCACCTGATGCGAAAGGAGGAGGGCCTGCAGGGTTTCGTCGGTGACGCGGCCCCCGGCGTTGCGCAGGACGTGGGCACTGCCTTCGGGCACCCCCAGCAGGCGCGTGGGGTCGAGGCGGGCATCCATGCAAGTAAGAATGGCAAAGCGGCGGGTGGACACAGCTGAAAAGTTAGGCTAAGGAAAGAAAGCACCGCCTGCTACCGGAATAGCAGGGAAGCAATGAGTAGCGTGATGAAGATATTGAAGGTTTGGGCCAGGAGGAAGGCGTAGAGCGGCTTCTTGTTTTCGTGCTTAAACAAGTCTTTGAAGTTGGTTTCCAGTCCGATGCTGGTAAAAGCCAGGGCAAACCAAAGGCCCTGGGCGCTTTTCAGCCCACCCTTCACGGCCTCCGTGGTTTCGGGCGAAAGCACGAAGGAGAATAGCAGGGAAGCGGCCACAAACCCCAGCACGAACTTGGGAAACCGCTCCCAAATCACGCCCAGCGTTGGTTTGGTATCGGGCTCGGCGGCGTTGGGGTGGCTGGTGTAGGTCCAGTACATGGAAATGGCAAAGGCGGCCGCGCCCAGCAGCACATTCTGCGAAAACTTCACGATGGTGCTGATTTTCAGGGCCTCTTCGCCCACCAGCGTACCGGAGGCCACTACCGCGCCGGTGGTATCGATGCTGCCCCCCAGCCAGGCCCCCGTTACTTCCTGGGAGAGGCCCAGCCAGTGCGCCGCGTAGGGCATGAGCAGCATCATCGGAATGGCGGTGATGAGCACCAGGGAAATGACGTAGGACAGCTTCTTGCCATCGCCCTTGATGGCGCCCGAGGTAGCAATGGCCGCCGACACCCCGCAGATGGATACGGCGCTGGCAATCATCATCGTCAGCTCCTCATCCACCCTCAGCTTGCGGCACAGCCAAAACGCGAAGTACCACACCGACAGCACCACCACCAGCGCCTGCACCAGTCCCAGGGAGCCAGCCTTCAGAATATCGGTGAAGATGACGTTGGTGCCCAGCAGCACCAGCCCGATTTTCACGAACAGCTCCGTCGTGAGCGTGGTCCGCAGCCAGTCGGGCAGGCGGAAGAGGTTGCCGATGAGCAGCCCGGCCAGCAAGCTGAAAATAACGGCCTCTAACCCCAGGTTACGCGCCGTTTTGCTACCCGCCGCTACCAGGGCCACCAGGGTAAGCAAATACACCGTGGGAAAGCCAAGCGCGTACTGCTGCAACGGCCGGTTGGTAAGCCAGGCGCCCACGGCCGCTACTGCTGCCAGGTACCCAAACTGGGTTAATATCAGCAGCAGATTGGCGGGGCTAAGCACTTTGCCGGTCAAGTCGGCGGCGGTATCCCAGTTGAACACCGGCACAGCAAACGGCAGGCCCGACAGGGAAAGCCCAATCAGCAGGGCGCCTAGCACCACTACTACCCAATCTTCGTGCAGGGTGAACGTGGCTTTAACAGGAACAGATTTAACGGCAGTTGACATAGAAAAGAGGCGTCGAAAGCAAATGAGAGAGGTTAACGGTGGGGTAGCGCCGGGGCGGCGCTTTCCTGGTAGAGTGGGGGCGGAGCCAGGTGGAAGATGTCCCGCAGGGCGCGACTGGCGGCGTGGTACCCACACATGCCGTGCACGCCCCCGCCGGGCGGGGTGGCCGAGGAGCACAGGTACAGCCCCGTCTGGGACGTGCGGTAGGGCGAAGCCCGCAAGGCTGGCCGGGTAAAGAGCTGGGTGAGGTCGAGCAGACCGCCGTTGATGTCGCCACCCACGTAGTTGGGGTTGTGCGCTTCCATTTGCGCGGTATTGAAGGTGTGGCGGCCGATAATTCGCTCCCGGAACCCCGGGGCAAACCGCTCAATCTGCAACTCAATGGCCGTGGTCATGTCCTGGGTCGAGCCGTTGGGCACGTGGCAGTAGGCCCAGGCCGTGTGCTGGCCGGCCGGGGCGCGGGTAGCATCGAAGAGGCTTTGCTGGGCCAGCAGCACAAAGGGCTTGTCGGGGTGGGCGCCGCCGGCAGCCGCCTTTTCACTGGCCGCAATTTCTTCCAGGGTACCGCCCAGGTGCACCGTCCCGGCCTCGCGGCAGCCCTCAGCTGTAAAGGGAATGGGAGCATCCAGTGCCCAGTCTACCTTGAACACGCCCATGCCGTAGCGGTAGCGCCGCAGCTGCCACTCATAAATGCCCGAGAGCTTGTGCCCGGCCATTTGCAGGAGTTGGGCCGGCGTCACATCCAGCAGCACGGCCTTGGCGTCCGGCAGCTGTGCCAGCGACCGGACGAAGGTGCCGGTTTCTATCTGCCCACCCAGGGCCCTGAAGTAGGCAGCCAGGGCATTGGCAATAGACTGAGAGCCGCCTTTGGGCAAAGGCCAGCCCTTGCGGTGGGCCGCCGCCAGCAGCACCAGGCCAATAGCGGAGGTCGTCAGATTTTGCAGCGGCTGAATGGCGTGGGCCGCCATGCCCGCCAGCAGCCCGCGCGCTTCCCGGGTCTGGAAACGGTTGGCGAGCAGCGTAGCGGGCTGCAGGGCCGAGAAACCAAACCGGGCCAGATCCAGCGGATGCTTCGGAAAGCGCAGCGGGGCCAGCACATCGTTGGCAATGCGAGGCCAGCTGGCTACTACGGGCGCCAACAGCTGCTGGTAGGCCTGCTCATCAACGCCCAGGCTATGGGCCGTGTCGGCCAGGGAGTTGACCACCATGGCAGCCGTACCGTCGTCAAACGGGTGCGCGGCGGCTACCGGCGGGGTAATGTACTCCAGCCCGTATTGAGCCAGGGGCAAGGTCTGGAAATAGGGCGAGGCTGCCGCCAGCGGGTGAATGGCTGAGCAGATGTCGTGGTGGAAGCCGGGCAAAGTCAGCTCGGCCGTGCGTAGGCCGCCGCCCAGCTGGTCCTTGCCTTCAAGCAAGAGCACCGACAAGCCAGCCTGCTGCAGCACAATGGCCGCCGCCAGCCCGTTCGGGCCCGAGCCCACCACTACCGCATCATACTCAGGATTACGCATCAGCTTTTAGTATTGGCCGGCCGACAGCGTCGATTCCGACAAGGTGTATTTTCGATCTACGCGCTCCAGCACGACGTAGAGGGAATCTTTCCGCTCGTTGAGGCCGCGCAGCACCACATGCCGGCCCCCGTCGGTGGTGCGGTAAGTTAGCGTCATTCGGTCACGCTGCTCGGGTTTCTGCTCGGCTTTGATGCCCCGCTGCCGCCGCGTGCTCAGGGCCCGGGCGTCGATTTTTTGGGTTTCGTCGCCGATGCGGTCCTGGGCCTCCAGGCTGATCCAGCTGGCCAGAGAAGCCTGGTATTGCGCCTGCTGTTGGGCCTCTTTGCCGCCTACGTAGCTGCCCCCATAGTCGCCGCCGTAGCCATTGCTGTGGCTAGCCGGGATGCTGCTGCCCCGCACCTGGGCCGTTGCTTTTTCCTGCTCCCGGCGGCGGCCTCGCTCGTCTTTGCCGGTGCGCACTTTGCTTTGCAGGTAGAGCGTGCGGGTTTGCGGGTCAGCATCATAGTAAAATACGCGCTGCCCGCCCGCGAGGCCCGTAGTTTCAAAGGTGCGGTTGATGTCGCGCATGGCCGCGCCGCCGCCGTTGGAGAGGTCGAGCTTGTGCGGCCGGTTTACTTTATAGGTAAAACTAGTCCACTTCTCGAAGGTGGCCTGCTGCCAGCGCACACTGTCGAGCGGGGTGTAAGGCAGCACCTGCCCGTTGAGGCGAAACTCGGCCACGTTGTAAAGTCCGCGCAGCTCAGTAATTCCTTTCTGGGCCGGCTGCTTGTAGGGGTCGAAGGTGAAGTTGAGGTATTCGAGGTAAGTCAGGTACACCAGAAAGATGCCGAAAGTAGCCACCTTCAGTCCCAGGCGGGTAAAGCGCAGCCAGGATTCCCGGAACGTAGGGTGGTAGTGCTGGGGCACGGTGTACTGCTCCCGAATGAGGAGGTTGTAGAGGTTGGGAATGTCCTGCACCATCAGAAAGGCTGCCAACAGCACAAAGTAGGAGCTGTACACGTGCACGCCACCGTCGTAGGCAAAGTTTACGAACACAATGTCGCCCAGGGCTCCCAGCAGCAGGGCCGCGCCCAGGAAGGTGGTGCGCCGGAAAAACAGCATTGCCCCGGCCAGCACTTCCACCACGCCCGTAAACACTTGGTACCAGGGCACGATACCGATTTGCAGCCAGAAGATTTTCTGGGCCGTCATGTCGCCAAAGTCACTGTTGAGGAGGCCAAGGGACGGGTAGGGCATCTGGGTGGGAAATACCTTGGTGAAGCCGAACCCGATGATGCCGATGCCGGCCCGGAAGCGTACAATCACGCGCAGCCAGTAATAAAGCACCTCGTATTCTTCCTTTTTGCGGGAAAGCAGCGTCCAGATCAGCCCAATGACCAGCGAAATGCCCAGGGCAATAAACCACTTGTCGTAGCCCAGCAAGGCCGGCGTGCCGTCTTCGGCTCCGCCCCGCAGAAAGAACGTGGGCGAGAACCGGGCAATGTCGTACACGTCGCGGTAATGTCCGTGCAGCCAGTCGATGGTGAATAGGTTCTTGTACCAGCCCAGGTCGCTGGGCAAGGACATGAGCACGAAAAATGGGAAGGCTACTCTGAAAAGTACGCGCTGCCAGGGTTTCCAGGGCTGGCGGTTGGCAGTAGCTTTAGTGGGCGGCGCGTACCCGGAGCGGGTGGCTGGGGCTATCAGGGTGTCGGGGGCCGGCGCGACGGTGAAAGAAGTAGTAGACATAGCAGTAGTCGTTTCAGGTGAAGAGAACCTAGAGCTTCAGGCCTCCGCGGCGGCCGGTTTTGGTGGCTTCCTCGAGCAGGTATTTCTTGTCGCGCTTTTCCAGCACCACCTGCAGGTCGCGGCCCTGCTCGTCGGTGCCCCTGAGCGTGAGGGTGCGGGCGTCGGGGCGGGTGAGGCGCAGGGTTAGCTTGCCTGGGCCTTCCAGCGGGTTGCGGTTTTGCAAAGTCAGCGTCTGCCCATCGGGGCTGAGCTGGTAGGCGTAGTAGTGGCGGCCGGCCGCCCCGGCATACTCGAAGTTGCGGTCGGCGTCCTGGGCGTGAATGGCTTCGGTGTTGCTGTGGTCGAGCACCACGGGCTGGTTCGAGCGGATGCTGAGTGTATTCCACTTTTCCAGCACCACATCCTGCCAGCGTTCTGGGTCGGTGGCCGAGTAAGGGCGTACCTGGCCGGCCAGCCGGAATTCGCGCACGTTGTAGAGGCCGGCCACATTAGCCAGGCCCGTCGCGGCGGGGTAGTGGTAGGAGCCGCGCTGGTAAGCTGCGTAAGTTTTCGTGCCATACACACCCACAAACAGCAGCACGAAGCCCCATTTCAGCCCCTGTCGCGTGGTGCGCTGCCAGGTCTCGGGCAGCCGCAGCCGAAAGCGGTTGGGAGTGGCCGGGCGCTCCAGCGTGAGCAGGTCGTTCACGCGGCGGGCATCGTACCAAAGCACCAGCAAACCCAGCGCAATCAGGTAGAAGCTGTACACGTACTCGCCGCCCTCATAAGCCAGGTTGGAAAGAAACACGTTGCCTAGAAACGACAAGCTCAGGAAGGCCCCAATGCTGGCGGTGCGGCGGTTGAGTAGGAGCAGGGCCGCCGTAATTTCCACCAGCCCCAGAAATGACTGGTAGGAAGGCACAATGCCCAGGCTCAGGGCAAAAATCTTCCAGTTGCTCAGGTCCCCGTAATGCGTGTTCAGGTGGCTGAGCGAAGGTGCCGGGGCTTGCAGCGGAAAGAACTTCAGGAAGCCGTAGGCCAGCAGGGCCGCCGCCAGCCGGTAGCGCACCAGCACGCGCAACCAGTAGTAAAGCGTGTTGTATTCCGTGCGCTGACGGTCAAAAAAGCTCCAGATGATGGCGCCCACCACAGCTACCAGTGCCACCACGGCCCAGTTCACGAAGGAGTCGGGCCCGTTGAAAACGCGGGGGGAGTAATGCGCCAGCCGGAAAATGTCCCCGAACGAAAAGCCGTGCCAGTTGGCGGCTACGTCGCGGTAGTATTTCCAGTCGAGGGGCAGTATCTGTAGGAAAAAGTACAGGAAGGCCAGGCGGAACACCGCTTTTTCGAACTCCGACCACGGCGCCTCGGCGGTTGGAGAGGGCGCTGTTATGGGCAAGCCAGCTACGGAGGCCGGCGCGGCGGGTGAAAGGGTTGTGCTCATGGGAGTAGTGGTGTGAGGTAGCAGAAAATTCAATTCCTGTGTTTGGGAATTGTCATGCTTCATCTGGCGTCCGCGGAGCCGAAGCATCTCTACCGCTTCGTTCAAGCTAAATCGTTCGGTAGAGATGCTTCGACTTCGCTCAGCATGACGTTCTGAATAGAATTCTAATAGCGGCCTAGTAGCCCTCGTTCTGTTTCAGGGCCGCATCTACCTGGAGCTGGCTGATAGGAATAGGCAGCACCAAGCGGAAGCTGGGCAGCGGAGCGTTGACATCCAGCGGGTCTTTGAAAAGCGCCGTGGCGCGGCCCGTGCGAACTAGGTCAAACCAGCGGTGGGGCTCCAGGGCAAACTCCAGTCTCCGCTCTTGCTCAATGGCGAGCAGCACTTCCTCCGGAGTGGCGGCCGGGCTGGCTTCCAGCCCGGCCCGGCCGCGCACCGCGTTCAGGTCGGCCAGAGCCTCGGGGAGCTTGCCTTGCTGGGCCAGGGCTTCCGCCCGAATCAAGTACAGCTCGGCAATGCGGAAAATGTAGCTGGGGTCGGAGCCGGGGCTGCGGTAGTAGAGGTTGCCGTACCAGGTGGTATTGTTCACGGCGGCAATCAGCGCGCTACGTCCATTGGCGGCATTGTTGGGCTCCGTGGTCAGCAACGAAACCAGGGCTTGGTTGGGGGCCCATTGGCGGGTGCCGCCGTTCACGGTGGGCTGCCACTGCCCGCGGTGGCCGTTCACTTCGGTAGTACCGTTGTAGAACAGCTCAAACACCGATTCGCGGGTGCCGCGCACGTTGCCCGTAAACCAGGCGTTGAAGGGCGCTACCAGCTGGTAGTTAGCGTTGTCGCTGATGAGGCGGGTGGCGTATTCCTCGGCCAGGGCCCAGTTCTGCTGGTACAGGTATAGCCGGGCTTTCAGGGCCCACACCGTTTTGCGGGTGGCCCGGTACCGGTCGTTGGTAGCTACGGTGGCCGGGTTGGGCAGCAGCGGCTCGGCGGTTTCCAGGTCGCGGAGCACCTGGGCGTAGGTTTCCGCCTGAGTAGCCCGCGGTATGCCCTGGTTAGCCGTAGCCGATAAGGTAGGCTCCGTGATAATGGGCACCCCGCCGAAGGTGCGGGCTAGGTCGAAATAAGCCAGGGCGCGCAGGAAGTAAGCCTCGCCCACGTACTGATTGCGCAGGGCCTCCGTCAGCAGCGGGTCCGTCACGGCGGGCACTTTGCTGATGACGTGGTTGGCGCGGTTGATGGTCACGTAAATGGCCGACCACACGGTGCTGATAGTCGAGTTATCGGCCCGCACGTTGTGGTTGATGAACTCCTGCACCTGCGACTGGGTGCCCGTCCACTGCACGTTGTCGCCGGTGAGGTAGCCGATGCTCTGGAAGCTGGTGCCGTAGTAGCCGCCGCTGGCCAGGGCGCTGTACACCCCGTTCAGGGCCGTCGCCGCCGACTTCTGGTCGGTCACGGTTAGGTCATCGGCAATGGATTCGCGGGGCTCTACATCCAGAAAGTCCGCGCACGCCGATACGCTGAAGGCTACGGCTATGGAAGCGAAAAAAGCGACGGTTTTTAAGTAGGCGGTAGACATGATGATGCTGGTTTCTGGTTTTTTGGTTCCGGAATGCTGGGCGGTAACGCGCGGCAGAAGCCTTCCGAAGAAAGAGTTAGAAAGTAGCGCTGATGCCTATCTGCAGGCTGCGCGGCTGCGGGGGAGTGCCCAGGTCGATGCCCTGCTGGTTGGCGTCGCTGCTGGCCGCCGACTCGGGGTCGAGGCCGGAGTAGTTGGTGAGCAAGGCCAGGTTGGTGCCCTGGGCGTACACCCGAATGGAGCTGCCGTGCAGGCCCCGGGTAAGGCGCTCGGGCAGGGTGTAGCCCACACTCACGTTGCGCAGCCGAATGAACGAGCCGTCTTCCAGCCAGCGGCTGCCCCCATCGAGGTAGTTGTTCACGTTGATGCCATCGGGGCGGGGCACGTCAGTTTGGTCGCCAGGCCGCTGCCAGCGGTCCAGGTTGCTGGCGAAGATGACGCGGGCTTCGTCGCGGGCCCCGCCGCCTTCCCCAAAGAAGCGGTTGTGGTTGTACACCTTATTGCCGTACTGGAAGGCCACCAGCACACTGGCGTCGAAGCCCCGGTACGTGAAGGTGTTGTTCAGGCCGCCAAAGAACTTGGGCCAGATGCTGCCCACAATTTGCCGGTCGGCGGCCGTAATCTTCCCGTCGCGGTTCACGTCATCGTACACGGCGTTGCCCGTTTCTGGATCTACCTCCAGCTGCTTGTACACCCAGAACGAGTACAGGGGGTGGCCTTCCTGCTGCAGAATCAGGTCGCGGCTGCCGAATTTGGTGGGCGTGGCCAGCTTTTCGATGTTGTTGGCGTTGCTGGCAATGTTGAAGCTGGTATTCCAGCTGAAATCGGCCTGCCGCACGTTCACGGTGTTGAGGGCAAACTCCACCCCCTTGTTGCTCACTTCCACGGCATTAGCCCAGTAGTAGGGGAAACCGGTGGTGGCGGGCTTCGTGAGCTGAATCAGGCCGTTCTTGGTGTACTTGTAGTACGCGTTGAATTCCAGGGCCACGCGTCCGTCCCAGAAAGCTACGTCCACGCCCACGTTGGCCTGGGAGGTTTGCTCCCATTTCAGGTCGGCATTGGCCAGCTGCTGGGGTGCAATGCCGGCCGCGCCCAGGTAGTTGGCCCCACCGTTCCACAGGCCCCGGGCCGCGAAGTTGCCGATGCCGTTCTGGTTGCCCGTCAGCCCATACGAAGCCCGCAGCTTCAGGTCGCTGAGCACGGGCACGTCACGCAGAAAGCTTTCCTGCTTCACGCGCCAGGCGGCGCCCACGCTCGGGAAGTAGCCCCACTGATTTTTCTTGCCGAAGCGGGAGGAGCCATCGGCCCGGAAGCTCACGTTCAGCAGGTACCGGTCGTCGAAGTTGTAGTCTGCCCGGCCGAAAAAGGAGGCTAGCCGGTAGCCCGACCAGTTCCGGGTACTGCTCGTGACGGAAGCGGCCGATATTTCCTTAAAGGCATTGTTGGGGAAGCCCGTGCCTTGGGCAAAGGTGCGGCCGTTTGTGTCGCTCTGCAGGCCCTGGCCCAGGAGCAGCCCCAGGCCGTGCTTGCCAAACTGCTGCCGGTAGTTGAGCGTGTTTTCGTTGAGCAGGGAGGTGTACTGCGTGATGCTCGACGTCGCTAGGCCGCCTACGCCAGCTCCCGCAATCAGCAGCGTGTTCCAGTATTCCTCTTCGTCGTAGTTGTTGTAGTCCACGCCGAAGCTGGTGCGAAACTTCAGAGTGGGCAGCAGCTGTACATCGCCGTACAAGTTGCCGATGTAGCGCAGGCTAGTGGAGTTGACGTCGTAGTTGTTGATGAGCAGCTCCACGTTGTCGAAGCTGGCGCGGCCTACCAGCCGCCCGTTGGCATCGTAGGGCGAAAGCAGAGTGGGCGTGTGCAAAGCGGCCTGCAGCAAGCCGCCCGCGGGGCCGTCCCCGGCGCGCCCTTCGTTGCGGTACGTGCGCGAAAAGGAGTTACTGACGCCAATCTGCACCCGGTCGGAAATCTGCTGATCAAGGTTCACCTTGAAGCTGGCGCGCTGAAAGTCGATGGGCCGCAGAATAGACTCCTGCTTGGTATAACCTCCGCCAATGTAGTAGCGGGTGCTGCTGCTGCCCCCGGTCACGGCCAGGTCGTAGTTCTGCAGACGGGCCGTGCGAAATATCTGCCCCAACCGGTCGTAGGTTGGTTGCTCTTCCGGTAGCCCGCGGCCACCCTCCGAAACGGGGCGGTAGGGCCGGTTTTCGTAGGTGTGCGGGGTAGATCCAGTGGTATTCAGCCAGTTTTCGTTGACGAGTTGGGCATGTTCCGGCCCGGTAGCCAGGTCCCAGAGCTTGGCCGCCTTGGCCCAGCCCTGCGACACGTTCAAGCTCACCCGCGGCTTTTGGTTGTAGCTGCCGCGCTTGGTGGTGATGAGGATAACTCCGTTGGCGCCCCGGGCCCCGTATAGGGCCGTGGCGTCGGCATCCTTGAGCACCTCCACGTTTTCAATGTCGGCCGGATTTAGGTCGGCAATGGGCGACGAGGCTTTTCCCCCGGTGCTGATGGTTTGCAGGCTGTTGTTGTTCATAAATACACCGTCCACCACATATAGCGGCGTGTTGGAGCCGTTGATGGTGGTGGCCCCGCGCACCCGCACGTTCACGGCCCCGCCCGGCACCCCGGAGTTGGAAGAAATCTGCACCCCCGACACTTTGCCCTGGAGCTGCGCGTCGAAGCTGCCCACGGGTAGCTCTTTGGTATCGGTGGGGTCAACCTTCACGATGGAGCCCGTCAGGTTTTTGCGCTGCTGGGTGCCGTAGCCCACCACTACCACTTCGTTTAGCTGGCCCTGGTCCGGCACCAGGCGCACCGTCAGGCTGCCAGCTTGCCCGGCTTTGACTTCCTGGGACTTATAGCCGATAAAGGAAAAGATAAGCGTGGCGTTTTCTGGGGTTTCACTGAGGCTGAACTCCCCGTTCTCAGCCGTGGTAGTACCCGTAGCAGTGCCTTTTACCCGCACCGTCACGCCGGGTAGGGCCTGGCCATTTTCGTCGAGCACCTTTCCGGTTACAGGCGTTACCGCAACCAGGTAGTGACCTGGCCGTGGAGCGCTGCTTGCCGACGGCGCCCCAACGGTACCCAGTGCCAGCACAATAGGAAGTAGAGAGTAGTTCATGAAAAGAAGAGAGGAAGGGTGTGATAGGGTCAGCCGAAGCATGCGCTGCCTGTTGCCATGCGCAGGGCTCCGCGCAAACCCTAACTGAGTTTTCGCGAGTAAGCCTGGTATGCCGGGTTACCGGATACTTTGAATTATCAGGTGTTCGGGAATGAAAGGATTTGGCTTGCGCTGCCGCTGAGCCTACCTACTCCCATGTAGCTTTCGGCTTGCATAGGGCAAGGGAAAGGCGGTATGAGGGCGTAAAGCGCAAGCAGTCAGCAGGCCGATGCCCGTGGCTGAGAAAATAGAACAATTACCAGGCTAAGGGCTTGCTCATCGGTGCGCTCCAGAGGCGCTAAAGGGCCGGTTTTCCGTCTGGTAGGCTGCGGCAAGTACAGGTCGCAGCCGTAAACCCAGAGGAAGGTAGTGGACGGATTTTCCAGTTACAGACCTTAGTAGGAAACAGCGTGTCGGTAATCCGGGCTATAAGTAGCCGCCTGGAAAAAGTGCAATCCAGCTTGGCTTAGGCCACCCTGCAGCCGGACACCCCATGCTTGTCGGGAAGGTGGCTTACCTGGGTCAGGAAGCGGTGTGCCGGTATGCTGGCAGTTATGCGGCTCCCTGGCTGACGAACACAGCAGTTGCGCCGCAACAACACCGCTCTACCAACTCGGGAGTGGCGAAATAAGCAGCAGAAGGGCCAGTGAGGTTCATAGCAACTTGCTTTAATAGGACGAAGCCTTCATCGGTTTTCAGGGTTATCCCAGCGTACCGATGCGTAGCAAAGCCAGGTTCGTTTCTGCTTTGCGTACATCCCATCTTCTCTGTTTTGTAGAAGAGTAGTGCGACAAATGTAGAGGAGGATTCTTTTGAAATACAAGCCGTTTCCGGGCCCAAGACCCTGAGAAATGCCTCTTTAAGCCCTGAAAAGGGTACGTGTCAGACCTACTTTTCATAACTAAACTTTATACCCAAACCTGCCGATTCAGCCGTGTTCGAAGTCAGGCAGTCATTTTCAGAATCATGGCTGCACGACAACAATAATTGACTTCAATAGCCCTTATTCAGGCTTTTTACAGTTCCTCGTCGTGCAGATTCAGTTTTCACGCCACCCTAAACCAGTGAGAGACTATAGCTGGCAAACAGAATTCCTGTAAAATAACCTGTTGTTATTAGTTATAACTTAAAGTTATCAATACGACCTGCTAAAAATTTTTATAAAAAGTGTAAAAAAAGTCGCCAATTGCCTCAGAGTCTAAGTGCGAGCGGCAGAGTGGCTGTGCTGGCTGAAACGATGGGCATAGAAAAAGCCCCAACCAGGGGTAGGGGCTTTGGATAAAAAAGAAAGTAGAGTGGGACCGGCTAGCGTACAAAGAAGCCTTTGGCTTCCCAAGCTGCCACATTCTGAGTTCGAACGAAACGGGTTTCAATGTGCCCCCAGGCATCCTGTTTGTACATAACAGTTTTGCCTTCCTCCCGCGTGTGGAGCGCCTGTAGTTGATCGGCATGTGAGAGAGCAGGCGCAGTGGTTTCAGCGGCTGCGCGAGGACGGGTACGTTTACTGGAAGTTGCCATAGGTACGCAACGTGGTGCTGCTTAAAAAGGGTTCATCAATAGCGCCGCCCGAAGCAGGTGGCGTGTCGGTTTCAGGGCCAGGCAAAGAACGCCAAATGCCCGCATTGTATTGAGTTAACAACAAAATAAACGGACCCTGAGCGGCGCTCAAGGTTGCAGGTTGCATAGCAAAAACCGCTGGCAACAGCCTGGGACCGGTTGGTCAGGGCCGGCTATCAGATGCAAAAATGCCCTGGGAGAGTACCCAGGGCATTTTCATGAGCGGAGCAAGGCGCAGCAGTCCAACCAGCTTAGAAGTTGTAGAGAAGCTCCCGCAGGTTATAATCGGGAATGCCAGGAGTGTAGGGAGGGTAAAACTGGCCGTGGCGGGAGTACAGACCATAAATAAACGTGCAGGGCTTCGAATAGAACTGCTGGTAGTCGTGCTCCGGCTGCGTAAGCCAGACGCTGGCTTTCCCTTCGCGGAGCTTAGCCTGCAGGTTCTCCATGGAGTAGGGCTGGCTTTGCGCGTCAATGGCTACCCAGCGGTGGTTGGAGTCAACGGCCAGCCAGCCCTTTTTGGTGAGAACTTCCGTAATAGCATGACTGGGCACGCCCGCGGTAGTCAGCTCCTGGAGCTTTGATAAAGCGGGCACATCGGCAAAGAGGGTTACGTGCCGGGTCTGGTAACCCAGCTTCATAAATATCTTCTCCAGCACCCGGCTGCGGTCGTAGCACAAACCCAGGTGAGACGTGTACACGTCCTTGGGTTCCCGGGGCTGACCCAGGGCAATGGCCACCCCCGTAGCGGAGTGCGTGAGCACCACGTTTTGCGCTGCTTTGATCAGGGCTAGCTGCTGCTCGTAGGTTTGCGCCGAGGCCGGGCCCGAGGGAATACCCTGCAGGTACAGCTGAATATACTGTTCGTCTTCGGCCGTTACGGTCTGGTCAATGTCGTAATCAAGTACCAGCGTTATGCCCATACCAACCAGCAGCAGTAGCCCGATCAGCCAGGGCTTACGGAGCCGCCGGGAGGGGTATACTCTGGTTGGATTTGTTATTGTTTGTCGCTGCATAGCTTCGGGGTAAGCTCCCAAGGAAAAGCAAAAGTACACTTTTAGAGGAAGATAAATCAAAAATATACATATCAATATATGTCAAGGCAAAAATTTGTACAATGGCGCAGTTGGAGGTAAGCGCCTCATTGGCCGGGAATTACCGGTTACTGATTTGGCCCCACTACGGGGCCTGCTCCAGCACCCGCCAGCCTTGGGCGGGAATTGCTACTACGTCCCCGGCGCGCAGCTCCAGCTGCTGTTCGCTGAATACATCCAGCCAAGTGCCGGCGGCTAATTCGGGTAAAACCAAGGTGCGCTCAGCCGGAGCAGCATTGACAACGCAAAGTACTGCTGCTGCATCCTTCCGGCGCAGGAAGCCATACAGCTCTGGAGCGGTTTCCAGGCGCAGGAAGCGGCTGGTCGGGTCGCCGTTGCGCAGGGCCGGGTGGCGGCGCTTGAGCTGCAGCAGGCGCGTGTAAAAGTCCTGGAGGGGATATTCCTGCCAGTCTACCGGGTCCCGGTCGAAGAACGCCAGCCGCTTGTTGAGGGCCGCTTCCTGGCCGGTGTACACCAGGGGCATGCCGGGCAGCAGCACCGTAAGCACGGCAAAGGGCAGCGCCATTGGCCCCAGCCGCTCGTACTCGGTACCATCCCAGCTGTTCACGTCGTGGTTGCTGGTGAAGTGCATCAGGTACACCGAAGGCGGATACTTAGCCCGCTCGGCCGCGAGGTAGATGTCAATGTCGCTGAGCGCGTTCTTGTCTTCGGCAATGTGGTCGAGTAAATAATGCAGGCGCAGGCCGAAGGTCATGTTGAAAGCCCGTTCCAGCAGCTTGGTATCGGAGTTGAACTCCGCCCAGCTCAGGCCCCCGCTGGGGTATAACTCGTCCCACTCGGCCAGCATAAACAGGGGCTTTACTTCATCCAGCTCCAGGCGCGCTTCGTCCCAGAAATCCGTGGGCACCAGCCCGGCCACGTCGCAGCGGTACCCGTCGATATCCGCCTCGCGCACCCAGTAAAGTAGAGCGTCCGTCATGTAGCGGCGCAGTCCCGGCTGGGCGTAGTCGAAGGCTACCACGTCGGTCCAGTCGGGCACGGGCGGCACCAGTTGGCCCCGGGCATCGTGCTGGTACCATTCCGGGTGCTGGGCTACCAGCGGGTTGTCCCAGCTGGTGTGGTTGGCCACCCAGTCCAGCAAAACTTTGAGCCCCAGGGCGTGGGCCTTTTGCACCAAATGGCGTAAGTCGTCGAGGGTGCCAAACTCCGGATTCACCCCCAGATAATCCCGCACGGCGTACTGGCTGCCCAGCGTGCCCTTGCGGTTGACTTCGCCGATGGGATGTACGGGCATCAGCCACACGATGCTCACGCCCATGGCCGCCAGCCGGGGCAGGTGCTCCGCGAAGGCTCGAAAGGTACCCTCCGGCGAGAATTGGCGGAGGTTTACTTCATAAATGGTGGCATTGGCCGCCCACTCCGGGTGACGAACTTGGAACAGGTGGCTGTGCGGGTGCAGGGGTTCTGGGGCAGACATAGCAAAGGTGTTTGCTAGGTTTGAACGACCCGCAGCCACCGGGGTTATTGGCGGCCGCCTTACCAGCTACCACAGGCCCTGCCGCGGCGGGTCGGGGAGGCGCTCATACACGCGGTAGCCGTGTGGGGGCACCAGCAGCTTCGAGCCCGCACCCAGGCGCAATACCTGTCCGCTGAACAGCTCCCGGTACACGCCCGGGGCCACGATGCCCAAGGCCAGCTCGTGGGGTTGGCTGTCGAAGTTCACGGCCGTGAGCACGGCGGCTTTGGCCTTGCGGCGCAGGAAGGCATACACTTTCGGGCTGCCGTCTTCCAGCTTCGCAAACTGGCTGCAGGCGTCGCCATTGCGCAGGGCGGGATGGCGCTTTTTTAATTGGAGCAGCTTGGTATAGAAGTCCTGCAGCGGATAATCCCGCCACGGAATAGTGTCTTTGTCGAAAAAGCGCAGCCGCTTTTTCAGGGCTGCTTCCTGGCCGCTGTACACCATGGGAATGCCGGGCAAAAGCGCGGTGAGCACGGCCTGGGGCAGGGCATCCTTGCCCAGTCGCTCGTACTCGGTGCCGTCCCAGCTGTTGATGTCGTGGCTGCTGGTGAAATACATCAGGTAGGCGCTGGCCGGGTAGCGGCTCCGCTCCACGGCGCGGTAGGCATCCAGGGCGGCCAGCGGCTGCCGGCCCCGGCTGATGCTGTCGAGCAGGTAACGCATGCGCAGGGCGTAGGTGGCATCAAAGGCCTTTTCCAGCATACCGGTGTTGGGGTCAAACTCGTCTTTCTTGAGGAAGGGCGGGCTGTGCAGCTCGTCCCACTCGGCCAGCATGAACACGGGCTTCCGCTTTTCCAGGAGCTGGCGCGTCTGCACCCAGAAATCCATGGGCACCAGGCCGGCTACGTCGCAGCGGAAGCCGTCGAAGTCGGCCTCTTGCACCCAGTACGCCATGCTTTCCTGCATGTAGCGGCGCAGCTCTGGCTTGGAGTAATCGAGGTCGATGACGTCCTGCCAATCAGCGACGGGCGGCACGAACTGCCCTTGCGGGCCCTTGGTAAACCACTCGGGGTGCTGCCGGGCCAGCTGGCTGTCCCAACTGGTGTGGTTGGCTACCCAGTCGAGAATTACGTGCATGCCGCGCTTATGGGCCTCGCCCACCAGGTGGCGCAGGTCCTCCATCGTCCCAAATTCGGGGTTCACGGCGCGGTAGTCCTGGATGGAGTACTGGCTGCCCAGGGTGCCTTTGCGGTTTAGCTGCCCGATGGGCTGCACCGGCATCAGCCACAGAATGCCCACGCCCATTTGCTGCAGGCGCGGCAGATGCTGCTCAAACGCCCGAAACGTGCCCTCCGGCGTGTACTGCCGGATATTGACCTCGTAGATGCTGGCCGAATCGGCCCACTGCGGGTGCCGGATGGTGTACTGCGGGGGAGCAGCCGGGGCGCAGTCGGTGATGTTGTCGTAGGCAGATTGGCAGGAGGCCAGCAGGCTGAGTAAGCCGACCAGAGAGAATAGGGCAAAGCGGTACATGGCGAAACATACCGCTTTTTCCGTCAGCTCCGGGTGGCGCCGCTTAGCTTTTGGTACGGGCCCGCGCGGCATCGTAGCGCACCCCGCCAAACAAGTAAAGCATGAGGGTGCGGGAATAGCGCAGGGAAAATGGCATGAACAGCAACGACGCTACGGCCACGCTCAGGATGTACACCCAGGTGTCGGGGTCGTTCAGCAGAAAGTACACCGCGAAGCCTATCACCAGCATAATGCCCGTCGAAAACACGAAGCTGATGTACATGGCACCCCAGTAAAAGCCGGGCTCAGGCTCGTAGGCCTGTCCGCACACGGGGCAGTGCTCGGGCATTTCAGTGAACTTGGTGCTGATGGCTGAATGCGAGAAAAGTGGCCCTTGGTGGCAGCGCGGGCAGCGTTGCTGCAGAATAGCCAGGACCGTAGAATCAGTAGTTTCCATAAGAAAGCTGCAAGAATAGCAGTAAACAAAATTACTCTACGCAGGTCGGCCAGGTAAGGGCAATTCGCGGGTTTGTCTAGCACAAATCAACGCGGCCGGCACCTCACGGTTGCTGGCGAAATGCCTCCGGGGTCTGGGCACTGTGCTTGCGAAAGTAGCGGCTGAAGTAGGAGGCATCCTCAAAGCCCAGGGCGTCGGCCACCTGGGCAATGGTGGCCGGGAAGTGGCGCAGCAGGCGGCGGGCTTCCAGCAGTACGCGCTCCTGCACCAGGGCACTGGCCGTTTTGCCCAGGTGGCGGCGGCACAGCGCGTTCAGATGGTTGGGGGAAACGTGCAGCTGGTCGGCGTAATGCTGTACTTCCCGGCTGGTGCGAAAGTGCTGGTTGATAAGACTCCCGAAAGCCCGCAGCAGGGTTTGTGCGTGCAGGGGCTCTTCGGGCGAGAAGGTGGCTGGCGCGGCTGGGTATTGCCGAGCGGCCAGCTCCAGGCAAATGTGCAGGTAAGAGCGAAAAACGTCATCCTGGGCCGGGGCGGGCTGGGTGTTTTCCTGCCACATGCGCTCCATCAGCCAGGGAATGTGGGTTTCCGCCTCGGGCAGATACAGCACCGGGGGCTGGCGGTGGTCGAAAAAAGGGTACTCAAACAGCCGGCCCCCCGGGTAGCGGTATAGATAGAAGTCGGCCTCAAACAGCACCACGTAGCCCTGGGCATCGTAGGGCAGCTGCCAGTGGTGTACCTGCCCCGGCGTCATGAAAAACAGCGCCCCGGGCTGCAGGTCGTAGGTGACCAGGTCGATGGTGTGGGTGCCGTGGCCGCGGGTGACGTAGAGCAGCAGGTAAAAGTCGTGGGCGTGGGGCTGGCTGACGCCGGGGAAGTTGGCCACGTGCTGGGCCAGCCGCTCCAGGTACCAGGGCCGCCGCGCCCGCCCCTGCGGAAACGACTCCAGCGTAAGTACAGGCAAGGCTGGTGACTTCATGCGGAGAAGATAAGGCGCTGCCCCAATAGCAGGGGCTTGTAACCATGAATTTGCTTGCTGCAAATAAAAGCCCCGCATGCCTGGCATGCGGGGCTTTTTCAGGAATTGTTTTTTAGGGTGGCTGCAAACCCGGCAGTGCGGGGCCGCCGCAGGGCACTTGAGGGATGGTTACTGGGCTTTGCCACGGCGCAAATGCCGTAAGCCCATACCCACCCCAGCGGCCAGCAGCAAAGAGGCGCCCCCATCAATGGGTACATCGGTGGGGCTATCGGGCTCCGGACCTCCTTCCGGCGGCTCACCCTGGGCCCAGGCTGTTTGAACGGATAAGAGCAAAGCGGCAACGAATAGGCCGCGAAGTAAGTGACGTAGCATGCGCAAAATGAAGAGTTACTAGGGAAGAAAACAAGGCAGCCCGGTCGGCCACTGAACGGGGCTACCGACGTGAATAGCACGGCAGCAGCCCCGTAGGTAGGGCCGGGTTACTCCACCACCAGGCGACGCGTGGCCTGTTCGGCACCCGCCTGTACCTGAAGCAGGTAAACGCCGGCGGGCAGACCCGTGAGACTTACCGGAGCCGCGCCACCACCCGCGGGCAGCTTGGCGGAGCGCACTGCCCGGCCGAGGGCATCGTGCAGGGTGAGCGTGGCAGCCTTGCTGCCCGCGGACAGCAGCACCGTAGCCTGCCCGTGTGCGGGGTTAGGGTATACGGCCAGGGTAGCGGCCAAAGCCCCACCACGGGTAGCCAGCGGGGTGGCAGCGCCTACGTTCAGCCAGAAGCGGCCAGTGAAGGTTTGCGCTTTATCGGCCTGGAAGCTATAGGCGGCATTGGTGGCCTGCAGGTCCGTGCGCTGGCCGGTGGTGGCATCCTCCAGATACACTTTGGTACCGGCCGCTAGGTTGGCCAACTGTGGAGCCCGTACCGAGTAGGTACCCGAGGCAGGCACCTGTACCAGCAGCGGAATGCGTGCTTCGCCGGCCAGAGTAGGCAGGCCCTGAATGGCTAGCTCTTCTCCTGCAGTGGTCAGCGCCGCCAGGTTCAGGCCCGAGGTGTTGCGCAGCTTGGCTGCGTCGAAGCTGGCATCCAGACCCGTGGTAGCTCCTTCTTCGGCATAGAGGTAGAGGGCATCCTGGCTGGCACCCTGGGCCGTGCCCAGCGTCAGCTTCACCAGGGGGCGTAGGTCGTCGGAGCCGCGGCGCACGGGCGCCTGGGTGGCGTAGCTGGTTACGCGCTGGGTGTTGCGGAAGGTGAGCGAGCCGCTGGTCTGGCCCTTGCTCACGCGCACGAAGAAGCCCTGGCCCAGGCCAATCAGCGGGTTGTCGCCCACGCCGTTGGCGTAGGTGCGGTACTCGCCGCCGTAGCGGCTGGTGCTTTCAAACACGTACATGGCGGCGTCCAGGTTGGGGCGGTCGGCGGCGGCTACCTTGCTCCAGTCGAGTGGAGAAGGGTAGAGGTTGCCCACCAGGTGCCAGCCGGCGTCATCGGCGGTAGCGCCGGCGTTGCGGGCCAGCGTCAGCGTTTTGGTGCCATCGTTGGGCTTGCCCTCAAATTTCAGGGTCTGGCCAGCCGGGGTATTTACGGAGTAGCCCCGGCCCACGGGCAGCGCTTCTGCCAAAGACTCTGGCGAAACCCAGCCCTTGCTGAACGCCGACAAATCATTGGTGGCTGAAGCCAGCCGCGACTGGTCGTAGCCGAAGACGGTGGGGAAGGGGTTGGCTTTGCCGGGGGTAGGGGAGGTGTTGTATTCTGCATTCACCTTAGGCGTGGTGCCGCCGCTGCCAAAGTCGGCCACGGTAGCGGCGCTGACGGGCGCGCTCAGGTGGCGGTAGCCCAGGCCGGCGTTCTGGCTGGGGTCAATGTAGCGCTGAACAGTAGCCGGAATTTCAAGCGTTACGCCATTATTTTCCAGAGTCCCCCCGTTACTCACAATCAGGGCGGTACCCGTCGCGTCGCTGAGCAATGTCAGGCGGTTGTCGCGCAGATCCAGGGTGCCGGAGTTCAGGCGCAGCTCCCGACGAATAGATACCGGCTGGCTAAGAATAACTGATTCTCCGGAACTGATGCTGAGGGTGCGGACAGTAGAAGGCAGGCCGGTGCCGGTGAAGGTGCTTTGGTCACCGATGCTCTCAAACTCGTAAATGGCATCCGTGGAGAAGATACGGTTAGCCGTCTGGATGACGCCTTTCGCGCCGGTCTTATAGATACCATCATAATAGATTTCCAGAATGCCACCAGCCTGCACTTCAAAGGTGCCAGGGCCGCTGATGGGCGTGTTCTCACCCGTCATCAGTTCTACGCGCCCACCGTTTTCAACCGTGAATGATTGTTCGATAGTGGTGCCATTCAGCGTCATACCCGTACCGCCATTCCGGATAGTTACCGTGCGGTAAGTCCCCTGGTCTATACCGTACGTACCAGGGCCGCTGATAACCAGGTCCCGAATAACTGTGTAGGTCTGGCTGTTGCTGGTGCCGCCGGCCGTGGTGATGGTAACGGGGCCTGTTACAGCGCCCAGCGGTACCTGCACGTTGCTGAGGGTAGTGCCGTCGGGGGATGTAGTAAAGGGACCAGCTACGGTGTTGTTGCTGGTGCCACTGAAGGTAATCAAGGTTGCGCCCTTGAGGTTGGTGCCCGTTAGGCTGATGCGGCCCAGTAATGGTCCGGAACTGCCCGAGCTGAAAAAGGTGAACGTAGGCGCAGGAGTGGGGGTGACGGTGAATACCCCGGGGCTAAAGCCCGTCGTACCGCCGGTGTTTACGCCCACGGGCCCGGTGGTAGCGCCGGCCGGCACCGTTGCCGTAATCTTGGTGGAGGAATTAACCACGCGGGAGGCCAACACGGCATTACCAAAAGTCACGAACGAACCCGTCGTGAAGTTTTCGCCCGTGATGACAACCGTCTCGCCAACGGGTCCTTCCTCGGGCGAAAGGGAATAGACCACCGGGTCGCCTACTACCGTGAAGTTAATGCTGCTGGTGGCCGTGCCGTTGGGGGTCGTTACCGTAATCGGGCCGCTGGAAGTACCGGTAGGTACAGTAGCGGAAATCTGTCCGTCATTCACCACGTTGAAGAAAAGCGCATCTACGCCGTTGAACTTTACGGCCGTAGCCCCCGTGAACCCTGAGCCGGACAAAGTCACGTTACTCTGAGCCGGACCACTTTGCGGGGAGAAGTTGCTGATAGCCGGCGTACTGGCCGCCGTAACAGTGAAACCACCCGAAGCTTGGGCAAAACCCTGCGAACCATTCAGAATAAGGGTTTTATTTCCTGGCGTAAGTGAGGCAGGTACAGTGGCCGTAATCTGGGTAGCAGAATTGATAGTGAAGCTAGCCGTTGTGCCAGGAATGAAAAGCACCTGCTGGATAGTGTTCAGGTTGGTGCCGGTGATAATGATTTGTGTACCTACGGGCCCACTGGCTGGCGTCACGTTGCTGATCGTGGGAGTGGCCCGCACCGTTACCGTGAAGTTGCTGGGGCTGGTAGCGGTGCCGCTGGGAGTAGCTATAGTGATAGGGCCAGTGGTGGCACCAGTGGGCACCTGCGCCGTAATTCCTTCGTCGCTTTCTACGCTGAAGTTCGCCGATATGCCATTAAAGTACACGGCCGTAGACCCCACGAAGCCCGTTCCAAAAATGCTGATGTTGGTGCCCACGGATCCGCTGGTGGGATTTACGGAAGTTATGGAGTGGCTGGCATTGGTCACCGTGAAACCGCTAAAAGCCGTTTCAGAGCCATTAGGGCCGCTTATGGTAACATCGTAGGTACCAGGGACAAGGCTGGCTGGTACCGTAACGGTAAGTTGGGTAGGCGAATCGTGGGTGAACGTAGCGGAAAGCTCCCCACCGAACAGTACTTGGTCGACGCTGGCCAAATTGGTGCCCGTGATGATAAATTGGGTGCCTACGGAGCCGCTGGTTGGCGATAAATCGGCAATAGCCGGCGCGCCGGAAGCCTCTACCACAAAATCAGTGGCGGACGTAGCCGTACCCCCCGAGGTGGTTATGGTAATACGGCCCGTGGTAGCGCCGTTCGGCACGCTAAATGAAACGTAGTTGCCGGTGCCATCCGTGATGAAAGGACCCGTGTAAGCAACGCCGTTGATGGCAATACCGGAAATATTATTCAGGTTAGTCCCGGTTACTTCCACAGTGGTCTGAGCGGCGCCACTGCTGGGCGTAAACGAGGAAATAGTTGGGGCCGCAACCCGGTGCACCCCCGGTGTCTTTGGCACCTCGGCATGTGCTACCAACAGGCTGGGCAGTAGTAAAAATGACAGTAGCCCAACCCAACTGTATGAGCGTATTCGGGTAATAATTTGCATAGGTTAGAAGAAAGAGGTGAAACAAAGCCTCGAAGGTCCGCCTCTTCCCTGCCAGGGACAATACCCGGAAGTAGGTAATTTTGCCTAGTCCACTACCCCATAATGCTTTAGATCAGGTCGAAGGCCCGGGCGTACTGGCTTAGTTCGAAGGCCGTGCTAGCTTCCAGCTTTTGGCGCACGTTGCGGCGGTGGGTGGCGGCCGTTTGCTCTGAAATGTTCAGCTCGTCGGCTATTTCAGGGGCGCTGTGGCCCAGGGCTACCAGGCGCAGCACGTCACGCTCGCGCCTGGAGAGGGTCGCGAAGCGGCGCCCGTTCAGGCGCAGGAAGTTATTTTCCTCCAGCAGCCGGCTCACCTTGTGCGTGACGTGGTGCAGCGGGTCGATGGGCACGGAGGAAGTTACCAGCAGCAGCGGCTGCCCGGTACTCTCGTCGCGCAGCAGCACCCGCGTGGCGCTCAGGTGCCACACGTAGCTGCCGTCCGGGGCGCTGCGCACCTGCTGAAAGATACTCACGGAGGCCCAGGGGTCCGGGTTCTGAATCATGGCGTACACCTTGGGCAGGAGGTCCGCGGCATCGGCGGGATTAAAATACTTTTCCCAGTAGCCCGGGCCCAGGGCCCGAAGTTCGTCCAGGGTGGTGCGCAGTTCATGCAGCCCCCGTTTCGACATGTACTCTACCCGGTCGATGAGCAGGTTGGCTACGATGATAACGCCCGGATGTAGGTCGGCCGTTTGGGCTATTTCGGCCACCGCCTCGTCGATGCGCCGCTGCTGCAGGTGGGAAATAGGCTGCTGGCTGGGAGCCGGCACCAGCAAAGGAGGGGAAGTAACGGAATCGGACATAAAGCGCCGGAATGGCGGGAATGAGATAAGAAATGGGAACAAGACGAGGCTACGGGAACTTCACGGGCACGCAGTGCACTAGGCACACCGTCCCCGGCCCAACGGTAGTCGGGCAAAGCAGCCGTTGGGCCGTTAAATCAGGTCGAAAGCCCGGGCGTACTGGCTCAGCTTAAAGACCGTGTTGGCCCCCAGCTTTTGGCGCACATTGCGGCGGTGAGTAGCGGCCGTTTGCTCCGAAATGTTCAGCTCGTCGGCTATTTCCGGGGCGCTGTGGCCCAGGGCCAGCAGGCGCAGCACGCTCCGCTCCCGCTTAGAGAGGGTAGCATATATGGCGTTGTGCTGGCGCAGAAACTGGTTTTCCTCAATCAGGCGCTGCACTTTGGTGGAAAAGTGGTTTTCGGGGTGCAGCGGAATAGCCAGCCCCATCACCAGCAGCGGATTACCCCCGTCGTCTGCCAGCAGGCGGCGTATGGAGGTAAGGTAATAGCTCCAGCCAGCCCGCTCGGTGGTGCGCACTTCCTGGTAGAAGGTATGCACCGCGGGAGCTTCGTGCTGGTACATAAGCTGAAAAACCCGCGCCATGTACTCATCTGACTCCACCGCGTTGAAATACGTGGGCGAGAAAGCCGGGCCCAGAGCCGTTAGCTCCTCCAGGCTAGCGCCCAGCAGCTCCAACCCCCACTCTGAGAGGTAGCGCACGGTTTGCGTGGGTACATGATGAATGATAACTACGGCGGGATATTGGTCGGCGGTGGCGGCTATTTCGGCTATTTTTCTGGTAATCCTTTCTTCATCGGTCATAATAAAACTAAAACAAGAGCGCGGAAAGCTGAACGGTGTGGTAAGGAAAGCAGTAAAGTAAAAACTTAAATCGAATCGATGAAATAAAACCGGTAGAATTCTGCCCTTTTGTTAAGATATAAGGCTTTATTATACGAATAATGCTGATTTATATAAGATTAAATTAATATTCGGCTTATGTTGGGTTGGATGATTTTCAAATGATATTTATTGAATTTTTCTAATAATAGCCTTGGCTTAACACGGTAAGCTCAACCATAACAAGCTCGGCATTAAACCGCCGGCACATAAGTAAGTTTCGGAAGCAGAATGCAGGTAGCCAGGTAGATAGCCGAGGTGCGGTGGGCTGCAGCAGCAACTACTCGTCGTCGAACCGGCGCAGGCGCTTCTTGCTGAACTCGTAGCTGATAATGGCGGGTAAGTAAAACGTGACGTCGGCCAGAAACTTGGCCAGCAGAATGCCCCCGGCGCGGTGGCCTAGCCAGCGGGGCAGCCACACCATCAGCGCGGGCCGGATGAGCAGCGAATCCAGCAGTTCCGCCAGCCCAAACTCCACGACCAGGGCCTGCACGTTGCGGCCGAAGCTGCGCAGGGTGTAGCCCCGCCCCCGGGCCTGCAGCTGCCGACGGGCCAGGCGCATATCCTGGCCCAGCAGCCAGCCGAAATAGGCCACGTTGCCCGCCCAGGTAGCGGCCAGCGCCGCCCACCACTCCTGCCCGGGGGCCAGACGCCAGGCCAGGCCTGCCCCCACCAGCGTGGCAACCACCGATAGAACCTCGGCGGGCAGGTAGCGGCGAAGCCATTCACGAAGTTTGGCAGTCATGGTGGGGGCAGATGGGGGTAGCAAAGATACCAGCCCTGGCGGCCCCGTGTGGGTAGAAGGAGCCCCATCGGAGAACCGGCTGGCCAATAGAAAACAGTATTTTGGGGCACGAACCCGTTGAGCTTCCTCTCCGCCCATGCAGATACCTTTTACGCCCCTCGTACTCGGACTGCTGGCCGTGGTAGCCCAGGCGCTACTGGCGGCGGGGCTGCTGGCGGCGGCTCCCACCAACCGTGCGTCCAACCGCTTCCTGGCTTTGCTGATGCTTAGCATTGCGCTTTGGCTGCTGGATGGCTTTTTCCGCGTGGGCACTATCTACAGCCAGAATCCCGACTGGTATTTCGCGCCCATCTACTACTCCTTCGCCTTCGGGCCGCTGCTGTACTTCTACGTGCGCAGTCTCGTCAACCACGACTTCCGGTTTCAGTCCCGCCACTTGTGGCACTTTGGGCCGGTGCTGGCGCAGGCCGCTCTCTACTGGTGGCTGCGCGGGCAGGACTACGAGTACCGAAACTGGTTCTGGCAGCACGTGCACCGGCCCTATACCTACCGCCTGGAGTTTATAGGAACCTGGATTTCGCTGCTTCTTTACTTGGGGCTGTGCTTGCGGCGGCTGCGGGTCTACCGGCGGTGGCTGGCCGACAACTTCTCCGAAACCTCCCAGCTGCGGCTGCAGTGGCTGCGTGTGCTGCTGGTGCTGGTGGGCGTGGTAGGCCTGCAGTGGCTGGGGGAGCTGGTGATGCGGGAGTTTCTGGGGCTGTACTACCAATACGACTACTCCACGGAGCTGCTGGGGGTGGTGCTGTTTCTGGTGGGCGTGGTGGGGCTGCGGCAGGCCGACATGCAGGCGGTGTCGTTTGAGCCCGAGCCGGAAACTGAACAACCCACGCTCACGGCCGGGCCGCGCATTGCGCCTGGTGTTTCCAACCCGGATACTCCCCTCACCACGGTTGATGCGGCGGCGCTGGCCTGCATCCGGCAAGCTCTGGAGCAGGAGCGCCTTTACTTGAATCCGACGCTGACCCTGACCGAACTGGCCCAGCACACCGGACTGGCGCCCCGGCTAGTTTCTTCCACCATCCGGCACGGGCTGGGTCAGTCGTTTAATGAAGTAGTAAATCAGTACCGGGTGGAGGAAGTAAAGCGCCGCCTGGCCGGGCCCGATGTGCACCGCCTGACGCTTCTGGGCATTGCCTTCGAAAGCGGGTTCAACTCCAAAACTACCTTCAACCGAATTTTCAAGCAGTATACCGGCGTGGCCCCGCGTGACTTTCCGGCCCAACCCGGCGCGGTTGCCAACCAAGGCGAATAAAGCCAAAAAGGCGTCCCATTGCATAATGTGGGACGCCCCAGGGACAAAAATGGGGCGTTTGCGGAGGAGGAGCCCGTCACCTTTGGGTCGTTCATTCTACCCCCGATTGGCCCATGAAAACCTTGCTTCTGCTGGCAGCCCTGGCCGCCGCACCTATCACGTTCCTGCAAGCCCAGACACCCAGTGCCTGGACCGACCACCGCCGCGCCTTGCCCGACAAGCTACGGCAGGTGCCGGTAGGCCTCACGCTCTGGCACACGCCCAATCCCAACTACCCCGAGCCCAACCCCGACAAGCCCGGGGCCTACGTGTGGAAGCACAGCACCTTCGTGCGCTCGGAGGTGGGCGAGCTGCAAATAGTAGAGTGTGGCAGCTTTATCTGGTATAGCGAGGCGGGCTGGCAGGCCAACATGCGCGAAACGCCCGCCGAGTTTGCGGAACTGTTCGGCTGCCCGGATGGCCGCCTGATGCCCGGCCGCACCTACACCTTCGCCAAAAACTACCGCTACGCCGACAGCGCCCAGCGCCTCTACGGCGGCGACGCCCTCTGGTACATTCTCGCCAAAGACAAAGCCGGCAAGCTCTACAAGGGCATGGGCCTGATTGAAACCGAAGCAACCGTGCGCTGAAGCCGCCCGCGGGTTGTGCCATTTCCTCTCCTAAATTCTCTACTGCACCGGGCGTGAGTAAAAGTTTTGCGCCCACCTTTTCCTGCTATTACTATGAAACGCTTTCTTGCCTTCCTGCTCACCCTCACGCTGGCGGCGGCCCGGCCCGCCGCTTCCACTTACCAAGTCAATTCCGCCGCGAGCCGCATCACTTGGACGGGCTATGCCGAGGTAGGTACCTATGCACCCACGGGCACCGTGCTGTTGCGGCGGGGTACCTTTGAATACGACGGCCGCACCCCGCGCAACGGCCGCTTCGAGTTTGACATGCGCACCCTGGCGCAGGAGCAAGAACAGCTGGCCGAGCACCTGCGCGGTGCCGATTTCTTTGATGTAGAAAAATATCCAACGGCGGTTTTCGTGCTGAAAGATGTGCAAAAGGGAACAGCCCGCGGCCAGCTTACTTTGCACGGCATCACCCGGCTCGTGCAGTTCCCGCTGCTGGTAGAGCGCCTGCCCGCTGGCCGCCTGCGCATCACCGGCACTGCCCGCCTCGACCGCACCCTGTTTGGCGTCAACCACAATTCCAGCAGCTTTTTCCAGAATCTCGGCTCCTACGCCATCCGCAACGACTTCCAGCTGGCATTTGACGTAGTGGCCGACAAAAGCATAGCCGAATAAGCCTGGAAGGCGGTTTCGCAGGCTCGAAAGCACACCGAGCAGTCTGTCCTAACTCCTCAACGCACCAGCACGAGGCGTTGGTGCTGGCCCAGCAGCTCGGCCCAGTACACCCCGCCGGGCACCGGGTGGCCCTGGGCATCGTCGCCGTTCCAAGGTGCTTGGTGGGGGCCGGCTTCCGCTGCCAGCGGCAACGTTTTCACCAGCTCTCCCTGGCTGTTGCGAATCGTCAAAACATAGTGGCCAGGCTGATACAGCGCATAATTGAGTTGGGTGCTGCTCCCAAAGGTGCGGTTGGAGGGTGTCTGCAGTTCTACTACTTCGGGGATAAGGTCGGCGGCGGGTGTAACATCGAGCTGCAGCCCGGGCACTGTGAGCTGCACCGGCTGGGCACCGAGCGGGAAACGTACCCGTAGCGCGTGCGTGGCTTCTTCATACTGCCAGTCAGTAGCCGATAAAGCGGCTTGATTTAGCTGGATAGCCGCAGGAGCCGCGGCGACGCGCGGAATGAGCAGCTCTACGGTGCGACTAATTGGGGCGCCGGGGTAGGTGCCGCGCACGGCCACGCGCAGGCTCGTGCCCGTGGTGCTGGTGCTGCCTTCGAAAGCCAGCAGCTGAAACTGCTCCGCTACCTCCCTGGACTTCCCGTCGTCCTCGTACATCGTGAAGCTGGATTCGCGCACGCTGGGGTCGGCGTAGTAGCGCACCCGCAGGGTATCGGTGCGGTAGCGGGCGGTGGTGGGCACGTAGGGTGCCAGGGGCAGAATGGCCCCGGCCCGCACCAGCAGCGGAATGCGCGCCAGCGGGGCGTTGCGGCCCACCGTCTGGTTGCCGGGCAGGGTCTGGTGAGTGTCGAAATCCACCCAGTTGCCAGCCGGCAGCACCACGTTGCGGCGGCGCTGCCCGGGCTGCAACACGGGAGCTACCAGCAGGTTGGAGCCCAGCAGAAACTGGTCATTGACGTTGGTGAAATGCGGCTGGTTGCTGCGCGCAAAGGCCTGCCGCTGCCGAACCAGGCGCCGTTCCCGGCCCCAGGCCGAGGAGGCATCTGTCTGCCAGCTCCAATCCAGCGGGGGAGTGGTTGTGTCGTCGGGCTCCAGCAGGCCCGAGGCTACCAGCTGCGTCTCCCCGAAATTCATTGGCCGGGTAAGCGGGGCCCCGGTCTGGCTGTTTTCCCAGGCCAGGGTGTAGAGGTAGGGCAGCAGCTCGTAGCGCAGGTGCGTGAAGCGGCGCACGGCACTCCGGTAAGGCTCGGGGTACCAATACGGCTCGGGTGGCACCCCGGAGCCGTGGGGGCGCAGCACGGGGCCGAGGCTGGCCAGCTGCAGCCAGCGGGTGTACAGCTCAGGGTCGGGGATGCTGCCGGCAAAGCCGCCCGCGTCGGAGTGCATGTAGCCCACCCCGCCCAGGCCCATGCTCAGCATGATGGGTATCTGCGCCTGCAGCCCGCTCCAGGACCGGCTCACATCCCCCGACCACGGAAACAGGGAGTGGCGCTGCATGCCCGCCCAGCCCGAGCGGCCCAGGTTGAACAGTCGCTCCTGCGGGTACTGGCGGGCGTAGCCTTCACTCAGGATACCCGCCCAGGCCTGCCCGTAGGCGTTGTGAATCTGGCGGGTGGAGCCGGCATCGTAGTGCATGTCGGCAGGCTGATTCTCGGGCTCCCCCAGGTCGCTCCACCAGCCGCCCACCCCGTCCTGCTTGAGCCGATCGTATTGCTGCCAGAGCCACTGCCGGGCCGCGGGCCGGAACATATCCACCAGCGTAGCCGGCCCCGCCCAAAACGACTCAACCGTGTAGGGCTGCCCATTTTGGTCTCGACCCACCAGACCCTGATTGCGCACCAGGGCATCGTGGCGGGAGGTGCGCATGATGTAAGGCTCGGTGATGAGCACGGTTTTCACCCCGGCCGAGTCGAGGCGGTGTAGCAGGCGGCGCGGGTTGGGGAAGTTGGGCTGCACCCACTGAAAGTCGCCCTGCCGGGTGGTGCCCCCAAACCAGTAGAGGTCCAGCACCAAGGCATCCAGGGGGAAATCGGCCTGGCGCATCCGGCGGGCTACCTGGTACATTTCCGGCTCCGACTGATACCCGAAGCGGCTTTGCACCAGGCCCAGGGCCCAGCGCGGGGGCAGGGGCTGCCGGCCCGTGAGGGCGGTGTAGCGGCTCAGGATTTCGGCGTAGGAGTCGCCGGTAATGAGGTAGTAAGCCAAGTTTCGGAGCCCTTCGGCCCGATATTCAAGGGTGTTCTTTTCCGTGGCGCCCAGGTCCAGGGTGCCGGGGGCGTGGTTGTCGAAAAATAGCATGTACCCCCGGCTGCTGACAACGGTGGGCAAGCTCACGTTCAGGGTTGGCTCGCCGTTCTGGTAGCCGTAGTGGGCCTCGTTGTAAAGGGTAAGTTTGCGCCCGCGCCGGTCCAGGGGCAGGGCGCGGGAGCCGGTGCCGTAAAGGTGCTCATCGGGGGCGAGGCGGAAGGAAACACCCGTGCCGTCGGTGGGCGTCAGCTGCTCAAACGCGCCGCCCGCCTCGGCTATCAGGGTTTCTGAGCCACGCTGGTAGCTGACGCGAAGCGGGTTTTTCTGAATGGTGACGGTAGCGTAAGAGGTGCCAAAGCTTTCAGGCAGCGCCCATACTAATGCATTGGCTTCATTGCGCAACGCGCCGCTGTTGGACGAGCCGGTTAGGCGCTGAACGGCCCGTGCCGCCTCGGGGGCAGGTGGCACCGGTGACTGCACTACACTCACCGACGTAATTTCCTGCACGGGCTGGCCCAAAGGAAAGAACTCGACCCGTACGACGCCTTCAACCCAAGGCCGCACACGCAACGTAGCACCTGTGTTGCTTTTGATGGTTATGATGCCATTGGTATAGCTATGGCTCTGGTAGTTGCCCAGGCTGCGCACCGGCACCGCGGCTTCCTTTTGCCCGAACGGGTCCTGGGTGGGTGGGCCGCTGCCTGCCCGCTGGGCCAGGGCCCCCGGCAGTAGCGGGAGCAGCAGAAACGGCAACAACGGCAGGGCGCGACGGATACAGGAAAGCATGGGTTGGGGAGCTCGGGTGAAAGGGCAAGATAGGGCTACGAACTGCCGCTGCACCAGCGTTACCCAGAAAAGCTGAGCTCGGGGGCAACAGCCCGCGCCGCGCCGGCGTAAAGCACAGGAAACCTATTCCTCGTACGCTTTCTGCATTTTCCCGCCATATGGACCACGCCAACAACCACGCCGGCCGCCTCGAAGCCGCCAACAATGCCTTCGGCAATAGCATCAACCACGGCCACCTGAACGGCTCCGAAATCATGGAAGCCCTGGATGCCTGGCAGCATACCAGCTCCGGTGGCCTCAATACCAACGTAGAAGCTCTGCGCAGCCAGCTGCAAAACGGCGACAAGCTGGCCGCCGCGCATACCCTGCAGCTCCTGGGCGAAGAAGCTTCCCGCTCCGCCGCCAACCTGCACGACGGCTTCGGCGACCAGCTCCGCCACCTCGGCCAGCTGCTGGTCACGGCCGCCGGCAACATGAAAATGTCGTAGCCAAACAGCTAACAAACGAAAAGCCGCTCTTGATAAGGGCGGCTTTTCGTTTGTCAGTAGGCCAATGTGGCTCTAAATCAATACCCCTGGGCTGAGTCGTCGCCGCGCGGGTCGGCGCCGCCTTCGAGCTGGCCGTTGTGCAGTACCCGGATGATATCTACCCGGCCCCAGCCCCCGCGCGGGTTCAGCACGTAGCCGCGGGCCCGGAGCGAATCCTGAACGGTGGGTGATAGGGCCCCTTCTTCTACTTCAATCTGGTCGGGGAGCCACTGGTGGTGCAGGCGTGGGGCCGCCACGGCCTGCTGGGCGTTCATCCCATAGTCGAGCACGTGCAGGATGCTTTGCAGTACCGAGGTGATGATGGTGCTGCCGCCCGGTGTGCCCGTCACTAGCACAAGCTTGCCGCTTTTGGTGAGGATGGTCGGCGTCATGGAGGAAAGCATGCGCTTGCCGGGCTGAATGGCGTTGGCCGTGCCGCCCACCAGCCCGTAGGCGTTGGGCGTGCCGGGCTTGCTGCTGAAGTCGTCCATTTCGTTGTTGAGCAGGAAGCCGCTGCCGGCCACTACTACCTTGCTGCCGTAGGCCCCGTTCAGGGTGGTGGTGCAGCTCACGGCATTGCCCTGGGCATCCACAATGCTATAGTGCGTGGTCTGGTCCGACTCATAGCCCGGCAAACCCGCGCCGGCCGTTACGGCCGTGCTGGGCGTGGCGCGGTAGGACAGGGTAGAAGCCATCCGCTGGCGGTTGTAGCCGGCCTCCAGTAGCTGGGCTACCGGCACGTGGCCAAAGTCGGGGTCGCCAAGGTAGGTAGCGCGGTCGGCGTACACCCGGCGCTGGGCTTCCGTAATCCAATGCGTAGCCTGCAGGGAGTGCCAGCCCGCAGCTTGCAGGTTGTAGGGCTCCAGCATCTGCAGCATCTGCAACAGGGCCACGCCGCCGGAGCTGGGTGGCGGAAACGTGAGCACCTCGTGGCCCCGGTAACGGCCGTGCAGGGGCGTGCGCCACTTGGCGCGGTAGCTAACCAAGTCCTGCCGGGTGATGAGGCCTTTGCCCCGCTGCATTTCGGCCACGATGTGGCTGGCCGTTTCGCCCTCGTAAAACCCGGCCCGGCCCCGGTCACGGATACGGGTGAGGGCCGCCGCCAACTCGGGGTAGTAGATAACTTCTCCGGCCTGCCACTCGCCCTGGGGCTTTACGTAGGCCGGCAAATGGCCGGCGTTGAGTTCCCGGAATGCGGCCTGGTTGCCATTGAGGGCAGCGGCTTCTTTCGGCGTCAGCTTCACGCCCAGCGTGGCCAGGTTGATGGCAGGCTGCACCACGTCCTGCCAGGGGAGGCGGCCCAGCTTCTTGTGCAATTCCACCATGCCGGCTACGGTGCCAGGCACGCCTACGGCCAGGTGGCCGAGCGTGCTGCGGCCCGGTACCACGTTGCCCTGCGCATCAAGGTACATGTCGCGGGAAGCCGCCACGGGGGCCGTTTCGCGAAAGTCCAGCGCGCCTTCCTGCCCATCGGCGGCGCGGTAGAGGAGGAAGCCACCCCCGCCAATGTTGCCGGCCACCGGCAAGGCCACCGCCAGCGCAAACTGTACTGCCACGGCCGCATCGTAGGCATTGCCGCCCTTTCGCAGAATTTCTACGCCGATGCGGGAAGCCTCGGGGTGGGCCGAAACCACCATGGCCTTACCGGTAACTACAGGCGCCGCAGCCGCCACGGGTACAGCTGGCGGTGGGGTGGGAGCAGAGGTGGTAGCGGGGGGCGCGGTAGTGCAGGCCAGCAAGGAAGCCAGCAGCAGGGGCAGGGCGTGTCGTTTCATGGTAAGCGAAGATACAGGCCCGGCTGCGAACCAGTATCAACGTCACAGACGCCAGATGCCTTGGGTAGCGGCCTGCCCTGGGTCGGTCGGTGAAGGTCGGCAGTAGCCTTTGGAGATATAAAGCGCAGAAACTCCTCATAATTCGCCGGGCCTCGTAGCTTTGGGCCAAACCCTTACTGCTATGTCGCTCAATTCAACCACCGCCGCTTCCGAAACGCCGCACCTGACGCTCGTCGAAAACGACCCCTGGCTGGCCCCCTATGAACCGGTGCTGCTGGCGCGACAGGAACGCCTGCAGGCCCGCCTGGCCGAAATCAAGCAGCAGTACGGCTCCCTTAGCAAGTTCGCATCGGCCCACCAGCAGCTCGGCCTCAACTACGATGCGCGGCGCCGGGGCCACTGGTACCGCGAGTGGGCTCCGGCCGCCGAGGCCCTGTCTTTGGTAGGCGACTTTAACCAGTGGGACCGGAGCGCCACGCCTCTGCAGCGGCGCGCCGATGGAGTGTGGGAAACCTTCCTGGCCGATAAAGACTACGCGGGCCGCCTCACCCACGGCAGCCGCTACAAAGTACACGTGCGCACCAGCCAGAGCGGCAAAGACCGCCTGCCGGCCACCCTGCGCCGGGCCGTGCAGGACGAGGAAACCAAGGACTTTGCCGCCCAGGTGTGGCGGGCCGAGCCCTTCGCCTGGACCGACCAGAAGTTTCGCATTCCCAATGTGGTGCGGGAGCCGTTCATTTATGAGTGCCACGTGGGCATGGCCACGGAGGAAGGTCGCCTGGGCTCGTACCGCGAGTTTGCCGAAACCATCTTGCCGCGCGTGCAGGCCCTGGGCTACAACTGCGTGCAGCTGATGGCCGTAATGGAGCACCCTTACTACGGCTCTTTCGGCTACCACGTAGCCAACTTCTTTGCGGCTTCTTCCCGTTTCGGCACGCCCGAGGACCTGAAATTCCTCATTAACGAAGCCCACAACCGGGGCTTGGCCGTGCTGCTGGACGTGGTGCACTCCCACGCAGTGAAAAACGAAGCCGAAGGACTGGCGGACTTTGATGGCTCGGGCGGGCAGTATTTCCACAAAGGCAGCCGCGGCAACCACCCTGGCTGGGACTCTAAGCTGTTCAACTACGGCCGGCCCGAGGTGCAGCAGTTCCTGCTCAGCAACCTGCGCTACTGGCTGGAGGAGTTCCACTTCGACGGGTTCCGGTTTGATGGCGTAACCAGCATGCTCTACCAGCACCACGGCGAGGGCGTAGCCTTTGGGCACTATGACCAGTACTTCGGCCCCGATGCCGACGAAGACGCTATTCTGTACCTGCAGTTGGCCGCCACGCTGGTGCGCGAGCTAAAGCGCAGCGCCCTACTCATTGCCGAGGATATGAGCGGCCTGCCCGGCCTGTGCCGCCCGGTAGCCGAAGGTGGCGTGGGCTTCGACTACCGCCTGGGCATGGGCATCCCCGATTACTGGATCAAGCTGCTCAAACACACCCGCGACGAGGACTGGAACCTGCGCGACCTGTGGTGGACCCTCACCAACCGCCGCGCCGGCGAGAAAACCGTGGCCTACGCCGAAAGCCACGACCAGGCCCTGGTGGGCGACAAAACCCTGGCCCACTGGCTGATGGATGCGTCCATCTACACCCACATGCACAAAGACGACCCCGACCCCGTTGTGGCCCGGGGCATGGCCCTGCACAAGCTGATCCGGCTCAGCACCCTGGCGCTGGGAGGAGAGGCCTACCTCAACTTTATCGGCAACGAGTTTGGCCACCCCGAGTGGGTAGATTTCCCACGGGCCGGCAACAACTGGAGCCACCACTACGCCCGCCGCCAGTGGAGCCTGGCCGACAACCCCGACCTGAAGTACCAGTACCTGCAGGCCTTCGACAAGGCTATGGTCACCACGGCCCGCACCCAGCGCCTGCTGGCTGCCGCCCCGGCCCAGGAACTGAACATCGATGCCACCAACCAGGTCATGATTTTTGAGCGGGGTGGGCTGGTATTCGTCTTCAGCTTCCACGTAGACCGCAGCGTGCCCGACTACCGCTTCTTTGTGCCCACCGCTGGCCGTTACCGCATCATCCTCAACTCCGACGATGCGGCGTTTGGCGGCTTCCAGCGCGTAGACAATAGCTACGTGTACGAGACCTTCCAGGAAGACGGCGTAAACAAGCTGAGCTTGTATGTGACCAACCGCACGGTGCTGGTACTCCAGCGACTACCCTAGGCGCTCTTTCAAAATCAAGGCGCGGGCACTATGACATCATCCTTGATGTCATAGTGCCCGCGCCTTGATTTTGAAAGAGCGTTGCTTACGGCTTGCGGCCCGCGGCTATGCGCTCCACGGCATCGGAAATGCGGCGCAGGCGGGTCTCGTACTTCTTAGAGCGCTCAATGCCCTGCACAAACTCTTTGCGGTGAGTGAAGGAAAGCTCGTCGAAGCGCTGGCGCAGGCCGGCACGGGAGAGGGCTGCGGCCAGGTCATCGGGCACTTCCACGCTCCGCTCCTCGGTGTCGCGGGAAAGGGTTACGTGCACCGACTGCGTCCAGGTTTTGCCGATGGCGTTGCGGATCTGCTTTTGTACGAGCAGCGCGTGCGCGCCGTCGCCGAGGGGAGTGAGGCTGCCCCGGTAGGGAAACCCATCGATGGTGGCATTTACCGGGAGCGGGCCGCGTACCCCGTACGTATCGGGCACGCTGAATGGGATGAGAACGTAGACGCCGCCGCTTTCACCATCCAGTTCCAGCTCAGCATCAAAAGTGTGTTCGGGGGTCATAAGCAAAAAATCAGGTCGCGGAACCAGCCAGCTCAGTCAGGGCCGCCTGCACAATCCGGGCTACTTCGGTAGCGTCGGCCGGGTCTGGCTGCACGCGCATACGGCGCAAAGGTAGTTTATAGATGGCCCGCACGCGGTGGCAGAGTTCTTCGGAATTCACCAGCACAACATCGGCGCGGCGCAGGGCCAGGCGCTCCAGGGCCTGGATCCAGCCCCGGTCGTCGGCCGAAGCGCGGTCCTGAGCCAGGGAGTGCAATTGTAACACCAGGGGGCGGCCCGTACGCTGCCGGATTTCCAGCGCCGCCAGCCAGGTAGGCCAGTCGGTAGCGTAGATGACCTCAAACTGTTTGCCGGCCGCCAGCGGGGTAGCAAACCGCGCGTACTGAATCACTCGGAAGTTAAGGTCGCCGGGGGCGCCGGCCTCGTTGCGCAGAATAGCCAGGGCGTCGTCGGTGGAGGCACGCTCGGCCGCAGCGGCCAGCTTGGGCCCCAGGCTGATTTCCTCGGTTGTTTCCGGAATGTTTTCCGGGGTGGCTTCTGGGGCTTGGTCCAATGTTAAATTATCCTCGGCCTGGCTGAGCGCCGCGGCTTCGGCCGCGCTGGGCTCCGCCCCCTCAATTTCGAAGGCATCGGGCAGCAGCAACGCAGGAACCGTTACGTCCGTCGCCGTTTCTGCCTCCGCTGGCTGAACTGGGGCCGGCAGCGGGGCCGCCTGCTCATCCAGCCCGGGGCCGGCGTCCTGGCTGGAGCCGGTGTAGGGTGCAGCGGGGGCATTCCAGGCCGTGCGGCCGGGGGTGGCCTGGCGCATGGCCGCCACTGCGGCCTGTACTTCGGCGGCCGTCAGGTTGCCCAGGCTGGTTACGTTGGCCGAAGCCGGGAAGGGGGCCGCCTCGGCCGACAGGTGGGGCATGAGTACGGTAACGTCGGTCTGGGGGACCAAGGCCTGGGCAAGCGCCTGGGGAGTGGGAGCCTCCGCATCCGGAAGCGGCTCATCCCAGCCCAACAGTAAGACTTTCAAATTCGGGGTTCCCATGGCTGGAACGGTGAAAATAGACGAAGGAAAAACCCCAACGGAGGAGCTTGTCGCGTGCTTTACGCAAGCTACGGCGAATGTTAGCGAAAAATCCTCTTAATCGTTTTTACCTTGCACGATAAAGTTGGCCGCTCTAGGCCCGCTCCGACCTTTTTTCTGTTTCGCACCTTTCCGCAATGGCTGATAATATCCAGGATAACAACTACATGATCAACGACCTGGCGGCGCGGAAGCAGGAGCACTTCCCCGGCCGGGTTATTTCTTGCCAAAGCACCGATTCAGGCTTCCTGTTCCGCTGCGACAATGGCGTGCAGCTCGCTCTGTATGTAGTTACCGACAAAATTCTGCGCTTCCGCTACGCCGCCGATGGGGGCTTTGCCCCCGACTTCAGCTACGCCATTCCGGCCGAGCAGGCCCGCCGGGAGCTGGAGTTCCTGGAATTCAAGGAAAAGCCCGACCATTTCCGCATCACCACCGAGCGGCTGATCTGCACCATCAGCAAGGAAAACGCCGGGGTGCGCATCCTGGACCGCTCGGGTACGCTGCTTTCCGCCGACGAAAAGGGCTTCCACTGGGAGTACGAGTACGAAACCGGCAACGACATCGTGAAGATGAGCAAGCAGGTGCAAAGCGGCGTGCACTACTACGGTCTCGGTGACAAGCCCGACAACATGAACCTGCGCGGCAAGCGCTACAGCAACTGGGGCACCGACACGTACGGCTACGTGAAGGGCTCCGACCCGCTCTACAAGAACATTCCGTTTTACCTGGAACTGCACCAGAAGATTGCCCACGGCATCTTCTTCGACAACACCTTTAAGTCGTACTTCGACTTTGCCGCCGAGCGCGCCGACGTGACCAGCTTCTGGGCCATGGGCGGGGAAATGAACTACTACTTCATCTACGGCCCCACGCTGCTCGAAGTCACCCAGGAGTACACCCGCCTCACGGGCACGCCCGAGCTGCCCCCGCTCTGGGCCCTGGGCTACCACCAGTGCAAGTGGAGCTACTTCCCCGAGAGCAACGTAAAGCAGATAACCCAGGGCTTCCGCGACCGGCAAATTCCCTGCGACGCCATCTACCTCGACATCGACTACATGGACGGCTTCCGGTGCTTTACCTGGAGCCCCCAGCACTTTCCTGAGCCCCAGCGCATGGTGCGGGAGCTGGCCGAGGACGGCTTCAAGACCATTGTTATCATCGACCCCGGCATCAAGATTGACCCTGACTACTCGGTGTACACCGAGGCGCTGGAAAAGGACTACTTCTGCCGCCGCGGCGACGGGCCCCTGATGAAAGGCTCCGTGTGGCCCGGTCTCTGCAACTTCCCCGACTTCACCCGCCCCGACGTGCGTGAGTGGTGGGCCGGCCTGTTTAAGGGCCTCATCCAGGAAACCGGCGTGAAGGGCGTGTGGAACGACATGAACGAGCCCGCCGTGTTCGAGAAAGGCACCTTCCCCGACGACGTGCGCTTCGACTACGACGGGCAGCCCGCTACCCACAAAAAGGCCCACAACATCTATGGGATGCAGATGGCCCGCGCCACCAACGACGGCGTGAAGCGCTTTGCCTATCCCAACCGGCCTTTCACCATCACGCGCAGCACCTACAGCGGCGGGCAGCGCTACTCCTCCGGCTGGACCGGCGACAACATTGCCTCCTGGGAGCACCTTTGGCTGGCCAACATCCAGTGCCAGCGCCTGAGCATCTCGGGCTTCAGCTTTATCGGCTCCGACATCGGCGGCTTTATCGATACGCCCGACGGGGAGCTGTACGTGCGCTGGGTAGCGCTGGGCGCCTTTCACCCGTTCTTCCGCACCCACAGCTCCGGCGACCACGGCGACCAGGAGCCCTGGTCGTTCGGGGAGCAGTACATGGAGCTGGCTAAGTCCTTTATTGAGCTGCGCTACCGCCTGCTGCCCTACATGTACACCACTTTTTGGCAGTACGTCACGGAAGGCACGCCCATGTTGCGCCCCCTGGCTTTCCTCGACCAGACCGACACCGATACCTACCTGCGCATGGCCGAGTTCAGCCTCGGCGACCATCTGCTGGTGTGCCCCATCACTCAGGCCGGGGCCGATGGCCGCTGGATGTACCTGCCGCGCGGGGAGTGGTTCTACTACTGGACCGACGAGCCCAAGACCGGGGGCGCCGAAGTGTGGGCCAGCGCCGGCCTCGACCGGATTCCGCTGTTTGTGCGCGCCGGGGCCGTGGTACCCATGTACCCCGTGATGCAGTATGTGGGCGAGCAAGTAGTGGAGCAGCTCACCCTGCACGTGTACTACACCGAAGGCGAAGAGCAGAGCGTACTCTACGACGACGGGGGCGAAGGCTACGGCTACGAGCAGGGCCAGCGTACCACCCGCCGCTTCCGCGTCGTCGGCTCCGCCCAGGGGCTAACCGTGCAGCAGGAAATCGAAGGCGACTACCAGCCCACCTACACCACCTACCGCGTGGTGCTGCACGGCCTGCCCTCCGCCGTCGATACGCTTGTGGTAGATGGGCAGACTGCCGAAGCTACTCCCGCCACCCTCGAAACCGGCCTGACGCTGCCGCAGGTGGTGATACCGGCTGGGTTTGGGGAACTGAAGGTAGGCTAGCCGGTACGTGCAGCAGACTGGGCAGGCCAAACCCGCCGGTAGGCCCACCACTTTTCGCCAAAACAGCCAAGATAAAGGCCCACAACACTCCGTTGTGGGCCTTTTCTTTGATTGCCTCAACAGCGCTTCTGCCGGGTGCGTGTCCGTAAGGGGAAGAAGCCGTAGGCTGATGTTGGGCGTGGAGCTAACGTTTATGTCTTCATTAACAGGATTTTGGATGAATAATGGAGGATGCAATGGCTAGTGTGCGGGCTGTGTTATACATTACAGGATCGGATCCTTTTACCAATTTTTAGTCACTTATGAAGCACCTATTACTCTTTTCCTGTCTGATTGCCGCACTAGCGGCCGCCAGCCCCAGCCACGCACAGCAACTGTCGCGGGATGAATTGGTCAACAAGCTTTTTCGCCGGGAGGCGCGGCATCCTGACCGCCAAGCCAGCCAGCGGGGCACGCAGAAAGCCACCCGCCACCAGCGAACGGCATCAGTAAGCCTGCCGGGGCGGGCTATTCGTCACTATTGGGACGAAGAGGACCGTGCCTGGGTATCCGGACAAATCACCAGCTATACCTACAACGCCCAGGGCTTGGTGACGCAGGAAGTGTACACCGATTCGGCCACCAACACCATTAACGGACGCTACCAGGTCACTTACAACTCCCGGGGCGACGAGACAGAAAGCAGCTACCAGGGTTGGGATGGTACGGCCTACATCAATAGCTCCCGCTCGCAGACAACATACGACGCCCAGGGAAACGAAACGCTCTACACGTACCAGCAGTGGGTAGATGGCGCCTGGGAAACTAACGGCAGCTACCGAACTACCAACACGTATAACCCCGCTGGCCTGCTCACCAGCCAGGTGTTCGAAGACTTCGACCTGGAAACCAACGCCTGGCTGCCCGATAGCCGACAGACCTACTCGTTCAGCGCCGCCAACCAGTGGACGGACCTGCTTTTTGAGGACTGGGACGGTGAGTTGCAGAAGTACGTGAACGACGAGCGGATCCGCAACATTGCCTGGCATAACTGGGAGGAGCTTAGCCCTTCTTACTACGAACAGCAGACCTGGGATGCCACGTCTGGGACCTGGCAAGGCGACGAGCGTTACACGCTCACGTATGAGCCCAACGGCAGCACAACGGTGGTGCACCAGGTGATGACGGCCCCCAACGTATGGGTGAATGAGGGCCGCTACATCAACACCAACGATGATTACGGAAACCCCACGCTGGAACAGGAAGATGAGTGGATAGACAACAGCTGGCAAATTGTAGACTCCTACCGCTACCTGCTCGCTTACACAGCCACCAACCAGCTGCGCCGCAAGCTAACCCAGGAGTATAACCCCGAGCAAGAGCGCTACGAGAACTACTCCGTGGAAACCTATGCCAATTTCGTTGCGCTGGCCGCCCGCCGCGCTACGGGCCTGGAAGCAGCTACCTCTTTGTATCCCAACCCTACCAGCGGCTACATGACCGTTGCAGTGGCCGGGCTGCGGGAGCAGGCAAGCGTAGCAGCCACCATCACCAACGCCCTGGGCCAGGTGCTGCGCACCATTGTACTGCCTGTGCAGCAGGGCCGCATCAGCCAGCAAATAAGCCTCGCGGACCTGCCCGCTGGCCTGTACCTGCTACAGTTGCACACCCGCGAGGGCCTGGTAGTCAAGCGTGTAGTAAAGCACTAGCGCAACACGGATACTGGTGCCTATCTGCCCGCCTGCCCGGCCCGGGCTATGAGAAGATTTTTGAGCAACGCCCCGCCAGCCTGCGCTGGTGGGGCGTTGTTTTTACAATGGTCTTATACCTGCGCCCGCAGGTACTGGTACACCTCCTCGTTGGCCAGCAAGGTGCCGTGGTGCTGCTGGGCGAAGGTTCGGGTGCTCACGTAGATGTCCAGGGGCAGGGCAGGGTCGCCGAAGACGGTGCCGCGGGCACTGCCGGTGCCCACCAATCCGTCGCCGAAGTAGTCGGCCAGGGCCGAGCCCACGGATTTCAGCACGGAGGCCACCAGCACGTGGTAGTGTACGCCGGGCAGGGGCGGCACCACGGTGCGCGGGGGCAGCAGGTCGTCGGCGTGCGGGCTGAGCCAGTCCTCGTCGACCAGCCGGGCGTGGCGCAGGTCCTTGATGCCGTTGCTGCGCCTATCGAGCAGCCCGCTGATAAAGCGCGTGGGCCGCAGGTTGATTTTGCGCAGGATGGTGGACGTGAGGTGGCTGTTCTGCTCCAGAAACGACCCGTCGTTGGGCACGCCCAGCAGAAAAACCGACTTCAGCCGCTGGGGCCAATTTTCAGTTTCAGGTTTTGGGTTTCGGGTTTCGGGTTGGGGAAGCGCGCTGGCTGCGTTCCTCATTCCTGACTCCTCATTCTTCATTGCAGCGAAGTGCCCGGCCGAGCGGACAACCAGCCCGCCCATGCTGTGGCCCACCAGCACCAGCTCCCGGGTAGCCGCGGGGTAGGTGGCCACCAGCTCCGCAAGCAGGTGGTGGAGGGCGCGGCCGTTTTCGGAAATGTGCAGGCCGGTGTTGTAGCGCACGTAGAGGCAGTGTACCGGCTGCTCCTGCTGCAGGCGCGGGCCGTAGCGCACGGCTGGCTCGGGCCCGGTTTGCCAGATGTACTCGTCGCCCATCAGGCCGTGCAGGAATACCACCGTTTTATGGCGCTCCGCGGAAAGGCGCAAGTCAGCCACGGCTACGTCAGCATCGTGGCGGCGGAAGCTCAGGCGGATGGCGCGCGGGTCGTGGCGGGCGGCCAGCTGGTCGCCAAAGGCACCGTTGAGCACCGGCAGGGTGAAGTGCTTATTTTCCTGGCCCGTGCGGTACAGGTAGCCCAGCCCATCGAAGGGCAGGCGGGCGGCCCGGCTGACGGCCTGCGCCGCGCGTCGCAGGCGCGAGGGACGTTTGTCGGGCTGCGGAGCATCGTCGTTGGTGGGCGAAGTAGTGGTCATGGAAATGGGACGGAAAATGAACCAGCAGCATTCAGCCCGCTGAGGGGTAGTAGTTTACGGAAAGCAAAGCGCCTAACCTAGAGCCTTAGTTCGAAGGCGAATGAGACGAAGGCTTCGACCGGCTGAAGCTAAGCACCAAGCCCACGAAAATTCCCGTCAACATACCGCCGATGTGGGCGGCGTTGTCGGTGTTGGCGCCTTCGAGGCCCCCCACCAGGCTGCCCAGGGCAAAATACAGCAGGAGCCCAATAATGCCGCCCCGGTCTTCGCGGGTGACGGGCAGGGCGCGGGTCAGGAGCAATGCCAGCAGCAGGCCATACAACCCAAAAATAGCCCCCGAAGCTCCCACTGAGTTGATGCCTCGGGTGTGCCACCACAAACTAGCCAGGCTACCACCCAGGCCACTCACTAGGTACGCCAGCCCCCAGCGCCCCGAGCCCACTTTGCCTTCGGCCAGCAAACCCAGTAACAGGAGGGCACCCAGGTTCAGCAGCAGATGCGCCGGGCCGGCGTGCACAAACAGGCAGGAAAGCAGGCGCCAGGGCTGGGTGGGCACCAGGGGCGAAAAGTTCGACCCCCAGGCGGCCAGCTCGGCGCCCCGAGGCTCCCATACATTTACGCCGCTGGCGGCCATCAGCAGAAACACCGCCAGGTTGGCCACTAGCAGAATGGGCGTGACGAAATAGCCCGGGCGCGGCCGTAATACGCCCGCCGCCACCTGGCCCAGCAGATGCGCCCAGGATTCCGTCGGCTCGTCGGCCGCTGGTTGCGGGGCGCGGCGGGGGGAGGGCAGCTCGTCGGGAATCAGCTCCCGGCGCTGCAGCTCGCGCACGGCGCCTTGGCCTAGCTCCGGGGGGTAGCGGTGCGCGTGCTGGGCCAGGTACAGCAGTTCGGCGTCGGTTTTCTGCGCCAGCACCTCGGCCAGGGAAGGCGGGTCGGGAGGGAGGTCAGCCATGGCCTGATAACCTGCGCGTGCGCCAGATGTTGGCTACCCGCCCAACTGGCCGCCTTCGATAGTGGCCTCCTGGCCCTGCAGCTCGGCCAGCAGGTTGGGCACTGGTTGCAGGGTGGCCTGTAGCTCCTTGCCGCCCAGGGGCAGGCCCTGGCTGTAGCGGCCCTTCAGCAGAATAAGGGCCTCCATGCGGCGGTGGGCAATATCGCGCATCAGCGCCAGCCGCTCCGTCATCACGGGGCGCAGCTTGTGGTTGTACACCAGCACGCTGGTGAGGCGGTGCCACTCCTGGTCGATAAGCTCGGCCTGCCCGGTCAGGGTGGAGTCGGCCGCTACCTGGGGCAGGTGCTCGAGGAAGTACGCAGTCTGATGCTCGGCGGTCCAGAAGCGGCGGGCCAGCAGCAAGTATTTGCGGGTGGCGGTGGTGTCGCGCCGCTCCTGGTTGGGCAGCTGCCGTTTCAGCGTTTTCAGGTCAGACTCTACTTCCGCCGTAAAAGCCGGTATCTGATGGGTTTCCACCGATACCAGCACCGGCGGTCCGGATGACTCGGCCGCGGGGGTGGGGGCAGGTGCGTTGCCGCGGGCCGCCCACCACAAGCCGCCGGCTACGGCCAGGGTGGCCACACCGCCCAGCACTAGGCGGGGCCAGCTGTACACTGCGTCGGGCTCATCCTCCCAGCCATCGAGGGGCAGCATTGGTTCGGCGGGGCCTTCGGGGGCGGGCAGCTGTCCGCGCCGCTGCAGCTCGCGGCGGGCCGAGTCGACCAGGCTCTGGTGGTACAGGGAAGGGTTGCGGGCCAGGAACAAAAGCTCCTCCGTGGTTTTTTGGGCAGTGAAATCGGCTCCCGAATTGGTAGGCGCTGACATGATACGAGCAGGCGTGAATAGGCGGAAAGAATAGCTGAGCAAGATACGCAAAAGCCTGAGCCGGCCAACCGTCGGCCGGGCCGGCCGTATAGCCCGTAGCGTTCTGTTTCACTTCTGACTTTTCTGTTATGGCTACTTCGCAGCATCCCACCGGCCCGCTCGACTCGGAAACCGAGAACGAAGAGCGGGCCCGCAACTTTCAGCCCGAAGGCCGCCAGGGCGCCGGCAGCCCTGAAGCCTTGCGAGGCCTCAACGCCGATGATAACTCCGGCAGCGGCGGCACCGAGGGCGGCAAGCCCATCCAGGGCAAAAACGTCAGCCCCGAGGCCGAAGGCCCCATCGGGGGAGGGACGGCCAGCAGCGGCACCGGCGTATCGGGGGGCGCAACCGGTCAGGTAACCCTCTAACCTTTCTTTCCACTTTCCCTAACGAATCCCACCATGAGCCAACAACAGCAGCCCTCCGACCACGACAAGCACCAGAGCCCCGAGGCCGCGCAGAACCCGCAAGCCAGCACCGGCGGCGTAATTCCCGGCCCCGATCAGGACCAGAACGCCTCCGGCAACCCCGAAGCTACCACCAGCACCCAGGAAAACATGGGCGACGGAGACGGCATCCGCGGCGGCTACGGCAACGCCGAGCAAACCAACGGCATGGAAGGGGGCGAGGAGCCCAAACCCCACAACGACCTCACCCGCGGCGGCGTAGGCGACTAAGGCCCCATCTCTCCGAGCAACGTCCGCATAGCAATCCGAAGCCAGTATCTTCGGGTCGCTATGCGGACGTTTTTTCTTTACAGGAGGTTGGTAATCTTGCTTTGGGGCATGATGTGTTCGGCTGCAGCGGCCCGGGCCCAGCCTGGTAACCCCCTGCGCCGCCTGCTGCGGCAGGATACGGCCGCGGCCGTGCGCACCGTGCTCCAGGCCCCGGCCCAGCATCGGGTGCAGGTGTACTACACCCGAGTACGCCGCGACCGGCGCGGCAGGCCTCATTTCCGCACTTTCACCTTCCGGGGGCGCCCCGGGGAATACATCTACCCGGCCAGCACGGTGAAGCTGGCCGCCGCCGCCCTCACGCTGGAAGCCCTACGCCTGGGCCAGCGGCCCCTGGGAGGCATGAAGCGGGTGCCCTTAGGGGGGCCGGGCCGCGAAACCCCACTGCAGATTGACTCGGCCTTTGCCGGTCAAACGCGAGTGGTGGCCGATAGTACTGCGCCGGGCGGGCGGCCTACGCTCGGGCACTACATCCGGAAAGTGCTGCTGGTGAGTGACAATGACGCCTACAACCGCCTCTATGAGTTTTTGGGGCAGCAGTACCTGAACGCGGCACTGCAGCCCCGCACATCCCGCCGGACGCGCCTGGTTCATCGGCTTTCCGTGGGCGACCAGGAGCCCGGCTCCCGCCATACCAACCCCTTCACGTTTTTTGTGGACAGCGCCGGCACCGCGGTAAGCCAACGGCACCCAGCTCTGGTTAATACGGCTCCGCTGCCCCCGCTGCGGGCACGCCACCAGCAGGTGGGCGCGGGGTATTACCAGGGCGACACGCTGGTGCGTCAGCCTTTTGATTTTGGCGCTAAAAATGCCTTCCCGGTCCGTGACCAGCAGCATCTGCTCAAGAGCCTGCTGTATCCGGCCGCTGTGCCGCCCGCCCGCCGCTTTGGCCTGATGCCCGACGACTACGCCTTCCTGCGCAAGTACCTGCACCTGCTGCCCCGCCAAAGTCAGTGGCCCCGCTACGACTCGGCCGCGTACCCGGATAACTACGCCAAGTTTTTGCTGGTGGGCGGGCCCCCGGCTGCCTTGCCCCCCGGCGTGCGCATCTACAACAAAATCGGGCAGGCCTACGGGTTTCTGCTCGATAATGCCTGCATCGTCGATACGATAAGCGGCGTAGAGTTTCTGCTGGCCGCCGTGGTGTACGTCAACCACGACGAAGTGCTCAACGATGACCACTACGACTATGATACCCTGGGTTTTCCCTTTTTGCGCCGGTTGGGTCAGTTGGTGTATGCCCATGAGCTTACCCGCACCTCCCCGCGCCGTCGCCGCCACGTCAGCGCGTACTGGCATCCCCGCTACGAACAGGCCCGACCATGAGTATTCCCCGCGAAGCGCCTGCCGATGATTACGGCCTAGTAGTGCTGCGCAGCCCCGCCCGCTACCGCGAGCTGGTGCGCGCCCACCCCGAGCAAGCTTTGCTCAGCCTGCCCGCCATAGTACCCGGTCTGCGCCTGGACATCCGGTATGCTACCCCGCACAATCTGCTGGGGCGCCCGCTCTACCCACAACCGGCCGCCTATCTGCGCCAGCCGGCCGCTGAAGCCCTGGGCCAGGTGCAGCAGGCCCTGCGCCGGCAGGACGTAGGCTTGGTAGTTTATGATGCTTACCGGCCTTATTCGGCCACGGTGGCTCTTTACCAAGCGGTGCAAGATGAGCACTACGCGGCCCCGCCCTGGCGCGGCTCCCGCCACAACCGGGGCTGCGCCGTGGATGTCGGGCTGGTGGAGCTGAGCACCGGCCAGCCTCTGCCCATGCCCACCGATTTCGACGCGCTGAGCCCGGCCGCGCATACCAGCTTTGAGCCCGTGTCTTCCTTGGTACGCCGGCACCGGACCCTGCTGCTGACTACCATGCAGGCGCACGGCTTTCAGAACTACCCCGGCGAGTGGTGGCACTACGACTATGCCCGCTGGGGCGAGTTTGGACTGCTGGACTTGCCCTTCTCGGCGTTATAACCAGGCTGCCGCGGCCTTACCCCGAAAGAAACCCCGGTGCTTCTGGCCTGGGCTGCGTAATTTCGGGGCTGATTTCTCGTTTCTGGTGCTGATGTTTCAATTTTTTGCTGCGGGTAGGGCTGTTGTTGGGGGTTTGGTTATCATGCTGCTGCTGTCGGCCTGCGGGGCCCCGGCCGTAGCCCAGGACGCCGTGCCGCCCAAGCGCGAGCTGCGCGGCATCTGGATAGCCACCGTAGAAAATATCGACTGGCCCAGCTCCCGCACCCTCACGCCCGAACAGCAGCGCCGCGAGTACCGCCGCATGCTGGATAAAGGCCAGCAGGCCGGCATCAACGCCGTATTTGTGCAGGTGCGCCCCGCCTCCGACGCCTTTTACCAGAGCGAGCTGGAACCCTGGAGCAAGTGGCTGACGGGCCAGCAAGGCCGGGCGCCTTCACCCGCCTACGACCCGCTGCCCTTCCTCATCGAGGAAGCCCACGAGCGGGGCATGGAGTTTCACGCCTGGTTTAACCCCTACCGGGCCTCCCTCGACTCGGTGACCCGGCGGCTGGCTTCCAACCACCAGTTCAAGCAGCACCCCGAGTGGTTTATTCGCTACGCCGGCAAGCTGCTCTATAACCCCGGCCTGCCCGAAGTGCGCGCCTACATCACCCAGGTGATTCTGGACGTGGTGCGCCGCTACGACGTGGACGGTATTCACTTCGACGACTACTTCTACCCGTACCCCGAGCCGGGCCAGAAAATCCACGACGAGGATGCCTACGCCCGCTACAACCCCCAAAACCTGGCGTTGGCCGACTGGCGGCGCCAGAACGTCAACCTGCTGATTGAGAGCCTGCACGACTCTATCCGGCACACCAAGCGCTGGGTGAAGTTTGGTATCTCCCCATTTGGGGTCTGGATGAACAAGTCGGCCCACCCGGAGGGCTCCGACACCCGCGCCGGCCAGCCCAGCTACGCCAATCTTTATGCCGATACCCGTCTTTGGCTGCAGCAGGGCTGGATTGACTACGTAGTGCCCCAATTGTACTGGAGCTCCAACTTCAAGCTGGTGCCCTACGCCACTATCCTTGACTGGTGGGCCCGCAACCACTTCGACCGCCACCTCTACATTGGGCACGGCATGTACCGCATGCTGGAAAATACCCGCGGCGACACCACCTGGCGCAACCCCCGCGAGCTGCCCCGGCAGATCCGGATGAACCGTGCGTACCCCACCGACGTGAGTGGCAGCTTGTTTTTCTCGGCCCGCTCGCTCATGGCTAACCCCCTGCACACCACCGATTCCCTGCGCCTGAACCTGTTCCGCTACCCGGCCCTGGTGCCGGCCATGCCCTGGATGGATGCCGTGCCGCCCCGGTCCGCGCAGAACGTGCTTATCACCCGCGCCGGTGGCCCCGTGAGGCTGAGCTGGCAGGCTGGCCCGCCCGCCGCCGACGGGGACGAGGCCCGCTACTTTGTGGTGTACCGCTTTGCCGAAGGCGAAACGCCCGGCCCCGACGACCCGCGCCACATTGTAGCCCTGGTGCGCCACCGCGCCGGGCAAGTGCAGCAGCTGCAGGATACGGCCGCCCGCGCCGGGCAGGAGTATGCCTACTACATCACGGCTGTAGACCGGCTGCACAACGAAAGCCGCCCAGCCCGCGTGACCACCCTGAGTCCGCAGCCCGAGGCTATAACGCAGGAGCCGCCTACGGCCACGCCGCCCCTGCCCGAGACGCTTCCGGAGAAGCCCGTAGCTACTGCCGCCCGCCCGGCCCGCCCGCTGCCAGGAAATCAGGCTGGCCCTACCAAAGTCAAGGTGAAGGAAAAGCCGAAAAAGCGGGGCTTCTTCGGGCGGCTGTTTGGGAAATAAGCGGGCTAAAAGCTATAAATACCACCGTTTAGCTAGCTTAGTGCGGTCTGGGTAGCAAGTGCTGCCCGCCAGCTTCGCTATGAACGGTACTACCCAAGCTGCCTTCCAGACTACCGGTACCGAGCCGCTGGTAGAGGCTTCCTCCGCCCGCTTGCTTTCCCTCGACGTGTTCCGGGGCCTGACGGTGCTGACGATGCTGCTCGTAAACCACCCCGGCGACTGGGGCCACATCTACGAGCCGCTGGAGCATGCCAAGTGGAACGGCTGCACGGTGGCCGACCTGGTGTTTCCGTTTTTCCTGTTCATTGTGGGCGTGTCGGCGGTTTATGCTCTGGACCGCAGCCGGCAGGAGCCGGAGCGGCGCCGGGCGGCAGTGGTTGGGGTATGGCGCCGGGCTGGCCTGCTGATTGCGGTGGGCATTCTGGTGACGCTGCTGCCTTATTTCGAGTTCAGCACCGTACGGCTGCCGGGCGTGCTGCAGCGCATTGGGCTGGTGTTTGGAATATGCGGCACCCTGTTCCTGTATACTTCGCGCCGGCAGCAGCTCTGGCTAGTGGCCGCGCTGCTGATTGGCTATAACGTGCTGATGCAGCTGGTGCCCGTGCCCGGCCACGGCCCGGCCAACCTGGAGCCCGAAACCAACCTCGGCGCCTGGCTCGACCGGCTCGTCTTCACCGAAAACCACCTCTGGCAGTACAGCCGCACCTGGGACCCCGAAGGCCTGCTGGGCACCCTGCCCGCTGTGGGCACTGGGCTGCTGGGCGTGCTGGCCGGGCAGTGGCTGCGCCGCAAGGATGTGGAGCCGGCCGCCAAGGTAGCCTGGTTGTTTGTGGATGCGGTGCTGCTCACGGCCCTGGGCCTGCTCTGGAACCTGTGGTTTCCCATCAACAAGGCGCTGTGGACCAGCTCCTTCGTGCTGTTTGTGGGCGGGCTCGCGCTGGCCCTGCTGGCTACGCTCTACTGGCTCTGCGACGTGCAGGGCTGGCGGCGTGGGCTGGCGTGGGCGCAAGTAGCGGGCGTAAATGCCCTGCTCGTGTTTGTGGGCTCCACGCTGGTAGCGCGTACTTTCAATATTTGGACGGTAGCTGGGCCCAGTGGCAGCCCCGTAGCTATGAAGGACTGGTTGTATGGGCAGTTTATCGTGCCGTATTTCAGCTCCCCCTACGTGGCCTCGCTGGCCGGTGCGGTGGTGTGCGCGCTTATCTGGTACGGGGTGCTCTGGCTCTTATACCAGCGGCGCATTGTAGTGAAGCTGTAGCCGACGGACGCATCCGGGTTATTTTTCGGACCTTCGAGGCTGATACCTTCGTTCACGCCCATCGTTGTTTTATGGCTTCGTTTGATTTTTCGGCTGCTCTTCGGGGCGGCGTATTGGTAGTTGCTACGCTGTTGCTCACGGCCCCGGCCATACAGGCCCAGAATACTACCGCGGCCCCGGCTGCGCCCGCAACGGCGGCCCCCGTATCGGCGAGCCAGCGCAAGGCGGCCGAAAGCCTGCTGGAAGTGATGCAGTCCGAGAAAACCACCAATCAGGCCATCGACCAGATGCTGACCCTGCAGGTGGAGCAAAACCCCAACCTTAAGAAAGTAGAGCCCGAGATGCGCGCCTTCATGGCCAAGTACATGAGCTGGGCCTCACTCAAGGATGAGATGGTGCAGCTCTACGCCCGCGAGTTCACGGAGAAAGAGCTCAAGGAACTTACCAAGTTCTACCAGTCGAGTACCGGGCAGAAGTATGTGAGCAAGCAGAATTTGCTGCTCCAGTCGGGCATGCAGCTGGGCCAGCGCCGGGTGCAGGAAAACCTGCCGGAGCTCCAGCGCATGATCGAGGAGAAGATGAAAGCGCAGGAGTAACAGCACAGCTGCATAAGGCCGTCAGGCCTAGCAAAAACCGAATGTCATGCTGAGCCTGTGGAAGCATCTCTACTGAACGATTTCGTGCGAACGAAGCAGTAGAGATGCTCCGACAAGCTCAGCATGACGCGTTCTTAAAAAAAACTATTCGCCCAGCGTGTAGCCCGCAAAATCCTGGCGGAGCTGGGTCTTGAGGAGCTTACCGGTGGCGGTGTGCGGCAGCTGGTCCACAAATTCCACCGCGTCGGGCGTCCACCAGCTCGCCACTTTGCCTTCGTAGAACGCCAGCAGCTCCTGGGCCGATACGTCCTGGCCGGGCTTGCGGACCACCACCAGCAGGGGCCGCTCACTCCATTTGCTGTGCGGCACCCCAATCACGGCGGCTTCGGCCACGGCCGGATGCCCTACGGCCAGGTTTTCCAGCTCGATGCTCGAAATCCACTCCCCACCCGACTTAATAACGTCCTTCGAGCGGTCCGTAATCTGCATGAACCCCGCCGGGTCGATGGTGGCCACGTCGCCGGTGCGAAACCAGCCCTGGGGCGTCAGCTCACCCAGCTTCCCGCTCCGGAAGTAGTCGGCCACGATGAAGGGGCCCCGCACGAGCAGGTCGCCGAAGGCCACGCCGTCGTGGGGCAGGTCCTGGCCTTCGTCGTCTACAATCTTCATGTCCACCCCGAAGATGACGCGGCCTTGCTTGGTTTGAATGGCAAACTGCTCGTCGGGGCTCAGGCTCAGCTGCTGGGGCTTGAGGGTGCACACGGTACCCAGGGGGGAGGTTTCCGTCATGCCCCAGGCATGGCGAATGGTTACGCCCAGCTCCTCGTCAAAGGCCTTGAGCAAAGCCGGCGGACAGGAAGCGCCGCCCACAATCATCTGGCGCAGGGAGCTGAACCGGGCTTTCTTCTCGCGCATAAACGTGAGCAGCCCAAACCAGATGGTGGGCACGCCCGCCGAGAACGTGACGCCCTCGTTTTCAAATAGCTCGAACAAGCTGGCCGCATCCAGCCCGGGGCCTGGCAGCACCAGCTTGGCCCCAATCATGGGCGCCAGGTACGGTATGCCCCAGGCATTGACGTGGAACATGGGCACCACGGGCAGAATCACGTCCCGCGCCGAGCAGTTAAAGCAGTCGGGCAACGCGGCGGCGTAGGAGTGCAGCAGGGTAGAGCGGTGGGAGTAAAGCACGCCCTTGGGCTGGTCGGTGGTGCCGGAGGTGTAGCACAGCGAGGAGGCCATGTGCTCATCAAACACCGGCCAGGCAAACTCGGCCGGCTGGGCCGCCAGCAGGTCTTCATAGCAGCGCACTCCGCCGGGCAGCGTGGTGGCCTCGGGCATGTGGGCGCGGTCCGTCAGCAAGATCCAGCCCTCCACCAGCGGGCAGTGCGGGGCCAGCTTTTCGACTAGGGGCAGAAAGGTAAGGTCGAAGAAGATGAGCCGGTCCTCGGCGTGGTTGATGATGTATACCAGCTGCTCCGGGAACAGGCGCGGGTTGATGGTGTGGCACACCGCCCCCATGCCCGACACGCCGTAGTACAGCTCGAAGTGGCGGTGGGTGTTCCAGGCCAGGGTGCCCACCCGGTCGCCCCACTGCACGCCCAGCGCCTTAAGGGCGTTGGCCAGCTGCTGGCTGCGCAGGTGAGCAGCGGCGTAGGTGTAGCGGTGGATGCCGCCCTCTACCAGGCGCGTCACAATTTCGGTGTCGGCGTGCCATTTGGCGGCGTGTTCGATGAGCCCGGCTATGCGCAAGGGCTCCTGCATCATCATTCCTAGCATCGGGTAGGGCAGGTGAGGTGGGAGGAGTGCCTCAAGCTAAGCAGAAAATGGCTAGTTTGTGCCGGTGCCGTAGTACTACCCCGAGCTGGTCTTTTCGTACCAGTGCCGGGCACGCCGGGTTATTCGCGCACCCACACCTGGCCCAACTCTTCAAACTGCAAAACGCCCTCGGCTTGGGTATAGAGTACTTGACGGCCGGCGTCGGGCATTGGCGTAGTGGGTATGCGGGAAATAACCCGCTGGTAGGTGCGCCCATTCAGGGTGAGTTGGGGCAGCAGCGAGTAGGGCGGCGAGAGTGCCAGCTGGCCCGTTTCCAGCTCCCGCAGCGGCAAGGACATGCTTACCCCAAAGCCTTGCACTTTACACTGGCCGATATTGGAGTAACCGGCGCTGTGCGAGTAGCCGGAGTATCCTTCGTCTACCTGGGCAGTCAGCGCAAACGTGTACAGAAACGCCCCGGGAAGCACAAAAGTCGAGTCCTTGCGCACCAGCAGGGCATCAATTTCCTCCCGGTAGTGGGTTTTCTCCAGCGTCCAGCCACCGGGGCCCATTTTATGCTCCTGGTGTTTGTACTGCTCTACCACGTACGTGCGCACATATCCCGTCTGCTGGCTGCGGAATTTCCACTCGGCCCCCTTTTGGTACGGGGCGGCCCACTGCTTCTGGAATTCGGTGAGCTTGAAATGCGGCAGGTTTTCTTCGCTTTCCCCAAACCAGCCGCAGCCGCTGAGGGCCAAAGCAACTGCTACTGACAGCGCCGCCGCCGATTTTTGAAACTTAAACGAACGGGGCCAGGCAAAAAGAGGAGTGCAAGGTAAAGACATACAGCAGCAGACAGGATACAGCGGCAAACTTACCCGGTCACCGGCCGGCTATCAATAGCATGAGTATGTGATATGGTACTTTCCCGATAGGCGGCTTTCGGCCTGTGTTCGGGATGCCTTCGCTGTGCCTTCGGTGAAAGGGTGGGTTGAAGGGCTGTTGGGATGGGGCTGATAATTGTAGAAAAGTAAGATGCCTGCTTGGGTTTTTGTGCTGGGCTATGGGCTCTTGAGTACCGTTGAAGAGGCGAGGTGCGTGGTGGTTAACGTGCGTGCCGCAATACGCTAACACTGCGAAACCCTGCGCGAAACGCTACTTCCGCACCGCCTCAATAGCCAGCTGCAGAATTTGCGTGCGCACGTTCAGATCGGAGAGCTTGTTGTTGCGGCGCGAGGGGTTCACGCGGTTGGAAAGGAAGATGTACACCAGCTCCCGCTCGGGGTCTACCCAGAAATAGGTGCCCGTGAAGCCGGAGTGGCCAAAGGAGCTGGCGCTGGCATCGTGGGCGGTGTTGCCGGCGGGCGGTGAGGCAGGGCGGTCGAAGCCCAGGGCGCGGCGGTTCTGGGGGCAGAACTGGCAGCGCGTGTATTCGGTCAGGGTTTCCTTCTTGAGGAGCTGCTGCCCCCCAAACTGCCCGCCGTTAGCGTAAAGCTGCACCAGCTTGGCCAAATCCGTAGCCGAGCCGAACAAGCCCGCGTGGCCCGAAACGCCACCTAGCAACGCCGCGCCCTCGTCGTCCACGGTCCCGTGCAGCAGCTGACGCCGGAACAGGGAGTCGTACTCCGTGGGCACGAGGCGGCTGAGGGGGAAGCGGTTGGTGGGGTTGAAGCCCAGGGTGGTAGCGCCCAGAGGCTGGTAGATTTCCTCCCGCAGGTACTGGTCGAAGGGCTTGCCGGTGAGGCGCTGCACCAGCAGGGGGTAGAGGTAAAACGACAAGTCGGAGTACACATAGCCCGGCTTGGCGTTCAGCTCCGATTCGCCAATGGTCTTTACCAGCCGGGCGGGCAGGGTGCGTCGCGCCCACACGCCGGTAGCCACCTCCAAGGGGAAGCGCCGCGACGAATCCTGCCGGAAATACCGGCGCCGGAGCTGGCCCTGCTTGTTCACGTAGTCTTTCCAGAAAGGAATCCAGGCTTTCAGGCCGGCCTGGTGGGTGAGCACGTCGCGCAGCTTCAGGTTAGCCTTGTTGGTTTTCTGAAGCTCGGGGAAATACTCACCCAGGGTTTTGTCGGGGCTGAACTTGCCTTCGTCCTGCAGCTTCATCAGGGCGGGCAGAGCGGCCGCTACTTTCGTTAAAGAAGCCAGGTCGTAGAGGTCGGTGTTGCGCACCGGGCGGGCGGCTTTGCCAGGCTCCGCGAAGATGTGGGTGCCGTAGCTTTTGCGCAGTACTACCGTGCCGCGCCGGGCAATAAGCACCTGCGCGCCCGGCGTAGCGCGGGCAGCCAGGGCCTGCGCCATCACCGAGTCCACGCGGGCTTCCAGGCGGGCATCCATCTGCACGTCTTCGGGCGCCCCGAAGCGCAGCCGCTGCCCGGGCTGGGTGCGCAGGCCTTTGCCGTAGCTGTACCGGTCGGAAACCGTAACGGGGAGCTTGCCCTGCGCGCCGAAGCTACCAAAGATCAGCTCCGCGGCCTTTTCCTGGGCGTTGCGGCTTTCCTGGTAGGCCACAATCACGGCGTCGGCGCGGTCCAGGTCGCGCACCTTGGCCACGGCGTAGGCCGAGCCAAACACGCACACCACCATCCGCTGCCGGGCCGCGCCCAGCTCCCGCAGCAGCACGTTGGTTTCCGCCGTCACCCCGAAGTTGGTGGCCGGCAGGCGGCCCAGGTTGTTCAGCCCTACCAAGATGGTGTTGTAGGGCCGCAGGGTTTCGCGCATCTGGGCCAGCTCATCCAGCGTGGGCGTGGCGGGTAGCCAGAAGTGCCGCACCGGGGCATAGTCGGCTACCATGCGCTGGAAGTCGGTGGTGTCCTTGGTGCCGATGGTAAGCGTGGCCAGCCGTAACGTGTCGAGGCGGGGGAGGGGGAGCAGGTTTTTCTGGTTGCGCAGTAAGGTCACGCTCAGCTCGGAAAGGTGACGGCTGAGGTATTGGGCGTGGGCCGGGTTCAGGTCCTGGGTAAGGTTGCGCAGCTCAATAGGGCGGTACTTATCTAGTCCGGCCCACTGTTTCAGGGCCAGCACCTTGCGGCAGCGCCGGTCGATGTCAGCCTGGGTTAGCTCGCCCCGGGTAATGGCGGCCCGCACCATCTGAATAGCCAGCGGAATGTTCTTGCTGAACTCCAGCACGTCGTTGCCGGCCAGCAGGGCGCGCACATCGGCCTCGCCGGGCGGGTATTTGCTGATGACGCCCTTCATGTTCATGGCATCGGTGAAGATGACGCCCTCGAAGCCCAGCTTGCGCTGCACCAGGTCCGTAACGATGGGGCGTGAGAGGGTGGAGGGCGTGCCGGTGCTGTCGAGGGCCGGGATGTTGAGGTGGGCAATCATCAGCCCACCCAGGCCGCGCTGCATCAGGCTGCGGAAGGGGTACATTTCCAGGGTATCGAGGCGACGCTCATCTACGCGCACCAGGGGCAGGGCCAGGTGGGAGTCGGTGTCGGTGTCGCCGTGGCCGGGGAAGTGCTTGGCCACGGCCAGCACGCCCGCGTCCTGCATGCCCTTCATGTACTGGTAGCTTTTCTCGGTCACGTTCGCGCGGTCCTCGCCCCAGCTGCGGAAGCCGATGACGGGGTTGGCGGCGTTGTTGTTGATGTCGACCACCGGGGCGAAGTTCACGTGCATGCCCAGGCGGCGGAACTGCCGCGCCACCTCGGTGCCCATGTCGTAGAGGAGCTGGTTTTCCTGGATGCCGCCCAGGCTCATCTGAAACGGGAAGCGCACCACGCTATCCAGGCGCATGCCCACGCCCCACTCGGCATCCATGGCCACCAGCAGCGGCACCCGGGACTGACTCTGATAGCGGTTGAGCAGGCGACTCTGGCGCACCGGCCCGCCCTGGAAGAAGATCAGCCCCCCAATGCCGTACTGCTGAATCAGAGCCGACACCGAGTCCTCATCGATGCGCTGGCGGTTGGAGTAGGCGGCCACCATAAACAGCTGGGCCACGCGCTGGTCGGGCGTGAGCGTAAGCATCACCGAGTCAACCCACCGCGACTGGCTGAGCTGGGCGGCGAAGGGCAACGGCAGCTTAGCGGGCTTAGCGGCCACCGGGGCCGCGGGTTTAGGCTTGGCAGGGGTGGCTTTCCGGCGCTGAGCCAGCGTGTCGGTGGGGCGCAGCAGCGCAAAAGCCAGAAGCAGGAGCGAAAGAAAACGGAGCAAGGGCAAGCGGCGGCAGAAATAGCGTGAGCTGCGAAGTTAGCCTTGCTGGTTTATAGTTGCTGGTTTCTAGTTTCTCGTTTCCGGTTGCTGGTCTCAGAAAGAAGCTGTTGAAAAGAGCCTCAGACCGTCATGCAGAGCGGGGCGAAGCATCTCGCGTGCTGATGTTGTAATGGCAACTGATTTTACTACCCTAGCGAGATGCTTCGCTCCGCTCTGCATGACGATCTGAACCAGCAACCAAAAACTACTGCAACTGGATATCCTGCACGTAGAACACTTGGCCTTCTTCTCCTTTTAACTCGGCCGACACCCGCAGTTGTCGGCCCTGCGCCCGAAACCGGAACAAACCGTAGTGCTTTTGATTCACCAGTGGTCCCACCCGGAGCTGGTTAGGTTCCCCCTGGTTTTGGGTGGCCGGGTGGGTGAGGCCGCTGGACGTCACCTCGTAAATGGGCTGGAGCAGCCCCGGCAGCGTGAGCCGCGACATTTCCCCAATGTGCCGGTCCCCGCTGATGAGCAGCACGCCGCTAGGCTTGGTGGCCGCCAGCAAATCCAGCAGGCGCTGACGGGCTCGGGGGAAGTTGCTCCACTTCTCGTAGCGGTGCTCCTGGGGCAGAAACTGGATGCCCGAAGCCAGGATATGAACATCGGCCGTGGAGCCGCGCAGCTGCTGCTCCAGCCACTGCCACTGGGCTTCCCCCAGAATGTCGCCGGTGAGATTGGGGTGGTAGACCAGGGCTTTGTCGCGGTAGAGCGTGTCTTGGAAATACCGGTCGTCGAGCAGGATGACTTTCACTTTCCGGCGGCCCACCGGGTATTCGTAGGCGGCATAAATACCCTCCTGTCGGCGGCGCGCACTGGCGGCCGGCTCCTCCAGGAAGTCGAGGGCTAGCTGCTGGTTCTGGGCCTTGAAGGGGTAATGCTTGTTCCCGTCGTTGCGGCCATAGTCGTGGTCGTCCCAGGTGCCAATGACGTGGGTGCCCTGCTCGCGCAGGTGGCGGTAGCCGGGCTGGGTGAACTGGGTTTCGTACTTCTGGCGCAGCACCTGGGGGTCGTCGGAGTCCCCGTAAATATTATCGCCCAGCCAGATCCAGACTTGAGGCTTGTCGGCCGCAATATCGTCCCAGAGCGGCTGGGGCAGGTCCTGGCGGTTGCAGGAGCCGAAGGCCAGGCGCAGCTCGGCGGTGGCTGGCGGTTGGGTAGTCGTAGTACAGCTTGCCAGCAGCAGCAGCAGCCAAAGCGCCCGGCGCCCATACCCTCCGTTTCTTGTTACTCTCCCGGTCTGCATGGTTGCTTTCGTAGTTTGGCGTAAAGGTGAGCACATAATTCTTTATTTTTGGTCGGCCAGGACCGCGCAAGCTCAGCAGCTGTCTGCCTGGGACCTATAGTTTTTCCCTCTGCCTTGTGAAAGAAAAAGAAGTACTGCGCCTGCTGGTCATCAGCTCCTGCTCCGATGCCTGGGGCGGCAGCGAAGAGCTCTGGTCGGGGGCCGCGCTGGAGCTGCTGGGGCAGGGACACCAGGTACGGGTACTCAAAACCACCGTCGACAACCAGCACGGCACCGTAAAGCGCCTGCAGGCTGCGGGGTGCCCCGTTATCGATCTGGAAGCTACGCCTTCCTGGGGCACGCGCCTCACCAACCGCTTGCTGCCCACGTCGCGCCAGACTACCCTGCGCGCCTACGGCTGCCAGGTGATACGCCAGGCCCTCACCCGGTTTCAGCCAAGCCTGGTGGTGGTGTCGCAGGGTTGCAACTTCGATGGGGTGGAATTTGCCGCGGAGTGCCTGGCCCAGAACGTGCCCTACGTGTTGGTGTGTCAGAAAGCCATTGACTTCTTTTTTCCGCCTGCGCACCAGCGGCACCAAGCTCAGGAGGTGTACCGTGGGGCTCTGCGCTGCTACTTCGTTTCGGAGCACAACCGCCAGCTCACGCAGTGGCAGCTGGGCTTTGAGCTGCCCCAGGCCCAGGTTATCCGCAACCCGTTTCAGGTGCCCTTTCAGGGCGAGTTGCCCTTTCCCGGGGGCGAGGTACTGCGCCTGGCCTGCGTAGCCCGTCTCAACCTGCTCGACAAAGGCCAGGATATTCTGCTGCGCGTGCTGGCCCAGCCGCACTGGCAGGAGCGGCCCGTGCACGTCACGCTCTTTGGGAGTGGCCCCGACCGGCTGGCCATAGAGGAAATGGCCGCCATGCTGGGGGTACGCAACCTCACGCTGGGCGGGCAGGTGGCCGATATTTCGCAGGTGTGGGCCACGCACCACGCCCTGGTGCTGCCCTCGCGCAGCGAGGGACTGCCCCTGGCCCTGGTAGAAGCCATGCTTTGTGGCCGGCCCGCCATCATTACGGCCGCCGGGGGGAATGCCGAGCTGGTGCTGGATAACGAAACCGGATTTCTGGCGGCGGCGGCTACCCCCGAGGCATTGGATGAAGCCCTGGAACGCGCCTGGGACCACCGGGAGCACTGGGGCGCCATGGGCCAGCGGGCGGCCGCATACGCCCGGCAGCAGACGGTGCCGCATCCGGCCCGGTATTTTGCTGATTGCCTGTTGCGCGAGCGGGTGTTGGTATAGCTATCTTTAGTGCTGATATGCATCACCCCCTGGTTTCCGTTATTATTCCTACCTATAATCGGTCGGCCTTACTAGTAAAAGCCTTGGCCAGCGTGCGGGCGCAAACGTACCCGGCTATACAGCTAATTGTGGTAGATGATGGCTCGACGGACAATACCCGGGAACTATTAGCCGGCTACCCGGAAGTGGAGTACTACTACCAAGCCAACCAGCGGCAGGCAGCGGCCCGTAACAAAGGGCTGCAGTATGCCCGGGGGGAGTTTATTGCTTCCCTGGACTCCGATGATACCTGGGAGCCCGACTTTCTGGCTAAGAGCATCAACTGCCTGGTGCAGCACCAGCTCGATTTTGTATTTCTGAATCACCACCGCGATTCTCGTAACCCTAGCCACCTGAGCCAGTTGGCCACACAAAGCTGGTGGCGCCGGTATATGCGCCAGCCAGCCGGGGAGTGGTGGCTGCTGAGCCCGACGCTGGTACGCCGCCTGTTCCTGGAAACGTGCCCGGCGCCGTCTTCGGCCCTGGTTATTCGTCGTAGCTCCATGGTGAGCAACTGGAATGAGCGCATGCTGATTGCCGACGACTGGTGCCTGATACTGGATATGGTGATGAACCGGCCTTGTAAGGCGGCTTTCACGCTGCAGCCCTCGTGGGTGAAGTGTATGCAGCGCGACAACGTGTACGATGGCCGGGAAAACCTGGAAGTCATAGAGCGCCTGGGCCTGCACGACGGGATGCTGCTGGCCGAGCGGTTTGCCGGACAAGTAACGCTGGCCGAGCGGCGGCTACTGCAGCGCCAGTTAGCTACGCATCATCTCAATTTTGCCCACTTGCTGTGGAAGCGCGGCGGGCACTCCGGGCAGGTGCGCCTCTCCATACAAAAGGCCTTTGCCCTGGCTCCGCTGCAAAGCAGCTACCACGGAGCCACCATGCTCTGGCTGTTTCTGCGCAACCGCTTCCGGCCCGACGAGCTGGCTTCAGAAAGCCTGTAGCTGATGCCGGCCGGCTAGCGCAGCCGCCAAACCCGCCGCAGCCGGGCACCCAATGTGAGGGCCCCTGCCCAGAGCGTTAGTGCCGTTTGCCGGAGGCGCTGGGAAAACAGCAACCCATGCACGATCAGGAGGCCCGCGCCGACCGCACGCAGCGGCCAGGCTGCGGTGAGCAGCATGGCCAGCGGATATAGCCCTTCGTAATACTCATTAAGCCACAGCTGGTACTTGGCGCGGGGGGCCGCCACCACGGGTACAATGCCCCACTGGCGCAACCGGAACCACACCAGCCCGCCATATACCAGCAGCGCCAGCCAGGCCAACGGAGCCTGCCCCAGCCAGAGCAGCCCTGCAAAGGCCACAACCTCCACCGGAAACAAGATTCTTTCGGCCAAATGGCGGGCCCATCGCGCACCCCAGCGAACTACAAACGTGGCCGTTTGCGTCCGGACATCGTTTGCCTCATCGTGCAACTGGTGCCAGATGATGTTGCGCCCGCCACAAGCCAGAGACCAGACGCCCACCAGCAGCAGCCAGGGTAGGGGCACTGCCCGCCCTAGCCAGGCACTGACCAGCGCCACCGTAAAGAGCTGCGGAAACAGGTGCGCCCCGGCTGCATCAGCCAGCAGGCCCAGGGCGCCCCGGGTTTTCCACCGGAAAGGGGGGAGGGAGTAGAGCGTGTAGGCCACCCAGGCACCTAAATACAACAGCGCAGCCAGAGAGCTTAAACGTGCCGCGTACCAACCGAAAAGCAGTCCGCTACCCAGGCACAGGCTAAACAACGCGCGCACCAGCCCGGGGGAGGCGGCGGCCAGGCGGTTGGGCTTGCCAGCGGCCTGGTCCTCGGCGCGGTCGGTGAAATCGTTGAGCAGGCTCACGTAGGTGGCGCCCACAATCAAGGAGGCCAGCAGAAACAGCAGGCCCGTGGGTAAGCGGCCAAGCGGGGCCGCCGTGACCAGGGTAGTGGCGTAGGCCGTAGCCAGAATGGGCGCCAGCTTGTATTCCCACCATTCCTGGGCCCGGGCCAGCCCCGAAAGCTGCGGAAACCAAGTGCGTAGGCGGGATGAAGCAGGAGGCATGAACAGTAAAAAAGAAGGCTAGTATAGCAGGGGTGTACCAGAATCTGTGCGGAGCACCGTAAATTTCCGATTCTAATCATTCGGCTCCGGCCCACTAAAGTCGTTACCCTGAAGTAGAATGCAAGAAACTATCTACACCTCTGCTTCCGCCGTAGCCACGCCCCGGGCATTTTTGCGCGACCTGCGCCGCGACCTGCGCGTGATCCTGCCCGTAAGCCGCCAGCTGTTTGTGCGCAACCTCAAAGTGCAGGTGCGCCAGAGCGTGCTGGGCTACGCCTGGATGCTGATTCCACCCATCGTAGTGGGGTTGGTCTGGACGTTTCTGGGCAGGGCCCGCATTGTTTCGCAGCAGGAACTGAGTGTGCCATATCCTGTCTTCGTCATGGCCGGGGTGTTTCTGTGGCAGGGCTTTGTGGAGGCAGTACAGTGCCCCCTGCAACAGCTCACAGCTGTAAAGGCTACGTTGGCGAAGGTGCGCGTACCCCACGAGGCCTTTCTGGTAGCGGGCATGGGCGTGGTCGTTTTCAACCAGGTAGTGCGCTTGCTGCTGCTGGTGCTGGTTTTGCCCTTGTTTGGCCTGACTTGGTCGCCCACGCTGCTGCTGGTGCCCGTGGGGGTGGGGGCGCTGCTGCTGTTTGGGCTGGCTCTGGGCTGGCTGCTGGCACCCGTGGGCCTGCTCTACACCGATCTGTCGAATGCTCTGGCCATTGCGCTGAATCTATGGTTTCTGGTGACGCCCGTGGTGTATACGCCCCCAGTTCATTTGGCGAGCTGGCTGCGCCTCAACCCTGTAGCGCCGCTGCTGGCTACTACCCGGCGTTGGCTGCTGGGCGAGGGCCTGCTGCCAACCCTGGGGTTTAACTACGTATTGCTGGGCTCAGGCGCGCTGCTGTTGGTTAGCTGGCTGGTGTACCGGGTGGCCCGGCCCCACCTTATTGCCCGCATGTAGCGGCCACCACCAATGTGCTTTTCTTGCTTTTTCATCTTTTCTCATGGCCCTGCCTCGTTTCGCCCATCTTGCCTACCAGGCCCTGCGCCAGCCCCGCAAGGCAGCCACTCGGGTTGCAAGCTGGTTTGAGGCTCCCCCAGAAACCAGCCTCTTTCTGTTTGCCGGGCGTTATGAAAACTGGCCGGGCATGGGAAAGGAGCTGTATGCTCAGGAACCCGTATTCCGGGCTACTATCCAGGAAATTGATGAGTACCACCGGGAATTCGCCAACGAAACTATTCTGGCGGGCTTCGAGAAAGTACCGTTGGAGCCCAACGCCTTGCCCGAGCACGAAATAGTTTACCACATTCTGGCTAGCCAACTGGGCCTATGTGCCCTGTTGCGGTCAAAGGGAATTGTGCCGACGGCCACGCTAGGGCAGAGCCAGGGGGAGGTAGCAGCGGTGTATGCCGCGGGCGGACTAAGCCTTAAAGATGCCGTACGGATCAACTGCGCCCTAACGCAGGTCAACAAGACTGGCCCTCCCACTTATATTCCGCTGCTTATTCTGCTGGGTATGGCTGCCGCTGCTCCAGTCTTAGCTGCTTGCCCGGTGCCCCTGCTGCCTATTTATGAGTCAGGTCCAGAAAAAATCATGGCCCTCTGCCACCAAAATGATAAAGAGGCCGCCCTACGCTACCTGCGTACCCAAGGAGTGCAGGCTCAGGTAATGCCCGGCAGCCCAACCTGGCCTTACCACACCCCGCTGATAGCTCCACATCAAGCAAAAATGTGGGAGCATTTGCAGCACATACGCCCCGAGCCGCTGCGGGTGGATTTCTATTGTGCTTTCCGGGAAATATTGATTCCTCGCGGTACAGTACTGCCTGCCAGTTATTGGTACGACATGCTGGCTAGCCCAACCTACAGCCATACTCAATTGCAGGTAACGTCGGCGGCAGGGTTTTCCAATTGGGTGTACGTGGGACATTCCTTTTTAAAAAGCCAGCTCACCAAAACCTTACGCCGCCTGCCGCAGCCACCACGCCTTATAGAGTCCATGCAACAAGGACAGCCGGAAGCTGCCATGGTTCAGCAGGCCTGCCGCCAGTTACGCCGCACGGGCTTGGGGGGCGCTCCAATATCTTTCACCCCGCAGGTTTATGCTGAACAGCTCGACCTAGGTAGCACCCATTACCTGACGGACCCGTCTCCGGTGCTGGCTTACCTGCGCCGGGCAGCCCCACTCTACTTCCTGCCGAACTACAACGCCTGGCTGGTGCTCGACTACTCGTTGGTGGATACCATTCTCAAGGAGCCTCATCAGTTCTCCAGCCAGGTGCATGCGCAGTTCGAAGCAGCGTTGCTGGGGGCCGACCCGCCTTACCACGGGCTCATGCGCAAGCAGATGCAAGGGTTCTTTACGCCGGCGGCCCTGCAAGACCTCACCGGCTACGCTGTGCAGTGGACGCGCCAGCACCTCGCCGCTTTGGAACAAGAGCCGTCGTTTGATTTTGTGACATCCTTGGCTATGCCTTTGGCACAAGCCGTAGCTAACCAACTCCTTGGCTTGCCAGCGGCGGTAATAGCCTCACTTCAGGAAGAGCAGGCCGGCTATGTTTATCAGCTTAGCTACATTGATCGGGTGGCACAGGTGCTCACCCAGTGGCTGCAGAACCACCCTGCGGTGGGCCAGCCTGGGGTAACCGCCCACCTGTTGCGGCAGCTGGCGGAGGGGACGCTTACCACCGAGGCCGTGGTAAAGCTGCTGCGGCTGCTCTGGTTGGCCAGTATCGCTACCACCAGTGCCATGCTTAGCAGTGCCATGCGGCAGCTGCTGATGCACCCGGCTTTGGCGGCAGAGCTGCGGGCGTCGGCGGAGCTGTTACCCCGCTTTATCGAGGAATGCCTGCGCCTCGACCCCCCCGAAATGCTGCTGCACCGTGTTACCACGGAAGCGGTTGAACTAGGTGGGCAACGGCTGCCGGCGGGCACGGTAGTGCTTTTGAGCTTATGCTCCGCTAACCGGGCCCCAGAGGTATTCGACCGGCCCGATGAGTTGGATATGCAGCGTCCGGCCCAGCGGCATCTGGCTTTTGGCGGCGGCGCCCACCACTGCATCGGGGCCTTCTTAACCCGCCGCCTGGTCCAGCAAGTGCTGGTAGAAGTATTGCTGCCGCACCCTCGCCTGCGCGCGGCTGCCCCCCTGGAGCCCGCCCAGTATTTCCCTTCCGACCATTTTCGGGCCCTGGCCACTCTGCCTGTTAGCTGTACTGCGCCGGTATAGCCATCTTCTTTGTTTCTGTTATGTCTGCGTCCGTTGTTCTATCCGTCCAAGGCCTGTCCAAAAAGTTTAGCCGCCATTTACGCACCGCGCTCTGGTACGGGCTGTTGGATATAGGGTCCGAGCTCTGGCCCCGGGCTAAGGCCGCAGCCACCGGCCTGCGCCGGCACGAGTTCTGGAGCCTGCAGGATGTGACATTTGAGCTGCGGGCCGGCGAAGCGCTGGCTATTCTGGGCACCAACGGAGCCGGCAAGAGCACCTTGCTCAAGATGCTCAACGGGCTGATGAAGCCCGATGCGGGCCGGATTCAGGTGCGCGGCCGGGTAGGGGCCCTCATTGAGCTGGGCGTCGGGCTTGACCCCACGTTGTCGGGCCGGGAAAATATCTTCGTGCGGGCGGCCCTGCTGGGCTTTACCCGCAGCCAGGTGCTGCCCCTGCTGCCCGAAATCATTGCCTTCACCGAACTGGGCGACGCCATTGAGATGCCCGTGCAGTTCTACAGCTCCGGCATGTCGGCGCGCCTGGCCTACGCGGTGGCGGCCCACCTCAACCCCGACATCCTGCTGGTAGACGAGGTGCTGGCCGTGGGCGACTTCAATTTCCAGCGCAAGTGCCTGAACCATATGATGGGCTACCTGGCCCGGGGTGGTTCCATTATTCTGGTTTCGCACGCCGCCCACCACGTGCAGGCCGTTTGCCAGCGCGGCCTGGTGCTCGAAAAAGGCCGGGTAGCCTTCCAGGGAGGCGCTACCGAAGCATTGGACCATTATTTCGCCCAACAGTTTGGCTCGGGCGCCCGAAGCGGCCCCGGGCGCCTGACGCCTACTGCCAGCCGCCCGGCTGTTATTGAGGGCGTTACCTTCACGGGCCCGCAGGGCGGGCCCGTTGAGCCCGACGAAGAAATCCGGGTGCAGCTGACGTATAATTCCTTGCAAGCCCTGCCCGGGGTAGCCTGGTCTTTCCTGATTTACACCAACGACGGCTCGATCTGCATCACTGGCGGCTACACCACCCAGGCGCTGCAGCTGCCTGCCGGGCGGCATACGCTGCACGCCCGCATCCTGCGCTGCCCGCTCACGGCTGGGGACTACTTGGTGAGAGCATCTATCTACGACGTAAACCTTATTCAGCCGGTGGCGATGTTGGGCTGGGAAGATGCCCCCGCGCAGCTTTCGGTGCAGGCCCCGCCCAGCCTGGAGAAAAATTATCAGCAGATTATCCGCCAACTCGTTACCCTGGAGGTAGAATGGACGCATCTGGCCGCACCTCAGCTGACGTAAAACGCCGCCTGGCGGTGGGCATCGACCGGGCGCTGGACTACCTGCACCAGCACCAGTACCCGCACGGGGAGTTCTGCGCGTATATCTCGCCCGACGAGGCTATGCAAGCTGGTTATTGCCTGCCCGACCCCAGCTTGTTCCCGACCGTGCTGGTGAGCAATTGCCTGCTATACGTGGCTGGTGAGCCAAGGGCGGAGGAAATGCTGACGCGGGCTACCAGGTTTTTACAGTACCAGATGCAGCGGGGCGGGGTATGGCAGCACTTTCCTGGCTGGCACCCCTTTTACGCCTTTTCCCCCCCTGACCTCGACGATACCGCCTGTATTTCCGCCCTGCTGCAAGCCCGCGGCATTGACTGTCCCAAGCCGACGAATATCCCGCTGCTGCTGGCAAACCGCAATCGGGAAGGCCTCTTTTATACCTGGCTGATACCTCGCCTGCGCCCGGTAGCTTACGGCCCCTACTGGCGCCTTACCTTGCCCCAGCTGCTGTCGGTGCGGCAGAGTGTACTCTTCTGGCGGGCCGAAGCGGCCCGCCAGGATGTAGATGCCGTGGTGAATGCCAACGTGCTGTACTACCTCGGGGAAAGGGCCGAAACCCGGGCGGTGGAGGCCTATCTGCTGCGCATCATCGCAGAAGGCCGCGAAGCCAGCTGTGATAAGTGGTACCTGAATGTGTACTCGGTCTACTACTTCTTTGGGCGGGCTTACCACAACGGGGCTACCGGGCTGGCGCCGGCCCGGTCCAGCGTAACCGCGCGCATTTGCGCGGCCGCCCAGCCCGATGGGCGCCTGGGCGAAACGGTACTCGATACGGCCCTGGCCGCCTGCGCCCTGCTTTCCTGGGGCAGCTACCCGCCGGAATTAGCTGCCGCCATCGAGTTTCTGCTGGCCCAGCAGCAGCCAGCCGGGGAATGGCCCCGCTGGCGCCTGTACTACGGTGGGCGCAAACGGCTGCGGGGCTGGGGCTCCGAGGAACTGACCACGGCTTTCTGCCTGGAGGCCCTGGCCCGCTACCAGAGCTTACCAAATGCTTCATAAGCTGTTACTACATCATTTTTATGAAAAGTATTGTCGCTGGTTCTGAGTACTCAAGATCCGGCTATTTGCCAGGGGTTGACATGATACGCTTCACGACTGCTTTAGCTGTTGTGTTGTTTCATTTTGTGTATTCCTGCCCAAGAATCCTGCATATCGGCCCCCCAATCGGGGCGTTCAGCAAAGTCATTCGCTACGGCTACATCACCGTTGATATCTTCTTCATGATCAGTGGGTACATGATCCTGAAATCGGCCCGGCATAAGTCCTTGCGGGAATTTGTCGTTGCCAGGGCAGCGCGCCTTTACCCAGTTTATTGGCTTAGCTGCTTGCTAACATTTGCTGGTCTGCGACTTTGGGGCACCACCAGCATCTCCCCCGTGCCTACCACCAAACTTCTGCTAGTAAATCTGACGATGCTCCAGGAATTTTTTGGTCAGACTTCCCTGAATGGGGTTTTCTGGACTCTGACGGTGGAGCTGGCCTTTTATTTTCTTGTCGCCATGGTGATTGGGTGCCGCCTGTGGTCTTATCTGCTACCCTTGATTTTTGGGTGGCTAGCCGTGACGATGGTAGCAGGACCTGAACCTCCAAATGGCTTGTTTAAGCATTTGTTGTTCCCGGGCTATAGCCCCTATGTTATCCTGGGCATGCTCCTGTACCTGTATGAAAAGCGGGCCGGAGCACCGGCCTTACTCTACACCGCCATGCTACTGGCTGGGGGCCTAGCAATTCGAAGTCTGCGGTCGGAGGGTTTTCGGATGCAGATCTACCACCACGACCCGGAGCCCTTTCAACTGGCTATTGCCGTAGCGCTATTTTTCGGTGTGGGCCTGCTGCTGCTACTCAGCTCACGAAAACGTATTGCCCTGCCGGGGCCACGTATCTGGGCTACCTTGGGTAAGCTTACGTATTCTCTGTACCTGCTTCATAATGTAGGAGTAGGCATTCTGCTTCTGCAAGGGCATTTGCCAGGCTACATACCGGTTTTTCTGGCTCTGGCATTTGTCATGCTACTGGCGTGGGGAGCCTATCGGTTTGTGGAGGTGCCGGGCGGCAACGCATTACAGAGGCTACTGCCTAAGCTGCTGGATTATTTAAAGCATCCGAGCTGGAGGAGCGCGGAGGTCCGCTAAAAGTTCGGAGGCTGCGCCAGTCACTCATCTATGATGAAGCGGAGCGGCACGATTACTGTTTGCTGACAAAGGTTACGCTCATGTAGGGAAGCGCCGTTTTCGGGCTAAGTCCGAAGCTACACTGACTAGAATGGCCGTAACTTCGTTAGCTTGTTTAACTGGCGCACCGATTCAAACCTTGTATTGCTTTGGCTACTTCCTTCCGCTTCCTTCCGCTGTTTCGCTTGCCATACGCGTTGTTGTTGGCGCTGTTACTCGTTGCCAGTAGCTCATTTGCTCAAACCTTGCGTGGCACCGTCATCGACAAAGACACGCGCGAGCCGCTGCCCTTCGTCAGCATTGGGGTGAGCGGCACCACGCTGGGCACGGCCAGCAACGAAAACGGCGAGTTCTCGCTCAACGTGCCCTCCTTACCCCGCACCTTAGTCGTTTCCGAGCTCAGCCACCAGAAAGACACGGTGCGCGTGACCAGCGCCGCCGCGCCCCTAGTCATTGAGCTGCAGACGGCTTCCATTACCTTGCCCGAGGTGAAAGTGGGCAGCTACGCATTTCAGCTGGTAGACCGCGCCTACCGCAAGCTCCTGCGCGACAACCGCCAGAAGTTCTACGGCAAAGCCTTTTACCGGCAGGTAACGCGGGTGAGCGGGCAGCCCAGCGAGCTGCAGGAAGTTATCTGGAACGTGAAGTCCAACTCTTCCCGCATCGAGGGGACCACGCTAGCCCAGGGCCGCTACGCCGGCGTGCAGGCCGCCACCAACTTCAGCAACTTTTCGGTGTTTACGCGCTCCTACGGCCTTTTCTCGGTTGATTCTGTGAACTCCCTAGCCTTGCTTAGCCCCAACACGTTCCAGAACTACTTGGTCGAAATCAAGGGCATTGTGTCCGGAGCCGACTCCACGAAGGGTGGCGTGGCCGAAATCAAGTACGAAACCCGGCCCGAGGTGAAATACCGCTCCGAGGGCACTATCTGGATTGATACCGACACCTACCGCGTGGTGCGTTTCCAGACGGCCTCGCCCAACGTCACGCTCACGTCTACCAACCCCAGCCAGAAATTCCGCAACGCCCTGCGCCAGATTGATATGTCGTTTCAGGAGCCCGCCACGCCCGACGCCGTAGCGCCCCTCTCGTTCTTCAAAATGAACGTGACGGCCGACCTCACCCAGCCCGGTAAGGCACCCATTCCGGTGGAAGTGCAGGCCTTTACCTTCTTCTACGACACCTCCACCACGCCCACTGCGCTGGCCTATGAGCGCCCCAGCCTCGACGACCGGGACCTGGATGCCATCCGGAGCGTGAAGTACAACCCCGAGTTCTGGGCCAGCAACTCGGCCGTGAAGCGTACCCCCGTCGAGGATGAGGTAATTGCCGCCTTCGAAAAGCGCGGGGCCTTCGGCACCATGGTTAAAAAAGCCCCCGCCAAGAGCGACGTTATCTTCCGCATCGGCCCCGACGGCGTGGTGCGGTAAGGCTGTAAGTGTGGGGTGCATGCAAAAGGCGTGTCATCCTGAACGCAGTGAAGGACCTTAGCACGGTAGAACGAAATCGAAACTAACGATTCGTCCAGCCGTGCTAAGGTCCTTCACTGCGTTCAGGATGACACTAATTACTCAATCACACATTCCCCACTACGGGTTGGTGCTCCACATGCCGGCTTCCTTGATGAAAACCCGGCGGTTGAGTTTTAGCTGAGCCACGATCAGCTCAGCCAGGTCTTCGGGCTGGGCTACTTTGTCGGGGTTGCCGTCGGTGAGCTTGTTGTCGAGGGCCAGGGGCGTGGCAATGGTGCTGGGCGTGAGAGCCGACACGCGGATGTTGTGCTTGCGCACCTCCTGCATGAGCGACTCGGTAAGGCCCAGCACCCCAAACTTGGAGGCGCTGTAGGCGCTGGTTGTGGCCGCGCCGCGCTGCCCGGCCGTGGAGGAAATGTTGATAATGTCGCCGAGCTGGCGCTCTATCATGCCGGGCAGCACGGCCCGCGTCACGTAATACGTGCCCAGCAAGTTCACCTGAATGATGTGTTCCCACTCGGCAGGGTCCATGTCGAGAAACTTGGCGAAGGTGCCAATGCCGGCGTTGTTGATGAGAATGTCGATGGGGCCAAGTTCGGCGGTGAAGTGCTGCACGGCGGCGTCTACGGCAGCGCGGTCGGCCACGTCGGCGGCGGTCAGTGCAACTTTTCCGCCCAGGCGGCGGATTTCTTCGGCTACGGCCTGCAAGTCGGTTTCGGTGCGGGCCAGCAAGGCCACGTGGGCCCCCTCCTGGGCCAGGGCCAGCGCTACGGCGCGCCCAATGCCTTTCCCTGCGCCCGTGACGAGGGCAATTTTGCCAGCAATGGAATTCATAAAGTATGTGGTGTTAGAAGGATGATGAAGGCTCTATAACCGGCGTATACGGTTTGGGTTGGGAGAGTGGGCCGGAAAAGCTGCCGCTATTTCGGTGGGGTAGCGCAAACGGCCTGGTATAAAAGCATACGTAGTTTTTACTGCCGGCAACCAAGGCTGCTTCAGGGCTTCAAAGCAGCCCTGCTTGCTAGCCGGTGTTCTTCAATCCGGTAACGCGCTTTGCCCCGTACCCGACCCCCGGCATAGTCGCACCAGGCCATGCTTGGCGCCGGAATTTCTGCTAGCTTGCCCGACCATCCATTTACCTATTTTCTTTCTGCGCCAATGAAGCATCTAACCTGGGCCACCGTGGTGGCCGGGGCCCTGCTGGTGGGCTGTTCCCCCCAGAAATCAGCCGAAACCCAAGCTGAAGGCAGCACTGCCACCGCAGCTGTGCAAGACCTCAACAAGCTGTTCGACAGCTACTGGGAGGAAAATGCCAAACTCTACCCGCTGGATGCCACCTCTCAGGGCGACAACCGCTACAACGACCAGCTGCCCAACGACGGCACCCGCGCCTTCCGCGAAAAGCAGCGCACCACCTACCAAAGCTACCTGGATCAGCTGCACAAGTTCGACCGGGCCAGCCTCTCGGCCAACGACCAGATCAGCTACGATATCTTCGAGTACGAGATGCAGAGCCGGCTGGCGGGCCTCAAGCTGAACGCCTGGATGCTACCGTTTCAGCAGTTCTGGGGCTTGCCGCTCACGCTGGGCCAGTACGGCTCGGGTGAGGGCGTGCAACCCTTCAAGACGGTAAAAGACTACGAAAACTGGCTTGGCCGCGTGCGGCAGTTTCCGGCCTGGGCCGATACGGCCATCAGCAATTTTCGCCTAGGCATGCGCACCGGCGTGGTGCTGCCCAAAGCCCTGGTAGTGAAAATGATACCGCAGATGCGCGACCTGGTGGTGAAGGATGCTGCCAAAAGCCTGTTCTACGGCCCCATCAACCGCTTTCCCAAGGAATTCACGGTAGCCGAGCGCAAGCAGCTGTCGTCGGCGTACCAGGAGGCTATCCTCACCCAGCTCTCGCCCACCTACCAGAAGCTGGCCGATTTCCTGGAGAAGGAATACCTGCCCAAGGCCCGCACCAGCACCGGCATTGCGGCTATTCCCGAGGGGCCCGACACCTACCGCTACCTGGTGAAATACTGGACCACTACCAAGAAAACGCCCGAGGAGATTTATCAGACGGGGTTGAAGGAAGTGGCCCGCATCCGCACGGAAATGGAGCAGGTAAAGCAGCAGGTAGGCTTCAAGGGCGACCTGAAGGCGTTTTTCGCCCAGCTGAAAGCCGACCCCAAGCTCATGCCCTACAAAACCCCGAAAGAGGTGCTGGACGCTTTCCGGGCTATTCAGGCCAAGATTGACCCCAATCTGAAAAAGATGTTCGGGCGCACCCCCAAAACGCCGTTTGAAATCCGGCAGACGGAAGCTTTCCGCGCCGCCTCGGCCTCGGCCGAGTACAACCAGGGCAGCCCCGACGGCACCCGCCCCGGCATTTTCTACGTGCCCATCGTGGATGCCACCAAGTTCAACGTGACCTCGGGCATGGAGTCCCTGTTCCTGCACGAAGCCATTCCGGGCCACCACTACCAGACGTCGTTGCAGCAGGAAAATGAAAGTCTGCCCAAGTTCCGCCGCTTTGCCTGGTACGGCGCCATGGGCGAAGGCTGGGCCCTGTACACCGAAAGCCTGGGCAAAGAGCTGGGCCTCTACACCGACCCCTACCAACGCATGGGCGCCCTCGGCGACGAAATGCACCGCGCCGTGCGCCTGGTGGTAGACGTGGGCATGCACACCAAGAACATGACGCGCGAGCAGGCCATTGAGTACATGCTCGCCAACGAGGCCATCAGCGAAGATGGAGCCACGGCCGAAATTGAGCGGTACATGGCTATTCCCGGGCAGGCACTCAGCTACAAAATAGGGCAGCTCAAAATTCGGGAGCTGCGCAGCCGCTACGAAAAGCAGCTGGGCAGCAAGTTCAGCCTAAGCAACTTCCACGACGAGCTGCTCAAGGATGGCGTGATGCCCCTGGCCGTGCTGGAGCGCAAGATGGATGCCTGGGCTGCTGCGCAGAAGTAAAGGGCAGACAGCTGCTTCACAGTCGCTCATTCCATCAACTACAGACCAGAAAAAGCCCCGCAGCAACTTGCTGCGGGGCTTTTTCTCTTGGCACTTGAAGCCTGGGGCTAACAGCCACCAGCTCTTAGCAAAAAACGCTAGTCCAGGATATAGCGCAGCCCAAGCTGGGCGCGCCACCGGCTGTTGAGGTCGGTGTTGTTGAGGAACGTCTGGCTACCGCCCCGAAACTGGTAAGTGGGCGTGTTGCCCTGGTAGGCCACAAACTCGATGGGGCGGTTGTTGGCCACGTTCTGGCGCACACCCCAGTCGGAGTTGAGCAGGTTGCCCAGGTTCTGCACGTCCAGGCTCAGCTGGAAGGTGTGCTTCTTTTTCAGGGCCGTCAGCGAGAAATCCTGCAGCACCTTCATGTCCAGCTGGGTGTACCAGGGGCTCAGGCTGCCGTTGCGCTCGGCGTACTGGCCGCGCCGCTCGCTCAGGTACTTGTCCTGCTGAATGTAGGCATCGAGCTGCTGCCACTGCTGGGCGGCCGATACCAGCACGTCGCCCTGGCTGTTGGTGATGTCGACGAGGGTAATCTGGCTTTGCGCGGCCGGCACAAACACGAGGTCGTTGCCGAAGATACCGTCGCGGTTCATATCACCGGCGTAGGTGTAGGAGAAGCGGTTGCCCTGGGCCGCTTCAAAGAAGAAGCTGAGGGTAGTGGCCAGCTTGTCCTGGGCGTAGCTGAAGCGTTTGCCCGCCGCCGCAATTACGCGGTGCTGGAGGCCAAAGTCGCTGTAGGCCAGCATGGGCGCATTCGCGTTGCCAATCACGGGGTTGCGCTGAAAGGCATCGGCCGCAATTTCGCCGGGGTTGGAGGTCACGTCCTTGGCCCGGGAGAAGGTGTAGGCCCCCATCAGGTACAGGCCGTTGGCAAAGTCCTTCTTCAGCTGACCCGTGAGCGAGTACTGGTAGCCTTTATTGGTATTTTCCAGCACAATCACGCCCGCGTCGAGGAAGCTGAACTGCCCGTCGGGGCCGGAGAAGCCGGGCGTAATGCGCGGGCCGGCGGCCGGGTAAATCTGGCGGTTGTCGGCGCCGGCGGCTTGCTCCGTGGGCGTTACCAGGTTGTAGTTGCGGTGAATGGCGGCGTTGCGGTCTTTCGAGTAAATGGCTTCCACGGTGGCTACCAGGCCGCCGGGCAGCTGCTGGTCAATGGCCAGGTTGGAGCGCCACACCTGCGGGAACTTGAAGTCCTTGGCCGTACCGTTGATCTGGAACGTGTAGCCGGGGTCGAACTGGGAGTTAGAAGCCTGGTTGCTGATCCACACAAACGGGATGCGGCCGGTGAAGATGCCCGTGCCCCCACGTACCTGCGTGGTGTACTCACCCTCGCCGGCGGAGTAGTTGAAGCCCAGGCGGGGCGACCAGAGGGGCTTGCTGCTCGGGAACTGCGTTACGTCTACTTTGGCGGGCTGGCCGCTGGCATCCAGCAGAGGGGCATTCAGCACCTGCTCGTTCTGGGCTACCGTGGTGTTGTAGATGGGCATGTCGGCCCGCACGCCCAGCGTCAGCTTAAACTTCGGGGTCAGGCTCCACTCGTCCTGGGCGTAGAAGCCCAGCTGGCCCACATTTACGTCTACCGACTTCACCCGCTTCTGGCCGCCGGCCGTGGCAATGGCGTTCAGGTCCACAAAATCAGGGTTGTTGGGGTCCGTCACCTCAAAAAAGCGGGCTACGTCCAGGCCCCCGAAGAAGGGGTAGCCGAAGCGCTGCAGGTTAAACGCATTCACGAACTTGAACTGCTCGTAGGTGACGCCGCCCGTCAGCACGTGGGCGCCCACAAAGTAGCTCAGGTTGTCGGTGAATTGCAGGATGTTCTGGTCCAGCACGTTTTCGGCCGAAAACTGCTCGGTGCCCACGCTCACGTAGGTGGTGCCGTTCTTGGTGATGTCAATCTGCGGAAATAGCTTGGCGGCGGGCAGGTCGCGGAAGTCGCGGAAGGCCGAGAAGCTGAGCTGGGCCTTGTTGCTGAGCTTTTCCCCGATGCGGGAGTTCAGCTCACCCACCACCGAGTTCAGATTGTTGTTGATGGTGTAGCCCGAGTTGGCGTACTGCAGCGTGTTCACGCCCTGCACCCGCGACGACGGCGCAATGGCAATGGGGTGGGGGCCCTGCTCACGGGAGCTTTTCAGGTAGTTGTAGCGCAGCGAGAAGGTGTTCTTGGGGGTAATGTTCCAGTCCAGCTTCACCAGGAATTTGTCGCTGCGCGTCGCATATACAAAGTCGCGGTAGGTGCCCGGGTCGTAGCCGTACACGTCGATCAGGCGCTGGCGGATGCTTTGCAGGTCACTTTCCAGTACCCGGCTCACGCCCGGGGCCTGGCCGTTGAGGGCCGCCTGGGCCTCGGCTTCGCTGGTAGCGGGCCGGAACGTCAGGCCCGGGTCATCCCGCCGGGTAAGCTCGGCGTTGGTGAAGAAAAACAGCTTGTTCTTCACCAGCGGCCCGCCCAGGGCAAAGCCCGACTGGTTGAACTTCAGGTCGGGGTTGCGCAGCTCCACGTCGCCCACTTTCTTGCCAATCAGGCTTTCGTTGCGGAAGTAGGAGTACACGGTGCCCTTAAAGTCGTTGGTGCCGCTCTTGGTTACGGCATTGATGCCGGCACCCGTAAAGCCGCCCTGGCGCACATCGTAGGGGGCCAGGCTCACTTCCAGTTGCTCAATGGCGTCGAGGCTGACGGGCTGGGAGTTGGTTTGACCACCGGGCGTGGGCGCATCCAGCCCGAAAGAGTTGTTGAAGATGGAGCCGTCGAGGGAGAAGTTATTGTAGAGCGTGTTGCGCCCCCCGAAGCTCAGGCCGCTGCTTTGCGGCGTGAGGCGGGTAAAGTCTTCCTGGGAGCGGCTGATGGAAGGCAGCGTCCGGATGGCGGTGTTGTTAACGTTGGTAGAAGCCCCCGTCCGGTCCTTGTTGATCTGCCCGTCGCGGTTGCCGCGCACCACTACCTCGCCCAGGGCCTGGGTGTTGTCGGCCAGGGTAATGCGGCTTTCAAAGGTCTTGCCCAAAGCCAGCTGAATGCCCGTCGCCGTGTAGGTCTGGGCGCCCACAAACGAGGCTTTCAGCTCGTAGGGGCCACCCACGCGCATGTTGAGCAGGTCGTACTGGCCATTTTCGCGGGTGGCGGTGCCGTACTGGGTGCCAGAGGGCAGGTGGGTGGCTACCACCGTAGCGCCGGGCAAAGGCTGGCCTTTGGCGTCCAGCACAATGCCTTTCATGGCGGCGGTAGTTACGCCTTGGGCTAAGACGGGCGGGCTGCTCGTGAAAAGCACAAAGCCGAGCAGTAAAAACAGAAGGAGTCTGTTTTTCATAAGGGGAGCTTTTTTATTTATCCAGGGCACTTCCCCGGAATTTCGCCGCAAAGGTCATGAACAAATTGTTAAGTAGGCTAGCCTAATAGTTTCTTAACAATTTGGAAATATGATCTATGTAAAACAATGATTTTCAATCTATTGATATTATTAATAAAACCAAATATTTATTGCGCTTATTCTCCCGAAGCGGCCGAATATTTGCCAAATCCACAACGCCGGAAGCTCGGCGGTACCCGGGGCTGCCGGGAGCGGCCGATGGCCTGGGGCCCGCTCCCAAACGCGCACTGCCCGCCAGGCCAATGGCCTGACGGGCAGTGCAAATAAGCGTAGGACGTAAGGTAGACTACTCCTCGCGGGCCGCGCCGCGCTGCTGCGCTGACTCCTTAGGCAGAGTTGTGGCCGGGGAATTGGGGTTGCTGGGTGAGCCTTCCAGAGCGGCATCGGCCGAGGTCTTCTGGTCGGCGGCCGAGCCGGTGCCAATGGGCGTGTGGGCCTCCTGCTGGCCGTTGATGCTGTCCCGCTCGGTTTCCATCTTACGGGCCGGGGGCGCCTCCGTGAAATCCTGGCTGGCCTGCGGGTCTTTGCCAGGGGTGTTGTTGTAGTCGCAGGCCGCGAGAGAGGCTGTGGCCGCCACGGTGAGCAGCAGGGCTGAAAGTCGTTTCATAAGGGAAAGAGGTTGAATGCCGGGAAAGGTTACCCTGTGCTATACGCAACTTCTTCCGAAAGGCTACTCCGGGCGTAGCTTTGCGCCATGGCACACCGTACGCTGATGAACTGGAGCGGGGGAAAAGATGCGGCCCTGGCCCTGCACTACCTCCGGCAAGATCCTGACTACCAGGTCACCGACCTGCTCACCAGCGTGTCGGCGCCCCACCAGCGGGTGGCCATGCATGGGGTGCGCGTCGAGCTGCTGGCCACCCAGGCTCGCCATCTCGGCCTGCCTCTCACCCAGCTTTGCCTGCCTGACATGCCCGACATGGCCATCTACGAATCGTGGATGCGCGATACCTTGGCCCCATTGCAGGCCCAGGGCATTACGCACGCCGCGTTTGGGGATATTTTTCTGGAGGATTTGCGCGCTTACCGGGAGCGGCAGCTACAGCTGGTAGGGCTGCAGGCGGTGTTTCCGCTTTGGCAGCGTCCCTCCCTGGAGTTGCTGGAGGAATTCTGGCAGGCAGGCTTTCAGGCCATCGTGGTGTGCGTAAACGAGCAGCTATTGGGAGAGTCGTTCTGCGGCCGGCTCCTGGACCGGGATTTTGTGCGCGACCTGCCCCCGGGCGTCGACCCCTGCGGGGAGAATGGAGAGTACCATTCCTTTGTTTTCGACGCACCTTATTTCCCGGAGCCCATTGCCTTTCGATTGGGAGAGCGGGTGCGGCGCACGTATCCCGCTCTTGCCCAAGGAGCGGAGGAGGTAGGCTTTTGGTTTCAGGATTTGTTGCCGGCCTAAGCTAGGGGCGCGGCGCCGGAGCGCAGGTGCACAGCACTTCCCGCACGGGCGGCGCAACCCGGTAGTTGGGCAAGGTCACTTCCTTCATGTACACGACTTCCAGCTGCCGCAGGGGCGGGTGCGCCGGGTTTTCGTGCCAGATGCGGAGTAAGTAATTGCAATAGTAAGGCCGCATATAGCTATTCGCCACAAATAGGTAATTCTCCGAATACTTGCGCCATCGGTCGTTCTTGAACAGGGCAACCACCGAGGCCGGTTTGGTGGCCTCTACCGGCTGGCCTTCGCGGTTTAGATCGAGGTGCTGGCCAGCGGTGGTAGTACCGTCCAGGATAAACCAGCCGTCATCTTTGAAGACGGCCGGCGCAAACATGCCCCAGCGCTGATCGACGCGAAACATATAGCCAAACCAGCGCATAGGCTCGGTCATTTTCCAGCGGAACTGCGGGAGCGTATCTAGGTTCCACCAGCAGATATACACCAGCAAAGCGCCTACAGCTGCCTCACGCCCGGCGCGCAACAGGCGCCGGCTGCCCGGGTACCACTGCACGTGCACGTTTATGCGCACTGGGAGCCAGGTAACCCAACTGCGGCGCCAGGTGTGCGTGCGCGCCGCCAGCTGCGCCCAGCGCGGGTGCAGCCAAGCAGCCAGTTTACCAAGCACATGCGCGGGGAGCAGCCCTAGCACTGAGGCCATGTTGATCAGGTAAAACAGCCCCACAAAGAGCGTGAGGCTGATGCCCAGGTGAAATGCGTACAGCACGCCCACAAATAGCAGGCGCCACCACGTGATACGGAAGGGTAGAAACAGCAGAAACGGCAACAGCAGCTCAGTGTAGTACGTCAGGAACGTTAGCCCGCGCAGCAGCTCGGCGTGTGGGTACAACAGGCGCCCCAGCGGCATCAGAATTTGATCAAGGCTGAGGGCGTAGTAGATAGCCGTGCCATCCTGCGTCCACTCAGGGCTATTCTTGAGCAGGGCCGTGCACCAGTATACCAAGGCCAGCTGCACCACGTAGGCCACCGTAACCATACTGAAATACCGGTAAGAACTAGGGGCTGCTTGTTTGCGGCTGTCAAGAGAATACACGCGGCCCCACGGCAGAAAAAAGCCCCAGAACAAGAGCATCCGCAACAGGTCGTCGCCGCCCTGCACAATGAGGGGGTTGCGGTTTTGCAGCGAAATCAGCAGCAGCCAGGAAATAGCCGTGGCCCAGCGCGTTTTGTAGCCCAGCACCAGGGCGGCGGCGGTAAGGGCCGCTAAAGCAAACAACAGGGCCTGCACCTGCCACAAGCCACTGCTGGTATGCAGGGAAAACACGTAAGGGTTCCAGCCATACTGGTAGAGTACGTGCAAGGGCAGTACGCCCAGGTTGGTGTAGTGCGCCACCAGATCAGTGCTGCGGATGATCAGGTCCGTGAGGACCACGGCCCCGGTACCGATGCGCAACAGGGCCAGGGCCCGCAGGTCCAGTTCAAAAGGATTTTGGAGGGCAGGTAAAAGTCGACGCATGCTTCGGCTGCCGCAAGGCGTTACTTGCCAGAAAAACGGAAAGCGGAAAGGCCATCTACTGCGTGTAAGTAGAGCCTCTCCGCTTTCGCAGATGTTCGTTATGCTACCACAAGGGCACCGGCGCTATTAGTTAGGTGTGCCGGTAGTGGTGCCCGTAGTGGTAGAGCCGCTGGTGGTACCCGTGGTAGTGCTACCCGAGGTAGTGCCCGTAGTGGTGCTTCCCGAGGTGCTGGTGCCCGTGGTGGTGCTACCTGACGTGCTGGTACCCGAAGTGGTTCCGGTGGTAGTAGAGCCCGAAGTGGTTCCGTCCGTTGAGGTGCCGGAAGTGGAGCTGCCCGAGGTCGAGTTCATGTCAGAATTCGTCGTGGTCGAGTCGGGGTTGGTGCTGGAGCACGAGCTGAAGCCCAGGCTGGTAGCGGCCAGTACAGCGGCCAGGAAAAGTGACTTTTTCATGGAAAAGGCGAGTTGGTATTAGAAATAGAAAGAACAGGTTAGAGCAGGAATACTGCATCTGTTCAGGAAAAGTTGTTCATAATCTACTTTTGACTCCGCCTTTGGCTCTGTACTGTTCAGCTTTATTCGTCGAGCGAAAACCCTTGGTACTGGGTAATGGTTTGCTGGTGCACCTAGGGGCAAGGAGGTCGTAAGTTGCCTTTTCTCTAGCCGGGGCGCGGCCGTATCCAACCCTTTGCTCCTGCGTATGCAGGGCCGCAGCGCCCGTGCGCAGTCGTCACCGCCAGCTTGATTCAACATGCAAAAATCCTCCGCAGTTATTCTCTTCGATGGCGTCTGCAACTTGTGCAACGGCTTTGTGCAGTTCGTTATCCGGCACGATTCCCGGGGGTACTTCCACTTTGCGGCCCTGCAATCGGCGGAAGGACAGGCTTTGCTGCGGGCCCAGGGAGTTACGCTACCCACCACTCTTGACCCTGACTCGGTGGTGCTGGTAGAAGCAGGACAAGTGTACACCCACTCCACGGCCGTGCTGCAGATTGCCCGGCACCTGAGTGGGCTCTGGCCGCTGCTGGGGGCCGGTGTGGTAGTACCCCGGGCCTGGCGCGATGCCGCCTACCGCTGGGTTGCGCGCAACCGGTACCGGTGGTTTGGCCGGCAAGCAGCCTGCCTGTTGCCCACACCCGAGCTGAAGAGTCGGTTTCTGAGCGCCTAGGCTGTCGGGTTTTTTACTGAATTTGGCGCCCAGTTCGGCCTGTGCCGCGTCACCAAGTCCCACCCACATGCACGCATTGATTCTCAACGGGCTGGAGCAGCCCCTCCAGCTTTCTGAAACCGCCACGCCCCAGCCCGCCCCCGGCGAAGTACAGGTGCACCTGCGGGCTGCCGCCCTCAACCACCGCGACGTCTGGATTCAGAAAGGGCAGTACGCCGGGGTAAAGTTTCCGATTATCCTCGGCTCCGACGGGGCCGGCATCATCTCAGCTGTAGGTGCAGGTGTTGATGCTCAGTTGCTTGGGCGGGAGGTATTGATTAATCCGGGGCAGCAGTGGGGCAATAACCCGGCAGCTCAGGGCCGCAGCTTTACTATCCTGGGGCTGCCGCACAACGGCACCTTTGCCGAGTATGTGTGCGTGTCGGCCGCATCCGTGCATCCTAAGCCCACTCATTTGTCTTTCGAGCAGGCGGCGGCTTTGCCCTTGGGTGGCGTTACGGCCTACCGGGCCTTGTTTACGCGGGCTGGGCTGCAGGCTGGGGAGCGGGTGCTCATCAACGGGGTGGGAGGGGGCGTGGCCCTGCTGGCTTTGCAAATGGCCGTAGCGGCGGGTGCCCGCGTGTGGGTCACGTCCAGCTCAGCCGAGAAGATTGCCAAGGCCGTAGCTCTCGGCGCTGAAGGGGGCATCAGCTATACCGCCGAGAAGTGGCCGGCCCAGCTCACCCAGCAAGCAGGCGGGGCCTTCGACGTGCTAGTGGACAGCGCTGCCGGCCCGGGGTTCAACCACCTGCTAGACGCTGCTGCCCCCGGGGGGCGCCTTGTTTTCTATGGCGGCACGCACGGGGCCATTCCCCAGGTGCCCCCGGCCAAGATTTTCTGGAAGCAGCTTTCCATCCTGGGGTCGACAATGGGTACCGAGGCCGACTTCGCGCAGATGGTGGCCCTGGTGGAGCACCACCGCATCGTTCCGGCTATCGACGAAATCCTGCCGTTGGCTGAGGGCGAACAAGCCCTGCGCCGCATGGATCAGGGGCTGCAGTTTGGGAAAATTGTACTGCAGATTCCGGGCTGATCAAGCAGCAAAGGATAGAGGGTTAAAGTAGTAAGGCGGATCAAGTAATGTGCTGATAAACAGAATGTTTAATTTGCCTATGGGTACGTAAATTCAGCGCTCTTTCGGAATGAAATGAGGGCCGTAGCTGTTTACCAGGAGAACATCTGAAACGCTTTTTTGACGCTCAAATTCCTCCCATGAAAGCACCTGCCGAATACATCGACGCTCCAGTTCTTTATTTGTCGTATCCAACGGGTGATGCCGCCGAGTCGGTGCCGGTTGTGACCTACGACGACGCGGTGCGGGCGGTAGAAACCGCGCTGGCGGATGCGGAGCGTTACCGCTACCTCCTGATGCGGGCCCTGCGCCGCCACCATACCAACGAGGACACCAACACACTGCCGGCTGCTCCCGAAAGGCCCGTGGTACCCCTGTACGCGGACGAAGATTTGGCCGCGTAATCTATCAAAAGACTCCCTTAGCGGGCCCATTCCCTTGGCAATTGGGCCCGCTGCTTTTCAGGCCGCGGGCAGTAAAGCAGCCAGGTGAAGGGCCAGGTCTGCGGCCTGCTGGCGCAGCTCCGGCACAGCCGTCGACTCAAACGACTGGGGCCGCCGGCTGGCACCCAGGGTAAATAACATCGGCGAGGCAGCCCCGTGGCGCTGGAGCAGCGCCCCATGCTCGTTGGTGAGAATTCCCAGCCGCAGAGCATCGGGGAGCAAAAGCCCTTCGGTACGCATCTGCACAATCAGCGGATCCGGGATGCGGGTATAATCCAGCAGCGGCCCGGTACACGCTATAACGTGACGGGCGAAGAGCGTGGTGAGCTGGCCCGCATGCCGGGTGTGCACCCGCAGGCCCTCGGCAGCGGGCTCCAGGTGTTGGACGCGGCCAACATGCTGCCGGAGCTGCCCACTGCTCAGCATCCCCGCTATAAAAGCAGCATTCTGGGGTGGGCTGCGGTGCCGCACGGTGGTCCAGAGTGAGGCTAGGTGCCGCAGAAACCGGCTTTGTTCTTCCGGCGGCCAGGCCGCCCAAATACGGCCTAGGTCTGGGCGCAGGGAATCCAGCACGGGGCGCCAATCGATACCCGCGCGGGCTGCCTGCCGGATTTCCTGTCGCACGGCGGTCAGCACTTGGCTTACGGTAGTAAGGTTCTGCAAGGAATGGTGGTAAAAACTCGGATACGGCGCCTGCGGGCCCAGATGCGCCGCTGGCCAGTGGCCGTGGCCGGAAACTACCGTAAGCGGACCCTGATGACCGGTTGCCCGCAGCCCAAGCAGCACATCCACAGCGGTAAGCCCAGAGCCAATCAGCAGCACGGAGTCGGTGGGCGCAATAGTAGCCAAGGCCCCGGGGGCCCAGGGGTTGGGATGAAAACCCGGGGGCTGCTCGGGCATCTGGGTAGGTGGCAGGGGCGGGAAGTTGCCCAAAGCCAGCACCACGTGGTTACTGAGAATGCGCTGCCCATCGGCTAGCTCTACCTGCGCCGCTTGTTCATTGGCGAGGGGTCGTACGGCCGTAGCCGAGGTGGCATGGCGGAAAAAGCGCAGGCCATTGGCCGCCGGTCCCGTAAGCAGCGGCGCCACGGTTTCCTGCACGTACTGCCCGTAGAGCTGACGCGGAAAAAACTGTTGCGCCGCCTTCTGCACCCCGTTCTGGCTGAGCCACGCTGTGAAATGGCCGGGCTCCTGGGCCAGCAGGCTAAGAGAACAGGCCCGTACATTCAGCAGATACTCGGGCCGCTCGCCACTGTACGCCAGCCCCGGGCCCAGGGCTGACCGGGGTTCTACCAGATGCACGTCGGCGGTGTACTGCCCTGGCAGGTGAGCCAGGTGCACCGCCAGCGCCGAACCGGAAAACCCTCCGCCCAGAATCGTAATAACGCTGCGTTGCACTGCCAGAAAAAGTAGAAAGGCTAAAAGAAATGGTCGACGGCCGTAGGGACCGGGCGTAGCCAGGTCAGGCAGCCTACGCGGTTATAAGGTAATACAGTAAGCCTGAAAGCCCCCTGATGCGCGGCACCAGGGGGCTTTCAGGCTTACTGTATTTTCCAGCGGCAGCGGCAGGAGTCGGAAAATCAGGAGATTAGCCCCGATGTGTAAGATTACGGCTACAAACCAGCCCCAGTGCTACAGGTAAGCGCCCGGCATCAGGTAGTTACGCACGTAATCGTCGATGCCATCCTCCAGGCGGGTGAAGGGCCGCTCGTAGCCGATACTGCGCAGCTTGCGCATATCCGCCTCGGTGAAGTATTGGTACTTGTCACGGATGTCTTCGGGCGTGTCCTTAAACCGGATGTCGGCGGGCTGGTCGAGGGCGGCAAAGGTATTTAGGGCCAGGTCCAGGAAGGTGCGGGCCTCACCCGTGCCCAGGTTGTAAATGCCGGAGTGCTGGCGGTGCTGCATCAGAAAAAAGCAAACCTCCACCACATCCTTTACATAGATGAAGTCCCGCATCTGGCCGCCGTCGGTGTAGGCGGGGTTGTGGGAGCGGAAAAGCTCCATGGAGCCCGTGCGCCGGATCTGCTCGAAGGCGTGCAGAATGACGGAGGCCATGCGCCCCTTGTGGTACTCGTTGGGCCCGTATACATTGAAAAACTTCAGCCCGGCCCAGAAAAAAGGCTTTTCTGCCTGCTGCACGGCCCAGTTATCAAAGTTATTCTTCGACTCGCCGTAGGGGTTCAGGGGACGGTAGAGGGGAAGCAGGGCCTCGTCCTGGTCGGAGTAGCCCAGCGTGCCGGAGCCGTAGGTGGCCGCCGAGGAGGCGTACACCAGGGGCAGCTGGTAGCGGCAACACGCCTCCCACATCCGCTTGGAGTAGTTGAGGTTGAGCAAATCCAGCACGGCATAATCCTGCTCCGTGGTATCAGTGCGGGCCCCGAGGTGGAAGATGAACTCTACCTGCTCGTGGTTCAGGTCAAGCCAGCCGAAAAACTCGCCCCGGTCGACGTATTCCCGCAGGTGCTTGCCCTGGAGATTGGCGAGCTTGCGCTCCACGGAAAAGTTGTCCACTACCACGATATCATGGAAGTTGGCCGCATTCAGGCGGGTGACGAGGCAGCTGGCAATAAAGCCGGCCGCACCAGTGACGACGATCATAGAGTAGTACGTTTACGGCAAAGGTAGCCGGAATTAGCGGTTGGCAGCAGGTTGTGAGTCGGGCTGCCAGCGGCCGGCCAAGTACGGATGGTTGACCGCCGGAAAACAAATGACGGGGCAAGTGCCAGTTGCCGCGCCGGCCTTCCCCCAAATTGCAAGGCTTTAGTTAACGGTATTCGCGCAGAGCAGATCGGGGGGTACCGGAACCGTATCCTTCCGTTCTATCCGTTCATGCATCCGTTGCATCTGTGGTCTATCTTTGCCCGCATGCGCTTTTCCGTAAGCTTACTGCTCTCCGTAGTACTCGGGGGCGGGCTCCTGGCCTGCCAATCCGACCAACCCGCTTCTTCCCAGCCCGCGGCGGCTGCCCAACTGCCGGCCACCACCCACTGGGTAACCGATGACCTGGGCCACCGCCTGCAGCTGCCGGTGCAGCCCCGCCGCATTATGGCCCTGGCACCTTCCATGACGGAAATGCTGTACGCCGTGGCTGATACTGCGACCATCGTTGCCCGCACTCAGGTCTGCGACTTTCCCCGCGCCGTGGCCCACAAGCCTGTAGTCAATAGCTACCCCCTGGACTTGGAAAAGCTGGTAGCCCTGCACCCCGATGTGGTGTTTACCGTGGAGGGCATTACGTCCCAGGACGACGCCGCGCGCCTGCAGCAGCTGGGCGTGCCGGTATATTTTCAGCGGTATACTACTGTGGAGGACGTATTCCGGGGCATGCAGCAACTAGGCCAGCTGCTGGGCCGCACCGCCCAGGCCCGGCACCTGACGGACTCCCTGCGCACGGCCCTGGCTGCTCTGCAGAAAACGCCGCCAACTCCCGGGCCCGCTCCGCGGGTGCTGGCTATTACCTGGCAGGACCCCATCTACGTGTACGGGCAGAATACGCTGTTTACCGATAAAATACGGCTGGCCGGGGGGCAGAATGCGTTGCAGGAAGTGTTTGCGCAGCCCTACCCGGCCCTCACCCGCGAGTATATCCTGCGCCTCAACCCCGATGTGTTGCTGGGTGGGCGCTTCGGGCAGCTGGACAGCACGTTTTTCAAGGCCTACCCCGAGCTGCGTCGCATCAACGCCTACCAGACCAAGCGGGTGTTTGCCGTGACGGGCAACCTGATGGAACGGCCTGGGCCCCGGGTGGTGGAGTCGGTGCGGGAGCTGCAGGGGCTGCTGCGGCAGCCGGCGCAGCCATGAAGCCCGCCCGGGCCGGGCTCTGGCTGGGGCTAAGCGTGGGCCTGCTGCTAGGGCTGCTGGTGCTGGGCCTGCGCGTAGGCTCCTTTGCCATCGACTTTGAGCTGATGCGCCGCGTGCTGCACCACTACGACCCCACGGAGCCTGCCCAGCTGGTGCTGGTGGAGCTGCGGCTGCCGCGGCTGCTGCTGGCCGTGCTGGCCGGGGCGGGCCTGGCCGTGAGCGGCTACCTCATGCAAACCATGGTGAGCAACGCCCTGGCCGACCCTTACCTGCTGGGTACGGCCTCGGGCGGGGGCCTGGGCGCGGTACTCTGCTTTGCCCTGCTGCCTACGCTTACCTGGGCCGGCGTGTACCTGCCACCGGTGGCGGCGCTGCTAGGTGCCCTGGGCACCACGTTGGTGGTACTGGCCCTGGGCATGGATCGGGGCCAGCTGCGGCCCGCCCCTTTGCTGCTCAGCGGCGTGGCCGTTGGCTCCCTGGCTACAGCTTTGGGGGGCTTGCTCACGTTTCTGTCCGACACCCCCGACAAGCTGCGCACCGTCACCTTCTGGGCCATGGGCAGCTTCGAACGGGCCGGCTGGAATTTGCTGCCCTACCCGGCGGTGGCCCTGGTGGCTACGCTGGTCGTTTTTGCTTTTCTGCAGAAGGACGTGGCCATTTTGTTGCTGGGAGAAGAGCGGGCCGCCGCCCTGGGGGTGCCGGTAGTGCGCCTGCGCTGGCTGCTGGTGGTCACGGCCTCGGCGCTAACGGGCTGCGTAGTAGCCTTGTGCGGCCCCATTGGGTTTGTGGGGCTGATGATTCCGCACGTCACGCGCTGGCTGCTGGGGGCCACGGGCCGGTGGAACCTACTGGTGTGCGCGTTGCTGGGCGGGGGCTTTCTGCTCGGCTGCGACCTGCTGGCCCGCCTCCTGTATCCGCCGGCCGGCGTACCCGTGGGCATTGTCACGGCCCTGTTCGGCGTACCGTTCTTCGTATATTTGCTGCGAAAACAAGGGTCTTAGGGTCTTGGGGGCTTAGGATCTTGGTTGATGTTCTTCCGGGAGCTTGAGCCAGCACATCCAAGACCCCAGGACCCCAAGATCCCAGCACCCCAATGATTTACGTCAGCCGACAGGAACACTTCAACGCCGCCCATAAGCTCTACAATCCCGCCTGGAGCGAGGAGCGCAACAAAGAAGTGTTCGGCCCGTGCGCCAACACCAACTGGCACGGCCACAACTTCGACCTTATTGTGACGGTGAAAGGCCAGCCCAGCCCGGAAACCGGGTTCGTCGTTGATCTAAAAGCCCTCAGTACCCTGATTCGGGAGCACATCATCTCCCAGGTCGACCACAAAAACCTGAACCTCGACGTGCCCTTCATGTCGGGCAAGCTGGCCAGCACCGAAAACCTGGTCTTGGCTTTCTGGGATATTCTGGTGCGGGAGCTGCCGCGCATTACCACAGCCCAGCTACATTGCATCAAGCTGTACGAGACACCCCGCAATTTCGTAGAGTACTACGGGGAGTAGTCAATTAAGAATTAAGAATGAGGAATGAAGAATTGGCTGCCGGAAGTGGAAAGCCAACTCTCATGGCCGGCAATTCTTATTTCTTGATGCTTAATTCTTAAATCCAACCATGAAGTACTACCTGATAGCGGGCGAACGGTCCGGGGATTTTCACGCGGCGCACCTCATGCAGGCCTTGCAGCAGCAGGACGCCGCGGCCACCTTCCGGTGCTGGGGCGGCGACCAGATGCAGGCCGCCGGCGGGGAACTGGTGCACCACTACCAGGAAATGGCCATTATGGGATTCTGGGAGGCCGCTACCAGTTTGCTCAAGTTCCGGGGCTACCTGAAAGAGTGCCAGCGCGACCTGCTGGCCTGGAAGCCCGACGTGGTGATTCTGGTCGACTACGCCGGCTTCAACATGCGCATCGCCAAGTTTGCCAAGGCCAATGGCATCAAGGTGTTCTACTACATTTCGCCCAAGATTTGGGCCTGGAACCAGGGGCGGGTGCACCAGGTGAAGAAAGTAGTAGATAAGATGTTCGTGATTCTGCCCTTCGAGGAAGAGTTCTATCAGCGCTTCGACTACAAGGTCGACTACATCGGCAACCCCACCGCCGACGCCGTAGCCGAGCACGTGCCCAGCCCCGACTTTTTCCAGCGCAACCACCTCGACCCGGAGCGGCCTATTATTGCGGTGTTGCCCGGCTCCCGCAAGCAGGAAATTGAGGAGATGCTGTACGAAATGACGGCCATCATCCCGCCTTTCCTCAACTACCAGTTCCTCGTGGCCGGCGTAGATAACCTGGACCCAAACTACTACGCCCACTTCGAGCGCAACAACGTGCGCATCATCTTCGACCAGACCTACGACCTGCTCTCCCACGCTAAAGCGGCCTTGGTTACCAGCGGCACCGCCACCCTCGAAACGGCCCTGTTTGATGTGCCCCAGGTGGTTTGCTACCGCACCAGTGCCGTGTCCTACACCATCAGCAAGGCGCTTATCAAGGTGAAGTATATTTCCCTGGTGAACCTAGTAGCCGGCCGAGAAGTGGTGAAGGAGCTGATTCAGGGCGACTTCAATGCCCGCAACCTGGTTATCGAGCTCAAGAAAGTAACGGAAGATGAAGCCTTCATTGCCCAGCAGAAAAAGGGCTACGCCGAAATCCGGGAGAAGCTGGGCCGGCAGCGCGCCGCCGAAAAAGCGGCCAAGCTGATGGTGGGCTACCTGAAAAAGTAAGCCCCCATAACCATACCAATGCAAAAAAGCCGGCTCCCTGATTTGGGGCCGGCTTTTTTGCATTGGTATGGTTATGGGGGCTTAAGGCTAGCTGAACGCTAAATGTCTACTTCGCCACTGCTTCGGCCAGGGGCTGCGGCTCCGGGGCGGAGTGCCCGGCGGGCTCCTTCTGGCTGCCGGGCATCCAGAAAGCCAGCACGCCAATGGCCGCACCCATCAAGGCTACAAAGGCAAAGGACAGGCGCAAACTGGAAATCTGCGCCAGCAGGCCAATCAGGGGAGGACCAGCCAAGAAGCCGAAGAAGCCTACCGTAGAAACCAGGGCCAGGGCCACGCCCGGCGAAATGCCCTCCACGCGGCCCGCCGCGCTGTAGGTGAGCGGAATAACCGACGAGGTGCCGAAGCCCACCAGCAGAAAGCCCAGCAGGGCCGTGGGCAAACTCGGAAACAGCACCGCCGTGAGCAGCCCCAGGCAGATAAGGGCGCTGCTGAGCTGCAGCACGCGGGCCACGCCCAAGTGGCTGGTCAGAAAATCGGAGCCAAAGCGGCCCAGGGCCATGGTGCTCATGAAGGCCACGTAACCGCTGGTCACCCAGGCTTTGTCGGCCTGCACTACCTTCTGAAAGTACACCCCGCTCCAGTCAAACATGCAGCCTTCGCAGAGCAATCCGAACAAGGCAATAAGGCCCAGGCGCAGCAGTTGCCCATCGGGCATGCGCAGCACCAGACCGGTGCCGCTGGCGTGCCCCGTAGGCTGAGGCAAGGCGCCCCGCACGACCAGCAGCAGTACGAGCAGCGCCGCGCTGATGCCCGCAAAGTGAATCAGGGGCGGCTGGTGCCAGCCCACCAGCCACGTAGCAATGATGCCACCCAGAAAGCCAGCCAGGCTCCACAGCCCGTGGAAAGAGCCCATAATTACCTGGGTGCCGTAGCTTTTTTGCACTTCCAGGGCCTGGGCATTTACGGCAATGTTGAGCAGGTTGCCGCCGCTGCCAAACAGCACCAGGGCCGCGGCCAGCGTCCAGGTAGTGGGGGCCCAGCCCAGCAGGGGCAGGGCCAGCGCGTAGAGGGCCGAGGCCAGCTGCACCACGCGGCGGCTGCCGTAGGTATCAGTAAGCCAGCCGGCCAGGGGCAAGGCCAGCAGGGACCCCAGGGGCATAGCCAACAGCAGCTGGCCCAGTTGCCCTTCGGAGAGGCCCAGCTGCAGACGGATATCGGGAATGCGGGAGGCCCAGCTGGCAAAGCACAGTCCACTAAGAAAAAACAACGCGCTAACGGCAACGCGGCTCCGGCGGGGAGAAATAGACATACGAAAAGGAGTAGAGCAAAGCCGTGGGAATTTCAGCGTAGCGCCTCCTGGGGTTATAAAACCAACTGCAAGGTCCGACAAAAAAGACAATCGGGCACAGATACGGCCACCGCCGGAAAAAGGTATGGTTCGGCTTGCGGCTTGCACGGGGAGCCGCCAATCGGCAATTTGCGCCCGGGGCCCGTATGCGGGATTTCACCCCCGTCCTTCTACGTCCTAGCTGCTGCCATGCTCTCCACCCAAAACTACGCCGCCCTGCCCGCCGCGCCTGCTCTGCAGCGCCTTTGTCAGGCCTTGGCCGTACTCGACGCCATCAACTCCCAGGACCCGGAATACCGCTACTTTACCTACGACCCGCTCTGGGACGCCCAGGAGCAGCTTTTTGAGATGAACGACGGGGAAGGGGACCAGCTGCTGGTGCTGTTTCGGCCCGAAGGCTGCTGCATCAACGGGCTTTTGCAGGAATACGACCAGCCCGATAAAGCCCAGGTGACGCGCGGCCTGCCCGAGGCCTTTGAGGAGTTTATGTTTGGGGAGCCGGTAAATTCTCTGGGCACCACGTTCTGCCTGTGGTATACGCCGGCCCACGGCTGGCAAACGGGCGTCGTGGAGGACGAGGACGACGGCTCCGAGGAGCTGCTGTTCATCTTCGACGGCCAGCCCGAAACCTACGCCGACTGGGCCAACGAGTACTTCATTGAAGATACCGACCGGGACCCGATTGACGCCGCCGACGTGGCCCGCATCTACCAGCACGAGCCTCTGACGCGCGAGCTGGTGCAGGCCTTCATCGACCCGCTGGAAGACTGGAATCAGCTGGAAAACGACCTGCAGGAAATCGGCTACCCCTACAACTTCCGCTAGCAACTGCCATGCATTTTCGCGACGCCCGGCCCGAGGACATTCCCCAACTGATGACGGTGCGCTTTGCCGTGCGCGAAAACGTGCTGCGCAACCGCGCCCTTGTCACCGAGGCGCACTGCCTCGATTACCTCACGCGCCGGGGCCACGGCTGGGTGTGCGAGGTAGACGGGGCGGTAGTCGGCTTTGCCATTGCCGATCTGCAGGACCACAGCATCTGGGCCCTGTTCGTGCACCCCGATTTCGACCAGCGCGGTATTGGCAAACGACTGCAGCAACTCATGCTCGACTGGTACTTCCTGCAAACTCCCGAAACCGTCTGGCTGAGCACCGCCCCCGGTACCCGCGCCGAAGCCTTCTACCGCCGCCAGGGCTGGCAGGAAACCGGCCGCACTGGCAGCGGTGAGGTTCGCTTTGAACTCACGAAGGCGGAATGGGAGCGGGCTAAACAGGAAGGATAATGGAAACTACCCGCTTTCTGCAAAAACAGGCTGATGCTGGGGACGCTGATGCCTTGTTTCGGCTTGGCTACCGACTGGCTTTTGGTCGCCAGCGGCCTCGCCCGGTGGAATGGGGAAAGGTGCTGCATTATTGGGAAACAGCAGCGAAGCAGGGGCATGACCGCGCATTATTCTACTTAGGAACTTGCTACGAACACGGTAGAGGAGTACCCATCAATTTGCACCAAGCATACCAGTATTTTCTGCAGGCAGCGGAACAAGGGCACATCGACGCGGCCTACAACGTCGGATTTAGCCTACGAGAGGGAGAGGGCATTGAGCAGGACCTGCCGTTGGCGGTATCATGGTTCCGTTGGGCTGCCGAGGCTGGAGATGCAGATGCTCAGCGCGACTTGGGCTACTGCTATATGCAGGGCTTGGGTGTTCTAGAGAATTTCGTTCAGGCTGTGTACTGGTACCGGAAAGCAGCCCGAAATGGAGATAGGAAGGCGCAATACAACTTAGGCTTGTGCTATCTGTCTGGTGAAGGCGTGGCGGCCTCCGACCGTTGGGCAGCCTTCTGGTTTGGCAAAGCTGCTGGTGCTGGGCACCGCGAGGCCAAACAGGAGTTGAAGAGTCTGCCATATAACATTACAGCTAGGAACCAGCCATGAAATACAAACGAACTGGTTGGATTTATCTGATGCTGTGGCTGCTAACCCAGCCGGCCATTGCCCAAACCACTTTCACCGTCGTGCCCCTGGGCGTGCGGGGCGGGGGTGATGAAAGCAACCTCTCCAGCTACCTGGTGGCGGCGGCCGGCACTTCCGCCTACATTGGGCTTGATGCGGGCACCGTGCGCGCCGGCTTAGCCAAGGCCGTAGCGGCCCAGGCTTTCCGCGCGCCCTTGGAAACCATCCTGCGCGACTCTATCCGGGGCTACTGCCTTTCGCACCCGCACCTCGACCACGTAGTGGGCCTGCTGCTCAACGCCCCCGACGACGCCCGAAAGCTACTCTACGGCCTGCCCGGCTGCCTCGAAACGCTGCAGAAAAGCTACTTCAACTGGCAGGCCTGGCCCAACTTCGGCCCCGGTGGTGCGGCCCCGGCCCTGGGCAAATACCAGTTCCAGCCCCTGACGCCCGGCTCCGAACAGGCGCTAACGGGCACTGCGCTGTTCGTGCGCGTTTTCCCGCTCAGCCACGGCCCGGGCTACGAAAGCGCGGCTTTCCTGGTGCGCCACCACAGCTCCTACCTGCTTTACCTGGGCGACACCGGCGCCGACGCGGTAGAAAAGTCCCAACGGCTGCGGGAGCTGTGGCAGGTGGTAGCACCGCTGGTGCAGCGCGGGCAGCTGAAGGCCCTGTTCATCGAAGCCTCGTACCCTAACGAGCAGCCCGAAAACCAGCTGTTCGGCCACCTCACGCCCCGGCTGCTGCTGCAGGAGCTGGCAGTGTTGACCCAACTGGCGGGTCCCGCGGCCATGCGCGGCCTACCCGTAGTTGTCACGCACCGCAAGCTCACAGCCAAGAACGAAGCTCAGATCGAGCAGCAATTGACCGCGGCTAATATGCTGAGGCTACGCTTCGTTTTTCCGCAACAGGGGGAGCGGCTGGGGTTTTAGCCAGAAAGCGCGGCCACACGGCTTGGCCGGGTTGTTACGCCCGGCCCGGGCTTACTTCACCAGCAGGCGTAGGCTCTGCCCGGAAGTCCTTACCACGTACACGCCGCCGGGCAGTCCGGCCGGCAGTTGCAGCGCGGAAGTGCCGGTACTGTCTGCCGCGGCCATCAAGACCAGGCGACCCAAGGCGTCGAATACCTGCACCTCCGCACCGGGGGTGCTGCCCCGGAGCGTGGCGTGGCCCCGTGCCGGGTTCGGGGCGAGTTCGAGGCGGGCCGTTGGTTGGGGCAGGGCCACCGTTCGGACGGGAGAATAGTGGATGGCGTTATCGGCGTCAACCTGCTGCAGGCGGTAGTAAGCCAGGCGCTGGGGTGTGGTAGTGGGAAGATGAGTATCCAGAAAGCTGTAGCTGGTGGGGCTGTTTTTGTGGCCTTGGCCAGCTACGGTCCCGATGGTGGCAAAAGTTTCTCCATCGGGGCTGCGCTGCACCTCAAAGCGGACACTGTTCTTTTCGCTGGCCGTGGTCCAGGCCAGGCGGGCAGCGCCGGGCCCAACCCCGACGGCCGTAAACGTAGTCAGCTGCACCGGTAAGGGTACCGATAAAGGGTGATTCAGCAGGATATGCACCGGCGCGCGGTTTACATCAGTGGCTACCACGTCCAGGTCGCCGTCACCGTCCAAGTCGCCCAGGGCCGCAAAGTAGGGGTCAAACGTAGTGGTGAAAGGGTAGGTGAGGGCATTGCCAAACGTGCCGTTGCCGTCGTTGCGCAGCACGTACACGCTGCGGCTGGCAATGCTGGGGAGCACCAGGTCCAGGTCCCCATCGGCATCCATATCGCCGAGGCTGCCGCTCCAGTAGTTGGCGGCGGCCGGGGGCAGCAGCAGGTTACCCCCGTTCAGAAAGTTGCCGGTATTGGAGCCGGTGTTGTCGCCCCCGTTCAGGCGTAGGCTTGCCCGGCCGCCGCTCACGCCCACCGCCAGCAGGTCCAGGTCGCCGTCGCCGTCCACATCACCGAGCAGGGACCGGCAGTTGGCTGCCTGCACCGGCACGAGCTGCATCTTGGGGAAGGTGCCCTGGTTTAGGCCCGTATTGTCGCCCCCGTTCAGGTGAATGGCCACGGCGTACTTGGTATCGCCGTTTTCCTGAAGGCCACAGGCCAGGTCCAGGTCCCCGTCGCCGTCTACATCGCCCAGGGCAATGTTGCCGGGGTTGGGGCCCGTGGCTACGGTGCCGCCACTGCTGAAAATGCCGTTGCCGTTGTTCAGGCAGATGGTAAGCAGAGCGAAGTTGCTGTTGTTGGTTACCACGTCCAGGTCGCCGTCCCCATCCAGGTCGCCCACGCTCAGGTCGTACGTGCGGAATGCCGTGGCCAGTACGCTGCCGGCCGAGAATGCGCCCAGCCCATTGTTGAGGTATACCCGTAGGTCATTCGGAAAGGAAGTAGTGGCGAGCAGGTCCAGGTCGCCGTCGCCGTCCACATCCCCCAGGGTACTACCGTTGAGACGTACGGAGGTCGAAAACCGGGTGCCGTTGCTGAACACACCCGTGTTGGAGCCCGTCTGGTCGCCCCCGTTCAGCAGGGTCTGAATAGAGGGCGCGCCGGCCGATACCAGCACCAGGTCCAGGTCGCCGTCGCCGTCGATATCTCCCACGTTGGTGGTCAGAGCGTTGCCGTCGCTGGTAGCAGTGGTGCCCGCGGTGAGGTTGCCGCGCCCGGTGCCCGCGGTAGCCGTGGTAAACTGATACATCTGCGCGGGCAGGGTGGCGCCACCCGCACTTTGCACCGTAGCGGGAAGACTCACGCGCACCGTTTCGCCGGGTAGAAAGTCGGTTTGAGGCGTGCCCGCGGCCGCCGCGAAGCTAAACGTAGTGCCACTGCTGCTCCAGGTGCCGGCCTTGCGGCCCCCGCGCTGGCTGGAAAACACGCGCGCATTGGCGGCCGTCGCGGCCGTTACCGGCTCCGAGAAGGTGAGCTGTACGCCGGAGTTGGCGCGGGGAGCCGCCCGGCCGTTGCTGGCCGGGCTCCGGCCGAGCAGGCGCAGCAGCACCCGGAACTCGGGGCTGCTGGTGCTGCCGGTGGGCGTGGTAACGGTGGTAGTACCCGTGGCCGGGGCGCCGGCCGGTACCACGAAGCGCACACTGTTGGCCGTGCGACCCGTGATGGTGGCCGCCACCCCGTTGAGCAGCACATCCGTGGTGCCGGCTAACTGAGCGCCGTAGAGCGTGACGGTGGTGCCGGCCGTGCCCGCATCCGGGCTAAAGTAGGCCAGGCTTAGCACATCCTGGTAGGCGTAGCTGCCGGCCGACGTAGCCGTACCACCGGGCGTGGTGACCACCACGGGGCCCGTAGTGCCGGCCGTGGCGGGGGGCAGCGTCACGCGAAGTAGGGTGGAAGACACAACGGTAACCAGCGGTGCCGGCTGGCCAGCTACGCTCACCGTGAGCGGGCTGCTCCCGAAATCGGTGCCCGTGACCAGCAACGTACCGCCGCCCACCGGGGGGCCGGTGGCGGGCGTGAAAGCCGTGAGCGTGGGTGCGGGCACCACCACGGTGTACAGTACGGTAGGGTTGCTGTCGCCGGGGGCGGTGGTTACCACCACGGGCTGGGGTCCGGCGGGGGTAGTCAGGCCCACCGTCGCGGTTAGCGCGGTAGCAGAGCTGACGACCACGTTGGTAGCCGGCACACCCCCCACGCGTACTGTTGTGGCCCCGGCTACAAAGTTCTGCCCCGTAATAGTAATGAGTTGGCTTACCGGGCCGCTGGCCGGGCTGATGCTGCTAACCAGCGGCCCGGTGTTGACGATAAAATCGGTGGCGCTGCTGGCCCGGGTGCCGGACTTGCTCACCACAATCTTGCCAGTGCTGGCTCCGGCGGGCAGGGGTACGGTCAGCGTCGTGTTATTTACCACCACGAAGCCCGGGGCAGGAGTGCCGTTGAAGCTCACGCCGGTGGTGCCCGTGAAGTTGCTGCCCGTGAGTGTGATGGTAGCGGCCGAGCTGCCAGCGGCCTGCGTGGGGCTGAAGGCGGTAATGATGAGGGCCTGGCTGGCGTCGCGCACGCCCACTGCATCCCAGGCATTGCCCACCTGCACCACCTGCTGGGAGCCGGCCCCAAACAAATCGACGGCCGCCTGAATAGTGGCTATCCGGGCCTGGGCGAAGGTGGCGTTGGCCGTCAGGTACAGGCTTTCGGCCCGGAAGGCAATGCGGGCGGCGTCGTTGAGGGTGGCCGGGCTGCCGCTGGGGCTGATGCCGGTTACGTTGTAGGCAAAGCCCACGTCGTTAGTGCCGCTGCCGCCCTCATTTAGTAAGTAAAACCAGTGGTTGAGCACCCCGGAGTTGTAGTGCACGCCCCCGCCGTCGTAGGTGCCGGTTACCCAGAAGGTGCCGCCGTACGTGTCGGGCGAGGAGCCGGCGTTGGGGTCGCTCATGGAGCGGAGGCCGCCGCCCCCGTTCAGTTCCTCGCCTACCAACCAGGTAGACTTGCCCGGGAGCGGCCCGTAGCGGGCAGCGGCGTACCGCTCAATGCAGGCACCCCAGATGTCGGAAAAGCCCTCATTCAGCGCCCCCGACTCGTTTTGGTACACCAGGTTGGCCGTGGCCTGGCATACGGCGTGGGCTATTTCGTGGCCGCATACATCCAGCACGGTGAACGGGCGCAGGCTGCTGCCGTCGCCGTAGGCCATTACGCTGCCGTTCCAGAAGGCGTTGCTCATGCCCACCCCATCACCGGGCGAGCTGTCGTAGTGCACGAAGCTGATGAGGCGGGCGCCGGCGTTGTCGTAGCTGTTGCGCCCGTGCACGTCGGCCCAGTAGTCGAAGGTGACTTCCGCGCCCCAGTGGGCGTCGAGGGCGGCGTTGTCCTTAGCCGCATTGTTGTACTCGGCGGCCGTCCAGTTGTTGTCCGTATCGATGAAATCGGTGGTGGCGAAAGTATTGGTGCCCGCCGAATTGTAGGTGTGGATACCGTTGCCACTCACTCCGTTGCGGGTGCGGGTGGGCTGGGCCAGCCGGTAGCGGGTGGGCCCGCTCAACTGCTCAGTGGTGATGGTGCGAGTACCACTGAAACGCGTGGCGGCCGGACCGGTAGCGTGCTTGATGGTGGCATTCGTAAGCACGATTTCACCCGTGCGCGCGTCCACGTATACATCGGCGCGGCTCAGGGGCTGCTGGGCGTAGATATCAAATTTCCAGGCCAACACCAGGGGGCGGGCAGCCACCGGCCGGCGGAAGTCTTCCACCAGCACCAGCTCGCCGGCGGGCAGGTAGGTGGCGCGGGGGTTGCCGGTCAGGGCCCGGAGCTGCTGCTCGGCCTGGGCGTCCTGCCACATGTAGCGGGTGGCCCCCACGGCAGCCTCGGCGCGCTGCCGGGCGGCGGCGGCCCCGAGGGCGGGGGTGGTGGATAAGGTGGGGTGCTTCACCTCACCGGTGAGCAGCTCGGGCCGGCCCTGGCGGTAGTGAATGGTATAGCGGCCGTGCTCAACTTTTACGCCTTGGTAGTATTGCTGGAATACCTCGTGGCGCTGGCCCAGGGCGTCGGTTTCCTGGCGCAGGGGCCGTAGCTCGTCGGCCGCACCCAGCGCCAACTGCTGGTGCAGTAGGGCAGCCCCGGTGGTGGGCAGGGTACGGGCCGCAGCACTCCCGGCTTCGGGCAGGCGAATGAGGTAGGGCGTGCCATCGGCGCTCAGCCGCGTGGTGGGGGCAGGGCGGCCCGCGGTTTGGGCCAGCGCTACGGTGGGCAGGGCCGCCAGCAGCACGGCCCGGCGCAAATGAGTCGCAAGCATTTTCATAGCGCAAGGCTAATGCGCCGGAGGCTCCCCTGGTGAGCTAAATAGCTCAACGACCATATTCTATATATCAACGACCAACCGTCGGGCTGCCCACACGACCGGTTACGGGCCGGCAAGTACCGCTCGGGCCGGGCTGGGGTTGGACTGCGGGGCCGGGTAGTAGCAGAAGCAGCGGGGCGCGGCCGGGCTAGCGCAACTGTTCCAGGTGGCCCAGCAGTTCCTCGCGGTAGGCGCGGCCCAGGGGCAGCACGTGCGGCCCCACCGTCACGGTGTGGTAGTCGTAGGCGCTGATGCGGCTGATTTGCACCAGGTAGGAGCGGTGGATGCGTACAAACTGGCGAGCCGGCAGCTTTTCTTCCAGTTCGCGCAGGCTGCTGCGCACCGTGTGTTTGCGCCCCTCCGTGTGCAGGTGTAGGTAGGAGTGGTCGGCTTCGGCAACCAGCAGCTGCCGGAAGGGGACTTTCAGCAGCCGGCTGCCTTCCCGCACGAACACGCCCCCCAGCAGCACGCTGCCATCAGGCAGATGGCTGCCGGAAGCATCGGCCGGTAAGCCCAGCGCGGTGGCAAAGTGCTGCAAAGCCAGTTCTATGCTATGGCCCAGCAGGGGCCCGTTGTAGGGCTTGCCCAGGAAAGCGAAGGGCCCCACTTGCCGGGCTCGTGCAAAGGTTTCCTGGTCGGGATAGGAAGTAAGGAATATCAGCGGCACAGGCCGCTGCCTTATCAGGTCGTGGGCCAGTTGGATTCCATCGCGCGAGCCGGCCAGGTTTACGTCGAGCAGGACAATGTCGGGCTGCTCCTGGTCAAAGCGGGTCAGGGCTTCCTCGGCGGTGGCCGCTACGCCCACCAGCTCATAGCTCAGGCCCCGCAGCAAGCCGCCCAGGGCCAGAGTCTGAACAGGGTCGTCTTCAACGGCGAGTACCCGGATGGTGGCGTGCGGCATTTAGAGTAGGTTCAGGATTGAGGGTTAACAGATCGGGGCGTGGGGCCAGTGCAGCGTTTTTCCCGCGTATGCCGGCGTCGGTTTCCGGACTATACGTTAGTGGCGTTGATGGGCCCGGGCGGCAGGCCCGGCACGCTAAACCAGAGGCGGGCACCTCCTCCGGCCGCTGTCTCCGCGTGCAGCTCCCCGCCCATCAGGGCCACGAAGCGGGCACTCAGGGGCAAGCCCAGCCCGGTGCCAGGCTCCCCGTTGGTACCGGGAGTTGACTCCAGCCGCTCGGCAGTGAGCAGGTTGTGGAGCCGCTCGGGTGGCAGTCCGGGGCCGGTATCGTACACGCTGAACCCCACGCGGCCATTTTCGGCCGGGGCCACCTGCAAGGTTACCTCGCCGCCGGATGGAGTGAACTTTAGGGCATTACCCACCAGGTTGCGCAGCACGGTCGTCAGCAGGCCCATGTCGGCCCAGGCCAGCAAGTCGGGGGGAGCCGTGGTATGCAAGTGAATATGCTTGAGCTCCGCTGCCGGCGCATACAGCGCCGCAATGCTGGCAACGGCATCCGCCACCCGCAGGCGGTCGGGCTGGTTTACCAGCTGCCCCCCCTGGGCCCGGGTCCACTGAAAGAGGTTGTCGATCAGCCCGCCCAGGTGCTGGGCGCCCACGTCGAGGGTGCGAACCAGCGCATGGGCCGACTGGCGCTCGGGCTGTTCCAGTACCTCGTACAGCAGGGGGGTGAGGAGCTGCAGGCTGGCCACTGGTCCGCGCAAATCGTGCCCGACGATGCGCATGAGCTGGTCTTTGGTTTGGTTGGCCTCGCGCAACTGGGTTTCGGAGCGCTGCAGACGCCGCCGCGAGAGTAGCAGCAGCAAGGAAAGCAGGCCAAAAGCCAGCAGGCCGCCCAGCAGGCCGTAGAGCCGGGTGCGCTGGCGCTCGGCTCGTAGGCCGGCCACCCGGCGTTGCTGCTCCAGGGCTTTGATGCGGGCCTGCTGCCGCTCTACGTCGAAGCGCACCTGCAGGCGGGCCACTTCCTGGCGCTGGTCCTCGGCCGTGAGCTTCTCATACGCGTCGAAGGACTTCCGGAGCGTATCGTAGGCGGCAGCCCCCTGGCCCAGGTGGCGCTGGCCCGCCGCCCAGTTCGATTGGGCCAGGGCAACGACGGCGGGCAGCCTGGCCGCCCGGCCCAGCCGGGCGGCCTCGGCGCTCAGCCTGACCAGCTCCGGCCAGCGACGCTCCTTTAGCGCCTGCTCGGCCTGTACGTTGCGTACGTAGGCGCGGGGATAGGGAGTGCGCAGCTGGGCATCGGCCAGGTAGCGGGCCCGGTCCAGCAGCAGGCGGGCCGAATCAGGCTCCCAGGCCTGCAGATCTTTGGCCCAGTTGATGAGCAGGCGAAATTCCGGCCCCGGCTCCCCCAGCTGCTGGCTTATTTGCTGGGCTTGGCGAAAGACCCGCTTGGCGGCGGCAAGGCGCTTTTGAGCCAGATAGGCAGTGGCCAGCTCACTCTGGGCCCGTAGCAGCCAGTACGGCTGCCGGGGCAACAGCGCAAACTGTTGGCTGGCCAGCTCAGCGAATTGTACCTGGCGGGATACGTCCTCGGTGGCCAGCATGGCAGTGTATAAGTAGGCCCGGCCCAGCTCCAGGGTATCCTGCGCCCGGGTGGCCAGGCGCTGTACGGCGTTGAGGTAGCGCAGTGCGGCGGCCTGCTCGTTGAGGCGGCCGTTGAGGTCTACCAAATCGTTAAGCACGCCCCGCTCGCCGGCAGCATCACCGGTCTGGCGGGCCCGGGCCAGCGCCTTCGCCAGGGTAGCCCGGGATAAGTCAGGGTTGGTATGGGCCTGTTCCTGGGCTAGTTGGCGCAGCTGCCGTACCCGCGCCGAGTCGGGTGGACTGGCGCCGGCCCTGAACAAAGGCAGGAGAAAGATACCGCTAAAGCAAAGGAAGAGAAGCGTTTGCCGCATTGGGGGGTGGTAACGGCGGATTTTATATATAGTAAAGACCGGATAAATATACCGGATTCTCCGGCGTTTCCCGGTTCCCGCCCTGCCCAGGACGCGGCCTCACCTACCAAATCCGGTTGTCTGCCTACTATTCGGGGCAGGCGGGCAGGATTTGGCGGAGCCGCGCCGGGTCGTATTTTTGGTGTATAGCCGCCTTCGTCCATTCTTCGTCTGCCTGCTTGCCCATGCTTTCTCTCCTCGTTCGGGCGCCGCGCCGCGCCGTCCTGCTGCTGGCTCTGGCGGCCCTGCCGCTGGCCCCCACCGCTCTGGCCCAAACCGTGCCCGCCGGGGCCGTGGGCATCGGCACCACCGCCCCCGACGCCTCCGCCGCCCTCGACATCGTCAGTTCCGACAAGGGCCTGCTGCTGCCCCGCGTGCCCGACGCGAAGGCCCTGCCCGCGCCCGCCGCCGGCCTCATCGTGTACCAGACCGGCGGCAGCGGGGCCAGCGGGCCGGGCTTCTACTACAATAGCGGCAGTAGCAGCGCGCCCAAGTGGCTGCGCCTGGCCGACGCGGGTACCGTGAGCTATGACGCGGCCACGGGCCTGCAGGTGGGCCCCGGCCCGGTGCAGGTGGCCGGTACCGTGCCCATTCCTTCCGGCGCGACGCCCTACGGCAACGGCCCGTTTCGCGGCGGGTCCAACTCGGCCCGCACCGAGTGCATCTACCCGGCCAGCGTGCTACAAAGCTGGGGCCTACGCCCCGGGCTGATTTCCGCGCTAAGCTACCTGGTCACGAACCGCAGCGCCATCCAGTCCTACGACAACTTTACCCTGGCGCTGGGCCAGACCTCGGCCACCACCCTGGGCACCACGTTCAGCACGAACCTGACGACGGTGTACACCGGCACGGTGACGCTGCCGGCCCCCGGGCAGCCGCTGACGCTGGTGTTCAACGGCGGCCCGTTTGAGTGGGACGGCACCAGCAGCCTGGTGGTGCAGACCTGCTTTCAGAAAGCCAGCATCGGCACCGACGACGCGGTGGCCACCATACCCGCCCTCAACGCCCGTCTGGTGGTGGCCGGCACCGGCAGTCAGTGCGGCGCGGCCACGGGCAGCCTGACCGGGCCGCGCCCCACGCTGGGCTTCGTGCAGCCCGCGGCGGCCTACTTGCTGCCGCCCACGGCCGGGCAGGCCGGCCAGGTACTCACCCAGCAGGCCAATGGCAGCGTGACCTTTCAGGACCCGCAGTGGACCCAGAACAACGACGACCTCTACCCCGCCAAGCTAACCAGTAAGGTAGGCATTAGCACCAGCACCCCGGAGCTGGCCCTCGACGTGGTTTCCTCCTCCATAGGCCTGCGCGCGCCCACTGCGCCCTGGGACCACCTCTACTGGGGGCACGATGGCACTACGGCCGTGATGCGGGCCGGCGGGGCCGAGCTGGGTCTCTCCCTGCAGGTGGGCATCGGCAACTCCGGCTCCTACGGCGCCGCCAGCCAGAACTACCGCGAAGGCCTGCGCCTGCTCTACGACGGCCGGGTGGGCCTGGGCACGGGCACGCTGGCTACGGGCTACCGGGCCACGGTAGGCGGAGGCAGCCTAGCCGAAGGCGGCCTGTACGTGGGCCTGACCGGCAACAGCACCGCCACCTCGCTGAAGCTAGAGCACAACGGCTCCAACCTCGTGGCGCGGCCCGCCACGGCCGGCGGCAACAGCACGGTGCTGGAAAACACGGCCGGCCCGCTGCTGCTCAACGCCGGCACCAGCAACCGGGTGGGCGTGGGCTCGGCGGCCCCGGCCGCCCGCCTGGAAGTGCAGGGCGGCGCCGACGCCGACGGCGGCAACGACCCGGTGGCGATGAGCTTCGCCTGGCGCAACGGCGGCTACCGCCACTTCCTGCGCGCCCGCCACGCCCAGGGCAGCACCAGCAACGCCCTGGAGTTTTACCTGAACACCGCCGGCACGGCCGCGGGCAGCAGCGCCCCGGGTACCGGCAACATTCTGGCCCTAAGCCTGCTCAGCCAGAACGGCGCCCGCCTGGGCGTGGGCACCGCCGCCCCCCGCGGCCCCCTCGACGTGCCCGCCCCCGGCGACCTGTACCTGATTGAAGACCCGAACGTGGGCGAAAGTCAGTCGGTGTACCTGCCGGGCCACCTGTTCCTGGCGCCCTACAACAGCGGCACGCCCGCCGCCTACGTGCAGGCCCGCATTCCGAACCCCACCAGCAGCACCAGCCTGTCCTTGATCATGCGGACCACCTTCCAGGGCAACCTGCGCGACGCGCTGACGCTGTATCCCAGCGGCTCGGCCGCCTTCTACGGCACGGTCACAGCCAACGGCGTCAGCCTGACATCCGATGCCCGTTTCAAAGAGCAGGTGCGCCCACTTGCCCACGCGCTCAACGATGTGCTGCAACTTCGTGGGGTGCGCTACCAGTGGAATGCCTTGGGGGTGCAGCACGGAGGCACTGCCGGAAAGGAGCAGATTGGCCTGCTGGCCCAGGAAGTGGAAAAAGTCTTTCCTGAGCTGGTAAGCACAGATCCTCAAGGGTATAAGTCGGTGAACTACGCGCAGCTGACCCCCGTACTGCTGGAGGCCCTACGTGAGCAGCAACGGCAGATCGAGGAGCTCCGCGCCGGGGCCGCCCAAGCCGCCGCCGACCACGCTTCCCTGCTCAGCCTGCAGGAGCAGGTGGCCCGCCTCCAGCAACTGCTTTCTCCAACTTCCCAAGTACAACGTTAGCCCAGATAATGGCTCTAACAGTGGGCGTCTATGCGCACCAAGCCTGCCTAACGAAAACGGGGCGCGACCAATTCTGGTCGCGCCCCGTTTTCGTTAGGCAGGGTGTTTCTTTTCTTTAGGCCGGTAGCGGGGCGGGGTGGTTGCCTGCGTTGCCGTCGGCAGCGGGGCCGCCGTGCTCCTCGTCGGGCTGGTAGCTGGCTTCCAGCTCTGCCAGCTTCTCCTTGCCGTAGGCGAAGCGCGTAATCAGCACATACAGCACGGGCACGATGAAGATGGCCAGCAGCGTGGCCGAGAGCATGCCCCCGAGTACCGTCCAGCCAATGGTCTGCCGGCTCTGGGCCCCGGCCCCGGAGGCAAATACTAGGGGCAGCACCCCCAGGATAAAGGCCAGGGACGTCATCACGATAGGACGTAAGCGCAGGCGCACGGCTTCCAGGGTAGCATCTACCAGGGGCATCCCCTTATCTACCCGCTCCTTGGCAAATTCGATAATGAGGATGGCGTTTTTGGCCGACAAACCAATCAGCGTAATCAGGCCGATCTGGGCGTAGACGTTGTTGGTGAGCTTGGGCAGGAAGAACAAGGCCAGGATGGCTCCAAAGGCGCCCAGCGGCACGGCCAGCAGCACCGAGAAAGGTACCGACCAGCTTTCGTAGAGGGCCGCCAGAAACAGGAACACGAACACAATGGACAAGGCGAAGATGTACACTGTTTGACCGCCGGCCAGCTGCTCTTCCCGGCTCAAGCCCGAAAACTCGTAGCCATAGCCGGCGGGCAAACTCTGCGCGGCGGTTTCCTCCAGGGCCTTCAGGGCGTCGCCGGAGGAGTAGCCGGGCGCGGCCGCCCCGTTGATTTCGGCCGAGCGGAACAGGTTGTAGTGGGAGATGAGCGGAGCCGACTCCGTGCGCTTGTAGGTGGTGAGCGTGCTCAACGGCACCATGCCGCCCTGGCTGTTGCGCACGTAGTACTGCCCCAGGTTGCTGATGTCGCCGCGGTACATGCTGTCAGCTTGCGTGACTACGCGGAAGTTGCGGCCATACACCGTAAAGTCGTTCACGTAGGCCGAGCCCAGGTAGGTGCGCAATGCCGTGCCGATGTCGGCAATGCTTACGCCTAGCTTCTTGGCTTTCTCCCGGTCGATGGTGAGCTGGTAGCCAGGGGTATTTGCCGTGAAGAACGAGAAAGGATTTACGATTTCCGGCCGCTTGCGCAACTTGCCGACGAAAGCCTGCAGGGTAGCATCAAACTTTTTAACGTCGCCGCCGGCCTCACGCTCCTGCAAGATGAAAGAGAAGCCCCCGCTGTTGCCCAGGCCGGGAATGGCCGGGGGCGAAATCACCACGATGTTGGCTTCGCGCAAGCGGCTCAGGCGCTGCTGCACGGTGGCAATCAGGCCCTGGAGCTGTAGCTCTTTGTCTTTGCGGTCTTCCCAGGGCTCCAGCTGGCAGAACACGGTGCCGCTGTTCGACTTGGATGAGAAGTTTACCACGTTCAGCCCCCCCAAACCGGCGTAGTGCTTGATGCCTTTAATCTGGCTGAGTTCCTTCATGACCTCCTTCAGGGTGCTTACCGTACGCTCCGTTGAGGAGGCCTCGGGCAGGGTGAACGTCACGAACAAGCGGCCCTCATCCTCGGTTGGGATAAAGCCGGAAGGCTTGCTCTTAAACAGCAAACCCGTGCCCGCAATAATACACACCAGCAGCACGACCACCAGGCGGGAATGCTTAATGCCGCGCTGCACCCCGTTGCCGTACTTACCGGTCACGCGGTCAAACCAGGTGTTGAACTTGTAGAAGAACTTATCCAGGCCTTTCGAATTCTCGTCGCGCTTGTGGGGCTTGAGCAGCAGCACGCACAAGGCGGGCGTGAGCGACAAGGCCACGAAAGCCGAAATGACTACCGATATGGCAATGGTAATGGCGAACTGCTGGTAAAGGCGCCCGGTGATGCCGGGAATAAAGCCGACTGGCACGAACACCGCCGCCAGAATCAGGGCAATGGCAATAACGGGAGCCGAAATTTCGCGCATGGCCGCCAGCGTGGCGTCCAAGGGGCTCAGGCCCCGCTCGTTCATGTTGTGCTCCACGGCCTCCACCACCACAATGGCGTCGTCCACCACAATGCCGATGGCCAGCACAAAGCCGAACATGGTGAGCGTGTTGATGGTGAAGCCCAGCGGCAGAAAGAAGATAAACGTGCCGATGATGGACACCGGAATAGCCAGCACCGGAATAAGCGTGGAGCGCCAGCTCTGCAGAAACAGAAACACCACAATGATAACCAGCACCAGGGCTTCCACCAGCGTGTGCAGTACCTCGTTGATGGACACCTTCACCACCGTGGCCGACTCAAACGGCACCACGTACGCCAGGTCGGCGGGGAACTGCTTTTTAAGCTGCTCCATCGTCTTGTTCACGTTGTCGAAGGTTTCCAGGGCGTTAGCCCCGGGCGCCTGATACACGAGCAGGTAGGCGGCGCGCTTGCCGTCCACAAAGGAATTGTTGGCGTAGTTGAACTTGCCCAGCTCCAGCCGCGCCACATCCTTGAGGTAGACTACCGAGCCATCCTCGGGCCGGGTTTTCACGATGACATTGCCGAACTCCTCGGTGTTGGTCAGGCGGCCTTTCACGAACACGATGTACTCAAAGGTCTGCCCGGTTTGGGCGGGAGGCGCGCCAATGGAGCCAGCCGCAATCTGGGCGTTCTGCTCCTGAATGGCGGCCGTCACTTCCTGGGCTGTTACGCCAAGCTGGCTGAGCTTATCCGGGTTCAGCCACACGCGCATGGAGAAGTCGTCGGCCCGGCTCACGATGTCGCCCACGCCTTTGGTGCGCAGCAGGGCGTCTTTGATGAAGACGTTGGCGTAGTTGTCGAGGAAGGTGGTGCTGTGGGTGCCTTTGGGCGAGTACATGGCCACCAGCATCAGAATGCTGGGGTTGCGCTTGCGTACAATGAGGCCCAGGCGCTGCACTTCTTGAGGCAGGGTAGGCTGGGCAATTCCCACGCGGTTCTGCACGTCGAGGGCGGCAATGTTGATGTCGGTGCCTACCTCGAAGTTCACCGTCATGCTCATCTGCCCGTTGCTGGTGCTGTTGCTTTGCAGGTAGGTCATGCCGGGCGTGCCGTTTACCTGCACCTCCACGGGCGTAGCCACCGTCTGCTCCACCGTCTGGGCATCGGCCCCGGTATAGGTACCGCTCACCGATACCGTGGGCGGGGTGATTTCCGGGTACTGCCCCACGGGCAGATTCAGGATGGCCAGCACCCCCACCAGCACTATCACCAGGGAGATGACAATGGCCGTGACGGGACGCCGGATAAAGGTTTCTGCAATCATGAGTCGGTAATTATACTTGAGGCCAAGGCGGCCAACTTCTCCAGACCGTCATGACGGTCAATTATTTGGTAGCCGCGGGCGTTGGGGCAGGAGTGGGACCCGTCTGAATCTGGCCCCCGTCGCGCAGGCGGTTCAGGCCCTCCGTTACTACTTGGTCGCCTTCGTTGATGCCGGACATGATGACAATCTGGTCGCGCAGGCGGGGACCCAACTGCACCTTGTGCTGGCGGGCCTTGCTGGAGTCGCCAGCCACAAACACGAAGTTCTCGCCCATCTGCTCCACCACGGCCTTAAAGGGCACTACAATGCGGCGGCCCGACTGGCGGTTGAGCACGCGTAGTACGGCACTGAGTCCATCCTTGAGTTTGCGCTCGGGGTTCGGGAACTGCACCCGCACCTGCACAGTACCCGTCTGCTGGTTCACGCCCCGGTCGATGGCCAAAATCTTGCCCGGTTGGTTGTAGGTGGTACCATCGGGCAAATCGAGGCGGAAGGTAGAGTCGGAAGCGGTGCCGCGCTGGTTTTGCAAGGCCACGAACCGGGCCAGATCCGCCTCCGTCACCACGAAGTCCACGCCCATCGGGTTTTCGGCGCTGACGGTATTGAGCAGGGTGCTGCCCGCACTAACCTGGGAGCCTAGGCGCACCTGTGAGATGCCAATGCGCCCGGTGAAGGGGGCTTTGATAGAAGCAAAGTCGAGGTCGGTGCGGGCCGAGTTCACCCCGGCCTGGGCCTCGGCAATCTGAGCCTGGGCCGTGGCGTAGGAGGTGGCGGCGTTATCCACGATCTGGCGGGCAATGGCATCCTGCTGCAGCAGGCGCTGGTAGCGGTCCAGGTTCACTTTGGCATTCTGGGCCAGGGCGCGGGCTGTGCGCAGGCCCGCCAAGGCCTGCTGGTAGGCGGCTTCGTATTTGCGGCGGTCTATTTCGTAGAGCGTCTTGCCCTTGGGCACTATTTCGCCTTCCTTAAAGGAAATAGCCGTGACGAAGCCCGTAATCTGGCTGCGCAGCTCCACGTTGTTGATGGCTACGACGGTGGCCGGGTAGTCGTCGTAGTACACGGCGTCGGTGGTGCGGGCCGTCACCAGCGTAACGGGGGTAGGTGGTGGGGCGGCATTTTTTTGCTGTTCGGCTTCTTTGTTGCCGCACGCGCTTAGGCTAAGCAGGCCCAACGCTGCCCCCCAGATTCGGTAGTTCGTATGCATTGCTAAATCAAGAATTAATAGTCGGTGGGGAGCACGCCCTGGGCGCGCTGCACATCTACTTTGCTGGCCAGCACCTGAAACAGGGCGCTGTAGTAGTTAAGCTGGGAAGTGCGCAGGGTGGTTTGCGCCACCAGCAGGTCGAGGTAGGTTTTGATGCCTTCCTTGTACTGAAGCTCTACTACCGTGTACACCTGCTTCGACAGCTCAAGGTTGCGCTTGCCCAGGAGGTAATCGTTGTAGTAGCTGTTGTAAGAAGCCAGGGCCCGGGCGTATTCCGTGCTGATCTGGTTGCGGGTGCTGCTGATTTCCTCGTCGAGGCGCTGGTCCTGGAGACGGGCCCGGCGCAAATTCTGGGTGCGCCGAAAGCCCGTGAAGATGGGCAGCGTGGCTTGCAGCCCGGCAAAAGAGTTGGGAAAGCGCCGGCCGTACAAGTCGCTGAGGTTGTTGTTCTGGTACACCGAGTTGTAGTTGCCAAACGCCGAAAACGACGGCAAAAAGCCCAGGCGGTAGTAGTCAACCGTAACGCCCTGCAAAGACTTCTGAGTCTGCAGTTGCTGAATCTCGATGCGGTTGTTCGGATTCAGGCCCGCTGTGGTGTCGAGGGCGGCCTCCTGCTCCAGGCGCAGGGTGTCGTACTGCAGGGCCACGGGCTGAGCGAGCGGCAGCCCCATCAACTCCTTGAGGTAAGCGGTTTTGGCTTTGATGCTTTCCTGGGCCTGCTTCTGGCCGGCGAGGGAGTTGTTCAGGGAAATTTCCGCCTGCAGAAAGTCGGTCTTATCCACCAGGCCCACTTCATAGCGGGCCCGGGCATCGCGCAGGTTGCGCTGCAGGCGGGTCACGTCTTCCTGAAAAACGGCTACCTGTCGCTGCGAGAGCAGGATGTCGTAAAACGCCTTGCTCACGGCCGCTACCACCCCAATGCGGGTGTTGGTGGTATTTTGGCGGGCACCCTGGCGGGTGAAGCGGGCCCCGCGGGCGGCCAGGTTCACGTCGTTGTTGTAGATAACCTGCGTGCCACTCAGCCCAATGGTAGACGTGTTGCGCAGTCCAATCTGGCGCGGGGTATTCACGCCATCAATGGGAATGACGGTGAAAGGCAGCCCGAAATAGTGCTGGGCCGAAGCCGTGAGACCCACCTGCGGCAGCCAGGCAGCCCGGGCAATGCGGATGTCGGCCTCAGCCGTTTCTTCGTTGAGGCGGGCCTGGCGTACGTCGGGCTGGTTGACGAGGGCGACTTGCAGGCACTGCGCGAGGGAGAGAGGCCCGGTGGGCGGCCCGGCCGGGGCGGCCGTCTGGGCTTTTCCGGCCTGAGGGTGCAGTACGCCCAGCAGGCCGAGCAGAACCCCGCCCACCGTGCGCGCACATGATTGAAAAAGGCACATAGCCATGAAAACCGGGTAGCTACCTGAAAAGTTATGGACGTTGCACGTGGCTGCGGCAAGGCCGCCGCCCCCGCAAGGGGCAATGAATGTACCTACAGGGTTGCAGGAAGCAGTCAACTTTTTGTTGACGACCGGTGCGGACCCGGCGCAACTGGTTGGGTAGTACCGTAGCTCCGCAGTTTAGGTTGCAAACCCCCGAGAATAGTAGCTGCCGCTGCCGATGTTGCAATAAACTTGCGCGTTAACGGAATTATTTTGATTGTTTTTTAAGCGAAAAACGGTTCAGCTGCCAGGTTTGCAACAGTGGGCGCATGTTAGCTGCTGGATGCGGGCCTGGGCCGACCCGCGTGCGTTCTAAGCGCAATAGCAGAGACTTTTCCGCTTGTTTGGCTTGGATTACGGCTTTTATTTCTTCTAAAAAGCCAACTATCTTTCAAACGCGCCGCTTCCCCACACTGCCTGCTTTCGGCAGCCACGCTTCCTATTGTATCCTCTGCTGCCTGGTGGCGTCCCTCCGGGGCCGAAGTCTTTCTTAGTGCCGGCTGCAGAACCCTCCGCCCTGAAGTTGCTGTCCTCACGCCCCAGGTGAGGCTGAACTGGTATTGCCTCTTCTCACCAAACTCCCACAACCATGCTCAAATCTTTCCGCACTTCGCTGCTGGGCGTTGCCGCCCTGCTTTGGCTTTTGCTGCTACCCGCGTCCAGCCGCGCCCAGGGCAGCATTCCGTTCACCATCGCCAACAACTCGCCTTTCCCCGATACCGACCTCTACGTGGCTATTGTGGGCATCGATGGTGCCGGCAACCATGTCTGGATCAATGCCGCCAACGGGCAGGTATTGCCCATGTCTTCTTCCTACAATACGGTGACGGGTCCAACTTATAACGGCAACACCGGGCCAGGGCAGAACTCCAAGTATGCGGCCTGTTTCACCCGGCTGAGCAACATTCCCAACAAAACTTTCACGCTGCCCTACATAGCCGGCTGCCGGGTATTCATCTCCCAAGGCCAGCAGCTGTACCTGTATTTCTTTGGGCCTTCGGGGGCGCCTTCAGGCTACGCGGCCCCGGACTTTCAGAACCCCAACGATCCGAACAAGGGCATTCGTTACGAGTTCATTGAGCTGACCAACAACCAGTACGGGTTCTTTGGCAACCACACCCGCGTAGACTCCTACAACTACCCCATGGGCCTGGAGCTATGGGGTAATGGCTACTACAAGCGCGCCGGCGAGCTGAAAAGCCACGCCGACATCCTGGCCGCCTACCAGAGCTTCGCGCCCGCCGAGTTCCAGGGTCTGCGCAATGCTGCGGCTGGCACGATTACCTGCCCCGGCAAGTCGGCCCCGTTCCAGACGGGTGGAGCCTACGCTAATTACTTCGGCTCTTACATCGACGCCATCTGGAACAAGTACGTCAACGAAGACCTGATTTTCTACGCCGGCGACGCGGGCGTGTTCAAAGGCCGCATCAGCAACGGCCGCCTTACAGTGGTAGGCCAGTCGGGAGGCTTTGCGGGCCGCACGGGCATCGTGTCGCGCAAGCCTACTACCCAGGAAGTACTGGAAGGCAAGGGGGTGCTCGACCAGCGCGTGGGCGACGGCGACCTGGACCTGGTAATTCAGTCGCAGCTGTGCGCGGCCATCAACCGCCACGTGGTGAACACCACCACTGCCAACCCCGGCCAGCAGAACTGGTACAACGCCAGCCAGTACTACCTTACGGCCCCGGCCAACTACTACGCCAAGTTCTGGCACCAGGGTGGCATCAGCGTCGACAACCTGAACTACGGCTTCGCTTATGATGATGTAAATGACCAGTCCTCCAGCCTGCACGCGGCCCAGCCCACTAAGGTGGTAGCTACGTTTGGGGGCTTCGCCGGAACTACCCCCCCGGTAACGGGCGTGGCCGTGATGTACAAGGACTGCAACTACACGGGTACGGCCGTGGGCCTGGGCGCGGGCGACTACAGCCTGGCCGCGCTGCAGAGCCGGGGCATCCTCAACGATGATATTTCCTCGCTCAAGGTCAACGCCGGCTACGAAGTGGTGCTCTACGAGAACGACAACTTCACGGGCGGGGCCTTGACGGTGGGCAGCGCCGGCAACAGCTGCCTGGTGGGCAACGCCCTGGGCACGGGCAACTGGAACGACAAGGCCACCTCGCTGCGGGTGCGCGCCACCACCAGCACGGGCTTCAGCGTGACGCTGCAGGCGGAAGCAGCCAACGTCAACAATGGCATGACGGCGGAGACAACCACCGACACGGGGGGCGGGCAGAACATGGGCTGGGTGGATGCCGGCGACTACCTGGTCTGGAACACCATCAGCTTCCCCACCACGGGTCAGTACCTGATTGAGTACCGCGTGGCCAGCGGCGGGGCCGGCGGCACGATTTCCTCGGACCTGAACGCGGGCAGCATTCAGCTGGGCAACACCACGATTCCCGGCACGGGGGGCTGGCAGAACTGGACGACGGTTTCGAAGACGGTGACCATTAATGCGGGCACCTACAACTTTGGTGTCTACGCCCAGACCGGGGGCTGGAACCTGAACTGGGTGCGCATCAGCAAAGCGGCGGGGCGGGGCACGGCCCTCTCGGCCCAGGAGTCAGCCGAGGCGCAGGCCACGCAGCTGTATCCGAACCCGGTGGCGGACCGGCTGCAGGTGGTCTCGCCGCTGAACCTGGCCGGCAGTGGCTATACGGTGCTGGACATGCAGGGGCGGCGCGTGGCCAGCGGCACCTTGGACCAGGGCACGCTGAGTGTGCGCGCGCTCAAGGCCGGGCTCTACACCTTGGTCGTCACGGCCAAAGACGGTCAACTAATCACCCGTCGCTTCAGCCGCCAGTAGATAAGTGAATGCAGGGGAAGCCGGCCTAGCCAGCTTCCCCTTTGCATTGCACCTAGTCTGATCGGCTCTTAGTCCCATTCTACCTCTCACCTGACCTTTTGCGCTTGTAAGCCGGGCCGTTGGCCGGGCTGCTGGCGGCGCTATGCCCGCCGGGTTTTTTCTCACCACCTCATCTCACTTCTTTCTTCTCTCCATGAAAAAAGTTTATTCCTACGGGCTGAGCGCGGCGCTGCTGCTGGGTAGCTTCACTGCCTCGGCGCAGCAGAACCGACCCGACGGGCCCAAGTTCCGCCTCGGCACCGCGCAAACGCTCGTGCAGCAGCTGGAAACCCAGGTAGCAGCCGGCACGGCGCGCCGCCAAACCAGCCCCACGGTCACGTTGCGCGTGTCGGCCTCCCAAACCCTCACCGGCAAAATCAACTACCGGCAGGACCTTTCCGCTACGGGCGAGTACCTGGTAGGAGAGGTGCAGGGCGTGGAAGGCTCCTCCTTTCTGGTGCGCATCGAAGGCCGGAAAGTAGAAGGCAATATCATCCTGCGCGGCACCAAGCGCGCCTACCGCTACTCCGCCGATGAGCAGGGCAACGCTTTCGTGCAGGAAGTAGACATTAACAAAGTCATCTGCATCGACTACGACAAGCCCACGGGCATGAACCAGAACCAGCTGCGTCGGTCCGGCAATCAGGCCTCGGCGGCAGCAGTGATATCCTTGCAGAGCTACCCCGGCGCCCGGGGCTGTATCATGCTCGACTTCGATGGGCAGTACGTGTCCGGCACGCCCTGGAACAACGGCAACCCCATCAACGCGGCACCCGCGGGCATCAACGACGCCCAGATTCAGGAGTTTTGGGAGTTGGTGAGCGAGGATTTCCGGCCGTTCAACCTGAACGTGACGACCGATGAGGCTGTGTTCAACTCCTACCCCAAGAACATGCGCATGCGCTGCATCGTGACGCCTACCAACACGGCTGCCCCGGGCGCTGGCGGGGTGGCGTACCTGCAGTCCTTCAACTGGAACGACGATACTCCGTGCTGGGTGTTTATGTCGGACCCCAAAGCTGGAGGGGAAGCCTCTTCGCACGAGGTGGGCCACACCCTGGGTCTGAGCCACGACGGCCGCCTGAACCCCCAGGAAGAGTACTACGACGGCAAAAGCTCCACGCGTTGGGCGCCCATCATGGGCGCAGGCTACTACAAGCCCGTTACGCACTGGAGCCGCGGCGAGTATGCCTCAGCCAGCCAGACCCAGGATGACCTGGCTATTATGTCGGGGGCGCCCTACAACGTGGGCTACCGCAACGACGACCACAGCAACAGCATCAGCGGGGCTACCGGCCTGACCCGCAACGGCACTGGCCTTTCGGGCCGGGGCATCATCGAACGGACTTCTGACCAAGACTACTTCTCCTTCACCACCAGCGGCGGCGCCGTCAACCTGAACGTGAACACCGTAGGCCGCCACGGCGACCTGGACATTGTGGCGCGCCTCTTCAACAGCGGCGGCACCCTGATCGGCACCTTCGATACCGGCGGAGCCCTGAATGCCACCGTCAGTGCTAACCTGGGCGCGGGTACCTATTACCTGCAGGTGGACGGCACCAGCTCCGGCAACCCCACCACCGACGGGTACTCCGACTACGGCTCCCTGGGCACGTTTACCATTTCCGGCACCGCGCCGGTGGGCACCAGCACCAGCGGCGTAGCCATGATGTACAAGGACTGCAACTATACCGGCACGGCGGTGGGCCTCGATGCCGGCGACTACACCCTGGCCGCCCTGCAGAGCCGCGGTATCCTCAACGACGACATTTCTTCGGTGAAGGTGAATACCGGCTACGAAGTGGTGCTCTACGAAAACGACAACTTCGCCGGGGCTTCGATAGTGGTGAATGCCAGCAACAGCTGTCTGGTAGGCAACACCTGGAACGACCGCGCCTCCTCCCTGCGGGTGCGCACGGCTGGTGTTACCAACTTGAGCGGCACGTATACCCTGCAAAACCGCAACAGCGGCCTGAACCTGGACGTGGACGGCGCCAACACTGCCGATGGAGCCCTGCTGATTCAGTGGACCAACAACGGCTGCACCTGCCAGCAGTTCAACTTCACCCACTTGGGCGGGGGCGTGTATCAGATTACGGCCGTGCATAGCGGCAAAGCCCTTGATGTGGCGGGCGTTAGCACCGCCGATGGTGCCCGCCTGAACCAGTGGAGCTACGTGGGCGGCGCTAACCAGCAGTTCATTGCCCAAAGCACCGGCGACGGGTACTTCAAGCTGATTGCCAAGCACAGCGGCAAACTGGTGGAAGTAGCCGGCGGCTCTACCGCCGGCAGCGCTGCCGTGCAGCAGTGGCCCGACAACGGCACGCCCGGCCAGCAGTGGCGCCTGACGCCGGTGGCCTCGGCCTTTACTACCACCTTGCAGGCCGAAGCTGCCAACGTGAACAACGGCATGGTGGTGGAAACCTGCTCGGAAGGCGGCCAGGATATGGGCACGGTGGACCCAGGAGACTACCTGGTCTGGAACGGCATCAACTTCCCCACGACGGGCCAATACACCATTGAGTACCGCGTGGCCAGCGCCGTAGCCGGGGGCACCATCTCCGCCGACCTGAACGCCGGCAGCATCCAGCTGGGCAACACCACAATTCCCGGCACGGGGGGCTGGCAGAATTGGACGACCGTGTCGAAGACGGTGAGCATTAATGCCGGGACCTATAACTTCGGTGTCTACGCCCAGAGCGCGGGCTGGAACCTGAATTGGGTGCGCATTAGCCGGGTGGGCGGGGCCGCTATAGCCCTGAAGGGCGCACCCGCCACCAAAGCCGGCCTGGAGCTTTATCCCAACCCGGTAGCTGACCGCCTCACGCTGGCCTCTGCCAAGCTGCAAACAGGTGAGCAGCTGCGCATCGTGGGCCTGGACGGCCGCGAGGTATGGCGGGGTACCTACGATGGCAAATCCGTCGACGTATCGGCCCTGAAGCCTGGGCTCTACACTCTCGTCGTGCAGACCCTGGACCGTCAGCAGCTGACTACCCGCTTCAGCAAGCAGTAAGCGGTGGAGTTAGCCGCAAAGCCCATCATGCGCGGATTTTCCACGCATGATGGGCTTGAAGCTGACCCTCGCGCTACCAGCGGCAAATCCTTTCACCAAGCGCCGCCTTTATCAACGCTTCTACACAGTCTGATTACCTCTTTTCCACAACCAACCACCACCGAATGAAAACAACTACACTTCTGACAAGGGCTTTGGCTCTGCTGGTATGGCTCCTGGCGGCCGGGCCCGCCCTCGCCCAATTCAAGGTTATCGGCTACCTGCCTTCGTGGACGGGCGACGTGAACACCGTGCAGTACGACAAGCTCACGCACATCAACTACGCCTTTCTGCTGCCCAATGCTGATGGCAGTCTGCGACCCATCGAAAACCCCAGCAAGCTCCAGAGCCTGGTAGCCACGGCCCATGCCCGTGGGGTAAAGGTGCTGATTTCGGTGGGGGGCTGGATGAACGACGGCAACCCCACGGAGTTTGTGTCTATCGGCAACAACGCCACTTACACCCGCAACTTCACTACCAACCTCATCAACTTTGCCAACCAGTATGGCCTGGATGGCATCGACATCGACTGGGAGCACCCTACATCGGCTTCGGCCAATGGCTACGCAGCCGTGATGCAGGACCTGGCTACCCAGCTCCACAGCCGGGGCAAGCTGCTGACGACGGCCGTAGCCGGGGGCACCTGGGCCGGGCCGTACATCCTCAACAGCGTGCTCAACAACGTGGATTTTCTCAACATCATGGCCTATGATGATGCGGCCCCGGCTCACTCTACTTACGCGCTGGCGTCGCAGTCCATTAGCTACTGGCGCGGGCGCGGGCTGGCGGCTAACAAAACAGTGCTGGGCGTGCCGTTCTACGGCCAAGCCGGCGGCGAAACGTATGCCTCGCTACTGTCACGTGGTGCCGACCCTAACGCCGACTTGTTCCAGAACATTGGCTACAACGGCATTCCTACCATCAAAAGCAAAACCAACTTAGCCTTCGACCAAGGGGGCGGCATCATGATCTGGCAACTGGGCGGCGACGCTACGGGTACTTATTCGCTGTTGACGGCCATCAACCAAGTAGTGGTGCAGCGTAACGGCACGACGCCTCCTCCTCCCAGCGGCGTAGCCACCATGTACAAGGACTGCAACTACACGGGCACAGCCGTAGGCCTGCCAGCGGGCAACTATAACCTGGCCGCTTTGCAGAGCCGCGGTATTCTTAACGATGATATTTCCTCGCTCAAAGTAAACGCCGGCTACGAGGTGGTGCTTTATGAAAGTGACAACTTCACCGGCGCCTCGCTGACGGTGGGCAGCGCCGGCAACGGCTGCCTGGTGGGCAATGCCTTGGGCACGGGCAACTGGAATGACAAGGCCACCTCGCTGCGGGTGCGCGCCACCACCAGCACGGGCTTCAGCGTGACGCTGCAGGCGGAAGCGGCAAACGTCAACAATGGCATGACGGCCGAGACGACCACCGACACGGGCGGCGGGCAGAACATGGGCTGGGTGGATGCCGGCGACTACCTGGTCTGGAACACCATCAGCTTCCCCACCACGGGCTCGTACCTGATTGAGTACCGCGTGGCCAGCGGCGGGGCCGGGGGCACCATCTCCGCGGACCTGAACGCGGGCAGCATCCAGCTGGGCAACACCACGATTCCCGGCACGGGGGGCTGGCAGAACTGGACGACGGTCTCCAAGACGGTGACCATCAACGCGGGCACCTACAACTTCGGCATCTACGCCCAGACCGGGGGCTGGAACCTGAACTGGGTGCGCATCAGCAAAGCGGCGGGGCGGGGCACGGCCCTGGCCAGCCAGGAGTCGACGGAGGCGCGGGCCACGCAGCTGTATCCGAATCCGGTGGCGGAGCGCCTGCACGTGGTCTCCAAGCTGAACCTGGCCGGCAGCGCCTACACGGTGCTGGACATGCAGGGGCGGCGCGTGGCCAGCGGCACCTTGGACCAGGGCACGCTGAGTGTGCGCGCGCTCAAGGCCGGGCTCTACACCTTGGTCGTCACGGCCAAAGATGGGCAGCTCATCACCCGCCGCTTTAGCCGGCAATAGGCTAAGGGTAATACTCGCGTAAGGCAAAAGAAGGCGGCTTCCTGAGGAGCCGCCTTCTATAGTTTTAAGGAAAGATGTTACGTGGGTTGTTGAAGCAGCCAAGCCACGGCGTCGCCTTCCCGCTCGAAATACTGATAGGTGAGGTGCAAGCCACGTGCCGCCGTAATGACTGTAGCCGTAGCCAGGCGGGCAAACACGTTGTCGGCTACGAGCACGGAGCCGTAACGGTAGCCGCCATCCGCTACCATGTGCGGCAGCCATTCTTCTACCATATATGCTTGTTCTTCGGTAGTGAAGGGCTGCATTTGGCTCTGATCGATGAGTAGCCGTCCACCACGTCGGCTCGCCAATAGGCGAATCACGTGGCTAAGAAACCCCCGGAAGTCCTCAGTTTGGCGTGGTCCCGGCTGATAAATCAGCCGGCCAAAGCCCTGCGGGTCATCTATAACGCGGCCTACGGGGTTGGCAAAATAAATCAGCGGGGAAGTTTCCATGATGCCGCAAACCTACTGCCCGTAGCCTACAAATAGTAGCTCCTGGAGAAAGATGCCGGGCCACTAACCGTCAAAAACAAGCTGCATTTGGCCCTGGCTTTGGTTGTCTGTGGAGCGGGGCTTATCTTTCAGGCTATTGGCAGTGGGTTCGGGCCTCAAGACAGGAGGGCTGAACCCATTTTTTTCCTGCCGGTATACTCTCTAAGCGGCCCCCTGAACAACGGCCGCTTGCTACCCTATGCCCGACTCCACCCGCCGCCCCGATTTACTGCGCTTATCCTACGACGACTACCGCGCCTTGCCGGCCATTGCCAACTCTGACCTTTCCCGACTGCGCGACGCGCTTAGTGGCAAGCCCCGGCGCGAAGGCGGCGGCAATGCCCCGGCCCTGAGCTTTGGTACGGCGTTTCACACGGCCCTGCTGGAACCGGAGCAATACGTGCCCAGCTACCCTCTCGTAAACGATACGCTCATTTGGTGGCTGGTAGAAGGAGTAAGGCTGCGCGAAGACCTGCGCGAGCTGCTCGAGCACGGCATAGCTGAGCCCAGCTGCCTATTCACTGAGCCCCTCACCGGTACCTTGTGCAAGCTCCGCGCCGACTTGGTGGTTGATCAGCCCGGCCAGCCCTACACTATCATTGACTTCAAAACCACCCTGGCCCGCGACTATCATCACTTTGCGGCCCAGTGCTCGGGCTACGACTACGACCGCCAAGCGGCTTTCTACTCCGATGCCCTGCAGGCCGAGCGGTTTCTGCTGGTGGGTGTGCAAAAGATTGAGCCCTTTCACATTTACGTCTACGAAGTGCCCCCGCACATGCTGGAAGAAGGCAGGGCCAAGTACCAGCGCCTACTCAGCTTCCTCGACCCGCACCGCCAGCCTACCTATCTCAGCTCAGCTGCCCGCGACATGATCCGGGAGCTGGGCCACACCCCGCCCCAGGAGCCCAGTAGCGCCCAGCCTGAGGCACCAAATTTTGACAGCTAACAAACTACTTTAAACCAGCAGCGCCGCCCCTAGAAGATTCTGGAGGCGGCGCTGTTTAGGGAGTTCAATCAAAACTCCTGAAACGAGCGAAAATCAATCAGCTTGCCCTTCTGAATTTCCTTTAGCTCTTTCTTCAGCTGTTTGGCGCTGGCCTGGGTGGTGTAGTTGGAGTCGAGGACGGTAAGGTCGGGCTTGCCGGCATTTACCCAGGCCGTGTACCAGAAGTTAGCCGTGGCCTGGGCAGCTGCGCGCAACTGCCGCTCCACCATGCGGTTGAGGACCTGGTGGTAGGCCGCCGAGTACGCCGTGGTATGAACCGGGTTGTTGAACACGTTCTTCTTGATCTGCCCATCGGTATTCAGCGCGTAGATGTTGGCGGGCGGCGTTTCGGCGGCCAGCTTTTTCTCCAGGGCCAGCAACGTATCGGCGGCGGCGTGGCTTTGGGCAATGATGCGCCAGGCTTCGGCCGCGGGGTCCTGTAGCAGGCGGGGCTCGGCGAGCTTGAAGTTGTAGTCCTTGCCGAACTGCTCGGGCAGCTGCGACTCGAAGAAGGCGTGAATGCCTTTCTGCCCGGTCAGCTGCCCGTCGTGGTTGGAGGAGGTGTGCAGGGGCTGGGTGGCGTCGCCGAGGTAGTGGCCCAGGTCGGCAGCCAGAAACAGGATTTCATCCTTGCGCCCGTTTTTCATCGATTGGGTGAGCTTCGCCAGCACGTCCTGAATGTACCAGGGCAGGCGGCCGCTCTTATCGAGCATGGCGGCATCGTATTTCTTATAGGCTTCGGCCGAGGTTTGAGGCAGCTCGCTGATGGGCTGGGTGCCGTAGTCCTCTAAGTCAATGAAGTGACGCGGAAACTCCGCCCGGTCGTTGATGACGTACTTGCGCGAATCGGGAATAACGGCTTCCGTCACCACGAAGTCGACGTGGTTGTAGAAGAAGGTACGCAGGGGCGCGGGCAGGGCCAGCACTGCCGCCCGATTGATGCGCTGGTGCCCCCAGTTGCCCCAGGCCAGCAAGGCAGAGGGAGCCAGAAACAAGCCGCACACGAGCAGCACCACGCGGGGAAGACGGAAAAACGAAAGCAACATGGGGGCGGAGGCAGGTAGGTAAAAGACAAAGGTCCGGGGTTTTGGGCGGCCGGCCAAGCACCCCGGACCTTTTCCGACTTTGGGCGCCGGCCATCAATAAAAAAGCCGCCACCCAGCTGGGTAGCGGCTTTTTACTAGCAATAAACCCGCCGGTTGGCGGCCGCCTTTATTCCACGATCAGCGACTTGGTCACGAGCTGGTCGCCCAGCTGAATCCGCACTAGGTACAGGCCATTTGGTAAACCCGCCAGCTCCACGGTCGTGGCTTTGCCCGGGGAAGTCAGCGTTACGGGCTGCTGCTTCACCTGCTGGCCTACGCTGTTGTAGAAGCTCACGTGCACCCGCGTGCCGGCTGCCAGCGTCGGTAGCTGCAGCTGCACCCGCTGTTGCGCCGGGTTGGGGTAGAGCTGTACCTGCGTGGCCAGCGCCTGGGTTTTGTTGGGCGTGGCTGTGGTCACGGTGAAGAGCAGGCCCTGGCCGGAGTTGAGCGTAGATTCAAGCGTAACCTTGCCGGTAGTGGCGCCGGCAGGCACCGTGACCTGGGCTTCCGTATCACTGATTACGCTGAAGTCGGTGCCCGCCAGGCCATTGAACTGAATGCCCGTCACCTGGGCCTGGCCACCGCGCCGGAAGTTCTGGCCCATAACCTGAATAACCGTGCCGGCCGCACCCTGGGTAGCCGACAAGCTGGTAATGTAGGGCGAGGTCACGGTGAAGGTGCCGGCCGACACCACGCCGGTAGTGCCGTAGGTAAGCTGCACTGCGTACTGAGGGCCCGTCAGGCTGCCCGTTACGTCGGGCATCACCAGCACCAGCTCCGTGTCGGTCTTGCTGGTAGGAGCCACTTCCATATTGCCGATCAGTACTTTGCTTACCATGGAGAAACCAGTGCCCGTGAGGGTAATGTTGCTGCCAATGGGTCCTTCCGCCGGTAGCAGGCTGCTCACGGTTGGAATCATCACCGTAACGCTCACCTGCGCGGAGCTGGTGCAGCCGGCCGTGGTAGTGGCCGTTACGGTGTAAGTAGCCGTACCCGTGGCGGTAGGCGTGGCCTGCACGCTGCTGCCCGACGTGGCGCTCAGGCCGGGGCCCGTCCAGGTATAGGTTACCCCAGTGGCTGGGCCGCTGATGCTGAGCGTAGCGGCCTGTCCCAGCAGTACCGTTGCCGGGGCCGTTACGGTAGGAGCCACGGGCAGGGCGTTGATGGTGGCCGCTACGGCTGCGCGCGTGGCACTCTCGCACCCTGCCTCATTCACGATGCTCACATAGTAGGTAGTGCTGGCACTGAGGCTGGGCGTGGTGTATGCATTGGTGGTTGCTCCATTGATAGCCGTGCTACCCGTGGCTGAAGTATACCAACGGTAGGAGCCCCCGGCGGAGGCACCAGCCGCACCGAGCGTCAGCTCACCCGCGCCGCAGCGTTGGGCAGCCGTAACCGTGGGGGCCGTCGGGAGGGCATTGATGGTCGCTACTACTGCCGTGCGGGCAGCACTTTCGCAGCCCAGGCTGTTCACGGTGCTTACGTAATACGTGGTCGTAGCTGCCAGGCTAGGCGTGGTGTACGTAGCGCCGGTAGCGCCATTGATGGCAGCGCCGCCCGTTGCGGTAGTGTACCAGCGGTATGCACCGCCGGCAGGAGCTCCGGAAGCTTCCAGGCTAACCGCTCCCGTGCCGCAGCGGCTATTAGCCATAGTGGTGGGGGCCGTCGGTAGGGCATTGACGGTGGCCGTAACGGCCGTGCGCGTAGCGCTTTCGCAGCCGGCACTGCTCACGGTGCTCACATAATACGTAGTCGTAGCGTTGACATTCGGCGAATACGTGGTGGCCGTAGCTCCGCTGATAGCAGTGCCACCCGTGGCTGCCGCGTACCACCGATACGAACCGCCCGCAGGAGCCCCTTGGGCAGTCAACGTAACAGCGCCGGTACCACACCGCTCATTGGAAGTTGTCGTAGGAGCCGCAGGAATGGCATTCACGGTTGCTACTACTGCCGTGCGGGTGGCACTTTCGCAACCCAGGCTGCTTACAGTACTCACGTAGTAGGTGGTCGTTGCCGTTAGGCTGGGCGTAGTGTACGTAGCGCTGGTAGCCCCACTGATGGGGGTGCCGCCCGAAGTGGAGGTATACCAACGGTAGGATCCCCCGGCGGGAGTGCCGGCCGCACCGAGCGTCAACTCGCCGGGGCCGCAACGGTTAGCCGCAGTAGTGGTGGGGGCCGTGGGCAGTGGGTTGATGGTCGCTACCACCGCCGTGCGCGTGGCGCTTTCGCAGCCCAGAGCGTTGACAATGCTCACGTAATAAGTCGTTGTCGTGCTCAGACTAGGCGTGGTGTAGGTGCCCAGCGTAGCTCCGCCAATGGCGGCTCCCGTTGTGGCCGTGGTGTACCAGCGGTACGAGCCTCCAGTTGGAGCGCCCTGTGCTTGCAGGGTTACGCTGCCCGCCCCACAGCGCTCATCTGCCGTGGTAGTGGGCGCCGTTGGCAGGGCGTTAATGGTGGCCGTTACCGCGGTGCGGGAGGTGCTTTCGCAACCAGCACTGCTCAGCGTGCTCACGTAGAAGGTTGTAGTGGCGCTAAGCGCAGGCGAATACGTGGCCGCCGTGGCCCCGCTGATGGCGGTGCCCCCCGTGGCGGCGGTGTACCAGCGGTAAGTGCCGCCGGTGGGCGCGCCGGCCGCCTGTAGGGATATAGTGCCTGGGCCGCACCGCTCATTGGAGGTGGTGGTAGGTGCAGCGGGAATAGGGTTGATAGTGGCTACCACGGCTCGCCGCGTAGCACTTTCACAGCCAGCGCTGCTCACCGTGCTCACATAATACGTGGTGGTGCCGGTCAGGCTGGGTGTAGTGTAGGTAGCGGTGGTGGCTCCACCAATGGGGGTGCCGCCGGTGGCCGTAGTGTACCAGCGGTGGGAACCGCCCGCCGGCGTACCAGCTGCTGCGAGCGTTACTGTACCCGGGCCGCAACGCTCATTGGAAGTTGTAGAAGGAGCGCCGGGCACTGGGTTGATGGTCCCCGTTACGGCCACGCGGGCGGTTTCAAAGTCGCCGCAGGGGGCCGTAGCACTCACGTAGTACGTGGTGGTGGCAGTCAGCACCGGCGAGTAAGTGTCGGAAGTAACTCCACTGATGGGGGTACCGCCCGTAGCCGTGGTGTACCAGCGGTAGGCGCCATTGAGTTGGGTACCCTGCGCCTGGAGCGTGACGGCACCTGGGCCGCAGCGACTAGCCGAGGTGGTGGTGACCACCGGAATAGTAAGCGTAGGACCCGTGTACTGGAATACGCCGCCCTGGCCACCATTGCGGGTAACGCCGCCGGCCCAGCCGGTAGTGGCATTGAAGAATATTACTTCATTGTACTGAGTGCCGGCATCCAGCCGGGTCCAGCTCTGGCCTCCGTCGTAGGAAACGGAGGAGCCCCGGTTGGAAGCGCGGCCATCAATGCCTACCAGGGTGTTGGGCAAGCCCGGTACCGCCGTAACTACGGTGCCATAAAAATCCCCGCACGGCGTGATTAGCTCCCAGGTAGCGCCGCCATCCTGGGTGCGGGCAATTTTACCATTGCGGCCAATGGCCAAGCCGTGGAGCGCATCCGTGAACTCAAAGTCCCGCAGAGAAGATGACGTGCCTTCATTGCCAATACCCGTGTTGCTTTCTGACCAGGTAACGCCCCGGTCGGAAGAATGGTAAATATGCCCCAGGAAGGTGCCAAACCAGATATGGTCGCCGTAGGTGGTGTATAGGTTGGTGAGCCCGGCGTCGCCGGGAGTAACGTTCGGAATGTTGTCGTCGGGCACCTGAATCCAGGTCTGGCCGCCATCCGTGGTGCGGAATATCTCATACTCCCCGTTGGTGGCGTCGCTGAGAATGACGCCCACGCTGGCGTTGAAAAAGTGGGCGACGTTGAGAAAGGAAAGGGCCGGTATGGGCAGCTCCGTGAAGCTGGCGCCCCCATCGGTGGTTTTAAGCAGCACGCCCCCAAAACCGCCCTGGCGGAAACCTCCAATGAAGGCCGTAGTGGCGCTAAGGGCCGATAAGCTGGAAAAGCTAAAGTAGTTAGGGCTGGAAACCAGGCGGTTTACCCAAGTTGCGCCCGCGTCCGTCGACAGAAACAACGTGTTCCGCGGCCCGTTCGCACCACTGGCGTCGTATTGCATGCCCCACACTACGTTGGCGCTGGGCATGTCGAAATCGATAACCCCTTTCTGCAGATAAGGGCTGTTCAGGTTGCGCTCCGTCCATTGGGCCTGGGCCGGCGTACTGCGGAGCACCGCGGTGGCCAGCAACACGAGCAGCAGCCAGGCCACCGGGCCCGCAAAGGCCCGCTTCGCTGCGGGTAGCCGGTGCGGCCGGTAGTGCCTGGAGGCATTGCCGGTAGCACAGCCAGAATAAGAGAAGACGTCATCCATGCATAGAGGAGTTAGAGGGTGAAGAATGAGGAAAGCACAATAGCTGCTCCGGCCAGGGTAAACCGGCCGTAAGCAGGATAAAAGGAAAGTCGGAAGAGGACTTATAAAGGCCTGAGGCTGCCAAGGGAAGCAGGGCCGGGGCAATATTGGGTAGGGCGGATAGTAGCGGGCAAACCAAGGCGGCTGCGGGCCAAGATAGAGGCGCAATCAGGCAGCTGCAATACCCACATCCGGGTATTTTTAGCTTTGTAAGCTCAACAATAAGCGCTATAAATCAATAGTATACGGCTTTTGATCAGTGGTCTGTTCGCGGGGAGCCGGTTAAGAGCCATACACGGAATAACGGCGGCAAGGCTAGTCCGGAAAGCCTTGGTCACACGGCATCCAAACACCTGTGAGCGGCGGTTTTTACTCCAGCGTATTGAAATAGATTAATAGAAAATAATAGAATTATACCTGGGTTGGTGTGCTTGATATTTTCCAAAAAATGAGTAGCCGCAGAGCCCCGCTAACAGACGCAGCCAGATGCAACTCCCAAGCTGAAAATGATGCGCATCTGCGATGCGCCAGGTTAGAAGCCAGGGAAAGGCCCAAGAAGATTGCCCGAACCGCTAAAGGCCACGCTGCCAGCCAAGCTGGGCCAGTAACCCTGATTAACGTTCCCCGGCTACCGTTGCTGGTCAGCGGCGGCTAGGCTTGCAGAATTTGCCAGGCCGCGTTTCGGCCGCTAACCAGGGCAGCTTCTACCGTTCCGGTGTAGGGGCCCTCGTAGAGGCCTTCCCCGGCAAAAAAGAGCGTGTCTTCAACGGGAGTGCTAAGCATTTGCCGGGCTGCCGCTGCCTCTACCGACACGTAGGAGTAAGCCCCCTGGGCCCACGGGTCGGCGCCCCAGTTGAGCACGCGGTGGGCCACCACCTGCTGTTGGAGCTGCTGTACCGGCACAGTAAGGGTTGCGGCCAATGAGTTGAGGGCCAGCTCCAGCAGTTCAGCATCGGGGGTGTGCCGGTGCCGGGTAGCGGCTGGCCCACCCAGCCAACCCGTCAGCAAGGGACGGGGTACAGGCCGTTGCGACCACCAGGTAGGAATAGGGGCGTCAGAAAAGATAAAGCCCAGGTCGGGCACAGCGGACACCCCCGGCCAGAAGGGTTCCTCAAATTCCAGCAGCACCTTAATAACGTCGCCAAAGCCCAGGTGCGCGGCGGCCTGGCGGTGTGCGGGCAACTCCGGGCTGAAGGCCAGGTGGCCCGGCTGCGTTGGATGGGCGCGCAGCACCCCCGTAGGCACGGTAATCAGGGCCTGCCGGGCTTGCAGGGTGTGGCCCAACTGATCTTCGGCCACCACCTGGCCCGGCTGCCAGCTAAGCTGCCGGATGGCCGTGGCGAGGTGCAGCGCCGCCCCCGCTTCCTGCGCCTGCCGCTGCAGAAAATCCATCAGCTGACCATACCCGCCTACTGGCCTCGGGGAGTCTTCGGCCCCGCCACCGGCCCACTCATCGCGCAAGGCAAACGCGCTGGCCAAGCGGGCATCGGCGGCGTTGTAGCCCTCCGCAAACTGCGTAACCCGCTCCCGCAGCTGCTGGTGCTCGGGGCCAGGAAAGTGCGTGTGCAGGAAATCAGCCAGGGACATGTCCTGGGGTAGGGCCTGAAGCTTATCCAGCAAAGCCGGCATGTCGGGCAAAAAATCGGTGGACTCCTGCACCTGGCCCGCCTGCACCTCGTAGTTGCGGCCGGCGGTGCTCAACCACGGTACCTGAGCCTCGCGCAGCAAAGCCTTGGTCAGGGGAGCATCTCCGTGAATAAACTCCGCTCCGCCTTCAACGGGCGCCGTAAAGCCGCCCTTCTGAAACGTATAGATGCGGCCGCCCACCCGGTTGCGGGCCTCCAGCAGGGCCACTGTGCGCCCCGCCCGGCTTACTTCGCGCGCGGCCAGCAAGCCCGCCGCGCCCGCCCCGATAATCAATAAATCAACAACATCTTCAGGCATAGGGGCAAAAAAGCGCAAGCAGCTGGAACGGGCTGAAATAAGGACAAAGAAACATTTTTGCGGCCGGAATGCCTGGCGTGCGATACGTCGGCGGGGCCGCCCCTCGGCTTGGCAGCAGGGCTTGCGCTGTCGGTAAAGTCAGCCCTGCCGGGCACTAGTCAGCGGGGTAGCAAATGGCCGTTATTTCCACCGTTTCGGCTGGGGGCACGCGCACCTGTTGCCCCAGCCGCGCCCCCTGAATGGCCCGGGCAATGGGAGAAATAAACGCGACACGCCCCTCGGCCACCGATGCCTCGTCGACGCCCACCAGGGTGAAGGAGCGCACCAAGCCTGGTTTTGCACCCTGCACGGTGCGCAGCGTAACCGTGGCACCGAAGCGCACTTCCTGCGGGGGCTGCGTACGGGGGTCGACCACCTTGGCCGTAGCCAGCCGGGCACTCAGGGCACTTAGCCGACCATTCAGCACGGTGAGTTGCCGGGTGCGGTCGGCTTCGTTTTCGCGGTTGGCTTCGGCCTGGGTGCGTTCGGCTTCCAGGGCCTGCAGCTCTTGGCGCAGGAGCTCCAGGCCCCGGGGCGTCACGTAGTTGGGCGTGCCCGGCGGCAAGGCAGCCCGCGGCGGAATAATGGGCGCCTCCAGTGAATCTTCCTCTTTGGCAAATGCTCTGCTCATACCTGTCCTTAACGCTGGGAGCCAGGGGAGGTTACCCGTTGGCTTAGGCCGAATCGGCCGGGACTATTACCTTGGCGCCATCCTTTTGCGGCCGCTTGCCCGTGGCAGTGCTGCCTTATTCTTTTCCGGCTTATGCTTTACTCTGACCGAACCCTGGCCCAACGACTCGAGCGCACCGAAGGGGCAAGCAATGCCGCTTTCGTAGAGGCCCGGGCCCGGCTGCAGCCAGACAGCGGAGCGCAGTGGCGCGAGGTAGGCGGTGCCTACGCTATGTTCGACGGGCCCGACTCCCCACTTACGCAAACCTTTGGGCTCGGCTTATTTGCAGAAGCAGAAGCCGAGCATCTGGCCGAGCTGGAGGAGTTCTTCCTGGAAAGGGGCGCACCGGTATTCCACGAAATCAGTCCTTTGGCTGATGCCTCGCTGCTGGCCTTGCTTAACCAGCGGGGCTACCAGCCCATCGAATACACCAGCGTATTGTATCTGCCGCTGCCGCTGGCCCCTGCAGCAGTCTTGGGTGAGCACCATCCCCAACTGCATACCCGGCTGCTTTCGGCCGACGAAGCGCCCCTTTGGGCCAGCGTATCGGCGGCGGGTTGGGCCAGCGAAATGCAGGGCCTGGACGTATTCATGCAGGAGTTTGGGCTGATCAGTGCCCAAAGCATTGGGGCGCGGCCCTTCCTGGCAGAGCTGGCGGGCCAGCCCATTGCGACGGGGGCACTTTTCGTACAGGATGATGCGGCCCTACTGGCCGGAGCCAGCACCATCCCGGCGGGCCGACGGCAGGGCGGGCAGCAGGCCTTGCTGGCGGCCCGCCTGCACTACGCCGCCAACCAGGGCTGCACACTAGCTATGATGGGAGCCTTGCCCGGCAGCCAGTCGCAGCGCAATGCCGAAAAGCACGGGTTTCGGATTGCCTACACCCGCACAAAGTGGCAGTTGGTAAGAAGTTGATTTTCAAGAAAAATACCCAGCGCGCTAACCCTGCTGCCGCAGCCAAACAATGGCGTCGGCTTCGCTGCTGAACATACGGTAGGTGAGGGCGGCGGCTTTGGCTTCCTGCAGCATGTTGTTCACGGAAAGCCGCGCAAACACGTCTTCAGGCAACAGCACGGCCCCGTACACGCTACTACCCTGGTTTTTCGCCGAAAGCCAGTAATCCACAATCCACTCACTTTCCTCGGGGGTGAAGGGAGCCATCTGGCGCTGGTCGCCGAGGAGCTTGTTCCAGTTGCGCAGGCGTAGCAGCTGGCTGGTGTGCGTGAGAAAAGCTTGTAAATGGTGGAGCTTGCGGGGGCCGGGGTGGTACTGGATGTAGGCATACCCGTCGGGGTGCTCCAAGACACGGCCCACAGGGTTTTCAAAATACAGCCGCATGGCAGGCAGAAGCATAGGATCGGGGGTGGGGAAGAAACAGTTTAAGGCCGCCGCTTGCCGTGCAAAGCAGGCGGGCGACGAGCAAGACTGCAACAACAAGTGAAAGAGCGGAGTTGCCAGGGAGGGCCTAAAAATATGCAGTCGGGGGCAAGGGCAGGGTAGGGCGGCTAGTGGCCTGCCCCGGCCGGCGCGGCTGACGTAGGCGGAAGGCCCACAAACTCCTTGAGCTGCTGGTAGATAATGTTGCGCGGCCAGTATAGCTGCAGTACCATGGCCGCGTGCTTTTTGCCGGGCAGCACGGTAAAGCGCGGTGCCTGCCCCAGGTCCCGCAGCCGCTGGCAGAACTCCTCGCTGCTGCTGCGGATGGAAGGATAGGTCTTGCCGCCCACAAATACCAGGAAGGGCGGGCTCTGGCGGGTGAGATGATAGTACGGCGACACCTGCTGCCACACGCGGGCATCGGGGCCGAAGGGCACCAGGTAAGCGGCGTCGCCGGGGTATTGTTGCTTTTGCAGGTAAGTATACATGTTCAGCCCGGCCGCATCATCAAGCACCACGCCCCGAACAGGGTTGTGCGGCTGGCCCAGGCGGGCAAACAGCGCGTTGTCGGTGGCTAGCAGGGCCGCCAGGCCCCCGCCCGCCGAGTGACCCAGCAGGAAAATGCGGGCCGGGTCGCCGCCATATTCCCGGATGTGCTGCTCGGTCCAGCGCACCGCCCGGGCGCAGTCGAAGGCCATGGCCGGCACCTGCACCTGCGGGGAAAGGCGGTAGTTGACAACCACGGCTACCAGGCCCTGCCGGGCCAGCCGCCGCCCGATGAAGGCGTAAAAATCCTTGCTGCCGCTGTTCCAGCTGCCACCATGAATAAAGATCACTACCGGCCGGGGCGCCGTGCCCTTGCGCGGGCTATACACATCCAGGCGGTGGCGCTCCGCGTCGAAGTCGGGGGCGGCCGCGGCCACATAGGGCAAGTCGGCGGTGCGGAGGCTGGCGCGCGCCGTGGCGTATTCGTGGGCTGCCAAAAGCAGCACGGGGGTGAGCAGCAGCACGGCGCCGCAAAGCCAGGGAGAAAACTTCATAACAGGAAAAAACAACCCCAAAGCGGGCGACTTCTATACGCCGCCGCCGGGCTTTCTGGTTTGCCTCCCGCCCCTGCCAAAAATACTTCGGGCGGAATACTGCCCCCAGAGGCAGCAAAGGCACTGCCGGGGGGAATCTGGCCGGACGCACTAGGAAAGGGGCTTGAAAAACAGCTATTTGCATGGGCTTGTGACGCCTCGGCTGGCGTAATCGGTGAGAAGTCGAACTGAACTTAACGGCCGCCGTACTGCTTGTTGATGGTGCTGGCCTGCCAGTGCTACCGGCGTTTTCTCCGCCGCCCTCTTTTCCGCCCTGCCTGTCGGCGGTGCGCCCTCCTACGGGCTTCCCTTATGTCTTCCTACTACCAGCCATCGGCCGAGCTGCTGCGGGCCTTTGGCTTCAAACAATTCACGGCTCCGCCCGGTCAGGCGCGGTATAGCCGCCCCAGCGACTGTGGTCAGGAAACCATTGTGCTGTACGAAGATTTAGAAATCACCCTGCTGGAGGCTGTAAACGGGCAGCTGCTGTACAGCTTTCAGGGGCGCCTGGCCTCCGAAGCCGAATTCCGGGTGCTGCTGCGGCAAGTAAACTGGCCGGCGGAGGTTATTACCACGTCCTAATTCCTTTTCTGTTTTTCATGACCGATTCTTACCTGCGAAGCCTTGGCTTTGTCTCAACTGAACCCGAGCGTACGTCCAGCCAACTACCCTTCGCCGCTGCCTGGCGCTACCAGCAGCAGCACCTGGCGCAGGATGGTACTGCCTTGTATATCGAGCATCCTTACGGCATCGACAGCTGCCGCCTGAGCACGCTCATTGCCCCGCTCGACCAGCAGGACGTGCTTACCACGCTGGCGCTAACCGACCGGGCTGGGCTGGAAGGAGCCATCCAACATTTTTACGCCGCCCACGGGGGCATTGGCCCGCTGGCGCCGGTGTTTGTGCCCCACCTGTTCCGGCCCTACCGTCGCGCCCAGTAGGCGCCTCGTTTTACCTTCTGCCCCAACTCATGGATCAAGACCTGCAACTCAGCCTGGCCAACAATGCCAAAGAATGGCTGGCCCTTTCCTTATCAATTTCCTCGGCCGAAAAAGAGGCGTTTGGCAAAGTCCACGATGGGTTCTTCACCACCTACGGGGCCAACTTCATGGCCCATGTGTACCGCCTCACCATCGAGCGGGCCATGCAGAGCATGCCCGAAACCGAGCGAACCAAGCTCATTATGGTGTTGCGCGAAACGATGGAACAGGCCATTGATGAGCATTACTCCACCAGGTCGTCTTAGCCGTATTGGCGGGCAAGACCTTTCTACTTGAAGCTTTTCAGGGCTCCGGCAGTTGTCGGGGCCCTGTTTGTTTTTAGCCCGTTGCGCTGGGGCAATGCACCTTCGGGAAATGGAAAAAAAACAGGTTTGTCTTCACGTTAATTTTTGGGCTGACATGGGCCGCCGGCACAGTTCGCAGTTTATGTTTGGGCCTATGGAAAGCAACCTTATCGACCTACAGTATCCTATTGGCCGGCCCGTGCTGCCGGAGGGCCCGCTCACCGCTGCGCAGCGGGCCGGCTACATCAACCAGCTGGCGGCGCTGCCCGCGGCCCTAACGGCGGCCGCCCGGGCCGCCGGGGGCGTGCGGCTGGAAAACCCGTACCGCCCGGGCGGCTGGACGGGCCGTCAGGTAGTGCACCACGTAGCCGATGTACACCTGAATTTCTACCTTCGCTTTCGGCTGGCCCTCACGGAAGAGCACCCCACCATTCGCCCCTTCGACATGAATGCCTGGGCCGCTTTGCCCGACAATGACGCCACGCCCATAACGGTTTCCCTGGCCCTGTTGGAAGCTCTGCATTCGCGCTGGGTTACCCTGCTCTGGCACCTCACGGCCGAGCAGTGGCGGCGCACGTTCTTTCACCCCTTGTACCAGCAAACCTATACCCTCGACCAGGCCCTAGTGCAGTATGCCTGGCATGGCCAGCACCACTTGGCTCACCTGCACCTGCTTCGCCCGGTAGAATAGGGGGCTGCTCAGCCGGGCGAAGGGTAGCTAGGTACCAGTCGCAAAACCAGCAAGTGAATTTTCCCGGCTCTACAAGCAAATCGGGCCATACAGCGCCTTTGAGTAGGAGCCAGGATGTATATTTGTGGATCTGTGCTCATGCTGCGCAAGCGGGAAAAGACATATTTTCTTGTTTTTGGCCCGGCTTACTTCGGTCCACCTATTCACCTATAGTATTGTGCTCTACCGCATGAATTATCCTCGTCTCACGGCCGCACTGGCTTGCTGTTGGGCCCTGCTGGCCACGCCGGTTTTTGGCCAGTGGTCTGCTGATATTGACCAGAACATGCTGGTGCGGGACGTGATTGACCGGACTGAGGCCAACCCGCGGGTGGCAGCCATAGCGGCCGGTGGTACCTACATAGCGTGGTGGGAGGCCGATGCCAACCGGAAGTTCTGGCTGCACCTGCAGCGCCTCAACGCCCAGGGACGGCCGCAGTGGGGCAAGGAAGGCGTGACCATCAGTCCTGCTCCGGCCGGAAATTTTACCACTAACTATGATCTGCAGACGGATGCTGCGGGCAACGCCCTGCTCGTGTATCCGGCGGCGGCCGTGCATACCAGTACTTCGCACCTGCTGGTGCAGAAAATCAACCCGGCCGGCGACCTGCTGTGGGGCCCGGCCGGCGCTTCCCTGTTTGATACCGCGCCGGCCACCGGGGGCACCAATCCGCACTTGGCCATCACGCCCGCTCAGGAGGTAGTAGTGGCTTGGATGACCTACGTACCCACCGCCGACCCTACCGGCTCGTATATCTGCCTGCAAAAGCTCTCCACTGATGGTAAGCCCCAGTGGGCGGAGCCGACGCGTCTTAAGGCCCCCAGCCTGGGCAACCTGTTACCCAGCCACCTGCTGGCCGCCGGCCCCGATGAAGGAGTGCTCATCACGTACCGGCGCTTTGTAAAAGGCCCTAATAGCTACCTGATTTACATGCAGCGGATAGCGGCCAATGGGGCGCTGGAATGGGCAGCGCCCACGCAGATAACAACTGCTGGGGATGGTATCCTGGGCGGTCGGCCCCTAGCTGTGAGCGACGGCGACGGTGGGGCCTTTGTGGCCGTGCAGGCCGCCGGCGGACCCGATAAGCTGCGACTAGGCGTATATGTGCAGCACGTAACCAAAACCGGGGCGCAGTGGAATACTACGGGCGTGGCCGCAGCACCTGGAGTGGCCAGCACCCTGCAGACCCAATTTGCCAAAATCCAGTACAACGCCACTCAGCAGGCCGTGTGGGTAGCCTATGAGGTATTCGACCCCTATGCTCCTTCTCAAGCGCTGGCCCTGCAGAAGCTGCAAGCCGCCGACGGTACCCGCCTGCTCGGCGAAGCTGGTTTCACCCTGATACCCCAGCAAACGGTAAAACCCAACCTGCTCGGCTTCAACGACACGGGCCATGACTTGGTACTGGCCTTGCACATGCAGCGCTTCGTAGGGGAAGCAGGGGCTATGGCTGCCCTGCGCCTGACGTACGAAGGCCAAGCACGCTGGGCCGATAGCCCCCGCCTGCTTACGACGGCTGCCACCATTAAGTCCTCTGCCGTAACCACGCTGCTGGCCGATGAGTCGCTGGCTATGGTCTGGGAAGATTATCGGCAGGGAATGGGCGTCTATGCCCAGAACATTCTGGCCGACGGCACCCTGGGCAATACAGTTACGGCCGCCACTGCGCTGGCTGCACGGGGCCGGCTGGAACTGTTTCCGAACCCGGCCGCCGCGCCCGCGCTGCACTGGCCGCAGGCGGGGCGGCAGCCCGTTGTAATTCGGGTAGTAGACGCGGTGGGGCGCACGGTGAAGCAGGAAACGTTGAGTGCCACCGCCACGTCGTGGGTGCTGTGGGCGCCGGAGCTGCCGGCCGGCACCTACATTGTGCACGCCACGATAGCGGGGCAGCCATACACCGTGCGCTGGCTGAAAAACTAGTCGCTGTGAAAATCAGTAACTGCCTGCTTGAAACGATTATAGTCTGGGGGTACGCTTGAAACCTGCTGCTTAAGCGCCTTGTGCCAATACGCCGCAACCCGGCTGTAGGAACATTGTTGGCGGCAAGACACGTAGGTAGCAGCAGCCTCCGTTAGCCCCATCCGCCGGGTGCCCCGCCGTAAATTTGGTTTTCGGGTTTTCCAGCTACTCTCGTATATGACAACATCAGCCCCTCAGTCCCTGGAGCATGCCACCTTTCAGAACTCCTTCGTGGAGGAAATGAACGGCGACACCACTTTCGATAACACCCCCCGCCAGGTGCCCGGCTACCACTACTCCCGCGTGGTGCCCACCCCCGTAGCCGACCCGCGCCTGCTGGCTTGGTCGGAGGAGCTGGCTGCCGAGCTGGGGCTGCGCCGCCCGCCCGAGCAGGGAGCGGCCGTGGAGGTACTGGCGGGCAACCGCGTGCTGGAATCGATGAAGCCCTTTGCGGCGCGCTACGGGGGGCACCAGTTTGGCAGCTGGGCCGGACAGCTCGGCGACGGGCGCGCTATTTCCCTGGGTGAGGTGCAGGCCCCGGACGCGCGTAGCTGGGAAATCCAACTTAAAGGCGCAGGACCTACCCCGTACTCGCGCCGCGCCGATGGCCGCGCCGTGCTGCGCTCCTCCATTCGGGAGTTTCTGTGCAGCGAAGCTATGCACCACCTGGGCGTGCCTACCACCCGGGCCCTGAGCCTGGTAGCCACCGGCGACCTGGTGGTGCGTGACATGTTTTACAACGGCAATGCCCGCCCCGAGCCGGGGGCCATTGTGGCCAGGGTAGCGCCCACCTTCGTGCGCTTCGGCAATTTCCAGCTGCTGGCCGCCACGGGCGAAATCGACAACCTGCGCCGCCTGGCCGACTACGTTATCCGGCGGTATTTCCCGGCCCTGGGCGAGCCTAGCCCTGAGGTGTATGAGCGCTGGTTTGCGGAGGTGTGCCAGCGTACGGCCGTGCTTATGGCGCACTGGATGTCGGTGGGGTTTGTGCACGGGGTGATGAACACCGACAACATGTCCATTCTGGGCTTGACCATTGACTACGGACCCTACGGCTGGCTGGAACCCTACGAACCTGGCTGGACGCCCAACACCACCGACTTCGCCACCCACCGCTACGCCTTCGGGCAACAGCCGCGCATTGGCCTCTGGAACCTGATGGCCCTGGCCCAGGCCCTCACGCCCCTGGTACCCGACCCTTTGGCGTTGCGCCCACACCTGGACGAGTATGTGGCCACGTTCACCGCCAAGCGCCAGGAGATGCTGCGCCGCAAGCTGGGCCTTACCGCTGCTGCCGCTTCCGACGATACCCCACTGCTCGATGCGCTACTGGAAGCCCTGGCCGCGGCGCAAGTCGATATGACGATTTTTTTCCGGCACCTTTCGCACAGCACCTATGGTCTGTTGGCGCAGCAAGCCGAGGAAGGTGCTACGTGGACCGCGTTACTCGCTACCGCCGCCTACCCCGAGTCGCCCGCGGCGGGCCTGGACCAGCTGCGGCAGTGGCTGGAGCAGTATGGGCAGCGCGTGCGCCAGGAAACAGCTGACGCCGAAACCATTCGGAACGGAATGCTGGCGGCCAATCCTAAGTACGTACTGCGCAACTACCTGGCCCAGCAGGCCATTGAGGCCGCCGAGGCCGGCGACCTGTCGGGAGTACACCGCTTGCTGCACGTGCTCAAAACGCCCTTTGATGAGCAGCCTGAGCACGAGGAGCTGGCCGCCAAGCGCCCGGAATGGGCCCGCGAAAAGCCCGGCAGCGCCACGCTCTCCTGCAGCTCCTGAGGCGGGGCGAGGTCCGTGACGCGCGGGAGTTGCCCCGCGCTTACACCTATCCACGAGCAGTAGCATGTTTTGGTCGATACCCCACCGGCCTTAGCGCCTGCTACTTGCGTAACGTGCTTTCTCTGCTTTACTTACGGAGTAAACCTGTCAAGGCGCTGCTCTATGCAAGTACTAGCTACCTCCGTAAACGACCAGCCCAGCGCCGGCCTCACCAGCTCCGACCTGGCCCCCGTGCCCGCCGCCGCCCGCACCTGGACCAGCGCCAACTACGCTGCCCTCTGGATCAGCATGAGCTTGTGCATTCCGACCTACATGCTGGCTAGCTCCCTTATTGAGGGCGGCATGAACTGGTGGCAGGCCCTGCTCACCATTTTCCTGGGCAACACGGTGGTGCTGGTGCCCATGCTGCTCAACGGGCACGCCGGGGCGAAGTATGGTATTCCGTTCCCGGTTTTTGCGCGGGCGTCGTTTGGGGTGCGTGGCGCCAACGTGCCGGCGCTGTTGCGCGCCATTATTGCCTGCGGCTGGTTTGGTATTCAGACCTGGATTGGGGGCTACGCCCTGTATCAGATGGCCGTACTATGGGTGCCGGGGCTGGCCACGCTGCCCGCCGTGTTTCCTGATTCCTGGGGGCTGGCCACGGGGCCGGCCATTACCTTTTTTTTGTTTTGGCTGCTGAACATGTACGTGGTGTACCTGGGCGTCGACAGCATCAAGAAGCTGCTGGTGTTCAAGGCATTTTTCCTGCCGGTAGCGGCAGCGGCGCTGCTGTGGTGGGCCATTTCAGCCGGGAAAGGCCTGGGGCCGATTCTCGCGCAGCCGGCCAAATTTGCCACGTCGGCCGAGTTTTGGGCGTTCTTCTTTCCCTCGCTCACGGGCATGGTGGGTTTCTGGGCCACGCTTTCCCTCAACATTCCTGATTTCACCCGCTACGCCATCAGCCAGCGGGCCCAGGTGCTGGGTCAGGCCCTGGGGTTGCCTTCGTCGATGACGCTATTTTCCTTTGTGGGCGTGGTTGTCACGTCGGCCACGTTCGTCATTTACGGGCAAACCATCTGGGACCCGGTGGTGCTGGCTGGTAAGTTCGATAGTAAAGTGCTGGTGAGCGTAGCCATGCTGGCCGTGGCGTTATCGACGCTGGCTACCAACATTGCCGCCAACATCGTCAGCCCCGCCAACGACTTCGCCAACTTCGCCCCCGAGAAAATATCCTTCACCACGGGCGGCTACATCACCGGCGTCATCGGCCTGCTCATCTTTCCCTGGAAGCTTATTGCCGACCCCTCCGGCTACATTTTTACCTGGCTAGTAGGCTACTCCGCGCTGCTGGGGCCCATCGGCGGCATCATGATTGCCGATTACTACCTGCTGCGCCACCAGCAGCTCCACGTGCCCGACCTCTACCAGTACCAGGGCCGCTACACTTACCAAAATGGTATCAACTACGCCGCCATGCTGGCCTTAGGCATTGGTATTCTGCCCAACATCCCGGGCTTTCTGCAGGCAGTGGGGGCTTTGCCGGCGGGTACCGTGTGGCCTTGGCTGGCGGCCGTGTACAACTACGCCTGGTTTGTGGGGTTCTTGCTGGCCGGTGGCCTCTACGTGCTGCTCATGCGCCCCCAAACCCGCATGGCTGTAGTGCCTCCGCTGGTTTCTCCGGAGGTGGCCTAAAACTGAAAGGGGTTTAGTAGTAGCCTCCTCAAACCAGAACGCCCTGCCAGGTACTACCTGGCAGGGCGTTCTGGTTGAACAGGAAAATTGGAGACTACAGCGGACTCACCGCTTCATCGGTTGCCCATGCGGCCCGCACGACGGGACCGGTTTCCGACGCAGGTGCTGTTGTCACGGCCCGCAACGGCGTTGGCAGCCGCACGATGCTGATGCCCGGCAGCCGCAGCCACGCGGCCTGCGCCAGTTGATCCAGCCCAATGGTGCCCGTGAGGTAGTATCCCAACTCCTGGGAATGGAAATATTCGTGAATGGCGCTGAAATCGGCGCGGTCGGGGGCGTGTTCGGCGCCGAAGGTCACCAGCACATCAGCTTCGGCATCCGTCGGCGTGAGGGCCAGGGTGCTTTCTTGGTGGAGCTTCTTATACTCATAACGGTAGCCGTAGGTCAGGGCCGATAGGTCGCTGAGGACTGCCGAGGCGGTCGGTACAGCACCGGCGCCTTTGCCCAGAAAAAACTGCCGGTCGGCGAAGTTGCTTTGGGTGATGAGGCCGTTGTACTCGTCCTGCACGCGGGCCAGCTCGTGCTCGGGGCGCACCAGGGTAGGCAGCACGGCCGCGGCCACGCCCCCGTTGGGCAGGCGGCGGGCTTCGGCCACCAGCTTCAGCACCAGGCCTTTTTCGCGGGCGTAGCTGCTGGCTAGGTCACTGATGCCCGTGATGCCCACGGCCAGAATGTCCTCGGGCCGGGCCACCAGCCCAAAGGCGTGGGCCAGCAGCAGCACCAGCTTATTACGGGCGTCGAGGCCTTCCACATCGAGGGCAGGGTTGCTCTCGGCGAAGCCCAGCTCCTGAGCCTTGCGCAGGGCCGCCGCGAAGGTCAGCGCATCGCGGTGCATGGCCGTGAGAATGTAGTTGGTGGAGCCGTTGATAATGCCTTCCACCGCTTCCAGCAGGTCGGTATCGTAGTACTCCTCCAGGTTGCGGATAACGGGCAGGGAGGCGCAGGCGGCGGCTTCGTACAGCAGGGGCATGTTGGTTTCGCGCTGCAGCTCAATGAGCTCCTGCAGGTGCTCGGCCAGCATTTTCTTGTTGGCCGTCACCACGGCTTTGCCCCGGCGCAGGGCCCCGGTCACAATGCGGTAGGCCTCGTCGGCGTCGTCAATCAGCTCCACAATGACGTTGAGCGTGGGGTCGTCCAAGACTTCGTCGCGGTCAAAGGTGAACAGCTCGGCGGGCAGGTTGCGGGATTTGGTGCGGTCCTTCACCCCAATGCGGCCAATGCGGGCCCGCAAACCGGGAGTGCGTTCCAGTACCGTGTGCAAGCCTTGGCCTACCACCCCAAAACCAAACAGCCCGATGCGGATGTCGTTACGATTCATAATGCTTGTGCAAATGCAAAAAAGGCGTCACTCTGCTGTTGCCCGTCAGGCTGAGGGAAGTCGAAGCATCTTCACCGCTTCGTTGCAGTGGAATTCAGACGAAGCGGTGAAGATGCTTCGGCTCCCCTCAGCATGACTATGTAAAGTCTTTATAGCCCTACGCCAGCTGGGCTTCGGCTTCGCGCACGGCCTCCTTTAGGCTTTCCTTGGCTTCGCTCAGGCGGTCCAGGGCTTGGGCCAGGTCGGCAATTAGGTCTTCGGCATCTTCCAAGCCCACGCTCAAGCGAATCAGGCTGTCGGCAACACCGGCGGCGCGGCGCTGGGCCACGGGCGTGGACTTATGCGTCATGGTAGCTGGGTGGCAAAGCAGGCTCTTGGCACCGCCCAGGCTTTCGGCCAGGTGGAAATACTTGGTGCCCGTTACCACCTGGGTAGCGGCTTCCTGGGTGTCGTCTTCGAGCACAAGGGCAATGATGCCGCCGAAACCGTTGGGCTGCTGCTTTTTGGCTACCGCGTGGTTGGGGTGCTCTTCCAGGCCGGGGTAATATACGGCCCGCACTTCGGGGCGCGTCTGGAGGAACTGGGCCACTTTCAGGGCCGTGCTACAGTGACGCTCAATGCGCAGCGGCAGCGTTTCCAGCCCCCGAATCACGAGGAAGGAGTCAAACGGCCCCAGGATACCACCCGAAGCGTTCTGGATGAATTTCAGCTGCAGGCCGATTTCCTCGGTGGCTGCTACTACAACGCCGGCAATCAGGTCAGAGTGGCCGCCCAGGTACTTGGTAGCGCTGTGGACCACAATATCAGCTCCCAGCTTGATGGGCTGCTGCAGCACGGGCGAGGCAAAGGTGTTGTCTACGCACAGCCAGGCGCCGTGGGCGTGGGCAATGTCGGCAATAGCGGCAATGTCCGATACTTTCAGGGTAGGGTTGGAGGGCGACTCCAGCCACACCAGCTTGGTTTTTTCGGTGAGGGCGGCGGCTACCTGCGCGGGGTCGGTGGTGTCGCAGTACACGATGTCGATGCCGAAGCGGCGGTACACGTGCTCGAACAGGCGGAAGGCCCCACCGTACAGGTCGTCGATGGCTACGATCTGGTCGCCGGCCGAGAGCAGCTTCACCACTGCATCAATGGCGGCCAGGCCTGAGGCGAAAGCGTAGCCGGAGTGGCCATACTCAAGGGTGGCCAGGATATTTTCGAGGGCGCGGCGCGTGGGGTTGCCGGTGCGGGCGTAGTCGTAGCCCTTGTTTACCCCAGGGGCCTCCTGCACGAAGGTCGAGGTCTGATAAATCGGCACGGAGATGGCGCCGGTGAGCTCATCAACGGGAATGGACTGGAGGAGGCGAGTGGCAGATTGCATGGGGTTGGCCGTTTTGTGGTTAGACGAAAACGCACCTTGTTGCCCAGACACTTATGCAAGATTTCTTACCGAAAGAGCATAAAAAAAGCCCTCCCGACAAGTCAGAAGAGCAAGACCGCTGCAGACGGTAGGCATCTTTTAACTTATCTTCTTCCGCGCCGACCGAAGCCGACTCAGAACAGGATTTAGCACCTGGTATTTCTACTGGTTGCTAAGGCATCACAGGGCCTGTCCCTCCGCCTTTCTTGATAAGTGCTCCGTGGCATGGAGCGCAGGGCAAATGTACAACCGGATTTTTTTCGCGCAAATTTTTTTGAAAATTTTTGAAGAGGGCAGAAAAATAGCCTGCCCGGCCAAACGCAGCCAGCGCAAACCCCGACCTTTGCCCGCATGCACACCCTGGAGCAACTGCGCCGCGGCGACCTGGCCGGCACTACCCGCCTCGATCTGGCAGAAGGCCTCACGGAGTTCCCGCGCGAAATCCTTGACCTGGCCGACTCGCTGGAAATCCTCAACCTTTCCGGCAACGCCCTCCGCAGCCTGCCCCCCGACCTGGGCCGCCTGCGCAAGCTGCGCATCCTTTTCTGCTCCGATAACCAGTTTACCGAGGTGCCCGAGGTGCTGGGGCAATGCCCGGAATTGGAAATGGTGGGCTTCAAGGCCAACCAGATCCGGACGCTGCCCGCCGCCGCGCTGCCGCCCAAGCTGCGCTGGCTGATTCTGACTGACAACCAACTCACGGCGCTACCGCCCGAAATTGGCCGGTGCGGGCAGCTGCAAAAGCTCATGCTCGCCGGTAACCACCTCACCGCGCTGCCAACCGAAATGGCGGCCTGCACGGCCCTGGAGCTGCTGCGCATTTCAGCCAACCGCCTAGTGGAGCTGCCAACCTGGCTGCTCACCCTGCCCCGCCTGAGCTGGCTGGCCTACGCGGGTAACCCGCTCAGTGAACAAGCCGAAGCCACGGCGCTGGCGCAGCAGCCTATTCCGGAAATCCGTTGGGAAGAAATGGCGGTGCAACAGCAGTTGGGCGAGGGCGCGTCTGGGGTGATTTACCGGGCGGAGTGGCAGAAGCCTACGGACCGTAAGGCGGTAGCCGTAAAACTGTTCAAGGGCGCCGTAACCAGTGACGGATTGCCGCACAGCGAAATGGTGGCTTGCATCAGCGCCGGCCCGCACGCGGGGTTGATACCCGTGCTGGGGCAGGTAGCTGGCCAACCGCAGCAAGCCGAGGGCCTGGTATTGGAGCTGATAGCGCCCGAATTTTCCATTCTGGCCGGGCCGCCCAGCTTTACGACCTGCACCCGTGACGTATACCCAGCCTCCGCTGCCTGGAGCCTGGAAACGGCAGTGCGGATAGGGGAGCGGGTAGCTTCGGTGGCCGCCCAGCTCCATGCCCGCGGTATCCTGCATGGTGACCTGTACGCCCACAATATCCTGATGACGACTACGGGCGAAGCCTTGCTGACGGACTTTGGGGCGGCCAGTTTTACCAGGGGCCAGGACGCTGCGCAGGCCGAAGCCCTACAGCAACTGGAGGTGCGGGCCTTTGGCTGCCTGTTGGAGGAACTGCTGACGCATTGCCCGGCGAGCCAGAAAGATGAACGCCTAACGACCCTATGGGCGCTGCAGCAGCAATGTGCCCGGCCTGTAGTAGCCGAGCGGCCGTCTTTTGCGGAAATAGCCCGGCTGCTGCAGAAGATATAAAGCCGTCTTAGGCCTGCCTGAGGAGCCAGGAATAGCCGGAAGCAACGTCGTCAAACAAGACGACCATGGGCTGGGTCACGAACAGCATGGCGGTTTCCATGGACTTGCGCGCCGGCCAGTGCGGAGGGCAAATCCAGGCAACAAACCGGATGCCCTTTTCCGCCAGGGTCGTGTAGTAGTGCCCGCCTACCCAGCGGGCGCCCTTTTCCCACTCGCTGGTTACCTGGCTGTTGTCGTTGAGCATCTTGTAGCAGGAGCAGCTTTGCAGGTAGTGCAGCACCAGCTCGCCCCCTTTTTTAGCCGATACGGCGTCGTGCTGGCCTTTCCACTCCACGTACAGCCATTGGTTTTCCTCATCGAAAGCAATGGACAACGACGGCGTATCGTAGAAGGTGTGCATTGGTCGGGGAGCAGGGCAGCTGTACGGAGGAGCTTGGCTGGCTAGGAAGATACGGGTTGCGACGGGTATTTGCGCTATATAGAGCGCCTCTATTCTACGTTGCTGGCTAACCACCGGGTAGAAACGTTTTCCGCCTGCTTTTACGTAACTCCCGGCTGGATAGCTACTCTCTTTGTCTTCAGGCCCTCTAATTTCTGCATGACCATGAAAATGCCCGGAATGAACCGCGCCCCGCGCCCTGATTTTGATGACCGCTACACGAAGTGGGGCTGGTACGTTATGGCATTGATTGCCGTGGCCTGGCTGCTGTATGGCTTGTTTTTCAAGTAATTATACGAACCCCTGGTTAAGCGAAAGGCAGCATCAGTGGGGCCTGGACGCTGGCAGTGGTGTATAGTGTAGCGTAGGGAAAACCAGCCACAATCGGTTTACTGCCGTATTTTGGCCCATGACGCCTTCCTCTGCTTCTTCTAACCTTGATGGCTTTGTGCGCGTGCGCGGGGCCCGGGAACACAACCTCAAAAACGTAGACGTAGACATTCCCCGCGACGCCTTGGTCGTGTTTACCGGCGTGTCAGGCTCGGGCAAATCCTCCCTGGCGTTTGGTACGCTCTACGCCGAAGCCCAGCGCCGCTACCTGGAGTCGGTGTCGCCGTACGCGCGGCGGCTGTTTCACCAGATGGCCGTGCCCGAGGTGGATAGCATTGACGGGCTGCCCCCGGCCGTAGCCCTGCAGCAGCAGCGCGGTACACCCACTACCCGCTCGTCGGTGGGCTCGGTTACAACCTTGTCTAACTTGCTGCGCATGCTCTATTCCCGGGCCGGCGACTACCCCGTGGGCCAAAGCATCGTGTACGCCGAGGGATTTTCGCCCAACACGCCTGAGGGGGCCTGCCCGCAGTGCCACGGCCTGGGCCGCATCTACGAAGTGACGGAGCAAACCATGGTGCCCGACCCCACGCTCACCATCCGGGAGCGGGCCATTGCGGCCTGGCCCCAGGCCTGGGGCGGGCAAAACCAGCGCGACATCCTCGTCACGCTGGGCTACGATGTGGACACGCCCTGGAAAGACCTGCCCCAGAAAGACCGGGACTGGATTCTGTTCACTGAGGAGCAGCCCGTGGTGCCCGTATATCCTGGCTATTCGCCCGAGGAAACGCAGCGGGCCCTTAAGCGCCGGGAGCCGCCAAACTACATGGGCACCTTCACGGGCGTGAAGCGCCACGTGCTGCACACCTTCGCCACTACGCAAAGCCCGCTGATGAAAAAGCGGGCCCTGCAGTACATGCTTAGCACCGAGTGCCCCACCTGCCAGGGCAAGCGCCTGCGCCCCGAGTCCCTGGCCGTAAAGTTTGCTGGCCTCGACATTGCCGACATGGCCCGCCTGCCGCTCAAGCGGGTGGCTGCGCTACTTAAGCCCTACGCCGACGGTACCGCCGCGGGGCGCAAAAAGCACGACGCAGCTCACCCCGAGCAAATCATCGTAGCCCAGCGCATAGCCGAAGATTTGTGCGCCCGCCTGTCGGTGTTACTGGATCTGGGCCTGGGCTACCTGGCTTTGGAGCGCAGCACGCCTACGTTGTCGCCGGGCGAGTTGCAGCGCCTGCGCCTGGCCACCCAGCTGTATTCCAACTTGTTTGGGGTGGTCTATGTACTCGATGAGCCCTCGGCGGGCCTGCACCCTTCCGACACGGAAGCCCTGCTCAGCGCCCTGCACACGCTGAAAAAAGCCGGTAATTCGCTGTTTGTGGTGGAGCACAATCTGGACGTGGTACGCCAGGCCGATTGGCTCGTGGATGTGGGGCCGGCCGCCGGAGAGCAGGGGGGAGAAGTGTTGTACAGTGGTGTGCCGGCTGGCTTAGCCGACGTGGAAAGCTCCCAGACCCGCCGCTACTTGTTCAAGGAAGACCCCGCCGCAACGCGCACCCCGCGTCAGGCCAGCGGCTGGCTTAGGCTGCAGGGGGTAACGCGCAACAACCTCAGTAACCTTGCGGTGGAGTTTCCGCTGGGCGTGTTTACGACCGTTACGGGCGTGTCGGGTTCAGGCAAGTCGAGCCTGGTAAGCCAGGTGCTGGTAGAGCTGGTAGCGGAAAGCCTGGGCCAAACAGTGGAGGCGGAGGAAGAAGAAGCCGACCCGCTGGAGCAAGCCGCGCCGGTGCAAACCGGCGGAAGAATCGTGGCTGGGATAGAGCAGATCAAGCGCCTCGTGCGCGTGGATCAGAAACCCATCGGCCGCACGCCCCGCTCCAACATGGCCACGTACACCGGGCTGTTTGACCACGTGCGCAAGCTGTTCGCGGCCACGCCCGCGGCCAAAAAGCGCCGCTACGATGCCGGCCGGTTTTCCTTTAACGTAGCCAAAGGCCGCTGCGAAAACTGCCAGGGCGAAGGGTTTGTAATGGTCGAGCTGCTGTTTTTGCCCAGTGTATACGCCCCCTGCCCGGTCTGCCACGGAGCCCGCTACAACGCCAAAACCCTAGAAATAACCTACCGCGACAAGAACATTGCCGAGGTGCTGGGTTTGACCGTGGATGATGCCTGGGCCTTTTTTGCTGATGAGCCTGCCGTGCATCGGGCCCTCACGGTGCTGCGCGAGGTGGGCCTGGGGTATCTGCGCCTGGGGCAGCCCGCTACCGAGCTGAGCGGGGGCGAAGCCCAGCGCATCAAGCTGGCTACGGAGCTGCAGCGGGCCCAGCGCGGCAACTCCCTCTACATTCTGGATGAGCCTACCACCGGCCTGCACCCTTCGGACGTTGAAAAGCTCCTCACCCAGCTCGATGGCCTGGTAGAAGCGGGTAACACTGTCATTGTGGTGGAGCACGATATGCGCGTCGTGGCCGGCTCCGATTGGGTACTGGACATTGGACCCGGTGCCGGCGAGGAAGGGGGACAAGTGGTGGCTGCCGGAACCCCCGCCGCGGTTGCCAAAGTCAAAGAAAGCCGCACCGCTCCCTACTTGCAACGCTTTCTGCGGCAGTAATTCCAGCAGAGGCAAGAGCCCCCAGTGTGCACAGCGGTGCGGGGTGTCGCGCACTCACGCGCCTTTGCTGATCTACGGCACCGCCAACCAATTGGTAGAGCTCAGCAGCAGTAGCGTAGGTGTTTTAGCACTTCTGGGCAACAAGCTTTACCAGGCGCCGCGTTTCCCTGGTGAAGTCAGCAGGACCGACGGGCTCTTCGTAGCGCACAATGCGGAATCCTTTGGCCGCGTACTGCTGGGGAAGGTAATTAGTGTCAAAGCCTATTTGCTTGGTTGGCGAAGTATTCCAGGCCGCATTTACCTCGGCATGGAAGTTTTCGAACACGAGCAAGCCCCCCGGTTTTAGCGCTGCGTGCACTTCCGCTACGTGGGCTTCGTCGTCGGCGTAGCAGAGCACCACCAGGTCCCAGGCATTCGTACCCCAGTCGAAGGCGGCCAGCTCCTGGGCATGGGTACGCAGCAAAACGCCCAACTCCCGGGCCCGCTGCTGGGCATACAGCAAGGCTTGGTCGGCAAAGTCTACGCCCGTCACCTGCCAGCCTTGCTGGGCCAGGTACAGGGCGTTGCGGCCTTCGCCCATGTTCACATCCAGTGCCTGGCCGGGTGTGAGTCCCACTATTGTTTCGGTTAATAAGGCATTGGGCTGGGCATTGAAGCGCGTACGTCGCCAGGCTTCATCTACCAGGAAGTGGTTCCAGCGGCCCCGCTCATACTCGCGCAGCTGGGCCGGCGTGGCATTCGTGGGGGGAGGCAGGTTGCTGAAGTGGGCGGGAGAAGAACCGGGTGGTGGAACTGGCATAACACGACAACCAAGAGAACCGCTGGAAATTTGTTTCTGGCCGGCGTTGGCTTTGGCAGAGCAGTCTAAGCACCCCCCTGGGCTTGGCTGCTACAGCCAAGCCCAGGGGGGCCATCCAACGGAGAAGGCCCGCAACCGATGCTTACGCGATGCGCTAATCTCCGAAAAAGCTGGAAGTAAAGAGGCTTAATCGGATACGTAATGGAACAGAAATTTTCGGTAGTCATGCCCCGGTCTTATTGTACCGCTTGGTCGTATCTTTCTCCGCCCAAGCTGAAGCCCCTTCACCCATGCCTGAACATGTTTCCTCGCCGAATCCAGTGCTGGTTATTGGGGCTGGCATTGGTGGCCTGAGCGCCGCCATTCGTCTGGCACGGCTGGGCTATGCCGTACGGCTGCTGGAGGCCCGCCAACAGGCCGGCGGACTGGCCTCGGGCTTTACCTTGGCGGGGTTTTCATTTGATTCCGGCCCTTATATTCTGCTTGATCAGCCAGGGCTGGCCTGGGCTTTCCGGCAGCTCCAGGTACCAAACGAAGCGCTGCCGCTACGCCCCATCGACGCTGTGTACCATGTGTTGCAGGAAGATGGCTCCGTCACAGCCTTCGACCGCAGCCTGACTACGACGGCGGCCCGCTTCGAAGCTCAGGAGCCCGGTAGTGGGGCGCGCTATGCAGCCTTTGTGCGACGCACGTTCAGGATTCACCAGCTCATGAAGCCGCTGACCTTCACGAACCACCCCACGCCGCTGAAGGTGCTGCGGGCCGGGGGGTGGCGCCATGTACCCTTTCTGCTGAGCTCCCTGGGTACGGTGCTGGAGCAGGCCGGGCTGCCTCTGTCCGTGCGCAAAGGCATCAGCATCTGGACGCACATTGCCGGGCAACCCGTGTCGGAAGCGCCCAGTCCCATGGCCTTTGTCCCGGGCCTTTTCCACGAAGTGGGCTCCTTTTACCCTAGTGGCGGGATGCGGGCCATTCCGGAGCTGCTGGAAGCCACGGCCCGGGCAGCGGGTGTGCAAATTTCCTACAACACGAAAATTTCCCGCATTTGCACCCGCCACGGTGCCGTCACTGGTGTGGAAACCACGATGGGAGAGTTTATTGCCGCCGAGGCGGTGATTTCCAACTCAGCCGGCATCGGCACCTACACGGAACTGGTGCAGGAGCTAAAGCCCACCGACAAGCAGAAGCTCGAAGCCCTGCCGCTACAGTCGCCGGGCGTGTGCGTGTACCTGGCCGTGCGGGGCCTGAATCCGCCGTACTACATCCGCTTTAAGCTGCGTGGTAATGGCTGCACGGCCTTTGTACAACCGGGTTTGCTGGCCCCCGAGCTAGCGCAGGATGGTTGGTATCCGGCCCGCCTCATTGCGCCCCTCGATCATGCCACGGCCGCCAGCCTGGGGCCGGAAGGGCAGCACCAGCTGATGGATGAGCTGCTGGCCGAGCCCTGGTGGCAGGAAAACATTGCGGAGTACCGGGTGCTGCACCAGCGTACTACCTTCGAATGGGGGCAGGAATTCAACCTCTACCACGACAGCATGAACCCGGTGATGACGGCTAAGTTTATGCGCCAGGGCCGTATAGCCCACCGCAGCTCATCAATACGGGGCCTATATCTGGCCGGCAGCGCCACGCACCCCGGGCAGTGGGTCAGCTTCTGTGCCATTTCCGGCGTGTTGGCGGCAAATTGTCTGGCCGAAGACTTTCCGCGCCGTGCTTAGTACCACCACTGAACAGCCCCGGCCCGGCAAATGCCTGCGCGTAGCCCGGCTGGGCCAGGGCCAGGCCGTAGTACTGCTGCATGGCTACCCCGACAACCTGCAGGTGTTTAGTGCCCTGGCCCCCGAGCTGGCCCAGTATAAGCAGGTTATTGCCTTCGACTGGCCTGGTATGGGCTGCAGCGACGAGTGGCCCGGTGGGGCAACGCCCTTGCTTATGGCCAAGCGCCTCCGCGAGCTGCTCGACAGCTGGGAGCTCGACAAAGTCCACCTCGTGGGGCAAGACATGGGCGGGCAGCCGGCCTTGGTATTTGCGGCCATCTACCCCGAGCGGGTGCGTAGCGTGGTGGTGATGAACTCCCTGGTGAACGGGGCAGCTGCCACCTCCTGGGAAATCAGATGGCTGCGGCGCTTTGGGATAAACAAGCTCCTGCTGCGCCATTTGCCCTGGCTGGTGTTTGGGCGGGCCATGCGCACATTTACGCCAGGGGGTACCCGCCTCAGCCCGGCCCTGCGTCAGGATTTGTGGGGGGCTTTCCGCCGGCCAGCCGTGCGCGACTTCATTGTGCGCATGTGTGCTGGCTACGAGGGGCAGCTCAAGCGCCTGCCTGAGTGGTACGGCCAGGTGCAATGCCCCGTACTGCTGTTGTGGGCCGAGCACGACAAGCACTTTCCCGTGTTGCAGGCGGAGTCGTTACGGGCGTTTATTCCTCAGGCCCGGGTGCAGGTGGTGCCCGGGGCCGGACACTGGATGGTACTTACCCGAGCCGCCGAGGTAGCCGACCACCTCCGGCGCTTCTACCAGGAGCTTTAGAAGTTCAGGGAATACACCCGCCTAAACTGCTCGTCAATGATAAGCTGAGGCGTGGCCCGGATGACGAAGTTGCGCACAGCCGCCGAAGCATGTTGCCAGTAGCCTACTTTCCCCATGATTCGGGAAGTGCGCACAATGTACTGGGCCTTGGCGCGGCGCAGGCGCTGCATGGCGGCAAAAGCCTGCTCGGCGGTAGCCTCCTGTTCCAGGCATTGGGCCAGAGCATAGGCGTCTTCTACGGCCTGGCAGCCGCCCTGGCCCATGTAAGGTGTGGAGGCATGGGCCGCGTCGCCAATCAGGCATACCAAGCCCTGGCTCCAGCTGGGAATGGGGTCGAAGTCCGTGATATCGTTGCGGATAATACGGGGCTCATCGGCGGCGGCCAGAATAGCCCCGACGGGGTACGCAAAACCTTCGAACAAACGGAGCAAATGGGTCTTCAGCCCTTCGGGGTACGCTACCGGGTTGGGCGCATACTCACCCACAAACCAATCGACGAGGCCGTCGGCAATTTCGGAGAAGCCGAAGCGCACCCCGTTGGCCCACACTTCCATAATAGCCTGCTTAAACTCGGGCAGCAGTTCTACCGGTGAAATACCCCGCCAGACGACGTGGCCGGTGCGGCCAAACCGCGCCCCGGGAAACAGCTGCCCCCGCACTACCGAGTGGATGCCGTCGGCCCCGATCAGGTAGCCCGCCTGCAGGGTAGTCCCATCGGTAAAGGCCACCGTAACCCCCGTTTTGGACTGCGTGAAGTGCGCCACTGTTTTGGCCAGCTGTACGGTGCCGGGAGCCAGCTCAGCTAGCAAGATTTCCTGCAGACGGGCCCGGCGGATGGCGGTGGTGGTGTAGCCAAAGCGGCGCCGAATTTTCTCCTGGTCGGTGCGCATGATGGGCTGCATGCGGGCATCCACCACCTGTATGTTGCGCAGTGGCACCCCGGCGGCGTTAATTTTATCGGTAATGCCTAAGCGGTGAAATACCTGCATGGCGTTGGGAGCCATCCAGATACCGGCGCCCAGCGGCTTGATTTCGGGCGCCGACTCGCACACTGTGACCGGCAGCCCCCGGCGCTGCAGGGCCAGGGCCGTCGTCAGGCCCGCAATACCGCCGCCAATAATAAGTCCGGGAAGCTGCATAGAAAGATAAAGCCAAGAAGAAAGCACCGGGTAACCTTCGGGCGCCAGGGTTAAACATACGGTACAATCGGGGAATAGCCGCACGAGCTACCAGGGCAGGCGCTACGCCACCCAAATCTGGCCTGTAGCCGTACAGAGGCAAATTACCCCAGGGTTTATTCCGTCCTGATTTTCTGACCATGGCCTTTCTCGAAGAATTCCTCCGCAACCCGGCTACTGTAGGCTCCCTGGTGCCCAGCTCCCGGGAGCTGACTGATAACGTCACGGCGCCCATCGACTTTTCCTCGGCCAGCTGCATTGTGGAGTATGGGCCGGGCACGGGCGTGTTTACCGACATCCTGATGGCCCGGCGCCGGCCCGAAACGGTGCTGGTACTGGTAGAAGTAAGCCGCCGCTTCTGCCAGCTGCTGCAGGCGCGCTACGCCGACCACGCCAACGTGTACATTCTCCACGGCTCGGCCGATAAAACCGGCGACTACCTGCGCAAACTAGGACTTCCCAAGCCCGACTACGTCGTCTGTGGTTTACCTTTTAGCTCGCTGCCGCGTCGCCTGGGCTGGCGCATTCTGGAACACACCCGGGAGCTGCTGCTGCCGGCCGGCCAGCTCATTCTCTTTCAGTATTCTTTGCGCAACACCCGCTTATTTGAGCGGTTCTTTCAGCCGATAGGGCAGGAGCACGTGCTGCTGAACCTGCCGCCCGCCTACGTTTTGCGGTACCAGCCGCTTAGGGCTGCCCCCGCGCCCCGGGCCCGGCTCCGGCTGGAAGCATGATGCGTTGGGCGGGTGGATCAGCTGTGCAAAACGCCCCCGGCCACAGCCGAGATTAAAGCGTTTTATTCTTATTTTAATGAAAATATAAGACGGTTATAATGCAATATTAATTCCCGGCTTTTGGTTGAGCTTTACCTTTGTGACGGTGACACCCACTGCTTCGGCAGGTCCAGCGGCCTGTTGGCAGGGACACTCCTTGCGCTTTCCAGCTGACGTCCTCGTCCCTCTACTTCGGGCCCCTGGCCCGGCCTCCCCGGTCATTCAGCTTTCCTCTTCGCTGCCGCTAAACAGCGCCGGCACGCTCATGCCTTTTGCTTCGCCTATGTATACCGCCGCCGATGAGCCAAACCACAAACTACTCGCCGCCGGTGCCGCCGGGCCAGGGCTGCGGTACCTTCTGAATCGGCTGCTGCTGAAGCTGCGGCAGGGCTGGACCGGAGGGCTGCGGGAGCCGGCGGCAGTGGGAGCCCCCGGGGCCGCAGGACCACGCCGCCAGGTTATTCGCCTAGGGCGCAACGTGTCTTTTTTGCAGAAGGCCAGCCTCTTGGCCCGGCTCAGCCGCGTTGCCCCCCATACCATCTTGGTGCTGGATGGCACCCACTCCGTTTTTATTGACCCCGATATTCTAGGCGTAATTGAGTTGTTTCGCGAACGGGCCCGGCCGCACCATATTCAGGTGCTGCTGCTGCGCCAGGGCGACGACTACGCCCGCTCCCTGACCGAAACAACCAGTGCTGACCCCCGGGTGGCAGTCTTTGCGGCTTACTACTCGTTGTTTGTCAGTCCCTATCACTGGGTAGCAGCCAAGCTACGCAATGGCGCTGCCAGCCCCGGGGCTTCGCCCCGGTTTCTGTTTGTGGGCTACTCCGAGGCCTTGCCGGAGCCGGTTGCCAGCGGGCTTACGGGGCCCGAGCACGTATTTGCCTCCAGCCCAACCACTATGCAGGTGGTAAGCACGCCCCTGGGCCTGGACGCCGTACTGCGCTACGCCGTGCACACCCTGCACGTAGACCACCTGGTGCTGTGTGGGCACTGCGGCCGCAGTCCCGAGCCCCCGGGCGCCACCCGCGGCAAACCCACCGGTAAGCGTGGCCAGGCCACTACCCCCGAGCCCCTGGCCCCGGTGCTGGCCGACGTCACGGAGCCGGAAGCGGAGCCGGAGCGCAGCCGCCGGCTGGTTTCCCTCAGAATTATCGAACAGGTATATCAGTTGCAGGCTGCCTTGGTCACGCCGGCGGGCCAGCCCCCGGTGGCCGTGCACGGCTGGGTGTACGATGAGGCTCAAGGCATGCTGCACGACCTGGCCGTAGATGTGCGCCGCGATTTTGCCGAGTACGACACTCAGTTTCGGTACGAGGTAGCCGCCGGCGGCCTCCGCCAGCTGCCGGGCGACCTGCAGCTGACGCCCTTTCTGTACGCCGTGCAGGCCGCACACCCTGCCGGAACGGTGCTAGCGGTGCCCCCGCTGGTAAGCTCTGGGCCTTTGGGGGTGCCGTAGGCGCCGCCCGCTATTCCTTCTTCTCTATTCTTCCTGCCGGGGTTTACCTGCTCCGGGAGGTGTTACCTGTTTTCTTGAAGTATGCTACTCGACACCAAGCTTCCCATTTCCTACATATTCACGCGCATCAAGCCCGATATCATTCGCGTGCTGCTGATTTCCGGGGTATTCCAGCTCCTCAAGCTTTTCTTTTTTGCTTACCTGCCCCGGGTGCCCCTGCAACTGCCCACCATCCTCGGTAGCTGCATTTCCCTGCTGCTGGCTTTCACCCTCAATCAATCTTACGACCGGTGGTGGGAGGCCCGCAAAGTGTGGGGCGCCATCGTAAACGACTCCCGCAGTCTGGTGCTGCAAATCATGGGCTTTGTGCCCGACGACGTGCTGGGGGCCGGCAACGCGGAGTCGCCGCTCCGGCGCATAGCCTACCGGCAGATAGCTTGGTGCTATAGCCTGGGCCAGGCCCTGCGCGGCCTGGATATGACGGCTACGTTGGTGAAGTACCTGCCCAAAGCGGAAGTGAAATACACGCAGGGCCACGCCAACAAGCCCCTGGCGTTGCTTTCCCTGCACACCCGGCACATCAAACAGCTTTACCAGGAGCAGACCATCAACACCTACCAACAGGTGCAGCTGGACAGCACCCTCGTGCGCCTCTGCGACTCCATGGGCAAGGCTGAGCGCATCAACAGCACGGTGTTTCCCGTGAGCTATCGGCTGCTGGTGCACTTCTTTATCTACCTGTTTCTGATGACGCTTTCCCTGGGCCTGGTTGAAACCATTGGCCTCTGGGAAGTGCCGGTGCTGCTGGTCACGGCCTCCACGTTTTTTCTGCTGGAGCGCACCGCCCGCTACCTGCAGGACCCCTTCACCAACAAGCCCACCGACACCCCCGTGACAGCCATAGCGCGCACCATCGAAATCAACCTCAAGCAGCTGCTGCAGGAAGCCGATGTGCCAGCCCCGGCCCGGGCCGGGGAGTACTACCTGATGTAGCCGACCTGCGCGCCGGGCAACTAATCGAAAATGATGCTTTTGTTGCGGTGCACAAATACCTGCTCGTTGAAAATCAGCTTCAGCGAGCGGGCCAGCACAATTTTCTCCACGTCGCGGCCCGCCTGGGCCATTTCGCGGGCGCTGTGCGTATGGTCGACGGGAATGACGCTCTGGGCAATAATGGGGCCCTGGTCGAGCTGCTCGTTGACGAAGTGCGCCGTGGCCCCAATGATTTTTACGCCCCGCTCGTAGGCCTGGGCGTAGGGACTGGCCCCCACAAACGCCGGCAGGAAAGAGTGGTGGATGTTGATGAGGCGGTTGGCGTAGTGGGCCACAAACTCCGGCGACAGGATGCGCATGTACTTGGCCAGCACCACAAACTCGGGCTGGTACTGGGCCAGCACCTGCAGCACGACGGCTTCGTGGTCGGGGCGGCTCAGGCCCTCGTGGCTGATGTAGTGAAACGGCACCCCAAAGCGCTGGGTAAGATCGGCCAGCACCTCGTAGTTGCTGATAACGGCCAGCACGTGGGCATTCAGCTCCTGAAAGGCGTGGCGTACGAGCAACTCGCTCAGGCAGTGGTGCTCCTTGGTGGCCAGCAGCACAATGCGCTTGGGGCGGTTGTCGGAAAGCCGGATTTCGGCCGCGGCCGGCAGTACCTGGCGTAGCGCCTCGGTAAGGTCGGCGGGCTCGAAGGTGCCGGCTACCTCCGTGCGCATGAAAAAGTAGGTGTCCTGGCGCTCCACAAACTCGTCGTTGCGGATAATATTGAGGCCGTAGGCGTACAGCACGCCGGTAATCTTGTAAATCAGTCCGGCCTCATCGGGGCAGCGGATCAGCAGGAAGTGCGACGAGGCAGCGGCAGCAGACACAGGCAACAAGCTAAAGACCAGGAAGGCGGTAAAGGTACTGTGCTGCCTTTAAGTCAGCCGGTTATTTTTAGAGGAGCCTCTCCCTGTTGCCTTATAGGGTAGAAGCAGGGCCAGCCGGGGAACAACTGAGCCGCTTGGCCTACGCCGGGCAACAAAGCACTAGGCATAATTACGCAGTGAGAAATACTGGTTTCTCCCCGGCAAAGTAAGGGTTTTTCGCCTGTCGTTTCGGCCAAATGGGTGCGTATAGCCAGTAGCTGGCCACTTTAGGGGTTCTCGCGGGGCCAGCGTTTCTGCTTTCTGTTCAGCCCTAAGCTGCCTCCCCAGCCCTGCCTGCCATGCTACCAGCCGGCATCAGAGCCAACCTACTATGCCAGGGGTGCAGGAGCTTGGGGCCGTTCTACGCCGCTTCGTTATGCTCTTCCCAGCCGTTTTCTTTAGTGTCTTCTTTGGATTGTATGGCTTCGTGCTGCTCCTGGTAGCCAGGCGCCGACTGGTAGAACTTCCCGCTCTGGCTGCCGGGCCCCGGGTGAGCATCCTGCTGGCCGCCCGCAACGAAGCCGCGAATATCGAGCGGTGCCTGGGGGCGTTGGCGGCCCTGGACTACCCGGCCGAACAATTGGAAATTCTGATCGGGGATGATGCCTCCACCGATGACACCGTGGCGCTGGTACGCCGCTTTATTCACGGCAAACCCCAATTTCGTCTGGTGCCCATTGGGGGGCAGTTGGGCACGGCGCGGGGTAAAAGCAATGTGCTGGCCCAACTCAGCCGCGCTGCCACCACCGACTATTTCTTTATCACCGACGCCGACATGGCCCTGTCGCCCCGCTGGGTGCAGACTATGCTGGCCGCCGCTACCCCCGAAGTGGGCATTGTAACGGGCATCACCACGGCCGATGGCTCCCTGTTTGGCCGCCTGCAGGGCCTCGACTGGCTTTTCGGCCTCAACCTGATTCGGCTGCTTTCCGACCGGGGGCTGCCCGTAGCGGCCGTGGGCAACAACATGCTGGTGCGCCGGGCCGCCTACGAGTCCATTGGCGGCTACGAAACGCTGGCGTTCAGCATTACCGAAGACGTGCAGCTATTTGAGCGAGTAGTAGCCCAGGGCTGGCAGTTCCGCAACCTGATAGAGCCCGGCGTGCTAGGCGTCTCTGCTCCCCAGCCTACGGTGCGGCAATTGCTACGCCAGCGCAAGCGGTGGATGCGCGGTGCCGGCCGGTTGCCCTGGCAGCTGGGGGTACTATTCAGCTCTTATGGGGTCTTTTACACGGTGCTGGGCTGGCCGGGCCTCCTGCCGGGTGCTACGGTAGCGGCCCTGTACGCGGCCAAGATGCTGTTCCAAACCATTTTTCTGCACATCACGCTCCGGCAGGCGGGGCGCCAGGAGTCGTTGCCAGTGCTGCTGCTCTACGAGTTCTACCTGCTGGCCATGTCGGTGGCGGTGCTGGCCTATACGGTGCTGCCCCGGCCCATCGTCTGGAAAGAGCGGCGGTATACCTGGGCCGAAAGCTAGAACGGGGCCACCACCGGCCGCGGGAAGGGCTGACTGCTCGAAATATTAACCTACCGGAGCCCCGGCACAAACCGAAAAATTCGGTTTGTGCCGGGGCTCCGGTAGGCTACAGAAGAAGAGTCATGGGCGGCTTAGAAACCCGGCAGCGTATAGCACTGGCCTTTCGCCAGCAAGTGCAGCTGCAGGTCACGTATAGAAAATACTTCCCCGGGCTTAATCTCATAAATGGTGTTTCCGGTACACGCATGTCCGTCCAGGAGCACCACGATGCCGTTGCCAATGACTTCCAGCTCGTTGCCTTTCGTGACCAGCACCGCCGTGTCTTCTTCCAGGCCCAGGCCAAGGCAGCCAGGGTTGGTGGCAATAATCTGGGCCATGCGGATGATGCGGCCGCGGGCAATAAAATGGGTGTCGATGGCTACGTCGCGCAACAGTTGGAGCCCGGTCGTGATATGAATTTCATCCTTGAGGAAGCCGGCGTCGTTGCGGCCCTGGTAAATCATGGGCGTGCTCATGGCGGCGGCTCCGGCGCTGGTGCCGGCAATGACGATGGGCTCCTGCTGGTAGCGTTCCGTCAGGCGGGTCAGGAGCTGGGTGCCGCCCAGCAGGGCCGTTAGACGCAGCTGGTCGCCACCCGTTAGCATCACCCCGTCGGCCCGGTTGATGATGTCGAGGGCCTCCGCTCCGTTGGCTTGTTCCCGGCTTTGGATGTTGAGCACTTCCACGTGCTCTACTCCGAGGGAGGAAAATACCTGAACGTAGGCCTCCGCAGCTTTTTCCGGCTCCTCCGAGGCAGTGGGTATAACGACAACCGTGCGCTTGGCCGGCAACTCATCGACAAAGCGTTGCAGAATAAATTCGGCCGAGGCATCGTCGTTGGGTTGCTGATCGGGCGCCTGGCGTTGTTCGTGGCCGCCAATAGCGAGCAGGCGGCCCTTGGGTTGGGAAGAATGGGTTGGCATGAAAAGAGAAACAGTAAGCAAATAGTACGTTGGCAGGCTGCAGCCGGCAAGTGTCAGCCTGGGGGCCTGCCAGCAGGAAGGCTGCTAGCCGGGTATGCTCGCAGAGTTGGGCAAAAAGAGCTCAGCTCATCCTGACGCAGCAGGCCCGTACTGGTTCTTAGTTGCGGAACCCAGGGTCAGCTTGGTTGCTGGCTTGCAGCAGTCAGCGGTGAAAAAAGAAGCGGTTAGCGCCTAGTCACCTGCAGGTGAGGCTTCTCACTTGCGGAATACCAGGCCAGGGCAGTTAACAGAAAAAGACACAAACAGGGAGGTGCAGGCAATGCAATAGCTCAAAGCATACTAGCGGCTCCGGGCTGGAGGCTGCTGTGTAGTTAAACGGCCGCAAGGGGCAGTAGATGGTCGAGAAAACCCTTATTTTAGGCTGGAAAGCTGGTTTTTTCCTCCGGTTAATTACGGAGCACGCAACAGTTTGGCTGGTACAGCTGCTTTTTCCACTTAGCCTCACGAAAAATGCCCGCTAGCAGCGGGCATTTTTGTTGGTGCCATGACCGAAGCCGGAGGTTACTCTGCTTTGCGGTTGAGGTAGTTCTTGGCTAAGTCATTGAGCTTGGTGTCCGTCAGCTGCTCCTCGTCCAGGGTCTGGCGCAGCAGCTCGGCGGCCTGCTCGTGGCCGAGGCGCCCGGCAAAATGAGCAGCCGTGCCGTAGCCCGAAATTTCGTAGTGCTCGATGCGCTGCGCGGCGGCAATCAGGGCCGCATCCATCACTTCCTCCGTAGCCCGCTCCGACATAGTTTCCTGGCCTTCCGCAATCAGCCCGGCCATGGCCTTGCAGGTATGGCCCTCCAGGTCGAGGTTTAGGGCTTTGCCAATTCTTTCGAGGCGCTTTACCTGCGTTTCGGTTTCGTGCAGGTGCTTGCTGAATCCGGCCCGCAGGCGGCCATCCTTGGCTTTCTCCGCCATCAGCGGCAAAGCCTTTAGCAGTTGATTTTCGGCGCTATACAGGTCCTTGAGCTGCATTTCGAACAAATCGTCGAGGGTTTCCAGTTTGTCGAACATAACGAGGTAGAAAAAGGTGGGCGTAGGTGGTTCGGCCGGGAGAAGGGAAGGAGTGCTTCCCCACCTGGTCAAGCAGCATACGCGGGATGCCCGGGCACGTTAAACGCCCCCTCAGCCCAGGCTATGGTTTCATGACTCGGGCTAAGGGGCAAGGTGCTGCTGAGCAAGACTTTAGCCGGTGGTGGCGGAAAGTTGGGGCCCGCCGCCCGGAAAACACGTAGCAGTATTTGCGCAGTTTTCCCCGCGAAATCCGGGTTTTCATCCCCTTAGGGCTGCTCCAAGCGGGCATCATCTGCCGAGAGCTTTCCCGCCTAAGCCTGGTGAGCAAGGCAGTGACTAGGGCTGCGTGAAGCTGAGAAGCTCCAGCCGCTGCTGCAGCTGCCCGGTTTCGCGGGCGTAGTAGTTGGCGTGCACCATACCCAGGCCCGGCGTCACATATTCCTCGCGCTTTTGCACAAGGGGGGGACTCTGGTTGTGGTACTGATACTGCCACTCTATAGCGTAACGAATGGCGTTGTAACGGTGGCGGGAGGTAGCGACGGGGGCCGGCGCGGGGGCCCGCCACGTCATCACCCACAAGGTGTAGGTGGGGTATTCGTAGCCGTAGCCAATGGAGCCACCAAAGCGGGCGTTGGCGTAGAGGATGATGCCGGCCGGGTCGCTGGGGTTGTAGCGCACGTACCCGTTCTGGTTGTTCTGAACAATGTCGCGGTTGCTGAGAATATACCAGGTACTCTGATTAATAAGCGTGTCGCGCAGCACTGTGCGCGTGAAAATAGTGCTGTCGGTAACGGCCCCGTTGTCATCAAAATAGTAGCGTTGGTACATCCACGTGTTGCCCACGCGTAGGGGAACCACTTGTTCGGGGGCGGGGGCCATAGCAGCCTCTTTCTGACAGGAAATAAGCCCCACAATGCCAAGCAGAAGCAAGGCGGGGCGTGGAAATATGGGCATAGTATAAGATGGGCAAGGGCGGGCCGTGGGCGGGGCCAAAGAGTAGAGCCGCTTTAGCCCCCGGAAGTTGCACCGACTAAGTATCCTGGGCCCCAGATGGGGTTGCCAAGCTGCCTACTCCCACGTAGCTAAGCTGAGGCAGCGCCAGCCTAAACGATGACCATCCAAGCAAGCCCCTGCTGTGCGACCTGCCCAACTTCATCCCTGCGTAGCTTTGCCGCATGACCAAAGGCCTTGTTCAAACCACCCCGCCAGAGCCCGCTGCCCTGAAACTGCTGCGCCTGAAGCTGCGCCTGCAGGCGGCCGTATCCACGGAATGGGCGTTTGGGGCGGCCTGGCGCATCTTCACCACGCCACGGCGGCTGCCGGAGAAGCTTTGGGAAGCAGCGGCCCTGGCCGGGGCGCGGCGCTTCACGGTGCCGAGCGGGCCCTATACCATCGCAGCCTACGAGTGGAACCCCACCGGCCGGCGCACCGTGCTGCTGGTCCACGGCTGGGAGCACCGGGCCAGCTTCTGGGGAGCTATGGCGGCCGGGCTGGTGGCGGCGGGCTACCGCGTAGTGGCCCTCGATGGACCGGCCCACGGGGCCTCCAGCGGCTCGCGCACTACGCTGCCGGCCTTTGCCCGTGCCATCCAAGCCGTGGCCGACAGCCTGGGCGAGGTGTATGCGGTTGTCGCGCACTCCTTTGGGGCCGCTGCTACTGTGGGCGTGCCGGTGCAGTTCAACCAAGCCACCGGAGGGCAGCTGCCGCGCCTGGTCCTACTGGCCGCCCCGGGCAGCACCACGGCCGTGGCCCAGCGTTTCGCGGCCTTTCTGCATCTTCCGAATGCCGTAGTAGCACGCATGGGCCGCTACATCCAGGAGCAGCAGGGCCGCGACGCCGAAAGCTTCAGCCTCATGCAGGTGGGGTGCCACTTTCCCGCCGGCCGCGCCCTGCTTTTCCACGACCACGCCGACGAAAGCATCCCCTTCGCCGAGGCCGAGGAAATTGCTGCCAACTGGCCGGGCTTGATGTTTCACCCTACTACCGGCCTGGGCCACAACCGCATCATGCGGGATGATGCGGTGATAGGGGAGGTAGTGGCATTATTAGGGTAAAGGCAGGGAACTCAGCACGTCATTCCGAGCGAAGCGGTAGAGATGCTTCGGCTTCACGGACGCCAGATGAAGCATGACAGCCTGGGTTGTCCTAACCATTCATTTTCCCCTCTCACACTGTGTCGTGGCCCTCGGCGGCTAGCTCGCGGAGTACTTCGCGCAGGCCGCTGGGGTCCTGAATCAGGCGGTGGACGTGGTGGAGATACTCGGCCTCGGCCCGGAGGTGGCGCTTGAGCTGGCGGATTTCCTGCTCGCGCTTTTTGCCGGTAGTGCCGCTAAAGCCGTTGTCGCCGAATTTCAGCTCGTTCAGCTGGGTTTTCAACTCTAGCTGCTGCTGGTGCAGGGCCTGGGTGTAGCGCAGCAGCAGCGTTTCGTCGGTGGCCGCCGCGGGGGCCGACTCGGACAGGAGCTGGAGCAGGGTGTAGAGGTCGTTGGTTTCGTAGGCCTCCGTGATGCGCTGCATGAGCTGAGTGCGCTGCTCCCGAATGGCTTCGTCCTGAGTCAGATCGGGGTGGTGGGTGCGGGCCAGTTGGCGGTACAGGGTTTTGGTGTTCGACAAGAGCAGCTGCTCCTGAGTACGGGTTTGTGCGGCGGCGGCTTCCTCGGCTTTCTGCTGCTTGGTTTTGCGCCGGGCACGGGCCGCGGCTGCGGCCTGCTCGTGCGGGGGCAGGGTGGGGTCGAACGGTTCGGGCGCGGGAGCAGGAGCGTCTTCGTCCGGGGCGTTGTCGTCCTCGTCGGCGCGGCGGCGCGGGGCGTACTTGCGCAGGATTTCGGCGGCATCTTCCCCGAACCGGTTTTGCAGGGCGCGGGCATTGCCCACCAGCAAAGCCGTAATCTGCTGCTCCTCCAGGCGGCTGAAGTAGCCCAGCAGCAAGGCTTCTTCCAGCGGCGCGAACAGCGCCTGACGGGCGCGCACCACTTCCTGGGCGGCGGGCCCTACCTGCTGCCAGTAGCGCCGGCGTGCCTCGGCCTGCTCCTGCTGCAGGTCCCGCAGCCGCTGGCGCAAACCTTCAACCTGCGCCACCGCCTCCCGAAACGCTTGCTGAGCCGGAGTACCGGGTGCTTCGGCGGGCGCGGGCGTAGGCAGCTGATTGGCGGCAGGCAGGTCGGTGAGCGGGTTGTGCAGGTTCATGCCCGCAAAGGTAGGGGAGGAGAATGTGCTGAGGTGGAGAATGTGGGGAATGTGCGGAGGTGCCCCTCTGACGTCAGGGGGCTTTTCGCTTTGCAGGGCCGGGCACGTTGCCCGGGACGGATGGCGTCGTCCCTGGCCTGATGCGCCACCTGCTCGCCGAAAGGCATTAGCACCTCCGCACATTCTTCACATTAGCACATTCCCCACATTCCCCTCACCCATACAGCTCGTAGGCTACCCGGAATGTGTTGCAGTGCGCGTCCACGATGTCGCGCAGCAGCTCGGAGTAGCCGCCGCCCATGCTTACGGCCACAGGCAGCTCATGCTGGCGGCATAAACCCAGCACGTATTCGTCACGCTGGCGGCAGCCGGCTTGGGTGAGGGCCAGCTTGCCCAGCTTATCGGTAGCCAGCACATCTACCCCGGCCTGAAAGAAGATAAAATCAGGCTGCACCTCGCTTAGCAGCCGCGGCAGCGTTTCTTGCAGAATGCGCAGGTAAGTGGCATCGTCGGAGCCCAGCTCCAGGGCCACGTCCAGGTCCGACTGCTCTTTGCGCAGGGGGTAGTTGGCCCCCGCGTGCATGGAAAAGGTGAACACGCGCGGCTCGTGCCGGAAGATGCTGGCCGTGCCGTCGCCCTGATGCACGTCCAGGTCCACCACCAGGATTTGCCGGGCCAGCTGGTGATGAAGCAGGTGAGCGGCGGCCACGGCAATGTCGTTGAGCACGCAAAACCCTTCGCCCCGGTCCCGGAACGCGTGGTGGGTGCCGCCGGCCAGACTCAGGCCAATGCCATCCTGCAGGGCCCGCCGCGCCGACTCTACCGTGCCGGCCACGCTGCTTAGGGAGCGGCGCACCAGCTCGGGGCTCTGGGGCAAGCCCAGCCGGCGCACCTCGGCGGGGGAGAGGCGCAGCTCCTTTACCTTGTGCCAGTACTCGGCCGAGTGCACGCGCAGAATGTCTTCCTCGGAAGCCAGGCCCGGGTCGTAGATATCGGCGGGCTGCGCAACGCCCTGCCACAGCAGCTGCTCCCGAATCAGGGCGTACTTGGCAATGGGAAAGCGGTGGCCGTCGGGCAGCGTGATGGAGTAGTTTTCGGAGGAAGCAAGGCAGGGCATGGAAGCTGCTTCTACGTCTGAGGGCTCGACTGGTTTGTGGCCGCATGCTGAGGCAGGCATTGCGCTGCCACCACTCAATCGGCCAAGAGTTGCCGTTCCCGAAGCCAGTCGAAGATAATTTGATCTACCGCGGACACCCGGTGACGGTCTTGGTACGTCAGCCAGGCAATTTCCTCGATTTCGGCGGCCGGCTCCAACTGGCCTTCATACTGGGCTAGGTAGCACGTCATGCGCACCATTACGCCGGCCGCATGCCCGTAGGCTTGGGCCTCAAACGTACCCACATAACGAAGTGTAGTGGGGTCCAGAGTGACGGTCAGCTCCTCTTTTATCTCGCGTACCAAGGCCTGTGTATCCGTTTCGCCCGTTTCCCGCTTACCGCCAGGAAAGTAAAAGCAGTCCTTGCCCCGACTACGGGCACTTAGCACGCTGCCGTTTTGCAGGTGTAGCCAAGCTATTTTATCAATCATCAGAAGCGCAGTGGTTGGGGGATAGTACCTGAGTATAGGTTCGCAGGCCGTGCCCGCTCACCCATCAGCCGTAGTAAGGTACAAGGCCTGGTCGGAATATTTCGTTGTTAGGGGTTTTGTAAGAGTATGGAGCTGTTCTTAAGCAAATGCTGATAAACCGTGTCTGTTTAATAAATAATATACGATAGGTGTGAAATGTGTTATGATTTGAATTTTGTTTGAAAAAATATTTAAAATATTTTATAAAAAATTTGGATGAAGTAAAATAACCTTTCTACCTTTGACCCGTTCAAAGACCCAAACGTCACCGACTTCTACCACTTCCCTCGTCATGCGCCGGCACTACAATAAATTAGCAGGTACCCCATCAATGCTGGATAGCAAGATCCAGCCGGGGTTCGGCGCGCTAGCAGCAAGGTGAAGTTCTATCCATAGAATCATCCTCCGCAAAACGCCCGAATCCCACCAGATTCGGGCGTTTTGTTTTTCAACTATCTGTTACCCATTCTCCTTTCTCCCATGCTTACGCCCAACCAGCTCCGCTCCATTGTCGCCCGCAATCGGGTGTTCAGTACCCGGTGCCACGTGGGCTGCATACGGGCTACGTGTCTACTTAACCGACGCCGAAAACGCGGCGACGAAAAGAGAAATAGAGTAAAATCGGCTAGCTAAAATCGAATTAAATTCCGGGTTTTATTTCCTGTTTTATTGCCTTTATTGAGGTAATAAGGAAGAATATTGTCCACGGTTTTCAAATAAAATAACTTCCAAAATAGCAGTATTCGTGCGCGAATAGCTGGCTGATTTTTTACGTCCTTTTTTTCGATTTGTCATGTACGAAGGTTTCCGGATTCTGCTTTATCCCAGCGCGCCCCCGGCGCCAACCTCTTCTGATTTTTCAATCGGTAAACGACCCCGCGAGGGCAACCCCGACCGATGGCTAACCGTCACAAACCATTATCCCACGAAGCCTGGCAAGCCGAGCAAGCAGTAATTGTGCTGGCGGCAGCCCGGCGCCTCTACTGGCGCAAATGGCCGCTCCGCCAGCAGGTAGAATACTTATTTAACCAGGGCGGCCCTTTGACGGCCGTACAGGCCCAACTCGGCACCGACTGTGTGTTGCTTCCGTTCTACGAAGCCTGCATCCTCAATCAGCCGGAGGAAGTAAGCCAGCGGCAGCGAAAAGTGCTGCTGGCCCTGGCCGACCAACGCAGCGAGCTGCTGTGGCGCCCCGAGCTTTGTCAGGCCCTGGCTGCCATCGGCAAGCACTATCCCCAGCGCCGGCGCGAGCTGGCCGACTGGAAACCCCGCAGCCGAAACCCATTCCGGCAGCTGGAAAGCCTGGTTCGCCACCTGTTCGACCAGTATGGCGACGTGCCAGCCTGGGTGCTGAACTCCTGGATAGCGGGCCGGCTGTACGAGGGTATCGACATTCCGCGGCTTACGCTCCACCTTGGGCAAGGCCTGGCGTTGCGCAAGTTTCAGGGACTCCCACTGACGCTGACCCGCAAGCTGGAGCACCACCTGCGACAAGCCCCGGCAAACTGCACGTTTCTGGAAGCCCTACGCTACGCCCAGCTTGCCGACCGTGACGCGCTAAGCTGGCTGGGACCGGTGCTGGACTCGCGGCTGGGCCGGGAAATCGGGCGCGACGACAGCTTCTGGCTAACCGTAGTCGACTTTTTTCGGGCTGCTCCCGCAGTTGATATGTGGCGTTTCGGCCCGGTTTGCGACTGGATTCACCAGAAGCGGAGCGTAGGCCTGCCACTGGAGCCGCCACAACCCGGCTTCACGCTCAAGGGGCGCTCCATGGCGAGTGTGCTGCACCAAACGGAGCAGTGGCACCGTCAGGTAGCCCGCCTTCCGCCAATACCCGAAGAGGGTGTCGACATTACAGCAGCTACTACCTGGGAACCCCTAGCGGTAGCCGATTTCAACGGGGGCGGGCCGGGCAAAGTGCAGATTACCCAACTGCGCACTTACCGCGACTTGCTCCGGGAGGGCTGGGCTCAGCGGCACTGCGTTTCCACCTATGTGCAAGCCTGCGTGCGGGGCCGCTGCGGCATCTTCTCGCTCACCGTTGGAGGCGTGCGGGCCCTTACCCTCGAGGTGCTGGCCAACCGCACCATCGTGCAAGCCCGGGGCGTGTTCAACCGGCGCATGAATGATGAGGAGTTGAGCTGGGTGCAGCGCTGGGCCAATGAAAACCGCCTGCTGGTGCCAAAGCACCTGTACTAAAGGTCAGCTGCTGGTCTTGCCATAAGCGGCCAGCAAATACTTAATAAACGAACAACGAATAACCAAAACCCACTTCCCTCATGCGTTTCAACTTTAGCTTCCGCAAAACTCAGCCGGCCGCCGTGGTGAACCACGAGGGGGCCGTGGCTTACCAACTCACGCCAGCCCTGGAGCTGTACGCCGCCGTTGCCACGGCTGCCCTCAGCGACCAGTACTACGAAAAAGCCGATACCCGCCTGCAGCGCCTTCGCGAGCTGGTGGCCCGCAACGACCCGCGTTTTGTGGCGCAGCTGGCCGTGTACGCTCGTGAAAAGCTCTACCTGCGCACCGTGCCCCTGGTACTAGCCGTGGAGCTGGCTCAAATTCATCGGGGCGACAACTTGGTGAGCCGCCTGGTAGCCCGCATCGTGCAGCGCGCCGACGAAATCACGGAGCTGCTGGCTTTCTACGCCCTGGCCAACCAGCGCCAGGGTACCAAGCAGCTCAACCGTCTGTCGAAGCAGCTGCAGAAAGGCCTGGCGCTGGCGTTCAACCGCTTCGACGGCTACCAGCTGGCCAAGTACGACCGGGCCGGGCAGGTGCGCCTCCGCGACGCCCTGTTTCTGGTGCACCCTGCCGCCAAAAGCCCCGAGCAGCAACACCTGTTTGACCAGCTGGTGCGCGGGGAGCTGCCCACGCCCTATACCTGGGAAACCGAGCTTTCGGCCCTGGGGCAGGCAAGCTACGCCACGGCGGCGGAACGGCCAGCGGCCTTCCGCCAGAAGTGGGAAGAGCTGATTGGGAGCGGCAAGCTGGGCTACATGGCCTTGCTGCGCAACCTGCGCAACATCCTTGAAGCCGAAGTTTCGGCCGGGGCTATGGCGCAGGTAGTGACTGCCCTCACCGATGCCACGGCGGTGGCGCGTAGCAAGCAGCTGCCGTTCCGCTACCTGGCCGCCTACCGCGAGTTGCTGACCGTGAAGTCGGGGCACGTAGGGGTCTTGCTGGCGGCGCTGGAAACGGCCATTGGCCACTCCATTGCCAACCTGCGCGGCTTCGGCCCCGAAACCCGGGTGGTAGTAGCCTGCGACGTGTCGGGCTCCATGCAGCAGCCGGTGTCGCAGCGCAGCAAAGTGCTGCTCTACGATGTGGGCCTGGTGCTGGGCATGCTGCTGCAAAGCCGCTGCGCCCACGTGGTAACCGGCATGTTCGGCAACACCTGGAAGCGGGTGGCCTTGCCCCAGGGCCAGGTGCTGCGCAACGTGCAGGAGCTCTACCGCCGCGAAGGCGAGGTAGGCTACAGCACCAACGGTCACCTGGTAGTGCAGGACCTGATCCGCCACAACGAGCGGGTGGATAAGGTGATGATCTTCACCGACTGCCAGCTCTGGGACAGCACCGGCAACGAGGCCTCCCTGGCTACGGTGTGGCGGCAGTACCGCCGCACGGTGGCGCCCCAGGCCCGCCTGTACCTCTTCGACCTAGCCGGCCACGGCACAGCCCCGGTGCAGGTACACGAAGCCGACGGGGTGGCGCTCATTGCCGGCTGGTCCGATAAAGTGTTCGACGTGCTCCAGGCCCTGGAAAACGGCGGCACTGCCCTCACCGAAATCCAGCGAATTGAGCTGTAGGGCTATTCTAGGCTGAATTGCTTGTGTGCTTATCGTTACCTCCGATGGTTATGAACTACTAACACTACGCGGCCGGGCGGCGGTCAATCCGGGCCGCCGCCCACAAAATCAACTTTACCTTTCATCATGAACCGCGAACAACGACAGGAAATAGCCCGCCAAACGCTCCACGCGTTAAAGCAGGGAAGCTACCAAACGGCCACTGGTACCCAAGTAGATATTGGCAGCTGGCAACGTACTGCCGAAGCCGAAAGCCGCTTGTATCGGCCAGAGGATGCCGCGGCTTTGTTGGCCCCTAAAGTCATCAATGAAGCTGCTGCCAAGCCGGCAGAAGTGCGGGTATACAATGCCACCACGCTCGCGGCGGCGTCTGATCTTGTCAGCCAGTACCAGCGGGTTGCCTGTCTGAACTTTGCATCGGCCCGGAATCCGGGTGGGGGCTTTTTGGGCGGCAGTCAGGCCCAGGAAGAAAGCTTGGCCCGCTCCACGGGGCTATATCCGTGCATAGCGCAGTTCACCGAAATGTACCAGCACAATGCCCACCTCAACGGCCTGTACAGTGACTACCTTATCTTCTCACCCGGCGTGCCGGTGCTGCTGACGGATGAAGGCGAGTGGCTGGCTGAGCCGTATCAAGTGGACATCATCACCGCGCCGGCGGTGAATGCCGGGGCACTGCGCCGCAACAACCCGGAGCTACTCGACCAGCTGGTGCCCACCATGCAGCGCCGGATTCGGCAGGTGCTGGCAGTGGCTGCCCAAAACGGGTGCGAGGCCCTGGTGCTCGGAGCCTGGGGATGCGGCGTTTTCGGCAACGACCCCGCGCAGATTGCGGAGCTGTTTGCCGAAGCCCTGGCCGAGCCAGCGGTTCGTAACCAGTTCCAGCGCATCGATTTCGCGGTGTTCGACCCGAAACTGCCTTATTCAACCTTGCAGGCTTTTAAACAAGCTCTTACCTGACCAACCTTTTTACTAGAGAGTGTGGACAGTCAGCGCATCCAATCGAGGGCAGCCAGCAGATGCGCCAGGGCCAAAAAGGAGGAAGCGGTTTTCTCGTAGCGGGTAGCGAAACCGCGCGCTTCTTTGAGGCGGCCGAAGAACCGTTCGGCTTTGTTGCGGTCGGCGTACAGGTTGGGGTCGTGGTGGCGCGGGTGTTTGCGCAGGGTTCTGGCCGGAATGACCGGCGTGGCCCCGCACGCGGCCACGGCGGCCAGCACCGCGTTGGTGTCGTACGCCCGGTCGGCCACCACCGCGCCGGGCGCTTGGGGCAGGCAGGCCAGCAGCCCGGGCAGTTGCGTGCAATCGGCTTGCTGGCCGGGCGTGAGCACCAGGCGCAGGCAGTTGCCCAGCGCGTCCACGACGGCGTGCACCTTCGTGGACAAGCCGCCGCGGCTGCGGCCTAGCGCTTCCGTCGCGGCGTCGCTTTTTTTTGCCCGGCCGCTGCTTTGTGCGCCTTGACCGTGGTCGAATCCACCAGCACCCAGGCGTAGTCCGGTTCCTGTACGGCACCGAACAAGGCCTGCCACACGCCCGCTTTGGCCCAGCGGCGGAAGCGCCGCGCTACCGTGTTCCACGGCCCGAACCGCTCGGGCAGGTCGCGCCAACTGCAGCCCGTGCGCACGCGGTACACCACTGCGTTGACGAATTGCCGGTTGTCGCGGCCCGTGCCCCCACTGGTGCCCGGCTGGCCCAACGTGTGTGGTTCGACCAATTTCCATTCTCGCTCGGTTAACTCGTGGCGGCGCAACATGCCGCAAAGCTAGCCCCACTGTCCACACTCTCTAGAATGAAACCCTACTCATAAATTTTTTGGAAACAGTGCCGTAGATCAGCCATGCTTCGCCTAACTGCGATGGAAGATTGAGTTCTTCGCCGTGCTCATACCACGGAGTATTGGTAGGCTGGTCAGATTTATTGCCTGTTTCCTTTCGCCGCGGCCAAGCAGGCGGCCGGGTGCCGTCGGAGGGCGTTTCTTCGTCTGGTTGAGGGCAGTGGACCAAGAGCCACGCCCGGGGTTCGATTCCCTATGAAGCCTTCCAACCCGTTGCCCCTGTCCTTGCTTGCGCCTGCCGCCGATACCTTCGCCGGGTGTCGTGGCCTTCACATACTTCGTGTTATAAGTTCGACTCTTATCGGGCCCACCAGTAGCAAACATCTGGGCCCGTAGCTCAATGGTAGAGCAGATGTGGGGCCTTTTTTACCCCGGCGACTAGTACCACAAAAAACGGATGCCGTAGCGCGGCCTTCCTTCGTACCATAAATAGAGGCCTGTCGCGGGTTCGACTCCCGAAGTAGCGCCTACCCGGCGTTGCGTATACGTGAATTGGTAGGGCAGCCTCGTTAGGCCGGGCGTTTGTTGCTCCGTTTTTAATACCTCGTTGGGTGCCGTAGCTCGGCCTTACTTCGCACTTCTACTGCCCGGGTCGCGGGTTCGAATCCCGCCCGCAGCTTCGGCGGCGGTAGCTCAGTCTGGTAGAGCAGGATATGTAGGCTGGGCGCCCTGTCGCCCCAACGTTTTTTCATCTGTTTACCGGGTGCCGTAGGCGGGCGTTACTTCGTTAAATCTCAAAAGGGTTTCGCAGGTTCGAATCCTGTCATTGTCTCCACCGAGATAATGTGGCTGAGTGGTCTAAAGAGCTGATTCGCCCGCCGCCCTGTTGCCCTGGTAAGCAGCTTTTTCCTGATTGGTGCCGTAGCGCCGCCATACTTCGATTTAGTAAATGGGGTCGGGGGTTCGAGGCCTCCCTGCTTCTTCGAGAGCAGTAACTCAGCTGGTTAGAGCACATAACGGCGGCGCGTGGATAGCCCAATCAGGGGTGGGGCGGGCAAGGTGGCGTCGGGCAGCATTCCTTCGACTGAAAATTTGAGGCTGCTCACCTGTACCCCTTGCCCGAACCTACCAGCCTTCCCGGCCGGATGCCGTAGGCCCGCGTTACTTCGACCTGTCTTGTCGGGTAGTATACCTCTGGTGTGCCCCAATGTGCGCGGGTCGGCCTGTTGCTCCGGCTTTTGCGGGATAGTAACCATTACGCTGAGCTGTGCTCGGCGCGGCAGCCTCGGCTGCTGAGCAAGGCCATCATTATGGCTCTGCATCAGCATTTTGATGCGTGACATGCTATTGCCTGGCTCTGCCAGGTACCGCTCGTCAACGCTTTTCTTTCAACCTCACGCGACTTCGTTCGCACCGACCATTATGGCCAATCAATTACGCGGCAACGACCTTCGCCAGCTCGGATTTCCCGAAGGTCGGGCCATTGGGCTGGCGCTGGCCCAACTGCAGCGCAAACACCTCAAGCGCCTCTCGCATACCGATCAGCTGGCGCTGCTCAACCTCATTCTGCAAACCCCCAGCAACTTTCTCACCGACCTCGACTGGAGTCACACCGCTGCTGCGCTGCTGCCCGCACCCAGCCGCCACATTGCCCTCACCGAGCGCAAGCCCTACGTCACGTTCGGGGCCGAGCACATTGATGCCGGGGCCATCCACCAGATGGAAACGGCCATGAAGCTGCCCGTGACGGTGGCCGGGGCCCTCATGCCCGACGCCCACTTTGGCTATGGCCTGCCCATCGGCGGCGTGCTGGCCACCGACAACGCTGTGATTCCCTACGCCGTGGGCGTGGATATCGGCTGCCGGATGGCTTTGTCCGTCTTCGCCTTGCCTCCCCAGTACCTCGCCCAGCGGGTGCAGGAGCTGCGCAACGTGCTGCTGACTACTACCAAGTTCGGCAACCGGGACGTGTTCCGCCACGGCCAGAAAATGGGCCACGAGGTGCTGGAGCGCGACGAGTTTACTGCCATTCCCTTCCTGCGCAACAAGCACGAGTCGGCCATTGCGCAGATTGGCACCTCGGGTTCCGGCAACCACTTTGTGGAGTTTGGCATCGTCGAAATCACCGACGCGACCAACGAAATGGGCGTGCCGGTGGGCCAGTACCTGGGGCTGCTTTCGCACTCCGGCTCCCGGGGGCTGGGCGCAGCTGTGGCTCAGCACTACACCAACCTGGCCAAGGACGTCTGCAAGTTGCCGGCTGAAGCCCAGCATCTAGCCTGGCTCACGCTCGACTCTGAGGGCGGCCAAGAGTACTGGGCGGCCATGAACCTGGCCGGGGACTACGCCTCCGCCTGTCACCACCAGATTCACCAGCGCGTGGCCCGGGCCTTGGGCGAGCGGCCCCTGGCGAAAGTGGAAAACCACCACAACTTCGCCTGGAAGGAGCGCCTCGCTGATGGCCGGGAGGTGATTTTGCACCGCAAGGGCGCTACCCCGGCTGGCAAAGGCGTGCTGGGCATCATCCCCGGCTCCATGACCGCGCCCGGTTTCATCGTGCGCGGCCGGGGCGTGGCCGATTCGCTCGGCTCTGCCTCCCACGGGGCGGGCCGGCTGATGTCGCGTACCCGAGCTAAAGCCGAGCTGGGCGAAGCCGACGTGCGCCGCCACCTGCAGCAACACGGCGTCGAGCTCATTGGCGGCGGCCTCGACGAAGCCCCGCAGGCCTACAAAGACATCCACACCGTGATGGAAAGCCAGCAGGACCTGGTAGATGTGCTTGGCACCTTCACGCCCAAAATTGTGCGGATGGACGGAGCCGCGTAGGTGGAGGCGCTGCTCAAAAGCAAGAACGACAAACTCCCCTCCTTACCAAAGGAGGGGACGTCGCCGCTTCAGCGGCGGCTGGGGTGGTTGAGCCGTCCGCGCTGTCAGGAGTACTCTGGGGGTTACTCCAGCCTGTTAGACTCCTGAAATGCCTGCCGGATGCTTTGCAGCACCCAAGCCAGCTGCTTAAACACCAACTTATTCTCCACGCGTAGCACGCGGATTCCAACACTGTGCAAATAGGCCGTGCGTATTTCATCACGCCCCTGGCCCACAACATCAAAGTGCCCTTGTCCGTCCAGCTCCACTGCCAGCCGTTCGGCGGGGCAGTAGAAGTCCAGCACATACAAACCTACGCTGTGCTGGCGACGGAACTTACGTCCGTCGAGCTACCCGTTTTGCAGGGCCTTCCAGAGGGTGGCTTCGGCGGGCGTTAGGTTGCTCCGCAGCTCGCGGCGGAGAGGCTTCATTTCCTGGCGGTTGTGACGGAATGTGTTGGGCATGATGGATAAATATATAGTAAGCCAGATGAATATACCGCCGCACGATCTTTCACGCTGGCGGCGCGAACGACGCAACCACCCCAGCGGCAGCAAGCTGCCGCGTCCCCTCCTTCAAAAAGGAGGGGAGTTGGCTTCGCGCAACCAAGCTGCACCGCAACCTGCAGCGGGGGCTTTGCGCTAGAGGAGTTCCACCCTTTGCTCTTCGTTATGGCTAAAGCAACCAACAAGCTCCACGGCAAAGACCTGCGCCAACTGGGCTTCACCGATGATAAACAGATCAGTCTGGCGCTGGATATTCTCGACCAGCGCGAGCTGCGCCGGCTCGATAAAGGCAGCGCCCTGGCCCTGCTGCGCGAAATCAAGGCCGACCCTTTCAAGTACGTGCGCGACCAAACCTGGCGGCCCCTGGCCCAGGAGCTGGTGCCCCAGCCCAGCCGCGACGTGCAGCTCAACCCCAGCATCAAGGACTACCGCCGCTACGGCGACGCCTTCATCGAAGACGGGGCCCGCAAGCAGATGGACACTGCCATGCAGCTGCCCGTCACCATCGACGGAGCCCTGATGCCCGATGCCCACCAGGGCTATGGCTTGCCCATTGGGGGCGTGCTGGCCGTGGATAACGCCGTCATTCCCTACGGGGTAGGCATGGATATCGGCTGCCGCATGGCTTTATCGGTGTTCGAGGTGCCGGCCCGCTACCTGGAGCAGCGCCGCGACGAGCTGAAAAAGCTGCTCCACAACCACACCCGCTTCGGAGGTAAGGAAGTGTTCAAGAACCCCGCCGACGACCCCGTGCTGGAGCGGCCCGAGTTCCGGGAAATCGGGGTGGTGCGGGGCAAGCGCGAAGCGGCCATTAACCAGCTGGGGTCCTCGGGCTCCGGCAACCACTTCGTGGAGTGGGGCGTGGTGGACATTACGGCCGAAGACAACGACCTGAATTTGCCCATAGGTCAGTACCTCGGGCTGCTTTCGCACTCCGGCTCCCGGGGCCTGGGGGCAGCCATTGCCCAGCACTACACCAAAGTGGCCATGAATAAGTGCCCGCTGCCGCCCGAGGCCCGCTACCTGGCCTGGCTGGGCCTCGACACCCAGGAAGGGCAGGAGTACTGGGCCGCTATGAATCTGGCTGGGGACTATGCCTCCGCCTGCCACCACGACATCCACCGCCGCTTGAGCAAGGCCCTGGGGCAGGAAGTATTGGCCAAAGTGGAAAACCACCACAACTTCGCCTGGAAAGAGCAATTGCCTGATGGGCGCGAGGCCATAGTTCACCGCAAGGGGGCTACCCCGGCCGGAGAGGGTGTGCTGGGCGTGATTCCAGGCTCCATGACGGCGCCCGGCTTTATTGTGCGCGGCCGTGGGGAGCGGGACTCCATTCAGTCGGCTTCGCACGGGGCGGGGCGGCGCCTTTCCCGCACCCAGGCCAAACTGCAGGTAAGCGAAGGCGAGCTGCGCCGCCTGTTGCGCGACCAGGGCGTGGAGCTGATCGGCGGGGGCCTCGATGAAGCCCCCATGGCCTACAAAGACATTCACCAGGTGATGGCGCACCAGCGCGACTTGGTAGACGTGCTCGGCTCTTTCCAGCCTAAAATCGTGCGCATGGACGCCGGCGGTGCGGGCAAAAGCAAGTACGGGGGCGAGTAGGCAATGAAGGAGTTTAACCCCGGATAAGATCAGGGCGAATCAGTTCCCCGTTATCGGATGAAAAAGAACGAGACCCGGATGCATGCATCCGGGCCTCGTTCTTTTAAAAGCGGTATACGAGCAGGTTGCTCAGGCTTTCTGCCGACGTCGCAGCTGGCGGAGGCCCAGGCCTACGCCGGCGGCCAGCAGCAGCGAAGCACCCCCGTCAATGGGCACGGCGGTCGGCGCGTCGGGTTCCGGACCGCCTTCCGGGGGCTCACCCTGGGCAAAAGCCAGACTCGTGATACAGAGCAGCGCCGCCGTTAGGCTACCAGCGCGAAACAAGTGAGAAAAGCGTTTCATCAACAACAGAAGTTTTAGCCAGAAAAAGGAAAACGAAAGGGCCAGAACCACTGCCCTGGCCCTTTCGACATGCTATTGCACCACCAGACGCTTGGCAATCAGGCCCTGGGCAGTGCGCAGCTGCACGGTGTACACGCCGGGGGTGAGGCCTTGCAGGCTCAGGCTGCGCTGGTTGCCGGTCAGAGCCTGCCGCCGCACCGTCTGGCCCAGGCTGTTCACCACCAGAGCTTCCAACGACTGTTGCCGCAGGCTGGCGGGCAGTAGCACGCTCACGGCGTCGCGGGCGGGGTTGGGGTAGAGGGCTACCTGCTCGCGCAGGGCAGCCGGGGCCGTAGCCAGCACGCTGCCGGCGCTGAGCACCAGCGTAAAGCGCGGGGCCTGGAGGCCGTCGGCGGTGGTGCTGAACGCGTAGCGGGGCTGGGCACTCAGGTCGGTGAGCTGGCCGGTCTGGGCGTCGCGCAGGTAGGCTTTCACGCCGGCCGGCAGGTTCAGCAGCTGAGCGGCGTGCAGGGTGTAGGTGCCCGCCCGGGGCACGCGTACCGTCAGGGCCAGCTCCGTGGTCGTGGCCGCATCCAGGGAAGGCAGGCCGCTGATGCTCATTTCCTCGGTGCCAGCCAGCAAAGCCAGGGATAGGCCCGAGCGTACGGGGAACTTCACGGCGTCAAACTTGGCGTCGAAGCCGGCAGTAGCGCCTTGCTCCCAGTAGGCGTAGGCGGCATCGGCCTGGTTCTGGCCCAGCAGCTCCAGCTGCACCAGGGGGCGCTGCTCGGCGGTGCCGCGCTGGAAGGCGGGGCTGGCGTAGGAAGTCAGACGGGCATCGTTGCTGAAGGTGAGGGAGCCGGTAGTGCCGGGGGTAGTCACCCGCACAAAGAAGCCCTGGCCCACGGCAATGTTCTGCCCCCCGAAGGGTACCCCATTCACGAAGGAGCTATACGTGCCGCTGTACTGACCCGAGGAGGCAAAAATGTACACGGCCCCATCCAGGCCCGCCGCCCCACTCTGGTACAAAGCCGACCAGTCGATGGGGGAAGGGTAGGGGTTGCCGAGCAGGTGCCAGCCGGAGCTGCCCACGTCGGTGGTGGAGCGGGTGAGGCCGGTTTGGGCAAGGGTGCCGTTGTTGAGCGTACCCACGAAGTCTACCTGGGCCGTACCGGGCAGGTTTACGCTGTAGCCGCGGCCGGGCTCCAGGGTGCTGCCCAGACTGGCCGGCGAAAGCCAGCCCTTGCTGAACGGGGCCAGCGCCGTAGCCGGGCTGCTGGCGAGGCGGCTTTCGTCGTAGGCAAACACCGTGGGGTAGGGCTGCACGCTGCCGGGCGTGAGCGAGGAATTGTAGCCGGGGTTTACCACGGGCACGAAACCACTGGTCGCCAGATCGGCCACCGTGGTGCCGGTTACCGGCGAGGCGTAGTGGCGGTAGCCCAGGCCGTTGTTGCTCGACGTGATAGTGCGCTGCACGGTGGCCGCGCCGCTCACCGCGCCGCCGCTGTTCACCACGTGGGCCGTGCCCGCGTCGTTGGAGAGCAGGGTGAGGTTGCCGTTGGACGTCAGGTTGCCGTTGAGCTGCAGCACGCGCTGCACCTGCACCGGTCCGCCCGCCAGCACCCCGGCCGGCCCGGCCGTCAGGTTCTGGAACTTAGTGAGGGAGCCGCTGATGGTTTGGGCTGCGGCCCCGCTGAAGCGCACTTCGCCGGTGCCGGCCCCATCGGTGCTGCCGCCGTTGTTGGTGAAGGAGCCATTCACCGTCAGCACGCCGCCGTTGGCCGTGAAGAGGGAAGCCCCGCTGCCCAGGGTCACGTTAGCCGCCTGCTGGGCATTGCTGACCACGGGGTCATTCGCCACGTTGGGAATGACGACGTTGCTGGTGGCCATGGGCACCTGCGCCGGGCTCCAGTTGCCGGCTACGCCCCAGTCAGAGCCGAGGGCCCCGGTCCAGGTCAGGTCGCCAGACAGCACCGGAGCCGCTTCCAGAAAGGCGGCCAGGCCCGTGAGGTTGGAGCCCGCCCCGATGCGACCCACCAGGGAGGCGGCCCCGCTGGCCAGATTCACGGTGTACAGGTTGTCCGTTGTGGCGCTGGCGGGCGTGGCCACCAGGTAAGCCGTATTCACGGGCGTGGCCGGGGAGGTCAGATCCGCGAAAATGTCGAAGTCAACGCCCCCGCTCACCGTAATGCCGGATGCCCCCAGCACCGTATTAGTCCCATCGTTGGGAGAAGTAACGTCGATGAGCTGGTTGGTGCCGGGCTCGTAGGCGTAGAGCTTGGTGCCGGTAGCCGTGTTGTTGTCGTTGTTGGTGTAGGCGGCCGCGTTCAGGCTGCGGCCGGTGGTGCCATCCGTGGTCACGGCGTCGGTACCCAGGGCCGGGTTCAGGCGGAAGTTAGCGCCCCCGGCGCCGGTTACCCGAATCCGGTCCGGCACGGGGTTGAAGTCGAAGCCGATGCCGGCTCCGCTGCTGCCCAGGGCCAGGGCGTTTACGCCGCCCACGGCCGTGAGGGCGCCAGTGGTGGTGTTGAGGGTGTAGAGCTGGCCCTGCTGGGTGGTGGCATTATAGCCCAGGGCGTAGAGCACCCCGGTAGCGGGACGGAAATCCACCCCGGCCAGGGCCTGGCCGGCGCCCAGCCCCGTGATGTTCACGGCCGTGCGAATGACCCCGGGGTTGCCCGAGTCAAACGAGACAAGGTTGCCGCCGGCTACGCCGTAGAGCAGGCGGCCGGTGAGGGCCGCCGAGGCATCGGCCCCGTTCAGGAAGGCCGCTACGTCGCGCACGGCAATGCCCCCGCCAATCACGCCCAGGCTGCTGGTGGTAGCCCCCGGCAGGTTCACCGCGTACAGGGTGCTGAACGCAGCCGGGCTGCCGCTGCCTCCATCCGACACGGCATAGGCCCGGTTTACCTGGGCCGCCGCGTCGAAGTACACGTCCAGGTCGATGTTGGTGCTGCTAGCCCCGGCAAACAGCGCATTAGTATTCACGGCCGTTAGCGTGCCCGCGTTGGGGTTGCTTTGCAGGAAAAGCTGGTTGCGGACCCCGTCGATGTCGTAGAGCTCGGTGCTGGTGGAGCCGGGGTAGGAGTTGGTGTAGGCCACCGCGCCGATGGTGGGCGTCCCCGGGGTACCGTCTCCGAAGTTCAGGCTGCCGTCGGCAATGACCAGGGCGCCATTGTTGGGGTTCAGTCGGTAGTTGGTCGCGTTCAGGCCCGTCACCCGGATGCGGTCCACGGTGGGGTTGAAGTCAAACCCAATGCCGTTTACTTCGGCCGCCGAGCTGCCCAGCTCCAGCCGGATGGCGGTGCCCACCGCCGTAGCCACGCCCGTGGCGCGGTCGATGTTGTACACCTGGGCGTTGGAGCCCGCCGAAGCGGCGTCGTAGCCCAGTCCGAACAGCTGCCCGGTGTTGGGGCGGAAGTCAGTGCCTACCAGCGTCTGACCGGCCGCAATACCCGTGATGGGCGTGGCCGTGTTGATAAACTCCGGCGTACCGGAATAAAAGGATAGTAGGTTGTTGGTGGTGCTTACGGCGTACAGCAGCTGCCCGCTGGGGGCCGGCGTGGTGCGGTCAATCAGCACGGCAATGTCGGTGAGCTGGTCGCTGGTGCCGCCCACGAGGGCCGGAGCCGATACCGCGCCGTTGTCCAGGTTCAGCTGGTAGAGGGTAGAGCGGTCCGGACCGAGGCCGGGGTTGGCCGTGGCCAGCAGATACGCCACGTTGGTGCGGGTACCGTGGTCAAAGTACACGTCGGCATCCACCGCCGAGGCACTGGTGGGGGTAGGCAGGGTGCCCACCGTGTTGAGGGTGCCGGCATTGGGCGGGCTTTGGATAAGCAGGCGGCCGGCCAGCTCGTCGAGCACATACAGGGTAGTAGCCGTGCTGCCGATAAAAGAGTTGGTGTAGGCCGCCGTGCCTACCCCGGGGTTCTGGCCCGCGTTGGCATCGGCGGGGGCATAGGCCAGGGGGCCATCGGGCTGCACGCCCGCCAGGGCGGCGTTGCCATCCACGATGGCGCCGGTGGTGGGGTGCAGGCGGTAGTTGGCGTCGTTGGTGCTCACTATCCGGATGCGGTCCACGGTGGGGTTGAAGTCGAAGCCGATGCGCTCGGTGCTGCCGCCCAGCTCCAGGCGGCTGGCGCTGCCCACGGCCGTAGCGGTTCCGGTGCTGCGGCTAAGCACGTAGAGCTGGGCGTTGAGGCCGGCCGTGGCCGCATCGTAGCCCAAGGCATACAGCTCCCCGGTGGCGGGCCGGAAGTCGAGGCCCACCAGCTGCTGGCCGCTGGCCACACCCGCAATGGCAGTGGAGGTAAGCGAGGCGGGCGTGGCAGCCGCGAAGCTCACCAGGCGGGAGTTGTCGGGGCCGGCCAGGCCGTAGATGGTTTGGGCCGAGGCCACGCCGGCCGAAGCCAGCAGCAGCCCCGCGCTCAGCGCCAGGCGGCGGAAGGTGGGGGAGGTTCCCGGAAGGCGCAGCCGTGGCGGGAGTAGGGGTGTTGGCATACTCAACAACGATAAAAGGTGGAAACGACACGCCGCTGATGCCGCCATGCGTGGGTTGCAGTAGCCAACGCACGACGGCCTGAGCGTGAAAATTCCTACGCACCTGGTTGAGCTACCGGATTTCGAAGTTGGATTAAAAGCGAGTTAAAAATAATTAATCCGAGGTGGCAAGGGCGGCCCGCGCACGTCCCGCTCTACTTGCGAAACCATCATTTTGCTTAGCACAAGCAGCGGCCCAGCTCTGTTTGGCTGAGGCCAAACTAGGCCCGCAGGCGGGGCAGCAGCGCGGTAGTAGCCATAGGCAGGAGCAGTTGCTTTACGATTTCAGATAAGATAAAAAAGCTAAAGTAAATGGCCTGGCGTTTTGCTTTGCCTTTTTTGAAGCTCTTGAAAACGTACAGCAAGCCGGCCGCTCGACCAAGGGCGCGGCCTTAGTGAAGAAATCGTCCGCCAAATGCGGCCTTTACCAGCCGCAGGACTTCGCTGGTCTGGGTATGGTTGAGGGCCAGACTGGTAATGGCGCTGATGAAGCCGCCGATAATCCAGTTTTGCCAGTCCTTCTTGGTGAGGCCCTCGGCTTTCACGGCCACTTCGCCCGTCAGGTTAATCAACTTCAGGCGGGCGGCTTCGGGCAGGGCGGCGAAGCTTTGCTGCAATTGGCGCAACTGGCCCTGTACTTCGGCCAGTTCGTGACACTAACGCCGATACAACAGGTGAATACGATCAAATCCAACCTAGTAAGATAATAACGATGGGTTTCAGGACGCCGGTTACTTATAAGTTACTTATGAGTAACTATTCGCCTGCTCCCACTACCCGCACCGCGTCGCCCACGCGCAGGGTGCCACCCTGCACGATACGGGCCGTGAGGCCCCCGTGCCCGCGCATGGCGTTGTAGCCCCCGGGGCCCAACTCTTCCTCCATGCGGGAGCAGGGGTGGCACTCACCGGTAATTTCCAGCACCACTTCCGCGCCCAGCTGGATTCGGCGGTTTTTCAGGGCCAGCAGATTCAGCCCGCTCACCACCAGGTTGCGGCGCAGGCGGCCGGGGGCCACGGCCTCGGGCAGGCCCAGGTAGCCGGCCACGGCGGCCAGGTGCTCGTGCTGGATAAGCGTAATCTGCCGCTTGCCCCCGGGCTTGGGCCGGGCGTGGTCGCCCACGAGGTAGTGGTCGGTTTCCACGGTGGCCTCGGCCACGCTCAACAAGGGCTCCCGCCGGGCCGGGCGCAGGCCAATCCACTCCACGCGGCCGGTTTGGGGCAGGGTCGCCAGCAGCTGGGCAATTTTCGATTTATCGTCGCCGAAGAAAGGGAAAGCCATGTGGTTAATGTGCTAATGTGATTTGAATGTGCTGATGTAGGTTGAATGTGGAAAATGTGGGTCGCTTCGCTAATGTGCTGATGTGCTAATGTGATAAATGTGAGGCGCTAATGGGTTAGAAGCTAGAAAACTCCCCTCCTTTTTGAAGGAGGGGTGGCCGGAGGCCGGGGTGGTTGAGCTAGAATTAGAAAGCCAGCGTTAGTTGGTCGTCTATACAGGTGCTTAGCGCGGGCTGTTTAGTAGCTCCAGCTGTCGTTCTGAAGGCGGAACCACCCCGGCCTGCGGCCACCCCTCCTTCAAAAAGGAGGGGAGCTAATTTTTTAGCTTCTAGCCTTAGCCGTCCCCCACATCGATTCATCAACACCTTAGCACATTTCTCACATTCTCCACCTTAGCCCATTAATCACATTAGCGAAGCGCCCCCACATTAGCGAAGCCCATCAGCCGCTTATCCAGCGGGCGACGAGGAAGGCGGCGCCGGCGGCCAGGGCCCCGATGCCGGCCATGCGCAGGGCCCCTAGTACGGGCGGCTGGCCGGTGAGGCGGCTTTTCAGGTAGCCAAATACCAGCAGGCAGAGCAGCGTAATCACCGCCGACCAGAGCAGCCCTTCCCGGGGCGTGACCGTGAAAAAATAGGCCGTGAGGGGCACCAGTCCGCCCAGGGCGTAGGCCAGCCCAATGGTGAGGGCACTTTTGCGGGCCTGCTGGGGGTCGGGCTTTTCCAGGCCCAGCTCATACTTCATCATGAAGCGCACCCACTGGTCGGGGTCAGCGGTGAGTTCTGCTACGGCCTGGGCGCGGGTGGCGGGGGAGAGGCCCATTTCGGCCAGCAGCTCGTCTACCTCGGCGCGCTCCACGTGGGGCACTTCGGCTACTTCGCGGTACTCGCGGGCTAGCTCGGCCTGGTAGTGCTCTACCTCGGTGCGCCCGGCCAGGTAGCCGCCCAGACCCATGGCGATGGAGCCCGCCACAATTTCGGCCAGCCCCGCCGTAATGACCAAGCCCGACGAATCCACCGCTCCACTCAGGCCCGCGGCCAGGGCAAAGGGCACCGTGAGCCCGTCGGAGAGGCCAATGACGATATCCTGGAGCATGGCCGAGCTGGTGAGGTGCTCCTCGGGGTGCGGGTGCTGGTGCTTCATGGCCGGAAAGTAAGCAGATTCGCTCAACCTCCCCGGAAAGCTTGCGTAAGAAAAGCTCGGCCGCCGCGTATCGTACCCGGCGCCTCTCATTCCCCGAACCCCATCATGGCAACCAAAACCACTGCTCCCAAAAAGCCCGCCGCCCAACAGAAAGCAGCTGCGGCTTCCTCGTCCGCCAATGGCCAGGCCGCTGCCCCCAGCGTGCAGCCCATCCTCAACCAGCAGTTCAACGCCCCCGCGCCCCTGCAGAAGTACGGCACCGTGTCGCAGCGCCTGCCCATCGGCCTCGACGCCAAAACCCGCCAGGAAAGCGTAGATATGCTCAACCAGCTGCTGGCCGATACGTGCTCCATCCGCGACATGTACAAAAAGCACCACTGGCAGGTAGTGGGCCCCACCTTCTACCAGCTGCACCTGCTCTACGACAAGCACTACGAGGAGCAGGATGCCCTGATTGACATGATTGCCGAGCGGATTCAGATCCTGGGCGGCGTGGCCGTAGCCATGGCTGCCGACGTAGCCGAGCTGACTACCATTCCGCGCCCCCCCAAAGACCGCGAAGAAGCTCCCGTGCAGGTATCGCGCCTGTTGGAGGCCCACCAGATCATCCTCAAGAACTGCCACGACTACGCCAAAAAAGCCGACGACGCCGGCGACGACGGTACCAACGACCTGGTGGTAAGCAATGTGCTGCGCACCAACGAGCTGCAGGTGTGGTTCGTGTCGGAGCACGTGGTGGATACCCCGCTGGCCCGCTCGTAGGCCCCGGTAGCCCCGTCAGTAACGAACGCAGCCCGGCCATCTGGTCGGGCTGCTTTTTTGTCATTCCGAGCGTAGCGCGGAATCTGGGGTAGCTGGTATAGCTATTCAGGACCTGTCCCAGATTCCGCGCTGCGCTCGGAATGGACGAAAGGCTAGGGTACGCGGGTAAGGGTCATGGTGGTAGGGATGGTGAAGCCGGCGGCCGGGGTCGGGGTGTTGGGCAGGGCCAGCATACCGCCTTCCAACTCACGAAGTGTAAACTGCAGCTTATTCGGGGTGGTTGGATTAATTGTTAGTTGGGCTCTACCTGGTTTATTTTTTGTCAGATCCGTGAAGCCCATATCTATACTCCAATCCTCGTGGAGGCGCCCAAGCAGAGTGTGCCCATAGCGTAAGGCTAAGCTATTAGTGGTCGAATTTTCAATGATAACACCACTGCGGGTGTACCAGTGGCGGCCAATTACTACATGCATGGAGGTGCCGTTGGGCAGCTGATAAAATCGGTTCCGGGTGAAAGTGACACGGAAGACATCAGTGCCGGAGCGCCATTCCCACGTACCCAGGAACTGCTCGGCGGGCAGCACCGGGGCGGGCGGCTCATCCCTGGGTAGCAGCTTGGTGATGACGGTTCCTGCGGCTTGGCGGGGTTTCGCGCCCGGTTGCGCATAGGCCTGGGCATAAGCACTCAGCAGGTATAGTATGAATGTAACCAGGCCGCGCATCATAGCACGCGGGTGAGCGTCATGGTCGTGGGCACGGTAAAACCGGCGGCGGGCATAGGAGCGTTGCCGGTTACGGCGCCTTCCTTTGGCTCTAAAACCCAGGACATTTTGTTGGGCGTTGTGGGCATGACGGAAATCGTTAGCCAGCCAGACTTGTTTTTCGTCAGGTCAGTAAAAATACCGGAGAGAATATTACCTGCCACCGGTTTGGCAAGCACCGTCATCTTCTTGTTGAGCGAAGTTTCTTTAAGGATTCTATTACGAGTATAAGAATGTTGCCCAACAATTGCCGGAACAGATTTGCCATTGGGTAATAGCAAATTAAGGTTACGGCTTAGTTGTAGCCGGAAAACGGTGGTGCCGGAGCGCCATTCCCACGTGCTTAGAAATTTTTCGGCCGGCAGCACCGGGGAGGGCAGCTTATCTCCCTCCTCGTGTAGGGGCTTGGTAATGACGGTTCCCGCAGGCGGGCGGGGTTTTGCGCCCTGCTGCGCATGACCTTGTGAGTAAGACCCCAGCAGGCACAGGCCAAGTACAGCCAGGTAGCGCATTAGGGTACGCGGGTGAGCGTCATGGTGCTGGGTACGGTGAAGCCCACGGTTGGGATAGGGGCCGTGCCGGTTACGGCGCCTTCTTTCTGCTTTAATGCAAAGGTCATTTTATTGGGCGCAGTAGGAAGGATAGTAAGAGTTACCCAGCCCCAGGTTTTCTTAGTCAATTCCTTATAAGTGCCAGAAAGGATGTTACCCGTTGTTGGCTTAGCCAGCACAGTCATCTCTTTATTCAATGAGGTTTCTACCAGTATGCCGTTGCGGGTATAGCTATGTTGTCCAACGATAGTCGGCAGGGTTTTGCCGTTGGGCAGTAGAAAATACGGGTCACGGCTTAGTTGCAGCCGGAAAACGGTGGTGCCGGAGCGCCATTCCCATATACCCAGGAATTTCTCAGCCGGCAGTGCCGGGGCGGGCGGTTCACCTCCCTCCTCGGGCAGGGGCTTTGTGATGACGGTTCCCGCGGGCTGGCTGGGTTTTCCAACCTGCTGCGCATGACCTTGAACCACTATAAGCAAACACAGAAGGTAGAAGAAGAAAAAGCGCTGAAGCATATGTGTAAGATTAAGGACACGGAACAGAGAGTACACTATTATTACTATCTAAAGCAAGTTGCGACCAATTATTAGAGTTTCGGTCCTGCTTGAACACTACCAAGCCAGCTTTCTCACCTCTGAGCATGGATAGGGCTGCCTTTTCGCGAGTTGCTGTTGTTGTGCTTGTGCTAGCAATGCCGTTTACAGTATCTTGATAGTAAACATATTCTAACATTCGCACTTTATCGTCATTCTCCAACCAAGCCTTCCCAAATTCTTTGAACTGTTGTAGGTCTTGAATTCGGATAGCATAATCCAATCCATTTGCACCGAAGATAGTAATAGTGAAAGCGGCTGGGTCTTTCACCCGGTTATTGATAATATCATCGTAGAGGCTCTGCAAATCGGTACCTGAGAAGAATAGTAGCCCTCCTGGAGGATGTGTATGCATTGTTCCTTCCATATTGTTGTTATGACTCAGGTATAGAGAAATTTCATTAGAATTCTGCACCCCATACACGTAGGAGGAAGCATCACTACTGTTGCTGTATGTATAGCCATGTTCGAGGGGATTAGCTGCTTTCGCTATCAGCGTAGCTTCGGCTTGTTGAAAGGGCGTTTGCTGGCTTAGGGTCTTCATTCCCTGGCAAGGCGTGTTTACAGGGGCAGTTGGGGTGGTGGGCTCGGTGGGAGTGCCAGGGTCGCCGGGGGTGCCGGGGTCATAGGGCGGGTCGGGGGAGCAGGCGGTCTGGCTGTTGGAGTTCGTCAACGTCCAGGTAATGTTGGAACATCCCACCCCATCCTCCGGTGGCGACTGGCAGTAGCCGAGCCCGGCGGTGGCGGCCCCGTACACCAGCACCGTCGATTCGCTGATGCAGTACCCGGTCCAGTCGCAGTAGACCATCGTGTAGCAGGAGGCCGTCTGGGCGGCCGTGGCCTGGCCCGTCGGGGCAGCCCGCCCGGCCAGGGCCTGCCGACGTCCCTGGCGGTAAACGACCGGAAACTCGCCGCCCGTGGCCAGGTTGCGCACCCGCAGTATCCCGGTGAAGGTGGCAAAAAAGGCGCTGGGGCTGGCCGTAGCGGGGGTATTGGCGTGCTCATCGAAGAGAAAAGTAGCTTCGTTGAACTCTAGCACGCCGCCTACCTGCCGGATCAGCAGGTACTTCCGCACGCCCACCCACTGCACGGCGGGCTGAGCCAGGGGCACGTACCAACTGGTAGGCTGGCCCTGGCTGGAACGGTACGAGGTCTGCGCCCACTGCGGCTCCCAGGAGAGCCGGGCGCTGTCGGGTAGCGTAACGGTCAGCTGTTGGGCGTAGGGGCCAGCCACAAAGGCCTGCCGGAGGTGTTCCAGCTCGGGACTCAGGCGCTGGAGCCGGGTTTGGGTGGTGCGCAGGTCAGGCAGGGCAGGGTCGTTTTGCTTGGTACACGCACTCAGCAGCGCTACCAGCAGGAGAAGATACCGGAACAACGTATAGCTGTTTTGCATAAGCAGCAGGAAATAAGGAACCGCCTACCTGGGGCGGTCAGTAATAAATGGTGGCTAAAGAAAAGGATGATTTATCGGAGAATAAGTATACAGTATTTGTTTAATCTGTTCAGACCCGGTGGGCGGCGCGCTTTTCGGCGTGGTTTTCCTCGGCTTCCTCCACCGAGTGCGTTTTGCCCAGGTCGCGATCGGCTTTGGCTTTTTCAGCCAGCAGGCAGAAGTACTGGTGCAGGAGCTGAATTTCGTGCTCCGTGAAGTCCTGGGCGTTGATGAGGCGGTTGCTGGCGCCCTTGGTGGCCGCCAGCAGCTCATTCAGCTTCAGGTGCATGACCAGGGAATCCTTGTTTTGGGCGCGCTGAATGAGAAACACCATCAGAAAGGTGATGATGGTGGTGCCGGTATTGATGACGAGCTGCCAGGTTTCGGAGTAGTGAAACAAGGGCCCCGTGACGGCCCACACCAGCACCGTGCCCACGGCCAGGCAGAAAGCCAGGGTAGAGCCAACGAACTGGGTAATGTGTTCGGCCAGGCGGGCAAAAACGGACTTTGGCGCGGGAGTCTGGGGCGTAGGCATACAGCAGAAATAAAGGAAAAAGACAGAGCGAACTGCGGCGGGTAATAACGTGTCGCCGCTCAAAATGCCGAGTTAGCACGCGGGCATGAAAGAAAAATGAATAAAGGGATAGTCAGGGCTTGTGGCTGAGTATGAGCCGCAAGAGTCGGAAAAAGATAGGGTAGTGGCCCCTTTTCCCCAAAAAAAAGCAAGCCAGGCTTGCACTGGTATACCGCAGTGCCTACTTTTGCCCTCGCTTCGCCGCCTCACCGAAGCCGAAAACAACGGTTTTCGCCCTGCTTACCGACTTCGCCTATTCCTTTGCGCACGTGGTGAAACTGGTAGACACGCCATCTTGAGGGGGTGGTGCCTTCGGGTGTGGGAGTTCGAATCTCCCCGCGCGCACGCAAATAGTTACACGTCCCGCTTTGGCCCTGCCGAAGCGGGACGTGTTGTTTTACGTCAGTTCACCCCCGGCAGCTACTCCCGCTCAAAGGGGTTGGCGGGCACTACCAGCAGTACTTTTTCCCGCTCCACGGCCACCGAGCCCGCCACCGCACCTTTGGGCTTGCGCACAAACTTCTTGGGCGTGATGGTAACCGGGCAGAGCGAATCGTTCTTGCGGCGGGAATACCAGGCAGCCAGCTGGGCGGCGCGCTCCTGCACGGGCTCCGGCACGGGGTGGCCCGGCCGCTGCCGAATCACCACGTGGGAGCCGGTTACGTCTTTGGCGTGCAGCCAGAGGTCGTCCTTGTGGGCATAGCGCTGGGTGAGCAGGTCGTTGTTCTGAGCATTGCGTCCCACCAGGATGGTAAAGCCACTATCCTCAAACACTTTGAAGGGCAACTCCTGGGCTGGTTTAGCCACGGTGGCGGCATCCAGGCCGTGCTGTTTGCGCCAGGTGCGCAGGGTGCGCAGCTCGTCGGGCGGGAGGGCAGCCAGCTCCTCCAGCCGCTCCAGGGCCTCCAGCGCCTCGGTTTCGCGGCGGTCGGCGCGTTCCTGCAGCTGGCGGGTTTCGAGCTGCTGGTTTTTGGCTTTGCGGTAAAGGTTCTGGGCGGTGCGCTGGGGCGTTTCGGTGGTTTTGAGCTTGATGATGCGCGTCTCACCGGTGAGGTAATCTTCCACCGCTACCTGAGGGGCCCCGGGCTGAATATGGTGCAGATGGGCCATAATCAGGTCGGCGGTGTGGCGGTAGCCGGCCTCGTGCTCCAGGGCGTGGAGGCGGCGGCGGGCGTGGGCGGCGCTGGTGCTGGCCTCGTCGGCACGCTTCTCCAGCAGCTGGCGCACCTGGCGCAGCTCCGTCTCGTAGGCCCGGCGGCCCTGCAGCAAGGGCACAAAGCGGCGCAGCGCTGCTATGGGGTTATCAGCCGGCAGCGTGGCTTCTACTTCGCCTACGGGCAGCAAGCTCAGGCGGGTGCGCCCGGCCAGCCGAATCAGGTAGAAAGCGGCGGGCTGCTCCAGCTCCGGCACCACGCTCTGCACCATGGCCCATTTTTCAGCTAAAGGTGCTTCGTTGTAGCCCTGGGCGCGCAGGTACACGGGCGGCAGGTCGCCGAGGCTGGGGTAGGCCTTCAGCGGGTTTGCCTCTGGGCCTTGGCTGGGCACTGTCACCGGGGTTTCTGCCGAAGTTGCAGCCAAGGGGTGCAGCTCCGCATCGGGGCTGTAGCGCTGATGAAACAGCTCGGCCGGGGCATCGGGGGCGGGGCGAAATACGGCGTTGGGGCGGGTACTATACAGCTTGAAGAGGAGGGTGGCTCCGCCCCGGAAGTTGAACTGCAGCACGCGGTCCTGGGGCCAGGCCTGCACGGACTCCACGGCCAACCCCAGCAGGCCGAGCAGCAGATCTACCGAGTTCTGACGGGCGCGGTGAAAGGTTTCGGGCAAGGCCAGCAGGGGCCCGGCCGCCGCTAAGTGGGCTTTCAGCCAGAACTCCTGCGTGCCATTGGTCAAACCAATCACCAACTCATCCTTTTCCTGCGAAAAGCACGTGGCTACGGTATAGCCCGCTAGTTGCCGGGTAAGCGCCGGGGCCAATTGCCGCAGAAAGTAATAGTTAATGTGCATAAGTAGAGAAGAGCGGATCAGGCAGCCCGGCTGTTTTTAGCGGGGTAAGCCAAAATTTACGGGAAGAAATAAGGTGTCCTGGGTGGCGGCTGCGGCGAAACGTAACGTGCCGAGCGTACGGATAGTTGACTGCTCTAGTAAGCGGACAGATTCAGCTGAGTACTCGCTACCGTCCTTACTGAACTCTTTGCTAACCAGCGTAGCAGCTAAGGTGCCATCTGGTTTGATAATGAGCTGAAAAACGAACCGTGCGTAAGAGGCGAGGGATTCATACGTTTTAATATTCTGATACACGAAAGCATCCGGCAACCGTATTCGCCCGGATACCGAGTGCAGAAACGCTCGGTACTCCGCCAGCTGCTTGGCCGAATCGGCGGTTTGCCAGTAGCGGGGGAATAGCGCCAGCGCGCGGTAGGTATTAGAGTTGTACGGCGTAACGGGTTTGTGTACAATCAGCGGGGTGCCCGGGCTGGTATACATGCTTTCAGTAGGGCGTTGCGCCCAGCCGGAAAAAGTACAGCCAAGCAGGCTAATTACGAGGTATGCTGGTTTACCAAGCATGACTTTACTTGCCTAACGGTTGGCCGGGCAGAATCTTGCAGGAATTTACACTCGGCCCCACTGCTCTGGGCCCCAGCACTGATATTGCAGGGTTATAGGGCCAACCGCAGCCCGTCGTACGCCAGCCGGATAAACGAAGGCAACGTGGCTTCTACCTCGCGGTGGCGGCCCAGCTGGTGGCTGATGTGGGTGAGGTAAGCCCGCTTGGGCGCCAGGTCCGTGAGGATATCCACGGCTTCCTGCAGGGTGAAGTGCGAAATATGCTTTTCGTGGCGCAGGGCGTTGAGCACAATCACCTCCGAGCCGCGCATCTGCTCCAAAGCCTCGGGCGAGAGGTAGTTGGCGTCCGTCACGTACGTAAAGTTACCGACGCGAAACCCCAGCACCGGCAGCTTGTAGTGGAGGGCACGAATGGGCTCAAACGGCACGCCTTCTACCAGGAAAGTTTCGGTGTCGCTCAGAATGGGTTGCAGCTGCACCTGCGGAATACCCGGGTAGCGGTGCTCGGCGAAGATGTAGGCGTACTCCTGCTTGAGCTGCTCCAGCACCCGGGGCTCGGCGTACACGGGCATGTCCTGCTGCTGGCGGAAGTTGTAGGCCCGAATGTCGTCGAGGCCGGCGGTGTGGTCTTTGTGCTCATGGGTGAACACCAGCGCATCGAGGTGCTGGATGTACTCGCGCAGAGCCTGCTGGCGGAAGTCGGGACCGGAGTCGATGATGATGCTTTTGCCCTGTACCTGCAGATGCACCGACACCCGCAGCCGCTTGTCGCGGTAGTCGAGGGAGCGGCACACGGCGCACGGGCACCCAATCACGGGCACCCCCTGCGAGGTGCCGGTTCCGAGGAAGGTAATCTGCATACTGGAAAAATGGGGACTTGGGGTCTTGGGGACTTAGGGTCTTGGTTGACGTTCTGAAAAACAATGTTTCGTTGAACAGATACCAAGACCCCAAGTCCCCAAGACCCCAAGTCCCCGAAAACTAACCTACATACTGCTTCACCACGCGCACCAGGGCGTCGAAATCGAGGGGCTTGGGCAGGTAGTCCGTCACGCCGGCCTCGCGGAACTGCTCCATGGAGTAGTTGTTGGCGTTGCCGGTAATGGCAATAACGGGAATAGCGGCAATGCGCGGGTCAGTGTGCCGACGGATTTCGCGGGTGCACTCCATGCCGTCTTTCACCGGAATGTTGATATCCATCAGTACGCAGTCAATGTCCTGGGACTCGACCTGCTTCATTACTTCGCCGCCGTTCTTGGCGGATACAATTTTATATTTCTGTAATTCCAGAATTTTCTTGGTCAGATTCAGAATTACGGAGCTGTCTTCGGCAATCAGAATCGTCTTATAGTCGGCCATGAGAAAGAAAGAAGTAGGGGATGGGGAGAGGTGAGTGAGCGGGTCTTAGGTAACGGTATTGGCTACGCTACGCCGGTCAGGGTAACGTAGGTTTCTGCAAAATGGCGGAAAAATTCTTGAAGTAGTACAAAGTCCGATTTTACTTGGGATAAATGGCCCTGGCGGATGTCGTGCTCCAGCTTTTTGGCCATTTCCCCTAACTGATTCAGGCCAAGCGTGAAGCCCGTGCCTTTGAGCTGGTGTACGTGGGGTAAAATCTTGGAAAACTGGTCTTCCTGCAGCAGGGCTGCCGATTCTTCCAGCAGCTGACCGGCTTCCTGCTCGAAGTCGGCGTAGAGCTGGGCGGCAAACTCGGCGCCGCCCAGTTCCTGCAGCTGCTGCAGGACTTCCACGTCCAGGGCCGCGGCCGCGGCTACTGCGCCCGTGGGCTCGGGCCCGGCTACGGCTACCGGTACGGGGGGCTTTTCGCCCGGGGCGCGCCAGCGGACCAGCACGCTGTACAAGTCCTGGGTTTTCACCGGCTTCGATACGTAGTCGTCCATGCCTTCCTGCACGAAGCGTTCGGCATCTTCCTTCATGGAATAAGCCGTCATGGCCACCACGGGCGGGCACTGGTCGCCCAGCTGCCGCCGAATTTCGCGCATGGCCGTTACCCCGTCCATTTCCGGCATCTGAATGTCCATGAAAATGAGGTCATAGCGGGTGTCGCCGGTGGCGCGGGCAATGGCCTCGAACCCGTCGCCGGCCACATCAATGCGGCAGCCCAGCTTTTCGAGCAGGCGCTCGGCCACTTTCTGGTTGATGGGGTTGTCGTCGACGAGCAGCACCTGCGGGGCCGTGGCAAACCGCTCAATTTCCAGCTGGCTCCGGTCGCGGGAGGATAGGCGCTGCTGCACAATTTCTTCCTCGTTGAGGGCCACCTGGCAGCTGATCTCAAACCAGAAGGTGCTGCCCTTGCCCAGGCGCGACTCCACCCCAATCTGCCCGCCCAGCATCTCGGCCAGCTGCTTGCTGATGGCCAGGCCCAGGCCCGTGCCGCCAAAGGCTTTGGTGGCGCCGTTGTCGAGCTGGGTGAAGTTGGTGAACAGCAGCTTGGCATTTTCCTCCGTGATGCCGATGCCGGAGTCCTGCACCTCAAACCGTAGCGTGTAGTCGTCCCCGGTTTGGGCGCGGGTGGTCACGGCAATGTGCACCCCGCCCTCGGGCGTGAACTTGATGGCGTTGGAGGTCAGGTTGCTCAGCATCTGCAGCAGGCGCGTTTCATCCGTCCGGATAAAGCGGGGCGTATCCTCGCTCACGTGGTAGGTGAAGAGCAGGTCCTTCTGCTGGGCGCGGTTCGCAAACAGGGAGTGAATCTTGTCGAGCGTGTAATACAGGTCGATGCCAGTGAGGTGAAGCACCAGCTTGCCAGCCTGGATTTTCGACAGGTCCAGAATGTCGTTCAGGATGGCCAGCAGCGCGTCCGAGGATTTGCGCAGCGTATCCACGTAGTCTTCCTGCTCGGGCGAGGACACCGTCTGGTGGAGCAGGTCAATCATGCCAATGATACCGTTCATTGGCGTGCGCAGCTCGTGGCTCATGTTGGCCAGAAACTGCGTTTTGGCGTGCAGAGACGTTTCGGCCTCGTCCTTGGCGCGGCGCAGGTCGTCCTGCATCTGCTTGAGCTCGGAGATGTCGCGCCCAATGCCCTCAGTGCCCGCCACGCCATCCTTCACCCGCCGGGCATTGATGAGCACACTGACCGGGTAGCCGGTTTTGTGGCGCATATCGATTTCGTAGTTGCGCACTTCGTTGAGCTCGGCAATGGCCTTGAGCAGGGCCGCCCGGTCGTTGGCATCCATGTAATAGTCCATGATGGGCGTGCCAATCACCTCCTCCGGGGTGTAGCCCAGCATATCGTACACCGAGGGGCTGACCAAGGTGAGAATACCCTGCCCGTCTGTGCGATAGTACACATCCTGGAACGACTCGAAGATGGCGCGGAACTTCTCTTCCTGGGCTACCAGCTCCAGCTGGGAGTTTTTCTTGTCGGTGATGTCGTGGGCAATGCCCGAAATTTCCTCGAACGTGCCATCGTCGAGGTAGATGGGGTTGAGGTAAATCTCGCGCCAGGATTCCTGCCCCCGGGCGTCGCGCAGCTGCACCTCAAAGCGGCGCGGCTGCCCCTGAAAGGCCTTGCGGTAGTTTTCCACGAACGCCGAACGGGGTGCCGAGTCCATCATCGTCACGTCGGCCTGCATCAGGTTCACGTTCAGGGTGGGGTACACGCCGTTGCGCCGCAGGAAATACGCCGCGTAGTTGCGGTTGAAGGAGGTAAGGCGGGCCTGCATATCCACCGACCACATCAAGTGGTTGCCGCTCTCGAAGATGGCGTTCAGGCGGGCGTTCTGCTTGTTGATCTGCACCTCATTGCGCTTGCGCTCAATGGCCAGGGCCACCTGGTTGGAGATAAAGTGCAGAATCTCGATGTCCGAGGAAGCATACGCGTCGGCTTTCTGGTAGTCCTGCACGGCAATGATGCCGATGATCCGCTCGCCCACGCTCAGCGGTGAGCAGAGCATCACCTCGGGCATGGAGCCAAAGGCCGTGATGGTGCCGTTGCTGATCAGGTTCTGCAGATCCTCGCGCAGCAGGTACTGGGGCCGGCCCGTGCGGATGATGTACTCGGAGATACCTGAGGAAAACGGCCGCGACATCAACGCCTTTTCGCCCTGGGTAAACTGGTCGACGAAGTAGGCAAACTGCAGCTGCGTGCGGTCGTCGTCGCAGAGGGCAATGTAGAAGTTGTTGGTTTCAATGATTTTGCTCAGCTCCCGGTGGATGGCCCCGTACAGGGAGTGCAAGTCCTTGGCACTGATGGCTAGGTTGGCAATGCTGTAGTACACTTTCTGGAGCCGCTCAGCCTTGATGCGCTCCGTGATATCGTGCAGGATGGCGCGGGTAGCCACGGGCTCATCGTCCTGCCAGGAGCAGGAAATGGAGCCAATGAGGTGCACGGGCTTGCCGGTTTTGGTCAGAAACACGGTTTCCAGCTTGTTCACCTTTTCGCCCTTGTACAGGTTGCGCAGCTGGTACATCAGCTTGGCCTTGTAGTAGGGGTGTACCACATCGGCGAGGGTGAGGCTGGGCAGGTCTTCGTCCTCGTAGCCCAGCTTTTCCTTCCAGGCCTTGTTCACGAACAGGAAACGGTTGTCCACGCTCAGGTTCTGAATCAGGTCGTGGGCATTGTCGAGAAAGTCCTGGAGGCGGTTGCGGTTGTCGCTCAGGGCGCGGGCCGTAATCTGGCGGTCCGTCATGTCGCGGCCCACCAGGAACACGCCCGTAATCTGCTCGGCCGCGTCGTACACGAACTCGGCGTGCCAGAACACCATGCGCTGCTGCCCCGATTTGGTGGGAATGGCCCGCTCGTAGTAGTCCTGCAGGCGCCCGGAGCGCATACTGGCTTCAAACGTTTCGAGACGCATGGACCGCTCCTCGGGCAACGCAAAAAAGTCGTGGTAGAGGCCGCCCAGCACTTCGGCCCGGGTGTACTCGGTGTATTCCAGGAAGTAGTCGTTGACGTCCAGCACCCGGCCATCGGGGGCCAGCAGCACGTAGCTCAGGCCCGCCCGGCTCAGCAGGTCGCGCAGCTGCAGGCGGCTATGCTCCCGCACCAGGGCGGGATTTGGGGTGGGCGGCTGGCCTTCCCCGGTCGACAGGCTGCGCAAGGTGAGCTGCACGCGCGGGCCGGTGGGCAGCTCTACCCGGTGCAGGGTGGTCCAGGTGGTCAGCTCCGAATGGTCGGCGCGGTGGCCCTGCCAGCTTTTAGAAAACGGCTGCCCCGTTTGGGCCGTGGTCAGAATAGCCTGCCGGAGTTCCTCGGCCGACGACCAGGCATTTTCCGGCCCATTTTCCCGGCTGGCCATGAAGCCCACGAGCCCCGAGGAAAGCAGCACCGGTCGGGTGGTGCCCAGCAACCCCAGGGCAGTCCGGTTGCAGTCTACCAGCGTGGCCTGCTCGTCGTAGAGCAGAATAGCATCGTTCGCGCCATCGAAAAGAGCCTGATACAGAGGCTCCTGGTCGGGGGCTGAGGCAGCCAGGGCAGCGGACGGAGGACGGGTGGCCATGCAGGAAAGAAAGGTCAGAAGAGCAGCGTGGGTGAACTGGGCGCTGTGCGGGAGTGGTTGACTGCTTAAATTTGTCAAAATATCCCGAATCCGCCGTGTGCGGCCGCCGAATAATGCGGAGTCTGGATGAGTTCCGCCATGCCCCGTCTCCTTTTTGCCGTCACCACCGACCTGAACTACGACCAGCGGATGCAGCGTATCTGCGGCTCCTTGGCCGGGCAGGGGTATACGGTGCTGCTGGTGGGCCGGGAGCTGCCCCAGTCGTTGCCGCTCACCCCGCAGCCGTACCAGCAGCACCGCCTGAGCTGCTGGTTTACCAAGGGGAAGCTGTTTTACCTGGAATTTACCTTGCGGCTGCTGGCGTACCTGCTTACCCAGCGTGCGGCAGTCTGGTGCGCCATCGACCTGGACACGGCCCTGCCCGTGTGGCTGCGGGCCCGTCTGGGCGGCCAGCCTTTCGTATACGATGCCCACGAACTGTTCACGGAAATGCCCGAAGTGGTGCGCCGCCCGGCCGTGCAGTGGGTGTGGCGGCAGGTAGAAAAGTTTATTGTGCCCCGGGCCTCGTTGGCCTATACGGTGGGGCCGGCGCTGGCCGCCGTTTTCCGGCAGCGCTACGGGCGTACTTTCGAGGTGATTCGCAATATCAGCCGCCTCACGGTGGAGGCGGCTCCGCCCGTGCCCAACAACAGCCTGATTCTGTACCAAGGAGTATTAAACGAAGGCCGAGGGCTGGAGGCGCTGCTGGAAGCCATGCCGAACGTACGGGGCCAACTGGTTTTGTGCGGGGAGGGCGACTTATCGGTGGAGCTGCGGGCCCGCGCGGCGCAGCTGGGTTTGCTGGCCAGCGGCAAAGTTTCCTTTCGCGGGTATGTGCTGCCCGCGGAGCTGCGTCAGCTTACCCGACAGGCCCGGGTAGGGGTGCTGCTGCTCGAAAACCGGGGACTGAGCTACTACTACTCCCTGGCAAATAAGTTTTTCGACTACCTGCACGCCGGCGTACCGCAGGTGGTTATCGACTTCCCCGAGTACCGGGCCCTGAACGCCCAATGCCCGGTAGCCGATCTGGTGCCCGACCTGCAACCCGCCGCCCTGGCCGCTGCCCTTACCCGCCTCCTGCCCGGCGGCGACGAGGCGCACTACCAGGAGTTGGCCGATAATTGCCGCCAAGTGCGCACCACGCTCAACTGGCAGCAGGAAGAAATGCACCTACTGGCCTTATACGACGCGCTGCTGCCGGGGCAGGTCCCACCCACATCGACCAGAAACTCCTGATGCCAATTCCCGTGCTGCCACAGAAAGAAAACGCCACTGCCCAACCTACTCTACTGGTTATTTCCGGCCCTACGGCGGTGGGCAAAACGGCCTTGTGCGTGCGCCTGGCCCAGCAGCTGAAAACGGAAATTGTGTCGGCCGATTCGCGCCAGTTCTTTCGCGAGCTGACGATAGGCACGGCCAAGCCCACGCCGGCCGAGATGCAGGGCGTGCCCCATCACTTCATCGACTCGCACTCCATTCTGGAGGACTACAACGCCGGCCGCTACGAGCAGGATGCCCTGGCGGTACTGAACCGGCTGTTTGCGCTGCACCCGGTCGTTATCCTCACGGGCGGCTCCGGGCTGTACCTGCAGGCCGTAACCGAAGGCTTCGACGATGTGCCGAAAGTAGCGCCGGAAGTACGGGAGCAGCTGCACCAGGAGCTGGCGGCGCAAGGGCTGGAGCCTTTGGTGGCCGAGCTGGCCCGCCTCGACCCCGTCACGTACCAGCGCATCGACCGGCAAAACCACCAGCGGGTGGTGCGGGCCCTGGAGATATGCCGCGGCACCGGGCAGGCGTTCAGCTCCTTTCATCAGGCCGGAGCCGCGCCGCGGCCTTTTCGTACGGTGAAGGTGGCACTGACCCGGGAGCGGGAGGAACTGTACCAGCGCATCGACGAGCGGATGGACCAGATGCTGGCCCAGGGCCTGGAGGCCGAAGCCCGCGCCTTGTACCCGCACCGCCACCACAACGCCCTGCAGACCGTGGGCTATAAGGAGCTGTTCGACTACTTCGACGGGCACTACGACTACGCCGAGGCTGTGCGCCTGCTCAAGCGCAACACGCGGCACTACGCCAAGCGCCAGCTCACCTGGCTGCGCCGGGATACCGACTACCAGTGGCTGCACCCGGATCAGGCCGAAGCTGCCATTGGGCCAATGCTGATGTCTGCCTCTAATCTCCCCGCCGGCTTGTAGTCAGCGTGTTACAGCCAGCGGAGGGCGCTAGGCCAACCCAGCGCGGTTCTGCTGTTCAACGTTAGCGCCAAGGTCTCACGCATGCTTGACATAGCTCGAAATAGCTAAGACGAAGCCTGAATATTGAAAAGTCAGTTGCATGACTGCTCCCAATATTCAGGCTTCGCCTTGGCTATTTCGCGAAAGCAGAATCTATACGCTCAGGATATCCACCATGCGCATAAAGCTTTGGTTGATGAGTTTCTTCTTGTAGATGGTGTCTTTGAAAGGCGTGTACACCAGCTTGCGGTCCACAATACCGGCCATGACGTTGCGCATGCCGTTCATCAGGCCTTCCACGGCGGCAATACCGATCTGCGAAGCCAGCATACGGTCGGCGGCGGAGGGGGCACCGCCGCGCTGGATGTGGCCAATGATGGTTACGCGGGTGTCGAGCTGCGGAATAGCAGCCTTCACCTGCTGGGCGACCAGGTGGGCGTTGCCTTCCTCGTCGCCCTCAGCCACCACTACGATAAATGAGGTCTTGGACCGGTCCCAGCTGGTGCGCAGGCTGTCGATGACGGCTTCGGTGGACAGCTTGGTTTCGGGAACCATCACAATTTCGGCCCCGCCCCCGATGGCGCAGGGAATAGCAATGTAGCCTGAGTCGCGGCCCATTACTTCCACAAAAAAGCACCGGTCGTGCGAGTCGGCCGTATCCCGGATTTTGTCGATGGCCTCCAGGGCCGTGTTTACGGCCGTGTCGTAACCGATGGTGTAATCGGTGCCGTACAGGTCGTTGTCGATAGTGCCAGGCGCACCCACAGTGGGAATGCCGAATTCTTCCTCGAAAAGCGTTGCCCCGGTAAAGGTGCCGTTACCACCGATGGCCACCAGGCCCTCAATGCCGTTGTTGACGAGCTGGTCGAAGGCCTGCTGGCGGCCTTCCTTGGTCATGAACTTCTGCGAGCGGGCCGATTTGAGAATGGTGCCGCCCTTCTGAATGGTATTGGACACCGAGGCCGAATCGAGGCGGACAAACTCGCCTTTAATCATGCCGCTGTAGCCGCGCATGATGCCGTATACTTCAATTCCGTGGTAAACGGCCGTGCGGACCACGGCGCGGATACAGGCGTTCATGCCCGGCGAATCGCCGCCGCTGGTAAAAACTCCTATTCGTTTCATTGTTCAGGTGCCAAGTACTAAGCAGATGGGCCAGGCAGTCAGGCCACGCAAATGCTGCGAAGTACGTTAAAATCAACTTGGAAATTGTAGAGTTGGCTATTTTTTCAGCAATTGCGTATTGCTTGCTGACGGCCGGACTGCTATATTCCCCATCCTGTCCTATGCCTTTTGCAGCCGTCTAGTCTTCCTCATTTTCACCGTTTTAAGCATTCCCACTGCTATGTTTGGTTTTTTCGAAAGCGAACAGACAAAAAAAGTCAAAAGCCATTTGGCCAACCTGGCTGCGCTGGCCAAAGCCGATGGTCACATCGATGAGCGCGAGATGAACTTCATTGTGGCAGTGGGGAAGAAAAACGGCATGCGCGCCGATGATGTACGCTCCATTGTGGCCAGCGCCACCGACCGCGCCATGCTGGTGCCCGACAATGATTCGGAGCGGTTTGACCAGATTTTTGACCTAGTAGACATGATGCTGGCCGACGGCGTGGTGGACGACCACGAAATGGACTTTTGCATCGATATGGCCGAAAAGCTGGGCTTCCGCAAGGCTATAGTAGGCGTGCTGGTGCGCAAGATTTCCCTGGGCGTGAAAGACGGCCTGCCCCGCGACCAGATCAAAGAAGAGTCGCAGAGCTTTCTAAACTACAACGAAGGACTGGGCCAGCACTAAGCAGGCCCGTAGCTGCCTTACGCAGCCCCCTGCTCTTGGCCCGTAACGAAGGATACGGCGCGGAGCAGGGCCGCGCAGGCCTGTTCTATTTCCGCGTGGGTGATAGTAAGCGGGGGAGCAAGGCGCAGAGAGTTGTCGCAGAACAGAAACCAGTCCGTGAGGATGCCCTCGTGGGCCAGGGCACGGTCGATAATCGGCTTGAGCACGGCAAACGAATCGAATTCCACGGCCATCAGCAGGCCACACCCGCGTACTTCCTGAATGGCCGGGTGCCGCAAAAGCCGCCGAAACAGGGCGGCTTTTGCCGTTACGCCCGCCAGCAGTTGCTCCTCCTGAATTACGCGCAGCGTGGCCAGCGCCGCCGCGCACGATACCGGATGACCCCCGAACGTAGTCAGGTGCCCCAAAATGGGGTTGCTCTTGAAGCCGGCCATGATTTCCTGGGGCGCAATGAAGGCCCCGATGGGCATGCCGCCGCCCATGCCTTTGGCGGTGAGCAGAATATCGGGCTCAATGCCAAACTGCTCGAAGGCCCAGAAGGTACCGGTACGCCCAAAGCCACACTGAATTTCGTCCAGAATCAGCAGGGCACCCACCGCCGTGCAGCGCTGGCGCAGCGCCGTAAGGTAACCGGCCTCCGGTACCCGCACACCCGCCTCTCCCTGCACTGTTTCCACGATAACGGCTGCCGTGTGCTCGGTAATCAGCTGCAGGTCTGTCAGATCGTTAAACTCGATATGCTGCACGTCGGGCAACAGGGGGCGGTAGCTGCGCTTGAAGTCTTCGGAGCCCGTGACGGACAGCGCCCCCTGGGTAGAGCCATGGTAGGCGCGGTGGCAGCTGACCAGACCGGTGCGGCCGGTATGGCGCTTGGCCAGCTTGAGGGCCCCCTCCACGGCTTCGGTGCCGGAGTTGGTGAAGTAAACCGAGTCGAGGCGGGCCGGCAGGGTTTGGTGCAGGGCGTGGGCCAGCTCGGCCGGCGGGGCCTGCACCAGCTCCCCGTACACCATCAGGTGCAGGTACTTATCGAGCTGGTGCTGGATGGCCTGTAGCACGCGGGGGTGGCGGTGCCCCACGTTGCTGACGCCGATGCCGGAAATTAAATCCAGGTAAGGCCGCCCGTCGGGGCCGTACATGAACACGCCTTCCGCCCGCTCAATTTCAAGCAGCAGCGGAAAGTCAGAGGTTTGGGCCTGATGACGCAGGAATAATTGGCGTGGGGTGAGCATATGGAAGTAACAGCGTGGGGCCGCAAAGGTACACCACGACTGACCGGGACCCGAAAAAGGCTGCCGAGGCAGCCTTTTTCATGTTTTCAGTAACGTTAGCTTATTCGTCCAGACCACCCGGTGGCGGCCCGGGCCGCCCGCCACGCCGGTCGGCCACGCGCTGCAGCACTTCCTTGGTGAACTGCCGCTCGGCAATAAACAAACGGGCCGTTTGCCGGAGGCTGATGACCTTCTGAAACCGCTCCACGTAGTCTTTCTCCAGGTCGACTTCCTGCTGGCGCAGGGCCAGCACCTGCCGGATATTATCGCGCAGCTGCTGGTCGGTGAGGGCATCGGGGTTGTCGGTGCGCAGCTGGCGCTGGCGGCGGTTCAGGTCCCGGCGCTTGTCGCTGTACTCGTTGTACACCGGCCAGAAGCGCTGGGCCTGGTCCTGGGTAAGGGCCAGCTTATCGGTGAGGTAGGCAATTTTAGCGTTTTCCAGCTGACTAAGCCGCTCGCCGCGGCGGCCGGTCTGCGCCTCCGATGCCAGCGGCAGGATCAGCAGCGTCAGGGCCAGAGTAAGGTATTTGAGGTAGCTCATGGGGTGAGAGGCAAGTTGGAATGAGTAACTTATAGATAGGCTTCGTCGATGGGAAGGGCGTCCAGTTCGCGCTGTACCTCGGCCGGTGTAGCCTCCAGGTAAGCGGTGTTGCTGACGGCCACGGCGGCCGGTAACTCGGCCAGGTCGGCCAGGGTTAGGCGTTGGTCAGTTGCCAGCAGGTATTGGACCAGCTCTTCCTGGGGAACCTGAGCCAGCGACGACGTTGCCGCAGGTGCCGGGCTCAGAAAAAAGGATGCGGCAAAGCCACCCAGCACCACTACGGAAGCCAGGGCCGTGCGCAGCGGCGCCGACAAGGCCGAGAGCCAGCCCCAGGCCGGGGCCGAAGCCGGCTGCACGCGCTGCATCAGGCGGGTGGGCAGCTGCTCAAAATAGCGGTCTGGGGGAGGCGTCAGCGGCGGGTGGGGGCGGCGCCGGTGTTCGTCCAAACGGAAAGGCGTGTTCATGGGCGGTTAGAGAGGCGGAAGGCCCCGGGGTTTAATCGTTAAGAGAAATGTTCGTTCACGTACTGCTCCACTTTTTTGGCGGCATGGTGATACGAGGCTTTGAGCGCGCCTACGGAAGTGCCCGTTACGTCGGCCATCTGCTCGTAGGGCATTTCATCGTAGTAGCGCAGGTTGAAGACCAGCCGCTGTTTGTCGGGCAGGCGCAAAATGGCTTTCTGCAGCTTCAGCTCCACTTCGTCGCCGGCCAGCTCTTCGTCGGCTTCCAGCTTTTGCGCCAGCTCGGCGCCCACGTCGTTGAGGGGCAGAAAGAATTTGCGCCGCTTGCTTTGCAGAAAGCTCAGACACTCGTTGGTAGCAATGCGGTAAATCCAAGTGTACAAGGAGGCATCCTGGCGAAAGTTCTCCAGGTGGTTCCACACCTTCACGAAGGTATCCTGCACCAGGTCGTCGGCATCCTCGTGGTCGACCACCATTTTGCGCACGTGCCAGTACACCTTGCTTTGGTACTTGCGCACCAGCTGGTTGAAGGCCACGTTACGGGAGGCCGGGTCATGGAACTTGCGGAGGATTTCCTGGTCTTCCAAGCAGGTGAAGGTAGGGGAGAGGCGGACTGTGTGGGGTTAGAGGCGCCGAAGGAGAACAGGTTTAATGAGGATACACGAAAATAGTCATCTTTATACCTTGCCGAGTCTCACGTTACCTGTACATCCGTTCTATTCGATGTTAGTCAGCTTTTCAACCAAAGCAGCCCTTGTGTTTCTGCTTACGGGCGTCGCCACCTTGCCTTCTGAAAGCGAGCAGTACCGTCGGCAAGTGCTGGCCAGTTCGGATTTGAAGCCAACTGAGCTTAGTCGCCAGTACACGGCGCGGTCATTTGCCCCACTTTGGCTGCACTCTGACCCTGATTTGGTGTTTGGCTTTATTGGGGACGGCTACCGGCGCTTACAGGTAAAACTCCTGACGATACGGCCCGATGCACAGCAACCGGGCCGCTACACCGTCACGGGCAAGGCTAAAGTCGGCACAAACATAACTGGGTTTCAAGGCACCTTCGTGCTGCTGCACGTGCGGGAAAACAAGGCCCGCCCAAGAGCCGCTGATGATATGCCTACCAAGGCCGTGAAAGCAGGAATAGCACTGGTCGAATACGAGCTGCGGGAGCCAGAAGGGCAACCAACTGCCGGCGTGTTTCGAGGGGTACTCTGCACGCAATGGTACCAGGACCGCCACGGCAAACTGTACTATAACGACCTGCAGAACTACTCGGATAATTACGAGAACAACCAGTTTGTGGGCACCTGGCAATCGTATAAAACCGGGCAGGTGAAACGCTGCAACTGGGGTGACTACCGGATGCCCAACAGCGGTGACTTCGACCAAGGCGCAGGAGAGTTCAGCCCACAGGAAAAGTATTGGGCCAACGGCTGGCAGGCGTTTAAAGGTGGAGGTTACCAACGAGATAAAGCGTGGTGGAAATAGTGTGCCTAGGAACGAAATAGAAATAACTATTGAGAACTGCTACTTTTAAGCCCGCCGACTACTTCTACCCACTGCTATGAGCAATATGATTCAGTTCGTGGCCAACCACGACGACCTCAGCACCGATAAGGGCTTCCAGTTTAAATTCTACTGCGACAAGTGCCGCAATGGTCACATGTCACGGTTTGTGCCCAACAAGGTGGGCATTGCCGGTGAACTGTTGCGGGCAGCTGGCAGCCTCTTCGGGGGGCATTTCTCCGATGCCGGCAATGCAGCCTACCACGTGCAGCGCGCCATCGGCGGCAAGGCCCACGACGACGCCTTGGAAACGGCCGTGCAGGAAGGCAAAACCTACTTCAAGCAATGTACCCGTTGCGGCCACTGGGTGTGCCCCGATGTGTGCTGGAACCACTCGGCCGGCCTCTGCGAAGACTGTGCCCCCGACGAGCAGGAGGAGCTAACCGCCCAACAGCGGCAGGCGGCCCGGGAACAGATTCATACCAAAACCCGGGAACAGGACTACACCAAAGACCTGGATTTCCTTGGCCGCGCCAGCTTGGTACAGTGCCCCAAGTGCAGCGCCAAGCTAGCCCCTGGCCAGAAATTCTGCCCGGAGTGCGGCACCACCAACGCGGCAGCAGTCACCAAAGCCAAGTTCTGCGGCGACTGTGGCGCCGCCGTCAAAGCCGAACAGCGGTTCTGCGCCGAGTGCGGGGCGAAACAGTAAGGATAGAATAAACTGAGTAGTCATGGCAGAGGCCGGAGGCCGAAGCATTTCGCAAGCTGACGCTGTGGAGGTAATCCATATATCAGCACCCAAGATGCATCAGCCTCCGGCCTCTGCATGACGATTACTACTTCTATTGTTCAATCTATTTCGTGCTGTAGGCCACGCCCACGGTCACGTTGGTATTATCGTTGGGTTTGCCTTCCAGCACGCGGCTTTCAAAAGTATAGTTGTAGGTGCCCGTGATGGCGAAGCGGGGAGTGAAGCGCAGGGCCAGCGTCGTGAGCTGGCTAAAGCGGTAGTCGTCGAAGTTCTGCAGGTTGGGCAGGTAGAACGTGTTGGCCGTGAGGCTGAAGATATGGTAGTTGTATGCCACCTTCAGGCGGGCCGAGCTGCGCGTGACAATGCGGCTGGAGTTGTCCTTAAAATACGTGGCCTCCCGGATGATGAGGTTGCTCAGGGCTACCTCGCGCCCTAGTGAATCCTGGTAAAACGCCCAGCCGGGCCCGGCACCCAGCTGCGTGCGGTTGTCGATGCCGCGCAGGTTGCTGCGCTCGTAGCCCCCGATGCCGTAGAAGCGGAAGTGGCCTTTCCAATAGTAGGGCGTGGCGTTGAGCAGAAATTCCCGCTCCTTGAGCCGCCGGTCCTGCTTGCCGAACGCGAAGCTACCCATCACGGGCGCTCCGAAGTGCATGCCGCGCAGCAGCGTCACATTGTGCACCGTCGAAAACAGCGCCCGGTTCACGCCCCCCGAGGTGTACTGGCCCGTCAGCTGCCCGCTGTAGCGGATGATGGTAGTGTCGGGCCGTTGGGCTAGGGCGGGGGAGGCCGCACCACTAAGTAGCAGCAGGAAAGTAGTAAACAAGTAAAAACGCATCGGAGGGCAAGCCGCAAGAGAGGCTTGTCGGCAAAGGTAGCCTTGGGCGGAATGGCCTTTACTACACGGTGGAAAAAGTCAAAAAGTCTGGGCTGGTTGCTCGCTCATCTATTTGTTTGAAGGACCGTGATTAGTAGGGCCGAACAGGGAGCGTAGCTTACGAATAGTTCGCCCAGGCCGCTCACCGGGTAGGCATCTGCCAGCCCGGTCAGGCTGCATTATTTTCCACCATTCTGAAAGCGAGTACGGATTTATTCGACGTTTGCTGGGGTACAGTAGCCCCACTCAACTCGTGGGTCTCTGCTGATTAACTACTTTGTGGGGCACGCTGCTGTATGTTTGCTTTATGCAAGTACATTGCGCACTAAAGAGCGGTTTACGAAACGTGTATACGACTGTATCCTCGTATATACAGCTGTTATCGTTTGGGTATAAATCGGTTAATCAGGCAGTCTAAAATCGGGTTACATGGACAAGAGGATGTTCTTTAAGATTCGTTTATATAGTACAGCAATAGTAACATTTGCGATATGGTCGCTCTTAGCTTGGGATTATTCTCATGGCGGAGTACCAAGCCATCATATTTTGAACAATAAAGACTTGCCGGGAATCTCAAATTGGTGGGGCGGACTATTACTGCCTTGTTTAACCTGGTTTCTGGTATACCGTGTTCAAAAAATGATTACTCATCAAAATGAGCCCTATGAAACGTCGGATTATCAACAGTATGTACTTTACAGGTTCGCTGGTGCGCTAATATTCGGCGTGCTGCTATCTGTCTTTTTTAGCTTTGGCTATACAGATCTAGCAGGCAACATGATTCTGCTGCTTTTCCCGGCAGCACTGTTCTTTCAACTTTATCGGGCAGAGTGTCTTCTTGGCTTTATTATCGGAATGACCTATACCTTTGGTGGGGTTCTTCCAGTTGGTATCGGTTTGATATTTGCGTTAATAAGTGCAGTATTATATTTATTGATTCGACCTGGAGTGTTATATATAGCAATGAATGTTGCTCGGAAATTATCGGCGAATAAATAAAACTCCTGAAAGGAAGGAATATTCTTTAAAAGGAATATTCTTTAAAAAAGAGGATCCTGCAATATAAAATAGCAGGATCCTCTTTTTTAAAGAAGCCGTACTAGCTTATTTCCGGCGGGCCATTACTTTTTCTACGGCGCGCACGATGGCGGCTTCGTTGAGCTCGTACTTTTCCATCAGCTGGTCGGGCGTGCCGGACTCACCGAAGGAGTCGTTTACAGCCACCATTTCCAGGGGCAGGGGCTCCTCGCGGGCCAGCAGTTGGGCAATGGAGTCGCCGAGGCCGCCGTTCATCTGGTGCTCTTCGGCCGTTACCACGCAGCGCGTCTTGCGCGCCGATTCCAGCACCAGCTGCGCATCCAGGGGCTTGATGGTGTGGATGTTGATGATTTCGGCGTTGATGCCTTTCTCCGCCAGCAGCTTGCCAGCCAGGATGGCCTTCCAAACCAGGTGGCCCGTGGCGAAGATGCTCACGTCGGCACCTTCGTTCAGCACAATGCCCTTGCCGATTTCAAACGTCTGGTCGGCGGGGGTGAAGTTGGGCACTACGGGGCGGCCAAAGCGCAGGTACACGGGGCCTTCGTGCTCGGCAATGGCCAGCGTGGCCGCCTTGGTCTGGTTATAGTCGCAGGGGTTGATGACGGTCATGTGGGGCAGCATCTTCATCAGCCCGAGGTCCTCCAGAATCTGGTGGGTGGCGCCGTCTTCACCCAGCGTAAGGCCCGCGTGCGAAGCGCAGATCTTCACGTTCTTGCCCGAGTAAGCAATGCTCTGGCGGATTTGGTCGTACACGCGGCCGGTGCTGAAGTTAGCGAAGGTACCGGTGAAGGGAATTTTGCCCCCGATGGTGAGGCCGGCAGCCAGGCCCATCATGTTGGCCTCGGCGATGCCTACCTGGAAAAACCGCTCGGGAAAGTCCTTCACGAAGGCATCCATCTTCAGGGAGCCAATGAGGTCGGCGCAGAGGGCTACCACATTGGGGTTGGTTTTGCCTAGCTCGTGCAGGCCCGCGCCAAAGCCGCTGCGGGTATCTTTCGATTCGGTGTAGGGGAAGTCTTTCATTGAGTTGGGACTTGGGGGCTTAGGGACTTTATTTTGTAATGGTTGACGCGCATTGCGCAGGGTTCAGGATAAAGACAGCTTTTCCCGCCACTGCAAGCCTGCGGGCAGTTCAGCGGCGCTGAACGCCAGATGGATGACCCGGCGGGGGCGGGAGCTGGTGATGCGGTTGGACGCGTGAAGCGTAAGGGGCTGCATCAGCATAACGCTACCTGCGGGAACGTCGCAGGTTACGGCGTGAGGCGTAAAAGCAGGATGCTGGTCGTTGGGAATGACGCCGTGGCGGTGGGAGCCGGGCACCACGCGCAGAGCGCCGTTGGTGGCGTCACAGTCGTTGAGGTGCAGGCGCAGGGTGATGATGCTTTCCAGGATTTCGCGCGGTGGCAACACGGTGGTTTCGCCACTTTTCGTGCTCCAGGGGCCAAATCCAGGTAAGTCAAGCCGTCGGTCTACGGCTACCATCACATCCTGATGCCAGGCCACTAGCCAGTTGGAGCCAGCCGGTTTATCAAAGTAAATGGCCTTAACGAGGTGTGGTACCTGATCGGGAAACAAGTAAGCCAGCATCGTCCGAAGCAGGGGCGTCAACAGTAGCTCCTGTAGCTGGGGCAGTTCGCCCAGCAGGTTGCGGATGGCAAATACATCCTGGCTGCGGCGGAAGTTGGGAGAGGACGCTTCGGCCGCTTCAATGTGGCGAAGCAAGACCGCTATTTCCTCGGGAGAGAAGACGTTCGGCAACGTAGCATGGCCAGCCGTAGCAAGTTGAGCGGCCACTTCAGCTGCCTCAGATTCAGTTGAGCTACTGTTCGCTATTTCCTTTAGCTGCACGCTCATTTTCCGAAAATGCTAACCGACGTGGTTTGGCCGGATTTGATGGTGAAGGAGCGCGTGTCGGTGAACTTGCTGCCGGTGGCCGTGCTGGTGCGGAACACCAAGCGGTAGGTGCCCGGCTGCATGGGCAGGTTGATTTTGCTGCTGGCGCCCTCGGGCAGGTTGTAAAGCCAGGTTTGGGTATCGTCGGAGTTCAGGCGGTAGATGCTGCCGTAGCCTTTCAGGTCGCTGATGATGTTCAGCGTGCCGGGAGCGTCGTAGGTAACCACCGTTTCGCGGCCCTGGGTGATGGTGACGCGGCGCAGCTGGCGGGGCAGCGTGAGCAGCTCCACCTCGTAGTTGCCGGCCAGCAGCTTCTGGCGGGTGCCAAAGGAGCGGGAAATGAGCGTGGCCGGGTTGCCGGCCTGCCGCACCACGGCCTGCACGCGCCCGTAGGGGTTGGGCGTGAGCTGGGGACCTTGCAGCACCAGCGTGCCCTGAGGAACTTTGAAGTTGAGCACATTGGCCTTGCCGGGCTTGATGGCCAGGTTCTGGTGACGCACGGCCGGCACAGTGTTAATCACCAGGTCGTAGCTCTGCAGCGGGTCTACGTCCAGCACATCGGGCTGGCCTTTCTGGTCGCGCCAGTGAATGTAGTTGTACTCCGGCGTTTCCGTCACGTTGTTGATGAACGTCATATTCACGTTCGACTCCACGCCCCGGCCCAGGTCGTCGGTCAGGTTCACGGCCACAGTGGTGCGGGCTAGTGTCTGGGCAATGACGTCGTTGAGAATCGTGCGGAACGTCTTCACGTCGGCGGCATTGTAGTAGGTGCCCAGGCACTCCAGCTGCTTGCCAAACTCCCGCTCGGCCCCAATGCCAATTACGAAAGGCTTGAGGAAGATGCGCTTGCGCTGCAAAGCCAGGGACGTAGCGCACGGGTCGCCCTTGCACGACTCTAGCCCGTCGGTAATCAGGATAAGCACGTTGCGGGCGGCCTTATCGGCCGGAAAGTCACCGGCCGACTGCTGCAGAGAGTAGGTGATGGGCGTGTTGCCCTGGGGCTTCAGCTGCTGCAGCCGCTGCTTGATGGCCCCCGCATTTTTGCGCGCAAACGGTACTTCCAAGCGCGAGTCTTCGCAGTTGTTTTCCTTGTTGTCGTGCTGGTGCCCGTAGGCCCGCAACGCCAGCTCCAGGTTGGGGTAGGCGTTCAAGGAGTCCACCATCTTGGAGAGCAGATCCTTGGCAATGTCCCAGCGCTGCTGCCCTTCCCAGGGTGCCTGCATCGAGCCCGAGGCATCCAGCACAAACAGGATGCGGGTGGTGCGGGGCTGGGTGGAAGGCGGCGCCTGCTGGGCACGCAGCGGCCCGGCCAGCCACAGCCAGCCAGTGAGCAGCAGGAACAGGGTGCGAACGGGGTGGGACATAGGGCTACGAAGCGCGGCAAACGGTGGCGGAAGCAGCAGAAGCCCGGCTTGGCTTCTGCTGCCGCTCAGAAAGCAGTGTCTACAAAAAACTAGTAGTCCCCGGCCTTTTCTACAGCCAGCTGCTGCAGGGCAATTTCCAGCTGCTCGTTGTTGGGCGCTACGCCGTGCCACTTGTGGGAACCCATCATGAAGTCGACGCCAAAGCCCATCTGCGTATCCATCAGCACCAGCACGGGCTGGCCCTGGCCGAGCAGGCTTTGCGCTTCTTCAATGGAAGGCAGCAGCTTCTCGAAGTCGTTGCCGTCGGTTTCGAGCACGCGCCAGCCGAAGCTTTCGAACTTGGCGCGCAGGTCGCCGAGGTGCATTACCTTGTCCGTAGGGCCGTCAATCTGTTGGCCGTTGCGGTCTACGAAGGCAATGAGGTTATCGACTTTGTGGTGGGGCGCGTACATGGCCGCTTCCCACACCTGGCCTTCTTCCAGCTCGCCGTCACCCATCAGCACAAATACCGTCCGGTCGTCGCCATTCAGCTTCTTCGCCTGGGCCGCGCCGGTGGCCACGCTCAGGCCCTGGCCCAAAGAGCCCGAGGCGATGCGCACGCCGGGCAGGTGCTCATGGGTGGCGGGGTGGCCCTGGAGGCGGGAGTTGAGCTTGCGGAACGTGGCCAGCTCGCTTACCGGGAAGTAGCCCGAGCGAGCCAGCACCGAGTAGAACACCGGCGAAATGTGCCCGTTCGACAGGAAAAACAGATCTTGGTTGCGGCCATCCATGTCAAACGGCTGGGGCGTGTGCTTCATCACCTTGAAAAAGAGCGACACCAGCAGGTCCGTGCAGCCCAGGGAGCCGCCGGGGTGGCCGGAGTTGACGGCGTGCACCATGCGCACGATGTCGCGCCGCACCTGGGCGGCAATCTGTTTCAGCTCGGCTACCGAAGTGCTGGCCGAGGGGGTGGAAGTGGCGGATGAAGCGGCGAAAGACGTATCCTGCGACATGGGGTCGGGTTGAGAAATGGGGTTAGGAAAGCAAAGGTAGGAAGTTGGCCCGGCTGGGCCACGCACAAAAAAAGCCCCACCAAACGGGCGGGGCTTTCAACAGATTATAGGAGCTGAGCCGTGTGGTTTTTGGTGTCGACTTTCGTCAATACTTTTTCAATGCGGCCCTCTTCATCAATGACAAACGTGTAGCGCATGGTGCCCATGTACTTGCGGCCATACATGGATTTCTCCTGCCACACGCCATAGGCTTCTACCAGGCGCTTATCCTCGTCGACCAGCAGCGGGAAAGGCAACTCGTACTTGGCCGCAAACTTCTGGTGCGACTTTTCCGAATCGATGCTCACGCCCAGCACCTGGATGCCGGCCGCCAGCAAAGCGGGGTAGTTGTCGCGCAGGTTGCAGGCCTGAGCCGTGCACCCGCTGGTATCGTCCTTGGGGTAGAAGTAGAGGGCCACTTTGCGGCCCGCGTAGTCCTGGAGGCGGTGCAAGGCACCGTGTTGATCTTTGGCTTCGAAGGCGGGAGCCCGCTCGCCAACTTGGGGTACTGCCATGCCACGAAGGTAGGGCAGAAGATTGGCTTTTGCCAGCCGCCGGCTGACTTCGCCCCCTGGCTACGGCGTGGGCCATTGGTAAATCTAGGGTTTGCCGGCTACGGGCTGGGGCGTATAAATCAGGTTCTCTACTGGGAAGCCCAACTCTTTAGCGCGGGCGACAAGCTGGTCGCGCAGGTTGCGCTCCAGGTGGGGCGTGCGGCTCAGCAGCCACAGGTTTTTGCGGCTGGGTTCTCCCACCAGGGCATAGCGGTAGTCGGAGTGGTCGAGGGCCAGTATCCAATAGTCGCCCTCGAAGGGCCAGAAGAACTGCACCTTCAGGCGGGCATTGCTGGAATCTACGGCGCGGGCCACGGCCGTAGCCGTTTCCGCCGGCCCGTTCAGCCCTTCTTTGTGGCAGGTATTGCGCACGTTGACTTTGCCATCGGGGCGCAGCTTGTACTCGGCCGTCACGTGTTGGCAGCCTTTCTCGAAGCGAGTGGGCAGGCGTGCAATTTCGTACCAGAGGCCGGCGTAACGGTGCAAGTCTACGTGGGCCACGGTGGGCAGGGGCGGGTGCAGCTTGCGGCGGGCGTAGGCATACACGGCAACTCCGGCAGCAATAGTGGCAGCCGCGCCAGCTAATAACACAGGCTGACGGCGTTTGGGGAATTTGGGAATCGAAGCCATAGACGCAGAATGAATCAGAGCCCAACTATACGCAGAATCGGACGGGAAGTAAAGCTTGGCTTTCGGTCAGCCTGTTAGCAGTCTGTTTCTACAAGACGGAGCAGCATACAAAGCAAAGGGGCCGCATTATGTGCGGCCCCTTTACTGATTCCTGACGGGCTATTACAGCGTCATGCTAATGACTTTTTCATTGCCGGCCATATCCCGCAGGGTGAGGGTAGCTGGGCCGCGCAGGGGCGGGCCCAGCTTGTCGTCGCGCTCCGAGAACAGGGTGGAGTTCTTGTGCTCAAAACGCAGCATCCGAAACTGCCCATTTACTTCCAGCCGGTAGCTGGCCAGGCCCGAGAGGTCGTCGCCAACCTTGAACACGACGCCCGCCGCGCCCTTGCTGACCAGCCGACCCGAGGGCGGCGTCTTATCGGTCACCAGCTTAAACTGGCCGAAGATGCGGGTGTTGAAGCTAAACTGCTCCCCGTCCCACTGGCCACTTTGCCAGATGCGCGCGTTGCCCCGAATCAGGCAGGCCGCCGTGCGGGCTTTGTCGGCTACCGGGGTTTCGGGTTTGAGCGTGACGCGCATGGCTTCCTGCACGGGCGTCACGGCGCTTTGCACCCGCCACAGTCCGTCTTTGTACGTCGTTTGCAGGTAGAGCGTATCATAGGTGGTGCGCGGCCCAAACGCGAGGTTGATGTAGGGCGTGGCAAACAGCTGCTCCTGTCCGGCCGGAATGGCCGCTACCCGGTCGAAAACCTGAGGCCGCCGCAGGCCGGGGAAGTTGATGGAATCGGGGAGGCCGGCGCGCAGGTCGTAGAGGTACACAGTGCGGCTCTGGTCGGTGTAGCTGGGGCGCAGCTGGCGCTGCCGGCTGCCGCGGGTGAGCGTGACGTTGGGGGCCTGGCGGGAAGTATCATCCACGGTCACGCGCAGAATATTGCGCAGCACGTCGTAGCGCAGGGTGGGCTTGCGCACAGCGGCACTGCGGGTTTGCCAGTATTCGGGTTCCTGGCCGCGCAGCACCAAGTGCAGGGGCGTGGCATTGCCGTAAGCATCCTCCAGGCGCATTACCACGTCGTACACCTTGCCGGCTTCTACCCGCAGCTTGCCTTTGCCCGGGCCGGTTTTGTAGATGCGCATCTGGTTGCCGTCATCCACCCACAGCTTTTCCAGGGTGCGGCGCGAGGTCATCAGGTACTCGTAGTCGATGTGCTGGTTGACTTCCCGGGTTTCGGTGGGAAAGCCTACGCCGTTGATGACGTGGAAATAGAAAGGCTGGCCGTTCACGCTCACGGCCACGCGGTACAGGCCATTCTTGTTCCAGGCCTGGTCGAAGCGGTCAAACGCCTGCAGCAGCAGCCCGACGGTGCCGAAGGCCGGAATGGTGTCGGGCACTGTATAGCCCGCGCCGGGGGTGCCGGTGGGCGTAAACAGGCGCTTCTCAAACCGGCCCTGCACCCGGGCATCGATGCTGAGGGGCTCCACGGCAGCGGCCACCACAGTAGGGGAAACGTGGTCCTGAATTTCGGAAAAGCCGCCCCACTGCAGGGGGTTCAGCTGGTTGTCCTGGGCGTCGCGCACTTCCCAGTGCAGGTGGGGGCCCGCCGAGCCGCCCGTGTTACCGGATAGGGCTACTACTTCCCCGCGCTTCACGGCAAACTGGCCCGGCTGAAAGAACAGCTCCAGCTCGTAGGTCTGCTTCTGGTACTGCTGGCGGCGGAGCTCATCGGCTACCGGCCCCCGAAAATGGTTGAGGTGCCCGTACACCGTGGTCAGCCCGTTGGGGTGGGTGATGTAGAGCACATTGCCGTAGCCAAAGGAGCTTTGCTTGAGGCGGGAAATGTAGCCGTCGGCGGCAGCGTACACGGGCAAATCCACGCGCCCATCGGTTTTGATGTCGAGGCCACCGTGGAAGTGGTTGGGGCGCAGCTCGCCCATGCTGGCGGCCAGAAAGTTTTGCTGGCCGGGCTTGATGGGCAGCAGGAAATAGTCTTTGGCTACTGCCACGGCGGTAGGCGCGTCCACTGCCCCGGGTGCGGTGGCGGCTGGCTTGGGCTTTTCGGTAGAATCGGGCTCCTGGCCACCGCAGGAAGATGGGCGCAGGCCCATCAGCAACAGAAAAGGCAAGGCCACGCCCAGCAAGCGGTGCGACCGGGAAGTCAAGAAATCAGGCATTCAAGCAATAGGTAAGCGGCTCGCACAAAGCAACCCGGGTTTGGGGCTTCAACGAAAAAAACGGCGGAATAGGATACAGAAGGCCGCCTGGTCCCAGAAAAAGTCCCAGGCGGCCTGCCCTTATTTCACGGCCAGATCAAACATCTTCTCTTCCCCGATAAACCCGGCCAGCTGGTCGCCGATGCGCACCGGGCCAACGCCGCTGGGAGTGCCGGTGAAAATCAAGTCCCCCATTTTCAAGGTGATAAACCGGGAGATGTAGCTGATGATCTTGGAGAAGTCGTGTAGCATCAGGCCGGAGTTGCCCTGCTGGCGTACCTCGCCGTTCACCTCCAGCCGAAAAGCAATGTTCTTCAGGTCCGGGAAGTCGGCCACGGGTTTGAACTCCTGGGAAATGGGGGCCGAGCCATCAAAGCCCTTGGCCAACTCCCAGGGCAGGCCTTTGCTTTTGAGCTTGCTTTGCAGGTCGCGGGCCGTAAAGTCGATGCCCAGGCCGATGGCATCAAAGTAGGTAGGGGCAAATTTATCCTCGATGTTCTTGCCGTTTTTGCAGATGCGCAGCACCAGCTCCACCTCGTGGTGAATGTCCTGGGAAAAGTCGGGCAGGAAGAAAGGCTGGTTGCGCTGGAGCAGGGCCGTATCGGGCTTGGCAAAGATGACGGGGGCGTCGGGCGTTTCGTTTTGGAGCTCGGCTATATGTTCGGCGTAGTTGCGGCCAATGCAAAGGATTTTCATATCGGAGGACTTGAAGTCGGGGGAAAGCCAATAAACGAAGGTATCAGAACGAAAGGCAAGACCCTAAGCCCCTAAGCGCCCAAGACCCCTAAATCAAACATTTTGCCCGCTGCTTCACGTATAGCACCCCACGAAACCCAAGGGCCCGCAACGGGGTACCCGTCGGGCTTCTTTCCACGCTTTTCCTAGCTTCGTTCCCATGTTTAAGAAAATTGCTTTGGCCGGGTGCCTGTTTATGGCAGCCGCCTGCTCCACTGTTCCCATCACCGGCCGCCGCCAGCTCAGCCTGGTTTCTGAAACGGAAATGAATACCATGGCGGCCCAGGAGTACCAGAAAGTATTGGCTTCCAGCCGAGTGGTGTCCAGCGGCGCCCAGGCCGCTATGGTGAAACGCGTGGGCCAGCGCATCCAGCAGGCCGTGGAGCAGTACTTCCGCCAGCAGGGCCAGCAGGCCCAGCTCGAGGGCTACGCCTGGGCGTTTAACCTCATCGACGACAAGCAGGAAAATGCCTGGTGTATGCCCGGCGGCAAAGTAGCCGTGTACACGGGCATTCTACCCATCACCCAGGACGAAAACGGCCTGGCCGTGGTTATGGGCCACGAAATTGCCCACGCCGTAGCCCGCCACAGCTCCGAGCGGATGAGCCAGCAGATGGCCGCCCAGGGCCTGGGCACGGTCGTGTCCACGGCCGTAGGCCAGAATCCCTCGGCCACGCAAAACGTGTTTCTGCAGGCCGTCGGCGTTGGCGGCCAGATTGGGCTGCTGAAGTTTGGGCGTAACCAAGAGTCGGAAGCCGACCACCTCGGGCTGATTTTCATGGCCATTGCCGGCTACAACCCTGATGGGGCCGTGCAGTTCTGGCAGCGCATGGATGCCCGCGAAAACTCTGCTTCGCCGCCCGAGTTTCTCTCTACGCACCCTTCCAACGGCACCCGCATTGCCGACATTCAGAAGGAGCTGCCCGAGGCCCGCAAGTATTACACCGCCCGCTAATTGCCGCCCGCTCACATGTACGTTCCTTCCTTCGGTCACACTACCCGGCTCTTGACGGGTTTGCTCCTGCTCTCGGCGGGCCTGCTCAGCAGCTGCGAAACTTCCCGGCGGCAGGCCTTTCCCGAGGTCAGCTCTCCGGTGAACGACCCCACCAAAACCGAGCAGCGCCAGCTGGAAGCTACTAGCAAGCTGGTGGCCGAAATTGCCGAGGGCAAAACCCAGTACTCCGTTCCGCGCGACCAGCTTACCCGCAACTTCATCCGGGAGTTTGGCGATGGTACGGTGGTCGACAAAGTGGTTATCCGAAAAGTGCAGGAGAAGCCCAAGGATGCCCCGATATACTATCTGGTGGGCCTGGGTTTGAAGGATGGCATGTTCCGCGGAATGGCTATTCCTCTGCGTAAGTCCACCGACAACTCTCTGTACTTAAGCTCGAACACGGAGCGGTATATTCTGCAGGGTACGGGCTGTACGTTCTGCTTTTTCAACTTCCAGGGCAATAAAATCGTGGGTACTACCTGCGAGGAAAACACCGGCGGCTCCTCCTGCGACCTGACGGTGAAAGACAACAACACCTTTTTCCGCTAAGCCATGCTCAGCCGCAAATGGATTCTGCGCCTTTCGCTCACGGCGTTGGCTCTGCTCGTCACCACCGACAAGCGCCGGCCCAAGCCCGGACCAGTGACCGATAAATAAAGAAGGCCCGCCAATTGGCGGGCCTTCTTTATGCAGCAACTTAAACCTAAAACTGCCCGGCAAACTGCGCCACGCGGGAAGCCAGCAAATCGGGATTTACTTTCTCCAACGGGTGCGGCGTGTTCATGATGATTTCGAACACGGCCTGGGGCAGGTAGCCGGCGAACTGCTGGGAGGCATCTACCCCGGCCGTGGTATCCAGCTCGCCCACTAGCACCTGCACGGGTACTTTCAAGGTGCTTAAGTTAGCCTGGGTGAGTGGGGGCGCGTCGCCGAGGCCCCGCATGAGCGCGCTGGTGGCTTCCAGCAGCGCGGGCAGGGAAGTAGGCGCGTGCAGCTCCTCTAAATGAGCCGCGTACTGCGGCACCTTCGCGCGCATCTTCCCGGCATCCAGAAAAGCCGTAGCCTGCGCGGCCATGGCTGGCGACCAGCCAAACGTAGTACCCAGCGTAGTGATGCTGCGAAAGCGTGCCGGAGCCTGAGTGGCCGCTACCAACGCCGCGTAGCCCCCCATGCTGTAGCCGAATACGTGGGCCGCCTCCCAACGCTGCTCGTCCAGAAACTGAAGGATTTCGTCGGCGAAACCAGCCATAGAAAATGTGCCGGCTTCCAGCGGCTGGCCGCCGTGCCCACTGAAGCTGAGCGTGCGTACGTCGAAGGCCGCTGCCAGCTGGCGGGCCAGGGGTTTCAACTGCTTTTCCGAGGCCAAGGCACCGTGCAGCAGGAGCAGGGAAGGTTTCATGGGGGCGGGTAGCAGTTACTTGGTGACTTCAGCGGCTAGCTGATTCAAATCCAGCCCATCAAACGTGCCCGAGGACATCATCAGCAGGTTGGCGTTTTGCCAGTTCTGGGCGTGCAGGAAGGCGGCCAGCTCCCGGCTGTCGGTAAACACGCGCAGGTCGGGGCGCTGGAAGGCCTGCTGTACAGCCTCGGGCGGTAAGGCGGGCAGGCGCTTGTGCTCCAGCACGTGGGGGTTAAAGTACACCACCGCCACGTCGGGCGTGTCGAAGGTGTGGGCGTACTGGGGCAGGAAGGCCGGGTTGAGGGAGCTGAAGGTGTGCAGCTCCAGGCAGGCCACCAGCTTGCGCTCCGGGTACTGCTTTTTGAAGGCTGCCGCCGTGGCTTTCAGCTTGCTAGGCGCGTGGGCAAAGTCCTTGTACACTACCGAATCGTGGCCTTCCTTCACCAACTCCAGCCGCCGGGCCGCGCCTTTAAAGGTGCCCAGGGCCTCGTAAAACTCCTTGGCCTTGATGCCCAGCTGCTTGCACACTTCCTTGGCAGCCGAAATGTTGCGCAGGTTGTGCTCCCCAAACACTTGGATGGGCACTTCTTCTTCCTTCTTGTTGAGCAGGAAGGTTTTGCCGTTCCGAATGACATGCTCGTGGGGGCCGTAGCCGACGTACTTCACGTCCGGGTTCGAGGGTACCGTTACCAGCTGCACCTGCTCGTCGTCCTGGTCGTAGATGAGGGTGCCGGCCTTGGGCGTCATCTCGGCGAAAATCTTGAACTGCTCCCGGTAGATTTCTTCCGTCGGAAACACGTTTATGTGGTCCCAGCTGATACCGGAAATAACGCCAATGTGGTGCTGGTACAAGTGAAACTTGGGCCGTCGGTCGATGGGGGAGGACAGGTACTCGTCGCCCTCAATGATGATGATGGGCGCGTCGTCGGTCAGCTGCACCATCAACTCGAAGCCCTCCAACTGGGCCCCTACCGCGTAATCGAACTTGCGGCCGTGGTAGCGCAGCACGTGCAGAATCAGGGAGGTAATGCTGGTTTTTCCGTGCGAGCCGCCAATGACGATGCGCTGCTTGTCGCGGGAGGCTTCGTAGATGAACTCGGGGAAAGAATATACCCGCAGGCCTAATTCCTGGGCACGCAACAGCTCGGGGTTGTCGGGGCGGGCATGCATGCCCACAATCACGGCGTCGAGGTCGGCCGTTATCTTTTCGGGAAACCAGCCTTCCTCGGCCGGCAGCAGCCCGGCTTTGGCTAGGCGGCTTTTGGCTGGCTCAAAGATTTCGTCGTCGGAGCCCGTTACGTGGGCGCCGCCCTGGTGCAGGGCCAGAGCCAAGTTGTGCATAATACTGCCCCCGGTGGCAATCAGGTGCAAACGTTGAAGCGAAGAAGGAGTGTCGGCCATGCAGTAAGCTAATAGAATAGGGCGACAAAGGTAACAGGTGGCGGGGAACGGAAATCAGGTAACAGAGGCCGCGCTTCACCTCGCTACCTACTGGCTAGCATACAAAAAAGAAACCTTATCCGCCAGTTCCGGATTGTAAAGCCCAGCCGTTAGCTTTGTACCCCCTTGGGGTAAAATTCGGGCCAGAAGCAAGAAAATTCGGCCAGAACCCGCCCAACCTGCTTACCTTGTAGTGCTACTTTTTAGTGATGAATGACCGGATGGATGACCGCCTGAAACAAGCTGGCTCACGAGCAAAAGCTGCCTGGAACAACCGCCCGGCCATGATGCCGGCCAGTGGTCCGGCGGGTAAGCTGCCGCCCCAGGCCCTGGAGCTGGAAGCCGCCGTACTCGGGGCGCTTATGCTCGAAAAGGACGCCCTTACCACCGTTATCGACCTGCTCAAGCCCCAGAGCTTCTACAAGGATGGGCACCAACGCATCTTCAAGGCCATTCTGAACTTGTTCGACAAGTCGGAGCCGATTGACATTCTCACCGTCACGCACGAGCTGCGGGAGATGGGCGAGCTGGAAGCCGCCGGCGGGGCGCACTACGTGGCCAACCTCACGTTCAAGGTCAACTCGGCGGCCAACATTGAGTATCACGCCCGCATCATCACCGAAAACTCCATCAAGCGGGAGCTGATTCGCATTGCCTCCGACATTCAGCGCGACGCCTTCGAGGATACCACCGACGTGTTCAACCTGCTGGACTCCACCGAGCAGTCGTTGTTTGAAGTATCGGAATCCAACATTCGCAAGAACTTCGACGACATGCGCAGCCTGATGGGCAAGGCCATCAAGGAACTAGAAGAAAAGAAGGACCAGAAGGACGGCCTCACCGGGGTGCCCTCCGGCTTCTCGGCTCTGGACCGCGTAACCTCCGGCTGGCAACCCTCTGACTTGGTAATTATTGCCGCCCGCCCCGGTATGGGTAAAACCGCCTTCGTGGTGTCGGCTATGCGCAACGCGGCGGTGGAGTTTAAAAAGCCGGTAGCCATTTTCTCTTTGGAAATGTCCTCGCTCCAGCTCGTGAATCGTCTGATTTCGGCCGAGGCGGAGCTGGATTCCGAGAAAATCAAGAAGGGTAATCTGGCCGACTACGAGTGGGCCCAGCTCAACCATAAGATTTCCGGGTTGTCGTCGGCGCCCATCTACATCGACGATACGCCGGGCCTCAGCATCCGGGAGTTGCGTACTAAGTGCCGCCGCCTCAAGGCCCACCACGACATCCAGATGATCATCATCGACTACCTGCAGTTGATGACAGGTAACTCGGATGGCAAGGGTGGCGGCGGCAACCGCGAACAGGAAATTGCCTCGATTTCGCGGGCGTTGAAAGGTATTGCTAAGGAATTGAACGTGCCGGTCTTGGCCCTGTCGCAGCTTTCCCGCTCGGTAGAAACTCGCGGCGGCGACAAGAAGCCCCAACTCAGTGACCTGCGCGAATCGGGTTCTATTGAGCAGGACGCCGACATGGTAATCTTCCTGTACCGCCCCGAGTACTACAAAATTACGGAGGACGAAATGGGGAACCCCACCCAGGGCACCGGCGAGGTTATCATTGCCAAGCACCGGAACGGCTCCCTGGAAACCGTGCAGCTCAAGTTCATCGGCAAGTTCACCAAGTTTGCCGACCTCGACGGCGGGGGCGGAGGCTTCGGCGACGCGAACTTCAACCCCGGCGCTTTCCCGCCCAGCAGCTTCGATGAGCAGACTGGCTTCACGCCCAACACCATCCGGCTGGGCTCCCGCATCAACAACGACGGTCCGCCGCCCACCCAGCCTTTCCCTCGCAGCACCTTTGACGACGGCCCCCCGCCATTTTAGAGTTATAGGAAGGCCGAAAAACGAAACGCCCGCTACTTGTAGCGGGCGTTTCGTTTTTCTTCCACGTCTGTTATCCTGAGCGTAGCGGAGGACCTTGTTACGTGAGAACAAATCGTTCAGTAGTGCTAAGGTCCTTCGCTGCGCTCAGGATGACAGGTTTTTCATGAGCCTACCCGAACATCCCCACCGCATCCTTGCTGGGTAGAGCAGTTTTGCCGGTCAGGAAAATATCCACCTGCCGGGCAGCCTCTCGGCCTTCGGAAATAGCCCACACAACCAACGACTGCCCCCGGCGCATGTCGCCTGCCACGAATACATTGGACTGGGAGGTCAGGAAGTCGTTGTCGGAAGCAGTGCGCACGTTGCCGCGCTCATCCAGCGCCACACCTAGCTGCTCGAGCAGGCCTTCGTATTGCGGGGAGGCAAAGCCCAGGGCCAGCAAGGCTAGCTCGCAGGGGATTTCGCGCTCCGAGCCTTCTACCTCGCTGAAGGCCAGGCGGCGGCCCAGTACGTCGGTTTCCCAGGTCACGTCCGTCACCAGCAAGGCCCGCACATGGCCATTTTCGTCGCCTAGGAAGGCTTTGGTATTGACACCCCAGTAGCGTTGGCAGCCTTCTTCGTGGGACGTGCTGGTGCGGAACATGGCGGTAGGATAATGAGGCCAGGGCTCGTAGTTGGGCCGCTCGGGCGCCGGTTGGTGCATGAGGGCAAACTGCGTGACGGAGCGCGCCTGCTGACGGTTGGCCGTGCCCACGCAGTCGGAGCCCGTGTCGCCGCTACCGATGACTACCACGTCCTTGCTGGTAGCCAGTAGTTCCTGGGCATCAATAGGCAGCGCACTTACGCGGCGGTTGTGCTGGGTAAGGTAATCCATGGCGAAGTGAATGCCCGACAGCTCCCGGCCCGGAATGGGCAAGTCGCGCGGCACCAGGGCTCCACCCGCTAGCACCACGGCATCGAAGGAGCGAGCCAGCTCCGAAGCGGGCACGTCGCGCCCGATTTCGGTGTTGCACCGAAACACCACCCCGTCTTCTTCCATCAGGCGAATGCGCCGGTCAATTACCCATTTATCCAGCTTGAAATCGGGAATGCCGTAGCGCAGCAGGCCCCCGGGCCGGTCGTCGCGCTCAAACACCGTTACGGCGTGGCCGGCGCGCACCAGTTGGGCAGCGGCGGCTAGCCCAGCCGGTCCCGAGCCCACTACGGCCACTTTCTTGCCGGTTTTGAGCACCGGCGCCGTGGGCTGCACGTAGCCTTTGGCAAAGGCCGTTTCGATAATGTGTCGCTCGATTTCCTCAATGGCTACCGGGGCAGCATGAATACCCAGCACGCAGGCCGACTCGCAGGGAGCCGGACAAATACGGCCGGTAAACTCCGGAAAGTTGTTGGTAGAGCTCAGGATCTGGTAAGCTTGCTCCCAATCCTGGCGGTACACCGCATCGTTGAACTCCGGAATGATATTGCCCAGCGGACAGCCCGAGTGGCAGAAGGGAATGCCGCACTCCATACAGCGCGCCGACTGCTGGTGCAGCTGCGTCTCGGTGTATTGACCTACGAACTCCCGGTTGTGCGCCACGCGCTCCTGCGGGGCCGCTTTGGTCGGTAGCTCCCGCTGAAATTCCTTGAAACCCGTGCTATTGCCCATGATAATGCTTGTTCTGTAGTTGATTGCCTGGCGTTACTGCACCGTTTCGAAGCGCGCCTTCTGCAGCACCTTCTTGTATTCCGAGGGAAACACTTTCACGAATTTGCGCGCTTCCTCGGGCCAGTTGCCCAGCAGGAAGGCCGCCAGCTGACTGCCCGTCAGCTCCAGGTGGCGGTGCAGCAGGTGCTGAATGGTGGTTTCGTCGTCGGCATCGAGCGGATCCAGCTCCACCATTTCGGGGTTGCAATTGGCCGGGAAGGTGCCATCGGCATCGTACACCCAGGCAATACCCCCGCTCATGCCAGCGGCGAAGTTGCGCCCGGTGCGGCCCAGAATCAGAGCCCGGCCCCCGGTCATGTACTCGCAGCCATGGTCGCCCACGCCTTCCACCACGGCCGTGGCCCCAGAGTTGCGCACGGCAAACCGTTCCCCAGCCTGCCCGCGCACGAATAGTTCCCCGGAAGTAGCGCCGTACAGGGCCACGTTGCCGATGATGATGTTCTGCTCCGGTACAAAGCTGGCATTGGCGGCCGGGTAGATAACCAGCTGCGCTCCGCTCAGGCCTTTACCCACGTAGTCGTTGGCCTCGCCTTCCAGGCGGAACGACAGGCCCCGCACGCTGAAAGCGCCAAAGCTCTGGCCGGCCGAACCCCGGAAGGTGTAGTTGATAGTGCCCTCGGGCAGGCCGGCTGCATGGTAGCGCTTGGTTATTTCATTGGAAAGTAAGGTGCCTAGGGTCCGGTCGATGTTGCGCACGGTAAACTCGGCCTGCACGGGCTGCTGTTGCTCCAGGGCCGGGCGGGCGTGTTCCAGCAACTGCCAGTCCAGAATATGGTCGAGGCCGTGGTCCTGATCTTCGCTGTGGTGCAGGGTGCTGCCGGGCTCCGGGGAGGTCAGGTACAGCAGGTCGCGCAGGTCGAGGTGGCGGGCTTTCCAGTGCTGAATATTCGGGCGGGGCTTCAAAAACTGGGCTCGGCCCACCATTTCATTGATGGTGCGGAAGCCCAGTGAGGCCATGATTTCGCGCAGCTCCTCGGCCAAGAACCGGAACAAGTTGACAATGTGCTCGGGCTTGCCACTGAACAGGCGCCGCAGCTCCGGGTCCTGAGTAGCTACACCTACTGGGCAGGTGTTGAGGTGGCACTTGCGCATCATCACGCAGCCGCCGGCCACTAGGGCAGCAGTCGCCACACCCCATTCTTCGGCGCCCAGCAGCGTCGCAATGGCCAGGTCGCGGCCGGTTTTCAGCTGCCCATCGGTTTGGAGCACCACGCGGCTGCGCAGCTGATTCCGCACCAGGGTCTGGTGCGCTTCGGCCAGGCCCAGTTCCCAGGGTAAGCCCGCGTGCCGGATGGAGCTGATGGGCGAAGCGCCGGTACCGCCATCATAGCCCGCAATTAAAATTACGTCGGCGTGGGCTTTGGCAACGCCGGCGGCAATAGTGCCTACGCCGGCTTTGCTCACCAGCTTCACGTTGATGCGGGCGGCGCGGTTGGCATTTTTCAAGTCGAAGATGAGCTGGGCCAGGTCTTCGATGGAGTAGATGTCGTGGTGGGGTGGGGGCGAGATGAGGCCCACGCCGGGCGTAGAGTGACGCACTTTCGCAATCCACTCATCTACCTTATGGCCGGGCAGCTGACCACCTTCCCCGGGCTTGGCACCCTGGGCCATCTTGATTTGCAGCTCGTCGGCGTTGGTGAGGTAGTGGGCCGTCACGCCAAACCGGGCCGAGGCCACCTGCTTGATGGCCGAGCGCATGGAGTCGCCGTTTTCCATCACTTCGTAGCGCATGGGGTCTTCGCCGCCTTCCCCGGTGTTGCTCTTGCCCCCGATGCGGTTCATAGCTATGGCCAGGGTGCTATGGGCTTCGTGCGAGATGGAGCCAAACGACATAGCCCCCGTGGCAAAGCGCCGCATGATGTTTTCGGCGGGCTCTACCTCGTCCAGGGCTATGGCCGGGCGGTGGTGAGCGAAATCCAGCAGGCCCCGCAGGGTGAAGGCCCCTTTATCCGGGGCATTCACCAGGCGGGCGTAGCGCTGGTAGGTTTCGTAGGAGCCGGTGCGCGTGGCATGCTGGAGCAGGTGTACCGATTCGGGATTGAATTGGTGAGCCTCGCCGCGGCGGCGCCACTGGTACACGCCCCCTTCCGGGAGCAGCGTCTGCTCTTCGAGCGTGCTGCTCCGGAACCCCTGGAAGTGCTTGAACAGGGTTTCCCGGGCAATTTCATCCAGCCCCAGGCCGCCGATGCGCGTCACGGCCCCGGCGAAGTAAGCGTCCACCACGTCGCGGTTGATGCCCAGAATCTCGAACACCTGCGCCCCGTGGTAGGACTGCAAGGTGCTGATGCCCATCTTGGAGAAAATCTTCAGCAGCCCGTCGCACACGGCCTTGATGTAGTTGGCTTCCAGCTTAGGCACGGCCAGGCCAGTGCGGAAACGACCTTCGTAGTGCATGGTCCGGATGGTGGACAGCGCCAGGTAGGGGTTGATGGCCGTAGCCCCGAAGGCCAGCAGACAAGCAAAGTGGTGCACTTCCCAGGCGTCGCCGGCTTCTACCACCAGCCCCACGGAGCCCCGGTAGCCCTTGCGAATCAGGTGGTGATGCACGGCTGACACGGCTAGTAGGGAAGGAATAGCTGCGTGCTCCGAGTCAAGGGCGCGGTCGGAGAGAATCAGTACTTCGAAGCCGTCGTCTACCGCGTCCTCAGCGTAGCGGCAGAGGCGGTCCAGGCCCGCCTGCAGGGCGCCGGGCTTGCCATCGGCCCGGAAGTAGGTGTTGATGGTTTTGGCGTTGAACAGCCCCGTGTCGATGCTGCGCAGCTTTTCCAGCTCGTGGTTGGTAAGAATGGGCTGGCGCAAAGCCACGCAGTGGCAGTGCATCTTGTCCTCGTCGAGGATATTGCCGTTGTTGCCGATGAAGGTCGCCAGGCTCATCACCAGCCGCTCCCGAATGGGGTCGATGGGTGGGTTGGTTACCTGGGCAAAGAACTGCTTGAAGTAGCTGCTCAGGTGCTGGGGCTGATCCGACAGCACGGCCAGCGGCGAGTCCACGCCCATGGAGCCAATGGGCTCCTTGCCCTCCAGGGCCATGGGCGTCAGAATCGTGTCAATATCCTCGCGGGTGTAGCCAAACACCTGGTGGTACTTAAACACCGATTCGGCGGCCAGATCGGTAAACACCAGGCGGGGCTCGGGTAGCTCTTCCAGCCGGATCTGGTACTCGCTCAGCCACTGTCCATAAGGCTGGCGGGTAGCCGCCTGGGCTTTGAGCTCCTCATCGGTGATAATCTGCCCGGCTACGGTATCAATCAGCAGCATCTTGCCGGGCTGCAGGCGCCCTTTGCGCACCACGGTGGCTTCGGGCAGGCCCAGGCCAAGCACCCCGGCTTCGGAAGCTACCAGCACCCGCCCATCGTTGGTGACGGCGTAGCGCAGTGGGCGCAGGCCGTTGCGGTCGAGCATGGCCCCAATCATGCGGCCATCGGTGAAGAGCAGGGCGGCGGGGCCGTCCCAGGGCGCCATAAACGTGGCGTGAAACTCGTAGAAAGCCTTTTTGAGCGGGTCCATCTGCTCGTTGCCGTCCCAGGCTTCGGGCACCAGCATCATCATCACGTGGGGCAGGCTGCGGCCGCAGTGCAGCAGTAGCTCCACAATGTTGTCGAGGCAGGCCGAATCCGACTGGTTGGCGTTGATGACGGGCAGCAGAATGTCCATTTCCTCGGCCGTGAAATACGGCGAGAGGTAGGAGGGCAGGCCGGCAAAAAACCAGTTGAGGTTGCCACGCAGGGTGTTGATTTCCCCATTGTGGGCCAGCATGCGGAAGGGCTGGGCCAGCCGCCAGGAGGGGAAGGTGTTGGTGGAAAAGCGCGAGTGCACCATGCCAAACCCCGACGTTACCCGCTCGTCCGACAGCTCGGGGAAATACCCCCGCACCTGGTAGGTGGTTAGCTGGCCTTTGTAAATGATAACGCGGCAGGACAGGGACGTAAAGTACACGTCTTCCTGGGGCAGCAGCCGGGCCGCTTCCCGGTTGATAAGCCGCCGCAACACGTACAGCTTCCGCTCAAATTCTTCGGGCGTCGCCACCCCGGTTGGGCGGCCCACAAACAGCTGCTCCATATCCGGCTCGGCGGCCAGGGCCGTAGGGCCAATGCCGGCTGGGTTTACGGGCACGGGGCGGTAGCCCAGTACCGGGAAGCCCAGCTGAGCCGCCGCCGCGCTGATAATTTCGTGACAGACTTGCTGGGCTTCGGCGTTTTTCGGCAGGAAGAGCATGCCCACGCCGTACTCACCCGGCTCGGGCAGCCGGATGCCCAGCTTAGTACATTCTTCCAGAAAAAACCAGTGGGGCAGCTGCAACAGCAGCCCCGCTCCGTCGCCGGAGTCGGCGTCGCAGCCGCAGGCACCGCGGTGCTCCATATTTTCCAGAATAGTCAGCGCATCGGCTACTACCTGGTGCGATTTACGTCCGTCGACGTAGGCTATAAAGCCGGTGCCACAAGCATCGTGTTCAAATTCGGGGCGGTATAGGCCCTGGGGCGCAGCTAGCTCCATGGGGAGACGCAGAGTACAACGGTGAAACATGACCTCCGGCAGTAGGTCCGAAGTAGCAACGTACCACACCATTATTGCCCAAACCAGCCGTTAAAGGCATTTTTTCCGGTTTCTAACCCGGACGGCCTTTCCCGAAATTTGCGGGTGGAACCGGCTAAATCTGCGTATTGACGTAGGTTAGCCCCTGCCGCGCCCGGTAATCCAGGCGGCCACCACTACAATTTCAAAACGGTCCAATCACCGATATTTAAGGTATGAAAAACCTGCTGCGCCCCGACCTGACCTTCCGCCTGACCGGCCGCCTCTGGATAGAATCCGCCGACGACCGGTTTATGGGCATCGGGCGGCTGGAACTGCTCCGGCATATTCAGGAGCAGGGCTCCATCTCCCGGGCGGCGCAGGAAATGGAAATGTCGTATAAGCGGGCCTGGGATTTGGTGTCGTCCCTGAACGCCCAGAGCGCCCGGCCGCTGGTGCTCACCCAAGCCGGCGGCAAGCGCGGCGGCGGCACCGTGGTAACTGCAGAGGGCGAGGCACTGATTGCGGCGTTCGAGGGCCTGCAGGCCCGGTTTCAGGCGTTTCTGGCGGCGGAGGCTGAACGGTTATTCTGACGTCGGTCCCCGCAACGGACGCAGAAGTTGCACAGCGGACGCCGAAGGATGACCTCCACGTCCGCTGCGGGAAACCTGGGTGCGCCTTGTTCGTTATGTTTGGAAAAATATAGCGCATGAAACACGTTACGCCCGCTCTGTTGCTGCTGCTTCCGATACTGGCCCACGCCCAGGCCCCCGCCGACACCACGCGGCTGGGGGAGGTGGTGGTGACGGCCTCGAAGGTGGAGGAAAGCATCCTGCAGTCGCCCGTAACAGTAGAGAAGCTCAACGCCCGCCAACTGCGGCTCACACCCGCGGCGTCGTTTTTTGATGCTATTGAGCACCTGAAGGGCGTGCAGATGATAACGCCCAGCCTAGGGTTTCGGGTGCTGAACGCCCGGGGCTTCAGCAACACCACCAACGTGCGCTTCGCCCAGCTCGTGGACGGCATCGACAACCAGGCCCCACACATTGGCGGGCCCATTGGGAACGTGCTGGGGCCGAGTGATTTGGATATTCAGACCGTGGAGCTGGTGCCGGGCACGGCCGCGGCCCTGTACGGGCTCAACGCCATCAACGGGCTGGCCAACTTCAGCACCCGCAACCCGTTCCGCAGCCCTGGCCTGAGCGTGCAGCAGAAAACGGGCATCAATCACCTCAACGACCCGGCCACCGGCGCGCACGCCTTTTCCGAAACCAGTGTGCGTTACGCCAAGGTGCTGGCGCCGAAGTGGGCATTCAAAGTGAACGGTACTTACCTGCGCGGCTACGACTGGATTGCCCGCGACCCAACCGACATCAACCCCAACGGCAACGCCACTACTAGTCTGCTGGGGGCCGATAACCCGGCCCGCGACCCTGTGAGCAGCTACGGCAACGAATCATCGAACCGCTCGACGCTGACGCTGGGCGGCAAAAGCTACCAAGTAGCCCGCACCGGGTACCGGGAGCAAGACGTGACCGACTACCAGCTGCAAACCCTGAAGTACGACGCGGCCCTGCACTACAAGCTCACCGACAAAACGGAGCTGGCCTACACCTACCGCGGAGCCAACTTCGACAACGTGTACCAGCGCAGCAACCGGTTCCGGCTCGACAACTACCACCTGCAGCAGCATGCCCTGCAGCTCACCGGCCCCGTGGTGCAGGCCCGGGCCTACTTCACCCAGGAAAACACCGGCCGCAGCTATAACCTGCGCAGCATGGCCGAAAACCTGGACCGCAGCTTCAAGCCCGATGCCCGCTGGAACCAGGACTACACCGCCGCCTGGAACGCCGCCGCGCAGGCCGGCCAGTCGGTAGCCCAGGCGCACGCCACGGCCCGCACCGCCGCCGATGCCGGCCGTTTGCAGCCCGGCACTCCGGAGTTTCAGCAGCGCCTGCGCGAGCTGGCCGATAGCAACAACTGGGACCAGGGCGCGGCCCTGCGCGTGCAGGCCGATATGCTGCACCTGGAAGGACAACTGAACCTCGGCGAAGCCCTGCGCCGGGGCGGCGGCAAAGCCCTGCCCGCCTGGGCCGACGTGCTGCTGGGCCTCGACCACCGCACCTACTTCATTCAGCCCGACGGCAACTACTTCATCAACCCCGCGGCGGGGGAGGACCCGTACAGTACGCTCACCTACGGCAAAACCGGCGGCTTCGTGCAGGCTGGGGCGCGGCTGTGGCAGGAGAAAGTGCGCCTGACGGCCACGCTGCGGGCCGATAAGAACGACTACTTCAGTACCCGCTTCAACCCGCGCCTCACGGCCGTGTACTCGCCCACCCAGCGCCACAACTTCCGGGTGAGCTACCAGAGCGGCTACCGGTTTCCGAGCTTGTTTGAGGGGTTTTCCAACGTAAACAGCGGGCAGGTGAAGCGCATCGGGGGACTCAGGGTGATGTCGGACGGGGTATTTGAGAACAGCTACCTGCGCAGTTCCATTGATGCCTTCAACGCGGCCGTGACCCGGGGCGTGAACACCGGCGGCCTCTCGCGCAGCCAGGCCATCAGCCAGAACCAGGGCCTACTAGTGAAGAACCTCTACACCTACCTGCGGCCCGAGCACATCAACTCCATCGAACTGGGCTATAAGGCGGCGCTGCTGCCCGGCGGCCGCCTGCTGGCCGACGTGGATTTCTACGCCAACACCTACCGTGACTTTATTGCCCAGGTGGAAGCCTACGTACCACTGGATGCCACCGGCCAGCCTATGCCCCCCGGCTCCGACCTGAACTCCGTGGCCACCGCCCTGAGCGCCCGCGCCGGCCAGGCCCGCTACCGCCTCTGGACCAACTCCCGCAGCCGGGTGTACAACTACGGCGGCTCCCTAGGGCTGCGCTACGAGGTGGCCGGTGGCTACCTGGCCGGAGCCAGCACCACCTACGCCCGCCTGCGCCGCACCGAGTCAGGCGACGGGCTGGAGGATGGCTTCAACACCCCGCGCTGGGCCGCCAACGCGAGTCTGGGCAACGAAAACGTGGTGAAGAACTTCGGTTTTGGCCTGAACTACCACTGGCAGCAACGCTACTACTCCCAAACCTTCCTGGTAACCGGCTACGTGCCCGCCTACGGCACCCTCGACGCCCAACTCAGCTACCGTCTGCCCGAGCCCAACCTGCGCTTCAAGTTAGGAGCCAGCAACGTGCTCAACCACTACTACGCCAGCTACCTCGGCGGCCCCAGCGTGGGCGGGCTCTACTACCTGCAGGTTACATATGGGTTGTAACTTACAGCTGTCATCCTGAGCATGTCGCGCATCAAGCCAGGAAGAAGGACCTTATTACTACAGAACTACTCTGCGTCTTCTGCGGAAACCTCTGCGCCCTCTGCGGGCTAAAAAAACCAAAGAAGCAACCGTGCATTCGTGACAAGGTCCTTCTTCCTCGCTTGATGCGCGACATGCTCAGGATGACAATTCCCATTCTCACGCCATGCTCGACGCCCTCCGTGCTTACTTCCACCACAAGCTTCCGCTGACCGAAACCCAGTTTGCTACCCTGGCTGGCCTGCTCACGCCGCGGCAGCTGGCGAAGGGGGAGATGCTGGGGCGGCAGGGCGAGCCGGCGCGGTTCGGGGCGTTTGTGGTGCGGGGGTGCCTGCGCAGCTACGTGACGGATGCCCGGCAGAAAGAGCACATCCTGCAGTTTGCGCCCGAAAACTGGTGGATTGCCGACCAGCACAGCCTGCGCCACCACGCGCCGGCGTTGTTCACCATTGAGGCGCTGGAAGACTCAGAGGTGCTGCTATTTGGGGCGGGGCTGTACGGGCAGCTGCCGGCGTTGGGGCCGGAGTTTCAGGCGTTTTTCTACGAGCTGTTGCAGAACAGCCTGGTAGCCATGCAGCGCCGGCTGATTGGGGTGCTGAGCGCCCCGGCCGAGGCCCGGTACCAGGAGTTTCAAAAGCTGTACCCCACGCTGGCCCGGCGGCTGCCCCAGCGCCACATTGCCGCCTACCTGGGTATCACGCCGGAGTCGTTGAGCCGGCTGCGGGCCGGGCGGGGGTAGCGGGCGGGGTTTTCGCTATATTGGGAATAATATAACGATAGAGGGAATAGGCAAGGAGCAATTGAATTTCAAATAGTTGAGCTGTTTAGACAGAATCCGGATAAACAGCTAATGGGCTGATCAATAGGCAGCCGGTGAGGAAGAAAAGCAAGGATAGGATTTTGTACAGGTGAAATACGCCGCAAAGCATAACGCCCAAGCGCTTGGCCTCGTAAGCCGATAAGCTACTGGCGAGCTTAGCCCTTGCTGGTCTCCGCCTATCCACTCCATCACCTCAACTTCTTTCTATGACCCAGCAACCGACCAACTCCGCGGCCCGTGCCGGCGGGGTGGCCGCACCGCCGCCTACCGGCCCGGTTCGCCTCACCATCAACGGCCAGCAGCATACCCTCCAGCTTGCCCCCTGGACCACGCTGCTCGATGCCCTGCGCGAGTACCTGCACCTCACCGGCACCAAGAAGGGCTGCGACCATGGCCAGTGCGGGGCCTGCACCGTGCTGGTAGATGGCAAGCGCATCAACAGCTGCCTCACCCTGGCCGTGATGCACGAGGACGAGGACATCACCACCATTGAAGGCCTCGGCACGCCCGAAACCCTGCACCCCCTGCAGCAGGCCTTTGTCGACCACGACGCCTTCCAGTGCGGCTACTGCACGCCCGGCCAGATCTGCTCGGCCCAGGGCCTCCTCAACGAAGGCCGTGCCCACACCGAGGCCGAAATTCGGGAGCACATGAGCGGCAACGTGTGCCGTTGCGGCGCCTACGTGGGCATCCTTAACGCCGTGAAGGAAGTGGTGGACAGGAAGAGCTCAGAGCATAGAAGTTAGAGCTTAGCTAGTTCTGTTTCTGGTATACCCTGCCCATTCTAAGCTCTAAGTTCTTCCATCTAAGCTCTTCAAAATGAACTCATTTACTTACCACCGCGCTACGGCTGTTGCCGATGCCGTGCGCGAGCAGTCGGGGCGACCCGACGCGGCCTATATAGGGGGCGGCACCAACCTCATCGATTTGATGAAGGAAAATGTGGCGCGCCCTACCCATCTCGTGAGCGTGGGCAAGCTGCCCCTGTCCGATATCGAAAACCTGCCCGACGGCGGGCTGCGCCTGGGCGCCACGGCGACTAACGCCGACACCGCCTGGCACGAGGAGGTGAAAAGCCGCTACCCACTGCTGAACCAGGCCATTCTGGCCGGAGCTTCGCCCCAACTGCGCAACATGGCCACCAACGGCGGCAACCTCATGCAGCGTACCCGCTGCTACTACTTCTACGACCTGGCCACGCCCTGCAACAAGCGGGAGCCGGGTTCGGGCTGCTCGGCCATCGGGGGCTACAACCGGGTGTGCGGCATCCTGGGCACCAGCGATTCGTGCATTGCTACCCACCCTTCGGACATGTGCGTGGCCCTGGCGGCGCTGGCTCCCACGGTGCGCGTGAGCGGCCCCAACGGGGAGCGGAGCATTGCCTTCGACGACTTCCACCGCCTGCCCGGTAACCAGCCCGAAAAGGACAACACCCTGGAGCCCGGCGAATTGATTGTGAGCCTCGATCTGCCAGCCAAGGGCTTCGAGAAGAACTTCAGCTACCTGAAGCTGCGCGACCGGAGCAGCTACGCCTTTGCCCTGGTATCGGTGGCGGCGGCGCTGGAGCTGGACGGCAACACCATCCGGGATGCTCGTTTGGCGCTGGGCGGCGTGGCCCACAAGCCCTGGCGCGACCAGGAGGCCGAGAACCTGCTCAAGGGCCAGCCCGCTACCGTGGAAACCTTTGCCCGGGCTGCGGCCAAAGTGCTGGAAAACGCCCAGGGCCACGGCTCCAACGACTTCAAGATTGAGCTGGCCAAGCGCGCCATTGTGCGGGCCCTCAAGCAGGCCGTAGAAGGCTCGCAAACCGCATCCGACGTCTTTCTAAACTCGAATCCATGAGCACGACCAACCACATAGGCAAGCCCACCAGTCGCGTTGATGGTCCGGCAAAAGTAACCGGCACGGCCCGGTACGCGGCCGAGTACGCCGTGCCCGACCTGACGTACGGCTGGGTAATCAGCAGCCCCATTGCCAAGGGCAAAATCACCAAGATTCACGCCGATGAGGTGCTGGCCCTGCCGGGGGTGCTCCAGGTATTCTCGCACGAGAACGTACCGTCGCTGGCCTGGTTTGATAGGAGCTATAAGGACCAGGTGGCTCCCGGCGGCTCGCCCTTCCGGCCCCTGCACGATAACGAAATCAAGTTCAGCCAGCAGCCCGTGGCCCTGGTGGTGGCCGAGAATTTTGAACTGGCTCGGTATGCGGCTTCCTTGCTGCGCATCGAATACGAGCAGGAGAAGCACGAAACCAGCCTCGAAACCAAGCGCGAAGACGGCTTCGAGCCGGGTCGGGGCAAAACCGGCTATATGCCGCCGCCCCCGCCTCGTGGCAACCCCGACAAGGCCTGGGAGGAAGCCCCGCACCGCATGGAGGCTGAGTACGTGCACGGCGCCCAGCACCACAACCCCATGGAGCTGTTTGCCACCACCGCCGAGTGGCGCGGGGAAGGTAAAATCACGGCCTACGACAAAACCCAGGGCGTGTACAACGTGCAGCAGTACCTCACCAAAATCTTCGGGCTGAAGAAGGACGACTGCCGGGTGGTGAATGAGTACATGGGTGGGGGCTTTGGCTCGGGGCTGCGGCCCCAGTACTCGGTGTTTCTGGCCGTTATGGCGGCGCTGGAGCTGAAACGCTCGGTGCGCCTCACGCTCACGCGCCAGCAGATGTTCTCCTTCGGGCATCGGCCGCACACGCTGCAGTACCTCAAGCTGGCCACCAACGCCGATGGTACCCTGGCTGCCCTGCAGCACCACGCCCTCCACGAAACCTCCCGGTTTGAGGACTACACCGAGAACGTGGTAAACTGGAGCGGCATGCTCTACCAGTGCGACAACGTCAAGCTGGGCTACCAGCTGGCCAAGCTCGACGTATACACCCCCCTCGACATGCGCGCCCCCGGGGCGGCTACCGGCTCCATTGGGCTGGAAATTGCCATGGACGAAATGGCCTACGAGGCCGGCCTCGACCCGCTGGAGTTCCGCCTGCGCAACTACGCCGAGCGGGACCAGAACCAGGACAAGCCCTTCAGCAGCAAAAAGCTGCGCGAATGCTACCACCAGGGCGCGGCCAAATTCGGCTGGGACAAGCGAACCCAGGCTCCGGGCTCCATGCGCGACAAAGACGGCAAGCTCATCGGCTGGGGCATTGGCGGCGGCGTGTGGGATGCTACGCAGCAGAAATCGGCTGCCAAAGCCTCCATCACCGCCGATGGGCACCTGACGGTATCCAGCGCGGCCGGCGAAAATGGCACGGGCACCTACACCATCATGACGCAGATTGCGGCCGAAACGCTGGGCCTGCCCATCGAGGCTGTCACCTTTAAGCTCGGCGACACCGACCTGCCCGAGGCCCCGCTGCAGGGCGGCTCCTGGACGGCTGCTTCGGTAGGCACGGCCGTGAAGAACACCTGCGAGGCCCTGGGCGAAAAGCTGCTCAAGCTGGCCCAGAAGCTGGACGACTCGCCCCTGAAAGGTGCCAAGCTGGAAGACGTGGAGTTCGTGAACGGCCAGATCCGGCTGCGCTCCGATGCCAGCCAGGCCGTAGTGCTGCGCGACGTGCTGCAGGCCAGCGGCGAAACCAAGGTAGAAGCCGACAGCTCGGCTATGCCCAACATGCTCAAGCAGCAGCAGTACTCCCTGCACTCCCACAACATTGTGTTTGCGGAGGTGAAGGTGGACGAGGAACTGGGCACCGTGCACGTAACGCGCGTGGTGAATGCCGTGGCTGCCGGCCGCATCCTCAACCTCAAAACAGCCCGCTCTCAGGTATTAGGCTCGGTGGTGTGGGGCATCAGCATGGCGCTAATGGAGGAAACGGTGATGGACCACAAGTTCGGCCGCTACATGAACCACAACTACGCCGAGTACCACGTGCCCGTCAACGCCGATATCCACGACATCGACGTGCTGTTTGTGGAGGAGGAAGACGACATCGTGAACCCGCTGGGCGTGAAAGGCATCGGCGAGGTGGGCATGCTGGGCGTGGCTGCCGCCATTACCAACGCCGTGTTCCACGCCACCGGCAAGCGCGTCCGCGACTTACCCGTGATGATTGACAAGCTGCTGTAATTGCTGCCACTTGCCGCAACGCAAACCGCCCCGTAACCGTGAAGTTGCGGGGCGGTTTTGTATGTAGAAAAGGGCCTGATTAACGCTTTGGTATTGGGAACGAGCGTATTTTTATTGTAAACCTCAGTAGGCCTATTTTATTTTGGTTCTTTAAACTTCTTGATATTCAAAAATTTCTGCTTTACCCACTGGATTGAAATATCGAAAGGCGTTGTGTTGCTGTCGAATGCGGTATTATGACCCAATGCGGGGAATAGGACGTATTCATAGGCTTTTCCTTTTGCTTTAAAGGTATTTAATTGATCTATGCACAACTTCACAGGGATTTGTATGTCTTGTTCTCCAAAAATCCAAAGTCCGGGAATCGGAAGGATATCCAGATTGACTTTTGGATCAGTGGCAATAAATTGATACTTGTCCGGGTCATTCTTAGTGTGCTCCCGAGCATCTGCTTCTGTGTGATTTTTCCAGAAATTATTATTACCATTTGTGTAAAACTGGAATCGGAGCTGTTCTAAAGTTGTAATCGTAGGACCACTAAACAAAATCATAAATTGTATCTGTTTGTTTCTGCTAGCAGAAATTGGGATGATCCATCCTGCTTGACTAAACCCAACTAATCCAATTGGTGTTTTTTTGTCTTTTAAATACTTTTGAAGTGTTATTGCGGCCTCATTTGCATCGCGGGATAATAGGTTAAGATTGGTGGTGTCAATATTGTTCGTGCCAACAGACGGACCTACGTACACTCCCCCAGATTCTCCTACTCCACGCTTATCGTATGTTAGTACGGCAATGCCTTCTCTAGCAATACGCTTTGCGAAATCCATTTCTCTCTTCACAGGGTCAGACCCGTGAACAATTACAACTGCTGCAAACGGATTCTTAGGTTTTAGAATTGATCCAGCAAGCGTAATGCCTTGGCTTTCAAATTTTATATCTTGAATTGTAAACTCTGCTGACTGAGAAAATACCGTAAATGGCAAGCTTATTAATAATAGCCAAATGAATGACTTCTGGAGATATTTTCCTTTCATTTTTGAATTGATTTAGAAGTGTTTTGAACACCCTTGCTCAGCTTTGATTTCAGTATTCCTATAGCCGTAACTGTCGACTAGTTTCATTTACCTAGCTTACAGGCTAGCTGTAGCTATAGGCTTACCTGTCAGCAATATACCCTTGGTTTAATCTGTATTGCTACCCGCTGCCCTTGCCACATCGCCTACAGCGCCGGGCCAATGGCCAGCGGCCGCAGCAGTTGAGGCGGTAAGCGCGGAGCCAGCCGGTGAGTTGTACACTGTAGATGGTAAGGGCCGCACCGAGCGATTCGGCGTTTCGGCTCTTGTAGCACAACCGGGCCAACGGGTAAGCCGGGGCTGCCTAGCTGCTGCCTGACCTGGGCCGACAAGGCCATTAGGACGCTGTACTGGTTGATGAGGGCCGACAGCACGTAGACGGTAAGCGTGTACTCTCCGAAATTCGGCTGATGCTGCAGGTTCTTGTCGAAGGTGAGCAGGGTGTCGGCACCCTCGGCCAGCATGAATTTCAGCAGCTCCCAGTTCTTCACGCCGTTCCACCCTTTGTCGCGCACGGTACACACGTCATGCTCCGGAAAATCAGCTTTCAGCCGTTTCGGCAGGTTTTCGTCAAGCAACAGCCGCATACCAGTGCGCTACATTGCGAGAGGTGAGCAGCTTATTGGCTATTTCCAGCACGGCTTCCGCTTGTTCCCGGCTCACCGTGGGGAAATCGTTGAGAAACTCCGCCAGCGAAACGCCGGCCTCCAGGTGGTCGAATAAGGACTCTATCGGTACGCGCGTACCCGCAAATACGGGCTGCCCGCCCAGTACCCCTTCATCAACGGTAATCAGGGTCTTAATATCCATAGTGCCTTAAAGATACGGCTTCGGGGGCTGAACGCTTACGCGGGCAAACGCTGCCGCCTGCGCCCCGGCGTCTACGTAGGCCCAAGGCAGGGTGGCTTGCCCAATAGGGAAGAGTTACTATATAGAAGGAGGTATCCGTTGGGGGCTCTGCCGCAGGCTATGCGGCGTTGACCAAGGCCAGTTTTGGCCAGCCCCAGCAACTCCTGAGCCTCTTTGGGGAGCATACCGACAACGGGCTGGCCTTCAGGGCCTCAAAAGCCATAAAGAACAGAGCTTCCGCGAAATGGGCCGACAACAGACCAGCAGGCCTGGGGCTGGCTTGTGTTGCCCCAACGAAAAGCGTGGGGCCATGAAAGAAGAAAAAAGGTTTTTTTGCTAAAACGTTTTAGTTGTCTATATTCACACCGCAAACGATTACGTAACTCATTCTCGCCTGTCACCTTCAGCATGAAACAGCTCGATTCACTGTCCCCCCCGAGCAGAGAAAGCTGCCACCCTTTTCTGGTAGTGCCTGCCTGCTTGCTTTCCCGGATTCCTGCTCACCCTTTTATATCCCCACAGGTTGTATGAAGAAGTTTTTACCCCTTCTTTTTCTAATTGCTCTGGTCACAGGGCCCTTTAAAGGTTTTGCGCAAGTCTTGGTGAAAGGCATCGTGACGGATGCGACCAAGGGTGACAAGCTGCCGGGGGTAAGTGTGGTCGTGAAGGGCACTACCGTTGGTGCTACGTCGAACGCGGATGGCACTTACCTTATTGAAGTGCCATCCGCAAATTCGACGCTCGTTTTCTCCTTTATCGGCCTGGTAACGCAGGAAGTGGCAGTGGGAAACCGTACCACCATCAACGTCTCCCTGCTAGAGGATGTGAAAACCCTTAATGATGTAGTCGTGATTGGCTATGGTACGGCCAAGCGAAGCGACGTAACCGGCTCGGTGGCGACTGTAAAAACGGAAGACCTGCTCAAAACCATTCCAACCAGCATCAACCAGGGGCTGCAGGGCCAGGTGGCCGGCGTGACGGTAAACCGCAGCGACGGAGCGCCCGGCGCGGGTATCAGCCTCACCATTCGCGGCGCCAACACGGTGCTGGGCGGCAGTGAGCCGCTCTACGTTATTGATGGCATTCCCTTCACCGCGCCGGCTTCGACGGCCTCTTCGGCCAGCGGGGCTAATCCGTCCGGCGGCAACGGCCAGTCGACCAACGCCCTGTCGTTTCTGAATCCCCAGGATATTGAGTCCATGGACATCCTGAAGGACGCGTCGGCCACGGCCATCTACGGCTCGCGGGGCGCCAACGGAGTCGTCATGATTACCACCAAAAAAGGGCGCAACGACCGTGACCGGATTGACGTGGTGGCCAATACCAGCATCTCGCAGATTTCCCGGCGCATCAAGGTGCTGAATGCGTATCAGTACGCCCAGTTTCAGAATGAGGCCCAGCTCAACGCCGAAAAATACAACGGCAACGCGCCGACTACCCTGCCATTTCCCGGCGAAAGAGGCTTCGACCAGGCCCTGGGGGATACGGTACTGCTGCCGGGGCCCGATGACTTTCTGAATGGCACGCGGGGCACTTCTTACCCCGATGGCTTCACCGGCACCGATTGGCAAGACCAGATTTTTCGGACCGCCGTAACAAAGGACTACACGGTGCGCATGTCGGGCGGCAACGACAAGGGCACTTACTCGGTTTCGGGCAACATGCTCGACCAGCAGGGCATTATCTACAACTCCGGTTTTAAGCGCTACGGGCTGCAGATGAACATTGCCCGCAAGGTGCATAAGTGGCTTGAGCTGGGGACCAACAACAACCTCACGTTCACAAGCTACAACCTGAGCAAAACCAACTCGAACGGCAACGAAGCCAGCATCATCAGCTCGGCGCTGTTTTTCCCGCCCACGTACCCGGTTTCGTCCGCTACCTCCAAGGCTCGGGAAGATATTACCTCCTGGTACGCCGCCGCAAACCCCTACAACTATACCCGCACGGCCAAGGATAAGACAAACTCAACGGGCATCTACTCGTCGACCTATGCCTTGCTAACGTTTAACGAGCACCTGAACTTCCGCCAAAACCTCGGGGTGAACTACAATACCAACACCCGCGAAGTGTACTACAACCGCCGACTGCAGGAGGCGCGCACTACCAACGGCTATGCCTTCACCCAGGACGACACCTGGCGCGGTATCACCCTGGAGTCCATCCTGAGCTTCAACCGCACGTTCGGCCAAGACCATACCCTCAACGCGGTAGCGGCCCTGACCCGGGAAACGGGCTATTCCTACTACCGGAATATGTCGGTGCGTGGCTTCACCGATGACCTGCTGGAAAACAACAACATGGGCGCGGGCATTGACCAGAAAAACCTGCGCAGCGGCAAGGCAGAAAACGCACTGCTCTCCATGCTGGGACGCATAAACTACAGCTACAAAGGGCGCTACCTGGCCACGGCCTCGTTCCGCCGGGATGGGTCGAGCAAGTTTACGAGCAATAACAAGTTTGCCAACTTCTCCTCCTTCGCGCTGGCCTGGAATGCCGCCGAAGAAAGCTTTATGCAGAACCTAGGCACTTTCAGCACGCTCAAGTTTCGGGTAGGCTACGGGCAGACGGGCAACCAGGCAATTCGCAGCTACGGCACGCTGGCCCACTTCAGCCCGTTTGCTTACCCGGTAAACGGCACCCTGCAGCCAGGCTACGCAGATGAAGTGTACCTGGGCGTGCGCAACCCCAACCTGATCTGGGAAACCACGGCCCAGTTTGATGCCGGCCTGGATATGGGGGTGCTGCAAAACCGCTTCAACTTCACCGTGGACGTGTACTCGAAAAAGACGTCCGATCTGCTCCAGCAGATTCAGACTCCCAACAGCACCGGTTTCCCTACCCAGCTGGTCAACTTCGGCTCCATTCAGAACCGGGGGCTGGAGCTTTCCGCCAATGGCGCCCTGGTCAATACGACCCGGTTTAAATGGAACCTGAACGCCAATATCTCCTTTAACCGCAACAAGATGCTGGACCTGCCGGCGGATCAGTTTGCCGGCAGCCTCTACAACAACTTCGACAACTTCTTCCTGCAGCGTAATGGGCAGCCGCTGGGCACCGTCTACGGCTTCGTCGAGGATGGCTTCTACGACAACCTGGCCGAAGTAATGGCGGACCCTTACTACGCCAGCCAGTCGGAGGCCGTGCAGCAGATGATGGTGGGCGAAATCAAGTACAAGAACTTTGACGACGACCCGGCCATCACGGCCAAAGACCGGCAGATTATCGGCAATACCACGCCCGACTACGACTTCGGGGTAACCAACAACTTCAGCTACGGCAACCTGAGCGTGAGCGTGTTCTTCCAGGGCGTGCAGGGCAACGACCTGGTAAACACAAACCTCTACCAGATCCGGATGGGCAAAGTAGCCAACGTGCCGCAGTTTGTGTACGATGGCCGCTGGACGCCCGCCACGGCTGCCACGGCTACCTGGCCCAAGGCCCTGGCCGCCGATACGCGCACCGTGCGCCTGTCCGACCGCCTGGTGCAGGATGGCTCCTACGTGCGCCTGAAAAACATCAACGTCGGCTACGCTTTCAAGCAGCCCGTGCGCTACATCGAGTCGGTGAACGTGTACGCCAGCGTGAGCAACGTCTGGACCTCGACGAAATACAAGTGGTACGACCCGGACGTGAATGCCTTTGGCAGCAACCCGCAGTTCCGGGGAGTGGACATGAACTCGTACCCGAACAGCCGCACCTTCACCCTGGGCGTTAGTGCCGGCTTCTAAACCCCGCCAAAGAGCAGCCTCTTATCCTATGAAAAAGATCAGAATTTTTGCCTTGCTCGTTGCAGCTTCCCTCGCCACAACGGCCTGCAAGGACTTTTTGGAAGAAAAACCGCTGGATTTCGTTAGCCCCGATCAGGTCACCGACCCGAGCGTAATTGCCAACGGAGCCCTCAACACGCTGGCCTCCGGCGCCATGTTCCGGTACGGGCCGTTTCCCAACCTCTGGGACTACGACTCCGACGATGCCACCGGCCCCAGCTGGGCCTTCGGCGACGTGGGCGCGGGCAACTACCAGGCCTACTGGGGTATCGACTACGGCTGGAACGGGCCCTATACGCTCATTCACCGCGCAAACTTTGGGATTTCCCAGGTCATGGCCATGGAGGCCGACGAGGCTACCAAGAAGAAAGCCCTGGGGCAGCTCTATTTCCTGCGGGGCTGGGCTTACTTCCTGCTGGTGCGGGCCTACGGGGCCGTGCCGCTGCTGGAAAAATCCGTAGCCGAAGGCACCGACCCCCAGCAGCCCCGCCGCCCGGTAAAGGAGGTGTATGCCTTCATCATCAGCAGCCTGAAGCTGGCCGAAGAAAACCTGCCCTCTACCCGGGATGCCGGCTACGAGCCCGGTCGCCCCAGCAAGGGAGCCGCCAGCAGCCTGCTGGCCAAAGTGTACCTGACCATGGCTTCCGGCTCTCTGTCCGGCGGGCAGGTAACGGTGCTGGGCGGCAAAGCCTATAAGCTGGTGGCCGGCAAAAAGATTATCCTGGAGCCCCAGGCCCTGACGCATACCAAAACCGTGGTGGCCGGTCTGGAAGGCCTCAACTCCGCTGAGTACTTCAAGCTCGCCCGCGACAAGGCGCAGGAAGTAATCAGCAGCGGGGAATACCAGCTCTACAGCTCCCACTTGGAAGTGTGGAGCCTCGGCAGCCGCAACCGCGGCGAGCATATCTGGTCGGTGCAGGCCCTGTCCAACCACCCCGACTTTGGCAATGAGATTTCCTTTTTCCGGCGCGGCCGCCTGGACCCCGCCAAGGACAACGAAATCGAGGGGGGCTGGATTGGCACCTCCTACCAGTGGAACAACCTGTTTGAGAAAAACGACCAGCGCATCACCGATGGCGTGCTGCACCGCTGGAAAATGTGGGGCAACAACATGCACTACTACCCCTTGAGCGACAGCCTGGTGGTGCGGGGTGTGGACCAGAGCCCCGAGGCCGCGGCCAAACGGGCTAAGTATGGCTACCAGCCCACTGATCAGTCGGGTCTGGACGATGGCCGCATTGCCCGCCTGCGGAAGTTCGAGGCCGTAACCGACAACAAGATTACGCTCGGCGACTTCTACTTCCCCATCCTGCGCTACCCCGATGTGCTGCTGATCTTCGCCGAAGCCGCCAACGAGGTGAATGGCGGCCCAACCGCTGACGCCATCGAGGCCGTCAACAAGATCCGCCGGCGGAACAGTGCTTCCGAGGTGGGCGCTTTAGGCCAGCAGGAGTTCCGCTCTTTTGTGCTGGAAGAGCGCCGGCGGGAGCTGGCCCTGGAGGGCGACCGGCGCTGGGATCTGCTGCGCTGGGGCATTTACCTGCCCGTGATGAATGCCATCGACATCGACGAAAACAACGTGCCCAAGCGCCGTCAGCAAAAGCACCTGTTGTACCCGATTCCCATCTCAGAAGTCAACTCCAACAAAGCCCTGGGCGGCAACAACCCCGGCTGGTAGCCCGACTTACCCGGCCGGTGGCTACTGCCGGCCGGGTACTCGGACATGGTCGTTTCCATCTCTGTAAATCGACATTTCCTATGAACTTACCTACCCAGCTTAACGCTCTTTGGGCCGGTGCCCTGGTCTTAAGCGCCGTGGCTTTCTCGGCCTGCGACAAGGAAGCCGATGATGTGTGCGGGGGGGCGCCCTCCATCACGGGCGTGGCCCTGCCTACGAAGCGCGACACATCCGTCACCAGCGGCAACCTCGCCGATTGGGTGATTATCCAGGGCAGCAACTTCTGCAGCGTGCAGAAAGTGCTGTTCAACGATGTGGAGGCTAACCTGGCCGATGCCTATATCACCGCCAACGAAATTACGCTGCGCGTGCCGCGCAACATTCCCAAGGAAGTCACCAACAAAATTCTGGTGACTACCAAGGGCGGCACGTCGGAGCGGAGCTACACCATTTCCATCCCGCCCATGCAGGTTCGGGGGCTCAGCAATGAGTACGCGGTGCCCGGTCAGCGCGCGGCCGTCGTAGGGCAGAACTTCGACCTGTACGGCGTGACGCCCGAAACCGGCAAGGTGATCTGGGCCGGCACGGCTGTACCCATCACCAAAGCCACTGCCGACTCGGCTTACTTTATCGTGCCGGCGTCGGCGGCGCCGGGGGCTACGTTGAAAATATCGGACGCCAACAACGTAGAAACCGCCGTGCCCGGCCGCTACAAAGACGACCGGAACCTGATCTTCAGCTACGACCAGGGGGGCAGCGTGTGGGGCGGTGACGCGTTTATTACCGACGGCGGTACTCCCGGCCCTATCAATGGCAAATACATTCGCATCAACCAAACGATTGGGGCCTGGGCCTGGACGGAATTTTCCGCCAACAACGTGGCTGTTCCGGCCGAGGTAGTAACCAACCCTGGCAACTACGTGCTGAAGTTCGAAGTGAACACGCTCAAGCCCTTTGATACCAACGTTATCAAGTTTCTGATTGATGGGGACGCCGGCAGCACCAACACCTACCAGTGGAAGCCCAGCGTGCCCTTCAACACCCGTGGCCAGTGGAGCACCATGAGCATTCCGCTCAGCAGCATTATCAACAAGCCCCTGGAGGCCAGCAAGGCCCAGCACGAGTTCAAATTTCTGTTTCACGGCGACGGCACGCTCAACGCCGACATCTCCTTCGACAATTTCCGCATCGTGCCCAAAGACTAGGCCGGTGCAAGCCAAGTGAGTAACACGAGAAGGGTAAGGGGAATTGCCCGTGTTACTCTAGCCAGAGCAGCGGTCTGATCTTCAGACCGCTGCTCTTTTCTTGGAATTTGGTTTAAAAACCTTTTTGACGCTTCATGAAGAACCTGCTTTTCCTTTTGCTGGGCCTTGCCACGGCCGCCCCGGCCCTGGCCCAGGGCAACAACTACGCGCAGAACTACCACAAGTATGAGGGGCTGGCCCTCACGCCGCCCATGGGCTGGAACAGTTGGAACAAGTTTGCCTGCAACGTCGACGAGAAACTCATCAGGGAAGTTGCCGATGCCATGGTGGCGTCGGGGATGCGGGACGCGGGCTACACCTACGTCAACATTGATGACTGCTGGCACGGGGAGCGGGACGCGCAGGGCTTTATTCACCCGGACTCGAAGCGGTTTCCCTCGGGCATGAAAGCCCTGGCCGACTACATTCACAGCCAGGGCCTCAAGTTTGGGGTGTACTCCGATGCCGGCTCGCAAACCTGCGGCGGCCGGCCCGGTAGCCGGGGCTACGAGTTTCAGGATGCGCAGATGTACGCTAGCTGGGGCGTGGACTACCTGAAGTATGATTGGTGCAACACCGAAGGCCTGAAAGCCGAGGGCGCCTACAAAACCATGACGGCCGCCCTGCGCCAGGCCGGCCGGCCGATCGTATTCAGCATCTGCGAGTGGGGCACCGACAAGCCTTGGGATTGGGGCCAGACGGTGGGCCACCTGTGGCGCACAACCGGCGACATCTACAACTGCTTTGACTGCATAGAAGACCACGGCACCTGGAAGTCGTTCGGCGTACTGGCCATCCTCGACAAGCAGGAAGGCTTGCGGCAGTACGCCGGTCCGGGCCACTGGAACGACCCCGATATGCTGGAGGTGGGTAATGGCATGCCCGAAAACGAAGACCGGGCCCACTTCACGATGTGGAGCATGCTGGCCGCCCCGTTGATTACGGGCAACGACATTCGCACCATGAGCCCGCAGACGCAGGCTATCCTGACCAACAAGGAAGTGGTGGCCATCAACCAGGATAAGCTGGGCGTGCAGGGCTTTCGGCACAGCGCCAAAGACAGCGTCGAAACCTGGCTCAAGCCCCTGAACGGCGGCAACTGGGCCGTTACGTTCCTCAACCGCAGCCGCCGCCCCCAGCCCGTGACCTTTGATTGGAAAGCCACGCCCATCGTCGATAGCCTCTCGAAAACCGAGCTGAACGCAACTAAAACCACCTACAAGGTGCGCAACGTGTGGGCCAAAAAGGATGCCGGCACTACCAAAAAGGCGTTTCAGGCCACCGTGCCGGCCCACGACGTTATTATGCTGGTGCTCAGGAAGTAAGTTTTCGGCAAGAAGCTAGCAATTCGGTGGCCGGCGTAAACTGGTCGTGCCGGCCGGCAATGCTTTGCCCACCAGCCCCACATTGTGCGGGGGGCGTACAGATCGGCTGTGTCGAGCATGGTCACGCCCAGCTTCAGAGCCCGTTTGGTGAATTGCTTACCCGACAAAGGTCTGACCGCCCGGCAGCGCGGGTGCTATACAAACCCATGGGTCTGCAACACGGAACGCAGCGCCAGCCAGCCGCGGCTTCATACTCCGGTCCATACAAAGCGGCCCCGGCTTCGCAAAGCACGAGGCCGAGGCCGTTCCGGAGCTGCCCTGTGGCTAGGGTGCTAACGCCGGTGAAGGCTTCTGCGAGCGAAGCTTCAAGACGGCTTTCTTTAATCCGGGGCTGGTAGCCGTTACGATTACTTCCCCCGCCTCGGTCGTGGATTGGATAATGGCCTGGGCCAGGCCGTTGAATGTTTTGCGCTTCCAGGGAGCCGCCGGAGTACGCAGCTGGATGGTGCCCGGATTCGTGTTGACCACGTCCCAGTCGTGCTGCTTGGGAAGAGGCGTTGCAATAATATCGAGGGTGTTTTGGCCGGGTTTCAGAATAGCCGCGCTTAGCTGGAATACGTTGCCTTCCGCGCTGGCCGGTACGTCCCGCGCTATTTCTTGGCCGTTGAGGTAAATGGTTTGCTTCTGGCCAATGCTGCTGTAGAAAAACGTGACCTCAATGCCCGCAAAACTGGCCGGCAGCTCAAAGGTGCCGCGGTGGCTATACGCCGCGGCCAGCTGCTGGTAGTTGCGGTTTACGAAAGCCGCTTGCCACGGAGCCTTACTGGCCTGCGTGAGGGTGGCAACGCCTTCGGACATGCTGGTAAGCGCCTTTTCCTGCAGCTGGGTGATGCCTACGAATCGGATGTCTTCCAGAAATTTCTCTTTCTCCCGCGAGGTAGGGTCGCCATTTCCTACCCCAATGATGGTGGCTGGCCCCGTTACCGAGAAGGTAATATCTTCATGAGCAGTAGGCACCGCAAGCTTGTTTTTATCAGTTACCGCTACGGTTATTACCGCAATATCCTGGCCCTCGGCTGTGAGGGTGGTTTTGTGGGGCGTTAGCTGAATAGCGGCCGGCGGACCCGTAGTCGTTACTTTTTCAGTCAGGATTTTTTGGCCCTGGCGGTAGCCCCGGGCTTCCAGGGTCCCGGGTGCGTACTGTACTTTCCACTCCAGGTGCGAGTTCGGCTTTACCCTTTGTCGGCCCAGGCTTTGGTTGTTGAGCAGCAGCTCTACCTCGTCGCAGTTGGTGTAGGCCCATACAGCTAGCGGCTGGCCTTCCTGGCCGGGCCAATTCCAGTGCGGCAGCAGGTGCAAGGTAGGCTCCGGGCTCCACCAGGCTTTCAGGTAATACACATTGTCTTTCGGAAAGCCACACAAATCCATCATGCCGAAGTATGACGTGACGGAGGGCCACTGATACGGCGTGGCCTCCCCGCGGTAATCAAAGCCGGTCCAGATGAAGATGCCGGCCAGATTGGGGCGGGTGGCATAAAAGGTCCACCCTTCTTCGATGGAGTAAAAAGAGGGCCTCGGCTTACGGTCGTAGGCGGCCTGGTAGTGCTTGTGCGGATCCGTGACGTAGATGCCGCGGGTAGCAAACGTGGAGCCCTCCTCGGTGCCCATACCAGGCTGCGTTGGGAAGCGGCGGTAGTGCGCCGCAATGTCGCCGTTGCCCAGGTAGTTGTAGCCCATCACCTGCAGCACGTCGGAAATGCCGCTTCCGAAGCCCCCGCTGATGCCAGCAGTGGTGGCGCGCGTGGAGTCCAGACTATGGGCGTAGGCCTGCATGGTGGTGGCAATGCGGGCCCCGGTAGTGCTGTTTTCGATGCCCCATTCCTCGTTGCCAATCGACCAGCTGATGATGCTCGGATGGTTTCGGTCGCGCAGGATCATGCTTTTCAGCTCCTGCTGCATCTGATAGTTGGTGCCCATCAGGCGGTTTTCGTCGATGACCAGCATACCTAGCTGGTCGCAGGCGGTCAGCAGCTCAGGCGTGGGTGGGTGATGCGAGCAGCGGTAAGCGTTGGAGCCCATGGCCTTCAGGGCCTTTATCCGGACGTACTGCAACTCATCGGGTAGGGCCGTGCCCACGCCGGCATGGTCCTGGTGGTTGTTGGTGCCCTTGAGCTTAACGGGTTTGTCGTTGAGAAAAAAGCCCGCCCTGGCATCAAACCGGATGGTCCGGATACCGAACGGCGTGTTGTAGCTGTCCACTTCCTGATTGCCGACGAGCAGGGTAGTGCGGAGCGTGTACAGATAGGGCAAGTCAAGATCCCACAGTGTGGCATTGGTAACTGGCAAGGCCAGCGCAACGTCGCGTTGCTGAAACGGCGACAGCACCACATTGGCCTGCCGTTGGGTAGCTACGGCCTGGCCCCGGGCATCTAGAACGGTCTGCACCACCGTGAAGGTTTTCGGCGTCAGGCCTTCATTGATAATAGTGGCGCGGGCGTATACGGTGGCGCTGGAGTTGGCTACCTGCGTTGTTACCCACGTGCCGTCGGGGGTTACGTGCAGCGGGTTGGTTTTGGAAAGCCAGACGTGGCGGTAGATGCCGGCGCCTTCGTAAAACCAGCCTTCGGGCAGCGTAGCATCGGCCCGCACGGCCACTACGTTTGGGTCGCCATAGTTCAGGTAGTCCGTGATATCATACCGAAAGCTGCGGTAGCCGCTAGGCTCGGTGCCCAGATAATGGCCGTTCACCCACACCCTGGAGTTGCGGAAAACCCCATCAAACTCCAGCGAAATCTTGCGGCCCAGGTCGGCGGCCGGGATAACAAAGGTTTTGCGGTACCACCCCACGCTGCTATTCGGGAAGTTGCGGCCGATGGCTTTGTAGCCGTGGCTGTGCTGGGCGGTGCTGTCGAAGGGCAGCTCCACGGCCCAGTCGTGGGGCAGATTCAGCTGGCGCCAGGCCCGGTCATCGAACTGCGCGCTAGCGGCCCCATCGCCGTAGCCAGCTTTGGCCAGGTACGAAAAATAGCTCGTACCGTTGGCGAAGTCTTTGTTGGTATCAAACGGATGGCCCAGGGCAAAACGCCACTGGGCATCCAGGGAATATCGTTCCCGGCTTAGGCTACCCTGCGCTTGCGCATTAGCCAGATGTGCCAAGCACCAGAGGCTTAGTACTAGAAGGGGTTGCCGAAAGCGCATGGGGTAGCTAGATTACTGGATCATGGAGTGCCAGATTACCGGCATTGGGCTGCCGGCTGTTGCCTTGTCAGGCCGGCGCGCTGGTACTTACTGCAGTTTATTGGTCGTCAGCGTGGTATAGCTGCGGGCATCCAGCGTAAAGCGGGCTTCGCCGTTTTTCGACACTTTCACGCGCTTGCCTTTTTGCACCTGCCGCTGGCGGTCAGTGGTGTAGGAGTACAGTTTTTTGGCGTTGCCCGGGAGGCCGGTCACGGTCACTTCGCGGGTGGCGCCATTGTTTACCAGGTGGAAAGCGTATTGTCCCGTGGCCGAATTGCCCAGGGCCGCCGCCGATACGTTGGCCTGGCTGGTTGATATGGGCAGGGCGGCCAGGCCGCTGGGTGTGGCTGCCAGTTGCTTCAGGTTCCAGAACCTTTGCGTAGGATGCAGGGGGGCTTTGTTGCCGAAAATGCCGCCGCCCGCCAGGGGCGAGTAGTCAGCGGTGAGCTGCCACTGCAGGATGGTGGCCGGCTGGCAGATGTTGAGCAGCCGGGTGTAGAGGTTGATTTCCTCCAAAGCGTAGCTTTCTTCCTCAAACACGGCCGGATAGCCCCAGGCCTGGGCATCGATGCTGCCTTCTCCCACAATCAGGGGCAGCTGCAGCTGGGTGGCGGCCTCAGCCCACTTTTGCAGGGTAGGCGTATCCCAGCCGCGCCACGAGTGAAAGGACACGGCGCCTATGTAGGGCCGCGCCGCCGCGTCCTGCATGGCCGGGTAAATGAACTCGTAGGTTGTCGCATCGGAATTGTCGCCCAGCAACAGCTTGGTTTTCAGGCCCCGGGAAACAAAATAGGCGCCCAGCCCCTTAATAAGCTCGGCATGCTCTTGCCCGGTCTGGCGCACGTTGATGCCCAGATCCGACTCGTTGAACGAGAACATGACGGCCTCCACCCCATACTGCTCCTTCAGGTACACCAGATAGTCGGCAATAGACTTGTAGCTGGCGGCCATGGCCGTGGGATTAAGCGGATTGCCCCACACGCCGTCTGGCCCGGGGCCGTTGCCCGAAGCCGGCGGGCCACTAATAGCCCAGGCCGGCGCCGACCACGCCGTTACGATGACGGGCATGCCCAGCTTGCTCAGGCGTTGCGCCATTTCCATTGAGGCCTTGACGTGCGGGTGCAGCTGCCCCTGCTTGGCCAACGCCGCGGGGTCGGTGTTGGGTTGAGGCTGCCAGAGCTGCCAGGGCATTTCAACGCGGCCCCAGGCCACGCGCAGGTTCTTGAGCGAATAATCAATTACCTGCGGGTCGCCCGTTGGGTTCTGGAGGCGGAAGTTGCCGCCAAAGCCCTCAAACGGTCTTCCCGGTAGCGAAGGGTTTACCGTCAGCTGGATGGGAGTCGTATCTATTTCGCCGGAAGACTTGAGGCGGAAGGTTTTCTGCGTTTCCTGGCCTTTTCGTAACCCGCCAAGCTGAAGGGGTAGATAGAGCTGAAAGGTTTTAGCATCTGGTGATACAGCTTTCAGGAGAACAGGAGCGGGTTCAGGCAAGTTGATTTCCACCTGCCGGCCGGGGGCAGTGATGCGCACTTGGCTGGTCAGCACCGGCTGCTCGGCCCATTGCCCGCTGAAGGGATGCTGCGCAACGGCCTTTCCGGCGGCATCCAGCAATTCCACCTTGCCGGCAGAGTACTGGTTGCGGGGCAGGGCCAGGGTCAGGTAGGTGCCCTGCAGGTCGCGGTTGGCTTGGGCCTGCAGCGTTACCATGAGCGTGGCCTGGCCGGGCTGCTCATCTTCCACCGTCTCGGTAAAGGCCACGCTGTCTACCATCGTCGTCACCACCTGCTTGCCCGCCTGCCGGAAATACCGGGGCCTCTGCGCTTCTTTGGCGGTAGCGGCTATGCGGCTCCAGTTTGGGGCCACAACGCGCAGGCTGGTTTCAAACTCGAGCAGATGGCCCTGCTGCCGCATGCCCAGCAGATTGCCCCAGGGGGCCAGCTCCGCCTGGCCCACGGCCGGTTGCTCCATCAGGCCGGTGAGCAGGGCGCTGGCCGCTAATACTCGCTTGCTGTGCTGGCGGAGGCGGTGAGATGGTAATTGCATGGTAGAATAGTTGCTTGGAAATGAAGAAGCTTTCTGAAAGCCGAGGCATTGTTTGGTGAGGCCCTGCTATCAGCGGCCGAAATCGTCCTGCACGCGCACGATGTCGTCCTCGTCGGAAGGCTGCTGGGCGTCGGTATGCTGCCAGATTTCAGCCACAATACCCCAGCCGTCCAAGCCAATCAGGCGGTGCCGTTCGCCCTGCCGCAGCGTAATCATTTGGCCTGGCCCGTAGGTGTTTACCGCTCCCTCCGCATCGGTAGGGCTGGTGATGACGCCCACCGTGCCCTGCACCACGCGCCAGATTTCGGCCCGGCGGTGGTGGTATTGCCACGATAGGCGCTGGTGCGGGGCTACCAGCAGGATCTTGGGGCTCAGCTTGCCGGAGATGCGCAGGCTGTCGGCCGACAGGCCCTCGAAATAGGCATCCGCGAAGGGCTGGGCCTGGGCTTCGTCGAGCACGAAAAAGCCGCCCCAGGGGCGGGACTGATCCTGCTGGCTAATTCCAAACCCCTGCGCTTGAAGGCGGGCTTCTACTTGCTGAAATAGCTGCTGCTTGGTTAACTCGGAACTCATAGGTTGTAAAAGGAATGAAGCGTAAGCGAAGAAGTTGGCAACTGATCCACGGGCTGATGAGGCTTGGTGCTGGCGGCCCCTGCCGTGGGGCTGCCAGCACCGTGCGCGGGCCGCTATGCCCCGTCGGGGCCATTCTATTATCTCACATGGGCAGGCAGGAAACTCAGCCGCGGCGGCTGCCGCGCAGGCCGTACCACACAATGTAGGCGTAGCACAGCACCGGCAGCAGCAGGGCCGTGCGCAGGCCGCTGTGGTCGGCCACCAACCCAAACAGTAGCGGTACCAGGGCCCCACCCACAATGGCGGTGCACAGCAACCCGGAGGCTTGTTCCGTGAAGTGGCCCAGCCCGGCCACGGCCAGCGTGAAAATGGTCGAGAACATCAGGGAGTTCATCAGCCCCACGGCCAGCAGGCTCCACATGGCTACCTCACCCGAGGTGGAAAGGGAAACCAGGATGAGCAGGATGGCCCCCAAGGCATTGAAAGCCAGCAGCTTGCTTGGCGCAAACTTGTTGAGCAGGTAAGCCCCCGCAAACCGGCCTATCATCGCCGCTCCCCAGTACAGGGAGACGCGGCTGCCGGCCGTTTCGGCGTCGAGGTTCATCACATCCGGCAACGCCAGATAATTGACAATATGGGAGCCGATGGCCACTTCGGCGCCCACATAGGCAAAAATGCCCACTACGCCCAGCACCAGGTGCCGGTAGCTCCAGGCGCTGGCGGCTTCGGCCGCGTCGGTGGGGGCATCGGCCGGGGCATACGCTATGCGGGGCAGGTGCACGCGGCTCAGCAGCAGGCTAATCAGCAGCAGAATCGTGCCGATAACCAGGTACGGTACCTGTACCGCCGTGACATCGATGGCGCGGGCATCTACCCCGGAATCAAGCTTGGGCAGGCGGCTCAGAATAAGGGCACTACCCAGCAAGGGCGCTAGAAAAGTGCCCAGGGAGTTGAAGGCCTGCGTGAGGGTAAGCCGGGAGGAGGCAGACTCCGCCGGCCCCAGAATGGCCACGTAGGGGTTGGCGGCTACCTGCAGGATGGTAATACCGGAAGCCAGCACGAAGAGTGCCCCCAGAAACAGGCCGTAAACGCGTTGCGCCGCCGCCGGATAAAACAGGTAGGCCCCCAACGCCGCTACGCCGAAGCCCAGCAGCATGCCGCGCTTGTAGCCAACGCGGGCGACCAGCTTACCGGCCGGAATACTCATCAGGAAATACGCCCCGAAAAAGCACAGGTTGATGAGGTTGGCAAGCGCAAAGCTCAGCTGGAAAATGGCCTTCAGGTAGGGAATCAGAATATCGTTGAGGCAGGTGATGAAGCCCCACAGAAAAAACAGCGTGGTAACGGCACTAAGCGCGGAGGTATACCGGGGCCGGGTTTCCGGGGCAGCCGTGGCGGGCTGGGAGGCCAGGATAGGGGAGGGAGAAGCCATAAGAAGAGAAAAGAGAAAGGGTGGGAGGCTGGCGGCATATTTAGTGGCTTCCGGAGCCGGTAGCGGCCGGCCCTGCTGGGTGCTGTCCTGCCGGAGCGGCGTAGCGGAAGCGCTTGGCCAGCGTGCCCACCCGCAGCGTGAAGTAGCCCTCTTCCAGGCGGGGCTGTCCGTCAGGCCCGGGGTAGCTCAGGTGCTGCTTCGGCTGTATTTCGAAAAGAAGTTCCCGGCTTTCACCCGGGGCCAGCAGGGGCTTTTCGAAGTGCTTGAGCAGCTTTACCGGGCGGGTGATTCGGCCTACCTCGTCGGTCAGAAACCAGAGCACCGTTTCCTTGCCCGCCTGGCTGCCCGTGTTGGTGACGCGCACGGCGGCGCGCACCGTCCCATTGTGGCCCACAAGGGTATCGGATAGCTGCAGGTTGCTGTACTGAAATGTGGTATAGCTTAGGCCTTCGCTAAACTCCGTGAGCATGGGGGGCCGGTACTTGGGGCCGCGCTGCTCGAAGCCCGCCCCAAAGTCGCTTAGCTCCAGGCTGTTTTCGTTGTTGTCGTGGTGGTAGTTGGAGAGGTGGCCGGCAAACTGCGGATACGTGAACGGCAACCGGCCGCTGGGATTAACCTTGCCGCTGATAACCTCCGCAATGGCTTGTCCGCCACCAAAGCCGGGCAGGCCGGCCCAGATAATGGCTTCCGAACGTTCGGCCACCGCCCGGATGATGTTGGGCCGGCCACCAATCATGACCAGCACCGTGGGCTTGCCGGCAGCCTGGGCCGTGCGAACCAGTTGCAGCTGGTCCTCGGGCAACGTCAGGTCGCTGGTGTTGCCAATACCTTCGGCATACGGCCGCTCCCCAAGGGCCAGCACGACGGCATCGGCCCGCCGGGCGGCGGCCAATACGTTCGGTAATCCCAGCTTGCCGCTGGCGCTTTGGTAGGGCACAGTTTCTACCTGGGCATTGGGAAATTCCTTTTTCAATGCCGCCAGAATGGTCAGCACCTCTTTCGGATACGCATCCTCGGCCCTGCCTTGCCAGGCCAGCGTCCAGCCCCCGGAGAGGTTGGCGCGCGAGTTGGCCGACGGACCTACCACCAGCAGGCGCCTGACTTTGCCAGCGGCCAGCGGCAGCACCTTCTTTTCGTTGCGTAGCAGCACCACTGACTCGCGGGCGGCATCCAGGGCCTGTTGCTGAAATTCCGGCGCGCCAATGCGGCTAAGGCGGTCGGCGCGGGGCATAGGGTTGTCAAACAAGCCGATTTCGTCCTTCAGCTGCAGCACCCGGCCGGCCGAGAGGTTGATGCGCTCCTCGCTGAGGCGGCCTTCCTGTACCAGCTCCTTCACAAAGCGGCAGAAGTTGGTATTGTAGGGTGTCATGGCCATATCCACGCCCGCGTCGATGCACAGGAAAGTGGCTTCCTTCTCGTTGGAGGCCGTTTTCTGAATGGTCACCAGCCGGATAATGTCCTGCCAGTCGGTTACGGCCACGCCGGTGAAGCCCATCTGGCGGCGCAGCAGGTCCGTGAGAATAGCCTTGGAGGAATGCACCGGCTCGCCGTTGATTTCGCCCGAGTTGATCATGATACTCTTCAGCCCGGCATCGATAGCGGCTTGGAAGGAAGGGCGAAAAAACTCCTGCAGGCGCTGCTCGGAAATGTGGGCGTTGGTCCGGTCCCAGCCGTTGCGCGGGTCGGAGTAGCCCAGAAAGTGCTTGCCGCAGCCGGCTACTTTGTAAGGAGCAATGTCTTTGTTTTCCTGCAGCTCTTTGACAAAAGCCGCGCCCATCATGGAGGCTACGTGCGGGTCTTCGCCGTAGGTTTCGTACACCCGGGGCCAGTACACGTTCACGCCCAGGTCCAGCACCGGCGCAAACACCCAGGCATGGCCCAGGTCCGCCGACTCGACCACCGTGGCCCGGGCAGTCTGGCGCGCAAACTCCGGGTTGAAGGTGGCGCCCAGGTTCAGGTTGTGGGGGAAAATAGCCGCTCCACTCACGTAGCTGGCCCCGTGCATGTGGTCGATGCCGTAGATGATGGGAATGTGCAGGCGCGACTCGCGCATGGCAATGCGCTGCAGCGCCGACAGATACTTGATCCACTGGGTGGGGGGCACGGCTTCCCCATTCAAAAACGAGCCTACGTGGTAGTCCCGGATGAAAGGCACGAGCTTGGCCGAGTCCAGCGTAACGTCCTTCTGCTCGCCGGTGTGGTTAATGGTAGAGTTGGTGAGCTGGGTCATCTGCCCGATTTTTTCTTCCAGCGTCATTTTGCTTAGCAGCTCCCGCACGCGTGGGCTCCACTGGGGCGCAGGTAGCGCCCCAGTGGGCGCGGTAGTGGTAGCGGGCATGGCCATGGCGGGCGCCGTAGCCACGCCGGCCCGCTGGCAGGCGCTGGCCAACAAAGCCACACTCAAAGCCCAGGGCAAAGCCATCCGCTTAGAAACGGGTGAAAAACGGGTGTTCGACATCAGATTAACCAGTTAACAAGCAGCAAAGCACAATTCTAGAAGGCATCAACCAGGGTGCGAACAGCCAGCTGGCGGCGTAGCTCAGCCAGTGTAATCGGGCCTTTGCTTTTGAACGTCAGCTCCTTTTTCTCGCCGGGCAGCAGGTCGAAGTAGTTGTCGACAAAAAAGCCGTCCTTTTCCGTGAGCATCAGGTGGACTTCGCGGGCCAGGGTTTTGCTTTGCAGCGTCAGCCGGAATGTGCTGTCGTTGCTTTGCTTCCAGGTAGCCTTTATGGTGGGCTGGGGCAGCTCCATGTCCTTGGGCAGGGCGAAGTAGTGCGTGTTGGTAGACAGCACCGGGCCGCCGGCTTGCTTCAGCTCGCAGCTCAGCACCACCTTTTTCGGGTCCTGGCTGCCCAGCAGCTTGGTGCGGGGAATGTCGAGGTACGCTTTGCTGGTGAGCGGCTCGATCTGCAGGTTCTGGGTTTGCTTGAACAGCGTACGTCCGTTGAAATCCAGCAGGCGCACCTCCAGCTGGCCGGGCATGGCGCTGGTTTTGTCTGATACCACGTAGAAACGTACTTGGTCGCCTTCTTCGTGGGGGCTTACCAGCACGTCGGCGTAGAAGCGCTTGGCGTAGTACTGCAGCGCCTTCCAGCGGCCGTAATAGTCGATGGAAGCCCAGGAGGCCACGCCCCAGCAGTCTTCGAGCTGCCAATACATCGAGCCCATTGTGCGGGGCCGGTTGCGCCGCAGGTGCTCGGCGCTCAGCTTGATGGCGTGGGCCTGTAGGATCTGGCTGACATACAGGAACGATTCAAAATCCTTGGGCTCCTTGTAATCCCGCAGCAGGTACTCCTTCAGGCGCGGGTTGCCCACCACGCTGCGCTGGTGCAGCCGCATCACCGGCGACATAATGTCGCGGTCGGCCGCAACGGTAAATTCTTTTACGGACCGCAGCTCGGGGAAGGACTGGAAGCCGTACTCGCTCATGAAGCGCGGAAGCTGCTTTTCGTAGTCGGAAATTGGGGCCGTGCCGCCCCACACCTGCCAGTAGTGCATATCGCCGTTGGTCTGCGAGCCGGCCATGTCCTCAAATTCCGCCGAGGGGCTCGACGACAGGTAGGGGCGGCTGGGGTCTTCGGCTTTCAGCACCGTGGGCAGCAGGTCGCGGTAGAGCTTGAGGTAGTTGCTCCATACTTCCAGCTTGTGGCTGCCCATTTTCTCTGGAATGCCCCATTCCTGCCAGGCCACCTCGTTTTCGTTGTTGCCCACCCAGATCGAAATGCTGGGGTGGTCGCGCAGGCGCTTTACCTGGTAGGTGGCTTCGGCGCGCACGTTGTCCATAAACTCCGGATTACCGGGGTAGAACGAGCAGGCGAACAGAAAATCCTGCCACACCATGATGCCCATTTCATCGCAGGTATCATAGAAGTACTGGTTTTCGTAGATGCCACCGCCCCACACCCGCAGCATGTTCATGTTGCAGTCTTTGGCCGCTTGCAGCAGCTGGCGGTACTTGGCGTTGGTTACGCGGGTCTGGAAAATATCGGCCGGAATCCAGTTGGCACCTTTGGCAAAAACCGGAATGCCGTTCACCACGAACTCAAACGACTTACCGTACTGGTCATGCTCGCGGCGCAGCTGCAGGCGGCGCAGGCCGGTGCGGGTTTTGGCTTCGTCCAGCGGTTGACCGTTCTGCACCAGCTGGGCACGGAAAGAATACAACGACTGCGGCCCATAGCCGGCCGGAAACCACAGCTTGGGGTTGTCAAGCTTGAGCTCGGCCGTTACGGTATGGCGGTTGGGCTGCAGGGTCACGGGTTGCTCAATACGCTGCCCGGTAGCCTGGCCGTCCGGGCCCGTTGTTTCCAGCACCAGCGTTGCCTGGTGGCCTGCGGCCGAAGAGGCGGCCTCATACTCTACTTCCAGGCCCAGCAGGGCGGTTTGGGCACTGATCTGGCGCTGAATAACGTGGAAGTCCGTGAGCTTGGCATCGTCCCAGGCTTCGAGGTATACTGGCTGCCACACGCCCGCGCCCACGAAGCGCGGCCCCCAGTCCCAGCCGTAGTGGTAGGGGGCTTTGCGGGTGTAGGGGCTCAGCACCGGTCCCTTGTCGCCCACAAACCCCATGGCCTGCTCGTCGTTGATGGCAAACAGGTTGTAGCCATACTTGGCTGGCAGGCCTGCCACTTCATTGAGCGGGGAGCGGAAGCGGATGTGCAGGCGGTTGGCGCCGGCCCGCAGGTGGGACTTCACGTTGGCCCGCCATTCCCGAAACATATTATCGGTGTGCAGAATCACCGCATCGTTGAGCGTCACATCAGTGTAGGTGTCGAGGCCTTTAAACACCAGCTCCAGGTTGGCGCGCTGCAGCGTTGCCGGCGTCACATCGAACGTGGTTTCGTATTCCCAATCGGTTTTGCCAATCCACTGCAGCTTGGTTTCGTTGTCGCGGTAGAGTGGGTCTTCAATCTGCTTGGTTGCCAGCAGATCGGTGTGTACCGAGCCTGGCACGGTAGCCGAAGCCCAGTTGTCTTTACCAACCTGGCGGAAGCGCCAGCCAGTAGATAGGGAGGCTGTCGTTTTGCCGGCGGACTGCTGGCCTACGGCCTGGCTGGTAATGAAGATCAGCAGCCCGGTGGCAACTAAACGTTGGAAGGAAAGCAAGGAACGCGTGAGGAGGGTAAAGCGCATGGGAGTTTCTCGGTATGTAGCAGCGAGTAGACCAAAAGACGGCAGTAAGCAACGGGACTTGGCCAGCCGACGCCAATTACTTGAACTGTCCTTCTAATCGCAAAGCTAAAAGGTTTTAGCAATTACAAACGATTGCAGGTTAGTATTCTTCCAAAAACCTGCTATTCCGTTATTTATTAGCTGATAAGCCGACGCCGTCTTGAGTCGGCTTGGCGAGGCTGAAATTCCCGCCAAAAGCTCGTAACAGCCGCTAAAAGGGCTTTTTCAGCTGATACGAGCTGGTCACCGGCAGGGGCCACTGAGTAGCGCAGAGCACCCAAAGGCAGCAGGTATAGCTCTTAAACGATATTCAGTAAAATCTTTAGCAAAGTTGGCGTGTCGAAAAAAACCGCCATATTAGCTTGCAAATACGTTTTAGCAAACTGAAAATCGAGCTTTTCTCTGGTCCGGGATGAGTAGGGCGGAAAGCAGGTAAGCCGAAGCACTCACCGCCTTATGCCAGAGACAATCAGGCATACTAGCCCTGGCAGTGCCGCAAACGATTGAAGAGCAGGTATTCCTGAGCAAACCAAGAATAAACCACAAAGCAAACCACCCCTCCCTTATATGGTAACAACCCGCGGGCTCTTGCTTACGATCTGTGCGTGCTTCTACCTCCTGGGAGGGCAGGCAGCGGTGCGGCTGCCCGCGCTGGTAACTGACCACATGGTGCTGCAGCGCGACCAGGCTTTGCCAATCTGGGGCTGGGCGGAGGCGGGCGAGCATGTCGCCATTTGGTGGCAAGACCACCGGTATACCGCCACAACTGCCGCCGGGGGCAAGTGGCAGGTACTGCTGCCGGCTGCGGCCGCTGGCGGTCCGTTTACCATGACCATTCAGGGAAGTAACACCTTAGTCATAAACGATATTCTGGTAGGGGACGTGTGGCTGGCTTCCGGGCAGTCGAACATGGAAATGCCCCTGCGGGATGCCAATGCTCCCCAGCCCGGAGCTTATCCAGTTGTCCTGAATGCCGAGCAGGAAGTGGCGCAGGCTAGTTTTCCGCAAATCCGGCAGTTTACAGTTAAGAAAGCACCGGCTGCTACCCCGCAGGCCGTGGTTGAGGGCCATTGGCAAGTATGCAGCCCCCAAACGGCGGCTCAGTTTGCTGGCGTACCTTACTTTTTCGCCCGCGGCCTGCACCTGCGCTACCACATTCCCATTGGCATCATCAGCAGCCCGTGGGGTGGTACGCCGGCCGAAGCCTGGATAAGCCAGGAGGCTCTGCAGACCCTGCCGGATTACCAGGAAAAAACCAGGAGCCTGACGGGGGACGCCCGCACCGTACTAGCTGTAAAGGACCCGCAGAACACGCCGACAGCGTTATTCAATGGCATGATTGCCCCCCTCATCCCATACGCCCTGAAGGGCATTATCTGGTATCAGGGTGAATCCAATGTGGGGCGGGCCAAACAATACCGCACGCTCTTTCCGGCCTTAATTCAGGACTGGCGCCGGCGTTGGGGGCAGGAGTTACCCTTTCTGTTTGTGCAGCTGGCCAATTGGCAGCCCCGGGAGTTGCAACCCAGCGACTCCGACTGGGCGCGCCTGCGGGAGGCGCAGGCCACAGCGTTGGCTTTACCAAAAACCGGGATGGCCGTGGCCATTGATGTGGGTGACGCCCATGATATTCACCCCGCCAACAAACAGGCTGTTGGGCAGCGCCTGGTGCTGCTGGCCAGCAACAAGGTATATGGGGAGCAGGCAGTGGTAGCCGCCGGACCGACGCTGGAAAAGGTGCTTTGCAAGCGGCACGCGGTGCAGTTAACGTTCACCCAGGCTGGCTCCGGGCTGCAGGCAAAGGGGGACACTTTACGCGGTTTTGCCGTGGCCGGGGCCGATAAGCAGTTTCACTGGGCTACGGCCACGCTGCATGGCCATAAGGTAGTGCTGACGAGCCCAGCCGTCCCCAAGCCGGTAGCTGTGCGCTACAACTGGGCGAACAATCCCAGCGGCAACCTCTACAACCGCGAGGGGCTGCCGGCTCTCCCGTTCCGCACCGATGCCTGGGATTGAACATGGGTAGATAAAGCATAATCAACTGGCTTACAAAGTAAAAGACATTTTCATGCGCCACTTTTCATGCGCCACTTTTCATGCGCCACTTTTCATAAGTGACACCCGCCGCATAGGCCATTAAAAGCTACTGAGCGGGGAAATATGGAAGCGTACCGGCTCAAATTCCGGCCCCGCCCCACCAGCCTACCCGAGCATCAGCTTCTTGCGCCGGCGCAGCCACACGTTTCATGGCGCCATCTAATTCATCAACATGAGTGATTTAACAATTTCTTCCGCCCTGTCAAACTGGCCGAACACGGTGCTCCCGGTTCCCGCCACCCTGCCCGACACGCGCTTCCAGGCTACGCAGAACCTTTGGGGTATAGACCTGGGTGGGACCAAGATTGAAGGCGTCATCCTACAGTCTGCGCAGGAGCCCACGGTGCTATTCCGTACCCGGGTGCCTACCGGGGCCAGCCGGGGCTACGACCACATCCTGGGGCAGATTCAGCAATTGGTGGAAGCCATGGAGCAGGCGGCCGGCTACCGAGCCGAAAAAATTGGCATCGGCACCCCTGGTACCATGATTCCGCAGTCGGGGCTGATGAAAAACTGCAATACTACCGCCCTGAATGGCCGTGCTCTGCAAGCTGACCTAGAGCAGCTTCTCGGGCGGCAGGTTGTCCTGGCCAACGATGCCAATTGCTTTGCCCTGTCGGAAGCCCGCCTTGGCATTGTCCGGCAGCAATTTCCTGAGGCGCGCGTCGTGCTGGGCCTGATTATGGGGACGGGCGTTGGGGGCGGAATTGTTATCAATGGCCAAGCCCTGGAAGGCTTCCACGGCATTGCCGGCGAATGGGGGCACAACTACCTCAGCGAAACGGACGGCAAACCATGCTTTTGCGGGAAAAGCGGCTGCATAGAAAGTATCCTGTCGGGGCCAGCACTGGAGCAGTTCTATGCCAGCCTGTCCGGGCAGGAGCGAGAACTCAAGGACATCATACAGCGGGCCGCTACGGGGCTAGACGACGCCGCGCTCAAAACCCGCGACCGGCTCATGCACTACTTCGGAAAAGCCTTGGGCGCAGTCATCAATGTGCTCGATCCAGAAGTTATTGTCATCGGTGGGGGCGTCGGCAACATCGATGAGATTTACACCCTGGGAGTAGCGCAGATAAAGCAGCACATCTTCGACCACCAGTTTGCTGCCCCCGTAGTTAAGCCGTTGCTGGGCGACAGCGCCGGGGTTTATGGGGCTGCGTACCTCGTCTCCTGAAGATAGGCTCCGCCCAGGGAAGCCAGGGACCGGCACTGGGTGGCCCGTCCCTGGCTTTTTGCTTCACAGGCTTCCTAAATGGTTTTAGTGGATTGTTTTACCTTTGAAGAATACCTGCCTGGAGAATCCTGCTATGAGTGAAAAAGTGAAGAAGCGGACCTTGATCCTTGACATTGCCAATCATCTGGAGGTATCCATTGCCACGGTATCGTTAGTGTTGAACGGCAAAGCCAAACAAAGCCGGATCAGTGATGCGGTGGCGCAGCGTGTGCTGGCCTACGTGAATGAAGTGGGATATAAACCCAATCATATTGCCAAAAGCTTGCGCACCGGCAAAACGCACGTGATTGGGCTGGTAGTGGAGGATATATCGAACCCTTTCTTCGCAACGGTCGCCTGGATGATCGAACGGCAGGCCTTTGAGCGTGGCTACCGCATCATTTACTGTAGCACGGATAACAACCCGGAAAAAGCCCGGGAACTGCTCACCATGTTCCACGAGCGGCATGTGGATGGCTACATCATTGTGCCATCGGAGGGCATTGAGGAAGAAGTCACCAATATTCTGCGGGAGCATACCCCCACCGTCTTATTTGACCGTTTTCTGCCCAATCTGCCCACCAACTACGTTATTGTGGATGGTGCCCAGGGCACGTACCAGGCCACGCTTCATCTGCTGGCGCAGGGCTTCAGCCGGGTAGCCTTCGTGACTACCGACTCGGTGCAAACGCAGATGGAAGCGCGTCTGGATGGCTACACGAAGGCCTTGGCCGAACAGGCAATGGCGCCCAAAGTACGGCGCCTAGCCGTAACGAAAGACACCGAAAAGGTGATTGCCGATATCCAGGAGTTTCTTCAGGCCAACCCTGAAATCGATGCGCTGATCTTCTCTACCAACTACCTGAGCATCTACGGGCTGGAGGCAATTGCCCGCTTAAAAATGCGGATTCCGGACGATGTGGCAGTCATTTCTTACGACGACCACGACTTGTTTCGGCTGTATACCCCGGCCATTACGGTTATTGCGCAGCCTATTGAGAGCATTGCCAGGAATGTAATTGACATCCTGCTGGACGAACTCAAACATCCACACGCAAAAGACACTAGCCTGCCTCAGCAAATACTGCTGCAAACGGAACTGGTTGTTCGGCAGTCGTCTATCCGGAAAAAGGCCAAGACAACAGTAGTCCGAAAAAAGACACTGCACTCCTAAACGGCCACTGGGAATAACTAGTTCTTGCCGGCTAAAGCAGGTAGACGTGCGCTGTTGTACACTGGTTGAAGTCAGAAAGATGTGGGTGGCAGGGGGCACCTACCCTCCATTTTCTGGCCAGACAAAGACCATTCGATACTAACGGATCAGCACGCGCTGGGTTGTGGGCGGCCAGTCTGCAGATAGCACGGTGAGCTGATAAAGGCCCATCCGCAAGCCGTGTATAGGAACCTGAAAGGTATTGCTACCAGCCTGCATTACTACCTGCTGCTGCCAAAGCTGCTGGCCCACACTATTGGTTAGCCGGATGGTCACGGGCTGACTGGCGGGCAAGCTGATATTGGCATTCAGGCTGTAGCCGGAGGCAGGGTTAGGATACACCGATAGCGCAGCCCTTGCCGGCTGGCCTGGGCGGGTGCTGGTAACGGCGCCTTTCCAGTCCGGCAGTTCATCCAGCGTGATGACGTCGGCGTCCGCGTACACCCGCTTGAGCAGGTCCAGGGGCTGTTTCTGAATCCAGTCTTTGCCCTGCCAAACGGTAAACCACGACCACCAAGTGCCATAGCCCCGGATTTTGTCGGGGTCGGGCAGGTTACCACTTTCCGTGAGGGCCACCAGCTTGCGGCCGCCAAACTGCTGCTGCAGGCCGTTCCAGTCGCTGCTCATGTTGGCCGATACGTCGACGTACAGATCCACTCCGGCAATATCCACGTAAGCGTCGCCGGGATACCAGTCGTTTCCGGGGCTTTGGGTGGCGCCGTACACCCAAATCAAGTTGTGGAGCTGATGATGATTGGTGAGCCGGTCGTAGAGCACGCGCCAGAGCTCTTTATAGGGCCCCGCGCCTTTGGCTCCCCACCAAAACCACTTGCCCTCGGCTTCGTGCAGGGGGCGCCATAGCACTGGGATATTGGCCGCCTGAAACTTCTTGAGTTCCTCGGCAATGGCATCCATATCCTGCAGCAGGAGTTGGTAGCGGGTTCCCGTTCTATCGGCCAGCACAGCGGCAATGTCGAAAGTGGTGCCATCTGTGTAGAAGCCCATCCACCACGGCTTATCCGGGGTGTTGAGTAGATCGGTCGGCGCATTCCAGTGCCACATCATGCTCACAATACCCCGCCCCTGGCTTTTCTCCGACCAACGGATAAACTGCTCGGTGTAGCCGGTTGGGTTGCTGCCGTTCGCACGTCGGGAAGGTGAATACTCTATGAAATCGAAGCTGGCCAATGCCGGCTCTTTGCCGGTTTTGTTGACGATGTATTGCAGATCAGCCAGGTTATCTTCGGGACCGGCGTGCTGACCGGCCAGTACTTTCGAGCCGTACTGGCTGCGCAGATACCCCAGCAAGGCTTTCGTGGCCGGAGTGGCCTGCTCATCCACTAGGCTATTGGGCACCGCCGCCGGTAAGGCCACTGTGGTGGCAGAAAGCTGCAGATAGTCAATTCCGAAATAGCCCCAGCCCCGACCAATGGTAACGGTGTTCAGGCCTTTGGGCAGCAGATACGTCCCGGCTTCAGCCGATTTGAAATTATCTCCCGTCTGGGTGAACATTCCGGTGCTTTTCTCACCGTTGACCTGCAGATCATAGCCTTTGTCGCCGAACGGGGAGGTGTAGCCCAACTGCAGCTTATATAAGCCAGCCACGGGGTTGTCGAAGGTGATGCTCACGTTGTCGGCAGCCGCATCAAAGCCCGTTACGAAGCCCGTGCCGGAGAAACCCGTGGGCGACACGGCCGTCTGCACACCGTTCAGCCCGCCAAGCTCCGCCTCCGCGCGCCCATTAAGAAGCGGAACCGCACCCGCGCGGGCCATGGCCGACGGCGTCAGTTCAATATAATCGATATTGAAATACCCCCAGCCAGAAGCTACGGTGATGGTGTTTTCTCCTGCCTGCAATGCAAAGCGGCCTACTTTGCTGTCGGTAAAAGCCACCGTGGGGCCGGAAAGAAAGTAGCCGCTTCTGGCTTTGTTCACGGCGAGAAAATACTCTTTCGTCCCAAACGGGGAAGAGTAGTGAACCGTGAGGTCGTAGGTGCCCGCTACGGCTTTAAAATGAAAGGTGAGCGAGTCTGTAGGGGAAGTGAAGTTGCCGGCGTACCCGGTACCGGAGTAGCCAGGAATGGCTTGCAGGAGTTGTCCGGGCCGGGCTACCTGCTCGGCTTCCAGCCGAATGGGAGGGGCAGCTCGCAGCACCAGGGGGTGAATGGTCAGGAACCCGGTAAGCAGGGCGAAAAGGAATAGGTGGGGAAGTTGACGGGAGTCTATTCTTTTCATCAGTTAGCTGGCGGGAGAAAGTGAGCAAGGACAGAGACCGGTGAATACTAGTCGGGAAATCTACGTAGGCTAAATCGATTTAGCAAGTTAATTTTAAATGCTTTTTATCCCCATAGTGCTTTAATTAGCCAGTAGGGAAGGGGCAGTGAACGGCGCTGCCCTAACCAGCCGCCTTTAGCTGGGCGGGCTAGCGCAGGGCTTTCAGGTGCCCGCCAGACGGGGGAGAGGCGGGCTTACGGTTTTCGGGTGACCTGCCCGCCAGGCTTGTGCTGACTTTTGCCGGACCGGCGGGTCGCCGCGTCCAGGTTGTCTGCCAGGGCCTCCAAAGCAGACGACAGGTACACGAGGGGGGCATTCCAGTTAATGGCTACCTCATTGGAGGCATAGGAGCACAATTGATCTACGTAGGCCTGGTCCGGCTGCTGGGAGGGGTACTGGCAGCCATCCTGGCGCCCAGGATTGGGCCCTCCAACCAACAAGCCCGGGACTGGTGCCACGACGTTATCGGCTGCGGAGGGACGGTGATGGGGAAACTGGGGTGGTTTCGAGCCGAAGCCCGTGACAAAGGAGTAACCCGTGGCATTGCGCCCTAATAGGTAATCCAGATTGTCTAAAGCAGCCCGCAGATACTGCCGGTTTCCACTGAGGCGGAACGCTTGTATCAGCACAACGCCCTGGTTGGCCGCGTTGGCGTTGCTGCCCCAGTTAAAGTCACTTAATCGATGGCCCATCGGCGTTTGGTAGGGGCGCTGAGCACCACCGGCGACCAGGGTATCAGCCAGGGCCAGCAATTGTTGGTCGACGAATTTAAGCTCCTGCTGCGTGTGGGTCGGCAGTTGGGGGCGGAACCGGGCCAACGTGTAAAAGGCCAGTGCCTGCACCTGCCCCCAGCTGGGCACTGCGGGGGCTTGCCGAAGCGCTGGTTGCATAGCTTCGAAGTAGGCTGCCTGGCCGGTAGTAATGTACAGCTCAGTAGCCGCCCACAGGGCCTCGTCGCTCAGGTCTTCGTCCCCGTACTCGCCGGTACTGATGACCGGCGCCGCTTTCCGGTTGATTTCGGCTTGCCGGTAGTGCAGCTGCGGGTGCGCTTCAGCCCATTGCCAGGCAGAAGTAGCAGCCCGGAGGCAAGAGTCCGCCAAGCCGGGTACCTGGGCGGCAAAGCGGCGGGTAATGCGGCTGGCCTGGGCCATTACGGCGGCAAAGTCGAGGGTGGCGGCGGTGCTTTTCTGCACCAGGTAGCGGGGACTGCGGGCGGCGGCCGGCATCACCATGGCGTCGAAGGAGGCATTCGTGAGTTTGTGGTAGACACCCCCATCGTGCGGGTCCTGCATCGAGAGCAACCACCTGAGGTTCCAGAGGCTTTCGTCCAGTACATCGGGTAACTGGTTGGTGCTTTCCGGAATATTCGTGCGCAGCCTTTCACAGTATGCCGGAAAGTCTTCGTAGAGAGCAAGCAGCGTACCGAGCGTGATGCCCGAGTTGACAACATACTTATTGTAGTCGCCAGCATCGTACCAGCCACGGGGGGAGTGCAGAACCGTGCCACTGGGCCGCGCTACCGAAGCCGCCGACGGGTGCACCAGGACCGCCGTATCGGGGTGCCCTGCCGAGCGGCTCCACTGGCCCGCGTAGCGCGGGGGCAAGGCCGTAGAAGCCCGCTGAAAATAGTAGCTTTTCAGGGCGGCGCGGGCCACCTCCGCGTGTACCTGCCCGCGAACCTGGAAAGGATGAGACAAGCCAATGCCTGGCACCTGCACTGAATAGGTGCCAGCCGCTTGGAAAGCCGAAAAGTCCGCGACAAACGCTTTTTTCCCTGGCGTGGTGCGCAGGTACCCGGTGTAAACCGTGTGGTGAAGATCAGCGGTAACAATAAAGAACTTGCCCGGCTTCGCCCCGAGCACTACTGCCCGCTTTGGGCCATGTGGGTAAAAGCCAACTTGGTTAAGCCGAATACTATCGGTGTGTTGCTGCGCCTTAAGGGAAGAAAGGCTGATTAAAAGCAATAATCCTAGCAGTCCTAGACTGCCTTGCATTCGGGTAGCCAGTTGCATGATGGACTTTGGTTAAGTGCGGCGTTACTATAGAGCGTAGTAGCTGACTGATCAGCGGAAACTCAACTACCGGTTGCCGTTATAGGAGTTTTTTAAAGAAGGGCACCAGCTCCTTCGCAAGCAGCGCATGGTCTTCCACGCTGGGGTGGTTGGTGCAGCCCCTGGGCTGCATTGGCTGAAAGAAATAGGTAGCTACAGGTTGATCAGCGGGATAGTTGGCATCTGTTTTCTGCTTGACAACGGTGAGGCAGTTCTGCAGGAGCGTACGGTTTCTCCCAGTTATCATGGGACTACTTAGCAGCGCAATGCGGGCCCTGGGGTACTTGGTTTTTACCAACTTGATAAACTGCACGTAGGTGCTCACGTACCGGGCGCTGTCGAATGGGAGGCGAGGCGTTTTGCCGTCGCCGTTGCTTAGGTCGTTGGTGCCAAGCGCAAGGCTAACTACCGCAGGCGAGTAGGTTGCAAAATTCCAGTGATAGGGGGTATTCGGCTGAAAATCAATGTTTTCGTATACTTGAGGCATAGTGGGCGCATCGCTATTCCAGTTGCGATAGATGCCAATACCGCTGACGCTGCTCAGCAGAAAGTTGGCGTTCAGCGCCCGCGCCACCCGGGGGCCGTAGGCCTGGTAGGCATTGTGCTGATCATGGTATTGACCGGTGCCGCAGGGTACTTCTGACGCGTCGGACGCCGCGCCGCAGGTGATGCTATTGCCGATAAACTCAAGCAGGGGAGCGGTTGGATTAGGGAGCGTATGCAGGTTTTCGCCCAGAATTTTTTCGATGGCAATAGGACCTGTGTGTGCCTCAGTAGCCTTGTAAATCCAGACTGTGTGCTTGCCCGCGTTGGCGGCCGTGATTACAAGCGGAGTAGTCGTTTTTCCAACCTTAAGGCGCTTCTGGTATACCCCATCCAGCGCGTACTGCAGGTAATTATGGTCCTGGCCGCCCGGCAAGGAGGCAAAGACTTTACATTCTCTGCCTTCGAAGCGAAAGCCAAAATGCGCTGCTGAGCTGATCAGCTCCAGCTGCATTTCCTTGTTTATCCAAAACCGGCCGTAAGGCTTCAAGGCCGTGGCCGGCAGCGTAACCGGTGCTTTGGGGGCGGTGCGAGGCAGGGAGAAGCAGGCGGAGACGCAGCTAAAACCTATTAGCAAATATAACGTGAGGGGTTTCATGCGTAGTACGTAATGCTTAAGGGGGAGAAAGGCAGTTGAGGAGGCGCTGCGCTATCGGTGATAGTGCCAGGCAGCTGTCCGGAATGCTGCGCCGGGACGGACCCCGGCTCGATGCAACGAAAACGCTTGCCAACGAGCGGCAGACGCCTTAAGTGCGGCAGCTTGAAATCAGCACTTGCGGCAACGCTATTACCAGTAAGGTGCGGTAGCAGCACTTCGCCCGCAAGTCAGTCTCCTGTTATGGAAACGGAGTGTTGGAAGACTTACTGCCGTGAGCAATATTAACGAAGTTTGCCGTACTCTGCCTACCCGGCCTGCTATCCCCGCCGCCTCGCCACCGCGCCCACAGGCTCGGCCTCACATTTACGACCAGACCAGTAAGCCCGCCGCCAGTCGGCGCGCAGCCCGCTTTCAATAGGCAGGGCCGCGTAATTCGGCAGGGTGGGTTACGGCATTATTCCACATTTCTTATCCTACATCAAGGCGACACCGCACGACGCTGGGTACTTTTGGGTTCGTTGAAACCGATAACCTCATGCAGCGGCGCCACTTTCTTCAACTTCTTGGTTTGCTGCCCGTTGTTTGTGCCATGAACTCACTGCAAGACCTCCATACTACCGCCAGCAGCTTCCAGAAAACCGCCAAGATGCCCGTACTGTTCGTGGGGCACGGCTCGCCGATGAATGCCCTGGCCGATAACCCGTTCACCCAAACTCTGCGCCAGCTGGGCCTCGATATCCGCAACCGCCAGCCGCCCCGGGCCATCCTGGTGGTGTCGGCGCACTGGCTTACGCGGGGCACCTTCGTGGCCGTGAACGAGCGGCCCGAAACCATCCACGACTTCGGGGGCTTTCCGCAGGAGCTCTTCGACATGCAGTACCCCGCGCCCGGCGCCCCCGACGTAGCTCAGGAAGTGCTCCAGGCCCTGCCCGATGCACATCCTACCGACGAGTGGGGCCTCGACCACGGCTCCTGGACGGTGCTGCACCACCTTTTCCCGGAAGCGGATATTCCGGTGTTCCAGCTCAGCATCGATTACTACAAGCCCATTACCTACCACGCCGAGTTGGCCCGGCAGTTGCAGTTTCTGCGGCGGCGCGGAGTGCTCATCTTGGGCAGCGGCAACATCGTGCACAACCTGCGCCAGAGCATGCCCAAGTTCATGCAGGACGATGCCACGCCCTACGCCTGGGCCTCGGAGTTTGATGCCTGGGCCAAAGCCCGCATCGACCAGCGCGACCTGCTGGCCCTGGCCCACTACCAGCAGGCCGGCGCCAGCGGCCCCCTCGCCGTACCTACCCCCGACCACTACATTCCCATGCTCTACAGCCTGGCCCTGGCCGAGCCCGAAGACGACATCCGCCACGCCTACGAGGAAGTAAGCTACGGCGGCATGAGCATGCGCACCTTTGTGGTGGGGTAGAAATAAGCACTGACTGATATGAGAGATAAAGCGAGATAAAACCTATGATCGAGAAGCTGGAGCAACTCTGGCTAGACCATCCTGATTTTCGGCTGGGGCAACTTCTCATGGTGATAGCCATGACTGGTGAGCACAACCCAAAGCTCTTTTATCTGGAAGATGACCGGATGCTAGAACTGTTAGAGGAGAGAATGGAGCAGCTGGCTAAGGCACGAAATCCTACGCTCTAACTTTTTACGGGACTGGGATTGAGAGACTAAAACCGGTTTCAAGCAAAGTGTTATTGGTGCTGTGTTATCATATTTATGTAAAGCTCGTGCGTAAGCCATGAACACGCCAGATATGGAAGATGAAAGCTATATCTACTCGGATTAGCTTACTTGCCAGTTTGCTGTCGAATAGATTCTAGTCTAAAGACTAGTAAATAATAGCAAAATCTTATATGTCAATAAAGCACCACTTCAACCCCTGAGCGCATCCCGCGTACCTTGGCGCTTGGAGCCAGTGCTACGCTTATGACGCAGGAACAACAACGCCTACAGGATACAACCACACACCTTATTCCCTGGAAGAAATTCGGACCCTACCTCACCGAGCGGCAGTGGGGCACGGTGCGCGAAGACTATAGTGCCGATGGCAACGCCTGGGACTACGTGTCCCACGATATGGCCCGCAGCAAGGCCTACCGCTGGGGCGAAGAAGGCCTGGGGGGCATCAGCGACGACCAGCAGCTGCTTTGCTTCTCGGTGGCCCTCTGGAATGGGGTAGATAAGCAGCTGAAGGAGCGCCTGTTTGGCCTCACCAACGGGCAGGGCAACCACGGCGAAGACGTGAAAGAGCTGTACTACTACCTCGACAGCACGCCCACGCACTCGTACATGAAAATGCTCTACAAGTATCCGCAGCGGAAATTTCCGTACCGGAAGCTGGTAGAAACCAATGCCCGCCGCAGCCGCCAGGAGCCGGAGTTTGAGCTGCTCGACACCGGCGTGTTCGACAAGAGCCGCTACTTCGACGTGTTTGTGGAGTATGCCAAAGCCGGACCTGAGGACATCCTGATAAAGGTGACGGTGCACAACCGCGGGCCCAAGCGCGCCACCGTGCAGGTGTTGCCCCAGCTCTGGTTCCGCAACACCTGGAGCTGGGAATATGGCGCTAAGCGCCCCCACATGCACCAGTCGCAGCCGGGTGCCGTGCACGCCGAGCACCCCTTGCTGGGCCACTACCACCTCTATTGCGACGACGCGCCCCGGCTACTCTTCTGCGACAACGACACCAACGGAGCCCGCCTGTATGGGCAGCCCGCTGAGGCCGAGGGCCACTACTTTAAGGACGGCATCAATGACTTTGTGGTGGAGGGCGACGAGGAAGCCATCAACCCTGCGCAAACCGGTACCAAAGCCGCGGCTCAATACGTGCTGAGCGTGGGCGCCGGCGAGGCCCGCACCGTGCGCTTGCGCCTCAGCCAGCCCTGGCAGGACGCACCCTTTGCCGACTTCGACCACCTGTTCTGGACGCGCCAGCAGGAAGCCAACGAGTTTTACGACTGCCTGCAGGAAGGCCTACCGGCCGAGGCTGGCGCCGATGCCCGCAACGTGCAGCGGCAGGCCTTTGCGGGCATGCTCTGGAGCAAGCAGTACTACTACTACGATGTGAGTAAGTGGCTCGACGGGGACCAGGCCGGGGAGAATGTGTCGGGGGACTACCGGCGGCGGGGGCGCAACAGCAACTGGCGCCACCTCTACAACGCCGACATTATCTCCATGCCCGACAAGTGGGAGTACCCCTGGTACGCGGCCTGGGACCTGGCCTTCCACTGCGTACCGCTGGCCATGGTTGACGCCGAGTTTGCCAAAACCCAGCTGCGCCTGCTCGTTCAGGACCGTTACATGCACCCCAGCGGGCAGCTCCCGGCCTACGAGTGGAACCTGAACGACGTGAACCCGCCGGTACATGCCTGGGCTACCTGGCGGGTGTACAAGATGGACTGCAAGCTCAACGAAGGCCGCGGCGACCGGGCCTTTCTGGAGTCAGTCTTCCATAAGCTGGCCCTCAACTTCACGTGGTGGGTAAACCGCAAAGACCGCGACGAGCGCAACATCTTTGAGGGCGGCTTTCTGGGCTTGGATAACATTGGCGTGTTCGACCGCTCGGCCCCGCTGCCCACCGGCGGCAAGATTGAGCAGAGCGACGGCACCAGCTGGATGGCCATGTTTGCCCTGAACATGATGCGCATGGCCCTAGAGCTAGCCAAAACCAACCCCGTGTACCAGGAAATGGCCGGCAAGTTCTTCGAGCACTTCCTCTACATTGCCGATGCCATGACGCGCGGCGGCGACGGGCGCTTCAACCTCTGGGACGAGGAAGACGGCTTTTACTACGACGTGCTGCACACCCCCGACGGGGCCCGCACCCGCCTGAAAGTGCGCTCCATCGTGGGGCTGATTCCGCTGTTTGCGGTGGAAGTCATCGACGAAGAGCTGCTGAATTCCATGCCCGAATTTACGGAGCGGGCCCGCTGGCTGATCGACAACCGGCCCCATCTGGCGCAGCTGGTCAGCCGCTGGCAGGAGCCCGGCAAGGGGGCCCGCCACCTGCTGGGGCTGCTGCGCCGCTCCCGTCTCAAGCGCCTACTGGCCCGCATGCTCGACGAAACCGAGTTTCTGGCCGATTATGGCATCCGGGCGCTTTCCCGCTACCACCAGGAGCACCCCTACATCTTCAGCACCGCCGAGGCCGACTTTACCGTGCAGTACGTGCCCGGCGAGGCCGAAAGCAGCATGTTTGGGGGCAACAGCAACTGGCGTGGCCCTATCTGGTTTCCTATCAACTACCTCATCGTGGAGTCGTTGCAGCGCTACTTCTTCTACTACGACAACAAGTTCAAAGTAGAGTGCCCCACGGGCTCGGGCAACTACCTGAACCTCCAGGAAGTAGCCATGGAGCTGGCCAGTCGGCTAACTAAAATTCTGCTCAAGGACGAGAAAGGCCGCCGCCCCGCCTTCGGCCAAGACGAGCTACTGCAAACCGACCCCAATTTCAAGGACTACCTGCTCTTCCACGAGTACTTCCACGGCGACGACGGGCACGGCCTGGGCGCCAACCATCAAACCGGCTGGACCGGCCTGATTGTGCGCCTGCTCCAGCAGCGGGCTTATTCATAGATGTGGTGGTAGCCGAAAACGCAAAAACGCCCGGCAGCGCAGGCTGTCGGGCGTTTTAGGTAGGTGGGGGTGATAGGGTGACACCGGCGACTCCGGCAGAAAAGTAGGGGTAGCTACATACAAGAAGGTTAGTTCTGCTGATGGACCAAGTAGCGCAGGCTTGCGGCCGACTCCGGGGAGCCGCGAAAAACCAGTTGCCCGTTTCGCAGGCCGCCGGCGTATACCTCCACTTCCGAGGCACACTGGGTTACAAATACCCGCACCACTTCGCGGGAACCGGTCCGTACGTAGGTAGTACCGGGTTTTTCGGTTGTTTCAGGCCAGGCTATTCGGTAAAATCCCGCATTAGCTAGCTGCATGTCAAGCATATAGAGGTGGGTAAATGTTTGGCTGCAAAAGCCAAAGGTCAGGTGGATAGTTCCTGATACGCGTATTATTTGGGTTAAGAATAGATGAAATTAGATGTTGGCGGGAGTTAGGAAGGTAAAATCCTAGCTGCTAAGCCAATAAAAAAATCATGATGTCGGCCAAAAAATGTCTTTCCTATGGCTTGAAATCATCTTTTAGTGAACCGGGGCCTCTGTTCCCTGCGCCCGTCCTGGCTCCGCTAGCACCAAGCCGGCGGGGCCATTCCTTATTTCACGGAAAGTGCGCAATCGAGGGCGGGGGCCTGAGCCGGCACATGGTTGCGGCCTACCACGGCAAACACCCGCTGCCCGGCCCGGGCCTTATCGGCAATAAGGCGGTACATGTACAGGTTGCGAAACTCGCTGGAGGCCCGGTTGATGTCGTTGGTGAACTTGCCCCCGGTGCTGGCCGATGAGGCCATGGGGTCAAACCAGGCCGCGGGGGCCTCCCACCAGTTGCCGCCAGCGGGCCAGTACTTTTGGTAAGCCGCTGCCAGCTCCGGTACGGTCCGGATTACCTGGTCGGAGCCGGGCAGCATCTGGGCACTTTTGGCCAGCAGGGTTTCCATGGCCTTGGTAATTTGCTCGGGCGAGGCCTTGGTGCGGGTGCGCAGCCGCTGAGCTTCGCGCAACAGGTAGAACAGCTTCAGCTGCTCCAAGTCAAACTTGCTTTTCAGGTACTGATACTCAGCCACGGGGTTTTCGAGCGACTCCACCGGAAGGTTTTGCTGCTTGGCCAGAAAGCGCACGTACCCCGATTCCCCGAGCCGGGCAATGGTAGCCGTTTCGGTAGAATCGGCCCCGCGGTTGGGTCCTTCGAATAGCACAACGGTGGGCTTGGCCTGTGCAAAGGCTTCCTTAATGCGCGCAAACTGGGCGTGCGCGGCATCCTGGGAGTGCTCCGCCCCGAAGTAATACACGCTGCCGCCCGCTGGCAGAGCCCGCGTGTACGTCCAGGCGGGTTTGGCCGGCAGGGGAGTGGCGTAGCTCCGCAGCTGCTGGTCGCAGGGCTGCGGCGTGGTGATTTGGGCCAGCGCCGCCGTAGCGGGCCACAGGGCTGCTAAAAGCAGCACAACCGGTTGTTTCATAGCAAAGTAGAAGAAGAACAGAGCGGCAAGTTGCGAAAAATCACTTCGCCCTGCCATCACATAAGGATGTGAACAGACACCCCGGTGTATCTTGCTGCCCTGCTATGGCTGAATCTGATGCTGCTCCCGTTATCCGCGCGGCGGGCCTTACCAAACGCTACGGTTCCCACACCGTAGTCCAGGATGTTTCCTTTGCTGTATCTGCCGGCGAAACGCTGGTGCTGCTGGGGCCAAGCGGCTGCGGCAAAACCACCCTGCTCAAAATGCTCAACCGGCTGGTGGAGCCCGATGCCGGCACCGTAGAAATAAACGGGCAGGAAGTGCGCGGGCAGCAACCGGAAGTGCTGCGCCGTGGCATGGGCTACGTTATTCAGCAGGTGGGTTTGCTCCCGCACTACTCCGTGGCCGACAACGTAGCCACAGTGCCGCGCCTGCTCGGCCACGCTCCGGCGGCCATAGCGGCGCGCACCAACGAACTGCTCCACCGCCTGCATTTACCGCCCGAACGATTTGCGGCCCGCCTGCCGCACGAGCTGTCGGGGGGGCAGCAGCAACGGGTGGGCTTGGCCCGGGCCTTGGCCGCCCAGCCGCCCATTGTGCTGCTTGATGAACCCTTCGGCGCCCTCGACCCCGTCACCCGCGTGCAGATCCGCCGCGACTTCCGGGAGCTGGAGGAGTTGCGCCGGACCACAGTGGTGCTGGTGACCCACGACGTGGTAGAAGCCTTCGAACTGGCCGACCGGATTCTGCTGCTCGATGCCGGGCGGGTGCAGCAGCTGGGTTCGCCCGGGGAACTGCTTTTCCGACCAGCGAATGAGTTCGTGCGCCGGTTTTTTGCGGCCGAGCGGCTGCAGCTGCAGCTGCGTACCCTCACACTGGCCGATGTGCAGCCTTTTCTGCCCAGTTCGGTACCAAACCCATTTACCCCGCACACCACGCTGCAGGCTGCCCTGGAGCAGCTGACCGCAAACGCCAATCACCAGCCAAGCAAGGCCGGCCTCGGCATCGGTGCCCTCATGCAGGCCTTCGAACAAACCATCCAAACGCAGCAGGCATGAAAACGCTAACCGAGCTGCTGACTTTCTGGCAATTGCAGGCAGGCAAGCTGGGCGAGCAAACCCTGCAACACATTGGCCTCACGGCGGCGGCGCTCCTGCTGGCAGTGCTAGTGGGCGTGCCGGTGGGTATTGGCCTCACGCGCCGGCCGCGCTGGGCCCCGGCGGTGCTGGGGCTAGCCGGTATCCTGCAAACGGTGCCCAGCATTGCCCTGCTCGGCTTCCTGATTCCGCTGCTCGGCATCGGGCCCCGGCCGGCTATTCTGGCCTTGCTGCTGTATTCCCTGCTGCCCATCATTCGCAATACGGTGACCGGCATTCAGGGTGTAAGCCCGGCCGTGGTTGAAGCGGCCCGGGGCCTAGGCTTTACGGATTGGCAGGTGCTGCGCCGGGTAGAGCTGCCGCTGGCCTTGCCGGTGCTGTTTGCCGGCATCCGCACGGCCACAGTGATTGGGGTGGGGGTGGCCACGCTGGCGGCCTACGTAGCGGCCGGTGGGCTGGGTGAGTTCATCTTCGGCGGCATTGCTCTGAACAACCCGGTTATGATTTTGGCGGGCGCCTTGCCGGCGGCCGCGCTGGCGTTGGCGTTTGATGCCGCGCTGGCCAGTCTGCAAAAACTCACCACTCAGCGTTTGGCGAAGGTGGGCGCGGGGCTGCTGGTATTGCTGCCGCTGCTGGGCGCCCTCTACCTGCTGCCCCGGGCCACAAGCCGGCTGCAGGCAGGCTTCAGCCCCGAGTTTGTGGGGCGGGCCGATGGCCTGCCGGGCCTGCAGCGCGCCTACGGGCTGCGCCACCTGGCGAGCGTGGTGCTGGCCCCGGCGTTGGTCTACGAGGCCGCGCGCCACGCCGACGTAGACGTGATTGATGGCTACTCGACCGATGGCCGCATCCGGGCCTACGGCTTGCAGGTGCTGCGCGACAACAAACGCGTGTTCCCGCCTTACTACGCGGCTCCGGTGGTGCGCCCGGCCCTGCTGCGGGCCCACCCGGAACTGGGTGCCATTTTTGACCGCCTTACGGGCCAACTCACCGATTCGGCCATGACGGAGCTCAACTACCGCGTAGACTACCTCCATCAGGAACCCCGCACGGTGGCCGAAGCCTTTCTGCGGCAGCGCGGCCTCTGGCGGGCCCCAAGGCCTGCCGTACCGGGCGCGGCCGTGGTGCGACTGGGCTCTAAGATTTTTGCGGAGCAATATATTCTGGTAGAAATGTACGCGGCTCTCATTCGGGGAGGCACCAATCTAGCCGTGGAAACCAAGACCGGCCTGGGCGGTACAACCATCTGTTTCGAAGCCCTACGCAGTGGCGCCATCGATATGTACCCCGAGTACACCGGCACGGGCCTGCAGGTGCTGCTGCAACCCGCCCCGGCAACTATCGACTCGCTGGGGGGCAAGCCCGCGGCAGTATTTGCCTACGTGCAGCGGGAGTTTCGGCGGCGCTACGGGCTGGAGTGGCTGCCGCCTCTGGGTTTCAACAATACCTACGCCTTGCTGATGCGCCGCCGCCAAGCGCAGGAGCTGGAAATTGAGTCGTTGTCGGATTTGGGAAGCTACCTGGGGCACTAGCTGACCACCCAGCTAACCGGCGCTGCTTCCCGGTGCCATGGCGATGGCCGCTTTAGGAAAGCGGCTGCGGGGGTGGGGTGGAGCCGGCCGGTCGGGTGCGGTCCTGGGGCAAGGGTACAAACGCGGCGTTGTCGTTAGGCGGCAGGGCAATGCGGCCGGCTTGCCAGTCGGCTTTGGCTTGCTCAATACGCTCACGCCGGGAAGAAACGAAGTTCCACCAGATAAACCGTTCCCCCAGGGGCTCACCACCCAGCAGCATAAGTGTGCAGGCCATGGGAGCCACCAATACAGGGTCGATGCCCGGCGTGAAAACCAGCAGCTGTCCGGCGGTGTACGTGCGGCCATTCACCTCCAGGCTGCCTTTGGCAACGTAGGCTCCCCGCTCGGGGTAGCCGCGGGGCAGGCCAAACCGGGCACCCGGCTGCAGCACCACGTGCAGATAAAACAGCGGAGAATGGGTGCGTACTTGGTTATGCAGACCGAAGGCGTCGCCGGCAATCAGCCGCATCCAAACCCCGCTATCCGTGAAGATGGGCAGCTCCTGGGGCTGGTAGTTGGTAAACGACGGGGCACTTTCCTCATCGGCCTCGGGCAAAGCTACCCAGGTCTGAATCATTTCGAGGGCGCCGCCGGCCAGGGTCGCCGGGTCTTCAAACCGCTCGGAGTGGGCAATGCCGCTGCCCGCCGTCATCCAGTTTACCTCACCCGGCCGGATGACCTGCTCCACGCCCAGACTGTCGCGGTGCGTTACCTGCCCCCCGAAAAGGTAGCTCACGGTGCTCAGGCCAATGTGCGGGTGGGGCAGCACATCCAGGTTGGGCAATTGCTCCGGCGCGAGGTGTACCGGGCCGGCATGGTCCATGAAAATGAACGGGCCTAGCATCCGGCGCAGCCGGTAGGGGAGGATGCGCCGAACTTCAAAGCCGGCACTGAGGGCCGCGGGGCGCGCATCAATCACTAAGTCCAGCATCACACATGGGCGTAAGGAAACGGAGAATCAGGCGTTAGTCGCTACGCCAGTTGCCTTGCCAAGGGCGCAAGCAAAGCTGAAATAACGGTTTTTCGCGTAGAAACGCAGGCGCCACCCGCCAAAAAAACGCCCGGGCCGGACTACCTAGTCCGGCCCGGGCGGTGGTAGGCGTACGCAGCAGCAAACAGCTAGCTGGCTTTCAACTTTTGCTCGATTAAGGCAATTACCTGGGCGTTGCCGCCCTCTTTGGCACTGGCCAGCACATCTTTGCCGTCTTTGTCTTTGGCTCGGGGGTTGGCACCATTGGCCAATAGGAAGGCAACGACCTCTAAGCTGCCATTGGCTGCGGCGGCCATCAGAGCCGTGGCCTGAAAGGAGTCGGGCTTGTCTACCTGGGCTTTGTGCTTTACCAGGGCTTTTACGACTTCTAAATGGCCACTGCCGGCCGCCATGATCAGGAAGGTGGTCGGGAAGCCGGGCATCATCTCCACGGGTGCATTGGCATCGGCCCCGGCGGTCAGCAAGGCGTCGGCGTCGGCGGGCTTGTTCTTAATAACGGCCGTGAACAATTCCTTGGAGTGCGACTGAGCCTGCGCGAAGGTGATAAAGCCAAAAAATAAGGCGAAAAGAAGAAAGACTTTTCTCATGCCGGGAAAATGAAGTATAGAAGTGAAACAAGCTTCAAAAATACACAGAAGCCTGTTTTGGGCTGCATTCCAGGCTGTAAAAATATGACCTGCTACCTCAGGGTTTTAGTACTGTTTCAGGATACGCTGCTGGGAAGACTTTCCATTGGAAAATAGAACAGAAACCAGATACAGGCCCGGCGACAAGCCGGCAAGACTCAGCGCCTGCGCTGCTTGAAGGGCAGCGGCCCCGTAGGTTCTTGCCTGGTGCCCCTGGGTATCGAAGAGCACCACCTGCTGCACCGATTGTCCGGTGCGGTTATCCAGCCGAATAACGCTGGTGGCCGGATTGGGATAAAACGAAAGCTGACCGCGCTGAGGTCGGGCCGTAGCCGTTACTACACTCGCATCGGTCCAGTACACCCGCTCATCCATATCCTGCACCATCAGAATTTTACCATCGGAAGCCTCCACGAAGGACTGGGGCAGTCGGTTATTGTATTGGGTTAGGCCCAGGCCCGCCGCTACCTTCGTCCAGGTCTGGCCCCGGTCCTTGGAAACCAACGTGGCACCCGTATTTAGGCTGCCTTTGCAGGAGCTGTACCAGTCGCCGTTGCGGGCAAAGTGCATATTGGTGAGCAAGGCGCTTTCCCACCAGTGGGAGCTACCAATGGCCCGGTGCACCGTCCAGGACACGGTCGCATCCGTTAGGTCCGACAGGCGTTTGCTCAGGTTGAGGCTAACGGCAAAGTTGCCGCCGGAGCCCTCAAAGCTCACCAGCAATGAGTCCTGGGGGCTCACGGCCAGGGCGGTAATCTGGTAAGGGGTCAGGGTGCCCTCGAAGCCCTTGACACGCAAGGGCACAAACTGCCACTGCTGGCCGTGGCTGGTGGAAACGTACAAGCCCGGCTGCCGGGCAGAGGTTTCGTCCGTAATGCTCAGGTACCAGCGGTCCGCGCCATCGGCCGCTAGGCGGTTCACGTACCGGCCCGTCCCCAGGCCCACGTTGCGCGCTTCCCAGGTCTGCCCATTGTTCGTGGAGTGAAAAACTCCGCTACCCAGGTAGCCTTGGTCAAAGTCCAGCATGCCCGTGCCCGCCAGTAGCTCGCCCGGGGCCGGCTCTAGCAGGGTGCTAATGGGGTAAGGCGTAGCCAGAGCTACTGAATCCCAGGAAGTGCCGGCATCGAAGCTACGGTAGACTTTGCCCAGGCCGCCGGCCAGTACCACTCCGGCGCGGGTCGTATGCAGGCAGTAAACGGGGCGGGCAGTGCGCAGCGCCAGGGCCCAGCTGCGGCCCTGGTTGGTGGTGCGCAATACACCTGCTGCAACGGCTGTGAACAGGGTGGAATCGTTGGTTGCTATTAAACCCGTTTTGGGGCCGAGGGGAAAGTCGCGGGTGGTAAGCCAGAAGCGCTGAGCCTGGACGGAGCCGCCAAGCAGCAGTGCCAGTACCACGAGCGTGCATCGATAAGCGGCAAGAAGGGGGTTCATAGCAAGGCAGGAATGCAGAAGGAAGCACAAACCTAGCCATCAGCTAATCAGTAGAAAACACATGTACATGTGAACCCGGGCCGTGCAACCATCCGGCCCCCGCCTAACTCGGGGTGGCTTCCGGGCGGCCCATGCGCTGGGCCATCATGCTGGCCAGAATGATTTGCAGCGCGTGGTAGAGCATTAGGGGCAACAGCAGCAGGCCCGTGCCCGCCGCCGCCGGAAACAGCAGGCTGGCCATGACGCTGCCGTGCACCAACGACTTTTTGGAACCGCAGAATAAGGCCGTAATCCGGTCTTCGCGCGAGAAGCCCAGCAGCTGGCTCAGGCCCCACACGGCCCCAAAAATGAGTAGGTACAGCGCCACCATGCCCAAGCCGAGCAGCCCAATGTCGCGGGCCGCATAGCTGCGGAAAATACCTTCCGCAAACGACTCGCAAAAGGCCGTGAAAACGATGAGCAGAATCACCACCTGATCAGAGAGGCGCAGGGCGCCTTTGTGCTTTTCGGCAAAAGCCCCCCAGCGGCGGTTAAGCAGCACCCCGGCTACGACCGGCAGGATTACCTGCCAGGTGAGGCTGAGCGCCAAGCCCCAGAGGTGGCCGCCATCGGCGGAGGTGTGCAAAACAAAGCTGGTCCAGAGCGGGGTGAGTACGATGCCCAGCAAGCTGCTGATGCTGGCGTTGAAAATGGCGGCCGGCAGGTTACCCCGCGCTATGCTCACCATCACCACCGAAGTAGAAACCGTGCTGGGCAGGGTACACAGGAAAAAGATGCTTTGCCAGAGCTGTGCGCCTTTCTCTCCCCCGAAAAGTGGCTGCACGGCCAGCGCCAACAGCGGAAACACCAGAAAGGTAATGGCCTGCACCACCACGTGCAGCCGCCAGTTGCGCAGGCCTGCTTTCAGCTTGTCGAGGCTAAGCCGCAGGCCATAGAAAAAAAAGATCAACGCCACGCCGCCCTTGGTGATGATAAACCAGGGAATGGGGCTGGCTTTGCTGCCGGCTTCGGGGATAAGATAGGCCAGCCCTACGGCCCCCAGCAGCCCCAGCAGAAACCAGTCGAGCAGGCCAGCGCGGCGCAAAAGGGCCACCAGGTAGTTTTCGGCGGAAGCGGGCGGGGTGGCAATGGGAGCAGCGGGTTCGGGCATGGCAGAAAGCAACAGAAAAGCGCCGGGCAGGGCCGCCCGGCGCTTTCAAAAGTACGATGCGCGGCCGGGTAGCGGTTGCTGCCGGCCCCAGTAGCCGGGCTTTAGGCCGCCACAAGCTGCTGCTCCTTGCGGCGCTGCTTGCGCAGGCGGTTCAGCCACAGAATAGTACCCGTAATCGGGAACGTGAAGCCCAGCACGCACACCACCAGGCTGATGATCTTGGAAGGCCAGCCGAAAATAGCGCCCGTGTGCACCGGCTTAAACATACCCCGCACCCGCTGTCCCAGATTGCGCTGCTCGTAGGTCTGCTGGCGTAGCACCTGGCCACTGTACTGGTCGAGGTACACTTCATCGGTGGCGTTTTCGTAGGTGGCGTCCGGCCGCAGGGTGGCCACCCGAATGCTGCCGGCGGCGTCTTTGGGCAGCTGCAGAGCGTAGTACACCACATTGGGGGCCAGCTGCCGGGCGCGGACCATAGCCGCCTCAACTGATAGCGCGACGGGTGCCCCTGGGGCGGCTGGGGTAGCGGGTGTTGCTACTGAAACCGGTGGCTCGGGGCGCTGCATGGGCGAGTTCGTGACGGCGTAGATACCCTTGTTGAACCACTCAAACGACCACGCCAGCCCCGTAAAGGCAAACACGAACAAAAACAGGGCTGCGTAAAAGCCCAGCACGATGTGTAAATCGTGGTTGAGGCGCTTCCAGCCGCTGCCCCATTTCACGCGCAGCCGCTGCTTAAGGGCCTTGCGCGTAGCCGGCCACCACAGCACCAGCCCCGTCCCGATAATGAATAGGAACATCACGGTGCTGATGCCCACGATGAGCTTGCCGATTTCGCCGCCGACCATGCCGCGGTGCAGGGCCATCATGGTAAAGAAAATGGTTTCGCGGTAATTCAACTCCCCAGTCACGGCGGCTGTGTAGGGGTTCACGAACACCACGGGGCCGCGGCCTCCTTCGCCGCCGCCTTTTTCCCCGCCTTTGCCGCCCCGTTCCTTTTTACCGACCTGGCCTTCTTTCGATTGGCTGGCTGGACCGGCACTTTCCCCGTGCGCGCCCTCTGCCGGGCGGGCGCCCTCCCTTTTTCGGTCACCATTTGGCCCGCTAGGTGCACCAGCTAGGCTAAACTCCACCGTGCGGGCGGGGTCGGTGTATACTTTCACCCCCGTGATTTTGGCGTCGGGCTTGTAGGCGCGCACGGCGTCCATCAGCCGGGCCAGGGGCAAAGGCGTAGCGGCCGGTGCTGGGGCCGCCACGTAGTAGCGCTCCGGGTGCCAGGCCTGCTCCAGTTCTTTCTCAAAAACCAGTACGGCGCCCGTGAAACATACCACGGCAATAACCAGCCCCGAAACCAGGCTGAGGTAGAGGTGAATATTACGAAAGAAGATGTTCATCGAAACCGAGAAAGGAGGTAGGCGAAGGGCGGCAGAAAACCCGGAAGTCAGTCGGTTGCAGCCGATATCCTTCCGGGCTTTCACCTCACTCACCTGGCGTTGATAACGAATTACAGTTTGTAGTGCAGCGTGGCCGAGAAGTTGCGGGGCGCTATGGGATTCACGCTGTTGTCGTCGTGCAGGTTGTAGCTCAGCTCGTTGAGGAGGTTGGCCATTTTCAGGCGCAGCGCAAACCGCTCGTAGGTGTAGCCCAGCGAAGCATCGAAGAGCGTGTAGTTGGGAATGGCAATGAACTTGTTGGCGTCCGACCCGTTGGGCCAGGGCTGGCCGTTGGGCTGTACCTCGCGGGGGTTGCGGCCCGCCAGCTTATCACCCACGTAGTAGGCCGTTATGCCGGCAGTCAGTCCTTTCAGGGCGCTGCTGTGCAGCGTATAAAACAGGCTGAGATTGGCCGTATGGGCGGGGTTATAGCGTAGGCGGCTGCCGTTTGTGTAGATATTGCTGTTGGTATAAGCCGTGTTGTTGTAGCTGTAGCCGGCTACCACAGACCAGCCCAGGTAAGGCTTGCTCTGCACATCTACCTCTACTCCCTTGCTCGTTACTTCCCCAGCCAGTTCCTGCGGGTTGATTTTGTTGACAGCCGTTTCGATGCGCGGGTCATTCAGGAGCACACTCTGCACTTGGTTGCTGTTGACGATGCGGTAAGCCGTTACGTTAGCTGAGAGGGCACCCTGGAACAGGTCATTTTTGAGGCCTACCTCATACTGATCAATAAGAGACGGAGGCAACGGCTGGCCGTTGAGGTCCGTGGCCGTGTTGCTCTGCGGCGTGAAGGAGTTCGAGTAGGAAGCAAAAACCGACGTTGCCTTCAAGGGCTGGTAGACAAGCCCCAGGCGGGGCGAGAAGGCGTTGTCATAGCGCCGGTTCTGCTTGAGTAGGCCGGCGTTTTTAGCCTCGATGTTGGCTACGGTTGAATAGTAGTAAATGTCGCTGGGCGTTTCCTGGTAGCTCCAGCGCAGGCCAGCCAGCACCTTCAGCTTTGCCGAAATACTGATCAGGTCCTGCGCGTAGAAACCAGCCCGACGGGTATTGCCCTGCGTCAGTTGGCTGCGCACCAAATCATGGAAGCCGGTGAGGCGTTCAGCTGGTTGCGCAATTTCTTTGTTGGGGTCCAGGATGTTGATGATGTCGTACGCCGAAATAGCCCTTTTGGCATTCAACGGCGAGGTAGGATTGCCGTAGGCTAGCGTTTCGGTCTGGTACTGATCGGCATCGGCGCCGACGAGCAGGGTGTGGCCCAGGAAGCCAGTGCGGAAATTGCCCGTCAGATCCAGTTGCGCCAGGAAATAGTTTTCGTTTGTTTGCGTGCGTTGCAGGCCGCGGGTAATGTTGCCGTAAGTGTCTCCGGGCGTACCATTACCTACCGGCCGGGACGCTGAGCGTAGCTCGTTATCGTAGCGCTGAAACCCGGCCACGGCCCGCACCTGCCACACCTCCGTGAGCTGGCTGCTGAGCGTGGCGGTGGCGCTGGTTTGGTTGGTGGCATTGTTGGCGCCGGCCACGTTCAAAAAGCGCGTGCGTGACTCCTGAATCTCGTAGTTGATGGCCCCGATGCCGTAATCCGGCGTACGGCTGTCGTTGAGGTAGTCACCTTCCAGCACCAGCGTGGTTTTGGGCGTGAGTTTGAACAGCAGGGAAGGGTTGAAGTACACCCGCTCCGACTGCACCTCGTTGCGGTAGCTGTTGCCGCGCTCATAGGTGGTATTCAGGCGGTACGCTACTTTGTTGCTCTGGCCCACGGCTCCGTACACATCCACCATTGGCTTCCAGAACCCAAACGAGCCCACGCGCAACCCCAGGGAGCCGCCGCGCTCAAACTTCGGCTTTTTCGTGACCAGGTTCAGCACGCCGCCGGCCGCCACGTTGCCATACAGGATGGCCGCGCTGCCTTTCAGCACTTCCAGGCTTTCCAGGGAGCTGGCCTCGGGCATGATGCCGTTGTTAAAGCGCACCCCGTTCTTAAAGGTGTTGTTGGAGCCGTAGGCAAACCCCCGGCTGCCCAGCTCTTCCTGGGTGCCGCCGGTTGTGCTGGTCACGTAAATACCGCTTACGTTCACAATGGCGTCGCTCAGACGCAGCACCTGCTGCTGCTCCAGCGTCTGCTGGCTCACCGTTACCACCGCCTGGGGCAGATCCATCGGCCGGATGGGCATCTTACCAACGGTAGTAGGCTGCTCGTTCAAGGTACGGCTGCTGGTGACCAGCACGCCGGCCAGCTGCTGGTCGGTTACTGCCAGCGCTATGGCCGGCACCAGCACGGTTTCGCCGGCAGTTACCTGCACCGCCTGCTCCTGGGTGCCATAGCCAATGTTGCTGACTACCAGTTGATAAGAGCCAGCGGGGGCGGTAAAGCGGAAGCTGCCCTGGGCATCGGTCGTGGCACCGTAGGTGGTACCTTTCAATGCTACCGTCACGCCTTCCAGCGCCTGGCCGGCGGCCGAGCGTACCTGGCCGGTTACCCGGCCGCGCTGGGCGGTGTCGTCTCCTTCGTGCTTCAAGCGTGGGCGGGCTGGTACAAGCTCAGCAGTTCGGTTGGCAGCCACGGCAGCCGGGCACAAGGCAAATGGGAAAGAGGCAAGCAGGAGCAAGCGGAAAGGTCGGATCATAGCTCAGCGCGTTTCAGAGAGGTTGATGATGAATAATACGCTGCAAAGCTGTGGTCTATTTAGAAAGATTCAAAATAATATTTAGAACAATTTTAAATAAGAATCTTTGCGCGGAAGCTTCTGCCAACGCTGGTAGCTGACAATTCCCTGACTTCTAACAGCCTTGGTCCGCCGGGTAAGTAACCCGCTGGTGTTTTGCCCAGACAGGTTGCATGCTCAGCTGAAGCTGACTTGTGCGGCGGCAGGCATAAAAAAACCGAAGCCGCGCGGGGAGGCGGCTTCGGTTATGGGGAAGAAGGGCTAACGGAACAGAACGTTTACGCCAGCATTTGCTGCACCGGGTTCAGGGCAAAGGCCTCGGCCAGCAGCTGGTAGGAGCGGAGCCGGTCGTCGTAGTCGTGCATGATGGACACGGCCACTACTTCGTCTACGCCGTAGCTGTCAGCCAGGGCAATTAGCTCCGCTTTTACTTTGTCCGGCGTGCCGCTCACAATGCGGGTGTGGTGATAGGCTAAACGGGTCTGAAGGTCGGGCGAAAGGGCACCCACATTCACCTGGGAGAGAGGCTCCATAGGCGTAAACTGGCCGGTCTCCAGCTTCAGCATTTGCAGAGCCAGGTTGTCGGCCAGGGCGCGGGCGTGGCTTTCGGTATCGGCGCAGGCCACGAAGATGGCCACGTTGGCCTGGGGCGCCGCCAGCTCCGGTGAAGGCCGAAACCGTTCCTTGTACAGCTGCACCATCTTGGGGCCGCCATTGGGGTTGATGAAGTGTGCAAAGGAAAACGCCGCGCCCACGTGAGCCGCAAACAGGCCGCTTTGCCCACTGGAGCTCAGCAGCCACATTTCGGGCACGGTGTCGGCGAAGGGCGCCGCTTTCACCTTGGCGTGAATGGTATCGGCTACTACGTCGTCGCGCAGGAAGGCCCGCAGATCCATGAGCTGCTCGGCGAAGTCCTCGTCGCGGAACTGGTTGTGGGGGTTGAGGGCATGGGCCGTGATGCGGTCGGTGCCGGGGGCGCGCCCAATGCCCAGATCAATGCGACCAGGGTAAAGGGTTTCGAGCAGACGGAAGTTCTCCGCCACCTTCAGGGCGGCGTAGTGAGGCAGCATCACCCCACCCGAGCCCAGGCGGATGCGCCGGGTTTCGGCGCCCAGGCGGGCCAGTAGTACCTCCGGGGCCGAGCCCGCCAGGGTGTTGGTGTTGTGGTGCTCCGATACCCAGAAACGGGTGTAGCCCAGGTTGTCGGCCAGCCGGGCCAGCTCGATGGTATGGAGAAGGGCTTCGCGCGGAGTACGCCCCAGCGGCACCGGCGACTGGTCGAGCACGCTCAGGCGTAGGGGGGCAGGGGAAGTCGAAAAGTCAGGATTCATAGCGGCTATAACCACGGCAGCGGCCAGGAAGTTTACTGGGGCAGCTAACGTTGGCAAGCTACTCGGCCTGTTCCAGGGCCGCTACGTCGGTGGCATTAAGCAGGGCCAGGTGGCGGGTGATTTTCTCGGCCGGCCAATGCCACCAGGCTAGCTGCTGGAGGCGGGCAATGGTTGGCTCATCAAACCGAAACCGCACCACCTCGGCGGGGTTGCCGGCCACTATGGCGTAGGGCGGCACGTGGCGCGTAACCACGGCCATGGTTGCTACAATGGCGCCGTTGCCGATATGCACTCCGGGCATAATCGTCGCCTCGTGTCCGATCCAGACGTCGTGGCCCACTACGGTGTCGCCCTTGGAGGGGTACTTCTCCTGGATGGTTTGCCCGGCCATGAGCTGCTCCCAGCCACCCCCAAAAATGGCAAACGGGTAGGTGGAAACCGGGGCCGTTTCGTGGTTGCCGCCGTTCATAATGAACTTCACCCCCGAGGCCAGGGCGCAGAACTTGCCGATAATGAGCCGGTCGCCGATGAAGTCGAAGTGGTAGAGCACGTTGCGCTCGAAGTTGGCCGGGTCCTCGAAGTCGTCATAATACGTGTACTCGCCTACCTCGATGTTGGGGCGGGTGATGAGGTTTTTCAGAAACACCAAACGCCGGTGGTGGGGCAGCGGATGCAGCGTGTTGGGGTCGGGGCCGTGCATAGGGAAGTAGTTGAGAGAAGGAGAAACGCTTTAACGCACTTTACATCAAAGGACGTCATGCTTGATCTGGCGTCCGCGAAGTCGAAGCCTCTCTCCCGCTTCGTTACAAGGCTATCGGATTAGCCAGCGGTAGAGATGCTTCGTCAAGCTCAGCCTGACGGGCACTTCCACAACAACAGTACGCGAGATGCCTCGCTACTCGCTATAGAACGTTCTTTATCGGCCACTTTCCTTGCGAAAAGCCGCCTCAAACTTACCTTCGCCGCCGCATGATATCAACGCTTACCATTGCCCTCTTGTGCGGAGCCGCTTTTCTGGCCGGGCTGGTCGATGCCATTGTGGGTGGGGGCGGTCTTATTCAGCTGCCGGCTATGCTGCTTTTGCTGAAAGGCACCCCCGTCCCGACTATTCTCGGCACGGGCAAAGTCTCTTCGTTGATGGGTACGGCCGCGGCGCTACGGCGCTACGCGGGGCAGGTGCCTTTACAGTGGCGGGCCGTGGGCACGGCCGCCGCGGTGGCGGGGCTATTTTCGTTTCTGGGGGCGCGGGTGGTGAGCATGCTGCCCCAGGAACTGCTGCCCCCGCTGGTGCTGGGCCTGCTGGTCGTTATTGCCCTCTACACCTTCTGGCGCAAGGATTTCGGCTCCCTGCACGCCCCGCGCCTGACGCCCAGCCGGGAAATGCTCTACGGCGTGCTTATTGGCAGCCTTATCGGTTTCTACGACGGGTTCTTTGGGCCAGGCACGGGCTCTTTCCTGCTGTTTGCCTTCGTGGGGCTGTTTGGCTACGACTTCATCACCTCTTCAGCTTCGGCTAAGCTGGTGAACGTGGCCACCAACCTGGCGGCCCTAGGCTACTTTGCCTACACCGGCCAGATTCTCTGGTCTGTAGCTCTGCCCATGGCCGTCAGCAATATCCTGGGCTCTACCCTGGGGGCGCACCTGGCCTTGCGCCACGGCACCGGCTTCGTGCGCGGGCTGTTTCTGGTGGTGGTCAGCGCCTTCATCATCAAGCTGAGTATGCAGGTGTTTGGCGGGTAGTAGCTGGCGCCAACCAAACGTCGGAAACAACATTTGCTGCTTGGCGCCGGAGGCACAACTAAACAAAAATAAGGCGCGAGCTACAAGCTCGCGCCAGTTGAGGCCAAGGCTAACCCTATGTATCTACTCCCCACCCGGCAAACCGGGGGCGGGGTTGCCCTGGATGCCTTGGGAGTTGGGTACGCCCATTTTCTCCTCCCGCTTGCGCTGGTACCGGTCGAACTGCTGGGGCGACAGCACGTCTTTGAGGGACGCCAGGCGCGACTGGCCCACGTCGTCGATAACGGAGGCCATTTTGCGCACGTCCTGTCGGTACTGCAGGCGGGCAGTTTCCACGGCTCGCACGCTGTTCAGGTTGATTTGGCGCACCTTCTCCACCTGCTGCGGATTCAGGCCCAGGGCCTTTTGCATGTTGTCGGTGAGGGCGTTGGCGCGGGCCTCTACTTTCTCGGCCGGGGGCGTGGGCACTGGGCGCGGGGCAGGAGCCGGGGCCACCGTGGTTTTGGCTTTGGTGGTGCCGGCGGCAGTTTTAGTTTTGGCTTTGACGGTAGTGCTTTGGGCCATGCTCAGGGCGGGCAACGCCAGAAAAGCCAGGGCAAAAAGACAGGATTTATTCATAGCAGGGGAAAGGCAGAGGAAAAGAATCGGCCGCGGCTGGGCCTGTAAATATGATGCCAATTACGGAAAGTGCCGGCGCTATAACGCCGCTAGCGGCCGGAAACGTGCCTATGGGGCTACAAATCGGCGGCGCGTGTCCGCTGTCCAGAAAATTAAAAGAACGTCATGCAGAGCGTAGCGAAGCATCTCGCTAGCGTTATAGTCAGACTACCACGGCTATGTCCGCAAGCGAAATGCTTCGCTCCGCTCTGCATGACCGGACTGCCTTAGCAGCCTCAATCCCGCATCCTTCATTCCTCGTTAAGCAAAGAGCGTGTAACCTTTCCCGGGCCATTGCATACAACCTCCTATGAAGCGAGAAAACCGAAATAACTGGCTCACCGCCCTGGGCGTGGGCGCTCTGGTAACGGCCGCCACTCTCTGGAGCAATCGTCGCGGCTCGTATGATTTGCAGGGTCGCGTGGTGCTCATCACGGGCGGCTCCCGCGGGCTCGGCCTTATTCTGGCCCGGCAGGCCGTGGCCGAGGGCGCCAACGTAGCCATTTGCGCCCGCGATGCCGACGAGCTGGAGCGCGCCCGCCAGGAGCTGTCCGCCGCCGGTAACGAAGTACTAACGCTGGTGCGCGACCTGACCAGCCCCGAGGAGGTACGCACCCTGGTAGCTGAAGTGCAAAACCAGCTGGGTCCCATCGATGTGCTGATTAACAACGCCGGCATTATTACGGCCGGGCCGCTGGAGCACATGGACGAGCGGGACTACGAAGAGTCGATGCAGGTACATTTCTGGGCACCATTCCATACCATGCAGGCCGTGCTGCCCACTATGCGCCGCCGTGGCGAGGGGCGGATTGTGAACATAGCCTCGGTGGGCGGTAAGGTGGCGGTGCCGCATCTGGCGCCCTACTGCGCCAGCAAATTTGCGCTGGTAGGCCTGTCGGAAAGCTTCCGCGCCGAGCTGCTGCAGTATGGCGTGAAAGTCACAACCGTGTGCCCCGGTTTGCTGCGCACAGGCAGCCAGGGGCATGCCATAGTTAAGGGCCAGCACGAGCGGGAATACGCCTGGTTTAGCCTTGCTGATGCGATGCCCGCTCTTTCCATGGATGCCGACCGCGCCGGCCGTGAAATCTGGAATGCCTGCCGCCGCGGCGACGCCGAAGTGATTCTCAGCCTGCCGGCCAAGCTGCTTTCTGCCCTCCACGGCCTGCTGCCCGGCACAACTGCCGATGTGCTCAGCTGGGTAAACCGCACCCTGCCCGGCCCCACCGATCAGCTTGGTGACGAGCGGCGCCGCGGGGCCGAGGCAGAAACCTCCCTTACGCGCTCCTGGCTCACAACGCTCACCCAACAAGCCGCCCGCCGCAACAACGAAACCGGCTCCAGGCCAGCGCTGTAGAAAAGCCCGTCATGCAGAGCGGAGCGAAGCATGACGGGCCTTCTGTGTTCTGCCAAATACCTGTTAGCGTCTCCTCGTTGAACGACCGAAACGCGCCGTACACACACCATCAGCAACGACGAGACGCGAAGTGCCGCGTCTCTACATCATGCTGGAAACTATCAGGTTGCCAGAAGCTGACAGCTTGGGCAATGGTAAGTGGCCCGTCCGCCCACGTAATGCTTGCCGATTTCAACTTTCGGGTGGCGGGGGCAAAAGCGGTGCGCCTCCGTGCCCGGGGTGGCCGAGTCGTCCCACTCACGGGCGTGAATAAGGAAGGAGGCCGGAAAGTGGCGGTATACCGCCTCATGCTCGATGGCCGTGCGCAGCACTAGTTGGATGGCCGCGTGCAGGGCCTGAAACTCCTCAGCGGTAAGTGTATTGGCCAGCCGCTCCGGGTGGATTTGCGCCTGAAACAATACCTCGTCCACAATCCAGTTGCCCAGGCCGGCGGTAAGGCGCTGGTCAAGCAGGGCAGGTTTGATCAGGGTTTTCTTCTTGCCTAAGCCTTGCTGCATCTCTTCGGCGGTAATAGCCAACGCATCCGGCCCTATCTTCTTGGCGCGCTGAAACTCGGCTATACTGCCGGCCAGGCGGATGCGCCCAAATTTACGCGGGTCGATGAAGGCCACGCGCAGACCATCGGCCAGGTGAAAGGCTACGCGGGTGAAGCGGGGCCGGTCATGGTCGTGGCGGTAGGCGCCCACGTCGCCGGTCATGCCAAAGTGCAGGGCCAGCACCTGACCAGTGGAGAGTTCCAGAAAGCAGTTTTTGCCTAGCCGGTGGGTAGCCGTGACGGTAGCACCTACCACGGCCTGGCGCAACTCGTCTTCCGGTACGGCCAGCACGTGGGCGTCCAGCACCTCCAGGGTCACTAACTGCTGCTGCACCAGTAATTCGTCGAGTAAGCGACGGTAAGTTTCTACTTCGGGTAATTCGGGCACGGACTAGAAAGATATCAGTGGGAAAGTTGACGGAGGGGCCAAGGCAAGGAATAACCTTCCAGCCTAACTCAGCTATAACCAACACCCGACTACCCGAAGAAGTTGCCCGGCCTGGTGGTTTTAACGGGCCTGTTGCCTACCTGCCATCCTGTATCAAATGGTAAGCCCGCCTTCCACTACTACCACGCCACTGCCTCCAATCTGGACGACTTCAATAGCGTGGCGCGGGCCGCTGATCTGTACGTTTACCTGCCCGGGCCGGCCCAGCCAGTGGCCCTGCTCGGCCACAAACCGCGGCTGCTCCAAGTACCCGTAGTGCCAGAGGTAAGCGGCCATGCCCCCGGTAGCCGAGCCCGTAACCGGGTCTTCCAGAATATCAGGCGGGGTGCCGAAATGGCGTGCAAACGTTTGGCCCGTAGGGGTGGCCCCACCCAGGCAAAACACGTGCGGACTGAAGAAGTCAGACCCGGCGCGGTACCGGTTGTAGGCGGCCGGTTCCGGCGGCGCTGCCCGCCGTAGCGCTTCGTGGCTGCGCACGAACAGCATCAGCTGCGGGGTGCCCGTACTCACGGTTTGCACAACCGCGCTGGGCACCAGGTCTTCCGGCGTAAGGCCAAAGAGCGGGGCCACAACCGCCGGGTCATGCACCTGCCCAAACACCGGCGGCCGCTGCGTCATGAGTACCTGCGCCTGCGGATTGTCGGCCGAGGGGGCCACCACGTCAATCTGAATAGGGCCCTCAAGCAATGCCAGGGAAAGGCTGGTGCCAGTAGCGGGCAGGGGCAACCGCCCCGTGTGCAACAGCGCCGTGATGGAGGCAATGGTGGGGTGACCCGCCAAGGGAAGTTCCTCGGCCGGCGTGAAGAAGCGCACCCCGAATCCGGCCTCCGCCGACCCAGATACAAACGCCGTTTCCGACTGATTGAATTCCCGGGCCAGAGCCTGCATCTGCGCGTCTGTCAGCCCAGCGGCATCCAGCACCACGGCACAGGGGTTGCCCCCCAGCGCGGTCGGGGTGAAGGCATCAATCAAGAGGAAAGGAAGAGTGGGCATAGTGTCAAAGCGAACGGGAACCGAAAACTACGCTCGTTTACGGAAAGTCGACCGACCCCACACGCAAAACGCCCGCTACAGGAAGGCAGCGGGCGTCTGAGGACTAAGAAGGTCAATACTTACGAGGGGTCGGAAACCAGACCTACTTGCTGACCGCGGGCGTTGTATACCCCCCCCTGGGCACTCACGTAAAGGCGCCGCTCCTGGCCATCTACCAGCACGTAGGGAAAATGCTGGCTGTCGGAGCGGGTGAGGCGGCCCACTACCTGCGCGGTGTGGTCGTCGCCGAGGCGTACCACGTTCAGGCGGCTGGTGAGGTAGTAGGGCTCATCGGGGTTGCTACGGAAGGTGATGCGGCCCACCACGCTCACCGGCGTAGCGGCGGCTACCGTGCGCACGGGCATGGCTTGTGACTGGGTATTCAGGGCAACGGGTTTGGCCGAAGGAGCCGTGGCGCGGGCGCTGCTGGCAATTTGTCCATCGGCCCGCTGCCAGCCTGCCCCAATAGAGCTGAGCCGGTTGCGGCGGCCGGGGTGAGTAGCCGAGCCGGCATCGTCGCCGGCTACGGCCATAGCGGCCTGAGCTTCGGCCAGGCTGGCGCCCATCTTGCGCAGCACAAAGCCCGAAAACTCATCAGCCTCCAGCTCATCGGCAGGTTGGGAGCCCCCGGGGCGCAAGGTGTGGCCGTTGAGGTGGTGGCCCATTTCGTGGGCCAGAATGCTGATGCCCGCCCAGTCGGTGTGGCCAGCGCGGTTCACGGCTGCTAAAAACTGCGGGTTGTAGAGCAGGTAGCGGTGGCCGTTGTACACCACGGCAGCGGCGTTTTCCACCTGGGAAGTGGCCCGCAGCTCAAAGCGCGGCTTCAGGCCCACCACGTCGGTAATTTCCTGGATAACGTCGCGGTTGGCGGGCGCAGCGGTTTGGGCCGAAGCGGCCGAAGAAATCAGAAGCCCGCCTGCCAGACACAAGCCAGCAATGCGGCGAAAAATGCGGAGGTGAGTCATGAAAATATCCGGTAGTTGGATGAAGGCAATGTCAAGAATCCTGCCAACGCGGCCAGCTTTTACCAGCACCCGTTCACAGTATCTCAACGATATTCCGCCCGTTTTCGTGCGCGTTTCCGCCGAAGATTTCTATATGGCTACCGGCCGCTGCAGCGCCGCTTTGGGCGCGGGCCGCTCGCCAATCTGCTGGCGCCACATGGCGTAATACAGCCCTTTGCGCTCCAGCAGCTCCTCGTGCCGGCCGGCCTCGGCCACGTGGCCGCGCTCCAGCACGAAGATGCGGTCGGCGTGCAGAATGGTGCTGAGGCGGTGGGCAATGAGAATGGTGATGTGCTGGCGGGAGCCCGACAGCTCGCGCACCGTCTGGCTGATTTCCTCCTCCGTGAGCGAGTCCAGAGCGGAGGTGGCTTCGTCGAATACCAGCAGGGTAGGGTGGCGCAACAGGGCCCGGGCAATGCTCAGGCGCTGCTTTTCTCCGCCCGATACTTTCACGCCGCCTTCCCCAATCACGGTATCCAGGCCTTGGGGGGCACGGGCCAGCAGGGAGTCAGCAGCCGCTTGGTGCAGGGCCTGCAGGCACTGCTCGTCGGTGGCTTGCGGAGCCACAAAGCGCAGGTTCTCCCGGATGGTGCCGGCAAACAGCTGGGTATCCTGGGTCACGAAGCCGATTTGCTCCCGCAGCGCGTCGAGGTCCAGCTCCGGGCCGGGAATATTGTTGTAGAGAATCTGGCCCTGGGCGGGCGGGTACAGGCCCACCAGCAGCTTTACCAGCGTGGTTTTGCCCGAGCCCGAGGGTCCCACGAAAGCTATGGTTTCGCCCAGCTTGGTCTGGAAGGAAATGCCATCCAGGGCCGGGGCGCTGGCCGAAAGGTGCTGAAAATGTACCTCGTCGAAGGCCAGGGTTTCCAGCTTCTGAATGACTTTCGGGTGCTGGGGCTTCACCTCCCGGGGCGTGTTCAGAATCTGCTGGTAGTTGGCCAACGACGCCTCGGTTTCGCGGTACACGTTGATGATGGTACCCATTTCCTGTAGCGGCCCGAAGATGGCGAAGGAGTAGATGAAGAACGAGAAAAACTCCCCTACGGTAATAACCTGCTGCACCACCAGAAACAGCAGCATCAGCAGAATCACGTTGCGCATCAAATTCACGAACGTGCCCTGTACAAACGACAAGGAGCGGAGGTAGCGCACTTTCTTCAACTCCAGTTTCAGGATCTTATCGGTGGTGGAGTTCAGCCGCTCGGTTTCCTGCTGGGCCAGGCCCAGGCTTTTGATCAGCTCGATGTTGCGCAAGCTCTCGGTGGTGGAGCCGGCCAGGGCAGTGGTTTCGGCCACAATGGTCTTCTGAATCACCTTGATGCGCTTGCTCAGAAACAAGCTCAACGAGCCCAGCAGCGGAATCGTGAGGAAGTACACCACCGCAATGGGCCAGTACACGCTGATGGCGTACCACGTCACAAACACAATGCCCACCACGGAAATAAACAGCACGTTCACGAAGCTCTGAATCAGCTTCTCCACGTCGGTGCGCACTTTCTGGAGCTTGCCCAGGGTTTCGCCGGAGCGTTGGTCCTCAAACACCTGATAAGGCAAATCCAGGGAGTGCCGCAGCCCGTCGGAGTACAGCTGCGCGCCCAGGCGCTGGGTGATGACGTTGACGTAGTAATCCTGGAAGTTCTTGGCAATGCGCGACACCATAGCCACGCCCATGGCCTGCAGAATCAGCAGGCCCGCCCCACTCTGCAGAAACGACCAGAACCCATCGTGAAAGGCCGTAGAGCCGGCTTTCACCACGTGCCGGTCGATGATCTGCCGGAAGATGTAGGGGTCGAGCAGGGAGAAAATCTGGTTGATGGCGGCCAGCAGCAAGGCCAGCGCCAGAAGCCCCCAGTAGTTGCGGAGGTAGGAGTACAGTAATTTCATGCGGGAAGGGTAGGGGCCGGGACGGGCCTGGTTAGATACCGGGAGCCCGCCGAATAGTTTTCGGGCCCGGCAAGGTAATGGCCAAAGCGTCAGGATTTCAATACTAGAGCGTCATGCTGAGCGCAGCGAAGCATCTCTACCGCTTCGGTAGAACGTCATGCTGAGCGCAGCCGAAGCATCTTGCTAGTGTGGTAAACGCAACGAAGCGGTAGAGATGCTTCGGCTGCGCCCAGCATGACAGTTACCTTGGCAACGAAGCGGTAGAGATGCTTCGCTGCGCTTCGACAAGCTCTGCTGCGCTCAGCATGACACCCAGGATACCGGCTTTTACCCCCGGTTCTGTCACCTCACGGGGAACCCCAGCGGCCCTCCCGTAGTACACCCGGTAGTAGAACCGCCTGCGCCCCATGGGCCAGCCGCCACCAAACGTGCTACCACATGCAGAAACACACCTATAACCTGGGCCTGATTGGCAACTGTGCTTTCCTGGGCTTGATAGACACCGATACCGCCGTGCGCTGGCTCTGCTGGCCCCGCTTCGACAGTTCCTTCGTTTTCGGCTCCCTGCTCGACGACGACAAGGGCGGCGAGTTCAGCATCAAGCCCGCCACTGGCACCTGGGAGTCAAGGCAGTACTACCGCACCAACACCAACGTGCTCTGCACCGAAATTACCACTGCCGACGGGCGCTACCGCGTCACGGACTTTGCCCCGCGCTTTTCCCAGTACGAGCGGTACTACAAGCCCCTCATGTTTATCAGGAAGGTGGAGCCCCTGGAAGGCGCGCCCCGCGTGCGGGTAGCCTGCCGGCCAGTGGGCCAGTACGGACAGCTGGCGCTCAACCGTCGCCGCAGCTCCAATCACATTGCTTTCCTGGGGCTGGAAGAGGAAATCCGCCTCACCACCAACATCCCGCTCACCTACGTGCTCGACGAGGAAGACTTTGCCCTCAACGACACCAAGTACCTTGTGCTCACCTACGGCGCGCCCCTGGAAGCCCCCCTGGAAAGTACCGCCGAGCGGTTTCTGCTCAGCACCCTCGACTACTGGCGGCGCTGGGTGAAAAGCACCAGCATCAGCGCCTTCCACCAGGATCAGGTGATTCGCTCGGCCCTGGCCCTCAAAATTCACCAGTACGAAGACACCGGCGCCATCATTGCGGCCAGCACCACCTCCCTGCCCGAAGCGCCCGGCAGCACCCGCAACTGGGACTACCGCTACTGCTGGATGCGCGACACCTACTACATCCTCACGGCCTTCAACAACATCGGCCACTTCGAAGAGATGGAGCGGTACTTCCACTACATCGCCAACATCTCCACCAAGGTCAAAGACAAGTACCAGCCGCTCTACGGCATCAGCGGGGCCTCCGACCTGATTGAGGAAGAGCTGCCCCTGGCCGGCTACCTCGGCAACCAGCCCGTGCGCATTGGCAACGACGCCTACACCCACATTCAGAACGACGTGTACGGGCAGGTGCTGGTAGCCCTGCTGCCGCTCTACGTGGATTGCCGCTTCCTCGACCCCGAGCGGCCCAACCCCGAAAAGCTGGTGCTCGAAGCCCTCAACCTCATCGAGGCCACCATGGACCAGCCCGATGCTGGCCTCTGGGAATTCCGCAACCTGGCCCAATACCACTGCTACACCTACCTGTTTCACTGGGCCGGCAGCCACGCCGCCCGCAAAGTGGCCCGCTCCCTCGGCAACCGCGACATGGAAGCCCGCGCCGAGCGGCTCATCCAGGCGGCCACCGACCGGATTGAGCAGTGTTTCAACGCGGAGCGCGGCGTGTATACCAACGCCATCGGCTCGCCCCACCTCGATGCCAGCACCATGCAGCTCATCCTGATGGGCTACCTCGATCCGGCCTCCGAAAAAGCCGCCCACCACCTCGTAGAGCTGGAAAAGGAGCTGAAAACCCCCGAAGGCCTGTTCTACCGCTACCGCCACGCCGACGACTTTGGCACCCCCGAAACTACCTTCCTCATCTGCTCTTTCTGGTACGTGGAGGCCCTAGCCTGCGTAGGGCGTGTAGAAGAAGCCATCCAGGAGTTTGAAAAGCTCACCACGTACACCAACCACCTGGGCCTGCTTTCCGAGGACGTAGACGCCAAAACCGGCTCCCAATGGGGCAACTTCCCCCAGGCCTACAGCCACGTCGGCCTCGTAAACGCCGCCTACCGCATTGCCCAAAAGCTCAACAAACCCAACTTCCTGTAAAGGGCAAAGTCAGCTGGACCCAAGGCATCTGTCATCCTGAAACGCAGGGAAGGACCTTATCACGTCAGAACAGCAGACGTAATAAGGTCCTTCCCAGCGTTCAGGATGACAGATGCCGCTTAACGTTTTACCACATACAGTCAAAAGCTTTAACCGAACAAATCACCAGCACAACTGTCAAGTGCTTCCGCGCTCTTGACAGTTGCTAGTGCGCCTCTGACAAAGCCTTCCGCGCCCCTGACAGAACCTCCTGCGCTCTTGACAAAGCCTTCCGCGCCTCTGACAATGTCTTCCGCGCAGTTGACAGAAGCTTCCGCGGCATCGACAAAGTCTTCTGCGCCCTTGACACAGGCCTCCGCGGTATTGACACAGGCTTCCGCGCGACTGACACAAGGCATTGCGGCATTGACAATGCCTAGTGCGCAGCTGACAGCGGCTATTGCACCCTCGACAAAGCGTATAACAAGCACAGCAGCCCATAAAACAGGCCCGGAATGCTTTATTCTGAGCCTATTTTAGGTGATGACGTAGCTAAGCAGTGAGGCCGCCGCTACAGCAGGCTCCGCAGCAGCTTGCGCACATCCGTCGTGGAGGCCACGCTGAAGCGCGCCAGGGAGCGGGGTGTGCTGCCCACCTTCACCGTGTACGCCTCCGGGGGCATGGCCCGGAACGTGTCTTCATCCGTCCGGTCGTCGCCGATGGCCAGGGTGAAGCCGGGCTGGTAAGTAGCCAGCCACCGGGCCGCCGCCGAGCCCTTGTTGATGCCCGCCGTTTTGATTTCAATCACCTTGTTGCCCTCCATCACCTGCAGGTCGCTGTTGGAGGTCATGAAAGTGAGGTGGTTGAGCAGGTCGCGGGCGCGCATGGCTCCCAACTCAGCGTCGGCGCGGCGGTAGTGCCACACCAGCGAGTATTCCTTGTCCTCAATGAAGGAACCGGCCGTACGCGCCACGTATAGCTCCAGAATGGGCCGTATATCGCGCATCCACTCGTTATTCAGGGTCTGAAACAGCTGCCACTCCTCGCCGGCTGGCCGCAGCCACACGCCATGCTCGGCAATAAAGTCGATGGGCAGATGCCCCAGCCAAGCCTCCAAGGTGTGCCGGTCGCGCCCACTGATAATCACCACTCGGTTCTGCGGAATATCGGCCAGGGCCTGTAGCAGCAGGCGCAGCTCCTGGTCGGGTTGGGCGCGCTGAGGGTTCGTGTTGAAGGGGGCCAGCGTCCCGTCGTAGTCGAGCAGCAAGAGGCGCTGCTGGGCATCCTGGTAGTGGGCCCGCAATTGTTGCAGCACGGCTGGGGTCAGCATTTCGGTGGCTAGCGTGTGCTGTTTGATTTTGGTGTACGCCAGCCGATCCATGAACAGCTTGGCCCAGGCAAACACGTTGTACTGGCTTACCAGGGCCTGCATAGCCCCCATGCGCAGCTGCTGCTCGTCTTCGGGCATCACCAGGGCATCGTGCATAGCCTCGGCCAGCTGCCCGGTATCCGTCGGGTTGATGATGAGGGCATCCGACAGCTCCCGGGCCGCCCCGGCCCGTTCGCTCAGGATTAACACCCCGTGCCCGTCGGCCTTGCTGGCCACAAATTCTTTAGCTACCAGGTTCATACCGTCGCGCATGGGCGTCACCAGCGCCACCTCCGCCAGGCGGTAGAGAGAGGCCAATTCTTCCAGCGGAAAGGAGCGGTAGAAGTAATGAATGGGCGTCCAGGTGATGGTGCGGTACTGGGCGTTAATGCGGCCCACCAGCTCATCAATTTCCTCCTTCAGGGCCGCGTACTGCGCCACCTGGTCGCGGGAGGGCACCACCACCATAATCAAGCTCACCTGCTCGCGCCACTCCGGGTAGCGCTGAATCAGCAGCTCAAAGGCCCGCAGCCGCTGCGCAATGCCCTTAGAGTAGTCGAGCCGGTCAATGCTCAGAATAACCCGCACCTCGCGCAGCGCCTCTCGGTAAACAGCCTCGTGCTGCACTGCCGCCTCGGAAGCCGCGGCCTGCACGTACCGCTCATAGTCGATGCCCATCGGGAAAGCATCGACCAGCACCGTGCGGGCCCCGGTTTCAATCTGCCCGTTCTGCGAGGAAAACCCCAGCAGCTGCGACACGGCGCTCAAAAAATGCCGCATGTAGCCAAACGTATGGAAACCAAGTAAATCGGCCCCGAGCATGCCTTCCAGCAGCTCCTTACGCCAGGGCAGCACCCGAATCAGCTCATAGGAGGGGAAGGGAATATGCAGAAAGAAACCAATGGTGGCCTCGGGCCGCGCCTGCCGCAGTAGGGCGGGCAGCAGCAGCAGCTGGTAGTCGTGCACCCAGATGGTGTCTTCCGGCCCGGCCAATGCCAGCACCGCCTGACAGAATTTCTCATTCACGGCCACATACGCTTCCCAGTGGCTTTGCTCGTAGGTAGCGTACTGCGAAAAGTAGTGAAAGGTGGGCCAGAGTGTGGAGTTGCTGAATCCCTCGTAGAAGTCCCGGATTTCGGGCTCCGTCAGGAACACGGGGACCATGCTGTCGTCGCGCAGCTGCTCGCGCACGTACGCTTCTTCATTCGCATCCTCCACGAACAGTCCCGGCCAGCCTACCCAAACATTGCCTTCCTGGCGGTAAATGGAGCCCAGGCCGGTAGCCAGGCCGCCTTCGCTGGGTTGAAAGGTGAGGCTTTCCTCCGTGCGCAGGACTTTCGTGGGGAGTCGGTTAGAAACAATAATCGTTCGGGACATACGCCGTAACTAGGATGGTGAACCCCTAGACGTACGCGAGAAAATGCCAAATAGCCAATATTTTCTTCCTGACCTTCTGCTAACGGGCACGTAAGGTGGAGCTTGCGCGTGACCCGACGAGTACCCCGTTTGCCGCAGGGAGTGCCCGCTGCGGAAAATCAAAAGCCCGCCCCGGATTATCCGGGGCGGGCTTTTAGCGAGTAGTCCGTAGGGGAATCGAACCCCTGTTGGTAGAATGAAAATCTACTGTCCTAACCCCTAGACGAACGGACCATATGGGCACTATGGGTGCTGAAGGCGCGTTTGCCAACTCAGCCTGGATAAAAAAACCGCCCTGGTAGGTGCCGGAGCGGTTTTTAAACCAACTATCAAAGCGGAAGCCGAGTAGTCCGTAGGGGAATCGAACCCCTGTTGGTAGAATGAAAATCTACTGTCCTAACCCCTAGACGAACGGACCAGATAATGTGGCCTTTTCCGTTTTGATGGTGCAAAGATAGGAGGCGAAACATTGAGCGCAATACCCCGCACCGAGAAAATTGCTGGGATAAGGGAAAAACAGCTGATTTTCAGCCTGGAATTTTTTCTTGAGGCCGACCTGACTGGAGTTTGCCGCCCGGAAAACGAAGGTACTTGGGCTAGGCCGGCGAATTTTCGCGGTTGATAATGCGCTCCGGCAGGAAATGATTTGGCGATGTTACCCCGGCCCTGTACCTTCGCTCCGCGTTTGCACCAGGCCCCGCGTGGGGGCCGTTAACCCCATTCCTTTTATACCATGGCAAAAATCAAAGTCGCCATCAACGGCTTCGGCCGCATCGGCCGCCTGACGTTCAAGTCGTTGCTGGGCCGCGACAACGTAGAAGTGGTGGCCATCAATGACCTGACCGACAACAAGACGCTGGCGCACCTGCTGAAGTACGATTCCGTACACGGCCGTTTCGATGGCACCGTGGCCTACGACGAGGAAAGCCTGACCGTAAACGGCCAGCGCATTCATGCCCTGGCTGAGCGTGACCCCAAGCTGTTGCCCTGGGGCGACATGGGCATCGACGTGGTACTGGAATCGACCGGCCGCTTTGTAGATGAAGCTGGTGCTGGTCAGCACATCACCGCTGGCGCCAAGAAAGTGGTGATTTCGGCCCCCGCTACCGGCAACATTCCTACGGTAGTACTCGGCGTGAACGAAGACATCCTCACCGGCGACGAAACCATCATCAGCAACGCGAGCTGCACCACCAACTGCCTGGCCCCGATGGCTAAGGTACTGGACGAGGCGTTTGGCATCGAGAAAGGCTACATCACCACGGTGCACGCCTATACTTCTGACCAGAACCTGCAGGACGCGCCCCACAAAGACCTGCGCCGCGCCCGCGCCGCTGCTTACAGCATCATCCCCACCAGCACCGGGGCCGCCAAAGCCGTAGGCTTGGTGCTGCCCACGCTGAAAGGCAAGCTCGATGGGTTGGCCATGCGCGTGCCCGTTCCGGATGGCTCGATGACCGACCTGACCGTGATTCTGAAGCAGGAGGTAACCAAAGACCAGATCAACGCTGCGCTGAAGTCGGCCGCTGAAGGCTCGATGAAAGGCATCATTGAATACACCACCGACCCCATCGTGAGCATCGACATCGTCGGCAACAAGCACAGCTGCATCTTCGACTCGGAGCTGACCTCGGCCAGCGGCACGCTGGCGAAGGTGATTGGCTGGTACGACAACGAAACCGGCTACTCTACCCGCACCGCTGATCTGATTCAGCAGCTGGGTGAGAAAATGAACGGCTAAGCCCTTCGGCTGCCCGTATACGGAAAAGCCCGGCCGATTTCGGTCGGGCTTTTCTGTGCCCGGCCGCGTACCTTGCGCCGCCATTCCCTGTTGAATTCTGCCGGAGTATGCCCGCTGCCCTGCGTATTTGCTTTTTACTTAACCCCACGTCGGGCACCAACCGGCGCCTGGATCTGCCCGCGCTGCTAAGCCAGCACTTGGATGCGAACCTAGTAAGCTACGAGGTGGAGGAAACGCAGTATGCCGGCCACGCCGTAGAGCTGGCCCGCGCGGCCGCGGCCCGGGGCTGCCGGGTGGTGGTAGCGGTGGGCGGCGACGGCACCGTAAATGAAGTAGCGCGGGGGCTGCTAGGCACACAGGCTGCGCTGGGCATTTTGCCACGCGGCTCCGGCAATGGGCTGGCCCGCCACCTCAAGGTGCCTATGGAAATAGTTGCGGCCATCAAGCACCTAAACCAGCCTACGTTTCAGCGCATCGACGTAGGCAGCATCAACGGCCGGGAATTTTTCTGCACCGCGGGCCTGGGGTTTGACGCGCACGTGAGCAAATGCTTTGCTGAGGCCGGCACGCGCGGGCTGGCCACCTATGCCCAGGTAGCCCTGCGCGAGTACCGCCGCTTCCGGCCCGTGCCCATCACCGTAGCGCTGGCCGATACCACGCTGGAAACGGACTGCTACGTGCTGGCCTTTGCCAACGCCGCCCAGTACGGCAACAACGCCTACATTGCGCCCCGCGCCGACATTCAGGATGGTCTGCTGGATTTGTGTTTGATTGATTCCATGTCGGTGGTGCGGGCGGTGCGGGTGGCTTTGTCCCTGGCCCTTGGCGACCTGCCCGAATCCGGGGCAGCGGTGTTTCACACGGCCCGGCAGGTGCAGGTAGAGGCCGCCAGGCCGCTGGGCTTCCACGTCGATGGCGACTACGTGGGCACCAGTACCCACTTCAGCGTGGAGCTCCATCCACTTGCTCTGGAAGTAGCCGTATAGTGGGACGTTACTGATTTAGCGAATGAGTGAGTAGCTCAGAGAGTCGGCAATGCTGTTTCTTTGCTAGCTGAAGAGCGCCTACGCGCTAAACTACCAACGCACTACCGTATGAAAGCCGATAAAAAGCACCGCGAAGGGGTCGTGTACTCCACCAACCCCGATTTTGAGTACCAGCACGACGGGGCGGAGGAAACGGCCACGCTGCCGCCCCAACAGCAAAACTTGCGCGTACAGCTTGATAAGAAGTCCCGGGGCGGCAAGCAGGTAACCCTCGTTACCGGCTTCGTGGGCCAGGATGCCGACCTGCAAATCCTGGGCAAGCTGCTCAAAACCAAGTGCGCCGTGGGCGGCAATGCCAAAGACGGCGAAATCATCATCCAGGGCGACTTTCGCGACAAAGTGCTGGCCGTGCTGCTAGCCGCCGGCTACAAAGCCAAGAAAGCGGGGGGCTAAGCTAAGAACAAGGGAAAGGCAGTTGCCGCGCACGGAGGCGGCGTACCCATCGGGTAGCCGTACGTATGTGAGTAACCTTTCCTCGGCCTTGTCCTTCACCATTGCTTCTTTCCTATGCCCGCTTCCGCCCCCACAACCCTCCATGCCCTGGCCGAACACGGCGTGATTGAAGCGGTGCTATGGCTGAAGCTGAGCGTGGAAACCATTGGCGCGGTTATTATCGCGCTGGGTATTTTTGGCGCGGGCTGGCTCTTCCTGAAGGCCTTGCTGCGCCGGCAGACGGCCGATTTTACGGCCATCCGCCTTACCCTGGCCCGCTATCTGGCCTTGGCCCTGGAGTTTCAGCTGGGGGCCGATATTCTTTCCACGGCCATAGCGCCCAGCTGGGAGCAAATTGGCAAGCTTGGGGCCATTGCCGTCATTCGGACGGCACTCAACTTCTTTCTGTCCAGGGAGATGAAGGAGGAAAAGCTCGATTCCGCCGAGCAGCACGTAACGGCCAAAGCAGCCGGTGCCAGCCCGCCACCAGGCGCAGAGGGCTAAAGCAGCTTAGCCTGCAACAGAAAGTCCCGGGCCCTGACGACATCCTCGGGCGTATCGATGCCCAGCGTGGCCTCCGCGGTTTCGGCCGTGCGGATGCGGTAGCCGTGCTCCAGCCAGCGCAGCTGCTCCAGGCTTTCGGCCAGCTCCAGGGCCGAGGGCTGCAATTGAGTAAGCGCCTGCAGTACGGCCGGCCGGTAAGCGTAGAGGCCAATGTGGCGCAGGTAGCGGTGATGCTCCAGCCACTCCCAGGTAGGATGCTGGCGCTGGTAGGGCAGGGGGTGGCGGCTAAAGTACAGGGCCTCCTGCTGCTCGTTGAGCACCACTTTGGGCAGGTGTGGGCTAAACAGCTCCTCTTCGCTAATGACCGGCTTTACCAGCGTGGCAATCTGCGTATTGGCGTCGTCGAACAAATCCAGCAACGTATTAATCTGGGAGGGCTGAATGAACGGCTCGTCGCCCTGGATGTTCACCACGCAGTCGGCCGAAATGCCTAGCTGCTGGTAGGCGTCCCACACCCGGTCGGTGCCGCTGGGGTGGCTGGGGGAAGTGAGCACCGCCTCGCCGCCGAAGCGAAGCACGTGCTCCAAAATTCGTTCATCATCGGTAGCCACCACCACCCGGCTAAGGCGGGCCTGCCGGGCCTGGCCCACCACGCGCTGAATCATGGACTGGCCTCCTAGGTCAATAAGGGGTTTACCCGGCAGGCGGGTAGAGGCGTAGCGGGCGGGGATAATGCCAATAGCAGAAAGCATAGAAAGAGCGGACAACGGTGTAGCGGGTAAAGTTAGAAGAATACGGCCGCCGAGCGAGGGAAAAGAAGGCTTGAATTCAGCCAAAAAGCCATTTTGCTGGGGAAAAAGTGGTACTTGGGCAGGATAATTTTTTATCTTTCGGCACTAATTATGCAAAGGGGCGCCCGACATCGTTTTGTGTCTGCTTTCCTCGCCTCTGCTTTCCATTGCTTCATGATTCGCTTTAGTTTTTTCCTGGCTGCCTTGCTGTGTGCGGGTGTGCTGGCGGAGGCTGCGCCCGGCCCCGTCGCTCCTCCCGATTCCATCGGAGTAGAATACCGCAACAATACCGCCCTGATCCGGCACCGCGTAGCACCCGGCGAAACCCTCTATGGCTTGGCAAGGCGGTACAAAGTGCCGGTAGATAACATTGTGGAGGCGAATCCGAAAATTAAAGGTGCGCTGCTCTCGGGGCAGATTGTGCTGGTGCCCCGCACCCGCGTGCTGCTGACCCCGGCCGCCAGCCCCGCTGGCAAAAGCACGGTAACGCCGCGGCCCGCCACAGCCGCCGGGGCCACGGCCGCCGCCCTGGCTTTGCCCCGCGACGCCCGCGGCAACCACATTTACGTGGTGAAGCCCGGCCAAACGCTTTTTGCCATTGCCCAGCGCTTCGGTGTCAGCTCCAACACTCTGCTGAAACAAAATCGGCTAGGCGCCGGGGGCAAAGTGCTGGTGGGCCAGAAGCTCATTATTGTACCCGCCGGGGGCGAAGCACCCGTTGCCAGCAAGCCGGCAGCCCCGACCCGCAAGGCGGCTCCTTCGTCGGTGCCGGCGCCCGAGCCTGTAGAGGCCGTGGCCGCTACCACGCCCAAACCTTCGGCATCCCGTCCTGAGCCTGTGCGGGAAACACCGACTCCAGCTCGGGAGGAGCCCAAACCGGTGGCCCCGCGTGAAACACCCAAGGAAACGGCTAAGGACGATGCGGACGACGACAAGCCAGAGGAAAACCGCGGCCCGACCCGGGCCAGCGAAGTGGTAAAGCGTGTGACGGAAAGCGGCCTGGCCGCCGTTATTCCCAATGCCAATACCGTGAAATATCTGGCCCTGCACAAAACAGCCCCAGTGGGCAGCATTGTGGAGGTGCGCAACATCATGAACAACGTGTCCGTGTTTGTGCGGGTAATCGGGCCCTTGCCCGATACCGGCGAAAACAGCAACATTCTCATTCGTCTCTCGCCCCGGGCTGTGCAGATGCTGGCCACACCCGATCAGCGCTTCCGGGTAGAAACTTCCTACCTACCGTAAGAGCGTACAGCAGCTAAACCATGACAAGTGCCAGGTAAAAGCAGTTTTATCTGGCACTTGCTCTGTTAACCTTGGCTTCCTTCACCTGAACACCGCCATCCATGAACCGCAACCAGGTGCTTGAGCTGCTGGAGGAGCAATACCAGCGTTACGATCAGCCCGCCTTCATTGGTCCCGACCCCATCAGCATTCCGCATAGCTTCCGGGAGCGGGCCGATATTGAAATCAGCGGGCTGTTTGCGGCCCTGCTGGCCTGGGGGCGGCGCCCCACCATCATCAGCAAGTGCCGGGAGCTGATGCGCCGCATGGACGATGCCCCCCACCAGTTTGTCCTACACCATTCCGACGACGACCTCCGGAAGCTGTTGGGTTTCTGCCACCGCACGTTCTGCGACACCGACCTGCTGTACTTCGTGCACTGGCTGCGCTGGTACTACCAGCAGCATGCCACACTTGAGGACGCCTTTTTGCAAGGTAATACCCAGAAAGAGCGGCTCGAGAATTTTCACTCGCTGTTTTTCTCCCTGGATGACGCTCCGCAGCGCACCCGCAAGCACGTGGCTACTCCGGCCCGTGGCTCAGCCTGCAAGCGCGTGAATATGTACCTGCGCTGGATGGTCCGCCAGGATCAGAACGGCGTCGACTTCGGCCTTTGGACGCGGATGCAGCCCGCCGACCTGATCTGCCCCATCGACGTGCACGTGGAGCGCGTGGCCCGTGGTTTGGGCTTGCTCCAGCGCCCCCAGGTTGACTGGCAGGCGGCCGAAGAGCTAACGGCCAACCTCCGGCAGTTTGATGTCCAGGACCCCGTGAAGTATGACTTTGCCTTGTTCGGGCTGGGCGTGGCGGGGGAGCGGTAGCATATGCGTTAGCCTGTCCAAAGCGCGGATGATGTGCGGAATGCGCTATTGAAATGACTTCCGGTTAGCTACTTTGCCGGGTGCCTTGGCCTCCCTTTGCTGCATTTTTTACATTTTACCTATTAACTACATTCTGCACATTAAAGAATGTGAATCTTTCCCCGCCTGAATGCTGTTTACTTTCGCATCCTCTTCCGATTCCCGCTTACTTCGTTTCGACTTTCTGATTTGATTCTTCCCAACAACTTCGAGCAAAAAATTGGCTTCACGCAGCTGCGTGAAATGCTGGACGGCCTCTGCCTAAGCACCCTGGGCCGCCAGTTTGTGGCCAAGATGAGCTTCCAGACCAATGCCGAGCAGCTCCAGAAGCTGCTGCTGCAAACCGACGATTTTCGGCAGCTGCTCAACAGTGGGGCCGACTTCCCTAGCGCCCACTACCACGATGTAAACCCGCATCTGGTGCGGGCCGCTTTGCCGGGTGCTTATTTGGATGTACCGGCCTTTTTTGCCGTGAAGATGAGCCTGCGCACCATTCGGGAAGCGCTGGTTTTCTTCACCCACGCCGAGGAAGGTCTCTACCCCACGCTGCGCCTGCTGGGCATTGGCGTGCAGGTGGACCGCAACCTGCTAGCATCTTTGGACAAAGTGGTGGATGATGAAGGGCAGGTGCGCGACGATGCCTCCCCGCTGCTGCGCCAGATCCGTCAGGAACTCATCAACCGTCAGGGTATGCTGCGCAAGCAGATTGCCGGCATCCTGCGCCACGCCCGCCAGGAAGGCTGGGTGCCCGAGGGCTCCGAGCCCACCATTCGGGGCGGCCGCTTGGTGCTGCCCGTCATTGCCGAGCACAAGCGCCGCGTAAAGGGCCTGATCCACGACGAATCGGCTTCGGGCCAGACGGTGTTTATCGAGCCGGAAGCCGTATTTGAGCTGAACAACGACATCAAGGACCTTGAAAATGCCTACCAGCGCGAGTTGGTGCGCATTCTCACGGCCCTCACCGACCAGCTGCGCCCCCACATTCCGGATTTGCGCAAGGCCTACCAGTACTTGGGCCTGCTCGACTTCATTCGGGCCAAGGCCCGGCTGGCCCGCGAGCTGGAAGCCACCCTTCCCGCACTCAGCGCCCGGCCGCTGGCGCACTGGAAGCAGGTGCGCCACCCGTTACTGTTCCTGACCTTCAAAGAGCAACCGAAAGAAACACCCCGCGTGGTGGTACCCCTCGACATCGAGCTAAACCCCGAGCAGCGCATTTTGCTGATTTCCGGGCCGAATGCCGGCGGTAAGTCGGTGGCTATGAAGACGGTGGGCCTGGTGCAGTACATGCTGCAGTGCGGCCTGCTGATTCCGGCCGGTGAAACCTCCGAAGCGGGGATGTTCGATGATATTTTCCTGGATATCGGCGACGAGCAAAGCCTGGAAAACGACCTGAGCACGTACTCTTCGCACCTGCTCAGCATGAAGCAGTTCGTAACCTTGGCCGGCAAGCGCAGCCTGGTGCTGATTGACGAGTTTGGCACGGGCACTGAGCCCGCGCTGGGTGGGGCCATTGCCGAAGCCGTGCTGGAGCAGCTCAACCGCGCCCGGGCGTTTGGCGTCATCACCACGCACTATACCAACCTGAAAAACTATGCCGAGCGCACGCCCGGCATCGTGAACGGGGGCATGCGCTACGACCCCGAGCAGCTGCAGCCGCTCTACCGCCTCGAAATCGGGAAGCCGGGTTCTTCGTTTGCCATCGAAATTGCCCGCAAAATCGGCTTGCCCAAGCAGCTGGTAGAGCGTGCGTCGCAGTTGGTAGGCAAGGATAAAATCCGCTATGACCGGCTGCTGGAAGGCTTGGAGAAAGAGAAAACGGAGCTGGAACAGCGCACTGCCGAAGCCGCCAAGGCCGAGCGCCGCCTGAAGAAAGCTGCCCAGGAATACCAGGACCTGAAGCGCTACCTCGACGAAACGACCCTGGACGTGCTGCGCGAGGCCAAGCAAAAGGCTAAGCTTCTGCTCAAGGACACCAACCAGCAGATCGAAAGCACCATTGCCGATATCCGCCGCTCCCAGGCGGGCAAGGAGGAAACCAAGCAGGCCCGGGAGAAGCTCGACACCTTTGTGCGCGAAAAGCTGCAGATAGAGCCGCCCAAGCCCCGCCCCACCCGCGAGCTGGCCGAAGCTGGTACCCTTAAGCCCGGCGACAAAGTGGCCCTGATTGGGCAGGAAGGCCACGGCGAGCTGATGAGCGTAAAAGGCAAAACCGCCGAGGTGTCCTTCGGGGGCATGAAGACGCTGGTGAAAGTCAACCAGCTTGAAAAGCTCAGCCGCTCCGAAATTCGGGAGCGGGAAAAGGAAGCCAGCCGCAAGGCTCCGGCCCAGTATGCCGGCCTGGGCCTCGATATCACGGGGCGCATGTCGGGCTTCAACACCACCCTGGACTTGCGCGGGGAGCGGGCCGAGGATGCCCTCACCAAGGTCATGGCCTACGTAGACGACGCCGTGATGCTGGGCATTTCCGAAATCAAGATCCTGCACGGCCGCGGCAACGGCGTCCTGCGTCAGATTGTGCGCGACTACCTGCGCAGCCAGCGCACCGTAGCCAGCGTAGCCGACGAACACGCCGACCGCGGCGGCGACGGCGCGACGGTAGCAGTGCTGAAGTAGCATTTGCTTTTAGCTGATGGCTATTAGCTGTTAGCGGCTGCACCACTCCAAAATAGCAAGAGCGGCTCCCGGAAGGAAGCCGCTCTTGTCTTATGCCCGAAGCTATTAGCCAACAGCTAACAAATGCCTTACTGCACTACCACGCGGCTTACCTGCGTAGCCTCGGGCGTTACCACCTGCACCAGGTAGAGGCCGGGGCGCAAGCCCGTGGCGTCCACCGTCAGGTCCTGGCCGGCAGCCAGAGGCTTGGTCAAGGTCAGCACTTCGCGGCCGGTGGCGTCGCGCAGAGTGATGGTGGCGGTGCGGGCTTTCGACTGCGTCAGCTTCAGGCTGAAGGCGCCCCGGGCGGGGTTGGGGTACACCTGCAGGCCCTGCTGCTGAAGCTTGCCGGCGCGGGTGCCCGTTACGACAAAATCACACAAGGCAACTTTGGTGGTCTGGCCGGCCATACGAGCGGCAAACTCCTGGTAGTACTGGTTCGTAATGAGGTTGTCGTGGATGACGAGCGTATTTTCGTCGTTGCCGTTGGCGGCCGAGTTACTCCAGTTGTGCGAGCCTACCCAGGTAGTCGGATCGGAGTCGGGGGCACCGGCGTCCACGAGTACGTACTTGTGGTGGAAGATGCCTTGCTGAGTTTGGGAGTATACCTGAGCCCGGTCGCCGAGCAGAGCCGTAAGAGCGGCAAACTGGTCGGGGCCGTCGGTATTATTGTCCACCAGCACTTCCGTGCAGTCCTTGATGCCGTTGGCTTCCACCCGCTCCCGGATGGCATTCACTAGGTCGGAGCGCGTGATGAGCATGGTGCCTACGTGCAGGTCGTGGTCGGCGGTGCCGATGGTTTCGAGCAGGCGCGTATTTACGTTATCGGAGGGGCTGAAGTACTGCTCAACCTGGCGGCCGCCAATGAGGAAGTGATGGGGCGTATTGTCCTGCTTATCGGGGCCGAACTTGCCGGCGCCGGGCTTGTCGGTGCTGGAACCGAACATTTCCTCGAACTCAATCTGGTAGGTACGGGCCAGAGTCTGGTCCTGCACAATCACGGCGGAGTTGGGGTCGGTGTTCATCTGGCCGCCGGTCAGGTTCATCGAGCCCGTCCACACAATAGCCTTGTTGGGGTTTTCGTCCTCGGCGTCGAAGATCAGAAACTTGTTGTGCATGATGTTGCGGGCCGTATTGCGGCCCAGCTTGCCAATACCCGCGTTCAGCGCCAGAATACCTTCGGGGGCGGCACCGCTTTCCGTGTTGTACACCACGCGCACCCGCACACCCCGGGCAAACGCCGCGTTCAGCGCCTCCGGAATGTTCTTGATGCCGGTCATATTGAAGCTATAGGCCGCCACGTCGATGGTTTTGCGGGCCCGCTCAATGTACTTGATCAGCGTATCGTCGTTGGCCAAGAGAAGCTGCTTAGCAGCATTGTTCGGCAGAGCCTTGGTTACGTCCACGGAGCGGTTGAAGTAGACCTTGATGTCGCCGGTAGAATTCGAAACCGTGGCCATGGGCACGATGCTCGACGTGGTAGTACCTACGGCATTGGTGGAAGAAACGCGCACGTAGTAGATACGGCCGGCTTCCAGATCGGTGAGCGTGGTGCTGTGGGTGGTGGTAGCCGTGGTGGTTTCTACTTGCTTGCCCAGGGTAGGCGTCAGACCGTATTCTACCTTGGTAGAGCCGGGGTTTTCGGTGGAGAAGACCACTGTGAAGCCTGTTTTGGTGAGGCTCGTAGCCATGGGCTGGGCCGTGAGGTTAGGCGTGCCGCCCAGGCGGAAGTCGGCGTAGAGGCGGGGCAGCAGCTGGTAGCCGCCCGAGCCCGACGACGTAAACTGGCTCATGATGCCGATGACATCGAACTGCCCGGCCGGTGCGGGCTTGCCCACAATGCCGGTGGTGCCAGTAGACGCGTTGTTAACGCGGAAAGCCAGGTTGCTCTGGCCGTTGAGGCGGTAGTTGGTGTTGCCGCCGAAGGTGGCAAACGTGGCTCCGGCCAGGGTCTGCACGCTGCTGTTACCATCAATGCGCACCAGCCGCGACTCGTAGGCCTCGGCAAATACGGTGGCGGCCTGCGCGGCCGATACCGTAACGGGCGTTACGGTTTTGCCCGAAGCCAGCTTCTCAACCTTGGTTACCGGGTCCATTTCCAGCAGGCCGTTGTAGTCCTTCAGCGTACCGGTAATCTCAATACTGTCGCCGGGCACCAGGGTGTTGAAGCCCGCGGCCGAGGCCGAATACGCGGCCAGGCCGGCTTGTTTGTCCTGGAGGTAGCGAATGACGCCCAGCTCCGGTCCGTTGGTCACAATGCCGCGTACGGTCACGGTTTTGCCGACGCCGCCCGCGCGGGCTTCAGCAATGGTACTTACGCTTTGTGCCAGCAGGGGCTGCGAGGCCAGCCCGCCGCACAAGAGCGCCAGAAGAGTAAATTTTTTCATGAAAGGAGGAAATGAGTGCAGAAGAACCCGGACAGAAAATCAGGCTTCAAATATCCACACTTTCCAGTAAACTCCCGTCAGGCTGAACGCTTTGCCCGGTAAAGATTTTGTTATATTCTATTTCAGCCCGCCAGGCGCCGGGCACGGCAATGAGCCCGAACAAGGTGAATATTCGGGGGGGTGAATACAATTGCGGTCGGGTTGTGAGGGTTGTTCTGCTGCCCGCAGCACCTACAGAATGTTCACCTCCGGATGCAGTTCCACGCCGAACTTCTCGCGCACGGAGGCAATGATTTCAAATGCCAGGTTGCGGATATCCTCGCCCTGCGCCCCGCCGTGGTTCACCAGCACCAGCGCCTGCCGGTCGTGCACGCCGTGGGCACCCAGGCGGCGGCCTTTCCAGCCACACTGCTCAATCAGCCAGGCGGCGGGCACCTTCACACCGCCGGGCACGGGGTAGCCGGGCAGGTCGGCGTACTGGGCTTTGAGCTCGTCATATTTCTGCTGGGAAAGCTCGGGGTTTTTGAAAAACGAGCCGGCGTTGCCAATTTCGGTTGGGTCGGGGAGCTTGCTGCGGCGGATGCTCACCACGGCCTCGCTCACCTGCCGGGGCGTGGGCTCGGGCCCGATGCCCATATCGTCGAGGGTAGTGCGGATGGCCCCGTAGCTGACGTTGGCCTGGTGACGGCGACGCAGGCGCAGGACCACCCCCGTCACGATATAGCGGCTTTTCAGCGGCCCTTTGAATACCGACTCCCGGTAGCCGAACCCGCACTCGGCGTGCGAGAAGGTGCGCAGCTGGCCAGTGGCAATTTCCAGCGCTTCCAGGTGTTCGAAGGTGTCTTTCAGCTCGGTCCCGTAGGCGCCGATATTCTGCAGCGGCGCGGCCCCCACCGTGCCCGGAATCAACGACAGGTTTTCGATGCCGCTGAGTTCCTGCTCCAGGGTGTATTGGACCAGGCCGTGCCAGCTTTCCCCGGCTCCGGCCCGCACCAGCGCCGTGTCCTCGTCCTGACTGATGATGTCCAGCCCGTTGATTTCGTTTTTCAGCACCACGCCCTCAAAGTCCCGGGTAAACAGCAGGTTGGAGCCGCCACCCAGCACCAGCTTCTCCGCCTGCTGCACCGCCGGAAGGGCCAGCAGCGCCTGCAGCTCCTCCACCGACCGAAAGCGGGCAAACAGCCGGGCTTTCACTTCAATGCCAAAGGTGTTGAAAGGGCGCAGAGAAACGTTGTGGTCAAGGGTCGGGGCCGGCGTCAGCATCGGGCGGAGAGAATGGTTTCCGGCAAAGGTAAGGGGTTGCGGCCGGCTCCGGCGTGGTAATACCGATACGCCGGCTCAGGCGGCCGGGCGCCGTCGCTGAGGCGCATCCATCACCAGCGTAACCAGCAGGGCGTGGGGCAGCGTCACGATGGAGGCAACCACCAGCGCCAGGCTAAACCAGGCAGCAGCGTCGGGGAGGTGGCTAGCCAGCAGGCGGCCCAGCACCAGCAGCGCGGCGCAGCTTACCAGCAGCAGCGGCGCGGCCCGGCGCAGAAAAAAACCTAGCTGCGGCAGCAGGGTTCGGCCTATTGGTAGCTCCTGGGGGCCATAGCCCAGCCAACCCGTCAGGCGCAGCGCGTGCTGCAGGCTGTGCCAGAACACAAAGTACACCGCCACCGACCAGCGCGGCGGCAGCAGCAGCAGCAGGCCAGCCAGGACCAGCAGCTCCACCAGCTCCCGGCTCAGCAGCGCCCAGCGCCGGTTTCGGGCATACCAGAGCCAGAGGCCCACATGCCCGGCCGCCACGGCAGCTCCCATCCACCCGGCCACCGTTCCAAACGTATGCGCTGGCACGGGAGTGGCCCCGGTGAAGTGCAACAAGTCGTTTACAATGCTGGCCGTTTCGGCGGGCCACCAGGCAGCGGGCACCGCAAACAGCAGCATGCCCCGCAGCAGGCTATGACTGAGCCAACCAGCTACCGGCACCAGCGTAGGCGGCGGCGCATCGGCCGAGCCCCAGTGCCACATAGTGAGCAGAAAGAACAGGGCAACGGTAGCGCCCGGCCACTGCCACCAGCCCAGGCCCACAACCGCCGCCAAGCCGAGGTAGCCCGCCAGAAACCGCACCCAATAGCGCCAGTTGCGCAGCGGGTGGGCGGCGGGGGCCGCCGCCGGCACAATCAGCTGGTCGCAGGCGCCGTGGGCCACGCCCAGCACCACCATGCCTACGGCCAGTGGTACGCCCAGTACCAGTCCGGCGTGGGCCGGCGCCAGTCGCCCCAGCCCGATGAGCAGGCCTACGGCCGCGTAGGAGTAATAGCGCGCGGGCCAGGGAGGCGCCGCCGCGGAAGAAGGTTGCCGCTGCATACGAAGGGAGGGAAAGGCAAACAGGCTGCGCGACCCGGGGTTGGGCAACGCAGCCTGCCAGCCGGTGAATTCCAGAAAGTGCGGGGAAGAGCGAGCGGCCGCTATACCACCGAGGTGGCGCTGGCCGGGGCTACTTTCACCGCCGATTCGCTGCGGGCAATGCCGTATACCACCAAGCCAAAGCCGATTTTATTGATGGCATCCGCAATGTTGTACAGCAGGTCCAGGTCGTGGGGGCGCAGCAGGCCGGCACCATCGGGCCCGAGCCAGCCGCCGGGCATGGCCATGTAGCCAATGGGGTAAATAGCCCAGCCCACCAGAATAAACCAGGCCAGGGCCCGTACGCCCTTCTGCACGGCTACCGAGTTGGAGGCTGCCGCCAGCTGGGCCACCTCACCCATCCAGGCCGAGTACAGAATGTACACATAGCCCACCGTGGAAAGCGTGCCCCACAGTACGGAGTGGCTCATGGAGCCATCGGTAAAGGCTTCCCCGATGTAGCCGAACACCAGCATGATGACGGCCGCTAGAATCAGTTTCCAGAGCAGGGAGGCTTTGGCCCCGGCCGCCCGTACCAGCAGGTAGAATTCCACCACCATGAGCGGCACGGTCAGCGTCCAGTCGATGTAGCGTAGGGCAACGGGCGTTTCGTGGGTAGTTACGTAGTAGTCGCGCATGTAGTAATAATGCACGGCGGCGATGCCCGTAATCAGGCCCGAAACCAGCAGCGACGTTTTCCACTTGTCCGTAACAGTGCTGCGCTCAAACAGGAAGAATACCGAGGCCGCGGCCATGGCCATGTACCCCGTGAAAAAGGTAAACGCCACTGGGTCGTCTACGGGAATGCGCATGATGTCGAGTAATACCGTTTGCATGGGGTAAAGGGTTGAGGGTGAGAAAGAATTTACCCTACATTAAGAAAGTAGTATGTTTTAATGTTTAACCTTTTGCTGTAAAACATTCAACAAAAAAATAAAATAAGCTCCGCAGCCGGTGCCACGGTAATTTTCGGGCTTCGGCGGATGGAGTTTGCCCTACACAAAAGCGGGTCAGAACCAGCCATTGCCTGGTTCTGACCCGCTTTTGTGTAGGGCCGGCTACTTAGTTTTGCTACCGCACCCGGTAGCCCCGCAGGGCGTAGTATAGCAGATAGGCGTAACACAGGGCCGGCAGCACGAAAGCCACCCGCAGGCCGCCCCCGTGGGTAGCTACCCAGCCCATGAGCAGGGGGACCACAGCCCCGCCTACAATGGCCATAATCAGGTAAGAGGAGCCCTGCTTGGTGAGTGGCCCCAGCCCTTTGATGGCTAGCGGGAAGATGACGGGCCACATAATGGAGTTCATCAACCCGCAGAGCACAATCAGCCACAGGGCGGCCTCGCCCTGGGTGGCAATGGAGGCCAGCACCAGCCCCACGCCGGCGGCGCATACGGCCACGAGCAGCTTGCGGGCATCCCAGCGGCTGAGCAGCGGGATGCCCACCACCCGGCCCACCAACGAGCCAAACCAGTAGGAAGCCACCAGCACGGCGCCTACGGCCTTGGTGAAGCCCGCCGTGGTATCGATGGGAGCGGGGGCCTGGCCGAGCAGCACGGCAATGAAGTTGACGGCCACGTTGAGGCCCCGCACCAGGGCCTGGGTGAAGCCGCTCAGCTGGCTGATGCCCTGGGCCTCCCCGTAGCGGATAAGAAAGGACCCCAGCCCTACTTCCACGCCCACGTACAGGAAAATAGCTACTACCCCCAGCACCAGATGCGGATATGCCAGGGCCGAACGGCGGCCGGCGGCAGCTGGCAGCACGTCGGCTTCTTCATCGGCAAAAGTTTCCAGCTCGGGCAGCTTCAGCAGGGCAAAGGTGCCGGCCAGCACTGCCAGAAACACGGCCAGCCCGATGTACGGGCCTTTTACCAGAGTGGCTTCCTCGGCCAGGCGCTGGGCAGCGGGCATAGCGGCCAGCTTGGCTTTGAGGGCCACCGAGCCGCCAAACAGCAGTATGCCGCCCAGCAGGGGCGAGAGGGTGCCCCCGAAGTTGTTGGCCACGCCCACCACGCTCACCCGACTGGCGGCCCGACTGGCCGGCCCCAGAATGGATACGTAAGGGTTGGCTGCTACTTGCAGGAGGGTAATGCCCGCGCCCAGTACGCTTAAACCCAGCAGAAACATGCCAAACGTGCGCGAGTTAGCGGCCGGCACAAACAGCAGCGCCCCGGCGGCCATCACCAGCAGCCCCAACACAATGCCGCGCTGGTAGCCCAGCTTGCGCAGCACGTAGCCCGCCGGCAACGACATCAGGAAGTAAGCCCCAAAAAACGCGAACTGCACCAACGACGACTGCAGATCGGTGAGCTGGCACACGTCCTTGAGGTAGGGCATGAGCACGTCGTTGAAGTTGGTGACGGCTCCGAACAAGAAGAACAAGCTCGTCATGGCCAGCATGGGCAGGGCGTAGGAGCGAGCCGGCGCGGTAAGGGTGGAGGCGGAAGCAGAAGAACGAATGGGAGCAGCCATGCAGGGCGTAGTTGAAAGGAAAAGCCGGCCTGCAGGCCGGCTAAGCAATGCTACGGAGTTTTTGGGAGAACTAGGCTTTGACTAGCCAGTTTCCAGCCCCGGCTTTGCAAGTGCCCGGTACAGGCCCGGCAGAAGCTGGTTTCCTCGTCCGTGGGGTTGCCTCCTTCGGCATCACGCATAAAGCAGGTGCGCGTGGTGCAGTGCGGCAACCCCTGAGTGTGACCGATTTCGTGCAGGACGACCTTGTAGAACTGCGTGCTTAGGTTGCGCCGCTTCAACCGGAAGCTGGAAATTACGCAGGCGCGGCCCGGGCAGTAGCCCAGGCCCATCACCCCCCAGTCGCGCACCCCATTCTTGGTGGTGCTGATATCCTGCTGGGTCAGGCCAATGACCACGGTATCGGGCTGGTGCCGCCCAACCAAAAAGTGCAGCAGGGAGTCGGCGCGGTAGCGGTGGCGTGGGGCATAGTAGGCCGACCTGGGCAATGCCGCCGCCGGCCGTTGCACTACCAGTGGATACAGGCGTTGGATCTGGCGGTGAACGGAGTCGAAGAGTGGGCTGGGAAAGCCCCGGAACGGCTGCAGAACCAGCACCGGCCGGGTAGAGGGCCGCAGTCCGCAGCTGCTCATCAGCAAGCAAATGATGACTGGGAAAAGAACAGCAGGCCGCACGGACTATGCCTCAGCAGAAAAAGCCGCCGGCCGCAGAAACCGCCAGATAAGCACCGCCCCCAGTGCCCCGGCCGTTGGAGCCACTACGTAAAGCCACAGGTGCTCCAGGTGGCCCGACACCAGGGCAGGGCCGAAGGAGCGGGCCGGATTCATGGAAGCCCCGCAGATGGGGCCCGCAAACATGGCTTCCAGCAGCACCACCGAACCAATGGCCAGTCCGGCAAACAGGCCCTGCTCCCGGGAGCCCTGGGCCACGCTCAGAATCACCAGCATCAGCAGAAAGGTAAGCACCAGCTCCAGCACCAACGACTGCCCCACGGGCCCGGCCGGCAGGGTGGCGCCCAGCAGAGCATTACCGGGAAATAAGTAGCGCAGTAGGGCACTGGCCAGGGTGGCTCCGGCCAGCTGGCTCCCGATGTAGGGCAGCACCTGCCCCCACGCAAAAGTGCGGGCTGCGGCAAAGGCTACCGTTACGGCTGGGTTGAAGTGTGCTCCTGAGATGCCGCCCAGCGCGTAAATCATGGCCATGACGATTAGCCCGAAGGTAGTAGCCACACCCACGTGGGTGATGGCGCCGTGCGTTTCCTGGTTGATGACGATGGCGCCGGTACCGCAGAATATAATGGCAAAGGTGCCCAGCGCCTCGGAAACGTATTTCTGCGGAAAACTCATGCGGCAAAGGAAAAAGTAAAGCAGTGCTAACCTAGGCAGGGAGAGGAAGCGCCGGGCCGCGGGAACGGCGAAACGGCTCGGCAGCGGCCGGAAGATACTGCCGCCGCTGGTTCTTGCGCTGCCCCGCCCCGGCCCTCGGTGCTGGGTTGCTGGGCAACAATGCCGACCTTTGCCTTATCGTTTCCCCTTTTTCCTCCGCAATCAATGGCTGACAACCGCCGCTCCGCCCCGTTCTATATGACTGCCACCACCCAGTTTGGGCTGGAAGAAGTGCTGGCCCAGGAGCTGCGGGACCTGGGCGCTAAAGTTGAAAAAGTAGGCACGCGGGCCGTGGAGTTCACCGGCAACAAGCAGCTGCTCTACGAAGCCTGCCTGTGGTGCCGCACCGCCATGCGCATCCTGCGGCCCTTCGCCGACTTCTATGCCCGCGACGAAAAAGCCCTGTACCGGGAAGTAAGCCGCCTGAACTGGCAGGACTACCTCCGGCCCGATCAGACCTTCGCCATCACGGCCGTGGTGAACAAGTCGTCGTTTGAGCACTCCCTGTATGTGGCCCAGCTTACCAAGGATGCCATTGTGGACCAGTTCCGCAACCGCCTCGGGCACCGCCCCAGCGTGGACGTGAAAAACCCCGACATTCGCCTGCACCTGCACATGATTGAGAACGAGGTGGTGCTCAGCCTCGATGCCTCCGGCGAATCCCTGCACAAGCGCGGCTACCGCCAGCAAACCAATGTGGCCCCGCTCAACGAGGCCCTGGCCGCCGGCCTCATCCTGCTCAGTGGCTGGGACGGCCGCAAGCCCTTCATTGACCCCATGTGCGGCTCCGGCACCCTGCTCACCGAGGCGGCCCTCATTGCCCAGCGCATTGCGCCCGGCCTCTACCACCAGGGCAAGTTTGGCTTCGAGAACTGGCCGGACTTCGACGCGGCCCTCTGGGAATCGGTGCAGCTGGACGCGCGCCAAATGCGCCTGGAAGACCCCCAGGCCTACCTGGCTGGCTCCGACCTGAGCCGGGAATACATTGAGCTGGCCCGCGAAAACGTGGCCGCCGCCGACCTGGAAGACTTTATCCGGCTGGGCGTGCGCGACGTGAAAGAGGCAAAAGCGCCTGCTAAGGAAGACCCCGGCATTGTAATGATGAATCCGCCCTACGGGGAACGGATTGGGGAGGAAGCGGAGATGGAAGCCCTCTACAAAACCATCGGCGACACGCTCAAAACCGGCTTCCAGGGCTACGACGCCTACGTGTTTACCGGCAACCTGGAGGCCGCCAAGCGCATCGGCCTGAAAACCAGCCGCCGCATCCCCCTCTACAATGGCCCAATCGACTGCCGTCTGCTCAAGTACGAGCTCTACCAAGGCACCCGAAAGGCAAAGCAGGAGTAATGTGTCAAAGGGAAGGTAGCCCGAAATCCAACCCGTCTTAGCGGGCTGGCCGCTGCATTATCTGGGCCAATACCATGTCCAGCAGGGCCGGGCCTTCGGGGGCGTAGAGGAAGCTGTGGCCGCCGGTGGGCTGGGACAGAAAATGCCACTGCCGGGCCTGGGCCTTGTGCTGCGCGTAGATGGCAGCCACCTTTGGGTAGGTGTACAATTGGTCGTCCTCGGCGTGCAGGGAATACAGGGGGGAGCCGCGCCGCAGCTGCCGGAATTTCAGTGGCCCCAGGGCGCTAGCGGGCAGCGCCGAGAGGGCAAAGAAACCGGCAAAGCCCTTGGGCGACTGGCAGGCAAACCAAAAGGCCGCCGTGCCGCCGTTGGACATACCGCCCAGGTATACGCGGCGGCTATCCACGTGGTAACGCTGCTTTACCTGGGCTATCATCTGGTGCACGTTGTCCAGAGCTGCCCGCTGCTCCAGCCAGCCAAAGGACTGGCGGCCGAAGGGGTACAGCACCAGGGCGTTTCGGGTGGCAGCAATGGCAAAAATGGGTTCCTGGGCCACACCCGGGTCAGCAGCCTGAAACTGGGTGGTAGTGGCCACGCCGCCGTGCAGATACACAATGAGGTCGGTGGGGCGGTCTGGCTGATAGGTGGCGGGCACGTAGACCAGGTAGGGTACCTGCACGGTATCGACGGGAGCATAGTACAAGGCAAAACCGGGCCGGGCGGGTACAAAAACACCTTGCTGCGCGGGCACGGGCAGCGCCTGGCCCCGGGCCGTGCTTTGCCACACGGTGGCTACGCGCTGTGTTTCGGTGGTGTGGCGCGCGGCGGCTTGCCGCATATTGGTCAGGAAGCGGGGCCAACCGGGCAGGGTGTGCAGGCTGCGCAGGCTTTCTTCCCGGGCCATGTTGTCCACGTCGCGGGTGCTGATGGAAAGGTGGGGCTGCCGCGAGAGTAGCAGCAGCCAGCGCATAGCCTGGGGTTGCCGGCCGGGGCACTGGGCGGCGGCCCCGGCCCCGGCGTACAGGTCGAACGGGCCAGCCTGGGTGCTGTCGGCAAAGGCCTGGGCAAAGGTGGCAGTGGCCTCGCAGTAGTTTTTCTGACTGAGCTGCTGGGCGGCCGTTTCCAGCAGCTGGGCGTAGGAAACTGATTGGGCGCGTACGCCCGGGGTGAACAATAGCAGGGCCAGCAGAACGCCAGCGGACAGAACACGGGGCATATGCATAAAGGAAGGGTTTATAGACCTCAGATGCCGCCCGGGCAGCCGCCGTTGCCTGTCGCGCCAGGAATTTGCGGCCGCGGAAAGCTTGCCGTTAGGCCGGAAGTCGTTTCCTGAACGGCAGTTTTCCGGTAACCATCCGCTAACTTGCCCGTTCCCGTCAACATCCCCTTACCCATTATGAGCAAAACCCTGTTTTACCGGCTCCTGCTGGCGGCCCTGCTGCTGCCGCTCTGGGCGGCAGCCCAGGCTCCGGCCATTACGCGCGTGAATCCAACCAACTGGTTTGTGGGCATGAAAAACCCCAACGTCCAGCTGCTGGTGTACGGGCCCAATGCGGGCACGCTTACCTATACCATCACCTACCCCGGCGTGAAGCTGACGAAAGCCAGCACCGTCGAAAACCCCAACTACGCCTTTCTGGACCTCACCATTGCCGCCACGGCCAAGCCCGGTAAGGTGAGCATTGTGGGCAAAAAAGGCGCGCAAACCGTGACGCGCACCTGGGAGCTGCTTCTGCGCAACCCCGCCGCCAAGGGCCAGGGCGTTACGCAGGCCGATTTCATTTACCTGGCCATGCCCGACCGGTTTGCCAACGGCGACCCCAACAACGACAAGGTGGCCAGCATGGCCGACCCCAACGCCGACCGCACCAACCCTTTCTACCGCCACGGCGGCGACCTGCAGGGGGCGGCCCAGCGCATCGGCTACCTCAAAGACCTGGGCGTGACGGCCGTGTGGTTTACGCCCGTGCTCGAAAACGACCAGCCGCTCACCAACGAGGGCGGGGCCATGCGCTCGGCCTACCACGGCTATGGCTTCACCGACCACTACCAGATAGACCGCCGCCTGGGTGGCAACGCGGCCTACAAATCCTACGTGCAGCAGGCCCACGCCGCCGGCCTGAAGGTGGTGCAGGATGCCGTGTACAACCACGTGGGCATCAACCACTGGTTTGTGCGCGACTTGCCCATGAAAAGCTGGCTGCACCAGTGGCCCACCTACACCAACACCAGCTACCGCCAGCAGCCCATCACCGACCCGCACTCCGCCTACATCGACCGGAAGGTGACCCTGGATGGGTGGTTTGTGCCCTTCCTGCCCGACCTCAACCAGCAGAACCCCTACGTGGCCAACTTCCTGATTCAGCACGCGCTGTGGTCAGTGGAAACGTTTGGGGTAGATGCCTGGCGCATCGATACCTACATGTATAACGACCAGCCCTTCATGAACCGCTGCAACGCGGCGCTGCTGCAGGAATATCCCAAGATTCACATCTTCGGGGAGTCGGCCGTGAATAACGTGGTGGACCAGGCCTACTATGTGCGCAACAAGGTGGCTTTCCCGTTTAAGTCCAACCAGCCTGGCGGACTTGATTTCGTGGTGGAAAACGCCATGCTGGCCGGCCTGCGGGAAGTAGGCGGCAAAGATGCCACCGGCTGGGACAACGGCACCCAGCGCCTCTACCAGGCCCTGGCCCAGGACGGCCTGTACGTAGCCCCCGAAAAGCTGGTCACCTTCCTCGATAACCACGACCACAACCGCTTCCTCTCCGAAGTAGGCGAGGACATCAGCAAGTTCAAGATGGGCCTTACCTGGCTGCTGACCACCCGCGGCATCCCGAGCATGTACTACGGCACGGAGATTCTGATGAAGAACTACAAAGACCCCAGTGATGCCGAGGTACGCCGCGACTTCCCCGGCGGCTGGCCCGAGGACAAGGAAAACAAGTTCACCGCCGCCGGCCGCAACGCCGCCGAAAACGACGCCTTCAACTTTGTGCGCACGTTGGCCACCTATCGCAAAACCCATCCTGCGCTTAGCTCGGGCAAGCTGATGCAGTACCTGCCCGAAAATGGCCTTTACGCCTACTTCCGCTACGATGCTACTGGTACGGTGATGGTTGCCACCAACAGCACCGACAAACCCGCTACCCTGCCCACGGCCCGCTTCTCGGAGCGCATGAAAGGCTTCACCAAGGCCCGCAACGTGCTGACGGGCGAAACCCTGAGCGACATCAAAACCCTGCAGCTGCCCGCCAAAACGGCCGTGGTGTTGGAGTTGATGAAGTAGTAAATCACTGCGCCGTCATGGCGCGGTGGCCGGCCTGATCGACGTCTCAGTGTTCTTTTACCAGAAAGCCCTTTTCCGTGAGCAACGGAAAAGGGCTTTCTACTTCCAGGCGGCTGGGTGCCTTACCGGATGGATAGTTGTGTCCTCGCCGGGACAATCCGTGTCTTAGCCCGCGTACTGCTGGCAGGCGGCCACGCAGGCCCGGCAGGCTTCGGCGCATTGCTGGCAGTGGTCGTGCTGGTGCTGGCCGCACTCGTCGGCGCACTTCTGGCAGATTTCGATGCACTCTTTCAGCACGTGCTTGGCGTGGTCGGAGCCGCGGGCAATGAAAGCGGCGGTGAGGCGGCAGATGTCGGCGCAGTCCCGGTCGAGGCGGATACAGGGCACCATCATGTGCACGTGCTCCTCTTGCAGGCAGGCAGTGGCGCATTGCTCGCAGGCGGCCGCGCAGCGGCTTAGGGCATCGAGTACGGTTTGGTTTTGGGTAGCGGAGGCAGGGGATGTAGTCATAAGGTAGGTGAAAATTCGGGAAATGAATACCTCCTTCGTTGTACGGGGCTGAGAGCCAACCGGCCGTGCAGGATTTGCGCGCCAAGGTGCACCATTCCCGCCCGCCCGTGGTTATCTTACGTCTTTCACTCCGCCTCGATTAGCCGTATCTTTACCCCATGTTATTTGCTGCCGAACCCCTCGCTCCAACCCTCGAATCTGCCCGTCGCGTCCTCAAGCAATACTACGGCTACGACACGTTCCGGCCTATGCAGGAGGATATCATCGGGCACATCATGGCGGGGCAGGATACGGTGGTGCTTATGCCCACCGGCGGGGGCAAGTCGGTGTGCTTCCAGGTGCCGGCCGTGGTGCAAGAGGGCCTCTGCGTGGTGGTTTCGCCGCTCATTGCCCTGATGAAAGACCAGGTGGAAGCCCTGAAAGCCAACGGCATTGCGGCGGCCTACATCAACAGCAGCGTGGGCCAGAGTGAGCAGCAGGCCATTACCGGCGAGGCCCTCAACGGCTACCTCAAGCTGCTGTACGTGAGCCCCGAGAAGCTTTTGTCGGAAGGGTTCTTGACGTTTATGAAGCGCCTGCGCATCAGCATGTTCGCCATCGATGAAGCGCACTGTATTTCCAGCTGGGGCCACGATTTCCGGCCTGAGTATACCCAGTTGCGGGTGTTGCGGGAGCAGTTCCCGCGCGTGCCCATCATTGCCCTTACCGCCACCGCCGACCGCCTCACCCAGCGCGACATCCAGACGCAGCTGCGTCTGCAGGAGCCGCGCGTTTTCCTTTCCAGCTTCGACCGGCCCAACCTCAACCTGATTGTGCGCCCGGGCCAGGACCGTGTGGGCGGCATTCTGGAGTTTCTGGAGCGCCACCCCGGCGAGGCCGGCATCATCTATTGCCTCTCGCGCAAGCAGTGCGAAACCCTGGCCCAGAAAATCCAGGCCAAGGGCGTGAAGGCCGGCTACTACCACGCCGGCATGACGTCCAACCAGCGCGGGGCTGTGCAGGAGGCGTTTTTGAAGGATGATTTGCAGGTGATTGTGGCCACCATTGCCTTCGGCATGGGCATCGACAAGAGCAACGTGCGCTGGGTAATTCACTACAACCTGCCCAAGAACATTGAGGGCTACTACCAGGAAATCGGGCGGGCCGGGCGCGACGGCAGCCCCGCCACGGCTGTGCTGTTTTACTCCTTTGCCGATGTGATGAGCTTGCGGGAAATGTTGTCCAAGGACGACCCCAAGCTCACCCAGCTCAACCTCACTAAGCTGGAGCGTATGCAGCAGTTTGCCGAGGCTGCCAGCTGCCGCCGCAAAATCCTGCTCAACTACTTCGGCGAAACCCTGCCCCAGGACTGCGGCAACTGCGACATTTGCCGCAACCCGCCTACTACCTTCGATGGCACCGAGCTGGCCCAGAAGGCGCTGTCGGCCGTGGTGCGGGGCCGGGAGCGGATGAGCCTGACCCTGCTCATCGACGTGCTGCGCGGCATGCGCAACCAGGCCGTGCTCAGCGGCGGCTACGACCAGATCAAGACCTATGGCGCCGGCCGCGACCTGCCTTACCTGGACTGGTACAGCTACATCCACCAGATGCTGAACGACGGCCTGCTCTACATTGCGTATGAGGAAGGCTACGCGCTGAAAATTACGGACCTGGGCCGGGAAGTGCTGCAAGCCCAGCGGCCCGTGCCCATGAAGAAGTTTCAACCCACCGAAAAAGCCGAAAAGCCCACCAAAGGCCGTAAAGGCGCTGCGGCTGCCGCGGCCAAAGCTGCTCCCGCCACGCGCGAGGCCCAGCTGTTTGAAGCTCTCCGTGCCCTGCGCAAGCGCATCGCCGACGAGCAGGGCGTGCCGCCTTACGTTATCTTCACCGATTCCACTTTGCAGGAAATGGCCGTGGAGCGCCCCGTCAACCGCACAGCTATGCTCGCTATTTCGGGGGTGGGTATGAAGAAGTTTGAAACCTACGGGGAAGCCTTTATCCGGGAAGTGCTGGCCCACGGGGGTAACCCCGCTGCCCTGGCCGAGCTGGACGAGGATGCCGAAGAGTTTGAGCCCGAGCAGCCTAAAGCCCCGCGCACCCGCCGCCCAAAGGAAACGGTTGCTGCCACAGCGGCCGCCTCCGCCGACGTGAACGGCACGATGGAAACCACTTTCCAGCTGCACCGCATGGGCCTGAGCGTGGAGGCCATTGCCGAGCGGCGCGGCCTGGCCGTGGGCACCATCCAAACCCACCTGTCTACACTATTTGGGCGGGGCTACGAGCTGCGCATCGAGGACTTCCTGAAGCCCCAGGAGCTGGTCGAAATTCAGACGGCCCAGGCTCAGCTCGGCAACAGCCCCATGCTCCGCGACCTGTTCGACCACCTGCGTGAGAAGTACGACTATTTCCGCCTGCGTTTGGCTTTGATGTATTTTAAGAAGCTGCGCGGGGAGTAGGCACAAGCAGCGAAGCTAGGCGCGGGCCTCACCACCAAAAGGCGGTAGTCTACCAGCAGAATGAGCATCGGCGCGGGGCGTAAACAGCCCGCCCCGATGCTCAAAAAATATTTGCTATATCCTATCATAAGAATATACGTGCTGCGTTATGCACCAGCATACCGGCTTAGCCACCTATATCTATGTTGTCACCCGTTTCCGTTGCGCGAGTTATGCAGCTCCTGGCGGGCGCGGGCGTGGTGGCCTTCACGGTGCTGATGGCGACCAAAGTGTGGCCCTATTTATCCTTGGAGCCGGGCATTCACTTTCTCACCACTAAGTCCGACGCCACCAACGAAAGCATCCTGTTTCGGGTAGGTTTTTACGTGCACATCACCAGCAGCCTGTGGGTGCTGGCGGCCGGGCTGCTGCAGTTCTTTCCGCAGTGGTTTCGGGGGCGGGCCACCTGGCACCGCAGGTTGGGCAAGCTATACGTAATAACCATTCTGGCCCTGGCAGCGCCATCGGGGCTAATACTCGCCGCCTTTGCCAATGGCGGGCTGGTAGCCAAAGTGGGCTTCACGCTGCAGTGCGTGGTGTGGTGGCTAAGTACCTGGCAGGCCTACCGTCTGGCCCGGCAGCGCCGCTGGGAAGCCCACACGGAGTGGATGATTCGCTCCTTCGCCGTGACCTTGGCCGCCATGAGTTTGCGCCTGGAAAGCTACGGCCTCTTTTACCTGTTTGGCACCAAGCCCATCGAAACCTACCTCACCGTTACGTGGCTTTCCTGGACGGGCAACCTGGTGCTGGCCGAAGTGCTGGTGCAGGCTGGGCTGGCCCGCCGGCTGCTGCGAAAGGCGCGGTTTACGACTCTCGTAGGCCCGCGGGCCGAGGCCGTAGCGGTGTAGCCCGCCGTCGGCTGCTTTTGGTGCATACTGGTTGCTGACCAGGGTAAAAAGCAGCGCATCAGGTTAGCATCCACTTTTTCAAGTTATACCATGAAACTGCTTCTGATGCTGGTGGCCCTGGTAGCTGCCACGGCGGCTGCCCCGCCTGCTAAATCCCCGAAAGCCGCTCCGGTCCGCACCAAAACGGCCGCCAGCTCCCAGAGTCTGTTCCGCCAATTCAACCTGGCACCCTTGTGGCACCTGCACGCGAAAAAAGCTGAGGCCCAAACAATGCTGGGCTGCATGGGCCCGCAATACCGCCGCCTGGACATCGTGTATAAACAATTGCGCCGCGACGGCAAGAACCCAACCGTCTACCACGTAGAAGGCAAAAGCCGGGAGCGGGAGCGGATTATGCCCTTTCGCGGCACCATCACCCTCACATCCATTCGCAAAGTCAAGCCGGAGGTCAGGGCTTCGGACTTCAAAGCGCTGGCGCACTACAAGGTTACGGGCCGGTTTCGGCTAACAGAAAGCCCGGCCGAAGAAGGCGCGGGCGTATTTACTGGCACGCTGGCTATGACCTTTTCGCACACTGCGGTGGGGCTGACGTACATGCCGGCTCGGGGCGAAGAATTCGGCTTTATGACGCCTGGTGAGGGAGCCACGTTCACCAGCCAGTGGGCCAGTGCCGCGCACCCGCAGCCCGTAAAGATTGTGTGGGCCAGCAACTTTATGGATATTGCCCATACCGTCATGGACCGGTTTTACATTGGCGACCGGGGCATGCACATCAACCCCAAATACGCCCGGGTAGGCTGGAACCGCTATTGGGAAAACGAGGAATGGTGGGCCGAGGCCGAAGAACCCGTTTTATAATTGCTCTACGTACGTTTTATCTAATCGACTTATGCCAAAGCGCATCCTGCCTTTCGCGCTGCTGGGCCTGCTTGCCTGCCAGCAGCAACCTGCCAGTACGCCAGCCGCTGCTACTGCCTCGGCTACCACCGAAACTGTACAGACCGCGCCAGCGGCTCCGTCAGCCGTTAGTAACAGCGCGACTTCAGGCCTATCTATCAATGAGCTGAAGTTTTTGAAGGAGTATAACGTTGCCAGCCTGATTGCTAAGGAACCTGATGACCATGAAATTATGAATGGTTTCTACGGCCCTGACCACTACCGCATAGAGTTTGCCATGTTAAAGGTGCGGCAGGATTCAGTTAATCCAGCCCATTACTTTGTGCAGGGCAAGAACCGGTACAAAAAGGTTGTTACGCCGTTTTCGGGTGAAATTATGCTCACGCAGCTAACCAACCAGCCGAAGATGACGGTGCCCAAAGGCGAGAAGGGAAAGGGCTGGCGCAAATACGTAGATGAACAGAATCAGCTGAATGCCTACGTGGCGCTTGGGAAGTTTACTTTCACGGAGGCTGCCGGCCACAAAGGGGCTGGTACTTTCTCCGGCGACGTGATAGTTGAGTTCTTAGTATCGGAGGAAGGAGAGCTAAGTGCCTTCTGCCGAAATCGGCAATTTAATTCTCGCGGCGGCGAAATATTGTTTGACGGGAAGTGGACGAACCCCGACACCCAGCAGCAAAAAGCAGTAGTGTGGGTTAGCAACATTATGAGCTTCCGACAGGACGTCTTCGCCGAATTCACGATAGGGGAGCGGGACCCGGATTTTAACCCGAAGTATGCCAAGCTGGGCTGGGACACGTACTGGCAGAACGACGAGTGGTGGGCCGAGCCCGGCGCACTAAAAGCGGAGGACTCAGCAGAAGCAGGTGTACAGGCAACAGAACTGGCCAGCACCGATAGTCTGTAGCTGCCATAAAATTTTTAGCAAAAATTTCAGCTAATTGAATTAGTATTCGCGTAGTGGGGTTCGTATCTTCGTGAGCCGGTACTTGCTTGTCTTTGCAGCGTTTTCCCGGCTCCTTTCTGCGCAATGATTAATACCAATCTAAAATTCTGGCGGCGTGAACTGAGCCTGACCCAGGCTCAAATGGCCGAAAAACTGGGTATCAAACGCTCCCTGGTGGGCGCCTACGAAGAAGGCCGCGCCGAGCCCAAGCTCACCACCCTGGTGAACATGGCCCGGCTGTTTGGCATTTCCCTCGATCAGCTGGTCACCACCGATTTTAGCAAGCGCAAGAACGCCAAGGCCGCGCAGCAACTGCAGCAAGCCCAGGCGACTACGCTGGCCGAAACAGCGGCCTCTGGCCGGCCCAATGGCAACCTGCGCATCCTGGCCCTCACCGTTGACAAGGAGCAGAACGAGAACATTGAGCTGGTGCCTCAGAAGGCTGCTGCTGGCTACCTCAATGGCTACGCCGACCCCGAGTACCTGGAGGAGCTGCCCAAGTTCCGCCTGCCCATGCTGGGCAATACCGGTACCTACCGCGCCTTTGAAATTGCCGGCGACTCTATGTTGCCCATTGCCAGTGGTACCGTCATTGTGGGCCGCTACGTGGACGACTGGCTGAGTCTGAAGGATGGCACGCCCTGCATCGTGGTCAGCTCCAAGGAGGGTATTGTGTTTAAGCGCGTGTTCAACCGTCTTAAGGATGGCGCCATGCTTTCCCTGCACTCCGACAACCCCCTATACTCGCCCTACGAAATCGACGTGGAGGACGTGGTGGAAATCTGGGAAGCCAAGGCTTACATCAGCAGCACTTTCCCCATTGCCGACCTTTCGCTCACCCGCCTGGCCAGCATCGTGCTCGATCTGCAGCAGCAGGTAAGCACCATGAAGAAAGCCTAAGCGGCGCGGCAAGGCGTAAGGTGATGATAAAATTGCGGATGGCGCACCTCCGCTGAAATGCTAAAAAGCCCTTACCCGTTGCGCAACGGGTAAGGGCTTGCTGTTTCCATAAATTTGCTTGATACAGAACGAGCCGGCTTGCTTCATGCTGCTGCAAGGGCGGGGCATACGAGGTCATGCTTAACCTCCCGCTGCTTACCCGCGTAAGCCTATGCATCACTATCAACTCCTGACTTCGATGCTTAAGCTTATTCCCGCAACCGACCGCCACCACGCCGCGCCCGTGCACTGGCTCAGCAGCCACTTTCTGTTTAGCTTCGCCGACTACTACGACCCCCAAAATATTCACTTTGGGCCCCTGCGCGTGTTCAACGACGACGTGATTCAGGGCAAATCGGGCTTTCCGCAGCACCCACACTCCGAAATGGAGATTGTAACGCTGGTGCTGGAAGGGGAGCTTTGCCACGCCGACACGATGGGCAACAAGTCGACCATCAAAAAAGGGGAGGTGCAGCGGATGACGGCCGGCACGGGGCTGGCGCATTCTGAGCAGAACGATAAGGACGACGCAGCCCACATCTACCAGCTGTGGTTTCTGCCCAACCAGAAGGGCTTGGCGCCCAGCTACGAGCAAAAGGATGTGGACTTCCTCGACTCCAAAAACGAGCTGGTGCCGCTGGTATCGGGGCAGAAGGTACTGGAAGACGTGGTATACATGAACTCCAACAGTACGGTGTACTGGTGTAATCTGGCGGCCGAAAAGACCGTCACGTTCAAGACGTTTCCCATTCGCAACACGTTTGTCTACGTGAAAGAAGGCACCCTGTACATCAACGGAGTGGATATGGGCACCAACGACCAGATCCGCTCCACCGATGAAAACGTACTGGAAATCCGCGCTTCCAAGGATGCTCAGTTCATCCTCATCGACTTGCCGGCCAGCGAAGCCAACTACTAAGCTGCATAAGCTCAACCTTTCGGCGGGCTGACAGTAAGCATTTCTACTGTTAGCCCGCCGTTTCTTTTCCCATATGCTTACTGCATTCCCCAATCAACTAGTGCCCCAAGATGAGGCAGCGCGCCTGCGCACCCTGCATCTGTACCAAATAGTAAACACCGCCCCGGAAAAGATTTTTGATGACTATGTGGCCTGGGCCGCGCAGCTGTTTAACACGCCAATTTCACTCATCTCGTTTGTGGACGACGACTACGTGTCGTTCAAGGCCGTGGCGGGGGCCGAGGGAGTGCCCGGCTTGCCCCGCACGGAAAGCATGTGCTCGGCCGCCATTCTGCCCGACGTACCCGTCGTCACGACCGACTACAAAGCCGAAAGCTGCCAACTCATCAAGCCTGACGTGGCGCAAGCTATGGGACTGAACTTTTACGCGGGCTCAGCCCTGCGTATGCCCGACGGAGCCCGCATTGGCATGATGGCCGTAATTGGCCGGGAGTTCCGCACCCTTTCCGCCGATGAAGAAAGCGTGCTGGTACGCTTGGCCGACCTAGTGAGCCGCACCGTGGAGCTGCGCTTTCAATACCTGCAGGCCCAGCTGCCCGCCGAGTGGGAAGCCGCGCAAGACGAGCTGTCTGAAACCCTCGACGATAACGCCGCCCTCACACGCTACCTCAGCTCCCGCAACCACGGCATCAACCTCGATGACGACGAAGTGCTGGACCTGGTAGTGCGCCGCCTCAACGGTATGGAGAAAGTGCTGACCCGCCGCCTGCGCGACGTGCCGCAAGCGATGTAGCAACCTCGGCTGCGCCCATTAAGCCAGTGCAGTACTACAACAAAGCCTCCCCGTAACTGGAGAGGCTTTGTTGTAGTACTGCACTGGCCGCCGGATTACATCGTGTACTTGCGGCCTTTGTTCTGCTGTTTCAGGTAGGCCATCAGGGGCTGGAAGTATTCGACCATGGCGCGGGCCGAGAGGTCTTCGCCGGTTTTCTCCTTGAGCACGGTGCGCCAGTCCTTGCTGGCGCCGGGGCGCATAATATCGGCCAGGAAAGCGCCTACTTCCTTGCTGCCGTAGTAGTTGGTGGCGTGCGGGTCCTGCTTGAGGATTTTCTTGCTGATATGGTCGTGGAGCTGGAACAGGATGACGTAGCTCAGGGCGTAGTCGTAGTACTGGGCGGGGTCGTCGTTGATGTGGGTTTTGGTGGCGGGGTCGAGGTACTGCTCGCCGCGGCCCGCCGGCGGTACAATGCCCTGGTACTGCTTGGCCAGCTCCCACCAGCGGGCGTTGAGCTTGTCGGCGGGCAGCTTGTCGGCGTAGAAGGAGTTTTCCCACTCACTCATCACGCCCGAGGCAAACGGGATGAACACGGCGTAGTTGAGGGCTTCCTTCAGCAACGTCTGGGTCTGGTCGGTTTTGGCGTTGGGGTCTACCAGACCCAGGCCGGCCAGGAAGGGCTTCTGGGTGGCCGCGAGGCCCATCAGGCTGCCCATGGCCTCGTGATAGGCGCGGTTGGCGCCGCCGCGCAGGAGCACGGGCACATCGGGGTTGGTGTAGGTGAGGTAGTAGTAGATGTGGCCCAGCTCGTGGTGAGTGGTTTCGTACCACTCGGTGTTACCCTCTACGCTCATAAGGCTGCGCACGTCGTTTTGCAGGTCCATATGCCAGGCCGAGGCGTGGTTGTTCTTCTTGTACGTGGCGCCCTTAGGCAGCGGGTACAAACTCGACTTCTCGTAGAACACCGGTGGCAGTGCCGGGAAGCCCAGGCTCTGGTAGAACCGCTCGGCCTGCTGCACCTGCCACTAAGCGCCCTTCTTCGCCAGCACGGGGTCCAGGTTTAGGCCTTTCACATCGACCATGGCACTCCAGTCCTGACCCCAGCGGTTGGGCAGCCAGGAGGCAGGCAGGTAGTCCGGCACCTGCTTTTGCTTGTATTTCTTGGCTAGCTCGTAGCGGGCATAGGTGTGCAGCTCGCGGTAAAGGGGGCGCAGCTCCTCGTTGATGCGGCGCACCAGCGTCATCATCTCCTCCCGGCTCATGCCGTAGTCAGAGGCCTGGTAGCTGAAGTAGTCGGGGTAGCCCAGGGCCTGCACGGTTTGGTTGCGCAGGTCGCGCAGGTTCAGCAAGCCACCTTTGAGCGTAGGGCCGATGGCCTTGCTGGCTTCCCAGATCTGCTGGCGCTTGAGCGGGTTGGTTTCCTTGCGCAGCAGCTCGTCCAGGTCGTTCGTCGTGACGGACTTACCCTGGTACTTGTAGTCGAAGCCGTAGAGCTTTTCGGTTTGCTGGGTTTCGGCCTTGATGCGCGCCTTTACTACATCGGCAATGGTCTGGGGCGAGTTGGCGGCGTTGTAGAGGGCCGTTTGCAGCTGCTTTACATGCAGGTCGCTCAGCTCGGCTTTATGCTCCAACAGCTCGCGCAGGCGCTGAATGTTCTGCACCGAGCCCGTGAAGGCGGCCATCCGCTCGTTGGCGCGGGCCGTGGCTCCGGAGTTAGCGGTGTCGCCGGCCACAATGTGCGTATTGGAGCGCCACTCCGCCTCCGCCGACTGGGTGTAGAGGCGTTGGTACTCGGCCGAGTAGGCTTTCAGGAATTCATCCGCCTGCTGGCTCCAGTTGGGCGCGGCCGGGGCGGCTACGGTTTCGGCGGGTGGGGCAGGAGTGGTGGCTACGGGGGCTTTGGCCGTAGGGGCGCAGGCCGCCAGCAGCGTAGCCGTGAGGATGGGAAGGAGGTTCTTGTTCATTCAGGAATAAGAAATGAATCGTAAATCGGGTGGACCGCTAAGATACGTATCCGCCAGATGTTGCCTGGTTTTGGGTTCCAGTCGCTTCGCTCACCAAGGAACTGGGGTATAGCAGTGGCCCGCATCGGCAAAGAAAACCCCTGGCTCACCGAAGAACCAGGGATTTTCAAGAGAAACGAAGTTACTTAGGCAGCTTGCTGCTCTAGTAAGTGGCACTCCTTGTACTTTTTGCCGCTGCCGCAGGGGCAGGGGTCGTTGCGGCCAAACTTCTTGCGGGAGCGGAGGCGCTTGAGCCACTCGCGCGGGTCGGTGGCCCACTGGCGGAAGCGGCTGCGCGGGTTCTGGCGGAAAGCCAGCAGCAGCAGGCCGTATAACTCAGGATGTTCCTGCTGCAACTTCTCGGGCTTCTCGAAGAAGTATTCCGTGACCACGGCAAAGAACTCGGCCTCGTTGGTGCCCGCGTAGTCGTTGATTTCGGAGTTTCCGGCCCGAATAGCGGCAATTTCGCGCGCCATGACGGCTTCCCACTCGGGGCGCAGGGCGGCCGGAAAGGTGAGGGCCGGCACCCCGTCAATCACCCCGTCGGCTTCATCCAGCAAGTGGGCAAACTCGTGAATGCCCACGTTCTGGCGGTCCAACGAGTCTTTGAACCCCTGCTCCAAGGAGGACTTGGAGAGGTGCATGTAGTGGGATGTTTGGAAATTGCGCACCGAGCCCAGCAGGGTTCCCGCCAGAGGGGCGTGTTCCTTGTTAGGATCTTGCTTTTCCTGCCAGGCATCGGGCACCACCAGCACCTCGCTCAGGTTGCCGTACTCCCAGTCGGGGAAGCCAAACACCGGAATAATGGCCGAGGCCGCCACCAACAGCCGCGTCACGTCATCGATGTCGGTTTGAATGCCCGTTACACGTGTCTGGGCCAGAAATACTTGGATGCGCTGCTCAAAGCGGGGCTTGTCTTGCTCAGACAGCGAAAGGTAGAAAGCTACCCGCTCCAGCAGAATCTGGCGCCAAGCCTCCGGGAACTCCTTGGCTAGGGCAGCCTCTCTCGCACGGGCATCCCGCGTGGCGTACCGGTAAAAGAGAAAAACAACCAATGCCACGAAGGCCGCGAAAACAAGGTATTGCATGGGCCGCCTTAACGTAGGGAAGGAATGAAGGTTGGTGAAAGATTTTCTACTGAATAAACACTGTCATCCTGAGCATAGCGAAAGACCTTAGCACGCCTGCTGTTCGAGCGTGCTAAGGTCCTTCGCTGCGCTCAGGATGACAGGTGAAAACGCGATGATGCTGTTTTCTCTTACCGCCGCCGGCGCAGGGCCAGGTAATCGAGGTAGTAGAGCACCTTCACCGAAAGGGAGTTGTTGTGCGGGGTGTTGATGGTGTTATTGAAGTTGTCGAAGTACTGGGGCGTGGCCTGTTCGGCCAGCAGGTAGGTGTTGCCGGCATTTTTCCAGACAATATTCACCTGCGAACCAGGGGCAAACCACCAGCTGTACACCGCGTCCACGTTGAAGGCATTGTAGGTGTTGTCGCGGTTGCGGCGGTAGTCGGCCAGGAACTCCTGCCCATCTTCCTTGAGCACGGTGAAATCCTGGTAGCGCACGTTGCTGGTGTAGTGACGCACGCGCAGCGTAAACGACATGCGGTTGGTGAAGGTATAGGCCACCTGGGCCACGTTCGTAACGGTGGCTACGTTACGGCGGCCCAGCAGAATCTGGCCCCGGAAGGGCAGATCCAGCGGTTCATCGGCGCTGAGCCCCCCGTTCACGTAGCCAATCTGGTTGCGCTGTAAACTCCAGTCGAGGCTGTAGCGGAAGGTGAGGTGGTCGTTGACGCGGAAGCGCGGGTAGAACCCGGCGCGGTAGCGCAGGCGGCGGGGGCGCGGACCGGGCAGCCGCTCATCCTGGCTGTAGTAGGTAGCTCCGGCATTCACACCCACCGAGAGGCGCTTGCGCGTGTCGGAGTTCAGGAAGCCAATCCAGTCGGTGTTGGCCGGCACCCGCACGTAGTAGTCGCCCAGCGGGAACGTGCGCGGCTCGAAGAAGTCGTGCGACACGGGCACGTGCATAAAATCGTAGCCTACCTGCAGGAAGTTCTTCGTGAACGTGGTGTTGAAGCCGTTGTAGAAGTACATGTTCTGGTAGCGGGTGGGCCGATAGAGCAGCTGGTGGCCTACTTCCGAGTAGAAGTTCATGTTGTTTACCTTCCAGAAAGGCTTGAAGATGCGGTAGTTGGCATAGGCACTCTGCGTAATGTTATTGTTGCCGAACAGGATGCCCAGGTCGTTGGGGTTGTAGTGGTCCGACTCGATGCGGTGGTTGAAGCCCCAGGTGAAGTTTCCGCTGATTTTGCCCACGCCTACGGTATATTTAAAACCGTTCTGGTCGTCAATGGGCTTATCAGAGCCGAACTGGGTGCCGCGCCGGCGCGAGTACACGAGGCTGCCATCCACGGCGTAGGAGTTCTTTTTGTTGGCGAAGCGGAACAGGCCGCCCGTCACGTTGGCGTCGTAGGTGCTGCCCCAGCGCGTTACGTTGGTGTTGATCAGCGACACGTAGGAGTTGTTTTTCAGGCTCTGGTCCAGCACTGCAATGTTGTAGTTGCTGAACGGCTGGGTCAGGACTTCCCGCTCTTCGCCGCTTTCGGTGTTGCGCACCGTGGCGTACACGTCGTTGCTGAGGGCATTGAACAGCCCGATGCCCAGGCCCTTGCTGGTGCGCCCCGAAATCTTGGTGGCGTTCAGCAGGCGGGTTTCGGCCGGGTTGCGCACGAGCTTCTCGTTGTCGGCCAGCCCCACGCCGTAGAACCCTATGGGCGTAGCGCCCACGCGGCGGGAGTAAAACAGGTTGCCCTTGTTGAAGAGCTCAGTTCCTTCCGTGAAGAATTGGCGGTTTTCCTGAAACTGCACCTCGAAGGGGGAGAGGTTGAGCACCTGGTTGTCGCTCTGCACTTGCCCGAAGTCCGGCACCAGCGTGGCATCCAGCGTGAAGCTTTCGTTGATACCCCACTTTACATCCGCGCCTCCGTTGAAGGAAGTCGTCGTGCGGCGGGTGCCCTCGGCGTTCAGCGGGTTGTGGTTCACGTAGCCCGATATATAGGGCGTGAGGGATAGGCGCAGCGGGGGCTTCAGGCCCTTCAGCCCGGTCAGCTCACCCCACTGGTTTACGAAACCATCCACTTCCGGCTTCACCTCACTCCAGAAAAAGCCTTGGCGCAGGGCCTGGCGCTGGCGCATAAACTGCAGGCCCCACTGCTGCACCTCGGCCGTGCTGAAGCGAATGGCCGAGTAAGGAATCCGCATTTCGGCCACCCAGTCGGTGCCGCGCTGGGCGGTGCGGGCGTCCCACACGGCGTTCCAGGCAAAGTCCTCCCCACTGGCCGGGGAGTAGCGCGCATCGGCCTGCACCCCGCCCGCCGTCACAATAAAGCCGTAGCCGTTGAGCTTGTCGTGGTAGGTATCGAGGAAGATGCCGAAGAAGTCGGTGTTGGGCAGGTTGTCGCGGGCCGACAGCTCCCGCTTGATGGAGTCGGGGGCCACGTCGTGCATAATGGCACCCACGTAGATAGCCGCGTCGTCGTAGAGAATGCGCACCTCGGTGGGGTGCTGCTCGTGGGGGCCGGGTTTGGGTCGGTTCTGGATGAAGTCGGTAGCCACCGGGGCCTGCTGCCACATGGCTTCATCGAGTACCCCATCCAGCTTAATGGCTTCGCTGATGCGCACGGCCTGCAGCTGGCGCTTGGGGGCAGTAGCGGTCGGGGCGGCCGCAGCGGGGGCAGTTTGGGCCCCAGCCCGGGGTGCCCCAAGCCCCAGCAGCGCCAGGGCGAGGAGAAGAATAGTACAGGTTTTCATAGCGCAGAAAGGTTGTGAGAGCAGCGGGTATTGACGAAGAAAGCGGACGGAGGCTGCAGGCCTTGGCCAGCCAGCCAATCAGGTAGTAAGTCTGATCGGGCGTGGAAACTCTCGTTCGTGGAAATGGTTACTTACGCCGGCGAAAATAAATGTCGCTGCTGATGGATTCGAGCTGAACGAGCGGGCCATTGTTGCCCAGGTTGCCGCGTAACTGGTAGCCAACCAAGGGATTGTCTTTGCGGTTGCTGAAGGCTACATCGTGGTCGGTGTACACTTCGCCGGTAATGGTTTTCAGCGCCAGCTCCGCCGAGGAAGCGGCCCAGGTCACGTCCACGAAGCCACTGATAGACTTGGCCTCGATAGCGCCGGATAGGCCCTGAATATCTATGTTGCCGCTGATGGTCTTCACGCACAGCGTCACGCCGGGCGGCACGGTAATGTCATATTCCACGTTCAGGCAAACCCGGTAAGAAACGTTTTCCTCGGCGGTAGTGGTCGTGCCTTTCTTGCGGCCCACGTAGTTGTCGCCCCACTGCGTGCCCCCATCCGGGCAGTCTCCGGCTGGGGCGTTGCGCAGCATGGTCATGTCCAGTTCGGAGTTGAAGCGCACTTCTTCCGCCGATTGGTCCTGGGTGAGCTGCAGGGCATCGTTCAGGCGGTTCTGGTTGATATCGACGGCCGCTTTCAGGGCCATTTTGCCGGCCGCGCCCGCCCGAATACGGATGTTGGTGGCGTGCTTTAGGTTGAGGTACACCCGCTGGCCCGAGCTAAGGGCGACGGATTTTTCTATGATTTTCTGGGCCTGAGCGGGCTGGTAAAGGCCGGCAGTCAGGCAAAGCAGGAGCAGAAATAGAAACCGGGACATGAGGTTTAGGAGTTGAGGTTGGAAGCTGTTTGAGAGGTAGGGTCGGGCTTACTTGGCCTTGCGCACGTAGATGTTGCCGCTCACCGACTTGAGCGAAACCGGGGTGCCACCGCCGTTCACGGTGCCGTTCACCACCTGGCCGCCCACGTGGTTCAGGTCGCCGGAGGTTTTGGGCAGGGCAATGTCGAAGTCGGTATAGATTTCGCCCGAGATGGAGCGCAGCTGCAGAGTAGCTTTGCTGGCGGCGGGCATGGTCACGTCCACGTCGCCGCTCACGGCCGAAATCGAGCTGGGCCCGGACCGCATCGTGGCGTAGCGCACCGTAATGTCACCGCTCACGCTGTTGGCTACCACCGGGCCGGCTACGTTCAGCAGCTTCACGTCCCCGGTTTTCATGTTCACTTCCAGGTCGCCGTTCACGTCCCGGATTTGCAGGTCGCCACCGTTCCAGTTGGTTTGATTGTACTCCACGGCCGTAGCGCGCGGCACCCGAATGACGTAGGTAGCTTCTTTGCGGGACGCTCGGGCAATGCGCACGGTGTTGTCTTGCTCGGTCACCGCAAGGCCGAGGTTGGTATTGTCGACGGCCGTATTGTATACGGGCTTCAGGCCCTCGGCCCGCTTGGGTGCCGGCTCGAAGCCGTTGCCGCGAATCACCAGCTCGTTGCCGTCGTAGCCTTCCACGGTTACGTCGGAGCCCTGCATGTCGATGATGACCTTGCGATCTTTGCTGAGCTTGGTTTTGTACTCCTGGGCGTGCAGGGAAATAGTGGCAGCCAGCAGGCCGCAGAAGGTGAGAATAAGGGGCTTTTTCATAAGAGCTTGTTGGAAAATGAGGGCAAGGAGCAGCCCGCCGGACTCGCACGTTCCGATAGCCAGGGGCTGCCTAAGCAGTGAGAAAAGAAGGAAAAGGAAGCAGCAAGGGAGAAGTCAACTGAACCGCCCCGCCTGCTTGGTCAAATCAGTTTGCCAAGGCCGGCCTGAGCCTGGTCGCGCACCACCGGCAAGGCGTCCTTGCGGCGGGCCAGGCGCTGCAGCGGCGGCACAGCCCGCGGGTCGCGCAGGGCTACCATATATTCGATGAGCGTAATCTGCACGTTCGGATCCGTCTGGATGGGCAGGGAGTGCACAAAGGCTTCGGCTACGCGGGGGTCGGCGCGGAGGTGGAACAGGGCCTCGCAGGCGGCCACGCGCACGTTGGGGTTGGGGTCGAAGTTGAGGGTATTGATGAGCACCTGCACAGTTGGGTCGCCGGGAGCTAAATTCTGCCCTGAAGCCGTTACCAACTGAATCCGGTCGCTGGCGGAGGCGGGCTGGGAAGCCGTGCCAGCCAGGTTGGCGGCCAGTTGCTGGGCTGGGGCCGGGCTGTCAGTAGCGGTAGCGGCTAGGTCGGCATTTTGCCCGGAGGGACCAGGCAGGAAGCGGCCTAGCAGTACTCCGCCGGCTACCAGCAACACGGCTGCGGCCACGCGCAGCCACTGGCTAGCTACTGCTGCGGCCCAAATTGGTACTACCCGGGCAGGAGTTGGGGCTGCCGCTGCCGCTGGGGTCAGCAGGGCCTTTTGTTCTTCCAGCATGGCCAGAAAGTTGGTGCGCATGGCCGTGCGGGGCACTTCGGGCAGAGCCGCGTCCAGCTCGTTGCTCAGCGTCCGGAGCTGGCGAAGGTGAAGCTGACAGGTAGGACAAGCGGTAATATGAGCGGCTACTTGCTCGGTCTCAGCGGTCGGCAGGCTACCATCAGCGTAGGCCGGCAGCAGGGCTTCGTAGTCGTCGCAGGAAGTGAAGGTATGCATGGGTGGTGGAGAGTTACTAGTCGGAGAAATACACTTTGCGCAGGGCCTGCAGGGCGCGGTGGGCTTTCACGCGGGCAGCTTCGGCGGTGCAGCCCAGGAGCTGGCCTATTTCGTCGTAGCCAAAGCCCTGGAAGCGGTTGAGCAAGAGGATTTCACGCTGGTTGGTAGGCAATTGGGCCAGGGCTTCGTGGAGGTCGTCGTGGTGGTGGTTGACGCGCATCTGGGAAAAAGCTGCGCCGCGTAGGCCGCCGTGGCGCTCCACTTCTTCCACATCGGCGGTACGCAGCTTTTCCTGGCGGTGCCAGTGGTCGGCGTAGGCGTTGCGGGCCATCTGAAACACCCAGGCTTTGAAAGGCTGGCCGGGTTGGTAGCTGGCCCGGTATTTCAGCACCCGCTCAAACACGCTTTGGGCCAGGTCTTCGCTGGTTTCCCGGTCGTTGCAGAGGCGGTAGAGGTAGTTGAACAAGGGCCCGTGGTAGCGCTCAAACAAGGGCACGAGCTGGTCGAGGTCGTCGGCCTTTACAGCAGCCATCAGGTCTTCGTCGCTCGGGCGGGCGGTAGTCACGGAGAAAGGGTGTAGGAGGGTTGTGCAAGGAGTACCGGCCGAAGTTGTATTCGTTACAGCGGTAGTGAAATATTTTTTCGATGACCAGCAAAAGCAGTGTCATGCTGAGCGAAGCCGAAGCATCTCTACCGCTTCGCCTGCATCATTCAACGAAGCGGGAGAGATGCTTCGACTCCGCTCAGCATGACGTTCTGGAATTTTCAGACAGGCCGATGCCGCGCCGAAAACGAGAAAAGCCAGCGGCTCTCCCGGGAAGGAAAACCGCTGGCTTGTTTGGGTGCTATCATCAAGCGCCCTTCTGCTGCGCCCAGCCCGGCCGGCAGGAGTCACTCACCACAGCAAACCACCAAGGGCACGGCCGGGGCTGAGCGCAGAGAAAGACAAGGCTACTTGGCCCGGCGGATGTAGATGTCGCCGTTCAGGGTTTTCATCATGAACTCGGGGCCACCGCTGTTGATCTTGCCGTAGGTCCAGGTGTCCTGGGCTACGCGGTAGGTGCCGTCCTTGGCCGTGCGCGTCACCTTCGAGGGGCTGCTGTCCACGCTCAGGTCGAAGTCGCTGTAGATGTCGCCGTGGTCGGATTTGAGCTTCACCGACACGTTGGCCCGCGCCGGCAGCGTCACGTCTACCTTGCCATTGATGGTGGAGAATGCCATGGGCGCGCCCGCCGTTATCTGCTTGAAGTCGGCAATGACCTCGCCGTTCACCGTGTTCAGCACCGCCGAGCCAGCCACGTCATTCAGGCGGATGGAGCCGTTTACGTTGGATATTTCCAGCTCGCCTTCCACATTATCCACCACAATGTCGCCGTTCTGTACGGTGGCCAGCTTCAGGGAAAACTGGCGCGGCACTTTAATAACGAAATCCACCGGGTTTTGCCAGGACTGGGTTTTCACGTACACCTGGTTGTCGCGCTCCTGGGCCGTTACGTCAAGGCCGCTGGCCTGCGAGATGCGGCGCATGCCCGAGGCATTTTCGTTGGCGGCCGACTCGCGCCGGCCGCCCCGCGTGGCTACTTCAATGATTACTTCCTTACCGGCGTAGCCCACTACTTTGATGCCGCCGCCCACGAGCTTGAGGTGTAGGGTGCCCGGCTTACCAGGGGAGCTGAGGGCCACCGTCATCTGCTCCTTGCTGGTCTGCTGAGCTTGGGCCGGACTTAGCCAAAAGAGGGCAGTAAGAGCGAAAAGAGTGCGAAATACTAGCTGGTTCATCGGGTTTGCTGTTTGATGGTCACGTCGCCGTTCAGGGTTTCCAGGCGGATGTTGGGGCCGCCCTTGCCGAGGCGCACGGCCGTTTCCTTGCGGAGCTTGTACTTGGTGCCGGTGCCTTCGCGCTCGGTGTTCTGGGTGATGGTGGCGGGCAGGTTTTCCGTCTGCGGGAAGTCGGTGTACATTTCCCCGTGCATGCTCTTGAAGTAGAGGTCAGCCGAGGCCGTGGGCGGGTAGCTCACCGTAATGTCACCGTTGATGGTTTTGTAGGAAGCCGCGGCCGTGGGCGCTGCCGTGAGGCCCACTTCCACCGGACCGTTCACGGTGTGGGCTTTCGACACCTCGCGGGCATTCTTAATGGTAATGCCGCCATTTACATTACTGGCTTGCAGCAGGCCGTTCACGTTTTCCACCCGCACCTCGCCGCCGTTCACCGTCGACACGGTTACTTTCATGTCGCGGGGCACTTTCACGGTGAAGTCGAGGCTGAACTGGTAGTGCCGCTCGTCGCTGCTCCAGTGCTGGTTACGGCGGGGGCGCGAGTCGAAGGGGCCTTGTTGGTACACCACTACACTGTCGTTGCGCTGCAGAAAGCCTATCTGTACATCTTTTTTGGCTTCGGCCAGAGCCGTGGCGTCGTCGGCTTTTAGGGTTTTGGTGACTTCCACTACCACCTGGTTGCCGCTGGTGCCTTCCACCCGCACCGAGCCGAAGATGTTGTACAGGGCCAGGGTGCTGCGGCCGGCGTCACCGGAAAGGGTGAATTCGCGGCTTACTTTTTCCGTGGCTTCACGGTCCTGGGCTTGCAGCGAGCAGCTAGGCAGCCACAGAAGTGTCCAGAGTAGCAGAGTTATAATGTTTGGTTTCATCGGAGTTCGAGGGGGTTGAGGGGGCCGCGGGGGCGCGGTCGTGGGACAAAGACTGAATGCTTTGCTCGATTTTGGTTTTCACTTGCTCGTTGAGGTTGTCTTGCTGGAGCAGCTTGCGCAGGGGACGCACCGAGCGGCGCTCCTGCAACTGCACCATCAGATCGGCCAGCGCCGACTGTACCAGGGGAGACTCCTGGTAGGTGAGGGAGCGAACCAGCCCCTGGCGCACGGTGGGGTCATCGGCCATGCTGCCCAGCGCGTCCAGGGTAGCCAGGCGCACGTTCACGTTGGGGTCCTGGTTGAGGGTGCTGAGCAGGGCGGCCAGCACCCGCTCGTTGGTAGGGGCAACTTGCTCGGCCTCACTCACGGCCTGCAGGCGCTGCACGGCCGAGGGGTTGTTGAGGCGCGAAATCAGCCCTACCTGCCGGGCCGTGGTGGCCGAGCTTTCGGTAGAAGTCTGTGCCAGGGGCTCTTCAACTCCTGCGCTGGTTTCGTGGCCTCTTAGCCCGTAGCCGATGCCCAGGCCCGCCAGCACCAGCACCAAGCTATAGGCCAGGCGTTGGGCAAAGGCCGGCTGCCACCACTGGCGCAGCCGCTCCAGCAGCCCTGCCACCGACCAGCGCTGCCGTTGCTGCTCCTCGGCCTTAAACTCGGCCAGCATGGCGTAGAAGTTGGGCCGCAGCTCTTCGCTGGGTGCGGGCACGGGCAGGTTGCCCATAGCCGTCCAGAGCTGCTGCACGCCTTCCAGCTCGTGCTGGCAGTCGGGGCACTGAGCCAGGTGAGCGGCCAGGATTTGCTTGTCCGTTTCGGGCAATTCGCCCGCCAGCCAGCTCATCAGCTCCTGCTGCACTTCCTCACAGTTTCTGAACCTTGCTTCCATTATCCATTTGCAAATAGATGTCCTTCAATTGGCAGAGGGCCCGGTGCGCGCGCACCTTCACGGCCCCCTCCGTGATGTTGAGCAGCTGCGCTATCTGCTCGTATTTCAGCTCCTGAAAGCGGCTCAGCACCAGCACCTCGCGCTGGTCGGGGGAGAGGCGGGCCAGGGCCCGGTGGAGCTGCGCTTCTTCCTGGGTGCGCTGCAGGTGGGCGTCGGCCGTCGTGCCTCCCGCAATTTTCTCGGCCCAGTCGGCAATGTCCTGGTGGTGGGCCGAGGGCTTGTTTTTCCTGGCGGCATCGGCCAGCACGTTGCGCGCCAGGTGGTACATCCAGGTCCGGAACTCGCCCTCCCCGGTGAAGGTGTGCCGGTACTTGAGCATGCGGTAAAACACGTTCTGCACCAGGTCTTCACTGGCCGTGGCATTGCCGTTGGAATGGTAGAAGAACGCCAGCAACGGCCGGTGGTAGCGTTCAAACAACAGGCCCATCTTCTCCACCTGACCAGCCTTCACCTGGAGCATGAGCGAGTTGTCGGTAAGCGAGTTCAAGGCGTTGGCTGATAGGTTGGTGGCGAATTCGGACGTGGAAACTGCGCCTTTTCGGGAAGGTTACTGCCGAATGAGAAAATATTTTTCGGGGAGGGCTATCAGTTAGTGTAATCGAATGTCCTTCCGAGCGAAGCCGAGGAATCTCGCGACTGACGTCGCCAAACTAACCGTCATGCTGAGCGGAGTCGAAGCATCTCTACCGCTTCGTTGCAGTAGTAATCCAACGAAGCGGTAGAGATGCTTCGACTCCGCTCAGCATGACGGTCTATTTCCGGTTATAGAGGAAGCATCCTCTTAAGGCACCTCCTCGCCCAGATGCTCGCGCAGCCGCTCGCGCAGTAAGTCCTGCAGGATGTGGTCCATAAATTGGAACTTGTCGGGAATGCGGAGGGTAACGATGCGCTTGCCGGTTAGCGCCTCGGCGAATTTCTGGCGGAGGATGTCGGCGTGCTTGCGCTCCATCACCAGCACCACGTCGGCCCAACTCAGGTGGCCGGCCGTCACGCGCACCCGGGCGCCGGGCTCGGTGCCGGCCGAGCGGGCCTCGTAGTGGGGGTGCTGGTCGAAGAGACGCTCGGCGGTGAGGCTGCGCCAGCGGTTCTGACTGCAGATGAACAGCAATTTTTGGGGCTGAAAGTCAGCGGAATTGGCGGCGGCAGGAGGGGAAGTCGGCATAAGTCTCGCAAAGATGCCGTAAGTTCGTGTTGCTCCCCTGCACCATTTCCTACACGCCGTATCATGCGCCGTCCATTTTGCAAAGCCGTGGCCACTGCCACGGTGGGAGCCTGCCTTGTAGTGGGCAGCACCACGCCGCTGCTTGCCCAGCGCAAAACCCTCGAACAAAAGGTTGATTCCGTGCTCCAGCTCATGACGCTGGAGGAAAAAGCCGGCCAGCTCAACCAGTACACCGGCGACGCCGTCACGGGCCCCGCCGTCAACGACCCCACCAAGCTGGAGCAGATTCGTTCGGGCCGGGTGGGCTCCATGCTCAACATCCGCGGGGCCCAGCGCACCCGCGAGCTGCAGGCCGAAGCCCTCAAGTCGCGCCTGAAAATTCCGCTGCTTTTCGGCCTCGACGTCATCCACGGCTACCAGACTACCTTTCCTATTCCCTTGGGCGAGGCCGCCAGCTGGGACATGACGGCCATCCGGCAGTCAGCGCACATTGCGGCCGTGGAGGCGGCTGCTGCCGGTCAGCACTGGACGTTTGCGCCCATGGTCGATATTGCCCGCGACCCGCGCTGGGGCCGGGTGATGGAAGGGGCTGGCGAAGACCCCTACCTGGGCTCCCAGATTGCGCGGGCCCGCGTGCTGGGTTTCCAGGGTGAAAAAATAGGTGCCACTGATGCCGTGCTGGCCTGCGCCAAGCACTTTGCGGGCTACGGCGCCGCCCAGGCCGGCCGCGACTACCACACCGTGGACATGAGCCGGCGCCTGCTCTGGGAAGTGTATCTGCCCCCGTTCAAAGCGGCCCTTGATGCCGGCGCGGCTACCTTCATGAATGCCTTTAATGAGCTGGACGGCATTCCTTCCACCGGCAACCGCTATCTGCAGCGCGATATCCTCAAAGGCCAGTGGAAGTTCCAGGGCTTTGTGGTGAGCGACTGGGGCTCGATAGGGGAGATGGTAAACCACGGCTTCGCCAAAGACAACGCCGACGCCGGCCGCCTGGCCCTGCTGGCCGGCTCCGATATGGATATGGAAAGCCGCTCCTACGTGAACAGCCTGCCTGCCTTGGTGAAGAGCGGCCAGGTGCCCGAGGAGCTGGTAAACGACGCCGTGCGCCGCATCCTGCGCAAGAAGTTTGAGCTGGGCCTGTTCCAGAACCCCAACCGCTTCAGCGACGTGGCCCGGGAGAAAAAGCTGGTGGGCGCGCCCGAGCACCGGCAGATTGCCCGCGACGTGGCCCGCAAATCCATTGTGCTGCTCAAGAACGAAGGCAACGTGCTGCCGCTCGATAAGAAAACCAAGCGCATTGCCCTCATTGGGCCGCTGGGCACCAGCAAGCTCAACCACGCCGGCTTCTGGGCCGTGAACTACGACTCCACCGGCTACGTGAGCGTGCTGGAGGGCCTGCAGAACAAGTTCGGCAAGCAAGCCAATATCCAGTACGCTCGCGGATGCGGCATTAAGGGCGAGTCGCAGGCGGGCTTTGCCGAAGCCGTGAAAACCGCCCAGGATGCCGACGTGGTAGTAATGGCCGTGGGTGAGGCCTACGACATGAGCGGCGAGGCCAAGTCGCGCACGGATATCGGTCTGCCCGGTCAGCAGGAAGCCCTCATCAAAGCCGTGGTAGCCACCGGCAAGCCCGTAGTGGTGCTGATGATGGCCGGCCGCCCGCTCACCTTCAACTGGACGGCCGAGCACGCCCCGGCCATTCTCTACACCTGGTGGCTGGGCTCCGAGGCCGGCAACGCCATTGCCGACGTGCTGACCGGAGACTATAACCCCGCCGGCAAGCTGCCCATGACGTTTCCGCGCAGCCTGGGCCAGGTACCCATTTTCTACGCCGCCAAAAACACCGGCCGCCCCTCCAGCGGGGATAAGGACGTGCTCTACAAATCGGCCTACATCGACCAGACCAACCGGCCGCAGTACGCCTTCGGGCACGGCCTGAGCTACACCAAGTTCACCTACGGCAACCTTAAGCTCAGCACTACGCAGCTGGGCGCGGGCCAGTCGCTCACGGTTTCCTGCACGCTTACCAACGCGGGCAAAACGGCCGGGGAGGAAGTGGTGCAGCTCTACCTGCGCGACCTGGTGGCCAGCGTGACGCGCCCCATCATGGAGCTCAAGGACTTCCAGAAAGTGCAACTCAAGCCCGGCGAAACCAAGACCCTCACCTTCACCATCACCTCCGACAAGCTTTCCTTCTACAACCAGGACATGCAGTGGACCACCGAGCCCGGCGAGTTCCGCCTCATGCTTGGCAGCGCCTCCGACGACATTCGGCTGGATAGCAAGTTTGAGCTGCTGAAGTAAGCTGGCTTCCCAGGTAGGTCACGCCATCTGCCATGCCCGAAACTGCCCGTTTGCGGCTGGTTTCGGGCATAATTGCGTAGGGGCGTAACATTCCGCTAGATTGTATCTTGGAAGGGAAAGCTATCCACATGCCCTTCCTTCGTTGCCGACTATGCATAAAGCGTTACTCATCCTTCTCCTGGCCGTTGGGGGCCCCGGTTCGGCGCTTGCTCAAACCTACTACGCCCAGAATGCCGACCCCGCCCGCAAAGTGAAGATTCCGCCTTACGTGGTGAAAAAGTTCAGCCAGGCCTTTCCGGGGGCGCCCGTCGATTCGTGTTACGTGTTCGGCAACGCCGACAAGGGCGAGGAGTCCTACAGCTTTTTTACCCACCGAGTAAACCGCGTCCTGGAAGCCAACTTCAACGAGCGGGGCGAACTGACAGAGTCTGCCACGGAGGTGGCGGTAGAAACCTTGCCCGAGGCGCTGCAGGCCGCCCTTGCGCCCCAGCGCCTCGGGGCTGCCCGCCTTGGCCGCGTAACGAAAACTGTCTACCATCAGGAAGCAAATCGGGTGGAATACCGGGTGGAATGCCTCAGCGACGAGGCCGGCAAAAGCACCACACACCTTCAGTATTTCGCGGAGGACGGTCAGCCCATTTCCGCCGAAGGCCGGGAGTAAGCCCGGCTGCTTCCGTTGGCATAGCCCCGGTACCGGCGGCGTGGGCTTGTGCTGGCTGCCGGTGCACCCGCTGTGGCCGGAGGCCTGTGAGGTAGTCCTTGCGCCTTGACTTACGTACTTTGGGGCATGACGATTTTCTCTTTAAGACGCGTTGTTCTGAGTATTTGCCTGTGGTTGATGCTAGTGCCTGCGGGGTGGGCCCAGCCTTCACCCCGCCAGCTGTTTCCTGTCGTCTTCGAAGCCGTGCAGCTCGGCGGCGTGTTTCCCGACAGCAAAACCTTCGTGGATGCCCGCCCCAAAGCCGCCCCAGCAGTTATTGAGGCGGCCTATCAGCAGCAGAAAAATCACCCCGGCTTTTCGCTGAAGCAGTTTGTGAGGCAATACTTCGAGCTGCCCGCCGTGCCCACGGACGCCTACCAAAGCCGCGTAGCCGCCGGCCTACGCCACCACCTCGATACCCTCTGGACGGTGCTGCAGCGCCAGCCCCAAGACTCGGTGGGGCGCTACGGTTCTCTGCTGCCGCTGCCCAAGCCTTACGTAGTGCCGGGTGGGCGTTTCCGGGAAGTGTACTACTGGGACTCCTACTTCACCATGCTGGGCTTGCGCGAAAGTGGGCGCACGGCTTTGCTGCGCGGCATGGTGGATAATTTCGCCAGCCTGATAAACCGCCAGGGCTTCATCCCCAACGGCAACCGCACCTACTACCTCACCCGCTCCCAGCCCCCGTTTTTTGCTTTGATGGTAGAATTGCTGGCCCAGACCCAGAGCGACACCGTGCGCCCACGCTACCAGCCCCAGCTGCTACGCGAGTACCAGTACTGGATGGCCGGCGCCGACTCCCTTCAGCCCGGTACCGCCACCCGCCGCGCCGTGCGCCTGCCCGCGGGCGAAATCCTCAACCGCTACTACGACGCCGGTGATTATGCCCGCGAGGAATCCTACGCCGAGGACGTCGCCACCGCCCGCCAAACCACCCAGCCCCAGCCTGAGTTCTACCGGCACGTGCGCGCCGCCGCGGCTTCGGGCTGGGACTTCAGCACCCGCTGGTTTCGCGACGAGAAGACCCTGGCTTCCATCCGCACCCTGGAGCTGGTGCCCGTGGATCTGAACTGCCTGCTCTACGGGCTGGAGCAAACTATTGCCAGCGGCTACCGCCAGCAGGGCCAAGCTACCTTAGCCCGTGCCTTCGAGCAGAAAGCCCGGGCCCGACGCAACGCCATCCGCCGCTACTGCTGGGATAATTCGGCGGGCTGGTTTGTCGATTATGATTTCGTGGCCCGGCAACCAATGCGCCTGCGTACCCTGGCCGGCGCATTCCCGCTGTTCTTTCAAGTAGCATCGACCGGCGAAGCCCGCCAGGTGGCCGCTGGTTTGCAGCGCGACTTCCTGAAAGATGGCGGCCTGGTAACCACGCTCAACCACAGCGGCCAGCAGTGGGACGCGCCCAATGGCTGGGCACCCCTGCAGTACGTGGCCATCGAAGGCCTGAACCACTACAAGCAGCAGGAACTGGCCCGCACCATTGCCACCCGCTGGGTGGGGCTGAATGTGCGCGTGTTTCAGCAGACCGGGAAGCTGCTGGAGAAATACAACGTTGAGAACACCCAGCTCACGGCCGGGGGCGGGGAGTACCCCACCCAGGACGGCTTCGGCTGGACCAACGGCGTGCTGCTAAGGTTGCTCAACCAGTACCAGTTGTGGCCCAAGGAGCCAGCCGCTGGAAAGTAACGGGTCTATCTAATTTCGCCTACCATCCTGCGCGCTGCTCAGGAGGGCAACGAGGCTAAGAGTTAGCCTGGCCAGACGATTGAAACAGTGTTTTACCCCGGAGCAGCACGCGTAAGCCTTTGCGCTTGAGCAGGATGTTTGGGGCTGTGTTGCCGTGGTCCTGCAGGCGGGTGTTATAGGCCGCCAGGATGTCGCGGTAGGAAACCACGCCCGTAACCCGGGCATCCTTACCGGGTAGGAGCACCGGTAGTACGTCCACATTTTCGCGGGCCATGCGTTCCACCACCGTGCGCAGGGTGTCGGTAGTTAGTACCGTTGCCCTAGCCGATTGGGGCTGCAGCAAGGTGCTGATGGGCACATGCTCATCGGCCTGCCAGCTGGTGAGGGCCACGGTGCTGAGCAGGCCGGCAAAGGTGCCTTCCACGTCCACTACAATCAGGTGCGAGCCTACGCGCGCGGGCTCCCGGCCAGTCCAGGCACGCACATCCCCGATGCTGTTGTTGGTGCTGATGGTGACCAGTTCGTTCTGCAAAATCTGGCTTACCGGCACCTTGTCCAGCAAATCCGGCTCATAGTCGACGGGAGTTTTGACGCCGCGGCGGGCTATTTTCTCGGTCATGATGGTGTTGCCCATCAGCAAGAACGACACCAAATAGGCCCCGGTGCAGGCGCCCAGCAGAGGCAGAAGGGCCTGGGCCTGCCCGGTAGATTCCACCGCAAACACGATGGACGTGAGCAGCGCCCGTGAGGCCCCGGCAAACATAGCCGCCATGCCCACTAGCGCCGCCAAGGGCAAGGCAATGTCCGAAGCCGGTAAGAAATGTTGAATGGCCACCCCAAGCAACGCCCCCATAGCGCCGCCAATGGTAAGCAACGGGGCCAGTGTGCCCCCCGAGGTACCGCTCCCCAGGGAAATAGCCCAGGAGGCAAACTTAAGGAAGCAAAGCGTCAGCAGCAGCGCCAGCGGAGCGGTGCCCGATAGCACTGCCGAAATGTTTTCGTAGCCCACGCCCAGGGTGCGCGGCGCGAAATAGCCAATGCCGCCTACGGCCAGCCCGCCCAAGGCCGGCCACCAGGCCCAGTGAATGGGCAGCTTCTCGAAGGCATCCTCAATCCAGTACACCAGCTTGGTGATGCCCACCGAAGCCAGGCCCACCACCAAGCCAATGGCACTGTACGTGGCCAGCGCCACATTGCTCGGAGCTGCCAACTCTGGCATTTCGAACACGGGCCCCTGCTCAAACAGCAAGTGGTGGCCCGCTGCCCCGGTAATGCAGGCCAAGGCTACGGGCACCAGGGAGCGGGGCGAAAACTCAAACAGCAGCAGCTCAATAGCCAGAAACACCGCCGCAATGGGGGTGCCAAAGATGGCCGACATACCCGCCGTGGCCCCCGCCGCCAATAGCACTTTCCGCTCGTGGTGGGTGATGTGAATAAGCTGGCCCAGCGTGGAGCCCAGGGCCCCGCCGGTAGCAATAATCGGTCCCTCAGCCCCGAATGGCCCGCCCGTGCCAATGGAAATAGCCGCCGAAACCGGCTTCAGGTACATGATTGAGGGCTTGATGCGGCTCTGGTTGGTGAGAATCTGCTCCATGGCCTCCGGAATGCCGTGCCCTCGAATGGCTTTGGACCCATAAATAGCCATCAGGCTGACCACCAGGCCACCCAGGGCTGGCATAAGGATTACCCATAAACCCATGTGGTTGTCGGCGGGAGAGTGGTAGTCGACGGACACGTTGCCGAAGAAAACCAGGTTGGTCACCAAGTTGATCAACGATACCAGCAGACGGGCTACTCCGCTAATGGTCACGGCCACAAGCACGGCCAGCAGCGAAATCCGAATCAGACGGCGCTTATCCGGCGCCACGCGGGGTGGCGCCCCTTCGTTGGCGAGGGTGGGCTCCAGCGATGGGGAGATAGGAATGCCGGCGTGAACAGGGGACGAATGTTTCATTCAGTGCGAGTGAAGATGACTAGGCAGCAAGCTGCTTACCCGGGTAACAAAGAAAAACAGGAGAAGTGAGCAGCAACTGAGGCAGGACATTAGTCTGCAACTACCAGAGCCTGGGGAGCCGCCTGCTTGATGCGGCCCAGTAACCAGTCGGTTTGGCGCTTGGTGCGCGCACTGCAAAATGCACAGGTAGCTTTTAGCTCCTCGTCGCGCAGGGCCAGGGCTGCTTGCTGAATGACGGCCCAGCTAAGCTGCACTTCCTGGGTTAGGAGCCACAAGTCGTGCAGGTCGCGGATGAGGCCGAGGCTGCCGCTCCGCGCGGCGCTGAACAGTTCGTGCTTTAGCCGGGCCGGCTCGGTGCTCTGCTGCGTGGAGTAGCGCTGCAGATAAGGCACCAGCTTGCCGCGGTGCTCCCGCGACCAGGCCGACAGCTTCTGGCACATCTGCTCGATGTCGGGCTCGTCTTTGTGGTGCCGGCTTACTTGCGCAAAAGCTTTTGTGATTTGCTTTTCGCTGTTGTCGAGCAGGCCGAGGTAGTTGCCGAGGTGCATAGTAGAAGGAGCCGTTAAGTAAGGAAACAGGATGGGCGTGGGGCAGCTACGCTTTGCGGATGCGCACGGCCGCATACTTGAAGTGGGGCTGCTTGCTGATCGGGTCCCATTCCGTGAGGGTTAATTCGTTGGCGGCGCGCTTGTCGTGTTCATCGTGGTCCCAGTAGCCGTAGTGGAAGGGTATGAACACCAGCCCCGGCTCAATATCGCCGATGCGGGCTGGCTCAGTTACTTTACCCCGCCGGGACTCTACGGTTACCAGGTCGCCGTCCGCTATGCCGTGGCGGGCCGCATCCTCGGCCGAGAGCTGCACAAAGCCTTCCGGTGCCGCTTCCTGCAGGGCGCGGGCCCGGCCGGTTTTGGTGCGGGTATGAAAGTGGTAAACAACGCGGCCCGTTGTAAACCAGAGCGGATACTCCGCATCGGGTTCTTCGTGGGGCGGCTCGTAGTCGGCGGCCAGGATGATGGCCTTGCCCTTGGGGTCATTGGCCTTGTATTCTTCGGGCTGCTTTTCGGCGCCCGTTACTAGGTCGTAGCCGTAGGTTTCGCAGTAGTCGGCGTGGGTGTTGAACTGGTGGTCGGTGTAGAGGTGCTCGGCCCCGTCGGGGTGCTGCTCGTTGCAGGGCCACTGGATGCCGGAGCCCCCGGTGAGCTTCTCGTAGCTCAGGCCTGAGTAGTCGCAGGGGCGGCCTTTGCTGCAGGCTTTCCAGGCTTCAAAGGCCTCTTCCGGCGTGCTCCACTTGATGAGCGGCTGCCCGTCTTTATCCCGGAAGTCCATGCGCCGGGCATAATCCAGGAAAATGTCGAAGTCGGCCCGGGCCTCCCCGGGCGGATTGATGGCCTGGTAGGAAATATGGACGGTGCGGTCGGTGTTGGTAAAAGTGCCGGTTTTCTCGCCCCAGATAGCCGTAGGCAGCACCACGTCGGCCAGCTTCGCGGTTTCCGTCAGAAAGGCGTCCTGCACGACCACCAGCAAGTCTTTTTGCTGCAGAATGCGCCGGATACGGGCCAGCTCCGGCATGCTCACGGCCGGGTTGGTAGCCTGAATCCAGAGCAGCTTGATGGAGCCCGTTTCGCAGTAGCGCCAGATTTGCATGGCGTGCGTGGGCGGCGCCCAGTGCGGAATCTTGTCGGGGTGCACGTTCCAGAGCCGGGCCAGCTCCTCCATGTGGTCAGGATTGTCCCAGTTGCGGAAGCCCGGCAGGTCGCCGTCGGCTCCGCACTCGCGGGTGTTCTGGGAGGTGGGCTGCCCGTTCATTTGCAGAATGGCGTTACCGGGCGTGCCAATAAGCCCGCGAATAAGGTGAATATTGTTGATCTGGACTGCGGCGGCCGTGGCCTGCATCGACTGATACACGCCCTGCAGGGCCGTAGAAACCAGGGTTTTGCTATTGCCAAGGATGCGCGCCGCCGCCAGCAGCTTGTCGGCCGGTACGCCCGTGAGGTGCTCTACCCGCTCCGGCGTCCATTTCTCCACCGTCTGGCGCAGCTCCGCAAACCCTACCGTGTGCGCCTTAATGAATTCATGGTCTATCTGGTCGGCTTCGATGAGCAGGTTAATCAGGCCATTGAGCACGGCCAGGTTGGTACCTGCGCGTGGGGCCAAGTGCACGGTGGCTTTTTCGGCGGTGTAGGTGCGGCGTGGGTCAATAACGACTAGCTGCGGTGGGTTGGGCCCAGCCAGCCGGTCGAGAATGCGCGTCCAGAGCACCGTTTGTTGGGAAGCCATGTTGTGGCCCACCAGCAGCACGGCCTCGGTGGTGTTGAGGTCGTTGTAGGAACCGGGCTGCCCGTCGGTGCCAAAGGAAATCTTCAGGGCCGCGCCGGCCGTGGCGGTGCACAGGCGGGTGTTGCCGTCCATGTGCGGGGTGCCCAGGCCGGCTTTGCCCAGCACGCCCAGGGTGTAATACTCCTCGATAAAAAGCTGCCCGGAGGTGTAGAAGCCAATGGCGCTGGCCGTGTGCTGACGGATCAGCTCTTGGGAGCGTTCCACAATCAGGCGCATGGCCTCCTCCCAGCTAACTTCTTCCAGCTGCCCGTTGCGCCGGATCAGGGGTTTAGTGAGGCGGTCGGAACTGTGGTTGGCCTCCCAGCCGTGCAGCCCTTTGGGCCCCAGCCGGCCGTGGTTTATCCGGTCTTCGGCCCGGCCCCGCACGCCCACGATGCGGCCATCTTTCACGCCAATATCGAGGCCGCAGCCGTTGGAGCACAGCACGCAGGCCGACTGCACCCAGTGGTCGGGCGTTGCGGTTACCCGTTCATTTTCGCGCAGGGGCCACGTTCCGTGATACGGCGTGCGGGGCCCCCAAATATCCTGAATAGCATTGCGGGTTTCCGACATAAGCAGGGCAGGTAAGTGAACTGAAAAGGGCGTATTTCTCCCTCCGATACGAAGCTAGGTCCGTTAGGATTGCGGAAATCAGCTGATATTTTAATTTTATTTTAATCTTTTATTGGGGTTTTCTGGTTGAGTTGAGTACCAGCATGACGCGGTTGCAATACCCACCTAACAAGCACACAGCGCTTTCCGGAAGGAGAAGGCCATCAGAAGGAGAGGGGCAAGCATGGGACCTGCTGTCAAAAGCAGTTCGCGAATAGACCTTCCTGGCAGCCGCTACGTAGAGTAGCACGGTTTATGTTTTAATCTGTTTTTAATCTAGCCCAGGGTTTCTTCTTATGCGTTTTCTGAACATTCTCCTGCTGTTGCTGCTGCCCTGTGTGGGCGTGCAAGCCCAGGCACCAGCCGAGGGCTGGAATACCGACCTCGCGCAGGCCCTGCAACAGGCTAAGGCCAGTAATAAGCCTGTGTTGGTTGTTTTCTCGGGCTCCGACTGGTGCAAGCCCTGCATTATGCTGAAGCAGGAGGTGTTCGACCAACCCGAGTTTCAGCAGTTTGCCAAAGACAAGTTGGTATTAGCCCGCTTCGACTTTCCGCGCAGCAAGAAAAACAAGCTGCCGGCCGCCCAAACCAAGATAAACGAGCAGGCCGCGGCCCAACTCAATAAGGAAGGCTCCTTCCCGCTGGTAGTCTTGCTTTCGCCCGAGGGAAAGGTGCTGGCCAAAACGGGCTACCGGCCCGGCGGCCCCGCTGCCTACGATGCCTACCTGAATCAGCTGCTGGCCAAGCGCTAAGGATGATGCTCCGCACAATTCGTCAACCGCTGGGCCTGCTGCTGGGCCTGCTGCTGAGCATGAGCACTGCGTGGGCCCAAACTCCAGCGGCCAAGCCCCGGAACTTCACCCGCTCGGCCCACCTGATGGGCTCCCATTTCACGTTCACGGCCGTTGCAGCTGATGATACGCTGGCGTGGCGCGCCATTCGGGCCGGCATCCGCGAAGCCCGGCGCATCGACCGGCTGTTCTCCTATTGGGACTCAACTTCCCAGATAACGCAGGTGAACCGCCAGGCGGGCATCCGGCCAGTGAAAGTTGACCGCGAAGTGTACGACCTGATTCAGCGGACGCTCAAGCTGTCGGAGCTGAGCGGCGGGGCCTTCGACATCACCTTCGCCGGGGGGGAGAAAATCTACCAGTTCGACCGGCAGGCACATGCCGCTTTGCCCGCCCCCGAGGTGGTGAAAGCCTCCGTGGCCCGCATCGACTACCACAAGGTTTTACTGGACCCAGTGGCACACTCCGTGATGCTGCAAGACAAAGGCATGCGCCTGAACCTGGCGGGTATTCTGCAAGGCTATGGAGTCCGGCGCGCTCAGGCGCTAATGAAACAGATGGGTATTCAGGGGGGCTTAATCAACGGCTCGGGCGACGTTTCTTGCTGGGGCCGGCAGGCCGATGGCTCCCTTTGGCGCATTGCCATCGGCGACCCGGCCTACCCGCAGTCGGTGTCGTCGTGGCTGACGGTAACGGATGTGGCCGTGGTGACGGCCGGCAATTACGAGCAATATTTTACGGTGGGCGGGCAGTACTACGGGCACATCATTAATCCGCACACGGGCTACCCGGCCACGGGACTTCGCTCCGTCACTATTATCTGCCCCGATGTGGAGCTGGCCGACGGCCTCGACGAAGTGGTGTTCGTGAAAGGCCCGGAAGAAGGGCTGGCGTTCATCAACCAGCTGAAGGGCGTGGACTGCACCCTCATCACCAACGACGGGCGTACCCTGGCCTCCAAAGGCATGCAGGTAAACTACTATCACAGCGCGGCCACGCTACCAGCGGCCACCTCCACCCCTGTTACACCATGACTTATTTTTCCACGCTTCGGCTCTTGCTGGGAGGGTTGCTGCTGCTGGTTGGCAGCGGCTTCACCAGCTGTGTATCGGTAGCCGCCTACCAGAAAATGTACCTCAACGATGAGGATATGAAACTGGCCAACAAGCGCATCGAAGTATACGAAACCAACTTCGAAAGTTACCGGGAAGGCGCCGGCGGCGCCAACGGCGGCAAAGTAGGCGGGGGCTGCGGCTGCAACTAACCGATGACACATCCGCGCTTTTCTTCTGCCATGCTCCGCTCTGCACTTACCACAGTTTTTCAGGTTCTGGCGTTGCTGGCCGCGCCTACGCTGGCCTGCGCCCAGGCCACGCCCACCCCCAACCGGGTAGACGGCTACGGGGCCCCGGCTACCATGGCGCCGAGTCCGCCCAACCCCAGCAACCACGGCGAAACGGAAATCAACATTCTGTCCAGCTACTATGCCCAGGAGGGGGACCACGGGGCGGTAGAAGGCGGCCGCGGCACCCAGCAGCTAACCGACTTCACCCCGACCATTATCCTGAACGTGCCGCTGGACTCCGCCACGCGGGTATCAGCCAACCTGGGGGTGGATTATTACGCCTCCGCTTCCACCGACCGGATTGACCAGGTGCTGTCCACGCCTTCGTCATCGGATACGCGCTACCACCTGGACCTGGGCTACTCGCGGCAGCTGGCCGATAAGCGCACGATTGTGGGCGTGGGTGGGGGCTTTTCCAAGGAATACGACTACCTCTCGGGGAATATCACCGCCTCCTGGGCGCGTGCCTCCGCCGATGGCAACCGCGAGCTGAGCGCAGCCGCGCAGGTGTTCTTTGACCGGGCTACGCTGATCCTGCCCGCGGAACTGCGCCAGGGGCGGGGCGGCGACCATGGCTCCGGCTTCGATACGCGCCAGAGCTACAACCTGAACCTGGTGTACTCGCAGGTACTCACCCAGCGCTTGCAGGCGGCCGTGAGCACCGAGCTGGTAGCCCAGAACGGACTGCTGAGCACGCCTTTTCACCGCGTATACTTCCGGGAAACCGGTGGGGCGCTGGGCACGGCTAAAACCGAACTGCTGCCCCGGCAACGGCTGAAGTACCCGGTGGGTTTGCGCCTGAACTACTACGCCACCGACCTAGTGCAGCTGCGCGGCTACTACCGGTTCTACAACGACAACTTTGGCATCAGGGCGCACACCCTGGAGCTGGAAACGCCGCTAAAGGTGACGCCCTTTTTTGTGCTGTACCCTTTCTACCGCTACCACACTCAAACCGCCGCCACGTACTTCGCGCCCTATCTGGAGCACAGCGTCACGGATGAATACTATACCTCCGATTACGATCTGGCTAACTTCTCCGCTAACAAGCTGGGGCTGGGGCTGCGCTACTCTCCGGTGTATGGCATTGGACGCTTCAAAACGCCCTTTGGAGGCCAGGTGGCCAAGTTCAAAGCCCTGGATTTGCGCTACGCGCATTATCGGCAGAGCACCGGCCTCACGGCCAACCTAATCAGCGCCGACCTTTCCTTTACCCTTCCCTAGGCTAAGGGGTAGATTCTCGTTAAGTTCAACCAAGAAGTCAGCTTAGAGTCTGCATCAGAAAGTGCTGGCTTTGGGCTATCAATTCATGGTGTCCAGGCCGGCCAGCACCATGGCGCTGCAGGCCCCGAAGCCGATGATGAGCACCAGCAGGGCACTTAGAAAGTAAGGCGCGGCGCTTCGACCCGGCTCGGCCTTCACCAGCCGCACCACACCCAGCACCACATTCACCAGCACTTGTACCAGGTAGCCGCCCGCAAACAGGAAAGCGGCGCCCACCGCTACAAACCGCCCCAGCAAGCCCAGCACTACGGCCGCTACCAGCACGAGCAGCAGGTTGTTGCGCAACACATGGTTAGGGCGGGGTGTTGGGGTTGGTTCCATAGCGGTTGAGGTTAGTGCATGTTGCCAAGATTAAGGTGGGTGGCGCAGTCGCCGAAGCCAATGATGAAAACCAGCAGGGCCGCCAGGAAGAAACCCAGGCTGGTTTTCCGCTTCCCCGTCACGAGCATCAGCAAAAACAGCATGCCGTTGAGAAAGGACATACCAAACAGAATCAAGAAGATACTCTCGTTGCTGTCGAGCAGTTGCCGCCCCACGTGCAAAACCACAATAATGCCCAGATTGATGAGCAGGACTAGGCCCACACGGCCTTTCTCAGGGGACGGCGTTTCCATACTATAAAACGGAGGCTTCGCGCAGCTCGGCCAGGCGGGCCAGCTTTTCCGGGTCGCGGTAGAAGATATTCATGGTTTCGAAGGGAATGATTTTCAGGTCCTTGCTCACGATGTGGACGCAGGACTTTTTCACGGCCCGCACGTCGAAGTTCCAGGCGTCCATGAACTGCAGGATGATGACCCGGAACAGGTTTTCGTAGCCCAGGTTGGGCGCCGACACCTGGGGCAGGCAGCAAAGCAGCTGGTTGAGCTCGGGCACCACGGTATCCACGGTGTTGGCGGTGCTGAACAGGCGCAGCATGTGCTGGCGCAGGCGCGGGTCCCGTTCGTACACGATGGTGTTGCTGCTGTTGGTGAGCAGCTCGGCCGGGTCGATGTAGCGGGTGAGCGGGTAGACCTCGCCTTCCAGCTTGAGGGCGTAGGCCATGGCCAGCGCATCGGGGTTGCAGGGCACGGGCAGCAGGTCCTGGGCCGTGAAGACCGGGCTCTGGTTGATGATGCCCTGACGCACTTCGGTGAGCGAAAATGAGTCAGTTTCGGGGTTGAAGTTGTCGAGGCGGCCGGCCGCCTGGGTGGGCTGAAACGTGACCCCGCGCACGCACCGCTGCTTTAGCGCAAAGTCGATAATTTCGCCCATTTCGTCGTCGTTGAGGCCCTTTTGCAGGGTCACGACGAGGGTGGTGCTCAGGTTATACTTGTTCAGGTGCTCCAGGGCTTTCATCCTGACTTCGCGCAGGTCGCGGCCGCGCATGGTGAGCAGCACGTTTTCGCGGAAGGAGTCGAACTGCAGGTACACCTCGAAAGCCCCGGCGTAGGTAGCCAGCCGGGCCACAAACTCCTCATCCTTGGCCAGACGCACGCCGTTGGTGTTCACCATCAGGTGCTTGATGGGCTTGCGCTTGCACATGTCCAGTATTTCCCAGAACTGCGGGTGCAGGGTGGGCTCCCCGCCCGAAATCTGCACTACGTCGGGCTCCCCTTCGTTGAGAACAAGCACGTCAATCATGGCCTCCACTTCCTCCAGGGTGCGGTGCCGACCGTGGTGGGGGCTGCTTTCGGCGTAGCAGGTGGGGCAGGTCAGGTTGCAGCGGTCCGTTATTTCAATGACGGTCAGGCAGCTGTGCTGCTCGTGGTCGGTGCACAGGCCACAGTCGTAGGGGCAGCCGTAGTGGGTGGCGGTGTTGAAGCGGCGTGGGGTTTCGCTGGGCTTCACGTAGTTGCGGATGCTCTTGTAGTACTCCACGTCGGTGGCGATGCGCACTTTTTGCCGGCCGTGGGTGGGGCAGCGCTTGAGCATGAACACCTGCCCGTCCTCGAAGACAATTTTGGCCTCCACCCGGCGCAAGCAGTGCGGGCACAAGCTCAGGGTGAAGTCGTAGTAGGTATAGGGACGTTCGGGCATGAGAGGGATAAAAAACTAAATGACAAAAATCATTTCTACTGACGAACACTAATTTTCTTGAAAGATTTTTGTGGAATATGTTTTAGGATATTGGTGTCTGAATCGACATAAAACTCCCTGAACTCTGGATTAAGATTCATTTCGGTGTGATGCCTTAAGATATATGGTCCATCAGTCCAGATAAATTTCTGCGTTTTTCTATTCCAAAGCTTTCCATCAACCACATCTACTTTGTCTGCTACAAACCAGAAAATCATTTCCTTGTAATCCAATAGTTTGGATGGAATTCGAGCAATGACTTCTGAATACACCTCATCCCAGTCTGCTCCAATATTATTTCGAAGAAACTTTACCAATGGCCCAGTATTAATTTTGCCATTATAAAACTTAAGCGTCGATTTTACACTTTCGTGTTTTGGTAGATTGTCAAAGCACGTTTTACCCTTTACATGCCTCTCATCAGCAGCGTTTCCATTCTGCACATATCTCCTCTGACTGCCTGATGTTTTTAGCATACTCATCAGCCAGCGCTTAGAACTATTTCTCATAATATCTATTTGTATGCTTTACCATTTTTTGAGTCCGCTATAATTGTATTACAAGTAGCGTATAGCCACCCATAATACCCCAGCCCAGCCACGCAGGCCCACTGAATGGCGGTGAGGCCCCAGCCGCTCGGGGTGGGCGTGGGCTTGAGGAACTCGACCAGCAGGCGGAACAGCAGGTAACCTACCATAAAAAACCGGAACCGCCAGCCCGCGGGCAGCGGCCGGCGGCGCTCCGCCAGCCAGAGGCCCGCGCCCAGCAAGGCCAGCCAGCCGATTTCGTAGAGGTTGGTGGGGTGACGCGAGGTTCCGTCGCCGAAGTCGATTCCCCAGGGCAGGGTGGTGGCGGTGCCGAAGGTGCCATCGGTGAGGCCGGCGAAGTGGCAGCCCAGGCGGCCCAAACACATGCCTAGCAGAATGGGGTACACCATCAGGTCGCCGCTGGAGGCCGTTACGCCGAGGCGCTTCTTGGTCAGCTCCACGCCGATAAGTCCGCCGAGCAGGCCACCCACAATGGTTTTGTTAGTGAAGTAGTACAGCCAGCCGCCGGGTGGGTGGGCTAGCAGCTCCGGGTGCTCCAGCAGCCCCAGCGCCCGGGAGCCCAGCAGCGCCCCGGCCGCGCAGCCCACAAAAATCCAGAGGCGGTGCTCGTCGGAAATCGGGTCGAGGGTGCGGGCGCGCAGCTTTTGGTAGAACCGGTAGCCCAGAGAGTAGGCCAGCACCTCGAACAAGAGGTGTACCGGCAGCACCAGCGGACCGAAGATAAGTTGGACGGGATACGTCAAGAACAGGGGCAGAAAAATCGGGGTAAGCACTGCCCCTCAAAACCGGCGAAGGCAGCTTGGGCTCAATTACGGCATTTTCGGTAAGTTGGGCTCCATGGGAAAAGCTGCTCTGGTTCGGCGCCCGTCGTCTGCTGTACTGGCCCTGGTGGGTCTATTGGCGCTGTTGCTCTGGGGCCAATGCGCCTCGTTGGTGGGGGCGTTGTTCCAAGTGCCCCACTATGCGGCCCGGGTGGTGTCGGCCGACAGCCTATCGGCGGCAACCCCCACTACACCACCTATGCTGCATCTAGTGGTGGAAATTCATAACGACAATGACCGGGCCTTTACGCTGCGCCGGGCGTACGGGAGCCTGTACTTCCGGGGCTACGCCTGGCCGGAATCAGACCACGACCAAGGCCGGGGGCTGCCAGTACCGGCCGGCGGCGTACGGACTCTGGCGCTGGCTCTGCCCTTGGCTACGAAGCCACTACATAAGCCGATACCAACTAAGGTGCAAAACGCATTACTGGAGGCACTGCGGCGGGGCCCCCATGGCTCTGGCAGGCCAATGCTCCGGCTGAAAGTAGACCTATTGGCGGATTCCACCCACATGTATCCGCTCGACGAGAAAGGCAAGCGGCTGCAGGTACCAGCCTTACGCACCAACCCCTAAAAAACCAACTGCCGCAAGCTAGCTTTAGCAGCTATTCCAAGCAGCCGGAGCGTTTACTCCACTACCGACACGCGCACTTTCTTGCCTTTCACCTTAGCTCCCATCAGGCGCTCGGCCACTTCCGGGGCCATCTGGCGGGGCACGGCCACGTAGCTGTAGTAATCGAAGACTTCGATATGACCCACCTGGTCGCGGCCCACGCCGCCCACGTTTACGAAGGCACCTACCAGGTCGTGGGCACTTACCTTATCCTTCTTGCCGGCCGAAACGTGCAGGGTTACGTTTTCGGGGCGGGGCGCTTTGGGCGCAGCGGGTGGTAGCTTGGGCGCATGCATGGGCTTCCACTTGATGCCTTCGGCAATGGGCCACTTCTGCACGTGGGCTTGCTCTTTGGGCGTGGCCAGCAGGTGGGCCGTGCCCGCAGCGCCGGCGCGGGCGGTGCGGCCGGCACGGTGCTGGAAACCGTCGGCTTTGTCGGGGGCGTCGTACTGCACCACGGTGTCGAGCAGGGTCACGTCGAGGCCGCGGGCGGCTACGTCGGTGGCTACCAGCACCTGGGCCGAGTTGTTGCGCAGCTTCATCAGGGCTTTGTCCCGCTCGGGCTGGGGCATTTTACCGTGCAGCATTTCGGCCGCCACCCCGCGCCCGTGCAGGAAGCGGGCCAGCTCGGCGCACCGCTCCCGGGTGTTGCAGAAAATGAGGGCGCGGCCGGTTTCGGGCTGGTTGAGCAGGTGCAGCAGGGCGGCGGGCTTTTGCTCCAGGGTACCCACGTGGCCCAGCAGCGTAAGGTTTTCGGGTAGCTCGTCGGTGTCTTCGCCGGCATTTACCACGCGGGGCCGCGTCAGATTCTTGCGAATCAGATCCAGTACTTTGTCCGACATGGTAGCCGAGAACAGCAGGGTCTGGCGGCGGCGCGGCAGGCGCTTGATTATCTCCACCAGCTCGTCCTGGAAGCCCAGCTCCAGCAGCTTATCGGCTTCATCCAGCACCAGCACCTTCAGCTGATTGGGAATGATGCTGCGCCGCTCGAAGTGGTCGAGCAGACGGCCGGGCGTGGCCACTACCACGTGCGGCGCCTGCTTGAGTGAGGCTGTTTCCTCGCGGAACGCGTGCCCTCCGTAGAAGGCCGCTACGCGCAGGTTGGGCAAGTACTTGCCGAGCTTTTTGAGGGCGTCGCGCACCTGCAGGGCCAGCTCCCGGGCCGGCACCAGCACAATCACCTGCACGGCATCTACCTGCACATCCAGCTGCTGCAGCACCGACAGGCCGTAGGCGGCGGTTTTGCCGGAGCCGGTAGGCGCCTGCCCTACCACGTCCTGCCCGGCCAGCGCCATCGGAATAACTTGTTCTTGGACGGGGGTAGGGGCCGCGAAAGTCAGCTCTTCGAGAGCTTGCAGCAAGGTGGGCGCGAGGCCGAGGTCGGCGAAGGTAAGGGTACTCATGGGGCAAAGGTAACTATTGTTGACTGCCTGGGTGGTCAGCTGGCCATTCAGCCCGTTACTCCTCCGTCACATCCACCAGGCGGTAGCGCACGGCCGACTTCTTGGGGCGGATATCAATGCCAATGTAATGGGCGTAGACCTTGGTGAAGCAGGCCCCGAAGTAGAAAATCATGGCGGAGTAAAACACGAACAGCAGCACCAGCACCAGGCTGGACGCCGGCCCGTAAATGGGCCCCAGGTTGCGCTGCACCAGCAAGTGCCCCAGAATAAACTCGCCGATATCGATGAACACGGCGGTGAGCACGGCCCCGCGCAGCACAGCCCGCCAGGGTACTTTGGCCAAACTCAGGTTGCGAAACGTGGCCGCAAACCAGGCCGCCAGTATCAGCAGAGAAATTACCTGGTTGAGTATCTGCACCAGATAATAGCCGAAGGTGGCATCAAAGTCCTTGATATAGTCGGCGAACAAAGCCAGAATAGTATCGGAGGTGAAGGCCAGCACCGAAAGCAACGCCGTGGCCAGCAGGGCGCCCAGGGAGCGGGCCCGCTCCTTCAGCATCTTCGCCAGCTGCTTCGTGGTACGCCGGGGCCGCATGTTCCAGAGCTGATTGAGCGAGTTCTGGATGACCACGAACAGCGTGGTGGCAATGAAAAGCAGAAACCCAAACCCCAGCCACGACACCAGCCGGCTGCGCTCCACGTTGGTCACGTTCTTCAGAATCTGCTGCACCAGCTCCGCCGCCGAGGAGCCCAGCAGGTTGGCCAGCTTGGTGAGCAGCAGCCCCCGCACCAAGCTAGTGGAGTACAAGGAGCCCAGCAGCTGCACCAGAATGATCAGAATAGGGGGCAGGGCAAATGACGTAAAAAACGCGGTAGCCGCGCCCAGGCGCAACGGGTCGTTGGCTGCCAGCTCCTGGGCGGCCTTGCGCAGCAGCCAAAAGAAATCCGTCCAGACTTTAGGCCGGGGCTGGCCGGGGGCTCGTACTTTTGCCATTGGTTACTCACCCATCCTGTGGGCGAATGGCCGCGGGTGCATTGCGCGAAGATACGCAGCGCCCCTGCATCTTCTCCCGCTACTTTCGCCCGATTTTGTGTTACAGCCGCTTCCCCCTCCCGATGCCTCCGGGCCTCCCGCCCCGCCGGATGGCTGGCTGCGGCGTAAAGTAATTCAGCCCGCTCTGGCCATCCTGCGGCAGGGACTTTCACCCAAGCAGCTGGCCCTCACCGTGGCGCTGGGCGTATCCTTTGGGCTGGTGCCCCTGCTGGGCGTGACTACCCTACTGGCTTCCTTCGTGGCCCTGCGCCTGCGCCTGAACGTGGCGGCCATGCTGCTCGTCAGCCACTTAATGAGCCCCCTGCAGCTGCTGGTGATGATTCCGCTGCTGCAATGGGGTGGGCGCCTGCTCAGCGGAGGCCATGCCCCCCAACTCACGCTGAGCCGACTGCAGTACTACTTCGCCCACGACTGGGCCGGCGGGCTGCAGCTGCTTTGGCGGGCCGAGCTGGGGGCACTGCTGCTGTGGGCCGGGCTTTCGGTACCTCTGGGCCTCTTGCTCTACCTGGGGCTGCAGCCGGTGTTCAAGCGCCTGGCTGCCCGGCAGCCGGCGGCCGTAAGCAACGCGCAGCAGGCAGAAGAAGAAATTAGGCCAGAATAAAAAAGATGGCTCCCGCGGCGCGCCGCGGGAGCCATCAACATAAGAAAGGTCGGTGGCTTAGGCCTTCTGATAAACCGGCTCGGTCTGGCGGAAGTAGCCTGCCAGCGGGTCGTTGGGGTCGGGGTTGAGGACCATCATGTCTACCAGCTGGCCTTCCTGCAGGTAGGGCTGCACGAAGGGGCCCATTTCCTGGAGGAAGCTGGCATCTTCGCCCTCAATCTGAAAGCCCAGCAGCAGGCGCGAAGGCTCTGGGGTGCCTTCTACCTGCATTTGCGCCAGATAAACGGCCTGCACCAGGGGCTGGGCCATACTGAACTTCCGGATCGACTCGGCCAGGGCCGTGGGGTATTCGGCAGGCTGGCTGAGCTGCACGCGCGTATCGGGAGCCAGACCCTGCGGGCCTTCCTCGTTCAGGGTGCCCGACAGCAGATCTTCCAGCTCCTGGTTGGTGAGCAGCTTGCCCACCGGGGAGAAGGGGTTGAGCACACACTCGGCCCCGCGCACCATGTTGAAGAAGTCGAACCCACGCATGCGCAGGTAGGGCACGCCCTCGGGCACGATGCCGCCCTCAAACACCCGCTCCAGGGAGCTGAACACGGGCAGCTTGTTGTCGTTGAGCATTTGCAGCTTCACTTCCGAGCCGGGCTCAATGGTGATTTCGCCGGAGTCGCGGCCTTCGGAGGGCAAAGGCAGGATAATCAGCTCGTGGCCCAGCAGCTCCTGGTAGAAGATAGGCCGGAACTGCGGCTCGTTGGCCGCGCGCATCAGGGCTTCTTCCAGGGCATTCTGCGGCTCGAAGGCAGGCTGCGGTGGCATGGGCGGCACGGGCGAAACCGGCATGGGCGGCATTACCGGGGCGGGCGTAGCGGTAGGCGAAGTGTATTGCGGGCGCGAGTAGCGCGGGCCTTTGCGCTCAGCCGCTGCCGGTGTCTCAGGCGTACCAGCTTCAGGCTTACCGGGTGCGGCCGGCGGGGTAGTCGGCGCGGGGGTAGCTTCGTCGTTTTTCTTTTTCAGGAAGTCAAATAGTCCCATTGCAGAGTCAGATTCGGGGTGAAGCTGCAAGCTAAGGAGGTTTTGGGGAAGATGCACCCCGTTGCCGCCGCTAAAACCGCGCGCCTACTGGGCCGTTTGCTGCCAGCGCCGCAAGAAATCCTGGCGGAAGGCGGCGCCCAGGGGCAGTATCTGGCCGGCCACCGTCAGCTGCTGGCTTTCCAGCCGCTCCACCCGCCGCAGCGGCACCACGTAGGACTTATGCACCCGCACAAACTCCGCTTCCGGCAGCTCCGTGAGCAGGCGGCGCAATGTATCCGTCACTACTAGGCGGCCGGCCACGGTGTGCACCTTCACGTAGTTGCCGTAGGCTTCCAGCAGCTGAATATCGGCCAGCGCTACTCGGTGGGTGGTGGCCCCATCGCGCAGGAGCAGGGCGGCCGGGGGCTCGGCAGCGGAAGCCGGCGTGGGAGCTGACGGGGCCATCGTTCCGGCACCCAGGCGACCTATGGCTTTCAGAAACCGGGGAAAAGGCACGGGCTTCATCAGGTAGTCAATCACGCCGTGCTCGTAGCTTTCGAGGGCAAACTCGCTGTGGGCCGTGGTGAGGATGACGGGGGGGCGCTGAGGCAGGGCCTGCAGCAGCTCCAGTCCGCTCATTTCGGGCATCTGAATATCCAGCAGCACGGCATCTACCGGGTGCTGGTGCAGAAACGCCAGGGCCTCGGCGGCGGTGTAGCAGTGGCCGGCCACGGTGAGGTGAGCCACCCGCCCAATGTAGGTGCGCAACACCTCGTGGGCCAGGGGCTCATCGTCCACAATCAGCACGCGCAGGGGAGCAGGGTTCATAGGGCAAGGTAGAGGTCGGTGCAGAACTCGGTGGCCGAGGCTTCGGCGTGCAAGGTATGCCGGTCGGGGTATAGAAGGGCCAGGCGCTGGCGGGTATTGGCGAGGCCAGTGCCTGCTCCACCGCCGGCATCGGTGGCCGGGGGCAGGGCGTTGCGCAAGCTCAGGTGCAGTTTTCCGGCTTCCAGCGTCAGTTTTATCGTCACAAAAGAGCCCTGGGCGCGGCGCGTACCGTAAGTGAAGGCATTTTCGATGAGGGCCAGAAACAGCAGGGGCGGCACCGTGAAGCCCGCCGCCTGTTCGGGCTCGGGCAGCTCTACCACCAGCGGGCAGCGCGCACCCAGGCGCAGGGCCTGCAGGGCCGTGTAGCTGCGCAGGTAATCCAGCTCTTCCTGTAAGGGCACGCGGGGGCGCTGGGTGCTGTCCAGCTGGTAGCGCATCAGCCCGGAAAGCGCCAGGAGCATGTCAGGCGTTTGGGGGCTCTGGGTGAGGCTGAGGGCGTAGAGGCTGTTGAGGGTATTAAAGAGAAAGTGGGGGTTTACCTGGGCTTCCAAAAGGCGCAGTTGCTGGTCGCGCTCCAGCAGCTGGGTGCGCAGGCGGGTGCGACGCTGCGTGATGGAGCGCCACACCATGAGCACGCCCATGGCCAGCAGCTGCACAAACAGCACGTTGAAGCTGCTATGCCCCCACGAATCCTGGGCGTAGAAGCGGGTAAATACGAGCTTGAGTACCCCGCCCAGCAGCAGCGACCAGGCCAGCAGCGCAGCCAGGTACTGAAAGTAGCGGCCCTGGTCCAGCAGGCGGGGCACCAGCACCAGGTGGTTCACGTACACGGCGCCCACAGTAGGCAGCAGCAGGTACACCAGAAACTCGCGAAAGACCGCCCAGGGAAAATCACCCGTCAGAAAGCGGCGGTCGGCCACCACCGACAGCGCGAGCATGGACGACCACACCAGCGCGTCGCGGAGCGTCAGCCGAAGCCAGGAAGGCAGCCCCACGCGAGGAGTCGGAAAAGCAGAAGTAGCCATACGTAGTCGAGTCCTTACCAACCCGGCCAGGCTCAGAACGAAAGTAGGCGATAGGGCTGCGGCCACCAACTGCGCATGATGAACGCGGGTTATCCGGACCGGTAAGGTGTTGGTCCCTTTTTTGGGCGGGTTGGTCCGGCCGGTTTTTATTCCAGCCATCGGCCCGGCAGTTTTGGGCATCGAAAGGGCGCGGCTTTTCGCGGACTTCGTGCAACGTGTCTTACTTTTCCAACCTTACCCTATGAAAACTACCTCTCTACTTGCCCTCACTTTCGGTGGTCTGCTCACGGCTACTGCCGCGCTGGCGCAAACGCCCAGCGGCCCGGCCGGCACCTGGCAGGGTAGCTTAAAGCTGCCTTCCGGAGACCTGCAAACCGTGTTCACCCTGGCCGGCACCCCGGCCGCGCTCAGCGGAACCCTATCGGTACCTCAGCAAGGGCTGAAAGACATGAACATCACGCGCGTCCAGCTGCGCGCCGATAGTTTGTACCTGACGCTCACGCCCCTGGAAGCCCGGTTTATCGGTCGGTTCTCGCCCGATCAACAGCAGGTGTCAGGCTTGTGGCAGCAGGGCGGCGCCGAAATGCCCCTGACCCTGACGCACGGCGCGGCCCCGGCCAAGGCAGCCCTGCGCCGCCCGCAAACACCCCAGGCACCGTTTCCTTACCAAAGCCAGGATGTCAGCTTCACGAATGCAAAGGCGAAGCTAAACCTGGCGGGTACGCTCACCCTGCCCAAGGGCAAAGGCCGCTTCCCGGCGGTGGTGCTGGTGAGCGGCTCCGGCCCCCAGGACCGCAACGAGTCCATTCTCGGCCACCAGCCCTTCCTCGTGCTGGCCGACTACCTTACCCGCCAGGGCTTTGCCGTGCTGCGCTACGACGACCGGGGCACGGCTCAGTCCGGGGGTACGTTTGCCGGTGCCACCACTGCTGACTTCACCACCGATGCGCAGGCGGCCCTGGCTTACCTGCGTACCCGCCCCGACATCAAGCCCGACCAGGTAGCCCTGATTGGGCACAGCGAAGGCGGCCTGATAGCCTGGCAAACGGCCGCCCAACCCGGCGGGCCCAACCTGGTGGTGACCCTAGCCGGCCCCGGCCTGGCCGGCGACGCCGTGCTGCTACGTCAGCAGCAAGACATTGGGCGGGCCCAAGGTATGGATACGGCCTCGCTGGGCGAGATGCGGCGCGTAAATGGGGCATTGTTCGCGGAGCTACGCCGCCAGCCGGCCAGCACCAGCACCGAGGCGCTAACTAAGCTATTGGCGTCACGCGTACAGCAGCTGCAGCCGCAGGTAAGCGCGGAGGAAGCCCTGAAGGGAGTAGCCCCGCTCACGGGACCGTGGATGCGCTATTTCCTCACCACGGACGTGGCCACTTATCTGCAGAAAGTAAAAGTGCCCGTGCTGGCGCTCAACGGCGCCAAAGATACCCAGGTGGCCGCCGCAGAGAATCTGCAAGCCATTGAGCAGGGGCTAAAAGCGGCCCACAACCGCGACGTTACATTTCGGATCTTACCGGGCCTCAACCACCTCTTCCAAACAGCCAATACAGGCGCCCCGCAGGAATACGTAGGCTTGGAAGAAACCTTTGCCCCGGCAGCCTTGGAGGCCGTAGGGTCCTGGTTAAAAACTCACACAAGCGGCAAGTAGCTAAAATAGAGGAAGTGAGAGCTGTGAAGTAGGTGTCATACAACCCCTACTTCACAGCTCTCACTTTTCATTGACCGTCAGAGCCATTGCAGCGGCCCAGCAATTCCGACACTTCCCGGATGGTATAGGGCTCGTTCTTATTGCCCCAGTTCTGCTGCACGAAGTTCAGCAGGTTGGCAATCTGCGAGTCAGTCAGGTCAGTATGGCCGGGCATCACTTGGTTGTACTCCACGCCATTGACGACCACCGGCCCGCGCTGGCCCTTGCGCACCAGGCAGGGCAGACTAGCCCGGTTGCGCGTTACGTAGTCGGAGGCGGCTACGGGCGGAATCAGGCGGCGCAGGCCTTCGCCCTGCTCGCCGTGGCAGCTGGCGCAGTGCGTCTGGTAGAGCTTGGCGCCTTCGTTCTGGCGGTTGGAAAAACAGCCGCCTATGCTCAGAGCTGCCGCCAGTACCGCGGCCGCCTGCAGGCAAGTGCGCAGCCAGCGCATCAGTTGGCTGCGGTGGCCGCGGTTTGTTCTTCCTCTTTCAGTAGCACGGGCAGCTCGCGGATGAGGCGGTCTACCTCGGCTTTCACCATGCCATCGTAAAGGCCGCGCACATGGCCTTTGCTGTCAACCAACGCAAAGGTGCCGTTGTGGGCTACGCCGCCCGGGGCTTCCTTGTCGGGCTGGGCCGCGGTGAAGTAGGCATGTGCCAATCCAAAAATGGTGTCGCGCGGGGCCGTGGCGAAGTGCCACTGGCTGGCGTCTTTCACACCCAGCCGCTCGGCGTAGTCGCGCAGCACCGGAATAGAGTCGTGGTCCGGGTCGATGGTGTGGGAGAGAAAGGCCACGCGCGGGTTGCCTTTGTACTGCTCATACACCCGCAGCAGCTCACTCTGCATTTTGGGGCAGATGCTGGGGCAGGTGGCAAAAAAGAAATCCGTGACATACACCTTGCCGGCAAACGTAGCCTTGGTAACCGGCTGACCTTGCTGGTTGGTCAGGTGGAACGTCGGCACCACGGCAAACACCGTATCGGCCGGGCCACCATCGGCGCGGGGCTTCACTTCCCGCTCCCCAATGTAAGGTAGGGTAGCCGCTTTATCGGGGTTAGAATCGAGCGAGCAGGAAGCCAGCAGCAGGCCGGCCGACCAGGCCAGTGCGCTGCTGCGCAAAGCCTGGCGGAGGAGAAAACGCATCATAGAGAAGAAGGAGTAGCGGCCGCCGGGGCCGCGGGCAATAGCGCCTGCGCGGAGTCGAGGCTGCTGTTCATGAGAAGGCCCACGGAATCGATGCGCTGCTGCTGCCGGGCAAAGTAAGCCAGCTGCCGGGCCGGCGCTACCGTGTCGGCGGGCTTGCGGTACTGGTGCATCCAGCCCATCATGGCGCTTTCGGCGGCCAGCAGGGCGCGCCTACGGGCAGCCGCGCCCGCGGAGTCGGCGGCGGGTAGGGCCTGGAGCTGCTGGCGGCGGGAGTAGAGCTGGTCCATCCGCGCCATCAGGGAGTCGTGGGAGGCCAGCACGCGCTGCTCGGCGGCCGCTACCTGCTCGGCAGGGTTGGGCGAGGAAGTGCAGGCGGGGAGCAGACCGCTCAGGCCAATCAGGAGGGCAACAACAATCGAAAAAGTACGCACGCGGCAAAGGTACAGCACGATTGGCAACCATGCTCAACCATTGGCCGGGTTACCAGCTGGCATGCAGCTCGGCGTAGTGCCAGAGCCAGGAAGCCAGCGTCCAGGTGCCCCAGAGCAGGAGCCCAAAGCCCAGCAGCAATACAATGGCTACCACAACCATCAGCCCTTTGCCGCTGCCCTGGTAGCGGCCTTCCTGGTAGTGGCGGCGCAGCAGCTGCACGTTCCGGTCGTTGGCTTTATAGGCAAAATCAAAAATATTGCCCAGGATGGGAATGGAGCCAATGAGCGAATCCAGGACCACGTTGATAACCATGCGCATAATGAGGCTGCCGCTGGCTCCGTGGCGGAACATGGTCATGATGAGCACCCCGGAAATGGCCATCGACGGCAGGTTACCCACTACCGGAAGCAGGCCCATGATGGGGTCGAGGCCAAAGCGCCAGGTGGTGCCGGGCACGCGGAACTGACTGTCCATGAGCCGGGAAATGTGCGACACCCAGCGCAGGCGCTCATCCTGGTCGAAGGAAGTGGGAGAAGCCGGAGAAACAGAAGAGGAGGCCATACAGGGAGAGGTTATGCGCCTTCTAACGCAACTCCGCGGAAAATGATAAACCAACCTATTGCGCCGAGCGGCAGTTATAGCTTAATAGCCTACGCATTCTACTCACTTACCAACTTACTACGATGGAACAACGCACGCTGGGCCGGCAGGGCCTCACGGTATCGGCCCTGGGCCTGGGCTGCATGGGCATGTCGGACTTCTACGCCGGCCGCGACGATGCCGAAAGCACGCGCACCCTGCACCGCGCCCTGGAGCTGGGCATCACGTTTTTCGACACGGCCGACATGTATGGGCCCTTTACCAATGAGGAGCTGGTAGGCCGCGCCCTGCGCGAGCAGCGCCAGCAGGTGGTGCTGGCTACCAAATTTGGCATTCAGCGCGACCCTAATGATCCTACCCGGCGCGGTATCAGCGGGCGGCCGGAATACGTGCGCGAAGCCTGCGAAGGCAGCCTGCGCCGCCTTGGTACCGACTACATCGACCTGTACTACCAGCACCGCGTTGACCCCAATACGCCCATTGAAGAAACCGTGGGCGCCATGGCCGAGCTGGTGCAGGCGGGCAAAGTGCGCTACCTGGGTCTTTCCGAAGCCTCGGCCGAAACCATCCGGCGGGCCCACGCCGTGCACCCCATCACGGCCCTGCAAAGCGAATACTCCCTCTGGAGCCGCGACCCCGAAGACGGCGTGCTGCAAACCTGCCGCGAGCTGGGTATTGGGTTTGTGCCCTACTCGCCCCTGGGCCGGGGCTTCCTCACAGGGCACATTCAGCGGTTCGAAGATCTGGCCGCCGACGACTACCGCCGCTTCACGCCGCGCTTCCAGGGAGAGAATTTTCAGAAAAACCTGGACCTGGTAGCCCACATCCGTGAAATGGCCGAGCACAAGAGCTGCACGCCCGGGCAGCTGGCACTGGCCTGGGTACTGGCCCAAGGCACCGATTTAGCGCCCATCCCCGGGACCAAGCGCGTGAAGTATCTGGAAGAAAACGTAGGTGCCCTGGGCGTGTCACTCACCGCCGAAGAGCTGCAGCGGCTCGACGAACTCGCGCCTCAGGCAGCCGGCTTGCGCTACCCCGCCGAAATGATGAAATCGGTGAACGGGTAACTATTCCGGATTACGGCAGGAAAATCAACGTCATGCTGAGCTTGTCGAAGCATCTCTACCGCTTCCTTGGACCGTTCGATAGAGATGCTTCGACAAGCTCAGCATGACGTATTGCCGGAAACCGGCGCCTTATTTCCCCAGGGGCGGGAGCAGATCAATCCACCCATCTTCGCTTACCACGATGGCCAGGCAGGGGTAGCGGCTGGTTTCCACGTAACGCACGGCGGAGTTGAAGCGCGACCCGCGCGAGGAGTCACCTTTGGCCGTAGCCAGCCCGTCGAGGATGGCGCCAATGCCGAAGCAGGTACCCTGCGGGTCGATGAGCACGGCCCCGTCGATGTTGGTGACCAGGCGCACCATGGCCGGGGTAATGCGCGTGGGCGTGACGCGGTAGCACTGCGTAGCCAGGCGGCGAGCCTCTTGGGCGGCCCCATCCGAAATAAGCAGGATGGTGCCCGTCGGCTGGGAAGTAGCACTGAGCGCCAACGACCACAGGTACTCCACGCCTGCTGCATCCATGTCGGGCCAGTTGCGGCGGATGGCCCGCTCAAAGTTGCGCTCATCTACCCGGGAGCGGGGCAGGCGCGGCGTGTTCGACACGACGCGCATCATCACTTCCCCGGCGTGGCTGAGGTCCCAGCTGTAGTGCTTGGTGAAATGCACCATAAACAGGGGCTCATAGTTAGGGTCGTCGAGTGCTACGACCTCGCCCAGGCCAAACAGATTGGCCGCGTCGCTCATCAGGGCCACGTTTTCCTCGCTGAGCTCCAGGAGCTTGCGCATCGACCGATGGTCGCGCAGGGCAATGGGCGTTTCCAGCAGTAGCACGGGGCGCACGGCCGGGTGGTGGCGGCGCGAAAGAGCCATCAGGCCCACGCCCTCGTCGCCCTCGTGGCGCAGGGCCGCAATGCCGTTACAGGCGTCGTAAAGGCCGTGGTTGCCGTTGCCAACGGCCAGCATAAAGCGGCGGCCGGCGGCGCGCAGCAGCTCGTTGTAGTCGCGGTCGAGAATGGGGCGGTCCTCATCCAGGTCCGATTCGCGCAGGGCCCGCAGGCAGTCGTGCAGAAACTCCTGCACCGTGGCCTGCAGCAGGGAGCCGGCGCGGCCATTGGGGGCGGCCGGCAGGGCGTAGTGGCTGTGGTAAGCCTCGGCACTCATTTGCAGCACCACCAGAATCTGGTAGTTGCTCACGCTCACCGGCTGCGAGCAGAACGATACCCGTGCCTCGGTTGGGGAAGCCGCCTCCAAGTCGGCAATGGTGGCTTCGGTGGCCCGCCGCAGCAGGTTGTACCAGCGCATCTTTTCAAACCGGTCGTGGTCGGTAGGGTGCAGGTGGTACACCACTTCGCGCGGACCTTCGGGCTCCAGCTGGGATGCCCGGTTTTTCACTTCCTGAAACTGGGAAGGCCGGTAGCGGTGAGTAGGCGGCTCGATGACTACCGCGGCGGGCTCGTTGGGTTCCTTGGCGGAGGCCAAGCCTAGCAGGAATACCTCCGGGCGCAGGTTGCGGTCGAGCAGGTTAAAAATTCCTTCGGCAAAGAGTTGGGCGGAGACGCGGAAGAGGCTTTTCTGGGAATCCCACATGGGCAACAAGGAGCAGCCGCCGGGCGGCACTTAGGGGGCAGGTGGGTCGTGTACGCAGAAATGGGGGCAAAAGGTGGCCCCCGCTGCGTATTTGCCTTAACAAGTAGGGCCCCTGCCGGTTTGCAGTCTGCAAAGTAGTCATTGCTCGCCTTGCGGTTTTCTCAGCGTACTCCCGTATCTTAGAATACGAGCCAGCCCCCCTTGCCTTATGTTCGTCGATCTACTGCTAGCTATGCTGTTTTCGGTGGTAATTCTACCGCTGACGACGGGCTATTGCGCCTATAGCCACGGGCGGTCTTTCTGGCTGTGGTTTTTCCTGGGCTGCTTTCTCCCGATTGTCTCGTTTTTCGTGCTGTGTGCTTTGGTTTACCGCCAGCACGCCGACCCGGGCCAGCGCCTGGTAGAAGAAGCCAGGGCCATTCTGGCCGAAGCGGTGGAGAAGGAGTTAATGAAGAATGAGGAGTGAAAAAGGATTTGGGTAGTGGCGCGAAGCCATTCGTCCTGAACAAAGCCAGACGCTCTTCTACCAGAAAGCCCCTGACGCCACCACGGCCCGCAGGGGCTTTTACGTTGCAGTACCCTAAGGACTGCCCGGAATATTCGGCTCCACTCACCACCCCGCCTTCTCATTCTTCATTTCCAGGTACCTCCGTATGGCTTGGGCCGCCCAGGCGCCGGTGCTAAAGCAGCCCTGCAGCAGATACCCGCCGGTAGGCGCTTCCCAGTCCAGCATTTCGCCCGCTACGAAGGTGCCGGGCCGCTGGCGCAGCATCAGCCCTTCCGTTACCTCCGACCACGCCACGCCCCCCGCCGAGCTGATGGCCTCTTCGAGTGGGCGGAGTCCGGCTACGGGGATGGGCAGCTGGGTCAGCAGCCGGGCCAGAGTGTCAGGGGCGACCGGCAGCTCGGGCACCAGCTCCCTCAGCAGCGTGGACACCGGCGGCTTCAGGCGCAGGACCTCGGCCAGAAACTTCGGCCACGACTGACTTGCCCGCCGCTGCCGCAGCTTCTCCGCCAGCTGGGGCAGCGGCACATCGGGTTTGAGGTTGAGGTGTAGGTACGCCGGGGTGCCGGCAGCTAGGGCCGCGCGCAGCTGCGGGGTCAGGGCGTACACGGGCGTACCCTCCAGGCCGTAATCGGTGAGCAGGATTTCCCCGCGCACAAGGCGGCCCTGGCAGCTCAGGGCCACGTTCTTGAGCGGAGTCCTGCCTACTTTTTCCCGGAAGAAGGCCGACCAGGCCACCTCAGCCCCGCAGTTGCTGGGGGCAAACGGTACGCATTGCACGCCCAACTGCTCCAGCAGGGGCACCCAGCGGCCGTCGGAGCCAGTTTTAGACCAGCTCGCGCCGCCCAAAGCCAGCAGGGTAGCGGTGGGGTGCCACTCGGTTTCCTCGCCGGTCACTTCGTTCAGCAGGCGTAGCCCGGTTGCGCCGGCAAAGCCCAGCCAGCGGTGACGCGTGTGGAGCTGCACGCCCAGCTCGTGCAGGCGCCGCAGCCAAGCGCGCAGCAGGTCGGCGGGTTTGTGCTCGGGCCGCGGAAACACCCGCCCACTGGTACCTACGAAGGTGTCGATGCCCAGGTCCAGGGCCCAGGCACGCAGGTCGGTGGGGGAGAAGTGCGCCAGAAACCGGCGGAATTCGGCTGCGTGAGGCCCGTAGCGGTCCGCAAATGCTTCAGCTGGTTCGGCATTGGTCAGGTTGAAGCCCCCGTGCCCGGCAACCAGAAACTTGCGGCCCACGGTATTCTGCGCCTCAACAACGGCCACGCGCCGGCCCGCCTCGGCCAGGCGCTGAGCCGCCAGCAACGCCGCCGGGCCACCGCCAATAATGGCTATTTCGGGAAATGAAAACGCAGGCTGCACTCGGCAAAAGTACGCAGCCGCGCGGCAGTTGCGGATAAGTGAACAAGCAGATGGCCGCAGGAGGGAGCCGCAAAAAATCGACCATGCGCCGTTTTCCTGCGTATCCGAAGCTCCTCTTTGCTGACTTGCGTATGGGTCCTTACTCTATCCTGATCGGGCTGAGCCTGGCCATTATTCTCTCATATCTGTTTGATTTGGCGGCCCGTGCCACCCGCATTCCCTCCGTACTGATGCTGCTGGCCACGGGTATTGCCCTGCGCCAAACGGCCGATTACTTCGACGTGGCCGTACGCGTACCCCAACTCATGCTGGAGCTGTTCGGCATCATCGGGCTGATCATGATTGTGCTGGAAGGGGCCCTGGACCTGGAGCTGCGCCGCGAAAAGGCTCCGCTCATCCGGCGCTCCTTCGTGGCGGCCCTGCTGATTCTGGTGGTGCAGGCGGGGGCCATTGCCTGGCTGCTGCACCTGTACGTGGGGGCTTCGTTTCAAAGCTGCCTGATCAATGCCGTGCCGCTGGCCGTCATCAGCTCGGCCATTGCCATTCCCAGCGTGGCCAATCTGGGCGGCGAAAAGCAGGAGTTTATCGTGTACGAAAGCACGTTTTCCGACATCCTGGGCATTATGCTCTTCAACTTCGCAGTGCAGGACAACTTTGCCCAAGGTGTATCGGTGGTCACCTTTGCGCGCGACGTGGTGGCCGTGCTGGTGGTGGCCGTACTCAGCACCGCCGCGCTGGCGTTCCTGCTCGACCGGATCCGGCTGCACGTCAAGTTCTTCCTGATTATCGCCTTTCTGGTGCTCGTGTATTCGCTGTCCAAGAAGCTGCACCTGTCCTCGCTGATTGTGGTGCTGGTGTTTGGGCTGGTGGTCAACAACGCCAAGCTGTTTCTACAGGGGCCGCTGGCGCGCTGGTTCCGGCCCGAGCGCCTTAGTGAGGAGCTGCACCAGCTCAAGAGCATCACCGCCGAGTCGGCCTTCCTGATTCGCACGTTTTTCTTTTTGCTGTTCGGCTTTTCTATCACCATCGGCAACGTGCTCAACGGCGGCCTGCTGCTGCAAGGCCTGCTGATTGTGGCGGTCCTTACGCTCATCCGGTTTTTCTATCTGCGCTACGTGGCCCGCACCGACCTGGTGCCCGAGCTGTTTATTGCGCCCAAAGGCCTGATCAGCGTGCTGCTGTTCTACAGCATCCCGCGGGAGCACCTCATCGGCGAAATCAGCGAAAACATCCTGTTCGTCGTCATCCTGCTCACCGGCATCATGATGATGGTTGGCCTGATGCTGGCCCCGAAACAACCCCAGCTAGGCGAGTATTAGCAATGGGTTAATAGGTGAATGCTCAATTCGTGCGTCATCCACCGCTAGTCTGATTCCTTGAGGAGCTGGCGGCGGTAGGCCGCCAGGATGGCGGACTTGAGCAGGAAGCCGGCATAGCGGCCGTTTTCGACCACGGGCAGGGCCCAGGCGCCTACCTGCTCCATGCAGCGCAGCGTATCCAGCATCATGTCGTCGGGGTTGACGATGGCGGGGGGCTGGGTCATCAGGTCAGCCACAAGGGTGGTGGTGTAGTGGTCGTCGTCGAAGAGGGCGTCGCGCACGGTGTCCAGGCTCACGATGCCCAGCAGCTCCCCCTGCTCATTCACCACCGGAAACAGGTTGCGGGTAGCGTGGCGGAAAATGTCGACCAGCTCACCCAGGGTGTTTTCGGGCCGCACCGGCACAAAGTCGTTCTGAATCAGGTGGTGCAAATCCAGCTGGGAGAGCAGGCCCCGGTCGCGGTCCTGGTGCATGTAGATGCCTTGCTTGGCCAGCTTGCGGGTGTACACCGAATACGGCTCGAAGTATTTGGTCACCAGGTAGGAGCAGGACGTAACGGCCATCAGCGGCACAAACAGGGCATAGCCGCCCGTAATTTCGGCAATCAGGAAGATGGCCGTGAGCGGGGCGTGCACCACGCCGGCCAGCATGCCGGCCATGCCCAGCACAATGAAGTGCACTTCCGGTACCGGGGCCATGCCACTTAGGTTGATGACGCGCGCATACACAAACCCCGCCAGCGCCCCCACAAACAAGGACGAGCCGAACATGCCCCCGTTGCCGCCCGAGCCCACGGTGATGGTGGTAGCCACCACTTTCAGCAGCATACTGCCAATGGCTACCAGCAGCACCAGCAGCACGCTGTCGTCGCGGTACACGGCAAACAAAGAGCCATCCACCAGCCGCTCCGACTGCCCGCTGAGCAGCAGCTGCACGATGTTGTACCCTTCACCGTAGAGGGGTGGAAAGATGAACACCAGCAGCCCCAGCGCTACGCCGCCCACCACAATCTTGCGAAAGGGGTTAGGCCACCGCTCATACAGGCGCTCCGCCAGGAAGTATACGCGAATCATGTATACCGACAGCAGGGCCGTGAACAAGGCCAGCATGAGGTAGAACGGTATAGCTTCTACGGGCCAGGCCGTGGTGATGAGCACGAAGGGCTGCCCGGCGTACAGCAGCTTGGATACCACCGTAGCCGTGGCCGAAGAAATAAGCAGGGGAATGAAAAACGGGGCCGACAGCTCGGAAAGAATGGCCTCTACCGCGAACAGCACGCCTGCAATGGGCGAGTTGAAGATGGCCGCCACGCCCGCCGCCGCCCCGCAGCCCACCAGCAGGCGCCGCTCCCGCCGCCCCACCCGCAGGATGCGGCCCACGTTGGAGCCAATGGCCGAGCCCGTCACGGAAATAGGGGCCTCCAGACCTGCTGACCCCCCAAAAGTGACGGTCAGAAATGAGGTAACCATCTGCGAGTACAGCTTGCTGCGTGGCACAATACTGCCCTGGCGGGCAATGTTGTACACAATAGGCCCGACGCCGCGGCTGAGCTTGCCCCCCAGCACGTAGCGCGTAAACAGCACCGACAGGGAAATGCCAATGATGGGGTAGAGCGACAGGGCAAACACCCGGTACTGCTCGGGCACCCAGGCAAAAATCAGCTCCTGGCTGATGTGCACGGAGTTCTTGAGCAGTACGGCCGCCAAGCCCGCCAGCAGCCCCACCACAATGCTGAGCACAATCAGGTACACCCGGTCGTTGACGTGGCGCAGCCGCCACAGCAACAAGGGGCCCAGCAGCCGGTGGATAACGTTTTTGGGCATAGTAACGGGAAAAGCCAGCAGTGGGTGGGCGCTGCCGGCAGCAAGGTAGGAACGGGTACTCAGGCGGCACAGCCACGGAAACAGGGCCGCGGAAAAGTCCACACTCTGCCTCGGAGCTGGCCGCGCATCTGCACTAACGGGTAAGATGGGAAAGTTGGGCTGCTTTCCACAGAAAAAAGTGGAATTACTGCACTGTTGCCGGGTGGGGGTAGCCCTGCTCGGCCAGCAATTCCCGGATTCCCTGCATCAGCTCACTTTTCAGGCGCTGGGTGCCGCGTCGGTAATCTTCGGAGTACGTCCAGAAGTACACGTGCAGGGTGGCAACGTTGCCCTCGGTTTTTTCCAGAATCAGGTAGGGGGTGTGGGGTTCTTCATTTTCCACATCCCGGTACTGGCGCACAAAGTCCAGCACAAGCTGCTGCACCCGGCCCGGTCCTTTATCCTGCTCAATGTCAATGGCTACCAGAAAATCCTGCCGAATATGCCCGTCGCGGGTGTAGTTGATGAGCGGCTCGCGCAGCACCAGGGCATTGGGCAGGTAGATGTGCTTGCCGTCGAAGGTCTTGATGAGGGTGGTGCGCAGGTTGAGGGCCTCCACGCGGCCCATCAGGGCTTGGTTGTCGCGAATCTGAATGGTGTCGTGGATGCGGAAGGGACGGTTGAAGGCCAGCACCACGCCGGCCAGGAAGTTCTCAGCAATGTCCTTGAGGGCAAAGCCCACCACAAACGCCGTAAGCCCCGCTGCGCCCAGCACGCCCGTCACCACGCCGGCTGCGCCTATCACCTGCATGGCCAGCAGCAGCCCCAGGCCAATAAACGCCCACTTGCTCAGCCGGGTCAGAAACTCGGCCAGGAGCGGGTCGTGGGAGCGGGCCTGCAGGCGCCCGCCCAGCAGGCGGCTCAGCCGCCCGGCCACAAACACAGCAATAACCAGCAACACCAGGGCTACGGCCAGCTTGGGCAGCAAAAACAGAAAGTGGGCCCAGTAGGTCGTGAGCACCTCGTAGAGGTCGTGAAGCAGCATAGCAGAAGTACAAAGGAGATAAAGCTTAGATGCCCCGGCCACCCATTGGCGCCGAGGCAGACGAGCCGTTGTACGGCAGGAGCTTTGTTCTAGGTTCAGCGAGGAGCCAGGCTCATTCCTGGGCGGGTTGGTTCATCCAGCGCCAGAAAATAAGCCCACCCACGGTGTAGGCGACTACGTCGAGGGGGTCGGCAATAACTTTGGGATTGAAATGGGGCAGCAGCAGTTCAAACCAAACGGCAATGACTACCCAAGTGCTGATAATCCAGGCTCCGGGCAGCACGAAGCTTGGGCAGCGAAAGTAGTAGCGCCGCATCACCCACAGCAGAAGGGTAAGCTCCAGGGGCAGCGTTAACAGGTCGCCCAGGTGGGAGTTGATAAAGGCGGGCAGCGGCGGCCACGGCGCCCAGTAGCGGTTGACGCTGGAAAAGAGGTAAAGCACGGCACCCACCAGAAACAGCGGGTGCCGTAGTTCCTGCGGAAGTCTTAACCAGCCAATGCCGTTACCACCCATATGATGAAAGCAAGCAGGCCGGCAAATGCTAATTGGCCGCCCCGGATGATGTATTTAAAGAACCGAACGAAGGCGCTGTCTTCGGGTTTTATCTCAATGAGCATCACCGAGGACATTTTCGCATTAACCAGCTCTTCCCGCTGCTGCTCGTTGCGCCGCAGTTGCGGGTCCAGCAGCTGCCCGCACCGCTCACACCGGTCGTCGCTTTGCTGTTGCCAAGCCGACCAGTGACTACAGTGCGGGCATTTTTTGGAGGAAGAAAGCAAGGAGGTATCCATGGCTCAAAAGTACGCCGCAATTACCGGCTCCCCGGGCTTATCGTCTTACATAATGATGTGAGCCGCCGCTGCCTAGGCAGTTATTCTTCCATGATGTCCTCGTTCCAGAGGGCGGGCTCGGCGGCAATGAATTCCTCCATCATCTGCACGCACTCGGGCAAATCCAGGTCTACTACTTCCACGCCGTGGCTTTCCATGAACTCGCGGGCGCCGTCGAAGGTGCGCGACTCGCCCACCACTACTTTCGGAATCTTGAACTGCACGATGGTGCCGGCGCACATAAAGCAAGGCATCAGGGTGCTGTAGATGACGGTGTTGCGGTAGCCCTCGGCCTGGCGGCCAGCGTTGTTTAGGCAGTCCATTTCGCCGTGCAGAATGGGGTTCAGCTCCTGCACGCGCTTGTTGTGGCCCCGGGCCACCAGTTTACCGTCGCGCACCAGCACCGAGCCAATAGGGATGCCGCCCTGGGACCGGCCCAGCCGGGCTTCGTCGATGGCAGCTTGCATGAATTCGTCCATGAGAAAAGGGAATTTGAAGGTTAGACAGAAGTTCGCCAATGATGACGAATTAAAAGGAAAAGCGGCACGGCAAAGGTGCTGGTGAAGGCAAGGCCCAACACGAAATCCTCCCAGCCTTTGCCGTGTGGGTTCAGCACGATTTCGAGGGCTAAGAGCAAAAGTAGCAGCCCTAGCTGCACCCCAGCAGTTATGAACAGATAATGCTGGATGCTAAAAGGCTCAGACCGCTGGGCAGAACGAATGAGCAGCAGGTAGATACCCTTAAACAATAGCAGAAAAACGCTGTCGAAAAACAGTACAGCTAAAGGAATGGTGATTCCGGCAAACATAGCAGCAGGTTACCGGGCGCAAATTCCCTTGTAGGGGCACCACTGGCACACGTCCAGGTCGTCGGTCTTGCGGATATGCTCCTTGGGGTCCAGCATGCGGTCTACCAGGCGGCGCATGGCCTCGTTGCTGGACTGTTCGAAGGATAGCTCATCAGTGGTGAGAAAGGAAAGGTCGGCTTCCAGTGGGGTGGGGTCGGGGCTGCGCAGGGGCACAATGGCGGCCTGGGCGGCGGGGTAGCCCAGCTGGGCCAGCATGAGGCGGTAAAGCCAGAGCTGCCGCACTTTCTCGGCGCCGCCCCCGGCCTCGGTTACCAGCCGCTCCAGGGCTTCCTGGGGCGTGTACTTTTTGCGGGCGCTGCCCAGCAGGTTGAGGCCTCCGCCGTGCACTGCCCCGGTTTTGTAGTCGATGATGCGGCGCTGGCCGTTGGGCAGCTCGTCTACCCGGTCGGCGTACCCTACCAGGCGCACGGCTACCTGCTCCCCGGCACTGGTTTCGACGAACACTGTCCCGAAAAGCTGCTGCTCCAGGCCCACCACCCGCAGGGGGCCTTCCTCGGCAATCTGCTGGGCCAGGGAGTCGAGGTAGCGGTCTACTAGGTGCACGCCCACGCCGCGCAGCACGTGGTTGAGGCCTTCGTCGGGCAGCTGCTGGCGCGGGGCCGCGGCTTCCTCTCCATCTTCTAGGGCCAGCCCACGCTCCAGCAGCTCGGCAACCTGGGGCTTCCAGCTGGCAATGTCTTCCGCCGTTATCGGCTTGCTTTCCGCCACGAAAGGCGTCATCAGGTGCTCCAGCACGAAGTGCACGGCCGTACCAAACACGTCGGCGCCCAGGTCCTCGGCTACGCCTTCCTGCTCCTGAAACTTGGCAATGCGCGAGAAGTAAAACCGCAACGAGCAGGTCAGAAACTCATTGAGGGCAGAGGCCGATAAGCCCCGCTCCAGCAGCCCGCGGATGGCCCCGCGCATCTCGTAGTCCTTTTCCAGCACCAGGTCGCCCTCGTACTTCTGGTTGCCTTCCGAGCCCCGCGCAATTTCGCCGCCCACCTGCTGCCCGCTGGGTAGCACCGTGGCGGAAGCTGTCAGATCAAGCAACTCCAGGCCGGGATTCTGAGCAGCTAAGTCGTGCTCAATCTGGAGCAGAAAACGGCTTCTTTCCCCGGCTTGCACGCCCTCGGCTCCGGGCAGAATGTACACCAAATCAACCCGCTGGGCCCGCTGGAGCAGGCGCCAGAACTGGTGACTGGTAGCGGCCTCGTGCTCGGCGTAGGTGGGCATGCCGTACTTGGTGAGCACGTCGTAAGGAAACAGGGAGGTGTTGCGCTTGGGTGCGGGCAAAATCTGCTCGTTGCAGCTCAGGATGATGATGTGGTCAAAGTCGAGGGCGCGGGTTTCGAGCAGGCCCATCACCTGCACCTGGGCAATCGGCTCCCCGGCGAAAGGCAGGCGGGTGCGCGTCATCTGCTCGTACAAGAACCGCCGGAAGGAGCGCACTGAAGGGCGTTGGGTGCGGCAGTCGAAGGCCGAATCGAGCTGGCGCACCAGGGTGTAGAACAGGTAGAGGTACTCGGCTTCGATGGCCGTGTGCTCCTGCTGGTACACGTCGCGCAGCAGCTCAATTACCTCGTAGCAGGCTTGCACCACGTCGTCGCAGTTGCGCCAGGGGCGGAACAGGGCTTCTACCAGCGGGTGGTGGCGGCCCAGCTCGCGCAGCTCGGCTTCGGTGAGCAGTACGGCGTTGCGCTTCACAATTTGCCGGCAGATGTCGTCGAGCACGCCGTGAAAAGCTGCCTGCTCGGGCTGGGTGTCGAGCCAGTTTTCGTAGCGGCGCAGGAAGGGGTGAGCCAGCAGCTTCGTGACGGTGAGGTGGTGGTAGCGCCGGATGCCGTAGTCGGAGCTGGTTTCGCCCTCCCGGATGCCGGTCAGGTGCACCTCAAACAGCAAATCAATCAGGTTGAACAAGGGCGTGCTGCGGAAGCTCAAACCCATCGTCACGTTGAACTGGGGCACCTGCTCGGGCGGCAGGCCGTGCAGCACCGGCAAGAGCAGGGTTTCGTCGGGCAGCACCACGGCCACCGAGGCCCGGGGCGCAGTTTGCAGGCCTTCCATCACCAGCTGCCCGGCTACTTTGCCCTGCATGGAGTTGTTGGCTACCCCAATAAACCGCACGCGGCGGGGCAGAGTGCGCAGCAGCTCCTCGGCGCCCATATCCCCGAACCCAAACGCCGTGGGCGGCAAGTCGAGGGAGTCGGCCAGCTGGCGGAAGGGCTGCCCGGCGCGGTTGGGCGAGTCGCCGTCGAGGTAAAACCGGTCGGTGTCGAAGCGTACTTCGGCCTTGCGCTCCTTTAGCAACAGCTTGAGCAGGCGGCGCTCCGCCTTCGACAGCACGCCCAAACCCAGGAAGACGTGCTGGGGCACCTGCTCGGGGGTGGCCTGCAGGAGCTTCTGCAGGGCATCCACGGCCAGGCGGTAGGCCAGGCCGGGGTAGGCGAGATGCTGCTCTTTCAAGCGGCGGCGCAGGCGGCGGTACACTTTCTCCAGGTCGTCCCAGAAGCGAAACCAGGCGGCCGTAGCCGAGGCCGGGGCCGGCGAGTCGCTGAGGTCCCAGCGTTCCAGGGCTTTGGCTTCGGACAGGTACTCAAACAGGTTGCTGGCGTCGGCCAGGTTCTGGTCAAGGGCTGAGAAGTCGTCGAGGAGCAGGCGCGACCAGCCCGTAAACAGGTCAAAATCCAGCTTGGGGTCAATTTCCCGCAGAATGTCGAACAGCAGCAGCTGCAGGGCAATGGGCTCTTCCACCTGCACGCCGGCCAGCTCCACCATGTAGTCTTCCATGGCCGCCACGCGCGGGCTCCACAGCGCCTCGCCCTTGGGTGCGGCCAGGGCCAGCTCGTTTTTCAGGTACACCACGGCCCGGCGCGTAGGCACCACCACCACCAGATCCGACAGCTCTGCGCCCGAAAAGCGGCTCAGCAAATCCTGGGCGGCCTGGCGCAGAAAGGGTTGCAGGGCAGCGGTAGGGTCAGCGGGTAGGGCAGCGGGGGCGGGGCGGGGCGTCATACTGAGTAAAGATACGGCGGCCGTTACAGTGCAACCAGCAATTCACGGCTTTTAGCACGCGGCGTCTTACCTTTCGCTATGCATACCTTTGTCATTGCTTCGCTACTGGCCGCTAGTTTTCTGGCGGCGTGCTCGTCGTCACCGAATGAGCCAACCAAAGCCTTGAACCCGCCGCAGCCGTCGGCCCCCACGACGCTGGAGGACGCTCCTCCAAAGGCTGAACCGACGGAGCCGACTCCGACGACGGCAGCCGTCGAGGAAATAGCCGACGTGCCTGCGCCTGACTCGACAAGTGAATATGCTACCCGGTATGTGGTAGTGGCGGATACCAGCCTGCACTATTACCCGCTCCGGGCCAGCATGACCGCCATTCAAAAAGCGACCCGCCTGCCTATTGATACGTTGGGGAGAATATACGATGCCCGTAAGAACCTGATAAAGGTGCCGGAAGACGACGAAGATGAAATGTACGCGGGGGAATATTACCCGCGCCGAGACCCTTCCGCCAGCTTAAGCATCGAATACACCACGCTTTATCGGAGCGCAAGCGCAAAAAGCATGGCGCTGGTAACAGGCATCTACGAAGACCCCGCCCGAGCCGACAGCGCCTTGGTGGCACTGCACAGCGTCGTGCCCAAGGCATTTCTGATCAAAACCCAGCTGTATATAGGGTGTATGCATTAAACGGTTTGATTTGTAGAGGCTTTGTTATTAATTGTTTATGCCTATCCATGTTACACTTCAGGAGCAGCCCGCCGAGCCCGAAAATCAGCTTAAGCTAGGGGTATGGAAGGCAGGAGTAATGTTACTGCTACCTATGTGGCTGCTGTATCTGCTGGGCCTTGTGCTGGTTTTCGGCTTTCAACACCTGTGGGATAAGCTGCGCGGCACCGCGCCGAAGCCTGTTCTACAACCAGAGTTGCCTAGCGAACCGGCAGTCGTCTGGCAGAACGAGCAGCTAACTGTTCTGATGCAGGAAATAGACTTAGATGATGGCTTTTATCAGCAGCACGAAACCTTGCTGGATGGTTGGTTATACGAGATATCATACGAAGAGAATTTTACCCGGCAGCTCTTTACCCAGCCGCCTATAGCCGGTCTGCATGAGGTGGCCGTATCGGAGTTTGTGCATCCCTGGGCCGATGGAGTGTTGCTCCAGCTGCTGGAAGCCGCGCCCGGCGCCGAAGCGGGCGTAACGTCCTGGCTGATTTACGTGGATGGCCATACACTTACTTGGCAGAAGCTGCGGGAAATAGGCCTGTACGCGCTGCGCGAAGCCCAACCGCCGCTGCCAGATCAGGTGAAGGGTTTTCGAATCAACGGCGACGAGCTGACTGTGCAGCTGACGGGGGCATAGCCAAATCCTATACCTCCCTTCTCAGCCGGTGCGCCGTACCGAAGACGTACCCATTTTCATTCGAAACGTCCGCTGCCATGAACCCGACGCGACTCAGCCGCGAACTGCGCACCGCCCAAACTCCTGACCTCAAGCGCCGCCGCTGGATTATCGGCCTTTCCCTGCTGGGGGCCGCCATGGGCCAGATCGTGACCTTGTACCAGACCGGCATCATCCGCCACCTGCCCGACCCGCCCATCGGCCCGTTCGATTCCGATAAGGTGGACGCCTCCGACTACGGTTACAAGCGCCTTGACACGCCCGATGCGGCCGGCATGCTCATCACCTACGCCTTCACTACGGCCCTGGCCTCAGCCGGCGGCAAAGACCGCGCCCTGCTCAAGCCCTGGGTGCCCCTGGCTATGGGCGGCAAAATCCTGAGCGACGTCCTCACGAACCTGACGCTGGCCCGCGAAGAATGGCAGGAAAACAAGGCCCTGTGCTTCTACTGCCAGATGGCCAACGTGCTGTCGGTAGCCTCGCTGGCCCTGGCCGTGCCCGAAGTAGTGCGCGCCGCTAAACAGGCCTTTGGTAGCGGCCCCAACCGGCTAGCGCAGGTGTAAGGTTTTGCGCATCTTGTGGCCCCGGCGCTACTGTTACCTGGCAGGCCGGGGTTTTCTATGCGTAACACATTCTACGGCTTGTTATTGTTGGGCCTGGTGGGTTGTGAGACCCGCCAAACAGCTACCACCGAAGCTCGGGTGACACCTCCGGCTACTGTAAAGCAGTCCACAGTAGTGCAGCCCGCCGTTCAGCCCAGGCAGGATACCACCGATTATAGTGAGGAAAGTAGTTGGGTAATGGGTGCCCACGCCGAACAGCTAGATACTCTTTTGCGCATAGATGGGAAATCGTACCGCCTGCGAATGCGTGCCCGATCCGACAGCAGTACGCAGCTTCAGCATATCCAGAAGCCTGTGGCCGGAGAATCCCGACAGATGATAGATACCATCCGCGGCGTCGACGCCAGCTTTACCTATGAGCTGTACGACGGCCAGGGCAAACGTCTGTTTCAACGTGTATTGCGCAAGCCTAATTTCTACAAAGCGGCCGGCCACGACCTGACCATCAACAGCGTGCTTATCGGACCTGACTTTGTGGGGTATAATGCCCCCGTAAGGCCTTGCTGTTCAGCCAAAGCTTTGTACCTGACGGCACTGACGTCGGCACGCAGTGCTTCCTGATGTTGGGCCTGGATGGGCGGATTCAAAAGCTGACCGAAGGAAACTGGGCGGGTGGGAATGAGGCCGACTGCGGCGTGGCCCAGGCCGTCAACGGGGCCACTATCCTAACTTGCCAGGAGTTGATTCTGCCGAACGGGCGCCGTATGAACTTGCAAAAGAAGAACGCGGAGCTCGTTGCGGCTTTTTTTCTGAGCGACAGTACCCTGTTCGTGGCCTACGACTACGTAACGCACCAGTTGGTTAAGCTGGAGGAAGGAGGTCAAGGAATAGAGGAGGTGCGCGAACCGCGTCTGCAGCGCACTGCTAATGCCCAGGTACTTGACCTCACCGGCAAGCCCCTGGCTGCATTCCGCTACGACGGTTTCTCCAACGAGCTGGGATATCTTGTGCCGCGCCGGTATGTATGGCAGACGAGCACCTATTACTTGCTGGATGAAGCCCGGAATAGCGTGCATCTTATCAGCCAGCAACATCCCGAAAATCCCCAGGAACTCAAGCTGAGCCAGCTGGAGAAGTTCCAAGCGCCCCGCCGGCCTTTGGAGCGGGCTATCAAGCTATACGGCAGCTCCGGCCAGGCTCACCTATTGTATGTGGACACCCGCACGGGCCGCATCCGCTACCAACTCAGCAGCTAAACTCCACTACTTCCTCCGTCTCGAAGTAGTACAGCAGCCCGCGCACGTCGGCAAAGCCCAGGCGCTTGAACAGCTGCCCGTACTGGCGGACCAGCTGTTGGTGCCGGTCTTCGGGCGGCGGTACCCGGAAATCAAGAAGCGTGACGCGGCCCCGGCCCTCACCCAGCCTGGGTTCAAATACTACCCGGTCGGGCTTGTAATCTTCGCGGGGGGCGCCACCCACCAGAATTTCCCGCTCCGTCTCGGCAATAACGCCGGGCTGAAAGTAGGGAGTCAGCTGCGGGTGCTGCACCACTTGGCGCAGACGCTGGAGCAGCTCGGGCTGCTCGCGGCGGCTTACCAGCCCCTCAGCCGTGAGCTGCCCCGCCACGCGCTCCACATCCGGGGTCATAATAACGCGGCGCAGGGCAAAGTGCAGCTTGCGGCTCCACTCGCGCTGCTGCTGCTGTTCCGAGAAGTCGAACACGGTGCTGGCGTGCCGCCGCAGCCGCAGGCGCTGCTCCCAGTCGGCCGTGTTCAGGTTGGTGAGGGCGAATTGGTTGCTGGCTGCTGGCTGCGGCGGGTTGGTTTGAGCGGCGGCTGAGGCACCCTGGCTGAGCACGTACGTAAGCTGTTCCTCGTTCCACTGGCCCAGGTTTAAGAGGTAGCGTTGCAGCAGTTGGGCAATGTTGGTGGCCGGAGCGGTTTCGTCCTTCCCGGATTTACCCGCGTCGGGGCGGCGGGTGATGATGTAGAGGCGGTGACGGGGACGGGTGAAGGCTACGTAGAGCAGGTTCAAGGCCTCCACGAAGGTTTTTTCGCGCTCCTCGGCGTACTGGTCTGCCAGCACGGTCTGGGCCAGTTCCTTGCGCTGCTTGACCACGGCCACCGGCGGCATTTCGGCCACGGGCTTGTCGTCAGCCTCCAGCCGGCCCCAGAGGTAGGAGCCCCCGAAAGCCGAGCTGGGCTCTAGGCTCCAGTCGGCCCAGGGCACAATGACCACGCCGTAGGCCAAGCCCTTGGCCTTGTGCACCGTGGTGATGGTAACGGCCCCGCCGCGTCCGGCCGGGGCATTGATGCTCAGGTTGCTTTTGCGCTGGTCCCAGTAAGCCAGGAAGTTACCCAGGTTGTTGCCGAAGCGTAGGGAGTACTCCAGGGTCAGATCCAGAAAGCGGAACAGGTACTCGCTTTCCTCGCGGCGGTGCAGCAGGCCAAACAACCCCATCAGCTTCTCACTGAGCTCGTAGAGGTCCAGGTTGCCGGTTTGCTTTTCCTGCACGTCGTATCCCAGGCGGCGCAACTCGTCAAAAAACGGCTTGCTGCGCTCCTCCTTGGCAATTTCGCCGATGCGCCGGGCGCGGGTAGGAGTGGGCGGCACCCCACGCACCACTTTGTCGACTAGCAGCAGGGCTTCCACCCGGGCCAGGGAGTTGGCAGGCTGGTGCAGCACCCGCAGAATAGCGACCAGCAAATTTACCACCTCGGCAAACTCCAACGACAGCGAATCCGCCGAGATAATATCGTAGCCGCGCTCTTTCAAAAACTTGGCCACCCGCCGGCTTTGGTCGCGGCGGCGGCACAGCACGGCCACGTCTTCCAGCCGAAAGCCGTCGGCCAAGGCCTGCTCTACCAGGGCCAGGGTGAGGTAGAGCGTGCTTTCGTCGTAGTCGAGGGATTCCGCGCCGGTGTGACCGGGCAGGGGCTCGTCGGTGTAGCGGCCTTCGGCGGGGAGGTACCGGCGGGCGGGCGCATCGGGCTGAGTAAGCAGGATTTCGACGTGGGCCTCACCCCCCCGGCCCCCCTCTCCCGCGGAGAGGGGGGAGTCTGACGACGGTCGTGCTGACGGGGCGGAGCTGCTTCGCTCGCGCTGCGCAGCCCCGCCGTGCACGTCAGATTCTGTTGGGTTTGGTTGGTTTAGCGCCTGGTGAAGGGTGTCAAGTACGTTCGGAAGTTGGTGCAGTACTTGGTGGTTGGTAAAGCGGACGATCCGGTAGCCGAGTCCTTCTAGTTCGTGGGTGCGGCCTGCGTCATATTCAGCCTGTTCATGGTCGCCGTGGACTTCGCCGTCAATTTCTACGACCAGCAGGCCCGGAATGCACACGAAATCCACGATAAACGTGCCGATGACGTGCTGGCGCCGAAACTTCGAGCCCAGCTTGCCGTCCCGAAGCTCCTGCCAGAGTACTTCCTCCGCCGGAGTAGGGTGCCGCCGCATTTCCTTGGCGAAATCCGATGTCTTCTCCCAGGCGCGCGCATCAGCTGTCAGCACAAACTGGCCTACGGTGCTGGTTGCTGACGAGTATTCGTCTGAGTCGGGGCTGCTGAGCGCAGGCGAAGCAGCCCCGGGAAGTTGACCGGAATCGTCAGGCTCCCCCTCTCCACGGGAGAGGGGGCTGGGGGGTGAGGCCTTCGGTGCATTCTGCACAAACTCCGCGTCGTAGATCTGTTGCACCAGCTCCAGCTGCGGGTGGCTCTGCGAAACGTGCGTGAAAAAGTCGTTGTTGAACTGGATGATCTGCGGACCCGAGCGGTAGTTGGTTTGCAGAGAGGCGGGTTCCAGCGCACCTTCCAGCCCGATATAGCGCGCTTCCAGAATGTCGCGGGTTTCCTCGTCCTGGGCGCGGTTGATGAGCGGCAGCGTATGGCCCTGGTAAAGGCGCAGGATTTGCTCCATCTCGCCCCCGCGCCAGCGGTAAATGGCTTGCTTGGCGTCGCCCACGGCCAGGCTTAGGTTGCCGCCCGCCACGGCATTTTCCACCAGCGGCAGCAGGTTGTTCCACTGCAGCTCCGAGGTGTCCTGAAACTCGTCGATGAGCAGGTGCTGGTATTTCTCGCCCAGCCGCTCGTACAGAAACGGCACCGGCTCCCGCAGCACAATCTGGGCCAGCCGTCGGTTGAACTCGCCAATCAGCACCACGTTGCGATCCTGGCTTACCTGCTGCACGGCCTTGCTCAGCTCACTTAGCAAGGACACGTGGAACAGCTGCGGCAGCATGCCCTCAATCAGCAGGTATTGGCTCAGGTACTGGTCGCGGCGCTGCTCCAGCTCCTGAAATACCTCGGTTAGCTCGCCGGCTACGGCCTCCAGGGCGGGTTTCAGGGGGCCTTTCATAGCGTCGGCGCTGCCCCACTTGCCCGAGTCGGCCGCCTTTCGGGCCGTGCTGGTAGGCGTGCCAACGGGGTCTTCGAGCCAGCGCAGGGGCTTAGTGAAGTGGGCGTGTACGCCCCGACTGCCGCCCGCCAGCTGGTCCGGCACCAAGCCGTGCTGCGCCAGGGCTTCCACCGCCCGGTCGCCCAGGGCCTGCATGTCGGCCTGCATCTGCTCCCGGCGTTGCTTGAGGGTTTTGTGCAGGGTGCGAAACTCCTTGAGCTCCATCTGCTGCAGCTGGGCCACGGCCTCGTGCACCGACTCATTCAGCAGAAACTTGCCGAAGCGCATCATCTCGTCGGGCAGCTGGTTCCAGCTGCGGCCTTCCTCGGCCTTACTCAGGGCGTAGTCCTGCAGGGTGCGCGTGAGCAGGGCGTGCTCCTCGCCGCGGTTTACCTTGTCCAGCAGCAAGGCCACCGCCGCGTGCAGCACCGATTCGTCGTCCAGTTCCACCTCGAAGGCGGCCGGCAAGCCCAGCTCCCGCGTGAAAGCCTGCACCACCCGCTGCACAAACGAGTCGATGGTGCTCACGGCAAAGTCGGCGTAGTGGTAGAGCACCAGCTTGAAGGTTTGCTGGGCCCGGCGGCGCAGCTGCTGCTGGCGCTGCTCGGGCGTGTCCAGCGTGCGGGGCAGCAGGCCGTCGGCGTACAGCTCCTCGGCCAGCTCGGCCAGTAGGGCATCTGCTTTGGCGTCAACGCCGGGATTGGAAAACCCGCGCAGGGCCCCAATAATGCGCTCCTTCATTTCGGCCGCGGCGGCGTTGGTGAAGGTTATGGCCAGAATGCTTTTGTAGTAGCCCGCTTCGTTGGCGCCCAGGGCCAGCCGCAGGTATTCCTTGGTAAGCTGGTAGGTTTTGCCGGAGCCGGCAGAAGCGGAATAAATGCGGAAGGTAGCGGGCATTGGGTGGGAATAATCTATGGTAAAGGTCGCAGGATTGCGTTGATTTGGCGAATGGAATTCACCACCGATTTATCCGCCCTCGACTGGTTGCCTGGTGTCTTGATTGACAAGCCGCGGCCCAGTCCGCTGTTGTTGCGCCACCTGCTGCCAGATGGCTTTTCTGGCTATTATTCGCTGCTGCCAGTAGTGGGTATTATTCCGGATTTTCCCTTTGACCTGGTCAAGCCGGAAAAAACTTCCATTCAGCAACTCAACCAGAATGCCACTATCTGGACGCAGTACGGCGTCCATACGCCCGGCCGTAAGCCCGTGTATCAGCCTACTACTTTTCAGGCGTTAGCGGCCCGGTTTCGCCTGCCCTATACGTATCGGCTTTTCCATGATTTGCCGTGGCGGAAAGCAGGCTTCAATACGCTGTCGGAGCAGACGCAGGGACAACTGGCCTCTTTGCTTGATGAACTTGCTCCAGCCGTCAAGCTCAATCTGTACGTTGAGGACGCCGTTCGGTGGGGGCCGCAGGTGCATGAGGTGTTGCCCACAGGAGAGGAAGTTGTGTAGCAAGTCACCGTGGAAGAATACATCCGATTCTACCAGAAGGCAAGCGATGCTACGGCTTACCTGTTTCCTGCTGACTATAGTTGGTGCCTGCTAACCGTAGAGGACGGGCCTTGCCCGATTCTAGTAGTTAGTGATGTTTCAGCGCGCATTTTGGAGCGGCAAATTTCCCTAGAATATCTGCCGTTGCTGCCTGATACCGAGCTGCTGTAAGTAGCAAAGTTGGTTCACTGCCCTATACAGCCTCCCACACCCGCGCAGCCACCTCCGGGGTGATGCGCATCGGCCGCATGGTCTTCGGGTCGAGTAATACCCACTGGGTTTCGGCCTCGCAGAGCAGCTTGCTATCCGCGGCCCGCTCAATGCGTACGTGCCGTTGCGAGGTCACGCCTTCCATTTTTGAGACCCAGGTGGTGCAGCGCAGCTCGTCGCCGAGCAGGGCAGAAGCGAGGTAACGGATATGATGTTCCCGCACCACCCACACGTAGTTCGGCTGCTCCTCAGCGGGCGTGGCTGCCAGCCAGTGCGCCCCGGCCGTGTCCTGCACCCACTGCACGTAGCGCACGTTGTTGGCATGGTTTAGCGCGTCGATATCCTCGGGCTGTACCGTGATAAAGTGGGTAAAGCGAAACGGCTCGGGAGAGGTGTCCATTGGCAGCGGAGTGAGAGTCAAAGCTAACAGGTTTCGGCCGGGCCTTTGGTTAAACAGCCTTAGAGTGGCTTGCGTCCAATAGTGCAATCGTCAGAAAATCAACATATAACTAGATTAAATAAGCGCTTAGATAGCCATTGCCGTAAATTATCCGTACCTTTGCAGCCGCATTTGAGAACGGCCACGTTCTGCGCAGCTTGTGAGCTGCCTCGTAAAAAAACCTGTTGGGCCGGCTTTGTCTTCCGTCCGTTGCTTCCGTCACTTGTCGTTGTGTAGAGTGGGAGAAGAGCGTCGCTGAATCCGCTGTTTTCAGAGCTATAGTCTCCACTCCATTATCACAGACATGGAACAAGAAAAGGTAAAAATGAAATTCAGCGAGCTGACCCTCTCTGAAGAAATGCAGCGTGCCATTGCCGAAGTTGGGTACGAAGAAGCTTCCCCCATTCAGGAGGCCGCTATTCCCGTGATGCTGCAGGGCCGCGACGTAATCGGGCAGGCCCAGACGGGCACCGGCAAAACCGCCGCCTTCTCCATCCCCGCCATCGAACTTATCGACACCGACTCCCGCGAGGTGCAGGCCATTGTGCTTTGCCCCACCCGCGAGCTGGCTGTGCAGGTTTCCGGCGAAATCCAGAAGCTGGGCAAGTACAAGCGTGGTCTGGCCGTGGTGCCGATTTACGGCGGTAGCTCCTACGACCGGCAGTTCCGCGCCCTGGAGCGCGGCGTGCAGATCGTAATTGGCACGCCCGGCCGCGTGATGGACCACATCGAGCGGGGCACCCTCAAGCTGGATGCCTGTAAGATGATCATCCTCGACGAAGCTGACGAAATGCTCGACATGGGTTTCCGCGACGACATCGAGACGGTGCTCAAGAAAATGCCCGAGCAGCGCCAGACGGTGTTCTTCTCGGCTACCATGAGCAAGCCGATCATGGAGATGACCAAGCGCTACCAGAAGGATCCGCAGATCGTGAAGGTCAACCATCAGGAAATGACGGTGACTAACATCGAGCAGAGCTACTTCGAGGTGCGTGGCCCTCAGAAGAAGGACGTGCTGACGCGTCTGATCGACATGTACAACATCAAGTCGGGCATCGTCTTCGCCAACACCAAGCGCATGGTGGATGAGATTGTGGGCGACCTGCAAGCCAAAGGCTACTTCGCCGAAGGCCTGCACGGCGACATGGGCCAGCAGCAGCGCCAGAATACCCTCGACAAATTCCGTAAAGGCACGCTGGAAATCCTCGTAGCCACTGACGTAGCCGCCCGCGGCATCGACGTGGAGAACGTGGAGGTGGTCGTGAACTACGACCTGCCCGCCGACGAGGAGTACTACGTGCACCGCATTGGCCGCACCGGCCGCGCCGGCAAAACCGGTAAAGCCTTCACCTTCGTGAGCGGCCGCGACATCTATAAGCTGCGCGACATCATGCGCTTCACCAAAGCCACCATCAAGCAGGAGCGCGTGCCCAGCTTCGAAGATGTGTCGGAGGTGAAAACCACGCTGATGCTGAACTCCATCAAGGAGGTAATTGAAAAGGGTAACCTGGACAAATACATTGCCCGCGTGCAGCGCCTCATCGATCAGGATCAGGAAGACGGCGTTACGTCCTTGGACGTAGCCGCTGCCTTGCTAAAAATGACGATGAAGGAAGACAAGCGTGCCCAGGAAAGCCTCGACGCCAGCCGCACCCAAGGTGCTGCCCGCCCCGGCTTCACGCGCCTCTTCGTCACGATGGGTAAGAAAGACCGTCTGCACCCCCGCGACATCGTGGACCTGATTGCCGAAAATACCAGCCTCACGGCCGGTAAAGTTGGGGACATTGCCCTCTACGACAAGTTCAGCTTCGTGGAAGTGCCGAATGAGTTTGTAGAAGAAGTTATCAGCCAGCTGGGCCGTAGCACCATTCAGGGTCGGCCCGTAGCCTTCAACATTGCTACGCCCCGCCAGGAAGGTGATGCGCAGCAGGAAGGCGGTAACCGCGGCGGCTTCGGTGGCGGTGAGCGTCCTCGTCGGGGCCCGGGTGGGTTCGGCGGTGGCGAGCGTCGTGAGGGCGGCTTCGGTGGCAACCGCGGTGGCGGCTCCTACGGCGGCAACCGCGGCGGTGGCTCCTACGGTGAGCGTCGCGAAGGCGGCAGTTCCTACGGCGGCAACCGCGGTGGTGGCTCCTACGGCGGCAACCGTGGTGGCAACTCCTATGGCGGCGACCGTCGTGAAGGTGGTAGCTCCTACGGTGGCAACCGTGGTGGCGGCTCCTACGGTGGTGGCTACAAAGGCAAGCGCGAAGACAACAACTTCGACGAGTAGAACCACGGATTTTTCGGATTGCCCGGATTTCGGGGACGATTCTACTGTTCAAGAAAAAGGCTTCGCATTGCGCGAAGCCTTTTTCTTGTTTCATGTGTCATCCTGAGCAGAGCGAAGGACCATAGCACGTTGCAACAACTCATTTGGGCGTGGCAAGGTCCTTCGCTCTGCTCAGGATGACACATGAAAGGAAACCAGCCAGCGCCCGGAATTAGCAGAAACAGAAAAGCCTCCATTCATAGAGGCTTTTCTGTTACTTATCAAATCGTCCCCGAAATTCGCGCAATCCGAAAAATCCGCGCGAATCCGTGGTTCTTACTTAGCCGAGTCGCGCAGGGCACGAATGGTGTCGTGGGCTTCGCGGATGCCGCTGGCCTGCTTCTGGATAACCGATTTCAGGTCGGCGGGCAGGTCCTGGGCTTCGGCGGCTTTGTTGTAGGCGGCTTTGGCGTAGTCTTCGCCCCGCTCGCACTCGTTCAGAATGCTTTTGTTGTCCTTGCTGGTGAGGGCGCCTTTCAGGTTAATCCAGGCGCGGTGTACCGTTCCGGTTACCGAAGATTCTTCTTCGGGCTTCAGGTTCAGCTTGAACATCTGGTCTTCCAGCTCGGTAATGAACTCGGAGCGCTGAGCGGCGTACTTTTTGAAGGTTTCCTTCAACTGGGGGTCTTCTACGTCGGTCATTGCTTCGGCGTAGCCTTTTTGCCCATCTTTCAGGGTTTCAAGGAGTTCGTTTACGAGGGCTTGGGTGACTTTAGCTTCCATTATCTGAGAATAGTTTTGGGTGTGGGAAAGAGAAACTACAGGTTTCTTTACTCCCAAAACTTGCGCAGGGTTGCGAGCAATGAACGGGTAGAATTGGAAGCTGGTGCTTTTGCGAGGTGGGACAACGCAGTCAGGCCGAGCGAAGCGTAGCCATCTGTCCGGAGCAACATCAGCCCCGTTTTCTGCTTGCTACGCTTAATGGTAGCGCGCGAGTCACAGGTTTGTTACATGGCGGAGCTTTATGCATTGTTCGGGGACTTGTTGCGGTTCCGCCTCGCAATGCCAACGCAGCATCTCTCTATTTCACCAGCTCACCCATAGCCCGGCCAGCGAGGTAGCCGGTCGTCCAGGCTGCCTGGAAGTTGAAGCCCCCAGTGATGCCGTCGATGTCCAGGACCTCACCGGCGAAGTGCAGGCCTGGCACCACGCGGCTTTCCATGGTTTGCATGTTTACCTCGCCCAGCGTGATGCCCCCGCACGTCACAAACTCTTCCTTGTAAGTGGTTTTGCCGTGCATGGGTAGCGAGGTGCGCAGCAGGTTTTCAATCAGCCGGTTTTGCAGCTTGGCGGGTAGCTCGTTCCAACGGGTCTCGGTGCCTACGCCGGCCTGCTCCGCCAGCGTCCGCCACAGGCGTTGGGGCAGTCCGAACAGTGGGTTCGTGAGTACGGTCTTTTTGCCGTGCTGGGCCCGGTAGTCCTGCAGGTGCTGGCGCAGGGTGTCTTCCGTAAAATCCGGCAGCCAGCTGACGAGGGCCGTGCTTTGGTAATCGAGGTCGTGCAGTCGGCGGGCTCCCCAGGCCGAGAGCTTGAGTACGGCCGGGCCGCTCACACCCCAGTGCGTAACGAGCACTGGGCCCTCGTATTCCAGCTTTTCCCCCGCAATGCGCACCCGGGCGCGGGGCACGCTTACGCCTGGCAGCTCCTGCAGCGGCGAGTCGGGCACGTTGAAGGTGAACAGACTGGGCACGGGCTCCTGAATGGAGTGGCCCAGTTGCCGGAGCCAGTCGTACTGCGCGCTCTTGGGGGCGCCGCCGGTGGCAATGAGTAGCCGCGCTACGTTCAGCGTAGGCAGCTGCGGGTTGGAAAGCATGAGTCGGAAACCAACTTCGGGCAGCGGCGCAATTTGCTCGGCCGCCGTGTGCGTGAGAACCTGCACGCCGGCTTTGCGGGCGGCCTCCAGCAAACATTGCGCAATAGTTTCCGACGAATCGGTAGTCGGGAACATGCGGCCGTCGGCTTCCGTCTTGAGGCGGACGCCCCGGCGCTCAAACCAGCGCACGGTGTCTACGGCTCCGAATTGCTTGAACGGCTCCTTCAGCTGCCGGGCGCCGCGCGGGTAGTGCTGCACGAGCTGGGCGGGGGTGTCGGCGGCGTGCGTCACGTTGCAGCGGCCCCCACCCGAAATGCGCACTTTGCTCAGCACTTTGCCGGTTTTCTCGAGCAGGTAAACAGTCAGGTGCGGATTGGCCTCGGCGCAGGCAATGGCCCCAAAAAAACCTGCCGCGCCCCCACCCAGCACCGCCACCGTCGAAGAAATATCATTCACAATGCAAAGATACGCCGTGCTTTCTGTTGCTGGTTGTTCGGTATTAGTTGTCGGTTATCAAGCTGATAAAGCAGCTCGCCCAGCAGCTGACACCGCTAGTAACAAGCAATTCAACAATACGCCAGGGCGGCCAGCAAGTCATCGTGCTGAAAGGAGTAGCCCGTGAGCTGCCGCAGTTGAGTGCTGTCGATGGTTTTGCCGCCGGCTTCTTCGGGCAGAAAAGTAGGGGGCTCTAAACCCAGGAAACGAGCCGCAACAGGGTAAAACTCGCGCCGTAGTGGGTGCTGGGCAGCGCTAGCGTTCAGCGTAACCGCCCAAAGCTGGTGCTTCAGGATAGACAGCAAAATGCTCACGCAGTCGGTAAGATGAATAAGGTTAACGGGCGCGCTGCCCTGGGCCACCGCTTGGCGGCCCGCCAAAAAACGGCCGGGCGGGCGCCCCGGGCCGATCAGGCCGGCCATTCGGACTACCGTAGCGCGCACACCTGGCAACGTGGCAAAGAGGTATTCTGCCTGCAGCAGGGGAGAAGTTGCCTCAGCGCTGGCCAGGGCATCGGCTTCCGTCAAGGGCTGGTTTACATCCGGATATACGCCGGTAGAACTCACAAACAGCACCTGGCGCACCCCGTGCCGCTGCACGGCGGCTGCTACGGGCCGCAACACGGCTAAGTAAGGTATACCGGAGCTGGCGCGCGGGGGTACGTTCAGCACCAGCGTTTCGGTGCCACTTAGCAATGCCGCCAGCGCTGGATCATCGTCGGACAGTTCTGGCGTGAGTTGCAGAAGCGTAGGCTGAATGCCAGCCGCTGCCAGCGTAGGAAGCTTATCGGGGGAAGTAGTTGAGCCACGCACTGCGTAGCCAGCGGCCACCAGGGCCTGCGCAAGGGGTAAGCCCAGCCAGCCGCAGCCCAGTACGGCAAGGGTAGGTGAGGAAGAGGATGACGTCATGATGGGGCGAAAGTCCGAAAAACTCAGATGGTATGTATGCCGACTAACTAGAAACAATTGCCGTTCTTGCGGCTACCCCATCCATTCTGTTCTTCTAAACCTGTTTTTCCGATGTCCTCTTCCCATCCCTACGCCCAGCCCATGCTCCGCGACAACGCCCTGCAGGGCAAAACCATTGTGGTAACCGGTGGCGGTACCGGCCTCGGCCGCGCCATGACTACCTACTTCCTGCAGCTTGGCGCCAACGTCACCATTAGCTCGCGCAAGCTGGACGTGCTGGAAAAAACGGCCGCCGAGCTTCGGGAGCTAACCGGCAACGCCAATGTGCTGGCCGTGCAGTGCGACGTGCGCAAGTACGACGAAGTGGAGGCCATGCTCCAGCGCACCATTGCGGAGTTTGGGGGCGTAGACGTGCTGCTCAACAACGCGGCCGGCAACTTCATCAGCCCCACGGAACGCCTCAGCCACAAAGCGTTTGACGTGATTGTGGACATCGTCCTGAAAGGCTCCTACAACTGCACCCTGGCCTTTGGCAAGCACTGGATTGCGGAGAAAAAGCCCGGCACCATTCTCAACATCGTTACTACGTACGCCTCCGTGGGCTCGGCTTTCGTGGTGCCCTCGGCGGCCGCCAAAGCCGGTGTGTTGGCCATGACGCGGTCCTTGGCCGTGGAGTGGGCCAAATACGGCATCCGCTCCAACGCCATTGCCCCCGGCCCGTTCCCGACGGAAGGCGCCTGGAGCCGCCTGTTCCCTGAGCCGCTGGCCTCCAAACTCGACCCCGCCGCCAACGTACCCCTCAAGCGCGTGGGCAACCACCAGGAGCTGGCCAACCTGGCCGCCTACATGGTGTCGGACTTCGCGGCCTACATGAACGGTGAAGTGGTAACCTTGGACGGGGGCGAGTGGCTGAACGGCGCCGGCGAGTTCAACAAGCTCGAACTCCTCACCTCCGACATGTGGGACCACATCGAAAAAACCATGCGCCGCTAACTACGAGTTCTGAACCACGGATTCGCGCGGATTTTTCGGATTTCGCGGATTTTGTAGTTGGCGCCAGTAATCTTTGCTTGCAAAACAAAAGGGCTTGCCGAAAGGCAAGCCCTTTTGTTTTGCAAGCAAAATCCGCGAAATCCGAAAAATCCGCGCGAATCCGTGGTTCAGATCTTGTACCCTTTGTAGCCTTTCTGGAACTCGGCGGGGGCAATGGGCTGATTGGGAACAACCTCCGAGAACTCGAACTTCTCAAACAACCCTTTGTCGTCGTGGACCTGTACCACCAGGGGCAAAAAAGTGGTCTGGTCCACACACACTATGGTGCGGCGGCCGTAGGCGTTGGGTACCTGCACGGCTTTGCCGGCCGGCACCGTGGCGCCGTAGGAGAGGTTGTTGCGCTCCAGAATGCGGTACTCGCCGCAGCCAAACTTATCAGCAATCTGGGCTATGGTTTCGGCCTTGGCGGGCTTGTAAGTGACGTAGCGGAACTGCGGGAAATCGGAGCGCAGAATGTAGCTGGGGCGGCCCGCTACCGTGGTGTCGCCGGCGTAGCGGAAGGAACGTTCGTAGCTGTGGTCGGTGCGCTGGGGGGAGCCGTGAAGCAAACCCGCAATAGTGCCGAAGCCCGCCTGAAAGATGCTGTGGTGCTGATTACGGCGCATCAGCGTGCCATTGGGGTCGAGGCTGACGGTGACGTAGGGGAAGCTGTTGGGGTAGACAAAAGCTTCGTTGTCGTTCTGGCCCGCCGTATAGAGTACCTCCACGCCCTTCTGGTTGCGTAAATACAGCCGCAGCGGGTTGTAGGCTATTTTCATCTGGGTGCGGGCCTGCTGGTAGCCGCCTTCCATACGCTCCTGCGCCCGCACGGTACAACGCAGCGTTTTGAGGTGGTCGATGGCGCTGCTGAGGCGCGAAACCAGTACGGCGGTGGTCATTTTCTCCGGCGGGGCGGCGCCCAACGCAATGCCCACGAAGGCGGCACCGGTAACAAAGCAAAGCAAGCGGTTCATCAGCGGAAGTAGCATAGAGCAATAGGTAGAGGCGCAGCCTGCATAAATCGGGCCGGATACGGACACCAAGTAGCGCGTAAAACTAATTGAGGCTGATGCGGGGAAACCGCGACGCTGTACTGTCAAACAAAAACAGCTCATCAATCTCAACCTGGCGGAAGTAGCGGTATAGCGGCAGCAGCTCTACCACGGCCCGCACTTCCTCGCTCGAGGCGCCATTCATGGTAATCCAGCCCCGGGAACGGTCGGCGCTGATGGCGTACACTTCCACCGCGCCTTCCTCCATAAGCTGGTTGACGAAGGTGCGGTGCGCGGGAATAAGCGCCATAAATCCTTCGTCGAAATACTCGGGAAGGCGTAAGGTCACGACAAATCTGGCCATAAAACAAGCGAACTGCCTGTGGCGGTAACGCCAGAAAAGGAGGGAATGTTTACGCGGGGACTGCACACCAAGCAACTTTTTTGCCCTTTTTGCGAAAGAGAGGCCATGCACTTTACCGTTATCACTCCCACGCACAACCGCGAGCAGTTCCTGCCGGAGGCCATTGCCAGCGTACAAGCCAGCGTTACAGCTCCGCTCGATATTACCTTCGACCACCTCATTTGCGAGAATGCCTGCACCGATGGCACCCCGGCCTGGCTGACGGCTCACCCCCAGGAGCGCCTCCGTTACGAAAGCAGCGCCACTAAGCTGCTACCGGGCCCGGCCCGCAACCTGCTGGTGCGCACTACCGCGCCCGACGCCTGGCTGGTGCCCCTCGACGATGACGACCTGCTGCTGCAACGCGCCATCTACCACTACGCGGCCCAAGTGCAAGCCAACCCCGGCCGCCCCTGGCTGGTAGCCGATTTCCTGCGTGTAGATGAGGAACGGCGCTACCTGCCCTCCGAAGATTACTATGCCTGGCAGTTTGAAACGCCCACGGATATGCTACGCGCTATTTTCCGGGCCGAGCACTTCATTCAGGGCAACGTGTGCTACTCACGCCAGCTGTTTGATGAGGTGGGCGGCTACGACGAGGAATTGCGCATGGCCGAGGACCTGGACTTGTACGTGCGCTTCCTGCTGGCTGGGCACCTGCCCGTCATTTGCCCCCACATCAGCCACCTGCACCGCTTTCACCGGGCCAACGTGAGCATTGGCGTGGATGCCGCCAAGCACGGCGCCGACTTGCAGGTGATTTACGATAAATATGCCGACCAGCTTCAAAAGCTGGGTATTGAGCGCCCGTAGAAACCACGGATTCGGGCGAATTTTCCGGATTCCACGGATTGTGGAGTCGACTGATCTACCAAAAAAAGAAGGCTTCGTACAGTGGGAAGCCTTCTTTTTTGTGGTCAGCCGGCGCTTGCGCCGGCTGATAAACTAGGTAAGGGTAACGTCCCCAAAATCCCGGTAATCCGCAAAATCCGCCCGAAATCGGTGGTTTACTCTTTCACTATTTTTCCGTCTTTCATCACCCACTGCACCCGGCGTAAGGCTGCAATGTCCTGGGTAGGGTCACCGGATACGGCAATGAGGTCGGCCAGCAAGCCGGCCTGAATACGGCCCCGGTCGGGGAGCTGGAAAATCCGGGCATTTTGGCTGGTGAAACCCCGTACGACAGCCAGGGGCGAGAGACCGTATTCCTGCACCAGCAGCTCAGCCTCGCGCACGTTGTCGCCGTGCGCGAATACGCCCACGTCGCCGCCAAAAGCCAGCGGTACGCCGCTTTGCAGGGCCGCTTTCATACTCTGGCGCTTCTGCAGCAGGCGTTCCGGCTCGGGCTGCTGACCCTTTTGCCAGCCCCGGTACTGAGAAACGGCATCACCAGCGGCCACGGTCGGACAGAGGGCCACGCCACGCTGCTGCATCAGCTTAAAGATTTCTAGGGTGCCGCCGTCGCCGTGCTCAATGGTTTGTACCCCGGCCAGCGTGGCGCGGCGCATGCCTTCAGGCGTGCTGGCGTGGGCTACTACCGGCCGGCCGGCGGCCCGAGCTGTTTGCACGGCCAGGGTTAGCTCTTCCTGCGAGAAGGTGGGCCGCGCGGGCTCATCCGGGCCCCAGCGGTAGTCGGCGTACACCTTGATGATGTCGGCCCCTTTCCCGATCTGCTCACGGACGGCTCGCATCAGGCCCTCGGGCCCATCGGCCTCCTGGGCACCCTGGGGCAAATCGAGGTCGGAGTTGAGCTTGGGGCCGTAGGAGCCGCTGGCTACCAGCGCCCGAGTGGCAATGAGCAGGCGCGGGCCGGGGATGATGCCTTGGTCGATGGCCTGCTTAAGGCCTACATCGGCGTAGCCGGCCCCCTCCGAGCCTAGGTCGCGCACTGTGGTAAAACCAGCTGCCAGCGTGCGGCGCGCGTGGGTAGTAGCCCGGGCTACCCGCAATGCCACTGATTCCGTCAGCACCTGGTCGTTCCAGGTGGTTTCGTTGTAGGGGTGTAGCAGCAGGTGGGCGTGGCCCTCGATGAGGCCGGGCAGCAGCGTAAGCCCCGGTAGCTCCAGGGTGCGGGCTCCCGCCGGGGCCGGCAATTGGGCCGCTGGCCCCACAGCCTTGATGCGGTTCTGGTCCACTAGTACCACCCAGCCGGGGTGCAGGGTCTCGCCGTCGAACACGGCGGCCGGGCGAAGCAGCAGGAGGGAGGGCGGCGGTTGGGCCTGGGCGAAGCTGGTGCCCGTCAGCGCAGCCAGCACCAACAGTAGGATCCGCAGCCGGAGACGGTAAGAAAGCAGAAGAAGCATATAGCCACGAAGAAAACGAAAAGTGCCGCTTCCCACGCCGGGAAGCGGCACTTTTATCTTACAGAGCGTCTCGATTAGCACAAGCAGCTGGCGCTGAAGGGGGGCATGCGAGGGCAGGCTTTACTAGTACACGGGCAATCCTACAGATAGTACTGCAGGTTTTCCTTGGTGATAATATCGAGGGGCAGGTATTTCACTGGCTTCACGTCTTTCTTAAAGATGAGCAGGTCGGCCAGCGCGTACACGCCCCGGTAGCCTTGTTCCTTGGGGTTCTGGTTGATGAGAAAATCGATGATACCCTCGTTCAGGAAGTGAATATTTCTTTCCAGCAGGTCGTAGCCAATCAGGCGCACATCTTCGCGCTGGTTGGCCTGCAGGTAGGGCGCAATTTCAAACGCTTTCGACGTACTCACGAAAATGCCTTTGAGCTGGCTTTGCTCCTCATCCAGCAAACGGTTCAGCTGCCGGGCAAACGACGGATCAGCCGGCTGAGGGAGGTCGACGCTAATAACCTTAAAGGTGTTTTTCGGCCGGTCCGGGCTGGCGCTGTCCGGCTCGGGGGCTAGCTGGGCGAAGTAGTCCCGAAATCCTCGCTCCTTTTGCGTGATGTGTACCGAGTTGGCTATATCTTCGGCAATGTGCGCGATAAGAAACGTGCCCGGCTGGCTTTGGCCAAACTGGGCCAGCTTGCCGGCCAGGAAACCACTCTGGTAGGAATCCTGCCCAATGTAGCTCAGCGACTGCAGCTCGGCAATGTAGGTGTTGAAAAGCACGTAGGGAATGCCCTGCTCGTGCCACTGCGCAAAAAAGGCCAGCGACTCGCGGTAAAACAGCGGGGCAATCAGGATACCGTCGGGCTTGGCTTGGGTGGCTGCCTCGGCCTGTTCGCGAAAGGAATCAACTTCGGTGAGGCTGTAGGAATACACGGTGATGTCCAGGCCATACTGCTTGAGTTCCTTACCGGCTTTGCGAATGCCATTCCAGGGCGCATCCCAGTAGGGGTCCAGGGTATGGTCGGGCTGCAGCACGGCTAGCTGATAGGTATTGTTGGAGCCGAGGGTACGCGCAATCATGTTGGGCTCATACTCCAGTTCCTGCATCATCTGCAGAACTTTCTGGCGCACCTCTTCCGCAACCCGCCCCCGATTGTGCAAGACCCGGTCCACCGTTCCCACCGAAACGTTGGCTTTGGCCGCTATGTCCTTGATGCGCACCGCATTTTTCTTCATAATCAGACGTTACTCTTTCTTAAACTTTTCAAAGATACCATGCCTGCCGCACCCGGTAGGCATGCGGGGAGGAATTGCAAATTGTCTGATGGCTCTTTTCGGCTTACTGGCTGCCGACAAAACCGGGGGAATGCAGCCTGATACGCAAAAAGCCGGCGGGCACCTAACTATTAGGCAATAAGGCCAGGGAAGCACTTGGGCGGGCTGCTAAATATAGGTAAAAATAAATATTATTTTCGTTATATAATGAGCGGTGTTGTTGTCAGGTAGTAAAGCTAGCGTATTTCCAATGCGTGTGCGTGCACATTGCAAGAAAAAGTTTGCGTGTGCGCACACATTTTTTTCGAAAACGTTTGCATTGGCGCTTCAACTTGTTTACGTTTGAACCATCCCAAGTAATTTATAGCGGATAAAATCATATTGAATCCGAGTTGAGCCGGCTCCGCTGGCCCAAAGTGGATGGGGGAGCGTCGTGGCCATTAAATGGCACTCCTTATGGCTTTAGTGCAAGTATATGCTCGAAAGATTCTGTTCACGATTACGTGTTTCTGCTCATTGCGTTCCTGAGGCCCATCAACCAACAACCTAGAAAAGCCAGCTATGGAAGTCCTGAATTACCCCGAAACCACCTTTGAAAAACTGCCCGTAACCATCTTCGAAGAAGCAGCGGAAGGAGCAGTGCGCGTAGCCCACGAAATTGCCGAGCTGATCCGCCGCAAGCAGCGACTGGGCGAGCAGGCTGTGCTTGGGCTGGCCACGGGCTCTTCGCCTATTGGCGTGTACCAGGAGCTAATCCGCCTGCACCGGCAGGAGAGCCTGAGCTTCCGCAACGTGGTTACGTTTAATCTGGACGAGTACTACCCGATGGAGCCCGACGAGCTCCAGAGCTACGTGTACTTCATGCACGAGCAACTCTTCAACCATATCGACATTCTGCCCGAAAACATCCACATTCCGGATGGCACATTGCCCATCGATAGAGTGAAGGAGTATTGCCAGCACTACGAAAAGCAGATTGACGAGTGCGGCGGGCTGGACATGCAGCTGCTGGGAATTGGCCGCACCGGGCACATTGGCTTTAATGAGCCCGGCTCGTCCATCAACTCCACTACCCGGCTGGTCAAGCTCGACCCCCTTACGATTACCGATGCGGCCAAGGACTTTATCAAGGAAGAGTTTGTGCCATTGCGGGCCCTGACCATGGGAGTAGGCACCATCATGAAAGCCCGCAAGATAATCTTGCTGGCCTGGGGCGAGGGCAAGGCTAAAATCCTGAAGGAGATGGTGGAAGGCCGGGTTTCGGACGAAGTGCCTGCTTCCTTCCTGCAACTGCACCCACAAGTAGCAGTGGTTGTAGACCGCTGGGCCGCTCTGGAGCTGACGCGCGTGAAAACGCCCTGGCTGGTGGGTATGTGCGCCTGGGACGACAGCCTGATTCGGCGGGCCGTTATCTGGTTGAGCCTGCGCACGCGCAAACCCATCCTGAAGCTGACCGACGAAGACTACAAAGACGGGAGCCTGAGCGACCTGCTGGTGGAAGCCGGCAGTGCTTACAACCTGAACCTGCGCGTGTTCAATACCATCCAGCGCACCATTACGGGTTGGCCGGGTGGTAAGCCCAATTCCAACGACGCCCAGCGGCCCGAGCGGGCCCTGCCCGCCATCAAACGCGCCCTGATTTTCAGCCCGCACCCCGACGACGACGTTATTTCCATGGGAGGGACCCTGCTGCGGCTGGTAGACCAGGGGCACGATGTGCACGTGGCCTACCAGACGTCGGGCAACATTGCCGTCTTCGACGACGATGCCCGCCGCTTTGCTGATTTCGCCCTGGACTTTGCCGAGAAAATGAACGTGGGCGTGGACGACACGCGGCAGAAGCACGCGGAGGTTGTGGAGTTTCTCAAACATAAAAAGCTGGGGGAGGAAGACAGTGCACTGGTGCAGGATATCAAAGCCCTGATCCGCAAAGGCGAAGCGGCCGCGGCCTGCCGGTTTTGCGGCGTGAAAGAGCCGAACGTGCACTTCATGAACATGCCCTTTTACGAAACCGGCCAGGTAAAGAAAAAGCCCTTGGGCGAGGCTGATATCCAGGCAGTCATAGCCATTCTGCAGGAAATTCAGCCCCACCAGATTTTTGCGGCCGGCGACCTGCGTGACCCGCACGGGACGCACCGCGTGTGCCTGGATGCCATTTTCGAAGCCCTGGCCCGCCTGAAAGGGCAGGAGGCCTGGGTAGCCGACTGCCACCTCTGGCTATACCGCGGTGCCTGGCAGGAGTGGGATGTTGAAGAAATCGAAATGGCGGTGCCCATCAGCCCGGAAGAGCTGATGCGCAAGCGCAAGGCCATCTTCAAGCACCAGTCGCAGAAAGATAGCGCCGTGTTCCCCGGCAACGACAAGCGCGAGTTCTGGCAGCGTTCCGAAGACCGCAACCATACCACCGCCCAACTCTACGATCAGCTAGGCCTGGCCGAGTACGAGGCCATGGAAGCCTTCGTGCGGTATCGATTCTAGATAATTATCCCGGCATGGCCGAGGGCTGAAAATCAGCCAACAACAGCGTTTGTAAGGAAGATAGGTCGCTGCACTGGGAGCGGCCGCTCACTTGTATTGCCCAGCCGCACCCTTCAGTTCCTGACTCCCATGCAACACCCCCAACGAAGCGTCGTGCCGCCACTGGCTATTATCGGGGCGCTGTTCTTTATTTTCGGTTTCATCACCTGGCTCAATGGCACGCTCATTCCGTTTCTGAAACTGGCCTGTGAGCTAACCTACGCACAGGCCCTGCTCGTAACGTTTGCCTTCTACATTGCCTACGTCTTTCTGGCTTTTCCCTCGGCGCTGATTCTGCAGAAAACCGGTTTGCGAAACGGAATGGCCCTTGGGTTGGTGGTCATGGCAGCCGGAGCACTGGTGTTTGTGCCAGCGGCCGGGGCGCGCTCATTCAGCCTTTTTCTGCTCGGGCTTTTCGTGCAGGGTGCCGGTTTGGCTCTGCTGCAAACCGCTTCCAACCCGTATGCCAGCATTCTGGGGCCGCTGGAAAGCGCGGCCCGGCGCATTAGCATTATGGGAATTTGCAGCAAGGTAGCCGGCGCCCTGAGCCCGGTGATTATTGGGGCCGTAGTGCTGAAAGGCGCTACGGCGCTGGAAAACCAGCTAGCGGCGACAACTTCGCCAGCAGCCAAAGCCGAACTGCTCCAGCAACTGGCTAGCCGCGTGGTGGGGCCCTACCTGATTATGGCGGCCGTGCTGGTGGTACTCGCCGGGCTAATTCGCCTTTCGCGCTTACCCGAAATCAATTTGCAACCGGAAGAAGCGTCGGCCGGCCCTGGGGAACCAGCGCAGCGCATCTGGCAGTTCCCGCATTTGCTGCTGGGCGTTTTAGCCATTTTCTGCTGCGTAGGGGTGGAAGTTATTGCCGGCGACACCATCACGCAGTATGGCCGGGCCCAGGGCATCAGCCTGGATGTAGCGCGCAACTTCACGTCTATGACGCTGATAGCCATGCTGGTAGGTTACTTCGTCGGCGTCTGGCTGATTCCCCGCCGGCTGAATCAGCAGACCGCGCTTAGCCTCTGCGCCCTGCTGGGGATGGTGTTCACGCTGGGCATCGTGTTTACTGCGGGCTATACGTCGGTGCTGCTGGTGGCGCTGCTGGGGTTGGCTAACTCGCTGATGTGGCCCGCAATTTTTCCGCTGGGTATTAAAGGGCTGGGGGCGCTAACTGAGCGAGGCTCGGCCCTGCTTATCATGGGCATTGGGGGCGGAGCGGTGCTGCCCTATGGCTACGGCAAGCTCAGCGAACTGCTGGGCCTGCAGCACGCTTACCTAATGCTGATTCCCTGCTACGGCTACATACTGTTCTTTGGATTGAAAGGCCACGCCTACCAGCCCAAAGCAATAAAACGGGTGACATACGCTGTAAGCTAACCAAGCCCGGGCACCAAGAAGGCCCTTACATAGGGTCTGGCAATGAATCATGGTAAATTACCATTTGGGTAGTTTGCGGAAGCTACTGGCTACTTATCCGGGGAGACAAAGGACCGGAAAATAGTATTATTGTACTATTTAGGAAATAAATATTTGTGTGTGCGGACACGGTGTCCAAAAAAAACGCGTGTGCGCACACATTTTTTTTTGTCAGACGCTTGCTTTGTGAAATATAGAGCGTTAAGTTTGGATTAATAGAAGCTCCGAATGTTGGAAATGCCTGTTTCGGCTTCCGAAATAAGTAGGCGCTGAGAGTAGCAGCCTTAGGCATATCCTAAAAAATGCTTGTGTACGAAGAAGCCACTTTCTGGCTCTTGAATAGCGAATCTTCCCTCGCCACACCGCACTTCAGCAAATTCTGAGCACCCAGAATCTGCTCTATAGATCTTCCCTGTTTCCTTTTTTCGCTTGGGTTTCGGCTCTGCTTTTGGCAGGCTACGGCCTGGTATAATCGTGGCTTTCGTTGGGATATTTCCCAGCTGAGAAGGCTGGTTGCATACCTGCTATTGCGTGCTTAACCAGTGTGTAGTAGGCGTATGGCAGCAGCTGAGCACGAGTAGGCTCACTCCCCGAGAAAAGGCTTTGGTTGCCGGTTACGGCTGGTTGCGCGTGTGTTTGAAATGCTGCTTTGTCATTGTTCTCTCACCTTTTCTCCTACCAAACCCCTTCAAGGCTATGAAAAGATTTACCTGGCTTACATTTTTGCTGCTACTAAGCCTGCATGGCTTGGGATACGCGCAAGTAACCATATCCGGTAAGGTAACCGACTCCCAAGGCAGTGCGCTGCCCGGAGTAACGGTACTCGCCCGCGGTACAAACCAAGGAACCAGCACTAACTCCGATGGAGGCTATACGCTGGCCGTAGCCGACACAGCGTCCTTGGTCTTTTCCTCTATTGGATACAACCCGCAAACGGTTGCAGTTCGCGGCCGAACAACCATTAACATCACCCTCAGTGAAAATGTGCAGGCCTTGGGTGAGGTTGTAGTAACAGCGTTGAACGTGGCCCGGGAGCGGAAAACACTGGGTTACTCCGTTACGGAAATCCAGGGTACTTCGCTCACCCAGGCCCGGGAAATCAACGTAACCAACTCCCTGGTGGGGAAAGTGGCTGGTTTGAACGTCAACTCCACCTCCGGCGGGGCGGGCTCGTCGAGCAACGTTATCATTCGGGGCGTATCCAGCCTAAGCCAGACCAATCAGCCGCTCTACGTCATCAATGGTATACCCGTGGAAAGCCAGCCTAGCTCGGCCAACACCGGCAGCCGCTGGGACAACTCGCCTGACCTGGGTGACGCCATTTCCAACATCAACCCCGACGATATCGAGTCTATTTCGGTCTTGAAGGGGGCTGCAGCTTCGGCTCTGTACGGCTACCGCGCCAAGGCCGGGGTTATTCTCATCACCACCAAAAGCGCCAAAGGCAACGATGGGGTGGAGTTCAACAGCAACTACGTAGCCGAGAAAGTCTACACCCTCACCGACTGGCAGTACGTGTACGGCCAAGGCGCCAACAACCAAAAGCCTACTACGGCTACTGGCGCCGCGCAGGTGGGCAACTCCAGCTGGGGCGGCAAGCTCGATGGCTCCAGTGTGGTGCAGTTCGATGGTACCTCACGACCCTACGTGGCCCAGAAAGACAACGTGAAGAATTTCTACCGCACGGGTAGCAGCTGGACCAACACCCTGGCCTTCAATAAAAGCTTCACAGGTGGTTCGGTCCGCCTTTCGGCCAGCAACCTGACCAATAAAGGCGTAGTGCCCAACTCCGGCCTCGACCGGCAGACCTTCAACCTGGCTGGCACGTTTGAGCCCTTCAAGCGGCTGACGATTGACGCCCGCGCCAACTATATCCTGGAGCAGGCAAAAAACCGCGCCATCCTGGCCGACGGGGCCGGCAACGCCAACTTCAACGTGCTGTTTCTGCCCACCAGCCTGGACGTGCGCAGCCTGTCGGCGGGCACCAACCCCGATGGCTCGGAGCTGATGTACAACACGGGCAACCCTTACAACACGAACCCTTACTTCGCCGCCAACAAGTTTGTGAACGATACGGAGCGTGACCGGCTGCTCTCATCAGTAAATGCACGTTATACGTTCGATAATGGCCTCTTTCTGCAAGGTCGTGTTGGGCGAGATGGGTATACAAACCGCTTCACTAGTGTAACGCCCTCGGGCACGGCTTACCTGCCTACCGGCCGCATTACGGAAGTAACAACGCGGTTTTCGGATCTGAACACCGATGGTCTGGTGGGAAAGAGCTTTGAGTTTGGGTCTAACTTCACATTTGCTCCTAATCTGGGTGCCAGCTACCGCCGCATTAAGACGGAAGCATTCCAGAATATTGGTAACGACTTAGCTGTATTTGGGCTTAACAATATTAACAATGCCAAAAATAAGTCCAGCCAAATGTTCCCAACCGACCAGGAAATCCAATCCGTGTATGGTTCGTTGGACCTCTCCTATAAGGAATATCTGTTTTTGACCGGTACGTTGCGCCGTGACTGGTTCTCAACGCTGGCCGGCCCTAGTTCTACAGCCAATCAGGAGTTGGGTATTACCTATCCGGGCGTAAGTGGGTCATTTGTCTTCTCCGAGTTGTGGCGGCCTGAATTCTTAGCCTTTGGTAAACTACGGGCAGGCTACTCGCGTGTGGGTCAAGCTACTTTACCTTACCAGACGCAGTTGAACTACGCTTTCTTGCCTGTAGGGCTTAATGGCAATCCATTAGGTACAATTGAAAACGTCAATATTCCAAACAGCAACTTAAAAGCTTCTAGTGCGACAGAATTTGAAATCGGAACCGAACTGGCTGTTGCCCAGAACCGCGTACGGTTAGATCTGACGTTCTACAAGAAGAACTCTGATAAGGAAATTGTATTCACGCCGGCTTCTATTACTTCGGGCTACCAGGGGGCCGTGCTGAATGCCGGTAAAATGGAGAACAAGGGCGTGGAAATGCTGCTAACGGTGCAGCCGGTGAAAACGGCCGCCTTCTCCTGGACGTCCTCCTTCAATGCGGCCTACAACAAAAACACGGTGCTTTCCCTGGCTGCCGGCCAGGAGCAGTCGGTGTATGCCACTTCCCGCTCCAATGCCGGTTTCCTGGGGCAGATTGTCGACAAGCCCTTCGGCCAGGTAATGGCCTACGACAACAAGTACAACGCCGACGGCACCATTGCCCTGACGCCTAATGGCGTGCCCGCCCGCGGCGACCTGAGAGCCTTTGGCTCGGCCTTCCATCCCTGGACCGGCGGCTGGAGCAATGACTTCACCTTTGCGGGCTTCAACTTCGGGGTATTAGTTGATGGCAAGTTTGGCGGTAAGATATTCTCGGCCACCGACTACTACGGCACCGTTTTCGGGCTGCGTAAGCAAACGCTGGTGAACCGCGAAGGCACCTTCGGCTCCGATAACCTCGACGCGGCTACCTACTACAGCACCCTAGCCGACAACGTGTCCAAGGAGTTTGTGCAGAACGCCAGCTTTATCAAGCTCCGCCAGGTGACGCTGGGCTACTCGTTCCCCACCAAGCTGCTGGGCAGCAAAGTACAGCGCCTCACCCTGAGTTTGGTGGCCCGCAACCTGGCCATCCTGATGCGCAAAACCGACAACATCGACCCCGAAAGCAGCTACAACGCCTTCACGCAGGGCCTGGAGCTGGGCGGCATTCCGCCGGTCCGCACGTTCGGCCTGAACCTGAACGCCAAATTCTAAGGATTTCCCCCTGGTTTATTTCAACCTGTCCGTCATGAAAAGCACCCTCGCTAAATACACTGCCTTAAGCTTCCTCGGCCTGCTGCTGGCTACCAGCTGTACCGATGACTTCGAAGACATCAACACCAACCCCTCCACCTACAGCCAGGCCAACTTCAACCCCAACTACCTGCTCACGACCTCCCAGCTGGGCTATACCGGCAGCACCGACTTTGCCTACGACACCTGGCGGGCCAACCTGATTTACTCCTCCACGCTGGTGCAGGGCCTCTCTACGGTAGTAAGCTATTGGGCCGGGGATAAATACCTGCTCAACGAAGGCTACACCGCGGCTTACTGGGGCGGCACTACCGTGGGCGCCTACGTGGAGCAGGTGAAGCCCATAACTGACCTGGTAGAGTCGACCCGCGGCAAGGACAAGTATAAAAACCTGCACCAAGTAGGCCGGATCATGCGCGCCCTCATTATGGAGCGCATCACCGACCTCTACGGCGACGTACCCTACAGCGAGGCGGGCATGGGCTACTACAAAGGCATTATCACGCCCAAATACGACAAGCAGCAGGATATTTATAACGACCTGCTGAAGGAAGTAGAGGAGGCTACGGCCGCCCTCGACCCCGGCGCCGACATTCCCTCGGGCGACGTGTTCTACAAAGGCAACATCGCGCAGTGGCAGCGCCTGGGCAATACCTTGCTACTGCGCATGGCCATGCGCCTGACGAAAGTAGACCCCGAGAAAGCCAAAGCCTACGCCACCAAAGTGCAGGGCAAAACCCTGCAAAGTAACGCCGACAATGCCTACGTGGTGCACGACATAGGAGGGGCCCGCGTAACGCAGAACCGCAACAGCCAGGTGCTTCTCGGCGACGGGGGGCAGGAAAACTACTACGTGAAGTGGTCGAAAACCTTCATTGACGAGTTGAAGAGCACCAACGACCCGCGCCTGTCCAAAGTAGCCGTTACCCAGCTCTACCTCACCGACGTAACCAAGGAGCAGAATGCTGCTGCTGTTTCCACGGCCTCGGAGCAGAAGGGCATGCCCAATGGCAAGGACCTGAGCGGGCGCGCAACCTATGACATTTCGGCCGACCCCACCTTCACTAAGTTTACGGACTACTCTTCGCCTAACCCCGGCATGATCAAGCGCGACGGCCCAACGTTCGTGCTAACGTACGCGGAATCGGAGCTGCTACTGGCCGAAGCGGCCCAGCGCTGGGGCCTGGGCAGTGCCCAGGAGCACTACAACGCCGGCGTAACGGCTGCCATGACCTACCTCACGCAGTACGACGCGAAGCTGGCCGTAGACCCTACTGAGGCAGCAAACTACCTCACGGCTCACCCCTATGAGGCTGGCAACGGGCTGGAGATGATAAACACCCAGTACTGGCTGCACACCAACACCATGTTTGACTTCTACGAGTCGTGGGCCAACTGGCGCCGCAGCGGCTACCCCGAGTTGACGCCGGTGGTGTACCCCAACAACGCCACCAACGGCCAGATTCCACGTCGCTTCCCGTACCCCACTTCGGAAATCACCAGCAACCCCGCCAACTATAAGGCGGCCAGCACTGCCGTGCCAGGTGGCGACAACCTGATTGGCCGGGTGTGGTGGGATAAGTAACCGTTCTGCCTTCTGAGCTATGCAGGCAAGCGGCGCTGCTGCTGCAACAGCAGCGCCGCTTGAGGCGGCGGCTGAGTGACCGTAGCCCTCCTGCTTTACACCAAAAGAATATCATGCTGGGCGCAGCCGGGGTTTCCTGGCCGGCGGTAAGGTAAGGGGTACGTTCCGCGAAATGGGGATTTCGCGGAGGCCGGCCTCGGAGACACTACCCGGCTGTGCTTGGCATGATGCGTTACCGCCCCTACTTTTTCCTTACTTGTTTCCTTTTACCCCAACCCACCCTTTATGCGCTTCAACATTTCCTGTACCAGCTGGCTCAGCGGCATCCTCGCCCTTCAGATTTTCCTGGGTGCCCCGGTTCAGGCTCAGCTGGCGGAAGTTCCGGTCCAAAGTTTGGGCCTGGTGCCGATGCCCCGTGAGGTGAAGGCCTACGCTGCTACCTACAGCCTACCCCAGAAAGTAAGCATCTACGCGACGGGCAAGGAAGCGCTGAACGTGGCTGGGTTGCTGAAGGACATGCTCACGAGTGCAGGCAAAACGGTAACCCTTACTACCAATAAGGCAGGAGCCCACATTGCCCTAACAACGACGCCCGGATTAGTACCCGAGGGCTACCAGCTGAACGTAGATAAAGCCGGAGTGCGCATTGCGGCCGCCGGTGGGCCGGGGCTGTTCTACGGCGCCCAAACTTTTCTGCAGCTGCTACCGGCGCGGCCCGCAGCCACTGCCAATGTGCCCTACGTGCGCATCACCGATGAGCCGGCCTTCCGCTGGCGTGGAGCCATGCTCGACGTAAGCCGGCACTTCTTCCCGGTATCATTTGTGAAGAAATACATCGACTTTCTGGCTACTTATAAGCTTAATACCTTTCACTGGCACCTGACCGACGACCAAGGCTGGCGCATCGAAATCAAGAAATACCCCAAGCTCACGCAGGTAAGCGCCTTCCGCAAGGAAACGCTTATCGGTGCTCAGCAGCTGTTTAAGACTCCCGCCGAGTTCAAGTACGACGCCACGCCCTACGGCGGCTTCTACACCCAGGAGCAGATCCGCGACGTGGTGGCCTACGCCCAGAAACGCTACGTAACCATTGTGCCGGAAATTGAGATGCCAGGCCACTCGGTAGCCATCCTGGCGGCATATCCCGAGCTGGCCTGCAAGCCCGGACCCTACGAAACCTGGACGATGTGGGGCGTGAACGAAGACATTGTATGCCCCACCGAGCCTACGTTTCGCTTTTTTGAGGACGTGCTGGCGGAAGTGGTAACACTGTTTCCCGGTCCCTACGTGCATATCGGCGGCGACGAAGCGCCCAAAACCCGTTGGAAGGAAAGCCCGGCTGTGCAGGAAATCATGAAGAAGGAGGGCTTTACGGATGTAGAAAAGGTGCAGGGCTGGTTTAACCGCCGCATCGAGAAGTTCCTGGCCAGCAAGGGCAAAAAGCTCATCGGCTGGGACGAAATCCTGGAAGGCGGCATTGCGCCCAGCGCCACCGTGATGAGCTGGCGAGGCGAAAAAGGCGGGATTGAAGCCGCCAAAATGGGCCACGACGTGGTCATGTCACCCACCACCCATTTGTACATCAACTACGGGCATAGCCCGCAGCCCCACAGCCCCTACGAGCCGCTGATGATTGGGGGCTACATCCCGCTGGACGTCATCTACAACTACAACCCGCTGCCCAAGGAACTCACGCCCGAGCAGCAGAAGCACGTGCTGGGGCCCCAGGCCAACATGTGGACCGAGTACATTACCACGCCGGCCGCCGCCGAGTACATGCTGTTTCCGCGCCTGCTGGCCGTTTCGGAGGTAGCGTGGCGGCCCGCGGCCCGCAAAAGCTACGCCGATTTCCTCCCGCGCATGGGCCAGCAGTTTGCCCGCCTCGACGCCAAGAAAGTCAACTACCGCGTGCCCGAGCCCCTGGGTCTCGACAGCGCCAGCGTGGTGAAGCAGGGCGACAAAGCCCTGCTCACGCTCCGCACGCTGGTGCCCGGCGCCCAGATCCGCTACACCCTCGACGGCCACCTGCCCGACGAAACCACCAAGCTCTACACCAAGCCCCTGGCCGTGCCGCTCAATAAGCGCCTGCTGGTGCGGGCGGTTACCGTCACGCCCAACGGGCGCAAAAGCCCACCCGCCGAGTTGCTAATCAAGTAGCTAGTGGCTCATAACCGCTAGCTGCCGTGCACTTACAATTCTTTCGTTCACCGTCCGCCTTTTCCACAACCGCTTTACCTCAGCGCTAACGCCCAACGTTGTTAGCCCGCGGCTCCCATAGTCGCCCCGCACCCCCTTTGCATCTTTCCCGGTTGCCTCCCCGATACCGCTTCCATGCGGTATCCCGGCATTCTGTTGCCCTTCCGCAACCGGCCCACTCACGCGTAATTGCTCAGTGTGACAGCAAAGGGGAAACTCCCGCCGCCTGCCTTCACTGCTGCTGAACTTTTTGGTTTCACCATTAACCAATTCACAGCTATGAAACACCTTTCCTTGCTTCTGCACGCAGAAGCCCGGCGCCGCCTTTTAGCTGCCCGCGTCAAAAAAAAGCGCCTGCTCTCGTTGCTGGCCCTGCTACTCGTGCTGCTGCCCGGCCCTAGTCCGGCCCAGGTGAGTCCCCCGGTGCTCAAGAAGCGCACCGACCACAACAAGCAGATTATTGGCTACCTCACGCAGTGGGGACCGTGGAAGGATATTCCGGGCCTGATTCCCAAAGGCAGCCTCAACCAGCTGAACGTGGACTACTCCCAGTACACGATGCTGAACTTCTCCTTTTTTGGGGTAGCAGTGGATGGCTCCATTCACAGCGGCGACTACCGCAACGCCAATATTGCCCAGCCCGGGGCCGTGCAGCAGCCCGCCCCGCTGGTAAACACCGATACCTACAGCAGCTGGGACCTGTACCTGCTGCAGGGCGAGCTGGACCTCATCCAGTACATTTCCGATGGCAGCTACGCCTACTCCCTGGGCTACCGCAACGCCGCCGGGGGCTGGTCGAACGTAAACACCGGCGCTACGGGCACGTTTCCGCTGGCCATCCACAAGCAAAACGGCAAGCTGGGGCTGATTGATCTGGCCCACCAGCAAGGCGTGAAGGTGATGGCCTCCATTGGGGGCTGGAGCATGAGCAAGCACTTTGGTGAAATGGCCGCCGATCCGGCCAAGCGGGCCCGCTTCGTGAGCGACTGCCAGAAGCTGATTGCCCTGGGTTTCGATGGCATCGACCTGGACTGGGAATACCCCGGGCAGGCCGGCATGAACTTCACGGGTCAGCCCCAGGACTACCCCAACTTCGCTGTGCTGGTGGAGGATATTCGGGCCGCTATTGGCCCCGGTAAGCTCATCACGGCGGCTTTTTCGGCGGTGCCTTCCAAGTTTGTGCAGTTCGACTGGGCGCGCCTGAGCCGCTCGATGGACTACTTCAACTTCATGACCTACGACTACAATGGCGGCTGGTCGAACAAGGCCGGGCACAACTCGCCGCTGTATGATTATCCCAATGCCGAGTACGCCAGCTTCTCCCTGGCTGCTACCACCCAGGGCATCAAAGCCGCCGGTATTCCACTGAATAAGGTGAACCTGGGCGTGGCCTTTTACGGCCGCGGCGTAGTAACCAACGGCCCGGCCGCCCTGAACGCGCCCACCGTAAAGCGCGCCGAAACCGTGAGCCCCGACGGCCCGGTGATGACCAGCGCCGACTTCGCCAACTGGCCTAAAGATGTGTGGGACGGCACGCCCAACTACCAAGCCATTGTGGCTCAAACGGCTAGCTGGACGGAGTACTGGGACGATAACGCGAAAGTGCCCTACAAAACCAATGGTACTTACTTTCTGAGCTACGACAACGAGCGGTCAGTAGGGTTGAAGGCCCAGTATGTGAAGGACCAGCAGCTGGCCGGCGTCATCGTCTGGACAGCCAGCGGCGACTGGCTGGACTTGGCCGTAAACCCGGTGACCTACGGCGGCAAGCTCGTGTACAGCGCCAGCACCAAAGCCCCGCTGGTAAACAAGCTAAACGAAGTATTTGCCTCCGGTACAACAACAAACACACCACCGACGGTGAGTTTGACTTCGCCGGCGAGTGGGGCTACGTTTACGGCACCGGCCAGTATCACCCTCAATGCTACGGCCGCTGACGCCAACGGCACGGTCAACTCCGTAGCGTTCTACAATGGCACCGCGCTGCTGGGCACCGACACGTCTTCGCCTTATTCTTACAGCTGGACGGGCGTGGCCGCGGGCACGTATTCGCTCACCGCTAAAGCCACGGACAACCAAGGAGCGGTAACAACTTCCGGGGCCGTGAGCGTGACGGTAACGGGCACGACGCCCGGGGCCCAAGCCATACCGGGCAAGATTGAAGCCGAAGCTTACACCGCGCAGCAGGGCACGGACAAGGAAACGACCACCGACACGGGCGGGGGCCAGAACGTAGACTGGTACGAGACCGGCGACTGGCTCGACTATTACGTGAATGTGGCTACGGCCGGCACCTACAAGCTGGAGCTGCGGGTAGCCTCAGCCAACGGCGGAGCCACGCTGCAGCTGCGCACCAGTGCCGGCACGGTCTTGGGCTCCGTGAACGTGGGCAACACGGGCGGCTGGCAGAACTGGCAGACGCTGAGCGCGAACGTGAGCTTGCCGGCCGGTACGCAGACCCTGCGCCTGTATGCCGCGGCCTCGACGGGCACGAACGTGAACTGGCTCACCTTCTCGACGGTAACGACGAGCACCAACACCCCGCCCACAGTGAGCGTGACCTCGCCCACGAGCGGCGCTAGCTTCACGGCACCGGCTTCCATTGCGATTAATGCCAACGCGGCGGATGCCAATGGCACGGTGAGCAAGGTGGAGTTCTTCCAGGGCGCCACGAAGCTGGGCGAGGACCTGACCAGCCCCTACAGCTACAGCTGGAGTGGCGTGGCTGCGGGCACCTATTCTATTACCGCTCGGGCCACTGATAATGCCGGCGCTGTGACGACTTCTTCGGCTGTGAGTGTAACGGTCACCAGCGGCACGGGCACGTGCAGTGTGGCAGCGTGGACGGCCACGGGGGTGTATACGGTGGGCATGCAGGCCAGCCGGGGGGGCAATGTGTACCAGGCCAAGTGGTGGACCCAGAACGAAGACCCGCTCACGCAGAGCTGCCAGTACTGCGCCTGGCAGCTCGTCGGCCCCTGCGCCGGCGCCCGCACCATCACCGCTACCACCGCTAAGTCGGACGAGGCATTGAAAGTATATCCGAACCCGTTGGTAAACGGCGAACAGCTGACAGTGGAGTTGGGCGCCACTTACGAACACGTGGAGCTGGTGCTGCTGGACCTGATGGGCCGCCGCAGTCACCGCGCTTCTTACGAGCACGTCCGCGCTATCACGCTCCGCCTGCCCAGCCTGCCCAACGGGGTGTTCCTGCTGCAGGTGCAGGCCGATGGCCGGACGTTCACGAAGCGGCTCAGCAAGCAATAATCACGCATGGGGGAGTTCCGGATGGGGCTCCCCTTATTTTTTTCTTCCACCACTTCCTTCTACCGTTATGAACACAACCAAACGCCTGCCGCTTCGGCGGCTGATGCCCCCGCGTGCCCGTGCCTGGAGCTTTTTCCTGGCTTCCCTATGCGCCCTGATGTGTCTTAGCTTCGTGTCACTGGCCCAGAGCCGCGTAATTGTGGGTTATTTCCACAACTGGAACAACGCCATGGCCCCCTACATCCGCCTGCGCGATGTGGATTCGCGCTACAACGTCATCAACATTTCGTTTGCCGTGCCCGTGGCCTACGGGGACATGACCATGACTTTTGCGCCGGTCATGCAATCCAAAGCCGAGTTCATTGCCGACATGCGCACCCTGCAAAGCCAGGGCCGCCGGGTGCAGATTTCCATAGGCGGGGCCGATGCGCCCGTGGAACTGAACACCACCGCCGACAAGGACAAGTTTGTGACGTCCATGAAAGCCATCATCACCGAGTACGGCTTCGATGGGTTTGACATTGACCTGGAAGGCACCTCAGTGATTCTCAACTCCGGCGACACAAACTTTAAAAGCTCCACCACGCCCAAGATCAACAACCTGGTTACGGCGGCCCGGGAACTGACTACGTTTTTTCGCGGACAGGGCAAGGACTTCTGGCTGACCTCGGCCCCAGAAGTGCAGTACGTGCAGGGCGGCTACGGCAACTACGGTACAGCTTTTGGAGGCTACTTACCCATCCTGTACGGGCTGCGCGACCTGCTCACGTTCGTGCACGTGCAGTACTACAACACCGGCTCCCAGAACGCGCTGGATGATAAAATCTACTCCCAGGGCACGGCCGATTTCATCGTGTCCATGACGGATATGCTGCTCAAGGGCTTCCCGGTGGCCCGCAACTCCGATAACTTTTTCCCCGCCCTACGGCAGGATCAGGTGGCTTTCGGGCTGCCAGCAACCGGCAACGGAGCTGCCCCTGCCGGGGGCTACGTAACGCCGGCCGATGTCACCAAAGCCTTGAACTACCTGGTGAAGGGCATCAGCTACGGCGGACAGTACGTGCTCAATTCTACCTACCCCAATCTGCGGGGCATTATGACGTGGTCCGTCAACTGGGACAATACCCAGGGTAACCCATTTGCCACCAACGCTTACAACTTCTTCAGCACCCTGGGCAATACTACGAATACACCACCGACGGTAAGTGTGACCTCGCCGGCTGCTGGGGCGAGCTTTACGGCGCCGGCCAGCATCACGATTAATGCGAATGCAGCAGATGCCAATGGCACCGTGAGCTCCGTAGCGTTCTATAATGGCACGACCCTGCTCGGTACGGATACGTCTTCGCCTTACTCCTACACCTGGACGGGCGTGGCCGCGGGCACGTATTCGCTCACCGCTAAAGCCACGGACAACCAAGGAGCGGTAACAACTTCCGGGGCCGTGAGCGTGACGGTAACGGGCACGACGCCCGTGGCCCAAGCCATACCGGGCAAGATTGAAGCCGAAGCTTACACCGCGCAGCAGGGCACGGACAAGGAAACGACCACCGACACGGGCGGGGGCCAGAACGTAGACTGGTACGAGACCGGCGACTGGCTCGACTATTACGTGAATGTGGCTACGGCCGGCACCTACAAGCTGGAGCTGCGGGTAGCCTCAGCCAACGGCGGAGCCACGCTGCAGCTGCGCACCAGTGCCGGCACGGTCTTGGGCTCCGTGAACGTGGGCAACACGGGCGGCTGGCAGAACTGGCAGACGCTGAGCGCGAACGTGAGCTTGCCGGCCGGTACGCAGACCCTGCGCCTGTATGCCGCGGCCTCGACGGGCACGAACGTGAACTGGCTCACCTTCTCGACGGTAACGACGAGCACCAACACCCCGCCCACAGTGAGCGTGACCTCGCCCACGAGCGGCGCTAGCTTCACGGCACCGGCTTCCATTGCGATTAATGCCAACGCGGCGGATGCCAATGGCACGGTGAGCAAGGTGGAGTTCTTCCAGGGCGCCACGAAGCTGGGCGAGGACCTGACCAGCCCCTACAGCTACAGCTGGAGTGGCGTGGCTGCGGGCACCTATTCTATTACCGCTCGGGCCACTGATAATGCCGGCGCTGTGACGACTTCTTCGGCTGTGAGTGTAACGGTCACCAGCGGCACGGGCACGTGCAGTGTGGCAGCGTGGACGGCCACGGGGGTGTATACGGTGGGCATGCAGGCCAGCCGGGGGGGCAATGTGTACCAGGCCAAGTGGTGGACCCAGAACGAAGACCCGCTCACGCAGAGCTGTCAGTACTGCGCCTGGCAGCTGGTGGGCCCCTGCACCGGCGCCCGTACCATAACTGCTACCACCAAACCCGCTCTGGGCGTTTCCATCTACCCCAATCCCACCCAGGGTGGCCGCCTGACGCTTGAGCTGGATGGCTATTACCCCGAGGTAACGGTGGAGGTAGTAAACACCAGCGGGCAGACATCAACGTATTCCTATAAAGGGGATAAGCGCCTGCAACTGGTGCTGCCCAATCTGCCGAAAGGGTTGCTGCTGCTGAAAGTAAAAGCTGGTGGCAGCACCTTCACCCAGAAAATCGTGAATAACTAACCAACTGTACATGCAAAAAAAGGGAGTCCTTTTGGGGCTCCCTTTTTTGTTCAAGTAGAGAAAATCCTGGTCCATTGCTGTAACTCAGGCTTAGTACTCGATTAATATGTTAAGAGCATCTATGCCTCTATTTTCTCAGCCTTGGTGCGTTTCTGCTTTACTTTCATCTTCTTCACTTTGCCTTCAGAGGCCGGGGAGGAGGATTCGGCGGTGCTGCCGACCAGCGTCATTTCCTTGACCAAGTGGCCGGCGCCGGCGAACTTGTCCACCACGAACAGCATGTAGCGCACGTCGAGGGTGATGTTGCGCACCCGGTCGGGGTCGTACATGATGTCGGACATCGTGCCCTCCCAGTTGCGGTCGAAGTTGGTGCCAATCAGCTCCCCGCGGCCATTGATGACGGGGGAGCCGCTGTTGCCGCCCGTGGTGTGGTTGGTGGCAATAAAGGCCACAGGCACGGTGCCCTTGTAGGCGTAGGGGCCGAAATCCTTGTTGCGGTAGAGCTCCGCCAGGCGGGCTGGCACCTCAAACTCGGGGTTGGTGGGGTCGGCTTTTTCCATGATGCCGTCGAGGGTGGTGTAGAACTCGTAGCGGGTGCCGTCGGCAGGCTGGTAGCCAGCTACTTGTCCGTAGGCCACGCGCAGGGTGGAGTTGGCATCGGGGTAGAACTTGCGCTGGGGCTGCTGCAGGCGCAAGCCCGCCACGTAGGTGCGCTGGAGCAGCGCAATATTTTCGGCGGCCTTATTATACGTAGGCAGCACCTGCTGGCGGTAAGTGGTGATGATGGCCGAGGCCAACTGCACGGCTGGGTCCTGGCGCAGGGCGTCGGCTTTGCCCTGGGCTACCTCGGCCAGCACGGCCTGGGCCCCGGCCTCCGAAGTCAGACGCGACTTTCCGTAGAGTTGGGCCACGTACCCGGCCCAGCTGGCTGGGGTGGTATGCTGCTGGCGCAAAGTCTGCACGGTGGGCGGCAGCAGGGCAGAAGGCGTGCCCTCGGCGTAGAGCGGGAGCAGGGCCGCGGCTACTTTCTGGTCGGTGGGGGCGCTGTAGTTGCGGAAGAAGCCGGTAGAGCCCTTCTGGGCTTTCTCCACAGCTGCCGTCAGCTCGGTGGGGGGGACTTTCTTGTCGATGAGGTCTAGCAGCGGCAGCAGGGAGTTGGCGTAGCTGAGCAACTCCATGCCCAAGGCGGCCTCGGTTACGTAGTCGCGGGCCAGGGTGTAGTCGCGGCCGGTGGCGTAGTGCTGTTGCAGCTCGGGCAGCAGACCCGCAAAGGCGGCTTTACGCGCGGCGTCGCCCCCTTCGGCCCACTGCTGAAACTGCTGTTCCTGCTGTTGCTTCACGCGCACGGCATCCAGCTTGCGCAGACCCCGGTTTTCACCTATCCATTTCTTCCAGTAGTTGGCCAAGCTGGCGTACTTGGCCGCGTATTGAATGCGTATTTTATCGGAGGCCTGCATATCGGCGGCCAGCACCTTCAGCTTGGCGTCGCGCACTTTTATTTTAGCCGGATTCGACACCGAATAGGTTTCATTTACGCCCCAGCTGGTGAGGTACTCGTTGGTGCGGCCCGGGAAGCCAAATACCAGGGTGAAGTCGCCAGGCTGCACGCCGGCCAGGGAAATGGGCAGGTGGTGGCGGGGCTTGAAGGGCTTATTTGCCGGGGAGTAGGGGGCCGGCCGGTTGTCGGGGCCGGCGTAGATGCGGAACAAGCTGAAGTCGCCGGTGTGGCGGGGCCAGGCCCAGTTGTCGGTGTCGCCACCGAACTTGCCGATGCTGCTCGGCGGCGCGCCCACCAGCCGCACGTCCTGAAATACTTCCGTAATGAACAGGTAGTACTCGTTACCGTTAAACATGGGCCGCACAAAGCTCTGATAGTGCGTGCCCTGCACTGCCGCCTGGCCCACGCGCTGCATGTTCTGCTGCACCAGCAGTTCGCGCTGGGCTTCCAGAATGCCGGTGCTAGGCACGCCGGTAAGCACCTGCGCCGTCACGTCTTCCATGCGCACAATGAAAGTGGCCGTGAGGCCGGGGTTGGGCAGTTCCTGCTCCCGCGACATGGCCCAGTAGCCGTTGGTGAGGTAGTCTTTTTCCACCGACGAATGGCTCTGAATCTGGCCGTAGCCGCAGTGGTGGTTGGTGAGCAGCAGCCCTTCGGCGCTGATGATTTCGCCGGTGCAGCCGCCGCCAAACTGCACCACGGCGTCTTTCAGGCTGCCCTGGTTGACGGAGTAAATCTGCTCGGCGGTGAGCTTGAGGCCTTTTTTCTGCATGTCGGCCTCGTTGAGCTGCTTGAGCAGCAGCGGCAGCCACATGCCCTCGTCGGCGCGGGCGTCGGAAAAGGCAGTGAAGAGCGTAAGGGCCAGCAGAGCCAGCCGGGTGCGAATGGGCATTGGGGACGTGAAAAGGGGAATGGGTGGAAAGCAGGCGGTAAAAATACGCAGAGAGCAGCTGGGTAATGGACTTTCCCGCAGTGTTTCGCGGAAAGGGGCAGTGTCTCGCCGGGTGATTCAACGCAAAGCGCCCGACCACTATTGGCCGGGCGCTTTGCGTTGTCTGTTTTTCGTTTTTGTGATTTGGACGAATGTCCTTGAAAACGAAAGATTAGTTTACGAATGGCCTAGCTCGGCCACGGCGGGGCCGTTCTGGGCGTTGGTATTCGAGGCTTTGGGGATGCGGGAAGCGGCCGGAATATCGTCTGCTTCCTCGGCGGCGTGGGTTTGTTCCCACTCCCGGAAGCGGGTGATTTCGCCCTGGAATTTCTCCACAAACCAGCTCAGCAAGGCCAGGTCGTCCAGAAAGCCTACCACCGGGATAAAGTCCGGCACCAAGTCCACGGGGGAGAGGGTGTAGAGCAGCACGCCCAGCGCCGAGACAATCGTGCCTGTCTCAATCTGCCGGTAGTCGCCGCTGATGTAGTTGCGCACAAGGCGCACCACGGTGCGGGCTACGTCGAATAGCTGCCTGAATTTGTTGTTGCCGCTGTCTTTGCTGGCCAGCTTGTTGGCAACTTCATTCAGTACCAGCACGGCCTTGAAGGGACGCCCCAGTAGTTTGCCGGCGCGATTAAGAAATACGCTGAACAGTGCGTTTTTGGAAATAGAAAGGCCTTTTTCAACCAGGGAAGCCATGCGTAAGGAAGTTAGGGATGAGCCCGGTGTACGTTTTAAGCTCGGCTGGTGTTGTGGGGCTAAGCATTCATCTTAGCCGGAAAGTGTCGTAAGCGCAAAAGAAACCGTGCCTCCGTACCTGCGCCCGGCCCTCATTCGAGCCGGACGAGCAACAGCCCTGACTACACTGGCAACTTCCGCTACCCGGCGGTGCCTTCGTTGGGGCCTTGATTGGCCAGCCCTTCCCGGAGAGCGGGAGTAGCTTCCCTGCCTCGGCAAAGCCAGGGTTTTTCGGCGCGAGCATTGAAAATTACGGCTTTCCTGTACTTTCGCTCCATGAGCACTCCACTTTCCCGTCCGGCCAGCAACGAGTACGCGCCGTACTACGAAACCTACGTTCGACTTGTCACCGATCCGCTGCAACAGTTGCGGGATCAGCTCGGTCAGTTGCGCCAGCTAGTACAAACCCTTTCCGACGAACAAGCCCGCTTGCGCTACGCCCCCGGCAAGTGGAGCATTAAGGAAAGTTTGGTCCATATTATGGATACGGAGCGTATTTTTGCCTACCGCGCCCTGCGCATCGCCCGGGGAGACACCACAGCTTTGCCTGGTTTTGAGCAGAACGACTACGTGCCGGCTTCCGCGGCCGATGCCCGTACCCTGGAAAGTATCCTGCATGAATACGATACGGTGCGGGCCGCTACGCTGTGCTTGCTGGAGTCGTTGCGCCCGGAAGACTTTGATCGTCTCGGTACTGCCAGCAACAATCCAGTGAGCGTGCGGGCCCTGGCATACATGCTAGCCGGCCACGAAGCGCATCACCTGCAAATATTGCGGGAGCGGTATCTGCCCCTATTGGCTTAAGAGAAGCAACTAGCGCCACACAACACGGGCGTATTCCCCCACGTTAAAACAGCATACACCTTCCTTTTCATTCCTACCACTATGGCCAAAGCGCAAGACGCCCGCAAAGAGAAAAAGAAAGAGTCGACGAAGACGGAAAAAGAGAAAAAAGCCGCAAAAGACGAGAAAAAAGCCGCCCGCGCCCGCAAGCAGGAATAGCCCCAAGAAGCCTGGGTATCGAAAGATACTCGGGCTGCTTTTTTATAAGCTGTTCTGAGCAAACCAATGCTCATCATCGGGGGCCGCCCTGCACATAAAACGTGAAAGCCCCTGATTTCTATGCTAGCGTCAGGGGCTTTCACGTTTTATGTGCAGAGTAAAGTTGTACCGGCTTGATTGCTTCAACGCTGGCTTGGTGCACTACATGCCCGTATATCACTAGTCGGTTTTCTTCTTCGCCGTTCCACTCACAGCGTATAATACACTTCTTTCTCCTTGTCGTGGTGCTTAATGTAGCCGTGCAGGGTAAGCTTGATGAGGGTGCGGAAGGCCCGGCGCTTCCCGATGTTGAGCAGCTTCATGTACTGGGAGAGCGTGATGCGCGGGTGCTGCCGCAAGTATTCTAGCACGGCTAGTTCCTCTTTGTTCAGTGGTAGCCTTTCCAGGCGGGGAGCTTCGGGCTCCTGGCGTTCCAAGGCTTTTTCGGTGAGCTGGCTAGTTTGCACGCTTTCGTCGCGCACGCGCACGTAGGCCCGCCAGTCGCCCTCCGCCACCTGGGCACGGTGCGGCTTGTGGGAGCTTTCGGGAACCGTTACCACCACCACCACCCGCGCATCTTCCTCAACTTCCCGAAACCGCAGGTGCAAAGGCGGATCGATGTAGTGCGCTGCGGCTTCGCGTAGCTGATACATTTCCTCTTCCGCATCGCGCACACCCACAATGCGGCCATCATCATCAACCCCAACCAACACCCGTCCGCCGTGCGTGTTGGCCAGCGACGCCAGGGTACGGGCAATGCGCGTGGGGTGCGTGGTCCGCTTCTTAAATTCCAGCCGTTCGCCTTCGCCCTGCCGAATCAGTTCCTGCAACTCTGTCATGGCTTGCAGCTACACATTAAGTATGAAGAATGGTACTTGAAGCTGACCCTTACTCGATTCCCGTCTCCTCGGCCGAAATGCGCCACAGTCGGTTGGCCTCAGCCCGGTTGCTGGCCCGCTCGGCGCAGCGGCCCGGCCGGCTGTTTTTAAAGTAACGGCCACTTACGCGGGCCACTTCCGGTGAGCTGGCCAGGTATACCGTAGTGCGGGCACCCCGCTCCGGCGTTACCATGATGGGCTTCGCCAGCCACCAGAGCGCCCGCATCAGTGGGGGCTTTTCTCCGTTTACCAAGTCGGTATTCACCACGCCCGGGTGCAGGCTGTTGGCCGTAATGGCCGTCAGGTCGAGGCGGTGAGCCAACTCATTTGTAAAAAGAATATTGGCCAGCTTGGAGTCGCAGTACGCCGTAATGCCGCTGTAGCGGCCGCGGGCGTTGCGCACTTCCCGGGAGGCTTCAATCTGCCCCAGCCAGTGCGCCTCCGACGCTACGTTGATGATGCGGCCTTGGGGCGCTGCCAGCAGCAGCGGGAGCAGGAGGTTGGTAAGCACAAAGGGCGCCAAATGATTGGTCACCCAGCTCAGCTCGTGGCCTTCGCTGGTGATGGTGTGCGGCCCGCCCATAATGCCGGCATTGTTAATTAACACGTCCAGCTGCGAGTGGCGGCGCGTTACTTCCTCGGCTAGCTCCTGTACCTGCGCCAGCAACGACAAATCAGCCACCAAGATTTCGGCGCTGCCGCCCATTGTGGCTCCGGCCTGTTGCACTTGCGCGAGCAGTGCTTCCAGCTTCAGCTGGTTGCGGCCTACCAAAAGCAGGTGGGCGCCGCGGCGGGCCAGTGCCAGGGCCGTAGCCGTGCCAAGGCCGCCCGTGGCGCCGGTTAGGAGCACGGTCTTGCCACGCATTGAAACTTCTGACGCAGGAACTGCCATACTAGGTACTTGCTCGTGAAAAAAGCCTGGCCAAGGCAGGCCAGGGGCAGGGCGCCCAGGTTTAAACGATAAAACCAGGCCCGGCCGTTGTAGTTTCTACGTCAAACCCGAGAAAACAAAAGTGCCGCCCGGGATGGGCGGCACTTTGGGTAGCACGCAGCAAGGTGCGGTGCTTAGAAAGGCAGGTCGTTGTCGTCGTCCGAGGCAATGGGGGCTGCCGGCTGGGCCCGCAGGTTCGGATTCTGATTGGCGGCTGGCCGGGGAGCAGCTTGCTGGTAGTTGCCTCCACCCTGAGGAGCAGCGGCTCCACCAGCGGCGGCATCAATTTTCCAGGCTTCCAGGTTCGTGAAGTACAGCATCTGGCCATTCTTGTTGAAGCCGCGGCCACGCAGGTTAAAGGTTACTTTAACCTCGTCGCCCACGCGGTACTGGTCGATGAGGGCCGTTTTATCCTGTACCAGTTGGAATTTGATATGCTCAGGGTACTGGCCATCTACAACCTCCAGCACGAATTCGCGCTTGCGGAATTTCTCGCTCACCTGCTGTTCGTCGAAGATTTCGTGCAGGCGGCCGGTAGCATCGTAAGCCATAAGAAAGAATAGTTTGGGGAAGTGAAAACAGTCAATCAAACCTACGAAAAAAAACGCGCTTAGGCTAGCTGCGTAGGGGAGCCCAACAGCCAGTCGGCTGCCTTTCTTAGCTTTGCGTTTTCTTCTTTCCCCAAGTTTTTTCCTTGCTGATGAACCCACCCATTGCCCTGGCCCTGCACGGAGGAGCCGGTACCATTTCCCCCGCCCTCATGACGCCGGAAAAAGAGCAAGCTTACCAACTCGCCCTGCGTGAGGCCACGGAAATCGGCTACGCCGTGCTGGCGAGGGGCGGCTCTGCCCTCGATGCCGTAGAGCTGGCCGTGCGCAGCCTGGAGGATTGCCCACTTTTCAATGCCGGCCGGGGCGCGGTGTTTACCCACGAAGGGCACCACGAGATGGATGCCGCCCTGATGGATGGCCGGACCCGGGCGGCCGGGGCCGTGGCCGGGGTGCGCACCGTGCAGAACCCCATCCGGGCGGCCCGGCTGGTGATGGAAAAAACCGACCACGTGCTGCTGGCTTATCCCGGGGCCGATGAGCTGGCCCGGGAACATGGCCTGCCTACGCAGCCGGCTGCGTACTTTTTCACCCAGCACCGCTACGACCAGCTTCAGGAAGCTCTGCAGGAAGGGCGCATGCGCCTCGACCACAGCGCAGCCAAAAAGCCCGAAACCGTATTGCCCGCCGTAGATGCACCTCTGGCCGAGCCCGCGGCCTTTGTGGGCGAAGACCCCAAAAAGAAAATGGGGACGGTAGGAGCCGTAGCCCGCGACGCGCACGGCCACCTGGCCGCCGCCACCAGCACCGGGGGCATGACCAACAAGCGCTACTCCCGCATCGGCGACTCGCCCATCATCGGCTCGGGCACCTTTGCCGACGACCGGACCTGCGCCATCAGCTGCACCGGGCACGGGGAATTTTTCCTGCGCGCCGTTGTGGCCCACGACATCAGCTGCCTGATGGAGTACCGGGGCCTGAGTTTGGCCGAGGCCTGCCGCGTGGTGGTGCACGACAAGCTGGCTCCCATGGGCGGGGAAGGGGGACTGGTAGCCGTGGATGCCGCCGGCAATGTGGCTTTGCCCTTCAATTCTGAAGGCATGTACCGCGCCAGCCAGACAGCTACCTCTCCTCTGTACGTGGGTATTTACCGCGACTAGCTACTCCTTATATATATAGGCACACGAAAACGACCAAAAGCAAGCGGGCTTCCCATTGGGAAGCCCGCTTGCTTGGCTTAAGTTGTGGCCGGGCTGGGAGGTGAGCCCGGGGCCGGAGAAGGGCTGGCTTCGGTGGGCGCCGCCAAGGCGGCGTCGTGGGTGGCGCGGTCTACGTAAAACTGCCGCTGCTGCATGTTGTATACATTGCCTTTGGCCAGCACGTGCATGGTCATGTGCTCTACTGAAAGGGCCGTGCCTTTCTTCGCGGCCGGGGCGTTGTTGTGCTGGATGCTTTTGCCATCCATAATGATAACCAGGTTCGAGCCGATGGTTTCGATGACGTTGCCATCGGTGATGAGGATGCCGGTGTCCTCGCCCAGGCCAATGCCAATCAGCTTGGGGTACAGGCTGACGGCTTCGATCAGGCGCCCGAAACGGCCGCGTTTCACGAAGTGCGTATCGATAACCACATTGTTGAGCAGTCCCAGACCGTGGCCCATTTTCACGGCGCCTTTCAATAGTGCATCGGGCACGCTGCCGCCCCGGATCATCATGTGCGACATGGCCATGGCGCCCGCGCTGGTGCCGGCCATTACGAAGCTGGGCTCCGTCTGGTAGCGGGTGGTGAGCAGGTCGAGGAATTCACTTTCCCCGAACATTTCCTTGAGCCGGGACTGGTTGCCGCCGCTGAACATAATCAGGTCACAGGACCGCAGGCGTTCCAGGTATTCCGGCTGCCGGGCGTCCTCGGGGGTACGAATGTCCATCACGCCCACGTTGTGGCAATTGAGCATGGTAAAGGACGACCGGTAGATTTCGCCCACTTCCTCTGGAATCATGGAGGCCGTGGTCACTACCTCTATGCGCGGGTCGACCTTGCCCGATTCCGTGACGACCCGCTTCAGAATTCCCAACTCAAAAAAGTTGAGGTAGTATTTCTTGCGCACCCGGGCGCTGGAGTAGGTGCCTTTATCTTCGTTGCCGCCGATGGCAATCAGCTTACCGAGGGGTTTTACTGTTTTCAACTGTCGTACTATAATTTTCAGAATCGAGAAAAGAACCGGCGCTCAAGCAAGGTTCGCGCCATCTCAGAGGAGGTTACCGGGGCGGCCCCACCAACTCATCCAGCGTACCCCGCGCTACGGAATGGTAGTTAGGCCGAGCTTGCGCGTATACGGCCTGGGCACGGTGGCGGCCATTGGGTGCTGCAAGTAACGCCTTGTAAAGTGGCACCAGAAACTTACGTCGCCCAACGTGGGTCAGAAATTTTTCCAGGGCTTCGGTCACGCTGGGGGAGTTGCCGGCTAGTGCGTGCGGAAACCAGGCAGCCAGTATTTCGTTGTTGCCGGAGTGCGTAAAGCCGAAGGCCGCATCCAGCTCGGCTAGTTGCACCGAGGAAAGGAGAGCTGGCAGGCCCTGCAGAAAATGCACCCACTCATGACTGCTCCAAGCGGCTGTGCTGAGGTCGGCGGCCGGGGTGCCGGCCAGCCACGCCTGGCGCGCGGCCTCCACGGCTTCAAAGCGGGTGGAGTGTACCGGGGGTGCGCCCGCCGGAATACCCGGCTTGTTTAACCAAGCCTGCAGGTTTAGTTTCTCTTCCAGCCCCGGCTCCGCGTCCAACAGCTCATGTCGCAGGTAAGCCACAAACGACTCCGTATCCATGGCTTGAAAGCTGTGGCGCGTGAAGTACTCCTTAATAAAGGTGTCGAGGCGGGAGCGGCCTACTAGCTGCTCCAGGGTAAGCAGCAGGTAATTGCCCTTTTCGTAGGCTATTTCGTTAAGGCCCTCGTCTGGGTCGCGGCCGGCCAGGTTCAGCTGCAAGTGGGTGTCGGGGGAGGTTTCGCCCAGTTCGGCCAGGGTGTGGTGCAGGGCCGTGTTGCCCAGCACCTGCAGCATGTCGGCGTAGGGGCGGCCGTAGAGCTTCTCCATAATCCGCCGCTCGAAGTATACCGTGAAGCCTTCGTTTAGCCAGAAGTCATTCCAGGTAGCATTCGTCACCAGGTTGCCGCTCCAGGAGTGGGCCAGCTCGTGGGCTACCAGACTGGTCAGGCTTCGGTCCCCGGCCAGAATGGTAGGTGTTACAAATGTTAATCGAGGGTTTTCCATGCCCCCAAAAGGAAAAGAAGGGGGTAAGACCAGTAAATCATACCGCTCCCAGCGGTAGGGACCATACAACTCTTCGGCCGCCGCTACCATTTGTTCCAGATCCCGGAATTCGCTGGCGGCGGTGGGCAAGGTGGCCGGCTCGGCATATACCCCGGTGCGGCTGCTCAGCGGGGCAAAGGCTACGTCGCCCACCGCCAGGGCCATGAGGTAAGCCGGGATGGGCTGCGTCATCCGGAAAGTATATTCGCCCCCCGGGTTGCGCGTCTGCGGGTTGGTCGCACTCATCAGGGCGAGCAAGTCGGTGGGGACTCGCACGGTGGCGTCGTAGGTGAAGCGCACCCCCGGCGAGTCTTGGCAGGGCAGCCAGGTGCGGGCCAGGATGGCCTGCGACTGGGTGAAGAGGAAGGGCTGGTTGCCGGCCGTTTGTTCGGCGCTCAGCCATTGCAGCGCCGCCGCGCCCGGGGTAGTACGGTACCGCACACAGACGGCCCCGGCCCCGGCCGGCAGCTCGATGCGCAAGGCCTGCCCGAGGATGGTATCGGCAGCGCCCAGCGCCCAGGCAAGCGCCGGGCCGGCTGGGTCGTTCAGGCTGATGGCGTCGATGTGCAAGTCGCGGGTGTCGAGCCAAAGCTCCTGGCTGGAACCCGCCAAGTGCTCCAGCAACCAGGTGGCTTGACCCGCAAGTGTGCGCGTGCTGAAGTCCACGGCAAGGTCCAGCGTCAGGTGGTGCACACGTACGTCGGCGGGACGGGCATAGCTGTGCGGATCTTGCGGACTAGAGAAAGGAGCAGACATCAGGAAAACAAAGGCTGGAGAGGTGAGAAGCCAAGAGGTTGGGGAGACCGGGCAAATATAGTAAAAGGGCTTCCCGCCGCCGGCCGACAAGCACCGGCCAGGGTATAGGTAAGGCGAATGAAAACGGCTATCTTGCCGGCTGGTGCTAAAGGCCCGCGCAAGCAGGCTGGTAACCCTCGGAAGGCGTTTCGAGTAGAACGCGCAGCCGGCTCAGCCGTTCGGGCCAGACTGCCTGCACGACTGCCGCCGGATGTTTTCCGTTACTGGCCTTTGGGCTTTACACCGTTCGACTTCATGAAAGTACCTGTTGTTTCTGTCTTTTTTTCTACCCTGCTCAGCTGGCTTCTTTGCCTGACGCTGCTGGCCACGGCTGCCTCGTGCAGCCAGGACCAGCAGAACAAGATGAAGGCCGCCCTGCCCGGCACCCTCGGTAAACCCGGTGGGCCGCAGCCTAAGCTCGACAGTGTATATGTAGTGCGCCAGATGCTGGCGGAGCCCGCGTTCAAAGACCAGCTGGAGTGGGGCAAGAAATTCTACCGGGAGCGTGACTTCCGCCTGGGCTGGTTCCGGGGACATGAATTGGTGCCGCAGGCCAAAACGATGCTGAGCGTCATTAATAAGGCCGGCGAAGAAGGCCTTGATCCTAAAGACTACAAAGTCAAGGACTTCGATAAGCTGTTTGCCGAGCTCGAAGCGGCTCAGATGGATACCACCAAGCGTAATGCGCTGGAAAAGCAGATTGACGTCGCGCTATCGGGTACGTATTTTAATTGGGCGTCTGACTTTTACCGCGGTACAGTAAACCCGCGCGAGGTAAAAAGCATCGATTGGCAGGTGAAGCGCAACAAAATAAAGTTGCACAAGGCGCTCATGACCATTCTCAAGGAGCGCGAAAGTACCTATCCTTATTACGAGTTTGAACCCCTGCACCCGGAGTACGACCGGCTGAAAAAAGCCCTGGCCGACTACCGCGAGTTGCAGCGCCAGGGTGGCTGGGCGCAGCTTCCGGCTACCACCAAGCTCAAGCCTGGCGACTCTTCGCCCACCGTCGAACTGCTGCAGCAGCGCCTGCTCAATAAGCCGGCACCCGCTACGGCGCAAGCCGTACCCGTGTCGAACGGTGGAGCCAGCGCCGCGCCTGCGCCTAAGTACGACGGTGAGTTGGTAGCCGCGGTAAAAGAGTTCCAGGAATTGAATGGCCTGAAGCCGGACGGGGTAGTAGGGGGCGAAACCCTCAAGCAACTGAACGTGCCTATCCAAAGCCGGATCGAGCAGATTACCCTCAACATGGAGCGGTGGCGCTGGATACCCAAACGCTTCGAGGCGGACTACCTGCTGGTGAATATTCCCGACTACAAACTGCACGTTATCGAGGATAACAAAGAGGTTTTCGACATGCGCGTTATTGTTGGCAAGGCCCTCAACGCAACGCCCGTCTTCAGCGACAAAATGGAGTATGTCGTGCTGGCTCCGTACTGGAATGTTCCCTACAGCATCATCGATAAAGAGATGCGTGCTAACCTGACCAATAACCCGGTGGGTACCCTCGACCGTCTGGATATGGAAGTGGTGAAGGGCTCGGGAGCCAAGGCAACGCCCATAGATCCTACCTCCGTGGACTGGGCAAACCTGACCGAGAAAACGTGGAAGTATACCCTCCGCCGTCGGCCCGGACCCAAGAACGACCTGGGGGATGTGAAGTTTATCTTCCCCAACTCGAACGACGTGTACCTGCACGACACGCCCCACGACGAGCTGTTCAACCAAACAAAGCGGGGCTTCTCCCACGGCTGCGTACGGGTAGAGGAACCCATCAAGCTGGCCGAATACCTGCTGCGCAACAAGAGCGGCTACGATGAAGCCAAAATCCTGGACGTAATTTCCCAGCGCAAGGAGCAGTACGTAGCCTTGCCCGAGAAGCTGCCCGTGTACCTGGTTTACTTTACCTCCTGGGTAGATGAAGCCGGCAAGGTGCATTTCCGGGAAGACATCTACGGCCACGATAAATCCCTGGCGCGCGAATATTTCGACTAGCTTATTTGAAACGGGAGCTACCAAGTCCAACAAAAAGCCCGACCTCTTTCATAGAGGTCGGGCTTTTTGTTGGACTTGGTAGGATACGCTTCTTTACCAACAAAGCAGGCAGGAGCAAGGAGAAAGAACACCAGTTTACATATGTATTACAATTGTAATCAGGGTTTTCATTTGTAATACATATGTAAACCATTGCAAGTCGAGGGGTGTACGCACTACAAAGCCTCCGAGCTTCGTACATTTGTAATCCTTCAAACACGGGCAACATGGTAGAGCGAATCCGGGCATTGTTAGCAGAGCGGCAGCTCACCCCCACGCAGTTTGCTGACTTTATCGGCGTAGGCCGCCCAATCGTGAGTCACATCCTGAGCGGGCGCAATAAGCCAAGTCTGGAAGTGATTCAAAAGGTGATAAACGCATTTCCCGATCTAGCCCTGCCTTGGCTTCTAACGGGCGCCGGGGCTATGTGGACTGGTTTGGAAGCAGTAAAGCCAGTACAAAGCCAAAAACCAATCAAAAAAGCGCTAAACCGGCCGCAGTCGGTTTCGCCTACCACGACTACCGCGGAAGTGGTGGCGGTACTAGCCGGTAGGCCCGCCTCAGCAGAGCTTGCGGCAGCTGCTGCAGAGGCCTACGCCCCGCAAAGCCCGCTACCACCAGAGCCAGCCCTACCGCGCCCTGTAGCTGCTTTGCCTCAAGAGGCTCCAGCGCCACCGCTGGCTGCCGGATCAGTGGCACCACCGGCCAGCCCCAGCAGCCCCAGGCAATCTATACCGCTTCAGGACCTGGCCGAACCAGACAAAGCCATCCGGCGTATTGTTATCTTCTACCAGGACGGCACCTTCTCCTCTTTTCAGCCTGAGTGAAAGAGTTAGGCTTTTGAGGGGCAGGGTAACGCAATACCTTATGGGCTTATGCCAGGGTACAGGCGTAGAATGCAATTTGTCAGTGTTGAAAAATCTACCTAGCTGCTCTCATTATTTCAGAGCTAAGTGACTCATCTTCCTTAGGATGTGTGATAGGTAAATAACGGGAATAGTTCTACTAAATATACCTGTTATTAAATTTAGCTAAGAGTTGCTTATATGTGTTGTTTGTAGTTGTTTTTCAGTTAATTATATAATAGAATCTTGTGTAATGATTTACGTAAAAGTAGCAAAAAGACCTGTGATGTAAGGTCAATAAAACAACAATAGATCAGGCCTTCTGTCATACTAGCTATTCGAAGGAGTTGTGCTAACAACATTAACAGTAAGACCGGGTGTGAAAACTGCAATTATGCCACGCTAATGGAATTGGCCTTGCCTAAACAACTTGCCTGCCGCCTTATGCAATGCCTCTTGTGGTTTTCAAAAGTAAATTACGTTTGTTAGCAGCCCCTGCTCTTGGACGCGATGAGTAGAAGCGGGGTGGATGATTTACAAATGATAAGAAGGGCTTTTCTCCGACAGCGCGTAGCCAGAGGCTACCGCCAGCTGCGCTACACCGGGAAAGGCTTGGCAGAACGCATGATGGTGCTTACCTTTGGGGCATGAAAAAATTCCGTCTGCTTCTGCTGTCCGCCGTCGGCGCTTCTTTGTTTCTAACGTCCTGTGAGCAGGCTCCCGACGCGGAGAAAGACCCTAATGCGGATGCCGCCTATAAGCGCAGCCACCGCACCGAAATGTACCGCGAGGCGCAGCGCAGCAATACCAACTACTAAGCAGCGTATACGCCGCTCCTACGGCTGGCTTAAGCCGTTTGCGGTACTGGCTACAAAAAAGCCCCCCGATGCATTTCGGGGGGCTTTCCTGTGTTTAGGGTTGTGGGCTACAATACGCCTGCCAGCACGGGCTCAAGCGCCAGGGAGGGCAGCGGCTGCTGAGCGGCCCACTCGTCCTCGAGCAGGGCTGCCCAGGTGTTTAAGTAGAGCACCACATCTTCGCGATTATTGTGCCGCAGCGCATTGCGCCGCTCAAACGGTATCGCCGCGCGAATTTTGGGGTCGGAGAGGCGTTCCAGGTGAGCCAGATCGAACCGGGTGAAGCCCAAAGCCAGCATTTCGTCAATGGTTTCATCGAAAGGCAGACCGCTGGTGGGGCAGTAATCCTGCAGTTGCTGATCCCAGTCGCCGTAGCGCTGTAGCGCCCGGGCGTGAATTTCCGCTTTGCTTAACCGGGTAATCGTCTGGGCCAGGTGGCCGCAGTTGCAACTGCCCATATGGCCCCACTGATAGGGTGCCTGCGTCTGTAAACGATGCGCGGTAGTGCGCAGGGCCTCAAGTACGGCCAAGTTGCTCTTCGCCATGGTCAGAAGAAGGAAAAAAATGGACAAGTCTGTTTCCTTTAAATACTTGGTGGAAGCATTTTGTTTCAGCCGGCCACAAAAAAGCCTCCCACTGACTTCGCAGCGGGAGGCTTTCAAAGGGCATATCAAGCCTTAGCGGCCCGAGGTACTGCCGCCGCTACCGCCGCGGAAACGGCGCCGGGCCCCGCCGCTGGCGCCCGAGCCGGCCGGCTTGCTACCGGCTGCTCCCGCTACCGGGCGGCGGGCACTGCTTTGCTCCCGCTCACGCGGGGCGCGGCTGCTGTCCCGCGCCGGACGGCTGGTTCCTTCCGGCCGGCCGCGGTCGGGGCGTGGGGCCCGGCCAGCGGGGCCTTTGGGCCGCTTGATGGGGGCGCCGCCGTGCAGCAGCACGGGCGCCACATCCTTAGTCTGGTAAGGATGATCGGCCACTACGTCCAGCTGACGCCGAATGAGCTTCTGAATATCCTGCAGGTAGGCGCGCTCCTCGTCTTCCACGAAGGTGAGAGCGGTACCCAGCGCCCCGGCCCGGCCTGTGCGCCCGATGCGGTGCACGTAGGTTTCGGGCTCGTTGGGGACTTCGTAGTTGATTACGTGAGTCAGCTCATCCACGTCAATGCCCCGGGCGGCAATATCCGTGGCCACCAGCACGCGGGTGGCGCCGGCTTTGAAGTTGCTGAGGGCGCGCTGCCGGTGGTTCTGCGACTTGTTGCCGTGAATGGCTTCGGCCGGGATATTAGCCTTGGCCAGGGTTTTCACCACGCGGTCGGCGCCGTGCTTGGTGCGCGTAAACACCAGCACCCGCCGAATCTGCTGGTCGCCAAGTACGTGTTCCAGCAGGGCCGGCTTGTCGTTCTTCTCGACTAAGTATACGGCCTGGGTTACCGTATCCGCCGTGCTCGACACGGGCGTTACGGCCACCTTCACCGGGTTGGGGCGCAGAATGGTATTGGCCAGCTCCTGAATTTGCGGAGGCATGGTAGCCGAGAAAAACAGCGTCTGGCGCCGGGCCGGCAGCTTGGGCAGGATGCGCCGGATATCGTGGATGAAGCCCATGTCCAGCATCCGGTCGGCTTCGTCCAGTACAAAGACTTCCAGATGGCGCAGGTCCACGAAACCCTGGTTCATGAGGTCGAGCAGGCGGCCGGGCGTGGCAATGACCACCTCCACGCCGCGTTTGAGGGCCGAAGTCTGCGGCATCTGGCCCACGCCTCCGAAGATGACGGTGTGGCGCAGCTTCAGGTGGCGGCCGTAGGCCGCGAAGCTTTCCCCAATCTGAATGGCCAGCTCGCGGGTGGGCGTCAGCACCAGGCAGCGAATGCGGGACTGCGAATGACGCTCAACCAGCGCGGTCTGGTGCAGCACCTGCAGAATGGGCACGGTGAAAGCGGCCGTTTTGCCGGTTCCCGTCTGGGCCACTCCCAGCAGATCTTTCCCCTCGAGCACGTGCGGAATGGCCTGCTGCTGGATGGGGGTGGGAGTGGAGTAGCCTTCTTCCTGCAAGGCCTGCAGGATGGGCTCAATTAAATTCAGGTCGTCGAAAGACATCAAACAGAAAAAAATGGCCTGGCTCCGAAGAGGAACGCCGGCCGCAATGAGTGGGCAAAGGTCGCATATTTGTGGCAAATGCTCCCGGCAGGCAACCAGTGCTCGGCCGCGGGCAGTATACTTCGGTAGCTATTCACTTCCTGGCGCTGGCCAGTAGCCCTTTGTTCTTATGCAAATCACCGATCAGAAACTCGTCTACGACGGCCATTTCAAGCTACGCCTGCTCACCCTGCAAGACGGCGACGAGCAGCACAAGCGGGAACGGTTCGAGCCGGGCAAATCCGTGGCAGCCCTGGTATTGGATACCACGCAACAGCGCTACCTGTTCGTGCGTCAGTACCGTATTGGTCCCGAAGACCAGGTGCTGGAAATTCCGGCCGGCATGCTCGACCCCGGTGAAAGTCCCGAAATAGCCATCCGGCGGGAGCTGCAGGAAGAGTTGGGCTACGACGTGGACCACCTGGAGCCCCTGGCCGAGTTCTACGCCTCGCCCGGCACCAGCGCCGAGCTGATGAGCGTATTCTACGCCGAGGTCAGCCAGCAAACGGGAGCCGGTGGAGGGCTGGCCAGTGAGGGCGAAAAGCTGGATGTCGTGGCCCTGACCTGGGAGGAAATGCTGGCGCAGCGCTTCCTGGATGCCAAGACCTATGCTGCCGTGCAATGGGCGCAGCTACGCCGAGAATAAACCATGTTGCTCATTTGTGTATATAATGAAAAGCCCCGTTTTCAGGTGAAAACGGGGCTTTTCATTTGGGTATATCTGTATGCTTACTGCGTGTTTACGATGTACTCGAAGTCTTCTTTCAGCTTGGCGTCATTGATAATAACGCGCAAAGCCTGGGGTTCGGGAGTTTTAACAAATGGGATAGTGCGCTGGCTCTTATACAGGTCCCGGTTCCAGAAGCGGCCGTCCCCATCGGGTAGGGAGGGAATGTTGAGCAGCTCTTTTTCGTCCTTATCCTTTACCACCAAACTCAGGTAAGAGGGGTTGGCATTAGTGGAGCCCCGGCGCAGCATTGTCACAATCAGCACCCCGCCGGCCGGCAGGTTATTGAGGCGGCGCTGGTAGGCAGAGTCGGCCCAGGTGCTGTACTTGCGCTGCTCGTTCAGTTCCAGCAGCAACTCCGTGTAGGGCCGGTACGCCAGGCGCGTCACGCTGGCCGATACTTCGGCGTCCTCATCGGTGTTCTTGGTTACGTTCTGCACGTACTGGCACTCCTCGTCTTTTTTCGGGCGCAGGTACTTTTTACGCTCCGTTTTCACCTGGGCCGAGGCAGCCAGCGTGGAGAACAGAGCCAGCAGGAGGAAAAACTGTTTCATGCAAGAAATAATTAGACAAAACGAAGTTGAAGAGCCGTATTTACTGGACAAAGGTAAGAAAGTGCCTGCACACCCGCACTATCGGCGTGCCGGTTCACGCAAGCATAAAGCACACATAATGCCCGCATAACTTCTTCTGGCTGTGCGTGCTGTTGCTTTGCGGGCAGGTTGTGCCCGCTGTAACAGTCTGCCTATGAAAGGGAAATTGCGTCGTCGTCGCGTGGAGGTAGTGGTGGTGTCGGATGTGCATCTGGGCACCTACGGCTGCCACGCCGCGGAGCTGCTGCGGTACCTGAAAAGCATCCGACCCCAAACCGTGGTGCTCAACGGCGACATTGTGGATATCTGGCAGTTCAGCAAAAGCTACTGGCCGGCCGCGCACATGCGCGTCGTGCGCCACCTGGCCGGGCTGGCCGCCAAGGGTACCCGCATCTACTACCTCACCGGCAACCACGACGAGCTGCTGCGCAAATTTGCCGGCACCCGCCTCGGGGCCCTCACCATCGACAACAAGCTGGTGCTGGAGCTGCCCCATGGCCGGGCCTGGTTTTTCCACGGCGACGTATTCGACGTGACCATGCGCCACGCCCGCTGGCTGGCCCGTCTGGGCGGCCACGGCTACGACTTGCTGATTCTGCTCAACCGCCTCGTCAACTTTGGGCTGCAGAAGCTGGGCCGGCCCCGCGTGGCGTTGTCGAAGGCGGTGAAAGACCGGGTGAAAAGCGCGGTGCGCCTGGTGGGAGACTTCGAGCAGACTGCCGCCGACATTGCCGGGGAGCGGGGCTACCAGTTCGTGGCCTGCGGCCACATTCACTGCCCCGACATCAAAACGCTGACTACGGCCCATGGCCCGGTCCAGTACCTGAACTCCGGCGACTGGATAGAAAACCTCACCGCTCTGGAGTACACCGCGGCCGAAGGCTGGCACCTGTACCGCTACGCCGACGACCCGCGTATGCAGCTCTCGGCCCCCGACCCCAGTGCTGACGAGGCAGACGATACCGACCGGGCTGCCGATGCCGCCCCGGCCGCTCTGCTGCAGGGCTTGCTGGCCGAGCTCAGCCTGCGCCCGGCGCCTGCGCAGGAATAGAAAATTTGCCGCATCTTGCCGGTCGGGCTGGCTACCGCCGAAAAGCCCGGGGCTGCGTGTCGGCCTGCTTTCGGCCCACCGTTTCGTTTTCTGATGCTACGTATTCTATATGCTATCCAGGGCACCGGCAACGGCCACCTGGCTCGTTCCCTCGATATTGTGCCCCTGCTGCAGGAGCGCGCCAGCCACCTCGACGTGCTCATCAGCGGCCCGCCGTCCGATATTCAGCTGCCCTACCCGGTGCGCTACCGTTGCCACGGCATGGGCTTTATCTTCGGCAAAAGCGGGGGCATCAGCTTCAGCAAAACCTTTGCCCAGCTGAATGCGCCGGCCCTGTTGCGCGAAACCCGGGAGCTGCCAGTGAAGGACTATGACTTGGTGATAAATGACTTTGAGCCGGTATCGGCGTGGGCGTGCCGACTGCGGCAGGTGCCCTGCGTGGCCCTCAGCCATCAGAGCGCCGTGCTGGGCCCCGAAGCTCCACGCCCCCGGCGGCCCGACCCGGTAGGCCACGCCGTGCTCCGTCACTACGCACCCTCTACAGCCCACTACGGGTTTCACTTCGAGCGTTACGATGAGCACACCTTCACCCCCGTTATCCGCCGCCAAGTGCGCGAGCTGACCCCGCAAAACGACGGCCACTACACAGTGTACCTGCCCGCCTACGATGAGGAAACCCTGGTAAACCGCCTGCGCTACATCAGCCGCGACGTGGCCTGGGAAGTGTTCAGCAAGCACAGCCAGCAGGAGTCCCGGCACGGCAACGTGCGGGTGCGCCCGGTGAGCGGAGCCGCCTTCACCGACAGCCTGTCCCGTAGCGCCGGCGTGTTTTGCGGAGCCGGTTTCGAGACGCCCGCCGAGGCCCTGTACCTGGGCAAGAAGCTGCTGGTGGTGCCCATGAAAAACCAGTACGAGCAGGCCTGCAACGCCGCTTCTTTGGCGCACCTGGGCGTGCCCGTAGTGAAAAGCCTCAAGGACAAGCACCTAACCGGGGTAGAAGAGTGGCTGCGCTTCGGCCGGCCCATTCCGGTCGACTACCCCGATGAAACCGGCCGCATCATCGACCGGCTGCTGATGGAGCAGCTGGGCCGCAAGCGCCATTAACAGCGCATAGCTATTCGTTGAGTATTGCCGTATGAGCGAAGCTGGCACTATTTACCATCAGCTAACGGCTCTTGTCTATGTCCGATCTGCCCGCGGCGTTTTTCCCGCCGACTACGCCCGCTGCCTTTTCCCGCGCCGACTTTGGGGCCGACTTTCACTGGGGGACCTCGGCGGCGGCTTACCAAACGGAGGGAGCCTGGCAGGCGGAGGGCAAAGGACCCAGCATCTGGGACGAGTTTGTACGCCGCCGCGGGCGCATCAAGGGTGGGGCTACTGCCGACGTAGCCACCGACTTCTACCACCGCTGGCCCGAGGACCTGGACTTAATGCGTGGGCTGCAAATTCCCGACTTCCGGTTTTCGGTGGCCTGGTCGCGGGTATTGCCGCAGGGGCATGGTACCGCCAACCCCGCGGGCCTCGACTTCTACGATCGGCTGGTAGATGGCTGCTTGGAACGGGGTGTCGAGCCCTGGGTGACGCTCTACCACTGGGATTTGCCGGCGGCCCTGCAGCGCCAGGGCGGCTGGGCGCACCGCGACGTGGTGGGCTGGTTCACGGACTACGCCCAGCTGATGGCCCGCCGCCTCGGCGACCGGGTGCGGCACTGGATAGTGCTGAACGAGCCGCTGGCCTTTGTGGGGGTGGGGCATCTGCTGGGTATTCACGCGCCGGGGCGCCGCAGTCTGGCCGCATTTCTGGCTGCCACCCACCACGCCGCCCTGGCCCAGGCCGAAGGCGGCCGGGCTTTGCGGGCCACGCTGCCCGCGGGGGCGCAGATCGGAACCAGCTTCTCGGGCTCCCACGTGCAGCCCTGGCGCCCCGGCCTGCCCCGCGACGAAGCCGCCGCCCGCCGCGCCGATGCGGCCTTCAACCGGATGTTCATCGAGCCGGCCCTGGGCCTGGGCTACCCCGTGGCTGATTTGCCCGTGCTGCGCCGCCTGGAGCGCTACCACCGCCCCAGCGACGACAAGCTCTTGCCCTTCAACTTCGACTTCCTGGGCGTGCAGAACTACACCCGCGAGGTAATTGGGTTTGCGCCCTACGTGCCGCTGGTGTGGGCCCGGCTGGTGAGTGCCCGCCGCCGGGGTGTGCCCATCACCAGCATGGGCTGGGAGGTGTACCCCGAAAGCATCTACCACCTGCTCAAGAAAGTGGCCGCTTACTCCAACGCCCCGCGCCTGATAGTCACCGAAAACGGCGCTGCTTTCCCCGACACCCTCACCGCCGATGGCCGCGTGCCCGACCCTGCCCGGCAGGCGTTTCTGCGGGCCTGCATCGGGCAGGTACTGCGCGCCAGGCAGGAAGGTGTGCCGGTGGATGGCTACTTCGTGTGGTCGTTTACCGACAACTTTGAGTGGGCCGAGGGCTACCACCCACGCTTCGGGCTGGTCCACGTCGATTATGCCACCCAACAGCGCATCATCAAGGACTCCGGCCACTGGTACGGGCGGCTGCTGGCGGGGGAGGAGGTGTAGGCAGAGGACGTAAGCCGGGGCTTTGACCCCGGCGGAAATGGGTAACTTGCCCCGGCCTGCCCGAGTAGGGCGGTGCCGTGTTCTATCCGCCGCCTTATCCCTCATGCTACTTACCATTACCACCACGCACCAGCCCGCTACCGACCTGGGCTACCTCCTGCACAAGAACCCGGCGCGCCTCCAGAGCCTGGAAATTACCGGCGGGCAGGCGCACATCTTTTATCCCGAAGCCACCCCAGAGCGCTGTACCGCCGCCCTGCTGCTCGACATCGACCCCGTGGCGCTGGTGCGCAGCCACCGGGGGCCGGCCGGGGAAGGTTTTGCCCTGGAGCAGTACGTAAACGACCGTCCCTACGTGGCCTCCTCGTTTCTGAGCGCGGCCCTGGTCAAGGCCTTCAATACGGCCATGAACGGCACCTGCAAGGACCGCCCCGCGCTGCCTGAGGTGCTGCTGCCCCTCGAAGCCACCGTGGCCGTGATGCCCGCCGCCAGCGCCGAGCAGCTGCGCCGCCTGTTCGGCCCGCTGGGCTACGAAGTGGAAACGGAGACGCACCTGCTCGACCCCACGCAGCAAGAGTGGGGCAACAGCCGCTACTTCACGTTGCGCCTGCGTCACCCGGCCTTGCGCCTGCAGGATCTGCTGAGCCACCTCTACGTGCTTATTCCGGTGCTGGACCGGGGCGACAAGCACTACTGGATCAGCCAGGAGGAAGCCGGAAAGCTGCTGCGGCGCGGGGGCGAGTGGCTGCCGCGCCACCCCGAGCGGGAGTTTATCACGCGCCGCTACCTGCGTTTCGCCGAGTTCGTGAACCCCACGCTGGAGCGCCTGCTGGGGGATGAGGCGCTGGACGAGGAAACGCCTGAAACCATTGCCAGCTTCTCGGCTGGTACTCCTGAGTACTCCGAAAGCGCAGCTGAGGCGGTAGCGCCTGCGGACGCCAATGCGGCGACCAAGCAAAACCTCCACGACTTGCGCCTGGACCGCGTGGCCGAGGAAATCCGGCGACTGGGAGCCAAGCAGGTGCTGGACCTGGGGTGTGGGGAAGGCAAGCTGGTACGCCGCCTGCTGAAAAATGGTGCTATTGAGCATATTTTGGCCCTGGATGTATCGTGGCGGGAGCTGGAGCGGGCCCAGCAGCGGCTGCACGTTTCGGAAATGCCTCCGCGCCAGCGCGAGCGGCTCACGCTCACGCAGGGCTCTTTGCTTTACCACGATGCCCGCCTGGCCGGCTACGACGCGGCGGCCGTGGTGGAGGTTATCGAGCATCTGGACGAAAGCCGGCTGGCGGCGTTTGAGCAGGTGGTGTTTGCCCGCGCCCGTCCCTGTGCCGTGCTCGTCACCACCCCCAACGCCGACTACAACCAGCGCTACGAAGCCCTGGCCGCCGGCGACTTTCGTCACCACGACCACCGTTTCGAGTGGACCAGGGCGCAGTTCACGGCCTGGGCCGAGGGCGTGGCCGAGCACCACGGCTACCGGGTACGCATCGAGCCCCTGGGCCCCGAAGCCCCCGAAGTGGGTGCCCCCTCACAGTTGGCCGTGTTTGAGCAGTAAGACCTTTCAAAAGATTGGTGAAAATGAATTAAGAACGTCATGCTGAGCTTGTCGAAGCATCTCTACCTCTGGCTAACTAATTAGCACTGCAACGAAGCAGTAGAGATGCTTCGACTCCGCTCAGCATGACAGGCTAATAAATTATGAACAATTGAAAAAGCAGCCCTGGACTTTATACCCGGCGCTGCTTTTTCAATTGTTCAAGTCAAGCGTTACTCCAGCATCAGCACGAAGCCGCCGTGGGGTTTGATGGGCAGGGTGAGCGAAGAACCGGTGACGTGCCGGGTGCTGAAGTCGCGGGAGGTGCTGCCCTCGGTGATGAGCGTGCCGCCTTGCACAGGTCCCAGCTTGCTCAGATCAAGCGTGACGGTTCTCTCTTTCTCGGTGCCGTTGATGCCGGCCACGTACCACTTGCCCTGGGCCTGGCGGGCCAGCACCGCGTATTGGCCGGGAAAGCCGTCAAGGAGCCGCACGTCGTCCCAGCGCGGGGGCAGGTTGCGCAGGAAGTCCACCACGTAGGCGGGCTGCCGGGCCATACCCTCCGGTATTTCCACGTAGTGCTGAATACCCGACTGAAACAGCACCGATAAAGCTAGCTCGAAGCCGTTGGTGGTGGCGCGCCGAATGCCGCCGGGCAGCTCCGAAAAGCACAGGGGCGTGAAATCCATGGGGCCGATGGCGTTGCGGGCGAAGGGCAGCATGGCGCAGTGGGAGGGCTGCTGGTCGGCGTTGGCCTGCTCGAAGGTGATAAACTCGTAGCCACGCACGGCTTCCATCGTGACCAGGTTAGGGTAGGTGCGCGTCCAGCCCCTTGGGATAGTGGTACCGTGGAAGTTCACGACCAGTCCGGCGGCGGCGGCATCCTCCAGCAGATCCTGGTAGTACGCCATAAAGGATTGCCCATCACCTCCAAAAAAGTCGATTTTCACGCCTTTGATGCCCATTTGTTGCAGGCGTGCAAACTCCTGGCGGCGCGTGTCAGGCTCGAACAACCGCCGCAGGGGCGTTTGCGGAGCTTGGTTCCAGCTGCCGTTGGAGTTGTACCAGAGCAGCAGATCGACGTTTTTGCTGTGGGCGTAGCGGGCCAGCTCGGCGGTTTTCTCGTAGCCGATCTGCGTGTCCCACAGCGCGTCAATCAGGCAGTAACGCCATTTCATGTCGGCGGCGTAGTCGATAAAGCGCTTTTGCACCTCGTACACCGCCGACTCATCCTTGAGCAATGCCCAGCTCCAGGCCGCTTTGCCAGGTTGCACGAAAGCAGTATCCTTAGTCTTGGCCGGCGTAGCTACGTCCGTGGTCAGCGTTGACTCCACAATGGTGCCCAAGGAGGGCCCAACGATGACTACGCGCCAGGGGGTACGCCAGGGCAGGCCGCTTTCGGGCAGCAGGGGAGCGGTGGGCGTGGTACGCTCGGGAGCCTGCGGAAAGGCTATACCGTATTCCCCGTCGGGGGCCAGGTGGCTGAGGTGTGCGCCGGCGTAGTGCCGGTCCAGGTCAGTTTCGGTGAGCAGTACCCAGTGGCCTGCCACCTGAAGCAAGGCCGGAAACGACCAGCCCTGGCCCAGCGGAGAAGGTGTGCCGGCCGCAATGCCCATTTGGTAATACTCCTCGTAGGAGGGCTGGGTGTTGGCCCAGCCGGTTTGGGCCACGGCGTGCGGGTGCAGCCAGCCCTTGGCGACCGTAGGCAGGCGGAACGTGGTGTGCTCGGCCACCACTCGCTGCACAGCTTTCGACTGGCCTTCCACCTCGTAGCGGAACGCTACCCCGTCGTTCGATACCTGAAAAATAACACTGAGCAGCCAGCCTTTGGGGCCACGGAAGCGGAGGCGGCGGCGGTTGGCCTGGTAGCGGCAAGCTGCGCGCTTGTCGTTCAGCAGGGTGTAGTTATCCGTTACGATTTCCACTTTCCCGGCGCCAGCCAGCCGCAGGTCTCGGCTGAAATCGGCTTCTGCGAGCTGCAAGCCCAGTCGGGAATGGCGTAGCACCTCCGCGTCGCGGTAGTGAACCGTGTAACGGGGCACGCCTGCCGCATCGAGCGTGACGCTGACGCGCACGGCGCCATCGGGGCTGCTGGTAAGGATGGGGGGCGTTGGGCGCGCCCAAGCTAGTACTGCCGAAAACAAGCCGAATGCCATCAAAATCGTTGATTTCATGCAGGAAAAACAAAGAATAGACCTAGGGTTAAGAGCACCAATTGCGGCTGTTTGCAGGAGCTGCGGAAGCAAACATACCGAACAAAGTCGCCGGATCCTGACTTTAGTCAATCGATTGTGTTGTACGGCCTGATTTAGTTGATGGGAGCGACCTTGAGGATGGTGGCGAAATACTGCTAACCTTCGCTAATTTTGAAGGATTACTTACGCTCACTTTTCGTGTACAAGCAGGTTTTACTGACGTTGGTGCTGGCTCTGGGCTGGTTGCAGCTGTCCGCGCAGGTGGCAGGGCAAACGTATACCGATGAGCGCGCCGGCTACCAGCTCACGTACCCCGAAGGCTGGAGCGTATTCCAGAGCGAATCCCAGTCGCCGGTTACGTTCTACGTCGGCAATGCCCCGCGGGCCGCTCCCGCCGTTGTGGCGCTTATTATTCAGCGGCCGTCGGGCGCGGCTGGCCTGTCGGCTGCCATCAGCCCCCTGGATTCTGTCTGGAAAGTCATCCGGCGCCTGCCCCAGGCCCGGGTGCTGCGCCTGGAAGCGGCCGCGCCCAACGCCCAGGAGGTGCGCTACGATTATACCTTTGCCTCCCCCCAGGGCCGCCGCCACGTGGTCGGGCGGCAGCTAAGCCGGGGCGACGACTGGTTTCAGATTGAATACCGGGCGCTGGCGGCCGAAGACCAGGTGCATCTGGGAGCGGGGCGGCAGCTGGTAGCTTCCCTGAAGCTGAAGCCGGCCAGGAAATCGGTAGCGGCCTTGCCCGCAACCGTGGCGCCGGACGTGCCCAAGCCGGCGGAGCCGGTGTCGCCGTGCAACGATAAGATGTACGGCATTGCGGCCCTGCGCGTGCACGACGGACTATGGGAAGACGACTGCCGGACCATTCACGAGTTTTCGGTGGAAGACCCCTCAGAGCCGCCCATCATTCATCGGCGGGTCCTGCCGTTTCAGTCCTACGCCCTGGCCAAGGGCTTCGATAACTGCCTGTACTCCGTTACGAAAGCTTCCTCCGACACCCCCGAATATATTTACCGCTACAACCCAGCCACCCGGCAGGGGCAGTACACGCCTTGGCTGCTGCCCGCCCAGGGCCCCGAGAACATCTGGATTTCGGCCTCCACCGGCAAGAACGGCGAGCTGTACTTTATCACCTCCGACGCCAACCTGCTGGTGAAGGTAAACCCGGCCGATGGGGCGGTATCGGTGGTGTGGGATACCGACCCGCTCCGGCAGGTGCGCTACTACCATGAAATCGGGTTTTCCGGGGCCGGCACGCACGCCAATTTCTGCCTGGATGAAGACCACACGCTTTACCAGGTCTATAGCACCGACGGCTCGCTGATTCGGGTGGATCTGAAAACCCGGAAGGCCGCCCCGGAGCGGCTGCCGCTGACCGGCCTGCCCGAGCGCGGCGGCTACAGCGACGTGCTGCTGCAGTACGACGCGGAAGGAAACCGGGTGTTTTACCTGGCCGGACCTTCTGCCTTGTACGTAGTCGATGCGGCCCACAACCAGGCCAGCCGGGTGCGCCGGGGCGTGTACACCGACCTGGCCGGGTGCAATGTAATGCGTCCCCCCGCCCCCCCGCCCGCGGCCCCGGTAGTCGTCGTACCGCCACCCGAACCACCTCCGGCGGAGCCGCTGGCCTACTGGCAGGGGCGTGTGCTCGACGCAGCCACGCTTGGTCCGTTGGCGCGCGTCACGTTGCAGCTGAGCAATAGCTCAAACGTCATCAAGGCCGATACGACGCTGGCGCTGAAGCCCGATGCCCTGTTTTCGACCGTAGCTTCCCCCAGTCGGGCCCTGGCGTTGCGAGCCGAGCACAGTGGCTACTTCCCCCTCGATACCACGCTGCTGCTCCGCCCCGGCGTGCTGGTGCACGATGTGCTGCTCCGGCCGCTGACGGTAGGCTCGGTGCTGCGGCTGGATAAAGTGCAGTTCGAGCAAGGCAAGAACGCGCTGCTTTCATCGTCTTACGCCGATTTGGAGCGCCTCCTGACTTTGCTCCAGGCCAACCCCGGCCTGACCATAGAGCTGCGGGGGCACACCGATAACGTGGGAGACCCCCAAAAGAACGTGCTGCTGAGCGAGGAACGGGTGCAGGCCGTGAAGACTTACCTGGTCAACCACGGCATTGCCGAAGCCCGCATTACCGGCATTGGCCTGGGCGGTGCCGAGCCCCGCGCCTCCAACGACCAGGAACCCACCCGCCGCCTCAACCGCCGGGTAGAGTTCCGCGTGACGGGGGGCGGGTAAGAGCCCAGCCGGCAAGCCCTACGCCAGTGGCCGGGCAGCGGGCAGAAACGCCGACCGGTCGCGCACGAAGGCGGCAACCCAGACCAGGGCCAGGATAACGGTGGGAGTGATTATGCTGCGGCCGTGGGAGAGGTCAGTAGCCATGGCGCCGGCGAAGTAGCTGGTGAGCAGCAGCAAGCCCAGTTTCATGGTGCGGGGGTAGAGGAACAGGGCCGTGAAAACCAGCTCCATCACTCCCAGCAGCTTGACGTAATCGGCCACGCCGGTTTCGGCCATGGCTTTCTGGATTTCCGGACCGCCGACAAGTTTCATGATGCCGCTGGCTGTAATCAGCAGGGCGGGTACGGTCGTGAGCAGGCCGGGTAGGAGGTATTTCTTATTGAATGCCATGGGAGTACACCTTGAGAATGAGGGATGTGCAAGCGGCCGTCGGTGGCAGCCTGCGGGAGCAAAGGTGCTGGCCTGGCGGTATGTTCCGGATAGCGGTTTCCCAAAGGATACCGGTATGCTGCGGGGTACTCACCTGATTTCTAGCGACCTTTGCCCCATGCCTTTTCCTTCCTCTGCGCCCTCCCACACCGCATGCACCGGCGCCATGCGCTCCGTGCGCGACTCCCTCGACCTGCTAGGTGGCAAGTGGAAGCTCCCCATCATCGTGGGTTTGAGCGGCGGCCCGCAGCGCTTCAAGCAGCTCCAGCGCGAGGTAGCGGGCATCACGGCCAAAATGCTCAGCAAGGAGCTGAAGGAGCTGGAAATAAACGGCCTGATTTCCCGCCACGTGCAGGCCGACGCCGCACCTGTGGCCGTGACGTACACCCTAGCCGCCTACGGCCACACACTATTTCCCGTCATCGAGGCCCTGCACGCCTGGGGCCAGCAGCACCGCGCCCACATCATGCACGCGGGGGAGGCAGTGGCGGCGTAAGAGACTGTGCTGGCGTAGGATACACCCCAGCACAGCAGCGCTTGGTTTTGGCTGTTCGCGGGATGAGCTAATCAAATGTAGAACAGCAGCTTAAGGGGATAATGGTGTGAGGTTGTAAGACTTTAGCAACTTGTCAAAACTGACGGGCCATTTTCCAATGAATTCCTGCACAGGTTTTTTTAGCAGCAACTCCCGGGTTCGTCGGTGCACATCGGCGTTTCCAATTGAAAGCAGCGTTTCACTGATAGTGAAAAGGTCAAATGCTCGCTCCTCAGCGGACAGGCGCGTCAGCAGGGCAGAAGCAGCCCAGGTAAGATGGTGCTGCCGGATGATGCCACACAGCGCCGCCAGGTCTTTGTCCCCAAATACGGAAAGTCCGTGAAAGGTAACGGCCCGGAAGGTCAGACTATCATGCTGTAAGATAGGGAGCAGCAGGTTGCTCATCAGTCGCTCGGTGTTGAGCCCGCTTTCATAGCTTACCAGAAAGCTGTTTCCGGTAGGTGAAAACCCTAATAGCCCCCTTGTAAAAATGGCGGCGGCTTTCTTTTCATCTCGCTTAGTGAAGAGGGTAACTTCTGCAGGCGTAATCAGCTGTTGCTGCCACCACAGCTGCACAATCAGGCTGTCAAATACTGGGTGATAGTGATTGGAAAGTGCCTGGGCAAGTTCGGAAAGGGTACGGCGGCCCGCTCCGTCATCGTAGTACAACCTGTGGCGGTAGATACTATCAAGCAGGTGCGCTACTGCCTGGTTTTGGTAGCTCGCAACTGCCGCGTAGAATCTATAGTCGCTTTCCTTGCCTACGTACGGCTGAAGCAGTGGCCAGAGGGCTGGGTCAGGAAATTGGGTTACCGCTGCCCACAACGACCACTGCTCGAAGCGGGCAATAAGCGGTACATCGGCCTTCTCCCGGTAAGAAGCCAGCGCATGAGCCAGTGGAGCAGAACCGTATTTTGTTTCTACCAAATCCAGGCAAAGCTTGCGGATAGCCGCATAGGAGCCAGGGTAGGCATTGTTGGTGTAGCAAGCCGTTTCCTCTGTACGCCAATCAATAGGGTAGCCCTGACTTGCCAGGGTTAGCGCCACGCTATCTAGCTTCAGCAGCTGAAAGGTGTAGCTCGCACTGTCCTGCGCAGTGAGTTTTTGGTATCGTCCACTGTAGTAAAATCGGTCATAGAGCTCGGAAGATGGATAAGTCTTACGAGTGAAAACCCGGCCGTTGTCGGGGTGAGTTAGTTGCAAGGTGACACGCTGGTCGCTCCGGATTATCTCCCCGAAAACCTCGTACAACTTCGGGTATTTGCGGTCAGCCAGCGCCAGGGCAGCGTACAGCCTCATAGCCGGATTTGACTGCTGAGCTAGGCGAAGTAATTTTTCGGTTGAGACGTTAGCGCGTAGGTTCGCAAAACCAGGAGACGGTTTTTCTACAGTTTCGTAGATGAGAATACGCTTTACCTGCGGTATACCTCCACGCCGCATTCGGTAGGGAGGCTCCTGCTTCTGCGCCTTGGCCCGCCCACCTGGCAAGAATAAAATACCGAGTAAGAATAGCCGTACTATTGTCATTGTTAAAGTAGAATAGCTATAGATTACCATAGTCTGTCAACATAGTTGATGCTCAATTTCAATGCCCCAAGATACGCTCAAGCTCCCCGAACTCTCCCTCGTCCTGCTCATCGGTACCTCTGGGGCGGGCAAATCCACCTTTGCGCGGCGGCTGTTCCGGGCTACTGAAATCGTGTCGTCGGACCAGTGCCGGGCGCTGGTGGCCGATGATGAGAATGACCAGTCGGCCACGCCGGATGCCTTTGCCTTGCTGCACTACCTGGTGGGGCTGCGCCTCAAGCGCGGCCTCCTCACGGTAATCGACGCCACCAACGTCCAGCCCGAGGCGCGCAAAACTCTCGTGCAGCTAGCCCGCGACTACCACGTGCTGCCCACGGCCATCATCCTCGACGTGCCCGACCGCGTGGCCGAGGACCGCAACCGCCAGCGCACCGAGCGCCAGCACCTGGGCCGCCACGTGATACCCCAGCAGCGCCAGCAGCTGCGCCGAAGCCTCAAAACCCTCAAACAGGAGGGCTTCCGCCACATTTTCCACCTGCGCGGTTCCGAGGAAATTGACGCCGTACAGACCATCGTGCGCGACCCGCTCTACAGCAACCGCAAGCAGGATACCGGCCCTTTCGACATCATTGGTGACGTGCACGGCTGCTACCAGGAGTTGGTGCAGCTGCTCACGGAGCTGGGCTATGTGGTGGAGGAAGAGCCTGTGGCAGATGTGCGGGATTTGGGCGTGCGGGTGACGCGTCGGGAGGATGTGGGTAGAGACGCGACACTTCGCGTCTCGTCGTTGAACGAACCGGAACCGCGCGGCCTAAACAGCCTCAGCAACGATGAGACGCGAAGTGTCGCGTCTCTACATCACCCAGAGAATAAGCCGCCACGCCGTGTCCTGTTCCTCGGCGACTTAGTGGACCGTGGGCCTGATTCGCCGCGGGTGCTACGGCTGGTCATGAGCATGGTACAGGGCGGCCAGGCGCTGTGCGTGCCCGGCAACCACGACATCAAGCTCTTGCGCTACCTCAACGGCAAGCAGGTCAACGAAAAGCACGGCTTTGCCGAAACGGTGCAGCAGTTAGCCTCGGAATCTGACACGTTTAAGTCGCAGGTGCGGCAGTTTCTGGATGGGCTGGTGAGCCATTACGTGTTGGATGGGGGCAAGCTGGTGGTGGCCCACGCGGGCATGCGGGAGGAAATGCAGGGCCGCGGCTCGGGGGCCGTGCGGGCGTTTGCGCTGTTCGGCGAAACCACCGGCGAAATCGACGAGTTCGGGCTGCCGGTGCGCTACAACTGGGCCTCGGAGTATCGTGGGCGGGCCATGGTAGTGTACGGCCACACGCCCGTACCCGACGCCGAATGGCTCAACAACACCATCGACATTGACACCGGCTGCGTGTTCGGGGGCCGCCTCACCGCCCTGCGCTACCCCGAGCGGGAACTGGTTTCGGTACCCGCCCGGCAGGTATACTGTGAGCCGGTACGCCCGCTCGACTACCTGCGCCGCCTGGCCGAAGCCAGCAACGAACAACCAGAACCCAACAACCAGCTCTCCGCCCAGCAGCAGCACGACGACCTGCTCGACATCCAGGACGTGACGGGCAAGCAGATCATCAAGACGCGCTTGCTGCCCTCCGTCACCATTCGGGAGGAAAACGCGGTGGCGGCGCTGGAGGTGATGAGCCGGTTTGCCCTCAACCCGAAGTGGCTGCTGTATCTGCCGCCCACCATGAGCCCGTCGGAAACCTCGGCGCTGCCCGATCTGCTGGAGCACCCCGCCGAAGCTTTCGACTACTTCCGCCGCCAGGGTCTGGAGCGGGTGGTATGCGAAGAAAAGCACATGGGCAGCCGCGTGGTCGTGGTGTTGGCCCGGGATGAAGACGCCGCGCGCCGCCGCTTCGGGGTAGTAGGCGAGGGGCCCGGTAAGGTGTATACCCGCACCGGCCGTAACTTCTTCAATGACCCCGCGCTGGAAGCCGCCTTCCTCGCCCGCCTGCAGGATGCTCTCACGGCTAGTAGCTTCTGGGAGCGGTTCAGCACCGACTGGCTGTGCCTGGACGCCGAGCTGCTGCCATGGTCGGCCAAGGCCCAGGAGCTGATCAAGAACCAGTACGCCGCCGTGGCGGCAGCGGCCACCGCCGCCCTGCCCGAAGCCGCGGCCGTCCTCACTCAGGCTGCCGCCCGAGGCCTCGATGGGGTAGAGGCGCTGCTGGCCCGCACCACTGCCCGCCAAAGCGCCGCCCAGCACTACGCCGAGGCCTACCGCCGCTACTGCTGGCCCGTGGATAGCCTCGCCGATTTGCGCCTGGCCCCGTTCCACCTGCTCGCCACCGAGGGCCGCACCTACTTCGATAAGGACCACGCCTGGCACATGGAAACCCTGCGCGCCATCTGCCTCCAGGACGAAGGCCTGCTCCGCGCTACGCCTTACCGTGTGGTGCACCTCCAGGACATTACCGACGTGGAAGCCACTACCCAGTGGTGGCTGGACCTCACCGCGGCTGGCGGCGAAGGCATGGTCGTAAAGCCCTACGACTTCATTCCCAGCGGCCAGAAAACCCTGGTGCAGCCCGCCCTCAAGTGCCGGGGTCGGGAGTACCTGCGCATCATCTACGGCCCCGACTACCTGCTACCCGGCAACCTGGAGCGTCTGCGCGAGCGGAACGTGAAGTCCAAGCGCAACCTCGCTCTGCGCGAATTCACCCTCGGCGTGGAAGGTCTAGAGCGGTTTGTGGCCGGCGCCCCGCTACGGGAGGTACACCAGTGCGTATTCGGCGTGCTGGCCCTGGAAAGCGAAGCCGTGGACCCGCGGCTGTAATGCCGGTACTCTTCGTGTGCCTATGCATTCTGCCTTCATCGGTTACGTAGCAATTCCAGATATAGCTTAGGCCAGTGCGCATCGACAACCTGCCGACGTAGTAACGATTGGGCTATTACTTCTTCCTCGTCATAGACAACAGTGAAATTGTAATCAGTGGCCGATAGTCGCTTAAATGGGCGCAGGGGGCTCATATCCATCAAAGCAATCAGGGCTGCATATTGTAGGCGGGGATTGGTGCTGTGTAAAAAAGCACGGAGGGTATCAACTACCAAGGTGGGATGCTGACGAATGTGCCCATTTCTTCCTAGTGCCCAGATACATCCTTCCTTATAAAGGTCATCATTCGTTGTAGTCAAGCTGCGAATAAGTGCATGAATAGAGTTTTCTCCAGTTATAGTCAAAGCCCAAATGGCTCTATCTGTGACTGGAGAAGAGGAGGCAACTAACAGATGTAGCAGTAGTGGCGTGAGTTTCTTCGCATCCCGTTGAAGCTGTGTTGGGAACTTCTTAATTATTATACTGAGGCTGGCAAATTGTACTCTATCATCCATGCTTGCGAGGTTTTCTACAACTGCCTCGTATAGTTCAGGCATGGCCGCCAACTGATACAACTCTTCAAAAGCGTGTAGCTTCTCTTCAGTATCACTGGATTTTAAGTGAAGCAGGATTTCTTGAACTGTCATATAGAATTATCCTGCTACTTCCCGCCCATACTCTTCTCTCGAGCCCCTTTAAACTCCGAACCTTCGCGCCACTTGGGAAACGTGGTTTCACTAGCCAGGCGCTGGCCCACGCGAAAGTAGAGCTGGGCGTCCTGGGCAATGCCCGTCAGGTCCCAGCTGGGGTCGAACTGGTCGGCGGGCTTGTGGTATAGGTTGGTGGTGTAGTTCTGGCGCTGCTGGGCAATGGCCTGCTTGCCGCCGGTGCGGCTCTCAAAACCGCCGCTGGCGTAGAGCGAGGGCACGCCCACGTGGGCGAAGCTGAAGTGGTCGGAGCGGTAGAACATGCCGGTTTCGGGCGTTTGGTCGGGCAGCAGGTAGCGGTTTTGCTCCTGGGCCGCCGCGCGGGCGTAGTCCTCCAGCTCCGACTGTCCGTAGCCGATAACGGTGAGGTCCTTCATCGGGCCGTAGGGCCAGAGCATGTCCATGTTCAGGTCGGCCACGGTTTTATTGAGCGGGAAGGGCGGGTGCTGAGCGTAGTACGCCGAGCCCAGCAGGCCCTGCTCCTCGGCCGTCACGGCCAGAAACACGATGCTGCGCTCGGGCTTCTGCTTGGCCTGCTGGAAGGCCTCGGCAATGCTGAGCAGGGAAGCCAGGCCAGTACCGTCGTCCACCGCCCCGTTGTAGATGGAGTCGCCGGCAATGGCTTTGCCCACCCCGAAATGGTCCCAGTGAGCCGAGTAGAGGATGTATTCGTCGGGGCGGGTGGTGCCAGGCAGCACGGCCAGCACGTTGCGCGAGGTCTTGCGGAGCAACTTGTTCTGGATGCTGCCCGTGAGGGTAAGGCCGCCCAGGAGGCGGGGCTTGAAGCCGCGGGTGTTGGCGGCGGCGTAGAGCTGCTCATAGTTCTGGCCGGCGGCCTGGAACAGCTTTTTGGCCGCGTCCAAAGTCAGCCAGCCTTCCAGGGCGCACTTGTCGGCACCTTTGTTCTCGGTTTGGGCGCGCAGCTTAGGGCTGATGGCCCCGCTCAGCACCACGCTCCAGGGGTAAGCGGCCGGCTTGGTGTCGTGCACGATGAGCACGCCGGCGGCGCCGTGGCGGGCGGCTTCCTCGTATTTGTAGGTCCAGCGCCCGTAGTAGGTCATAGCCCGGCCCTTGAACAGAGTGGAGTCCTGGCTGGCGTTGCCGGGGTCATTCACCAGCACCACCACGGTCTTGCCTTTCACGTCGAGGCCGGCGTAGTCGTCCCAGCCGTACTCGGGGGCCACCACCCCGTAGCCGGCAAACACCAGCGGGGAGTTGGTGACCTTCACTTCGGGCTGCTCGCGCTGGGTGAAGGCCACGAAGTCGGTCTTATACTCGAAGCTTAGCGCCTGGCCTTTGCCCTTGACTTGCAGAGTGGAAGAGGGCGTGCCGGTAATTTCGACCAGCGGCACCGGCTGGAAGTAGGTGCCGTTCGGGCCGGGCTGCAGGCCGAGGCGCTTGAACTCGTCGGCCAGGTACTGGGTGCTGCGCGTCTCGCCCTCCGTAAAGGGCTTGCGGCCCAGCATCTCATCCGAGGAAACTGCCTGCAGGTACTTGCTGATGCTGGCCGCGCTGATGGCTTCGGCTGGGGCGGCCGCCCCGGGCGTGGCGGTAGTTTCGGCCGTGGCGACGGGAGCGGAGGCCGTAGTAGCGGGCTGAGTCTGGCAGCTGAATAGGCCGAGGCCGAGCAGGAGGCTGGCGGGCAGCAGGTGGAAAAGCACCATAAAGGCAGAGCGTTAGTTCAGACAAGCAAGGTAGCAGAAGTTGCGAGGAGAGTTTCGGTCTTATGCCGGCGCCAAGCCGAAGCGGCTTTTTAAGTATTGGTTGTTCGTTGTCAGATAGAACGTCCTGCTCCATCTGGCGTCCGCGAAGTCGAAGTCTCTCTACCGCTTCGCCTGGGTTTACCATACTACCAAGATGCTGCGCCACACGCTCAGCATGACGTTTAGCAGGACATGACGTTCAGTAGAAAAAGCCGGGTCAATCCACTTCCTCACACTCCGACTGCACGTTGGTGAACAGCTTTTCGTACTGCTGCTGCCATTTCTCGGTGGGCTCCACGCGCCGGATAGTTTCATTGATGCAGTTCCACCAGCCGAAATTAATCAGCTCCACCTGGGCGTATTCGTGCCAGTTGGGCGCGGTGGATTCCTGCTCAAACCGCGCCTGCAAACTTTCCGGCACGCTGTTATTCTTTTGCTGCTCCCGCACCAGCTGCTGCCAACTGGCCATGATGCTACTATCGTTGCCCGCGGCCAGGCCCCTGATGTAGGTTTTGCACGCGGCCGGGTACGGGGAGTTTGCCAGCAGGCTGGGGTTGCTATACCCCAGGATGGTGAGCTTGATGGCGCGGTATTCGTCGTTGAGTTCCTGGAGCTTGAGGCGCTTCAGCTCCCGCCACGTAGCGCCCGGCACGGGCTGTAATTTCCTGATATGCGCCAGCACGTTGGTGTACTCCGCTTCCAGGGTATCCACGCTTAGCTTGGCAATATCGGCGGGCTTGAAGACCGACGCCGAGGTGGTGAGCTGCCCGCCCCGGAGCAGGTCGTAGGTATCGGTGAGCTGCTGCGCGGTGTACTGGCGGCTGTCGTAGCGGCCGGTGAAGGTGCACATTTCCGTGTCCCAGTGAAACGTAGCCAGCGAGTCAGCTGCCGCCGGAGCAGCCGCTGCGCCAACGGGGGCAGGCGGCGGGGTGGGCTGCTGGGTAGAAGGGGTATCGGGGGTGCAGGCACCGAGCAGGGCGGGCAGCAGCCAGAAGAGGGGGCGGTAGTTCACAGCATAAGGAGTTACTGCCGGCATAGTGGGGAGCGGCGGCCAAATATACAGGGCAGAATGAGGGGGCAATACGCACCGGAACAGGGGGCTGGGCCTTTACCTTGCACGTGTAAAGCCCTAGTTCGCCTTTCACCACCCATTCTGCCCGTGCACGCCCGCATCCAAACCGCCCTCACCCAGCTCGAAGCCCGGCACCATATCCGCATCCTGTACGCCTGCGAGTCGGGCAGCCGGGCCTGGGGCTTTCCCTCGCCGGATTCCGACTACGACGTGCGCTTTATCTACGCTCATCCCACCAACTGGTACCTGACCCTCGACGATGGCCCCGACACGCTCAACTTTCCCGTGGACGAGGAGCTGGACCTGGCCGGCTGGGAGCTGCGCAAGACGCTGAAGCTGCTGCGTGGGGCCAACGCGGCCCTTTTCGAGTGGCTCCAGTCGCCGGTGGTATACCAGGAAGCCGCCGGGTTTCGGGCGGCGCTGGCCCCGCTGCTGCCCGCGTGCTGGAACCCACGCGCCGGCCTGCACCACTATGCCGGCCTGATGCGCCGCGGCGTAATGGACGACCTGACCGGGGAAGACGTGCGCCTGAAACGGCTGTTCTACGCCCTGCGCTCCACGCTAGCCGTGCGCTGGATTCAGCAGCGCCCCGCCGAGGTGCCACCCATGGAGTTTGCCGCGCTGCGCAGCCTGTTGCCTCCGGAGCTGAACGGCAGCGTAGATGAGCTGCTCGCCCGCAAAGCCACCGCCCACGAAAAAACCACCGTGCCGCGCCCGGCCGCGCTGGTCGCGTTTCTGCAAGCCGAGTACGAAGCCGCTGTAGCCGCCCGCGAAACGCTGCCCGTAGCGCGCCCCGCCGACCCCACACCGGAGCTGAATGCGCTGTTCCAGAATTGGTTGGCTGATACCCGCCCTAGATAACTAGGCCGTTAGTAGAAGGCATTCCTACTGATAAACGTCTGTTATGCTGAGCGAAGTCGAAGCATCTCTACCTCTGACTAATCATTGCCAATGCAACAAAGCGGTAGAGATGCTTCGACTTCGCTCAGCATGACCATCAGTAGTAAAAGATCTTTACCACATACCCGTATGACCATTTCCGACCTGCGCCGGCGCGGCCTGATTCTGTTCGAGGCCATCAGCGGCAGCCGCGCCTACGGCACCGATTTGCCCCACTCCGATACCGACCTGAAAGGCGTATTCATCCTGCCCGAAACCGAGTTCTACGGCCTCGACTACGTGCCGCAGGTGGCCAACGACACCAACGATGAGGTGTTTTATGAGCTGCGCCGCTTCGTGGAGCTGCTGCTCAAAAGCAACCCCACGGTGCTGGAGCTGCTGGGCACGCCCCCGGATTGCGTGGTGTACCGGCACCCGCTGATCGCGGCGTTTCGGGCCGAGAACTTCCTCTCGAAGCTGTGTCGCCAGAGCTTTGCCGAGTACGCCGTGGCCCAGATCCGGAAGGCGCGGGGGCTGAACAAGAAAATCAACCACCCCGAGCCGCCCCAGCGCAAATCGGTGCTGGATTTCTGCTACGTGACGGTGGGCGCGGGGGCCCAGCCGGTGGCGGCCTGGCTGGCCCGTAAAGGATACGAGGGCGCGCAGTGTGGGCTGGCCAACGTAAATCACCTCAACGATTTATACGCCGTGTTCGTGGACGATACGCCGGACCGCCGCCACGGCTACCGGGGGCTGGTGCGCGACCCGGAAACCTCTCAGGACGTGCTGCTCTCGGCCGTGCCGAAAGGGGAGGAGCCCGTGGCGTACCTGAGCTTTAACCGCAACGGCTACAGCACCTACTGCCGGGTGTACCGCGAGTACCAGGAGTGGGAGCAGAAGCGCAACCCCGAGCGGTTCCAGAACACCGTGCAGCACGGCAAAAACTACGACGCCAAAAACATGCTGCACGTGTTCCGGCTCCTGCGTATGGCCGAGGAAATTGCCAGAGAAGGGCAAATCCACGTCCGCCGCCCCGACCGGGAGTTTCTGCTGCAAATCCGCCGCGGCGAGTTCAGCTACGAAGAGCTGGTGACGGAAGCCGAAGCTTTGGTAGTGCGGGTAGAAGAAGCTTTTACGGCTTCCGCGCTGCCCGAAGCGCCCGACAAAGCTGCCGCCGAGCAGCTATTGGTAAACACGCGCCGGGCCTGGTACGCGCAGCTTTAGAGCATGTTTGGGCTTTTACATTTGGGTCATGCTTCGACTCCGCTCAGCATGACGTTTTAAAGAAGTTTTTACGAAATCCAATAAGCTCAGGGTCTCCAAAAAGCAGAACCGGCCGCTCCACCCGAAGGCAGAGCGGCCGGAACCGGAAAATGCAATAGGCGCAGGCGGCCGATTAGTGTGTGGTGTAGCGAGTAGAGCGGCGCGTAGTTTGCGCAGGCGCTTTGGCCTTGCGGCGCAGGTTGAAGAAGCCGGGCTTCTTGGCTTTCTTACGGCCTTTGTAGGTCTTGTACACGGGCCGGTGGGTGAAGATGCGGCCTTTCATTTTGGCCTTGGCATAAGCACTAGGGCGGGCAGCCTCTACCGACTGGGAAGCACCACTCACAAACAGTAGCGCGCAAACTAACAGCAGAATCCGGAACATGGGAGAGAAGTGAAAAGGTGAAACATGCTTGCCCCCCATAACCCAAGGACCAGGCCAGAAATTGTGTGAGGCCTGGGTAAATGGTATTCCAGCTAGGAAACTTGTGTTCTTTTTAGGTTAGGTAATCCGTTGAAAACCTGATTCTTCGAGAATAAGCCAAGTTTTTTTCGCAAGCCGAAAAAAAAGTGAAGTGTGGAATGCGGCTTCCCGTGGCATCAGCTATCAGGTACGCCTATCCCACCGTTATGCTTTCATCGTTACGCCCGCTTATCCTGGGGCTACTGTTGCTGCCCATTTACAGTTTTGCCCAGCAACGCCTGGCCACGGCCCGCCAGCAGAGCTACCTGACCAAGGTTTTCCGCCTGACCGACGCCCAGACGCGCCACCTCTACGAACACTCGCTCACGGCCGTGCAGGACGCCTACTTCGCCCAGCCCGTCGACTCCTTCCCGACGAGCCAGCCCGACAGCCTAAGCCGGGCCCGGGTGGCAGCCCTGCCGGCCGGCTACTACCTGGTGGCCCACACCGAAGGGCCCGAGCTGGTGTACTGGCTGCACACCCGTACCGGCCGCCAACTCACCGTCATCACCAACCAGCAGGATTTGAGCGTGGTGGTGCAGGATAGTCTGGGTCGGATGCTGCCCGATGCCCGCCTGACCTTGCCCCGGGGCCGCCTCGTGCCCTTCGACGCTGCCACCCAAACCTACCGCCTGGCCGGCCGCACCAGCCGCCCGGGGCTGCTGGCCGTCACCCACGGCGGGCGCACCACGTTTCACGTGCTGGAGCAGCAGCTGCCGTACCGGCCGGCCGGACGTAGGGCCCTGAGTTGGCGTGGGGCGTACCAGCGGGTGGTGTTCGGCTTTCCGCTGGGGCTCCTCACGCGGCCCGCGCGGAAGCTGTTTCGGGAGCTGCACTACGCTTCCAACGTCAGCACCGGCCCCATCGGGCTGCTGCGCTCCATCTTCAACCCCGACGTGCGCGAGGAGCGCCAAGACCGGCGCACGGAGCGGCGGGGCAAAAAGTGGCGGGCTTACCTGGTGCTGAGCAAGCCCCGCTACCGTCCCACGGCCGACACCCTGCGCCTGAAGGCCCGCATCCTGCACCGCGCCGGCTGGCCTTACCGCCGCCCCCTGGAGCTGTACCTGCAGGCCGACCAGGACCGTACGCCGCGCCGCCTGGCTTTGCTCCGGCCCGTGCGTCCCGGCTCCTACGAGTTCGAGCTGGAACGCCTCAACACCCTCCAGCTGCGCGCCGACCAGGACGTGCGCTTGCGGCTGCAGCAGCCGGGAAAAAACGGCGAAACTCTGGCGCAAGCCTCATTCCGGCTGGAAGACTATGAGCTCAAAAACACCCGCTATACCCTGCGACCGGCCGAAGTTACCCACCGGGCCGGTACTACGCAGGCCCTGTACCTGCGCGGGCAGGATGCCAACGAGCTGAACCTGCTCGATGCCCGCGTGCGCCTGAGTGTGACGCCCCTGACCGTGGGCCATTTTCCCGGCCGGCAGGTGTTTGTGCCCGATACGCTCTGGACGCGCGCCCAGCCCCTGGACGCCGCCGGCGAAACCCGCCTCAACCTGCCGCCCTCTGCTTTGCCCACCGCTAACCTCCGCTACCAGGTGCACGCCGAGTTCCGGAACGCCGACCAGGAGCGCCGCACCCAAACTACCCAAGTGGAGTATGCCCTGGAAAGCGGGGAGCTGCAGCTTCTGCTGCGCCAGGACTCGGTAATTGCCCGCTTTCCCGGCGGCACCCCCGGCCCGGCCCGCCTCGAAACCACCCGCCGCGACCCGGAAAAGAACCTGGTTTCTACGTTGGAAACTGTGCAGTTGCCCCTGGCCCGGCCCGTGGACGCCCGCGCCACCCGCTACCAGCTGACTACTGCCGCCGGCCGCTCGGCTTTGCTGAACCTCGACGAAGACAACGCTGATTTAGTGCTGCGCTCCGACCGCACTTCAGACTTCCTGCACCTGCTGGTGGAGAACCCGCGCCGCCTGCCCTTCTGGTACTACCTATACCGCGCCAATGACCTGATGCGCCGGGAGTACACCACCGCGCTGAAACTGGACTTGGCCGCGCCCACGCCGGAAATTTGGTATGTGTCGCTGCACTACTTCTGGGGTGGGGAGCTGCGCACGGCCGAGTACAATGTGGCGTTGCCCCAGCATCAGCTCTCCATCGAAGCCGAGCAGCCTGAGGTTGTATACCCGGGGCAGAAAGTGAGTTTGCGCTACACCGTGCGCGACGGGGCTGGCCGCCCCGTGCCCGGGGCCGACCTTACGGCCTACGCCTACACCAGCAAGTTTGAGGTGGCTAACGCCCCCGCGCTGCCTGATTTCGAGCCGGCGGTGGTGGGCCGGGTAGCCCTTCGGCGGTTTGCCCTGGGGGCCCGGTTTGAGAATCAGGCTGATGAGCCTACCCGCCGGCCCTTGCCCTGGGGCGCCTGGCGCCAGCGCCTCGGCCTCGACTCCCTGCGCTTTTACCAGTTTCTGTACCCCGCGTACGGCACGTTCCATGAGTACCAGCCGGCCCCGGGCGGCATCACCCAGGTGGCGCCGTTTGTGGTAGACTCGGGGCGAGTGCAGCCCACCGTGGCCGTGTACGTGGATGGGCACCCGGTGTACGTGGCGGCCGTGAACGGGGACGAGCCGTTTGCCCTGGTGGCCGACAGTGGCTACCATACCATCACCGTGCGCACGCCCACCCAGCGCATCAGTTTGCGGGAAGTGTACCTGCGCCCCCTGCACAAGCTCATCCTCAGCCTCGACCCCAACCACCCGTGCCGGGAGCTGACGGTGGAAATCCCCGGACCCTTGTCGGAAACCGAGCGGGAGGAGCTGGCGCGCTTTCTGGTGCTCATCGACCGCAACAGCTACCAGGAGCAGGTGCTGCTGCGCCAGGGCCGCCGCCTACAGGTGCTGGGCACCGGCCAGCCCTACCAGCCCAACCGCCCCTATCAATATTACCGTCAAAACGAGCTGCTACACGTGGGTGGCCCTTTCCTGCCCGACTCGGTGCTGCTGCGCCGCTCCGATGGGCTCTGGCGCAAGTTTCTGCATGAGCCGGGCTACCGCTACACCTTCACCCGGGATTTGCTGAAGATGCGCACCGTTTCGGCGGAGCGCTACCCGGATCTGCGTCAGTCCATCCAATTCCCGCAATTGCCCTTTACTGACTTTGCGTATACCGAAGCCGACCTGCGCCCCCGGCCCGCTACGTCCTTCTACCAGGGCCCGCAGCCTGAGCCGCTGCTGCCGGTGCCGACCAGCACCCCCGCTGGCCAGGGCCTACTGGAAGTGCGCCTGCCAACCAGTTCAATGCGCCAGTACTACTCCCCGCGGGTGCTCTACACCTTGCTCACCCAGCCCGCCAAACCTGCGTTCCGCCGCCTGCACCGGCAGCTGCCCACCCCGCTGCATGCCCTGGCTCCGGGCCGCTACCGCCTGGCCTTACTGCTGGCCGATAGCACGTTGCTCGCGCCTAACGCCGAGGTGCTGATACAGGCTAACGGCACCACCTACGTGCAGCTCGATTCCCTGGATAAGCTAACTGCTGGCCCAGCCCGCCAGCGCTTATTGCGCGTGATGCGAGAAGAAATCCGCCGTAATCTGCCCGCCCCGGCGAAACCTGGCGTGCTCGATTCGGCAAGTGCGCGGCGGCAGGTGGTAACAACCATCCCGGTGAAGCCCCAGCCCGACTGGTACATCGTGCGCGGGCAGGTCACGAGCCACCATTCAGGGGAGGGGCTACCTGGTGTAACGGTGCTGCTCAAAGGAACCACCCACGGCGCAAGCACGAATGCGGACGGCAGCTTTACCCTGGCCGTACCGCCAAATGGTAGCGTGCTGCAATTTTTCAGTATTGGGTTTGTATCGGTTGAGCGCCGGGTGGACAGTCAGGATATTCAGGTAGCACTGAACGAGGACACCAAGCAACTGAGTGAGGTAGTCGTAACTGGCTTCGGGACCACTAAAGTAGATGGCAGGACGCTGACCGTGGAAAGCGCCTCGGTAGCACAAGCGGTTTCCGGTAAGGTAGCCGGGGTGAGTATTAGCACTGCTATAGACGGGCAGACGGTGATTCGGATTCGGGGAGCCAGCAGCGTAATCGGGGGCGGTGAACCGCTTTTTATTGTGGATGGGCTGCCGATGAGTGGACCCTTGAAAAATCTGCGGCCCGAGGATATTGCCAAGACGAGCGTCCTGAAAGGGGAGTCGGCAGTGGCCATGTATGGCTCCCGGGCGGCCAACGGCGTGATTATCATCACCACCAAAAGCGGGTTTAACGGCCGGCCGGCGGCGAGTATGCAGGACGGTCCCGCCCTGGGGCCCGACGGCCTGCCCGTGTCCGGCACGCGCGACCCGCGCCTAGCCCTGCGCCGCCGCTTTTCCGACGTAGGCTGGTGGCGTCCCACCCTCGTCACCGACGCCCGCGGGGAGGCCAGCACCCAGGTCATCATCCCCGACGACATCACCGGCTGGGACACCTTCGTGCTGGCTTCCGACGACCACGCCCGCACCGGTACCTTCACCCAGCGCCTGCGCTCCTTCAAGGCCCTGATGGGCGAGCTGGCAGCCCCGCGCTTCCTGCTCCAGGGCGACCGGCCCCAGGTTATCGGCAAAACTCTGAACTACCTGCCCGATACTGCCCAGGTGACCACCAGCTTCCAGGTAGGGGCGGGGCCGGTGCGCACCCAGCGGCACCGCGTGGCCACAGCCTGGCTCGACACGCTTACCTTCACGGCGCCCACTGATGCCGATTCCGTGGCCGTGCGCTTCAGCCTAACCCAGCCCAACGGCTACCAGGACGGGGAACTGCGCCAGCTGCCGGTGCTGCCCGTGGGTACCCGCGAGCGGGTGGGCTCCTTTGCTGTGCTTACCACCGCCGATACCACGCTCACCTTCCCCGCGCGCCCCGAGCTGGGACCCGTGACGGTGCGCCTGGAAAATAGCCCCTTGCCCGTGGTATTCGAGGAAATCCGCCACGTGTTGGGCTACGACTACCTCTGCAACGAGCAGGCGGCCTCCAAGCTGCTGGCCCTTTTGCTGGAGCAGCGCCTGCGCGAAGGGTTGGATCAACCCTTCCGGGGTGGGCGCGACGTGCAGCAGCTGATCCGTCATCTGCTGCGTGGGCGGCACCAGCCCGAGGGGTTGTGGGGCACCTGGCCGGCCTCGCCCGTCAGCGCCTGGGCTACCCTGCACGTGGTAGACGCTTTGTTGCAGGCCGAAAAGCAGGGCTATAAAGTTGCCCTCGACAAAGACCCGCTCCGCCGCTACCTGCTCACCCAGCTTGACGAGGCCTTTGCCGATGCCGCTGTCCGCCAAAACCTGCGTGAATCGGTCCCCGGTGCCTTTTTTAGCTCCCCCGACGACCGGATCCGGCTGCTCCAGCTGCTGCACGACCTCGGCGCCCAGCCCGACTTTCCGGCCCTGGTGCAGCGCCTGGAGCGGGAGCAGCGCGGCCGCCAGCCCCTGGACCGGTACCTGGCCCTCACCAACCTGCGGCAGCAGCTGGGCTTGCCCTACCAACTCGATACCCTGCGCCGCTACCGCCTCCGCTCGGAGTTGGGCGGGGTGTTTTTTGTCGATACCCTGTACCAGGGCACCTTCTACCGCTATCTGCTGCCCGACCGCCTGGGTAATACGCTGCTGGCATACCGCCTGCTGCGGGCCCGCGGCGGGCAGGAACAGGAGTTGCTGCGCATCCGCACGTATCTGCTAGAGCAGCGCAGCTTTGGGGGCCACTGGGCCAGCACCTACGAGGCCGCCCAGATTCTGGCTACCATTGGTCCCGAGCTGGTGGTGCCGGCCAGTGGCGGTTTGCTGGCGCGGGCTCAGCTTAGCGGCGGCCTCACGCAGGAAGTCGGGCAGTTTCCGTTTGAAACCACGGTGCCCGCCACTGCCGGACTGCTCACGCTCCGCAAGCAAGGCGGCCTGCCGGTGTATGCCACGGCTTACCAGACCTTCTGGAACCCGGCTCCGGCGGCAGTGGCTACGCCTTTTACCGTGCGCACGCGCCTGGCCGGGCAGGAGGGAAGCAGCATCCGGTTGAAAGCCGGACAGCCCACCGAGCTGGAAGTGACGGTAGACGTGCCGGCCGAGGCCCGCTACGTGCTGCTGGAAGTGCCCATTCCGGCCGGTTGCTCCTACAGGGAGAAAACCACTGGCAACAGCCTTGAAGTACACTGGGAGTATCTGCGTCACCAGGTGGGCATCTTCATCGACGTACTGCCGGTGGGCCGCCACACGTTCCGCATTGCCCTGCAGCCGCGCTACCGGGGCCGCTACACCCTCAACCCCGCCAAAGCCGAGCTGATGTACTTCCCCACCCGCTTCGGCCGCTCCGCCAGCAAGCAGGCACAGATTGATTAACTGGAACTGCCTTGCTAGCCATGTCATGCTGAGCGAAGTCGAAGCATCTCTACCGCTTCGTTGAATGAGGCAGACGAAGTGGTAGAGATGCTTCGACTTCGCTCAGCATGACGTTCTGGATGGGAATAGATACCAGCTGAATATCGGTTAGCCAAGAGAAAACAACATCTTTACCCCCCGCTAGCTGCTTTATCCTTCCCCTGCAATGGCTGACCTGACAACTCTCGAAACCCAAATCCGTGCGGCGCTGCTGGGCCTGGCCGTGGGCGACGCCCTGGGCGTGCCCGTGGAATTCCAGAGCCGGGCCGCCCGCCGCCAGGACCCTGTGGTAGTCATGCGCGCCTACGGCACCCACAACCAACCCGCGGGCACTTGGTCCGACGATGCCTCGCTCACGTTTTGCCTGGCGGAGAGTCTGTGTCGCGGCTACGATCTAGGGGATTTAAGTCGCCGCTTTATCAATTGGTATGAGCACGGCTATTGGACGCCTCATGGTCATGTCTTCGATGTAGGCGTAGCTACCTCTGAGGCAATCCGGCGTCTTAGCCGGGGGACGTCGCCACTGCTGGCGGGCGGCAATGATGAGTATAGCAACGGCAACGGCTCCCTTATGCGGATTCTTCCGCTGGCCTTCTGGATGCAACCTTTAACCTTGGTGGAGCGGTTTCGGCTTTCGCTTGAGGTATCGAGCCTAACTCATGCCCATACACGCTCTATACTGGCTTGCTTCATCTACCTGGAACTGGCTCGGCAACTGCTGAGTGGCCTTGATAAGCATGCGGCCTACAAGGCCATGCAGCAGGAGGTAAATGAGTTTGCCCATACGGAACCTGCATTGCTAGCCGAATTGCCACGCTTTCACCGCATCCTCGAAAACCCGCAAGCCGACTATGAGATATTGTCTCTGATTCGGTACCGAGAAGATGAAATCAGTGGTTCCGGCTACGTGCTGCACACCCTGGAAGCCGCGCTCTGGTGCCTGCTCCGCTACGACACGTACGCCGAAACCGTGCTGGCTGCCGTCAACCTCGGCGATGATACCGACACGACCGGCGCCGTGACGGGCGGCCTGGCCGGGCTGTACTATGGCGAAGCGGCTATTCCGCCGGAGTGGCTCCAGGTGCTGGCCCGCCGCGCCGATATCGAGGACCTGGCCCGCCGCATGGCCCATGCCGTCAGCGCGGAGTAGGCGCTATTTTAGCTCCTGCACCCAGACGTTGCGGAAGGAGATGGGCGCACTTGGGTCGCCGTGGGCCTGGAGCTTGATGGGCGCGGCGCCGTGGGGCTCGTACTGGGGCGGACCGATGTAGCGCGTAGGGCCCGCCAGGGCCACGTTTTTCTGCACCGCTACGCCGTTGAACTTCACCGTTACGCGGGCCGGCGTAAGCACGGTGCCGTCGGGCTTGAAGGTGGGGGCCAGCCACAGCACGTCGTACGACTGCCACTCGCCGGGCTTGCGGCCGGGGTTGGCCAGCGGAATGCGCTGCTTGTAGATGCTGCCGGCCATGCCGTTCACGTAGGTCGGGTTCTGGTGGGGGTCAAGAATCTGCAGCTCGTAGCCCAGGTCGCCTTTGCCCAGGGAAGCCAGAAACACGCCGCTGTTGCCGCGCACCTGGCCTTCGCCGGTAATGCCGGCCGGCACGCGCCACTCCAGGTGCAGGCGGTAGCTGCCGAAGGTGCGCTGGGTTTCGATGTTGCCTTTCGACTTGTCCACGGTCAGCACCCCATCGGCCACCGTCCACTGCGCGGGCTGGGTACGGTCATCCGCCGACACCCACTCGCTCAGGCTTTTGCCATCGAACAGCACAAGGGCGCCGGCCGGGGGCGGGGTGGTTTTCAGCTTGCCGCGCACGGTTTTCGGGACCGGCTTCCACACTTCGGTGTCCTCCGGCTTGCCGGTTTGCTGGGCGTGGACCGTCATGGATAAGCCGAGGAGGGCAGCAGTCAGGAATAGGAATTTCATGGGAGTTGAAAGCAAGAACGGTGTAGATACGCAAGCTCTGGTGCTTTGTCGTTGTTAAACTGATACCATGTAGAATAAGTAAGAGAGCCGGGTCCAGAATCGTCAGTAATAACTAGAACGTCCTGCTGAGCTTGCCGAAGCATCTCTACCGCTGCTTCGTTCGAATACTGCCACAACGAAGCGGTAGAGATGCTTCGGCAAGCTCAGCATGACGCGCAATATGGTTTTGAACAGTCACAACCTCAGCAACGAGGAGGCGCGAATTGATGCGTCTCTTACGCCATTTGCTAGTGTTCAAACGTCGCAGAGCTGCACGGCTTGGCGCAGGGAAGCCAGCTTGTCGGGCTGTGTGGGAATGAACTCCTGGGCCACGTAGCCTTTGAAGCCAGTGGCTTGGATGGCGCGCATGATGGCGGGGTAGTTCAGCTCCTGGGCATCGTTCAGCTCGTGGCGACCAGGCACGCCGGCCGTGTGGTAGTGGGCAATGTAGGGGTGAAACTCGGTAAGGGTGCGGATGACGTCACCCTCGTTGATTTGCATGTGGTAGATGTCGTAGAGCAGCTTGAAGTGCTCGGAGCCCAGCCGCTTGGCCAGCTCCACGCCCCAGGCAGTCCGGTCGCACTGGTAGTCCGGGTGGTCGATTTTGCTGTTGAGCAGCTCCATCACCAGCACCACGTTGTGCTGCTCGGCCAGCTTCAGCAGCGGCTTCAGGCCAGCCACGCAGTTTGCCCAGCCCTGCTCGTCGGTCTTGCCCCGGCGGCTGCCGCTAAAGCAGATCAGGTTGCGGTAGCTGGCCTTGGCTACCTGCGGAATCAGCTCAGTGTACTGCTTTTGCAGGCGGGCGTGAAACTGCGGGTCGTTGAAGCCGTCGGTGAGGTTGATTTCCGCCCCGTTGCACATAGGCGAGTCCAAGCCGTACTTCTTCAGCGTAGGCCAGTCCTGCGGCCCAACCAGATCAATGCCCCGGATGCCCATTTCCTTGGCCGCGGCGCAGAGCTGCTCCAGCGGCAGGTCGGCGAAGCACCAGCGGCACACCGAGTGGCGGATATTTCCTTTCAGAGCGGCGGGCATGGCGGTTAGTTTCTCAGCTGGCGCGGCAGCCCCGGCCAGACCGAGGGTACCCACAGCGGCGGTGCTGGTGAGCAGGCCTTTGAGGGCCGCACGGCGGTTCCAGGTGGCAGCCATGCCTAGCTGGCGTTGGCCAAACGGGTAGTGGCATCAATGCCGGCTGCCTCAGTGGAAGCAGGAGCGGCGTTGCGCTCCTTGAACAGGAGCAGGAACAGCATCAGCACGGCGCCAGCAATACCGGCCGGAATCAGCCAGATCATGCGCCAGTCGTGCGTGCCGGCCGAGAGCTGGTAGCTGTCGAAGATGCGGCCCGAGAGCAGCGTGCCGATCAGCATGCCCACACCGTAGGTAGCCAGCGTGATAAAGCCCTGGGCCGAGCTTTTGAACTGCTCACCGGCCAGGTTGTCGGTGTAAATCTGGCCCGTCACGAAGAAGAAATCGTAGCAGATGCCGTGTAGCACGATGCCCGCAATCAGCAGCCAGTAGCCGCTTTCCCCGTTGCCGTAGGCGAAGCACACGTAGCGCAAGACCCAGGCCGCCATGCCAATAGCCAGCATCTTCTTCACGCCCAGCTTGCTGAAAAACAGCGGAATGGCCAGCATAAACAGCAGCTCCGACACTTGCCCCAGGCTCTGCACCCCGGCGGCGGCTTTCATGCCTACTTCATTCAGGAAGGGGTTGGTGAAGCCGTAGTAGAAGGCTAGCGGAATGCAGATGGCAATGGAGGCCAGGAAAAATGTGAGGTAGGAGCGGTTTTTCAGCATGCCAATGGCGTCGAGCCCCAGCAAGCTGCCCACGGAGCTAGACTGGCCTTTCTTAACGGGTGGCGTGGCCGGCAGCGTGAAGCTGAATACGCCCAGCAGGGCCGAGGCCCCGGCCGCCATCAGGAAGGTGGATTGGAGGCTGTTGCTTTGTTCCCAGTTCAGCCACCCAATGGTGAGGCCGGCCACAATCCAGCCCAGCGTGCCCAGCACCCGGATGGGGGCAAACTCCTTCTGCGGGTTCTGCATCTGCCGGAAAGCAATGGAGTTCACCAAGGCCAGCGTGGGCATATACAAGATCATGTAGGTAAGGATGTTGGGGTAGAAGCTGCTAAAATCCGGGGCCTGGGAGGCGCGCCACAGCAGCACTGCTCCGGCCAGGTGCAGCACGCCCAGGATTTTCTGGGCCGAGAAAAACCGGTCGGCAATGAGTCCCACAATAAACGGTGCCACAATAGCCCCGATGGATTGCGTCAAAAACGCCACACCCACCTGTGTGCCCGAGGCTCCCAGGTTGCGCAGCAAATACGTGCCCAGCGTGACAAACCACGCGCCCCAGATGAAGAACTCCAGGAACATCATGAGGGACAGTTTTACCCGGATTGTAGAAGTCATGAGCAAGTGGGAATTGGAGGTTGGGAGTGGGGTCGTATTAAGTAGAACGTCAATTCGATAGACCGTCATTCCGAGCGAAGCCGAGGAATCTCGCGTGCTGACGTTGCCAAACTATATGTCATGCCGAGCGGAGTCGAAGCATCTCTACCGCTTCGTAGAGCGACTCCAACGAAGCGGTAGAAATGCTTCGACTCCGCTCAACATGACGTGCTGGGTTCGTGCTGATGCAGTTCTTACTTCAGACTCAGAATATAGCGGGTCATTTCCTCGGCATCTTTCTGGGAAAGGCCGGGGTGGGGCGTCATGGCAACGTCCCCCCAGTTGCCGCTGCCGCCGGTTATGATCTTCTTGGCCAGCATGCTCACGTTGGCCTCCGTGGCGGGGTATTTGGCGGCCACATCTTTGTAGGCCGGTCCCAGCAGCTTCTCGGCTTCGCGGTGGCAGCTGGCGCAGTCGGCCGATTGGATGAGCTTAGCCCCGCCGGCTACTGCTCCGCCCGTGGGCGCCGTCCCGATTTTGGTGGCGTTGGTGTCTACCTGGGGCTGGCGGGCCACGGCGCTGATGTTGGCACCGGTGGTGCTGTCCTGGGCCGGCACGGTTTCATCGGCCAACGTGTAGGATTCCTTGGCGGCAGGCTTGTCGGATTCGGAGCTGCACGAAGCCAAGCTGGCGCAGAGCGTTAAGAGTAGAAACGCGTTTTTCATGGGTGAGTCGGATGAGTTAGAAGCCGAGCAGGCTGTTGTTGCGGGCCGCGTCGACGCCGGAAGCGGCAAAGTCGTCGAATACCTTGTCGGTGACGCGGATGATGTGGTTTTGAATGAAAGGCGCGCCTTCGCGGGCTCCGTCTTCAGGGTGCTTGAGGGCACATTCCCACTCCAGCACGGCCCAGCCGGGGTAGTCGTACTGGGTGAGCTTGCTGAAAATGGCTTTGAAATTTACCTGCCCGTCGCCGAGGGAGCGGAAGCGGCCGGCACGGTCGGCCCAGCCTTGGTAGCCCCCGTACACGCCATGGCGGCCTGTGGGATTAAACTCGGCATCCTTCACGTGGAAGGCCCGGATCCGCTCGTGGTAGATGTCGATGTACTCCAGATAGTCCAGGCACTGTAGCACGAAGTGCGAAGGGTCGTAGAGCAGGCAGGCGCGCGGATGGTGGTCTACTTTGTCCAAGAACATTTCGTAGCTCACACCATCGTGCAGGTCCTCGCCGGGGTGGATTTCGTAGCACACGTCCACGCCGCACTCGTCAAACACATCCAGAATGGGCCGCCAGCGGCGCGCCAGCTCCGTAAAGCCCGTTTCCACGAGGCCGGCCGGGCGCTGGGGCCAGGGGTACACGTAGGGCCAGAGCAGCGCCCCACTGAACGTGGCGTGGGCCGTAAGCCCCAGCCGTTGGGAGGCCTGCGCGGCATACTTGAGCTGCTGCACGGCCCACTGCTGCCGGGCGGCGGGGTTGCCGCGCACTTCCTCGGGCGCGAAGCCGTCGAATAGCTGGTCGTACACGGGATTTACGGCCACCAGCTGGCCCTGCAAGTGGGTGGATAGCTCGGTGATTTCCAGACCAGCCGCCTGCACCGTACCGCGCAGCTCGTCGGCGTAGGTCTGGCTTTCGGCGGCCAGCTTCAGGTCGATAAAGCGGCTGTCCAGCGTGGGGAGTTGCACGCCTTCATAGCCCAGACCGGCGGCCCACTCACAAATGTTGGCGAGGCTGTTGAACGGGGCCTGGTCGCCGATGAACTGGGCCAGAAAAATGCCGGGTCCTTTGATGGTTTTCATTTTGAGAGCTTAGAGCAGAGAACTAAGAGCTTAGAAATTAGGTCTTTTTGCTTGAACTGAGTCTGAACTCTAAGGTCTTTGCTCTAAGCTCTCAATAGCCGGGAAATCCGTCCACTTCTGCGCGGAGCGGCCTGAGGCAATGACGTTTTCAATGAAGGCCATACCCCGCACCCCATCCTCAATACCAGGAAAGTCCAGAGCTTCGGGTGGGGCAGGTTGGCCGGTTTGCTCGGCCAGCAGGGTCAAAGCGAAGTTGCGGTAGAGGTTGGCAAAGGCCTCAAGGTAGCCCTCGGGGTGGCCGGCCGGAATGCGGCTGTTGTGGCGAGCAGCAGCGCTAAGGTAGCCCGCGCCCGTGCGCCGGATTTCGGTGGGCCGGTCCAGCCACTTTACCAGCAGGGTGTTGGCGTCGGCCTGCTGCCAGTCGAGGCCGCCTTTTTCCCCGTAGATGCGCAGACGCAGGTTGTTTTCCTCGCCGGCCGCTACCTGGGTAGCCACCAGCACCCCGCTGGCCCCGCCCGTGAGGCGCAGCAGCACAGCCCCGTCGTCGTCCAGCTGGCGGCCGGGCACCACGGTGTTGATGTCGGCGCAGAGCTGCGTGACCTGCAGGCCGCTCACGTATTCCAGCAGGTTGAAGGCGTGGGTGCCAATGTCGCCCATGGAACCGGCCACGCCGCTGCGGGCGGGGTCGGTGCGCCAGGCGGCCTGCTTGTTGCTGCCGCCTTCCTCAAAGTTGCTCAGCCAGCCCTGCGGATACTCCACGTACACCTTGCGGATGGTGCCCAGCGCCCCGGAGGCCGCCAGCTGGCGGGCTTCCTTGAGCATGGGGTAGCCGGTGTACGTGTGCGTGAGGCAGAGCCGGCGGCCGGTGGCTTCTACTACCTGCTGCAGCTCCTTGGCTTCCTCCAGGGAAAACGTCATCGGCTTGTCCAGCACCACGTCGAACCCGCTTTCCAAAGCCAGCTTGGCCGGCGCAAAGTGCAGGTGATTGGGCGTGACGATGCTGATGACCTGCACCCGCTCGTCGGCCGGGCGCTGGGCTTCCTGGGCAATCAGCTCCTGGTAGGAGCCGTACACCCGCTCGGGGGCCAGGCCCAGCTCCTGCCCGGTAGCCCGGGACGTGTCAGGGTTGCTGCTGAAGGCACCGGCGGTTAGCGCATACAGGCCATCCAGGGCGGCGGCCATGCGGTGCACCGCCCCGATGAACGCGCCCTGCCCCCCGCCAATCATGCCCAGTCGTAGTTTCATTCGGTTATGGGTTTGTTATGTAGGAACGTCATGCTGAGCTTGTCGAAGCATCTCGCGTGCGTCGTCGGGCCATAGCGCTAGCCGCCTCACCCCAACCCCTCTCCGAAAAAGAGAGGGGCTCTAACTCCAGTTCTAGAAAGCTAAAAACTAGTGCCTCCTCTCCTTTTCGGAGAGGGGGGCTAGGGGGTGAGGCGCTATCAAGTAGTTGCCCAGGCCCGGTCGCCCTTTTTGTAGGGCACGCAGCCGTCGTACTTGCCGGGAACGGGCAGGTAACGGAGGGCTTTGGTAGCGCCTGCTTCGGAGGTGAAGTACCCCAGCAAGGTGAGCTCCTTGATCATGCGGAAGTAGTGGTTGGGCGCTTCCGGGGTTTTGGTTTTGGCGTAGCTTTTCTGCTCCGCGTCCAGGGCCGTGAGCAGGGCCGTGCGCTGGGTGGCGTCCAAAGCCAGGAAACCCTTGCTGTACTTCTGCTTGGCGGCGTCTTCCAGCTTGGTGAGGCCTTGCTTGAACACCTGCTGGTCGTCGGGGCGGTAACAGTCGCGCACCATCACGGCCATAAAGCTGCCCACGTCGGCGGCCTTGGCCCCGGGTGACTTGGTGGGCGGCAGAATGGTGTCGCCCACTTCGTTGAGGTAGGCTATTTGCTCGGCGTTGAGCACGGCCGGCAGCTCTTTGGGCGCGGCCGCCGGGGGCGTTTTCGCCGTGGATTTTTCTTCGCTGGGGGAGGAGCAGCTGCTCAGGAAATAGTCGCCCCCGATAACGGCTCCGCCCATCAGCAGCGCTACGCGGGCCAGGGCATCACGTCGGTTCATCATCATCGGTAGGGGTTAGAGGTTTTGTTTTTTCAGCTCACCCACGGCGTGGTCCACGGCGCGGGCTGTGAGGGCCAGGTAAGTCAGGGAGGGGTTCTGGCAGGCCGAGGACGTCATGCAGGCCCCGTCGGTGACGTACACGTTGGGGGCGTCCCACACCTGGTTGTGGGCATTCAGCACCGAGGTTTTGGGGTCGCGGCCCATGCGGGCGGTGCCCATTTCGTGGATGCCGCCGCCCAGGTTGTAGCCGTTGTTGTAGGTGCGCACGTTTTTCAGGCCCGCTTTCTCCAGCATTTCCTGGCCGTCCTGCATCATGTCGATGCGCATCTTCTGCTCATTTTCCCGGATGGTCGCGTCGATGGCCAGCACGGGCAGGCCCCACTTGTCCTTCTTGGTTTTGTCGAGGTAGGTGCGGTTGTCGTGGTAGGGCAGGGTTTCGCCGAAAGCGCCCAGGCCCATGGTCCAGCCACCGGGTTCCGACAGCGCATCCTTGAAGTCGCCGCCGATGCTCATTTCGGCAATGTCGCGGCTCCAGCCTTCCCGGCCGGCCCCACCTTGGTAGCCGAAGCCCCGGATATAGTCGCGCTTGTCCCCGAACAAATTGCGGAAGCGCGGCACGTAAATGCCGTTGGCGCGGCGGCCGTACACGTATTTGTCCTCGTAGCCGGGCATGTCGCCGTAAGCGCCTACCCGGAAGTGGTGGTCCATCAGGTTGTGGCCCAGCTCCCCGCTGCTGCTGCCCAGGCCCTCAGGCCACACGTCGGTGGCCGAGTTCATCAGCACCCAGGCCGAGTTCAGCGTGGAGGCATTCAGGAAGATGATTTTGGCGTAGTACTCGTAGGTCTGGTTGGTTTCGGCGTCCAGCACTTCCACGCCCTTGGCCCGCTTGGTGTCCTTGTCGTAGAGAATTTTGGTGACGATGGAAAACGGCCGTAGCGTGAGGTTGCCCGTGGCCATAGCTGCCGGCAGCGTGGCCGACTGCGTGCTGAAGTAGGCCCCAAACGGGCAGCCCAGCCAGCACTTGTTGCGGTACTGGCAGTTCACGCGGTTGTGGTGGGGCTTGGTGATGTTGGCCGTGCGCCCAATCACCATGTGACGGTCCTTGAAGTTTTTGCGGATGCGGGCGGCCACGTCCTTTTCCACGCAGTTCATTTCCATGGGCGGCATAAACTCGCCGTCGGGGAGCTGGGGCAGGCCGTCCCGGTTGCCGCTGATGCCCGCAAACTTCTCGGCGTGGCTGTACCAGGGCGCCAGCTCCTTGTAGCGAATGGGCCAGTCCACGGCAATGCCGTCCTTAGCGTTGGCCTCGAAATCGTACTCGCTCCAGCGGTAGCTCTGTCGGCCCCACATCAGGGAGCGGCCGCCCACCTGGTAGCCCCGGAACCAGTCGAAGGGCTTCACCTCCACGTAGGGGCTTTCCTTCTCGTTAGCCCAGAAATCCAGGTTGCTTTCGTTGAGGGTATAGTCGCGGCTTAGCACCGGGTAGTCCTTCACCATCTGCTCGGTTTTGCCGCCGCGGTGGGCAAACTCCCAGGGGTTCTTATTGGCATTCACGTAGTCCTTGATGTGCTCTACGTTGCGGCCCCGCTCCAGCATGATGGTTTTCAGGCCTTTCTCGGTCAGCTCCTTGGCAGCCATGCCGCCCGAAATGCCGGACCCGATGACGATGGCGTCATAGGTGTTCTTTTCCATAAGAAATAGGTGGGAATGGTAGTTGCTAGTTACTGGTTGTTAGTTGTCGGACGGTAGATTTTCGCCGATACCTAACAACTGACAACCAGTAACTTACAATTAGATGAGGTTGCGCTTTATGTGCGTGATGCTTTGCTGAATGCTGTCGAAGGGCGAGCCGGGCGTTTGGTCCTGCTCCACGAAGAAGTGCTTGAGGCCCGCCAGCTTGGCCTGGGCGAAGATGCGCTTGAAGTCGATGCTGCCGTTGCCCACTTCGGTGAAGTTTTGCTGGGGCGTCTTGTCCATGTCCTTCACGTGCCAGAGCGGGAAGCGGCCGGGGTTCTGCTTGAACAGCTCTACCGGGTCGTGGCCGGCCTTGGTGGCCCAGTAGAGGTCCAACTCCATCTGCACCAGGCTCTTGTCGGTTTCCTTGAGCAGCACGCCGTAGGGTAGCTGGCCGTTCTGGGCCGCAAACTCGAAGTCGTGGTTGTGGTAAGCCATCTGGATACCGGCCTTTTTGCACCGTTCCCCGGCCTTGTTCAGGCGCTCGGCCAGCAGCTTGTAGTGGTCGAGGTTGCCGCGCTCCGACTCGGTTAGCCAGGCGCACACCATGTACTTGATGCCGACCTGGGCGGCATCGTCTACGGCCTTGTCCCAGCCGTGCAGGATGGTGCCCTGGGTGGGCTGGCCGTTGTTTTCCTGCTCCCCCAGCAGGTAGTGGCTGCTGGGCATCTTCAGGCCGTTCTGCTTGAGCACCTTGGCAAAAGCAGCCGGCTCCATGCCGTAGAATTTCTGGTTGCCGGTGTAGGTGGCGCCTTCCATACAGGTGTAGCCGAGCTTGGCTACGCGGGCCAGCGTGGCGGCCGGGTCCTGCTGCATGGCGTCGCGCACGGTGTACAGCTGCAGGCCGATATTTTTTTTGGAAGAAGCCAGCAGCTCCGGGCTGAGCAGGACGCCCGCCGAGAGCAGCGCGGCGGACTTAACAAATGTGCGGCGGGAATTCATGCGGCAGATTTAAGGAAGAGTAGAAGCCAAAGCTCCATTTCTCCGCTTCTGCGCTTATGCAGCAATTACCCCGCACGTGTGCATACTCAACAATGAGGGTGAAATAGTTATTAGTCAGTGAATTAAATTTATCGTATTGCTTGGAAATAGCCCTGTTCTATCAGTTTTTGAACGCTTGACGCACAATTCTTCAAGCAGAATCAGCCAACCGACGCGCCCGGAACTCGGAGGGCGACACCTGGTAGCGGGCCTTAAAGCTGTTAGAGAAATATGAGTGCGAGGTATAGCCCACTTCGTAAGCCACGGCCGTAATCGTGAGCTTATCGTCGAGCAGCAGCTCGCGGGCTTTGCGTAGGCGCACGAGCTGAATGTAGTCGGTTACGCTGGTGCCCAATACAGCTTTTACTTTGCGGTAGAGCTGGGTGCGCGAGAAGCCCAGGGCCTGGGCCAGTTCCTCCACGGTCAGGTCAGTGCGGGTCAGGTCGGCTTCTATCCGGGCTGTCAGCGCCTGCAGGAAGGCCTGGTCGGGGTCGGGCGCAGGAGCGGCCGAATTGGGTGCCGCCTGGCCTGCGGCGCCCAGCTGCCGGCGCGTGTGCTCGTGCTGGCGGGCACGGTTGGCCAGCAGGGTATGAATGCTTTCGAGCAGGAAGGTGGGGTTGAAGGGCTTGGTCAGGTACACGTCGGCCCCGGCCTGCACGCCCTCCACCTGCTGCTCGGGCGCGGTACGAGCGGTGAGCAGAATAACGGGTACGTGCGAGGTGCGCCAGTCGGCCCGCAGCTGCGCCACTACCTCCAGCCCGCTCAGGCCGGGCATCATCACGTCGCACACAATCAGGTCGGGAATCAGCTCCTGGGCCAGCTGCAGGCCGGTAGTACCATCGGCCGCCGTTTGCACGCGGAAGTGAGACTGTAGCTTGCGGGCTACAAACTCGTTCACGTCGGCATTGTCCTCAATCACCAGCACCAGCGGCTCCTGCCCGGCCACTGCCTGCGCATCCAGGGCCTCGACGGGGAAAGCCTGCGGCTCGTCCAGCGTCAGCGTTTCGGGCGGGGCGGTCGTGGTACGCAGGGCCGCCGGCAGCTCACGCGGGAGCGTGACAATGAACGTGCTGCCCTGGCCCACCTGGCTACTGAACGTGAGGTTTCCCTGGTGCAGCCGCACCAGCCCTTGGGCCAAGGCCAGCCCCATGCCCGAGCCTTTGGCCGTAGCCGGCTGCTCGCCCTGGTAAAACCACTCGAAGATGTGCGGGCTATCCTGGGGCCGGATGCCACGCCCGGTGTCGGCTACTTCCACTTGGAGCGAACTGCCGTCATCGGCGGGCCGCACGCGCACCGTAATCTGGCCGCCGGCGGGCGTATATTTCAGGGCATTGGAAAGCAGGTTGAAAAAGACCTTGTCCAGCACGTTGCGGTCGAGCCAGCTTGGCAGCCGCGCCTCGGCTGGTTGAAACCGGAGGGACACCTGCTGCACCCGGGCCGCCGGCTCAAAGGTTTCTACCAGCTCCCGCACGAAGGCCACTAGGTCGTCTTCCCGCGCCTGTACGGCCATTTTGCCCACTTCAATCTTCCGAAAATCAAGCAGTTGGTTAACTAACTGTAGCAGGCGCTGGGTGTTGCGGCGCACCAAGCCTAGGTCGTGGCGGTGGGAGGGTAGTAGCGCGGTGCTATGGGAGCCGGTTAGCATTTCCTCTACCGGGCCCATAATTAGGGTGAGCGGGGTGCGCAGCTCGTGGGAAAAGTTGGTGAAGAAGCGCAGCTTGGCTTCGGTTTCTACCCGAGCCTGCTCGGCTAGCTCCGCAATCTGGTTGCGCTGGGCCCGGATTTCCTCGTTCTGGGTGCTGAGCTGGCGGTTGATGACGTCGTTGGCCTCATTCTGCCGCACCAGCTCTTGGTTAATGACGTCGTTGGCTTCGTTCTGCCGGGCCAGCTCCCGGTTGATGCGCCGGTTGATGCGGGCGGCCCGCCAGGCGCTAGCCCCCAGCACCACGGCCGCCAGCAGCGTGGCCAGCAGCCCATACAGCACTGTGCGCTGGCTGGCGTAGGTGGCCTGCAAGGTGCGCAGCAGCAGCTGTTGCTGCTCAATGCCAGCCTGCTGACTGGCCACTTTGGTGGCTTGCTGCTGCAAGGTCAGCACGTTCACCGAGTCGATAACGATAGTGCCCAAGATGTTTTCCCGCTCGTAGGCCTGGTGGTAGAGAATCTTCAGGGCCACCCGAATGGCTTCCTCCCCGCCGGGCGAAAAAAAGAGCGAAGCCGTAGCGCGGCCCTGCTGTACCATCTCCATTCCGTTGTCTGGTCCCGGCAGGCCATCTACCCCAATAATGCGGATATCCTTCCGGCCCAGCCGCTGGCATACCTCGTAGGCGCCCTGGGCCATCAGGTCGCTGTGCGCGAAAATCAGGTTGGTTTCGGGGTGGGCCTGCAGGAGCTTGGTCAGGGGCGGCTGCAGGGCGGTAGCACCCCAGTCGCCCACTACTTCGCCCACCACGCGCATGTCTGGGTATGCCCGCAGGGCCTGAGTGAAGCCCTCATGCCGCTGCACCGAAACGGAGGAGGCAGCGCCGACAACTTCCACTATCCGGCCTCGTTGCCGCAGCCGGAGGGCGGCGTAGCGGGCGGCAGCGGCCCCCACGCCGGTGTTGTCGCCACCTACGTAGGCTGCGTAGTGGGGAGAGGTGGTGCGGCGGTCCAGCAAAATCACGGGCACCCCGCGCCGGTAAGCTTCCTCAATGGCCGTCGACAGGGCGTGTTCCTCGTTAGGTGCCACAATAAGCACATCGGCGCCGGCATCCAGCAAATCATGAATCTGCTGCTGCTGCTGGCGGCTGTTGCCCTGCGCGTCGCGCGTCAGAAACTGAATATCCGGGTGAAAGGTCAACTCCCGCTGCATGCCGGCCAGCATGGCCTGGCGCCAGTCGCCGGCACTTATGCTTTGCGAAAACGCGATGCGGTAGGTGGGCGACGAAGCCGGAGCGCAGGCGGCCAATGACCCCAGCAGGCTCACCAGCATCAGGAGACGACGTAAGCGGCTGGGGTGAAACAAGTGGATAGCGGTTGATACCAATAGCCGGGCTGTACCTGCCGGCAACCTTCTCACCAAAGATAGGGAAAAGGTGAAGGGCCAAGCTGCAAAATGAAAAAGCCCCAGCATCCGGGGATACTGGGGCTTTTAGCGGTCCGGACGGGACTCGAACCCGCGACCTCCGCCGTGACAGGGCGGCATTCTAACCGACTGAACTACCGAACCAAGGTAGACTTGCACTACAAAAAGCCAGCTGCTTTCCGGTGAAGTGGTGCAAAGGTAGGAGGAGTTTTTGATTTCCAAACACTGAAAAGCGTCCTGGCTGCGTAAAAACCCCGCTTTTCAAGCTAGCCGCTTGGTTTCAAAGCGAATAGCACTGAAATTATTTTTCTCAACTGCTCACCGTATGGTCATTGGGTAAAAACCGTTGCAGGTGGGGCATCAGGTAGCAGGCGGTGAAAAGCAAAAGGCCCTGCATCCACGGATGCAGGGCCTTTGTGGTTCGGACGGGAATTTCATAACAGTATGATTGTCAGTATTAAAAATAGAATAGTGTGGCAGATTTGAGTTTAAGGGCGTGTTACTGAGCCAAGCAATGCACAGCACTCGGTGTTGGTCTACCCGCCTTTCGGTGTAGTTGCAGAGGGTGTTATGGGGCCATTGCCGCCACAACTGGCGTTCCTGCATACTCTTTTGCTCATCTTCGGGTGGTGTTGCGATGCAGCAATAGTGCTGCATTTCCTTTTGCCCTTGTCTTATGGGACCAGACTGGGACACTCAACAAATCCAACGTGAGGAAGAGGTACGCACTACCCTCACTGGTTGCGCAAAGCGGTTTATCGAACTACGTGCTCCAGTGAGCTTTTCTGCGACGTGATGCATCTCAGGGGCAAAGGTGCCATCTGCCGTGCTATATAGGAATAGCCAAAATGCTGCTATTAGCTAATAAGCCTTGTGTCAGTAGAGCATAAATGGATTTTGTTGAAAAAGGAGTGCTATTTTAATCACCGTTTTCGTGAACTGTACTCCTGAGCCAGTCCACTTTCAGTACTATTGCAGGGATACTGAACGCACTATCGACCTATAAAGTGTCTCTTACCAGCTCTGCTGTTCTGTACAGGTGCATCTCAGACCCAAGCACAGTCGCAGGAGGAGGTTAAACCACGCATCATCTGCTCACCTAGTCTTTCCTACCAAGGGCAACTCTTTGGTGAGGTAAACCTGATGTACGCCCGGGTCTCGGTGGAATACGGAGGAACCGCTATTTGGGGGCCTCGCCTTGGGGTGGAAGCAAGCCTTCATGACCGCCGGTGGGTGTATGCTCCAAAAATCGGCTACGAACTCTCGGGGATGCTATTTGCCTTCCGCGGAAATGTGATAAGCTATGTTGACTAGGGCCGGGTAGACGTTCGGTTGTTGCCTGAACTCGGCACCAGCTTGTTAGGGGCTTCCAACCTCACCTATGGCTTCAATGCCCCCTTGCTTAAATTCAGAACGGACGCGACAAGCTTGCACCGGATTACGCTAACCATAAACATGTCAAAGCAGCTCTGGGACCAGCTTTAGCAGCTACCTCAGTAATGCCCCATTTTCTTAAATGCTCCTTTAGCTTTCCGACCGTTTTGCTGAACGCACGTTTCGGGATGCCTTCTCGGTGCTCTGGAGGCCGCTTTTAACTGATTAACGCGCTACCTTTTCTGCTTCCTAAGCAAGCTCTATTTAACCGACTACTTAGCCATAACCCTGAACAGGTTCGATGAAAGTCCTCACTTGCTAATTCACTTCCACTTCCTCGCTCCCAATTTTTTCTCTTTTCATGTTGCGAAAACTATTTTTTGCCGCGGCTTTCGCTTTGGTTGGTGCCAACTGCGCCATGGCACAAGACAAGCCGACCAGTAAAATCAAAACGAAGTCGAAGCCGGGCACGACGGCCGCCGCCCCGGCGGCCGCGCCCGCCACCGACTGGTCGGTGAACTACGCGGCCACCATCACGGCCGAGGACCTGCGCCAGCACCTGAGCGTGCTGGCTTCGAACGAGTACGAGGGCCGCGAAACCGGCCAGAAAGGCCAGAAAATGGCCGCCGACTACATCAGCAAGCAGTTTGCCGCTTTTGGGCTGAGCGGCCCGGTGAAGGGCGGCGCTAACATGCACCTGCAGCAGTTTGAGCTGGAGCGCAGCACCTGGGCTGCGGGCGGGCAAACCCTGCAGATGGGCGGCAAAACCTACACATGGCTGCAGGATTACTACGTCCGCGGCGTCACGCCGTTCCAGACGCTTACCACCGTGCAGCCGCTGTTTGTTGGCTACGGCATCGAGCAGGAAGGCTACTCGGACTACGCCACGGCCGGCGACGTGAAGGGCAAAGACCTGTTCATGATGATGGGCGAGCCCCTGGGCGCCGACGGCAAGCCCGTGCTCAGCCCCGACGGTAAGCCCACCCGCTGGGGCCAGGCCAGCCCCGGCACCAAGCTGGAGCTGGCCGCTAGGAAAGGCGCCCGCAGCGTGTTTTTCGTCGATTTCAGCCCCAACGCCAACTTTGCCAGGCTGGCGGCCCGCCTAGCGTCCAGCACCAACGCGCCCATCATTCGCTTTACGGATGCGCCGGTGCGCTACGCGCCGGGCATCTATGTATCGCCGGCTGTGGGCTATGCCATCCTGAAAACCAAGGAAGCCGACGTGCAGAAGTACCTGACGGCCGTGGCCGCCGCCAAAAAGCCGGTGGCATCTTCCTTCAAACCCGCCAGCATCAAGATTAAGACCGAGAAAAAGCGCGAGATGTTCGGCACCGAAAACGTGCTGGGCTACCTGGAAGGCTCCGATAAGAAAGACGAACTGCTGGTGATTTCGGCGCACTACGACCACCTGGGCGTGAAAAACGGCGTGGTGTTCAACGGCGCCGACGACGACGGCTCGGGCACGGCGAGTGTGCTAGAACTGGCCCAGGCGTTTGCCCAGGCCAAAAAGGAGGGGCACGGCCCGCGCCGCAGCCTGCTGTTTCTGGCTAACACCGGCGAGGAAGTGGGCCTGCTGGGCTCGGAGTACTACGTCAACCACCCGATTTTTCCGCTCGCCCAGACCGTCACCAACCTCAACATCGACATGCTCGGCCGCGTGGACAAAGACCACGAAGGCAAGGGCGACTATGTGTACCTGGTCGGCTCCGACAAGCTCAGCTCCGAGTTGCACGCGCTGAGCGAGGCCACCACTGCCAAGTACACCCCCGTGGCGCTGGACTACAAGTACAACGACCCCAACGACCCGGAGCGCATCTACTACCGCTCCGACCACTACAACTTCGCCAAAAACAAGGTACCGGTGCTTTACTATACCTCCGGCCTGCACGACGACTACCACAAGGAGTCGGACGACGTGGACAAAATTGACTTCCCGGCCATGACCCGCCGCGACCAGCTCATTTTTCATACGGCCTGGGAGCTGGCCAACCGCGACAGCCGCGTGGTAATTGACTCCAATAAGCCGTAGTCGCTCCTTTTGCTATTCGACCGTTTTGCTGAACGCAAATTCCATCGCTATTTATGGGCTATTGTGGTGGTGAAATACAAAGCGCAAAGCTCTTTAGGTCGCGTTTGGAGACGCAAACTGAAACAGGACATGGCAGCTGAAATACCAGCCAAAACAGAGCGCAATCGGTATGTTAGCCTGCACCTCGTCCGCGCCAAAGAGGAAGCTTCCCGGCACCTGATACAGAAGGTATAACCCTAATGCCGCGTTTGCGAACCGACGTATACCGAGGTGGTCAGTGAATGCGAGCCACAACCAAGCCACGCCATGCAAGGTGGGAAACGTCCAGGTGAGTAGCATCACATAGAGCGTACGGCCAGGGAATTCAGGTGCTGTGGAAATGGTGCCCAGTTGGAGCAAGATTATTCCGGCTAGTGCTAACAGCGCGGCTGGTGCTCGAAAACGGGTTGGTGAATGAAATAGGTGCCAGCCGAAATAACCCGTGATTATGGCGCCCGGCAGCGCGTAAGCAAACAGGGACATGATAAACGCATACCTGACCCCTTGCAGGTTGAATTGAAGCAAGTTGATGGCGGCGAGTTTTTGAAACGCAGCCGGATTGAGGAAAAAGAAGGCCGCCACAGCGAGGGCAAATAAATAAGCAGCTAGGCGCGGAGCAAGCGGCAGAAATCGGGGCATATAAGCAGGAAGTAGATAAGGGAAAGCCGCACTTTTTCGTGTCGCGGTTTTGCCAATGGCTGCAAACGTAACCCCCCTTTTGCTATTGCGACCTGTCGTATGAACCGCAACGGTATAAGCTTGGCGCTTTTAATGCGGGCTTTCCATCGCCCACAACCCTTGCATTTTCGGAATCACGCCCTTTAATCCTACCAATACGTCGTGATCCGTTTCGCACAGTAACCACTCGTACTTCTTTGAGACGATGTAGTATTCAAAAGCGTAGCACTCCCGTAGAATAGCTTGAATAGCATGTACACGTCCTTGGAAGAGCCAGAATTTGCTCGGGTCCTTGCTACTGTCGCAAGCAACAAACCAAACCAATTCGTGAGCGTCAATCAGTTGGCGTAAACATTCGTAGGCATGACCATTCTCAAAAAAGTGCCGGTACTGAGGGGGTTTGAAGCTTTCCCACCACCAGTTGAAATGCGTATTAGACGATGTCTTGATGACGAATGCTGCCTCGATCTTGTGTAGCACGGAGGGCCAGGCGTGAATGCTCACTGCATCAAACTCATCGGAGGGAATGTGCAGCCGTTTAGCCAGTTGAAGCAGATCATCTTTAAAGCCGGGCATAAGAGAACTGACTATTACAAATAAAGGGCAAGAGAAGCACCTGCCAAAATAAGGTTCCTTTGGCTGAAATAGGAAACCCAAAATACGCTCACTCGGTGGTGCAAATCTTGAGTTTGAGGAGTTCGCGAAACTCATCCACCAGGAAGGGTTTTCTGTACTTAGTTACTTGAATCAGTTTATTGAACTCGACTGCTCCCAAGGCGCAGGTTGCGGGTACTATCAGAGTCCTGGTGGTACAGTTCACTCAAAGGAGGGTTACGTTTGCAGCCATTGGCAAAACCGCGACTCGAAAAAGTGCGGCTTTCCCTTATCTATTTCCTGCTTATATGCCCCGATTTCTGCCGCTTGCCCCGCGCCTAGCTGCTTATTTATTTGCCCTCGCCGTGGCGGCCTTCTTTTTCCTCAATCCGGCTGCGTTTCAAAAACTCGCCGCCGTCAACTTGCTTCAATTCAACCTGCAAGGGGTCAAGTATGCGTTTATTATGTCCCTGTTTGCTTACGCGCTGCCGGGCGTCGTACTCACGGGTTATTTCGGCTGGCTCCTATTACGGTCACCAACCCGTTTTCGAGCGCCAGCCGCGCTGTTAGCACTAGCCGGAATAATCTTGCTCCAACTGGGCACCATTTCCACAGCACCTGAATTCCCTGGCCGTACGCTCTATGTGATGCTACTCACCTGGACGTTTCCCACCTTGCATGGCGTGGCTTGGTTGTGGCTCGCATTCACTGACCACCTCGGTATACGTCGGTTCGCAAACGCGGCATTAGGGTTATACCTTCTATATCAGGTGCCGGGAAGCTTCCTCTTTGGCGCGGACGAGGTGCAGGCTAACATACCGATTGCGCTCTGTTTTGGCTGGTATTTCAGCTGCCATGTCCTGTTTCAGTCTGCGTCTCCAAACGCGGCCTAAAGAGTTTTGCGCTTTGTATTTCGGCACCGCAATAGCTCATACATAGCGTTGCAATTTGCGTTAAGCGAAACGGTCGTCTAAGCTTCAATAGACTTTATTTCCATCCACATGCAAAAAGCCCTTGCATCAGTTGATACAAGGGCTTTTTTTTCGCGGTTCGGACGGGACTCGAACCCGCGACCTCCGCCGTGACAGGGCGGCATTCTAACCGACTGAACTACCGAACCAAGGTAGACTTGCACTACTAAAAGCCAGCTGCTTTCCGGTGAAGTGGTGCAAAAGTAGAAGACCAGCTTGGACTACGCAACTGTTAAGACCAAAAAACCGCAAAATACTTTCCACCCATTATGGTAGCACCTGTTTATCAAGAAGAAAAATTTCTCTGAAAAACGATGACGATGGGCCGTGCGCGGTAAGCGCGGCTTCACTTACCTTTGCTTTCTTCTCTCACCCCGCAACTTCTTTCGCATCCTGCCGTGGCAATGCTCCTCGATTTTGAACAACCAATTGCCGCTCTCGAAGGCAAGCTCCGTGAAATGCAACAACTGGCCCTCGATAGCCAGGTGGACGTCTCGGAAGCCGTAGCGGCCCTCGAAGCCAAAATCAAAGCCCTCAAGAAGGAAACCTACCAGAACCTCACCCGCTGGCAGCGCGTGCAACTCTCGCGCCACCCCGACCGGCCCTATACCCTGGACTACGTAGAGGGTATGACCGACAAGTTCGTGGAGCTGCACGGCGACCGGACCGTGGCCGACGACAAGGCCATGGTGGGTGGTTTTGCCGAAATCGGGGGGCGCTCCGTGATGATTATCGGGCAGCAGAAAGGGCGCAACACCAAGCAGCGGCAGTTTCGCAACTTCGGCATGCCCAACCCCGAGGGCTACCGCAAAGCCCTGCGTCTGATGAAGCTGGCCGAGAAATTCGGTAAGCCCATTATCACACTCATTGATACGCCTGGCGCGTTTCCGGGCCTGGAGGCCGAGGAGCGGGGGCAGGGCGAGGCCATTGCCCGCAACCTGAAGGAAATGTTTCTGCTGAAGGTGCCGGTTATCTGCATCATCATCGGCGAAGGCGCTTCGGGTGGGGCCCTGGGCATTGCCATCGGCGACCGGGTGCTGATGCTGGAAAACACGTGGTACTCGGTGATTTCGCCGGAGTCGTGCAGCAGCATCCTGTGGCGCAGCTGGGACTACAAGGAGCAGGCGGCCGAAGCCCTCAAGCTCACGGCCAACGATATGCTCAAGGCCGGCCTCGTGGATGGCATCGTGAAGGAACCCCTCGGCGGCGCCCACACCGACACCGCCGCGATGATCAAAACGCTCAAGAAAACCATCCTCAAAACCCTCGACGAGCTGGAGGCCGTGCCCGCCGAAGAGCGCATGAGCCAGCGCATCGACAAGTTCTCGGCCATGGGCGTAGTGGTTGGGTAAAAAGCAAGCTGCCGAACAGTACCCCGTCATCCTGAGCGGAGCGAAGGACCTTTTCACACCAGAACGAATCGTTGCAACGTGATAAGGTCCTTCGCTCCGCTCAGGATGACATTTTTTTATTCCTTTACCTTCTCAATCCCACCTACTCATCATGCACGTTCATACCCTCGATACCGGACTGTTTAAGCTGGATGGCGGCGCCATGTTCGGCGTGGTGCCCAAAAGCATGTGGCAGAAGCTGAACCCCGCCGATGCCAATAACATGTGTACCTGGGCCATGCGCTGCCTGCTGATTGAAGATGCGGGCCGGCTGGTGCTGGTGGATAATGGCATCGGCGACAAGCAGGACGAGAAATTTCGGGGACATTTCTACCTCCACGGCGACGACACGCTGGAAAAGTCCCTGCGCCAACTCGGCTTCACGTCCTCGGATATCACCGACGTCTTCCTGACTCACCTGCACTTCGACCACTGCGGGGGCTCGGTGGTGCGCCAGGCTGATGGCAAGTTGGAGCTGGCTTTCCCCAATGCGACGTACTGGAGCAATCAGGCCCACTGGGACTGGGCAGTGACGCCCAACCCGCGCGAAAAAGCCAGCTTTCTGCGCGAAAACATCCTCCCCATTCAGGAAAGCGGCCATCTGCGCTTTGTCGATGCGGCTGCCGGGGTGCCGGCGGAGCTTTCCATGTTCCGGGAAATCATTTTTGCCGATGGCCACACCGAGAAGATGATGGTGCCGGTGCTGGAGTACAAAGGCCGAACGCTGGCGTTCATGGCCGATCTGCTGCCCAGCACGGGCCACATTCCGCTGCCCTACGTGATGAGCTACGACATGCGCCCCCTGCAAACCCTGGCCGAAAAGGAGCAGGTGCTGCGCCGTGCCGCCGACGAAAACTGGGTGCTGCTGCTGGAGCACGACCCCGCCGCTGCCTGCTGCACCGTGCAGCATACCGAAAAAGGCGTGCGCCTAGCCGAAACGTTTGCCCTGTCGGAGCTGTAAGGGACACTTGCCGCATGTGTTGGACGAACGGCGCACGGCTGGTTCTGCCGAGAAATCGTACTTCCAACCGAGTGTTTCTCGGGGAGCTAACATAACCCTGCCTGGGCATCGTTACGTTAGCTCCCCGAGAAACACTTTCACCTTTCACCATTCCATTACCTGATGCTGGGACTGGCACTTTCCGGCGGGGGCGCCCGGGGTATTGCGCACCTGGGTGTGCTGGCCGCGCTGGATGAGCTGCAGCTCCCCATCGGGGCACTGGCGGGGGTGTCGTCGGGGGGCATTGCGGCGGTGTTTTACGCGGCCGGGGTTCCGCCACGGGACGTTCTACGGCTGCTGGAAGAAGTCAACCTCACCCGCCTCACCCGCATTGCCCTGAGCCGCTACGGCCTGCTGCACATGGCCGCCGTGGGCACGCTGTTTGAGCGGCACCTGGGCGCCGGGGCCACCTTCGAGCAGCTGCGTCTGCCCGTCACGCTGGTGGCCACCGATCTGCTGGAAGGTACGTCGGTGTGGTTCGACCAAGGACCGTTGGTGCCGCCGCTGATGGCCTCGTCGGCGGTGCCCATCCTGTACCGGCCGGTAGAGTACCAGGGCCGGCAGCTGGTAGATGGGGGCCTGCTCAACAACCTGCCCGTGGAGCCGTTGCTGGCCCGGCCCGAGTTGCGCGTAGTGGGCGTGCACTGCAACCCGCCCAATCGCGCGGCCCAGGTGACGTCCCTGCCCAGCCTGATTGAGCGCACCCTGAACCTGGCCATCGGCGGCAATACCGTGCTCAGCAAGCGGCAGTGCCAGCTCCTGCTGGAGCCCCCGGCGCTGGCGCAGTTTCGGGCCATGAGCTACCGGCGGGCCCCCGAGCTGTTCGACATTGGGTACCGCTACACGCTGAGCCAGGCCCCGGCGCTCCGGCAGTTGTTGCGGGAGGAGGCCTGATTGGGCGCTTCCGGTACAATTTCTCTAGCTTTGATTCGCCGTAGCTCTTCCTCCTGGCTACCGGCTCATTTTCGGCATGGCGCGTAAGACTTCCACTTTCTGGTATCTGTTTTCGAAATTCTGGTTCTGGATAACCGGCTGGCATTTGGGCTCCCATGTGCCGCCCGGCATCAAGAAAAGCATGATGATTGCCGCACCGCACACCAGCAACTGGGACTTTATGTTTGCCCGCGCCGCGTTCTTTCTAATGGACGTGGACGTGAAGCTCACCATCAAGAAGGAGTGGACCACCATCCCGGTGCTGGGGGCGCTGGTGCGCAGCCTGGGCGGCCTGGCCGTCGACCGGAGCAAGAACAACAGCCTCGTGGATGGCATGGTGCAGCTCTTCAATGAGCGCGACGAGCTGGTAATTCTCATCACCCCCGAAGGCACCCGCAGCTACCAGCCCAAGTGGCGTAAGGGCTTCTACCACGCGGCCATGGGCGCGGGGGTGCCCATCCTGCTCGGCTACCTCGACTATGGCAAGAAAGAAGCTGGCGTAGGCCCTGCTTTCTGGCCCACCGGCGACTATGAGAAAGACTTGGAGGAAATCAAAGCCTTCTACCGCACCAAGCAAGGCCGCTTCCCGGAGAAAGGAGTACGCTAGAACGTTTTTTTGAAGCTTTCAAAGCCGTCCTGCTGAGCGGAGTCGAAGCATCTCTACCGCTTCGTATGCATCGTTCAACGAAGCGGTAGAGATGCTTCGACTCCGCTCAGCAGGACGCTGTTTTTCTTAAAAATATAGCGCGCAACTCCGCAAGAATCGGGTTGAGGGCTCAGGCCAAGGGCAGTAGCTTTAATCTTACTTAAGCTTCCCTACCATGTCCGTTTCCACTGCTGCCACCGACTATCAGCGCATAGCCCAGGCCATTCAATTCCTGGAAGAAAACTTCCGGCGCCAGCCCAGCCTCAATGAAGTGGCGGAAGCCGTACACCTGAGCCCGTTTCACTTTCAGCGGCTGTTCAGCGAGTGGGCCGGCATCAGCCCCAAGCGCTTTGTGCAGTTCCTCACCGCCGATTTTCTGAAAACCCGCCTGGCCCAGGCCACCCCACTGTTCGAAGCTACGGAAGAAGCCGGTCTCTCGGCCCCGTCGCGCCTGCACGACTTATTTGTGACCCTGGAAGCCGTGACTCCGCACGAGTTTCGCACGGGTGGCGTGGGCCTGCGCATCGGCTACGGCGTGCACGCTACGCCCTTTGGGCCGGCCTTGCTGGCCGCTACCAGCCGGGGCGTATGCGGCCTGCACTTGCTGGATGCTGAAGCCGATGCCGTTGAAAACGCCTTGCGGGAAATGCGAAAAAACTGGCCTCAGGCAGAATTCGAGCCCGATGCGGCGCTGACGGCCCCGCTGGTGGCGCGGGCGTTTGCACCGGTGGCGGGTCAGCCCCTGCACTTGCTCGTGCGCGGTACCAACTTCCAGGTGAAGGTATGGGAGGCACTGTTGCGCGTACCCAGCGGGCAGGTGGTCAGCTACCAGCACGTAGCCCAGGCCATTGGCCAGCCCCGGGCGTTGCAGGCGGTGGGCTCGGCGGTGGGAGCTAACCCCGTAGCGGTCCTTATTCCCTGCCACCGCGTCATTCGGAAAGAAGGGGCGCTGGGCCAGTACCGCTGGGGCTGCGTCACGAAGAAGGCACTTATTGGCTGGGAAATGGCCCAGGCTGCTAGACAAACCGTCCAAGTTGCGTAGCTTACCCACCGTTCTACCTGCAACTGCGCTACGCCATGCCCGAAAAACTGCAAACTATCCTCTGGATTCTGGTAGCCCTGGGCGTGTTTATCTGGCGCATGATTCAGAAAGCCCGCGCCACTACCAGCCGGGAAAAGCAGGAACGCCGCTTTTCTCAGCCCGACAGCACGGGTAAGCCCCGACCCGTGGTTACAGCAGCCCCGGCAAAGTCTTTTGAAGAGCTGCTGCAGCAGATGATGACGGAAAACAAGGCCGCGCCTACTGCTTCCACCGCTACAACGCCAGCGGGCCGGGCATTGCCGCAGGAAAAGGCTAAGCCGGCGCGCTCTTTGGAAGCCACGCCACCTACCGCCCGCAGCCTGGAAACACCCGCGCCCAAGCGCAAAGCCCGCAGCCAGGAAGCTCCCGCCGCCCCTGCCCGCCGGGCCTCCGCGCTGCCCCGGGCGGCTGTGCAACACGGTCAGGAAGATTACTGGAGTCGGCAAGCTGCCCAAGCCCAAACGCCCGGCTCTGTTGCCGAGCAGCTGCAAAACCCGGCCAGCGTGCGGCAGGCGTTTATCCTGAGCGAGATTCTGCAGAGGCGGTTTTAAGGTCATGCGTGACGTGGCCAGGCAAGCCGCGCAAGGAACCTGCCTGAATAGAACCACGTCGTTTCTTTTGCCAGAAAGCCCCTAACGCCAGCACGGGCGGCAGGGGCTTTTCACTTCTTGGGGCTTGGTGTATTACCTAGCCGGTATTGCTTCCTTGCGGCCTTTTTAGGCCACCTGTGCGCAATGGTAACTGGCTTATTCCTGCGTCAGAGCATAGGTGACGAGGTTGGCGCCCATCTTTAGCGCGGCTTCGTGAATGGCAGGTGTGTCTTCGGGATAAGTACCGAGGTCTTCCCAGCCGTTGCCCAAGTCGCACTCGAAGGAGTAGAAGCACACCAGCCGGCCTTTATAGAGTAAGCCAAACCCTTGGGGCCGTTTGCCATCGTGTTCGTGCACTTTGGGCAGGCCGCGCGGAAACTGGAATTTCTGGTGGTAGATGGGGTGGGAGAAAGGCAGCTCCACGAATTCCAACTCGGGAAACACCTTCTTCATTTCGGGGCGGATAAACTTGTCGAGGCCGTAGTTGTCGTCGATGTGCAGGAAGCCGCCGCCCATGAGGTAGCGGCGCAGGTTACGCGCTTCCACGTCGGTAAAAGCCACGTTGCCGTGCCCGGTCATGTGCACAAACGGGTAGGTGAGCAACTCCGGCGAGTCGAGTTCCACGGTAGCCTCATCGGGGGCAATGTTGGTTTTAAGCGTCTGGTTGCAGAAGCGGATGAGGTTGGGCAGGCTGGTTTTGTTGGCGTACCAGTCGCCCCCGCCGCCGTAGTGCAGCTTGGCGATGCGGAAGCTGGGCGCCACCGGCGCGGCCGCCGTGAGCGACAAAAGCAACGGAAACAGCAACAAAAGCAGATTCTTACGCATAGAGAAGGAGAAGCCTGATGGCAGCTCAAGTAAATTACAAAGTTTGCGCTACACTAATTCCCGGGCCACGTGCACGGTGTGCACGGCAGCCAGCGCGGCGGTTTCGGTGCGCAGACGCGAGCTGCCCAGGGTTACGGGCCGGATGCCTCGGGCAAAAGCCGCCGCAATTTCCTGCGGGGTAAAGTCACCCTCCGGACCGATCAGGATGCAGCAGCTGGCGCCGAAGGCTGCCACGCGAGCCAGCGGTATCCGTTCTCCCTCGTCGAGGTGGGCAATGAAGGTGGTAGCTGGTTCCACGGTGGGCAGAAAGCGGGCAAAGTCAGTTAGCTCGGAAAGTTGCGGTAGCCAGGCCTGCCCGCTCTGCTTGAGGGCGCTAACGGCAATTTTCTCCAGGCGCTCCAGCTTCAGCTCCCGCCGCTCGGAGCGGGCACAGCGCAGAAACGTGAGCGTATCGACGCCTATCTCCGTGGCTTTTTCCACCAGCCACTCCATGCGGTCAAGGTTTTTGGTGGGAGCCACAGCTACGTGCACATGGTAGGGACGGCGCGGCACCTGCTCTTCCCCGGTGATGCGCAGCTGGCAGCGCTTGGCATCGGCTACGGCTACTTCTGCCTGAAAAACGCCCCCGCGGCCGTTTACCAGCACCACGGCGTCGCCCGGGGCTAAGCGTAACACGCGCACGGCGTGCTTGCTCTCGTCTTCGGGCAGCGTGTAGGTAGGCAGGACAAGGTCGGGGGCGAAAAAAGTGTGCGGCATACGGCAAAGCTACGCGTAATTGCGGGGCCCAAACGGCGCCGTGCTGCGCAGCGGGCCACTACTGCCTGCCCGCCACCAATGAACCTGAACCAGCTGACCGTTCCTTCCCGCAATCTGCCCGCTGCCGTGGCGTTTTACCAGCGCCTGGGCTTGCGCCTGATCGTGGATGCTCTGCCGCGCGACGCCCGCTTCGAATGCCCCGAGGGCGACGCCACCTTTTCCCTGCACCAAGTGGAAGAGCTGCCCCGGGGCAATGGTATCTGGGTGTACTTCGAGTGCCCCAACCTGGATGAGCGAGTGCAACAGCTGCAGGCCGCCGGCCTCACCTTCGAGGAACTACCCACCGACCAGCCGTGGCTATGGCGCGAAGCCCGGCTGAAAGACCCCGATGGAAACCAGCTTATGCTGTATCACGCCGGCGAGAACCGCAAAAATCCACCGTGGCGCGTGGAGGGTATCATAAACGAAAACCCCTGAGCTGCGGATAGCCCAGGGGTTTGTGAAATAAGGAGCGGACGCACGCCTAGCCTAGGGTGTCGTTCAGCAGCTTGGCCAACCGGATGCCGGCCTGCTGAATCCGCACCTTCATCAGCTCGGAGTGGGCCGGAAAATACTTATAGTCGATATCCGTGCCAGTGGGCGCTTCCTTGTAGATCTGCTCACTGGCCTGATACGACTCCCAGAACCACTGCTCCACGGTGGCCTTTTCCCACACCTGGGTAAGAGCCCGGGGCAGCTTGCAGTCATAGGCCTGGCTCATTTCGGTGTAGGTGAGTCCCTGGTAGTCAATCAGGCCACTGTCCCAGAGGCTGTGCAGGTTGGTGTCCTTGCCCCGGAATTTCACCTTGATGTCGTTACCGCCTTTGTCTTCGGCGTGGCCCGCGTGCAGGGGCTGGTGGGCGTCGCCCACGAGGTGCACAATAAACTTCAGCGCCACGGCTTGCTCGGCGGGCGTTTTGGCGGGATCTTTCACTTCCTTGAGCTTGGCCAACAGCACGTTGTAGGCGTTGGCCTGCTGCTGCCCGCGTAGCTCCGTCAGGTACTGCTCCTGGTTGAGGCCGGAGGCCGTATTGACGTAGTGCCAAGGCCCGGTTTCCTTGAACTCGGGGTAGAAGCGAATTTCGTCGGGGTAGGTGCTGACCAGCGTGAGGGTTTCCGTGCCCAGCAGGCGCTGCACGGCCTGGCGGGCTTTGGAAGTGAGGTGGCGCTCGGCAATGCGGCCTACGGCGCGGTGTCCATCAACGCCCCAGGCGTGCGAGGCGGCAGGAGCCAGCAGCCCGAAGGCCAGTGGCAGAAAACGTTTCAACATGAAAAAAGACCAAAAAGAACGTGTCCGCAAAATACCCGTTTTTCGGCGGATGGCTGCATTTGGCGGGTACTAACATCTTAGGCGAAGAGGCTGCTCCATATTTTACACTCCCGGAACGTGGTAAGCATCGTATAGAAAACAGAACTATTCCCATTCATTGCTAAAAAGCTGTTTTCTGATGACTCCAAAACTGAAAAAACTACGCGACCAGGTTATCGTTATCACGGGGGCCTCGTCGGGCATTGGGCTGGTCACGGCGCGCATGGCGGCGCAAAAAGGCGCACGGCTGGTGTTGGCCGCCCGCAGTGAAAATGCCCTGCGCGAACTGGTTGAAGAAATTGAAGACCACGGCGGCGAAGCAGCCTACGTAGTGGCCGATGTAAGCCGTCGGGAAGACATCCTGGCCATTGTGCAGGAGGCCGAGCAGCGCTTCGGTGGCTTCGACACTTGGATCAATAATGCTGGCGTAAGCATCTACGGCCGCCTCGACCAGATTCCCGAGGAAGATATGCGTCAACTCTTCGACGTGAACTTCTGGGGTTTGGTGAATGGCTCCCTGGAAGCGGCCCGCCACCTCAAGCACAAAGGCGGAGCCATCATCAACGTGGGCAGTATCCTGAGCGACATCACCGCTATTCTGCAAACCATCTACTCGGCCAGCAAGCACGCGGTAAAAGGCTTTACCGATGGCCTGCGCATGGAACTGGAGATGGAAGGCGCGCCCATTTCCGTAACTCTGATTCAGCCGGCGGCTATTGATACGCCCTATCCGGTGCATGCCAAGAACTTCATGGAGCGCGAGGCCAAACACGCCCCGCCCGCCTACGCTCCCGAAACCGTAGCCCGCGCTATCCTGCACAGCGCCACTACCTTCGAGCGTTCCGTCGTAGTCGGCGGCGGGGGCAAGGCCTTTATCGAAATGGAGCAGTGGACGCCGCGCCTGCTCGATAAGTTTATGGAAACGGCCTTCGTAAAGCAGGAAAAGGCCGACTACCCACCCCGGCCGCTAAGCCAGAACGCCCTCGACCAGCCCATGGGCGCGTTGGAAGAGCGCGGCAACTACCCCGGGCATACCCGCGAAAATAGCTACTATACCCAAGCCGTAACCACCAAAGTACCGGTGCTTAAAACCGCTTTGGCCGTAGGCGCGGGGCTGGCTTTGGTTTCCATTCTGGGCCGCGACAAAAAGGTAAACGGCCAGCAGAGCTCAAACGGCCAGCCCAACTCCGTGCCGAAAGCTCCGGCCCAAACCAGTAAACCGGAAGTTGACGTGCAGTTTCAGTACCCGCTGAACGATACTAGCCCAAGCGTACACTAAGGCTACCCCGTTCGATACCAAGCAAAAGCCCCCACTGCTACGGCAGTGGGGGCTTTTTAGTGCCTTAACCGGCAAGGAGAATTAAACGGCAACGGCTACTTTCGGGGCACCGGCCAGAATCTCCTCGTTGGCGTATTCGGCGTATTTCTGGAAGTTGGCCACAAACTTATCGGCCAGGGAAGCGGCGGTCTTATCGTAGGCCTCCGTATCCGACCACGTATTGCGCGGGTCGAGAATGGTGCTGGGTACGTGCGGAACCGAAGTGGGCATTTCTACGCCAAACACCGGGTGTTTCACGAACTCTACCTCGTCCAGGTCGCCGTTGATGGCGGCCGTAATCATGGCGCGGGTGTAGGGTAGCTTCATGCGCGTGCCCGTGCCGTAGGAGCCACCCGTCCAGCCCGTGTTGATAAGCCATACGTTCACGTCGTGCTCCTCCATCTTCTTGCCCAGCATTTCGGCGTAGGTGGTGGGGTGCAGGGGCAGGAAAACCTGGCCGAAGCAGGCGGAGAAGGTCGTCTGGGGCTCGGTGATGCCCACCTCGGTACCAGCAACCTTAGCTGTGTAGCCGCTCATGAAGTGGTACATGGCGTGCGACTTATCCAGCTTGCTGATGGGAGGAAGCACGCCAAAGGCATCGGCCGTGAGGAAGAAGATATTCTTCGGTACACCGCCCACCGAGGGCTCCACGGCGTTATCAATGAAGTGAATAGGGTAGGCCGTGCGGGTGTTTTCCGTCACCGACTTGTTGGCGTAGTCCACTGTGCGGGTGCCGGGTACGAAGCGCGTGTTCTCCACGATGGAGCCAAAACGGATGGCATCCCAGATTTGCGGCTCCTTTTCCTTGCTCAGGTCAATAACCTTGGCGTAGCAGCCGCCTTCAAAGTTGAAGATGCCCGCCTGCCCGGGCATCCAGCCGTGCTCATCGTCGCCGATAAGGCCGCGGTTGGGGTCAGCGGAGAGGGTAGTTTTGCCTGTGCCGGAAAGGCCGAAGAAGATGGCCGTGTCGCCCTGCTCCCCGATGTTGGCGGAGCAGTGCATGCTCAGCGTGTTTTTCTCGTGCGGCAGCAGGTAGTTCAGCACACCAAAGATGCCTTTCTTCATCTCACCGGCGTAGCCCGTGCCCCCAATCAGAATCATCTTCTTAGAGAAATTGATGATTGCGAAATTGGCTTGGCGGGTGCCATCTACTTCGGGGTCAGCTTCAAACCCCGGGGCGCAGATAATGCTGAAATCGGGCGTCCAGCTGGTGTCGGCGCCTTCTTCGGGCCGCAGAAACATGTTGTAGCAAAACAGGTTGTGCCAGGCCAGCTCGTTTACGACGCGCAGTTTCAGCCGGTAGTCGGGATGGGCGCCGGCGTAGGCATCGCGCACAAACAGCTCTTTGTCGGCCAGATAGTGTACCATCTTGGCGTGCAGCTGGTCGAACTTGTCGGCAGCGAAGGGGATGTTGATGTCACCCCACCATACGCTGTCTTCCGTGCTGGCATCTTGTACCACGAAGCGGTCCTTGGGGGAGCGGCCCGTGAATTTGCCGGTGTCAGCCATCAGCGCACCGGTGTCGGTGAGGGTGCCTTCGCTGCGGCGTAGGGCCTGTTCTACCAACTCAGCGGGTGGGAGGTTGAGGTGAACAGGACCGGTGGTCTGGGTGAATCCAAGCGGCTGAAGGCGAGTGGATACGTTGGCGGCAGAAGCTTGCATAGAGCCGAAAACGAAATAAGGGTGGGTGGGAAAAACTGGGGAATCGTGAGACAAAAATAGACAAAAACGCGACTCGATTGTGACATGTTACAAAAAAAGCGAATTTTCGCTTGTAGGTTTGCCAGCGAATCTGTCTATTCTAGCGAACAAGCCAACGCCCAGAGCCAGTTGGGAAAGTTTTGTAGATTTACCAACCCCATTCGCCTTCGGGCGGGAAAACGGTTACTCTTCCACCTCTTACTTTCTTTTCATGCAAACAACCTCCGTTGTTCAGGAGCAACCCAGTACGCAACAGGGGCACCCGCCCGGGCTGTACCTACTGTTTCTCACCGAAATGTGGGAGCGGTTCAGCTACTACGGTATGCGCGGCCTGCTCATGCTTTATCTGTCCAAAACAGCACTGGAGGGTGGTTTGGGCATTCCGGCGGCCAGCGCTTCGCTGATTTATGGCTATTTCACCGGCTTTGTATACCTGACGCCTATCCTGGGCGGCTGGCTGGCTGATAAGTACATCGGCCAGCGCCGCGCTATCCTGATTGGGGGACTTACCATGGCGCTGGGGCAGTTCTTCCTGTTCATGCAGCCGGATCTTTCCCGCGAAGCAGCCTTCTTCGGGCTGCCGTGGCCTACGGCCCTGGGGCTGCTGCTGCTTTGTGTGGGCAACGGCTTCTTTAAGCCCAACATCTCCACCATCGTAGGCAAGCTTTACCAGCAGGGTGACCCCCGGCGCGATGCTGCTTTTACCATTTTCTATATGGGCATCAACACGGGTGCCTTCATTGCCCCGCTGGTATGCGGCTACTTGGCCGAAGACTGGTTTGCCACTAAAACAGTGGTAGATGGCGTAGAGCAGGTAGCCAGCTACGGCTTCCGCTACGGCTTCCTGGCCGCAGGCATTGGCATGCTGCTCGGGCAGTTGCTCTTCAACCTGCTGGGCAAGCGCTACCTCGGCGACGTAGGCATGTACCCTGAAGGCCAGAACGATGACAAAACCATTGCCAAAACACCGCTGACCAAGGAGGAAACCGACCGCATGGCCGTTATCTTCATCATCACGCTGTTTGTGGTGTTCTTTTGGGCCGGGTTCGAGCAGGCTGGCTCCTCGCTCACCCTCTATACCGATAAGTATATCGACCGCGAAGTCTTCGGCTTCCTCATTCCGACATCCTGGTTCCAGTCGGTGAATGCGGGCTTTATTGTGCTGCTGGGCGCGCCGGTAGCGGCTCTATGGATCAACCTGAGCCGCAAGGGCAAGGACCTGAGCATCCCCGTGAAGATGGGCCTGGGCATGATTTTGCTGGGCGTGGGCTTCCTGTTCATGGTAGGCGCCGTGATGGAGCGTGGTGGCGACATAGCCGACCAAACCATCAAGGCTAGCATCTGGTGGCTGATTGCTACCTATTTCTTCCACACCGTTGGGGAGTTGTGCTTGTCGCCGGTGGGCCTGTCGATGGTGTCGCGCCTGTCGCCCCCCACGCTCACGTCCATGCTGATGGGCGTATGGTTCCTGGCTCCCTTCGTGGCGCAGATTGCCGGCGGCTACATTGCCAAGTACGTAGAGGAACTGGGCGCGCTTACGGTGTTCGGGCTGATTGCCGGCTTCGTTATCCTGGCCGGCCTGATTCTGGTCGCCATTGCCAAGAAGCTGTTCCACATGATGCACGGCCGCGGTTAAGCAGCCAAGCATGAGAACTAAAAAGCCCCGCCGAATCATTTCGGCGGGGCTTTTTAATACAAGTTGTCTAAGTTCCCAACACCACATGTCAGACCACCAGCATACAGCCCTGATTGTCCTCTGCAGCCTGGCCGCTTTGTGGGCCCTCCTCAGCCTGTTTGGCGTGCAGGTGAGCCTGAAATATGAAACCGGAGTAGATGGCTGCCTGTCTCAGGTATCCGGCCGCGACTTGTGCGCCCGCGCCATCCAGATGAAATGGGTAACGGGCGCACTAGTGGTTATCGTAATGCTGCTGATTGGGTTCAGCAATCAGCTTATCAAGAAAAAATAAGCTCTCATGTAAGCAAAAAAGCCCCGCTGGATTAATCCAGCGGGGCTTTTATAGCGGAGGAATTATCAGAACGAATCCGTTTTATCCGTCAAAACCATCCGTTCAACCTGCGGCTGATTACATCATGCCGCCCATGCCACCCATGCCGCCCATACCGGCAGCACCGGCACCAGCGCCACCTTTGTCGTCCTCGGGCTCATCCGAAATCACGCACTCCGTGGTCAGGAGCAGGCCAGCAATAGAAGCGGCGTTTTCCAGGGCCAGACGCGTTACCTTGGTGGGGTCGAGGATACCGGCCGCCATCAGGTTTTCGTAACGGTCTTCGCGGGCGTTGTAGCCGTAGTCGCCTTTGCCTTCGCGCACTTTCTGCACCACTACCGAGCCTTCGCCACCGGCGTTCTGCACGATGGTGCGCAGGGGAGCTTCGAGGGCCGTGCGGATGATGTTCACGCCGGTACGCTCGTCACCGTTCAGCGTATCAACGGCTTCCAGGGAATCGAGGGCACGCACCAGGGCTACGCCACCGCCGGGTACCACGCCTTCCTCAACGGCCGCGCGGGTAGCGTGCAGGGCATCGTCTACGCGGTCCTTCTTCTCTTTCATCTCCACTTCCGTAGAAGCACCGATGTAGAGGATAGCAACGCCGCCCGACAGCTTGGCCAGACGCTCCTGCAGCTTCTCCTTATCGTAGTCCGAAGTGGTTTTCTCGATCTGGGCTTTGATTTCGTTGATGCGGGACGTAATACCATCTTTCTGGCCTTTGCCGTTCACGATGGTCGTGTTGTCCTTGTCAATGATGATTTTCTCGGCCTGACCCAGGTACTCCAGGGTAGCGCTTTCCAGCTTGTAGCCGCGCTCTTCGCTGATAACTGTACCGCCCGTGAGAACCGCAATGTCTTCGAGCATGGCCTTACGACGGTCGCCGAAGCCGGGCGCTTTGACAGCGGCAATCTTCAGGGAGCCGCGCAGCTTGTTCACTACCAGCGTAGCCAGGGCCTCGCCGTCCACATCTTCGGAGATGATAACCAGGGGCTTGCCGGTTTGCACTACCTGCTCGAGCACGGGCAGGAGCTCCTTCATCGTGCTTACTTTCTTGTCGTAGATGAGGATGTAAGGAGCATCCAGCTCTACTTCCATCTTCTCGGCGTTGGTCACGAAGTAAGGCGACAGGTAGCCGCGGTCGAACTGCATGCCTTCTACCGTTTTTACCTCGGTTTCGGTGCCACGCGCTTCTTCTACCGTGATAACGCCTTCTTTGCCTACTTTATCCATGGCATCGGCAATCATCTGGCCGATTTCCATGTCGTTGTTGGCCGAAATGGCGCCTACCTGGGCAATTTCCGACGAGTTTTCAATTTTCTTGGACTGAGCACGCAGGTTGGCAACCACGGCCTGTACGGCCTTGTCGATGCCACGCTTCAGGTCCATGGGGTTGGCGCCAGCGGCCACGTTCTTGGAGCCAGCCGTGTAGATGGCCTGGGCCAATACGGTAGCCGTCGTGGTGCCGTCACCGGCCTGGTCGGCGGTTTTGCTGGCTACTTCCTTCACCAGTTGAGCACCCATGTTTTCAATCGGGTCCTTCAGCTCAATTTCCTTGGCTACGGTTACGCCGTCCTTGGTAATGCTGGGAGCACCAAATTTCTTGTCAATAACCACGTTACGGCCTTTGGGGCCCAGGGTTACTTTCACGGCATTGGCCAACTTGTCTACACCACGCTTGAGTTTGTCGCGGCCGTCGGTATCGAATTGGATGTTCTTCGCCATCGTAGTTCGGGGAGAGTTAAATCAGAGAGAAAGAAAGGAAGCTTAGAGTACGGCCAGGATGTCCGACTCCCGCATGATGAGGTAGTCTGTACCTTCCACGGTGATTTCGGTGCCGGCATACTTGCCGTAGAGCACTTGGTCGCCAACGCTTACCTGAGGCTTGATGGTGGTGCCGTTGTCGGCCACTTTGCCTTCGCCTACGGCTACAACTTCGCCGCGCTGGGGCTTTTCTTTGGCCGTATCGGGGATGATAATGCCCGATTTGGTTTTCTCCTCGGCAGCGGCCGGCGCGATGATGACGCGGTCAGCCAGCGGTTTCATGCTAAGCGACATATGGTACGTTTTGGTTAAAAAGGTTACTTGAAACTAGGTGGTGCCCGCTGCCCAACACTTCTTATGCCAGCCCCGGGAAACCTGACAGAATGAACACCAAAACCGCATTCTTGACGGAAACTTACACGAGGGTCTGTCAGAGTGGTGGCAGAGTCTGCCACGGAAAGGGCCTAAAAACAAACATCCGGTAGCTCCCCTGGGGAACTACCGGATGGTAGACTGCAGCTGCTGCAGCCACTAAAGCTGGCCGCGGCCGAAAAATTACTTCGTAGCGGGTGCGGGCGTAGTAGCGGGAGCCGGGGACGGCGTAGCAGCCGGAGCCGGGGCTGAAGGGACTGGGGTAGCGGGTACGCGCGTTTCGAGGGCGCGCTGCTGGTTCACGCTGCGAACCGGCGCGGCGGCCGACTCCCCATTCACCATGTGGGTGCCCAGCGAAAGTACAATCAGGCCAATGGCAAAGCCCCAGGTGAGGCGCTCCAGCAGGTCGCCGGTGCGCTTTACGCCCATCAGCTGGGCCGTGCCGCCCGCGCCGAACTGGCTGGAGAGGCCGCCGCCTTTGGGGTTCTGGGCCAGCACCACCAGGGCCAGCAACAAGCACACAAAAATAATCAGGCTGATTAGGGCAATGTACATCTACTGCGAGAGTTTCAGGTGTTGAATTTGGTCGGCAAAGTACGCCTTTTTTTCCGGCTGGCGCACCATCAGCCGCTCGTATATTTCAATGGCCTTGGCCACTTTTCCCTGCCGCACCATGATTTTAGCCAAGCTTTCGGAGGCCAGTTCGGGCACGCTGCTGGTGCTGCGTACCGATAGGTCGGCCTGTTCATCGGTAGGAGCCGGTAGGGTGGCCGGGCTTTTCAGCCGGGGCTTATTTTTCAGGAAGCGGTTGATCAGGTCGATGGAGGTGGGCAGGGGCGCCGGCTTATGGGCCTCAAGGTGAGCCAGCAACAGGGCGTCGGGCTCGAAGAAGGCTTCGAGTGGCAAGGGCAGCATGCCAGCCTCGCCGGCCTCCAGGGCGTAGCCCAGTCGGCTGCTGCTCCCTAGGCCGTAGCCGATAGAGGGGTCGGCGTAGAAGGGCGGCGTTTTCTGGCGGGCGGCATCATCGGCCTCGGGCAATTCGTACAGAACGGGAACCGCCACGGAATCCGGCTCTTCAAAGCCATACTCAAAACGCGAAAACCCGGCATCGGCGGGGGCACGGATGGGCGGAGCTACTGCGGGCAAATCGTCGGGCAAGGCAACGATGGTAACCGCTTCGGGCTGGTCGGCTGGCTCCGCTATGACTTCCTCACCCGAAGTAGGCGCCGGCAGGAGTACGGGAGTTTCTTCTACAATCGCCGCCTCAGCTTCCACCTCCAAGCTAGCTTCCTCAGTATTCTCCTCTTGCGCTACCCGCTCCACGGGCAACTCTGCGGGATGGGAATCAGCATTGGCGGCTGCCGTGGTTGCCGGTACAAGGTTTTCAGCATCCTTCGCAAGCAGCGCTTCTTCCGGGGGGGCGGAGGCTAAAGCATCTTTTGCTGGGAACTCGGCTTCCGCAACTGTTTCCTGCCAGTCGGCGGCCACAACTGATTCGGTGTGAAAACTAGGTTCTGGGCCTGCGTTAGCCTCTTCTGTAACCGTGGCCGATGGCTGCTCTGCAGCAGCCTCCAGCAGCGAGGCCGGTAAATCAGGGTTGGATTCCTCGCTTGCCAGTGCAGCCAACGATTCGGATACGTTGGTTTCGGGCGTTGGCGGTAAGTCAACCTCGACGGGTGCCGATACGCCGGCCTCAGCAGCTGCCGGGACAAGGTGAGTTGGTGAATCGACCAGCAGCGCCGCGGGCGAGGTTTCAATCAGCCGACGCAGCAGCTCCCGGTCGGCGGCGTAGGTGGCCGCGTGGCGCAGGCGCTGGCTGGCCAGCATGCTGCCCTGGTCGTGCGCAGCTTTGGCCAGCAGCAGGTGGGCCGTCTGGCAATAGGGGAAAGCGGCCGCCAACTGCTCCAGCTCGCGCACTTCGGCCTGCGAAATATGCGTCACGTGATGAAGAATGTGTAGCAGCGACGCGCGGGTCATGAGCAGGAGAAATAACGGCCGAAAGGCCCGGTAGGCTTGGTAGTGAAGGAAGAGGCCGCCGCTGGCGGGGCGCAACAATACGGGATTTTAGCCACTAAATCATTGCCCGCCATAACTTACCAGTTGGCTACCGACTTGTTAAAGGCATCATTGATAATGCGCCGGTTGATTTCGCGGATCTTTGTCTGGTTGGCACTAATCTGCGAGGCGTCCTGGGTGCCGGGGAAGTCTTCGTAGCTCTGAAAGGTTTGCTCGAAGTCCTGCTTGGGGTCCAGGGTATTCGTGAATTTCACCCGCACCTGAATGGTGAGCCGGTTAATGCCCGCCTGGTCGCGGCCACCCTGGTTTTCGATGGCCGCCGGGGCCAGGTCGTAGGCAATAATGGCGCCTTCAAACTGCAGGTCGCCATCACGCGGGACTAGCTTCAGAGTAGTGTTGCGCTGGAAAAAGTCTTTGAAGTCCTCGGTAAACTGCTGAGAAAGCGCCGATGGGCCGTTAGGGGCGTTGTTGGGGAAGGTCTGGATGGACATCGTTTTGGCGGCGCCCGTGTTGGTACCCGTAAACGAGTAAATACCGCAGCCCGTGAGGGTGGCCGCCAGCACCAGCAGGCAGAGGGCGAGCAGCCGCTTATAGTTGTTCCAGATCATATTGCTTGAGCTTGCGGTACAGGGTGCGCTCGGAAATGCCCAGATCGTGAGCCGCGTACTTGCGCTTGTTGTTGTGCTTGCGCAACGCTTTAATAATCATTTCCTTTTCCTTAGCCTCCAGCGAAAGAGTTTCCTCTTCTGTTTCGTGCGAAATATCTTCCACGGGCTGTCCTTCCTCCTCGTACTCGATAGGCTCGGCCACGGAGGGCGTGAGGATGTACTCGGAGGCACTGCCTTCGGGGGCCGGGCGCAGAGGCCGGCCAGCCTCGTAGGGCACCGCGTTCAAGTTGCTGAACAAGTGACTGTTCTGGCGCAGCAATTCCTGAGTATCCTGGGGGCGTTGGCCGGCGGCCAGGTCCAGCACCAGCCGCTTTAGGTCGGTCATGTCGCGGCGCATATCAAACAGCACCTTGTAGAGTAAGTCGCGCTCCGAATAGGCGTTGCCGGCGCCATCGGTGGCCTGCCCGGCGGCGTGGGCCAGCATGGGCAGGCGGCTGCTTTGGTCGGCAGGCAGGTAGGTGCGCAGGCGGCGGGCATCCACCTCGCGGTCGGTTTCCAGCACCGACATCTGCTCGGCCACGTTCTTAAGCTGGCGGATGTTGCCGGGAAAGCGGAACCGCTGCAGCTCCTGTACTGCCTCGGGGTTGAGGCTAATGGGCTTTACGCGGTAGCGGTCGGCAAAATCCGTGGCAAACTTCCTGAATAGTAGGTAAATATCATCGCCGCGTTCACGCAGGGGTGGAACAGTAATCGGCACCGTATTAAGTCGGTAGTACAGGTCCTCACGGAAGCGGCCTTCGCGCACGGCGTCCAGCAGATTCACGTTGGTAGCGGCCACCACGCGCACGTCGGTCTTCTGCACTTTGCTGGAGCCCACCCGAATAAACTCCCCATTTTCGAGCACGCGCAGCAACCGGGCCTGGGTACCCAGGGGCATTTCCCCAATCTCATCGAGGAAAATGGTGCCGCCGTTGGTTACCTCGAAGTAGCCTTTGCGGGCTTCCTGGGCGCCGGTAAAGGAGCCTTTTTCGTGCCCGAATAGCTCCGAGTCGATGGTGCCTTCGGGAATGGCGCCGCAGTTGATGGCAATGAATTGTCCGTGCTTGCGCGGCGACAGGGCGTGAATAATCTTGGAAAACGACTCCTTACCGGAACCACTTTCGCCCGTAATCAGCACCGTCATGTCGGTAGGAGCCACCTGCGCTGCCACCTGAATGGCGTAGTTCAGCGTAGGCGCGTTGCCGATGATGCCGAAGCGTTGTTTGATACTCTGTATTTCGGAAGGTGTCAAGTCGGGGTAGGTTTTCGTGGGGTAGACGAAAATCGCAGCGGTTTATTTTGCAGCATCCACAAAGAATGCCGCCAGCTTAGGCACAGCGAAGCACCTTTGGTGGAATGGTACGAGGCGCTCCGCGCAGGCTAGCCGTTTGTTAAATGATTTCCCCCAGGAGGGCCGCGCCAGTCGTGCTAGTCACTAGTACGTTTACGTAGTCGCCTTTTTGGGCGGTGCCTTTGGGAAAGATAACCACCTGGTTCTGGCTATTGCGGCCGCTGAGCTGATCTTCGGAGCGCTTGGAGCGGCCTTCTACCAGCACCCGGTGTACGCGCCCCACCATGCGGGCGTAGCGGGCCCGGGCGTGCAACTGCTGGCGGTCAATAACCTCCTGCAGGCGACGCTTTTTCACGTCCAGGGGAATGTCATCTTCCAGCTTGCGGGCCGCCAAGGTGCCGGGCCGCTCCGAGTAGAAGAAGTTGTAGCCCATGTCGTACTGCACGAAGTCAATGAGACTCAGCGTGTCCTGGTGCTCCTCCTCGGTTTCGGAGCAGAAGCCCGAAATCATGTCGGTGCTGATGGCGCAGTCCTCGCCCAGAATGCGGCGGATGGCCTGCACCCGCTCCTCGTACCAGGGCCGGTCGTAGGTGCGGTTCATGAGCGCCAGCACGCGGGAGTTGCCGCTTTGAGCCGGCAGGTGAATGTACTTGCAGATGTTTTCGTGGCGGGCCATGGTGTGCAGCACCTCGTCCGTAATATCCTTTGGGTGCGAGGTAGAGAAGCGCACCCGCAGCTCGGGGCTGATGAGGGCCACGCGCTCCAGCAACTGAGCGAAGTTCACGTGCTCGGTGCCGTCGGCGCTGGCCCACTTGTAGGAGTCCACGTTCTGGCCCAGTAGGGTTACTTCCTTGTAGCCCTGGGCCACCAGGTCGCGGGCTTCCTGCACAATGCTGTGCGCGTCGCGGCTCCGCTCCCGGCCGCGGGTGAAGGGCACCACGCAGAAGGAGCACATGTTGTCGCAACCCCGCATGATGCTGATAAAAGCCGTGATGCCGTTGGAGTTCAGGCGTACGGGGGTGATATCGGCGTAGGTTTCCTCGCGGCTCAGCAGCACGTTCACGGCTTTCTGGCCACCATCTACCTGCTGAATGAGTTGGGGCAGGTCGCGGTAGGCGTCGGGGCCCACTACCAGGTCTACCAGTTTTTCTTCTTCCAGAAACTTGCTTTTCAGGCGCTCGGCCATGCAGCCCAGCACACCTACCAACATACCCGGGCTGCGCTTTTTGTAGCTGTTGATCTGGGAAAGGCGCATACGCACCGTCTGCTCGGCCTTTTCCCGGATGGAGCACGTGTTAAGCAGTACCAGGTCAGCACCTTCCAGCTCTTCGGTGGTATCAAAGCCCTGCTCAAAAAGAATGCTGGATACGATTTCGGAATCCGAGAAATTCATCTGGCAGCCGTAGCTCTCGATGTAGAGCTTGCGGGTACGGCCGGTGCGGGTGCTGGGGTTTACGCGCACGGCACCCGAGGGCTCGTGCGCGTGCGTGGTGGCCTCCACCGTGGGCGTGGGGAGGGTAGGCGTATCGAGGAAGTCTAAGGTAATCAGCGGTTGGGACATAGAAAATGCCTCGGAGGCGTCGGCTTCACAGTTCGGGGAAAGACAAAGGTAACGGTTATAGGTCTAAAATGACAGAATGGCAGAAAGCAATGCGAGAGTAAGTACAGGAGTGGGCAAGGAAGGTGTTAGCACCTGAAACCACGCATTCACGCACTTACTCGCTCACCGTGGCGCCCAGCACTTCCAGCACGGCCCGCGCCTTGAGCAGGCACTCCTCGTACTCGCGCTCCGCTACCGAATCGTAGGTAATAGCCGAGCCCACCTGCAGGCTCAGGTAGCCGGTGTCCTGCCGGTACTGCAGGCTGCGGATAACCACGTTAAAGTCAAAGTCGCCGGAGGGCCACACGTAGCCGATGCTGCCGCTGTAGAGGCCGCGCCGGGTGCGCTCATACTGCTCAATCAGCTGCATGGCCCGAATTTTCGGCGCCCCCGTCATCGAGCCCATGGGAAAAGATGCCCGCAGCACGTCCACCATACCCACGTCGGGGCGCAGCGCAGCCTGCACGGTCGAAATCATCTGCCAGACCTGGCGGAAGGGGTAGAGGCCAAACAGCTCGGGCACCTGCACAGTGCCCGTTTGAGCTACGCGGGCGAGGTCGTTGCGGACCAAGTCCACAATCATCAGGTTTTCGGCGCGCTCCTTCTCGTCGTGCAGCAGGCGCAGGCGCTGCTGCTCGTCCTCGGCCGCCGTGGTACCCCGCCGGATGGTGCCCTTGATGGGTTGCGAAAGGATGGTGGCGCCGCGGCGGGCCAGAAACCGCTCCGGCGAGGCGCACAGCAGGTAGTGGTGCCGGTGGCGAAAAAAACCGGCGAAGGGGGCGGGAGACGCGGCCTGCAAGTGCAGAAACACCTCGACGGGGTCTAGCACAACGGCCTCGGCGTACAACTCCTGGCAAAGATTCAATTCGTACACTTCCCCGTTGAGGATGTCTTCGCGCACGGCCTCTACGGTTCGCAGGTAGTCGGCTTTGGGCAGGCGGGCTCGTAGCAACGGTACCCGGACGGGTGGCACGGCTGGCACAGGAGTAGCTAGAATAGCGTCCAGCACGCCGGCCGTGTGCCCGTGGATTTCTACCCGCTCACTGTCCCAACGCAGCCAGGTTTGGGGCCGGAAGAAGTGCAGCACTGGCCAGTCCAGGCCCGAGAAGTTGGCGCTGGTCAGCTGCTCTATCTCGTTCTTTACCTCATAGGTCAGGAACCCAAAGCCGGGCGCGGCGCCTTCCCGCTGCTGCCAACTGCGCAACTCCGCCAAAGTACGCGGGGCATCGGGCGCTTCGGCGGCAACCCCCAGCAGCTGCTCAAACGGCCCGGCCGGATAGCTCAGCTTATTGGGCTCAAAATAGGCGCAGTGGGCAAAGCCAGCGGCCCAGCGCAGGGCGCGGGCGGTAAAGTCGAACGGGAGGGAGGCAAGCGGAAAGGAAAGCACGGCGCAAAAGTACGGCGGCGGAGCGAGGTGGCGAAGGTGGCGCGGTACCGGGTGGCCGCTGGGGCGGCCGCCAGTCGGGAGACTGGCTTCTATTCGCCGGCGGGCAGACGCACCCGCTGCGCGGACTAAATCTGCAGTCAGGATAGGTCAAGACCCGCCAGGGGCATTAGCGCCTTCGGGTCAGTCCAACTCCTGCAGGGCTACTTTGGCTTTGGCATCGGTGCTGTTTTTATACTCGTGCTTGGGATAGGCCAGCACTTTCTGGAAATAGTAGCGGGCCGTGCTTTTCTGGCCTTCGGCCTGGTACAGATAGCCCAGCTGCAGAGCCGACTGCGGGGCAAAGTAGTATGGTGCGTTGCCCGCTACAGCCATAGTTTGGCGGTAGAGCAGGCGGGCCGAGTCGAGGCGACCGAGGCCCTGCCAGGCGCGGGCCCGGCGGTAGGGCGCTTCGATTCGGTCACGCAGCAGAGTCCGGGGTGTTTCCTGGAAAGCATTCAGCGTGGAGAGAGCCTCCCGGTAATAGCCCCCATCAATCTGCAGCCGGGCCCGGGTCAGATGGGCATTCAGGGGCTGTTGGCCTTCGTAAAACCGCTGGGCATAGGTGTCTTCTTCCACTACGGTGCGCCCCGCCGTGGGTATCTGGCGGCGGTACAGTTCCGCGGCGGCGTTGTCGCCGCGCAGCCAGCAGGCCAGGTAGAGCTTGAAAGCGGCATCCTTACGGTAGTGCTGGCCCTGGAAGTCGCGCAGAAAAACCAGGTTCGCCCGCTCCGAGGCGGCATAATGCCCCTGGTACAGGTACAAGTCGGCGGCCATGTGGTGCAGGTATGCTACCGGCAGGTAGCCCGCCCCGGTGGGCCGCGCCCGGTAGGCGGCCAGGGCCGCTTCCGTGTGGTGCTGGCGCTTGTTGAGGCTAATGACCAAGTAGCTGAAGAGCAGGTTGTCGGGCTGACGTGCGGCCCAGCCCGTGGCCAGCTGCACCGCCTGTTCCTTTTTCTTGTAGTAGGTTTCCTCCACCAACGCCAGCATAATCTGGGCTTCCGGCTGGAAGTCGTTGGGTTGCTGGGCGGCCGCGCGCAGGTTCTGGAGCCCGGCCTCCACGCTGCCCGGCAGCCCCAGCAGCTTCAGAAACCAGCGGTAGCCCTCGGGCAGGGAGCCAATAAAGAACTGCATCATGCCCAGGGTCTTGCGGGCCGGCAGGTAGTTGGGGTAGCGCCGCACCACTTGGAGCATGCCGGCATACGCCTGGCGCATGCTCCAGGCGCCTTGCAGCTCGTGCTGAAAAGCAACCTGGGCGGCGGCTTGGTGCAAGCGGATTTCGGCGGCGGCATAGGCCCGTAGCGCGGTTTGCTCCGGCGACTTTTCCAGCTGGGCCAGCCGCTCGTCCTGGGCGTCAATAAGCGGCTCGTAGCGGCGGGCATCCTGCGTAATCATGAGCTCGGCGAAGTCAAGGCAGTCGGCTACCAGCAGGGTGCCGGCGCTGCCGGCCGCGCGCTGCTGCTCGGGCCGGAGCAGGGCCCGGGCCGGAGCAGTACGCAGTTTCAGCAGCTCGGCGTAGGCTTGCCGCGCCGCGGGGCTTAGCTGAAAGTTCAGGGAGCTAGCCGCGTTGCCTTCTTCGGGTGCGGGGATCTGCCGGGGGTGCGGGCGCGCCGTTAGCGTTCCTGTCGTCAGTGGCCACAGCAACGCCAGCAACCAAAGCAAGAGGCCCGGGCGCAGCTGGTAAGTCCGCAGGTTCAGGTGGATTCGGCCCATACAAGAAAAAAGGAACGGCGCAGGCCGTTCCTTTTCACATAGTCAGTAGCTCAACAGCAAAAGCTAAGCAATGCGCGCTTCCACATCGGCCAGTACGCGGCCGCAGTGCTCACACACGATAATTTTCTTGTGGGCAATGATGTCGGCCTGGCGCTGGGGGGGCACCGTGTTGAAGCAGCCACCGCAGGCGTCGCGCTTTACCGTCACCACGGCCAGGCCGTTGCGCACGTTGCCGCGGATGCGGGTGTAGGCCGTCAGCAGACGCTCCTCAATGGGCTTCACGGCCCCGGAGCGCTCATTCACCAGCACCTGCTCATCGGCTTCGCTCTCACCCACAATGGTTTGAAGCTCCAAGCGCTTGTTTTCCAGGTCCTTCTTGCGCTCTTCCAGGCGCTGCTTGGTGCCGGCAATGTCCTGGTTTTTCTGCTCGATGTGGTACTGGGCTTCCTTGATCTTCTTGTCAGAAATCTGGATTTCCAGGCGCTGCAGCTCGATTTCCTTGGCAATAGCCTCGTACTCGCGGTTGTTGCGCACGTTCTGCTGCTGGTCCTCATACTTCTTGATGAGGCCTTCGGCGTCCTTGGCGTTCTGCTTACGCTGCTTGATTTGTTCGTTGAGGCCCGAAATCTCCTCGTCGAACTTGCTTACGCGCACCTCGTAGCCCGCAATTTCGTCCTCCAGGTCACGCACCTCTTCGGGGAGGTCGCCCCGCACGCGCCGGATTTCGTCGAGCTGCGAATCGATGCGCTGCAGGTTCAGGAGGGCTTCCAGCTTACTGGCAACCGGGGTTTCCGTGGAAGGGTTAGCAATCATAACGGACAGGGTTGGTGAGAGTCTCAGCAATTAAGACCGCAAAAGTACTCCCAAAGTTGCCCATAAGCAAATCCCGGAAGATTTCCCCGGTAAACTGCTCACTCTCAAAATGGCCCACGTCGCAGAGCATCAGCCGGCCCTCGGCCCCAAAGTACTCGTGGTATTTCAGGTCGCCGGTTACGTACGCGTCGGCCCCGGCAGCGCGGGCATTGCCAATCAGAAAAGCGCCGGCACCGCCGCAAAGCGCCACTTTCCGGATGGGCTGCTCAAACGCGGTGTACTTAACCACGGGCACGCCCAGAGCGGTTTTCAGGCGCTGCCGGAACTCCGCCGGGCTTAGCGGCTCCGGCAGCTCGCCTACCATGCCCGATCCTACGTCCTGGTGCTGGTTTTCGAGCCGAATGATGTCGTAGGCAACTTCCTCGTAGGGGTGAGCCTGCCGCAACGCCCGCACCACCGCATTTTTCAGGTGCAACGGCAGCAGCACTTCTACCCGGTGCTCGGGTACTTCCTCCGGCTGACCCACCTGACCAATATGCGGGTGCGTACCAGTCCCCGGCGTGAAGGTGCCTGTGCCTTCCGTGCGGAAGCTGCACTCCGAGTAGGCGCCTACCTGGCCGGCTCCCGCCTGGTAAAGGGCCTGCAGCACGGCATCGGTGTGGGCAAGCGGCACGTAGGTGATAAGCTTAGCGAGCAGGCCGGGCTTGGGGTCGAGGATGCGCAGCTGCTGCAGGCCCAGCTTGTCGGCCAGCTTGCGGTTGACACCGTGCAGCACATTGTCGAGGTTGGTGTGGGCGGCGTACAGGGCAATATCGTGGCGGATGGCCAGCAGCAGGGTTTGCTCAACCTCCGTAGCTCCGGTCAGGCGCTTCAGGGGCTTGAAGATGAGTGGGTGGTGGGCTACCACCACGTTGCAGCCCCGGCGGCGGGCTTCCTCCACCACGGCGGGCGTGCAGTCCAGGGCAATCAGCACGCCCCGCACTTCCGCCGCCGGGTTGCCGCATTGCAGGCCCGCGTTGTCGTAGCTTTCCTGGTACGCCAGCGGGGCGGCCTGCTCCAGCACGCGCATAAGGTCTTGAAGGGTGGGCATTCTTTTAATTTGGCGAATGTGAGGAATGTGACAAATGTGGAAAATAAATCTGGCGCAGGGAGTCGTGAATTATTCTAACGGCTGGCCCGAAGAACTGCTGGGGCTTCCCTGCTCACAGGCGCACCTTGTCAAGGGTTGCGGCGTAGTGGGCTACGTTTTCGGCCAGCGCCCGGCGCTTATACTGCATCAGGTAGCGCGGGTGGTCGAGCACCTCAATGTGGTCAAACAGCTGTAGCTCCTGGTTCAGGCGATGCAGCAGCAGGGCGTTGCGCCGGCCCAGGCACACGGCCGCGTGGCGTGCTACGCCCACCTCGTGCACCAGCCGGTGTAGGGAGTCCCGCATGGCAGGCAGCAGGGCTGTTTGCAGGGCGGGGGCGTCGTAGTAGTTGTAGTTGAGGCCATTTTTCAGCAGTACCAGCGGATAAAGCGACCCAAGATAAAAGTCCTCGTAGAAAGCCGTCGGCCCGCCCATGGCCGCCACTACCTCATACACAAACTGGCTGGAAGGCTCCCGCCGGCGCGGTAGCTCGTTGGCAATGCCGCAGACATCCTGCAAAGCCACCGGGTCGGTGAAGGCCACGCCCGTGCGGCCGTTGCCCAGGCGGCCGGGGTTGATGCCGAGCAGGGCAATGCGTGGCCGGGGGCTGGCGTAAAAGCGGTGAGCAAACTGCGTGAGTAGCTCGCGGGGAACGGGCTCCTGGTAAGGGCTCAGGGCCTGCACGTCGCCGGGCAGGGTCTCAGGCAGCGGAAATTGGGTCAGAAACGGCAGCAGCCGGTCGGCAAACGACATACGCGGCGGAAGAAATGGCGGAAAGTAGCAGACGAAAACATCGGGTTTGGTTGCTCTTACGTTAGGAGCCTGCGCCGTTGGCAGCCCACAACCCCTTAATTTCGCCCCACTCAATTCTGTATTCCCCGCATGAACGCTCCGCTTACCCTGTTGCTGCTGCCACTAAGCTGGCTTTATGCCGCCGTGCTGGCAGTGCGCAATTGGCTGTATGATAGGGGGCTCAAGGCAGTAACACACTTCCCGGTTCCCGTTATCAGCGTAGGCAACCTGCGGGTGGGCGGCACGGGCAAAACCCCGCACGTGGCCTGGGTGGTGCACGAACTGCAGCTGGCCGGCCAGCTGCCAGCTATTCTTAGCCGGGGCTACGGCCGCCAGACAACCGGCTACGGGCGGGTGTCGGCCGCCGACTCCGCCGCAACGGTGGGCGACGAGCCGCTCCAGCACTTTCTCGACTTCAAGGCCGCCGTGCCCGTCGCCGTAGCCGAGGACCGCAGGGTGGGCATTCAACACCTGCTCCGCGACACCTCCGCTTCGGCGATAGTGCTGGATGATGCCTACCAGCACCGGCGGGTGCAGCCTACGCTGTCCATTTTGCTTACCGAGCACCAGCGCCCATTCTACCATGATTTCGTGCTGCCCGCGGGGCGGCTGCGCGAAAGCCGCCGTGGAGCCCGGCGGGCCGATGCCATTATCGTCACCAAGTGCCCGGCGGAGCTTGCCCTGGCTGAACAAGCCCAGATTCGGCGGTACATCCGGCGCTACAGCCGACCGGGCGTGCCCGTGCTGTTTTCCACTTATGCTTACGGGGTGCCGGTTGCTGTAGGCGCGGAGGGCGGGCCGGCCACCAAAAGCGGGGTGCTGCTGACGGGCATAGCCCAGCCCGGGCCCCTGCGGGCTCACCTGATGCAGGCCGGATATTTGCTTACGCACGAGGCCGCCTTTGCCGATCATCACCCCTTTACCGTGGCCGAAATTCAGGCGGTGTGTGCCCAACTCCGGCCCGGAGACAGCATCTTTACCACGCAGAAAGACGCCATGCGCCTGCGCGAGCCGGCCCTGCAGGCGGCTCTGGCAGGCGTGCCGGTGTTTTATATTCCCATTGAAGTCCGGTTCCTGGCCGATGGCGCCAGCCTTCTCCGGCAGTCACTGATGTCTACTTTTCAGCCCTACGCTGTTGTCTGATTTATTTGCTTTGTTTTCGTTGAGAAGGAAAGGCCTCTCCGCAACTCGTTGGTACGCCGGGCTGCTGGCCGTCCTGGTCGGGCTGGTACTGGGTGGGCCGGCGCACGCCCAAATCATCGACGACTCCACCAAAGTGTTGTACGGGCCCCTCACGACGCGCATCATCCGGGAACGGGACGTGCTGCGCGACCTGACCGAGGGCCAAACCGTGGACACCACCCTCACCACCTTTCATAACCTGCGCTACTGGCTGCCCGATTCGTCCTTTTACCAGGACCTGGGCAACCTGGGCACGGCCTCCCGCCGCTTGCTCTGGCAGATGCCCACCCAGATTGGGGCCCGGCTGGGGCGCAACGCCTTCGACCGGTACGCGCCCAATCCCGCCAACATCCCGTACTACGATACCCGCTCGCCGTTCACCTATTTTCGCTACCTGCAGAGCAACCTGGGGGAGCAGATCTTTGAGCTGACCCACAGCCGGAGCTTTAAAAAGCTGGCCAATGTGGGCATCACCTACAACCGCGTGGCCAGCAACAAGGTGCTGGCGTCTACACCCCGGCAGGGCATGGTGCGCCACTCCACCATCATGCTGTTTGGGCGCTACCAGTCCGAAGATGAGCGGTATCATTTGCTGGCCAACTACCTCATCACGCGGCACGAGGCAGTGGAGCAGGGCGGTATTAAGCCCCAGCCCGGCGACCCGGCTCGAAACCTGCCCCGGGATTCGACTTTAAGGCAGCTGTTTGACTACCAGCGGGAGGAAGTGTGGCTTTCCCAGGCGCTGAGCCGCGACAACCGCGACGATGTCCACTTGACGCAAACGTACCGCCTGCTTAGCAAAGGCCTCACGGCGTACCATACCCTGGACTACAACCGCCAGCGCGTCCGCTACGACGACGACGCCATTCCCTACGACAACGCGGGCAACATCCTGTACTACCCCCGGGCCCTGGCCAACCGCCAAACCCGCTACGACTCGACCGCTACCGGTGACAGCACCACGTACCGGCAACTCGACAACACAGTGGGAGTGTTGGGCCACACCGACGCCGTCGACTACCGCCTCTATGGCCGGTACCGTAATGCCCGCCTTGCTTCCCGCTCAATGGTGAACGAGGACGAATCGGAGCAAACCGGGGCTCGCACGCTCAACCAAGTGTTTCTGGGCGGCACGGCGGCCTTCCGTTACCGGCAGTTTGCCATCGAAACGGCCGGCGAGTACAAGTTGGCCGACGAGTACTGGGTGCGGGCGTCGGCTACGCTGGGGCCGCTCACGGCTGAGATTTCCAGCATTTCGTACGCGCCCACGCTCACCCAACAACAGCTGAGCGGCAACCACTACGCCTGGGACCATGTCACAGAAGGCAACACCTTCCGCAATACCAAAGCAAACCAGTTACTGGTTCGGGCTGAGCAGAAGCTAGGTTCTCAACACATTTGGGCAGAAGGTGCCATCGTAGACCTCACCGATCTGGTTTTCTACAACGAGGCCGCGGTACCTGAGCAGTTGCAAGAAGCCCGCCGCCTGTTTATTGGCCGGCTGCGCCACCACGTGCGCCTGGGCAAGTTCCGCGCCGACCACGAAGCCACTTTGACCGGGGGCGGCGACCAGCCTGGCTTACGCATTCCGGCCCTGGTAGCCAACAGCCGCATTGCTTACCAGGGCTACTTGTTCAAGAAAGCCCTGTTTGGCCAGGTCGGACTGGAAACGTACTTCCAGTCGCGGTGGCGGCCCTACGACTACAGCCCCAGCACCCAGCAGTTCTACGTGCAGAACACGTTCACTTCCCGCAGCTACCCGCTCATGGATGTGTTTGTGAGCGGCGACATCAAGGCTGTGACGTTCTTCCTGAAACTAGCTTACCTCAACCAGGGACTGTACCGCAACGGCTACTTCGCCACGCCTTACTACACGGGAAACCCGCGAAGCTTTCAGTTTGGGCTGCGCTGGAACTTCTTTGATTAATAACTTAGCCTGTAGCCTGTTTAGCATGGGTAGTTTCAGGCAGTACTTGAAGCGTTATGACAGACTTTTCGGCGACGCAGCCTTCCCTGGAAGAAGCGCAGAAACGGGAGAAAACCATCCTGAAGCTGAAACTCAATACCGACCCGCGCTGGGTGGATATTGCTAGTAAGAACATCGAAGACATTCTCGTCGACCACGCCTACTGCGAGCAGAAGGCCGCCAGCACGGGCATCAGCCTGATTGTGAAGTACCCGGAGAAAACCCGGCTCGTGGATGAGCTGACCGAGCTGGTGGCCGAGGAGTGGGCCCACTTCGAGCGGGTACTGCAGGAGCTGCGCAAGCGGGGCCACCAGCTGGGTCGCCCCCGCCGCGACGAGTACGTGGTACAGCTGATGGCCCACGTGCGCAAAGGCGGAGCCCGCGAGCGGCAGCTGATGGATCAGCTACTGGTGTCGGCCCTGATTGAAGCCCGCAGCTGTGAGCGGTTCAAGCTGCTCTGGAAGCACATTCCCGACCCCGAGCTCAGCAAGTTTTACTACGAGCTGATGGTGTCGGAAGCGGGCCATTTTGTGGCGTACGTGGACCTGGCCAAGGAATACTGCGACGCCCGCGAGGTAGACGCCCGCCTGCAGGAACTGCTCCAGATTGAAGGCGAAATCGTCACCAGCCTGCCCGTGCGCGACGACCGGATGCACTAGCCGCCGCGCAACAGGCCGCTTATAAGAGGGGCGCCGTTCCGGAGTTCAAAACCCCGGGCGGTACCGACAGCTCGCCGGTGTGCGGGTCGATGATGCCGTTACGCTCGTCCTCAATGTTGGTGGCCTGGGTGTACACGTCGCCGGCAATGGGGCGGCTGCGAAGCTCCCGCTTAAACTGGCGAATGCGCTCCGTGCGCTCTTCTCCCGCCGCAGGTCCGCCGTAATCCGCAAACCCAAAACCGCCCCATTCACTCACGATGAGGGGCTTCTGGCGCCGGTAAAAGAACGGGTCACCCACCACCAAAGGAAAGGCAGCGGTGCCCACCATTTCGCCCTGCACTAGCCGGTCCAGCAACTCCTGCCAGCGGGGCAAATCGGGCGTGTAGAGGTGAGCGGTGAGCAAATCGGATTTCAGGCGGCCTTCGTGGGAAATATGTTGCCACCCGTCGTTGTCTACCACCAGGAATTGCGGGTGCTCAATCTGCATGTAGTGATACATGTCGATGATGTAGCGGCGGGTTTCGGGGTTGGTGGCAATATCCTGGCAGCCCCAGTCTTCATTGTAGAGGCTCCAGATAACCACGGAGGGGTGCGACTGGATAAGGGCCAGCATGCGGAGGAGTTCGGCCCGGTGGTTTTCGCGGCTGCGGGGAGTAGAGGAGTGGGGGCTGGGCACTTCCACCCAGAGCAGCAGCCCCAGTTCGTCGGCCAGGTTGTAAATGCGTGGGTCGATGCCCGCAATGTGAACCCGCACCAAGTTACAGCCCAGCTCGCGCATGGCGTGCATGTGGCGCCGCATTTCCTCGTAGGTAGCGGTACCGGGCTGGTACAGAATACCATCCAAGTAGATGGGCTCGTTGTTGAGGTACACGTACCGGCCGCGCGACTCTACCTTTCGCAAACCAAAATGGGTTTCAATCTGCGCATCGTAGCCGTCGGCATCGATGAGGTGGGCTACTAGCCGATACAGGTTAGGGGAGCCCGGGGCCCACAGCTTGGCATCCGGAATTTCCAGAATTACGCGTTGCTGCCGCTGCCCGGCTTCCAGCTTTAAAGAGAAATCTGAAGTAGCCAGGGGCTGGGGCGAAACACTGTCGGTGGCGAATACCTGCAGCCGCAGCGTGTACACGCCCGGGTCGTGCACCCGGGTGGTGATGTTGAAGCGGACGAGGTGGTCCTCAATGACGCTCTCAACGCCCACGCGGGAACGGAGGCGGTTGCGCTCTACCATTTCCAGCCACACACTGCGCACAGCCCCGGTTTGAGTCTGGTACCAGATGCCGCCCCGCTTGTACACGTGCGACTCCTGCTTGCCCCGGGGCGTTTCGGCATCCATCGTGTCAGCAATGCGGACGGTGAGTCGGTTGACGGGCCGTAGCTGCTCGGCGCGCAATTCAAAAGAAAAGGACGTATACTCGCCGTAGTGCACATCTTCGCCCTCAATCGTGCGCAGTTGATGCCCATTCAGCCACACATGGGTTTCGTAGCCGCAGGCCCCGAATGTAAGCTGAAACAGGCTGTGTTCGTCGCCGCGCTCGGGCAGGGCAAATTCCCGCTCGTACCAGGCTACCACCTTATCCTGCCACCGGGAGGGCTGGCCCTGCACCTTGATTTGCTCCATATGCTCTTCAATAGAGCCAGGCCAGTTGGTGGTGTGCTGGTACTGGTGGCTCACGTACCAAGCATCGCGCAGGCCAATGTCCTCGGGGTCTAGGGCAAAACTCCATTCGCCATCGAGAAGCAGGTAGTTGTTGGAGCGAAGTACAGCTCGTGGGAGAGGGTTGGCAGAGCGTAAGTCACCTTTGGTAGCAGAGAAGCCGTAGTTGGTTTGCCCGGAAGTCATAAGGTCAGCAGTAGGTCAGCGCTTACAAACGTGGATTTTACCCTCACGGATATCCTAACCCGGGAGTTTTGTACCGAATCAATTGCCCGAGAGTAATAGGAAAACTATGGTGGAAGCCTGGACCAAGGAAAGCCAGTGCCTGCCAGCGCAGGCGGGGCCAAGGCTAACGCGCTGTCCGTTAGATAAGTTAGAGTAACAGGGCCGCCGAATTAGATTGAACAGCAGGCGTGACTGGTGAGTCCAGCAAGCAAGAGAGAAGCCCCACAGCCGGGACGCGCAGCTTCCGTTGCCACTTGAAAAATCGTTTGTCCGGAACCTGCTCTCAGCAACTCCTGGCGCTTTTTGGGATGACCCAATTTGCCTACAGCTGATCAGGTTTTTTGCTTTTTCTTCTTAGCAGCAGGAAATAGCACGTTATTGAGAATGAGGCGGTAGCCGGGGGAGTTGGGATGGAGCGAAAGGTCGGTAGGCTCTTCCTCTACCAGGTGTTGGTAGTCCTCGGGGTCGTGGCCCCCATAGAACGTCCAGGTGCCCTTGCCCAAAGTACCGTGCATGTAGCGCACCTCGCCCGAGGCCTTGTTGTCGCCCATCACCACCACATCGGACTTAATAAGCTGCTTGCGGAAAGCTGTGGTCTGACCCATGAAGCCTTTGATGGTTTTCTCGTGGTCCTGGGTGAGCATGGTGGGCACCGGGTCGTACTTAGCCGAGAAAGTAAACAGCTGGAAATAGTCATTGTCTTCGTACACGCCGCGCTCCTGGGGCTGCATGTCGATGTTGCTGTACTCGTACTGGTACGGGTCGCGTACCAGCTGGAAGTCCTTGAAAGCCAGGGTGCGGTTGAAGTTGAGCTTGCTCTGGGCCTGGGGGTCGGCCGGGTCGCCGTCGTACATGCTTTCCACCATATCAATGCCCAGGCCGGCCAGGGCAATGTCGTAAGTATCGGTAGCCCCGCACATGGCAAACATAAAGCCGCCGCCCGCCACAAACTCCTGCATGCGTGTTACCACGGCGCCCTTCATCTGGCTGACCTTGGCAAAGCCGTTGCGCTTGGCCGCCGCCTCCGAGTCGCGCTGCTGCTGCTGGTACCAGGGGCGGTTGCGGTAGGAGGCGTAGAACTTGCCGTACTCGCCCGTAAAGTCCTCGTGGTGAATGTGCAGCCAGTCGTACTTGGGCAGGTCGCCGTGCAGCACCTCGTCGTCGTAGATTTGGGTGTAGGGAATTTCGGCGTAGGTAAGCACCATGGTCACGGCATCATCCCAGGGCTGCTTACCCTTGGGCGTGTATACCGCAATCTTGGGTACCTTTTCCAGCTTCATGATGTCCATGTTGGCGTTGGGGTCGGCAATTTCCTGCAGGATGATGCCGTACTGGGCCGCCGAAATCACCTGAAAGCTCACACCCCGCACGGCCAGCTCATTTTCCAGGCCGGGCACGTTGTCGCAGGCAAAAGCGCCCCCGCGGTAGTTCAGCAGCCAATCTACCTCTACCTGCTTGGTAAGCAGCCAGAACGCAATGCCGTAGGCTTTCAGGTGCTCTTTCTGGACCTGGTCCATTGGGATGAGCACGTGGTTGGCCCGGGCTGCCAGTGGCAGCAGGCTCAGGAACAGGCCCGCAAACAGAAAAAACAACTTCCGCATCATGCACGATAACCGTAAAAAACCGAGGTAAGCAAATGTACCAAAACCCGCGGGAGTTAGCCTGAAAGCGGCTACCTTGCAGCGCCCACAGCGCACCATTACCTGGGATTTTGGCCATGCATCTGCTAGAAAACATTCGGGAGGCGTTCCGTTCCATTCACAGCAATCTGCTGCGGACGGTGCTCACGGCGCTTATCGTAAGTATCGGAATTATGGCGCTGGTGGGCATCCTCACGGCCATTGATGCCATGAAGAATTCCCTGAACCAGACCTTTGCCAGCCTGGGAGCCAACTCCTTTGAAATGACGGCCAAAGGGTACAATAACCGCTTCCGGCGCGGGGGGCGGCAGGAGCGAACCTACCCGCCCATCAGCTACCTGCAGGCCCAGCAGTACAAAGAGCAACTCGGCGACGATGCCAAAGTTGGGCTGTCGGCCTTTATTGCGGGGGCGGCCGAGGTGAAGGCCAACGGCAAGAAAACCAACCCCAACATGAACGTGGTGGCCGGGGACGAGAACTACCTACTCATCCAGAACTACAATCTGGGCAGCGGCCGGGGCTTTTCCCAAACCGAGCTGGATAACGGGGCCAACGTGGCTATTGTGGGTACGGAAATCAAAGACAAGCTATTCCCTCAGCAGAACCCCATCAACCAATACGTGTACTTTCTCGGCCGCCGGTTTCAGGTAGTGGGCGTATTCGAGAAAAGCGGGCCCACCATGGGCGGGGGCGGCTCCGACCGCACCATTCTCATTCCGCTGGAAACCGGCAACCAGATGCCCCGGCAGCAGGCCCTCACCTACGACGTGAAAACGGCAGTGCAGCAGCCCGAAAATCTGACCTACGTTACGGGCCAGGCTACCGGCATTATGCGCGCCGTGCGCCACGACCAGCTGGGCCAGGAAGATTCCTTTGACCTGGAGCGCTCCGACTCTCTGGCCGCTAAGCTTGATGAGTTGTCTGGCGGGATGAAAATCGGCGGTTTCCTAGTGGGCTTTATTACTTTGCTCGGGGCCAGCATTGCCCTTATGAACATCATGATGGTGTCGGTGACGGAGCGCACCCGCGAAATCGGTATTCGAAAAGCACTGGGTGCTACCGCCCTGCAGATCCGCCAGCAGTTCCTCATCGAGGCCATTGTTATCTGCATAATGGGCGGCTCCTTCGGCATTCTGCTGGGGGTGGGTATGGGCAACGGGGTTTCGCTTTTTGTGGGCAGTGGCGGCTTCGTGGTGCCCTGGCTCTGGATGACGTTGGGTTTGATTATCTGCGTAACCGTAGGGCTGGCATCAGGCTACTACCCGGCCAGCAAAGCCGCCGCCCTCGACCCCATTGAGAGTCTGCGCTACGAGTAGCCGCCCGATGGCGTAGTAGTTGGTAGGCAACAGCCGGGCCTATGTTTAGCTGTGCAACAGCGCAGCTGGAAGAAGGAGCAAGTTTACTGGCCGGCCGAAACGGGACTACCGCAACCAGCCGGCAGCGGCGCCGGGGGCCGGGCAGGCTGGCGTAGCGTTACCGGCCTTGGTAGAGTACCTGCTGCCATCCTAGATCAAGTAAAGATACGCCCGCGCTTCGGAGGCAAGCCAGGCAACAACTGCTCAAGCGGGATGGTTGAACGGCATAGCCCAGGCCAATAGATTCAGTACTCACAGTTGCTACAAGCTGCTCCGCCAGTTCAGAAAAAAGCAAGCGGAAGCGGCCGTAAAGTGAGCCAGATACTTCTGCGGCGCAAGCTCGGCGTCAGCTTTTCAATTTGTACTCTGAGTGAGTATTGAAGCAAACAGGTCGGCCTTTTTTCCAGTAACTCCGCTTAGCGGGTGTAGGCTAGAAGCAGAACCGGGGAGGCTGGTTGCAGGCACCGACGCATCACCGCAATGGCAAGCAGTAACCCTGCTTGCCATTGCGGTGATGCGACTATGACGCTGCCAGGCCCAAGCGTACTTGTTGCCCGTGCCCTACCTGCGAGGTTTTATCAGCCACCTTCAGGCACCTCGTTCACTTTCTGCCCGGGAGAGAATACCTACAACCGTTTTATCAGTGCGAAGCCGGGATCAGTCGGCTGCTACCAGCTAAAGCCTACCAACTCCAAAGTGAAAACTTTATCGGGAGTGTTTGAAAGTTTTATATACATTTGCTATTAAATCATTTGGGTATATGCAAAATACGGAAACAGTTGGACAGCGCTTCGTCTCGCTTATTGCTCATTTGGGAATAAGCAAGAATGCCTTTGCTACTTCCTTGGATAAGACGGCTACGGTTATTCAACACCTTGTAGATGAGCGTAATAAGCCTGGTTTTGACCTTTTGTGCAAGGTATTCGAAGTATATCCAAATGTTTCTAAAGACTGGCTGCTGCAGGGCATTGGGCCTATGCTCAATAGCGAGGCGTATGCTTCAAATGGGCAAGCAGTGGATATGAGTAAGGTCAAGCCAGAGCCAGCTTCACTTTCAGAAGATGAGCAGGTTGATGATCCGGCCGCTTACGCCAGCTCCGTAGAGCTACCGGCTGACACAAGCAGGCAGTCGGCTCCGGAATCTGGACAGGCATTCAAAAACCTGGTGTCGGAAGCCCCCGCCACGGCGGCCCCGGTTCCTGCAGTGGCCCCAGTGGCTGCCCCCAGCCTTACGCCTCCGGCCCCCGCCCCGGCACCAGCCGATGGCTGGCAGTCGGCTCTGTACACGCAACAGATGGCCCATCAATTGGCCCTGGCCGAGCTGCGCAATCAGCATCTGCAGGAGCAGCAGCGCATGATGCAGCAAATGCTGGACCTAATGCAGCGCCAGCTACGGTAATGCCTCCTCAAGGGTAAGACCCAACAAGCAAAAGCGGCCCGATACTTTATCGGGCCGCTTTTGCTTGTTGGTAAGAATTGGAGGCTAATGGTGTAATACTTCGAACCCAACTTCTTCCGCTTCCATCAGGTTCTGCGGGTTCACGGCGGTAAGGCGCAGGCGTTTCAGCTCACCCACCAGCAACGGGTCATACTTGGCTGTGACGCGAATGTAATTGGGGGTGAAGCCTTCCATCTGCCCATTCGTCACGTCATCCTCAAACAAAACCTGGGTTTCCTGGCCGAGGTGCTGCTCGTAGAAAAAGCGCTTTTTCTTTTCCGAGAGGCCGCGCAGCTGGGTGGTGCGGTCGTGGCGGAGCCGGTCGTGCACGCGGCCGGGCAGGGTTGGGGCCAGGGTGTTTTCGCGCTCCGAGTACGGAAATACGTGCAGGTAGCTCACGTCCAGCTCGTTGAGAAACTGGTAGGTTTCCAGAAAATCGGCCTCCGTTTCGCCGGGAAAGCCCACGATAACGTCGACGCCAATGCAGGCGTGAGGCATTACTTCCTTAATCAACGCTACCCGCTCCTGGTACAGCTCCCGGCGGTAGCGCCGACGCATCAGCCCCAGAATCTTGTTGGAGCCTGACTGGAGCGGGATATGGAAGTGGGGCATAAACCGCTTCGACTGCGCCACGAAGCGGATAATCTCGTCGGAGAGCAGGTTCGGTTCGCAACTGCTGATCCGGAACCGCTCGATGCCGGAAACCTCATCAAGGGCGCGAACCAAGTCATAGAAGTCTTCCTTCCGTTCCCGCTCAGGGCCTTGGAGGCCAAAGTCGCCGAGGTTTACGCCCGTGAGTACAATTTCCTTTACCCCCGTTTCGGCCAACTGCTGCACGCGCTCTACCACGCTTTGCACCGAGTGCGAGCGGCTTTTTCCCCGCGCCAGCGGAATAGTGCAAAACGAGCAGGAGTAGTCGCAACCATCCTGCACCTTCAGGAAGGTGCGGGTACGGTCGCCGAAAGAGTGGGCGGCGTGAAACTCGGTGGCTTCAGAAATGGGGGAAGCAAACACCTGCCCGGGTTGCCCCGGGGCGGGCTTGCGGAAGCCTGCCAGCGTTTCCACCAGCTGAAATTTCTCGGCGGCCCCCAACACAGCATGCACTCCGGGAATCCCGGCAATTTCCTGAGGCTTGAGCTGGGCGTAGCAGCCCACAATGGCCACGAAGGCCTCCGGGTTGTGCTTGAGGGCTTCTTTCACCACCTTGCGGCACTTGCGGTCGGCATGGTCGGTTACCGAGCACGTGTTGATAACGTAGATATCAGCCGCGTCTTCGAAAGAGGTTTTTACGAAGCCATGCTCCTCAAACTGCCGGCCAATGGCGGACGTTTCGGAGAAGTTGAGCTTGCAGCCCAGCGTATAAAAGGCAACTTTTCTGGTTTCCATAAGCAAGGCCGCAAAGATACGGCGACTTGCCGGTTGTTGCACGCTAAGCCAGTAAAGCATCCGCACTTAACTGGGCCAAGGTTTCATTAAAAAGGGAGTAACGGGAATGACCCAGCCTTAGGAGCCTGGCTCACGCCCTGGACCAGCAGGGTGGGAAACCCTGCGAAATTTTACTTAGCCTATGGCAGTAGTCAGCGGTAGGCGCTTATTCCGCTGGGAGGTGGAGTTTGTCCTGCAGGGCTTGCATCAAACCCGCCAAATCCAAGGCTTGCAACTCGGGGGCGGCAAGCAGCAGTTGCCAGGAACCAGCTACAGGTCGGCGGAAAACGGCCGGCAACGCAACAGCTGCCAGCTCCGGAAATTGCCGCGGAAGCTCATTACGGTGCAAGAAAGTGGTGCGGGCGGGCAGCTGGCGCAGGAACTCCCGCCACTCGGGGCGCATGCTGGTAGCGCCGTAGGTGAGGGCGCACAGGGAGCAGGCATACGTGCCGGGTGATACGACCTTATGAACCGCATCCAGTAGGCCATTCAGCAGCCCGGCATCCGCGTTGTACACAAAGAGCAGCTCGGGCTGGGGCTGGGCCATACGGGGGAAGTTATTTGCGCAGAAAATCCTCGAAAGAAACCTGCTGGTACGCCTTACCCACTTGCAGCTGAGCGGCCGGGACGCCGGGGCTGCGGGAAATTACTTGCCGGGCCGCGTTGTCAAAGGTAACGGCCCCGCGGGGAGTAACCAGGCCAAAACCATCGGTGAAGCAGTAAAACGCAAAGGCTGAGGCGGAGTCAGCGGCCAGGATATTTCGGCTGAAAGGATACGCGGCCGTCGGCAGCGCCAGCTGAGCCAGCAGGGTGGCCGCTACATCTGTCTGCGACCCCAGCGTGGCCACAACCTGCCCCCGGGCCTCGGCCCGCAGGGCGCCCCCGGTTAGGATAAGCGGTATTCGGAACTTGGCCGGGGCGTAATTTGGCGTGCCGCCCGGCAACGGATGCCCGTGGTCGGCTACCAGTACAACTAAGGTGTTGGCCCACCAGGGCTGCTCCTGGGCTGCCCGTAAAAACTGCCCCAGCGCATGGTCCGTGTAATACACCGAGTTGCGGAAGCGAGTGGTTTCGTCGGACCCCCGAAACCGGGTAGCCATGGGCACATCAAAAGGCTCATGGCTGCTCAGCGTAAAAGCCGTGACGAAAAAGGGCTGACGTTGGGCTGGCAGCTCACTCAGCATCCGGCGGAACAGCACGTGGTCGTGGGCGCCCCACTTCGAGTTTTGCTCGGCGGCCCGAAAGTCGCTGCGCTCCGTGAGCTGGTTGTAGCCGGCTGCTACGAGGTAGCTTTTCATATTGGCAAACGCTAGCTCGCCGCCGTGGTAGTACCGGGAAGAGTAACCGACAGCCGCCAGGGAGCGGGCCAGGTGGGGCAGCCGCTCCGTTTTGCGCGGGTACTTGATAATGCTGGTAGTGGGCTGGTTAGGATACCCGCTGAGCAGGGCCACGAGGCCCTTCTGGCTTCGGTCGCCGGCCGCGTACACGTTGGAAAACAACACCCCCGTGCGGGCCAGGCTATCCAGGGTAGGGGTAGTGCCCGCCTGCCCGCCCAAGCTGCCTACCCACTTACTGGTAAAGCTTTCCAGAATGATGAACAGTACGTTGGGCCGGGGTGTGGTCAAGAGCTGCTGCGGTGCTGCCTGCGGGCGGCCGGCCGGGTAGAGCTGGCTGACCAAGCGGGTGGCGGTGCTGTCGGGTAGGTAGGGGTAGGGGTTTACCGTGCTGTTCTGCTGCAGTAGGGAGTTCATCACGTTCCAGGCCATATTCACCGCCGCGTGGTTGGCGAAGGGCACCGGCGAAAAGTATACGTCGCTCTGGTTGACGGGAATTTGCTGCACCCCGCCCCGTAGCGGCACCACTGCCAGGGCTAGGTACAGCACACTCACTGCGAGGGCCCGCCAGCGGCCGAAAGCAACCGGGGTGGCCGGGAGCCGGCCAATCAGCCGCTGGTAAAGCCCCCAGCTGCCGGCCAGCAGGCCTGCCCACAACGCTAGCAGCAGGGCCCAGGGGGCCGCACCCGCCGAGGCCGCCATTTCGGCGGGCGTATTCAGATACTGTAGCGGGGTAGCATCCAGGCGGAAGCCCCAGACCTGGTACAGCTCCAGGTCCGCTATAGTCAGCGTCGTCACCACCAGCACCGCCACGCTCGTTATATAGCGCAGGAGGGGCTGCAGCGGAAAGCGCGGTCCGGCCAGACTGTCGACTAAGAAAAGCAGAAAGGCAGGTAAACACAGATAAGCCGCAGCGGAGGCATCCAGCCGCAGTCCATACCAAAAAATGTTGGCTACCGTAGCTGCTGACAAAGGGGCCACCAGCCGGAATTGGTAAGCCAGAAACAGCAGTTTGGCCAGGAAGAAAAAACAAAGCCAGAACAGGAAGTAGCGCGGCTGAAACGCAAAGCGGTTTTTCACGCCCCAAAAGTAACACCCCAGGCCCGGGAGTTGCGCCGCGGGCTCACTAGTGCTGAATTTGCAAATGCCTATGCTTTCTTAATCAAGAAGTCGGGAGGGGTTGCTTTTTGACTGGTTAAATCGGAGATTGGTATTGGTTTTTGAGGGGTATGCGAGAAAAAACAAATGATTTTTACACAAATGCCTTAAATTTTGAAAGGGTATTTGGAAAAGAGAAAGCCAGTCATCTACATTTGCCTTCATACATCATAGCCTCCACGTAACTACTGTATGGCCATTCTCAGATTTAAAGCTCTTGAATTAGTCGACCAGCGCAAGACGGTCGAGGTGGTTTCCTCCGGTGAGCGTCGCTCCGACTCGTTCGGCAAGAACGTGTTCAACCTCGACGCCATGCGGGCGACTATGCCGGGAGAGTACTTCAAGAAATTACAATCAGCCATTAAGCAGGGAGCCCCCGTGGAGCGCTCCGTGGCCGACGCCGTAGCCTCAGCCATGAAAACCTGGGCCATGGCCAAAGGTGCTACCCACTACACGCACTGGTTCCAGCCCCTGACCGGCGCCACCGCCGAAAAGCACGACTCGTTCTTTGACCTGAACTCCGACGGCCGGCCCGTAGAAAACTTCAAAGGCTCGGCACTGGTGCAGCAGGAGCCCGATGCTTCCTCGTTCCCGAACGGCGGCATCCGCAACACCTTTGAGGCCCGCGGCTACACCGCCTGGGACCCCACCTCGCCCGCCTTTATCCTGGAAACGGCCGGTGCCAAGACGCTGTGCATTCCCACCATCTTCGTAGCCTACACCGGCGAGGCTCTCGACTACAAAGCCCCGCTGCTGAAGTCGCTGGCTTCTTTGGAAAAGGCCGCCGTGGATGTGTGCCAGTACTTCGACAAAGACGTACAGCGCGTAAACACCACGCTGGGTATCGAGCAGGAGTATTTCCTGGTTGACAAAGCCCTGCACACGGCCCGCCCCGACCTGGTAATGACCGGTCGCACGGTGTTCGGCCACTCGCCGGCTAAAGGCCAGCAGCTGGAAGACCACTATTTCGGCTCCATTCCGCCCCGGGTGCACGCTTTTATGCTGGACTACGAAGAGGAAGCCAACAAGCTGGGCATTCCGCTGCGTACCCGCCACAATGAAGTAGCCCCGCACCAGTTTGAGTGCGCGCCCACCTTCGAAGATGCCAACCTGGCCATCGACCACAACCAGCTCCTGATGGACCTGATGGACAAGGTGGCCGAGAAGCACAATTTCAAAGTGCTGCTGCACGAGAAGCCTTTCGCGGGCGTAAACGGCTCGGGCAAGCACAACAACTGGGCTATGAGCACCGATACCGGTGTGAACCTGCTCGCTCCCGGCAAGCGGCCCAAGGAAAACCTGCAGTTCCTGGCGTTCTTCATCACCACCATTAAGGCGGTGCATACGTACGGCGACCTGCTGCGCGCTTCCATTGCCTCGGCTTCCAACGACCACCGCCTGGGGGCTAACGAAGCCCCGCCGGCTATCATGTCGGTATTCGTAGGCTCGATGCTGGACTCGGTGCTGGACGAACTGGAGCGAACCGCCAAAGTGCCCCTGGACAAGGGCGACAACATCTACCTCAAGCTGGGCATCGATAAGATTCCCGCTATCCTCCTCGACAATACGGACCGTAACCGCACCTCGCCGTTTGCCTTCACCGGCAACAAGTTCGAGCTGCGCGCCGTGGGCTCTTCGGCTAACTGCTCTTCGGCCATGACGGTGCTCAACGCCATTGTAGCCGAGCAGCTGATTGACTTCAAAACGAAAGTGGATGCGCTGATCGAGCAGGGCAAGAAAAAAGAAGTGGCCATCGTAGAGGTGCTGCGCGAGTACGTTATCAGCTCCAAGGACATCCGCTTCGAGGGCAATGGCTACTCCGATGAGTGGAAGGAAGAGGCCGCCCGTCGGGGTCTGGCCAACATCCCCACTACGCCCCACGCCCTGGATGCGCTGGTGACGGAAGAGGCAGCGGCCCTGTTTGAGCGTCACGGCATCTTCTCGCAGGTAGAGCTGCACGCCCGCCACGAGATTCTGCTGGAGGACTACATGAAGAAAATCCAGATCGAAAGTCGCGTAATGGGTGACCTCGCCGTGAACCATATCATCCCCACGGCGGTTGCATACCAGACCAAGCTGGTGAACAACGTGCGCGGCCTGCGCGAGCTGGGCCTCGACGACGACACGGCTCAGGTAACCGTAGATACGATCAAAGCTATTTCACGACACATCAACACCATCAAAACCCAAGTGGAGCAGATGATTGATGCCCGTAAAGTGGCCAACAAAATTGAAGACACGCGCGAGCGGGCTATTGCCTACTGCGACACTGTCAAATCACATTTCGACACCATCCGCCGCTCCGTGGATAAGCTGGAGCTGATGGTGGCCGATGAGGACTGGCCCCTGGTAAAGTACCGCGAACTGTTGTTCCGGCACTAGAGTCCAGCGCCAGAATCGAACCGAAGTTGGGTGGGAATTTTCTTCGGTCTCGATTTCGAAAAAGCCGTTCCGGGTGGGGCGGCTTTTTTTGTGCCCATACCTTACAGCTACTACCAAAATACAGCTTAGTATGGAGCCTGCCGGAATACAAAAAGCTATTGGTTGCGGCGCTTGAGTAAGTAGCGGTTGATGTAAAGGCTGGACGCCGGGCTGCCGTTGGGGATGACCTCCCAACCCAGGTTATAAAGAAAATTAAGGGCGGCCGCTTCATCGGCAAATTCCCGGTTCCGGCCATTCTCCTGGTAAACCTTGGCCTTAGGGTTTGGAGTTACACCATCCGAGAGAATCACCGAGCAGCTACCACCTACTTGGCGGCTTAGCTCGATAAGGGCCAACCCATACATCGGCGGCGTGGTGGCCGTGACAGGGGGCTGTTGAGCCAAGGCGTCGGGCAGGGAAGCAAGGCTGCTGAGCAAAAGGAGGAAGAGGAAACGGCGCATTGGCATGCAGGGAAAAGGTCTTAGGGCTCAGTCTGCATTAAGGTAAGCGCAACAGCAGCACTTGGGCGTCCGGGTTGGCCTTGGTGGCGGGGCTGAAGCTGAGTACCACGTGCTGACCGCGCCACTCGTAGCTATTCACGTAGCTGGAGCCGGGCTCGCCGGGGCCGTAGTGGGCCACAAGCTGCTGCAAGAGCTGGTCGCTGTGGCGCTGGCCTCGGGTAGTGAAGCTGACCCGGTCCAGACCGTCGGGTTTGAAGGTGTAGAGTATTTCCGTGAGTGGCACACCGGCGTAGTGCAAGTCCTCTGGAGAAGCGGTGTAGATGATGGTGGGGCCATCTTCCAAGAACACGCGCAACGGCGGATGCTGGGCGGCTGGGTCTCCGAAATGGTAGGCGCGAAAGCCATTCTCCTGGTCCAGCAGCGCGCCGCCGGCCGGTTTGGCTGGGGTAGACTGGGCAAAGGCTGGGCTAACGAGGAGCAGCAGGGAGAGTAGAAGGTAGGCTATTCGGATAGGCATAGCTTGGAGATACTTTCGGGGTAAACAAAGATACCACGCTGCGCTGGCTACGCCCGTGGTAGCGGCTGGGACTTTTCTAAGGCCACGCGCAAGCGGGTGCTAGCCCAACAGACGGTGAATGGATGGAGGCAAAGCCGTGCTTGTTGAGTTTATACTTGCGGAGCTGCTGAATGATTTTCATGACTAAGGTATTAACATGGATTTATCATACATATAGGCCCGCCAACGCTCGTGCCAATAACTAGTCGATTATGTTTTTAATAGAGCTTCATCAAGAGCCAATTGTTTTAAACTTGGGTCAATAGCGCAAGCCCTTTGATAATGCTCCCTTGCCTCGGCCATTCTGTTTATCCTAAGAAGCTTTATACATAAATTTATATGATATATTCCGTTGTTTGGATCTAAGTCTATTGCTCTCCTGTAATGTATGAGGGCGAGTTCATGATTAGTCGTATGCTGTGCTAGATAATTAGCATAGTTATAATGACCTTGTGGTTCGTTATCAGCTAATGAAATAGCACCTTTGAAATATTTATCGGCAAGCTCCAGATTTTTGTAATGGATTAATATGATGTTGCCGATTATACCCCATGCAGGTGTTTTAGGGTCAAGTTTTATTGAATCCTCCAAATGATGCCTTGCCAATTCGATGTTTCCCTGTTTTAATGATAAAAGCCCGTAACTATAATGAGTTCCTGCATTGGCATTGTTGATGGAAAATGCGGTTTTAAATTTTAGTGCAGCATTTTCTAAATCATTAGTTTTTTGATATAAAAAATTAGCATAATTTATTAAAATTTCGTCATCATTCGGGTTGATTTCAATAGCTTGTTCAAAGCAAGATTTCGATAATTCAACTTCGTTGATTGAATCGTCGGATAACACTAATGCTAGGTTGTTGAGAATATTACTATTCTTGGGGTCTTTTTCCAATGCTGATTCGTATTGTTCCCTCGCCAATTGAGGTTTTCCTAAAAATCCAGCTAATATGATACCTAACTCTATCCGTGCTGTGTTATCATCATAAATACTTACAATGCTTTCGAGTTTATTTCTTGCTATCTTATAATTCTTGCGCTTAAATGCAACTGCTGCTTCGGTAAAGAGGATGGTTTTATTATTTGGATTTTTTCTACTCAATTGTTCAAGGTGAATTGCTTGTTCTTGTATGTCATTAATCATAAGTATATCACTACACTCAGCAGTTAAAGCGCTATCTATATCGCCTCCAATGTATTCAAAAATATCTTTATATCCCTTCGCTTCTACTTCAATCCAAGTAGAGTATTTCAAATCAGATAATGTGGCGCAAAATTGATCAATAGAACCACGAATACGTCTCAAATGGTCTAGCTCCTGATAAGCGCTAGTTATGTTATCAAGGCCATCTAGTTGCTTTATTTGAGCTGTTAATTCGCTGATCTGTTCTTCCCAGTATTTTGCATATTGAAGTCTGCCCAACGCATTATATATATTTGCATTTGGGGCGAGTACAGGAAGGATTTTGTCTTTAAACGCTGGGTCCTGGAAAAGCTCCAATGCCTCAAACATGCAATTTTTTGACTTTAAGTAGTTCTCGCTTATAATTAATAGAACGAAATCTCCTTCTCTCATGCTTTGCATAAAAGCCCGGAATGATCCTTTATAATCGACGTCTCTTATGTCCCGAGTTAATATAATACCTAAGGCTTTCCAGTCCTGATCAATTTTGTTAGCAATGTCTTTATCAGCCCAGCAATAAGATAGAGAGATTTTTGAATCCATGTTTATTGTCTATTGTTTTTTTGTTTAATATTTTAAGAATGCATTCCTATCCCCAAGCTAACTCAAAACTGGCGCCGAAGCCGCAAGGGCTTGAAGAATTAATTCTCCTTTGCTAAGGCTGATTAAGCCTTTCACATAATCTGGGTAAGACTTCTGAATACCAAAGAATTTACCTACCTGCTTTGCTAGCCCCTTGTTGTTGTACAACCGTAGCAGCGCTGGGTAATCTTGCTCAGTTAAAACGCGACTTATCTCCTGCTCTAATGGCGCATAAAGCGCATCCACATTGAGAGCTGCAGTATCCGCTAAAGCTTGCTTCAACGCATCTAGGCCAACTGCTCTAGCATCAAACTTCCGAAGAGCTTTTTCAACCTCCCAACTGGCTTTTCGGGAAACAATTTGGTCCTTATCCCTAGCTAGAAGGCCAAAAGCAAACTGCTTAATCTGAGTAACTTTATCAGACACTGTACCCTCGATAGTACCAGATTCAATAGCGTGGCGAACGACAGCTGTCAGAACATCCTCGGTGATCAGTAGGTTTTCAATTTCCTGCACATTTAGCGCATAAATGCCCTTGCTGTGTAAGTCTGCTACTTCTTCCTGAGTGCGGAAATCCAAGTCGATGATGCCGCGGCACTCTAAGCCGTGCAGGTGTTTGAGGTCACTAAACGATTTCGTGGCTTGGATGACTTGCTCGCAGCTACCCTGGGGCATGATAGTCCAGCCTGGGTAAAGACGAGAGAAGAGGGTGTGCTCGGTGCCGCCTCGCGTTCTTTCGGTGAAGACTACGGGCCGGCGACTACCTAAAACAGCGAGAAGTACTTCTTCGGGCAAGCCTTCTGATTCAGCGGGTACTTCCCGCCAGTCCCAAAATTTACCATCGTAGCTCTTAATCCAGATTTTCTTAGCTGCAATTCTAGAAGCAGCAAAGTCAAGGTCATGCGTTAGATAAACAAACAAGCAGTCGGGCCGTTCTTGCTCAATTGCATCCCACAACGTGGACTGAACAACACGATGCAGATGCACTTCAGGTTCATCAACGACAATTATACTATTTTCTGGAACTGCTAAGCATTGACCGATAAGATAAAAGGCTGCTCTCTCCCCATCACTCATTTGACTGGCTTTGTAATTATTCGCATCCGATGTTTCTACTAACTTTACATCAATAGCGCTGGCTTTGATTATAAGTTGTCGATGACGTATAACATGCTCCCAGATGCGCTTAATTCGCCCCAGTTTAGTAGCAACAGGTTTTTTATAGATGGCTGTTTGTTCCGCCTGCTGGGCGTAAGCTAATACAATTTCATACTGCTCGGACATCAAATAGATCATAAGATGCCTGAAATCATTTACGGTGCCCGTCGCAGCATCACCTTGCCATTTTTGATGAATTTTAGTTTCAGTTCTTGAAAAATGCTCCCTGTTGTTAACCAAGCTACTTGAATCAACAACAGCTTTGAAACTTAAGTACGCGTCCTCAAGAGCGACTGGACTTGAGGATTCTGGGAAATTTAGCATTTTTTGCGCTCCAACACGGTGAACCAGTCTGTGTTGTGGGCCATTAAATTCAAGCCAAGCGCCCAAGCGTGTTTTGCCTGAACCATTTGCCCCAACGATGACAATGGAACTCGTAGGGCCAATCTCGGCGTAGGGATTAGTGTCAATATTTGTGCCCTGTTGCGATGGGATTTGAAGCGTATTAATAGGCATAAGTAGAGCCGTTCAAGGTGTGATTAATTCAATCACCCTTGCCCCACCGAACCCCCGGCCTCTTCGGATACTGGCTGGCGCAGCAGGTCGCGAGCTACGATGAAGGCTGCCCAGTATCGTACAACTGAGGCCATCAGTGTCAAAGAGAATTTCAGAGATAGGGCGCTGGGGATGTGTGAGGTGCTCACTAATCGGGATAAGATCTGTGTGATACCCAAGATACTGACCACAATGAAGGTAATCTTGGCCCAGCGGTTGCCCCGACGTATGCCCACGACCAAGGTGCATAGATAAGTAATGAAAAGTACGCCCAGGACCCAAATGGCGCCAGGCGTTTCTTTCGCTAAAATCCGGTCGAAGAAAGAAGGGAGTTCTTTGATGTAAGCAAGTAAAATCAGTCCCCCACTCAAGAGCAGCAGATTCGAGGCCTTACGGTCATTGGCGGGGATAGTCACGGCTATAGCAGTTCAGTTAGTTCTTGCCCGGTTGTGCCTCCAGCGGCATGCTGAGAAGGGGCCGCCGCTAAGCGGGATTGAAGGTACAGAATACGTCAGCGAAGCGCCCTTGCCGATGGCAACTTACGAATTCGTCAGCCGCCTAAGGGCCTTCACATAGTACCGGCGCTGCCAGATTCGGTACCAATGCTTGTTGGTAGGGTAATGGCGCGTGGGGGAAAGGTTGTTGAACACCAGCGCTACCAGCAGCAGTACCACCGCCCCCGACAGCACAGGCATGAACACGTAACTGTACCCCAGCGCCTTCAGTTGGGGCGAGCCAATAACGGCAATCAGTGCCGTAGCCCCACCGGGCGGGTGCAGCGTCTTGGTTATTTGCATGCCCACAATGGAAAGAGACACGGCCAGGGCCGCCGCCAGCCACAGCTCCTGCGGCATGCAGCGGTACAGCGTCACGCCAATAAAGGCACTCAGTACATGGCCGCCGAGCAGGTTGCGCGGCTGGGCCAGCGGACTATTGATGACCCCGTACACCAGGACCGAAGACGCTCCAAACGAACCAATCAGCAAAGGCGCATCCGTGGGGAGGCGGTGACGGTTGAGCAAACCGATAATTCCAATTCCCACGAAAGCACCCAGAAACGTCCACAAATGCTCTTTGTAGTCAAAGAGTGTTTCCTGGTACACGATGATCTTCATCCGCCGGGCCTGGCGGCGTATTTTTGTGCGCATAATGAAAACAAGCGTCTGCTGCCGCGCTACATCTCTACGCAGATAAGCAGTTGCAAAAACTTTGATTCTACAGGCAATGCGACCAGTTGCCTACGAGCAAAGTTGGGGAAGTCCCAGCGAAGTGTACTCCCGTTGCTTTACCGGTATACGATGGCCAATCCATCGAAAAACCAGCTTGTTTTACAGTAAGTATCTTTTAATCAGTTAGAAGTAAATATTGCATTGGCCCTGCGTCGATCCGGCAAAAAAGGCAAAGTAGTACACAAGGCTCCCTTACTCGCAAGCAGAATGAGGTGCAGCAGGTACTCTGGCTCCGTTTCTGGTTGGGGGCTACCGCGCTGGCGAGGCTTGCCGCAGCCAAGCAGCAGCCTCTTCTGAGGTTTGAAAGTATTGAACTGCCAGGGTGGGGTTCACGGCCATCCCGATGGCTCGGGCCGCCAGCCGGCCAATAGGGTTGCTGCTTTCCACGATGGCACAATGGCTGTAACGGGCCTCGCGAATTGCCTGAGGAATCCATTCCGTTTGCAGCCAGTGCTGCAAGCTCATGGACATGGGGGGCCGCAGGCGATGGTCGCTCAAAAGGCGGGGAGCCCGGTGGGCTATCATCACCTGCAAAACGTGGGTATACAGTGCTTTGAGCTCAGCTTCTGACCCGTCGGACAGCTTCCATTGCAAGGCTACATGCTGCCCGGCCTGGTACGTCAGCGAAACAAAAGCAGAGGCGACGTAGGGAAGGGCAGGCATCATAAATGCGGCAAACGAAAGGTTGGGGGCTGCGCAATTGATGGCCCCGGCAAACAGCCAGGACCTTGAGCGTTAGTTTGTCAGCGCCAACAGGAGCAGCCCCAGCGCCGCTGGCAGCGTCTGCACATACAGAATGCGGTGGCTGGCGGTGGCCGCTCCATAGAGCCCGGCTATGGCCACGCAGCCAAGAAAGAAGCTGGCCACATACCGCTGCCAGGAAGAGTCGGGAATGAAGAGCGACCAAACCAGCCCGGCCGCCAGAAAACCATTGTATAATCCTTGGTTAGCAGCCAATACCCGGGTGGCCGGAAATAATGAGGCCGGAATGTTGCGAAATACTTTAGGGCCGCGGGTGGTCCAAGCAAACATTTCTAGCCACAGAATATAGAGGTGAATAACAGCCACAAAACCAATCAGGACAAGGGCAAGCAAGTGCAGATACTCCATGGGCCAGGCTATGATAAAGGATATGCAGGCAATTCGAGCGGAAGCTAACGGAAATGCAGAATATAATCGTTGCCTGGACTCTAGAGAAAGTTGGCTAAGGGCTGAAGATTAATGACCGTTATGGCATAAAGCTGAACAAGCAGGCACTGGACAAGCACTACCACAGAAGAGGCGTCCGTGCAGGATCATGCGCAACAATTGATGAAGGCAGCAGATAATTGCTAACAAAATTAGTATATTGCATATGATAACTAATATAGATGGTAATGATGGTTGTTCGACCCGCCTTGTTCGTCGCTTTACAAAACCCGAATGCCGAGTCGTTGGTATTTGAATTCCGGCTGGCTGATCAAATACTTACTTCAGTTACTATCAGCCGCTTGGGCTGGCAGGTGTTGGGCCCCTCGCAGGCTATTCATTACGTAGCCGACCGCTACCTGATGACGCTGCCTCTGAGAGAGAAGATGATTAGTCGGGAGCTGGTGGTTTTCCACGTCATGCAGGCAGTGGGCATACCCCCGGCCATTTCTACCTCAGCGGCGGCATAGTGGCTTCGCCAATGGCGCCTTGGCCTTGGGCTGTGGCAGCGTGCAAAAGATCGGTCAGCACAGTGGCTGGAGTAGCTTTATGGATCAACTGGGCTTAAGCTGCCACTTCTGGGCAATACCCAGCGCCGTTTCCAGCATATAAGGTGCCCACTGCTCGATTTGCCATTCCGATTGGGCCAAAGACGACAAAAGTAGCCGCTGGTGGGCTTCCTCGTAGGAATGGGCCGTTTCGAGGATGTGAGAAAGCTGCTGCTGCTGTGCATAAAGCCGGACATCTTCTTCGACGGGTCCGGAAACAACGGGCTGCCGGGGGAGGAAGTGGTAATCTGTCGGTCTCGACTCCTGATTTTGCTGGGCAACCAGCTTTTGCATCCGCAGAAAATCCTGGCGGAAGCGGGTTTGGCTGTGCTCAGTTTGCAAGCCATTACCTAGCTGCTCTAGGACTACGTATTTCAGATGCGGGCACCGGGGCATGGTTGCCTTTAGCAGAGAAAACACCTCGTCCGGGACAGCATCGTCGTGGGTGTCGCGGCGGATCTTTTTGTCGGGCAATAGGGAAGAATCCGCCCAGCTGCCGCCCGAAATATGAATTTCCCGCACCTCTTCCAGGGGGTAGAGTGCGATAAGCTCCTCGTAGGAAATAGAGAAATTGTGGAGCTGGCAGTAAAGATTGTGCAAATCCAGGATGAGAAACCCATTAACCGGGGTCAGCAACTTATCCAGGAACTCACCGTGGCGTTTTACTTCTTCCAGGGAATACGCAAAGGCCAGATTTTCAAGTCCTACCGGACAGCTGCAGGCTTCGCTGATCCGGCACAGCCGATCCTGCCCGATCCGGAGGGTGGCCGCGGTATAGGGAACGGGTAAGGGCGCCCCGGAGTGGAAGTTCTGGCCCGTGAAAAAGCCAAAATGCTCGGTAACGTGGTTGAAGGAAAATTGCCGTGCCAATTGGTTGAGGCGCTGGAGCCATTGCTGCTGCTCGGTGGTCCAGCGGGCTGAAAGCAGCGAAAAAAAGACGCCATGCCCAATTAGCCGCTGCTCTTTGCTGAAAGCATGCAACAACTCCGTAAACCACACCGGCGTGTTTGCTCCTGATAGCGCATCAAAAGACCATTCCAGCGCGCCAACGGACCCATCGGCCAGTAAAGGGAAAGCCGCTGCCAGCATATCTGCGTCCAGGTTAAGGGCAAGGGCAGCAAAAATGGTCGGCGGCTTAGTCATAACGGCGGGGGCAGAGCCAACGCTTTTAGCCGCGTCCGCAGGCCGGGCAATTATCGGGCAGTTGGGGGACTTCTTTGCCGTCCTTGCTTACTTTTTCGCCCGCCGGTTCGGGCGTGCCTTTCTTGGCGCAGCCGGTAGCGTGCACCGTAATGCCAACGAGCATGGCACCTAGCAAAGCTTTGGGTAATTTCATCGTGGTAAGGAGGGGGAAGTTGGAAAATACGGGCACTAGCTCTATGGAACGGGCGTTAACCCATAGCTAGGAGCGGCCTTCCTGCCGAAACGTTGCATGAGGCATTCGGCCCCCGTGCCGGGCCGCCCCTGGATAGGATGCGCCAGTTTCCCTCGGGGCCGGGCCCTACAGCCCTGCGGGTTGGTCACCGTTTAGTTGCCCTGCCCACCCGCTTACCTTCCGCCGCATTTTTCCGTTGTTTGTTCGTGCCTCCGGCGTGGGCTTCCCGTATACGTATCAGCGCGGCCTGGTACCGGTAATTTCCTTATTAGTTTGGGCCGGCAAATCTTTTCCCACCTTAACTGACTTTATTGTCCGTGGCAGCCGGTGGGTGGGTCAGTCGGTAATAACCAGCCCCACCCAACGCGGGTCCAAAAGTATCTGGCCTTCTTCCGTTATATCCTTTCTTCTTATGTCTCTTCCTCCCGACCTGGAACAGCCGGCCGGCCACGACGAAAGCCGCCGCACCTTCCTCAAACAGTCGTCGCTGCTGACGGCTTTGACCTTTGTGCCTGGGCCCGTCGTTCAGGCCGCTACCAATGAGCTGGATGAAAAAGTAGCCGCGGCCTTCGAAAAAGTACCCCTCAAGCTGGAGGTGAACGGCGTAAAGCACAAGCTCTCGGTGGAGCCGCGTACCACGCTGCTGGACTTACTGCGCGAAAACCTGAACCTCACTGGCACCAAGAAAGGCTGCGACTACGGCCAGTGCGGGGCTTGCACCGTGCACGTGGATGGGCAGCGGGTAAACAGCTGCCTGAGCTTTGCCGTGATGCACGAAGGCAAGAAAATCACCACCATCGAAGGGCTGGCCGAGGGCGACAAGCTGCACCCCATGCAGGAAGCCTTCGTGAAGCACGACGGATTTCAGTGCGGCTACTGTACCCCGGGCCAGATTATGTCAGCCGTAGCTTGCGTGCGCGAGGGGCACGCCGGCTCGGAGGCCGAAATCCGGGAGTACATGAGCGGCAATATCTGCCGGTGTGGGGCCTACTCCAACATTGTGGCGGCCATTCAGGAAGTGAAAAACGGAGGACAGAAGGTATGAACCAGTTTCAATACGTGCGGCCTAGCAAGCAGCAGGCCGCCATCGATGCCGTAGCCAAGGACCCGAATGCCACCTTTATTGCCGGCGGCACCAACCTGGTAGACCTCATGAAGCGCGGCATCGCCACGCCCCAGAAGCTGGTTGACATCAACCGCCTGCCCCTGGCCCGCATCGACGCCGACCCGGGCAAGCTGCGCATCGGGGCCCTGGCTTTGAACTCCACGGTGGCCGACGACAAGCAGGTGCGGGAGCGGCAGCCGCTGCTGGCCCAGGCCCTGAACGCCGGGGCTTCGGCTCAGCTGCGTAACATGGCCACCGTGGGCGGCAATATGCTGCAGCGCACCCGCTGCTCGTATTTTTACGACCTGGCCATGCCCTGCAACAAGCGGGAGCCGGGCTCGGGCTGCGGTGCGTTGGAAGGCATCAACCGCATGCACGCCATCTTCGGCTTTAGCGACAAGTGCATTGCCGTGCACCCCTCCGACATGAGCGTAGCCTTAGTAGCCCTGGATGCTACCGTGCTGGTAAGCGGTCCAAAAGGGGAGCGGCGCATTCCGTTTATCGACTTCCACCGCCTGCCCGGCGACACCCCGGAGAAAGACACCAACCTGGAGAAAGGTGAGCTGATAACGGCCGTGGACGTGCCCGATGGGCCTTTTACCAAATACGTGCACTACCAGAAAGTACGGGAGCGGGCCTCTTACGCCTTTGCCCTGCTCTCGGTAGCCGCTGCCCTCGACATTGAAAACAACACCATCAAGGCGGCGCGGCTGGCCATGGGCGGGGTGGCGCACAAGCCCTGGCGCCTCACGGCTGCCGAGCAGCTGCTGGTGGGCAAGCCCGCCACCGAAGATACCTTCCGGCAGGCGGCGGAAGTAGCCATGCAAGGGGCCAAGGCATTCAAGCACAATGCCTACAAGATCAAGCTTGGGCCTAACACCATTGTGCAGGCCCTGCGAACGGCTGCTTCGGCCGCCTAACCCTGATTTTCTATGAAAGAGCAAGCGCAAAACAAGCAGATCGGGGCGCCGATGAACCGGGTGGATGGCCACCTGAAAGTAACCGGCGCGGCTAAATACTCGGCCGAGTACGAGCTGCCCAACATGGCCTACGCGGTGCTGGTGGGCAGCACCATTGCTAAGGGCCGTCTTACCGGCGTCGATGCCAAAGCCGCCGAGCGGGCCCCGGGCGTGCTGGCCGTTATCACCCACTTCAACTCGCCTAAGGTTCCGGGCTTTGATACCGCGGGCAAAGACCCCTCGCAGCCGGCTACGGTGGGCGGGCCCCTGAAAATTTTCAAGGACGACAAAATTCACTACAGCGACCAGCCCATTGCCGTAGTGGTGGCCGACAGCTGGGAGCGGGCCCGGCACGCGGCCCGGCTGGTGAAGGGACAATACGCCCCGGAAAAGCACAAAACCAACCTTGAGGCCGGTGCCTCGGAAGCCTTCCTGCCCACGGCGGCCAAGAAGAACCCCAAGCACCCCATGAACGACTACCAGCGCGGCCAGGCTGATGCTTATAAGTTGGGCGCTATCAAGCTGGAAAGTGAGTACGTCATTCCCACGGAAGTACACCATCCCATGGAATTGCAGGCCATTACGGCCCACTGGGAGGCTGCTGATAAGCTCACGATTTACGACAAAACCCAGGGCACCATGGCCACCCGTCGCGACTTCGCCAAGGAGTGGAACCTGCCCGAGGAAAACGTGAAAGTCATTGCCACCTTCGTGGGCGGGGCTTTCGGCAACGCCCTGCACAGCTGGCCCCACGAGTCGGCGGCCATTATTGCGGCCCGGGTGGTCAACCGGCCGGTAAAGCTGATGCTGACCCGGGAGCAGATGTTTACCAACGTAGGCTACCGGCCCTACACCTGGCAGAAGCTGGGCATGAGTGCGACACCCGACGGCAAAATCACGGCCATTACCCACGAATCCATCGGGCAAACCTCCAACTACGAGGAGTTCACTGAGTCGACCCTGGCCCAGACGCGGATGATGTACCAAGCCCCCAACGTGACCACGCGCTACCGCTTGGTTTCGCTGGACGTATGTTCTCCCATCTGGATGCGCGGCCCGGGCGAGGCTACCGGGGCCTTTGCGCTGGAGTCGGCTATGGATGAAATGGCGCATATGCTGAACCTGGACCCCCTGGAGTTCCGCCTGCGCAACTACACCGACAAGGACCCGGAAAACGGCAAGCCCTGGAGCACTAAGTTTCTGAAGGAGTGCTACCAGCTGGGGGCCGAGCGGGTTGGCTGGAGCAAGCGCCAGCTCAAACCCGGTTCTTTGCGCGACGGGGAGTGGCTCATCGGCTACGGCATGGGCGTGGGCACGTTTGGCGCGCACCGCGGAGCGGCCACCGTAGGAGCCCAGCTGCTGGCAAATGGTACCGTGCTGCTGCAGTGTGCCACCACCGACATTGGCCCGGGCACCGGCACCGTGATGACGCAGATTGCGGCCGACACGCTGGGCCTGGACCCCAAGAAAATCCGGTTTGAGCTCGGCAACTCCTCGTTTCCCAAGGCCGGCACCCAGGGCGGCTCCTCCACGGTAAACAGCGTAGGGCCAGCCACGCAGGAAGCCTGCCTGGCCCTGAAAGACAAGCTGCGCGGTTTGGCCGGGGCCAGCAACGCTGCCTTTGCTTCTGCCAAAAAAGAGGACGTGACCCTAACCGATGGCTACCTGGCGTTAAGCAGCAACCCCGCCACCCGCGTGGCTTACGCCGACCTAATCAAGCAGGGCGGTGACAAAGCTGTGATGGTGGAAGCCCGCCCCGGCCCGGAAGGCCAGCAGTATTCCATGTACTCGTTTTCGGTGCATTTTGTCGAGGTGCGGGTGCATGAGCTGACCGGGGAAGTGCGCGTGAGCAAGCTGGTTTCCTGCGCTGATGCCGGGACTATCGTGAATGAGAAAACGGCCGGCAACCAGATGAAGGGCGGGGCCGTGGGCGGTATCGGCATGGCCCTGATGGAGGCTGCCCACATCGATGACCGGTTTGGGCGCTACGTCACCAAGGACTTTGCCGACTACCACGTGCCCGTGCACGCCGATTCGCCAGCCGTGGAAGTAGCCTTCGTCAACCAGCCCGACCCGCACGTGAATGCCCTGGGTACGAAGGGTATTGGCGAAATAGCCATTATCGGCGTAGCGCCGGCCATTGCCAATGCCGTGTTCAACGCCACCGGCAAGCGGGTGCGGGAGCTGCCCATCACCCCCGATAAGCTGATTTAAAGCCGACCCATAAATCAAAAAGAAGCCCCTGGCGCAGCTGCGCAAGGGGCTTCTTCGTTGGAGGTTTTGCGTCTAGCGGCCCGCTTCTATCAGGCTGATAGCATAGCCGCCGCCGGGGGCGCAGAGCTGGGTCAGCTTGGTTTTGCTGGTCACGTTCAGCTTGCGGATCTGGTAGGCCTGCGGGTTGTACTGGTAGTGGGCGCCCTTGCTGTCGGCATAGATGGTGGCCACGTATTTCTTGCCAGGCTCCAGGAAGCTCAGGTCAATTTTCGAGGTGCGCCCGTTCTCGTCGCAGGTGCTGCCCACAAACCAGCTGCTCTTGCCCTTGGCCTTGCGGGCGTAGGTGATGTAGTCGCCGGGCTCGGCTTCCAGCACTTTCGTGTCGTCCCAGTCCACCGCTACGTCCTTGATAAACTGGAAGGCGTCGAGGTGCTTGTTGTAGGTTTCGGGCAGGTCGGCGGCCATCTGCAGGGGCGAGTACATGGTCACGTACAGGGCCAGCTGCCGGGCCAGGGTGCTGTGCACGAAGGACGTGTTCTGCGGATTGTAGGCACTCACCTTGGTTTGGAAGATGCCGGGCGTGTAGTCCATCGGGCCACCAATGAGGCGGGTAAACGGGAGGATGGTGGTGTGGTCGGCGTTGTTGCCGCCAAACGACTCGTACTCCGTACCGCGGGCGGCCTCGTTGCCGATAAGGTTGGGGAAGGTGCGCGAAAGACCGGTGGGGCGCACCGCTTCGTGGCCGTTCACCATGATCTTGTGCTCAGCGGCTTTTTCCAGCACGTAGTTGTAGTGGTCTATCATCCACTGGTCGTAGTGGTGGTGGCCCAGGGGCACTATGTCGCCCACGTAGCCGGTTTTCACGGCGTTGTAGCCGTTGTCGTTCATGAACTGAAAGGCCTTTTCCAGGTGCCGCTCGTAGTTGCGCACCGAGCCGGACGTTTCGTGGTGCATGATGATTTTCACGCCCTTGGCGGCGGCGTAGCGGTTCAATTCCTGCACGTCGAAATCGGGGTAGGGCGTCACGAAGTCGAACACGTAGTCCTTGTGCTTGCCAAACCAGTCTTCCCAGCCCGTATTCCAGCCTTCTACCAGCACGGCATCAAACCCATGCTTGGCGGCGAAGTCGATATACTCCTTCACGTGCTGGGTGTTGGCGGCGTGGGTGCCGTTGGGCTTCACCTTCTGGTAGTCTACCGAGTCGAGCTTGATGTTGTCCATGTTGGTGTACGACCACGTGCTCTTGCCCGTAATCATTTCCCACCACACGCCCACGTACTTCACCGGCTTGATCCACGACACATCCTTGAACTTGGTGGGCTCGTTGAGGTTCAGCACCAGCTTGGAGAGCAGGATGTCGCCGGCTTTATCACTCACAATCACCGTGCGCCAGGGCGAGTTGGCCGGGGTCTGAATCAGGCCTTTGTCGCCCACCGCGTCGGGCGTCAGGTGGCTTTCCAGCACCATGTTCTTGTCGTCCAAGTCAAGGTGCATGCACGAGTAGTCGATGAGGGCGGCCTCGTGAATGTTGATGTAAAGCCCGTCCTGGCTTTTGAGCATGAGCGGGGTTTGCAGGCCGGTAGGCGAAAAGGTCGTCTGGGAGGCATTTGGCGTCACGGCGGCCTTCATCTTGCCGCGCACCTCCGAGAGCTTCGACGTAACGGTGCTGTACTCCTGGGTGTCGTAGTCGCCGGGTAGCCAGAAGGCCTTATGGTCGCCGGCCAGGGCAAACTGGGTGCGCTCTTCCTTGATGGTGAAGTAGTCGAGCTTGGGCTGGCGCGGAAACTCGTAGCGGAAGCCCAGCCCGTCGTCGAACACCCGGAACCGGACGCGGATGGTGCGCTGGGTTTCGGCCTGCGTGAGCGTCACAGCCAGCTCGTTGTAGTGGTTGCGGATGGTTTTGGCCTCGCCCCACACCGGCTGCCAGGTTTCGTCGAAGGAGCGGGTTTGCTTGTCGGTTTGCGCAAAGCCACTTTGCAGGCTGGTGGTGCCCTTCAGCTCCAGGCCCAGCTTGCTGGCCTTGATAACGTCGCGGCCCTTGTAGGTAAGCCGGTAAGTGGGCACCCCGCCGGCCTGCAGGTCGAAGTTGAGGGTAAGCTGCCCATTGGGCGACTTGAGCTCTTCGGCCAGAGCGGCCGGACTCAGTAGCGCAAGGCCACAGATAGCCAGCAGTTGCCGGGCCATCCGGGGCGGTAAAAAACCGGTAAAAGAAGAAAGCAGCATGGAGATTGTGTGCTGTAGGTGAAGTAGGAGCAAGCAGCGCGGTACGGGTCCAGCAAAGCAAAAAGGACACGTGTGGCCGGCCTAAGCCGCTGCGAACTTAGCCAGACGAAAGCGGATGTACACGCGCAGGCCGCCTATTTGGCGTCAAAAATCCGCGGGGCTGCTTGGGGGCGGACCGGCACCGGCGAGGCCAGGGCCGGTGTAGCTGGACCGTAGTGGTGGGGGTAGGCCGGAGGCTATAGCTCCTGCACGGCGCGAATAAGGGCATTTTCCAGCTGCTGCCGCCGGGCCTGGCTCGACCAGAAAACCGAGGCGGGCTGCTCCAGGGCGGCCAGCTGCGTAAGACTGTTGGCCACGCGCAGGGCTACCTGCGGCTCCAGCGCCTGCTGCTGCAAGGCTTTCAGGGTCTGCTGCCACTGCTGGCGCAACGTGTCGAGGGTGCCCAGCTCCGCCCGCTCATGAAACAGCTGGCGCATCTGCCGGCGAATGGTAACAAGTTCGGGGTGGATTTCCATGAAGAATATACCGGAGCATTGGCACCAAACTTACACTTTTCGGTCGCACAAGCAAGTCCTGGTCGTGTTTCGGGTCAAAGAGAACAGGCAGCCCCGGCAGCAGTGTGGCCGGAACAAGTGGCTAAGCTCAACATAACTAACTGCTTAACCAGGTCGTAGAGCAAGGTGTTTTTCACCATCCTACGCTAGACCTATGAACCAGTCCGCATCATCTTACCCCACGGCCCGCACCGCGCAACGCGCGGCGGGCCCGGCTACTGCAACGCGTTTTACCCAAGGAACCATGGGCGACCTGCTGGGCCGTTCGGCCGCCAGCCTCAATAAACTCAGCACCCTGCAGAAGGTAGTGGGCGGGGCCCTGCTCGTAGCCGGGGTAGGCTACCTGGCGCGCCGCAATAAAACCGCTTCGCAAACCAACCAGGCCGACACGCTGCGGGAGCTGCTGTATTTCGTAAACGACCGGATAGAAGGGTATCAGCGCGCGGCCGCCGAAAGCACCGATGCCGAGCTGACGGGCTACTACAAGCAGTTGGTCAGCCAGAGTCAGCAGTTCTCCAACGAGCTGAATGCCGCCCTGCGGGCGCAGGGGGAGCCCACGGAAACGAGCACCACGCTGAAAGGCAAGCTTTACCGAGGCTGGATGGACGCCAAGGCCCTGCTCACGGGCCGGAGCGAAAAAGCCATCCTGGGCTCCAATGTGTACGGGGAGGAGTGGGCTTTGAAAGCCTACGAAGACGCCCTGGAGCAAGGCACCCTCACCGGCTCCATCCGGGTGGCCGTGCAGCATCAGTACGAGCTTTCCCAAAAAACCTACGACCGGCTAAAAAAGCTGGAAGACAAGCAATAAGCGTGTTTGCTTAAACTACTGCAAGCCCCGTTCGGCCCACGCCGGATGGGGCTTGCTCTGTTTATGACTCGTGCTGAATCACTGCGGGGTTAGCGGGCAAAGTACACCCGGAACGTGGACCCCAGGCCCGGCGTGCTTTCCACCTCAATGCGGCCCCCACTGTTTTCCATAATCTTCTTGACCATGTAGAGTCCAACGCCCGAACCTTCTACGTGGCTGTGTAGGCGCTTGAACATAATGAACAGCTGGCGCTGCTGGTTGGCATCCAGTCCCAGCCCATTATCGGCCACCGTGAGCACGTGGTGCTCGTCCCGGGCTTCGCAGCGCACTACAATGTGGGGCTCCCGCTCCGGGGCGCAATATTTAAGGGCGTTGCTAAGCAGGTTGTACACCACGGAGCGGATGTTTTTCTCGGAAAAGCGGATGGTGGTGGTTTCGTCAACTTCCACCTGCAGGTGCCCGCGGCCGAGCTGGGGTTGCAGGTCCAGGAGCACTTCCCGAATGGCGGTGGCCAGCTGCACGGGCACGGCTTCGGCGCTGTGTTCTTTTTGCAGCTTGGCTACGTCCGTGAGGTTGGCAATGGTCTTGCTGAACCGCTCCACCGACTCCTGCATGAGTGCCGTGAGCTGCAGCACCTGTTCCGACTGCAGCGTTTCCGGGGGGAGCACGCGCAGCAGGGCGTGGAGCAGGCCTTCGATGTTGCTGATGGGGGCCTTCAGGTCGTGGGAGGCCGTGTACACAAAATTGTCCAGGTCGTTATTTATCCGGACCAGCTGCTCGTTGGCCAGCTTGAGCTCCGTGATGTCGATGGCGGCGCCCACGTAGCCGTACAGCTCTCCGTTGGCGTAGTAGCTGGGGGCGCCCTGGGAGAGAAACCAGCGGTACACGCCATCGTGGCGCCGCATGCGGTGCTCCAAACTGTAAGGTTTCCGCTCGTCAATGGCCTGCTCCAGGGTGCGCTGGGCAAAGGCCGCCTCGCTGGGGTGTAAAAAGGAAAACCAGCCTTTCGCCAGGTATTGAGGCAGGTCGAGGCCCACAAACTCCAGAAACGTACGGTTCACGTAGCGCACCGACGAATCCGGGTGCACGGCCCACACCTGGCTGGGGGCGGCGTCGGCCATGATGCGGAACCGCTCTTCACTTTCCTGCAGGGCCTCCAGGTCGCGCTTTTTCTGGGTGATGTCGCGGGCTACGGCCAGTAGGTGGGGCTTGCCGCCCAGCACCAGTGCATTCATGCTCACTTCCACCGGAAACACGTGTCCGTCCTTGCGCTTGTGCAGGGTTTCGAAAGGGGGAATGATTTCGCGCTGGGCCTTGGCAAAGCCCAGGGCAAACATTCTGGGTTGGTACGTGGGGTCGATGTCGGCTACGTGCAGTTGCTGGGCTTCCCGGGCGGTGTAGCCCCAGGTTTCCAGCGCCTGGGTGTTCAGGTAAGCAAAAGTGCCATTCTCGCGCACCAGGATAAATAAGTCGCGGGCCTGATCGGCCATGAATTTAAACCACTCCAGCTCCTCCCGGCGGGCCTCACTTTTTTGGCGGGTCAGCACCTCCTCCGTTACGTCGGTGGCCGTGTGATGAATGCCGTACACGTGGCCCTGGGGGGTACGCAGGGGCTTGCAGGTAAAATCGAAATAGGCAGTGTGCGCTGCCCCGTCTGTCAGTACAGCAGCCTTTTCGTATACCCCCGCGTAGGCCTCTCCGGTAGCATATACCTGCTCCAGCCGGGCTTGGAAGGCGCGGCTCTCCGGGCCCGGCAGCGCTTCGCAGAAAGTTTTGCCCACTACCGATGGGTCCTTGCCCCAGTACTCCAGCATCAAGGCGTTGGCGTACTGCACCCGTATTTCCGGGCCTAAGTAAAGCGCCGTGGCAATGGGGCACGCTTCAAGCAGGGTTTGGTCGTAAGCAGCACTTTCCTGCCCTTGCAGAACACCCGCCGCTGGTAGCCGCCCGCCGTGGCTGAAGCTGAGCACCAGGCAGCGAACTTCCCCGGTTGCATCGGACACCGGCCGGATGTGGGCTACCCAGTTGGCCTCCTCTTCGTGGGGGCTCCAGCCCGGCCCGATGGCGTACTGGGTGGCTTGCCGGGTGAGCAGGGCGTGCTGCAAGGCGCTAGCCAGGCCGGCTGGCTTGGCGGCGCCGGGTAGGGCTGGGTTGGCAGTACACACGGCCCAGAGGCTGCGGCCTACTACCTCCGCTCGGGTGGAGGCAAGGCGGGGCAGCAGGTCGTCGCTGAGGGCCAGTAGCGTAAAGTCCGGCGCATTGGCCTGCAGCAGGAGCACGGAGCCCGGCAGTGCGTCATACACGAAAGAAACGTCAGCGAAAGAGGTGGACACGGCAGCGGCGGAGGCTAAACGGGAAAAGGCGCACCCTAAGGTATTGGTAAGTGCGTAGTGTTGGGCCAGCCGGATTTCGACCCGCCGATATTTTTCTGGCGTCCGGTTTCCGCAGCCGACCGCCAACGCGTGCCTACAGCCCCAGCGGCCCGAATTTTCCCGGGTAGCCGGGCTGGCTCTATTGCTACTGAGTAGGCGCAGAGCCAGACCCTGGCCTTGTGGGGGCCGGCAGTACCACCCGGAAAGTGGAGCCTTTTCCTACCTCACTCTCCACCTCCAGATGCCCCCCGGCCTGCTCCAGCTGGCGCTGAACCAGATAGAGGCCCAGCCCGGTGCCGGGAATATGGTCATGAAAGCGCCGGAATAATTTAAACAGCTCCGTGCCGTGCCGGGTCAGGTCGATGCCCAGGCCGTTGTCCTGGACCACAAGGGTGGGCTGGCCGTGCTGCCATTCCGTGCGCACCTCAATATGGGCGGGGCGGGTGGGGGCGGCGTACTTCACGGCATTGCTGAGCAGGTTATACAGCACGCTGCGTAGGGTGGCCGGCTCCAGGTGCAGGGCCGGAATGTTGGCCAAGGCCAGCGTCCAGGTAGCGGTGTTGGGATGCAGATTCTGCACGTTGCGGAGCACTTCCTCCACCAAGGGCTGCAGCTCTACCGGCTCGGGAGGGAGTAGGTGGGCCGGGCGCTGCACCTGCACCACTTCTGCCAGGGACTGAATAGTACCCAGCAGCTGGTTGAGCGACGCATCCACCATCTTCAGCATGGGGCCGGCCTCGGGGTCGGCGAAGGTAGCCGTGCGCGTGAGTTCCTCCAGCAGGCCCGACAGGTTCAGCACGGGTTGCTTCAGGTCGTGGGAGGCTGTATACACGAAGGTGTCCAGGTCGCGGTTGGTGCGGGCCAGCGTGGCGTTCTGCTGCCGGAGCTGGGCGGCCACGTCCTGGAGCTGCTGGTTGGTGGCAGCCAGCTCCGTGGTGCGTGCCTGGACAATACTTTCCAGCTCGGTGGGCGTTTTCAGCAGGAGGGCTTTGGGAATCACCCCAAACAGGGCCAGCACCGTGCCCCAGGAGGCCAGGGCCGTAATCAGCCGGACGAGGCCGCTCAGCCGGTAAACGGGCACCCAGAAAATCAGGGCGTCGAGCAAATGCGTGGCGCCGCAGGCAAAAATAAACAGCCCAAAAAGCCAGAACAGGCGGTTGAAGGGCATGTCGCGGCGCTGCCGGATAAAGTTGATCAGCAGGAAAGGAATAGCGAAGTAAGCCGCCCAGATCATCAGATCGGACACGATGTAGAGCCAGCCGTGGAAGCTGGTCCAGTGCCCGCAGTGCCAGCGTGCTGGAAACCCCCAGGGCGAAAGCAGGCGGGCAAAAAACTCAACAAACTGGTCGGCCAACGTGGGAGGAGCAGCCGGAGCCGGGCCCCCCGCCCAAGCCGGAACCGAAAGAAAGCAGGCAGCTAGCCACAACCAGGTACGAGCGAACATAAAAGCAAGGCGAAGACCACCGAAATAACTTTCCGGGGCGAAACGGCCTCAAGATACGTACACGGTGGCTGGTAACAGCCCAAGGCAGCAGCGGGCAGGAATAAAACAAAAGCTCCTGCCCAAACCAAGGTTTGAGCAGGAGCTTTGCGGATAAAAGGCAGTAACTAGTTCTGCGGCGTAGCGGGTACTTTCTCCACGAGTTTGTCGGCTTCTTTGTTCTGCACTACGGCCGTGTCACCGGGCTCGGTAGCCATGTCAGCCTGCACTTCATTGGCGGCTTCGCTGGTAGCGTCGCCGGCCTGATCCACGGCATTTTCGGTGGCGGCTTCCGTGTTTTCCTGCTGGCGCTCCGAGCAGGAGGTGGTAGCAAAGGCGGCAAATGCCGAAAACAACACGAGAGACTTGAAAGAGAGTTTCATAAAGGTCGTAAAGCTGGTGAAGGTTGGCTATACGGGAAACGCTCAGTTTCGGCCATCCGATTGCGCCGGGAGTTGACAAAAACCACGTTGCGGGCCTGAAACAAGGGAATTCTGGGATAGGATAACGGTTCCTTCCGGCTAAGGCATGCTCAGCGCTGAAGCCCGGTCAGGAAAGCAGCCGTGGGCCTTCGGCGTCATCGGGCAGCACCTCGGCGCCGCTGCCGGCATCCGGCACCAGCGTTTTCCAGGCGGCGCGCTTCAGCTCATCGAGGCGCGTGAGCGTATCGGCCACGGTGGGGTGAGCCCTAAGCTTATCGAGTATTCCCGTGCGCTGCGCAACTTTCACCAGCTGCTCTACCACAAAAGGCAAAATCCAGCCGACCACGCTGGAGGCCAGGGCCCCGCGCAGCCCAATGCGCACCAGCAGCCGGGCCGCCATGCGCTCCAGCAGCAGGGCCCGCGCCGCCGGCAGGGCTTTATTGGCCAGAAAGTCTTGTACCAGCCGGCCATTGCCTTTCTTCACTTCCGCCCGCAGCACTTCCTGCACCGACTCCAGGGCGGCCGCGGCGGCTTTGCGAAACAGGCGGCCGGTTTGCCAGGCGGCCAGGCCGGTAGCCTTGGTCATGTTGCCGAGTAGGGTAATCCAGATGGGGCGGTCTTTCATAAGGGTGGGCAAAGCAGTAAGGTCTGCAAGTACGCAGCCCGCCGCCGGGCGGACAAGCAGTACCGGCCAAAACCTGCCGAAACTACCACTGCCCGCTGGCGTAGGTGACGTAGGCGGTCTGCCGGTAACGCAACTTTACAGCCCTGCCTTTTTCTCTTTTTTATGCATCAGATCATCATTACCCAGCCCGGCGGCCCTGAAGTCCTGCAGCTTACTTCTGCCGATTTACCCCAGCCGGCCCCGCACCAGGTGCTGGTGCGCGTGCAGGCCGCCGGCGTAAATCGTCCCGACGTGCTTTTGCGCCAGGGCAAATACGCCGGCAGCGGCGACGTAACGGGTACCGTACCCGGGCTGGAAATTGCGGGCACCGTGGAAGCCGTAGGAGCGGAGGTTAGGCGCTGGCACCCCGGCGACGCGGTGTGCGCCCTGCTGGCCGAGGGCGGCTACGCCGAATACGCCCTGGTAGATGACCGCCACTGCCTGCCCGTGCCCCTCGGCTGGAGCATGGCCGAAGCCGCCACGCTGCCTGAAACGGTATTTACTGTGTGGCACAACGTGTTTCAGCGGGGGCAGTTGCAGCCCGGCGAAACCCTGCTGGTGCACGGCGGCAGCAGCGGCATCGGCGTTACGGCCATTCAGCTGGCAGCGGCGCTGGGCTCCCCGGTGTTTGCCACGGCCGGCTCCGACGAGAAATGCCGCGCCTGCGAAAAGCTGGGGGCTACGCGCTGCTTCAACTATAAGACTGAGGATTTCGAAGATGAGCTGAAAGGCCAGGGCGTGGACGTAGTGCTGGACATGATTGGCGGCGACTATACCCCCAAGAACCTGCGCCTGCTCAAGGAGGATGGCCGCTTGGTATTCATCAACGCCATGCAGGGCCCCAAAGCCGAGTTCAATGCCCTGGACGTGATGCGCCGCCGCCTCACCGTCACGGGCAGCACTCTGCGCCCGCGCTCCGCCGAGTTCAAAGCCGCGCTGGCCGCCGCAGTGGAGCAGCACGTGTGGCCGCTGCTGGCGGCCGGCCGGTTCCGGCCCGTCATTTACCGGCGCTTCCCGCTGGCCGAGGCCATAGCGGCGCATCAGCTCATGGAAAGCAGCGCGCACATCGGTAAAATCGTATTGGAGGTCGGGGAGTAATGTGCCCCTGTAGCCGAATGGGCTAAGGTGAGACGGAAGCTGAGTGGGAAGTCGGGAAACTCCCTCAACCCGCCGGTGATAAACCGCCCACACAGCCTCTTCCTAAGCCAGGGTTTGTTGTATATTTTTTGAATCCGGGAAAATACACAACAAACCCCGCGCAGAAAGTGTCAGGTATTCCGATCTTTTAAAAAATACCTGACAACGAAGCCGGGGAAACGCCCGCTTGAGTATGGGGCGAAGGTGTTGAGGTGCCAATACGGGCTGAGCAAAGGCAACAGTAGCACCTTCGCACGTTTTCACTTCAGCACATTGACTAGGCGCTACGCCAGAAAATCCGGCACCACCTGCAGGCAAACCGGCGCCGACACTTCCACCGACGTGCCGGTAGCAGCAAGCTGGCCGGTCTTTTCATCAATGCGGTAGGTCACGATGTTGTTGGTCTGCTGATTGGCTACCAGCGCCACGCGGCCGCTGGGGTCGAGGGCAAAGTTGCGCGGAATCTTGCCCTGCGTATCGGCGTGCTGCACCCAGGTGAGCTTCCCGCTGGCCTGGTCAATGGCGTACACCACGATGCTGTTGTGACCCCGGTTGGAGGCGTAGAGAAACCGGCCGTTGGGCGACACGTGAATATCGGCGCAGGCATTCCACGCCGTAAAGTCGGCGGGCAGCGTGGGCAGGGTGTGCAGCTCGCTGAATTTGCCCTGGGCGGCATCGTAGCTCAGGGCCGTAACGGTGGAGTTCAGCTCGTTGATGAGGTAGGCCCAGTGCTTGTTGGGGTGAAAGATGAGGTGGCGCGGCCCGGCGCCCGGCGCGGTGGTAAAGGCCGTGGTGGGGGTGTTGAGAAACTTGCCCGTGCCCGGCTCCAGCGGGTAGGCCACCACCTGGTCGATGCCTAGGTCCACGGCCAGGGCAAAGCGGTTGGCGGGGTCGGGCAGAAAGCAGTGGGCGTGGGGCACGTTCTGGTTTTTGTGGGGCCCGGAGCCGGTGTGCTGCTGGGTGGCCGAGGGCGCACCCAGGCGTCCATCGGCCTGCACGGGCAGGGCGCACACGCTGCCTCCGCCGTAGTTGGCCACCAGCGCCACGCGGCGGGTGTGGTCGAGACTCACATAGCACGGTCCCGGCCCAAACGACGACTGCTCATTGAGCAGGGTAAGGCCGCCGGTTTTGCGGTCGACGGCAAAGGCCCGTACCGAGCCGCTCTTCATGCCCTTGTATTCCTCGGTTTCGTTGGCGGTGTACAGCAGGCGCTGCTGCGGATCCAGGGTCAGGTAAGTGGGGTTGGGGCCGGCTTTGGTGGCGCCTATGCGGGTGAGGGCGCCGGTTTCCGCATTCAGCCGGTACAGAAACAGGCTGTCGGCGTCGGCAGCGGCGTAGGTACCCACGTACACCAGATACGAAGGCGCTTTGCGGGAACCGGGCAGGGCGGCCGCGCACCCGGAAAGGGCCAGGGGCAGCGCGGCCAGCGAAAACCCGGTCAGTTTCAGAAAGTAACGGCGCGAAGAATTGAACTCAGACATGCAGGCTGGGCGAGAAGGGAGATGAGAAGCGGGGAGCCGCGGCAAGGTAGTAACTGCGTTCGAGTTGTACGATGCAAAAAGCAACACCCGCTGCGCCGCTTGCGGCGGTGGTGGGCCGGAGAACGGCGCTGCTAAACGTAGCGGCTGGCTCGTACCTTTGCGGCTGGTACCGCCTTTCTCCCGCAACTTTCGCCTTTCGTCGTCGGTTTCCCTTTCTATGAACAAGACGTATTGCCCCAGCCTCACCGAATACAAGCGCCGCCTCTCCCGGGAAGTGAAAATCGGCGACCTGCCCCTGGGTGGCCTCAACCCCATCCGGGTGCAGAGCATGACCACCGTGGACACGATGGATACGCTGGGCTCGGTGGAGCAGACCCTGCGCATGGTGGAGGCTGGCTGCGAGTACGTGCGCATTACGGCCCCCAGCGTGAAGGAAGCCCAGAACCTGCTGGAAATCAAGAAGGAGTTGCGCAAGCGGGGCTGCAACGTGCCGCTCATTGCTGACATTCACTTCACGCCCAACGCCGCCGAACTGGCTGCCCGTATCGTGGAGAAAGTGCGCGTGAACCCCGGCAACTACGCCGATAAAAAGAAGTTCGACGTCATCGACTACACCGATGCCTCCTACGCCGCCGAGGTGGAGCGCATCCGGGAGCGGTTCCGCCCCCTGGTGCAGATCTGCAAGCAATATGGCACGGCCATGCGCATCGGTACCAACCACGGTTCGTTGTCGGACCGGATTCTGAGCCGCTACGGCGACACGCCCCTGGGCATGGTGGAATCAGCCCTGGAGTTTTTGCGGCTCTGCGAGGAAGAAAACTACTACGACGTGGTGCTGAGCATGAAGGCCTCCAACACCCAGGTGATGGTGCAGGCCTACCGCATGCTGGTGCAGAAGCTCGACGAAGAAGGGCTGCAGCCGTACCCGCTGCACCTAGGCGTGACGGAAGCGGGCGAGGCCGAAGACGGCCGTATCAAGTCGGCCGTGGGCATCGGCACCCTGCTGGAAGATGGCCTCGGCGACACCGTGCGCGTTTCGCTTACGGAAGCTCCCGAAGCCGAAGCTCCCGTGGCCCGCGCCCTCATCGACCGGTACACGAACCGCGCCGCCGAGGCCAAACCGATACAGCCGGTTACCCAGGTGCCCATCGTCCCCTTCCAGTACCACCGCCGCCATACCCACGAAGTGCTCAACCTGGGCGGGCAGAACGTACCCCGCGTGCTGGTCGATCTTTCGCGGCTCTCCTCTGTAGAATATGCCGATCTGCGCGCAGTCGGCCACCTCTATTCGGCTTTTCTCGACAAGTTCCAGATGAATGACCTGGGCGCCGACTACGTGTACTCGGGTCAGCGCCCGGTGCCGTTTATGCTGCCTAATGGCCTGAAGGAAGTGGTGGATTACAGCGCTTGGCTCGACGCGGGCCGCCGCACCGACCATTTCCCCGTGCTCACCCAGGCCGATTACGCCGTAGTGGGGGCCCGGCACCCGGAGTTGAACTTCGTCTTCCACAACCTGGACTCGCTCACGCCTGCTGCCCTCGACCAGCTCCGGCTGGACGCTACGGCCGTTGTCATTCTCTACACCGACAATGCCCACGCCATGCCCGAAATCCGCCGGGCATTCTTCGAGCTGCTGCATAACGGTATCACTAATCCGGTTATCATCAACCGCCAGTACCCCGAGCTCACGCCCGCGCAGACCCAGCTCTACGCCGCCACCGACGTAGGCGGCCTGCTCCTTGATGGCCTCGGCGACGGCGTGGTGCTGAGCACCGAACTACTGCCCGAGCAAAGCAAAGAGGCGTGGCTGACCACGCTCGACCAGCTCAACCAGCTGTCGTTCGGGATTCTGCAGGCGGCGCGCACGCGCATGAGTAAAACCGAGTACATCAGCTGCCCCAGCTGCGGCCGCACCCTGTTCGACCTCCAGGAAACCACCGCCATGATCCGCAAGCGCACCGACCACCTCAAGGGCGTGAAAATCGGCATCATGGGCTGCATCGTGAACGGCCCCGGCGAAATGGCCGACGCCGACTACGGCTACGTGGGCGTGGGCAAAGGCAAAATTGCCCTCTACCGCGGCCAGGAAGTCATCAAGAAAGCCGTGCCCGAGGAGCGCGCGGTAGATGAGTTGATTGAGCTTATGCGCGAAGACGGCCGCTGGCTTGAGCCGGTACGGCTGGAAGAACCGGTGGTGGGGTAGTAGGGTGAATAACCCGATGAAAACGGGATTGGGCTGTATGCTCCAATCCCGTTTTGTCTTGAAATCGAAAGAAACGGTGCTGGATTTCTATTTGAATTCTGACAGCCAGCATCTTTTAAAAGAGGCTAGACGCAACGCTGGCCCGTTACGGCTTGCTGGCGCAAGATGGTTGACCGAAGGCATGCGTACCATTATGACAGATAAGCAAAAAATGCAGACGGTGCTGGAGGAAGCCGACAGCAACTGGCGGAAGCATCCGGAGCCGTTACGCCCCGAAAATGCTGAACTTCTTCGCCAGTGGGGCGTTTCGGCGGAGGTACAGCAATTCTTGGCCGAGTTCTCCTTCGATACTGACCTGGCAATCGGGGAAGTGCATCTCGACCAAGCCAATAGCCTGAAAAAGAGACTGGACTGGGAAGACGATTTTCAACGGGCCCTGCAAGCCGGTCTGCTGTTGGTTGGAGCTGGTTCAACCGGTGACCCGCTGGCACTGGATATTGAGGATTCGCAGGTGGGCTACCTTTTTCACGACTATTTCTGGGAAGAAGAAGCCGAAGATCCCCGCAAGTTCTTCATCAAACTAAATTGTTCCCTAGGGCAGTTTTTCTGGAACACTCAGTTTGTGGAGGACTACCCGATTGATGCCTACGGAGCTGCTGAGTATACCGGCGCGGGGTTTACCGGCGACAGGAGCCCGGACGAAGCGTAAAACATCCATGCCTCTCATCCGTCTGCCCTCCTATGAAACTACGTGTAATCTTGACCGGGGCCACCGGCATGGTGGGAGAGGGTGTGCTGCTGGAATGCCTGAACAGCCCCGAAGTTGAGCAGGTGCTCAGCATCAGCCGGCGGCCCAGTGGCCGGAGTCATCCCAAGCTGCGGGAAATCATCCACTCAGATTTTCAAAATCTGGCACCCGTACAGGACCAACTGACGGGCTATAACGCCTGCTTTTTCTGCCTGGGTGTGTCGTCGGTGGGGATGAAGGAGCCCGAGTACCGCCGCCTCACCCAGGACCTAACCCTCCACTTCGCCCAAACTTTGCTGCCCCGTAACCCCGGCCTCACGTTCTGCTACGTATCGGGCGCGGGCACCGACGATACGCTGCGCAGCCGCCAGATGTGGGCCCGCGTGAAGGGCGAAACCGAAAATGCATTGCGGGTCATGGGTTTCCGCCAGGCCTACATGTTCCGCCCCGGCTTTCTGAAAACCACCCCGGGCCAGCGGCACGTGCTGTCGTACTACAAGTATTTCAGCTGGCTGTACCCGGTAGTGCGCGGGCTAGCCCCCAAATATGCCTCTACATTGGTAGAGTTGGGTCAGGCAATGCTGCACGTCTCGCAACGCGGCTACGCGAAACCTGTATTGGAAGTGGCGGATATTGTGGCTGCGGCGAAAAAGTAGCCTTTCCTGTCATCCTGAGCGGAGCGAAGGACCTGCTCACGCCTGCTGTTCTGGCGTGAGCAGGTCCTTCGCTCCGCTCAGGATGACTGCTGGGCGGCAGGCCAAAGCTTTGCTACTTACACTTTTCCTTGCGGCGGGTGTCGATGATGTGCACGATTTTCCAGCCCTCGGCCAGCTTCACCAACTGAAAGGAATTGTAGCCACAGTGGCTGAAGGAGGTGCCCAGATAGAACTCATAGGGCGTCCAGACGCTGGCCAGGTTGGCGTCAATCAGCACCTTATCGAAGGTGATGCGCTCATCCCACACGGCGTTGTGGGGCGTACCTACTGCCTTCAAAAACTCCTTGGGGCTTTCCACCAGCACCTGCGTTTTTCCTCCCCGGTTGCTGATGGTTTGCAGCACCACACCCGGGGCCAGCGTACTGCGCACCAAGGTGCTGTCGCCCTTGCGCAGGCCCTCAAAAAACGTGGTGATGGTTTTCTTGGCCGCGTCGGCGTCGGAGGTCGATTTTTGGGCGTGGGCAGCGGGCAGGGCGTTGAGCAGGAAGGCTACGAGTAGCAGATGTTTCATGGAAGCAAAGCGTTACGGGGGAGCTGGAAACCAAAGATAAGGCCGAAACGACGCCCGCCTTTCGGCAGGGTTGCAGCCCAGGCAGCAGTAGATTAAATAGCGGAAAACCTAAATCTTTCTGCGCCTGGCTATGTTATCTTCGTGTACCAGATAAGCACTTCCCATGCGCAAAGACCTGTTTAATTTCGGCCCGGCTCTGGGCTATTTCTTTCGTAAGCCAGACCCTACCCGCCACACCAACTTCAACCTGCGGACCATGCACTTTATCAATAAGCTGAGCATGGCCATGTTTCTGGTCGGCTTGGTGGTGCTGATCTACCGCTGGTTTATTCGCTAATTCATGAACATCGAAGACTTCCGCGACTACTGCCTGCTCAAAGCGGGTGTAAGCGAAGAAACTCCGTTTGGGCCCGAAACCCTGGTGTTCAAAGTCGGCGGTAAAGTCTTCGCCCTTACCGATATTGATACGTTCGGGAGTATCAACCTGAAGTGTGACCCGGAGCGGGCCGCCGAGCTGCGCGAGCAGCACGACTACGTGCTGCCGGGCTACCACATGAACAAAAAGCACTGGAACACCGTGCTGGTTGGCACGGGCATTCCCGAGGCGCAGCTACGTGAGCTGATAGATCATTCCTACGAGCTGGTGCGTGCTTCCCTGCCCAAAAAACTGCGGGAAGAACTGGCCGCAGCCGAATAGCTGGCCCGCGCACCGCACCCTGTTTAAACATAAAAAGTCCCTGCCGTGCGTACGGCAGGGACTTTTTGGTGAAATCGGATTGGCTCTATACCACCACGTTCACCATGCGGCCGGGCACCACAATAATCTTCTTGGCTTCTTTGCCATCGGCGAAGCGGGCCAGGAAGTCGGAGGCGCGCACGGCGGCTTCGATGTCGGCGGGGGTGGCGGTGGCCGGGAACTGCAGCTGCTCGCGCACCTTGCCGTTTATGGCCACGGGGTAGTTCACTACGTCCTCCACCAGGTACTCTTCCTTGAACTCGGGATAAGTGGCGGAGCTGATGGAGCCGGGCGCGTGGCCCAGCTTCTGCCACAGCTCCTCGGCCAGGTGGGGGGCGTAGGGCGACACCAGCACCACCAGCGGCTCCAGCACGGCGCGCTTGTGCGTGTCGAGGGCCGTCAGCTCGTTCACCGTAATCATCAGGGCGCTGACGGTGGTGTTGAAGGAGAACTTCTCGATATCCTCTTCCACCTTACGGATGGCCTTGTGCAGGGCCTTCAGCTCGGCGGGTTTCGGGGCCTCGTCGGTTACGGCGAAGTCGCCATCCTGGGGATGGTAGAGGCGCCAGAGCTTTTTGAGGAAGCCTGCCACGCCGCTCATGCCGTTGGTATTCCAGGGCTTGAATTGCTCCAGCGGCCCGAGGAACATTTCGTACAAACGCAGCGCATCGGCCCCGAACTTCTCAATGAGCGTGTCGGGGTTCACCACGTTGTACTTCGACTTCGACATCTTCTCGACCTCGACGCCGCATACGTAGGTGCCATTGTCTTCGAGAATGAACTCGGCGTTGGCGTACTCCTCGCGCCAGTTCTTGAACGCCTCAATATCCAGCACATCGTTTTCAACGATGTTCACATCGACGTGCAATGCGGTAGTCTGATGGTCACCTTTCTTGCCTGAAGACACGAACGTATTCGTGCCGTTGATGCGGTACACGAAGTTCGAGCGGCCCAGAATCATGCCCTGGTTGATGAGCTTCTGGAAGGGTTCAGGCGCTGAAACCAAGCCTAGATCTTTCAGGAACAGGTGCCAGAAGCGGGAGTAGAGCAGGTGGCCCGTAGCGTGCTCTGCGCCACCCATGTATAAATCCACCTGCTGCCAGTACTGCTCGGCTTCCTCGCCTACGAAACGGCCGACGTTCTGCGGGTCCATGTAGCGTAGGTAGTACCAGCTGGAGCCGGCCCAGCCGGGCATGGTGCTCAGCTCATACTCGAACTGGCCCTTGTACTTCCAATCCTTGGCGCGGCCCAGGGGCGGCTCGCCGGTTTCGGTGGGCTTGTACTCGTCGATTTCCGGGAGTACCAGGGGCAAGTCGGCTTCGGCCACGCCGTAGGCCACACCCTCCTTGTAGTAAATCGGGATAGGCTCACCCCAGTAGCGCTGGCGGCCGAAGATGGCGTCGCGGATGCGGAAGTTGGTTTTACCCTTGCCGATGCCACGCTGCTCCAGCTCCTGAATCAGGGTTTGGGTGGCTTGCTTGTAGTTCTGGCCCTGGATGAGGCCGTGCAGGTACTTGCCTTCCTTGGTGGGGTCGGCCTGCTCGTCAATTTGCTGGGCATCTACTACCTGCACAATGGGCAGATTGAAGTGCTTGGCAAACACGTAGTCGCGCTGGTCTCCACTGGGTACGGCCATCACGGCGCCGGTGCCATAGCCCGCCAGCACGTAGTCGGCAATCCAGATCTGGATAGGCTCGTTCGTAAACGGATTCAGGGCATAAGCGCCGGTGAAGGCACCCGAAACCGTCTTGGTATCGGCCATCCGGTCGCGCTCCGAGCGGCGCTTGGTGGCGTCGATGTAGTCCTGAATGGCCTGCTGCTGGTCTGGGGTAGTCAGCTCTTTCAACAGCTCGTGCTCGGGCGCCAGCACCAGGAAGGTCGCGCCGTAAATGGTATCTACGCGGGTGGTGTAGACCTTGATTTTAGAGCTTAGAAGTGAGAACTGGGAGCTTAGAGTATTTTCAGCCGAGTTCTGAGTTCTAGGTTCTAAATTCTCAGTTCTAATAACCGAAAATTCTACTTCGGCCCCGATGCTTTTGCCAATCCAGTTGCGCTGCATTTCCTTTACCGCGTCGGGCCAGTCGAGGGTGTCGAGGCCCTGGAGGAGGCGGTCGGCGTAGGCAGTGATGCGCAGGTTCCACTGGGGCATGAGGCGGCGCTCTACGGGGAAGCCGCCGCGCTCCGAGAGGCCATCCTTCACCTCGTCGTTGCTGAGCACTGTGCCCAGGCCGGGGCACCAGTTCACGTAGGTATCCTGCTGGTAGGCCAGGCGGTAGGGGTGCACGGCCTGCAGCTTCTGCTTTTCCGTGAACGACTGCCACTGACCGGCCGTGAAGGAGTGCCGCTCCTCCTCATCTCCGGCGGCGCGGATGCCCTCACTGCCATTCTGCTGGAACTTGTCGAGCAGGGTTTTGAGCGGCTCGGCCCGGTTGGTGTCGAGGTTATACCAGGAGTTGAACAGCTTGAGGAAAATCCACTGCGTCCACTTGTAGTACTGCGGGTCGGAGGTGCGTACTTCCCGGCTCCAATCGTAGCTGAAGCCCAGGGAGTTGAGCTGCCGGATATAGGTGTCGATGTTCTGCTCCGTGGTCAGGGCCGGGTGCTGGCCGGTCTGGATGGCGTATTGCTCGGCGGGCAGGCCGAACGAGTCGAAACCCATGGGGTGCAGCACGTTGTAGCCCTGCAGGCGCTTGTAGCGGGCCACAATGTCGGAGGCAATGTAGCCCAGCGGGTGACCTACGTGCAGGCCCGCGCCGCTGGGGTACGGGAACATGTCCAGCACGTAATACTTGGGCTTGTCCGACTGATTCTCAGCCTTAAACGTATGGTGCTCTTTCCAGTGGGCTTGCCACTTCTTCTCAATATCCTGGGGATAATAGCCGGGCATGGGATTCTGCTGCGAGTGAAAGGGCGAAATTAAGCGGAATTGCCGGGAAAGGGGTAGTCGATTCTTAGTAGGTTGGGTTTCTGCTTAGCTAAGAAGTGTTTTCGAGTAGGCAAGGGGTATTTGGCTGGTACCCGAGCGGCGGCTAATCGGCAGCTGAATCCTTTTATCCTACGTCCACCAGCGGCAGCGTGAAGCGGAAGCTGCTGCCGCAGTCGGGCTCACTTTCCACCCACAGGCGCCCGCCCTGAGCTTCGATGAATTCGCGGGAGATGCTCAGGCCCAGCCCCGAGCCGCCCTTGTGGCCCGTGGCGTTGGGCACGTGGGTGAAGCGCTGAAAAATCCGCTCGTGGAACTCGGCCGCAATGCCGGGCCCGCAGTCCTGCACGTTGATTTCTACTGCCTCTAGGCGCGGGGTGGCCTGCACCAGCAGGCGGGCACCCCGGGGGGAGTAGCGAATGGCGTTGCTGAGCAGGTTGATGAGCACCCAGGTGGTTTTCTCCAGGTCGGCGCGGGCCGGCAGGAGGCCGGCGGGCAGCTCCAGGCACAGCTGCAGCTGCTTGTCCTCAATCTGGGGGCGCACCGTATCAATGGCGTAGTTTACTACTTCGGCCAGGGCCACGGGCTGCACGTCGAACTGAATGTCAGCGCCGGCATCGAGGCGCGACACGGCCAGCAGCTGGCCCACCATGCCCAGCAGGCGCTGGGTTTCGTCGCGGATGCCGTCAGCCAGGCGCTGGCGCTCCTCGGCCTCGGTGCGCTCATCCTGGAGCAGCATGAGGCTAAGCTTGATGCTGGCCAGGGGAGTTTTCAGCTCGTGCGAAATCGTAGCCAAGTAGTTCGACTTTACCTCGTCCAGCTTCTTGAAGTCCGACACGTTGCGTAGCGCCAGAATGTGGCCCACGAACTCCGTGCGGCCCGTTTCGCGGTTGCGGGTTACGATGTGGTTGAGCGTGAGCCGGTAGTACGCCGTTTCGCCGTTGGCATGGTTGATGGTGAGGAGCACCGGCGCTGGGGCTTCGCCGGCCCGGCCCGACTCCGGCTCCAGCAGGGGCTGAAAGACGTCGTGCAGCAGGGCCGACTCGCGGCGCAGGTCCTCGGCCCGCTGGCCTACCAGTTCGGCGGCCGAGCGGCCCAGCAGCTCGCGCGCCACGGGGTTGGCCAGCAGCACGCAGCCATCTGGGTCGAGTAGCAGCAAGCCCTCGTCGAGGTGCTCGATGAGGCTTTCCAGGCGGCTGCGCTCGGTAGCCAGGGCCGCCCGCGTCACGGCGCGCTGGTCCTGCAGGTAGCCGAAGGCGCGGTTGAGAGCCAGGGCCACGGCGCCTACTTCGTCGTTTTTGGCAATGGAAACCTGGGTGGCGGGGCCGGCGCTGGCCACATCCTCCACATCGGCGCGGAGGCGGCGCAAAGGGCGGAGCACGGCCCGGGGCAGCCGCACCACCAGGCTCAGGGCTACCAGAGTGCTCAAAATCATACCGACCAGGACCACGCGCCGGGCCCCGGCCGCAGCGGCGGCGGTTTGCTGAGTTTGGCGGTGGAAGGAAGCCTCGTTCAGCGCCATCATGCGGTGGGTTTCGGCCCGCAGCTGGCGGAGGCGGGCAAGCTGCTCAGGGGTGGGGGCGCGGTCATCCACCAGGCGCTGATAGTCGGCCACCTGCTGGGTGAGCGTATCAACCAGTTCCAGCTCCCCGGCCTCGGTGATGTTGGCCGCCTCACGGGTAAGGGCCCGGCGTAGGGCGGCCAACGGAGTCACATCGGCCGGCGCATCTTCCAGCTGCTCCAGAGCCCGAAGCATCTGCTGGCCGTATTCCACAGAGCGGAAATTGGCTTGCTGTACGCCCCGCGTCCCGCCTTCCAGCCGCTGAATGGTGAAGAAGGTGTACCCGCCCAGTCCCAGCAGCAGGACCAGCATCGTGAGAATGCTCAGGCGGATTTTGAGTTTCAGGGACATGGATAATGTGGACTTTAGTACTTAGGGTCTTGGATTGATTGTTCTGCTTCACTTGTCATTCTGAGCTTGCGAAGGCTTGTGAAGCCAGAACAAATTTGTTAGCCCGCAGAGGCCCCAGAAGTTTCCGCAGAGGGCGCTGAAGTTGTTCTGCCGTGATAAGGTCCTTCGGGCTGCTCAGGATAACAGCCGTTTGTGTAAGAGACAAAGGCCGACCTACAGCCCGTACTCCTGCACCTTGCGGTAGAGCGTGGTGAGGCCGATGGCGAGGCGGCGGGCGGCTTCGGTTTTGTTGCCTTGCACTTGGTGCAGCACCTGGCGGATGTGGCGGGCTTCCACGGCGCGCAGGCTCTGGTCGGTGGGGTCGGCGTCGGGGCTGCCGGAGGCGGGGAGGGTGTGGAACTCGTCGGGGAGGTAGCCGGCGGCGAGGGGCTGGTCGGCGGGGGCGAGGATGGCGGCGCGCTCCAGCACGTTTTTCAACTCCCGCACGTTGCCGGGCCACTCGTAGCGCTGTAGCAACTCCACGCACTCGGGCTCCAGGCCGGGCAGGCGCTTGCGCAGCTGGGCCGCGAAATGTTGAAGGAAATATTGGGCCAGGGCGGGTACATCGGCGGCGCGCTCCTGCAGGCTGGGCACCAAGATGTTGAAGACGGACAGGCGGTAGTAGAGGTCCGGGCGGAAGTGGCCGGCGGCGGCTTCCTGGCGCAGGTTGCGGTTGGTGGCGGCCACAATGCGCACGTTCACGCTGGTGGGCTTGGTGTCGCCGAGCTTGGTGAACTGCCGCGTTTCCAGCACCCGCAGGAACTTGGCCTGCACATTCAGTTCCAGCTCCCCGATTTCGTCCAGAAACAAGGTGCCGCCGTTGGCTTCTTCCAGCAGCCCCTTCTTATCGGCTAGCGCGCCCGTAAACGCGCCCTTCTTGTAGCCAAACAGCTCCGATTCCAGCAAGTCCTTTGGGAAAGCCGAGCAGTTCACGGCCACAAAGGACTTAAGCTTCCGCTCACTGGCCTCGTGAATAGCCTGGGCAAACAGCTCCTTGCCCGCGCCGGTTGGGCCTTCCAGCAACACGGTGCTGTCGGTGGGCGCTACCTGGCGGGCCAGGTCCTGGGCGCGGCGCAAAGCCGGGGCCGCGCCAATCATGCTCGCGAAGCTGAAGCGCTGACCCATGCGCCGCTCCAGCTCGGCCACGCGGCGGCGCAGGCGGGATTTTTCGGCGGCCCGCTCCACTACTACTACCAGTTGCTGCTCGAAGTCGCCCTTGGTGAGGTAGTCGAAAGCGCCCAGCTTCATGGCTTTCACCCCGTCCGGAATGGTGCCGAAGGCGGTGAGCAGCACGATTTCGATATCGGGGGCCTTAGCCTTGAGGCGCGGAATCAGGTCCACGCCGTGGGCGTCGGGCAGGCGCACGTCCGACACCACCACCAGCACCTCATCGGCGTGCTGCTGGAGCAGCTCCAGGCCGCGGCTGGCGTCGGGGGCTTGCAGCACGGTGTAGCCTTCCAGCTCCATTACCCGCGCCAGCAGCTGGCGCAAGCGCGGTTCGTCGTCAATCAGGAGCAGGGTACCGGTGGGCATGGAGGCGTAATTAGCAAGGAGTAATTAGTAATGAAGAATTGGGATGCGGGTGCGAAAGTATCGGCTTGCGGCGTGAGTGCTGCCGAAAAGTGGTACATGCCCAAGAAATAGTAGATTAGGATAGGAGTCGGACCAGCAATCTATGTCGCTTAGTTACTTTGGCACTTTGGCGTCTGGTTTGCGCTGAGTTGATTTGCGTTTGGGTAAATTCTGCCTGACTTCGGCCGCCGTAGCTAATTCGTCCAGATAAGGCCGGGGCGTTGTATCCTCTTGATATTGAGGTCGGCCCGTGCTACTTGGCATCATGTATTTAAAAATCCTCGTTTGATAATGCGTTTTGCGGCCAATAAGCCATTGACCATCCACCTTAAATTCTTCCCGAAGACTACATTCTAGTAAGGTCAGTAACTCCTTTTGTCCGTCCTCATCAACGTCGGCAAAAAATAGAGAAGTCAAATAAGTCATATCACCCATAGATGACCCTAACGAAAGAATCTGGACAGCATAAGTATTAGCTTGAATCGGGTCTAACACGAATAAGTCATATCCATATTCATTGTCTGCGCCACCCTTTACTGTGAAGAATAACTGTTTGCCATATGTATTTAGTCGCCATGGGTATACAACTAAGTCACCGGAAGTAGGAAAGGAAACCGGTAGGATGCGCTTTAGAAAGATGGTATCAGCTTCTTCCGGCTGACGAAGTGCAATACCCTGCTGGATTGTTTGGGCCTCTATCTGCTGCGCTGTTTGGCTAAAGGCTGCTGGTAAAAAGCAAGGGAACCACGGTAGTCCTAGCAGTAGGAGTACTACTAATACAAGCGAGCAGCGCATAGAAAACAGCATGATTAAAAAGTAGCGGAAAGTGGCAGTAAGCGAAGGTAACAAGGAAGTCACCTGACAAACAGGGCAATTAGCAAGCTAGATGCTTCCTCAGTTAGCATGGTGTTTCGCTAAGCACTCTGCTGAATCTCATTTTTCTAATACTCCACGAAGCGGTTGAGTTCCGGTTCGACTTCCACGTTTTCGTACCAAACCAGGCCCATTTTAGCTAGGTTATACAGGAGAGCAATAACTTAAAAACTCACTGCCACCGACGACGTCACGTTGCCGTACGTGCGGGTTAGGCCATTCTCCTTCTTGGCAAACAGTGGATCTTTTCCACGCAGCACGCGGCCTTCCAGGCGGGCCGTAACGTGGGAGGTGGGCGCGTAATCCAGGTTCAGGGAAGCACCAGCCACGCGGAAGAAGTTTTCGAAGCCGGTGGGCCGGGTGGTCTGGATGATGATGCCGTGGGCGGCCCGGTAGTACTCGGCGCGGGCGGTGGCCGCAACCTGCTTGGTGAACTGGTAGCGGGCGAGGGCGTAGCCAGTGTGCCACACGTCGGCGCGGCGGCCGGGTGCCTGCTGAGCGCCCAGGTCAAGTAAGGCGGCCAGGCTTAGCCGGGGAGAGGCCGCGTACGTGAGGTAGAAATCGTGGAAATAGCGGCGACGACGGGCAGAGTCCTGGGGCTGCTCGTTGCCGAAGAAGGTGCTGCTGTTGAGGACCAGCTTCCCGGTGGGCTTCCACTGCAGCTGGGTGCCCACGGCTTTGCCCCGGTTGTTGTCGCGCAGGTTTTGCCAGCCGTTCAGCACCAGCGCCGTAGCCGTGAGCCGGGGCGAAATCTCGTAGGTGAGGCGGGCGCCGGCCTCGTAGTAGGGCGAGTTTTCGGCGGCCAGGGAGCGGGTCAGCGTCCAGTTATCCTTGCTCAGCGCCGATTCCAGCCCGATGTGCGAGGCGAAAATGCCCAGGTCAAGCCAGGCTTGGCGGGTGGGCCGGAAGCCGGCGTAGGCTTCGTAGAGGTGGCGCAGCACCAGCGGCTCAGCGGCGTAGTTGGCCTCCACGTAGGTACCGGCGTGCAGGCCCAGCGCACCGCGGGCGTGCTCGTCCTGGTAGCGCACGCCCAGCACGGCATTGTTGAGGGCAAACTCATTGGCCCGGTTGTGCGAATACAGAAACGCCGGCCGCTGCGGGCTCCGGCCCGGAAAATCGTAGCCGTGGTAAGCGTCCGCGAAGCCGTACCAAGTGATAGACGGGGTGGGAGCGGCCGTATCAGGAGCGGCCGAGGGCACCTGCGCCACGGCAGAGGCAGCGAACAAGTAGGTCAGACAGCACAGTAGCTGGAGTTTCATGGTCGAGAAAGAGTGCGTCGGGTAGAACGTAGGGGAAGAAAGCAAGAAGGTTGGTGATGGAAGTTTTCGTAGCGGAAGGCTGACTCCGGGCCCTTACGCGCTTTGGCGGATTTCGTCCTTCAGGTGCTCCACGAAGCGGTTGAATTCGGGCTCAGCTTCCACGTTTTCGTGCCAGGCCAAGCCCATTTCGGCCAGGTTGTACTGGTGGGCGGCGCTGATGGTGGCACCGGGCAGCAGCTGGCCGGTGGCATCCCGCTCGTAGCCCAGGAGCCAGAGCCGGTCGGCCAGGGCAGTGGTGGTCTGGATGTCGTGGGAGACGATGACGACGGTATTCAGCTCGTCCATGGTCGTTACTTCGAGGATGATTTTCTTGACCTCGTCAATCATGGCAATGTCGAGGCCGGAGAATGGCTCGTCGAGCAGGATAAGGTGGTCGGAGCAGAGGAGCTGCTGGGCAATGGCGGCGCGCTGGCGCTGCCCGCCGGAAAGATGGGCCGGGTATTTCTTGCGGTGCTGGCTGAGCTGGAACCGGTCCAGGTAGGCATCGGTCTGCCGCTTGGCTTCCTCGGGCTCATACTTCCGGGCGGCCGCCACCAGCAGGTTGTCCTGCAAGGTACGGTGGTTGAACAGCGGGTACTGCTGCTGCACAAAGCCCACGGCACCGGGCGTCACTTCTTCCTGCTCAATGCCCACCTTCACCGTGCCGCTGGTGGGCGTAATCAGCCCGGCCATGATGCGGCACAGCACCGATTTTCCCAGGCCCGAGCGACCGTAGAAGCCCACTACCTGGCCTTGGTTCATGTTGGGGCGGCACACGTCCAGTACCTGCGCCGAAATGTCGCGCAGCACGGTTTCGCCCCCATATTCCATCGACACGTTGTCGAGCGTAAGGACCGGGGCTTTGTAGAAATAGGGAGTCATTGGTGAGGTGGTGAGATGGTAAGGTTGAGGTTTAGTGCATATCAGGCCGTCATTCCGAGCGCAGCCGAGGAATCTCGCGTGCTGATGTTGCCAAACTATTGTCATGCTGAGCTTGTCGAAGCATCTCTCCCGCTTCGTTGGCTTTACCACACTAGCAAGATTCCTCGGCTGCGCTCGGAATGACGATACTTAAAGTTTAAAGCTACCGGGCAGTGGTGAGGGAGGAGTAGGGGAAGAACACGCGGCGCAGGAGGCTGAAAAGGTAGTCCTGGGCGGCACCGGCGGCGAGGATGACGAGCTGAATGGCCATTACGCCGTCGAGGTGGAGGTAGCGGTTTTGCTTGTAGAGCAGCAGCCCAATGCCGCCTTCCGACTGGTAGAGCGTTTCCACCAGCGTAATCATCGTCCAGATGATGGCGAAGTTCTGGCGCACCACTTCCAGCATATCATCCAACTTGCCCAGCACCACCACTTCCCAGAAGCTGCGCCACTCGCCCAGGCCCAGGGTGCGGGCGTGGTCCATTTCCTGCTGAGTGGTGGTCAGAATCACCGAGGTCATGCCCGTGACGAGGTACACCGTAGTGGCAAAAATCAGTACCGAAAGCTTTACCTCGTGGCCCGAGCTGACCATCAGGGCCATGAAGAACGTGAGGCCGGTAAGGGTGAGGTAGCGCATCTTGGAGGCCGCGTAGGCCAGCGGCCGGAAGAAGGGCAGGGCCGTGAGGTAGGAAATCAGCAACGCCAATACGGTGGCCACGGCCAGGGCTTGGAGCGCCGTGGTCATGCTGACCCACAGCTCCTGGATGAGGCCCTGCGTGGTGACCATGTCCACGAATGCGCGGAGAACTTCGCCAAGGGAGGGAAACATGCGCAGCGGCATCCACAGCCACAGCACCAGCAGCAGGGCCGCCTGGCCCGCCGCCATCAACGCAAAAGTGCGGCGGCGGGGCTGGGCGTTGGGGGAGAATAACTCTTTCATGGGAAATCAAGGATCAGAAATAGAACGTCATGCTGAGCGAAGTCGAAGCATCTCTACCTCTGGCTAATTATTGCCATTGCAACGAAGCGGTAGAGATGCTTCGGCTTCGCTCAGCAGGACTGTTCTTAGTTGAAGAGAATGAAATGACAAGTCTCTCATTCACACTCATCCATTCACCGCTAGTTGCCCAGCACGATTTCTACGCGGCGGTTTTTGGCTTTGCCGGCGGGCGTGGCGTTACTGACTACCGGTTCCTGGGCGCCGTGGGCGTACACCTGCACGCGGCCGGCGGGGAAGGCGCTGGCGCTTTTGGCTTCGAGCCAGTGCTGCACGGCCAGGGCGCGGTCTTCAGACAGCTGCTGGTTGCGCTGCGGGTCGCCGGCGTTGTCGGTGTGGCCGTGCACGGCTACTTTCAGGCGGCCGGCCACCACCAGGTCATCGAAAAGCTTGGCCAGCTGCTGCTCGGCGGCGGGGGTAAAGGAGCTCTGGCCCGTGTTGAACTCGATGTTCCAGGCCCGCTTACTCACGCTCTGGCGGATTTCATCATCGGCGGCAAACTGCTGCTGCTCGGCCGGGGCCAGGGTTTTGCCGCGGTATTTGTCCTGCAGCTTGCGCAGGGGGGCAAGGTCGAGCATCTGGTCCAGGGGTACGTAGCTGGGCAACTCCTTGGGGTAGAGGCGGTGCTGCACGTCGCCGAAGGTTTTGTACACGGCGGCGTAGATGTTGGTGCCGCCTTCGTTGAGGCCGAACAAAGCCAGGTTATCCGAGAAGTTGAAGGCCTTGGAGCCGCCCAGCTCCACCACCTCGCCGTTGCGGTCGGCCTCGCTCACGCCCTTGTAGTAGCGCAGCCAGTAAGCACCAGGCTTGTCCTTGTCGCCATACACCACGCTGGAAATATCGGCGGCGCGGCTCAGGGCCTCGGGGTGACTTTTCACCTGGTCGCCGGCCACGGCCAGGGCCGTAATCAGGCCTTCTACCTCTTTCTGGTGGGTTTCATACCAGAGCTTGGTCGTTACCATGATGTTGGGCATCTGGTTGGAGTAGTCCTTGGTGCTTACGATGTTGACCAGGCCGCCCTTCTGGCGGGCAATGTTCACGTCGCCGGGTGTCCAGGTGGCTACGGCATCGGCCACCACGTCTACTTTCACGCCGGTGTTCTTGCCGTTTACCACTTTGGTGCGCTGCTCGGGCTTGCCCAGGATGTACTTCTCGGCGGCCACCAGGAAGTCGGAAGCGGCCATAAAATTCACCGCCTCGGGGTCGTAGGTGGTTTCGTCGGGGTTGACTTTCAGGCCGTTGTCGGCGCACCACTTCAGGGCAATATTCTGGTCACCGTCGCGCAGGTAGCAGGCTACGGTTTTGCCCAGGGCGGCCTTGGGGTTGTCGAGCCACTCTTTCGGGCCCATCAACTTGTCTTCGCCGAAGCTTTTACCCACCGAGTAGGGAATAATCTGCAGGCTGGTGCCGGCCTTTTCCAACTGAGGCTGCACCGCTGAGAAGGCCGGCAGTCCGTCGCCCATGATGCTCACCAGCAGGCCCGGCGTTTCGGGGTTGCTTTGCAGGTCGAGGGCGTTTTTCACCAGGTCGGCCTGCATTTTGGCTACGTCGTCCTGGCGCACAATCTGCAGGTCCAGGCCGTTGGCTGCCATGCTGGAGCCCTGGGTGGTGCGCGGGCCACCGTTGGCCAGCATGCCCGCCATCTGCGAGTTCCAGGCCATTACTTCCCATACCACCGGCGTGCCTTTCTCGGCCGGGGTTTCGGAAGGCAAAGGAGCCAGCGGCACGGCCACGTTGGTGCGGGCGCCGCCGCTTTGAGTAGGCAGCTCAATGGAGTTCAGCAGCACCGACTCAGTGGCCGCTTTCTTGAAGACCATGCCGCTCGACACTAGCTTGTTGATGCCGAAGTACAGCAGCGCCACAAGCAGGGCGCCAATTACAATTTTACCGCGAGTTGTCATTTTATTGATGGTTGGTTTTTAGTGGTTGGTTGGGGATTCCCCGCGTGCATGTAGGAGGGGGACTAGCTCCGCTTTTAGCCTTAGTCCAGCAGGCTGGTATAGGCGTCGTTGGTGGCGGTGCGGGTCTGAGCGGTGGTGCGGGGCGCGGGCTGCTCGTCGAGCAGGGCGTTGAACTCGCCTTTCTGGTATTTCTCCAGCAGGCGTTGGCCTTTCTCGCTCATCACTCCGTTCTGGATGTCCATTTCCTTCACGAACTCCTGGGAGTAGCGCATGGCCTGCTTGATCTGGCCCAGCTGCTGGGCCATGTCCTGGGCCACGCGGTCGGTGGCCAGGTCAAAGAAGTACTTCTTGTCTGGGTCGCCGCGCAGGATGTTCATGGCGGCGCGCATGCCGCTGCTGGTGCGCTTCACCAGCTCATATTCGTCTTTCAGCAGGTTCACTTTGAACTTGCTGTTGTCGATCTGGCGCAGGGCCGCTTTCAGGATCTGGCGCATCACCAGGCTCACGTTCTGGGTGGTGGTGAGCATGGGCTGCAGGCGCTGGTTGTACTCCTGGAGCTGAGCGGCGCGGGAAGCGTAGGAGGCGGCGGCGTCGCCTTCCTGCTGGCGGGTGGCCGAGTCGGCCAGCTGCAGGTACTCGCGCATCTGCTGGTTGTTGGCTTCCAGCTTGCGCTTCACCAGCTCGTGGGCGCCTTCGATGTGGCCCACTTCTTCCTCCATCTTGCGGGCTTCCTGGCCGGTGCTGCGGATGTAGTCCTCCATGATGCCGATGGGGTCGGTGTTGACGAAGATGCCGGCGGCCGTGCGGAAAATGCGCTGCCCGGCATACCACAGCCCCGCCTTAATGCGCGGACTCGTCACGAGCAGGAACATCAGGAACAGCACGCCCAGCCCAACGCCCAGCTTCACGGTGTCGAACACCATGTCGACCAAGAAGGGCACGATGGTGCCCCAGCCGTAGATGCCGGCAGCTACGAGGCCGACGAGAAAAACCCAGCCGGCTACTTTTTCCGGCTGCTGCCACTTAGGCAAGTCGCCGGAGAGGCTGGAAGAAGCGTTGGAAAGGAGAGGAGTGTTCATGGTTGTAGGAGTTGGTTGTGGAGGATGGACCCGCGGGCTACTTCAGTAGGAAGGACTGGGTGGCCTGGCGGTGGGCTTGCAGCTCGGCCGCGGCGGCGGCATTGGCTAGCTCGTAGGAGGCCATGGCGGCCGTGGCTTTCTGGCTTTCCTGCTGGCGCTGCTGCTGCACCTGCAACAACTCCTGCTGCTTGGCTTCGAGCTGGCGCTGCAGGTCGGTAAGGACCGTTTGCAGCTGGGCTTCCTGCTGCTGCAGCTGCACCAGGGTGCTGGGCGGCTGGTTTGGAATCTTGATTTCGCCGAGCTTTTCGCGGTGCCGCTCCAGGATGTGGTTGCGGTCGGCGGTGAGCTTGCGCTCAAACTCCTCGGCCGAAGCCAGCAGTCCCGGCAAGTCCAGGCCCGTCACGGCTGAAAAGGCGTTGAAGGCCGTTTGGTAGAGGATGGGCCCACTCAGTCCGCTAGCCCCCAGGCTTTTTACCATTTTGGTGTAGGCCACGAAGTCCTTGCCGTTGCCCGTGAGCAGGCTCTGAATGTGGTCGAGGTGGCGCTGCTCGGGCTGGTTAACCAGGGGAGCCGGAGCCGAGTAAGCCATGCCCGCTGGGGTGAAGGCCGGGGGAGTAGCATTCGGCAGCGGCCGGGCCGAAGCAGGCGTGGGGGAAGTGGATTCCTCGCCTTCCTCAATGAAGAAGTCTTTGGCCGCTTTGGCGAGGTTGTCGAAGATGGGCATTGGTCAGGCGGTGTTTGGTTGATGGTAGCCTATTGCCAAACCCGGTGCCGCCCGCAGCTACAGTAGCTGGATAATGATGTATATAATTGATAATGAATAAGTAAAAATAAAATAGGACGACAGTAAATTTTCTGCAAAACGAAAAACCCTTCCATTTTGGAAGGGTCGGTTTTCAGAATGAAGCTGTCTAAGCCGTCATGCTGAGCGGAGCCGAAGCATCTCTACCGCTTAGCCTGCATCATTCAACGAAGCGGTAGAGATGCTTCGACAAGCTCAGCAGGACGTTCAGTTTACAATGCCGTAATCATCTACACCTTGCTACCGAGCGATTCGCTGGCGCAGACACCATGTGCTATGGATTTACCGCCCAATGGCTAGTCCTGCGTCGGGTTTCGGCCGTCGATAGTGCCGCGGCTGCTGAGCACCCGGAAGCGCGCGAACATCTCCTCCCCGTACCAGTCCTCCTGGCGGGTGAGCTTGATGACTTCTTTGTGTTTTTCGCTGCGATAGGCGTAGTCCTGCATGGCCTGGGCCGAGGTCCACAAACTAAAGGTGGCCTGGCGCACGACGGGCAGCTCGCCCAGGCCAATAGCCGCCAGCACGCCGGGGGCCTGGGCAATGGTAGCGCTGGTAGGCGCCACGTACCGCCAGAAGCGCGGCGTTTTGTGCCAGCGGATAGAGGCGCGGGTAAGCACCGCCACCGGCCCATCGGCAGCCGGACTGGTATCGGGATAATCAAATGGGTTCTGCCCGTCCCATAGCCCGTGCGACTTGATTGGGGCCAGCTGGGCCGTCCAGATTTCCTGGCACCGCCGCTCGTATTCCTGCCACAGTGGGTGGGTATTGAAGAAATCTGCCGCCGCCGCTTCCGTCTCCCACACGGCCATAAAGCCATAGCGCAGCAGGTTGGGCAGGGCCCCGAAGCCCCCGGCTCCGCTGCCCAGCAGCTTCTGAAACCGCAGCCCGGGTACGCGCTGCAGAGGGCGTTGGGCCGTGCCCATCTGCGCAAACCCCCAGCGTTTCTGGTTGGGGTGCAGCGTCAGCAGAGAAATAGTGGTTAGATGCAAGGGAGGAGAGGTATAAATTACAGGCTAGTTCCCCTTCTTTCAAAAGGAGGGGTGCCCGGAGGGCGGGGAGGTAAAACTAGAGCTACAGGGTCAGAGTTAACAAGTCAAGGAAGGATTTGCTTGCTCTACCCCTCGTTCCAACAAATTTTCCTGTCCCGACCTGCGGCTACTCTTTTGTAAAAAAGAAGGGAAGTTTTTTAGCCCCTGGTTGCCCAATGCATAAAAAAGGCCGGAAGCAGTTCCGGCCTTTTTCTTAAAAATGCTAGCAGGATTACTGCACGTTCACTTTGGCGTGCTCGTTCACGTCATCGGACTTGCTCCGCTCGCCGGTGGCCAGGGCGCGCACGTAGGCATAAGCTCGCGTGAGCACAGAGCTGGGCGTATCCCAGTACTCGCCTTTGTCGATTTCCACTTTCAGGATGAAGATGCTCGGGTCATCTTTGCCGCCGGGAAACCAGGCGCGCAGGGGCTCACTCCACAGTTCATCAATTTTCGCCTGGTCGCGGTAAGCGTTGGCGCGGCCCGAAACCGAGACGTACACGTTCTTTTCGGGGTTGGCGAAGCTCAGGTTTACCTGGCTGTCCTTCTTCACTTCGTACACTTTCGCCGATTCCTTGTCGGTCAGGAACAGCAGCGCGCCCGAGCCATCGGGCTTTTGGGTGTACATGGGGCGGCTGCGCAGGGAGTGGTCCTCGTCGGTGGTGGTGAGCATGGCAATGCGCACATCCTGGATTTTTTCCAGCAGGGTAGCTAAGTCGTTGGTGACGGGTGTTTGGTCGGCCATGGGGCAGGAGGTTGAAGAATAGTAAATCAGAGAAACGCCCCGCACGGGCGGAGCGGGCCACCAAAGTGGGCCTGCCAGAAGTACGGCCCGCGCTACGGTCGGGTTCGGGTGCAGCCCAGGTTGCCCGGATTTTCCCGACCTTCCGCCCCCAATGAACTTCCTGGCTCACCTGCTGCTCTCCGGCCCGCCCACCACCCCCGACTACGCCGACATCGTCGTGGGCAACTTCGCGGCCGAGGCCGTGCGGGGCCGGGCCGCCGTGCTGGCTTACCCCGAAGCGGTGCAGCGCGGCATCCGCCTCCACCGCTTTATCGACTCCTTCACCGACGCCCACCCCGTGGTGCGCCGCACCACTGCCCGCCTGCGCGCGGCTGGGCTGGGCAAGTGGGCCGGCGTCGTGTCCGACGTAGGCTTCGACCACCTGCTGGCCCGCGACTTTGCCGGGTTTCACTACGATGCCGCCGAGCCCCTGCCCGCGTTTGCCCAGCGCATGTACGCCCTGCTGCACGCCCGCCGCGCCGAGCTGCCGCCGCGCCTGCAGCACATGCTCCAGTACATGCGCCAGGGCGACTGGCTTACCGGCTACGCCCACCCCGAGGGCCTGCGCAACGCCTTGCTGGGCCTAAGCCGCCGCGTGCCGCAGGCCGAGGTGCTGGCTACCGGCGCGGCCGCGTTTCTTGCTGAACTGCCGGCCTATGAGGCGGATTTCCGGGAGTTCTGGCCGGAACTGCGGGTGGGGGCGGAAAAAATCTTATTCGTTTAGAAATAAATGATATTAGAATTAAGCCCCCAGCGTCTGTCTTTGTTCACCAACAATTCTTTAACAATAGAATTCTTATTTAACACAGAATTAGGCACATACCCGGTCCAGAAATCTGTGATTTTGTTTTCATGTATATCAAATAATAATACCCGTCGGGATGAGCCTTCGCCACCTAAATTATACACTAACATGACGGTCTGGGTACCTACGCCTAAGTAGAGTAACTGTCTTCTCGGTAGTTCTTCCCAAATGACATCAGTGGCGTTGTAGCGTTGTCCATAATCTGCCATAGCAAATGGCTCACGGTAGAGGCTGTCGTTCTGGTGTAGAAAGGCAGAAACGACAGGAGGAATAGCACTGACTTTTCTATATTCAACCAAATAGTCTTGCTGCACCTTTGCTATGAGGCTCATCAAGTTCTGATTGGCTAAAATAGCTGTTGTATCAGGTAAGTATTTCGGATACTTCTTAAGCGGTTTTGGGTTCGACTTAGTTGCAGAAGTAGCGGATACAGGCTGTCTTATACCTTCATCAGATTTACCGTGGCAGGAGGAGAGGGTAACGAGGTAAACCAGGGCGGCCCAGTTGGCCAAGCAGGAGAATAGGGAAAATTGGCGCATGTCCCTTGAAAATAAGAAAACGGGACCAATTGGCCCCGTTTTCCGTTGTGAAGTCAAATTGACTTAGTGATGGTGCCCGCCTTCGCCGTGCACGTGGCCGTGGTCGAGCTCCTCACGGGTGGCGTCGCGCACGGCGGCTACTTTGCCGTCGAAGTGCATGACCATGCCGGCTAGGGGGTGGTTGAAGTCCATTTTCACTACTTCGTCGCTGATTTCCACGATTTTGCCCTGCATGTGGTTGCCCTGGTTATCGGCCATGGGCAGGAAGTTGCCTACCTGCAGCATCTCGTTGTCGAGCTGCCCGTCGATTTCGAAGACGTTTTTGGGAATTTCCACCACGGCCTGCTGGTCGTAGTCGCCGTAGGCCTGCTCGGGGGTGAGGGAGAAGGTGAACGTGTCGCCGGCTTGCTTGCCGTTGAGCTGGTTCTCGAATTCTTCGGGCAGGCCGCTCTGGCCAAACAGGAAGACCATGGGTGCATCGGCCTCGGCCGATTCTACCAATACTTTCTCTTGATTCTCGTCGGTTACGCTCAGGTCGTAGGTGATAGTAACGACTTTGTTTTCGCTGATTTGAGCCATGCTGCGGGTGGACGCTGGCGCCCGGGGGATAGAAATGGATGGTTGGGTTTCAGCTAGCTAGTTACGGAAATAGCCCGAAATAGTCGGTGCAGCGGCGCAGTTTCGCGAGCATCCGGCACGTAGCCAAGTAGTTGCAGCCGCACTGGCATCGGCAGGAGCCGCAGCCGCTTATTCTTCGTCGCTCCAGATGGCCACGAAGGGCTCCTGCTCACCCACGCGGTAGCCCCGGCGCATGATGTTGGTGTTGGTTTCCAGGGCAATGTTGCCCTCTCTGTCAACGGCAATCATGCCTTTGTCGCCCTTCAGGTCTTCGTCGCGCAGCTCTATGGCGGCCCGGCAGGCTTCCTCTACGGGCAGGCCCTTGTATTTCACCAAGGCGTACACCCCGTGGGCCAGGGCACCGCGCAGGATAACTTCGCCGTCGCCGGTAGCTGAGACGGCGCAGGCCTCGTTGCTGGCGTAGGAGCCGCCCCCAATTACCGGACTGTCGCCCACGCGGCCTTTCAGCTGGCCTTCGATGCCGCCGGTGCTGGTGGCCACGGCCAGGTTGCCATCCTGGTCGAGGGCCACGGCGCCCACGGTATCTTTCTGGGATACTTTAGCTTCTTCCTGCATGATTTCCAGCCACTCCTGCTGGGCCTTTTCCGTGATGAAATAATGCACTGCTTCCATGTCAAGGCCGTGCTGCAGGGCAAATTCAATGGCACCTTCCCCGGAGAGGTACACATGCTCGCACTTTTCCATCACCGTGCGGGCCAGGCTAACGGGGTTTTTGACGTAGCGCACACCCTCTACGGCCCCGGCTTTCAGCGTTTTGCCGTCCATGATGGAGGCATCCATCTGTACCTCGCCCTGCTTGTTGAGGCTGCTGCCCCGGCCGGCGTTGAAGTGCTCATTGTTTTCCATACTGTTCACGGCGGCTTCCACGGCGTCGAGGGCCGAGCCCCCGCGGTGCAGCACTTCCCAGCCAGCTTGTAGAGCATCATGGAGGCCTTCACGCTGGGCAGCTTCTTCCTCGGGGGGTAGCTCGCTGGGGTCCATGGTAACGGCGCCTCCGTGAATGACAATAGCGTACTTATTCATAACTACAAGGTGGTTTTGGAAGGATGGTAGTGCTGCATACGCACATAAAAAAGCCCCGTTTCTGAGGACGGGGCTTTTCAGGGTTAATAGCAGGCATCCGGAAAAACACGGAGGCCAGAGCGAATTCACTGGGTTGTTACTGCAACTCCCAGGCCGTGCGGTAGGCCCCGATGCTTTCCACATAATCGAGAAAAGCCTTGTAGAACGGATGCCCGCCCAGGGTGGCCGAGTCGCCCACGATGAGGAGCTTGCGGCGGGCGCGCGTCATGCCCACGTTCATGCGGCGAATGTCGCTCAGGAAGCCAATTTCTCCCTGAGGGTTTGAGCGCGTGAGGGTAATGGCAATAATGTCGCGCTCCTGGCCCTGAAACGAGTCGACGGTGCCAATGCTGAGCATGCGGTGCTCCATCAGGCCTACCAATTCATCGTTGTCTTCCACGGCATCCTTGAGGTAGTTGATCTGGGCGCGGTAGGGGGCAATAACACCGATAGTGAGCAGATCCTCGGTGTGGTCGGCCGGGTCGTAGACTTCCAGCAGCTGAGAAAGGCGTTTGAGCAGCAGATCGGCTTCTTCGGGGTTGGCAATGGAGCGGCTTTCCTCGATGCCCAGCTCCTGGAAGCCGAAGCCGGCCGTGTCCAGAAACTCCACGGCCATGTCGGGGGCAAACCGCAGGTCGTAGGCGGGCAGGTCGGCGTGGGCCACGGTGAGCGCGGCCTTCAGCCGGCCTTCGTAAAACTGCTCCGAGCTGAACTCCATGATCTGCTCGTGCATGCGGTACTGCAACTCCAGCATGCGGGCCGTGTCGGGCTGGCGCTTGATGCACTTCTCAAACAGCGTTTCGCGCAACCCCTGGGCGGCCGCCTTCTCGCTTTTCACGGTGGGCGGCAGCTGCTGATGGTCGCCGGCCAGCACCACGCGGTTCGCCTTCGTGATGGGAATCCAGCAGCCCGGCTCCAGGGCCTGGGCCGCCTCGTCAATAAACACCGTTTCGTAGGTGAGGTGGCGAATGGCGCGGTTGCCGGCCCCCACCAGCGTGCAGGTAATCACCTGCACCTTCTCCAGCAGGTCCTCGGTGATGTAGCGTTCCAGGTTGTCGGAATCCTGGAGCATGAGGTGGGCCTGTTCTTTCAACATCCGGCGCTGCTCCCGCTCTTCCCAGCCGAAATGGCGCTTGAACTTGCCGGCCTGCTCGCGGTACTGCTCGGCCGTTTGGCGCATGCTTTTCAGCTCGGGGTAGCTTTTGTGCGCCATAATCTGGGCATCAAGCGTGTGCTCCAGCAGCAGGTCCGACACGCGCGAGGGGTTACCCATGCGAATCACGTTCACCCCGCGCTCAGCCAGCTTTTCGGTGAGCAAGTCCACGGCCGTGTTACTGGGCGCGCACACCAGCACGCGCCGCTCGCGGCGGATGGTTTCCAGGATGGCCTGCACCAAGGTGGTAGTTTTGCCGGTGCCGGGCGGGCCATGAATGATGGCCACATCCTGGGCCGCCAGCACGTGGCGCACAGCCGCTAGCTGACTTTCATTCAGGGGCGAAGGGTAGTAGAGCTGAGCTTCGGCTTCGGGCTTGTAGCGGGCCGGTTTGGCACCCAGCAGCACGTCGCGCAGCTCGGCCAGCCGGCTTTCGTAGGCGCCCATGACTTTGCCCAGGGCGTACTCCATCTCGCGGTAGCTCACCTCGTCGAAGGTCAGGTCCACGCCCAGCTTGCCTTCCTCCACCCAGTCGGGCAAATCCTCTTTGGTGGTGGCCAGCAGGATTTTGTTGCGCTTCACGCTGGTGATAACGCCCGAGAGCGTGGGCCGGTCGGAGCCCGAGCGGCCCGGAATGTTGCCGAACAACGCCGCGTTTTTGCCCACCTGAAACAGGTGCAGCCCGGCCTGGCCCGAGGGGCGCTCCAGCTCAATAACGAGCTTGCCGCCGAAACCAATGTCTTCCTTCGTGATTTTGACCGGGTACCAGGTTAGGCCCCGCTTCTGTCGCTCGGCAATAGTAGCCTGGGCGCTCTTGATTTTGAATTGTTCGAGGTCCTCCTGCTGCTCGAGCTTCATGAGGGCCTGCACCTTGCGCAGCTCTTTCTCGATGGCGTAAGGGTCGGTATAGGTAGGTTGTTCAGCCAACTGATGGGTTCTTTTTGCGAATCGTTGATAACAACGAAAGCGGGGAAAAGGTGGCCGAAGGTCGGGAGGAATTACCTTCCTTCTGTATCAAGGTAATCTTTGATGTATTGTTTGCACTTCTGAGCTACATCTTCCAATAGGCTCTGTTTCTTGACTTGAGAAGGCTGATTGTTGGACTTGCGCAAGTAATGGATGAGATGATTTACTGACTTATATAGTTCATGGTCATTGTCTTGGAATTCACGCCATAAGATGGCGCTTACTTGATCTAAAGAATCCTCTATGTTCTCCTGTGTTAAGGGTTGTGTATCAACAGAGTCACTTATTGCTAGTAAGACTTGACTGCGTGTTTTACCCGCAGGATTGCCCCATTTTTTAGGTTGTGATATATACGTTACCGAACCGTCAGGATTTCGATAACCGACTTGCCGAGCTGGGGCTTTTTCTTCCATAAATTGTACGAAATTATGACTAAGCCGCCGCCAGCAACACCTCCGCCGAAATACCCAAATTATCGTGCAGCGCCTTCATCATTTTGGCGGTGAGCTTGCGTCTGCGGTTCAGGATTTCGCTCACGCGGCTTTCCCCGCCCAGCCACTCGGCCAGGTCGCGCTGGCGCAGGCCCCGTTCCTGCATTTTGTACTTGATGTACTCGATGGGGTCGGGCTCAGGAATGGGGTGGTGGACAGCGTCGTAGGCCTGTATCAGCGTGGTCAGCACATCCAACTCATCAAACTCTGCGGAGCCAGGCGCGGCCTCGAAGATACTCTCGATGCGGGCCATAGCCTGCTGGTAGTCGGCGGCGTTACGAATGGGTTTGATGGCGCTCATATAGTAGCAGCGTTGATGGTGTCGTATTGGGCATGGGTGCCGATGAACCGAATGAAAACAATGCCGGCGGCGTAGTTAATCGCAACAATTAGGCGAAAGTCATTGCCTTTGATGTTGAAGACTACGCGGTTGTTGCCTACGATGCTGGCGTTGCCATACTGCGCTTTCACGTCGTTCGGATTCTGCCAGGTAGCCTGCACGGTGTCTTTATACCACACCTGCAACGGTAGTGCCGCCGCCGGGTACTTCTCCCAGAATTGGCGCAGGGGGGCCTTCGTAATGATGCGCATGAAGTTTAAAGATACAATAACTTACCAAATATGTAAGAAGTTCGTGTTCTGCATGACGAGCCAATTTCAATTCACCCTTCCAGCAGCCCGGTTTCATCCTTGAGGGCCACGCCCGAGAGCTGGCGGCGCAACGACTCCTGGATCAGATAGAACAGCTTATCAGCGGCGGCCACATACGATAATCCCTCGGGGCGGATGTTGGACACGCAGTTGCGGGCTTCGTCGGTGCGGCCGGGGCGGGGGGCGTAGGTGAGGTAAGCTCCGAGGCTGTGCGGGGCGCTCAGGCCCGGCCGCTCGCCAATGAGCATCAGCGCCAGCCGCGCCCCCAGCACTTCCCCGATGTCGTCGCTGAGAGCTACGCGGGCCTGCTCGGCCAGCACCACGGGCGCGAGGCGGAAGCCGGCCTGCCGCAGCTTCGGCAGCAACTCGTGCAGCAGGGGCAGGGCATGCTCGTTTACGGCGGTGGCTGATAGACCATCGGCCAGGATAATCACTACGGCTGCTTCGGGGGCCGCAGCTTCCTGCATCTGTTGCCGGCACTCCTCGGCTAATTGGCGCCCGTAGTCGGGGCGGTGGAGGTACTGCTCGCGGGTTTCGGCGCGGCTGCGCACGGTGCACACCGGCAGCGCGAGAGTCTTCAGGCCGGCGGTGAGGTGGGGCAGGTCGAGGGTCGAGTACACGGCGTCGCGGGCGTGGGCGTGGGCCAGCCGGAACGCCAGTGACTCCCGCAGTGGTACGCTGGTGCCGGTGCGGCCCAGGGCAATGCGGGCGGCGGTGTAGGCCCGCAAGCCGGCCCAAGGGTCGTCGGGCGGTGGGGTGTGGGGATGAACAGGCGTTTGCATATATGGGCTGGCCTTTAAGGTACTTTTATGATATCATACAATAGATTTAATTGTTCTAAATCACATGGCGTAATTTGAATAGTATCATTCATTATGATGTCTTCTATACCTGTTAAAAAATTGCGTTTGGTATCTGAGTGATTAATCTAGTTAATTATTTTTAGTGAGATGAACTTGTCGCCGAAAGGATTAGATAGCTTGCGAGTATTAATTGGGTTGGAAATTTGAAAATATAAGTATTGAAAATGCAAAGTGCTTTCAATACTGTTGTTATCCTTCCAGTATTCTAAAAGAGTGTCTATATCAAAACTACCGAGCCACAACATGATTAATATAGAGTCGATGCCTTCGTATTCAGTTGGCAATGGATAAATAGATAAACAATACTTGAAATATTCAAGAGAGAATCTGTTGAGGAAAGTAAGTTCAGCTGATGTCCATTCGCTTTTATCGAAAGGAGTGAGTCTTTTAAATGATAGCTCTGGTGAATGGGAAGGGAATTGAAAATGGCTTGCTAGCTCAATGTATCTTGGTAGAAAATGTTTTAATTCACTGATAGGAGTTTTGCCTGTGGATGCTTCATCATTGTATTTACCCAATAGGTCCTTTGGTATATCGTGAACAGGAAGACTTGCCAAAAGAGCTTCATTATTAATATTCATGCAGCATTCGGTGCAGATATCTAGAGGACGAGCGGCCTTGTACTTTGAGAAAATTCGATAAGCAGTTTTAATAATTTCTTTCATCGAACTCTATAGTATAGAAATGATACAATATGATTGAATAAATACTAAGTAAACTGCTCCACCAGCTCCGCCGCCTGCGGAAACTCCGCAACCAGTGCCGCTCGTTCGGCCAACTCAAAATCAGCGAAATCGAAGCCGGGAGCCACGGTGCAGCTGACCAGCGCGTAGCCCGCACTATGTTGCAGGTGGGCCGCAAACCACGTATTGGCCGGGATAACAGCCTGGGGTAATTCGCCATTGGCCAAGTCACTGCCGAGGACGAGGCGCGTTGGCTGGCCGTCTGTGAGCAGGATGATTTCCAGCGGCTGTCCCTGGTGGAAAAACCACAGTTCATCGGATTTGATGCGGTGGAAGTGCGACTTGTCCTCGTTTTCGAGCAGGTAGTAAATGGCCGTACTGAGGTGGCGGGTATGGCCTTCGGCCGTTGCCAGCGTTTGGGCAGCGCGGTAGGTTTCGCGGTAGTAGCCGCCCTCCGGGTGGGGCGTCAGGTGCAGGTGACGGATGATGTCCTGGGCAGTCATGCAGTTGGGTTGAAAAAAGAAGGCGTGCCGGGCGCTAAGTTCGAGGTTTCAGTCCGCCCGCACCCAGCAGCCTATGCCCCGCCGAAGCCGGCAGTAGCTGGCCTTGCTCTCCGAAGATACCCTGATGCTGGAGCCAGGCCTCAAATTCGGGGGCGGGCCGCAGGCCGAGCACCTGGCGCAGGTAGAGGGCATCGTGGAAAGAGGTGGACTGGTAGCCCAGCATGATGTCGTCGGCGCCGGGGATGCCCATGATGAAGGTGCAGCCGGCCACGCCCAGCAGCGTGAGCAGGGTGTCCATGTCGTCCTGGTCGGCCTCGGCGTGGTTGGTGTAGCACACGTCCACGCCCATGGGCAGGCCCAGCAGCTTACCGCAGAAATGGTCTTCCAGGGCCGCCCGGATGATCTGCTTGCCGTCGTAGAGATACTCAGGACCAATGAAGCCGACCACCGAATTCACCAGCAGCGGCCGGAACTGCCGGGCTACGGCGTAGGCGCGGGCCTCGCAGGTCTGCTGGTCGAGGCCGTGGTGGGCATTGGCGCTCAGGGCGCTGCCCTGGCCGGTTTCGAAGTACATGACGTTCTGGCCGAGCGTACCCCGGTTCAGGCTCAGGGTAGCTTCATGGGCTTCCCGCAAAAGGCCTAAGCTCACCCCAAAGCTGGCGTTGGTGGCCTCGGTGCCCCCGATGGACTGAAACGTGAGGTCCACGGGTGCGCCCTGGCGGATCAGCTCCAGGGTGGTGGTGACGTGGCCGAGCACGCAGGTCTGAGTCGGAATCTGGAACTGCTCCCGCACGCCGTCGAGCAGCTCCAGCAGCTGGCGGATAGCGCGGGGACTGTCGGTGGCGGGGTTGATGCCCAGTACGGCGTCGCCGCTGCCGTAGAGCAGGCCATCCACGAGGCTGGCGGCAATGCCCCGGACGTCGTCGGTGGGGTGGTTGGGCTGCAGGCGGGTAGCCAAGCGGCCGCCCAGCCCCAGCGTGTTGCGAAACCGGGTAATCACCTCACACTTGCGGGCTACGCCAATGAGCTCCTGGTTGCGCAGCAGCTTGCTTACGGCGGCCACCATTTCGGGCGTGAGGCCGGGAGCGAGGCCCTGCAACGCCACCGTATCCGCCGATTTCGACAGCAGCCAGTTGCGCAGCTGACCCACGGTGAAGGCGCTAATGGGCGCAAACGCGGCTGCGTCGTGGGTGTCCAGAATAAGGCGGGTGACGTCGTCCTGCTCGTAGGGGACCAGGGCCTCGGTAAGAAATCGGCGCAGCGGCACGTCGGCCAAGGCGTACTGGGCCGCCACGCGCTCCTCGTAGGTATTGGCCGCCACGCCGGCCAGCTGGTCGCCGGAGCGCAGGGGCGAGGCCCGCGCCAGCAGCGTCTTCAGATCCGGGAAAGTGTACGTGCGCTGGCGGATGGTATGGCGGTACATGGTGTTAGTAGTGAGTAATCGGTATTAAGTAATGAGACTCGTTCTGGCGGCTGTAGAGACGCGACACTTCGCGTCGCGTCGTTGGTGAGGTTGTTTTTATTGACCGTCATGCTGAGCTTATCGAAACAGCTCTACCGCTTCGTTTTATTACCAGTACGATCAGTACGACGTCAGCACGCAAGATTCCTCGGCAAGCTCGGAATGACGTTCTGAATTGATTGTGGCTTGCTAAGTACACGCAACCTCAGCAACGCCGAGACGCGACACTTCGCGTTTCTACAGCCGTTCGGCGTTCAGCAAAGCATCCTCTGGCACTGGCCGGCGGTGGTGGCCCAGTAGCACGTATACCGCCAGTGCCAGCCCCAAACCGGCGAAGAATACCACGCTCAGCCAGATATTATAATACACAATGGCCCCCAGGCTCAGCAGGGTGAGGGCCAATGCCAGCAGCGGAAACCACGGGTAGAACGGGGCCACGAAGGGCCGCTCCAGTTGTGGCTCGCGGCGGCGCAGGGCAAACAAGCTCAGCAGACTGATGGCGTACATCACCACCGCTCCCAGCACCGATAGTACAATCACCTGTGCCGTGGTGCCGGTGAGCAGCGCGCCCGCGCCCACTACGCCACCGGCTACCAACGCCCAGTGCGGCGTCTGGAAACGAGGATTCACCTGGGCCAGAAAGCCGGGCAGGTAGCCGCTGCGGGCCAGGGCAAACACCTGCCGCGAGTAGCCAATGATGGTGCCGTGAAACGAAGCTACCAGCCCAAACAGCCCGATGCTGGCAAACAGCTGCGTCAGGCGGCTGTGGCGGCCCAGCACCACGGCCAGGGCCTCGGGCAGGGGGTAATCGATGCGGCTGAGGGTGCGCCAGTCCGTAACGCCGCCGGTGAGCACCATCACGCCCAGGGCTAGGACCACCAGCGTGCCCAAGCCGTAGAGGTAGCCCTTGGGAATGGTCTTTTTCGGGTTTTCGACTTCCTCCGCCACCATGGCCACGCCCTCGATGGCCAGGTAAAACCAGATGGCAAACGGCAGAGCCGCAAACACGCCCGCCGCGCCCAGCGGCACCGGGTGGGCCAGAAAGTTGCGTACCTGAAAGCCCGGCGCCACCAGCCCCATGTACAGCACCAGCTCGGCCACAGCCAGCACTGTTACCAACAGCGAGAACCGCGCCGACTCCTTAATACCCAGAAGGTTGACGCCGATAAACACCACATAGCACACCAGGGCTGTGCCCAGCACCGGCACCTGGGGGTGCAAAAAGTGCCCGTAGCTGCCCAGCGCCAGCGCAATGGCCGGCGGGGCCAGCAGGAACTCTACCAGGGTGGCGTAGCCGGCTACCAGTCCGCCCAGCGGCCCAAAGGCGCGGTAGGAGTAGGCAAACGGCCCCCCCGCGTGCGGAATGGCGGTAGTCAGCTCGGTGAAGCTGAAAATGAACGTCACGTAGAGCACCGTTACCAGCAGCGTGGCTACCAGAAACCCCACCGGCCCGGCCACCGCCCAGCCGTAGTTCCAGCCGAAGTACTCACCCGAAATCACCAGCCCCACGGCCAGGGCCCACAAGTGCAAAGGACGGAGCACTTTCTTCAGGGTCGGCGCGGCGGCAGTTGGAGGAGGTGTCATAAGCAGCAGGCAGGGTCCGCTGCCTAATGTAAGGTATAAGCGCCGCAGTGCAAGCCCGTTACCAGCTCATGACGGGACCCTTATGCTGCGGTGTTCCCGGTACGGCATTCGGGCGGGTCGGCCGTGGGGCTCGGCTTGGTCAGGAAAAACCCGGACGTTGGCTCCTTGACGGGGGCGGGCCAGGCTGTGCAGCCAGGAGAGTAAACTATCGGTTGCTCATGGCTAACTGGGGAAAGAAATAGAGCTTTGCGAGTAAGCAAGCAGGCTGGGCGAGAGGCTGGATAACGGAGCCGGAAGGGCAAAAAACGGCCGCTGCGGCGCTGACTATTTCCGGGTTCCTGCGTACTTGCTTCCCCAAGCCAACCAACTCCACCTGCTATGCCCTATCAACCCAGCCCCGGCCGCTACGCCGCTATGCCCTACCGCCGCACTGGCCGCAGCGGCCTGAAACTGCCCGCCGTGTCGCTCGGCCTCTGGCACAACTTCGGCGACGTGGACGTGCTCCAGAACTTCCGCGCCATCCTGCACCGGGCCTTCGACAGCGGCGTCACGCACTTCGACCTGGCCAACAACTACGGCCCGCCGCCCGGCTCGGCCGAAACCAACTTTGGCCGCATCCTGAAAGAAGATTTCCGCGGCTACCGCGACGAGCTGATTATTTCCACCAAGGCCGGCTACCACATGTGGGAAGGCCCCTACGGCGAGTGGGGTTCCCGCAAATACCTCATTTCGAGCCTCGACCAGAGCCTCAAGCGGATGCGCCTGGACTACGTGGACATCTTCTACTCCCACCGGCCCGACCCCGACACGCCTTTGGAGGAAACCATGGGTGCCCTCGACCACGTGGTGCGCCAGGGCAAGGCCCTGTACGTGGGCATCAGCAACTACCAGCCCCAGGAGGCCGCCGAGGCTATCCGTATTCTGCGCGAGCTGGGCACGCCCTGCCTGATTCACCAGCCCAAGTACTCGATGTTTGAGCGGTGGGTGGAAGACGGCCTGCTGGATTTGCTGGGCCAGGAAGGGGTGGGCTGTATCCCGTTTTCGCCCCTGGCCCAGGGCCTGCTCACCAATAAATACCTGCACGGCATCCCGGAGGATTCGCGCGTGGCCAAGGGCGTGGGCTTCCTCACCGAAAACCAGCTAACCGAGGCGCGCCTCACCCAAATCCGCCAGCTCAACGACCTGGCCCAGGAGCGCGGCCAGAGCCTGGCCCAGATGGCCCTCAGCTGGATTCTGCGCGACGAGCGGATTACCTCCGTGCTCATTGGGGCCAGCAAGCCCGAGCAACTCACCGACTCGCTGCGCTGCCTGGAAAATCTGCAGTTCAACGAGGGTGAGTTGGCGCGGATAGAGGCTGTGTTAAAGTAAAGTTGGAGTACGCCTGCTGTCTAATAGTCCGTCCTGCTTTATCTGGCGTCCGCGAAGTCGAAGCATCTCTACCGCTTTGTTGTGGCAGTATTCAGACGAAGCGGTAGAGATGCTTCGACAAGCTCAGCATGACATAGTAGGATGGGCTCTAGCGTAATTGGAGGAATTACGAGCTACGGATTCTGCTGCAGGATCTGCACCGTTTTAGCGTCCTGATTTCCGCCGAAGAACTTATCCAGCACCCGCTGAAAAACCGGATTGGGGTTGTCCAGGGCCCCAAACAGCGTCATCGATGACCAGAGCTTCACGTCGTCGGGGCTGCCCATGATGCGGGTGGCGTCGTTGCTTTCCAGCGTCAGCAGGGCGTGACTGATTTCCACCAGGCGCGTGCCCAGCACCGGGTGCTGCAAATATGCCTCGGCTTCCTGCCGGTTTTGGATGGCGTAGAAGCGGGCGGTTTCGCTGTAGCCCAGCCCTTGTATCTGCGGGAAAATGTACCACATCCAGTGGCTGCGCTTGCGCCCCGCCCGGATTTCGGCCAGGGCGGTGGCGTAGTCGCGCTGCTGGGCATCGAGGAAGCGTTGCAGGTTGGGTTGCTGAGGCATGATAGAGCTAAATAATTCGTGTAAACAAACCGTGAACGTCATTCCAAGCATGTGGTGCATCAAGCCACATGCTCGGAATGACGTTATGTGTTAACCGTCTTGAAGAAGTCTACTGGCCGCCCAGCTTATCCAGGGCCGCCATATCCTCGGCGGAAAGCTCAATGGACGCGGCCTGCACGTTTTCTTCCAGGTGCTTCACCTTGGAGGTGCCCGGAATGAGCAGGATGTTGGGGGAACGGTGCAGTAGCCAGGCCAGGGCAACCTGCTGGGTGCTGGCCTGGTGCCGCCGGCCTATTTCGGTAAGCTTGCTCAGCGCCTCCTGGTTGCCGCCCGCCAGCGGGTACCACGGAATGAAAGCCAGACCGTTCTGCTCGCAGTACGTCAGCTCGGCTTCCCACTTGCGGTTGTCCACGCTGTACATGTTCTGCACCGACACCACTTTCACGTACTCCTGCGCCTGCTGGATCTGCTCCACGGTCACCTCCGAGAGGCCGATGTGCTTGATCTTGCCATCCTGCTGCGCCTTCTGCAAAAATTCCAGGGTCTGCTCAAACGGCACGTTCGGGTCGATGCGGTGGAGCTGGTAGAGGTCAAGCTGGTCGAGCTTCAGGCGCTTCAGGCTGCCTTCGAGGGCTTCGCGCAAGTGGTTGGGGCTGGCATCAATGGGCCACTGGTTGGGCCCGGTACGCAGCAGCCCGCCCTTGGTGCCGATGACGAGCCCGGCCGGGTAGGGGTGCAGGGCCTCGGCAATCAGCTCCTCCGACACGTGGGGGCCGTAGCTGTCGGCCGTGTCAATGAAGTTGATGCCCAGCTCCAGGGCGCGCCGCAGCACCCGGAGGGACTCGGCGTGGTCCCGGGGTGGGCCCCAGATACCGTCGCCGGTGATGCGCATGGCGCCGTAGCCCATGCGGTTAACGGTCAGGTTCCCGCCCAGGGTGAAGGTTTTGGCGGGTGAGGTGGTGGTGTTGGTCATCAGGAAAATGAGTTGGAGGTGAGCGGGGCCGTCCGCGTGGGGGCCGAAGCCAAACGCAAACTTTCCTGCCCGCTCATACGCATAAACGTCCCGCTCCGGCCACCCCACCCCGGGCCGTTACGCGCTACACCTGCAACTTCTGCCCCTGAATGGCCGCCGCCATCAGCGCCGGAAACTGACCGGGCGTGCAGGCAAAGGAAGGAATATCCAGGGCCGCAAACTGCTCGGCCACGCGCCGGTCGAAGGAAGGTGCCCCGTCATCGGCCAACGCCAGCAAGGCCACAACCGTAACGCCGGCGGCGCGCAGGGCGGCGGCTTTCTTGATCATCTCCCGCTCGTTGCCGCCCTCGTACAGGTCACTGATGAGCACCAGAATGGTATCGGTGGGGCGGGTGATGAGCTGCTGGCAGTAGCCCAGGGCCAGGTTGATGTCGGTGCCGCCGCCCAGCTGCACGCCGAACAGCAAGTCTACCGGGTCCTGCAAATCCTCGCTCAGGTTTACCACGCTGGTGTCAAACACCACCATGTGCGTTTTCACCGCCCTGATGGACGCCAGCACCGCCCCAAACACGCCCGCATACACCACCGAGGAGGCCATGGAACCGCTTTGGTCCACGCACAGCACAATTTCCTTGAGGGCCTGCCCGCGCCGCCCAAAACCTACCAGCCGCTCCGGGATAATGGTGCGCTGCTCGGGCTGGTAGTGCTTAAGGTTGACGCGGATGGTAGCCGCCCAGTCGATTTCGCGGTAGCGGGGCCTGGGGTTGCGCACGGCCCGGCTCAGGGCGCCCTGCACGGCCTGCCGCAGCGGGTTCGAGAGTTTCTGCTCCAACTCCTTCACCACCTTGCCTACTACCTCGCGGGCCGTGTGCTTCACCTTCTGCGGCATTACCCGGCTTAAGGACATGAGCGTGCCCACTAAGTGCACATCGGCCTGCACCGTGCGCAGGATTTCGGGCTCCATCAGCAGCTGGTGTAGGCCCAGGCGGTCCATGGCGTCGCGCTGCATCACGGCCACCACCTCCGAAGGGAAGTAGGTGCGAATGTCGCCCAGCCAGCGGCTCACGCGCGGCGCGGAGCCGCCGAGTCCGGCCTTGCGCTCCGACTGGTCGTAGAGCGAGGTCAATACCTCGTCCATGCCTTTGTAGTCGGCATCAAAGGCAAGCTGGTTTTGCGCATCGGCCTCGGAGCCCAGCACGAGCTTCCAGCGGGTGGCGTTGTCAGTAGCGGGTTTCATGGAGCAGGTAATTACTCGAAAAAGTCGGCGGGGTCGGCTTGGCTGAGGTACTTATTGAGGCTGCCCAGGTCGCCGAAGATAGGCTGAATCAGGGCCAGGAACTGCTCGGTGGCTACGGGCCCATCGGTGAAGGCCAGGAAGATTTCCCCCTCACCGGCCAGCTCTACGTGCTCCAACAGGGCGGGTGCGTACTCTTCCAAAATGGTTTCGATGTGCTCGGCCCAGCTGGCGCCGCTGCCGCTGAAACCGTACTTCTCAAACACGTTGTAGTAGTCCTCCATGTTGGAGAGGTTCACCAAAATGCGCTCCTGGCGGCCGGGCTCGGCCCGCTCTGCTAAGTCGGCAACCAGGAAAGGGTAGGTAGTAGGCATAGGCAGCAAGGTACGACGGCTGAAATTTGGAACGGTGTAGAAACCCAGCATCTTGCGTCTTCTTCGTTGCTGATGTTAGTCACGTACCATCGTTCAACGACGAAGACGCAAGTACGCGTCTCTATCTTCTTTCGGGCTCAAAACCCTAACAGCTCCCGCAGCCCCGGCAACACGCGCAAGCCACGTTCCAGGTCGAAATCTTCTTCCCCGGCTACGGCTACCGGCTGGTGACCCTGGCGGGATAGATCCAGGAGTTGGCGGCGCTCCGGCAGGCTGAAGTCGGTGAAGGCGCGGCGCAGCAGGGGCACGATTTCGCGGAAGGTATCTTCGGGCAACTCCCCGAGCCAGTCGTTGAGCAGGTCGAAGAGGGGCCGGTGGTGGAGCAACAGCAGCCCGCTGCCGCTCAGGAAACCCTCAATCCAGGCGGTGGCGTAGTCGGTGGGCTGGGCCGGGGCCAGGGCCAGGCCGAGGGCCGTGGCCGCTGCTTCCGGCGCCAATTGGTGGGCGTCAAACAACAGTCGTCCCGCCGCCCCGGCCAGCAGCCCCGAAGAAGCCGGATTGCGCAGCACCACGGCCAGGGCATCGTACCAGTCATTTTCCTGGGCTTCGTCCTGCAAAAGCCGGATGGCCTGGTGGGTGCCTTCGATGCGGGGCAGCAGCTGGCGGGCCGCGTCGTAGTCGAGGCCGGTGCAGGCTTGGGGCAGCCCAATGCACAGGCGCGGCACCAGATGATGGACTACCGTGGCTACCTGGGCGGTTTCGGTGCGGCGCACGTTGCCGTAGCGCAGCACGTTCACCAGGGGGGGCAGGGCGGCCAGCAGGTGCGTCACGTCGCGGGTGCCGGCCGACAGGGTTTCCAGCCGCGCCACCAGCGTCCCGATGGCCGGGCCGAGGTCGGCCTGCAGGGCTTCTTCCAGTAGCTTACTCACCGCTTCCAGGTCGGGGGCTTCGGCGGCGCGGGCAGCAGCTTTAGCGGCGGCCGCGGCTAGCACGGTATTGCCCAGGCGGCCAGCGTCCAGCACGTTGAGGGCGTATTCGGGCTGCCACTGCAGCTCCCACAGCTCGTGGAAGGTGCCGGCCTTGCCCTGGGCGCGGCGCGGCTCACCCCACCGGATACCCAGCAGGCGCAGGCGGTGCAGCAGGTGGCTGCGGCTTAGGTCCAGCTCCTTGCGCAAGTCCAGGTCGAGGGTTTTGGCGGTGGCTTCGGGCTTGAGGCGGGTAACTTTCTGCTGCAGCTGCAGGTCCTGCTGCAGGGGCGTGGCGGGCTGCTCGGGCGGCACCGCGCCCAGCCGCTCCCCAATCACCAGCTCCCGCTGTACCAGGTCCAGGGCCTCGGCGTTGCCCCCGCCCAGAATGGCCACGGCGGCTTCCTGCAGCTCCTCAATGCCCGGCAGCTCCCGCCCGCGCACGACGGCCAGGGTTTCGGCCAGCCGTACGCCCTCAATGGCGTGGGCGGCGGAGGCATCCAGGTCGCGGGTGCGCAGCAGGCGGGCAGCGCCCACCATCCAGTGCGTCACTACCTCGGCCCGGGGCACCGTGAACAGTAACTCGTACCAGGCCGGCGACAAAATGCCCGCCCCGTAGCCCGAGGCATAGGAAAGCCGCTCGAACGTCCACGGAATCCAGGTAGCGGCCGTGGGTACTTTCTTCAGGCCTTTGAGGCGGGCTTTGTCTTCTTTTTTGAGCAGCTCGGGCCGCAGGACCGGCGCGTGCCAGGCCCCGCACACCACCGCCACGCGCTGGTAGCCCTGCTGGAGGGTGGCGCGCAGGGTTTCGCGCATGAAGGCCTCGCGGAGCAGGGTTTCCTCGGTTTCGGGCTGAGCCAGCTCTTCCCGCAAGGCCGTCATCATGTCCAGCACCACCGCGAAGGTGTCGGCGTGGCCGGGGGCGTGCTCCAGGCGCAGCTCCCACCACCGCTCCCCGTCGGAGTAGCCGTCCAGCTCGGCCAGGTAGGAAATAGGGTCAGTTTTGGGGGAAGGCAGGAAGTCATCGGGCGTTGCTGGTTCTGCCGCTACTTCGTTGTCGGGCTCTGGCGTGGGTTCGTCAACTGGCTCAGCGGCTGCGGTTGGCTCAATATCCAGCTCCGCCTCTGATGTTTGCGCGGCTTGTTCCTGGGCAAAGCGCAAACTCGCCGGCAAATCGAAGCAGCGCAGGTGGGCGCCGTGCCGGTGGCACCAGTGAATGGCCTGCCACTCGGGCGAAAACTCGGCGAAGGGCAAAAATGAAGCCTGCTGGTGCTGCTTGGGGTTGTAGATGAGCAGGGCCACGGGCGGCACCATCTCGGCGTGGGTGGCCGCGGCCAGCGCCGCTTCGGCATCGGCGGGGCACTCCAGCAGCACCATGTCGGGCTGGTACGCGTCGAGGGCCTGGCGCAGGCTGGCGGCGCTGCCGGGGCCGTGGTGGCGAATACCGAAAAGGCGAAGGTCAGTGGGCATTGGGGAAAGGCGAGGGTTGGCTGGTAGGGTATGATTGCCGTTCAAAAAAATAGCCTGCCAGCTACGGTCGATAGAAACAGGACTAGAACCGGGACGCTGCCTGCCAGCGGGTGGTAGCGTCCCGGTTCACCAAGTCGATAATGGCGTCCGGAGCCAGAAACTCGTTGTCGTCTTCCTCCAGCGCATCGGGGTTGAGGGAATACAGACCCTGCTGCAGGTCGCGGGCGAAATCAGACAGGAAACTGGTTACTGAACTGGCTACCAGAAAGGCAGTTTCCTCTACTTCATCCAGGAAAATTACCTGCCCGTAGGTGCCGGCGGGGGTGGGGTCAAGGTCCACGTGCAGCCACGCGTGCGAGCCATCGAAGCCCAGGCTCACCCAGTAGGGGTTCAGCACATTGTCGGCACGCACCTCGGCAGCGGTGCGCGCCAGGGGAAAGGCCTCGGCATCCTGCTTCCGGGAATGAACGTTGGCCGTTACTTCTTCCAGGGGCAAAAAGCTCAGGCCATACGCGAAGTTGCCGAAGTTCTCGGCCTCCTCATCCAGGCCATTATGCCAGCGGTACAAGGTCTTGTAGTCGTCGGGCAGCGGGCGGCCAACGGCTTTTTCCAGCGCCGCCAGGACTTCCTCGGAAGCGCCGGGGTTAAGCGACTCGTGCAGGATGCGCGGCGCGTTGGCCGCCAGCCAGGTTTCAATTAAGTGAAGGGCAGAATCGGGCATAGAGTAGTACATGGATTGAGAAGGTAATACGCAGCTTTTCGGAGTCATACATTCAGCTATCTTGCGCGAAACTCAAGCGGAAACCCGGCTGGTGACCCCAACTCTAGGTCAAGGATTTGCTCATCGGTCAGTTCTGGTTCGCCCGTTTCGGCCAGAACTGCTTCGTAGGCCTGCACCACGGCAGCCAGCCAGACGGTTAAGTCTGGGAACACCACGTCGCGCGGCTCCCAATCGTGCCAATGCTCGATGAGCTGCCCCGGCTGGCCGGTGAACGTGCCCTCCAGATCGAGGCAGACATGGTCGCCGCTGCCGTTGGTCAAGAACGGCACCCAGTTGGGTTGCCACCAGTTGAGCACAAAGTCGCCGGCTTCGAGTAGCTCCCGGTTGATGCGCATGCTTTCTGCCACACTGCTCAGGCTGGGGCACTCGTAGTTGGCCACCAGGCTTTCAAAGCACTCATCGTTCTGGCCGTTGTGCCAGCTAAACCACGCCCACAGTTCCGCTGGCAGCGTTAAGCCAACTTCCGCCTCAAACGCCGCTAGTTCAGCTGCTGTAGCGGGTGGGTTGAGCTCCGCGTAATACTCCGGGCGGTGCCGTTGGAGGAGGGCATCTAGCCGGGCAAGGAGTTTAGCGAAGGTCATGGAAGGGTTTGAGACGGACTGGCGGCGCTGCTGGGCCCGTGGTGAATGATGCCGAAAAGGCGGAGGTCGTAATCTATGGGCTTAGAGTAATTTGAATGCTTGCCCATCCCAGATGCCCACTCCGTCGTTTTGAGTTAGTAGCACCAATTTTCCGTTGCCCAAGGAAAGCAACTTCAATACATTCATCGGTGAGCCCACTGCATCAGGCTGGCCATTGCGCCAATGCAGCTTAGGATGAAATACCTTTTTCCATGATGTAAATCGGGAAAGGTTGGTGCCGTACGAACCTTTATAAACCCCTAGGTTGGAATACACATAGATGGTATTGGTACCGGCATCATACGCCGCCGGCCCGACATACGGCGCATTACTTCTGAAAGAGGGTTGGCTGGTTGCGCTTGTATCCCGATCATTCCAGGAACTATAAAGCAACTGGGCACTTTGGTTTCTGAACTCAGCCACAGCACCGGAATTCGACATATGCTGCAAACCAGAAGAAGTGCCTATACTAAAGGGTAGCTGAAAAAAGGATTTGATAGGATGCAGGGTAATGTTGAATGAATTGAATTTTAGATCGGTGAATTTCTGATGCTGCGTGTCATAAGCAAAAATATTCCCGCCCCATTCACCATACCCAAATCCCAGCCAGATATTGTCGTCTTTATCTAGAAAGCAGGCGGATGGTTTGCCTAATTCCTTTAGCTCCCTGAGTTGGTTATTAGGGGATGAATCGGGTAAATGGGTCTGGCCCATGACAACATCCAGAACGCCCTTGTTAGTGATGGCGAAAATATGGTTCCGGCTAGTGACTGCCAGTGCATACGCATTGACAGCCAACTTTCCAACGACGCGCCAAGTGGAATCTTTGCTGCTCCATAACTGCAGTTGCTGACCTGTCTGAGCTACTATATCATCTCCTGCTTGAGCAATAAGCTGTGCCTGGATGCCACGAAGCGAAGCCATCTGCACTTTTGCTCCATCAGTAGTATAAACCGTTATCTGCCCGCCATTATTAAGCACCCAGATGCGGTTCTTCACTACCACTATATCGGCAGCGCTACCCAAAAGAGACTGTCGCCACTCAGTAAAAGCGTTGGACCTTAGCGGCAGTATAACGGCAAAAAGAAGTAATAGCTGTTTGAGGATTTGGGCATTCATAGGCTCTTGATGGATTGATAGTACAGCTCTGCTTGCCAGATGCAGGACTGGCTAGTATTCTACGCGCTACTCCACCACCTCCCGGCAGGCGCGGTACAGGTCTTTCCAGCCTTCCCGCTCTTTCACCACGGTTTCGAGGTATTCGAGCCAAACGGTACGGTCCTGCACGGGGTCTTTCACTACAGCGCCGGTGAGGCCGGCGGCCAGGTCGTGGGCGCGCAGGCTGCCGTCGCCGAAGTAGGCGGCCAGGGCCAGGCCACTGTTCATCACCGAAATGGCCTCGCCGGTGCTAAGCGTGCCGCTGGGGCTCTTGAGCTTGGTTTTGCCATTATCCGTCACGCCGGAGCGCAGCTCCCGGAAGATGGTTACGAGGCGACTGATTTGCTCCAGGGCCGGGGCCTCTACGGGCAGCTGCAGGGCCTTGCCCTGTTTTTCCACCCGCGTCTGCACAATGCGCACTTCTTCCGCCTGGGAGTTGGGCAGCGGCAGCACCACCGTGTTGAAGCGGCGGCGCAGGGCGCTGCTCAGCTCGTTCACGCCCTTGTCCCGGTCGTTGGCGGTAGCAATGACGTTAAAACCGCTGGTCGCCTGCACTTCCGTAGACAGCTCGGGGATGGGCAGCACCTTTTCCGAGAGCATAGTGATGAGCGTGTCCTGCACGTCGGAGGGTATGCGGGTAAGCTCTTCGAGGCGCACGAGGCGCCCCTCCTGCATGCCTTTGAACAGGGGAGAGGGCACCAGCGCACCTAGGGAAGGTCCTTCGGCAATGAGACGGGCGTAGTTCCAGGAGTAGCGGATGGCATCTTCCGAAGTTCCCGCCGTGCCCTGCACCAGCAAGTCGGACCGCCCGCTGATGGCCGCCGTCAGGTGCTCTGATACCCAGCTTTTGGCCGTGCCCGGCACGCCCAGCAGCAGCAGGGCGCGGTCCGTGGCCAGGGTAGCCACGGCAATTTCCATCAGCCGCCGCTGTCCGATGTATTTGGGCTCAATTTCGAAGCCATTGTCCAGCTTGCCGCCCAGCAGGTAGATGACGGTAGCCCAGGGCGAGAGGTGCCAGTTCGGGGGCTTGGGCCGGTCGTGGTCGGCGGCGCGCAGGGCGGCTAGTTCTTCGGCGTACACGTCCTCGGCGTGCGGGCGCAGGACGTTGGAAGGAGCGGTAGTGGACATAAAGGAAGGTAGAGTTAGATGCCAAGAGTGGGTTTCTTCAGATGAGGAAAAAAGAGGAAGATGCGGGTGAATCAAATCATTGACCGTCCTGCTTCGACCTTGCTCTTTTTCGATTAGCTAGGTGTTTGTCGGCTGATTGGTCAAGCACCGCCAACCTTTCCTCATCGGTATTGCTTGCTAGCCGGGCGCGGTCGGCTCGTGAAGGGCTTCGGCGAGTTGCTGGCGGAAGTGCAGGGTGTTGAGCAGGCGGGCGAGACTGTTGTGGAGGTAAGGCACGTCCTGGAGCAGGGGCTGCAGGGGCTCGGCGCAGAGGTTGTACTGTTCGGCAGGCACTACGCGGGCCATGTACTCCAGCAGTTGAGAGGCTGCGTATTGGATGCGGTACAGTTCGGCGGGCTTGCTGAAGGCTGTGCGCAGCACTTCCACCACCCGGCGCGTGAGGCGTTCGGGCCAGGGCGCCGGCACCAGCAGCAGCAGCGGCAGCCAGCGTACCTCAGAGTGGAAATGCGGGGTGGCGCTGATGAGCGGCAGTACTAGTTCGGTGAGCCGGGCCGGGGGCAGGAGCCGGGCCAGACTGGCCGTGGGCAGAACGAGAAGCTGCTTACGCGTCCGCTCGTAAAACCATTCCAGCAGTGCTTCAGCCCAGGCCGGGTCCTGGTGCAACACGGCCGCTTCGGCCCAGGCCGTAAGCAGGAGCGCGGTCCACTCCGTATCAGCGGCGAGGTCCAGGATTTTGGAAGGAGAGAGGTTCCAGTGTTCGGACCAGCGGCGGGGTGGAATCAGGGCGAAAAGCTGGCCGAGCAGGGCCGCTTTTTCGCCCGGAAAGCGGCTGTCCTTCTGCTCAATTCCGTCGAGTAGCCAGGTTTTATCCCAGTCGGTAGCGGGCAGCTCCACCAGTAGTTTTTTGCTTAGCAGGTTTCGTTTTAGCTGTACCAGCGGCTCGGCGCGCTGCCAGTGCCGCTCCGTCAGCGTGCCGTCGGGCAGGCGCACGAGCAAGGGCAATACGGTTTGGCGTACTTCCTTGCTTTTGGCCGCCAGGTACTGCGTGAGTAAGGGCGCATCAGCGGGGGAAAGACCCTCCTGCAGGATATTCAGGAGTAGAGCCTGATGCTTGGCCGGTTCCTGGGGCAGCACGGCCGCCAGCAGCTCGCGGGCGTGGGCCGGTTCCCGGCGGCGCAGGGCTTCCAGGAACAGAGCGCGCTGACCGATGGTGCCGGTTTCCCAGGCGGTTTCCTCGGTAGCCTGCTCCGAAGCGGCCAGCAGCGCCTGCCAGGCCGGGTTTTGGGAAGCCAGCCAGGCCCCGCGCTGGCCCAGCACGGCGGCTGCCGCGCGGTGAAGCTGGGAGCGGGTGCGGGCGTGTTCGAGTAGCTGCACCAGCAGCTGGTGCGGCACCCGCCGCTGGTTTTCGGCCAGCGCCGCCAGAAACTCCGGCAGCAGCTCGGGGTACTGGCCTTCCAGGAGCTGCTGAAGCAACTGCGTACCGTTGGTGCCAAGGGCATCCTGGGTTTCGGGGGCGGCTACTGCTTCGGCTGGTTTCTGGCTAGTGGCAGGTTGGTATCCGGCTTTGCGGATAACGCTCAGCACACCGGCCGTGAGCAGGGCTTGCTTCTCACGGTAGTCGGCCGTGGCTTCGGGCAGGGTGAAGCCGGGCACCTGAGGCAGCTCGCCGGGGCTCTGACGGGTGCCAAGCAGGCCTAGGCGCTGCAGCCGCTGCCAGTCGGCGCCGGGGCGCAGGGTAGTTTCGGGGTTGGTGACGTGTTCAGGCATCGACCAGGCTTTTTGCAGGTTCAACCACTGTATTCCAGCCCACTAAAGGGCGCAGAACTTGCCCGGTCCATTCCCCGAACACCGTGAGCGGCTGGCCGCCGCTGATGGCGCGCAGCTCCCAGCCCGAGAGGTCGTCGCAGAGCAGGGGCAGGTCGGTGAAGTGCTGTTCCGGGGAAGTCGAATCTACTGGGTTTTCGACGTTGGTTGGGGCTGACGAAAACCGCAGCACCCAGCCATCGACCACGGGGGTGGGGACGCCGCCCTTGAGCAAGGCGGGCCACTCGCGCAGCCAGGGCAGTCGACTCAGGGCATCAGCATATTCTGTCAGCAGCTGGTCGGGCCCAATGCCGCCATCGGGAATGGGGTTGCCCGGCTGAATTCCCAGAAATGTGAGCTGACCAGGAATAGCGCGCAGAGGGAGCAGGCCGGGGTAAAACGTCAACTCGCCGGTGTAAGAACCATCGGGCAATAGAGGTGTGGCAAATGCTTGCCCACCAAAGGAAAACTCCACTACCAGCGCAAACCGCTCGGTTTGATGGCCCCGCAACCAGGAGCGGCGCACCGTCAGGCGCTCTTCTTCGGTGGTGGTCTGGGCCAGTACGCGCCACTCGTCGGCCACGGGGGGCTGGGTGGCCTGCACGTCTTCCTTTTTCAGGTTCACGCCTACCTGTTGCAGCACTTCCTGGCGGGCCTCTTCGGATAGCTCGGGCAGGCGCAGGAAGGCCCGCACCAGCAGGTACAGCTCGCCCAGGCGGGCCAGTAGGCGGGCGGGCCAGTCGGGGCCCTGGTGGCGCAGGGTGGGTAGCTCGCGCACTACCGTGGCCAGGCCGGGCAGCTGATTGTCTACGAGGCGGGCCGCCTGGTTTTCCCAGAAGGTGCGCGGCTGCTGGTCGGTGGCGGCCAGCCCGGCCCGCATAATATCTGCCAGCCAGGTTTCCAGCTCCTGGGCTCCCCGCTGCATGCGCGTCTGACGCTGGGCTTCCCGCTTCTGGCGGGCGGCTTCAGCGGCTCCCGAATCGGTGGCTGGCGCGGCGGTTGGTTCAGCTTTAGCTACTTGCTTTTCCTGCGTCTGCTGGCGCTTATCCAGCCACTCCTGCAGCCAAGTGGGCGGCGTGGTGCCGCTCAGCAGCTGGGGCTGACGGGCCAGCAGCAACAGCAGCCCGGCGCCGTGCTTGCAGGGAAACACCCGGCTGGGGCAGCTGCACTTGAAGGCCGGGGCCGTGAGGTCGATGCCGGTTTGGTAGGGCTTGCTGCCGCTGCCTTTGCACTCGCCCCAAGCGGCGGTTTCGGTCTGGCCCAGGTTGCCCCACTTGGCGGGAGCGGCCAGCTCCTGGCCCCGTTTCAGGGTGCCGGAGTCGGTGATGAGGGCGCGGGCCTGTTCTTCGGTCCAGGTCAAAACGATGTCGCGGTTTGGTGTGCCGGGGCAAAGTAGGCGTTCAGACGGGAAATACCGCGCCGCAATTTGGGCATTTGTGCAGCTGGGTGCCCGCGTAGTACAGCCGCTGCCACCATTTCGGCTTAGTGAGCGGCGTTGCGCCCTCAGCTCGGCAGCGGGAGCAACGCAAGGCTTGCGGCGTGGCCCGCTGCTGCTCAAATGCTTCCACCGTTTCCCGGGCCAGCGGCACGTCGGCTTCTTCGATCAGTAGCTGGTAGTACATTCCGTCACCGAAGGGAAATGACGGCGGCCCGCAGGTTTTCACCAGCGCGTCTACGTCGGCCTCTTTGAGTTGCTGGTACAGCACTACCGCCTCGGCGTAGCTTAGAAACTGGGCGGCGGGCACGAGCATGAAGGTGGTGAGGCGTCGAAGTTGAAATATCGATGTTCAAATAAAAGAACGTCATGCTGAGCGGAGTCGAAGCAGCTCTACCTCTGGCTAATTTCTGACGTGTGGACGAAGCAGTAGAGATGCTTCGACTCCGCTCAGCATGACGGTTTACTTAACCAACATCGGTAACGTTGTTCTACTTCCGCCGACGAGTTGGGGCAGCACTCAGGCGGCCGCGCAGCTTCAGCACGTAGAACAGCAGCCCCACCGACAACACGGCCAGGGCAGCGGCCAGCAGCTCACGCGAAGTGCGCGCATCGGTGGCTTCTTCGGCAGTAGCCTGCAGCTCCTGGAGCTTCTTGGTGCGCTGCCGGTCCCGCTCCTGCAGGTTGGCAATCTGGTTTTCCAGGTCGTGAAACCGCTCCCGGGTGCTGGTCTGGTCGGTTTGGGCCACGGTAATCTGCTGCTTGGTCTGCTGGTTTTCGGCTACCACGGCGGCGGTTTTGCGCAGGGTGGCGGCCTGCACGGCCCGCACAATTTCGGTGTCCTTGCGGATGATGCCTTTCAGGGCGTCCACTACTTCCTGCAGATCTTTCTTGCTGGGCTTGTTGGCCAGAAAAGCGTTGCGCTGGGCATTGGCTTCTTCGTACTGGCGCACCAGCGTTTCCCGCTCCCTGATCAGGCTGGGCAACGGGTCGTCGGGGGCGGCGCTGGGCGTTTGGGCGAAGGCTGCGGCGCTGGCAAGGACAAGCAGAACGGGCAAAAGGCGTTTGATCATAGGGTAAAGATGGCGGCTTGGCGCAGTTGATAGGCTACCTCATGCCCTTACGGCCGGTATTTCCACCGCGTTACCTGGTGATTTTGTACGACAGTGATGTAAGACGAATGAGCGGCTTTCCGCAGCCGGGCCCCGGGGCGCAGGTAATAGCCCAGCGTGTTATAGTAGGTGTAGCCGGATGCGTCGCCCGTGGAGCGGATAAACGCGAGGCTGTCGGTCGTAATTTGCTGCCGGGTAGCCGCGTCGCCGGGCTCAAATGACCAGAAGTCGTACCGCGCCGATTCGTCGTGGTTGAGGTACCAGTTGAAATGCTGGCGGTTCACTTCGCGCTTGGTTACGACGCCTTCTAGCGCCATTTCCTGGTTTACCTTCACCAGATCAAGCCCAAAAAAGTTGTAAAAGAACCACCCTATAAAACCGGCACCCAGGGCAAGCTGAATTAGGCGCCCGCTGAAACGCAGGATCCGGCGACGCGCTACTTTTTTTCGGAGGTGGGCAGGGAAAGGCATGCTCGTATCGGGAGTAAAGATACGTGGCTCCTCAGCAAGCCTGCCTACGCCTCCAGCAGCGGCACCGGCTGGCGGATTTCCTTGGGCTTGTGCCGGTAAAACCACAGAATCAGAATCGGCAGCAAGGTCAGCTCGGCCACTACCCCGAACAGCAGCGTGAGGCCAATGAGCAGCCCCACGTAAAACGTGCCGTCGAAGGAAGAGAAGATAAGCGTGGAGAAGCCACCCACCAGAATCAGGGAGGTGACGATAACGGCTTTGCCGGCCATCAGGTAGGTTTTGCGCACGGCTTTAAACAAACTGGGCTCCTGCAGCAGCACCAGCTTCAGCTTGGAGATGAAGTGGATGGTGTCATCGACGGCAATGCCGAAAGCAATGGTGAAGATGATGCTGGTGCTCACCTTCATGCTCACGCCGGCTGCGCCCATCACCCCGGCCACAATCAGGATGGGCACCAGGTTGGGGATGAGCACCACCAGCGTCATGCGCACCGAGCGGAAGAGCAGCAGCACAATCAGCGTCACCATCACGATGTCGATGCTCATGCCCGTAATCATGTTGAGCGTGAGGTTTTCGTTGTTTTTGTCGATGAGGTTGGCCGAGCCCGTGAGGCGGGTTTGCAGCACGGTGCTGTCCACCGACGTGCGCAGGAAGCGGCGCAAATCCGCGTTCAACTGGTCGGCCCGGATGGAGCCCACATCGGGCATGCGGCCGGTGAGGCGGCCCTCGGAGCCGTCGGGCAAGGCCAGGGCCCGAAACTCCGGCTTCTTGCGAAACAGCTTCACCTTGCGGGTCAGGCGCGCCAGCTCGGCTTCCGAGTCGGGGAGGCGGTACTCTTCCAGCAAACCCCCATTCAGGGCCTTGCGCACCGATTTGATGATAGTGACGGGCGAGGCCACGAAGTTCAGTCCATAGGTTTTCTGCAGGTAATTTTCGACTTGCTCGGTCTGGCGCAGCACCTGCAGGTCGTAAATCGTGCGGCCGGGGCCGGGTTTCAAGTCCAGCTCGAAGGGCCGCACCCCGGCAAACTGCCGCTCGAAAAAGGCGAAATCCAGCTTCACCGGGTCGTTTTTCGACAGGTCATCCAGCAACGCCGAATTGATACGGATGCGCGAGGCCGAGGCTACCGACAGCCCCAGCACCAGGGCGCTGATGGCCACCACCCAGTGCCGCCGGGCCAGCACCGTGCGGAACATGCGGCCCAGCACCCCGTCCCAGCTGTGGCCGGTTTCGCGCGGCACCCGCAGCTGGGGCTTGCGCAGCAGCACCAGCATGGCCGGCAGCAAGGTGAAGCTGAGGGCAAACGTGAGCAGCACGGCAATACCCGTAAACAGTCCGAAGTTGTAAATGGGCCGGATGGTGCTGGTCATCAAGGTGAAAAACCCGATGCTGGTCGTCAGCGCCGACAGCCCCGAGCCGAACCCCGATTCCTTGAGGGCAATTAGCAGCGAATCCTTCTTGCTGGCCCCGTAGCCCAGCTCCGTGACGTAGCGGGTGATGATGTGAATGGTATCGGACATGCCCACCACGAACAGCATCACCGGCAGCAACGCCGTCATCAAATCAATGCTGACTCCAAAGGCCGACATCACGCCCAGGCCCCACAGAATGGAGCCCAGCACCACCACCAGGGGCAGTACCACGCCCCACCACGTGCGGAACGTGAGCCAGAGCAGCCCCGTCACGAGCACCACCGAGAGGCTCATAAACACCATCAGCTCCACCTGCAGGCGGTCCACAAACACCGATTGGGCCACCATCTTGCCGGCCAGGTGGTACTGCGTTTCGGGAATACCCTGGCGCTGCAGCTCCGTGCGCACGGCCGTGAGCAGCGAGTCGCCGGGCGGCTTGCTGAGGTTGGGTGAGGTCTGGAACAGGATGGTCACGGCCCGCGCATCCCGGGAAATCAGGTTGCCCACCAGGCCCGGGGTGCGGTACACCAGGGCCGAGTCCTGGGCCCGGCGCTGCGGCTCCTGCGGGTGCAGGTAGGGCACGTTGAACACGCCCAGCCCTTCCACCACCGGGTTGGTGGCGGTGGTGGGCGACGACACCTGCGTAACGTGGCGCCGACTTTGAATAAATTGAGTGAGCGAATCGACCTTGGTCAGGAACCGGGGCTCGAACACCGTCTGACCCGCCGGGGCTTCCAGGCCCAGCAGCACGTAGTCGTTGTCGTTGCCGAAGCGCCCGGAGTACGCCATGTAGTAGTCCAGGTCCGGGTCGCCGGCGGGGTAAAAGTCGTTGAAATTGTAGTTGAACCGCAGCTGGGCCACGAAGAACACGGCCAGGGCCGTGAGCAGCCCGAGGGCCAGGAGCGTCAGGTGCGCGAGTTTGCGAAGGGGCATAGAAAGAATAACGTGCGGCTCCACCGGCCGGATGCCGGCATGCAACGGCCGCGGCTTATTTGCTACTTTAGAGCAGGCGGATAGCCAACCGCCGCTTTTCCGCTTTTGTTTCCTTCTTTTCCAAGAACTGCCATGAAAAACGCTTTGCTCGCCCTCGCCCTGTTTGCTTTTGTAGGTTCGGCTGCGGCCAACGAAGGTCCCACCGATGCCAAAGGCAAAAAGTCCAAGAAAACTACCGCCACCCTCACCAAAGCCAGCTGCACGCCCGGCGAGAAAGCCACCGCGGGCGGCTCCTGCTGCGCCAAGAAGGGCGCCAAGACGGCTGCAGTAACGCCTGCCCCAGCCGCTTCTCCGGCGGTGAAGTCGATGTAAAGAGGCCACTCTGTAGAAGCAAAAGAGCCACTCGAAACCGAGTGGCTCTTTTGCTTCTACAGAGTGGCCTCTGGCGTTAATTCAATTAAATCAATGCCGTAATCCTTTAAGAAAAGATACTGCATTCGGGCCGTTATTTCCCGTGGGTTGACCTGTTCCGGATGGCGGCGTGAGGCTCGGTAATGACGGCTGCTCATGCGCTCAGCTACATCACGGAGGGTATTGATCGTCAGGTAGGTACCCAGCTTGTCTGCTAATCGTAAGCCAGCAATAGAACAGGCTATGCCGATCAGACCAAAAGTCAGATCGAAAAATAAGCTACCTAACGAAATGATCAGGAGAGAACAGCCAACCCCTAAAATGAGCGGCGGCATTCCCAGCAGATTGAGCTTCATACCCAGCTCCCGCTCGATAGCAGCTACTGTCCGGCGCCGTTGTCGGCCCACCGGCAGGATGTCAACCAGCAATGCACCCGGATGGATAGATTCCGTCGGAGTATGCAATTCAAGTGCCTGTCTAAGTTTGTAAAATGCTTGCTGAGTGGTGCAATCATTGGCTGTCTGAGCTGGAAGTTTACTTCGTACTACCGCACAGAGCTGGCCGAAGGTATATACATCAGCCACATCTTTTTGCTGAAAAGTAATGCCGAATGACTTCTCAATTTGCGGTATAATGACTTCACTCAAATCATCAGGGTCGATACCTAGATTCGGCGCTTTCATAGAATATGGGGTAAAGAGCTTACTAAAGATACAAGCACAATAATTGTATTTGCGCTAGATACCGGCAATGGCAGGTTTGAAGCCTCTGCCGCCCGAAACATCCCCCGAAGCCCAACGGTTGCAGAAGCGCCGGCTGCCTCATGCCGGCACACATTCGCTGCCGTATGCCCGCAAACGCCCCTTTATCGCCCGACGACATCGACCGCATCATCGAGATGGGGTGGGAGGACCGCACGCCGTTCGAGGCCATTGAGGCGCAGTTTGGCCTAGCCGAAAAGGACGTCATTGCCCTGATGCGCCGCGAAATGAAGGCGTCCTCATTCCGGATGTGGCGGGCGCGCATGAGCGGCCGCGCTACCAAGCACCGCGCCCTCCGCCCCGACGATATAGACGGCTTCAAGAGCAACCAGCAGCGCAGCATCTCCCGCAACAAAATCAGCAAGCGGTAGCGCCCCTTTCCCGTCATGAGCACCCACCTGCGCAAACTCCACGCCGGCCAGGCCCACTCCGAGCCCGCCGCTGCGCCCGCCATCAGCTTCCCCACCCAGTACGCGGTTATTCTGGACCGCATAGCGGCCATCGACCCGGTGCGCTACGGCCGTTCGCGCAACTTCCTCAACGGAGCCCTCACGTATCTGTCGCCCTACCTGAGCCGGGGCGTCATCAGCACCCGGCAGGTGTACGAGGCCCTGCAGGCCCGCGGCTTCGCCTTCGAGGATATGCAGAAGCTAGCCAGTGAGTTGGGCTGGCGCGACTATTTCCAGCGGGTGTGGGAGGCCCGCGGCGACGAGCTGTTCCGCGACCTGCGCCAGCCCCAGCCCGGCGCCCGGCACCACCAGCTGCCCCGGGCCCTGCCCGAAGCCCGCACCGGCATTGCGGCCGTGGATGGATATCTGCGCCGCCTGCCCGCCACCGGCTATCTGCACAACCACCTGCGCATGTACGTAGCCAGCCTGGCCTGCTGCATCGGGCGGGCGCACTGGTCGGCTCCGGCGGCCTGGCTCTACTACCACCTGCTCGACGGCGACCTGGCCAGCAACACCTGCAGCTGGCAGTGGGTAGCCGGCGCGTTTGCCGGCAAGCAGTATTACTGCAACCAGGAAAACATCAACCACTATACAGGCAGCCAGCAGCGCCACACTTACCTCGACGTAGCCTACAGCGAGCTGCCTACGCTGCCCGTGCCCTCGGAGCTGCAGGCCACCGTCGCGCCCGACCTGGCAACGCCGCTGCCCGCGCCGTCCGCCCCGGTTATCGACCCCGCCCGGCCGCTGCTGCTCTACAACAGCTACCACCTCGACCCGCAGTGGCGCGCCGACGAGCCCGCCAACCGCATCCTGGTGCTGGAACCCTCACACTTCCGGCGGTTCCCGGTGAGCGGGGCGGTGCTGGCCTTTATCCAGCAGCTGGCCACCGACAATATCCCCGGCATCCAGGTTTTCGTGGGGGAGGTGACGGAGCTGCCCCACCTGGCCGACGTACCGGCCATCTACACCCGCCAGCACCCGACCACGGCTCACTACCCCGGCACTCACGACGCCCGTCCCTGGCTGGTGCCGGAGGTGGCGGGCTATTTCCCCAGCTTTTTCAACTACTGGAAAAAGTGCGAAAAAGTCCTGCGCCGCCAGGAGGTTGGAGAGGGCTGAAGAGGTGATTAGCCATCCGTAGGAGAGACGTGCTACTTCGCGTTGCGGCGTTGCTGACGCTGATTCGAATTCATGGCAAATTGACCGGCCGCCCAAAGCTCAGCCTGCCGAGTTAAAAACTTGCCGCCCAGCTGTAACCTTTTCGGGCAGCGGCAGTGTCCTGCGGAAACCAGACTTCTATGACGGCAAACCGCGCGCCCCTTTTTACCGGCCTTTTCCTGCTAATGGCTTCCCTTGTGTTTGGGCAGCCCACGGCGCCCACAGCCAGCAGCAACCCCAATAAACAGCTTGACTTGGTGGTGCAGCGGGAGGGAAGGCCATTCAGCAAAGAACCCACCGCAGTAGGCCTTTCCATAGGCATCATCAAAGACAAGCACACCTACTTTTACAACTTCGGCACCACGCGAAAAGGAACGAGCCAGGCGCCCACGCCGCATACCATTTACGAAATCGGCTCGGTCAGCAAAACGTTTACGAGTCTGCTGCTGGCCCAGGCCGTGCTGGAAAAACGGGTGAGCCTGGAGGATGATATCCGCAAGTACATGCTAGGAAAGTATCCTAACCTTGCCTACGCTGGCCAGCCCATCAAACTCGTGCACTTGGCTAATACCACCTCGGCCCTGCCCGACAACCTGCCCGATCTGACCGCCATTCTGCAGCAGGCCCCACCCGATTCTATTCCGGCGCTTATTCTTAGGGCATCGAGCACCTACACCAAGCAGCAGTTCTACGCCGACCTGCACGCCGTAAAACCCGATACGGTGCCCGGCCTGATTCCGCGGCATTCCAACGCCGGGGCGCAGCTGCTGGCCTACATCCTGGAAAGCGTCTACCAGACGCCGTACGAAAAGCTGGTGGAAAAATACATAGCCAAGCCGCTGCAGCTGCAAAGCGCCGTGCAGGCAAAAGCCGGGAATAGCCAGCTGGCGGTGGGGCACAATGAAAAGGGCCACCGAATGCCGTACCACTTCATCGGGAACCTGGAACCATCAGGTGGCTTGCGCTACAGCGCGGCCGACATGGTGAAGTATCTGGCTTACCAGCTGGCAGAATCAAATAAAGCCGTAGCCCTAAGTCATCAGATAACCTGGGGACGCGTGGACGCAGAAGCTATTGGCCTGAACTGGACTATGCGCCAGACCCCGGACAGCAAGCGGCAGTTTGTGCACACCGGCGGCACCTTCGGCTTTGCCAGCTACTGCAGCTTTTACCCCGAGCTGGGCTTTGGCATTGTGGTGCTGGCCAACGAATCGGACCCGCAAACGCAGGGGCGGCTGTGGGATCTTGCCCACCAGATAGTGGAAGGCGTGTACGGCGTGCCGCCGGCGCTACAGGCATTCCGCAGCGCTCTGGCCTCGAAAGACCACGGCCGGGCTCTCGATGTGTACAATGCCGTGAAGAAAACGCACCCCGAGCTGCACCTGTCCGAAGACGCTGTAAATGAGTGGGGCTATGTGCTGGCTCGGCAAGGCCAGATCAAGCAGGCAGTCGAGCTGTTCCAGCTGAATGTGGACCTGCACCCTAACAGCTGGAATACCTACGACAGCCTGGGGGAGGCCTATGAAATGCAGGGCAATAGCGCGCTGGCCATTAGCAACTATCAGCAGTCCTTGGCCCTGAATCCACAGAACACCGGGGCAGTTGAGCATCTGAAGAAGCTGAGGGTGGGTGCAGGTAAGTAGTCTTTAAATTGCCAGGCAGTTACGTGGTCCGGTTTGGCTGGTAGCCTGTATGGGCAATACACGCCTAAGGACATGAAAAACTTTCCAAACTGTCATGCTGAACATAGCCGAATCATCTCTACCGCTTCGTCCTCACAGTAGAAGTTAGCCAGCTGTAGGGATGCTTCGGCTATGCTCAGCATGACGCCCTTTTTGCTCACTGTCCACCTAGCAAAGGACGAATGAGCAGCAGAAACCCGCCCAAAGCGTACCGGCGTTTCGGGCGGGTTTCTGTACTTTTGACTTCTTCCCCTGACCTGCTTTTTCGCCTTCTATGCGCCAGTACCACGCCCTGCTCCAACACATTCTCGACCACGGCACCCAGAAAACCGACCGCACCGGTACGGGCACACTCTCGGTATTCGGCTACCAGATGCGGTTTGACTTGCAGGAAGGCTTTCCGCTGGTGACGACCAAGAAAGTCCACCTGAAAAGCATCATCCACGAGTTGCTTTGGTTTCTGCGCGGCGACACCAGCAACCAGTCCCTGGAAGACGTGGGCGTGACGATCTGGCGGGAGTGGGCCGACGAAAACGGGCAGCTCGGCCCCATCTACGGCAAGCAGTGGCGCAGCTGGTCAGCCCCCGACGGGCAGAGCATCGACCAGATCAGCCAGATGGTACATCTACTGCGCACCCAGCCCGATTCGCGCCGCATGGTGGTATCGGCCTGGAACGTGGCCGACTTGCCGCTCATGCGCCTCACGCCCTGCCACGCCCTCTTCCAGTTTTACGTGGCCGATGGCAAGCTCAGCTGCCAGCTCTATCAGCGCTCCGCCGACGTATTTCTCGGTGTGCCCTTCAATATTGCGTCCTACGCCCTGCTTACGCTCATGATGGCCCAGGTAACTGGTCTGGAGCCCGGCGAATTCATCTGGACCGGCGGCGACACTCACCTCTACAGCAACCACCTGGAGCAGGCCCGCCTGCAGCTCACCCGGGAGCCCCGCCCGCTGCCCCAGATGCGCCTGAACCCTGACGTGCAGGATATTTTCGCCTTCCGGTACGAGGATTTTCAGTTGGAAAATTACCATCCGCATCCTGCCATCAAAGCCCCGGTGGCGGTATAGCTTCCACCATAGCATCGGTATGTTTGAGGCAGTTGCAAGTTTCGTACTAGAGGGATTAGTCGATGGGCTTTTCGGCTGGCTTTTTCGTGGTTTGGCGCGGCTGGTAGGCCTTTTCAGCCTCTCGGTCAAGAGCCGCGGGCAGGTACCGCTACGCCAGCTCTGGCAGCAACCACAAAGCCTTCAGCAGGAAGGCAGCCGGCTGGGAAATCTTCTCGGTCAGGCTTTCTGTATTGCGCTGCTGCTGATCTTCTGGGGCACAATGGCGTGGGTGGTTTACCGCCACGGGTGGCGGTAAGGCGCTTAAGTTAAACTCCGCCGGGTCGATAAAGTCAGGGCTGCGCCTCCCAGTGCCGCAGCTGGCTGAGCAGCGGATGCTCAGCCTCCCAGCAAGTCGTGCCCAGCTGTTTGATCCAGCGTATACCGGCCACGTTGGCCGAAAACACTGCATCTGCCCTTTGCACCTCTTCGGGGCGGGCCAGGACCTCGTGGCACTCGATGTCTTGCTGCCGGGCAACCTGGAGCAGATGTGCCCGGCGCACCCCGGCCACGCAGCCCGTCGTCAAGGCCGGGGTGTAGAGCTGCTTATCCTTCACCCAGAAAATGGCCGCTGAAATAGTTTCCGCCACGTAGCCCGCCACCGACAACAACACCAAGTCGTCGAGTCCCCGCTGCTGCCGCTCCCGGGCCGCCATTACGTATAGTAGCGCGTTAGGGCCTTTACAAAATGATACCGGGGAGACCTGCGTCTGTACCGTCTTAGCAAAGTCAGCACGTTGAACGGGTGTGTCGTTGGCTTGGAAGGGCTGGGACGTAGCCAGCCACTCTGCTTCCTGAGATTCGGGCGTGTAGAGCCCAGCGCCAGCCCGCCAGAGCTGCACCCGCATCCGGACCTGGGGTAGCTGCTGGGCTTGAGCAAGTTGGCTTAAAGCGGCTTCTAGCTGGGCAGTACTTATTGCCTCTGGAAGCTCTAAGCCTAATACAGCAGCGGCCTGTTGCATGCGGCGCGCGTGCTGCTCAGCGTAGCGCAGGCGGCCCTGGCTCCACACCAGGGTTTCGAAAAATCCATCATTGAAGGAAAGCCCGCGGTTGGGCAAAGGCAAGGCAAACGCGGCTTCGGGCAGCAACCGACCGTTGTAGAGCAGGAACGTTGTTGATGTCATACCATGCGCAAAGAAATCAGCTGAGCCCGAACCGCTTGCCCGGCAGCGCCTTCACCAGCCCCCGAAACTCCAGACCCAGTAGGAGGGAAGCCACCTGGTGCACGGGCTGCTGGGCTTTCCAGGCCAGGGAATCAAGGTGTTCCTCACGGTTGGGAGCCTGCTGCAGTACCGTCAGGAGTCCAAACTCCTCATCCGTAAAATCCAGCGGGTCGAACGTGGTGGGGGCCTGGGGTTTGCCGGTGAGGTGGAGGGCAAGGTCCCAGTTCAGCACCTGCTCGATATCGGCCGGCTCGGAGTACAGCGCGGCTTTGTTGGTTTTGATCAGCTCGTGGCAGCCTTCGGAGGCCGCCGACCCCAGGGGCCCCGGCACGGCCAGCACGTCCCGGTCGTAGCCCTGGGCCAGGTCGGCCGTAATCAGTGCCCCGCCTTTTTTTGCGGCTTCCACTACCACAGTGCCATCGGCCAGCCCGGCTATGATTCGGTTGCGGGCGGGGAAGTTGTACTTGTCGGGCGGGGTGCCGAAGGGAAACTCCGTGAGCAAGCCGCCCTGGCTGAGCATCTTCTCGGCGGTTTTGCGGTGGGCGTGAGGGTAAATGACGTCGAGGCCCGTCGCCATGACGCCTACCGTGTCCAGTCCTTCCTGCAGGGCCGCGCGGTGGGCGGCAATGTCGATGCCGTAGGCCAGCCCGCTCACAATCAGCGGGCGGTGGGAGGCGACACCGCGCACCAGCCGCTCGGTTTGCTCGCGGCCGTAGTCGGTGGCCTGGCGGGTGCCCACCAGCGCCAGGGTTTTGGGCTGGTTGAGGTCGGCCGTGCCCTGGTAGTAGAGCAGCACTGGCGCGTCGGGAATGTGCTTAAGGCGGGCCGGGAACTGCTTGCTGGTGTAAAACAGCAGTTGTATGCCTTCTTTCTCCGCTTTCCGTACCGATGCTTCTGCCTGCTGCAGGGCCGCCATACGCTCCTTGCCGGTAAGTACGGCCACCGTGGCCGGTCCCACGCCCGGAATCTTGAGCAGCTTGCCCGGCAGCAGGTGCAGTACGTTCCGCGCCGAGCCCCCGTAGCTCATCAGCTGCCGCGTGAGCTGCGGCCCCACGCCGGGAAACAGCGTCAGGGCGACTTCGTGGAGCAGGGTGTCGTCGTTCATGAATTTATTTCAATGAACTTTAGTGTAGAGAATACATAAGAGTACAGACCAGTATGAAATATCTGAAATTGTTACGTTTTGCTTCTTTGGCAGGAGTGTCAATGATGTTTATTGCTATGCCTGCTCATGCCGAATATCATTGGAACCCTTTTGACCACATGACGGAAGATGATGTATCAAGCCTCATCGTCATGTTAACATTCTATTTTTTAATGAGGTATCTTATCATGCCATTATGTGTTGGATTCCTGACCTACAAAGTACTTCAATCTAAGTATCCATCAGAATCAGTTAAAATTAAACAAGTTCTGCTTTGGGCTTTCGGCACACAATTCCTCTTAGGCTTCGTCCTAAATTCGGTCTTCAGCCTTCTTCCTGATCTGATTGGTTTTTTCTTAGGAATTAGCTTGCCCGCCGCAGGAGCTGCTACGAACTATTTTGCACAGATTAGGCAAGCAGAAGAATAATTACCCCTGCTGCGCTTTTCCAATGGCGTCCAGCTCCTTTTTCATCGTGACCATGAACTTGCGCACCCGCTCCAGGCTCTGAATCACGTCGATTTTCTCCTTGAGCTGGGGGCCTTTTTGCTTGAGCATGTCGCGGGCGCCGGGAATGGTGTAGCCGCGCTCCTTCACCAGGTGGTAGATGGTGCGGAACGTGTCGATGTCCTGGGGCGTGTAGAGACGGTTGCCTTTCTTGCTTTTGCGCGGGCGCAGCTCCTCAAACTCCGTTTCCCAGAAGCGAATCAGCGAAGGTGCCACGTTGAACTGCGCGGCCACCTCGCCGATGGTGAAGTACTGCTTTTCGATTTCGCGGTCTTTGTAGGGCATGGGATGGGGCAGGAGGTATTCTAAACTCTAAAGAACGTCATTCCGAGCGAAGCCGAGGAATCTCGCTAGTGTGGTAACTCATGATTGACACCACAACATAAGCACGCGAGATTCCTCGGCTTCGCTCGGAATGACGGCCAAAAAAGCCAGCTTGGCGGCGGTAATTTCGCTTTCCGGCTCAGTCGGCTACCTTTGCCGCTAGCGCCTTTCCGCCGGAAAGGCGAAAAGTAGCCAAAATCCCGGCCGCGGCCAATTTCTGCGCCCGCCGTCATCTATTCTACCATGTCACTGCCCACCGCCAGCCACGTCCGCCAGCAATTCCTGGATTTCTTTGCTTCCAAAGGCCACCACATCGTGCCCTCGGCGCCCATCGTGGTCAAGGACGACCCCACGCTGCTGTTCATAAACTCGGGCATGGCCCCGTTCAAGGATTACTTTCTCGGCAACAAGCCCGCGCCCTTCAAGCGCATTGCCGACACTCAGAAGTGCCTGCGCGTATCGGGCAAGCACAACGACCTGGAAGAGGTAGGCTACGACACCTACCACCACACCATGTTCGAGATGCTCGGCAACTGGTCGTTTGGGGACTATTTCAAGAAAGACGCCATTGCCTGGGCTTGGGAACTGCTCACCGAGGTATACAAGCTGCCTAAGGAGCGGCTGTACGTCACCTACTTCGAGGGCGACCAGGGCGACGGCCTCGGCCCCGATACGGAGACGCAGGACTTGTGGCGCCAGTACACTTCCGACGACCGGATTCTGCCCGGCAACAAGAAGGACAACTTCTGGGAAATGGGCGACACCGGCCCCTGCGGCCCCTGCACCGAAATCCACATCGATCTGCGCGACGAAGCCGAAATTGCCCAGAAAGGCGGAGCTGAGCTGGTGAATGCCGACCACCCGCAGGTAGTTGAAATCTGGAACAACGTGTTCATGGAGTTTGAACGTCGTGCCGATAAGTCGCTGCTAAAACTGCCTCAGCAGAACGTAGATACGGGCATGGGCTTCGAGCGTTTGATGATGGCCGTGTCGGGCGTAAAGTCCAACTACGACACCGACGTTTTCCAGCCGCTGATTCAGTTCATTGCCACCGAGGCCGGCATCCAGTACCACGGTACCGCCCCGGCCACCGTGAACGACCAGCCGGCTACCGAAAACGAGAAGACCGACATTGCCATCCGCGTCATTGCCGACCACATCCGCACCATCTCCTTCACCATTGCCGATGGCCAGCTGCCCAGCAATGTGAAGGCCGGCTACGTGATTCGGCGCATCCTGCGCCGGGCCGTGCGCTACGCGTTTTCGAGCCTGGGACAGAAGCAGCCGTTCTTGTACAAAATCGTGCCGGTGCTGGCCGAGCAGATGCGCAACATCTTCCCCGAGCTGAAGGCCCAGCAGCAGTTTGTACAGCGCGTGATAGAGGAGGAAGAAATTGCCTTCCTCAAAACCCTGGAAAACGGCCTGCGCCGCCTCGATGCTCTGGAAGAAGCCGCTAATGCCAACGGCAACCGCATCGACGGCAAAACCGCTTTCGAATTGTCGGATACCTTCGGTTTCCCGCTCGACCTCACTGCCCTCATTGCCCGCGAAAAGGGCTTGACGGTGGACGAGGACGGGTTCAAAAAGGAGCTGGAACAGCAGAAAAACCGCTCCCGCAACGCGCAGGAGGCTGAGCAGAGCGACTGGGTAATTGTGCACGACTCAGAGGAACAGCCGGCTTTCGTGGGCTACGACCAGGAGCAGGCCCCGGCCCGTATCCTGCGCTACCGCCGCACCGACCGCAAAGGCAAAACCGAGTACCAGGTGGTGCTCGACCAGACCCCGTTCTACGCAGAGTCGGGCGGGCAGATTGGCGACACGGGCTACTTGGAGTCGGCGCTGAGCAAGGTGCGCGTGCTGGACACCAAGAAGGAAAATGACCTCATCGTGCACACCGTGCTGGAACTGCCCCAGGACCTGGAAGGCGAGTTTACGGCCCGCTTTGATGCTGCCCGCCGCGACCAGATCCGCCGCAACCACACCGCTACGCACTTGCTGCAGGCGGCCCTGCGCGAGGTGGTGGGCATGCACGTAGCGCAGAAAGGCTCATTGGTGAATGAGAAGCTGCTGCGCTTCGACTTCTCCCACTTCACCAAAGTAACCGACGACCAGCTGCGGCAGGTGGAAACCATTGTCAACCAGCGCATCCGCCAGCAGATTCCGCTGGATGAGCGCCGCAACGTGCCCATCGAAGAGGCCAAGAGCCTGGGGGCTACGGCCCTGTTCGGGGAGAAGTACGGGGAGTTCGTGCGCGTCATCACCTTCGACCGGGACTTCTCGGTGGAGCTTTGCGGCGGCACCCACGTGCGTACCACCGGCGACATTGGCTTCTTCAAAATCACCTCGGAAAGCGCCGTAGGGGCCGGGGTACGCCGCATTGAGGCCGTGACGGCCGAGGCTGCCGAAGCCTTCGTGAACCAGCAGCTGGACTTGCTGGCCCAGGTGCGCGAGGCCCTGGGCAACCCCCAGCACCTCATTCCCAGCATCGAAAAGCAAACCGAGGAAATTGCCGGCCTGCGCAAGCAGATCGACCAGTTTGCCCAGCAGAGCATCAACCAGCAGAAAGACCAGCTGGCTGGCCAGGTGAAGGCGCTGAATGGCGTGAACTTCCTGGCCGCGCAAGTGCAGGCGTCTTCCGCTGATTCGCTCAAAACCCTGGCCTTCAACCTTCGCCAGGCCGTGCCCAACTTGGTAGCCGTGCTCGGCGCCGAAATCGACGGCAAGCCCCAACTGGCCGTGATGCTGGACGACGAGCTGGCCAAAGGTGGCAAGCTCAACGCCTCGACGCTGGTGCGCGAACTGGCCAAGGAAATCCAGGGTGGGGGCGGCGGACAGCCCTTCTTCGCCACGGCCGGCGGCAAGAACGTAGCCGGCCTAGGCGCTGCTATCAGCAAGGCTGAGGCGCTGGTAAGCGGGCTGCTGGGGTAGTTGCTAATCAAGAGCTAGTTTAATAGCTTTGACTATTCGGCTACTAAACCGCAATGGGCGTTGTAAGGCAGGATGTCTTGCAGCGCCCATTTTTCATGTCCATTAGTACGACTAAATAATGTCTCGCTCTGGTGTTATCAAGCATTGTGCTTGGATAGTTAGTATAGCTTTTTCTTTGCTTGATGCTTATTCAGCTAACGGGCAATCCATTAATGGATTCTTCAAAACCGAGTTAGGGGAGAATAATAGCATAAGTTTTCACCCGTTGCAAGCTGCTCGTACTGATACGACTCGGCTAGCGAAGGGGGCGGCCGTAATTACCCACTACTATGCTTCGGGGAAAAAGCAGGAGGAAATTCCCTACAGCAACCTGCAAAAAGGCACGTTGCATGGTATCCACCGCCGCTGGTTCGAATCGGGACAGATATACACCCAGGAAGGATTTGTGGCGGGTAAACGTCAGGGAAAAGTACTGGTGTATTATTCCAATGGGGTTTTGCGCCGCCAAGAGGAATTTAAGTTAGGGAAGCGTATGGTTTCACAGTGTTTTGATGCGGCCGGCAAATCCACTTCCTGGATTCCTTTCATACAATTGCCGGAGTATCCGGGTGGCATAAATGCGTTGCTGGAGGCTATCCGTTCAGCCACAGTGTATCCAGCTAACTCGCTCCGTGACGGAGAGCAAGGCAAATCAATGGTCAGTTTTACAATTGACTCCCGTGGACAGGTGGTTAATGCACGCGTCTTGAAAAGCGTAAGCCCGAGTTTGGATGCGGAGGCATTGCGTGTGGTAAAAACGCTTCATGGTTGGACCCCCGGCAAGTTAGATGGAACGCCAGCCAGCGCGGATTTTACAGTGCCAGTAACCTTTCAAGTCCGCTAAAAACCACTTTTTATAACCTCAACTATGCGCCTTTCTACCCTTTTCACCGCCGCCTTCCTTTTGCTGGCTGGCACCACCGCCACGGCCCAAACCAGGTTCACGGAGCCCGTGGAGTACAACAACTTCATCGTGGCCGAGCAGCAGGTGATGATGCAGAAGTGCCTTCGCTACATCAGCAAATCGGCGCACAGTGAGAATGAGAAGAAGATTGCGGCCCGCCTGCAGGACGTCATCACCCAGAATAAACTCTCCCTGGCCAAGATTTCCCACCTGCCGGCCTTCAAAGGCAACACCGACTTCCGCGACAAAGCCAAGGCCTCGTTTCAGCAGATGCTGAGCGTGTACTCGCTCGACTACAAAAAGGTGAATACCCTGGCCGCCGGCCGCACCCAGAGCCTGGAAGCCATGCAGCAGTACTTCGACACTATGGAGCAGGCCGAAGCCAAGCTGGAAGCCGCCGGCGACAGTGTAGAGGCGGCCCAGCAGCGCTTTGCCCGGCAGTTCGGCCTGACCATGCAGGAAACGCCCGCCAGCCGGAAAATGGGCGAAACCATGCGGCAGATTTCCGAGGTTAGCGCCTACCACCACAAAGTGTATTTGACCACCTTCCGCCTGGAAAAGGTGAATGCCGCCTTCTCTGCGGCCCTCACCAAGCAGGACGCCGCGGCCTTTGAGACGGCCCGCACCCAGCTGGAAGCCGCCGAAACCTCGGCCGCCGAGCTGGCGGCCCTGCCCGCTTTTCGGGGCAAGCAGAACCAGTACCGCGACGCGGCGAAGAACCTGGCCAACTTCTACGTGGTGGAGTGCGGCAACGACTTCCGCAAGCTGCAGGAGCTGCTCCTGCGCAAAGACCAGCTCACCCGCGCCGATGTGGAGGACTACAACCGCTACATCAAAACCCTGAACACCCAGAGCCAGAAGTTCAACGAGGCCTACAACCGGGCCAGCACCGCCTTCCTGGATGCCAACGTGCCGGTGGTCAACGACTGAGGAACCGCATAGGCAAGCCTGAAAACCGGAGTGGGACGCGGAGAAAACTTTCCTGCGGCCCGCTTTCGTGCTCCTAGCGGCCGAGTCCTTAACTTGCACCCACAATCAGCCCCGCCGCAACTGCTGCGGAAATCAAAGTTCGGCGCAAGCCAACCTGTGCTACATGGACGAAGCTATTAAAGCCAAATACCAGCCCGTCATCGGCCTGGAAGTACACGCCCAGCTGCTCACGCGCAGCAAAATGTACTCTTCGGATGAAAACGAGTACGGCGCCCTGCCCAACAACAACCTGAGCGTGATTACGCTGGGCCACCCCGGCACGCTGCCCCGCGTGAACTACACGGCCGTGGAGTACGCCATGAAAATGGGCCTGGCCACCAACTGCCACATCCGCCGCGACAACCTGTTTGCGCGCAAAAACTACTTCTACCCCGACCTGCCCAAGGGCTACCAGATAACCCAGGATAAGACGCCCATCTGCTACGAGGGCCACGTGGATATCCGCCTCGCCGACGGCTCGGAGCGCCGCATTGGCGTTACGCGCATTCACATGGAGGAAGATGCGGGCAAATCCATGCACTTAGCGGGCGAAGTAGAAACCCTGGTGGACTTGAACCGCGCCGGCGTGCCGCTCATCGAAATCGTGAGTGAGCCGGACATTCGCACCTCGGAGGAAGCCTACGCATACCTGGCCGAAATCAAGAAACTGGTGGAGTACCTCGAAATCTGCGACGGCAACATGGAGGAAGGCTCCCTGCGCTGCGACGCCAACGTGTCGGTGATGCTGAAAGGCGCCGCGCAGTACGGCACCAAGGTGGAGGTGAAGAACATGAACTCCTTCCGCAACGTGCAGCGCGCCATCGAGTACGAAATAGAGCGGCAGATTGCCCTGCTCGAAGCCGGGGAGGAAATTATCAGCGAAACCCGCGGCTTTGACGCGCAGACCGGCACTACCAGCGGCCAGCGCAGCAAGGAAACCATGAACGACTACCGGTACTTCCCGGAGCCCGACCTGCCCCCGGTGGTGATTGACGATGCCTGGCTGCACCGCATCCAGAGCGAGCTGCCCGCCCTGCCCCAGCAGCTCTACGCCCGCTTCACCGGCGAGCTGGGCCTTTCCGACTACGACGCCACCGTGCTGACGGCCGATAAGGACATAGCCCTGTACTTCGACGAGCTGACACGCCTGACCTCTAACGCCAAAGCCGCCGCCAACTGGGTAACGGGCCCCGTGAAGGCCTACCTGAACGAGCGGGCCCTCACCCTGGAGCAGTTCCCGCTCACGCCCCGGCATGTGGCCGACATCATTGGGCTCATCGACGAAAACAAGGTGGGCCACTCGGTAGCCAGCAAGCAGCTGTTCCCGTTCCTGCTCGACAACCCCACGCACACCGCCGCCGCCGCCGCTGAGGCCCAGGGCTTATTGCAGCAGTCAGATGCCGGTGCGCTGGAAGCCATGATTCAGCAAGTGCTGGATGCCAACCCGGCCAAAGTGGCCGAGTACCGCGCCGGCAAAAAAAGCCTCACGGGTATGTTCATGGGCGAGCTGATGAAGCTCACCGGTGGCAAAGCCGACCCCAAGCTCGCCAACCAGCTCCTGCGCCAGAAGCTCGACGCCTAATCAAGCTAGAGGTTACCTGCCTGGCTGCTTTTCGTTTACCAATTCATCTGCCACGCCCACCTACTGCCCTGCGGTTGGTGGGCGTTTGCTATTTGCCGTAGAGCTGCCGAATATTGGCCATGCCTTTCCGCACCCCCGTTCTCGTCGTTTGCGGCCTGTTGCTGGCCTCCACCATCAGCTGCCACCGGGCAGCGCCTACTAACCGCGAAACCCTGGACAGCGCCAGCGCAGTCATCACCCCGGACCTGCAGCTGCCCACGCCCGAAGGCTCCAGCCTCAAGCTCAGCAGCCTGCGCGGCCAGTACGTGCTGGTAGACTTTTGGGCTTCCTGGTGCGGGCCCTGCCGCCAAGAAAGCCCCAACTTGCGTAAAATCTACGGGCAGTTTCATTCCCGGGGCCTGGAAATCGTGAGCGTATCACTGGATGTGAACCGCGACAAGTGGCTTAGGGCCGTGGCCGCCGACCAGCTCAGCTGGCCCCAGGTTTCGGACCTGAAAGGGTGGGAGAGCAGCGGGGCCCGCGCCTACGGCGTCACGGCCCTGCCTTTCAACCTGCTGCTGGGCCCCGAAGGCCAGATTTTGGCTACCGACCTGCACGGCCGCGCCCTGGGGCAGAAGATTTCGGAATACATTCCGCTGGATTAAGCTGTGGATTGTCCGGCCGGTTTTGCCTTCTTCCTGTTCTCCCGGCCGCTACCGACTGCAACTCTACCCCGGATTTGCGGGTTATGCTAAGCAACTATGGCCCGCACTGGCGGCGCTATTCCCCGGGATTAGGCAACTTGCGCCCGGTTTCACCGTCTCCTGCTTCTGTGTTTCCGGCTTCCAACAAGTCGGGTTGCTTTCTGAATGATGAATAAAATGAAAAGTCTGCTTTACCTGGGTGCCCTGCTGGGCATGGCCAACGCCTGCAACAAGTCCACTGTGCCTACCACCGAGGGCGGCGCGGCCGCCGCTACGGGCTTCCAGATCAACGGTCAGCTCACGAATGCCGCGGCCGGCAGCAAAGTGTACCTGGCCGAACTGGGCGAAACCCAGTTCGTTTCGCGCGACACGGCTACCGTCAACGACAAGGGCGAGTTCACCTTCACGGGTACCGTGCCTGAGGCTGGCCTCTACCAAGTGAAGGTAAACGACCAGAACCAAGTGCTCCTCGCCCTCGACAACCGCACTAAGCTTACCTTGAGCGGTGATGCCAACCGCCTATCGGAAGGCTACACCGTGAAAGGCTCCGCTGATTCCGAGATGCTCCAGCAACTGGGCACCGTGATGGGCCGCAGCCGCCAGCAGGCCCAGGCCCTGGAGCAGCGCTACAACCAGGCGGCCCAAACCGGCCGCGCCGACTCCATGCAGGCTATTGAAGGGCAGTATCTGGCCGCCCAGGCCCGCAGCAATGCCGCCATCAAGGCGCTGGTGCGCCGCAACCCCAAGTCGGTGGCCTCGGCCTTCGTGGTGAGCAACCTGCTCAACCCCGACGAGGAGTTTGTCTTTGCCGACTCCATGGCCAACCAGTTTAAGGCCTCCCTGCCCGACTCGCGCTACACCAAGGCCCTGGTGGCCCGCCTCGACCCAATACGCTCTACCGCCAAAGGCCAGATGGCCCCCGAAATCAAGCTCCTGGCTCCCGACGGCAAGGAAGTAGCCCTCAGCAGCCTGCGCGGCAAGTACGTACTCATCGATTTCTGGGCCTCTTGGTGCGGGCCCTGCCGCAAGGAAAATCCCAACGTGGTGCGGGCCTACCAGAAGTTTAAGAGCAAAGGCCAGGGCTTCGAAATCTACAGCGTGAGCTTCGACCAGAGCCGCGACAAGTGGCTCAAAGCCATCAAGGACGACCAGCTGACCTGGACCCACGTGTCGGACCTGAAAGGCTGGGAGTCGGCCGCCGGCCAGACCTACGGCGTGAAGTCCATTCCGCTGTCCATCCTGATTGACCCCCAGGGAAAAATCATTGCCAAGAACCTGCGTGGCGCCCAGCTGGAAAACACGCTGGCCTCGGTGCTGAAGTAACCTAACCTTTCATTCAACAAAAAAGCCGGGCCATGCATGGCCCGGCTTTTTTGTTAAATGAAGTACTGACAAGCAGCAGAGGTGTTCAAAAATACTACCCCAAAAACATCCGCTGGATAGCCTGCCAGAGCTGCTTTTTGCGGCCGGCGTCGTATTCGAGCATGTCGATTTCGCCGGCGCCAAGGAAGGCCGTGTCGCCGTAAAGCAGCACAGGCTCGTAGGGCTGGGTGGTGTACACGGCCACGTCGAGCAGGTTTTTGCCGAAGGCCAGAAACTGGCGGGCGTGCAGGTGCTGGCGCAGGCTGCACAAAGCCACCGGAAACTTCTCGTGCTCCACGTTTACCAGCACCACGTCCTCCATCACCAGCCGAATGGCCTTGAGCAGGTTGTTGAGAAACACGTTGCGCGGCAGCTTGCGGAACTGGTCGGGCGACATGCGTACCAGAATGATGAGGCCCCGGGCGTTGCTGCCCAGCGTCGAAAACGGCACGTGCGCTACCGGCGACTGGGTAGGGGTAGGCTGAATGCGGCCGGTTTGGGCGGCCGGCGCGGGAGCAGCAGCCGGCAGTTCGGCCAGCGTAAGGTTGGTGGGCTGGTAAGCCGGTGCTACCGGTGCTGAGGCCGCCGATGCAGGAGGATGGGGCGTGGCAGCAGAAACGGGTGGCAGCGCCGGGCCGGTTGGGTGGTTGCTAGGTTTGAGGCTACCCAGTGAGGGAAGCTTTGGAGCAGGCGCTTGTGGTGGCGCAGGGGCTGTAGCTGCTACGGGCACCGGGGCCGGAGCCAGGGGAGCTGGCGTCGGTTGCTGAGCTACGGGTACTGCAGCAGGTAAAGATGCAACGGGCGCTGCGGGCACTTCAGCCGCAGTAGGCCCTGGCAAGGTTGGCTCTGGCTCGGCTACGACGTACAGGGGGGTGTTGGCGTAGAAGCTCTGGAAAAAGGAAAGAGTTGCAGCGGTATCCATAATGCAGTACAAGGACTGACCGGAAGTTAAGCAATAAGTGGGGTTTCCCGGCTCCGTATGAAGCTGGCCCTACTACTTCGCTAAGCAGTAGGGCCAGTCAGAAGGAAAGTACGGTAGCTTATACCAAGTAGCTGACCTACTCCATCTCAAACAGGGCCTTGAGCTCGGCCGCGTCGTGGGGCTTCATGCGGCCACCCAGCACCAGGCGCAGCTGGCGGCGGCGCAGGGCTCCGTCGTAGAGGCGGATTTCGTCTTCGGTTTCGGCCACCGCCTCGGGCACATCAATCGGGCGTCCCGACTGATCGACGGCCACGAAGGTGAAAAAGGCCTCGTTGGATTTAAACCGGGTGCCGTTGGGAATATCCTCGGCCCACACATCAATGTGTACTTCCATGCTGGAGCTGAAGGAGCGCGTCACCTGGGCTTCCAGCGTGACGACGTTGCCCAGCTTGATGCCTTCCCGGAACGAAACATTATCTACCGAAGCTGTAACCACGATGCGGTTGGAGTGGCGCTGGGCCGAAATAGCGGCGGCCACATCCATCAGGTGCATCATGCGGCCCCCCATCAGGTTATTGAGCGTGTTCGTGTCGTTGGGCAGCACCAGTTCGGTCATCCGAACAAAAGAGTCTTTTACGGGCTTTTGTTTGCGCATCATGCAGAGTAGGGGTGAGCAATAAGTTCCGGCAAAGATAGGGCGGGTTGCGGCTAGTCGGTTGCGGGTGAGGGCCAGATGCCCCCGGGCCCGCCACCCTGGAAGCCCCGCCGTAGCTGGCCGCCGCCCCCGGTCTGCGAGAATAGTCGCAACAAATGATATGTTTGTTTTCAGGTGAGGTGCTGGCGCTGCCCCGGCCAGCCCGGGCCCCGGGCCCCAACGCTGCCGGCCGGCTTCCCGGAAGTCGCCCGCGCACCTGCCTTGTACCCTGCTTCTTCCCTGTTCTATGAAAACAAAAGTGGCCATCTTCGGTGGCGGAGTGGCGGGCATGAGTGCCGCCCATGAGCTGGCCGAGCGCGGCTTTGCCGTAGAAGTGTATGAGCGGCAGCCCCGGTACGTGGGCGGCAAGGCCCGCAGCACCGACGTACCCCACAGCGCGGCCCCCGGCCAGGCCCCACTGCCCGGGGAGCACGGATTCCGGTTTTTCCCCGGCTTCTACCGCCACATCACCGACACGATGAAGCGCATTCCGTACCCCGGCAATGCCCAGGGCGTGTTCGATAATCTGGTGATGACAACGCGGGTGATGATGACGCGCTTTGGCAAGAAGCCCATTGTCAGCATCGTCAACTTCCCCAAGACGCTGGACGACTGGAAGACCGTGGTGGAGGCCGTGCTGACGGCCGATACCGGCCTGACGACCTCCGACAAGGAGGTGTTTGCGGCCCGTATCTGGCAGCTGCTCACCAGCTCCTACGAGCGGCGCCAGCAGGTGTATGAGCGCATTGCCTGGTGGCAGTACATGAGCACCGACCAGCAGTGCGGCACCCGGCAGCCCTGCCCGTACGAGGAATACTGCGTGGGAGGTCTCACGCACTCTCTGGTGGCGGCCCAGCCCAAGCTGATGAGCACCAAAACCGGGGGCGACATTCTGCTGCAGTTGCTGCTGCTGATGGCCAACCCCTCGGCCCATACCGACCGGGTGCTGAACGGCCCTACCAACGATGTGTGGCTGTTTCCGTGGCTGCGCCACCTGCAGAGCCTGGGCGTGACGTATTACCACCACCACCTGACCACCGAGTTTCACTGCGACCCGCAAACCCAGCAGATCAATGGCGTGACGGTAGTCAACCTGGACACGCACGAAGCCCGCCTGGTGCAGGCCGATTACTACATCAGCGCGGTGCCGCTGGAGCGGATGGCCCTGCTCATCAACCCGCAGATGCTGGCCGTGGATGCTACCCTGGGCTTCATTGTGGACCTGGCCCAGCCCAGCCGCCACAGCCTAAACTGGATGAATGGCGTGCAATACTACCTTAACCAGGATGTGCCGCTCACCAATGGCCACGTTATCTGCATCGACTCGCCCTGGGCGCTGACGGTGATTTCGCAGCCCCAGTTCTGGCCGAAGTTTCCCATGAGCGGCTTCGGGGATGGGCAGGTGAAAGGCCTGCTGTCGGTGGACGTGTCGGACTGGTTTGCGCCGGGCCTGAACGGAAAGGCTGCCTCGGAGTGTACCCTGCCCGAAATTATTGACGAGGTGTGGAATCAGCTGGAAAAAAGCCTCAACAACGGCGACGCCCCGCTTATCAGCCGCAGCATGATTCTCCGGGCCAACGTGGATTCGGACATCAAGGAAGAGGACGGGCAGCTGCGCAACCCCACCGTTTCGGCCCACGACGCGGAGCCCCTGCTGGTGAACACGGCCAACTCCTGGAGCCTGCGCCCGGAGGCTGCCACTGGCATCCGCAACCTATTTCTGGCCTCCGACTACGTGCGCACCAACACCGACCTGGCCACCATGGAAGGCGCCAACGAAGCCGCCCGCCGCGCCGTGAACGGCATTCTGGCCGCAAGCGGCTCCTCAGCGCCATACTGCGAAATCTGGCCCCTGCACGAGCCCGACATCCTGGCCATTCCGCGCTGGTTTGACCGGCGGCGGTTTGCCCGCGGCCTGCCCTGGACCGGCGAGCTGCCCTGGATTGGCCGCGTGCTCCACACGCTGAACTACTACTACCACAAGCTCCGCGGGTTCCGCCAGTAGCTGTGGCTGGAGAACCAAGAAGTTGGCGTTTAACACGCAGCAGGGATGGTTAACACCTCCTTGATTTCCGCCTGCTAGCTTCCAGTTTCACTCGTCTACCCTCTACTTTCTACCATCTTCTATGCATCCCACTACTACGCTAGCCGACCGCACGTTTCCGTACCGCACCCCTGTTATGCTGGGGCTGATGACGCTGGGCATTCTGCTGCTGATTCACGACAGCCTCACGCACCAGGGCTGGATTTCGGCCGCGCGCTGGAGCTATGGCCTGTTTGCCGCTTACCTGCTCTACGCCAGTGCCACGCGCGACGTCGTGATTGGGCGGCTGCTGGCTTTTGCCCTGGTAGCGGGCCTGGCCGAGCTGGTGGCCGACGCTTACTTGGTGTCCTTCACCAAAACCCTGCTGTACCCGCGCCCCGAGCCCATGCTCTGGGATTCGCCCCTGTATATGCCCGTCAGCTGGGCCGTGGTGCTTACCCAGATTGGCTACCTCGGTTGGCTGCTGCTGCGCTGGATGCCCGCCAGCCGCGCCGGCCTACTGCTGGTGCCCGTGAGCGGACTGCTGATACCCTTGTATGAGAACTGGGCCATCCGGGCCGGGTGGTGGAACTACCAGGGGGCTCCGGAGCTGTGGGGTGTGCCCTACTACATCTACCTGGCCGAGGCCCTGCTGATGCTGCCCGTGCCGTGGCTGCTGGTGCGGGCCCTGGGCCAGGGTGGCCGCTGGCTGCTGCTGGCCGGCCTGCTCGAGGGCCTGGTGATGCTGCTGGCGTGTATTGTGGCCTTTACGCTGGTGGGCTAGCATGTTCTCGCGCCTCACCGACTTCTTTCTGCCTGCCGGCTTTCAGGGCTCCGCCAACGAGCTGCGGCAGGTGCGCATCACCATCAACACGGTGCTGCTCACGAGTGCCTTCTCGTTTAACTTCCTGCTGCTGTGCTGGTGGGCCGGGTTCTGGCCCGGCGTGTACCTGATGCTGTTCAACGTCGTCACCTTTCTGGTGCTGCCGTTTGGATTTCGGCACCGGCTGTTTTCAGCCGTGGCCTTCGGCTACATCTACCTCACCGTGGGCTACCTGGGCGTGTTCGTGAACTGCCTCTACCAGGGTGGGTACTACGCGGCTACTACCAGCTGGCTGGTGCTCTGCCCGGTGGCGGGCACGTTTCTACTGGGCCGGCGGGGTGGGCTTATCTTTTTCGCCGTGACGTTGCTTAGCGTAGGCGTACTGTGGGAGCTGGAGCGGCGCGGTATTCACTTGCCCAACTCCGTGCCGGCCGAGCACGCGCTGTTCTGGCACTTCGATATTCTGCTTGGGCTGATGTTGATTCTGGGGGTGGTGGCCATGGTATTCGACCAAGTGAATGCCAACACCCTGCGGCTGCTGACCGAAAAAAACGACCTGCTCTCCCTGCGCACGCACCAGCTGGAGCACTCCATTGCTACGCTGAAAGCCACGCAGCAGCAGCTGGTGCACAGCGAGAACATGGCCTCCTTGGGGGAGCTAACCGCCGGCATTGCCCACGAGATTCAAAACCCGCTGAACTTCGTCAACAACTTCTCCGAGGGCAGCTGCGAGCTGCTGAAAGAGCTGCCCGCCAACACGTTTGACAACTTGGCCCCGCCGGAAAAGGCCCGCGTAGACGAGCTGCTGGCCCGCCTCAACCGCAACCTGACGCTTATTACCCGCCACGGCCAGCGCGTGGATAGCATTGTGCGCAACATGCTCCAACACGCGCATACCGGCCCCCGGGAGCCCATGCCCACCGACCTCAACCGCCTCGCGGCCGAGTACCTGCACCTCACGTACTCGGGTCTGCGCGCCAAGGACCCCGGCTTGCGGGTGGATATCCAAACCGACTTCGACCCGCTGGTGGGCCAGGTCAGCGTGGTGCCCGCCGACCTGGGCCGGGTGCTCCTCAACCTCTTCAACAACGCCATCTACGCCACAGCCGAAAAGCAGAAGCAGTTTGCCGCTGGGGGCTACCAGGCCCGCATCCGGGTAAGCTCGCACCGGCGCGCGGGGCAGGTGGAGCTACGGGTGGAAGACAACGGCTGCGGCATGCCGGAAGCCGTGCGGCAGAAAATCTTTCAGCCCTTTTTTACGACCAAGCCCGCCGGCACGGGCACCGGCCTGGGCTTGTCGCTGAGCCACGACATCGTGGTGAAAGGCCACGGCGGCCAGTTTCTGGTTTCTTCCCGGGAAGGGGAGGGAACCGAGTTCCAGCTGCTACTGCCGGGCTAGGGCCGGACCCGTCTTGCCTTATTTTTGTTTACCGTTAAAACTCGCCCGCACTCATGCCAATCAAAATCCTGGTCGTAGACGACGAAGAAGAAGTAGCCGAGCTGTTGGATCTGCGTTTTCGGCACAAGATTCGGGAAGGGGCCTACCAGTTCCGGTTTGCCACCAGCGGGCAGGCCGCGCTGGCGGCCATACAGGCCGAGCCCGACATCGACGTGCTGCTACTCGACATCAACATGCCTGACATTGACGGCCTGACGCTGCTGGGCCGCCTGCCCGCGCTGATGCCGCACAGCCGGGCCGTCATTGTGTCGGCTTACGGGGATATGCCCAATATCCGCACGGCCATGAACCGGGGGGCATTTGACTTCATCTGCAAGCCCATCAACTTCACGGACCTCGATACCACTATTGAGAAAACGGCTGACCACGTGCGCCACCTGCGCGACTCGGCCCAGGTAAAGCTGCTGGCGGACCTGAAAACCCACTTCTTCGACAACATCACCCACGAGTTCCGCACCCCTCTCACGCTGATTCTGGCGCCTACGGCCGGGCTGCTGCAAGCCGCCAACCTGCCCGAAACGGCCCGCCACGACCTGCTCACCATTGAGCGCAACGCCCGCCACCTGCTGCATCTCATCAACCAGCTCCTGGAGCTGGCCCGGCTGGAAGTAGGGCAGGTGCGCGTAGAAACGCAGGTGGGCCTGCTAAACGACTACGTGCAGGAACTCGTGGACTCCTTCCAGCCCCTGGCCCGCCAGCAGGATGTGCAGCTCAGCTACCGCTCCACCCTCAGCGGCAAGTGGCGCTATGATGCCGAAAAGGTGGCCCGCATTGTGTATAACCTGCTCAGCAACGCCTTCAAGTTTATGCCGGCGCCGCCGGTCCCGGCGCCCCGGCCCCGCCAGGTGGCCGTAAGCCTGGCCGCCGAAAATACCGTGCACCTCACGGTGGCCGATACCGGTCCCGGCATCGCGCCCGAGAGCCTGCCGCGCATTTTCGACCGGTTTTATCAGGGCGCCCCGGGGAGTGGGCAGCTGCCGGGGGGCGCAGGCATTGGTTTGGCTCTGGTGCAGGAGCTAACCTCGCTGATGGGCGGGAAGGTAGCCGTGCAGAGCAGCACGACGGCCCCTTCGGGTACCACCTTTTTGGTAGAGCTGCCTTTGCTCCCGGCCGAGCACGAGCCGGTGACCGATGCATCGGCCGCTACGCTGCTGGAACAGGTTGAGCCCAGCTGCCTGCCCCAGCCGCCGGCCCCGGCCGTCCGGCCCAAGGCAGCTGAGGTGCCCTTGCTGCTGCTGCTCGACGACAATGAGGAGCTGCGCACCTACCTGGCCCGGCAGCTGGCCGCCGAATACCGCGTGCTGACGGCGGCCAACGGGGAGGAAGGCTGGCTGCTGGTGCAGCAGGAGCTGCCCGATGTGGTAGTCTCGGATGTGATGATGCCGGTTTTGGACGGCTACGAGCTGACGGACCGCATCAAGACCACCCCCGCCACCGACCACGTAGCCGTGGTGCTGCTCACGGCCAAGGCCACCCACGACCAGCGCATGACCGGCCTGCGGCAGGGCGCCGATGACTACCTGACCAAGCCTTTTCACCTTGACGAGCTGCTGGTGCGGCTGCGCAACCTGCTGGCCCGGCAACAGCGCCTGCGCCAGCTGTACGCCGGCCAGCTGGCTTCGCCCGGGCCGGCGCCGGAAGCCCCCGAAAATGTGCAGAGCAACTGGCTGCGCGGGTTGTACGCGGTGCTGGAAAAGCACCTCGACGACCCGGGGCTGAACGTGGAATGGCTGGCCGAGCAAATGATGATGAGCCGCAAAACCCTACTGCGCAAGGTTCAGTCGCTCACGCAGCTGGCACCCAGTGAGCTTATCCAGCAGTATCGCCTGCGTAAAGCCACCGAGCTGCTGCGTGCCGGCCATACGGTGTCGGAAACAGCCTACATCGTGGGGTTCAACACGCCGGCCTACTTCGGTCAGTGCTTTAAAGAGTTGTACCACATTACCCCCAGTGAGTTTATTGCCACCGGGAGTACGCAGTCGGCGGCCGTTTCGCACACCCTCGACTAAAGGATTAGCCGGCTGAACTCCGTTTGGGCCAGGGTGTCTTTTTGGGCTGGCTGGTTTACCTGATACTGGCCGCTTGCAGCTTGGTCTGGGAGAGAAGCGTTGCAGGGGCCAGCCCGTGTATTACCGCAGTTTACCAACTCGCGCTACTTAGTAGCTGGCGCTTAGCCGATACCGGCACTGGCTCAATAGCCGCCCCGAAAGCACCCTGGTGCTGCTTTCGGGGCGGCTATTCTATTTTCTGGGAATGTAACGCAGCCGTGGCCGAAGGGTAGCCAGTGCCGGACTGATGAGCTGCCGCTATGCCGTGCGCTGCCGGGAGGGGCGCTACCCGCCTTGTGCGGCCCGGGGCTACGGGCCTTGGGACATTCCGTTTCGGGTCGTCCCGGAATTGAGTGTTTTTGTCTCAATTCTGAGCGTAGCGGCCGGGACAAACCCCAACCTTTGACTTATTGAAAACGCCACCCGATGCGGCGCTTCGCTGACATCGGCCCCGTGCTACCTATTGCACTCCGCCCTATTCTTTCTTATCCGGATATCCCAGCAGCCACGCGGCCGAGCGGCACTGGTGTGTCCACCCGAATCACTCTCTTTTCCAACCCCTACCACAACCAAACGCCATGAATCAGACCTCATCCGACACCCTGGACGCTACCGCCGTTTCCGCCACCGCCGAGGCACCAGCTCTGCTAGGTGGCCTGCGCGGCCACAGTGAAGCCCCCAGCGCCCAGGACACTGCCTCGCCGCTCACCCTGAGCGCCGACGACAGTGCCTGGAATATCCTCTACGGTGCCATTGTAAAGGGGCTGGGCACCAGCCCGCAAAACTTCCAGCTGGTGTACCCCATGACCAGCTGGAACTGGCCCACCAACAACCTGGGCTACACCAGCGCCGCCCAGTACGACTTCTGCGCCACTATTCCGCAGTGGAGTGCTACCGGCGCCTACGTATCGTCGGGGGCTACGTATGATGGGGCTTACCAGCAGTTCCTGAACTGCATTATGCTCGATACCACGGACCCGGCGCTGCAGCAGAAGATTGTGGCGGCGCAAAACAACCTTACCCAGTCGACGCAGAACTACCAGACGCAGCTGAACCAGGCCACGGCCGCTTACAACAGCCAGGTAACGGGCAACAACCCCACGTTTACCGCGTGGCTGGCCTCGCCCGCTGGCTTTGCCTACAATGCCCAGCTGACGGCCGCCATGAACCAGGTGACGGAAAACCAGGCCGTGCTGACGGCGCTTACCCAGCAGCAGAAAACCCCGAACATTGCCAACGCCCAGGCTGCGGCGGCCGACCAGGACTACTACACCAAGCTCAGTGACCCCACGCTCTCGGGCAACCCGCCGGTACCCAGCTGGAGCCTGGCGCTGGCTTCGCAGCAGTGGGTAAACCAGGTGCAGGGTGGCGGGGCCACGCCGGGCAGCATCAGCTTCGGCAACAACTCGGCCGCGTATTCTTACTCCAACACCTGGGCCCAGGGCTCAACCAGCGTGGGTAGCTGGTTCTGGCAGGTGTACGCCAACGCTTCCTGGCAGCAGATCAGTGAGTTCTACACCGATTCGTCGCTGACGTGCACCATCAGCTTTAAGGCCTGGGACACCATCGGCATCACGCCGGGTAAGTGGTATTCGGGCACGAATGTGTTCAAGAATGGCCCCTTTACTCAGGGTTATACCGCCTATGAGCAAGCCGGCTCTACCTGGATGTTTGGGGCAGGCGGCGTAGTGCCGTGCTTTAAAACAGCTATGCTGGTGTGCTATCAACCCACTATTTCTATTTCTGTGAGTCAATCCACTTATCAGCAGTTCCAGCAAAACTGGTCGGCTTCGGGCGGTATCCAGGTTGGTCCATTCCAGATTGGTGGCTCCAGCGGCGGCTCGTCGATGAACTGGAGCCAATCGGGCGACAGCATGACGCTGGAAGTGACGTCTACCTCGCTGGTTCCCCTAATTTTCGGGGTGAACATCGCCGTGCAGCCTCAATAGGCAACGGCCTGCGCCGGTGAGCCTCATTTATTATGCTATGAGGGGAGGCCCATCCGCAGATGCGGGAAGACAGAAGGCCATTCGCGGCCTATCGCGAGTGGCCTTCTATTTTTCCCTCGGTTTTTTTCCGGTCCGGGGCCCATTCCCTGGGCTATAGAGCCTTCGGCTGCTTGCTGGCCCGCGCCGCCTGCCTCTTCACCATTCCTTCTCTTCCTTCTCTTTCATGGACGCATTCATCGGCGAAATCCGCCTCATGCCCTACAACTTTGCCCCCAAGTACTGGGCCCAATGCCTGGGGCAACTACTACCTATTCAGCAGAATACGGCTCTCTTTTCCATCATTGGCAACTACTACGGCGGCGATGGGCGCATCACCTTCGCCCTGCCCAACCTGGCGGGAGCCACGGCTATTGGGGCGGGCAGCGGGGCGGGGCTCAGCGGCTACAGCCTCGGAGAAATGGTGGGCGTTTCCAGTCTGGCCCTGCAACCACAGGAGCTGCCGGCCCATACGCATACCGTAACCGGCTCCATCCTCACGGTAGCCGAAACGGGCACCTCCAACGACCCGTCTGTGGGCTACCTGGCACTATCCGCTTCGGAAGAGTATGGCGAAACCGTGGGCAACGCCGATATGGCTCTGAACTGCGTGAGCGGTGGGCCTACCTCGGTGGCCGGGGGCAACGCCCCGCACGATAACATGATGCCGTACCTGACGCTCAACTATTGCATCTGCCTGCAGGGTATTTTCCCCCAGCGCCCCTAATCGTCTTCTTTCATCTTCAGCACGCCACCTATTACCTATGGATCCTTTTTTAGGAGAAATCCGGCTTTTTGCCGGCACCTTCGCTCCCGTTGGCTGGGAGCTGTGCGCTGGTCAGCTTTTATCTATCGCGCAGAATGATAGCCTCTTCGTCTTGCTGGGTACCCAATACGGCGGCGACGGTATTCAGTCGTTCGGCCTGCCAGACCTGTGCGGCCGGGCAGCCGTGGGCGTAGGGCAGGGGCCGGGCCTTTCTGCCTACACCGCCGGCGCGCTGGGGGGAGTAGAAAGCGTTGCACTGACGGCCAATAACATGGCCGGCCACACGCACGCGGCCCAGGCCAAGCTGGGCGTCACCTCGGCGGCCGCTACGGCCCCCACGCCCGCCACCAACCTGCTGGCCAAGGGCCCCGACCCGGTGTACGCGCCTAGCCGTAGCACGGGCAGCGCTACCTCGCCTAACACGGTAGCGGCCCTGACCGCGCCGGCCGGGGGCAACCTGCCGCACGAAAACCGGCAGCCGTCGTTGGCCCTCAACTATATCATTGCCACGCAGGGCATTTTCCCAAACCCGGGCTAAGCAGCACCGACAGCCGGGGTTTGTTCACGCTTCTTCCTTCTTGTTATACATGGAAAATTTCATTGGCGAAATTCGCCTGGCGGGTTTTGGTATTGTGCCCCGCTACTGGGCCGTCTGCGACGGTTCCTTGCTGCCAATCAATCAAAATCAGGCCCTCTTTTCCTTGCTGGGCACGTATTACGGCGGCAACGGCATTACCACATTTGCCCTACCCGATTTGCGCAGCCGTGTGCCGGTGGGCTTTGGCCAGGGGTACGCCCTGGGGCAAAAGGCCGGCACCGAAGCCGTAACCCTCACGGCAGACCAGCTTCCTGCCCACGGACACGCCTCGGTGAGCGGCACCATCAATACGGCCGACGAAGCCGTGAATACGGATCCGGCCGATCAGTTCCCCAGTGTCTGCAGCGTGAATCAGTACGCTCCTGGCCCGGCTACCAGCACCCTGGCGGCCGATGCCTTGCAGCTGACGGTGCAACCGGCCGGCAACAACCTGCCGCACGAAAACCGGCAGCCCTACCAGGCCCTCAACTACATCATTGCCCTGCAGGGCATTTTCCCTTCCCGAGACTAGGCGGCTGGCCGGGCCGCCCGCCGGCGCATGGTTACAAAGTTAATTTTCGTTCGATGCGGATTGCCGTAATTCTGGGCAGTGTACTGGGCCTCGCCGCCGTGCAGGAGCTGGCTACCTGCGGGGCGGTGTGCAGCGTAGCAGTGCCTTCTACCGAGCACCCCGAGCCCGACGAACTGGCCGCGCAGCTCCTGGGCGCCGGTTGGCCCGTGGTGCGCCTGGGGCGACCAGGCCTGGGCAATGCGCTGCTGGCCTGGCTGGACGCGTGCCAGCCTGATGTGGTGCTGGTCTTCACTTTTCCGTGGCGGGTGCCGGCCCGAGTGCTGGTCGCCGGCCCACGGCTGGGTTTTCTCAACTTCCACTTTGCCGCCTTGCCCGGCTACCGGGGACCCGAACCAATTTTCTGGCAGATCCGCCACGGCGAGGCGGCCGGGGCCGTCACTGTGCACCGGATGGAAGCCGCTTTCGATACCGGGCCCGTGCTCTTGGCCCAGGCTGTGCCCATTGCCGCCCACGATACCCACGGGCTGCACCGGGCTCGGTTGGCCGTGGCCGCTGCGGGCGTAGCCCGGCAGTTGCTGGCCGCCTGGCAGGGCGAGACGGCTCCTTTGGTAGAAATACCGCAAAACCCGGCTCTGGCCCGCTACTGGCCGCGGGCCGGGCTGGCTGATGTATGTCTGCGCTGGGCCGAACCGGCCCAGGCCCTGGAGCGACTGGTGCGCGCCGCCAATCCCTGGAACCGTGGCGCCATCACCACCCTGCGGGGCCAGCTGCTGCGGGTGCTGGGCGCCACGGCCCTGGCCCAGCTGCCTAAGCCGCTGCAGGCTCCGCCGGGCACTGTGGTCCTGGCCACGGGTCCGGAGGGCCTGGTAGTGGCCTGCGGACAGAACAGCGGTTTGCGCCTCGACATAGTGGGCCTCGACGAAGGCTACTTCACGGGCGGGCAGCTGGCCGCCTTGGGCTTGCAGGCCGGGGAGCAACTCCCCGAATACCTGAGCGCCCCCATTGCGTCGGCCGGCTGAGAAAGGCGCCGTCTCTCCCAAAACTCGATTTTCCTTAACCCAAAGAAGCTATGAGACGACTTTTTCTACTCTGCCTGGCGCTGCTGGGGGCCTTGGGGGCTCACGCCCAGACCCAGCTGCTCACAGAATCCTTTGCCACCACCGGGGGCTACACCATCAACGAGCTGACAACGACGACCAGCGGAAGCAACAACCAGTATTTTCTGCGCTCCAGCGTACCCGTAACGGGCTTTACAACCCAGCCTACCGGCTCTACCGACAACTGGGTAATTGCGGGCGAAGGGGTGCGCGGACCTGCGGGCGCGGCGCCCATCCGGGTGGCCGGCACCGTGGCGCTTAACCCCTACAACGTAGCGGGCAAAACCAACCTGCAGGCGCGGGTGAGCCTGGCGGATGCCCGCGGAGCGCAAGCGACGGGGGTGTGGGAAAACACCGATTTCATTCGGGTGAAGGCCCGCCTCGATGGTGGAACCTGGGTGATTATCGGTGGGTTTGCCAGCGACGGGGCCTCGAATGGCGTAGGCTACATGCGCCGCGACGCCGACAACGACGGCGTCTTTTATCCGCTTGATACCGATGATACGAACTCTCCCCGGCTAACCCTGGCGTTTCAGGAGTTTACCTTTCCGGTAACCGGCACGGGCACCACCCTGGAGGTGATGGTGGAGTTTGATTACTATGGCCTGAGCGAGGAAGCCGCCATTGACTACATCAGCCTGTACGGATCGGCGGCCAGCAGCGCGGCCCCGGTACTGGCCGGCCTCGAAACCACCAGCCTGGCTTACAGCGAAGGTGGCGCGGCCACTGCCATCACCGGCTCCCTAACTGTGAATGATGCCGACCACACAACGGCCAGCGGCGCCACCGTGAAAATTGCCACCAACTATGTGAGCGGGCAGGACGTGCTGGCAACCACGCCGCCGGTAGGCAGCGGTATCACGGCTTCCTTCAACCCGGCCGATGGCACTCTTTCCCTGGTGGGCACCTCCTCGCTGGCCAACTACCAGACCGCGCTGCGGAACGTGACGTACGTGAATACCAACTCCACTAATGCCACCGGCGGTAATCGGGTGGTGACTTTTACTGTGGTAGACCCGACCGGCGTAACCAGCAACGCCGTGTCGCGCACCATCACGATTACCGTGCAGCTGAACGCGGCCGCGGCCCTGCCTTACACGGAAGGCTTTGAAAGCGACGGCGAAGGCACCCGCTACTCCTCCAACACCTTCCGGTCCCCGGGCGTTAATTGCCTGGGCTTTTTCCGTACTACGCTTCCCGTGGCCTGCTCGCCCCAGAATTTCACCGGCTTTGCCGGCAGCTCGGTGTGGTACGCGGAGGGCACTACCCTGAGCCAGAACCCGGACCCGCTAAAGGTAGGTATCCTGCAACTGGCGCCCGTTAATGCGACCAACACGGCCAATCTGCACTTGAATCTGCGGCTGGCTTCGGGAGTATCGGCCACCCACGAAACGTTTGAAGCTTCCAGCTACCTGAAGGTGTACTACCAGGTGGGCACCGGCAGCTACACGCTGCTGGCTGCTTTTTACGGAACCGGCGCGGCCAATGGACAGCTGCAGCGGGATACCGACCTGAATGGCACGGCCGATGGCGCCACCTACGGCCCGGCCCTCCAGAACGTAGATCTGGCCCTGCCAGCCAACGTAACCGGGTCCGAAATCCGCTTTCGGATAGAGGTGCGCGTAGATGGGCAGGAGGAAGTGGTGTTTGACGAGCTGGCCATTACCGGGACGCTCAACAATGCGCCGGTTATTAGCGCCCAGACCCGTACGGTAAGCGAGAATGCCCCGAACGGCACCAGCGTGGGGGCCGCCATAGCGGCTACTGACCCCGATGGCAATACCCTTACCTATGCCATTACGGGAGGTAATACCGGCGGCGCCTTCGCCATCAACGCCAGCTCCGGCCAGCTTACGGTGGCCAACAGTGCTGCCCTCGACTTTGAAACCACGCCCAGCTTTGCGCTGACGGTGCAGGTAACAGACAATGGGACTCCAGCCAGCAGCGCATCGGCTACAGTGACGGTGAACCTCATTGATGTGGACGAAGTGCGGCCCACGGTGAGCATCGGGAGCGGGGCCAGCAACCCGACGAGCACCTCGCCCATCCCAGTGACGGTGAGCTTCTCGGAAAGTGTGACGGGCCTGACGCTGGCCGAGGTGGTCGTGAGCAACGGCACGGCCAGCAACCTGAGTGGGAGCGGGGCTTCCTATAGCGTGAGCATCACCCCAACCGGGGCAGGGCCGGTGACGGTGAACCTGGCCGCGGGCGTGGCCGAGGATGCCGCCGGCAACGGCAACACGGCCGCCGCCCCCTTCAGCATTACCTACACCCTGCCCTCAACCACCGTAACGGCAGTGAGCCGAGGGCAGCTTTCGCCCACGGCCATGCCGACGGTGACGTACACGGTAACCTTTGCCGGGAACATAAGTGGAATTTCGACCAGCAATTTTTCCCTGACAACCACCGGTATAAGCGGGGCAGGGGTGACCAGCGTCTCGGGGTCGGGCTCGATGTATAAGGTGACGGTGAACACGGGCACGGGCAATGGGACCCTGCGGCTGGACGTGGCCAACAGCACGGGCATTAACCCCACGGTTACCAATGTGCCCTTTACCACCGGGCAGGAATACACCATCACCAAAAGCTTTACCAACCCCGTTCTGAGTTTGCAGGGCACGGGTGGGACAGGCAGCGACGTGACCGTGTTTGTGGACCAAGTGCGGCTGCTGCTGGCCGGTACCAGCACCGCGGTTCCCGGGGTGAGCAACGGCAGCTTCGAGTCGTACAGCCCGCTTGGTAACGGCACGTTTGGCTACAACCCTACGGCGCCGGGCTGGACCTTCAACAGCCGCTCGGGTATTGCGTTGAATGGCAGTTTGTTCAGCCCCCCGGCGGCCCCGGATGGCACGGCCGTCGCCTTCGTGCAAAGCGCCGCCGGCAACGGAGCGCTGCAGCAGCCGCTGCTGGCCTCCATCGGCAGCTATCAGGTAAACTTCCAGGCCGCCCAGCGCACCTGCTGCTCCAGCCAGGATCAGGTAGTGAACGTGTTTATCAACGGGGTGCATGTGGGCAGCAGCGCCCCCAGCAGCACCAGTACTTACCAGGCCTTTACGTCGGCCCCCTTCACGGTGGAAGCTACGGCCCCCACCGATCTGACGCTGAGCAACAGCAGCGTAGCGGAAAATGCCACCATCAATACCGGGGTCGGCACGTTCTCCACCACGTCAGCCACGGCCGGCGACACCTATACCTACACCCTGGTAAATGGCCCCGGCGCCACCGATAACGGGGACTTCAGCATCTCGGGCAACACCCTGCTTACCGCGCGGGTGTTCGACTTCGAAACCAAAGCCAGCTACTCCGTACGGGTGCGGGCAACCAGCTCCACTGACCCCGGGCTCGTGTACGAGGAAGTGTTGACCATCAGCGTAACGGATGTGGACGACACGGCCCCATCGGCACCCGTGGTACTGCTCCCCACCAACGGCCGTCTGCTCGGCACCGCTACGCCTACCTACAGCGGCACGGCCGAAGTGGGTAGCACCGTCAGCGTTAGCGTGGATGGTAGTCTTGTGGGCACCACTACGGCTACCGACGGTAGCTGGAGCCTGCTCCAGCCCGGGGCGTTGAGCGAGGGCAGCCACACGGTGTCCGCCAGGGCCACCGACGCAGCCAACAATACCGGCCCAACGAGCAATACTAACAACTTCACGATAGACGTTACGGCCCCCACGGTGAGCATTGGGAGCGGGGCCAGCAGCCCGACGAGCACCTCGCCCATCCCGGTAACGGTGAGCTTCTCGGAAAGCGTGACGGGCCTGACGCTGGCCGAGGTAGTGGTGAGCAACGGCACGGCCAGCAACCTGAGTGGGAGCGGGGCTTCCTACAGCGTGAGCATCACGCCAACCGGGGCGGGGCCGGTGACGGTGAACCTGGCTGCGGGCGTGGCCGAGGATGCTGCCGGCAACGGCAACACGGCCGCCGCTCCCCTCAGCATTACCTACACCCTGCCCTCAACGGCAACTTCCTGGACCGGAGTCACTTCCGTTAGCTGGTATGAGGCCAGCAACTGGACCAACGGGGTGCCCACGGCCACCCTCGACGCCACCATTCCGTCCGGGGCAAACCGGTACCCGGCCATCAGCAGCGGCACGGCCCTCACCCGCAGCCTGACCATTGACCCGGGAGCCAGCCTGACGCAAACGGCGGGCACGCTGAACTTGAAGGGTAACTGGGTCAATAACGGCACCTTTACGGCCACGGGCGGTACGGTAGCCTTTAGCGCGGCCAGCAACCAGAGTGCGGGCGGCAGCAGCCTGAGCCGCTTCTGGAACCTGCGTGTGGAAGCCAGCGGCGTAACCCTTGCGGGGGCCGCCGCCCTCCAGCGCCTTCTTACCCTGACGGGCACCCTCAGCACCAATGGCCAGACGTTTACCTTGCTCTCGGATGCGGGCGGCACGGCCCTGGTGGTAAATGCCGGGGGCACGGTGGTGGGGCCGGCCACGGTGCAGCGCTACCTCGACCCCAGCCGCAACTCCGGCCTGGGCTACCGCCACTACAGCGCCCCGGTGAGCGGCTCAACCGTGGCCGACCTGGCTACGCCCGGCTTCACCCCCGAGGTAAGTCAGGCCAGCGCCTATAATGCCTCGGCCACGCCGGGCAAAATCAAACCGTTCCCGACCGTATTCGCCTATGACCAGAAGCGGGTGAGCCGGACCAGCACCTACGCACCCTTCGACCGAGGCTTTGTAGTGCCCGCCGGCCTGGGCAGTTCCCTGGAAGTAGGCCGTGGCTACGCCGTGCACATTGCCGGTACGGAAAAGGTTGACTTTACTGGTACCCTTACCACGGGTAATGTGGATGTGAGCCTGGAACGCCTCAGCGACAATGTTGATGCCGGCTGGGCCCTGGTGGGCAACCCTTACCCGGCTCCCCTGGATGGCGGCCAGCTGTTTGAGAGCGGCAATGCCCCCGGGCTGGATCAGAGCTTCTACGTATTGGAAAGCACCGGTCCCTACGCCGGCATGTACCGCGCCTACGTGCGGGGCTTTGAGAGAGGCGAGCAAAATGCCCTCATTGCGTCGGGGCAGGGCTTCTTCGTGCGGGTAAGCCAAAACAGCACGAGCGGCCAGCTCCGGTTCCGGGACGCGCAACGCGTAACCAATCCCAACACGCAGGTAGCCATGTACCGTGGCGGCTCCGGCACCCAGCCCACCGTGGCCCTGGCCCTGCAAGCAGACGGTGGCCAGGCCGACCCGCTCTTCGTGTATGCCGATGCCCAGGCCACGCCGGGCTTCGACAGTGGCTATGATGCCTGGAAGCTGCCCAATACCAGCGGCCTGAACCTGAGCAGCCGCACAGCCCAGGGCCAGGGGCTGAGCATAGATGGCCGGCCGGCCTTTACCGCCACTACTCGCGTAGAGCTGGCCGTGGGGGTGCCCACTGCTGGTACCTATACCATCAGCGCCACCTCCCTGGCCCACCTGCCCGCGGGCCTCGAGGCCTATCTGCATGACGCCGTCACGGGGCAGCTTACCAAGCTCAGCAGCGGCACCAGCTACCGGTTTAGCGTGACGGCAACCCAGGCCCTGGCCTTACTCACGGGCCGCTTTACGCTGCAGTTCAGCGGCGGCGTAGCCCTGGGCTCAGCCGCGGCGGCCGATTTGGCCGCCCAGGTGAGCGTGTATCCTAACCCGGCAAGCAGCCGCTTCACGGTGCTCGTGCCGCCCATTGACGGCGGGCGCACGGTAGAAGCCACTCTGCTCAATAGCCTGGGGCAGGTCGTACGCCGGCAGGTAGTCGGGCTGAACCCGAGCACCGGGGCCCGCTTCGGCTTCGAAACCGGGGGCCTGAGCCAGGGCGTGTATTCGCTGCGCCTGCGGGTGGGGAGCAATGCCTTCACCAAACGCGTGGTGTTGCACTGAGTTGTCTTATCAGCCGGCCCCGGGCATGCAGCGCGGGCCCGGCTTTTTCTCGTCTTCTGTATTCAAAGCACATGAAAAATTTAGTGGTCGTAACCGCCCTGACGTTGGCTTTCCTGGGCCTGACTTATGGAAGCGCCCTGGCCCAGGGCGCCCCCGGCTCCACCGGGCCACAGCCCGATGATGAACCTACCGATGTCCCGCTGGACGGCGGGGCCTCCCTACTGCTGGCGGGTGGGGCAGCTCTGGGCCTGCATAGGCTGCGCCAGCGCCCCACTCGCTGAGAAGCCACGCCCGGTTATTTCTACCAACGCCCTTTTTTCATCCGTGGAAAAGTGGCGTTGGCGCGTCGGTAGTTGCCCAGTTACGCACTCATCCGATAACGGCCGCTCAACACGAAGGGCTTTGTAGCGGAGGCCGGTTTCGGCCCAGCGCCACACAGCGGCCAAGCCGTGACGCACACGTGATGGTTCGATATGCAGGGCCGTCTTATCCTCCCCAGCCAGCCTGCCCGAGCAGGGGCACGAAGCGAAATTCCTCGAAGTCCTCGCGCACGAAGCTTTCCTCCGACTCCCGCACCACCCGCACCATGCGCTGGCTCTGTTCCGTGCCCACCGGAATTACCAGCGAGCCGCCCACGCGTAGCTGGCGCAGCAGGGGCCGGGGCAGCGAAGGCGAGCCAGCCGTAACGATAATCTTATCAAAGGGCGCCTGATCGGGGAAACCAATGCTGCCGTCGCCGCAGGAGAGATGGGCGGGGCGGTGCAACTGCGCGAGCAGGCGCTGGGTGCGGGCAAACAGTACCGCGTTATACTCGATACTCCAGACGTGGGGCGTGAGCTCCAGCAGCACGCAGCACTGGTAGCCCGAGCCCGTCCCGATTTCCAGCACCCGGTCCTGGGGTTGCACCTGCAGCAGCTGGGTCTGGAAAGCCACCGTGTAGGGCTGCGAAATTGTTTGTCCCTCCCCAATGGGGAAGGCCTTGTCCTGGTAGGCATGCTCCCGGAAGCCGGGCTCGAAAAACAGGTGGCGCGGCACTTGCTCCAGGGCGCGCAGCACGCGTTCATCGTGAATACCCTTGCGGCGCAGCTCCGCCACCAGGGCGCGGCGCTGGCCACGGTGCCGGTACGTATCGGAAGCCGAAAGAGCAGATTGCGGGGTCACGGAGAATGCGCTTACCTTTGCAGACCCGGCGGGCGCTGTTCAGGTATGAGAAGCGCGAAACTACCGTTTCCGGGGCATAAAAACCACTGGTTTGGCCCCTTCAGGGCCTTTTCGTTGCTTACGTTGTCTGTCGCTTGATTCGTACCCTGCAGAAGCTCAAACTCATGGCCACCGACTTTGGGTCGGCTCTGCTGGCCTGGATGGGCTTTTACCTCCTGCGCAAATACCTTCTTAACGAAAGCTTCACACCCCGGGAAGAGTTGCTCACCCTGCTGGGTTCGGCCCTGCTGATTGCCTTGTTCTGGATGCTGCTCTACGGGCTGATCGGCGAATACCGCGACATTTTCCGCAAATCGCGCCTGGGCGAAATCATTCGGCTGGCCCGGGTGTCCACGCTGGGGGCTTTGGTTATCTTCTTTGCTCTGCTGCTCGACGACGAGGGGGTGAGCAACTACCGGCTGTACTACCGCACCATCTCGGCCTATTTCCTGCTGCACTTCACCATTTCGGCCATTTTGCGCACCTGGGCCGTCACCAGCGTGCAGCGGCTGGTGCGCAGCGGGGTGATTACGTTTAACACCCTTATTGTGGGAGCCAATGCCCTGGCCCGCGACGTGCGCCAGGAGCTGGTGCATGCCACCCGGTACCTGGGGTTGCGCATCATCGGGTTTGTGTCGGTGGGCGAGAGCATCGACTCGGCCTTGGCCGCGGCGCTGCCCCGGCAGGGGCACTACCAGGAACTGCCCGAGCTCATTGAGCGGCTTAACGTAGAGCAGGTTATCATTGCCACAGAGCCCAGTGAGCACCTGCTCATTCAGGAAATTCTTACCCTGCTGGAAGGCACGCCCGTGCGCATCAGCATCCTACCTGACCTCTACCAGATGCTGCTGGGCTCGGTGAAGGTCAACCACCTGTTTGGCACCCCGCTTATCGAAATCAAGCAGGATTTGCTGCCCGTGTGGCAGGAAGTAACCAAGCGGGTGCTAGATGTGGTGGGCTCCTTACTGTTTCTGTTGCTGGCCTGGCCGGTGTATGCCTTTACCGCCGTGATGGTGCGGCTTTCCTCGCCGGGCCCCATTTTCTACTCTCAGGAGCGCATTGGCAAGGCCGGGCAGCCGTTCCGCATTTATAAGTTCCGCTCGATGTACGTGGATGCCGAGCGGCTGGGGCCTTCACTTTCTTCCCAGCACGACCCGCGCATCACGCCCTGGGGGCGGTTCATGCGCAAGGTTCGGCTGGATGAGCTGCCCCAGTTCTGGAACGTGGTGAAGGGCGATATGAGTTTGGTAGGACCGCGGCCCGAGCGGGAGTTCTACATCCGCCAGATTATGGCCGTGGCCCCGCATTACCGCCACCTGCACCGCGTACGTCCCGGCATTACCAGCCTGGGCCAGGTGAAGTATGGCTACGCCGAAACCGTGGAGCAAATGGTGGAACGCCTGAAATACGACATCCTCTACATCGAAAACATGAGCCTGGCCATGGACTTCCGCGTCATGCTCTACACCCTCAAAATCATTGTGGAAGGACGCGGAAAATAATGTGCTGATGTGGTTGAATGTGCTTCGCTCCGCTAATGTGCCAATGCTTTGTAAAGTAAAATTGCACCGTTGAACAATTCAGCATTCCGTTGATTAGCACATCAGCACATTTTCCACATTAGCGCAGCGCAGCACATTTAAACCACCTTAACGAAGTGTTCACCGGCATTATCGAAACCCTGGGTACCATCACGGCCGTGCGCCGGGAAGAAACTAATATTCATTTCACCGTAGAATCCAGCTTCGCTCAGGAGCTGAAAATCGACCAGAGCGTGGCCCACGACGGGGTGTGTCTGACGGTAGTAGCCGTAGATGGCATGGCCGGTACGCACGTTGTCACGGCCATCGACGAGACCCTGCAGAAAACCAACCTAAGCCAGTGGGAGCCGGGCCGCCGTATAAATCTGGAGAGGTGCCTGGCCGCCAACGGCCGCTTCGACGGCCATATTGTGCAAGGCCACGTGGACCTTACGGCCGAGTGCGAGTCGGTGGAGGACCAGCACGGCTCCTGGGTGTTTCGCTTCCGCCACGAGCCGGGCCCCGGCCGCGTAACGGTGGAAAAAGGCTCTATCTGCGTGAATGGCACCAGCCTCACCTGCTTCAATAGCACCGACGACGGCTTTTCCGTGGCCATCATTCCCTACACCTACGAGCACACCACCTTCCAGGACCTGCGCCCCGGTCACCGCGTCAATCTAGAGTTCGACATTGTGGGTAAGTACGTGGCTAAATTGCTAGGCCGGTAAAGAAAACCGCGAGCCGCAAACTGCGTAACGGTAGGAGTATCAACTCCTACCGACATGTCAACCAAACGTCAGTTAATAGAGCCTACTCCTGGTGACAAGCGCTACGTGCGCCGCGACAAGGAAGGCAAGTTCACCAGCTCCGCCGATTTAAACCGCTCGTTGTCCGGCGACGACCGGACCAATTCTAAAGTCACCAGCAAATCTGGCCAAGGTGACAAAGGCGACGGGCACACCGGCAACCGCAAGCCCGCCAAGTAACTTTTGCTCAGGATTTACCAATAAAAAAGGCTCCGCGCGACCGTGCGGAGCCTTTTTTATTGAATCGATTTAGGAAGAACCTACGAGTCATGCTGAGCTTGTCGAAGCATCTCTACCGCTTCGTTGGAAGAAGGAGACGAAGCGGTAGAGATGCCTCGACAAGCTCAGCATGACGTCCTGTATAATTTTCTACGCCTCCGCCCCTAGCAGCGGCCACCAGCGCCGGGCCAGGTGCCGGAACGCCAGGGCGCAAAGCCAGGCCATGAGGGAACCCAGCAGCATACCCGCCAGTACATCGGAAGGGTAGTGAGCCCCCAGGTAGATGCGACTGTAGCTGACCAGGGCAGCCCAGATAAAGAGCAGCACCTTGGCCGTGCGGTAGCGCCGGGGCAGCAGAATACCCAGAAACACCGCCAGCGCAAAGGCATTGGCCGCGTGCGAGGAAAGAAACCCGAACTGCCCGCCGCAGCCGTTTACCAGGTTCAGCGTGGCTGAGAGGTCGGCGTCGTGGCAGGGGCGCAGGCGGGCAAAGTAGGGCTTGAACAGGCGGCTGGAAATGACATCGGCCAGCAGCACGCTCAAGCCCAGCAGGGGCAGCAGCAGGGTGGCGCGCCGGCCGTAGAGGTAGCACAGCACCACCACCAGCACGAAGTAGGCCGGAAACCAAACCAAACGTTCGGAGAAAAACACCATCCAGGCATCCAGGCGGGCGGTGTGGCGGGAGTTGGCGGCTACCAGCAGCCAGCGGTCCAGGTGTTGGAAAAACTCAATCAAACCGTGGCAGGGGGGATGGTTAGCCAGTCAAGGCCCGGGCGCAGCCAGTGCTGGGTGGCTTCTTCGGGGGAGCCGGGCTCGATGGGAAAATTGTAGTGCCACTCGGCCTGGGGCGGCAAGCTCATCAGGATGCTTTCGGTGCGGCCGCCGGTTTCCAGCCCGAAGCGCGTGCCCCGGTCGATGGCCAGGTTGAACTCGGCGTAGCGGCCCCGGCGCATCAGCTGCCACTGCTTCTGCCGCTCGGTGTGGGGCCGGCCGGCGTTCTGACGTAGCAGTTCACAGTAAGTGCGCCCGTAGACCTCGCCCACGCTGCGTACGAAGGCAAACAAGCTCTCCGCATCTGCCTCCTTGCCTACAATCAGCCGGTCGAAGAAGATGCCGCCGATGCCGCGGGTTTCCTGGCGGTGGGGCAGGTAGAAGTACTCATCGGCCCACTGCTTGAAGCGCGGGTAGTAGGCCGGGTTATGCTGGTCGCAGACCTGCTTGATTTGCGCGTGAAACCAACGGGCCTGGGTTTCATCCACGTAGATGGGCGTCAAATCCAGCCCGCCGCCAAACCAGGCTTCCCCGTTGCCGGCCTCGAAGTAGCGCACGTTCATGTGGGAAATGGGCACCAGCGGGCTGCCCGGGTGCTGCACCACCGAGACGCCCGTGGCAAAGTAGTTGGGGTCGGGCATGAGCAGGGTGCGGGCTGCCGCCTCACTCATACGCCCTTCCACGGCCGAAAAGTTCACCCCGCCTTTTTCAATGATCTGGCCACCCGTGAGTACCCGGCTACGGCCCCCGCCCCCGCTGTGGTGGACCCAGGCATCTTCCCGAAACACGCCCATGCCGTCGGCCGCTTCCAGTTGCTGGCAAAGCCAGTCCTGAAATTGGCGCATCCACTGCTCCACGGTGTCGCGGAAGCGGGGCTGAGCGGTGGGCGTAGGGAAGGAGGCGGTGGGCGTAAAATCCATGGCGGCAAGGGCAGAATCAGCGGGCAAAGGTAGAAATTTCCGGCGCTGCCACTCTGCCAAAGCGCAACGGGACGGCTCTGGTAATTCAGTTGGCTGCGCGAATGTGCCGGGCAGTAAAGTAAAACCGACGGGTAGGCGTCTGTACCGTTGAAAGCCGCTTTTTACGGCTCCTGTGCTATGCTGCAAGTATTGGGGAAGAACCCTTCCCGCCAAGTGAAAGACCGGTTTACCGGGTTATCAAATTACCAGAACGGCCGCTTTGAGAATTTAGAAGGCGTACGTTTCAGCCCCAGCGAAGCCCCAATGGGCAAGATGCTGGTAGATTTCCTGCGTAAGCCCCGCACCGTAGCGCCAACCGGGCCCCTGCCCACGGTACGCACCAATTTGCACCTACCCGCTACGGACCAGCCCACGGTCGTTTGGTTTGGGCACTCGTCTTACCTGATTCAGGCCCACGGGCTGAATATTCTGGTGGACCCCGTGTTCAGTGGGGCTGCCTCGCCCTTCTCGTTTGCCGTGCGCGCCTTTGCCGGTGCCGATGTCTACTCGGCCGCCGATATGCACGTCCTTGATGTGCTGGTGCTCACCCACGACCACTACGACCACCTCGACTACGCTACCGTGGTGGCCCTGCGCGAGAAAGTACGTCACGTGATTACGCCCCTGGGCGTGGGCAGCCACCTGCAGGCCTGGGGCTACGCGCCCGAGCAGATTACCGAGCTGAACTGGCACGACACGGCCACGCCGGTGCCGGGTGTGCAGCTCACGGCCACGCCGGCTCAGCATTTCTCGGGCCGCAGCCTGCGCCCCCGGCAAACCCTGTGGGCTTCGTACGTGCTGCAGCTGGACGGGGCGCGCCTGTTTCTGGGCGGGGACAGTGGCTACGGCCCCCATTTCCGGGCCATTGGCCGGCAGTACGGCCCCTTCGACCTGGCTTTGCTCGAGAATGGTCAGTACAACCTTAGCTGGCACCCCATTCATATGCTGCCCGAGGAAACTGCCCAGGCCGCCCTGGACCTGGGAGCCAACATGCTGCTGCCCGTGCACTGGGCCAAGTTCACCCTGGCCTATCATCCCTGGAATGAGCCCGTACAGCGGCTATTGCCCGCCGCCGAAAAAGCCCAACTGCCCGTCACGGTGCCCCGCATCGGGCAGCCCTACACTATTGGCGGACCGGTGCTACGGGACGTTTGGTGGCTCAATAACTAGCCGAAAGCAAGCCAAGCACGGCCAGTATCCGGGGTAACATCCTACGCCAGACGCTTGCGCATCAGCAGCAGCTCCAGCGGCTGGCGCGGAAGGCCAAAGCGCGTGTCGGTGGGAAAAGGCAGGGTTTCGCCGGTGCGCTGGAAGCCATGCCGCTCGTACCAGGCAATCAGCTCGGCGCGCACCGTAATGACGGAAATCAGAATGCCGGTGCAGGAATGGGCGCGGGCGTGGGTTTCGGCGGCGGCCAGCAGCTGCTTGCCGATGCCCAGGCCTTGCTGCCCGGGCTCCACGGAAAGCATGCCAAGATAGAGGTCGGGGAACTGGGGCTTTAGGTAAACGCTGCCGACGAGCTGCCCGGTGTTGGTGCAAGCCAGCAGGAAGGTGGCACCGGGGGCAGTGCGCAGGGCTTGAAGGTCCTCGGCGTCGGTGCGCTGCCCGTCGAGCAGGTGGGCTTCGGTGGTCCAGCCCTGGCGGGAGGCGTAGCCGCGGTAAGCTCGGTTTACGAGTTCCACGAGGGCCGGAATGTCAGCGGCGGTGGCGGGCGAAATGCGTAGTTCGGCAGTCATGGGGGCAAAGATACGGCCTTCGGGGCCCTGTCTTCCGTGGCAAAGGCCCGGTTCGTACCTTCGCCCCGGCATTACCCCACCCACCCCTTATGCTCCCCCAAGCCACCCCCACGCTGGAAACCGACTTCACCCACGCCCAGCCCAGCCGGGCCACCCTGCGCCAGGCCTACCTGCTCATGCGCACGGCCGATGAAATGGCCCGCCTCTACGAGGAAAACAAGGCTGTAACGGCCAAGTACGTGCACGCCACGGCCCGCGGCCACGAGGCCATCCAGCTGGCCGCGGCCTCTATTCTCGGCCCCCAGGACTACGCCGCGCCCTACTACCGCGACGATGCCCTGCTGCTGGGCATGGGCCTGAGCCCCTACGAGCTGATGCTGCAGCTGCTGGCCAAGCGCGACGACCCGTTTTCCGGCGGCCGCACGTATTACAGCCACCCTTCCCTGCGCCGGGCCGGCGTGCCCACCATTCCGCACCAAAGCTCGGCCACGGGCATGCAGGCCATACCGGCCACCGGCATGGCCCACGGCATCAAGTACCTGGAAAGCCAAGGCTTGAACGCCCTGATGCCCGACCCCCGGGACTTTTACGAAAGTAACCAGCCCATTCCGGGCCTCTACGGGCTGCAGGCGTCGGAATTGGCGGCTCCGTTGGTGCTCTGCTCCATTGGCGACGGCGCCATGACCGAGGGCGAAGTAAGCGAGGCCCTGCAAATGGCGGCCCTGCATCAACTGCCTATCATCTACCTGGTGCAAGACAACGAGTGGGGTATTTCGGCTACCGGCCGGGAAATGCGCTCCATGAATGCCTACGAGTTTGCAGCGGGCTTTAAGGGCCTGCACCGCCTGCAGTTTGATGGGGCCGATTTTCTGGCCAGCTATGCCGGGATGCGGGAGGCCGCCGGCTACGTGCGCCAGCGGCAGGGGCCGGTGCTGGTCCACGCCCGGTGCCCGCTGCTGGGCCACCACACCAGCGGAGTGCGGCGCGAGTGGTACCGCGGCGACAACCTCGCCCACCATACCACCCAGGACCCCTTGCCGCGCTTCCACCAGCAGTTGCTGGAACTGGATTTCACGGAGCAGGCGCTGCAGGCGCTGGGGGAAGAGGCCCGCGCCACCGTGCAGGCCGACTACCAGCGGGCCCTGGCCGCGCCCAACCCCGACCCGGCTACCTTTGCCGACCACGAGTTTGCGCCGCCAGTCGTGACCCAGGAAGCCGGGGAGCGAAGCCCGGCCGGCGCCGATAAAGCTCTAATGGTGGACGCGGCCCTGCACGCGGTGGATGATATCCTGCGGGAATTTCCGGAGGCATTGTTCTACGGCCAGGACGTGGGCGGGGAGTTGGGCGGCGTGTTCCGCGAGGCGGCGCTGCTGGCCAAAAAGTACGGCGACGCCCGCGTGTTCAACACGCCCATTCAGGAAGCTTACATTGTGGGCAGCACGGCCGGCATGAGTGCCGTAGGAGCCAAAGCCATTGTCGAAATTCAGTTCGCCGACTATATCTGGCCGGGCCTGAATCAATTGGTGGAGGAGCTGAGTAAGTCGTGCTACCTTTCCAACGGGCAGTTCCCGGTGCAGAGCCTGATCCGCGTGCCCATTGGGGCCTACGGCGGGGGCGGACCCTACCATTCAGGGTCCGTCGAAAGCACGTTGCTCACCATTCGCGGCATCAAGGTGGTGTACCCCAGCAATGCCGCCGACATGAAGGGCCTGATGCGCGCCGCCTTCCTCGACCCCAACCCGGTGGTGATGCTGGAGCACAAAGGCCTGTACTGGAGCAAGGTGCCTGGCACTGAAGACGCCAAAACCGTGGAGCCTGCCCCAGGCTACGTTATTCCCCTGGGCAAAGCCGCCATAGCCCAGGAAGCCAGTCCGGAGAAGCTGGCCAGCGGCGAAACCTGCGTGGTAGTTACTTACGGCATGGGCGTACACTGGGCCAAAACGGCCAGCCGCCAGTTTGCCGGACAGGTGGAAATTCTGGATTTGCGCACCCTCAACCCGCTCGACTGGGAAGCTGTGCAGGCCGCCGTGCAGCGCCACGGCAAAGCATTGGTGCTCACGGAAGAACCCTTGCTCAACTCGTTTGCCGAAAGCCTGGCCGGCCGCATCCAGCGGCACTGCTTCCGTCAGCTCGACGCGCCGGTGTTTACGCTGGGCGCGGCCAACCTGCCGGCCATTGCCCTGAACGTGGAGCTGGAAAAGCAGATGCTGCCCAACCCCGACAAAGTAGCCGCCGCCCTCGGGGAGCTGCTGGCGTATTAGCCCAGACCACCACTGGCCCAAAAGGAAGCGGCTCCTGCATTAGCAGGAGCCGCTTCCTTTTGAGAATAAAACTGAATAAGGGCTTCAACGCCCGGGCCCAAGCGGCGTGTTAGGTAGCACCAGATCAGAATGGGTAGCCAATACCCACGTTGAGCGTAGGCGTATTCAGCCAAGGCTTGGCATCGTTGCGCCAAACGGCAAACCGGCGGATAGCCCATTTATCCCCTGGCACGGCCGTGGGGTCGTATACCTTAGTGGCTATATCCAGCCGGATGATGAGGAACGTAAGGTCGAAGCGAATACCCAGCCCGCTGCCTACCGCAATTTCCCGGTAAAAGCGGTTGGCCGAGAAATTGGCCCCTTCGCGGGGGTCGTCGGGACGCAGGGACCACACGTTGCCAAAGTCCGTGAAGAAGGCCCCGTAAATGTAGTCGTAGATGGGGAAGCGGTATTCCACGCTGCCTTCCAGCAGCAGCTCGGCGGGTTGCTCCACGTTCTCATCCTGAATGAGCTTGCCGCGGCTGTCGTACTGAGGTTGGCCGTCTTTGGTGAGAAAAGTAGTATACGAGCCGGGGCCCAGGCGGCGGGGGCGCCAGGCCCGCAAGCTGGAGCCGCCGCCCGCAAAAAAGTACTTGTCGTAGGGAATAACGAAGGAAGAACTGGTTACGCCATCGGCCGTGAAGGTGGTGCGGGTGAGGGCATGCGCCACGCCGGTGTTCAGGCGCCAAGCCAAATAGGTGAGGGGCGTGAGCTTGTAATACCGGCGGTAGTCGGCATTGAAGCGCGCGTAGTCCAGCACCGGGATGCCAGCCAGGCGCGGGTCACCCGAGGCTGGGTCGGGTTGAGTGTAGAGCTGCCGACCCAGGCCGCCCAGCTCCGCTACCACCCGAAAATAAGCGGCGTTACGCGTCTGGTTGAAGTCGTTGCTGTTGTAGAGGGACGTGGCGCTGGCGCTGGGTACCAGCTGCCGGCCAAAGCTGCGCAGAATGGCCCCGTTGTTCGCCAGCGTACCCAGATAAGCCTTAAAATCAGGGTCGATTTTGCTGGTATTCAGCAAGCTGATGTTGAGGGGCGTCACCACGTACTGCTGATAGGCGCTGCGCTGCCATATGTAATCGTAGCTGCCTTCAAGGTTGGTACGGGTATAGTCCGGCCGCTTTACGTAGGTGTACGACGTCGAAACCCGCGTTTTGGGGTTGTAGCGCGTGAGAAAGCGGTTGGTCTGCCAGGGCACCAGAAACTGGGGCAAAATCAGGCTCACATTGCCCCCCAGCTGAAACGAATAAACTCCTTTCGGGCTGTTGCTGGTGGGATTGGGCACCTGCCGGTACTGGCCTTCCAGGCCCGCCCGCAAACTGGTTTCCAGCACCTCGGCCCCGCCAAACAGGTTCCGCGTTTTCACCCTGATATTGGCAAACGGGCCCACCAGCAAGGCCGAATAGGTAGCACCCAGCTCGGTGGTTTCCTGGAATTTTTTCAGCGGGGAAGCGTAGATGTTGGCGTCCAGCCGGGCCAGGCCACTGGCGCTGTCGCCCTGCACTTTCTGATACGTTACGGTATTAAACCGGAACATATCCAGGTCGGCCAGCTGGCGCTGGGTGGTCTGGGTGTTGAGCAGGCTGTAGCGGGACCCGGGGCGCACTTCTACGCGCTGGTTCAGCACCTTCGAGCTGTAGCGCTGCCGGTAGGCCAGGAAATTGACCGAGTCGCGCCGCACGGTGTCGCGCTTCACCCCAAAGCGGGTAGTGCCCGCGTCGGTAAACACGTTCACCCGCCGCACGGTGTACACCTTGTGCCGCTCGCCGGGGCCGGGGTTGGCTACGATGGTGCGCAAACGCACGGTGCCGGGCGCAAAGCTCGTGTCGGCTTCCAGGGTCACGTACTGCTGGCGAAAGTCGTAGTAGCCCGCGTTTTTCAGCAGGGTTTCCAGCCGCGACCTTTCCAGGCCAATGGCTTCCTCGTTGTACCGGTCGCCGAGGTGGAGCAGGGAGGTGGAGCTGCCCGCCAGCACCACCGCCGCCACGGCCGTGTCCCCAATGTGGTAGTCGAGCTGGGCGTAGCGGAAGGGCTGATTTTCCGTTACCGAATACGTTACGCTCACCCGGCGGTCCGTGGTCTTTTCGGTGGCACGCACCTGGCTGCGGAAAAACCCCTGGGACCGGAGAAACACGGCCATCTGCTCGGCCGTGCGGGTCGTGAGCAGGGAGTCGTACACCACCGGGGCCTCGCCAATGCGCATCAGGGCGTTGCCTTTGGTAAGGGCCAGCTGGTGGCGCTGGGTGTGTTTTTCCCGCTTCAGCAGCAGCTGGCCCACCGTCACGGAGTCGCGGCCAGCCAGCCGAATCAGGGAATCATACTTGGTGCGCTCTTCTTCCAGCTGGCGCCGCAGCCGCTCGGGGTTGTAAAACGACTGCCCCAACTGATAGATTGCTAGCTTTGGGAGCGGAAACCGGGTATTCGGCTTTTGCTGGTACAGGGCCTGCAGCCGGTCGGTGCTGGCTTCCTTCACGCCTTCCAGCCGCACGCGGTAGAGCAGGTTTTGGCCGGGCTGCAACAGCCGCGTGGGCGAGCAGCCCAGTAGTAGGTTCAGGCTCAGACTCAGCAGAAGTAAGGAAAAAACTCGCCGGGGCGCAGGCAGCACAACAAAGAAATATGGTGTCAAAAGCAGTTGTCAAGTACGTACACGCGTTGCAGCAGAAAAAGTATCGGCTGCGGCACGGCGCCTTCCTGGTAGAAGGCGGCAAGAGCGTGCGCGAGTTGCTAAGTTCAGGACTTCTAACGGAACGCGTGTTCCTTACTGCTGAATTTGCGGCAAAAATCGGGCAGGAGCTGCCCACCGACGTGCCGGTGGAAATCATTTCGGAGGCGGAACTCACCCAGCTGGGCACCCTTAGCACCAACAACACCGCCCTGGCCGTGGCCCGCATTCCCGCCGAGCCGGCCCTGCCCCCCAGCGCCGCGGGCTTGCTGCTGGCCCTGGATGAAGTGCGCGACCCCGGTAACCTGGGCACCCTCATCCGGCTGGCCGACTGGTACGGGCTGACGGGCATCGTGTGCTCCGAAACCTGCGCCGACCCGTGGAACCCTAAAACCGTGGCGGCCACCATGGGGTCCTTCACGCGGGTGCACATCTGGCAGCGGGAACTACCCCAGTGGCTGGGCACGCTCCCGGGCGCCACCCCCATCTACGGCGCCGACCTGGCCGGCGACAACGTGCACCGCCTGGCGCTGGCTCCGGAAGGCGTGCTGGTGATGGGCAGCGAAAGTCACGGCCTGCGACCCGAAGTGCACGCCCGCCTCACCCGTCGCCTGCACATTCCCGGGCGGGGCGGGGCCGAGAGTCTTAATGTGGCCGTATCGGCCGGTATCCTGCTGGATAACTTTTTCCGGCAGCTGTGAGTAGCAGTCGTTAGTGAGGCGCCACACGCTTGGCAGAGCGGCGGCTGATTCGGCAGGCCGGCACTTTGCAGGCGTGTCTACGGTGGTTTTACCCGGCGGCCACGGCGCGGGGAGCTGGCGCGTTTACCTGCTCGTGCCACTGCGCTTTATCGACTCCTTTTAGCAAAAGCCATAGGCAGAAGGCTGATTCGCCAACCAAGGGCAGCACCAGCACGCCGGGCAAGAGGATAGCCGCCAGCGCCGGGGCGAACAGCGCGGCAAAGCAGGCGACCAGATAACCCAGGCCTGCCACCTGCAGCAGGGTCCCCAGTACCCGCGGAAAATACCCCGACTTCCGAATCAGGTAGCCGTTGACCAGGCAGGTTAAGCCGAAAAAGATCAGGGCGATATTAAAGGAAATGTCATGCGTCCTTAGCGCCAGATTGGCCAGTACAGGCAGCTGGTGGGGGCCAAAGGCGCTGGCGTACTCCGGATTGCTCAGAATAGGTAGCACCAGCAGCATAAAGACCTTGCTAACGGCTTCCACCGACAAGGAAACCACATTCAGGAGCACCGCCAGCAGCACCAGGCTTTTGCTGACGGGCCGCAGCAGCAGGTATTCAATCCAGAGTAGGGGCACGGCAAAGAGCACCAGCAGCACGTTGCCCGCCACGCCCAAACGCCAGAGCGCCGGCGAAGCCAGGATGTGACGGGCCGTGGCAACGGCATCACCACCTACCACCAGTTTGCTGGTGACGAAGCCTTCGGCGAAAGCGCCAAACAGGATAATGGCCAGGTACAGCGCCCCGCCAAGGCGGGCATAGAACTGGGGCGAGGATGCAAAGGAACGGGCAGTCATAGCGTCGGTTTGTGCAGGTGTAGGGGCAGAAAAAAGCCGTTCGGGGTCTTATTGCTACCCGAACGGCTTTTGCTATTGGTAATTGACCAGGAGTATGTGGTCAGGGCTGTGAGTTATTCGAGCAGGGAGATACCGAAGCTCAGCGTCTGGCCCTGGGGGCCGCGGTTGGCCTTGAAGGTGTCGTTCAGGTTGTATTTCACGAACAGGTCGATGTTGCGGATGCCGATGGTGCCCTGCACGCCGTACTGAAAATCTTCGAGGTTGTAGCTGCCGCGGTCCTTGTCTTTGCGGGTGCGCCCTTCGCTTTCGTACTTCAGCTTGGTGTGGGCGCCCAGGCGGTAGCCCACAAACCCACCCGCGCCGATGCGGAAGGCATTCCGCCCTTTATCATCGTCGAAGTCGAGGACGGCCATCAGGGGCAGGTTCAGGGTGGTCACGGCCAGCTTGCTTTTCTCCAAACTCAGCGTGGGCTCTTTCGTCGGTGTAGTCACCCCGTTTACGTCCAGGAAGCGGAAGTTCTTATCGAGCATGTAGTTGTTGAAGGCCAGCTCCGGGCCGGTAACCAGGTGCAGGGGCGAGGCTTTGGCACCTACCCGGATATCGTAGTGCCAGTTCAGGCTTACGTAGCGGGAACCAACCGGGCGCAGGTCGAAGTTTTCGCCGCCCACCAGTGTGGGCCGGTTTACGAGGGTGTTCAGGCCCAGGTCCAGGCTGAAGTCCTGGTGCACGCGGCGGTTGCGCTTTTCTTCCTGGCGGGCCCGCCGCTCCACGTTGCGGATGGAGTCTTCCGAGACCGAGCGACCGATGTGCACCGACACGCCATCGTCATTGTCGGAGTCCTTTACCGTCACGCCCATTTTGCCCAGCATCACGTCCACCCGGTCGGTTTTAGCGTTGCCTTTGCCGTCCTGGCTGCGCACTGTCACCCGAATCTGCTCGGGGGCATTGGTGCCGGGGCGCTCCTTGGCGGGGTAGAATTCTAGGGTCACCTGGTCGGTCTTCGAGTTCTGGCCCGCCGCCTCGGCCTGGGTGATGTAGGCATCGAGCAGCAGCATCAGGGAGTCGAGCTTGTAGGTGCGCATCTGGCGCAGCTGCTCTTTATTTTTCACGTACAGGGTCATGGTGGCCTGGTTAGGCAGCTTTACCATGATGGTATCATCGTTGGCGGGGGCAGAAGAAGCAGCCAGGGAGCGGCCGGGCGCCAGCACCGCCAGCAACAGGAAAGCCAGCAGAGCAGAAAAGCGTTTCATAGCTGAAAAGAAAAAGAAACTGTTAGAGTTGAATTGTTTTGGAGAGGGTGCGCCCCGCCACGCGGGCTTGCACCGTCAGGGTTTCCGGCAGGCCGGCGTCGGCCAGGCTCACCTGGTCGCCACGCACGGCGTTGCGCACTTGCCGGAGAATGCCTCCCAGCCGCGGCCGACGGTCGGGAGCGGCGGCCGCAAGGGCCACCGGCGTTTCTGCCTGGCGGTGTACTTCCACCTCAATCGGGCCGACCGGAGCGGCCGTAGTGGGGGAAGGCGTTGCCGAGGCAATGAGGGTTTGCTCGGGAGCTGGCGTAGCAGGGGCCGACTGATAACGCTCCGGTTGCGTATCGGGCCGGCTTGCTACGGCCACGGCCGGAGCAGAAATAGCGGAGGTGTTAGGGGCCACGGAGTGGCTGGGGCGGGGGGATTTGGTTGCCGAGGCGACCAGGCGGGTTAAAGCAGTAGGCCGGTCTGCGGGGGCTTTCTGAGCTTCTGGAGTGGTAGATGCAGGGGTTGCGGAGGGCGTTGCCTGGGCAATTATTTTTTCTTGGGAAATCTGCGGCTCCTGCTGGTCTGCGTCTACTTTGGTGGCCGGCATACCGGCCGAGGTGGTGTTAGCGGCCAGGGTGCCCTCAGCGCCCGTGGTGGGGCCCTGGGGGCCGCGCAGCAGCCAGCCTGCGCCCACCATTAGCAGCAGGGCAATAGCGGCAGCCATGGAGTATAGCCACATCACCGGGCGTTTTTTCTGCTCGGGCTGCAGCTCCGCTTCCAAGCGGCTCCAGAGGTCGGCAGGCGGCGTGGGCGCGTGGCCCTGCAGGCGCTGCCGAAACAGCTTATCAATATCTTCCGGTTGCATACAGTTCTTTCGGTTGGGTGGAGGAGGATACCGCTACCGTATTGGCGGCGGCAATGCGGCGCTGCAACATGGCGCGCGCCTTACTCAGCTGCGACTTGCTGGTGCCCTCCGAAATGCCCAGCAGCTCGGCAATTTCGGGGTGGGTGTAGCCCTCCAGCGCGTAGAGGTTGAACACGGTGCGGTAGCCGGCCGGCAGCTCGGCTAGCAATGCCATCAGGTCATCGGCATTCAGCTGACTTTCGGCTTCGGCCGCGGTGGCCGGCACGTCGTAGGTCAGGTCGTCGATGGCCAGGTGCAGGGGCTCCTTGCGGCGCAGCTGCCCCAGGGCCTCGTTTACCATGATGCGGCGAATCCAGCCTTCAAACGAGCCTTCGTGGCGGTACTGCTCCAGGGCCCGGAACACTTTCACAAAGCCCATGAGCATTACCTCCTCGGCGTCGTCGCGCTGACGCAGGTACCGCAGGCACACGCCCAGCATCAACCCCGCAAACCGCTCGTAGAGCAGTTTCTGGGCGCGGCTGCTGCCTTGGCGGCAAGCGGTTATGAGTTCAACCTCGGTCACAGCGTAGTAGAGTTTTGGAGCAAATAGCGGGCGTTTGGCAGGGTAGATGCGAAGCCGTAGCGGACCGTTGCCTGACCAGGTAAAATTAATGTGCTTCGCTTCGCTAATGTGAGAAATGTGCTTTTGAATGTGCTAATGTGGGAAATGTGCTGATGTGCTTCGCTAATGTGGAGAATGGGCTGGTGGGAGAGGGTGCTAGGAAGGAAAGCGTGGCCATATGTCCCAAGCAAGGCCAGACCTTTTTTATGTCAAAAAAGCCCTTCCCTGTACCTAACAGGAAAGGGCTTTCTGGAAAAAGGCTTGGTAAGAGAATAAACAGGCGAAGTCACCCGCAACAAAGCAACCTCAATCCATTCTCCCCATTAAAAAACCACATCAGCACATTTTTCACATTAGCGGAGCGCCCCACATTAGCGCAGCGCAGCACATTAAAACTAGTACTGGCCTACGCTGAGCATCACGAGCGTGCAGGCTTCTTCGGTCTCGATGCCGCGCTGGCGGGCCAGGCGCTCCAGCTCGGGGTTCTCAGTGCCCGGGTTGAAAATAATGCGCTTGGGCTGCAAGTCCAGGATGTAATCGTACCAGGCGGGCTGGTTTTGCGGGCCTACGTACAAAGTCACGGTGTCTACATCGGCGGCAGCGGGCCGCTCGGTTTCGATGGGCAGGCCGGCCACCTGACCTTTCCGAATGCCGACGGGCACTACTTCGTGGCCGTGGCTTTTAAGCTGGTGCACGGCCCGGTAGGAATAGCGGGCCGGATTGTCGCTGGCGCCAAGAACAAGGGTCTTTTTCATACTTGCGGTTTTTAGCTATCAGCTACTAGCTGTTGGCTGTTAGCGCTATGGGGGAATTAGAAAAACTACTCGGGCAGGTTTTGTTGATTTGGGCTCTGTTGAGGGAAAACTAGGCGTAATACGCAGAACTCCCGCCCAAGGCCGCCGTTAACACAGCTAACAGCTAACAGCTAACAGCTAACAGCTAACAGCTAACAGCGGCAAAAGCGGCTTCCGCGCACCGTTCTCCATCCATGGCGGCCGACACGATGCCGCCCGCGTAGCCGGCACCCTCCCCACAGGGGAATAGGCCGCGCACCTCCGGGTGCTGGAGCGTGTCCCGGTCGCGCGGAATGCGCACGGGGGAGGAGGTGCGGCTTTCCACGCCCACAATTTGAGCGGCGTTGGTGGCGTAGCCCGGAATCTTCTGGCCGAAGTTGCGGAACCCCTGCCGCAGCCGCTCCGACAGCCCAGCGCCCAGCACCTCGTCCATAGGCACCGAAACCAGGCCGGGCTGATAGGACGTTTCCAGGAGGGCCCCGGAGGATTTCTTCTTCAGGAAGTCGCCCAGCAGCTGGGCCGGAGCCAGCTGAGTGTTGCCGGCCACCTGGCAGGCCTGCTGCTCAATCTGCTGCTGCAGGCGCAACCCGGCCAGGACCCCGTGCTGCCGCAGGTCCATATCCTCCAGCTCAATAGCCGTGACGATGCCCGAGTTGGCAAAGCGCGAGTCGCGGCGGCTGGGGCTCATGCCATTCACGACGACCTCGCCGGGCGCGGTGGCGGCGGGCACGATAAAGCCGCCCGGGCACATGCAGAAGGAAAACACGCCCCGCTGCCGACCCTGCCACTGGGTTTGATGAACCAGGGCGTAGGAGGCCGCGGGCAGCGGACCCCGCTCCCGCATCCGGTACTGGGCCTGGTCGATGAGCTGCTGCGGATGCTCGACCCGCACGCCCAGGGCAAAAGGCTTGGCTTCAATGAGCACGCCCCGGCGGTGCAGCAGCTCGTAAATGTCGCGGGCCGAATGGCCGGTGGCCAGAATCACCGCGTCGGCCGTGAGTTCCTCCCCAGCCGCCGTAATTACTCCCCGCAGGTGGTTTTCGGCCAGTACCAGATCATCTACCCGCGTATCAAAGCGCACCTCGCCGCCGGCTGCCAGCACGGAGTCGCGCAGGGCCCCTACAACGGACGGGAGCTTGTTGGTGCCAATGTGGGGGTGGGCATCGACGAGAATATCGGGGGTGGCGCCGTGCTGTACCAGCAGGCGCAGAATCCGCTGCACGTCCCCACGCTTGGTAGAGCGGGTGTAGAGCTTGCCATCGGAGTAAGTGCCGGCTCCACCTTCTCCAAAGCAGTAGTTGGAGTCGGGGTTCACGATGTGGTCTTTGTTGAGGGCCGCCAAATCGCGGCGGCGGGTGCGCACATCCTTGCCGCGCTCCAGCACCACCGGCTTCAGGCCTAGCTCGATGCAGCGCAGGGCCGCAAACAATCCGGCCGGGCCGGCGCCCACAATCAGCACAGAGCGCCGGGCCCGGCTGACATCGGGGTAGGTAAACCAGGGACCAAACAGGTCGGCGGGCGGCGGGCCGGGGTAGATGGCGGCGCGCAGGCGCACCAGGGGCTGCCGGCCGCGCGCGTCAATCGAGCGTTTGCGCAGGTGCACAAAGTCGGCCTCGCCGGGCTGGAGGCCCGCGGCCTGCAGCAACGCGCGGTAGCGGGCGTATTCGTGGTAGGCTACCTCGGCGGGCAGCAGCACCTCAACTTCTTGGGGAGTAGTCATGGGAGGGGTGAAAGGGAGTTAGCCTTCAAACCAGGTAAAACGAGCCGCAAACTTACGAAAAGCCCGGGGCTCTATACGCCAACAACCCCAGCGGCACCGGCGGCTGGGGTTGTTGGCGGAATGTGGGAGCGGCTACGACTTGGCTACCGGCTCGTGGTGAATGTTCTGCTTTCTGGGCCAGAACTGCTCCATCGATGTGTTGAAGGTGTGCAGCACGTGGGCCCGCACTTCGCCGGAAGGATGGCGCAGCAGCTGCCCCAGCATATGCCGGTACATTTCCGTCGTTACCTCCAGGCCCCGGGCACTTACCAGGCCGTGGTGCAGCAGGTCGCAGTTGGTGGCCACGGAATTAGCCATGGAGTCAGTAAGCTCTTCGCGAGCCTTATCCGCTTCTTTAAATGATTGTTCCAAACGGGCGTTGAGCCGTTGGTTATGCGGCTGTTCCATACAGTGAGAAATCGGGAAAAGAGGTATACGCAAGCTCCACAACGGGCCAGGATACCAGAATGGTTCAATATATAGTAGAACGATAATAAGGCTGTTGAGGTTGAGTGGGTTCCGGGCCGGGCTGTATGAGGGGCTCCATCGGCCGGCAAAATATCCCCCTGGCTCCGGCTCAAAACAGCCGCCGGGAGTAGTGCTACGCGCAGGAAACGCCGCGGCTTCTTACCTTGCCTGCTTTCACCTACTGGATATTCTATGCCGCCTGTTGCTGCTGCTGCGCCGTTTTCAGCCCGTCTGCGCTCCATCGTGAGCGGCTCTATCGGCAACTTGGTGGAATGGTACGACTGGTACGTGTACTCGGCTTTTGCCTTGTACTTTGCCCCAGCGTTTTTCCCGGCCGGCAACCAAACGGCCCAGCTCCTGAATACGGCCGCTATCTTCGCCGTGGGCTTTCTGATGCGCCCCCTCGGGGGCTGGCTGCTGGGCGTGTACGCCGACCGTCACGGCCGCAAAGCTGCCCTGCTGCTCTCCGTGCTGCTCATGTGCGGGGGCTCCCTGCTCATTGCCCTCACGCCCGGCTACGCGCAGATTGGGGTAGCGGCCCCGGTGCTGCTGGTGCTGGCCCGCCTGCTGCAGGGGCTGAGCGTGGGCGGCGAATACGGCACCTCGGCCACCTACCTGAGCGAAATGGCCGGGGCCCGGCATCGGGGCTTTTTCTCCTCCTTCCAGTACGTGACGTTGCTGGCCGGGCAGCTGCTGGCCCTGCTGGTGCAGCTGGCTTTGCAGGCCCTGCTCACGCCCGCCGAGCTGGCCAGCTGGGGCTGGCGCGTGCCGTTTGTGCTGGGCGCGGCCGCGGCGGTGTCGGCGCTGTATCTGCGCCGCAACATGGCCGAAACCACCGATTTTGTGCAACAGGAGGCTACTCCGGACGCCAAACTCAGCAAGCTGGCGCTATTGCTCCGCCACCCCCGCGAAATCCTGACGGTGGTGGGCCTTACCCTGGGCGGCACGCTGGCGTTTTACACCTTTACCACCTACGCGCAGAAGTTTCTGGTGAATACGGCCGGTTTCAGCAAGGCCCAGGCCACGCTGGTGTCCTTTGGGGCGCTGGCCGTGGCGTTGGGGCTGCAGCCCCTGATGGGGGCCGTGTCGGATAGGGTGGGGCGGCGGCCGGTGCTGCTGTTTTTTGGGGTGGGCGCCACGCTGGGCACGGTGCCGCTGCTCACGGCCCTGGGGCGCGCCGGCAGCGTAGGTGCGGCCTTCGGGCTGCTGGTGCTGGCCTTATGCATCGTGAGTGGGTACACCTCCATCAATGCGGTAGTGAAGGCCGAGCTGTTTCCGACGGAAATCCGGGCCCTGGGCGTGGGGCTGCCCTATGCCCTCACGGTGGCGGTGTTCGGGGGCACGGCCGAATACGCGGCCCTGCTAGCCAAGCAGCAGGGCGTAGAATCGTTGTACTACTGGTACGTAACGGCCTGCGCCGCTATTTCCCTGCTGGTTTACTGGCGTATGCCCGATACCCAGGCCACCTCGCGCATGACTGCCGATGCCTGAGGCCAGGGCCCGGCCGGTGCAACCCCGCGAAACATCCTGTATCTTTTCGCCATTCTGTTTTACAAAACCCGTTTTGCTATGAAAAACATCCTCCGCTTCGGCCTCTTGTCTACCCTCTGGCTGGCTTGCCTGTTGCTTTCCTTCGGTAGCCTGGCCCAGGAAAAAATGCCCGAAGACAAGTCCAAGCGTCCGAGCCCGCCCGCCACGGCTACGGCCAAAACGCCGGCCGGCACCATCACCATCGACTACAGCCGCCCATCAGTGAAGGGCCGCAAAGTATTTGACGGGCTGGTGCCGCTGGGCCAGGTATGGCGCACCGGGGCCAACGAGGCTACCACGTTCACCGTCGATAAAAACGTGCTGGTAGAAGGCAAGGCCCTGCCCGCCGGCAAGTACGCGCTGTTTTCCATTCCCGGCGAGCAGACGTGGACCCTCATCTTCAACAAAGTAGCCAACCAGTGGGGCGCCTACGAATACAAAGAGGAGCAGGATGCCTTGCGCGTGCAGGTGCCCGCCAAAACGGCCGCTAACGCCACCGAGCAGCTCACGTTCCAGGTAGATAAGTCCGGCAAAGTGACGCTGCAGTGGGAAAAGGCCCAGGTAGACTTTAAAGTGACGGCCGCGAAGTAAGCAGGCTACTGAAACCAGAAAGCCGGCCCGGGGCAGCTTCAAGGATGAAGCGCCCGGGCCGGCTTTCTGGTTCTTGCCTCCCTTAGCGGCAATGTTCCTTTACAAGCTTGTGCACCTGCTTTTCTGCTGGTGGCTCCAGGCCCCATTGCAGCGCTAGGCGGAGGTTTTCACAAGCTCCGGGTTTATCATTCATTTTTAGTTGAAGCTCGCCGATAGTACCAAACAGCGGTGCTTTGTCGCGCGGTGGTACCAGCTTCAGGCAGGATTGCCAGTCGGCTATTGCGGCGGCATAGTTTTGCTGCTCGGTGTAGGCCAGGGCCCGGTTGGCATAGGCGCTGATATAGCGCGGGTTTAGTCGGATGGCCTCCGAGTAGTCGGCAATGGCGGCGGGGTAGCGCTTCTGGCCATAGGCAAGCCAGCCCCGGTTCAGGAAAGAAGTTGTGTCCTGCGGAGCGAGCTGCACGGCGCGGGTGAGGTAGGCGCGGGCTTTGGCCGTGTCCTGCTGCATATACCACCGCCCCGACCAAGCGTAGGCATAGGAATTATTGGCATCAAGGGCGAGAATTTTCTCGTTGGTGGCAATGGCCTCGGCATACTCCCGGCGCTGAGCGTGCCCGTAGGCTAAGTTACTGTAGTAGCGGATAAGGCCTTGGTTGTCCACGTCGTGCCGCTGGCCCATTCGTAGGTATTGCTCGGCCTCGGCTTTTCGCTGTTGGTGCTGCAAAAAGGCACTGAACCCGTAGTACACATCGGCCAGCGTAGAATCCAGTAGCCAGGCCTGGTTGAAGCGTTTAATTGCTGTAATAGGATTATCAGCTTTTAGATAGCTCCAGCCAAAACGAACGTACAGCAGGGCCGTTTCACGCGCGCTCCTGTTGCTGCGGCGCACCGCATCCTGAATAAACTCCGCGTCGGAGGCCAACTGCGCCGCAGTTTTTGGCTGACCACCAAAACGGGGCTGTTCGTTGATCGTGCCCGCTGGCCGGGATAATTGTGCCGGGGTAGGTTGGCGCCGGGCCTGGGCCAGCGTTAGGCTTGGTAGTAACAGAAAAAGTAGCAGCAGCTTCACAGGTAGATATTTAAAACGCTGATACCTACTACTTCAGGATGACAGCTAACAACCAGCAACCAGCAACTAACCAGCTACCCCTGCTCGCCTAGCACGCTTTCCACCCAGCCTTTGCCCCAGTCCTCCAACTCCTGCTCGCTCCAGATGGCGGGGTAGAAGATGCGCTTCTGGAACTTGGGAGGCAGGTATTTCTTCCAGTTGGTGCCGCCGGTGGCGGCAATGGCCGTGGGGTCGCGCTCCAGGTAGCGCACCGCCGACTTGTAGTGCATCAGCGGCCAGTTCACGTTCACGCTCACGTCTAGCTGGCGCAGGGCGCGCAGCAGGCGCGGGTGCTGCTGGTCTGCGGCCGGCAGGCGCTGCACCACGCTCCACACGTTGCGCTCGGCAAAGCGGCGGGCGTGCTGGTGCAGGGTATCGGTGTATTTTTCTTCGAACTGAATGAGCGTAAGGGCCTTGGCCCCGCTTTCTTCAATGGTGGCACCGGCCTTCCAGTAGATGCAGCCCAGCAGCTCGTCGTGGGCGGCGGCCTCGCCCAGCAGGCGGCGCTTTTCCTTGTCGGCCAGGTTGAAGAGGGAAGTAGAGGCCAGCTCAATCATGCGGTACTGCACGCTCTGGAAGCCCGAAGCCGGCATCAGGCTCATCCGAAACTGCAGAAACTGCTGCTTGTCCATGCCGTCCACCATCACGTCGAACGAGTCAATCAGGTTCTCGAAGTAGCGGTTGATGCGGCCCACGCGCAGCACTACCTCCTGCAGCGTGGGCTGCTGCAGGTCGCCGATTTGTTCGTACTCGCACAGGCACAGCTTGAAGTACAGCTCGGTAATCTGGTGGTAGATGATGAAAATCCGCTCGTCGGGAATCTGGGTGAGGGGGCGCTGCAAGCTCAGCAGCGTGTCCAGCTCAATGTAGTCCCAGTAGTTGACGTAGTCGGCGTAGTATAGACCTTCGAGGTAGCCCGCCAGGTCCTGGCCATCGGCGGCGTATTTCTGCTGCAGGCGGCGCAGCTGCTCCAGCACGGCGGGAGCAAACTCGTCGGAGGGAATAGGGGAGAGCATGGGCAGGCGGGTAAGGCGGCGGGTGAACGGGCGCAAAGAACGAAAAACCCCCGCAAACCCCCACGGCCGGGCTTGGCCTAAGGCCGAAGAGTGGTCCTGGCTGGAAATGCTGGTACTTTGGCAAGTTGAATTCCCGCCCGAATCCTCTACTTTTGGCAGGCATCCGCAGAATAACGGCGCGCTATGGCAGAGAAAAGCAGCATTTTTGATATGATCGGGCCCGTTATGATTGGCCCCAGCTCCTCGCATACGGCGGGCGTGGTGCGCATTGCCAGTGCCGCCATCCGCATTCTGGGCTCCCTGCCCACGCACGCAACCATCACGTTCTACAACTCCTTCGCCCGCACCTACGAAGGCCACGGCTCCGACCGCGCCATCGTGGCCGGCCTGCTGGGCTACGCCACCGACGACGTGCGCATTCGCGAGGCCTTCGACCACGCCCGCGCCGCGGGCCTGCAGTACACGTTTCAGAGCGTGGGCAACGCCTCCACCATGCACCCCAACACCATCAAGCTGCAGCTGCGCGATGAGCGCACCGGCCACGCCGTGGAAGTGGTGGGTCAGAGCCGGGGCGGGGGCGTCATTCGCATTGTGGAAGTAGATGGGTTTCCGGCCGACTTCTCCGCTTCCCTGCACACGCTCATTATCGACGCGGCCGACGTGCCCGGCTCCATTGCCTTCATTGCCTCCGTTATTGCCCACGACGACTGCAACATTGCCACCATGTTTGTGAGCCGCAAGGGCAAGCACGAGCTGGCCCGGCAGTTTATCGAAACCGACTCGGGCCTGAAGGATATTACCCTTGAATACCTGCGCCAGCTGAGCTGGGTGCAGCGCGTTACCTACATTCCAAACATCGACTAAGTGCACCAGCGGGCTAGTTCACGGCTTGTATGCCGGTGTTGGTTGATTCCGGTTCCGCCCCCGGCTACCGGCCCCTACCTTGCGTGGCCGCTGGCCACCTGACCTCCCGCCGCTCTTCTTCCGCTGATTTTCTTTACCTGCTATGAAACACTTGTATCGGCTGCTGCTGGGCACCAGCCTGCTTACGCCGCCCGCCCTGGCTCAAACAACGTCGCCCACCCAGCCCCCCGCCGGCACGCTGCCCGCCACGGCCGGGGGCGGCTGGACGCTGCAGCGCGCCATCGACTACGCCCTGCAAAACAACCTGAACGTGCGCCTGACGCAGTTCTCGGCCGACGTAAACGAGGCGAACCTCCGCCAGAGCCGAGCCGCGCTGCTGCCCAACGCCAACGTGAACGGCTCCCAGTCCTGGAACTTTGGTACCAGCACCGACCCGCTCACCAACGAGTTCATTACGCAGACCATCCGCTCCAACAATTTCTCGGTATCCTCGCAGGTTACGCTCTTTTCGGGCTTTCAGCTGCGCAATACCATCAAGCAGAACGTGCTGAACGTAGAAGCCGGCCGCAACGACGTGGACAAGGCCCGCAACGACCTGGCCCTGAACGTGGCCTCGCAGTACCTGCAGTTGGTGCTGGCTGAGGAGCTGGTGCGCGCCAACCAGCTGCGGGTGAACTCGGCCGAGCAGCAGGTGGAGCGGGCCCGCAAGCTGCTCCGGGCCGGCTCCGTGGCCGAGAGCAACCTGCTCGACGCCCAGGCCCAGCAGGCCTCCGACCAAACCAACGTCATCACGGCCGAAAACCAGCGCGATATTGCCCGCCTGCAGCTGATTCAGCTGCTGAATCTGAGTGGGGCCGAGGCTACAGCCTTCCAGATTGACGTGCCCGCCCTGCCCGACCCCGACGACGAGGCAGAGCTGAGCCTGGATCTGAACGAAACCTACCAGACGGCCGAAAGCCTGCTGCCCGAAGTGAAAGCCGCCGACCAGCGCGTGCGGGCCAGCAGCTTCGGCGTGGATGTGGCCCGGGGCGCCTACTACCCGCGCCTGACCTTCGGGGCAGGCTTGTTCACGGGGTATTCCTCGGCCCGCTCCTCGTTTATTCCCACCGGCGAAGTCGACTTCAGCTACGCGCCGGTCTTCATCTACAACCCCGCCACGCCCACCACGCCGCCCGTTCCTACCCAGTACGTGACGGGGGTGGCCCAGCCGCGCTTCGACGTGAAGCCCACGGCCTTCTCCAACCAGATCAAAGACAACTTCGGTAAGCAGCTGCAGTTCAACCTGAGCGTGCCCATCCTGAATGGCCTGCAGGCGCGCACCAACCTGCAGCGCGCTCAGATTGGCGTGCAGCAGGCCCAGGCCCGGGCCGACCAGACTCGTCTGACGCTGCGCCAGAACATTCAGCAGGCCTACGCCGATGCCCGGGCCGCCCAGCGCCGGTACGTGGCCGCCAAGCGGCAGGTAGATGCCCTGACCACGGCGTACCGCAACGCCGAAATCCGCTTCAACAACGGCCTGCTCAACGGCACGGAGTTCAACATCTCGAAAAACAACCTGACGGCGGCCGAGTCGAGCATGATTCAGGCCAAGTACGAGTTCATCTTCCGTCGCAAAGTGCTTGACTTCTACCAGGGCCGCCCCATCAGCCTGTAAGGCGTGCAACAGCCCCGGCCCGCGCGGCCGCCCCGAAAAAGCACCTGGTGGTTTTAGCCAGCAGCAACTACGTCCCTGAGCCCTAAGTTCCTAAGTTTTTACCTATGAAAAATAACCGCACGCTGTACATTCTCATTGCCGTATTGCTGCTGCTGGTGGGTGGATTTATTCTGGCCAAGAAACAAGGCTGGATTGGTAGCCCCGTCGGCACAGAAGTTATTTCGGCCAAGGCCCAGCCCGCAACGATTGTCGAGAAAGTAAGTGCCTCCGGGAAAGTGCAGCCGGAGACGGAAGTGAAAATTTCGCCCGACGTATCGGGGGAAATCACCGAGCTGTACGTGCAGGAAGGCGACTCCGTCAAGAAGGGACAGCTGCTGCTGCGCATCCGGCCCGACAACTACCAGGCCATGGTAAATCAGCAGAACGCGGTGGTCGGCACCCAGCGCGCCAACGTGGGCCAGAGCCAGGCCCGTCTGCAGCAGTTGCTGGCCAATGCCAAGCAAACCGAGCTGACGTACCGGCGGAACGCCTCGCTCTTCAAGCAGAAGGTGATTTCGCAGGCTGATTTTGAAGCCAGCAAGGCCGCCTACGATGCCTCCCAGGAAGAAGTCAACTCGGCCCGCCAGAGCATTCGGGCCGCCCAGAGCCAGGTGCGCAGCGCCCAGGCCAGCCTCGACGAAGCCCGCCGCAACCTCGATAAGACCACCATTTATGCACCCGTGAGTGGCACCGTCAGCAAACTGAACGTGGAGCGCGGGGAGCGGGTAGTAGGTACCTCGCAGATGGCCGGCACTGAGATTATGCGTATCGCCAACCTCAACTCCATGGAGGTGCGCGTGAACGTGAACGAAAACGACGTAACCAACGTCAACCTCGGCGACTCGGTGGAGGTAGAGGTGGACGCCTATGCCAGCAAGGATGAGAAGTTCCGGGGCCTGGTCACCAGCATTGCCAACACGGCCAAGGATGCTCTCACGGCCGAAGCGGTAACGGAATTTGAAGTGCGCATCCGCCTGCTGCCCGAGTCGTACCGGCACTTGCAGCGCACGGTAAACGGCCGCACCCTGGTGCCCTTCCGCCCCGGCATGACGGCCTCCGTCGACATTATCACCGAGCGCAAGAGCAACGTGCTGACGGTGCCGCTGGCCGCCGTGACTACCCGCTCCGACAGCGCTTTTGCTAAGGGCGGCGACAAGGATAAAGAAGGCATCAAGATCGGGCGCGGCCGTGGGGGCGAGGCTGAGGCGGCCAAGGCTCCCAAGGCCGATGTCCAGGAAGTAGTGTTTGTGGTGAAAGGCGGCAAAGCCGTGCTCACGCCCGTGAAAACCGGCATCAGCGACTTCCAGAACATTGAAATCCTCAGCGGCCTCACCCAAGGCACGGAGGTGGTCAGCGGCCCTTTCCGCGCGGTTTCCAAGACTCTGAAGGATGGGGAGCTGGTTGTAGTGAAGGATGCCAAGAGCATCAACAAAGCGGCCCTGAAGGCCGACGAGCCTAAAGAAGACTAGCCGCGCTAACTACCTGAATGGCTGGTTTTGGCGCCCTGGTTTGGAAGGCTGGCCCCCGCGCGGGGGCCAGCCTTCCGTTTTTTTTGCCTAAACTCGGCCATCGGCCGGCCAAAACCCTGCCGCCTTTTATCCCTTCGTTGATTCTGTAACCCGCAGCTTGGAAAAGATTGCCATGATTGGCGGTGGCTCATGGGCCACTGCACTAGCCAAAATACTGTCGGAAAACGGGGCCCGGGTGGGCTGGTGGATGCGCAGCAAGGACGACGTGCAGCACCTGCAGCGCACCCGCCACAACCGGCGTTACCTTTCCTCCGTGGCCTTCGACCTGACGCGTATATTTCCCTCCAGCGACCTGGACGCCGTGGTGAAGGAAGCCGACTGGCTGGTGCTGGCCGTACCGGCGGCCTTCGTGAAGGATGTGCTCGACAAGCTGGACCGCGACACGCTGCGGCATAAGCGCATTATCACGGCCATCAAGGGCATGATTCCGGGCAAGAATATCCTGGTGACGGACTACGTGGCCGAGCGGTTCCGGCTGCCGCATGCTCAGCTGGGCGTAGTGGCCGGCCCCTGCCACGCCGAGGAAGTAGCCCTGGAAAAGCAGAGTTACCTCACCATCGGCTCGCCTAGTCCCGAGCTGGCCGAGGACTTCTGCCGCCTGCTGCGCAACCGCTACGTGAAGGCCCACCCCATGGACGACCTCGATGGCATCGAGTACTGCGCCGTGATGAAGAACATCATTGCGCTTACCAGCGGCATTGCCCACGGCCTGGGCTACGGCGACAACTTCCAGGCGGTGCTGGTGAGCAATGCCGTGCAGGAAATGCGGCGCTTCGTCCACGCCCTCAACCCCCAACCCCGCGACCTGTCGGCCTCCGCCTACCTTGGCGACCTGCTGGTGACGGCCTACTCCCAGTTTTCGCGCAACCGTACCTTCGGCAACATGATCGGGCGGGGGTACTCCGTAAAATCGGCGCAGATGGAGATGAACATGGTGGCCGAGGGCTACTACGCCGTGAAAAGCATCCACGAGCTGAACAAGAAACTGCTGGTGCCTATGCCCATTACCTCGGCCGCCTACCACATTCTTTACGAGAAAATTTCGCCGGCCGTAGAGATTGAGCTGCTGAAAGAGAAGTTTAAGTAGCTGAGAAAGCCGCGGCTGCGCACCTGGAAGGCGTTCCGCTGGCTTCTCGTCATCTCAAGCCGTTATCCTGCCTATGAAAGTCGTTGGCTTTACGTTTGTGCGCAATGCCCTCACCTACGATTATCCGGTGCTGGAAAGCCTGCACTCCCTGCTACCGCTCTGCGACGAGGTGGTGGTGGCCGTCGGCAACTCCAGCGACGATACGCTGGCGCTGATCCAGAGCATTGACTCCCCCAAAATCCGCCTGCTCGAAACCACCTGGGACGATACGCTGCGCGAAGGCGGGCAGGTGCTGGCCGTGGAAACTAACAAAGCCCTGGCCGCCGTGCCGGCCGATGCCGACTGGGCCATCTACCTGCAGGCCGATGAGGTGCTGCACGAGACGGACTACGCGGCCCTGCGCGCCGGCATGGAGCGTTGGAAGGATGCGGCCAACGTGGATGGCCTTCTGCTGCACTACCGCCACTTCTACGGCTCCTACGATTACGTAGGGGATGCGGCCCGCTGGTACCGGCGCGAAATTCGGGTGGTGCGCCCGGGCCGGGGCGTGTACTCCTACCGCGATGCCCAGGGCTTTCGGAAAAACAACAATGAAAAGCTGCGGGTAAAGCTGCTGGACGTTACCGTGCACCACTACGGCTGGGTAAAGCCTCCCGAGGCCATGCAGCGCAAGCAGGAAACGTTCAACAAGCTCTGGCACTCCGACGAGTGGATGGCCGAGCACATTGCCCCGGCCGCGGCGTTTGATTACAGTCAGATAGATTCCCTGCAGCGCTTTACGGGCACGCACCCGGCCGTGATGCAGGCGCGCATCCAAAGGCAGAACTGGCAGTACGACCATGATATGAGCCGCAACCGCCAGCGCTTCAAAGACCGGCTCAAGCACTGGGTGGAGCTGCGCACCGGCTACCGCCCGGGCGAGTACCGCAACTATAAGCTGGTGTAGCCGCGCTAGCCGGCGGCTACCCAATTTCACTCACTTTACCTGCAGCACTACATGGGTTCCTGGGGACACCGTAACTTCGAAAACGACACGGCCGCGGACTTCGCCGCCGACTTCCGCGACCAGCCCAACGAGGCACTGCTGCTGGCCGCGCTGGCCACGGCGGCCGAGGAAGAAGAATACATTGAGGCGGACGTAGCCAGTGAGGCGCTGGCGGCCGCCGAAATCGTGGCCGCTATTCTCGGGAAGCCCTCCCCAGCTTTTCCCGCCGATTTGCAGCCAGCCCTGAAGCAGCTGGATGCCGGCGACAGTGATGACTTACGCGAGCTGGCCCAGGAAGCGGTGGAGGCCGTGCTCCGGCAGTCGGAGCTGCGTGAGCTGTGGGAGGAAACCGCCGATGCGGCTGCCTGGAAGCAGGAGCAGCAAGGGCTTTTGGACCGCCTGGAAGAGCAGGAGTAGGCTATGCCCTGGCTCGTACTGGCCCTGCTCACGGCCCTGTGCCTGGCCTTCTACAACTTCTTTATCAAGCAGGCCGCCGATCAGGTACCCGCCGCCGTGGGGGCCGTGGTCCTGCAACTGGTGGCCGCCGCCTTGGGGGCTTTGTGGCTGCTCAAGCTCAAGCTGCAGGGGCAGCCCCTGCCCGTGACCAGCAAAGGGCTGTGGCTGGCGGCATTGGCCGGCCTGGGGGTGGGCCTGGCCGAAATTCTCACCTTCGTGGTGTTTAGCCGGGGTGTGCCTTCTGCTGTGGGTACGCCCGTGATTGTGGGGGGCTCAGTGCTGCTCACGGCGGTGCTGGGCGTGGTAGTGGCCCGCGAGGTGCTCACCCTGGGGCAGGTGCTGGGTTTGCTGCTCATTGTGGGCGGTATTGCCCTGCTGGCCCGCGGGCATTGATTTAGTTGCTAGTTGGTCGTTGTTTGTGGGCATACTACTTGAGCCTGACAACGCACAACGAACAAGCAGTATCTAAACCCTGGCAACCAGCATCTATCAGCTAAACCCTATGTACAGCATTATGGCCTAGATAAGAATAATTCTCCACTAGAGTAACAACCTGCGCGGGTCCTGGGTATACTTGCAACCCACATTCACACGCCCGCTAATGAGTACTCCCAACGAAAATCAACCGCAAAACGGTCAAAACGGCACTTCCAACCATACCCAGCACTCCGCCGCCGATGGCACCGGCACGGCCGTAACGGGCACGGGCTCCTCGCAGGACCCGCGCACGGCCGAGGGGGAAAATGCCCGCACGCTAACCACCCGCCAGGGGCACCCGCTCACCAACAACCAGAACCTGCGCACCCTCGGCAACCGCGGTCCGGCGCTGCTGGAGCAGTATGCTTTCCTTGAAAAAATCAGTCACTTCGACCGGGAGCGGGTACCGGAGCGCGTAGTGCATGCCCGCGGCGCGGGAGCCCACGGTGTGTTTGAAGCCTACGGCAAAGTAGGGGACGAGCCTATTGAACAGTACACCCGCGCCAAGCTGTTCAACACGGCCGGCAAGCAGACGCCCGTATTCGTGCGCTTTTCTACAGTGGGCCACGGCGGCCACTCCCCCGAAACCCTGCGCGACCCGCGCGGCTTCGCGGTGAAGTTTTACACCGAGGATGGCAACTGGGATTTAGTGGGCAACAACCTCAAGGTGTTCTTTATTCGCGACGCCATGAAGTTTCCGGATTTGATTCACTCCCAGAAACCCGACCCGGTAACCAACCGCCAGAGCGGGGAGCGGATTTTCGACTTTATCTGCAACACGCCCGAGGCCATGCACATGGTGGCCTTCCTGTTCTCGCCCTGGGGCATTCCAGCCAATTACCGCCAGATGCAGGGCTCGGGCGTGAATACCTATAAGTGGGTGAACCAGGACGGCGACGCCGTCCTGGTGAAGTACCACTGGGAACCGCTCCAGGGCATCAAAAACCTGACGGCCCAGGAAGCGGAGGCCATCCAGGCCAAGAACTTCAACCACGCCACCCAGGACCTGTTCGACAACATCAAGGCCGGCAACTTCCCCGAGTGGGAGCTGCGCGTGCAGATCATGAGCGACGACGAGCATCCGGAGCTGGACTTCGACCCGCTCGATGATACTAAGATCTGGCCTGAGGATCAGTTCCCGCACCTGCCTGTGGGCAAGATGACGCTCAACCGCAACCCCGAAAACTACTTCGCCGAGGTGGAGCAGTCGGCTTTTGGAACTGGCGTGCTGGTGGATGGCCTCGACTTCTCCGACGACAAGATGTTGCAGGGCCGCACCTTCTCGTACTCTGACACTCAGCGCTACCGCGTGGGCACCAATTACCTGCAGCTGCCCATCAACGCGCCCAAAAAGCACGTGGCCACCAACCAGCGCGACGGCCAGATGGCTTACCACGTAGACTCGGCCCCCGGCCAGAACAACCACATCAACTACGAGCCCAGCTCGCTCAATGGCCTGAAGGAAGCGCCCCGCACCGCGCCAGAGCATATGCCTGCGTACAGCGGCCGCGTCGTGCGCCAGACCCTCGACCGCCAGAACAACTTCAAGCAGGCCGGCGAACGGTACCGCCTGCACGAAGACTGGGAGCGGGACGACCTGATCAACAACATGGTGGGCGCCCTGGCCGATGCTGACCGCAAGGTGAGCGACAAGATGGTGGAGCTGTGCACCAACTGCGACCCGGACTGGGGCAAGCGCCTCGCCGAGGGCCTGGCAGCTGCCCGTGGTGGCCAGCAACACGAAGGCGGCAATCAGTACAACGAAAGCCAGCAGCGCGAAGCCTCACAGCAGGCTGAGGAAGTGGGCCACGAAGCCAAGCCTTACTAAGTTATTTCCTAGCAGCTTGCTGCATAAAAAAAGGCCGCTGAGAACTTCTCAGCGGCCTTTTTATGTATTTGATCTAGCAGTTAGCAAGGCAGCAGGCCGGGTGCCAGCTTCGCCAATTCTTCCCACACGCGGTGCACCGGCAGCCCCATCACGTTGAAGTAGGAGCCCTCCAGGCGGGTTACCGCGGCCAGCCCAATCCAGTCCTGCGCGCCATAGGCCCCGGCTTTATCGAGCGGCTGGTAACGCTGCACGTAGAAGCGGATTTCGGCTTCGCTGAGGGCGCGGAAATGCACCTGCGTCTGGTCGGAAAACACCACCTGCTGCCCTGCGCCGGTTAGTAGGCACACGCCCGTGTACACGTCGTGGGCGCGGCCCTGCAACTGGGTGAGCATGCGTACGGCGTCTTCCTCGTCTTCGGGCTTGTTGAGTACCTGCTCGTCGAGGCACACGATGGTGTCGGCCGTGAGCAGTACTTCGTCGGGGGCTAGCTCGGTGCGGTAGGCGCTGGCTTTGTGGGCGGCCAGAAACTCGGCTATTTCGGCGCGGCGCAGGTGGGCCGGGAAGGATTCATCGACTTCCTTGAGACGTACTTCGTAGGTCAGGCCCAGGTCGGTGAGCAGCTGACGGCGGCGCGGGGAATTAGAAGCCAGCAGTAAACGCGTGGGTGTGTTCATCGTCGCGGATGGAGGTAAACAGGAAGCCTCCGATAGTCTTGGGATAAAAGAACGTGGATTTGGGCGGCATCACGGCCCCGCTGTGGCATACCCGCTCTACCTCGTCCATGGTCACCTCATTGGTGATGAAAGCGGCGCGGGCCTCGCCCCGGTCCACGCGGGTGAGGCACTCGGGGAAGTTGCGCACGTAGGCCACGCCCGGCCACTGCCGCTGCGCGTCGATGCCCACAATGCCCAGTACCTTTTCGAGCACGAAGAAGTGCAGCACCGTCAGGTCGAGGGCCTTCACTTCGGGCGTGAGGGGCCAGCTGAGCTGCCCGTGTACCTCAGGCCGCAGGCGCAGCTTGTAGGCCTGCCCGTCCAGGTACAGCCCGAATGCCCAGGGCTTACCTGCAATCAGCTCGGGCAAGTCGTAGGCGTCGTCTTTAGGCACCACGGTAAAATACGCCTCTAACTGGGCCAGGAAATCTGCGTTGGCAAGGCCTGCGGGCAATTCCAGCAGCAGGCGGTGCGTGGGCAGAATACGCAGGTCGTCGGCGGCGGCGTTGGTGAGGTACATCAGGTGGTAGTTCCAGGCTTCGCGGCCCGTAGCCTGCCCCCCGGCGGCCACCTCCCGGGCTTGGCGGTACGCCAGGGAGCCTTCGTAGCGGTGGTGCCCGTCGGCCAGAATCACCTGCCGTTCGGCCAGTACCTGCTGAAACTGTTGAATCACGCGCGCATCCTGAATCACGGCCAGTACGTCGCGGGCACCCTGGTAGTCTTCCTCCGTTTGATAAAGCGGGTCGAGGATGGCTTCATCCAGGTAGCATTCCAGCTCGAAGTCTTCGTCGCGGTACAGGCCGTGGGTGGCACTGGTTTGGAACTGGGTGCGGGCCAGCAGCTCGGCCCGGTCGTTTACGCTGGCCGGCAGCGTGTTTTCATGGCGCAGCACCACCTCATCAGCCCAGTCGTAAGCCCGAATGTGGCACATAAAGCCCTTGCGGCAGTACTCCCGCTGCGGGTTGCCGGGCAGCCGAAAGTACTGGTAATAAACGTAGATGCCTGGCAGGGCATCCTGACGCAGAATGCCCTGCTGCTGCCACTCCGTGAGCCGGGCTAGGGCGGCGCCCGCTGCATCCTGCCCGCGCGGCACGGACAGATGAATACTATTCAGTGGATTCCGGTACAGGGCCTCGCGCTGCTTGGCCGACACCACGTCGAATAAGGGCGAAACGTAGTCGTCAATGCGTTGGCCCAGATCGTCGTTGTAGCGCCAGCCCCGCACGGGTTGAATTTCAGCCAATTTTCAGGGGGATGAGGTGATAAAGTAACGGGATGAGGTGACACATCGGGCAAGGTCAGGGTGCCAGCCGGCTGATTTTCCAGCCATCGGCAGTGCGCTCATACACTATCCGGTCGTGGAGGCGGGAGGGGCGGCCCTGCCAGAACTCCACCCGGTGTGGGCGCAGCACGTAGCCGCCCCAATGTGCGGGCCGAGGCAGCGGGTCCTGACCTTCAAATCGGGCAGCAATGGCTTGCTCGCGCTGCTCCAGCTCTTCCCGGCTGGCCACCGGCTGGCTTTGCGGAGAAGCCCAGGCGCCCACCTGGCTGCCCCGGGGGCGGCTTTGGAAATACTCCGTCGAAACCGTTTCGGCGGCTTTTTCGATGGTGCCCTCTACCCGCACCTGACGCTCCAGGCCGGGCCAGAAAAAGGTAAGCGCCGCCTGCGGATGAGCGGCCAACTCCTGTCCTTTGCGGGAATCGTAGTTGGTAAAAAACAAAAAGCCAGCGTCGTCAGGTAGGCCTTTCAGCAGCACTACCCGCGCCGAAGGCTGGCCCTGTTCATTGCTGGTAGCCAGTACCATGGCGGTAGGCTCGTCTACTTGTGCCCCCAGGGCTTCATCCAGCCATTGCCGAAACTGGGCAATGGCCTCGGGCTGTACATCGGCTTCCGAAAGGCTGCGCTGGGCGTAGGTTTTGCGCAAATCCGCGAGGTGGTGGTCGTTCATGAGCGGCAGAGGAATGAAAGAGAAGCGTGAGACAAAGGTAGGCGTCAAACCGGCCGGGCAACTCAGGGTTTTGGCGCGGTTCGTTTCGGGTACCAGGCGTAGAGCGACCAGGCCCCTTCGCGGCGAAGCAGCTGCAGCTGCCGTTCCCGCACGAAGTCGTCGCCCCGCTCGAAAGCGGCCAGCATGCCGGCGCGGTCTTTCAGGTTGTCGCGGTAGTAGTTGTTGCTGCCGTTGTAGTAGGTGCTATCCAGAAATACGAGGATGGGCCGCTCGTCGAGGCGAGCCAGCAGGGCCGGGTCGGGGCCGGTAGTACTGAAGATGCTGTACAATTGCTGGGCCTGATACGGGGGGGTGCGCACCGCTTTATGGCTCATCAAAGGCAGGTTCGTGAGCACCGAAAGCTGGTAGGTATGGTTGCAGTGCGGGTCGTCCGGGTCCACTGTATAGCTGTAGTCGCCCTCGGAGCCCGCGTGGTAGTAGGGAATCGGTAGAATAGCCTGGTACTGACTCAGGGGCAGGCCGGAAGTCAGGCGGTCCATGTCGGTGCGGGCAGCCGGCCACGTGAGCAGGTTGGGGCGTTGGGTGAACTTGCGGTAAAAGCGCACAGCGGCGGCCAGGTCGGGTATCAGCAGCAAAGCCAGCACCACGGCCAGCACCCGCACGGGCAGTAGGGTTGCGCGGCGGCCCCACTGGGCCAGCAGCCAGACCACCAGCAGATTCAGGGCCCACCAGAACGGCCATACGTACCGCCCGATGGCCCGGAACTGCGTAACCCGCTCGGTGATTTTATGCAGCCAGAACAAGGGGTTGAAGTAGTTGTGGATGACGTAGGCACCGTCTTGCAGCTCGTACCGTTCCCCCAGGGCCATAAACACCATGGGAATGCTGGCCAGCACCAGCAGCCCCAGAAAGCGCCCGTACACGTCGGCCTGCATGTTGGTCTGGGGCTGGCGCTTGAACAGGCGCAGGCCCAGCCACACCACCAGCGTGTACAGCACCATGGCGCCCAGGTACGCCGCCGACTCGTAGGGCACGCTCTCGGTGGGGTCGAACAGGAAGCGGAAGTGGTTTTCGCCCGGGGCCTGGAAGAAGGCGCGGAAATGCAGCTTCCAGCCAATCCAGTCGTAGCCATTACTGCCAGTGGGCCGCTCCGAGTACCGCCCGTCCAGCAGAATAAGCGTGAGGCCCGTAATGGCCCCGGCCACGGCCAGGGTGAGCAGCAGGCGCGAAACTACGGGCCACCAGGGGCGGTTGGCGCGGTACAGGTCCAGGCCCCACACCACGGCAAACAAGCCCACCAGCGCCCCCAGAATAGCCAGGTAGTAAAAGTGCCAGAAGGACGTTACGAAAATGCTGGCTCCCAGCACCAGCAGCCAGCCACGCAGGGGCCGTCCGGCCGCGTGCCGGCTATAGATTTCCTGCAGGGCCCACACCGCTATAAGTACGGCGGGGGCGTACGACAAACTCATGTGGCCCACCTGCAACCGGATAGTTTGCGGCGACAACCAGGGCAAAGCCAGGCAGGCCAGCAGGTGCAGGACCACGGGCAGCCGCCAAGGCCGCAGAATGCGGTGCAGCAGCCCGGTGGCCAGCACCAGCCCGCTGAGGATGACCAGGTCGTAGATATACAGCCCGTAGGGCAGTAGGCCGGGGAAAATGCGTACCAGCACGTGCAGGGCTTCGCTGAGCAGGGGCGTACTATCGGTGTAGTACATGTATTCCCCGAACGGGTAGTTGTGGCCCGTCATGACCATGCCATCGGAGAGGGGCTGCCGCAGAAACATTTCCACGGAATAGTAGCTCTTAATCCCGTCGTAGTGGTCGACAATCAGGTTTTCGCCGGGATGAAAAATGACGATATGAAACGTATAGAGCACCAGCAGCAGTTGTAGCAGTACGCCGACGGGCCCCACCCACCGGGAAACCAGGGAGCTGGCCGGCGGGTTGGCGGAGGTAGATAGCATGGTTCTTATCGAATTGGAAACGGCTGCAATATTCGGTAAAAAGCAGCCGCCTAGCGTTACCCAGTGCCGAACATGCCGCGTCACTGCTTTCTTCCTCCGGCAACCAGCACTATAACCTGGTGCCCCCCGTGCCTCGTACTTCCTAGCGGTAGCCGGCTTTTCCCGGTCCGGCTATCTTGCGCTTTAAACCCGTTTGCGTATGGCTTCCCTGACTTCCGGCAGCTTGCTGATATCCCAGCCCTTCCTGGGCGACCCCAACTTCGAGCGTACCGTGGTGCTGCTGTGCCAGCACGCGGAGGCCGAAGGAACGTTTGGCCTGGTGCTCAACCGCCCGTCTACCCTGGTGCTGGGCGACGTGCTGGAGCTGCCGGACTCGGCGGACACTGCCGTCGGGCAGATTCCGCTGGGCCTGGGCGGCCCCGTCCAGCCCGATTCCCTGCACTATTTGCACCAGCGGGCCGACGTGCCGGGAGCCGCGCCAGTGGGCGACAACGTGTACTGGGGCGGCGACTTTGCAGTCGTCCTGGGGTTGCTGCTTAGCGGGGAGCTGGCTCCCGGGCAAATACGCCTGTACGTGGGCTATTCCGGCTGGACGGCGGGGCAGCTGGCCAGCGAGGTGCAGGAAAATGTTTGGATAGTGCATCCTAATGCTGCCGGGAAAGTATTTACTTTGACTAGTGATGCCCTCTGGCAAGCTATTTTGCGGGAGAAGGGCGGCCGCTACCGCATGCTGTCAAACTACCCGCTGGACCCGCGGCTCAACTAACCCAACGCCGCCGCTTGTCTGTATTGTCCGCCCCGTGCGGACATTGTCCCTGAACTTATGGTACCTGAAAACGAACACCCCGTCCCCAACAACGCTGCCGGTCAACCCGAGGCAGAGTCGCCAATGAGCATTCTGGAGCGCCGCTTGGCCGAAATCAGCGCCAAACAGCCTGCGGCTGCGCCTCCCGTGACCAGTGAGATTACCGAGCAGCCCACCCAGGGTACGCCGCCCATTGCCGAACCCGCCGCTCCCGGCGGCGGCACGGCCGAACCGGCTGCCGCTACCCTGGAACAAGCCCTGCCCAGCCCGAATGCTTCGGCCGAACCAGCCGAGGCCCCTTCGGAACCGCAACGCCGGGCCCAGGAGCATACCGGTACGCAAAACGAAGAAATCCTGGCCGACGAAACTACACCGGAAGCTCAGCCGGAGCCCTTAGCAACGGTTGAAGCCGCGCCGACTGAGTTAGCCGCTGAGGTTCCTGCCCCCGGGGCTGAGGCCGATGGCGCTGGTGCGGCCCCGGAAGCAACTGCTGTCGAAAGCCCCATTTCTTCGGTAGCAGAGGTTTCTGCGCAGGCTACACCTGGGGTGCCGGAAGTAGCCGGGGAGGAGGAGGAAGACTACGTGCCTGAAACGGCCGCCCCCGATTTTGCTACTCTGGATCTGCCGGCGCAGGGGGCGTTTCTGCTCTCTTTGCTGCGCCGCTCCGATGCCCGCCAGAACCGCAAGCAGATTTTTGACCTCAACCGCCAGTACGAAACCGCCCTGGCCGCCGAGCGCGCCGCGGCCCGGCAGCAGTTTATTGCCAATGGGGGCGAGGCCGATGACTTTGCCTACGCCGGGCCAGAGGGGCACGCCGAAGTGGTGAAAGCCCTGCAGGAGTTCCGGGAAAGTCGCACCCGTGATGCGAAAGCGGAAGACGAGCAGCGGGCTAAGAACCTCACCCACAAGCAGTATCTGTTGTCGCAGCTGCGCAGCCTGGTGGAGTCGGCCGAAACCAAGGACAGCTCCGCCCGCATCAAGGCCCTGCAAAACGACTGGAAGGCTACGGGCCCCGTGCCTCAGAAGGAAGCGCAGGAGCTGTGGAACAGCTACCACGCCCTGCTGGATATCTTCTATAACAACCGCGGCCTCTTCTTTGAAATGAAGGAGCTGGACCGCCGTCGTAACCTCGAGGCCAAGGAAGCCCTGGTGACGCGCGCCGAAGCCCTCGGGCAGCAAGCCAGCATCAACAAAGCCCTGCAGGAACTGCGCCAGTTGCACGAGGAGTGGAAGCACATCGGCCCGGTGCCCCAGGAGCAGCGCGACGCCGTCTGGAACCGGTTTCTGGCGGCGTCGGAAAAGGTGCATGATCGTAAAAAGGAATTTCTCAATGCCCGCTCGGCGCAGGAAAATGCTAACCTGACCCGCAAGGCGGAAATTCTGGCGCTGATCAAGCCCTTCGCCGAGTTTCACACCGACCGCGTGAACGAGTGGCGCAGCCAGACCGACGCGCTGCAGAAGCTGAAAGAAGCCTGGGATGCTGCCGGGTTGGTGCCTCGGGAAAAAGCCGAGCAGATCAACAAGCAGTTCTGGGGCGCTTACAAAGGCTTCTTTCAGCGCAAAAACCAGTTCTTCAAAGCCCTGGATGAGGAAAAGAACGCCAACCTCAAGCGCAAGCAGGAGCTGATTGACCAGGCCGAGGCCGCCCTGCAAAACCCAAATTGGGAGGAGGGCCGCGAAATTGTGATTCGCCTGCAGAAAGACTGGAAAACCATTGGCCGCGTGCCGGAAAAACTGTCGGATAAAATCTGGAACCGGTTTCGCACGGCTTGTGATGCTTTCTTTGAGCGTAAGCATGAGGAAGTCCGGCAGCGGGAGCACCAGGCTCAGCAGCTTTCCAAAGAGCAGGCCGGCCGCCTTGAGCAGATTGCCACCACCGTGGACGCCCTCACGCCGGATACGCCAGGCACCTTGGAAGGCTTCCGCGAACTGGTAAGCGAGTGGCAGGCTTCGGCCGGTAGTGGCCCCCGGGCTGATGCCGAACGTGCGGAAGGCCGCTTCCAGGCCCTGATGGGCAAGTACCTGGATACTTTACCGGGGCTTTCCTACGCCGAGCGCTCCGATTTGCTGTTCCAACTGCAGGTAGACCGCCTCAAAGCTTCCGCCGATACCCAGCAGCTATACAAGAAAGAACAGGCGCTGCGCCGCGACATCAACGAGCTGGAAAACGATATTTCTACCCTGAAAACCAATCTGGAGTTTTTTGCCCGGTCCAAGAATGCCGGTCAGCTGCGCCAGGAATACCAGGGCCGCATCGACGAAGCCCAGCAGCGCATCGAGGGGCTTAAGCGCCAGCTGAAAGTAATTCGTAGCTAGCCGATTCCCGTAATAACCAAAACGACAACCCGTCCTGATTCAGGGCGGGTTGTCGTCTTTTAACTGGTATGCTAGCCGCAGCTACTGTGCGTTTAGCTTCCAGTTATAGGCCATTAACCGGATGGGTACAGCTTCTGGAATCGGCCTACTGGCAAAGCGGGCCAGAAACTGCCGTAGGCTGCTATGATTCCGGGCGAAGTCGGCCGCGTACCAATTCCCATGCCCAACTGCGCGGGGAAACCACTCAAAATTTGCAGTAGAGCTGCACCGGCATGTCTTTACCGCTAAAGAAGTTAGGGTCGATGATTCCGGCCGGCTGGCAATTGTGAGCGTATTTTCTTCGGTAAAATTTGGCTCTTACCAGCGCATACAGTAGGTTTGCGTCATATTTAACGCCTCCTTAGCTCAGCTGGTAGAGCAACTGACTTGTAATCAGTAGGTCGCTGGTTCGATCCCGGCAGGAGGCTCTTAACTCCGAAAGCCCTTTGTAAATCCTGGATTTGCGAAGGGCTTTTTCGTGTTGCGACGCCAAGCGTACCTACTACTTGGCGGCCGCGGGCCAGTAGCGCCATGAGAACGGACCGGCTGGTGGAAGCACTATTAGTTGGGGCCCATGTGGTGTTTTGGGTACGGAGTGGGTTCAGATGCCAGGTTGGGGTGGGGATAAGCCAACGCCAGGACAACCCCGGCCGTAGGAGATACGCATCAACCCACCTACGATCAACCTTATGGCTGCTGCCTCCCGACTTGAACACGACTTTCTTGGTGAACGTACCATTCCGGAGGATGCTTATTACGGCATTCAGACGCTGCGGGCCATCGAAAACTTTCGGATTACGGGTATTCCCCTGAAAACGGAACCGCTGTTTGTGCAGGCGCTGGCGTACGTGAAAAAGGCGGCGGCTCTGGCAAATCAGGAGCTGGGCGTGCTCGACGCTTCCATTGCGGCAGCCATTGCGCAGGCCTGCGACCGGGTTATTACGGGGGAGTTCGACAACCAATTCCTGACGGACATGATTCAGGGCGGCGCGGGCACTTCCGTCAATATGAACGCCAACGAGGTCATTGCCAACGTGGCGCTGGAAATCATGGGCCACCCGAAAGGCCAGTACGAGTTCTGCCACCCCAACAACCACGTCAACTGCTCGCAGTCGACGAATGACGCCTATCCGACGGCTTTCCGGGTAGCACTCAGCAATAAGCTGGTGGGCTACGGGCAGGCTCTGTCGGAATTGGCCGAGGCATTTGCGCAAAAAGGCGAGGAGTTTCGGAATGTGCTCAAGATGGGGCGCACCCAACTCCAGGATGCCGTACCCATGAGCATGGGCGACGAGTTCAAGGCCTTTGCCACCAACCTGCGCGAAGAGCTGCTGCGCATCGAAGACAGCCGCCAGCTCATCAGTGAAATCAACATGGGCGCTACCGCCATTGGTACTGGGGTAAATGCCCCGTCTGGCTACGCGGAGCTGGTTACGCAGCACCTGCGCACCATCACCGGGCTGGACCTGAAACTAGCCGGCGACCTGATTGAGGCCACCTACGATACCGGAGCCTACGTCCAGCTTTCGGGCGTGCTCAAGCGGACTGCCGTGAAGCTTTCCAAAATATGTAACGATTTGCGCCTGCTTTCCTCCGGGCCGCGTACGGGGCTGTTCGAAATCAACCTGCCGCCCCTGCAGCCGGGCTCCAGCATTATGCCGGGCAAAGTAAACCCGGTGGTGCCAGAAGTAGTCAACCAAACGGCATTCTACGTTATTGGGGCCGACCTGACGGTGACCATGGCAGCGGAAGCGGGCCAGCTACAATTGAATGTAATGGAGCCGGTTATTTCCTTTGCCCTGTTTACCTCTATTTCCTACCTCACCAATGCCTGCCACACCCTGCGCGAGAAGTGCGTGGTGGGCATTACAGCCAATGCGCAGCGGGCCGAGGAGCTGGTGCGCAACAGCATTGGCATCGTTACGCAGCTAAACCCCGTGCTGGGCTACGAAACCGCGGCCGAAATTGCCAAGGAAGCTTTGCGCACGGATAAGTCCGTGTACGCCATTGCCGTGACGGAGCGCCAGTTGCTGACCCAGGAAAAGTGGGATGAAATCTTCACCTTCGAGAACATGATTCGCCCGGGCTTTATTCAGTAGCTGGGTCAGGGTTTAGGCAAGAGGGCGTCGGCGGCAATAGTCTGCGCGCGGTTCCGTTCTTTTGCAGCTCACTGAGGCTACTGCTGGCTATGTCCCTATCTTCTTCCCATCTGATTGCCCGCACGGCCGATTTCGTGCGGGAGAAATTTCTGCACGAAGGCTCCGGGCACGACTGGGAGCACATCCGCCGAGTTTGGCAGGTGGCCCGCGCCCTGGCCCAGGAAACACCCGGTGCCGATCCTGTGGTGACGGAGCTGGCCGCCTTGCTGCACGATGTGGCCGACTGGAAATTCCACGACGGAGACGAAGAGGCGGGTCCCCGGGCCGCCCGGGCCTGGCTGCAGGAACTGGCCGTAGAAGAGCCGGTTATTTCGCACATAGAAACGATTATCCGGGAAATCAGCTTTAAAGGCCTGGGCGTGCCCACCCCGATGAGCACGCCGGAAGGGGAGCTGGTGCAGGACGCCGACCGCCTCGATGCCATTGGCGCCATTGGCGTCGCCCGCGCGTTTGCCTATGGGGGCCACAAAGGCCGGCCTTTGCACGACCCCAGTGTACCGCCCGTGGTGCACGACTCGTTCGAGAGTTACAAGAAAAACGCGGGGCCCACCATCAACCACTTCTACGAAAAGCTGCTGTTCCTGCACGAGCGGCTGCATACCGCGGCCGCGCGCCGGGTGGCCCGGCAGCGCCAGCAGTTCATGGAAGACTTTCTCGCGCAGTTCCTCAGTGAGTGGGAGGGACGCGACCTGGCGCCGGCCCTGGATAACCCCGTCACGAATCGTACTTTTACTTCATGATTAGTCGCTTATTTGTTCGTGCCGGCGCGGCGCTGATAGTCGTGTTGCTGGCAGCTTCCTGCCGTACTTGCCCCATTGCTTCCTGCCATACCCGCAAGGCGCATCCCCACAATGGGGTGCGTTACCGGGGGCAGCCGCTCTGGAAAAAACAGAACCCCGCCATCGGCGAAAAAATCAAAGTGCACGATCAGAAAGACGGGCGCCACAAATCAGATAAAAGCAAGCCGAAAACCTAGCAGAACTAGGCAAAACGGCCATTTTTTTGTATCTTGCAGGCTTAATCCTGTAACCGCCGACACCCTCCAGAGTGGAGTGTATGTCGGCCTTCCCGACCTCTTATGGCAGAAGCAGAAGGCGAGAGAATCATCCCAATTAACATTGAAGATGAGATGCGCGGCGCCTACATCGACTACTCGATGTCGGTTATCATTTCCCGGGCGTTGCCCGATGTGCGTGATGGACTCAAACCCGTACACCGCCGCGTACTCTACGGCATGAGTGAACTGGGCGTTTCCTACAACAAATCCTACAAGAAAAGCGCCCGTATCGTGGGCGAAGTGCTGGGTAAGTATCACCCCCACGGCGATACCAGCGTGTACGATACCATGGTACGCATGGCCCAGGACTGGAGCCTGCGCTATCCACTGGTAGATGGGCAAGGTAACTTCGGCTCGGTGGACGGCGACTCGCCGGCCGCTATGCGTTACACCGAAGCCCGCCTCAAGCGCCTGGCCGACGAAATGCTGGGCGACCTGGACAAGGACACCGTGGACTTCCAGCCCAACTTCGACGACTCGCTGGAAGAGCCGAGCGTGATGCCGGCTAAATTCCCGAATCTGCTGGTGAACGGCACCTCGGGTATTGCCGTGGGTATGGCCACCAACATGGCGCCCCACAACCTGACGGAGGTTGTGAACGGTATCGTGGCCTACCTCGATAATCCGGATATCACCATCGCCGAGCTCATGGAGTACGTGACGGCGCCGGACTTTCCCACGGGCGGTATCATCTACGGTTACGAAGGCGTAAAGCAGGCCTTTGAAACCGGCCGCGGCCGCGTGGTGGTTCGGGCAAAAGCAACCTTCGAGACCACCCCCTCCGGCAAGGAGCAGATTGTGGTGACCGAGATTCCCTACATGGTGAACAAGGCCTCCATGATCGAGAAAACGGCGGCCCTCATCAACGAGAAGAAAATTGAGGGTATTGCCGACCTGCGGGATGAGTCGGACCGGGACGGTATGCGCATTGTGTACGACCTGAAGCGCGACGCCATGCCCAACGTGGTGCTCAACAACCTGTACCGCTATACCCAGCTGCAGTCATCCTTCGGCGTGAACAATGTAGCCCTGGTGAAAGGCCGGCCGCTGACGCTGAACCTGAAGGACCTCATTCACCACTTCGTAGAGCACCGGGCTGAGGTAGTAGTTCGCCGGGCGCGTTTCGAGCTGGCCGAAGCCCAGAAGCGGGCCCACATCCTGGAAGGGCTGCTGATTGCTCTCGACCACCTGGACGAGGTTATTGCCCTGATTCGCAGCTCCCGTGACCCCGAGGTAGCCCGCGCCCAGCTCATTGAGCGTTTCTCGCTGAGTGAAGTGCAGGCTCGTGCCATTCTGGATATGCGCCTGCAGCGCCTGACTGGCCTGGAGCGCGACAAGATTGTAGCCGAGTACGAGGAGCTGATGAAGCTCATCGACCACTTGAAAGCGGTGCTTTCCTCGGAAGATCTGCAGCGGCAGATCATCAAGGACGAGCTCTACGATATCCGGGAGCGGTACGGCGACAAGCGCCGCACGGCCATTGAGTACGCCGGCGGCGACTTCTCGATGGAAGACATGATTGCCGACGAGAGCATGGTGATTACCATCTCGCGGGAAGGGTACATTAAGCGCACCGCCCTCGACGAATACCGGAGCCAGGGCCGGGGAGGCGTTGGAGCTCGTGGTGCCAGCACCAAAACCGACGACTTCACCGAGCATTTGTTCGTGGCCACCACGCACGAGTACCTGCTGTTCTTTACGGAACTGGGCCGAGTATTCTGGCTAAAGGTGTACGAGGTGCCGGAAGGAGGGAAGGCCACCAAAGGCCGCCCGATTCAGAACCTCATCGAGATTCCCCGCGAAGACAGTGTGCGCTCCGTCCTGAACGTGCGCGGCCTGCGCGACCCGGATTACCTGGAAAATACCTTCCTGATGTTCTGCACCGAGCAGGGAACGGTAAAGAAAACGCCGCTGGAGGCATACTCGCGCCCCCGCGCCGCTGGTATCAATGCCATTACCATCAACGAAGGCGACCGGCTGCTGGACGTGCAGCTCACCACGGGCAGCAGCGAGATTATCGTGGCACTGCGGTCGGGGAGAGCGGTCCGCTTTAACGAAAGCAAAGTGCGCTCGATGGGCCGCAATGCCGCCGGCGTGCGGGGTATTACCCTGGCCGATGACGGCAGCGACCGGGCCATTGGCATGGTGTGCGTGTCGGACGAAGCCCAGGAACTGCTCGTCGTTTCCGAAAATGGCTACGGCAAGCGTAGCTCCCTGGATGAGTACCGTATTACCAACCGCGGGGGCAAGGGCGTACGCGCCATGAAGATTACCGACAAAACCGGTGCGCTGGTGGCCATTAAAGCCGTGGTGGACACCGATGATCTGATGATCATCAACCGCTCCGGCATCACTATTCGCTTGCGGGTAGCCGAGCTCCGTACCATCGGTCGGGCTACGCAGGGCGTGCGGCTGCTGCGCATCAGCGAGGGCGACGCTATTTCTTCAGTAGCCAAAGTGCAGGCTGAGGAAAAAGCCGAAGAGGCTGAGGATCTGGCTTCTGAGGCAGCAGCTGAAACCGGGCTGGAAGCGGCTCCGGGCGGGCTGGCGCCGGACCTGGAAGCGCTGATTGAGCCTGATTCGCTCAGCGCTAATTAACTTGCAGCGGCAGAACTCGGAAGCGGGTTCTGCCGTTTGCTTTGGCACTCACCCTAATCCTAATTTTTTTCTTCACCAGAAACCCAATGAAGAAGTTCCTCCTGACCATTGTAGCAGCGTGTGCTATGCAGGCTGCTATGGCACAAAACTCGGCCGTTACCAACGCAGTACTGTACCAGCGCCAGGGTACCCTGGACAAAGCCCGTACGGAAATTGATAAAGCCGTAGTAAATGAAAAAACCAAGGGCAAAGCCAAAACCTGGTATACCCGCGGCGAAGTGTACGAAGGCATGGCTGCCAGCCCAATTTACGGCAAAGGTCTGCAGCCGGGCGAAGGAGCCAAAGTAGCATTTGAGTCGTACCAGAAGGCCATTGAGCTGGAAGGTAAGGACAGCGAGTATGGTAAACTGGCCGTAGGCAAACTCGACAACCTCTACGGTATGGCCCTGAATGCCGGGGTGGAAAGCTACAACGGCAAGAAGTACGATGAAGCCATCAACTCCTATAAAATGGCCCAGCAAATCCGGCCACAGGACACCACGGCATTTTTGTACGCTGCCTATGCATCCGAAGCAAAGGAAGACTTTGCCGGGGCTAAGGAAAACTACAATAAGCTGATGGCCATCAACTACAAGTCGCCGCAGATGTATGAGCGTTTGTTGCTGATTGCCCGGCAGGAGAAAGATGAAAAAGCGGCTTTGGCCGTCGTTCAGCAAGCCCTGCAGGCGTATCCTAACAACAAGGTCTTTATGATTGAGGAGTTGAACATGCTTCTCAGCTCGGGCCAGGGCAAACAGGCCCTTGATAAGATTGACCGGGCCATTGCAGCAGATCCAACCAATGCCAATCTGTATGCCGTGAAAGGCTCGATTCTGGATCAAAACAAACAGACGGAACAAGCCTTTGCAGCGTACAAGAAAGCGGTTGAAGTTGATCCAAATAATTTTGACGCGCAGTTCAACCTCGGGGTATACAACTTCAACAAGGGCGCCGATCTGTACACTAAGGTTAGCCGGATGGATCAGGCCGCTTATATGAAGTCGGGTAAGAAAATGGAGGTAGACGGCAAGAAGTATTTCGAGCAGGCACTGCCATATTTTGAAAAGGCGCTGCAGCTGCAGCCCAAGGACCAAGCTACCATCAAATCGTTAAGCCGGGTATATACGACGCTGAAGCGAAATGCTGATGCCGAGCGAATGAACAAGATGCTGGATGGCATGAAGTAGGAGAGCACCTGTGCACAGTGAAAACCAGCCGGATTAGTTCATCCGGCTGGTTTTACAAAATACTACTTAACATAATATAAATTATAAGACAGATATATGATGAGTTGTCGGCCTTACAGAATATGTACTTCGGATACTTTATCCAGCGAGAATTAACAGGAAAAGCAGTAGCCAACCGAGAAGTTAGCATCTGTAATGTCCTTATATGTGCATGTAGTGAAGTTCCTTGGCTGCCTCAATGAGCCCGATAGATTAACTCTACCCCGTGGATATATAAGTTCATGCTTCTAGGCCAGCCAGTTTGATGTACACAGATTTTCTTCAACAAGCTCGACTTAGTATCTAGCGTTTTTATTCGACCACGCAGCTTTCTAGTCTTTTTAAGAAGGACACAACTCAATTTAGCCTTAATGAATACCTGGCTGTACTGTGCGCGTCATGCAAATACTGTTGGATTGAGGTTAATGTGAGTTATAGGTTATTTAGGCTCATGGTAGCGGGATATGTTTCTAATAGATTATCGGCACACTGCCTGCATGGCCGATTTACACCTGTAGTGCTAGGCGCAGCCTTGCCTAAGGCTACAAAAGTGAAAGTAAATGTGATGCTGTAGAAGTAAGATAACAGCTATCCTCTACCCTTCTAAACGGGTACTCCTGCCCTCCTGCCCCGCCTTACCGTTAGTTTGGTATTTATTTATAGATGTAATGCGTTGTTAGATGCTTTTAGTGCTTTTAGTAGAAGTTTAGGGAGTAATATTTAACAATAGTAATAAAAAGCACAAAAAAGTATACAAATAATAGGCTATTTTATACTTTCTATTACTTCATACTATGTTTTTACTTTTTACTCGTATTATAGTATCACCATTCATTTCATTCCTCCATTCACTTTTTATGCCTAAGACCATAGACTACCCGCGCACCTCTTATACCAGCGCTTGGGAAGTAGCCGAAGTAGTTGATGACACTGGTGGCAAGTGTGCCTTAGAAACAGCTGCCCGCAAACTTAACCGCAAGGTGAGTGGCTCCTTCAAAGCTATTGTCGGATCCGCCGTTAAGTTTGGTCTGCTCACTAGCAAACGAGAGTTACTTACTACTACGAACCTATTCCGTAGGATTAAACATGCCTATGATAAACAGGAGGAAAAGATTTACCACCGAGAGGCATTTCTTCATCCCCCGCTGTTCATGCAAATCTGTCGCAAGTTCCGTAACCGGGAGCTTCCAGTCCACATGTTCGACGTAATGCTTATCCGGGAATTTGGGGTAGAGGAAATAAATGCCCAGGGCGTAGCAAAGGCATTCGTAGAGGGGGCGCGAATGGTTGACCTCATTGACGAACGAAACATCATTGCCGACATCGACCAACTGAGTGCTCAACAAGGACCTCGCCGGGAACTGGCGGCCGGTGAAATGCCTCTCAACTCCTTTCGTAGAGCAACTGATAGCAACCCCGAGCTGGCCCAACCAGCATTACAGCCTTCTGTGCAACCGCCCGCTCACAAGCCTATAAATAGTTTACCATCATCTCCCGGCTTTGTACTCGCTGACTCCTCTTTACCTGAAGAACCGGATCCTATATCGGCGTTGTTTAACCTTCCCAGAAACACTGGCATCCAAGCAACGCAAGAATCAGTCTCATTGGTAGACGTGCAACCGTCGGTATCAAAACAACAGCCGCCCCAGCCTAGCGACCGTAACCTTGCCCCCCCGATTTTACCAAATGGTATAAACCCACCTATACCTACACAAAGCCCCGAGCCGAGTACATCAACCCCCGAAGTAATATTCAGGCTGCAGATCAGCGGACCAAGCCTACATACGGATTTAACGATTCAGGACCCATCGGACTTACTACTGGTACATAGCCTGCTGGAAAAAATCAAACGTCAGCTAGGCGGTGCTGCCTAGCTGACGTCTTAAACTGTTCCTGAATTTGGCCAATTATTTAGCCATTCGTTGAATACGAAAAACAAATAGTTGCTCTGAGGCCCGGTTCCGACCTACATAAAAACTATCGATTAAGGCAACCGCGTAGCCCGGCGCCTGCTGTCCCAACGCATGGGTGGGCAGCAGGCGCTGCGCGGTAATAAGCACGGCCGCTTTGGCCCCCAGCTGCGTGGTATCCGGTTGCCACCGCCGGATGGGCCGACCAGCCTGCCACACCTGCTTAATCTGCATCTCTGACAGGCTGTACCAGGAATATGCCGGACCACCATGTTTTTTACGCACGTCTGCCATTTGCCGGATACTCCTATCGGCCTTGCGGGTTTCCCAAGCCGCATAGGCAGGCATCAGCAACCCGAGCAGCCCGCATTGCAACGCCAGAGAGGCGGCCACCAACGACGTTGCGCGGCCGCCAATTAAGCCCCGGATGACAACCCTATATCCAAGCCCAGCAGCCCCCAAACAGACAAACCAAAAGGCCAGCTGGGTGGGCCGAAAGCCCGGTAGCTGGACAACCAGCAGAGCTACCGGCAACCCCAGGCAAACCAACAGCAACAATCCACCCCACGTCTTAAGCAGCAGACCGTCTACCCTCCCACTGCTCCCCAGCTGACTGACGGCGTTACCTTGTTCCCAGCTGCGAATCAGTCCGGCCAAGAGCAGTACCAACGGCGGTATCAACGGTAACATATACCGCTCTTTTTTCTCGGGAACAATACTTAACAAGATCAGGGTAAGCACTAACCAGACTAGGCCATACCAATAAGGCACATACCGCCCGGCCCGCCCGCGGGCGTAGGGAACTACCAACGCCGCCAGTGCGGCCAGCGCCCAGACGCCCGTAAAAACCGGAAAGTTAAGGTAGTAGCTCACCGGCTGCACATGCCGCTCCCCCCACGAAGCCACTTCTACCCGGGCTATGGCCAGTACCTCGGGCTGCACCCGCTCCCACACATACCAGGGCCAGAGGCTACCTAGCAGCGCGCCCACGCCCACGAAAACAGCTACCCCTAGCCCCCATCCCTTGGCTACCTGCCCACGCAGGCCCCAAGGGGTGCAGGATGCTACCACAAAGGGTAATAGCAAAGCGTACAGCGCGACGGGGCCTTTACTTAAAAAGCTGGCGGCCAGCAATAGGCCCGCCGTGGCGTAAAGGAGCAGTTGCCCGGTGCGTAATGCCCTGGTCAGCAACCACAGGCACCCTACCATCCAGGCATTGGAGAAGATGTCCCACTGACCGTCACGCCCTACGGTAATGACCAGAAGGCTGCTGGCCAGCATTAGCGCCGCCAGCCAGGCCGTGCGCCCCGGTTGCTCCTGCTCACCCGGCATGCGGCGGGTCAACTCGCGGGCCAGCCCCCAGAAGAAGAACACCAGAAGCGTAGCCATGCTGGCAGCGGGTAAGCGCAGCACGGCCAGGTTATCGGTAGGGCCCGTGAGCATTTGTACGCCGGCAACTGCCCAGGTTGGCAGCGGGGGTTTAGCCAGGCGCAGCGCCCCATTCATTGTTGGCAGCAGCCAGGAGCCCCCAGCTACCATCTCCCGGGCCGCCACAAAGTTGCGGGCTTCCATCAGGCCTGCCTCCGGCGCCCCCAGGTGCACGAAAAAACTGCATACGCACACGCTCAACACGGCGCCAATGCGGCCAATTCGGGTTTGCAGGAATGTGTGCAAGTACTTCATGGGGTAGTGCGGAATAGGACAGATGGGGAAGATCTGGCGCGGCGGTTAATTAGGTTCTGTCGTTTGCTGGCGGGCGCGGCGGCGCATGCGCACCAACTGCCGCACATTGTCAACCTCCACAGCATCAGGCTGGGAAGCAAGCAGCCGCCGGATGGCCTGGGGAGAGCGGCCACCGAAAATAACCACCTGCAGCCCGGCCGCGTGCGCGGCAGCGCTGTACTCCGGCGTTACTACATACTTGGACAAGACCACCGCCTGTACTCCAACGGCCAGGGCCGTGCGCATTCCCCCGGCAAAGTCCTCGGTGATTTCCAGGCCCAGGGGAAGTTGGGGTAGTTGCTGTCGCAGGTAAACGAGCGTTTGGGGTTGATTGGTCAGGACCAGCACCCGCTCGGTGGGCACCCGGTATTGCTGCAGCAGACGCTTAAGCTGGCGCACCAGAGTACGGGAACGATGCCCATCCCCATACCGGGCGCAATCATCGGTTTCGTGCAGGTCCAGGTGGATGAGCGGAAATACCGCCCGACGCGCCAAACGGCTGAGTACCGAGTCCAGGCGCTGGGGCCGCTCCCGCTGCAGCCAGTCGTAGGGCCACCCGCCCCGGTAACGCAGGCCGGTGAGGGTAGCGGCCGCGGTGGTACTCACGCAGCCGGTGCGCGCCGTGGTCATGGAGGGTAGGTTCGTATTGTGATACAGCACCAAAACGCTGTCCTGACTAAGCTGCACATCCATTTCGACGCCATCGGCCCCATGTTCCAGCGCCCACCGGATGCCGCGCCACGAGCTGGGCGGCGACGAATTGAACGGATGGATAGGCGTAAAAAAGCCGGCGCCGGCATGGCCCAGAATCTGTACCTGGCTCAGGGGCAAGGGCATCCGGACCTGAGCCAGGGCCGGCAGAACCCCGCACAAGCTCAGCAGGAGGCTCAATAGGGCATTCCGGGCGCCTACCAGTGGTTTCAGGCGGCATTCGCGGAGGCAAGCGGCCGCATCCGGGTAGTAAATTCGGCTACCTTTGCGGGCATACTGTTTTTCTGTGGGGAGGCTTCCCTCCTGTTTATTTACTGCCAATGGCGTCTGTTCTGGTTACTGGTTGCGCTGGGTTTATTGGTTCGCATCTGGTGGAGCTACTGCTGGAGCAGGGCCACCGCGTAACTGGGCTCGACAATTTCGACCCTTTTTACGACCGCGCCCAAAAAGAGCGAAATCTGGGTAGCTGTAGCCACCATCCCCGCTTCCACTTCCACGAAGTAGACCTCCGGCGGGGGCTGGATGGCCTGGTGGATGCCCTGCCCGCCGACCCCGTAGACGTGGTGGTGCACCTGGCGGCCAAAGCCGGGGTGGGCCCCTCCGTCAGGGAACCAGTTGCTTACCTGGAAAACAATGTAGTGGGTACTACTCATCTGCTGGAATGGATGCGGCTGCGCGGCATTCAGAAGCTTTTCTTTGCGTCGTCGTCTTCGGTGTACGGCAATACGCGGGAGCAGCCTTTCCGGGAGGACATGAATTTGCTGGCCACCTGCATTTCGCCGTATGCGGCCTCCAAGCTAGCCGGCGAGCAGCTCACCTACACTTACCATCATCTGCACGGACTGGATGTGCTCAATGCCCGGTTCTTCACCGTATACGGGCCGCGCCAACGCCCCGATCTGGCCATTCACAAGTTTGTGCGGCTGCTGCACGCCGGCCAGCCCATTCCGGTTTTCGGGAACGGCACCTCGGCCCGCGACTACACCTTCGTGCTGGACACCGTGGCCGGCATTGCCCAGGGGGTAGCCTACCTGCTCGGGCATACGGGCGTTTACGAAACCATCAACCTGGGCAACAACCGCCCGGTTTCGTTGCTGGAGCTGATTCAGGCCGTGGGTGAAGCCGTGGGCCGGGAGCCGCAGCTCTCCTTTCAGCCCATGCAGCCCGGGGACGTGGACGTAACCTACGCCGACATTGCCAAGGCGCAGAGCCTGCTGGGCTACTCCCCCCGCACCACGCTTGCCCAGGGGCTTCAGGCCTTTGTGCACTGGCTCACGTTGGAGGAAGCAGCAGCCGGCCCCCGTTAAACCGGCGTGGCTTTCTTAGATACGCGCGGTGATTTGGTGGCGCGGGCTTCGCGGCGCAGCAGCACAATATTGCGCGCGTACACAACCGTCCCGAACACGTTGCCAATAATCAGCACGGCATCCCAGCGCAGGAAAGCATACACCAGGATTAGTACCGAGCCCACGAAGCTGATAACCCAGAAGCTCAGCGGCAGCGTGGACTCCCCCTTACGCTCGGAGTAAATCCACTGGTACACAAAGCGCAGCAGGAAAATCACCTGGCCCACAACCCCCAGCGCCAGCAGCCCGGCCGGAATGCGGCTGCTAAGCATAGCCCGCAGGCTGAAGTGCTGATTGCCGGCCACAAACCAGGCCAGCATGGCCACCGGAAATACGTAGGCCCCGGCCCGAAACCAGGGATTCAGCTTGTCCCACTCTTTCAGCAGCTGCAGGTTCCGAATATAGATGGCGTAGCTAATCACCTGCGCGCCCAGAATAACCGGGTCGTGACGCAGGATGCCGTACACTATCATCAGAAACGAGGAAATTAGGCTGATCTGCCAGAACAGCGTGGGCACCAGCACCCGCTTGGCCCGCTCGCTCTGAATCCACTGCAGCACAATGCGGCTGGAAAACAGCAGCTGCGAAACCAGCCCAATGCCCAAGGCAACTGTTTGCGACGTCATACCCCGGTTACTTGCCTGCGCCTACTGCCTCAGTCTGCTGGCGGTGGGCCTCCCCGATTTCATAGTTCTTCCAGCGGCTGCGGATCCAGCGGAAGCCGAACGTGTCCACCAGCGGCTTCCAGGCCCGGTTCCAGAGGTTGTACTTGGCCGTGCCCGCAAACCGCGGGAAGTGGCGCACCGGCAGCTGCTTGACTTTGCCGCCCTGCAGCTGCACCAGCGCCCCCAGGAAGCGGTGCATGCCGTGGAACAGCGGAATGCGGCGGGCATACTCGGTTTTGATGATTTTCAGCGGGCAGCCCGTATCCTGAATTCCGTCGTTGATGAGCGTGCGGCGCACGGTGTTGGCAATCAGGGACGACATCTTCTTCACAAACGTATCCTGGCGCTTGGCCCGGATGCCGTTCACCATATCGAACTCCGGCAGGAACTCAAAAAAGGTCAGGAAATCGAGCGGGGTGGTCTGGATGTCGGAGTCGATGTAGCCGATGAGCGTGGTGCGGGCGTGGTCGATGCCAGCTTTCACGGCGGTGCTCAGGCCCCGGTTCTGGCTCAGGCTGATAAACTCGTACTGGGGCTTCTGCCGGCATACCTCGCGCAGAATGGCCACGGAGCCATCGGTAGAACCATCGTTTACAAACAGCACGGTAGTGGCCACCGGCGTTTCGGCCAGGAACTTGTCCATCTCCACCACAAACTGCCCCAGGCTTTCTTCTTCATTAAAGACGGGCACGAGCACCGTCAGACTTTGGGAGGCGAGGTAGGCAGCGCGGTCGGGAGCAGCAGACATAGAAACAACGGGGTAAAGCAGGGCGCAAGGTACGCAAGGTTTTGAGCAAGGTACCTGCCCATACGCAAAAGCGGCCGAACGGATGGGTTCGGCCGCTTTTGTAGGGCGTTACTCCCCTATTAGCGAAGCGCTCCATTCATCCCGCAGCACCGACATTACCAGCTTATCATGAAAGGCCCCATGCCGGAAGCACGCCTGCCGCAGCCGGCCCTCCAGCTGAAAACCAGCCCGCAGGTAGGCTTTCACCCCGCCCTGATTCGGCTCCGAAACCGTGAGCATAATCCGGTTCAGACCCAGCTCTGCAAACCCCTGCGCCACCACCTGCCGGGTTACCTCCGTGGCAATACCCTGGCCCCAGTACTGCTTTTCGCCCAGCAGAATGAAATATTCTCCCGCCTGATTGACCGTGGAAATGCCGGTAATACCGGCGTGACCAATCAACTCCTGCGTATCGGCCAAATACCCCCCCAGATTCAGGCAGCGCGCATCCGCCAGCGTAGCTTCCAGCCACTGCGAAACCTTTGCCAGCGAATCCATCTGCTGGAAGGCATTCAAGGAGTAAAGAATAACCTCCGGGTCCTGCAGCCAGCGGTGGAAGATTTCAGCCTGGTCAATTCGCAGGGGTAATAACTGGATAGCGGTAGAGGGCATTAGAAACGTAACTGGCCGAGTTGAAGAAATGGAAAAACGCTGCCCGAACCTAAGGAAGGCTCGGGCAGCGTTTTCGAATTTGTATAAAAGGGAAGGACGTTACTCCCGCCGCACCCCGCCGGAAATGGTGGTGTGGCGCTGCTTGAGCACGTCCACTACGTCTTCCATGGAAAGTCCGGAGGCTGTCAGCAGTACCAACAAATGGTACAGCAGGTCGGCGGCTTCGCCTTTCAGGCCCTCCAAGTTGCCACCCACCGCGTCGATGACGGTTTCCACGGCCTCCTCTCCCACTTTCTGGGCAATTTTGGGCATGCCCTTGCGGAACAGGGAGGCGGTGTACGACTTGGGGTCTTCGTCGGGGTGCTGGTGGCGGCGCTGCACTAGGCGCTCCAGCTCCGCCACAAAGCTCACGGCCGGGGCTGGGTAGCGCGTCTGCTGGGACTGCTCGAAGCAGCTGGTGGTACCCCGGTGACAGGTGGGGCCGTCGGGGCGGGCCAGGATGAGCAGGGCGTCCTGGTCGCAGTCCTCGTGCTCACTCACCACGGTGAGGTAGTTCCCGGACGTTTCGCCCTTTGTCCAGAGGCGCTGCTTGGAACGGGAGAAGAACGTCACGCGGCCGGTCTGGCGGGTCACGCGCTGCGCTTCCGCGTTCTGGTAGCCCAGCATCAGCACCTGCCCCGTGTGGGCATCCTGCACAATCACCGGAATCAGCCCATCGGGCATTTTGGCAAAATCCATTGGGTTAGTATTGAGTAGTTGGTATTGAGTAGTGAGTATTCGGTTTGATGCGCGGTAAGAAGTTTCTCATTACTCAATACCAACTACTCACTACTACATTACAGCCGCACGGCAATGCCGTCCTGGCGCAGGTGTTCTTTCAGCTCGCGGATGCCGATTTCGCCGAAGTGGAAGATACTGGCGGCGAGGCCGGCGTCGGCGTGGGCCTGCTGGAACACGTTGGTGAAGTCCTGCTTGGAACCGGCGCCGCCCGAAGCTACTACCGGGATGGTCACGGCCCGGCTCACGGCCCCGGTGATGTCCAGCGCGAAGCCGTCCTTGGTGCCGTCGTTGCTCATCGAGGTCAGCAGGATTTCGCCCGCGCCCCGCTCGGCGGCTTCCCGGCACCATTGCACCGCGTCGCGGCCCGTATTGTGGGTGCCGGCCCGGGTGTAGATCTGCCAACCGTCGGCGTCGTGGTAGCGGGCATCGGCGGCCACCACAATGCACTGGGACCCGAAGCGGGCGGCCAGCTCGTCAATCAGCTCGGGGCGCGCCAAAGCGGCCGAGTTGATGCTCACTTTATCGGCTCCGTTCATCAGCAGGGCTTCCACATCGGAGACGGTGCCGATGCCACCGCCCACGGTGAACGGAATATCCAGCTCCCGGGCCACGTCGCGCACCAGGGCCACCAGCGTGGCGCGCTTCTGGTTGGTGGCGGTGATATCGAGGAACACCAGCTCGTCGGCGCCCTCACGGGCGTAGCGGGCGGCCAAAGCCACCGGGTCGCCGGCGTCGCGCAGGCCCTCGAAGCGCACCCCTTTCACGGTGCGCCCATCCTTCACGTCGAGGCAGGGTATGATTCGTTTGGTTAGCATGCTTGGTTGTTGAAGAATACGGTGTCATCCTGAGCGGAGCGAAGGACCTTCTCACACCGGCACGAAACCTTTGTGCTGCATCCTCCAAACGTGAGTAGGTCCTTCGCTCCGCTCAGGATGACAAAAGAACCAGTCAAATTAATCCTATAGCCAGGGCTGCAGCTGCTCCAACGTGATGGTGCCTTCGTAGATGGCTTTCCCGATGATGGCTCCGTACATGCCCACGGCGGCCAGGGCCTCCACGTCGGCAATGGTGGTAACGCCGCCGCTGGCAATGAGGCGGGCGGCGGGCAGCTGCTCGCGCAGCTCGGTGTAGGTAGCCAGCGACGGCCCCTGGAGCTTGCCGTCCTTGCTCACGTCGGTGCAGATGAAGGTGGTGGCTCCACTGGCCAGGTAGCCCTCCACGAATTCGCGCAGGGTCCGCTCGCTTTGCTCGGCCCAGGCGTTGATGGAAATGTGGTTGTCGCGGTAGTCGGCTCCGATGATGATGCGCTCGGCCCCGAAGGTGTGGAGCCAGCCATTCACGGTTTCGGGCTCGCGCACGGCAATGCTGCCGGCGGTAATCTGGCGGGCTCCGGCGTCGAAGGCCTGGCGTACGGCGTCCTCGCTCTGCAATCCGCCTCCGAAGTCGATGTGCAGGCTGGTGTGGCGGGCAATGCGCTCCAGCACGGGCAGGTTTACGGGGCGCTTGGCGCGGGCCCCGTCGAGGTCTACCAGGTGCAGGCGCTTCACGCCGGCGGCCTCGAAGCGTTGGGCCACGGCCAGCGGGTCGGCGTCGTAGGTGGTCTGCTGGGCAAAGTCGCCCTCCGTCAGGCGCACGCACTGGCCGCCTATGAGGTCAATTGCGGGAATGATTTCCATATGAGTTTAGGGCTTAGTGCAGAGTGCTTGGTTCTTATACCGTTCTAACGGCCAATCGGTGCCTAAACTGTTCATAACCCTAAGCACTAGGCACCAAGCACTGCGCACTACATTTTCAAGAAGTTTTCCAGGATGCGGGTGCCGACGGGGCCGCTCTTTTCGGTGTGGAACTGCACGGCGTAGAAGTTCTCGTGCTGCACGGCGGCGCTGAACGGCGCGGGGTACGCGGCCTCGGCAATGGTATACTCACCCACCGGGGCGTAGTAGCTGTGCACGAAGTACACGTAGTCCTCGGCACTGAGTCCTTCGAACAGCGGACCACGCAAGGCCTGCAGGTTGTTCCAGCCCATGTGCGGCACTTTGTACTCCGGCGTGGCCGGGAACCGCACCACGTCGAAAGGCAGAATCCCGAGCAGCTCGGTGCCTCCCCCTTCCTGGGTGTGGCGGCCCAGCAGCTGCATGCCCAGGCAGATGCCCAAGAACGGCTGCGTGAGCGTAGGCAGCAGCTCGTGCAGGCCCTGGGCGCGCAGCTCCCGCATGGCGGAGGCGGCCTCGCCCTCACCTGGGAACAGCACCTTATCGGCGCGGCGAATCACGTCGTGGTCGGCCGTGAGCGTGGCCTGCACGCCCAGCCGTTCCAGCGCAAACAGCAACGACTGCACGTTGCCGCCTTTGTAATCAATGATGGCTATTTCCATTTGAGAATATCAGAAGTCAACTGGGGTTTATTCTTATGTTTAAATAAATGTGAAAAGCTATTTAGGCTTATCATCTGTCATCCTGAGCATGTCGCGCATCAAGCGAGGTCGAAGGACCTTACCACGTATGAGCGGTTAGTTCCGGTGTTATAAGGTTCTTCGCACCACTTAGAATGAAAGCTGTGCACACAATGCACATCCCAACAACTGTTTATCCATTTGTTTATACAAATGGATAAACTACAGAATACCTTTCGTGCTGGGGATTTCCATGCGGCCGGCGTCGCGCACCAGGGCCATTTTGATGGACTTGGCTACGGCCTTGAAAATGGCTTCGATCTTGTGGTGCTCGTTCTGCCCCTCGGCTTTGATGTTGAGGTTGCAGCGGGCTGCGTCGGAGAAGCTCTTAAAGAAATGGTAAAACATTTCGCACGGCATATCTCCCACTTTTTCGCGCTTGAACTCGGCGTCCCAGACAATCCACGGGCGGCCCGAGAAGTCGATGGCGGCCTGGGCCAGCACATCGTCCATGGGCAGCAGGAAGCCGTAGCGGGCCAGCCCGCGCTTGTCGCCGAGGGCCTGGGTGAAGGCTTCGCCCAGAGCAATGGCCGTGTCCTCGATGGTGTGGTGCTCGTCGATGTGCAGGTCGCCCTGCACGGTGATTTTCATGTCTACGCCCGAGTGCTTGCTCAACTGGTCGAGCATGTGGTCGAAGAAACCCAGACCGGTGTGCATCTCAGGGCGGCCGTTGCCGTCAAGGTTCAGCTCAATGCTGATTTTAGTTTCGTTCGTGTCGCGTTGTACCACGGCAGTGCGGGCGGGCAGCCGTAGGAACTGGTATATTTTTTCCCAGCTCATGGTGGTCAGCGTGGCGCGGTCGTCGCCCTCCCCTTCCGGCTTCAGCAGGATAGACTGGCAGCCCAGGTTCTGGGCCAGTTCCACGTCAGTCAGCCGGTCGCCGATGACGAAGGAATTTTTCAGGTCATAGCCGCTGCCCTCGCCCAGGTACTGGGTGAGCATGCCGGTGCCGGGCTTGCGGGTGGGAAGGTTCTCGTGGGGGAAGCTCCGGTCGATGTGCTCGCGCACGAACTCCACTCCTTCCGAGCGCAGCACGTCGAGCATCATAGTGTGGGCCGGCCAGAAGGTATCCTCCGGGAAACTCTCAGTGCCTAGGCCGTCCTGGTTGCTCACCAGCACCAGCTCGTAATCCAGCTCGCGGGCTATGCGCGAGAGGCCAGTGATGGCACCGGGCACAAACTGAAATTTTTCCCGCGTCAGCGCGTCCACCTGGAAATCCGTCGGCGGCTCGATAAGGATGGTGCCATCACGGTCAATGAAGAGTACTTTTTTCATGAGTTGGTTAGAAGTCGTTGTCATGCTGAGCATGTGGCGCATCAAGCTAGGTACCGGAGGCGAAGTCGAAGTATCTCCACCGCTGGCATATCAATCACCATTACAATGAAGCGGTAGAGATGCTTCGGCAAGCTCAGCATGACGTTCATTATTCCTTATATATACTACCCCGCAAACTCCCGAAGGGCCTGGAGCAGCAGCTCGTTCTCGACGGGGGTGCCTACCGTAAGGCGAAGCGTGCCGGCGCAGCCGGGCTGGGTGGTACGGTTGCGCACGATGATGCCCCGGGCTACCAGGAAATCGTACACGGCCGTAGCGTCGGGGTGGAAACTGACCAGCAGGAAGTTGGCATCCGAGGGAAACACCTCCGCCACGATGGGCAGCGCGGGCAGGCGCTCCTGCAGCCAGTCGCGGCCTACCAGCAGCTGCTGGCGCAGCGCCTCAAACCGGTCGGCGTCGCGCAGGGCCTGCAGAGCGAAGCGTTGCGTGGCTTCCGACACGTTGTAGGGCGGCTTGATTTTGTTGAGGTAGCCGATGATGTCCGGCGAAGCGAAGGCCATGCCCAGGCGCAGACCGGCCAGACCCCAGGCTTTAGAGAAGGTTTGCAGCACCACCAGGTTGGGGAATTCGGCCAGACGGGTAGTCCAGCTGGGAGCGGAGGCGAAATCGGCGTAGGCCTCATCTACCACCACCAGCCCGCGGAAACCGCGCAGGATTTCCTCCATGTACTCGGCGTGGAGCAGGTTGCCGGTGGGGTTATTGGGCGAGCAGAGCCACACGATTTTGGCGTCGGAAGCCAGCACGCCGGCCACGATTTCGGGCGAGAGCTGGAAGTCAGGCGTCAGCTGCAGGCGCTCCACGCGCACATCATTCAGGTTGGCGGCCACCTCGTACATGCCGTAGGTGGGCGGCAGGATCAGCAGGCTATCCTGACCGGGCACGCAGGTGAGGCGCACCAGCAGGTCGATGGCTTCATCGGAGCCGTTGCCGAGGAAAATCTGCTCGGGGCGCACAGCTTTGAGCTGGGCCAACTCCTGCTTCACGGCGCGCTGCAGCGGATCGGGGTAGCGGTTGAACTGGTCGGGACCGGCGCTGCCGAGGCTGTTCTCGTTGGCGTCGAGCATGACCTGGGCCTCGCCCTGGAATTCGTCGCGGGCCGACGAGTAGGGCTTCATATCCCGCAGGTTGGGGCGTACGAGGCTATCGAGGTTGAACATGAATCACGGATTTAAACGGATTATTCGGATTTCACGGATTTTGTAGAACGTCAGGTGGCGGTTCAATAGCCCAGGGTTTAAACCCTGGGCTATTGAGCGGTTGTCGTTTTGGCGTCGGCAAGCGAGATGCTTCGACAAGCTCAGCATGACGTTCTACTGTTATCCTATACACTTATTCCTCCCCGCCGGCCAGGGCTTCCAGGCGGAGGGTGACGGCGCGGGCGTGGGCACGGAGGCCTTCGGCTTCGGCCATGGTTTCTACTACGGGCCCCACACTGAGCAGACCTTCGGGGGTGAGGCGCTGGAAGGTGATTTTCTTCAGGAAGGAATCGAGCGACACGCCGCTGTAGTTGCGGGCGTAGCCGTTGGTGGGCAGCGTGTGGTTAGTACCCGAGGCGTAGTCGCCCACGGCTTCCGGGGTGAGGTGGCCCAGGAACACGGAGCCGGCGTTGGTCACGCCTTCGGCCAGCTGCTCGGGGTTGCGCACAGCCAGAATCAGGTGCTCGGGCGCGTACTGGTTCGAGAAGTACAGCATTTCCTCCGGCGTGCGCAGCAGAATGGCGCGGCTCTCGGTGAGGGCCTGGGCGGCCACCTCGGCCCGGGGCAGCTCGCGCAGCTGGCGCTCCACCTCGGCTTTGGCTTGCTCCAGCATCGACAGCGAGTCCGACAATAGAATCACCTGCGAGTCGGGGCCGTGCTCGGCCTGGCTGAGCAGGTCGGCAGCCACGAAGGCCGGCGTGGCCGATTCGTCGGCAATAACCAGCACCTCGGAGGGGCCGGCCGGCATGTCGATGGCCACGCCGTAGCGGGTGGCCAGCTGCTTGGCGGCCGTCACGTAGCGGTTGCCGGGGCCGAAAATCTTGTCCACGGCCGGCACCGAGTTGGTACCGCCGCTCAGCGCGGCCACGGCCTGGGCCCCGCCGGCTTTCACGATGGTAGTAATACCCAGCAGCTGGGCGGTGAACAGGATGATGGGGTTCACCGAACCGTCCTTCTGGGGCGGGGTGCACAGCACGATTTCGGGGCAGCTGGCCAGCCGGGCGGGCACGCCAAGCATCAGCAGGGTGCTGAACAGCGGCGCGGTGCCGCCCGGAATGTACAGCCCCACGCGCTGCACGGGCACCGCCCGCCGCCAGCACGTGACGCCCGGCATGGTTTCCACGCGCTCCTCCTGCGGGATTTGCGCTTTGTGAAAGCGCAGAATGTTGGCGTGCGCCTGCCGGATGGCCGTTTGCAACTCGGCCGGCACCTGGGCCGCGGCGGCAGCCAGCTCCTCGGGCCCCACACGCAGGCCGCCCGCAAGGTCGGCCCCGTCGAACTGCTGGGCATAGTCGAGCAGGGCCGCGTCGCCGCGCCGGCGCACGTCCTCAAAAATCTGCTGCACGCGCTGCTCCACGTCCTGGGCCTGCTGCTGGGCCGCCCGCTGCTGCAGCGCCGCCCACTCCGGCTGGGATGGATATTGGAAGATGTTCATCTTAATTAATGTGGGGAATGTGAAAAATGTGGGGGAATGTGAATGAATAACTGCTTCAACTAGTCATTTTCACATTTCCCACATTCACGCTCATTTGTCACATTCAGCTTTAGCTGATCATTTTCTCAATCGGGAGTACCAGAATGCCTTCGGCGCCGACGGCTTTGAGCTGGCTGGTGATGTGCCAGAAGTCGTCCTCATTCACTACCGACTGCACCGACACCCAGCCTTCTTCGGCCAGCTTCGTGACGGTGGGCGACTTAATGCCGGGCAGCAGGGCCTTCACCGCGTCGAGGGCGGCCACGGGGGCATTGAGCACAATGTACTTGTTGCGGCGGGCGCGACGCACGGCCTGCATGCGGAACTGCAGCTGCTCGAGCAGCTCCTTTTTCTCGGCGCTTAGGCTCTGGTTGGCAATGAGCACCGCTTCGGAGCGGAACACAGTTTCTACTTCGCGCAGGCCGTTGCCCAGCAGCGTGGAGCCACTGCTGACAATATCACAGATGGCCTCGGCTAGTCCAATGCTGGGGGCAATTTCCACCGACCCGCTGATGGTGTGCAGGTTGGCTTTCACGCCGCGCTCCGCCAGGTAGTCGCCCAGAATGCGCGGGTACGAGGTAGCAATGTTGACGCCCTGCAGGTCCTCAATGGAGTCATAGGTGGCGGCGCGGGGCACGGCCAAACTCAGGCGGCACTTGCTGAAGCCCAGGCCTTCTACTTCCAGGCCGGGAAAACCGGCTTCCACCAGCACGTTCTGGCCCACAATGCCCAGGTCGGCCACGCCGTCCTGCACGTAGCCGGGAATATCGTCGTCGCGCAGGTACAGGATTTCGAGGGGGAAGTTGGTAGCTTCGGTTTTGAGCTTGTAGGAAGCCGAGAGGAAGCTGATGCCGCATTCCCGAATCAAATTCAGGGAATCTTCGCTTAAGCGGCCCGATTTCTGGATGGCCAGACGGAGCATATGTCTTTCAATTAGGAATTAAGAATTAGGAATTAAGAATTGGCGCGTTTTGCCAAGTGCTTAACCGTAATTCAGAAGGGGTTGGTGGGAAACAGGGCAGCAGACCCAAACGTTGGAAATTAGCCATAATCTGGCCGGGCCACCTGCTTTCGGGGGCCGGGGAACCAAGGGTGCGGTTCGCCCAACGGGGTCAATATGATGCGTATATTCCTCTAGAAAGAGGAATGATGCCCGTGGTGATGGTGATGCTGGGTCTCAGACGCGCAGGCCTCAGCCAGGCGGCCCGCAACGGGGGCAGCCAGGTGGCTAGAAGAGCTCAGGAAAAGCGCGGAGAAAAGCATACGGGGCTTGGAGTAGCGGGGCAAAGGTAAGCGCGACAGTCAGAGTTGAAAACTTTTCAGCAAAAAAAATCAATTTGGCAACCTGTATCTTCGCCCTTTCTGCACGATTTCCACTTTCTGGCACTATTGTTTCGGGCAATGTGCCGTCCCTGTTGCTAACTTTTCTTTCTGCTGTCCCTATGCGCACGTTCCTTTTGGTGAGCTGGCTTGTGGCCCTGAGCAGCCTGGCGCTGCCGGTCGTTGCTCAAACCGCAGCTGCTGATACGACCCAACCCCAGCTGCCGCTGCCGCAGGCCAGTCCGCGGGCTCTGCTCCAGCAAACCGTGGGCCTCACCGACATTACCGTGGAGTACCACTCCCCCAGCGTGAAGGGCCGCGGTATCTGGGGGCAGCTCGTTCCCTACAACCAAATCTGGCGCGCCGGGGCCAACGAGAATACCGTTATCACCTTTTCCAGCAACGTGCACCTGAACGGGCAGCTGGTGCTGGCCGGCAAGTATTCCCTCTTCGTGCTGCCGGTATCGGACCAGGACTGGCAGTTTGTGCTGAACAAAGTAACCACGCACTGGGGCGCCGAGGGCTACAACGCGGCCCAGGACGTGGTGCGGGTGCCCGTGGTGCCGGAAGCCTCGGCCTTTCGCGAAACCCTGTGCTACTGGTTTTCGGATGTTCGCCCCACCGCCGCCCACCTCAATCTAAGCTGGGAAAAGCTTACGGGCTCACTCACCATCGAAACGGACGTACACGCCCAGGTGCTGGCGGGCATCGAGCAAACCCTGGCGGCCCGTCCCAACAACTGGCAGCTGCTGGCCCAGGCGGCCGAGTATCTGGTCCAAAATAACCTTCAGGCCGAGCAGGCCCTGCACTACATCAACGAGTCGATTCGATTAAATGAGTCCTATACCAACACGTGGATAAAAGCGCGGCTGATGGCTTCCAAGCAGGATTATGGCACGGCCGTCATCTACGCCCGCAAAGCCCTCAAGCTCGGCGACAAAGACGACGCCAACTTTAAAGCCCAGCAACCTAACATGCGTATTGCCCTCACCGAGTGGCAAGCCAAAGCTTACTGAGCAGTCGTAGGAACCAGGCTTTCGTACGTTAACTTCAACCGGCGCCCCACTAGGCGCCGGTTTTCGTATAGGCTGCGGGCGCAGTACCTTGGTCAGCATGGAAGCGTTTCTCTCCGTTTGCACCGCGATTCATCCAATGTCGGTGGCGCTAGAGTCTGCACTGCGGGAGCGGGTGCAAGCCGAGGCGGTGCCCGACCGGGCCTACCTGCTGCAGCCCGGGCAAACGGCCAACCGCCTGTATTTTCTCGAGCAAGGGCTGGTGCGCGGCTTCTACCTCAAGGAAGGCAAGGAAGTCACGTCGTGGTTTATGCCGGAAGGGCATTTCGTGATTTCCATCCACTCCTTTTTCGCCCGGCAGCCTTCGCACGAGTACCTGCAGGCCCTGGAAGACTGCCGGCTCTGGTCCTTGCGCTACGAGCAGCTACAGCAGCTGTACCGCGAGTTTCCGGAATTCAACTTCATCGGCCGCACCCTCACCGAGCGGTACTACGTGCTCAGTGAGCAACGGGCTCTGCACCTGCGCATGTACTCGGCCGCCGAGCGGTACGAGCAACTGCTGCGTGACTTGCCCAACATCTTCCAGCGGGTGCCGCTCAAGCTACTGGCCTCCCACCTGGGCCTCACGCCCGAAACGCTCAGCCGCCTGCGTGCCCGCCGCAGTTCTTGATATTTATCAAGTGTTCCGGCAACACGAAGCCTGACTTTTGGAGCATTGTTTCACTTAGCTCCTTTCGTCATGCATTCCTTGTTTGCGACGCTGCCTTTGGGTGGCTACCACGTGTCGGCCCCACCCCTGCTGGTCATCATTTTTCTAGCCTTTATCTTCTGCTTTGTGCTGGAGCGGATAGTTCCGGGCTGGCAGCTGCCTTGGGTTCCCACCTGGCCACGGCGGGTACTGACGGTCAATCTGGCCCAGCTGCTGGTGGTCGTGGTGGCGGGCGTCACCTGGGAAAAGTGGTTTTCGGCCTACTCGCTGTGGCACGTTTCCCGGCACCTGGGGCCGGTACCTAGTGGCCTGCTGGCCTACGTGGTGGCCACGTTTATATTCTACTGGTGGCACCGCTGGCGCCACACCCAGGATTTCCTCTGGCTGCACTTTCACCAAATTCACCACAGCCCCCAGCGCATTGAGGTTATTACCTCCTTCTACAAGCACCCATTGGAAATGACGGTTAACTCCCTCATTGGAGGCTTGCTGGTGTACACCGTGCTGGGGCTGAGCCCGGCCGCCGGCGCCGTGTACACGCTGTGTACGGCCCTGGGTGAGTTTTTCTACCACACCAACGTGCGCACGCCCCGCTGGGTGGGTTACATTTTTCAGCGGCCCGAAATGCACCGCGTCCATCACCAGTACCAGCAGCACAGCCACAACTATGGCGACCTGGTGGTGTGGGACTGGCTCTTCGGTACCTACCGCAACCCCGCCCGCTTCACGGCCACCTGCGGCTTCGATGCGGAAAAGGAAGAACAGTTAACCGATATGCTCCGCTTTAAGGACGTGCACGCCGATGCTTAATTTATTCGCACTAGGCCGGTACGCCTTGCTAGGGTTCGTACCGCTATTGCTGGCTGGCTGCAACGACGGTGCCCTGGGCATTAGTGGCAGCGTAGCTGAATCTCGGCAACGGCAGGTGTTTCTTCGGCACTATACTCCTTCCGTATCGACGTTTACCTTCGCGGGTGTACCCTATCGGATTCAGGAATGCTGGGTAGAACAAACCTGGACCCACCGGGGCTGGAACAAAATGGTTATTGACCCGGACAAGTATGCCGGTTACAATTTCGTTGTTCGCGTAACGCCTTCGACTGATCAGCTCTGGGGTATCAGGTTTCAGTCGGTCACCATGCAAAGTCAGCATCTGAGTTCCACGGCCTCCAGCCTGTGGAGCACAACTTATGGCGTGCCGCCCGATACGCTGGCCTACCGGCTCATGCTGAGCGACTCCACGCCTACCAATCAGGTAATTCGGTTTTATAAACACGCCCGCTAAAACCGCGCAATTACGCGCACGTTCACCACCCGGGGTGAAAGGTAGTTGGGCACGGCGTAGGTAAGGCCGTTCAAATCCTGCACGTAGTTGTAGCCCCCAATGTTGTTAGCCGCAATGATGTTGAGCACTTCCAGTCCCAGCCAGAGGCTTTCGAGCTGGCCGGGGCGGCGCGTGGCCGCGTTGCTCTGCAAACTCAGCACTTTCGAAAAGCCAATATCCACGCGCTTATAGGAGCGCGTGAGCTTGGTAGTGCCGCGCAGCTCGGGCGCTTCGGGCGGGCTAAACGGCAGGCCCGAGCCAAATACTAGGTTCACGTAGCCTTTCACCGAGGGGTTGTTAGGCAAGTGGTCCTGGAAGAAGATACCCAGGTTCAGGCGCTGGTCGCTGGGGCGGCGGATATAGCCTTTGGGCTGCTTGCCCACGGCCTGCCCGTCGGCATCAAACACGGTCAGAGAATCGTCGGAGAGGTTTTCGCGGGTGGTAAGCACGCCCAGACTGATCCAGGATTCGTCGCCTTTCACGAACTCCCCACTCACGCGGGCGTCGAAGCCGGCGGCGTAGGCCGTGGCGTTGTTACGGGCAAAGTAGCGCAGGCGCACATTGTCCACGTCGTAGGGCACCACGTCCGTCATATACTTGTAGTAGACTTCCCCCGTGAGGCGGAAGGGCCGCCCCCACTGCTCAAAGCGCAGGTCGGAGCCGGCAATGACGTGCAAGGAGCGTTGGGCCCGCAGCTCCGGGTTCAGGGAGGCCGCGTACACCAGCGGGGCCTGGGGCGCGGCGCGCTCAGCCACCTGGCGGCGCAGCTCGCGGTAGAACGGCGGCTGGTAGTACAGGCCCGTCCCGAACTTAAATGACAGGCGTGGGTTGCGGCGCGTGATAAACGAATACTGGGCCCGGGGGCTTACCACCAGCTGACCGTTCGCCGTCCAGTAGTGGGCGCGCAACCCGTAGGTGAGTGTGCGCAGCGAATCCAGGGTCACGCGGTCCTGCACGTAGCATTGGTAGCGGTAGCTGTCCAGGTTCAGGCTGGAGCGCAGGCGGGTGCGGCGGTAGTCAGGCACGAAGTCGGCTGAGTCGACGTAGCTATATTCATTCAGCACGTCTTCAATGTGCTCCTGCCCGGCTTTGGCGCCAGCCAGCACGGTGTGCCGGGTGCCGGGCGTCCACTCGGTGCGGGCTTCCAGGGTACCTACCCGGGCCTGCAGGGTATTGCGGGAATGCTTAAAGCTGGAACCGACGTCGCGCTGGCGCACTTCCCGGTTGTAGTCCTGTGAATTGGGGTCGCGGTTGATATCGGCGAAAAAGTAGCCCGCCTCCACGTCGCGGTATTCCAGCTCCTTGGACAGCAAAAGGCCCGCCTGCAGCTCCCCCGTAAAGGAATTGGTAAATCGACGGCGCAAACTCAGGCCCGTTTGGTAGGTATCGTACTGCATCCGCTCGTGCCCATCGTAGAGGATGGTCAGGCGCTGAAACTGGGCCGTGCCCGTGCTGAACGTAGCCTGGCCCGAGACGGGCGAAAACAGAAAATCGTTGTGGGCTACGGCCGTGAGCAGGCTCAGGGTAGTGCGGCTGGGGTCCGAGGCATCGCGGCCCAGGCCGGCGGTGAGGTACACCTGCGCATCGTAGAACGTGGGATTATACTGTCCCTGCGCCGTTCTGAGCGTGTTGAAGACGTAGGTGGGGTTCTTGTAACGCACCCCCACCAGATAAGTCAGGCGGCGGTTGGGCGAAGCGGCTTCTACGTGGGCGGTGCCGCCCGTGAGGCTGGCCGTGGCCGAAGCGGCAAACCGCTCGGGGCGCTTGTAGTTCACGCTCAGCACCGAGGCCAGCTTATCGCCGTACCGGGGCTGCCAGCCCCCACTGGAAAACTCCACGTTTTCCACCAGGTCGGGGTTGATAAAGCTCAGGCCTTCCTGCTGGGCGGAGGTAACGAGAAATGGCCGGTACACCTCAAAGCCATTCACGTACACTAGGTTTTCCTCGTAGTTGCCCCCGCGCACGGCGTAGGTGCTGGTCAGCTCGTTGTTGGCCACTACCCCGGGCAGCGTCGTCAGAATCTTGTTGAAGTCGCCGAATGCAGAGGGCAGCTCTTTGGCTGCGCGCGGGTCAATAGGTGTAATGCTTACCTGCTCACGTGGGTCGGCTCCGCTTGGGCGGGCTCGGACGGTGACGTTGCTCAGGGCCCGGTTATCGGTTTGCAACGTCAGCTTCAGGTCCCGGGCGTTTGCCAGGTCCAAGGGCTGGCGCAGGGTTTGGTAGCCGATGCGGCGCACCACCAGCACTAGCGGGCGGGCAGCGGTGGGCGGCGTTACGGTGAGGGAAAACCGGCCCGCGGCATCCGTATTGGTGCCGCCGGGCTGGCCTTCTACCCCCACGCCCGCCAGCTCCAGTGGAAGGCCGCCGGCATCAAGCACGGTGCCCTGCACCAGCACCCGGGCAGCCTGCTGGGCCAGGGCCGGCGGCAACGCCAGAAATAGGGTTGCTACCAGCAGCCATAGGCTAGACTGACCTACTACCGGCCGCTTCCCCCACCCACCGCTGCGCATTAGTTTTCCTCGCTGGCTACGGTGGCACTTACTTGCTCGCGCAGGTCGGCCAGGGTAGCAATAGGGTCCGCGGAATTGAAAACAAACGAGCCGGCCACCAGTACGTCGGCGCCGGCCTGCACCAGGGCCGCGGCGTTTTCGCTCGTCACGCCCCCGTCAATTTCAATGAGGGCGGGCGAGCCGCAGTCCACCAGCAGCTCTTTCAGGGCGGCTACTTTGCGTAGGGTATTGGGGATAAAGCTCTGCCCGCCAAAGCCCGGATTCACCGACATGATGCAAACCAGGTCGAGGTCGGCGGCAATGTCTTCCAGCACCCACACGGGCGTGTGCGGGTTGAGGGCCACCCCGGCCCGGCAGCCCAGCTGCTTGATTTGCTGCACCACGCGGTGCAGGTGCGGGCAGGCTTCGTAATGGACTGTGAGGTTGGCGGCCCCGGCGTCGCGGAAGGCGGTCAGGTAGTGCTGGGGCTCCTCAATCATCAGGTGCACGTCCAGGGGTTGCTGGGCGTGGCGGTGAATGGCCTGCAGCACCGGAATGCCAAAGGAAATGTTCGGCACAAAGCGGCCATCCATCACGTCGCAGTGCAGCCAGTCGGCGGCGCTACGGCCGAGCATTTCGGCTTCAGCTTGGAGGTTGGCAAAATCGGAGGCCAGCAGCGAAGGGGCCAGCAGCGGCATGGGGCGACGAAGTGCATTCATGAACACGAAGGTAGGCGTTGGGTTGGATACCGGCCGCAGCGGATAACGTAAAAAAGCGGGCCCGGCGTACAAAGTCGGGCGGTTGGGGTAGCTTATCTACCTTCACCAGCCAGACTTGGTACACCGGGCCCGCCGGGCTACGGCCGCTTACGCCTCGTCGCGACGCTTCCAGGGCTGCCAGTCCAGGTCCCCGTTTTCGCGACGGCGCAGGAACACGGTCTGGTCGTCGCGCTGCATTTTGCCGAAGGTGAGGTCGGCGCGGCAATCCAAACACTTCACCGAGGTGTACTTAAACTTATCCTGGGCCACGCGGGAAGACAAATCCAGGTTATCAGACCCGCAGATACCGCAGTTCAGCACGTCGGGAAAGCTCAGCCGGTCGTACTCAGCCACCACCTCGTGGAAGTTGATGCCTTGGACCGTAAAGTGAAACTGCCGGCGCCCGATGCGCTTGGAAATCATCAATTGAAGCATGAGAAATAGAAATAGGGTTACGAAAGAATGAAAAAACTACAGCCCGACCGACGACTAGCGGCGCACGAAGCGGGTAGCATACTGCACCGTGCCAGCGTTGACCAGGCAGCTATATGTGCCGGCAATCAGGTGGGCGGCGCTCAGCTGGGCTGGTCCGGCAGCCCCCACAAGCGTCTGCTCGCTCACCAATCGGCCCAGGGTATCGAAAATCCGGACCTGCACGGGGCGGCGCTGCAGCTCAGCGGGCAAGGCCAAAAAGAACTGGTCGGCTTCGCTGGGATTGGGGTATACCCGTACTTCCCCCCGATTGTGCACCAGCCGGGTACCCAGCGGCGTGCCGGGGTTGGCCAGGTTATAGGCGCGCACGAAATCGGGGATGCCGTAGCCCAGCAGGTTGTCCGGGGCGGCGGCCTGGGTGCCCGACTGCTTCAGGAGCGTAATGATTTCCTGAGCCGTGCGGTTGCGGTTGGCCTGCCAGAAGCCCGCCGTCATACCCGCCAGAATGGGACAGGCGTAGGAAGTGCCATTGCCCAGCACCACGGCCCCGGAAGGACGAATGACGGCGGCCTGCCCCCCGCGGGCGGCCAGGTCGGGCTTGATGCGCCCGTCGGCGGTGGGCCCCACGGAGCTGAACCCGCTGCGGATGCCCACCGAGTCGACGGCGCCCACGGCAATGATGGAATCGGCATCGGCCGGTACGCCAATGTAGCGCCAGGCCCCGTTGCCATCATTGCCGGCACTGTTCAGCACCAGAATGCCCACGCGTGCGGCCAAGTCGGCGGCCCGGGTGCCAATGGCGGTATTGCCATCCAGCTCGGCGTAGGTGTGGGTAGCGGCCGGGAAGTCGGGAAACGTGGTGTAGCCCAGGGAGGAGGTAATAATGTCAACGCCGACGGAGTCGGCATACTCGGCCGCTATCAGCCAGTTCATTTCCTCTACCGGCGTTTCGGAGGCCACGTCTTCGGTAATGCACAGGTGGTAGGTAGCCTTGGGGGCCGTGCCGGTGAAAAAGCCCGGCTGCGAAGCGGCCATGGTAGAAAGCACACTGGTGCCGTGCCCGTCGCGCAGGAATACGGCGGGCTGCTTATCCACAAAGTTATAGGTGCTGGCCAGCCGGTTTTCCGCAAACAAGGGTTGGAAGGGCGTGAGCTTATCTACGCCGGGAAATCCCGCGTCGAACACGGCAATGTGCATGTCCTCGCCCCGGTAGCCGGCATCGTGCATGGCCACGGCCCCGAGCTGCACGGCCTGGGCATACGCCTTGCCGTAGTCGGAGCGGCGGCCGGCAACGGAACGCTGGGTGGCGGCGGACACGGGCGCATACGTGTCGGACGCCGGAGCGGCCGTTTTCTTACGGTTCAGCGGGCTGGCCTGCCGCACAAAGGGCAGGGCCTGCACCTGGGCCAGGGTGGCGTCGTCGCAGCTGATCATCACGGCATTAAACCAGCGCGAAGGGTACCAGTAGCTTACGCCAGGCACGGCTTTCAGCTGGGCTACGTAGCTAGGATTGACGGGCAGGTCCTGGGCCGTAAGAGCAATATTCTGGCGTTGGCGGCGCGCCTGGGCCCGGGCCGACAGGAAGGCGTCGGGCTGGTCGAGTTGAAAGGGCGAGCCGGCTTTGTCCTTAAAGTAAATCAGGTGCTTTTGGGTGGTAGCCCGCCGGGCGGGCGGAGTAGGCCCCGCCCAGGCAGTGCCGCTGATAGCCAGGGAAAGAAGTAAGCCAGAGACCAGGTGTTTCATAATACATCAACTGAAAGGGCCGGCCTAAGCCGGCCCGATAACAACATCAGGACAAAGGAAAAAGACTACAGCTTCCCGCTTTCCACCAATACTTCGCGCCGCTCCCGCCCACTCTGGATATACCCGGCCGCAATGGGGCAGCCGCCCTGGTCGGGGTTGGGGTTTTGGCAGTAGAAGTACCGCTTCCGCTCCCGAAACACAGGCCCTTCGCTTTTTGCGAATACCTGCTGGCGGCTGGAGAAGTAGTACGCATCATCCTCCCCGTCGTCGACGGTGGTGACGGTTTCGGGGTAGCTTTTATCCCCAGCCGTGAAGGCTTCACCCACGTTCAGGTAGCGGCGGCTGAGCGTGTCCACGTCGGCAAAGGCGTAGGGGTTCCAGCGGCGGCCTTCGCGCACCGGAAACACCAGTTCCACCGTGCGGCGGTTCTGGCCCGTGAGCTGCAGGGTCTGGCTGGTTGGGGTGAGTACGTACACGCTGTCGTCGCGCCAGGTATCGGTGGCCAGCACGCGCTTGGAGCGAATAACCCGGTAGCTGCGCAGGCCAGCGGCATCGGTGAAAATGCCTTCCACCCGCTCCCGAAACTGGAAACGCGTGCTGATGGACTGGTTTTCCTCCCACACCACGTCTTCGACGTCAAATATGCGGTAGGTACCCACGGCAATAGGGTAATAGTCGGTGCCCAGGGGCGTAGCCTCCTCGGTTTCCGTGTCGCAGGCGTACGCTACACCCACTACGGCTACCATCATCAGCGTTCGGCGTAGCCAACCAGCCAGATTCCTCATATTGTTTCTACGGTTTGCGCTGCGGGTGTAGCTACTTCCTCAATGATGTGACGCTCAATCCAGCCCCCGCCCAGCACGTCCTGGCCCTCGTAGAATACGGCGGCCTGACCAGGCGTGATGGCGTGCACGGGCTCTTCGAAATATACGTGAATTTTGTCGCCGATTTGCTCCAGAAACGCGGGTGAGCCGCCGTGGTTGTAGCGCACTTTGGTGGTGCTGGGCACCAGGCCGCGGCCTTCCAGAGATGCATACTTACCCATGTTCAGCTTGCCCACTACGGTGCGCGTGCTGGCTAGTTCCTCGTAGTTGCCCAGCACTACCTGATTGGTTTCGGGGCGTATTTCGGTCACGTACACTGGGAAGCCCAGGGCCACGCCCAGGCCTTTGCGCTGCCCGATGGTGTAGAACGGGTAGCCTTCGTGGGTGCCAATGACGGTGCCGTCGCGGAGCACAAACTGGCCGCCAGCCACGCGCTCCTCCAATCCGGCCACCCGGCGGCGCAGGAAGCCGCGGTAGTCGTTGTCGGGGATAAAGCAGATTTCGTAGCTCTCGGGCTTGTTTACGAGTTCCGTGAAGCCGCGGCGCCGGGCCTCGTCGTAGATTTCGGTTTTGCGCATCTGGCCCAGGGGGAACAGGGTGCGCGCCAGACTCTGCTGACTCACGCCCCAGAGCGCGTAGCTTTGGTCCTTGTTTTCGTCGAGGCCCTTGCTGATGACGTAGCGGCCGTTTTCCTCGCGCACCTGGGCGTAGTGGCCGGTGGCAATAAACTGGCAGCCGAGCTGATCGGCGCGGCGCAGCAGGGCATCCCACTTGATGTGGGTGTTGCAGAGCACGCAGGGGTTGGGCGTGCGCCCGGCCAGGTATTCCTCGGTGAAGTTGGAGATGACAAAGTCCCCGAACTCGTCGCGGATGTCGATGATGTAGTGCGGGAAGCCCAGCTCCACAGCAATCTGGCGGGCATCGTTGATGCTATCGAGCGAGCAGCAGCCGGTTTCTTTCTTGGAGCCGCCCGCCGAGGCGTAGTCCCAGGTTTTCATGGTCATCCCGACCACTTCGTAGCCTTGCTCGTGCAGGAGCACGGCCGCTACGCTACTGTCGATGCCGCCGCTCATGGCTACCAGCACCCGTCCTTTCGAAGTATTCATACGTGATGTGAATTGCGCCCGAAGCGTGAAAGGTTCCGGCCGAAGGCACAAAGGTACGGAGGTTTGAATGGTTGTTTTGCTGGATGGCAGAATGGTTGACTAGGTGAATTGTTGCCTGGCGGAATGGCTGTCGTTGTTTCTGAACCATTTAACGGTTTACCCACTCCACCATTCAGCTATTCTCGCCGCTCTATTGCATTTACAAATGAAAAATTAGGCTATGTTTCGGATATTGCGGGGCTAACGCCCTCCTACGCCTGGCTGGCCTTCCACACCTTTTGTATGTCCCTGATTACGTCCGTGCTCGTGCGCGGTATCAATAACCTGTCGGATGCGCGCTATTGCGCCGGCATGGGTGCCGACTACCTTACCTTCCGCCTCGACCCCGCCCTGCCGGGCTACCTGGAGCCAGCCGCCGTGCAGGAGCTCAGCGGCTGGGTAGCCGGGGTGCAGCTGGTGGGTGAGTTCAGCACCTTACCCGTCGATGAAATCAATGCCCTGGCCGAGCAGTGTGGCCTGCACTATATCCTGCTGCATCGCGCCCGCCCGGCCCAGGAGCTCAGCCGCCTTACGCGCCCGGTGTTGCAGCTGGCCGAGTGGATTCCGGATATGCTGCCCGAAGACGTGGACCTGCGGTTCCGGCAGCTGGTAGCCAATACCCGGGGCATCGTGCTGGCCGATGTGCCTCCGGCCCCGCTTACGGGCGTGCAGCGGGCCCACCTCAGCGAACAGGCCCGCTCCTACCCGGTGTGGCTGGCGGCCGGCTTCGCCGAGGGTATTTCCCTGCGGGAGCTGCTGCAGCAAGTGCACGTGGCGGGTATTGTGCTGGAAGGCGGCCAGGAAATCAAGCCCGGCCTGCGCGACTTCGATGAAATGGAAAAAGTATTCGAGGCGCTGGAAGATTAACAGGCCGAATGGCTGGTCGCTTATTTGCAATCAGCCATTCAGCCCTCTGGTGCTTCACCCCATCACCGTGAGCAGGCTGAAGAACGGCTCAGCCAGCGCCAGGTCACCCGCAAAATGCACGTGCGCTTCGGCAGCAGTCCGGGGCAGGCTTTTGGTGAAGAGCCGCCAGGCGACCTGACCAGCTAAGGTAATGCGGGCTGCCGGCTCCGTAGCCTCGGTTTCCTGCAGTTGCCAGGCGCCTGCCGTACAGCGCAGCTGCCAGTGGCCACCCCCATCCCCCGTAATGTGCAGGCTGACGATAGTGCCTTCGGAAGCGGCTACGTAGCGGTAGTGCCAAGGCCAGGCGCGCAGGCAGGTTTGCAGAAACGGGTGATAAAGCTCCGTCGTCAGCAGGACCTGCTCCTCGCCCACTGCTTGCCGGATCTGCTGCTGGTGGTGCCATTTTTCGGTGTAGTCGCGGGCCACGTGAAACCAGTTGCGCGACTCCTGCTCCCCGGCCCAGGCCACCGAAAACACCGCCGGCGCCTGCGGATCGAGCGAAGCCAGCAGCCGGCAATACTCTGGCCCCGACACCTCCAGCAGCCACGTAAGCACAGCCGGGCTGAGGCGCTGGCCAGCCTGCACCCAGCCGTGGTTCAGCTCATTCAGGAACTGTACAATGCCCGCGTAGTCCGTGGAAGCCGGGGCCTGCCCGAAGTACCCGTCGCGCAGCATGGACAACGTGCGCAGGTTGCCATCGAGCAGGTGCAGGGCCACGTCACGCACCCGCCACTTGGGCGCTACGGTAGGCAGCTCCCATTGCTCGGGGCGCAGGCCGCGCAGCAGAGTCAGCAGATGCTCATCCAGCACCGGAAAGAGGTGAACGGTCTGAATAGGCTCCATGGGCAATCTGGTTTTTGTTGTTAGTTATCCGTGCGTTCTACTAACGGACAACTCATTTACTGCGACCTGGGCCCCGGGCTTAGCTGGAACTGCAGGTACTTGATGGGAATGCCCTCATTGCGGTAGCGCCGCTCGTAGTGCGTCTGGATGTCCTCGGCGTGGGGGAGCAGCTCGGGCGTGGCGTACAAATTCTTGGTATGAGCCAGCACAGTAGCGCCGGGCCGCGCCAGCACAGTTTCCAGGGAGTAGTCGAACAGCGCTTCACTATCCGTTTTGAGGTGCACGAGGCCCCCGGGGCGCAGTACTTGCTGGTACAGATCCAGAAAACGCGGGGCCGTGAGCCGGCGCTTGGCGTCGCCCAGGCGGGGGCGCGGGTCGGGAAACGTAATCCAGATTTCGCTTAGCTCGCCGGGCGCAAAGTGCTCCAGCAGCGTGAGGGCCTGGGTTCGCAGGAAACCCACGTTGGTGAGTTGCTGCTCCCGGGCGCGGGTGCTGCCCCGCCAGATTCTTTCGCCCTTGATATCGAGGCCCAGAAAATTGCGCCCGGGGTAGCGGGCAGCCAGCCCCACGGTGTACTCGCCCTTGCCGCAGCCCATTTCCAGCGTGATAGGCTGGGCCGTCGGAAAAAAGGCCTCATTCCAGCGCCCGACCAGTTGCTGGTACGTATCCTTGCCCGGCTCCACAATCTCGGGCCGGCCGGCGTTTTCGGCAAAACGAACAAGTTTAATTCGACTCACTGCTGCAATGTGCTAATGTGATGAAAATGTGCTCCGCTGCGCTAATGTGGAAAATGGGCTGCAATGGCAGAGTGCAAGTGGAGTCAACGAGAAAATTTACAGCTCAGGAATTTCGGCGACGACGAAGGTACTGCCACCAATGAAGATGACATCATCGGCATGCGCAGCGGCGCGGGCAGCCTGCACGGCTTCGGGCACGGTGCCGAAGGTACTGCCGTGCAGCCCGGCAGCCGTGGCTTGCGCGGCCAGCTCCGGGGCCGGCAAAGCGCGCGGAATACTGGCCTGGCAGAAGTAGTAGGTTGCCTCGGTGGGCAGTTGGGCCAGCATGTGGGGCACGTCCTTGTCGTTAACGGTGCCCAGCACCAGGTGCAGCTCCCGGCGCGGCACGCGGGCCAGCTGGGCCATGACTAAACCCAGGCCCGCCTCGTTGTGGCCCGTGTCGCAGATAATGAGCGGACGGCGGCCCAGAATGGTCCAGCGCCCTTGCAGGCCCGTCAGCTGGCGCACCTCGCGCAGGCCGGTTTGCAGCGCCTCGTCGGAAATAGCAAAGCCCTGGCGGCGCAGTTCCTCCACCGTAGCCAGCACCCCGGGCAGATTTAGGCGCTGGTAGTCGCCCACTAAACCCAGGGTGTACTCGGCGCTGCCCCCAGCGGGATACCGCACAACGCGCACCTGCTGTTCTTCCTCGTCGAAGGTCGGCTCGCGCACCAGCTCTACCGCGTATTCATCGGCAGCAAAGACCAGGGAGGCGCCTTCCGCGGCAGCTTTACGTCGGAATACGTGGGCCACTTCCGGCTGATGCTGGCTGATGATTGCGGGCACGCCGGGCTTGATGATGCCGGCTTTTTCGGCCGCAATTTCGGGCAGGGTGTTGCCCAGCAGCGCCATGTGGTCGAAGCTGATGTTGGTAATGAGCGAAACCAGCGGGGTAATGATATTGGTGGAATCCAGCCGACCGCCCAGGCCTACTTCAATGATGGCAATGTCTACCTGCTGCTCGGCGAAATACTGGAAGGCCAGGGCCACGGTCATTTCAAAGAAGGAAGGCTTCAGCTCTTCAAATAGCGGCCGCCAGCGCGCCACCCACTCTACCAGGTAGTCGGCCGGTAGTTCCTGGCCGTTCAGCTTCACGCGCTCCGTAAACTCGCGTAGGTGGGGCGAGGTGTACAAACCCACCCGGTAGCCCGCCGCCTGCAGTACCGCCGCCAGCCAGTGCGAGGAGCTGCCTTTGCCGTTGGTGCCCGCTACGTGCACGCTCCGAAACTGCCGTTCGGGGTTGCCCATGGCCTGCATCAGTGCCTCAATGTTGGCCAGGCTCTTGGTGTGGGCCGCCGCCCCTACCCGCTGAAACATGGGCAGCTGGGTGTAGAGGTAAGCCAGGGTTTCTTCGTAATTCATGCGCAAAGAAAAAGCCGCCGGCCGGAATTTCCCGCCGACGGCTCTGTAAATATCAACTACCGCTGTTATCGGACCGTGATGCGGAAGGTGTAGAACCCCGTGGCGCCACCGGCCACCGCCGTCGTGCGACGGAAGGCCGATTTGTACAAGGCGTCGCTGCAGACCTTTTCCTGAGCCGGCGACACGTTGCCGGATACTTTCGTTACGGCCTCTACTTCACCGTCGGCGTTGATTTTGATTTTAAAGCGCACATAGCCCGATGTTTCGTTGATGGCCGGAGCAGTTGGCTTTTCCTCGAAAGCCCAGCCAGCCATTTCCAGGCCATTGCCGCCCCCGCTGCCACCGCCACTGCCGGGCGTGCCGTACAGGGCCTTGGCATCGAGGGAGCCGTTGGGGTCACCCTGGTCGCCCACGGCGCCGGGCCGGTCGCCGTTGTTGTTGCCGGTGGGCCGGTTACTGGTGCCGTTTTCGCCGTTGCCCCCACCGTTCTGGCTGCCGCGGGGCGTAAACACGGCCCGCTGGTCAACTTTCGGCTTGGGCGCTTCGCGCACGGGCTCTTCCCGGGGCGGAGCGGGCTTTTCCGTGGGCGGCACCGTCACGGGGCTTTCCTCGGCTTCGCTGGTTACTACCTTGGCTTCCTCAGTTGGCTGCGGGTCGGGCTGCGACTGTTCGCGGGCCGGCTGCGGATCGGGGTCAGGCTGGGCCGCGGGCGGGCGCGAGTCCTCCCGGTTAGGCGACTCGTTGGCCGGGGCCGTGCTTTGCACGTCGCCGGAGCCCGCCTCGTCGATGCCGTAGTTGAGCTCCACGCCCCCCCCGCCCAGCTCCAGGAGCGGCGGATCGGGGCCTTTGAACACGGTAAACCAGAACAGTAACCCCAGCAGCACGTGAAACACCACCGTGCCAATCAGCGCCTCGCGCCTATGTTCCTCGCGGTATTCCATGAGTTGATTTTACGTTGCTTGTTACGGGTTGTTCAATTTGGTTGTCAGGCTGAGTGCAGGCGAAGCCTTTCTACTGCTTCGTTAAGCTTACTACACTAGCAAGATGCTTCGACAAGCTCAGCATGACGTCCTGTAGAAGTGTGCCGCGCTAACAAAATCATGCCACTACGCAACCAGCTACTTCTGCTGGGCCTGGGTGGCCATGACCATCTTTATTTTCAGCCGGTTCCCGATTTCGAGGATATCTACCAGCTTCTGTACGTTCAGGGAAGCATCTACGCGCAGCACGGCGGTGGGCTGCTCCAGGCCGGCCACGCGCTGGGCCAGCGCCGTTTCCAGGGTGGCGGCCGTTACGGGCGTGCGGTCCAGAAAGTACTGGCCCTGGCCATCTACCGAAATCGTAATGGGCTGCTTTACGGCCTGTTTGCCCGAGCGGGCATTGGGCAGCATCAGCTTAATAACGTTCGGGTTCACCATCGTCGACACAATCAGAAAGAACAGCATCAGGAAGAACATGATGTCGTTCATCGAGCTGGTCTCGACGTGGGAAGAAACTTTACGGCGCCGGCTTAAATCCATTGCTTATGAAATGTGAGTAATGTGGTGGAATGTGAAAATGTGAGAAATGATGTGCTACTAAAACGCCTAAGCACATTTACCACATTTCACATTCCACCACATTCGCTAATTATCCTGCAGAATGTCCATGAACTCGATGGCCGAGTTCTCCATGCGGAACACCATACGCTCGACCATGATGCTAAGCCAGTGGTAGCCAATGTGGGCCACGATACCGACAATGAGGCCGGCGGCCGAGGTCACCATCTTGGTGTACAGACCGCCCGAAATCTGAGCAATGCCGAAGTCGCCGGTGGAGCTGATGGCGTAGAAAATCTTAATAACCCCCACGATAGTACCCACGAAGCCCAGCATGGGCGCAATGCCGGCCACGATGCCCAGCACGTTGATGTTCTTTTCGAGGCGGGCAATTTCAATCTTGCCCACGTTTTCCACGCTGGTTTCGATGTCCTTAAGGGGCTGCCCAATGCGGCGGATGCCCTTGTCAATCATGCGGGCCAGCGGGGAGGCGTTCTGGGCGCAGAGCATCTTGGCGCCCTGCAGGTCGCCCTTCACCATCAGGTTGCGGATTCCGGGCATAAACGAGTCGGGCACGGCGCCGGCCTTGCGGATGGTGAGGTACCGCTCGAAGATGATGTAGATCGAAACGAACAGCAGCAGAAACAGCGGCACCATAATCCAGCCACCGGCCAGAATCAGGTCAATCAGCGAAAGGCCGGTGCCGGCAGCAGCGTCGGCGGTAGGAACGGTGGTGGCGGCAGCAGCCGTAGTGTCGGGGGCGGCGGCAGTAACCTGCAGCAGAAATGGCGTCATGCTAATAGTTAATGACTTCGGTTTGCACGCCAAACTGCTTTCTTACGGCAGCCTCGTGGCGCTTAGCCGAGGCCTGGTCAGCGAAATCGGCGGCGGAAAGGCGGTAGAATCGGGTACCCTTAATGAAGCGGTTGCCCCGGCGCGGCAGGAGCAGTTGGGTAACCTTGCCTTTGCTGGCGTAGGCTTTCTGCAGCTTCCGGGCCGATGCCTCGTTGTTAACGGCAACTACCGCCACGTACCAACGATTGGTAATACCGGAAATTGTAGCACTGGCTTTTGCCGGTTCTACAGCCTTCTTGGCTATTGACACCGCTTTAGGCGCGGGCGTTGCAGCTACCTTCTTTTCGGGAGTGGCTACGGGCACCGGGGCCGGCACTTCCGCAGCAGCTACAGCCGGCGCCGGCTTCACAGCTTCCGGCTCGCTCCAGCCCGGTTGGGCCAAGGCCGCCTGCTGCCGCTCAATAACGGGCGCAGCAGGAGTTTCGGTTGCGCTGGCTACCTGTTCCGTGGCACCGCGTAGGTTTTCGGGCAGGTAGCCCATGCGCAGCGCAAACAGGTAGTTAGCCGACAGCACCAGGCCGCCAATCAGAGCCACGGCCACGCCGGTGAGCACGCGGCGGCCCAGGCGGCTGCGTGAGGCGCGCAAAACGGGCTCCGGCAACTCCGTACCTCGCTCCCGGGCCTGCATGGCGTCGGTAGCCCGCACGGGGCGCGAAAGCAGCTCGGGCAAACCAAAAGAAGCCGTGAGCAGGTTGTGGGTGCCGGTATACTCAAAGTCGAGGCCGCGGCCGGCGGCTTGGCGGAAGATGCCAATACCGGGCAGTTCCGTGCGCTGAGCAGCTGTTAGCTCACTTTGCATCCGCACTACCGCCTCGCGAACCAGCTGCCGGGCCTGAGCGGCCGGAATGTTGAGCGTCCGACTGAGGGCGTCTACCAGCAGGCCGTCGTTGCGCGTTAGCGCCTGGTTGAAGGCCACGCGCTTGGCCGGCGGGGCCAGCGTGTGGCGTACCGGGTGAATATGCGCCGGCGAGTAGTCGGCAATCAGCCCCCCAAACTCGGGGATGATAACACAGTCATGGTCGCGCAACAAGGCGCTGATATGGTCGGAAAGCTGCAAGGTCGGGCCGGGTTTTGTCGGAGGTGGATGCGGAGCTAGAACTGGTAGGTAACGCCGGCCAGCACATTCACGCCCTTCACCGGGTAGAGAAGAAAACGCTCGTATTTGCGGCCTAGCAGGTTGTTACCCATAGCAAAGATGGACAGATTATCCGAGAAACGATAATCAGCCCGCAGGTTCAGGTCCACTACGCTGTCGGTGGGGCGCACGGTTTGCACGTAGGTGCCGGAGGGCGTGGGGGGCACGCTATTGTCGGGCACAAAGCGGGTTACGGCCCCGTAACTCGATGACAAGGTGTAGAGCTCGGCGCCTACCAGCAGCTTGTCCATGAAGTTGTAGGAGCCGAAGAAGGTGCCCTGGAAAGTAGGCCGGTGGAAGGCCTCGGCCAGGGTTTTGGTTTTATAGGCATTGTAGTCGGCCTTAACGCCCAGGCGGAACCGCTCGGCGGCGTTGTAGAGTACCTCCCCGTGCACGTTCATGAACTGGGTGGTTTTGCGGTCATACACCAAGTCGAAGCGGGTAGAGTCGCGCCGGCTGTTGTTGTAGAAGTACAGGTTCTGGTCGTTGGCCAGCGTCACCTTGGCGTTCAGCTCCAGGGCCCGCGCTGGGGTGGCCGAGAAGCCAAAGAACACCGTGGGCCCGCGGTGGGTGTCGGCCACGCGCTGCTGAGGCCCCAGCCAGGGATTCTCGGTCGTCAGGTCGTACATGGTCACGCGCTGCAGGCCGCCACCGAGGCCCCCGTACACCACAAACCGGTCTTCGGCCACGGTGTAGCCCAGGCGCACGGCCGGGTACACGTTGAACTGCTTGGCCGTGCCGATGGTGTCACCGGTGTAGCCAAGCGTGGCGCCAATGGACACGTCGAGGCGGTCGAAGTCCACTTCCAGAGCGGGCGTCACCTGCACAAACGGCCGGCTCACGCTCACCGAATCCTTGTGCGAGATAAAGGAACCCTCGCCGTTGATGGCCACGCGGGTTTTCTCCGTGAGGTAGTATTTCGACTGCAAGCCCAGCTGGAAGTCACTTTCCCGGGCTTCGAAGTTGTCTTTCCAGTAGCGGAAGCCCGCGCTCAGGTCGTACTGAAACTGGGCGTCGGCGGCGCGGTTGCGCAGGTACACCTTGGCAGCGGCGCGGTTGAATACCTGCTTGAGCGTGTCGGCGTCGGGGCGCGGCTCCCGCGGGGTGTAGCCGTAGAAGTTGTACCGCTCCCGGCCCAGGTCGAGGCGGGCGCCCAGGGTGAGCGGGCCGCTGAAGGTTTCGCCGTGCAACCCCAGGCTGCTTTGAGCCACCCCGGAGTTTTTGCCATCCACGGGGCCTTTGGCCGAGGAAATGTGGCTGAGGTTGACGCCGTAGGAAGCCGCGTTGTCGCGGGTGTTGTGCAGGTACGCCTTGCCGTAGAGGGTGCCGTAGTTGCCCAGGCCCGCCTTCACGTAGTTGCCCAGCAGCGGGGCCAGCTCTTCCTGCTTAATGGTGAGCACCCGCACCGAGGGGTTCAGGTTATCGGAGGGCAGGCGGAAGTCAGGGAAGGAGTACTGCAGCGGCTTGGCCGTTTTGGTGGGGGGCGCAATCTGAACCTTCTCGTAGTTGCGCGTGGCCTCGGGTAGCTGGTTCACGCGCTCCTTCACAATCTCAATTTCGGCGTCTTCAATCTTGCCGCGGGTACGCTGGGCCTGGGCCAACTGCGGGGCGGCGCTGGCCGCCAGTAGCACCAGGGCCGCGGCGGTATGGGAGGAACGAAGCGTCATACTAGCAGAAAAGGGCTTTATTCAGCTGTTGCTTTACACAAACTGAATTTATAGCCTGTTAATCAGAAGGTTATTTTCGTATTTAATTTTACAGCTCACTCTTATTGCTCGCCTTCAGCAGGTGCTTCCGCCGGCGTTTCAGCGGGCGTGGCGGTGCTGTCGGCAGGAGCCGCCTGCAGAGAAGCGCGCGGCACCGTGCGGCCTTTGGGAGCGGGCTTGGCGGGTGCTTTGCCGGTAGCTGGCTTGGTGGTGCCGGCTTTGGTGGGTGCTGGCTTAGCCGGCGCCGGCGTGCCGCTGTCGAGGCCTGCGAGGCGCTGCTTGGCGCCTTCCACCACTTCCGCCACCGGGAATTTATTGTCGATGATGGAGTTCAGCGTGGCCTTGGCCTGGAAGGTTTCGCCCTGGGCCGTGTAGATGTCGGCAATGAGCAGGAAGGCCCGGCCCAGCCATAGCTCGTAGCTGCTGAAGCTGGAGTTGCTCTTGTAGGCTGCATCCAGCGCTGCCTCGTATTTCTGCTGCTTGAAGAGCACTTCGGCCAGCAGGTACTGCGCCTCCGCCCCCGATTCGTCGGTGGCGGCTGCCGCAGCCGCTGTTAGCTCCGGTACGGCTTGGTCGAGGGAGCCGGCGCGGTAGCTGGCTTTGCCCAGATAGAGCAGGGCCTGGTTAGCAGCGCTAAGCGAAGTGCTGCCCAGCCCTTTCACTTCCTCGGCCACGCGCCGGGTAGCGGGGTAGTCGCCACTTTCGTAGTAGCTTTTCATCAGCCCCACGCCCGCCGTGGCGATTTCGCGGCGGTTCTGGGAGGTGCTTTGCAGGCGGCCGTAGTATTTGATGGCCTCGGCGTAGTTCTTGTTTTCGAACTCCAGGTCGGCTACCCGGCCCACGGCGCGGTTCACAAACTCCGACTTGCCCTCGGCCACCACGGCCTTCATGCGCGTGAGGGCTTCGGCTTTCTTGCCGGTTTTCAGGTAGGCATCGGCCAGCAGGTAGCGCCCATCCACAGCCAGGGCGTTGTTGGGATACTGCTTGAGGTAGGCTTCGAGGCGCGGAATGGCCTGCTCGTACTTCTCCGCCGAGTACAGAGACTTGGCCGCCTCAAACTCTACGCTTTCCACGGCCGCGTCGTTGGGGTTCTGCTGCTTGAAGCGGGCTAGGTAGGCATCGAACTCATCCGTCTGTCCCAGGGCCGTGAGCGACTGTTGCAGGGAGTAGATGGAGGAACTGGCAGCCTTGCTGCGCGGGTATTGGTCGAGCACGCGCTTGAAGTCGGCGGCAGCTTTGTCGTGCTGGCCCAGGTTGGCGTAGGCCACCCCGCGCTTTTGCAGGGTGGTGGGCACCAGCGGGGAGTTGGGCCGGTTGTCGAGCAGGCGGGTGAAGCCGGCTACGGCCGCTTCGTAGTTGCCGCCTTCAAACTCCAGCTGGGCCTGTTGGTACACGGCATCATCGGCGTAGCGCGAGGAAGGGGCGGTTTTCAGCAGGGTAGCCAGGGTGCTGGCGGCCTCGTCGCGGCGGCCCAGGAGGCCCAGCACCACGCTCTTCTGGTAGTAGGCGTAGTCCTTGTCGGCGGCGTTGGCCTCAATCACGCGGTTGTAGCCTTCCAACGCGGTCTGGTAGCTTTTGGCCACGTAGTTGATGTCGGCCAGGCGCAGGGTTACGTCGTAGTAGTTGGGGTCCTTGGCGGCCTGAGCATCTTTCAGGTAAGCCTGAAACTGGGGTCGGGCCTTCTCATACTGCTGGGTGTTGTAGTAGGCGTAGCCCAGCCCGTAGCGGGCCTGCTGGTCGAAGTTGGTTTGGGCAGCAGGGCCACTAGCGGCGGTGCGCAGAGCGGCCGTGTAGCTCGTAATGGCCGGCTGGTACTGCTGGCCCTGGCTGTACAGGTCCCCACGCAGCACCTCGGCCGCGGCCTGCAGGGCGTCGTCCTGCGGATATTTCAGGCTTTTCTCCACCACCGGCAGGGCCTCGTTGAAGCGGCTGGCGTTGTAGAGCGTGGCGGCCTGGTAGTAGGCCACGCGCTGGTAGGTGGCGTTGAGCTTGGCACTGCGGTTGTCGAGGCCTTCGAGGTAGTTCAGGGCCTGGGCGTAGTCGGCCGAGTTCAGGAAACTCTCGCTCAGAATGTCATCTACTACGGCCGCGTTCTTGGAGCGCGGGTACTTGCGGTCGAAGTCGCGCAGGGCGGCAATAACCTCCTGGGTGTTGCCCTGCTCGTAGTTGATCTGGGCGTACTTAACGGTGGCGTTTTCGGTGATATTCTTATCAAACGTGAGCTTGCGGGCCGCGTCGAAGGCATTCAGGGCCAGCTGCTTCTGCTGGGTCTGCAGGTAGCTCAAACCCAGGTGGTAGGCCGCGTTCTGGCCCAGAGAGTCGCGGCGGGCGGCCACGCCTTTCAGGCTGCCGATGGCGCCCTTGTAGTCGCCCATCTTGTAGTTGGCGTAGCCCACCTTGTACTGCACCGAGGGGTCGATTTTCTTGCGGCCGTTGGCGTACTTGTCGAAGTACTCGGTGGCCTGCTTGTAATCCTGTTTCTGGTAGAAGGCGTCGCCCACCAGCAGCTGTATCTCGTCGGCCGACTGCGGGGGCGGCGACTGGGCCAAGGCCTTGGTGCCGTAGCTGATGAGGCCGTCCAGGTCGCCTTCCTTGTAGTAGATCTGCGTCATTACGGCCGGCACCACGGGGCGGTAGGCGTCGTTCTGCTCGGCCACGGCCAGGTCTTTGCGGGCCCCGGCAAAGTCGCCGCTCAGGTAAGCCAGGTAGCCGGCGTAGTAGGAGCTGGCGTAGCGGTACTGGTGCTGGCCCTGCTTGTTGCGGTCGAACTGCAGGCGGGCCTTGTCGAAATCCTTCTGGGCAAAGTAGCTGTAGCCCAACTTAAACTCCGACTCGGCGCGCTGCTCGGCCGAGAGGTTGTCGGGAGCCACGCGCTGCAGGTACTCAATGGCCTTGGGGTAGCTTTTCTTGTCGAAGTAGAACTTGCCCAGCTCGAAAAACGCCACGGCGGCCTTGGGGTGGGCCGGGTTGCGGGCCGCGAAGGCCAGGACGCGTCCTTCGGCGTCGGGGTGCTGCAGGTACAATCCCGAGACGGCGTAGTAGTACTCGGCGTCGGTGGTGCGGTCCTGCCCGTCGCCGGTGCGGCGCTGGGTTAGCTCCAGATACTGCTGAAATGCCTGCTGGGCCGCCCCGTACTTGGCGCGGTCGAAGAGCTCCAGGCCTTCCTGAAAATACCGTTCATCGTTGGCAAACACCTGCGTCTGCTGGGCCTGGGCGGCGAGGGGAGCCGTGGCGCCCAGGGCCGCAGCCAGGGCAATCCGGGGAAATAACTTCATTGCTCGGCGTTACGGGAAACAGCCCCACTTGGGAGGCGGATACGGCCAAAAGTAGTTAAAAATGCCGTTGGGTTGCGGCAGAATCAAGCTTTTGGATGCTAGTAACGTCAAATGAGGGGACTTGGTGTAGAAGTTAGAAGCATTGGCTCCTTTGGGGTTCATCTTTTTCTATCCGCCTGCCACGCTTTAGCAGTTTCCTCGTTGGCTGGACTTAAGCCTTCTGCCCACTCAAGTATCCTGTTGCTGATTTTTCCGGCGCTTGAAAAATCCAGCTATTCCGAATGCGTAGAGCTTTCCTTCTGACTTCAGCTAAAACAGCTTTCCTCTGGCAACCTTTGCCGCCCCGGGTGCCTCCTTGGGCTGTTCTCTCCCCTATTCTTCCTGATGTTTCTTCGCTTACCGCTGGTGCTGGCCGGGCTGCTGCTTGCTTTGCACACGAGTGCCCAAACCACCCTGCTGCGCGGCGCCGTGCTCGACGGGCAAACCAACGCCCCGGTGCCGTTTGCGTCCGTGGGCGTGCCCCGGCAGGCGCTGGGCACCGTGGCCGATGCCGAAGGGCGCTTCCAGTTTCGCGTGCCCGATTCGGTGGCGGCCCGGGCGCCGCGGGTGCTGGTGTCGTGCGTGGGGTACCAAACGGCCGACCTGCCACTCACTGACTTGCAGGCGGCCGCGCCGGTAGTGCGGCTGGCGCCCTTGGCCCGGCAGTTGGCTTCCGTGACGGTGCGGGCCGGCAAGCAGCGCGTGCAGACGTTCGGGCGCACGGCTGGCTCCACGTTCATGACGTCCCGCCTTTACACCGAGCCCGGCCTGGTGAGCGACGAGCTGGCCAAAGAGCAGGGCACCCTGGTGCCCCTGGCTTCGGACTGCCACCTGCGCGACTTCAATATGCTGGTAGCTTTCAACCGGTTTAAGTGCGTCACGTTTCGGCTGAATCTGTATTCGGTGAAAAATAACTTGCCCGATCAGCCCCTGCTTACTCAGGACGTGCGTTTTACTGTGCAGCAGCCGCGCGGCTGGGTGAAGGTAGACCTGGAGCCCTACCAGCTTTACCTGCGGGGTCACCGCGAAGTGGCCGTAACGGTGCAGTGGCTGCACAGCGAAGCGGCCGAGGGCCAGGCCAAGGCGTTTGGCATTGCCGCCGTGCCCCAGCCCGGGCACAGCATCCTTACCCGCGACAAAAGCCAGGCCCAGTGGCAGCAGACCAAGCCCGGCTACCTCAGCCTCTACCTCACCGCCGACGTGTACCGCCCCGCCAAAACCGCCCAGCCCGCCGCGGCCGACTACGCGCTGCCCGACTCCCTGCGCTACCTGCAGCAGCTGCAGGGCCCCGCGCTGACCGAGCTGGATAATCCCGAGCACTACGGCAGCAATACTGCCACTGGCAATACAATAGCAGTGCCTGGCGGACTGCTTTACTACGAGCGGTACGGTCGTGGCACCCCGCTCCTGCTCCTGCACGGCAACGGCCAGTCCATAGCAGCTTTCCAACAGCAGATAAGCGCGCTGGCCCGGCACTTTGAGGTTATTGCCGTTGATACCCGCGCCCACGGCCGCAGCGTAGATTACACCACCACGCCTCTCACCTACGACCTGTTTGCCGAAGACATACGCCAACTGCTCGACTCCCTGCACCTGCCCCAGGTGGACGTGCTGGGCTGGAGCGACGGGGGCAACACCGCCCTGAAGCTGGCCCTGGCCCACCCCGCCCGCGTCCGGCGCCTGGCCATTATGGGCGCCAACCTGTTTCCCACCCCTGAGGCCATCGAACCCGATTTCCTGGCCCTGCTCCGCCGCCAGCTGCGCGAAGCCGAGCATCACCCCGAAGCCGGGCAGCCCCACCGGGCGCGGCTAATCCGGCTGCTGCTGCAGGAGCCGCAGCTTGCCTTTCGGGATATGGCGGCCATTAAAGTGCCGGTGCTCGTCATGGCCGGAGAGAAAGACGTAATACTGGAAAAGCACACCCGCGCCCTGGCCCGCAGCCTGCCCCAGGGCCAGCTGCGCATTTTCCCGGGTGCGACCCACTATGCCCCCCAGGAAGTGCCCGGGTTGTTTAACGAGGCCGTGCTGATGTTTCTGCGGCAGCCCTGAAACTTGGCGGCATTAGCTAGCCCGTTCCAGCGTCACCTCATCCCGGGTGAAATCGAAGCGCTTGCGCTCCACCTGCCCGCGGCATACCACGGCCCGGGGCAGCGCCAGCTTGCCTTTGGCCTGGGCTTCCAGCTGGGCCTCGCCAGTAGCTTCGAGCACGGCTACAGTTTCGCCATTCAGCCGCAACTCCCACGGCCCCGGCACCACTGGTCCGTCCGGATACCCCACAATAAATACTTCCTGGGGGCTGATCTGAATGATGTCGAGGACGCGCATTTACCTTATTTAAAAACAAAACCTCTATCAGCAGAAAAGAATGCAATCAGCATTCCACCTAAGCTTAACCACACTCCCAATACTAAAGTCAGCTTTACTGCAAAGCTGTACTGGTTGTATTTCCGAAAATGATGACGCTGCAGCTTGTCTATATAATAGGCTAGTGTCAAACCAACCCCTATGCAGAATGTAAAAAATACGGGGGCATAAAATACGTCTATAGACAACCAACTACCTACCTGCACGAAGCAGCGTAGCAAGAACAGATACATATAAAGAACGGTAAGCTTGGTGGCCGAGTCTAAGCTAGACGGCTGTTCACTGTTCGTTCCAAAGGATTTCCAGAAGCTGAATTTAATCAACTGCAAAGCGGCATCTACCATACCTTACACCTCCCCAGCCTTGATCCGCGAGTCGAACCGGAACTCTTCCCGGGCCACAATCTGGATGCGCTTGAAATCGGGGTGGCGGCTGTGCAGCACGTAGTTGAACTCCTGGGGCACGATGGACGAGGGCACGCGCAGCACGGCCGAGGAGCGGCGGCGGTACCAGGCGTCGCCGAGGGGTTGGCACAGGGCGTAGCGGCTGGCCCGCTCCCACTCCGGCGGCAGCTCAGCCAGCGGTATTTCTTCGATCAGCAAATCATCCGGCACCTCAATGACGAGCACGCGGAACTGGTCGTTGAGGCCTTCGCCGCTGCGGTGTACCACGTTTTCGAGGCAGGCCAGGGCCCGACTGGCGGCGGTGTAGATGACGAACTGGTCCTTGAAATTCCAGCGCGCCCGGTACCCCGAGGCAAACAGGTCGTCGGCGTACTTGGCCAGGCAGATGCGGTAAACCAGCATAGGCTACGACAGGTCGCCGTAGGCTATGCGGGCCAGCTCCTCGCTCACCAGGTCGATGCCGCCGCTGGTTTCCAGCAGCTTCAGGGGCACCTCGCCGTCGAGGCCGTGGGCGGGCTTGTCGAGCCAGCGCAGAAACGCGGCCGCTTCGCCAAATACTTCCACGCCCAGGTTGTAGAGGCTAATGATCTTGAGGGTTTTCTCGCTGCTGGCCGGGCTCAGGGGCTTTTTCTCCTGGGAGTAGGTGCGCAGCGTCTTGGTCGACAGCTCGTAAATGGCCTCGAGTTCGTTGGCCTGCAGCTGAAAGGCCTCACCCACTTCGAAGGCCGTGGCGGCGGGCACGCCCTTGCGGGCCTCCATCACCAGGGCAAAGGCGTCCTGCCCGGCCCGGCCCCAGGCCGCCCATTTCTTGCGCAACGCCGCGGGCATAGTAGCCGCGAGCTTGGGTTGGTGTGCAGTAGCAGTCATAAAGCAGATTCTGATTTGGCAGGACGAACTTAAGGAAATTTTTCCAATCAACGCAGAAATTTTTCCAACAGTTGCGTTTCGCCTCTGCCGGATAGCGCGGCGGCCCTCTGCCGCACTTGCGAAACCATGGCCTGAAACCACGAAGCAATCCAAGGCCTTACTTCAATAAAAAATATTTATACAATCTTTTATGATAGCAAAACTATTATTATCAAAAGTGTTTATAAGTTTGCACCGCTAACCAGAGCCGGGCCTTGCCGGCAGAACCCTAACCCCTTCTTTGTGTATGCAGCTTAAAGTACCCATCACCGTAGCGACCGGCGACGGAATCGGCCCGGAAATCATGACCCAGACCTTGCGGGTACTGGAAGCCGCGGGCGCTGCCCTGGAACCCGATTTTATTGAGGTAGGCGAGCAGGTATACCGCTCGGGCTACAGCTCCGGCATTCACCCGGCGGCCTGGGAGTCTTTGCGCCGCACCCGGGTGCTGCTCAAGGCACCCATCACCACGCCCCTGGGTGGGGGCTACAAAAGCCTGAACGTGACGCTGCGCAAAACGCTGGGGTTATACGCCAACGTGCGGCCCACCCGCAGCCTGTCTCCGGCCGTGGCTACGCGCCACCCCAAGCTGGACGTGGTCATCATCCGGGAAAACGAAGAAGACCTGTACGCCGGCATCGAGCACCAGCAAACGCCCGACGTGGTGCAGTGCCTGAAGCTGGTCAGCCGGCCGGGGTGCGAGAAAATTGTGCGCTACGCCTTTGCGTACTGCCGCCAGCACGGGCGCCGCAAGCTCACGTGCATGACCAAGGACAACATCATGAAGCTCACCGATGGGCTGTTTCACCGGGTGTTTCAGGAAGTTGGCCAGGAGTACCCCGATATTGAGCAGGAGCACCAGATCATCGACATTGGCACGGCCCGCCTGGCCGACACGCCCGAGCGCTACGACGTGGTGGTGACCCTGAACCTGTACGGCGACATCATTTCCGACGTGGTAGCCCAGATAGCCGGCTCGGTGGGCCTGGCTGGCTCGGCCAACATCGGCGACCAGGGCGCCTTGTTTGAAGCCATTCACGGCTCGGCCCCGGACATTGCGGGCCAGAACGTAGCCAACCCCTCGGGCCTGCTGCAGGCCGCCGTGCTCATGCTGGTGCACCTGGGCCAGACGGAGGCCGCCGCCCGGGTGCACAACGCCTGGCTGTGCGCCCTGGAAGACGGCTGCCACACGGCCGATATCTACCACCCCGAAACCAGCCGCGCCCGGCTGAGTACCTCCGAGTTTGCGGATGCCGTGATTGAGCGCCTGGGCCGGGAGCCGCGCCAGTTGCGGCCTTTCCAGGCCGGCGCGCCCCGGGCCCAAACCGCCATAGCCCCCGCAGCGGCAGCGCCCCGCCCCCCGGTTGTGCAGCAGCTGGTGGGTGTGGATGTGTTCCTGCGCTGGGACGGCAAGCAGCCCGACGAGCTGGGCCGGAAGCTGGAAGCTATTACCGGCCGCCGGATGCAGCTTAAGCTCATTACCAACCGCGGCGTGAAGGTATACCCCGATGGCTACCCCGAAACCTTTTGCACGGACCACTGGCGCTGCCGCTTTGTGGCCGCCGATGCGCTGATCAGCAGCCCGCAGCCGGAATTTACGCCCGTGCCCTTCCTGGATGTCCTGTTCCTGCTGCACCGCCTGGTTGATTTTGGCTTCTACCTCATCAAGACCGAGCACTTGTATTTGCTGGATGGGCAACGGGCGTTTTCCCTTGGCCAGGGTGAATAACCGGGCCCGAAAAAGCAGGAGTACTATCTTTGAGCGCAGTAATACGTTCACGAAAAATCATTTTTCCCGCCACGTACTCCTGCCGAGCTTATTCTGCACGCCATGCTTCGCATCGACCTCAACGAAAATCTTTACCTGCGCGACCCGCAGGACACCGACCTGGGCCGCCGCCTGGTGGCCGAGAGCGTCCGGCTGATTGACGAAATCGGGTTTGAGCAGTTTACGTTTAAAAAGCTGGCCCAGCGCATCGAGTCCACGGAGGCCTCCTTGTACCGCTACTTTGAAAACAAGCACAAACTGTTGGTGTACCTGGTAAGCTGGCACTGGGCCTGGCTGCGCTACCAGATTCGGTTTCATACCCACAACGTGGCGGACGCCCGCCAGCGGCTGCGCCTGATCCTGGGCATTCTCACCCAGGCCCACCAGGACGACCCCGCTACTACCCAGCTCGATGAGGCCGCCCTCTACCGCATCGTGGTGAGCGAAGCCTCCAAGGCCTACCTAACCAAAGAAGTAGATGAGGATAACAAGGCCGGCCTGTTTCAGGAATACAAGCGCCTGGCGGCGGGCATCACCGAGGTAGTGCGCGAGATTAATCCGGCCTATGCCTACCCCCACGCCCTGGTGAGCACCTTGCTCGAATCGGCCCGCAAGCAGCACTTCTTCGCCCAGCACCTGCCCTCCCTTACCGACGCGGCCCCCCCGGCGGCGGAAAACAAATCCATCCACGACTTTCTTACACGCTTGGCTTTTGCCGCCCTGGGCTAAAGGCCAGCCGCTAGCCCTCTACGCAAAAGACAAGCGGCCCCACTAAAAAACGCGGGCCGCACATTACCCACTTTCAAACGGTTTACTTCCATGGCGGATTCGCACGCCTCTTCGCTTACCCCCGGCCAGCGCCTGTGGCGCCTGCTTGCCTCGGAGCGGCGCGACATTGCCTACCTCTACGTATATGCGGCCCTGACCGGGCTCATCAGCCTGTCGCTGCCCCTGGGCGTGCAGTCGGTAATTGGCTTTGTGAGCAGCGGGGCCGTCAGTACTTCGCTGGTGGTGCTTATTGCCTTTATTGTGCTGGGCACCCTCCTGGTAGGCGGCCTGCAGGTGATGCAGGTGTACCTGGTAGAGTTTATCCAGCAACGCCTGTTTGCGCGCCTGAGTCTGGACTTTGCCCTGCGCCTGCCTCGCGTGCGCAGCGAGGCCCTCAACGGCCAGTACCTGCCCGAGCTGATGAACCGCCTGCTGGACGTGCCCACCCTGCAAAAAGGGCTAGCTACCATTCTGGTGGAGTTTTCGGCCGCCGCCCTGCAAATCCTCTTTGGCCTGCTGCTGCTGTCCTTCTATCACCCCATCTTTATTGCTTTCGGGGTGCTGCTGGTAGCCCTGCTGGCGCTGATGATCCGGGTAACCGGACCCCAGGGGCTGAGCACCAGCCTGCTCGAATCCAAGTATAAATACCGCGTGGTGGCCTGGCTGGAAGATGTAGCCCGCACGGTGCAGACGTTCCGCCACCCGCCCCGGCAGGAGCTGCCCCTGGAACGCACCGATGCCCTCGTGGAGGGGTATCTGGGGGCCCGCCAGAGCCACTTCCGGATTCTGCTGGTGCAGTACTGGGGCTTCGTCACCTTCAAAACGCTTATCACGGCCGCCCTGCTCATCATTGGCTGCTGGCTGCTGATCAACCGCCAGTTGAACATCGGCCAGTTTGTGGCGGCCGAAATCATCATCATTCTCACCATTTCGGCGGTGGAAAAGGTGTTGCTCAAGCTCGACGTTGTCTACGATGCGCTGACTTCCCTGGACAAAATTGGCCACGTGCTGGACTTACCCTTGGTGACGGCCGGGGGCACCACTACCCTGCCGCTGCCGGCCGGCCGTAGCGGGCTGCGCGCCGAGTTGCGCCAGCTCAGCTATACTTATCCCGGCGGCGCGCGCGCGCCCCTCGACCAGCTCACCCTCAGCATCGGCGCCGGGGAGCACCTGGGACTGGCGGGCTACGATGGCTCGGGCAAAACCACCCTGCTGCGTATTCTGGCCGGACTCCTGACGGGCTACACCGGTGTGGTGGCCTACGATGGCATTGCCCTGCAGGATGTGGAGCCCACCTCCCTGGGTGAGCATGTGGGCGACAACATTGCCCACCAGCATCTTTTCGACGGCACCGTGCTCGACAATCTTACCCTGGGTCAGGCCAGCGTTGGGGCCGAGGACGTGGCCTGGGCCCTGGAGCTGGTGGGGCTGCGCGACGACCTTTACGCCCGGCCGCTGGGCCTGAATACGCCCCTGGGTATCGGTACTCCCCTGGCAGAAAGCACCCGGCAGAAGCTGCTGCTGGCCCGGGCCCTGGTGCGCCGCCCCCGCCTGCTCCTGCTCGACACCTTCCTACCCGGCGTGGAGCCCGCCGAGCGGCTGCGCATCCTGCGCCGGGTACTGGCCCCCGACCAGGGCTGGACGGTGGTGGTAGCCTCCAACGACCGGCGCGTGCTGGCCTTGTGCCCGCGGTTGGCCGTGCTCCGGGCCGGACGCCTGGTAACCGATGGGTCTTTTGCCGAAGTATCCCAACAACCCGGTATGCAGGACCTGCTGGCGTAGATTTTCCTTGGTGTCTTTCCTGCTGGCAGCTGCTCCTGCATTTCCCGGGCAACCAGCCACGAACAACGAATACTTCCCTTCCCATGCCGTTTGCTGAACATCCATTGGCCGAATCCAACCCCCTGACCGGGCGCTTCCGCTCGTTTGCGCGGGTGCAGACGCCTACCACCGGCCGTACCCTGGCCCGGTGGGCGGCCGCGCTGGGGCTGCTGGCCCTGGCGGCGGGCTTCCTGCCCTGGACGCAGAACATCCGCTCTACCGGTACCCTCACCACCCTGCGCCCCCAGGACCGCCCCCAGACCGTGCCCAGCACCATTGCCGGCCGCATTGACCGCTGGCGGGTGCGCGAGGGGCAGCACGTACGCCGGGGCGACACCCTGGTAGACCTGGTAGAAGTCAAGGAAAAGTACTTCGACCCCCAGCTGGTGCAGCGCACCCGTGAGCAGCTGGAAGCCAAAATCGCCTCGCTCAGCGAAAACAAAGCCAAGAACGCGGCCCTCACCGACCAGCAGGTAGCCCTGCGTGCGGGCCTGCAGGTGAGCTTAAGCAAAGCCCGTAACTACGTAGAGCAGAGCCGCCTCAAAGTAAATTCCGACGAGGCCGACCTGGTGGCCGTGCGCAACGACTACACCATTGCCCAGCGCCAGCAGCAGCGGCAGGAAGAGCTCTACAAGCAGGGCCTGAAGTCCCTGACGGAGCTGGAGCAGCGCCGCCTCAAGTTTCAGGAAGCCACGGCCAAGCTGCAGTCCGCCGAAAACAAGCTGGAAGCCAGCCGCCAGGCCCTGCGCAACGCCCAGTTGGAGCTGGCTTCCCTCTCGGCCGAGTACCAGGACAAGCTGGCCAAGTCGGAGTCGGACCGCCGCTCCGTGACGACTTACCAGTTCGATACTGAGGGCCAGATTGCCAAGATGCGCAACGAACTGGCCAACCTCAGCATCCGCTCGGGCTACTACCAGATTACGGCCCCCCAGGATGGCTACGTGGTCCGGGCCCTGAAAGAGGGCCTGGGTGAAATCGTGAAGGAAGGCGAGCCTATCGTTACGGTAATGCCCGATGCTCCGGCCCTGGCCGCCGAGCTGTACGTGCAGCCCATGGACATTCCCCTGCTGAGCGTGGGCCGCAAGGTACGGCTGCAGTTCGACGGCTGGCCGGCCCTGGTATTCAGTGGCTGGCCCGGCACCAGCTTCGGCACATTCGGCGGCGTGGTGGCCGTCATCGACAACATCGACTCCCAGGGCCAGTACCGGGTGCTGGTCACCCCAGACCCCGACCAGGAACCTTGGCCCAAGCCTTTGCGCGTAGGCAGCGGGGTGTACGGCTGGGCCCTGCTCGACGATGTGCCCATCTGGTACGAGCTGTGGCGGCAGGTGAATGGCTTCCCGCCCGACTTTGTGGGCGCCCCCGCTGGGAAGGACGGGAAAGAAGGCAAAGCCGGCAAGAAGGAGAAGAAAGCCGAGGCCTCGGCCGAAGAAGAAGCTAAATGAAGCAGCTGCGCACTTTTGCCCTGGCCGCGGGCCTGCTCCTGACTGCTGGCCTAGAAGGCGCGGAAGCGCAAGCCGCGCGTCCCGCCAACCGGCCGGCCGGCCGCCTTCCGGCCCCGCCCCCGTTGGTGGCCCGGCCCGTGGACCTGCCCGACTCCAGCCGCGTGTTTGGCCTCAGCGACCTGCTCGCCTACGTCACGCTGCGCCACCCCGTGGCCCGGCAGGCGGGGCTGCTGCCCGAGCGGGCCCTGCAGGAGGTACGCTTTGCCCGCGGGCAGTTCGACCCGGCTGCGACCAGCAAATACTACGGCAAAACCCTGGGCGGCAAGGAATACTTCCACGACTGGGATTCCCAGTTGCGGGTACCGCTCTGGTTTGGGGCCGACGTGAAAGCGGGCTTTGAGCGCGGCACCGGCACCTACATCAACCCCGAAAACTACACGGCTCCGGCCGGCCTAAGCTACCTGGGCATTTCGGTGCCGCTGGCCCAGGGCCTGCTGGTAGATGAGCGCCGGGCCGCTGTGCGCCAGGCCCAGGCCCTGCAGGGCTTGGCCGAAGCCCAGCGCCGCGGAGCCCTCAACAAGCTGCTGCTGCAAGCCGCCAAGGACTACTGGGACTGGACGCTGAGCTACCAGCGCCGGGAATTGCTGCGCCAGAATACGGAGCTGGCCGATGTACGCCTGCGGGCCATCCGGGAGCGGGTGCGCCTCGGCGACCTGGCCGCCATCGACTCGGTGGAGGCCCTGACCGAGCTGCAAAACCGGCAGGCGGCCCTGGTGCAGGCCCAGGTGCAGTGGCAGAACGCCACCCTGCAGCTGAGCACCTACCTCTGGGACGAGCAGCAGCAGCCCCGGGACCTGCCCGCCGACGTACGGCCCCAGCCCCTGGTAGACCCCGCCGGCTGGCGCCCCCTCCCCACCGACTCGCTAACCCTGCTCGCGGAGCAAGCCCAGCAGGTGCACCCCGAGCTGCAGAAAAGCCGGGCCAAGCTCCTCCAATTGGGCGTGGAGCGCCGTCTGCTGGCCAATAAGCTGCTGCCCAAGCTCAACGTCGATTACAACCTGCTGCAGGCGGGCACCCCCTTCAGCCCCGAAACCGGAGCCCAGCTCAGCGGCAGCTACCTGCAAAACAACTACAAGCTGGGAGTGAGCTTTGCCTACCCCGTGCTGCTGCGCCAGGAGCGCGCCAAGCTCCAGCTCAACCGCCTGAAGCTGCGCGAAACCGAACTGGAGCTGCAGCAAGGCACCCGCGACATCCAGGCCGGGCTGCGCACGGCGGCCAACGACTGGGAAGCCCTGCGCCAGCAGCTGGCCTTACAGGCCCAGGTGGTGCAGAACGCCGAACAGCTGCGCCGGGGTGAGCAAACCCGCTTCGAAAACGGGGAAAGCTCGGTGTTCCTGCTCAACACCCGCGAAGCCAGCCTGGTGAGTGCCCGCCTGAAACTGGCGGAGCTCCAGGCCAAATACGCCCAAACCCAGGCAACCCTCCGCTGGGCGGCCGGCGGCCCCACGCAGTAACCGCCCGCACCCAGGCGCAAGCCTCGCCTATTCCTACCCTTTACGTAGCGCTACCCAGCCCGGCCAGAACCCTGTTTCTGGCCGGGCCGGGAAAGCCATGTCCTGCCCACATCCTTCTACCTCTTCTTACCCCGGCTACATGGATACACACGTACTCCTTTCCAACCTTACTAACCCTACGCTGCTGTTTTTTGTGCTGGGCATTCTGGCCACGGTGGTGAAAAGCGACCTGGAAATTCCGCCGGCCTCTATCAAGTTCATTTCCCTGTACCTGCTCTTCTCTATTGGCTTTAAGGGCGGGCAGGAGCTGGCTCACAGCGCCTTCACGCCGGAAATACTGTACTCCCTGGGGTTTGGCCTGCTGGTGGCGGCCCTGATTCCGCTTTACACGTTTTTCGTGCTGAAGCGCCGGCTCAGCGTTGCCGATGCCGGCGCCGTAGCGGCGGCCTACGGCTCGGTAAGTGCCGTCACGTTTGTGTCGGCGGTGTCGTTTCTGGAAATGCAGCAACGGCACTTCAGCGGGCACATGGTGGCCGTGATGGCGCTGATGGAAGCTCCGGCCATCATTGTAGGGGTGATTCTAATGCAACGGTACGAGGCGGACTCCGAGGAAAGCCGCCCCAGCCTGGGCGCCATCGTGCAGCATTCCTTCACCAATGGCAGCGTGCTGATGGTGCTGGGCAGCCTTATCATTGGCCTGATTGCCGACACCAAGCAGGCGGAAGGCATCAAGCCCTTCACCACCGATATCTTTAAGGGCTTCCTGGCCATCTTCCTACTCGAAATGGGCATGGTCACGGCCCGGCGCTTTGCTGCCTTTCGCCACTATGGCCGCTTCGTCACGGCCTTTGCCTTGCTGGTGCCCCTGCTCAATGGCTGCCTGGTAGCTGCTCTCAGCCACTTGGTTACCGATAGCGAGGGTAACCGCTTCATCTTCGCCATTCTGGCGGCCAGTGCCTCCTACATTGCCGTGCCCGCCGCCATGCGCCTGGCCGCGCCCAAAGCCGACCCGGGCCTGTATCTGCCCATGGCCTTGGGCGTCACCTTCCCCTTCAACATTACTGTGGGCATGCCGCTCTACTTCGCCATCGTGCAGCACTTTTAATTAGGTGCCTGAGGTATGCCTGGGGCAACCGCAGCCCAACTCTAAGCTCATTTAGCTCGGGTAGCTACAGAAGCAGCCATCCAATATAAAGGCATCCTACTCCCAACACCAACAGGAACGCTAAGCGCCGCGCTTTATCCTGCTGCACAAGCTTTTTTGTGTGGGCAGCTGCCGATGATGCTGGAAGGAAGTAACCGCGCCAAGCGTTATCGGGTTCTGAAAGCACCCATACCTCCCGGCACACTGAGCATGAGTAACAAACTGTGAAGGCGGCTGGGGTCTTATCCGAAAAGGGCAGCAATTCCAACGGCTTGCAAAGCAGTTGTTGGGTAAATTCCTCATAAGCCTCCAAAGATGCGAAACTGGGAACGTCAGCCAGGAAGCAGTTAGGGCACATACCTTTTCATTTGAAGTATAAGCAGATTGGCTAAGCGCCACACCGTGTACTAGACAAGAACATCAACGCTCAACTTCCTGAAGCCAGCCCCGGCCGGATAGGCAGCCAGATTTCTTCTTCTGAGGTCGGGTCAGCATTGCGGTAGCCGGGGCCCAGCACTTCCAGGTGGGGCCGGTCGTCCAGCACGAACCCGGACGCCGGCAGCCACTCCAGCAGAATGTAGGCAAACACGCGCGTATCCAGGCTCGACCCGCGGTAGTCGAACACGGCGTACTGGCCCGCGGGTATGGTCAGCGGGGCCATTCCGACGGGCACCGGCGTAGCGTCCGCCACGGCCACCGCGGCCCATTTACAGAATACGGCGTGCGGGTCGTAGGCAGCGAAATAGCCGGCGGGGTACTGCGTCACCGAAAACAGGTCGGGGCTGGTGGGCGACGCCACCTCACGTCGGCGCGGCATAAACGTGCGCCAGAGCAGCGCCGTCTGGTCTTCAGCCCGCGACATCAGCTGGCTAAAGCCCAGCAGCCGACGGGCCGGGGCTTCGATAATTCGGGGCTGCAGGGCGGGAAAATCGAGCATGCGTGGCAGGCTAGTTGGCCTGGATTTAGAAGTTGGGGCCTGAAGTTAACCGTTCCACTTTGGCCTGGATGCGCTAAGGGTCTTTTACTAGGTGTACTGTTCCAAACCGTCCAGTTAGCATTAGGGCGAAACTTTTACCCGAGGGCCAGGACACCAACTGGCCTGAAACGCTTCTACATAGCGCAGGAAGCCGAAGACTCCTGGCCCGCATAGGCGAACGACGCCCGGTCACCCCAACGAAAATTCTTGCCTGACATGCGTAAAGGATCCGTAACAATGCCGTAGCTTTGCAGCATGCTTCAACCAAAAAACTTGTTGATGAAGCGTGGGAACCTGCTCGGCGGGGAACCGCGAGTAGACCGGAAGGTCTTCGCAACCGTCGGTTTTCCCGATTTTGCCTCTGGTATTTCTGTTATTTTTTCTGGGTATTGCCCCGCCGCCGTTTCGGATTCCGAAACGGTTTTTTTATGTCCCTTGAGTTCGTTGGCTGCTACCCCGCTGCCGATTCATACTGCCTAACTCAATTGCCAATCCCAACCCTCCACCACCCATGGCCCCCAACCCTCTCTTCCTTATCCGTGGCTGCTGTCATCAGCACCTCGGCCTGCACCGGCAGCCAGTTTCTCCGTCTTGGGTTGCGGAAGCTTAAGGCATCCTACCGTCCGTTTTAGTTAGACGCCCATCTTTTCCTCGACTCCGGTATGGCACGTAAAGACCTGCTCGACATTGCATCCCTTCACCGTGAGGAAATCGAGTTCCTACTCGACCAATCCACCTCCTTTAAAAAACTCTTCACCCACTCGGTGAAGAAAATTCCTGCCCTCGAGGGTAAATCCGTGCTCATGCTGTTCTACGAGGCCAGCACCCGCACGCACTCCTCCTTCGAGGTCGCGGCCAAACGCCTCTCGGCGGAGGTAACCAATTTCGACGTGGCCCACTCCTCCATCACGAAGGGCGAGTCGGTGCGCGAGACGATTGAGACGCTCCAGGCCATGCGCACCGACTACATCGTTGTGCGCCACAGCCACCCCGGCCTGCCCGGTATGATTGCCCGCCAAACCACAGCGTCGGTTATCAATGCCGGCGACGGGGCGCACGAGCACCCCACCCAGGCCCTGCTGGACGCTTTCACCATCAAGGAAAAATTCCCCGACCCCCGGGGCAAAAGAGTCCTCATCATCGGGGATATCCTTCACTCCCGCGTCGCGCGCTCTACCAGCACCCTGCTGCAAAAGCTGGGCATTGAAGTGGCGTACCTCGGCCCGGGCTCTTTGGTGCCTAAGTACGCCCCGGAAAGCATCCGCCGCTTTACCGACTACGAGGCGGCCATGGCCTGGGCGCCCGATGTGGTGTACCTGCTCCGCGTGCAGATGGAGCGCCAGGACGTGCAGTTTTTCCCCAGCGTCCGCGAATACCACCGGGTCTACGGCATCACCACCGCCCGGCTGGCAGAAATCCGCGACCGGGGCCTCTATATCATGCACCCCGGCCCCGTGAACCGGGGAGTCGAATTGTGCGACGCCGTCATGGACTACGAGCGCAGCCTCATCACCAACCAGGTTGAAAACGGCATCTCCATCCGCATGGCCGTGCTCGACTGGCTGACGCCCGGCGGGGAATTCCCGAAGCAGGAAGCTTATACCGCGCGGCAACAGGCCAGCTCGACGGTGATTATGCCCTAACTGCCCGACGCAACGGCTGGCCCTGCTCTTTTTCTTTCATCTCCCATAACCCTGACCGGGTTACAGCACTTATCCCACCATGCTTCTCCTTCAAAATACCCGCATCGCCTCCGAAAACTCACCCAAACTGCTCGAGGGCGATGTCCTGATTGTCGAAGGAAAAATTCAGGAAATCGGCACCAACCTACCTGTTCCCAAGGGTGCCCGCGTTATTGACGCCCGCGGCCGGGTGCTGATGCCGGCCATGTTTGATGCCCACGTCCACTTCCGCGCCCCCGGGTTTGAAAACAAGGAAACTATTACCACGGGCAGCGAAGCGGCCATCAATGGCGGTGTGACCGGCGTGGTGATGATGCCCAACACCCGCCCAGCCCTCGACTCGGCAAGCGCGGTAGCTACCGTGCTCGAAAATGCCAAGCACCGGTCCCGCATTCCGGTGTACACCTCCGGTTGCGTTACCAAAAACCGCGAGGGCAAGGAGCTGGCGGAAATTGAGGGGATGCACCGCCTCGGCGTGATCATGCTCACCGACGACGGGGATACCACCCGCGACCCGGCCGTACTGTTTCGGGCGATGCAGTATGCCACCGAGTTTGGAATGTTCTTCGCCAGCCACTGCGAGGTACCGGAGCTGGCCGGGCCGCGCGCCCTCAACGAAGGGGTGATGAGCTACCGACTCGGCATCAAAGGCTCCCCGGCCTGCGCGGAGGAAATCATCATCGACCGCGACATCCGGCTGGCCCACGCGACGGGCGCCCACGTGCACATCCAGCACGTGTCCAGCAAGCTTGGCATGGAGACCATCCGGTGGTGGAAATCACGCGGCGATGTGAAGGTGACGGCGGAAGTGGCCCCGCACCACCTGCTGTTCACCGACGAGCACATCGGCGACTACGACACGAACTATAAGATGAACCCGCCGCTGCGGACGCAGGCCGATTGTGACGCCTTGCTCGAGGGACTCAAAGAAGGCGTCTTCGACCTCATTGCCACCGACCACGCCCCCCACACGCCCTTCGAAAAAGCCCAGGATTTCATCAGCGCCCCCAACGGCATTACCGGCCTGGATACGGCCCTGGTGTCGCTGTACCACTTCTTCGTGGAGCCCGGCAAATTTGGGTGGGACCTGGTGGTGAAGCGCTATTCGGCCGAGCCCCGCCGCCTGATGGGCCTGCCGGTGCCCACCATCGAAGTCGGCCAGCCAGCCGAGTGCGTCTTGTTCGATACCGAAGCGGAAACCACGTTCACGAAGGAATTCATGAAATCCAAGTCCCAGAATACGCCCTTCATCGACCAGACGCTGAAAGGCCGGGTAGACCTGGTGATTTTGGGGACAGAAATCCTGCTGGAGCGCGAACAGTTGGTTGAGCTGTCCGAAAAATAAACAGAACGCCTTACTACTAAGAACGTCATGCTGAGCGCAGTCGAAGCATCTCTACCACGAGAGTAAATCCCATCGATGGATTGCTGCTACAGTTGAGATGCTTGCCCAACAGCGACCTTCGGTTCGACTCCACTCCCCTTCGCACAGCATGACCACCAAAGAATTTTGATGAGTACTCTTTCCTCCTCCAATCCTAAGCCCCTGGTTGGGGTGGTCATGGGCTCCAGCAGCGACTGGAACACCATGCAGTACGCCGTGCAGATGCTCGCGCACTTTGGCGTGGCCCACGAAGCGCGCGTGGTGTCGGCCCACCGCATGCCAGACGACTTATTTGCCTACGCTGAACAAGCCGGCCCGCGTGGTTTGCAGGCCATCATTGCCGGTGCGGGCGGGGCCGCCCACCTGCCCGGTATGCTGGCCGCCAAAACCACGGTGCCCGTACTGGGCGTGCCAGTGGCCAGCCGCCATTTGCAGGGGGTAGATTCGCTGCACAGCATTGTGCAAATGCCCAAAGGGGTACCCGTAGCCACCTTTGCCATCGGCGACGCCGGGGCGGCTAATGCCGCCCTGTTCGCCGTCAGCCAGCTCGCTCTGCATGACCCGGACCTGGCTGCCAAGCTGCAAGTGTTTCGCGCCGAACAAACTGAAGCTGCTCGCGCTATGACCCTGCCCGTATGAACGAAGAAATTCACGTTGCAGCCATGACCCCAATTTTCCCAGGCAGCGAGGACGCCGCGGGCCAAAAGGCCACGCTGGGGGTGCTAGGGGGCGGTCAGCTGGGCCGAATGTTTGTGCATGCCGCCCAGCGCCTGGGCTACTTCACCGCCGTACTGGAGCCCGACGCGCAAAGCCCGGCCGGGCTGGTAAGCCACCACCACATCCAGACCGGCTACGACGACCCGGCCGGGCTGGCACAACTGGCCCAGCTGTGCCAGGCCATCACCACCGAGTTTGAAAACGTGCCAGCTCACACGCTGCAAACGCTGGCCCTGACCCGGCCCGTGGCGCCTGGCGCGACCGTGGTCGGCATTGCCCAAAACCGCATTGAGGAAAAAGCCCACTTCGCGGACTGCGCCGCTGTGTCGGGGGTGACTTGCGCGCCGTATGCCGTGATTGAAACCCCGGCCCAATTGCAGGCTGTGCAAGCCGAGCGGAAGGATTTGCTGCCCGGCATCCTGAAAACCGCGCGCATGGGCTATGACGGCAAAGGCCAGGTCCGCGTGAGGACAGCCGCTGAGCTGGAAGCCGCCTGGGCGGGGCTAGGCGGCGTGGCCTGCGTGCTGGAAAAGAGGCTGCCGCTCACCGCCGAATGTTCGGTGCTGGTGGCGCGCGGCTGGGACGGGCAAGTGGTCAGCTACGCCCCGCAGCGCAACGTGCACGTCGATGGTATTCTGGCCGTGACCCACGCCTACGAAGGCAGTCTGCCGCCCGCCCTGGCAACCCGGGCCCGCGACGCGGCCGTCTCCATCGCGCAGCATCTCGGCTACGTGGGGGTGCTGTGCGTCGAGTTTTTTGTGGTGGAAGACGGCAGCGAGCATGGCGGCCTGGTGGTCAACGAAATGGCCCCGCGCCCGCACAACAGCGGCCACTATACCCTGGACGCCTGCGACGCGTCGCAGTTTGACCTGCAGGTGCATGCCATGGCGGGCTTACCTCTGCCGGAGCCGCGCCAGCATTCTCCGGCCATCATGCTTAACCTGCTGGGCGATGTCTGGTTCGACACCAACGGTCAGCCACACGAGCCGGATTGGGCCGCCGTACTGAGTTTGCCAGGTACCCACCTGCACTTGTACGGTAAGTTGCAGGCGCGCACCGGCCGCAAGATGGGCCACCTGACCATCACCGGCCCGGATGTCGCCAGTGTTAAAACCGTGGCGCGCCGCGCCGCTGATTTGCTCGGCTTGCCAGGTTTGGACGCCATCTAGAGGCTATTTATCATTTCCAGTCGTGCCGCCTTGGCTCCCTTCCCTACCGGAGACGGGGGCTGAGTGAGGCCAACCAACAGAACATGACCCACACAGTAAAACTGATTCTGGAAGACGGCACCGAACTCGAAGGCGAGTCCTTCGGCGCGTATACCTCCGCGGCCGGGGAGGTGGTCTTCAGCACGGCCATGACGGGCTACCCTGAGAACCTGACCGATCCGTCCTTTGCCGGGCAGATCCTGGTGCTGACCTACCCGATGGTGGGCAACTACGGCGTGCCGGGCGAGGAACTCTACGAGTCCATTTCCCGCATCTTCGAGTCGGACAAGGTGCACGTGGCCGGCCTGGTGGTCAACTACTACTCCCAGGAGCACAGCCACTGGCACGCGGCCAAGAGCCTGGGCGACTGGCTCAAGGAGTACAACATCCCCGGCATCTGCGGGGTGGACACGCGCCTTTTGACCAAGAAGCTGCGCGAGAAGGGCGCCCTGCTGGGCAAGATTGTGGCCGAGGAAGATATTCCGATGCACGACCCGAACCTGGAGAACCTGGTGGCGCAGGTCAGCCCCGCGGGCGTGCAGCACTACGGCCACGGCCAGCACAAGATCGTGCTGGTGGACTGCGGCACCAAGACCAACATTATCCGCTGCTTCCTGGAGCGCGACGTGGAACTGATCCGCGTGCCCTGGGACTACGACTTCACCCAGCTCGACTACGACGGCCTGTTTCTCTCGAACGGCCCCGGCGACCCGAAGATGTGCCAGGCCACCATCGGGCACCTGCAGAAAGCCCTGCACCAGGACAAGCCCATCTTCGGCATCTGCCTGGGCTCCCAGCTCATGGGCCTGGCCGCGGGCGGCGACACGTTCAAGCTCAAGTACGGGCACCGCAGCCACAACCAGCCGGTCAAGCTCACGGGCACCCAGCGCAGCTACATCACCAGCCAGAACCACGGCTATGCGGTGGACCCCACCACGCTGCCGAGCGAGTGGACCATGCTGTTTGAGAACCTGAACGACGGCACCTGCGAAGGCATCCAGCACCAGACCAAGCCCTTCTTCTCCACCCAGTTCCACCCCGAAGCCGCCGGCGGCCCCCAGGACACGGAGTTTCTCTTTGATGACTTTCTCAAAGCGGTGGCCGCGTACAAGGCCGCCCAGTAGCATCACCCGATACCCGACAGCGCTTTTTTAACACGACCCTTCTCCCGGTCTGTTACCCAACCCCTAGAATGCACAAACCCAACAAAGTACTGATCCTCGGTTCCGGCGCCCTGAAAATCGGGGAGGCCGGCGAGTTCGATTACTCCGGCTCGCAGGCCCTGAAGGCCCTGAAAGAGGAAGGCATCCGCACGATCCTGATCAACCCCAACATTGCCACCGTGCAGACGTCCGAGGGCCTGGCCGACGACGTGTACTTTTTGCCCGTGACGCCCTACTTCGTGGAGGAAGTCATCCAGAAGGAGCAGCCCGACGGCATCCTGGTGGCCTTCGGCGGGCAGACGGCCCTGAACTGCGCCGTGGCCCTGTACCGCGCCGGCATCTTCGACAAGTACCAGGTGCGCGTGCTCGGCACGCCCGTGCAGAGCATCATCGACACGGAGGACCGCGACATCTTCAAGGACAAGCTCGACCAGATCGGCGTGCTCACCGCCCGCAGCGAAGCCGTGACGACGATGGAGGACGCGCTGGCGGCCGGGGAGCGGATTGGCTTCCCGATCATCGTGCGCGCCGCCTTCGCCCTGGGCGGGCTGGGCAGCGGCTTTGCCAACAACCCCGACGAGCTGCGCGCCCTGGCCCAGAAGGCCTTCTCCACCTCCGACCAGATTCTGGTGGAAGAGTCCTTGAAAGGCTGGAAGGAAGTCGAGTACGAGGTGGTGCGGGATGCTTATGACAACTGCATCACCGTCTGCAACATGGAGAACTTCGACCCCATCGGCATCCACACCGGCGAGAGCATCGTGGTGGCCCCGTCGCAGACCTTGAGCAACCGCGAGTACCATAAGCTGCGCAGCATCGGCATCCAGACCATCCGCCACCTGGGCATCGTGGGCGAGTGCAACATTCAGTACGCGCTGGACCCCTACTCGGAGGAATACCGCGTCATTGAGGTGAATGCCCGCCTCTCCCGCTCCTCGGCCCTGGCCTCCAAGGCCACGGGCTACCCGCTGGCCTTCGTGGCCGCCAAGCTCAGCCTGGGCTACTCGCTGGCCGAGCTCAAGAACAGCGTCACGCAAACCACCTCGGCCTTCTTCGAGCCCGCCCTGGACTACCTGGTGGTCAAGCTGCCGCGCTGGGACCTGGGCAAGTTCTCGGGCGTGCAGCGCCAGATCGGCTCGGCCATGAAGAGCGTGGGCGAGGTCATGGCCATCGGCAAAACGTTCGAGGAAGCCATTCAGAAGGGCCTGCGCATGCTCGACACGGGCCGGCGCGGCTTCGTGGCCAACAAAGCCGAGTCGCAGCTCGACCACGCCAGCCTGGACCAGCTGCTGAGCGAGCCCAACGAGGAGCGCATCTTCGCCATCAACGAAGCTTTCCAGGCCGGCTACGACGTGGACCGCGTGCACGCGCTCACGCGCATCGACCGCTGGTTTCTGCAGCGCCTCTACGGCATCTTCCAGCTGGGCCAAACGCTCGGCGAGAAGCGCCACAACGGCGGCCTTGACGCCCTGGATACGGCCCTGCTGCGCCAGGCCAAGAAGCAGGGCTTTTCGGACCAGCAGCTGGCCGTGCTGCTGCTGGGCCCGGCCGAGGTGAAGGCCAACGAGCTGCTCGTGCGCGCTCGCCGCCAGGCCCTGGGCGTGCGGCCCGTCGTCAAGCAGATTGACACGCTGGCGGCCGAATTCCCGGCCCAGACCAACTACCTGTACCTGACCTACCACGGCACCGAGCACGACCTGGAACCGGAAACCGACAAGTCGGTGGTGGTGCTGGGCTCGGGCGTGTACCGCATCGGCTCGTCGGTGGAGTTTGACTGGTGCGGGGTGAATGCGGCCCAGACCGTGAACGAGGAGGGCTACAAGTCCATCATCATCAACTACAACCCCGAAACCGTGAGCACCGACTACGACGTGTCGGACCGCCTCTACTTCGAGGAATTGAGCTACGAGCGGGTGATGGACATCCTGGACTTTGAGGCGCCGCAGGGCGTGATCCTGAGCACCGGCGGGCAGATTCCCAACAACATTGCCACCCGCCTGGAAGCGGCCGGCGCGCCCATCCTGGGCACGGCCGCCGCCCGCATCGACGAGGCCGAAAACCGCCACAAGTTCAGCTCCATCCTCGACGAGCTGGGCATTGCCCAGCCGCGCTGGAGCGAGCTGACCACCCTGGAGGCCATCTACGCCTTCGTCAAGCAGGTGGGCTTCCCGGTGCTGATCCGGCCGAGCTACGTGCTGTCGGGGGCGGCCATGAACGTGGTCTCGAACGTGCCGGAGCTGGAGGAGTACCTGAAGCTGGCCGTGGACGTCAGCGCCGAGTACCCGGTGGTGGTGTCCGAGTTCATCCAGGAGGCGAAGGAAATCGAGCTGGACGCGGTGGCCGACAAGGGGGAAATTGTTTCCTATGCTATTTCCGAGCACGTGGAGTTTGCCGGGGTGCACTCGGGGGATGCGACCATGTACTACCCGCCCCAGCGCGTGTACGTGGGCACGGTGCGCAAGCTCAAGGTCATTGCCGAGAAGATTGCCCGGCGCTTCCAGATCAGCGGGCCGTTCAACATCCAGTTCCTGGAGAAGAACCGCGAAATCCGGGTGATTGAGTGCAACCTGCGGGCCTCGCGCTCCTTCCCGTTCGTGAGCAAGGTCTCGGGCCACAACCTGATCAGGAAGGCCACGCAGGTGCTGCTGGGCGTGCCCGTGGCGCGCGACGCGAGCGAGCTGGTCTACGATTTGCCCTTCGTGGGGGTGAAGGCCTCGCAGTTCTCCTTCACGCGCCTGCAGGGGGCGGACCCGGTGCTGCGCGTGGACATGACCAGCACCGGGGAGGTGGGCTGCCTGGGCGACACGGCCGAGGAAGCGCTGCTGAAGTCCTTGCTGAGCGTGGGCTACCGGATTCCGGAAAAGACGGTGCTCATCTCCAGCGGCCCGCTGACCTCGAAGGTGGCGCTGCTGGAATCGGCGCAGGTGCTGGTGCAGAAGGGCTACACGCTCTACGCCACGCACGGCACGCACAGCTTCTTTGCCGAGCACGGGGTGGCCAGCACCCTGGTGTACTGGCCCGACGAGCTGCAGGAGCCCAACGCGCTGAGCCTGCTGCGCGCGCGCCAGATTGACCTGGTCATCAACATTCCGAAGAACACGAGCAAGGGCGAGCTGGACAACGACTACAACATCCGGCGCACGGCCGTGGACTTCAACAGCCCGCTCATCACCAACGCCCGCCTCGCGAAAGCCTTCATCCACGCCTTCACTTCCCTCTCGCTCGAGGACCTGAAGATCAAGAGCTGGAACGAGTACAAGGCCCTGTAAATAGCCGCGCGACTAAAAAAGGACGCCATGTGGAGCTTGCCCGCATGGCGTCCTTTTTTGGTCTCGCGGCCTAGGTCACTAACCACTTATCAATGTAAAACAACGCTTACTCGCCCGTTTTCGGTTAAACAGCGGTGGCCTCACCGGGCCGGGCCACCTACTTTTTCGCGCATTTCATGGGGTACGTTGCTGCCGTGGCACTAGGCTTTGGCGAATGTTGACCCTTCTTGTCCTACCCGCTCGTAGGCGCCGGTTGCTTCGCTAGGCCCCTACCACCGCGTGTAGCGGCACCGGGTGGATAATCAGCCAGATCAGCTCCCGCAGAATTTCGCCGTCGGTCATGGAGCCCGCGTCGATGCCTTTGCTTTGGGCGTCGGCGCGGCGGATCAGGTGCACGATGTCGCGGGTGCGGTGAAAGTCGAATACCTTCAGGCCGGTCTGGTAGTCCTTGCGCTGAATGGGGAAGCGCAGGCCCATCTTCAGCCAGTCGGCCTCCGAGGGGTTAGGGTTCTGATGCAGGGCCAGCAGCCGGGAAAAGAAGTTGAACAGCAGCGTCAGGTTGGGAATCAGCGGGTTGTTCTTGGGGTTGGCCTCGAAGTAGAGCAGGATGCGGTTGGCCTTGAGCACGTCGCGGCGCACCAGGGCGCTCTGCAGCTCGAAGATGTTGTACTCCTTGCTGATGCCCACCATGCGCTGTACCAAATCCTCGTCGATGGCCTGGCCGGGCAGCAGGTTGATCAGCATCTTGTCTACCTCATTGGTGAGGCGGCCCAGCTCGGCTCCGATATACTCGGCCAGCATCACGGTGGCCTGGGGCGTAATCTGCTGATTTTTGGCGCGCACATACTGGCTGAGCCAGGGCGCCACCTGGTTGTCGTAGAGCTTCTTGCTCGTCATGAGCACGGTGCCGGCCGGGGCAGCATCTTTCTTGTCGCCGGCGAGCAGCTTGCCCAGCTTCTTGCGCGCATCCAGGGTTTTGTGCTTGTAGCAAAACACCAGCACGGTGCTCTGCAGGGGGTTCTTCAGGTAAGCCTCCAGAAACGGCCACGACTTTTCCGCTTCCAGGTCGGCCACGGCCTGGGCTTCCTTCACGATGACCACGGAGCGTTCGGCCATCATCGGGAAGCGCTTGGCCTGGCTTAGAATCCCCGTCACGTCGGTATCCTTGCCGTAGATGACCACTTGGTTGAAGCCTTTCTCGTGCTCGGGCAGCACGTGCTTTTCCAGCAGATCGGCTATCAGGTCGATGTAGTACGGCTCCTCCCCCTGCAGAAAGTACACGGGCGCAAACTGCCGCTGCTGGAGCTGCTTCAGGATTTCGTCGGGCGTGAGCGTCAATTTTGAATTCGTAATGAGCAATTAGTAATTAAGAATTGACAGGGGCACACCGGTAGGTCACCTTCCCAATTCTTCCTACCCAAAGGTACGCCCTGCCTCTTACCTTTGCCGAACTGCTTTGGAAGAATTGGGTGGCTGCTACCGTCTGAGGAAAGCACGTTTGTCTTTCTGAATTCTGCTGGCTCAATTCTTAATTCCTAATTCTTAATTCCTACTTCCACTTTGAACCTCATAGAAGAACTGCGCTGGCGGGGTATGTTTCACGACATGATGCCCGGTACGGAAGAGCACCTGCTGAAGAACGCGCCCATCACCGGCTACATCGGCTTCGACCCTACCGCGCCTTCCCTGCACATCGGCAACCTGGCCACCATCATGCTGCTGGTGCACCTGCAGCGGGCCGGCCACCGCCCCCTGGCGCTGGTCGGTGGCGCCACAGGCATGATTGGGGACCCATCGGGTAAGTCGGCGGAGCGGAATTTGCTGGACGAAGCGGCCCTGCGCCGCAATCAGGCCGGCATTCGGGCCCAGCTGGAGAAGTTCCTGGACTTCACGGAAGGCCCGACCGGGGCCCGGGTGGTAAACAACTACGACTGGTTCAAGGAGTTTGGCTTCCTGCAATTTCTGCGCGAAGTAGGCAAGCACCTGACGGTAAACTACATGATGGCCAAGGACTCGGTCAAGCGGCGCATCAGCGGCAACGAGGATACCGGCGCCGAGGGCATCAGCTACACTGAGTTCAGCTACCAGCTGCTGCAGGGCTACGACTTCTACCACCTCTACAAGGAGCTGGGCACTACGCTGCAAATGGGCGCCTCCGACCAGTGGGGCAACATCACCACCGGCACGGAGCTGATCCGGCGCATGTCGGGCGGCGAAGGCAAGGCCTACGCCCTCACCGGCCAGCTCATTACCAAGGCCGACGGCACCAAATACGGCAAGAGCGAAACCGGCACCGTGTGGCTCGACCCCACCATGACCTCGCCCTACCAGTTCTACCAGTTTTTCCTCAACGCCGCCGACGCCGATGTGCCCCGTCTTATTCGGGTATTTACGCTTTTAAGCCAGGCCGAAATTGAAGCTTTGGAAGCCGAGCACGCCCAGGCTCCGCACCAGCGCATCCTGCAGAAGGCCCTGGCCAAGGACGTGACCATCCGGGTGCATTCCGAGGCGGCGTTTGAAAGCGCGCTGGCGGCCTCGCAGGTTCTGTTCGGGGGCGGCGAGCTAAGCAGCCTCGACGAAGCCACCCTGCTCGACGTGTTTGCCGGCGTGCCCCAGGTAGAGGTTTCACGCGCCGAGCTGGCAGAACTTGATGCGCTTACCCTGCTGAGCACGGCCACCGGCAACGCCATCTTCTCCTCCAAGGGCGAGGCCCGCAAGATGGTGCAGAACAACGGGGTAAAACTGAACCGCGAAAAAGTCACACTCGACCAGGCAGCTACGGCCGTAGCGCCGCTCCTGGACAAATACCTCGTGGCGCAGAAAGGCAAGAACTACTTCCTCATCAAGCTAGTCTAAACCACGGATTCGCGCGGATTTTTCGGATTTCGCGGATTTTGTAGTCGGCACCAACAATAGGCTCGCGTAGTTCGTCTGTCACTCTTCGCTTTGCGCAGGATGACAGCTCCATCAATAAAAAAGCCCCGCAGGTTGCGGGGCTTTTTTGCTGTTTAGGAATCGTCCACAAAATCCACGTAATCCGGAAAATCCGCGCGAATCCGTGGTTTAGATTACTTCTTCTTAGCAGGAGCGGCTTTCTTAGCAGCGGGAGCAGCAGCCTTCTTAGCAGGCGCAGCTTTAGCAGCACCAGCAGCGGGAGCAGCGGCCGAGTTCTTGGCGTTTTGCACCTCCGTGCGGATGGTCTGCGCCATGTTCTTCAGTTCCTGCATGCCTTTGCGCACGCGGGTACCAGCGGCCGAGTTGCCCTTGTCGTAGAACTTCTCAAAGTCAGCTTCCAGCGACATTACGAGGTCTTTCAATTGGCCAAAATTGCTCATTGGAGAGGGGGTTAGTGGGTGTGGAGAAAAGTGCTTAATCGGCCCTAATATACAGGGATTTCAAATACAAGCAAGTTGTCAACTTTTTTTATTAAACCCCATTAGGACGCTTAGAGCGGCCTTTTTTTCGCTGAAATCGTAATTACGCCCTACTCTACAGCCACCACAAATAGCAGAATAGTCCTAAATACAAAAGCCGGCCGCTATCCAGCGGCCGGCTTTACGTACAAAGGCGCGGAAGCTAGTCCTGCAAACCCGCTGGAATCTCGGTTTTCGAGTATAACCCCTTCGAAAGCTTGTCCTGCACCGCTTCAAAGGCTTTAATGGTTAAGGCCACATCGTCGAGGCTGTGGGCGGCCGTGGGAATCAGGCGCAACATAATGACGCCCTTGGGAACCACCGGATATACCACGATAGAGCAGAAAATACCGTGATTCTCACGCAGATCGAAGGTAATCTGGGCAGCATCGGGAATTTGGCCATTGAGCAGCACCGGCGTCACGCAGGACGTGGTGGTACCGATATTGAAGCCTTTTTCGCGCAGTCCGCTTTGCAGGGCCCGCACGATGGTCCAGAGGTTTTCCTTGAGCTCGGGGCGGGTGCGTAGCAGCTCCAGACGCTTCAAAGCGCCCACTACAAGCGGCATGGGCAGGCTTTTGGCGAAAATCTGGCTGCGCATGTTGTAGCGCAAATATTCAATTACGTTTTCCGGTCCAGCTACAAAGGCGCCAATGCTGGCCATAGACTTGGCAAACGTCGAAAAATAAAGGTCGATGCCGTCCTGCACCCCTTGTTCTTCGCCCGTGCCAGCGCCCGTAGCGCCCTGGGTGCCGAAGCCGTGGGCATCATCCACGAACAGGCGGAACTGGTATTTTTCTTTCAGCGCCACCACCCCGCGCAGGTCGCCTTGGTTGCCCGACATGCCAAACACGCCTTCCGTAATCACCAGAATGCCGCCGCCGGTTTCGTCGATGATGCGCTGGGCGCGCTCCAACTGCTTTTCCAGGCTCTGCATGTCGTTGTGCACGTACACGAAGCGCTTACCCGCGTGCAGGCGCACCCCGTCGATAATGCAGGCGTGCGACTCGGCGTCGTACACAATCACGTCGTGGCGGCCCACCATGGCGTCGATGATGCTTACCACGCCCTGGTAGCCGAAGTTGAGCAGCATGCAGTCGGGCTTCATCACAAACTCGGCCAGCTCATTTTCCAGCTGCTCGTGCAGGTTGGAGTTGCCGCTCATCATGCGGGCGCCCATGGGCAGGGCCATGCCGTACTCGGCCGCCGCGTCGGCGTCGGCTTTGCGCACCTCGGGGTGGTTGGCCAGGCCCAGGTAGTTGTTCAGGCTCCAGGTGAGCACCTCTTTGCCGCGGAAAATCATGCGGGGCTTAATCTCGCCTTCCAGCTTGGGGAAGGTGAAATATCCGTGCGCGTAGTGCGAGTGGGAGCCCAGCGGGCCGCGGTTGGCGGCAATCTTCTCAAATAGATCCACGAAGGAACGGGTTGAATGTGAAACGAAAACAAGCGGCTACGGCCAAAAGCCCAACCGCCGGGGATGTGCAAAGTTATGGCAATCCGCAAAGGTAGCCCGCAGCGGGCAGGCATCCAACCTTCCAGGATTTGCCCCGGCCAGGTTGATGGTGCCGTTGGAATGGCGTTTCTTTGGGTGCTGAATGGCCTATTATCAGGTAAAGGACCGTCCTGCTGAGCTTGTCGAAGCATCTCTCCCGTTTCGTTGTAAGGCTATTGATTAGCCAGCGGTAGAGAGTATTCGACAAGCTCAGCAGGACGGGCTGCATGAACACCCGTAACGACCTAGACCCCTCCCACCCGCTCCTATCCTCACCTCCATGAAGAAAATTACCAAGCTGCTCGTAGCCAACCGCGGTGAAATTGCCCTGCGCGTGCTGCGCTCGGCCAAGGAAATGGGCCTGCAAACCGTGGCCATCTACTCCGAGGCCGACCGCAACGCCCTGCACGTGCGCTACGCCGACGAGGCTGTGTGCGTGGGCCCGCCCGCCAGCAAAGACAGCTACCTGCGCGGCGACAAAATCCTGGAAGTGTGCAGGCAATTGGGCGTCGATGCAATTCACCCCGGCTACGGCTTCCTGAGCGAAAACGCCGAGTTTGCCCGTCAGGTAAAAGAAGCCGGGCTGATCTTCGTAGGGCCCTCCCCAGAGGCGATGGATATTATGGGCGACAAGCTCTCGGCCAAGCAGGCCGTGCAGGCCTACAACATTCCGCTGGTGCCGGGCACCGCCGAGGCTATTTCGGACGTGGCTGAGGCCAAGCAGATTGCCCAGCAGGTAGGTTTTCCGATTCTGATTAAGGCCTCGGCCGGCGGGGGCGGTAAGGGCATGCGCCTGGTGCACAATGTGGAGGAGTTCGAGGAGCAGATGCAGCTGGCTATCAACGAAGCGGTATCGGCCTTCGGCGACGGGGCCGTGTTCATTGAGAAGTTCGTGACCGGGCCGCGCCACATCGAAATTCAGGTGCTGGGCGACGAGCACGGCAACATCGTGCACCTGTTTGAGCGCGAGTGCAGCATTCAGCGCCGCCACCAGAAGGTGATTGAGGAAGCCCCTTCCTCGGTGCTCACGCCCGAGCTGCGCGCCGAAATGGGCCGCTGCGCCGTGGACGTGGCCCGGGCCTGCAACTACACCGGGGCCGGCACCGTGGAGTTCCTGCTCGACGACCAGCGCAACTTCTACTTCCTGGAGATGAACACCCGCCTGCAGGTGGAACATCCTGTCACGGAGCAGATTACCGGCCTCGACCTGGTAAAGGAGCAGATTAAGGTGGCCCAGGGCCAGCCCCTCGCCTTCCGCCAGGAAGACCTGAGCATCAACGGCCACGCCCTGGAGCTGCGCGTGTACGCCGAAGACCCGCAAAACAACTTCCTGCCCGACATCGGGACGCTCACGACCTACGTGCGCCCCCAGGGCCCGGGCGTGCGCGTCGATGACGGCTTCGAGCAGGGCATGGACATCCCGATTTACTACGACCCGATGATTGCCAAGCTCGTCACCTTCGGGGCCACGCGCGAGGAGGCCATTGCCCGCATGCTGCGCGCCATCGACGAGTACCAGATTACCGGCATCCAAACGACGCTGGGCTTCGGGAGCTACGTGCTCCGGCACCCGGCCTTCGTGAGCGGCAACTTCGACACCAACTTCATCAAGGACCACTTCACGCCCGAGAGCCTGAAGCCCGCCGCCCCCGACGAAGCCACCGCCAAGCTTGCCGCCGTGCTCACGGCCATGCTGCTCGCGGAAAAGAAATCCGGCGCAACCCCCGCTCCGGCCGATGCTTCGGTTGCTACCGGCTCGGCCTGGAAGCGGAACCGGCTGGGCGTGCGGTAAAGCATGTCAGGTTACTGTAAAAGACTATGCCCGGCCAAATGGCCGGGCATAGTCTTTTACAGCTATATGCTTAAGTTATCCACCCGATAGAGGCATATACTGACGGATCAATCGACGTGGCCAGACGCTCAACTCAATTGTCCAATTACCGCCAACTGCCGGCATAGTCCGCGTAAGTTTGCACGAAGTGTATGCTGTTTTCGTTGGCCTTCGAGCCACCTTTGCAGAGCCCACTCGGCATCCCGACTGTTCCTGAATCCATGATTTCTATTGCTCACGTAAGCAGGCTGATTGTAGGCGTCGTTCTGGTGACGGCTACGCTGTGGGGTAACCAAGCGAAGGCGGCGGCCAAACCAGGCTACGTCATTGGCTTCTCGCAGTGCACCAACGGGGATGCTTGGCGCCTGGCCATGCTGGCGGGCATGCAGAAAGAGCTGAGCTTTTATCCGGAGGTAACGTTTCGGATGAAGGATGCCCACAACAGCAGTGCCCTGCAGGAGAAACACATCCGAGAGTTCCTGCAGGAAGGCATCGACTTGCTGATTGTGTCGGCCAACGAGGCCGAGCCCGTGACGCCCATCGTGGAGGAAGCCTACAACCGCGGCATCCCGGTGGTGATTCTGGACCGGCGCACCACTTCCAAGCTCTATACTGCCTACGTGGGCGGCAACAACGAAGAGGTAGGCCGCACGGCCGGCAACTACGTGGCCAACTTACTTCGGCGGCAGGGCCGGGTGCTGGAAATACTGGGCGCCCCCGGCTCCTCCCCCGCCGTTGACCGGCACCGCGGCTTTGCCCAGGCGCTAGCGGCTTATCCGGGTCTCCGGCTGGTAGGCGAGCTGAACAGCAACTGGGAGCGGCCCTCCGTGCTGGCGCGGCTGCCGGCCGTGCTGAAAGCGGAGCCGGACATCGACCTGATATTTGCCCACAACGACCGGCTAGCCTTAGGAGCCTACCAGGTGTGCAAGCAGCTAGGACTGGAGCGGCGCATCAAAATTGTGGGCGTAGACGGTCTGCCGGGGCCCCACGGCGGCATTCAGCTGGTGCAGGACGGCATTATCAACGCCACGCTGCTGTATTCGCCGGGCGGGGAGGAGGCTATCCGCATGGCCATGAAAATCCTGCGCAAGCAGCCCTACGAGAAGGAAAACATTCTCAGCACCATGGTTATCGACTCAACCAACGTGCTGACGATGAAGCTGCAGACGGAGAAGCTGGCTAGTCAGCAGCAGGATATCCAGCGGCAGCAAGAACTGCTGCGCAAGCAGCGCGACACCTATGCCAGCCAGCAAACGGTGCTCTACGTGCTGGCGGCGGCCCTGCTGGGTGCGGCCTTGCTGGGCCTGCTGGTGTGGCGGGCCTTTCGGGCCAACCGCCGCATCAACCACCAGCTGGCCTTGCAAAACCAGGAAATCCTGTCCCAGCGCAACCAGATTCAGGCGTTTGCCGAGCAGGCCCGGGTAGAAACGGAAGCCAAGCTGCGCTTCTTCACCAACTTCTCCCACGAGCTGCGCACCCCGCTCACCCTTATCCTGGGGCCGGTGGAGGAAATGCTCACCAGCGGCAGCAACGTGCCGGCCGCCCACCGGCACGACTTAAGCCTGATCCGGCGCAATGCCCAGCGCCTGCTCCAGCTGGTCAACCAACTGATGGACTTCCGCAGGATTGACGTGGGGAAAATGCCGGTGCGGGCCACGGAAGGTAATCTGGTCGCGTTTGTGCGCGAGATTATGGACGTGTTTGAGCGCCCGGCCCGGCAGCGCGGTATCAGCCTCCGGTTCCTGCCAGCCCAGCCCGTTATTCCGCTGTGGTTTGATGCCAACATTCTGGACAAGGTATTCTTCAACCTGTTATCCAACGCCCTGAAGTTCACCCCGGAGCGCGGGCAGATTACCGTCAGCATTCAGGTGGTGACGGCCGAGCAGGCCGTGCGCGTGAGCGTGGAGGATACCGGCCGCGGCATTTCCGAGCAGGATAAGGCGCACATTTTCGAGTGGTTTTACCAGGGCCAGCAGTCGGTGGCCAAAGGCTCGGGCATGGGCTTGGCCCTGGCGCTGGGCCTCACGCGCCTGCACCTGGGGCAGTTATCCTTTACCAGTCAGGCGGGGCAGGGCAGCACGTTTGTGGTGACGCTCCCGCTGGAGCTGCCGGCCAACCTCAAGGCCAGCACCACGGCGCCTGTCCCCGCTCCTCTGCTCACCCTGGAAGAAGGCATTGCGGAAAGTCCCACCGAAACCACGCTACCGGCCCTGGCCCAGGGCGCCACGAGCGAGGCGCTGGTGCTCATTATCGAAGATAACCCCGAAGTCAACGCCTTTCTGGTCCAGAAGCTGCGGCCACACTTTCAGGTGAGTGCGGCCACCGATGGCACCACCGGGCTGCGCATGGCCGCCGACACCATTCCCGACCTGATTGTGTGCGACGTGATGCTGCCCGAAATCAGTGGGCTGGAAGTGGTGGCCAAGCTCAAGGAGGACTGGCGCACCTCCCACATTCCGGTGGTGCTGCTCACGGCCCGCAGCGCCCCCGAGCAGCAGGTAGAAGGCGTGCAGGCCGGCGCCGACCTTTACCTGACCAAGCCGTTCAACCCCACCTTCCTGCTGGAAAGCCTGCGCACGCTGCTAGCCAACCGCGACAAACTGCGGGAGCATTTCCGCCGCGAGCTGAGTGTAGACACCGCCACCGTAGCGCCCCAGCGCGTGGACCAGAAATTCCTGGCCGACCTCACGGCCATTGTGGAAGCCAACCTCACCCGCTCCGACCTGAGCGTGGAGGACGTGGCCCGCAGCCTGGGCATCTCGCGGGTGCAGCTTTACCGCAAAGTAAAGGCGGTGTTGGGTACGGGCGTCACCGACTTTATCCAAAGCCAGCGCCTAACCAAGGCGCGCCAGCTGCTGCTTACCGAGGAGCTGACCATTGCCGAAGTTGCCTACCAGCTAGGCTTCTCCACGCCTTCGTACTTCTCCACCAGCTTTAAAGCCCGCTACCAAGTGTCGCCTTCGGAGTTCCGGGCCCTGCACACCACGCCCAGTGCCTGAATCAAAAGTGAAAAACAGGTATCAAAAATAGAAGTTCGGCTTATAGTATCTATACCCACTTTATTCATAAACACCTGATTTACAGCACAGAAAACGTTTGCGGAATTGGGTCTAAAATTTAGAAGAATCTGAATGAATACAGGAAGCCCCCGCTAGGATTCCGACTGAGATTTGGGAAACAATCAGTCATGAAAGCTACCCGCCTACCCTAAGCTATAGCCCGCGCCACCAGGCCTGCTCCTCTTTAAACCGGAGCGGAGGCCGCCGGCGCGGCGGTGCTTACAGCCGGCAGCTTTTAGACTCTTGTTCCGGAATCGTTTTCGGTCGCCGCTTACCGGCCCTGGTGTTGCTCCCTTATTCCTTCTAATTCCCATGAAAGAAACAGTACCCTTTGTGCGGCAGGCGGTGCTCCTGTCCATGCTGGCGGCCGGGCCGCTGGCCCTGCCCTTGCCAGTGCAGGCGGCTACCCTCCGGTACGCCGGCGCCACGGCCCGGCTGGCCGAAACGCCCATCAGCGGCCGTGTCACCGACGACCAGGGCGCGGGCCTACCCGGCGTAACGGTAGTGGTGAAAGGCACGGCCATTGGGACCAGCACCGGCCCCAACGGGGAGTTCAGCCTGAGCGTGCCCGACAACGCCACGCTCATCTTTTCCTTTATCGGCTACAAAACCCAGGAAGTATCCGCCGCGGGCCGCACCAGCTTTAGTGTGAAGCTCGCTACGGACGTGGCGGCCCTGGACGAAGTGGTGGTGACCGGCTACCAGGTGCAACGCAAGGCTGACCTGACCGGGGCCGTGGCCGTGGTGAAGGTAGACGAGGTGAAAGACCTGCCCTCCGGCAACATCATGCGCAACCTGCAGGGCCGCGTGCCGGGCGTGAGCATCAACACCGATGGAGCGCCCGACGGGGGTGTTTCGGTACGCATCCGGGGGCTGGGCACGCTCGGCAACAACGACCCGCTGTACGTGATTGACGGCATCCCGACCAAGGATGGCATCAACCAGCTCAACCAGAACGACATCGAGAGCATTCAGGTGCTCAAGGATGCCTCGGCGGCCAGCATCTACGGCTCCCGGGCCGGCAATGGCGTCATCATCATCACCACCAGAAAGGCCCGCAAAGGGCTGAATCGGGTGGAGTTCAGCACGTTTGCCACCGTGCAGCAACCGCGCGAGCTGGCGCCCATGCTCAACACCCAGGAGTACGGCCGCACCTACTGGCAGGCGGCCGTGAACGACGGCCTCACGCCCAGCAGCCCGCTCTACACGTTCCGCTCGCACACCGATGCCAATGGCCGCCCGGTACTGGATGAGGTAGTAGTGCCCGAGTTCATCGACGCCGACAAGACCCAGCGCGCTGCTGACACCAACTGGTTTGAGGAAATCCAGCAACGCTCCCTGATTCAGAGCTACAACGTGAACCTGGCCAGCGGCGGGGAGCGGGGCAATGCCCTGTTCTCGCTGAACTACTACGACAACGACGGCGTGGTGAAGTACTCCAACTTCAAGCGCTTCACGGGCCGCCTGAACTCGGACTATTCTTTTCTGGATGGCAAGCTGAAAGTAGGGGAAAACCTGACGCTGGCGCGCAGCCGCCAGAGCTATGGCGAAGACCGGCAGGCTCTGGGCGTATCGGTGCTGCAGCTGGCCATTGTGCCGGTGCGCACGGTGGATGGCGTGGGCTGGGGTGGGCCGGTAAATGGCATTGCCGACCGCCAGAACCCCGTGCGCCTACTGGAAGACAACAAGCAAAACTACGGGGCCACCAACCGGGCCTTTGGCAACGCCTTTGCCGACCTGGAGCTGGTGAAAAACCTGCACCTGCGCACCAGCTTCGGCATCGACTACAGCTTGTTCAGCCAGCGCAGCTTGTTTAAACGCTACAAGTCGGGCTATTTGTCCGACAACCTGAACCGCCTAGTGAATGTGGAGCGCACCTTCGGCAACTGGGTGTGGCAGAACACGCTCAACTACAGCCTCACACTGGGCAAAAGCCAGCTGGATTTGCTGGCCGGCACGGAGCGCATCAGCTATACTTTCACCGAAATATCGGCCCAGCGCACGGGCTTCGCCATCGAAGACCTAGACTATGCCTACCTCGACGCGGGCTCGGCCAACAAGGACAACGGCGGCTTTGCCTCGGCTTACCGGCTGGCTTCGTACTTCGGCAAAGTCAACTACGCCTTTAATGAGCGGTACCTGGCCTCGGTTACGCTGCGCCGGGACGGCAGCTCCCGCTTCGGCAAGGAAAACCAGTTTGGCGTGTTTCCGGCGGCTTCGGCGGGCTGGCGCATCTCGGAGGAAAGCTTCCTGAAAGACAACGTAGCGCTGGTATCGGATCTGAAGCTGCGTGCCGGCTGGGGCCAGACCGGCAACCAGGACATTGCCTACGACGCAGCCTACAGCCTCTACCGCCCCGTGTACGGCACCGACCCCACCTGGGACCCCGACCAGGGCACGGCCTACGACATTGCCGGCAACAAAGCCGGGGCCCTGCCCTCGGGGTACCGCCGCTTTCAGCAGGGCAACGACCAGCTGAAATGGGAAACCACCACCCAAACCAACATCGGCCTGGACTTTGGCCTGCTCCAGAACAAGCTCACCGGCTCGGTGGACTACTTCGTGAAGAACACCAAGGACATTCTGGTGAAGCCGCCGTACCTGGCGGTGGTAGGCGAAGGCGGTGACCGGTTCGTGAATGGCGCCTCCATCGAAAACAAGGGCTGGGAGTTCCTGCTCGGCTACCAGAACGAGCTGGCCGGCAGCGGCTTTGCCTACAACATCACGGGCAACCTGAGCAGCTACCGCAACCAGGTTACGGCCCTGCCCCGCGAGGTTATCAACGCCTACGGCGGCAACGGACAGGACGTGACCATCATCGGGCAGCCCTTTGGCTCGCGCTACGGCTACGTGGCCGAGGGCCTCTTCCAGAGCCAGGGCGAGGTAGATACCCACGCCACCCAGGTAGGGGCCGGTCCCGGCCGCATCCGCTACCGCGACCTGAACGGGGACGGCAAAATCGACAACTTCGACCAGACCTGGATTACCAGCAACCAGCCCGACTTCATCTATGGCCTGAACCTGGGCGCCAGCTACAAGGGCTTCGACGTGCAGCTGTTCTGGCAGGGCGTGCAGGGCTTGGAGGTGTACAACGAAACAAAGTTCCGCACCGACTTCAGCTACGTGACCGGCGAAAACTGGGGCAAGCGCGTGCTGGATGCCTGGACGCCCGAAAACAACGGCTCCACCATTCCCGCCGTGTCCCTGCTCAACCAGAACAACGAGCTGCGCCAGTCGAGCTACTTCGTTGAAAACGGCTCTTACCTGAAGCTGCGCAACGCCCAGCTGGGCTACTCCGTGCCCCAGCACCTGGCGGGCCGCCTGCGCCTACAGCAAGTGCGCCTCTACGTGCAGGGCACCAACCTGCTCACCCTCAAAGACCGCAAAGGCCCCAACGCCTACACCAGCCTCGACCCCGAAATCCAGACGTTCGGCTACCCCATTCCCCTCACCTTCACCACCGGCCTGAACGTGACCTTCTAGAACTGAGAGCTTAGAGCTTAGAGCTTAGAAGTGAGACTCTGGGATGCTTGAGTTATCTGCCAGAATTCTAAGCTCTCAGTTCTAAGCTCTACCCTACAACTGCTTTTCCCGATGAAAAAGATACAGCTACTTACCCTTACGGCGGCCCTGCTGGCCGCATCGGCCACTTCCTGCAACGACAAGGACTTTCTGGACTTGTCGCCGCGCGGGGCCCTGAGCGACGAGAACCTGAACACGCCCGAAGGGGCCGAAAAGCAGGTTATTGCCGCCTACTCTGCCCTGGCCAACGACGGCTTCACGGCGCCCTTCAGCTCCTTGTGGCCCTACGGCAACCTGCGCTCCGGCGACGCCTACAAGGGCGGCGGGGGCACCGGCGACATTGAGGGCTTCCACTTCTACGAAACCTTCACCTTCAATCGCCCCGACATCGGCAACACCGACGAGGTATGGTTCCGCCTCTACGTGGGCATTTCCCGGGCCAACGAAGCCCTTAACCGCCTGAACAAAGTAGACATGCCCAACAAGGCCATCCGCCAGGGCGAGATGCGCTTTTTGCGCGGGCACTTCTACTTCATCCTGAAAGAGTTGTTTGACCGCGTGCCCTACATCGACGAAACGGTGCCCGTGGGTGACTACGAGAAGATTTCGAACGTGGACTTGAGCAGCCAGCAGCTCTGGGACAAGATTGCCGCCGACTTCCAGTTTGCGGTGGACAACCTGCCCGCTTCGCAGGGTGAGGTAGGTCGGGCCAGCCAGGTAGCGGCCAAGGCGTATCTGGCCAAGACGCGCCTGTTTCAGGCCTACGTGCAGGACGACAACCACCAGGTGACCAGCCTCGACCAGGCCAAGCTGCAGGAAGTGGTGCGCCTCACCGATGAGGTCATCGGCTCGGGCAAGCACAGCCTCTCCCCCGATTTCGGCAACAACTTCCAGTCGCAGTTCGACAACGGGCGCGAGTCGGTGTTTGCCATCCAGTTTTCCAAGGACGATGGTACCCCCCGCGGGCGCATCAACCAGGGCAACAAGCTCAACTACCCCATGAACGCGGAGTTTGGCTGCTGCGGGTTCCACCAGCCCAGCCAGAACCTGGTCAACGCCTTCAAAACCGACGCCAAGGGCCTTCCGCTGTTCACCACTTACAACACCACCAGCCTTACCGAGCCGGCCGACTTCCAGACCAACGCCGTGGACCCGCGCCTCGACCACACCGTGGCCATTCCTACCCACCCCTGGAAATATGACCCTTCCTTCGTGTTTCAGCGCAGCTGGGTGCGCGTACCCGATATCTACGGCCAGTTTATGTCGCAGAAAGAACTGGTAGGCCCCAAGGACCAGAGCTTTCAGAAGCTGCCGCCCTTCATGAGCAGCACCAAGAACTGGGCCGTCATCCGCTACGCCGATGTGCTGCTCTGGAAAGCCGAAGCACTCATAGAGCTGAACCGCCCGGCCGAGGCCCTGCCCCTCATCAACGAGCTGCGCCGCCGGGCCGCCGCCAGTACCACCCTGCTCAAGGACATCAACGGCCAGCCGGTATCCAACTACCGCATTGGGGAGTACGCCGCCGACCAGTGGAGCCAGGAATATGCCCGCGAAGCCTTGCGCTGGGAGCGGCGCCTGGAGTTTGCCATGGAAGGCTCGCGCTTTTTCGACCTGGTGCGCTGGGGCATTGCCGCCGACTACCTGAACACCTACCTGACCGTGGAGAAAACCCGCCGCCAGTACCTGCAGAACGCCCAGTTCCAGCGCGGCCGCGACGAGTACCTGCCCATCCCGCTCAACCAAATCAACTTCAGCAAGGGCCTCTACAAGCAAAACCCGAACTGGTAACTGGCTGGCCCGTCGGCCACGCTAAAAATTCATCGGACCGGGCCCCCTGGTGGTGGTAAGGGGATAGACCAGCATCCTGCCGCCAGTGCCCAGGCGACGAGCAAAATATGTTCGTCGCCCACCAATGGCCATGATGTCGCCAGTTGGGTCCGGTTCGGTGTTTTTTTTAGATAACCGGCTCTTTTACAGCTTCCCATCCACTAGAAAGCCCTGCCGGGCCCCGAGCCGACTGCTTTCTGCATTTTTGATTCTCGTGAAAAACAATAACGTCTTCTTCTGGTCCCTGGTCGTGGCGCTGGGCGGCTTTCTGTTCGGCTTCGACACGGCCGTTATTTCCGGGGCCGAAAAAGCCATTCAGCAGCTCTGGGGCCTGAGTGCCGGCGAGCATGGCTTCACCATTGCCGTGGCCCTCATCGGCACGGTTATCGGCGCCATCTTCGGCGGCATTCCTTCCGACAAGCTGGGCCGCCGCCAGACGCTGATCTGGATTGCCGTGCTTTACTTCGTGTCGGCGCTGGGGGCGGCCCTCACCTCCAACTGGTACGCTTTCATGCTGTTCCGCTTCCTGGGCGGGCTGGGCGTGGGGGCCTCCTCGGTTACGGCTCCGCTCTACATTTCGGAGGTAGCCCCGGCTTCCCGGCGCGGGCAGATGGTGGCTATGTTTCAGTTCAATATCGTATTCGGCATCCTGGCCGCCTACCTCTCCAACTACCTACTCACGGGCGCGGGGGAGCAGGACTGGCGCTGGATGCTGGGCGTGCAGGTGGTACCGTCCCTGGCGTTTTTCCTACTACTGTTCCGGGTGCCCGAAAGTCCCCGCTGGCTGCTCGGTCAGGGCCGAGTGGCAGAAGGACGCGCCGTGCTGCGCCGCATCGACGCGGCCGGCGCCGACCAGCTGGTAACCGACATTCTCACCAGCAACGCGGCCGACGAGGCTGCCGGCGGCCGGTCGTTGTTTGCCCGCCAGCACCGCGGGCCCGTTATGCTGGCCGTGCTGTTTGCCTTGTTTAACCAAGTGTCCGGCATCAACGCCATCATCTACTACGCCCCGCGCATCTTCGAAATGACGGGCCTGGGCAAAAGCTCCGCCCTGCTCTCCTCGGCCGGGCTGGGCCTGGTCAACTTCGCCTTCACCCTGCTGGCCCGCCGCGTCATCGACCAGTTTGGCCGCCGCAAGCTTATGTTCATCGGCTCGTTTGGCCTCATTGCCACGCTAGGGCTAGTGGCCTGGACATTCTACACCGAAAACTTCCAGGCCCTGGGCGGCTTGCTCGTGCCGGCGCTACTGTTCGTGTACATTGCCTTTTTCGCCTTTTCGCAGGGAGCCGTTATCTGGGTGTTCATCTCCGAAATCTTTCCCAACACCGTTCGCGCCAAAGGCCAAGCCCTGGGTTCCAGCACGCATTGGGTGATGGCCGCCCTCATTGCTTTCACCTTCCCGTCCCTGGCCGAAAAGCTGGGTGGCGGCAACACCTTCGCCTTCTTCTGCTCGATGATGGTACTCCAGCTGCTGTTTGTGTGGCGCCTGATGCCCGAAACCAAAGGCACTTCTCTGGAACACGTGGAGAAAACCCTCGTGCTGCACTAACTGGCCGATTGACCGCCAGCAGTGACCGTAGAAACCTTAGCTACCGTCACGAAGAACGTAGCGGCGACTTTTACGCGGGCGCCTGCGGCCTCACCGCTGCTGACCCTTGATATTTTGTCCAAAGCCCTTTGCTGATGACTTCCCGACTTCCCAACCTCGAAACGCCTTCCTTCGCCTGCTTCGGCGAAGTGCTCTGGGACGTGCTGCCCACCGGCCAACAGCCCGGCGGCGCCCCCTTCAACGTGGCCGTACACCTGCGCCAGCTGGGCCTGCCCGCCGACCTGATCAGCCGCGTGGGCGACGATGAGCTGGGCACCGAGCTGCTGGCCTTTATCGAAAGCAAAAACCTGCGCCTCGACTACGTGCAGCGCGGCCATTCCCACCTCACGGGCGTGGTAAAAGCCAACGTGGACGACGCCTACGAAGTCACCTACAAGATTGTGCAGCCCGTGGCCTGGGACTACATCCACTACGAGCCCGCGCTGGAAACTTTGGTGCAGCAGGCCGAGGTGTTCGTGTTCGGCTCCCTGGCTGCCCGCCAGGCCGGCACCCGCGAAACCCTCTACCGCCTGTTGGAGCACGCCCGCTTTAAAGTATTCGACGTGAACCTGCGCCCCCCCCACTACACCAAAGAGGTGGTGCGGTACCTGCTCGAAAAAGCCGATATGGTGAAGCTGAACCACCACGAGCTCGCCGAACTCATGGCCTGGTTCAGCGCCGAAACCGATGAGGCAACTGCCCTACAGTGGCTAGCCGACCGTTTCGGGTTGCAGGCCGTGTGTCTCACCAAAGGTGCCGATGGAGCCCTGCTTTGGGCCAACGACCAGCTGTACTCGGCGCCCGGCGTGCCGGTAGCGGTGACGGACACCATCGGAAGCGGCGACTCATTCCTGGCCGCTTTGCTGAAAGGCCTGCTAACCGGTCAGGAACCCGGCGAGGCCCTGCGCTTCGCCTGCGCCACCGGCGCACTCGTAGCCACTCACGCCGGCGCCACGCCCACCTTTCAGGAAACCGACGTGCATGCCCTGCTGGCTGCACAGCCGGTGTAACCTCACCCACCCCATGAACAAGCCCTTGTTACTGGCCCTTGCGGCCCTGAGTATTGCCACTGCGGCCCCGGCGCAAACCGCCGCTCCCGCGCCACCGGCCACGCCCCAGTACCGCCCGGCCTACCACTTCTCGCCGGCCCGCATGTGGATGAACGACCCCAACGGCATGGTGTACCTCAATGGCACCTACCACCTGTTCTTCCAGCACTACCCCGAGGGCCTGACCTGGGGACCCATGCACTGGGGCCACGCCACCAGCCGGGACCTAGTAACCTGGCAGGAGCTGCCCATTGCCCTCTACCCCGATAAGCTGGGCATGATCTTCTCCGGCAGCGCCGTGGTAGACGCCAACAATACCGCCGGCTTCGGCAAAAACGCGCTGGTGGCTATTTTTACCCATCACAACCCCGACGAGGAAAAGAAAGGCACCGGGCGCCACCAGTACCAAAGCCTGGCTTACAGCCTCGACGAAGGCAAAACCTGGACGAAGTACGCCGGCAACCCCGTGCTGCCCAACCCCGGCATCCAGGACTTCCGCGACCCCAAAGTAAGCTGGCACGAGGCCTCCCGGCAGTGGGTGATGACACTGGCCACCAAGGACCGTATCACCTTCTACGGCTCGCCCGACCTGAAAAGCTGGACCAAGCTTAGCGAGTTTGGCGAGAAGCTGGGTGCCCACGGCGGCGTATGGGAATGCCCCGATTTGTTTCCGCTCACCCTCAACGGCAAAACCCACTGGGTGCTGCTGGTGAGCATCAACCCCGGCGGGCCCAACGGCGGCTCGGCCACCCAGTACTTCGTGGGGCAGTTTGATGGCAAAACCTTCGTGCCCGCCACTACCACCCAAAAATGGATTGACTGGGGCAAGGACAACTACGCCGGCGTGACGTGGGGTAACACCGGGGCCCGCAAGCTCTTCCTGGGCTGGATGAGCAACTGGGAATACGCCGAAAAAGTGCCCACCGCCCCCTGGCGCAGCGCCATGACGGCCCCGCGCGAGCTGGCGCTGCAGCAGGTAGGCGCCGAAACCTATCTGACCTCGCGCCCGGCCACGGAAATGGCCCGCCTGCTCCAGCCCAAGCCCACAGCGCTGAAAAAGCTGACGGTGAAGCCCGAGCTGCCGCTGACCGAGAAGCTGCCCGCCCTTACGCCCCAGTTCCAACTTAGGCTCACTACCAAGCAGCTGACGGATATGACCCTGGTGCTGTCCAACGAGCAAGGCGAAGAGCTGCTGCTTGGCTACGACAAGCAGCAGAACCAGTACTACATCGACCGCAGCAAAGCCGGCGCTACGGGGTTCAGCGACAAATTTCCCGGCCGCCACTCGGGCCCGCGCCTGGCCACCGCTCCTGGTGCCGACCTCACGCTGCTGTTCGATGCGGCGTCGGTGGAGCTGTTTGCTGATGGGGGGCTGACCACCCTGACGGACATTTTTTTCCTGAGTCAGCCTTTCAGCAAAATAGTTCTGCGCGCCCCCGGTGGCTTCACCGTGGATGCCCTTACATACGCTCCCCTGGCCCTCAAAAAAGCAAACTAACGTCTTAACGGCCAGTCAGCTGCCCCCGCAACTTCTTCTTCGACTCATGACGTCTTCTCACTTGCCTGGCCGGGTATTCCTGGCCGCCGGGCTGCTGTTGTCGGCCTGCCAGGAAAAAGACCCGGCTAAGCCCCAGCCACCCGTTACCGACCCCAGTAAAAACCTGGTGTGCACCCCGGGGGCTGAGCGCAGCGACTACAGCATCTTCCCGAAGGTGGGCGATGGGGCCGGCGTGGGCGACGTGATGCCTTACTTCGATGCGGCTTCGGGCTCCATGTACATCTACTACCTGAAGGACGTGTGGAACGATGCTACCAACCAGCGCCACCCCTGGTACGGCTTTCAGACCGCCGACTTCCGGCAGTACACCGAGCTGCCGGCCGGGGAGCTGCTGGCCTCCGCCTCCGGCGACTGCGCCCAGGACCGCGCCATCGGGACGGGCAGTGTGCAGGAGCTGGGCGGCACGTACTACGCCTTTTACACCGGGCACAACCCCAACGCCGCCAACTGCGGCCACCGCAAAGAGGGCATTATGCTGGCTACCGCGCCCGGTCCGGCCCAGAAGTTCACCAAGAACCCGGCCTTCACCACGCTCTACGTGCCCAAGGGCCAGGGCTTCGACGAGAATGACAACTTCCGCGACCCGTACGTGTACCTCAACGACGAAACCAAGCAGTATGACATGCTGGTAGCCGCCCGCCAGCACAACCGGGGCGTGGTCATAAAGTACACGTCGGCCGATTTGCTGACTTGGAGCTACCAGGGCATCCTCTACGACGGCGGGGCCAGCAGCTGCGTGATGCTGGAATGCCCGCAGCTGTTCAATATCGGTAGCACCTACTACCTCACGTTTTCCGACATCACTACGCGTAACTTCTACTACCGCAAAAGCCTCTCGCCCAGCGGCCCTTGGAGCCCGCCTGCCGGCGCCGAGCGAGTAGATGGCAGCGGCCTGTACGCGGCCAAAGTGCTGAACAACACTACCACGGGCAAGCACTACCTTATCGGCTGGGTAAACCGCTACCAGAACCACCAGGATGGCGGCAGCTGGTGGTGGGGGGGCAACCTGGTCACGCACGAGCTGGTGCAAACCGCCAATGGTGACCTGACCGTGCAGCTGGTTCCCGCCCTCAGGACTTACCTCGAAGCCCAAACCGAGCCGCTGGTGCGCGTGAGCCGCACCGCTACCGCCAGCCGCCCCGATTCCAGCACCTACGTACTGGCCGGCCCCGCCACCGGCCCGCTGGCCCACGTGCTGTTCAAGCCCCTGAACCTGACGCGCTACAAGATCAGCGCCACCGTCTCCTACACCGACGCGGCCAACGACTTTGGCTTTATGCTGGGCGCCTGCGACGGCACCAACGAGTTTTACAGCCTGCGCTTCGTACCCAGCCAGAACCGCTTCAGCTTCGACCGCACCAACCGAAACAGCCTTGCCCCGGGCACTTCCGCCGTGGCCGACGTGCCGTTTCCGCTGCAGCCCAATACCGACTACACCGTGGACATCGTGCAGGAAAATTCGGTGGTGGTGGTGTACCTAAACGGTGTTGCGGCCCTGTCGTCGCGCATCTACAAGGCCCCGCGCACTTCCTGGGGCATATTTGCCGATAAGAGTACGGCCACTTTCCGCCACCTCACCGTCACCAAGCCTTAGGCCGCGCCGCCGGCTTGGGAAAGCGCCCGCCCAGCAGCACTTGGTAGCTACAGCCGGAGGAGCGGCGCGGTGCCCGCTGGCTGCCCCGTTTCTGGCTGACAGGGACGCGGGCTGAACTTCGTAATGCCGGCGCCGGTCAGGCAACGGGAGTGTACTGCACAGGATGCTTCCGGTGGCACCTGTCCGCTCATCTGATTTCCAGTTGTTTGATCTTTTCTCGCCAGAAACCCACCTCACTGTTTAAAACAAGCAGCTTGGTTGCCAGGGAAAAAAACAACACAATAACGAGCAGGGAAACAGTTATGCCGAACAGGCTGCCGAAGACCAGGCTGAACAGGATCAGGCAACTGGTGATGGCCACAATTAGCATACTGGAAGCTCGGTGTTGGAGCCCAAGTTGCAGCACCAGGTGATGAAAGTGAGACCGGTCGGCCAGCAGGGGACTCGACCCGCGCTTGATCCGGCGCCGGTACACCCGCAACGAGTCGATGACAGGCAGGGCCAGCACGCCAAGAACAATAGCCAGCACGGTCTTGCTATTGGCCGTGCCCTGGGCAGAATGAATCATGGACAGCGACGACATGACCAGGATGAAGCCCAGGAACAGGGAACCGGCATCCCCCATAAATACCTTCTGCGTGCGGCTGAAATTCTTGGCCTACCTACCGTGCCTCCACTGCCGTGCTCACGGCCATGCTGCTCGCCGAAAAGAAACCCGGCGCTGCCCCCGCTCCGGCCGATGCTCCGGTTGCTACCGGCTCGGCCTGGAAGCGGAACCGGCTGGGCGTGCGGTAGAATGGTTTTTTGAAAAACATAAAAACGCCCGGCTGGATAGTCGGGCGTTTTTTACTTCTATGTATTTGAATGATCTACCGAATGAAAAAAATGTATTTTTAGTACAACCTTACTGATATTGGCCCCATCCCTCTACTTTGCACACTTCTATCTGGGTTATTAGCTACTTCAGCCTGCATAGCCTGTGTATGAAAGGAATTCAAATAATATAGCCCTCCATTAATTAGCCCGGCAACCTCATCGACTTTCAATACTTCTTCTTCAAATCTACCTCCTGACAAAGGAACTATGTATGCTAAGTTTAGCTCATAAACGCCCATACGATTTTGAAATATGGGAGAGTTTGCATTATCAGGCCTAAAGCTAATATTGTTCTCACCTCGATTAATTCCGGTGCTATGCATCCACACTTCCTCCTCAGCGTCTAGAGCACTGCGAAACCTAAAGAAAAAATCTCCATAAACAGATTTTCCTAAATATCCATCAGCTCCTTCAACTGCATAAGCATCTCTGATTCTAGTTTCTAAATGCTGATACGAATTACGAAATTTATTGAGCTTTGTAAACATAGGTTCTGCTTCCGCAGGCAACTCTAACCCTGTTCGTTTGATATAATGAATAGTACGATATCCATTATCCAGGAAGTTCCATATATCTGCTAAAACCAATTTCTTAGCAAGATTTCCACCCTGACCGTTTGAACCCGCGTCGGTACTGTAAGCTAAACGATTAGCTAAGCGAATACTAGTTTCGACTAGCCCATGTACTAGGGTGTCTATTGCATCAAAATTTAAGGCTACCTCATGATTATCCACGATATTAGCCATATGGCGAACTATGGAATCTTCAGGATAATGAATTATTATGGACATAAAATCAAAAATTAAGCAGAAAACAATTTATCACCTTATTCAGCAAAACAGCTAACCATCAATACAATTTAACTAAAATATAGTAATTTTATATAAAAATACAAATACTATTTACTTGACTGTAATTTATAATTTCTCCCCTACTCTATTTTCTCATGCCAGCAACCGCGCCTGGTGGGCGGCATTAATCAAGGCTGGGGCGTTTTTAAGGGTGGCTAGCACCACTTCCTTTGCGGCTTGCTGCAGCTCGTCGCGGCTGATGTCCCGGGCTTCTTCGCGCACCAGTTCCGAGAGAGCCTGGAAGGTAAATTGCAGCTTCTGCCGCCGGGGCCGCTCGGCCCGGATTTCCTCGCGCACCTCCGCAAAGTGGGCCTGAATTTTCAGGCGGCGCAGGTGAAACACCGAGTCGCTGGCCACCTGGGGCTGAATGGTGTCGAGGAGCTTGAGCAGGGGGAGCAGTTGGGTAGCCGTGGTGGCAGCCGCCGCTTTCAGGCGGAGGCGCTTGGCGGGTTTTGCCGCCGGAAGAGCTTCGGCCGGTGCCGGTTCCGAGGCGGTACTAAAGAAATCAGAAGAGTGCATGGTCAATCGCTAAATGCCGGAAAACCGGCCGCCAGGAACTCTAAGCTACACAAAACCCACCACCCCGCTACCACCAACCTTCCAATTACCCGCCCTGTCTGCAGCTTCGCAACGCAAAGGCGCCGTTGCGCCATGTATAGTTTGTCTCCTCGCACCGTCCAGACAATTCGGTTTAGCCTCCCGCGGCAGCCGGTTTGCGGAGCTTGTCAAGTATTATGAGAAAATGTAAAATACATGACAAAGGCCACAGAATAATTGTCGGTTATTTTTAACTAACGAAAAATACCTGACAGCTCCAGTCTATGCCCCGCCGTGCGCGAGTTTCGTTGAATGTGCTGGCCCGTGTGCGGGCCTGGTTTGGGTTGCGGCAGGATCAGCTGGCGTTGTTTCTGGGCGTGAGTCCATCGTTGGTGCAGGGCATAGAAAGCGGAAGGCGCAGGCTTACGGAGGAAGTAGCCTTGGCGCTGCTGCCCCTGCTGCAGCGTGTACCACCCGACTACAACGCCCCGCTCGAAGCCGCCGCCCCAGCATTGGCCCTACCGCCCGATGCGCCTGGCCCCGAGGCGGCGGAGCTGGATTTTCGGCGGCGCACCTGCCTGCAGCAGGCCGTGGGCTTGCGCCAAGAGGCCGATAAGCTAGCCGCGCAAGCTCGGGCCACCGCGCGCTGGGCCCAGGCTCTGCCGGCTCTCCTGACCACTTACCCAGCTCCTGCTCCCGACGACAACACGGAAACCGCGCAGCGCCGAATCTGGCTGCGGGGCTGGCTGCCACGGCAGGCCCGCCCCTTGCCACCGGCCACCAGCACCCGTTGGCACCTGCTGCAGGCCCACATCACGGCCCTGGAAGCGGAAGCCGCCGCCCTGGCGGCCCTGCTGGAGCCCCAGCAGCCAAAGTAGCCGCAGGGAATGCTAGTAACAGTGAGCAAAGCCACTTAGCCGCAAATGTTCCCGAAACCCGGGTCATGCGAAGCCTGTGACGCATCAAGCCAGGCACAAAGCCTCTCGCCCTTTTCGTTGGATTACGCTAGCAACATCAACACGCGAGATTCTGCGGACACTGGCTTGATACGCCACAGGCTCGGAATGACGTTCAAATGAAACAACTAAGGTAATCCGAACACGGACAACACATGGATCCTGACGGGTTTTAACCTAGTACCCCACCCACGCAACGGCACTTCTAAAACAGGGTGGCTACGTCGCGCACGCCGATGGGACGCTCTACCGTGAAGCCTTCCCCGAACTCTACGCCCACCGCGTGGCCGAACTCGCGGGCCCGGCCTTCCATGAAGTGCCAGAACTCCGGCGAGGAAATGTGCGTGTGGGGCTGGCCGTCGGCGGCTACGTTGAACTGGGAAGCGTAGGCGGCTACTGCGGCGCGCTTCTGCTGCCAAAAGGCAGAAATATCCACCACAAAGTCGGGCTTGATGTAGCGGTCCTGGATGAAGTGGTACACCTGCCGGGGGCGCCACGCAGCCTGAGGCTGGCCGTCATCTCCAAGGGTTTCTATCATCTTCAGGCCGGCCAGAAAGCAGGCATCGGAGGCCAGCGCGGAGCCCCGGCCGTGGTCGGGGTGCCGGTCGTGCACGGCGTTGCAGAAGACAATATCGGGCTGATAGCGGCGCACGGCGGCCACAATGGGTAGCTGGTGTTCCCGGTCGTTGCGGAAGAAGCCGTCGGGCAGGCCCAGGTTCTCGCGGGCCGCAATGCCGAGTAGCCGGGCCGCGTCGGCGGCTTCCTGGGCCCGGGTAGCAGGCGTACCGCGGGTGCCCAGCTCCCCGCGCGTGAGGTCTACGATGCCTACTTTTTTGCCTTGGGCAATAGCAGCCGCAATAGTGCCGCCGCAACACAGCTCCGCATCGTCGGGGTGTGAGGCCAGCACCAGAATATCAAGTTTCATTTTTGGGGACTTAGGGGCTTGGATTTCGGGAGCAGAAAAACACCATTGGGCAAAGCCTGGCGGACGCTACCGGGGTAGGCAAAAGTAGCAGGTACTGCGGTAGTCTGCTGCCTCTGCCCTCCTACGGCTGCAGGGCCCGCAGCTTTTCCTGTACGTCTTTGTCCTCGGGGTACAGGCGCAGGGCCTGTTGGTAGGCTTCAATGGCCTTAGGCTTGTTGGCCTGCCGCACGTACAAATCACCCCAGCGCGCAAACACAATGGACAACTGTGGAAACTGCTCCTGAGCCAGGTTGAGCAACGCCTCGGCGGCTGGAAGGTTAGCCGGTCGCCCGTTCAGGAGCTCGTAGACAAGGTAGGTGAGCTGGTACTCGTTGAGGTGCAGCTGACGGTAGCCGGCTACGGCCTCGGCTATCCGGCCCCGGCGCAGCTGCTCGCCCGGCAGCCACTGGTCGGGGGCCAGCCGGGGCAGCTGCTGGTTCAGCTCCGGAATGCGCAGCCCCCGCACCTGCCCGGCCGCGTCCCGCAGGAACACCCCGCGCAGGGCAAAGTCAGTGAAGGCTACGGTATCCGGGCCCACCGGGTACACCAGAATTTCAGGGCCGTCGTTGATGGTTTCCACCAAGTGCCCATCCTGGCGCCGAAACGTCACTACCTCGTCGGGGCCACGCTGGTAGCGGCCGGCATAGGCATCCAGATGCGTAGAGGCAGCAGCCAGGGGCTGAATGGCATCGGGCAGAAAACCGGGCCAGCCGTACACCTTGGCTACGGCCCGGCGCAGCTCCTTGCCCAGCTCCGCAGCGCCATTGTTGTTATTCATCATGATAACGACCCCATTGCCCCCTACCACGCTCCCGATGGCATACGCCAGAAAACCGGCATTCACGCCCGTGTGCTCGAAGTAGCGGGTGGCGTCGTCGGTACGGTCGGCGCGCTGCAGCAGGAAAGCCCCCAGACCCATCTGCTCCCGGTACGTGCCCTGCGACACCTCGGCCTGGGGCGTGAGCATGGCCCGGGCCGTGGCCTGGGTCAGCACCCGCCCGCGGCCCCGGTAGGCTTGCTGCACTTCCAGCAGAAACCGAGCAACATCGGCGGGGGTGGCGTAGAGCCCGGCCGCGGCTTGCTGCGGATACAGGTAGGGTACGCCCTTAAACCAGCTACTTTCTGAATAGGCCCAGGCTGCGCGCCCCGCCAATGCTGCCGGCAAGGGCTGGGCAAACGTGGCGCTGCGCATGCGCAGGGGCCGGAACAGCACCTCGTTGGTAAGGGCCGCAAAGTCCTGGCCGGTCACGTCCATTAGCGCCAGCTGGGCCACCAGGTAGCCCCCACCCGAGTATTGGAAGCCCGAGCCCGGCACTTGGTTTACTATCACCGGCCGGCTCTCGGCCTGGGGCTGCCCGCTGAGGATATCCACCACCGAAGGCAACGGGGCTTTTCCCGGGACAAACCCAAAGTAGGCCGACTGGCTGGTGCCGCCCTGGTGGCTGAGCAGCCGCCGCAAGGTGACGGGCTGCTGACGGGTAAACTCGTTTTCGGGCAGCTGCCAGGCTTTCAGGTAGGTATTGATGGGCGCGTCCAAACTCAGCTTGCCCGCCTGGACCAGTTGCAAGGCAGCCCCAGCCGTGACCAGCTTGGAAATAGACCCCGCCGAGAACAGCGTAGCCGCCGTGACGGGCAGGCGCTTGGTGGTATCGGCCCAGCCGTAGCCTTTCACCCACTCCACCCGATAGTTGTGGATGACGGCTATGCTCAGCCCCGGCACGCGGTGGTACTTCATCCGGTCCAGCAGGTTCCAGCCCGGTAGCCCGGCCACGGGCACGTAAGGCAGCAAGCTGTTTTCCACTGCCCGAATGCGGGCGGGCACCGACGCGGGCAAGGGGGCAGGAGCCGGTTGGGCAGCGACTCGAAAGGCATTCAGGCTGCTGAGCAAAAGCAGCCCCAGAAGGAACAGGCGCATAACACAGAGGGTAGTTGATGGCTGCAAACCTAGCCCGCAGCCGGCACCGAGTCGTCCCACTGGGTAGCTTGGTACTTCTTTTGGTACTCCCGGGGCGTGAGGCCGGTTTTTTCCTTGAATACCCGGTTGAAGGTGGTTTTGGAGTTGAAGCCCGCTTCCAGCGCCAGGGCCAGCACCGTGAGGCGGCGGGCATCGGGCGTGAGCAGCCGGCGCTTTACTTCCGCCAGCCGGTACCCATTCACCAGGTCGTAGAACGACTGACCCAGCCCGGCATTGATCAAGTGCGAGGCTAGGTTGGGGGTCAGGTTGAGGTGCTGGGCCAAGCTGTCGAGGGTGAGCTCCGGGTTGCGAAACAACTCTTCTTCCTCAAAAGCCGCTACCACCCGGCGCACCTGCTCGGGGTTGATTTCCTGGGGTTCCCGGCTTACCACGGAGGTAGCTGGTTCCAGCTCGGCTTCACCCGTTGTGTCCCCTACCGGGGCTGCCTCAGCGGGCATCCTACCAGTTGCTACGTGGGTTTTTACCCAGGCCAGCAGCGCCAAGCCATAGGCCAGCACGGGCAGCACCAAGCTGGTGAGGTAGAACTTGGGCGCCTGTTTCGGCAGATACCAACTGTTTACCAATGGGTCGAGCGCGGCGGCCCCATAAAACAGCCCTATTCCAAGCAAGCCCAACGTCAGCCAGCGCGGCGGCTTGGGTTGTTGCCGCAAAAACCGCAGGGCCAGGCCCGTATACAACAGCACGGACAGTACGGCTCCGTAATGCTCGACGTAGCGCGTAAAGGGCTTATGCACGGCCAGCCAAAACCAGGTTTTGGTATCAAACGACTGCAGGGCTACACTGCAATAAAACAGCACCTGCACCAGTACGGGCGCAAAGTGTGGCCACCGCAGCGGGCGCCCCCCATACAAAGCCCGTACGTAGGCGAGCAGCAAGGGCCCAAAGCCCCAGGAAAAAAACAGCGGGGTAAAATAAAGCCCCCGGTTCCGGTAGTACACGCCCGAGCGACTCAGAAAATAATCTATGACCTGTAGCGTGAGAGCCAGCACCAACAGGGCCAGCCACCGACTGCCCGGCCGGCGCGGCCCCGCCAGCAAGTAGGCGGCCGTTGTCAGCCCCTGCACCAGACAGAACAGCTGAAACACAACCCCCAGATCAAGGTGAACAAACATGGGCAGCAGGCAGGTACAGGACCGGAGGGCTAGGCTACCTGAAACAGGCAACCGTATTCCGGTCCGGGTGTTAAAAGGTAGGCATTCTTTCCGCTTTCAGGCACCGCTCCTACCAGGCCAATGTCACAAAAAAGCCCCGCCGGATAGAATTCGGCAGGGCTTGTAACGGTTGAGCTGGTTCAGGCTACTTAATCCGAATTGTGCGGCCGATGCGCAGGGTACTGAGGCCGCTGTTGAGGCGGCGAATCTGGGCCTGCGACACCCCGTACTTCTGGGCAATACCCGACACCGTGTCGCCGGAGCGGATGCGGTGCGTGACAGTGCGGCGGGCGGCGGCCGGCGCGTGCCGCTTAGCCGCCGCCCGGGCCCGCAGCGCCTGGTTGTAGTAGTTGAACAGCGCCGAGGTAATTTGAAAATTGTCGCCGCGCAGCTTGTAATCGGGAAAGTCGTACATGCGCTCCGGGTCAATGGGGTTGCCCTCATAGCGCACCTCAAAGTGCAGGTGGGAGCCGGTGCTGCGGCCGGTGCTGCCCCCGCGCCCAATCAGCTGGCCGGCCTTCACGAACGTGCCGGGCGTCACCAACGACTTCTGCAAGTGACCATAGAGGGTTTCCACGCCGTTGTAGTGGCGCACCAGAATGTAGTTGCCGTAGCCGGAGCCGTCCCACTTCACAATGCGCACTACCCCATCAAACACGGCTTTCACCGAGTCGCCGGTTTCCAAATCCAGGTCCACGCCGTAGTGCCAGCGGTAACCCCGGAAACCAAAGTCGGAAGTAAGCGGGGTTTCGGTGAGGGGCATTCTGCTGAAGCGCTGCTTTTCCGGCTCCACCAGGCGCAGGTTCAGGGTGTCACGAATGCGGCGCCCATCTACGCGGTAGGGGTTGATGTTGCGCGTATCCCAAATGGCGTAATAGCCGGCCACTTTAATCCAGGAAGAGTCAATGAGCACCTCCTCCGACATTTCCACGATCTGCTGCTCGCCCTCGTCCAGCGTAGTCGTGTCCTCACTCACAATGGACAGCTTCTTGGCTGGATTGAAGTAGATGGACTTCGAGGCCTCCGAGTCATCATCGGGCAGGTCTTCCGTTTTGATGAGCACGGTGGTATCGGGGCGCACATAGCGGATGGTCGGCGACTTGAACTTGAAAAAGTCCTTGCGCTTCCCGGAGGTCTTGCCTTTGGAGCTGGCAGGCGTCGTGCGGCGGCGCTGGGCCTGGACCTGCTCGGGGCAAGCCAGCAGCAACAGACACAGCACGAGGCCTAGCCAGAAAATTACTTTGGTCAGCAAATGCAGCGGGATTTAGGATGAGAGCTGGTAGCTGATGGCTACTAGCTGTTGGCCTCTAACGATTGGCTATTGATTTTCATGTGAGAAGCAGCAAACGAACTTCAACGCGCAATTCCCGGCGTTTTGCCGCCGGGAACTGCGCGTGCGGCTAAATGCGAACAGCTGATAGCCACCGGCCACCAGCAATTCATTAATGCAGGTCTTTGGCCGCCAGATACCGTTCGGCGTCCAAGGCGGCCATGCAGCCGGTACCGGCCGCCGTTACGGCTTGCCGGTAGGTGTAGTCCTGCACGTCGCCGCAGGCGAAAATGCCGTCCACGTTGGTTTTGCTGGTGCCGGGAATGGTCTTCAGATAGCCCTGCTCATCGTGGTGCAGGTAAGGCTGAAATATTTTGGAGTTAGGCTCGTGTCCAATAGCCACGAAGAAACCGTGAATCGGAATTTCGCGCGTTTCGTGGGTTAGTACATTTTTCACCCGCACGCCTTCCACGGCGTGCTCGCCCAGGATTTCATCCGTAACGGTATTCCACAGGATTTCAATCTTGGGGTTGTCTTCTACCCGCTTCTGCATGATTTTCGAGGCCCGCATTTCGCCTTTCCGAACCAGCATGTACACCTTGTTGCAAAGGTTGGCCAGGTAAGTCGCTTCTTCAGCAGCCGTGTCGCCGGCCCCCACAATGGCCACGTCCTTGCCCCGGTAGAAGAAACCGTCGCACACGGCGCAGGCCGACACGCCCGAGCCATTGAGGCGCTGCTCGGAGGGAATGCCCAGCCACTTAGCCGAGGCGCCGGTGGCAATAATCACGGCATCGGCCGTCAGCTCCGTCTGCTCATCGATGGTCACGCGGTGGGGCTGCCCCGAAAAGTCTACGGAGGTAGCCAGGCCGTAGCGGATATCCGTGCCGAAACGGGCGGCCTGCTTTTTCAGATCCTCCATCATTTCCGGTCCCATGATGCCGTCGGGGTAGCCGGGGAAGTTCTCCACATCGTTGGTGATGGTGAGTTGCCCGCCGGGCTGCAGGCCCTGGTACATCACGGGCTGCATGTTGGCCCGGGCTGCATAAATAGCTGCGGTATAGCCCGCTGGGCCCGAGCCGATAATCAAACACTTTACGTGTTCAGGAGTGGTAGTAGCCATGTTGAGAAGATAGCGCAGGCCTATGCCGGCGCCAGGAAGAGTTGGGTTTGGGAGTGCAAAGGTAACAGGTGCGGCGCAGTACGCGGCGCCCCCCCCGGCCCTATTGGCCGGTGGGCCGGTACCAGCACACCGGCCAGGCTACAACAAAAAACCCCAACCAAAGGTCAGGGTTTGTTGTGGTGGAGTAGAAAATCTACCCCAGATACGGTTTCAGGGCCTTGCTGCGCGAGGTGTGGCGCAGGCGGCGGATGGCTTTTTCCTTGATCTGACGCACCCGCTCGCGGGTGAGGTTGAACTTCTCGCCGATTTCTTCCAGCGTGAGGGAATGTTCCCCGTTCAAGCCGAAATAGAGCGTAATCACGTCGGCCTCGCGCTTAGTGAGCGTGCTCAGGGCGCGCTGCACTTCCTTGCGGAGGGAGTCGTTCATCAAGCCCATGTCGGGGCTTTCCTCGTCTTCGTTTTCGAGTACGTCGAGTAGGCGGTTTTCCTCGCCCTGCACAAACGGCGCATCCACCGATACGTGGCGACCCGAAATCTTGAGCGTGTCCACCACTTCCGAGGTCGTCAGCTCCAGTACTTCGGCTATTTCCTCGGGCGAAGGCTCCCGCTCAAACTTCTGCTCCAGCTCGGAGAAGGACTTGCTGATTTTGTTCAGCGAGCCTACCCGGTTCAGGGGCAGACGTACGATGCGCGACTGCTCAGCTAAGGCCTGCAGAATTGACTGGCGAATCCACCAAACGGCGTAGGAGATGAATTTAAAACCACGGGTTTCGTCGAAGCGCTTCGCGGCTTTAATCAGACCCAGGTTGCCCTCGTTGATCAAATCGCCCAGCGACAAGCCCTGGTTTTGGTACTGTTTGGCCACCGACACCACGAAGCGCAAGTTAGCCTTGGTGAGTTTTTCCAGCGCTTGCTGGTCACCTTCTTTGATGCGTTGCGCCAGCGTTACCTCCTCGTCGGGGGTTAGCAGATCCACCTTGCCAATTTCCTGGAGGTATTTATCCAGCGACTGGCTTTCGCGGTTGGTGATCTGCTTGCTGATTTTTAACTGTCTCATTGCGGGCGCGAGAGATTGGAGTTGAGGTTGCTAGTAACGTCGTTTCTTGTCCGGTTTACGGAAGATACCCAAACGCGGGTACCGGGCTTGATTGTGTGCAACACCCCGGTACCCGCGAAAGTTCGGCAGCGGCGGGTTAAGCTGCGCCGTTGGAGTCGGCAGCGCGCTCCGGTTTGGGCAGCAACACCTTGCGCGACAACCGGTACTTGCCCGTTTTCTTGTCGATATCCAGCAGTTTCACGTCAATCTCCTGGCCTACTTCCAGCACGCCTTCCAAGGTGGCCAAACGCTCGTGCGCTACCTCGGAAATGTGCAACAGCCCGTCTTTGCCCGGCATGATTTCCACGAAGGCACCGTAGGGCTGAATGCTCCGCACCTTGCCTTTGTAGGTCTCGCCCACTTCGGGGGTAGCCGCAATGGCCCGGATCCGGTCGATAGCCCCCTGCATGTCTTCCTGGTTGGAAGCGTAGATGCTCACGTGGCCTTTCTCGTCCTTCTCCTCGATGATAACCGTGGCGTTGGTATCCTTCTGGATCTGCTGAATGACTTTGCCACCGGGCCCGATAACAGCGCCGATGTATTCCTTATCGATCAGCATTTTGTGCGAGCGAGGCGTATGCGGCTTCAGCTCGGCAGCCGGCGCGGCAATGGTCTTAGCCATTTCGCGCAGGATGTGCAGGCGGCCTTCGCGGGCCTGGTGTAGGGCCGCCGTCATGATTTCGGCGCTCAGGCCCTGGATTTTGATGTCCATCTGGCAAGCCACGATACCCTTCTCGGTGCCGGTTACTTTGAAGTCCATGTCGCCGAGGTGGTCCTCATCGCCCAGGATATCGGACAGCACGGCGTACTCGCCGGTTTCCTTGTCCTGCACAAGGCCCATGGCAATACCCGAAACGGCGGCGCGTACCGGAATACCCGCATCCATCAGGGCCATCGAACCAGCGCAAACCGTCGCCATCGACGAAGAGCCGTTCGACTCCAGGATGTCCGACACGATGCGCACGGTGTAGGGGTTCTCGTCGTCGGAAGGCATTACCTTCTTCAAGGAGCGTTGGGCCAGGTTACCGTGGCCGATTTCGCGGCGGCCGGGGCCGCGGTTGGGCTTCACCTCACCGGTCGAGAAGGCCGGGAAATTGTAGTGCAGCATGAACTTGCTGTAGCCCGAGGTCATGGCCGTGTCGATGATCTGCTCATCGAGCTTGGTGCCGAGGGCAACCGTGGTCAGCGACTGGGTTTCGCCGCGGGTGAACAGGGCCGAACCGTGGGCACCGGGCAGGTAGTTTACCTCGCTCCAGATGGGGCGAATTTCCGTTAGCTGGCGACCATCGAGGCGGGTGCGCTCCTTGATCATCATGTCGCGGATGGCCTTCTTCTCGGCCGAGCCGTAGTAGCGGCCGAACATTTTCTGGTCCAGCTCGGGGTTTTCGGCGAGCAGCTGCTCCAGCAAAGGCTTTTTAATAGCACCAAAAGCCTCCTTACGGCCCGCCTTGCTGGTATTGCCCGACTTGGCTACCTCGTAAGCCCCCTGATATACGGCCTCGGTGATGCGCTGCTTCAGCTCATCGTTTTCCTCGTATTTGGGATACTCGCGCTTCACGTGGGATTTTTCCACGGCGGCGGCCAATTCCTGCTGTACGCGAACCTGCTCCTTGATGGCTTCGTGGGCAAAGGCAATGGCTTCCACCATTTCCTCTTCGCTCACTTCGTTCATTTCGCCTTCCACCATGGCTACCGAATCGGCCGTGGCTCCTACGATCAGGTCGATGTCGGCGCGGGCAATGTCGGCGGTCAGGGGGTTGATTTGCAGCTTGCCGTCGATGCGGGCCACACGAACCTCCGAGATGGGGCCGGCGAAGGGAATATCCGAAATCGACAGAGCAGCCGAAGCGGCCAGGGCGGCCAGGGCGTCGGGCTGCACGGTCTTATCGGCCGAAATCAGCGTAATCATTACCTGCACCTCGTAGTGATAGTCCTTGGGGAACATCGGGCGCAGGATGCGGTCTACGATGCGGCACACCAGAATCTCGTAGTCCGACAAGCGGCCTTCGCGACGCTGGAACGAGCCGGGAATGTTACCGGCACCGCCAAATTTCTCCTGGTAATCAACCGACAGGGGCAGGAAATCCACGTCGCCGCGGGCGCTGGGCTGCGACACGACGGTAGCCAGCAGCATGGCGTCGCCGAGGCGCACTACCACGGCACCATCCGCGAATTTGGCCAGCTTGCCGGTTTCCAGGGTAATCTGCCGACCATCCGGCAGGGCAATGCTCTTGGTAATAGCGTTGTAATTGGGCATCTTCTCAGTTTGCTTGAAAAAGCGACAGCGGGCGAGCAGCCGTAAAAAGCGGGCCGGCAGCGGCCCCCTTTTGCTCTAGGTAGGAATTTTCGGGGGAAGAGCAGTCTGTGGGATTACGCCGCTGACCAGACTGCCCAAAAAAAGAGCAGGGAACCTTTGAAAAAAGGCTCCCTGCTCCATTAGGGCGAGGTTACTTGCGGATACCCAGCTCTTTAATGATTGCGCGGTAGCGGTTGATTTCGCGGTGCTGCAGGTAATCCAACAGACGACGACGCTTACCTACAAGCTTCAGCAGACCCAGGCGGGTCGAGAAGTCTTTTTTGTTCACCTTCAGGTGTTCCGTCAGGTGGTTGATGCGGTGCGTGAAGAGCGCAATTTGCGATTCGGCCGAACCGGTATCGGTGGTAGACTTCTGCAGGCTGCTTTTCTCGAAAATAGCCTGTTTTGCTTCGGTAGTGAGTTTCATCGGCAGATAGGTTTCCCCGTCTTGGATTTAAAAATGAAATTATGCATTACCCCGCACCTCGGGGTGCCGCAAAGGTAACGGTTTTTTCGGCTGTATCACTACCCCACAGTCGAAAAACCACCTTGGTTGCTAGGCTTTCGGGGCACCGCCCAAAAACTTCGGCAAGCGGGCGGGCAGGCGGCGCCAGAAGTCTACTTCCAGCAAGCCGGAGTCGTGGCGGGCCTGGTTTAGGAAGAACACGCCAATGGGCAGCAGAATCAGGTTGGCCATCCACATGCCGATGCCCACGGGCATCACTCCTTCCCGCCCATATTTCTCCCCAATAATGGACAGCACATAGAATACGATAAAGAAGATGATGGAAATCAGCACGGGCACGCCCAGGCCTCCTTTCTTAATGATAGAGCCAAGCGGGGCTCCAATCAGGAACATAATCAGGATGGCCGCCGACTGGGTGTACTTGCGGTAGATTTCGATGCGGTAGTTGTTGGTGTCGCGGGCAATTTCGGCCAGGCGGATCTGGGAGCTGGTGATAGAAGACTGTACGTTGCGGGCCCGGTCAGTGGCGTTTTGCACCAGCCCGGGCGTAAGGGGCGTCAGGCGGCGCACCGGAATGCGTTTCCACTGGGCCAGTCGCTCCCGCTGGGTTTGCCCCGTTGTATCTACCCGCAGATGTGAATAGTAGGAATTTAGCTCGGCGGTGGTCTTCAGGCGTTCCACGCCTAGTTGTCGCTGTAGCGAGTCGGTGTAGCTGTGAAGTTGCTGCAGGTTCTTCATCATCTTGTTTTCCGAAAACAGCTCTTCCTTGGTGCGGTCCAGGTTAAAGGAAGCCAGTGAGAAGGTTATCAGGTTCCGGCGAAAATTCTGGCGCATAAAGCCGGTTTCGGAGCGGTTGTTGGCCTCGGGCTGCTCGATGTAGCTGGTTCCGCTATAGAGCTCCAGACTCAGGTATTGCCCCCCAAAGCGGGTAAACATCCGGCCGGAGTCGGCCAGAATGATGGCCGAATTGCCGGCGCTGCGGGAATGGTCGTAGATCATGACGCCGTGCAGCCGGTCCCCGTTTTCGCCCAGCTTCTTGTTTACCTTGATGGTATACCCCGGAATACCGTTGTAGAAGATGCCTTCCCGGATATCGAGGGCCAGCTTTTGCTGGCGCACGTCCCAGAGCAGGCTATAGGCTTTCAGGTTAGCCTTGGGTACAATGGTGTTGTTGAACCAGAAGGCTCCCCCCGCCAGCAGCAAACTCACCAGCAGCACCGGGCGCAGGATGCGGGGCAAGGAAATTCCCGACGTTTTGATGGCCGTCAGCTCCTGGTGCTCCCCCAGCGTGCCATACGTCATGAGGGAGGAAAGCAGCACAGCCAGCGGCAGGGAAATGGGGACAATCAGGATGCTAAAGAAAGCCAGCAACTGGGCCAGCACGCCCCCGCCCAAATCCTTGCCGATGATGTCATCGAGGTATTTGAGCATGTACTGGGTGAGCAGAATGAACTGCACCACCGCGAACGTGAGAAAGAAAGGCCCGGCAAAGGCCTGTAGAATCAGTTTATCGAGTTTTTTCATAAAGGATGCAGCGCGCCCGGCGGGCTCCCGGCTGCCAATAAGAAAGCGTAAGCAAAACGAAAGTACCGCTCGTTTTGCTTACGCCCAGAAGAAGCGCGGCTGGCAGCAGCTAGCCGCCCACCTGCTCCCGCAGATTCTGTACCAAATTATCCCACATTTCCTGCAGCTCAATTTCATCGGTTTCCTCCGAGTAATCAATCACCCGCAGGAATACTTCCTGGGTCAGCTCCGAGGACTCGATGGTGAAGTCGAGGAAGTTGGCATCCGGGGTGTGACGGCGGTTTTTGTCGAGGAAGACAAAGCGCACCGACCGGTTGGTGCGGTGGGAGTTCATTTCCGCGTAGTGGTCCTGCCCATCCCAGGTGAAAATAAAATGGTGCTGCTCGTCCAGGCGTACTTTCTGGCAAAACCAGTGCCCCAGGCCGGAGGCGCTGGCCAAGTAAGGGTATAAGATCTTAGGCGAGGCGTTAATGGGGTATTCTACCGTGAACCGGTGTTTGGAGCGAGTAGCGGAGAGCGGCATAAGCAGATGAAAAACAAACCGAAGGCCAATCAGTGCACAGCCGCACCGTGGGTTTGCGGCAAGATAATGGGTTTTTTTTTGCGCCAACGCTTGCGCCGCTACAAATCTTGTGGCTACCTTTGCGGCACCAAAAACCCGGCGGGGTAGCTCAGTTGGTTAGAGCACAGGATTCATAACCCTGAGGTCACGAGTTCAACTCTCGTCCCCGCTACTTTCAAAAACCGCATAGAACATATGTTCTATGCGGTTTTTTCGTGCCTGTTATTTTTTTATCACAGTTTTATAACACGCTATGTTTTCGCCTGACTATGAACCGCGCCTATTCGACGCGGACGGCGACCTATCCAAGCGCTGGTACATCGACTACCGGATATGGGATACGGACAAGCAAGCCTTCGTTCGGAAGCAGTATACGGGTATGAACAAGTACACCACGCTCCGCGACCGGCGCCGGGTGTGCAAAGAGAAGCTTGCTGAAATCCGCACCTTATTAAAGGAAGGCTACACCACCGGCACTACCCCAGCTGTCACATTAGGATTAGACCCACGGACTGCGACCGTACTGGATGCCCTCACATGGGTAGTAGAGCGTAAGGCCGCTGCTGGAATTGGTACTGAGTTCTATTTAGTGGCCCAAAGGAAAGTAAAGGAGTTTCCCACCTTCGGTAACCTTCCTATGCGCTATCTGAACCTGGCCCACATCAACAAGTTCCTGGACGAGCAGAGCAAGCGCGGCATCTCGGCCAAGACATACAATAACTATAGGAATAGCCTGAACGCCCATTTTAACTACCTGGTCAAAAACGAAATTCTAAACCGGAACCCGGCCGCACCAACCGAACTGCGCAAGGTAGAGGCCTCCCCTATTCACGTACCCTATACCGAACCCGAGCGCCGGGCTATTACGGCCGAAATAGAAGCGCGGGGCGACCATCAACTACTCCTATATATAAGCTTCATTTACTACTGCTTTATAAGGAGTGGTACCGAGCTACGATTACTCCGCGTTCGAGACCTGCGCGAGAAGACTATTCTAGTACCGGCGTCCCGGGCCAAGAACAGCCGGGCCGAACACGTAGCCATATTGCCCAAGCTAGCTGCCATGATTGACGCGGCCGGCATTCGCAGCTACCCGCCCGACTATTACGTGTTCACGAAGGACCAGAAGCCAGGCACCGTCCCCGTAGGAAAGAACTGGTTTGCAAAACGGCACCGCAAGGTCCTTATGGCTGTGGGCCTGGCTGACGGTGAACATACCGTATATGGCTACAAGCATACCGGCGCTATCAATCTGTACCTGGCCACGAAGGATATAGAGCTAGTACGCCGGCATTGTCGCCACGCCCACGCCGGCATTACAGCAACTTACCTGCGCGAGTTGGGAATGTTTGACGACGATGAGCAGCTGGCTAAGATGCCTGATTTTTAACCTTAGCTTTTTTTCCAAATCAGTAATAAGCAACGCATAGCTTCTCTATTCCGTGATTTCAATGTTCCTAGGGGCATATCTAGATGCTTAGCTGTTTCCTCAACAGACATTTGCTGATAAAAGCGGTACTCTAATACTTCTCTGTAGATGGGCTTCAGGTAAGCCAGACAGGTAGCTAAATCGGAACTAAGCATACTTGCGGCAGGGGTAGCCATTTGCTTGGCCGGGATACAACCAATTATATCATCCATCTTAGTCCATTGCCGGTTAGCTTTTAACCGAAGTGTGTCAATTGCCTGGTGCTGGCATATGTTTAACGCCCAAGTGAATAGGCGACTTCTCCCAGCATCATAGTGAGCAAAACTGAGCCATATTTTTAGCATGCTCTCCTGTAATACGTCATCTGCCATATCAGGGCTTTTGACAATGCGCAGGATAACCCGATAGAGGGCAGCGCGATAGTTACTATAGAAGATGGTCATTGCAGACTCATCACGCGCGTACAAACGTTGAACTAGGTTCGCTTCACTCTCAGCAGAGTAACGCGGTACTGCAGAAGACATGTAGATATAGGGGGTAAATGGCTATTTCCCTAGTACGGATGAGTTGGTAGAATGTGGCAGGTACTGGGATATTTTGACAGCATTATTTCGCTGGTCATACACGTGTACTTGGTAAAAACGACAGCAGATTTTCGTCAATGTGCGCGCTCAGGATCTGGAAACCGACAGCGTTCCGAAGCCTGGCCAGCTGCTGCAGCCGGCCAAACCGACAGCAGCCCTACGCGGGCGTTGTGCGCAATAGTTCGTGGGCAAGTATTACGCGCTCCGCTGGCTTTAAGTGTTTCAGGCTGGCAAGCCCTTTTTTTACCCTAGCTGATAGGCCCGTACCAGCCGGCAAACCAAACAGAGCCGGCGCGGCTTCGGCCTGGCCCAAGTCCCGGCGTAGGCGCTGCATTTCCTGGTCCAGTAGCTGGCCTTGCTCCTTAAGCCGTTCCCGTTCCTCATTGGTGTACACCCGTAGGCCCCGGTCGGTGGTGCGCAGGCGCGACGTGATGGTTTCGCGGTACTTGGCCAACGCCTCCAGCATCTTGTAGGCGTCCGCTTGTGGCCCCCGCTTTGCCAGGTCGTTAAGGTCAGTACACCCGCCCCGGTCGCACTCGGGGAAAAGCCGCGGCTTGCCCCACGCCAACCGCTTTTCGATTAGCTGATCAAACTCCTCCCGGCTTACCTTCTGGTGCTTGGCATCGGAGTAGAAGAAATTGAAGCAGTCCGACTCGTGGGTGTTCGTCATTTCAGGATGCTTTCCCCGAAGCTGGCCTACCCAGGTGGCGAACTTCTCCAGGTAGGGAAACTCCGTGCGGTTATCCTGGCTTAGCGTGTCGAGGAACAACCCGCCCGGCGTCAAGTGGCTCCACGCCTCCAGCTTGGCTGCCTTGCCTTTGAAGGCCCGCGAAAGCTCCCCTTTCTTGGTCGGCTTAAGGTTACGGGCCTGGTCACCGTCGCGCATCAGCTTGTAGGCTTTCAAGTCCTCTACCAAGCTTTCGGCGTTGCCGGAACGGTTCGCGTCTACCCGGGCAAATTGGATGGCTTCGGCCTCCGTGCCCCGGAACTGGCGCACCGGCACGTAGGGAGCTTTCCGGCGCTTCATTCCTTCTAAACGGGAATGGCCACTGAGCACAAAGACTTTCCGCTGCAGCGGGTCGGCCCATACCACCAGCGGGTCGAACTTGTTGGGGTCGTAGTGCTTGGCCACCGCTTCGGCTGATAGTTCGCTGAATGCGTCCTGGCGGTTCTGGAATCGTTCGGGGTCGGTGTGGAGTAGGTAGGTCGGGAAGTTCTCCGCTACACAGCCGCTTTTCAGCTGGTACGCGCCCCCTTCCTTTTCCTCTCCTACGTGCCCTTCCTGGCAGGGACAGCCGATGGCCCCATGTTGCTTTGCGTAAAGCACCTCCACGGCCGTAGCCGTGCGCGGTAGCCCGACCCGTTCTGCAGCGCGGGCCAGTAGCTGGCTATGCTCAGGGTCAACCACACTGAAACCGGCTTTGCGCTGCAAGTCCATTTGCTTGCCGAAGGGTAGCCGGTCGAACCACGTGTTAAAGTCTGCGAAAGTCATTGCTTATACCTTATCAAAAACGCCGTGCACAATGGTTGCCCCGTTGTTGGCCGACATACCCCCGTTAATGTCCCATACCTTGCCACTGCCTGACGCTACCGTGTAGTTACCCAGCGCAAGCCAGGGCGTAGACGTGCTTGGCTGGTTTTGCACCTGCAGCAGTTGCAGGGTATCCCCTACCCCAAAAAAGTCCACGTCTACGTCACTTTGCCAGGTAAGCCGGGTTGTGCTGGCCGTTAGGTAGGTAAGCCGGAATGCCGGCGCGTTTAGGCCTACCGTCCAACCTAGCGCCCGGAGTGCTGCGGCCTTGTTGCGCGTGGCCAGGTCAACAGCGCCCACATTGTAAACCAGGCCCGGGTAGAGGTTGCTGGCCGTCTGCACCAGCGGGTAAGGGCTGGCTACTTCTTGTGTGTCGAGGGAGAGCATCCGGGTTCCCGACGACGGCCGGCTGGCACGGTTGGCCCATACAGCATCGACAATGGCGGCGAGTTCCGTACTCGTGAGGCCGGCCACTCTTAGTCGAATGTCAGTAAGGGACAGGGCGCCAGCCACCACGGCTATAAGCTGCGACCAGGTGCCGGCCCACGTCGCGGCTGAAAGCTTGCTACGGTTGCAGTCCAGCGCCAGGAACTGCGACGTGCTGGTGGGCCACTGTGGGGCCTTTATATCCACGTCGTTTGCATACAGCCGTTTCAGGTTGGGAGCGTTGCGCAGGTCGGGGGCGTTGATGCGTTTACCAACCGTTTGGCCCATCGTGGCCCCGTTCCCTAAATACAGCGTTTCCAGCAGCGGATAGGCAACGGGCAAGGAAAACGCATCTATGCGGTTGTTGCTAATATCGTAGCTCGAAAGCCGGGCGGGGAGTGGTGGAATGACGCTGGCCACCGCGTTACCCATCCAGCTTACCGTCACCGCATCCAGCCCGCTCAGGTCGGTAGTACCATTCACGTTCAGCGACCCCGTACTGGCCACCGTTGTAGCCTTGCCCGTTAGCTTTTCTACTATGGAGTTATTGAGCGTCACCGTAGACAGGTTGGGAAACGCATCTAAGTATAGATACCTGGCGGGCGCCCCATACGTGCCAATCCCCCCGGCATTGCTCAGGTTGAGGCCGGTTAGCTGGCCCACGGCGTCAAATGCTACCCCGACCGTGTGGCCGTTGGTGCCCCACGTTTTGGTATAAACGCCGGTAAGCAGAATACTACTGCCGTCCTCCAGCTCCAGCGACGGCGTAGGAGGTCCCGTTACCGTAATATCCAGCCGGTTGCCCGTCACCTGCACTGATAGCAGTTCAACCTTAGTATTGAGTAAGGAGAAAAAAAAGGTATCCTCGAATAGCATTAGGCAGTCGGAATAGCAATGGTGAAGTGAAAAACGTTGCCCCCTACGTAGCGCATGTAGCATTCATGCGTCGCGCCGTTCTTGAATCCACCCTGCAGCTTCTTTACCTGAATAGCGGCCCCAACCGTGTTCACCGTAGGCAGGACCACGGCGTTACTGTCGGCCGTGTAGGTGAAATTCACGGTTGCCCCAATGACGGCCCCGGCCATGTCAACCGTAATGGCCGTAGGTGCTGCAAATACCCCGTAGATATAGGTCTTGTCGAATTTCAGGGGCATTCCTGCACCACTAGGAACGGCGCCTTTGTCGGCTTTCAGGTTGAGCGCATCCGTTACGGCCTTCTGCGTCATACTGCCGTTTGTGTTAGTGCCGGTGACGACATAAAGCGTCCCTACTAGGGCTTTGCTCACTTCCTCCCAGGCGGCATTGACAACGTTGGTCGCATTCAGGGGCGCGGGCTGGGTAGCTGCAGCGCCGGTGTTCTTACTGCGGAACGTGCGGGCCCCGCCGTCGTAGCCGGCCGGCGTATCGTAGGTAACCTGCGTGGGGTAGGCATAGGCCGTGGCCGGATTGTAGGGAAGCTCCCCACCTCCTACCGTCGTCAGGTTCTCCAGCTTCGTGTAGTGGGCCGCACTCATAAAGCCCGGGGCAGCGCCGGTGGCCGTGGCGTGGGTGTGGTTGGTATCGGCCTTGCCGGCTATTTGCTTTTCCAGCTTGCCCAACGCCACCAGCAGCGAGTCGCCGGCCGATAGTAGACCCGCAACGCCGGCAATGGCATAGCCCACCAGCGTAGTTACCAGTACCCGAGCGTCGGTAAAGTATTTGTTGGTCGCGCCCTCGGGAACATCATCCGTCGAACCAGGCGAAGCCACCAGCTTGATGTAGGTAGACCCGCTCCAGCGGTATTGCTCATTCGTGGCGGTTACTACATAGATTTTTCCGGCCTCTCCGACCGCAGGCAGGGCGCCCACCGTCGCGGATTCCACTACATCGTCTACGTAGGACGGTAGATAAACCGAATCAATTTTGGTAGTACCATTCAGCGGCACGTAGCCCCCGGCCTGGCCCTTGTTGGCCACGTTTTCGGCCGTGTACCCTAGCGCGGCCTGCTTGGCATTCCACGCGGCTTTCTCCGCATCCGTCACCATTCGATAAGTAGCGGTCTGCACGATATTGGCCGGGTTGGTGGCGTCCACGTTGGGCACGAGTGCCAGGCCTACGGCTGCTTTGTTCAACGGCTGCCAGGACTTGTCCCCGCGCCAGTAGTCCACAACTGTGCCGGCTGCCATGCCTTCCCCGTCCGGCTCCTTCTCCAGCGTCAGGTCGAACTTAACCCGGTAGGCTCCCTGCTTGCTCAGGTCGGCGTCGTTCCATACATAGGCCTGAACCCCTGGCAGCAAGTATTCGGAGCCGGGCGCCAGGTCGGCCACCATCAGGGCGTAGGTTTCATACCGGCGCGGGCCACCGGCGACGTTCTCCGCATCTACCACCGGTCGGTCGGGGTTATTCTTCCGCTTGATGCGGTTAATTACTTCTATTTCGCCTGCCATGTTTAGCTAACGTTTACAGTTGTGACGCCTAGGTTATCCGTTGCGGACTCCCCTATCAGGAAGTTTTCAATGTGGCCGGCGCTGTTGGTATAGCTCACTAAACGTTCCACAAAGCCCCCTTCAAACCCGCCTACCTTGTAGGTACCAACCCCTAGTCGGGCCGCGCGCATGTAGTAGATTTTTTGCCCCGGGCCGGCCGTTACGGTGAAGTCCTTTACCCGCGTTTCGGTGGCCGGCCGGTCGTTGCCGCCGCCACTTAGCCCACCCGGCCCGTTCAGGCCTGCAGGCCCAACGCCCCAAAAACGGTCGTTTGAGAAGTAGACGGTAGCATTCGCCGTTTTCAGCGTTTCGCCGTCCGTGGCCTGCAGCGTGTAGGTTTTGTTTGCCGTCAGGTTCTCAGCAAGGGTAAGGCTGCGCACCGCTACAGCGGGCAGTTGGCCGGCTACGGCCTGGCTCGTGACGGCCTTGTTATAGGCCCAGCTTAGCGTCACGCTGGCCAGGGTGCTACCGAGTAGCCGGACGCCGTGGGCGTGGCTAAAGCTGGTAATTGCCAGCGCCACGTACAGCAGCGCGTCGTTTACCTCCTGTTGGTTATCGTAGCCGGCATTTGTTACGCTCACCTGGCTAGCGGCCACTGGCCCGCCCCCGGTTGCGTCGTCTGGTATGAACCGCATCTTAGAGCTTGATAAGTAGGATGCGTTCTACCAGGGCCACCGCGCCGGCTTCGTCTGGTAGCTGCACTAGCACCGGCTGGCGAATCACCACGCGTGGGTCGGCGGTATCAAGGCCCCAACTACGGCCGGCCTGCACCTCGAAAGGAACTGACCCTACGGTTAGGGTAATAGACGTGCTGCCGGTATTCCGTATGCGGAAGGTGTGGCACTTGGTTTCTACATAAGAATTAAAGCCCGCCGCTAGGCTCGTAACCTCGGGGCGGGCTTCAAATTCTGGCTGTTGGTATCTAGCCATGTTAGTTGCTGTCGGTTTTTGCTGCGGCCGTCAGGTGCAGCGTGAATTTTTGCTGTCGGTTTTTTCCCTCGACGTGCGACCAGGTGCGAACTATTGCTGTCGGTTGCCGGCGCCTGGCGCCCGGATATCCGCCAGCTCAGCGCCGGTCGTGCTGTCGGTTAGAGTTCAGGAATCGTCCTGGCTTGTGCGTAGAGTAGCCGCACCCGGTCGCCACGCTCCCAGCGCCGGCCACCGATAAAGCCCAGCACCGCGCCGGCTGCCGAAACGATGCCGGCTGTCCAGAAATAGAGCGACCAGGAAACGCCGGCCCGCTTGGCTACCCGGTGCTGGTAGCGCTGGCCCCGGTTGGCTTTCTGCTTTACCGGCACTTGTGCTACTCGGGCCGATGTGCGCTTTTCTTCCCGGTCGGTGGCGGGAACCGACGTGGGCTTGGCTTCGCAGCTCGTGCGCAGCCGGCCGTACTGGTCTACCCAGAAATTGAGCTGAGCGCGCAGGGCCGGGTCTTCTACCGAGTAGACGCCGCCCGAATGCCGTAGCGCATCCGCTAGGCTGTCGTAGTTGATGGCCGGCGCCGTGGCCACGCCCCCGGCAACAGGTACAAGCCTTTCCCGGACAGTGACGGTCGTACTGTCCGACGTGGCCACCAACGGCGCCAGGGTCTTGTTGCACCCAACCACGCCCACGACCAGCAGGAGCGCCAGCATAGGCGTCGCACCAGGCCCACCCGTTTTGCGGCCGTACAACAGGAACGGCACTACGACCAGTAGCACCGGCATTACGTCGCCAATGGGCCACATTTTGAGCAGGGCGCAAGCCAGCAGCACCAGGGCCACCACTACGCCCACCAGAGAGCTTAGCGGATGTTCCCAAGCATTTTTCAGGTTAAAATTCATCATAGGTAAGTTTGATGCCGAAGCGTTCGTAAATGATGTTATCAATAGCCCTGAGGGCCTTTCTTAATACCCTATTCTCCCCCTCAAGTGATTCCATTCGCTTATCCTGCAGCTTGCGTTCGGTCTTGAGTTCTATTACCTCCCCGGTTAGCGTTTCTACCGTTTTATCCAGCTTGCTTACCGACCGATTCACCAACCAGCCCACCAGGCCGATTAACACCGTCATGTAGACTTCTTCCTGCATCACGGCCCGATTTCAAGTTGTTCAACTAAATCCTGCTGGCCGATAAACTGAATGCGTAGTTTGCTGCTCAGCAAGTAGCCTGGCTCCGCTGGTATGTCGAGTTGCTGGCCTGGCGTCAGTAGCGCCCCTCCGACGTTGACGGCGTTCTGGCCCCGATTCAGAAACCGGATACCGTTGGCGTTGGGTACCAGGTCTTGGTCACCTATTACCGTTTCAACGACCGTCCGCTGGGTGCCGTCCTGCAAGTAGCGGCGCATCACCAGCAAGTCGTTCCCGGTCGGAAAACCGGCCGTTGCCGTTTCCCAGTTTATTCGCAGGCTGCCTACCGTTATGGCTTCCGGCGTCAGCACCTCCACCCCGGTAAGCTGCAAGCCGAAGCCAGGCGCTTTCCAATGTTCGCCGGGCTGCAGCTCACATAGTTTCTGCCTGCCCACCCCGTAGCCGTATTCCTTGCTAGCGTAGACAATGGCTTTCGCGTCGCAGGCATTTTCCAGCACCAGCACCAGGTCGTCGTCGCTGGCTGCCCCCATATACCCGGGGTAACCTGACACACGCGGGCCCGCGGGCCCCTCGTGGTAAATGTTCAGTAGCTGCCCCATTACTTAGTCGGTGCTGGTGGGGCCGCTGCCGGCGTTGCTTTGGCGGTAGTACCAGTAGGCGAGGCCGGCAAGGAGGATGGCGCCGGCGCCGCCAGCGGCCCCGCTGGGAATCCTTTTTTTTTAAAAATGGCTATCGTCTTCTGGAGCTTGTTGAAATAGTCCGGGTCGGTCGCGTAGCCGGCTTTAGCCATTTCCCGCGCAAAGGCCACCGGGTCATGTTTCACTGCGAAGGCCGGCGCGTAGCGCTTATTCTGGCGCAGAAATAGCGCGTGGTCTTCGTAGGCAGCCTGCACCGATGGGTAAGCCCGGAACCAGGCGTAAACCCGGTAGTGCCATTTGCCGTCCGGGCGCTTCGTCACGCTGACCACCTTCGGATATTTCACGTCCGGGGTAGTATGGACCTCCCAGGTTAATTGCAGCTGACGTCCCCCTTTCCAGTTTGGGGTCACTTTCACGCCGAATAGGTTGTGCCCGGCATTCTTGTTTTCCCAGCCACCTTCCCAAACGTGCTGCGAGAGCGTAACCAGGGCCGGCACCCCGTATTTGCGCTCCGTAGCCAGGGCAGCCGGGCCGTATAGGGCTAGAAATTTATCTACATCTGCCATTGTTGGAGAGTATTAACCCCGGCCACTTGCTGCGTTGGTTCCGCCGCCCCTAGCCGGGCTATGTAGGATTTTAACTTGTTGTAGCGCAGCAACCAGTTCTTTTGATAGCGCGGGTTCCCCCGTTTAATGAAGGCCAGGCGGGCGGCCATGTAGGCGGCAACCAGGCGCTGGGCATTCGTGCCGTTGATTGCCGCGAGTAGCACCCGGTCGGCCGTGCCTTTCGGCTTTAAATAGCCGTGGCCAAGGTTGCGGAGTACCAGGCGGGCGTAGCTCAGGGCCCGCCCCGGGCTGGCCATGTAGGCAAACTCCACCAGGGCGTCGGCCAGGGCTTGCGACTGGATTTGGTCGCCGCCGATTTCATCCCAAAAACCGCGCTTGAAGATTTGGCCCCAAACGGTCGCCGGCATTGCCCGGAATAGGGCTAGGGTCGGCTTATAGCCAACTTTGGGCGCCAGGTCAACGAATGTCCCCCAGGTTACGCCCTTGTTGGTGTGGAGCCCGCCCCCACCGGGCGCCGGCCGTTTGGCTGCTGGGTCTTTCGGGTCGCGGTTCTCGCCCCGTTCCTCCGCTAAGATGAACGGGACGATTTTCCGGTAATCAGCCACTACCCGAAAAGCTTAGCACCGAGAAAAATAAGACCGCCCCACTTAAGGATGCCCCCGGCTTCGGCAAGGGGGCCGGTATTGGCAGCGGTCTTGGCTTCGGCGCTGCCTTCGTCCTTTTGGTCCTGCCCGTACTTCTTGACCTCCGACAGTACCTTGTTTTTGGTTTCGGGGTCTACCTTCTCCAGCACGGCTGCCAGGTTGCGGGCTTCGCTCAGGTCGATTTCCGAAGCTTCGGAATCGGCCTTGAAATGATTATACGCCGCATACCAGGTTACGCCCGCTACCAGCGTAATGCCCGCCACCACGACGATGGCTGCAATGGGTATTACTCCTATACCCTTCACCGCCTTTTCCTCTACACCGTAGATTCGCTTAATGGCGGCTTCGCTGAACACGGCCAGCGCTGGGTTTACAAACTGCACGACCTTGATAATGTCCTTAGCCGCTTGCAAACGGCGCTGACGGTCTTTAATGCGCAGTTCTAAGCGCTTTTGCGCGGTCAGGTAGCTATTCAGCCCCGGACCACTTACGCCGCCTTTGCGCTGCAGCGTGGCCAGTAGGGCATTGGTATAGGCTAGGGTTTTGGCCGTGCGCAGGTCGCGGTTGATAAACGCCTTTACTAGCAGTTCTCCGTCGCCTTGCTTAATAGCTGACGTCGGAATGATGCGGGTCAGCAGGTCGAACCGTACCCAGCCCTTACCCCCTTTGTCGTCTACGACTTCCATCCAGCCGTTTACCGGGTTGCCTTTGGCGTCCTTGGCTTTGGTGGGCTGCAGTTGCCGGCCGGTCGCCTTGCCGAACGGCGTTGGCGTGGTGGCCGTGCGCAAAATGCCGCTGTTGCTCATGTCCGGTTCGCTGCCTTTCAGCTTGCGCACCCGAACGCCACTGCCCACCGGGTAAAGTGTGGCGCCAGCGTAGTTGCTGTTCGTTGTTAGCTTGAATCCCATCTTTAGAGCATTGCTATAACTTGCTGAATCTGGGCGGGGTTATTCCGCGCCAGGGCTCCGATTTTGCGGAGCGCATTTAAGGTGGCTGGCTCACTGTTACCCAGCGCCGCGTAGATTGCCTCCACGGTGCTTTGCGCAACTTCACTCAGCTCATCACTTGCCGCGCCAGCTACGTTAGCGCTTGCGGCCGGCAAAGCGGCGACGTTGCCGCCCTTCGCGTTTGCGTATAGTTGGTTGATTTGTCCCACGTACTGTAAGAATTTTTCCGGGCCGGTGCCGGCTTCACTTTGTTCTTTTAACTGCCGTATTTCGTCCTCGTAGCGGCGTTTCACATCGGCCATTTCTTGGGCGTGCTTCATCTGCTCAAGCTGAATCTGCAGCTGGGTTATCATCCCATCATAGCCCCCACCCATACCGCCAGGATTGCCGACAAACTCCGGGCTTTTGTTGATGCGGAAGCTCGTTTTTGCCCTGGTGTCCGTCTTCGACTTTTTATAGTTGACGGTATAAATGCCCGGGCCCAACTTGCCCCAATCCTTCTGAAAACGCGCTATAGCATCGTCACTCGTCGCGTTGTCGTTGTCCGGCTCGTAGGCAATGTGGGTGCCGGCCCCGGTAATGCTGTAGAAGCGGGCGCCGGCTTCCTCAAGCGTTTCTACTGCGTCGGCTATGTCGCGTATCATGGCAGAGCTAGGCTAGTAGACGACAACCAGGGGCAATTCCTTGCCTTTGTTTTCTTGCGCCTTCGCCGGGTCGCCCCAAATGATGCGCGTCTTTGTCCAGTCGATTTCCTGGCTATCCAGCGACAGGATTTGGCCGGTACCGTTCGCGGTCGGGTCCAACAGGTACAAGGGAATAGCATCGTGCAGCACGACGTTGTTCTTACTCGTAATCTGCAGGTAGACGCCCCCGTTTAGGTTTTGTGCGACGGCTACGTTCGTACTCGTCAGGAAAGCGTCGGTGCTGTTAGTGGCCCGGGCAATGATGGCCTTGATTTTCTTACCGTCTAGCGTAGACTGGTTGCCGATAGCCTGCTGGGCGCTACCGTTTAGCGGCACGTTGATGGCTACGGAATTTTTGAAATCGATATTGTTCATATTCGTTTGAATGATTGCTGTCGGTTTTGCCGGCGCCCGGGCGCTGCAGCGGAATTATTTGCTGTCGTTTTTACCAGGCCTGGCGCGCTCCAGGGAAAAATATTGCTGTCGGTTGCCGGCGCCTGGCTCCCTGAGGCGCGCCAGCTCAGCGCCGGTCGTGCTGTCGGAAAATCAAAAGTCCCGGCCCGGTCAACCCCGGCCGGGACTTTTGCTTGTGCCCTACTACTCGCTTACTACTTGGTCAGCGCAGCACCGCCCGGGATGTGGAAGCCTGAAAGCTCCAGCACCAGGCGCACGTCAAAGGCCGCGTCCGTGGCCGCAATGTTGGGCGTTACCGAGGGGTCGAACTGAGGGAGCGTAATCGTAAACTCGTTACGCTTGGTGCCCACCAGAATGATGTTGGGTTCTACTTCCACCTGGCCGTCTCCGAAACGCTGCTCCGACAGGGCAATGTTGTTGGCATTGGCCGCGCCTGTCTGCTGCTGGGTAGAAGGCACGAAACGGAACCGGCGGGTGCTGAAACCGTCCATCAACACTTCCTGGTCGATTTGGGCTTTCAGCTGGCCATTGAAAATGACCTCCAAATCGGTCGCCGACGTCGTGCCAGCCGTGGCCACGACCACCGGGTTCGGGAACGTCATAATAACGCCCGTGCCTGGTTTGGTCTTACGCTCCACCAGGATACCCAACTGCAGGCGGTTGGCAATGAACGAGTCCTTGATGCTCAGCATCTTTTCCGAACCACGAATACCGCTACGCTGCTCGTTGAAGCCGAAACGATAGGTATTGTTGTTGTTGGCCAGCACGATTTCTTCCCGGAGGAAACCCATCGTGGGGGTTGCGTTTTTCGACATTTGCTTGGCCTTTTCATACAAGGCCCGGTCGCGTGAAGGTCCGTTCACAATCGTAGTTTTTGAGGGTAAAAAGTGCATTTCTAGCTAGGCTACTGCTTACAGGGCGTTGGTGCCCGCTACGTTGTCATCGGGTCCACTCACGATGCCCGACACGTCCACGTCGTTATAGCTGTCGGCCTCGCCCACCTCGTAGTCGCCGTAGCCGGCTACGTTGTCGTCCAAGCCTTGAATCAGGCTGGGGAACTGCTCGCGCAGGATGGCGTTGATGCCGGTCACCATTACGGCGTCGCCAGCATGGCCCAGAAGCGGGTTTTTCTTGCCCAGCAGGTCGGGCCCTACGGCGCCGATGGCCACCAGCGCCAGGTTGGACGTCATGCCGGCCAGCCCTAGCTTAGTCAGGCCCTTTTGAATGAAGCCCGTTGCAGCCGTACCAGCTGCCAGGCCGGCTACCTTCGTGCCCAGCCCTTGAAATTTGATTTTTCCTAATGGCATTGCCTTAGATTTTGGGGTAACTACTTGATTTAGGGCGTGGCACTAGCCAGCCGGCAGGCTCGTTACTTGCGCAGGGAAGCGAGCTTCTTCCGTTTGGCTGCCAATTCAGATTTGGCCTTTTCTTTGGCTTTCTGCTGCTCCTTCTTCTTGAGCGCTTTGGCGATAAGGCTGTCAACCTTGCGCGACTGGCGGTTGATGCCAGCAATTGCACTTTTTGCCATAATGGGTAAAGGGGTTAAGTGAATGAAAAATGGGTTAGTGTAAGCGACCGGAGCGCACGTGGATAGGCGCCATTTTCTTTAGGATTCCCCGGCGCAGCCTGCCTGGCTTGCCTACCGAGTCCGGGTCAAATTCCATATCCGCCGTTGTATCGGTGTAGGAATCTTCGCTGCTGGATTCTTCCGCATAGGATTCCTCGTAGGCGGCTTCCTCACCTGGCAGGGTCGCGTCTACCGGCGTATCGTCTGGCTCCTGCTCTACCTGGCGGTTGGCAAATTCTTCCGCGGCCTCTTGCAGCATTTCATTGCGCAGGGTATCGGGCTCCTGCCCTTTCTGGCTAGCGGGTTTCTTGGTCAGGTGTACCGCGAGCTGGCGCAGCTGCTTGTCGGTGGCGTCGGAAAAATCCGAGTTGACGTCGGGCATATCGTCCGCCGTGGGCGTCTCATCTGCAGCGGGCTTTTTGCCGAACACCGACAGAATCTTGTTGACGATTTCCAGGGCAATGCTCAGCAGTTCGGAGATGTCGCCGATGCCCTCAATGCCGCTGATTGGGCCTTTCACCCGGGCCGATAGAATCTGCTCCGGAGTAGCCCCCATTTTGCGCATGATGCCATTTCGGACAATCTGCATGAAGTGCTTTTCCTTCATGCCGACCGTTTTGGTCATAAAGCGGGCGAACTTCTCTGCTTTCTTCCGCTTGCGCTGCACCCGGGCCGGTAGCGCGGCAATCGTGGTGGGGTTGGTGATGAACAAATACAAGAACATCGGCGCCAGCTTCGGCAGCATCACTTCGGCAAGGCCTTTGGTGAGTAGGCGCATAGGTGCGGTGGCTACTTTCACCACCGCTTTACCGGCTTTCTTAGCCACCGTGCCGGCCTTTTTTGCCACTTTTTTAGCGCCCTTGGCTACGCTCTTAGCGGCCCGGGTAATGAAGTTGCCCCGGCGCTTTTTGCGGTCGTTGGCAGGCGCAGCGCCTGGCTTTACAGCCTTCTTCTTGCCCTTCTTGCCGATGGCGTACCCGATGGCGGCAACGTGCGCCGCACCATGCGGAATTGCGTTGATGGCGCGGGAATAGTCGGCTACGGCCTCGTCCAGCTTATTTACCAGGGGCGAACCAATACCCTGCACCCGGACAGCTAGATTCCGCTCCAGTTCGGCCGTTTGGCGGGCCAGTTTCAGGTCTAATTCCCCCTCCGACTCAAAGCCGGATAGCGCCAACGGGGTTTCGTGATCCAGCCCAACGCCGCTGATATGAATGATTTTGGTCATATGGTCCTCTTTGTAGGTATAGGCTTTTTCCTCATTGAAGCGGGGCAAGCACGCGTCCAGTACCACCGAGTAGGCCGGCAGCATGGCCACCGCGTAGACGTGGGTCACCGTGCGGCTCGTGCCGAACGACACAAAGCGGAAAGCCGAAGGAATGCCCAGGTCGCGCAGGAGCGAGTTGATAAGCAGGGCGTAGCCTTTGCAGTCGCAGTAGCCCGAATGCACCACCGATGCCGGGGTCTTAATGAGCTGCTGGCCGGCCGGGTCAAGCTGGTACCGGATATTGCCCCGGACGAAGCCAAAGACATTCTTGCACGTTTCCAGCGCCGTTGCGCCGCGCAGCTTGGCAGCCAGGCCTGCCGTTTGGCCGGCGCTGCTCTCACTCACTGCCAGCACCGACCGGATAATGTCCGACGTGATGCCGTCCGCCTTGGCGGTTTCCATGATACCCAGCGGGCGGGGTACCAGGGCCCGGGCCTCGCTAAGCGTTACCATTCGCGGTCTTTTTAGCGGGTAGGCTTTGGCGGGGGTCGTAGGCAGCCAGCGGCACCGTGACGGCTATTTGCTGGTCAATCCCGGCAATCTTCACGTAGCCGGTCACATCTACTGCAGGCAACGGCTTATTGTCCCGGATAATAGGCCACAAGGCCGTGGCAATCGGGACCAAGCGCAGACGCAGGGGGTATTCCTGCAGGGAGAAGCTTTTGGGGGCAATAACCGTGGGCGTGTTAATGAAACAGTCGCCTATCAGTGCGCCTTGGTGGTAGATGTTCAGCGCTACGCTGTCTACCTTGAATTGTACCGATGATGGATTGGAAAACCGAATAAGGGCGCGCAGGCCTAAGTCTCCGGGTGTCTTAATGTTCCAATTGTGGATACGGACGTTTTGAACCTCATAGTCCAATGTCTTCGCGCCTTCTGCTGCGCGAAACGCCCTGAATGCTAAATAGCCTAGCCCACCAACTAAAAGAACCTTATTCACTACGCGCCCCGTTTTCGTTTCACTTAAGAGAATCCAAAAGTGAAGCGCTGCAGGGGTGCGTTGTCAGGTTACGTCAGGAACTGTCAGTTATTGTCAGGAAAAGTCAGGAAACGCCGGCTAAAGGCGTTGGTAAGAATAGGCTTATTCCGTAATTTTCGCTTCGTAACTGACTAAGACCTATGGAGATTCCGTCTAAAGGAAAGAGCAAATCGGAGCTAGCAGAGGATTTCGGCGTTCATGTGCGGACGCTCATGCGCTGGCTAGCCAAGTGGAATGATTCGAGAACAGAAAAAATCGACTTATCGGGTAAAGTTTTTACGCCGCAGGCTACGCGCCTGATCATTGAGCAGTTTGCGTAGACCTCTACGAAACCGCTGCAAAACCGTTACAATACCAAAACAGTAACGCTACATATTGGGGTATATAAAAAGCCGGCCCATAAGGCCGGCTTTTCTGTTGCTGGTAAGTACTGGTTAGGCTGGTGCAGGAAGAAATAGCGCAGAAATTACGCCGACTGCTTGCTTGATTCGCAGTAGTTCGGCCTCCGCATTCCGGGCCCGGGTGGCCCACTCCTCTTTCTGTTGGCGTTCTTCGTTCACGGTTTTGATTTGCCGCTGAAGTTCTGCCTCCTGCTTTGGAATGTTGCGCAGCAGCCGGTTGACGGTTTCCGTCTCCGTGGTGATGTTTCCTTTCTCTTGCCTTTCTTTCAGCAGCGCGGCTACGTCCGTGTCGAGGCGAAACGTTTTGCGGTTATCTTCCTTGCTCATGGCTCAGTTCGTGTCATGATTTTGCAGTTTTGTTTTTCCGCTTTATGCTTGACGCGGAGTTGTTATTTTGCACACTATGCTTAATCAATTCGCGAGGTATATCATAGTGGTAGTTGTGCTTAGCAGCTGCTCTACCAGCAAACACAGGGCTTTAGGGCATTACATTAAAAACTCTACCCGTGGAGCTAGTAACCGTTGTGCGCTACATGCCCGGCCTATGCAAAAGCGACTCGTCAAGTACGGGTATGGGTTTGCTTACAATGGCGTACCTAATGATGAACAGCAATATCCTAATGCCAAAATGCAAGGCTGGGGCGGCTGCATCAAATTGAGGACTCGCTTCGAGCTCATCTACGTTTGTAGCCAATGTGATGAGGTTAAACGCCTTGTCACTGCCAGATAGATAAGCTTCACCACACGCATTTAGAAAGGCAAATCGTTGTCGTCATCATTACTGGCGGCAGCCATGTTACCAGCGCGGGGCGCGTCTCGTTGGGGCCCTAGCGTTTGAGGCTGCTCAGCTACTTGCACCGGGCCACTTTCCTTCTTGCCGCCTACTAGCTCAATCTTATCTACGCGTACTTCGATTTCACCCGCCCACTGCTTATCGCTGTTGCGCTGGTAAACCCGGATTTTTGGTTGGCCTTGAATTAGCACCTGCTGGCCTGCTTTCAGGTAGTCGGCAACTTTGGTGCTTTGCTGGCCGTCGCGCCAGATGGTGCAGCTATACCAGTTGGTTGATTCGACCTTGTTACCCTGGCCGTCTTTGTAGCTCTCGTTTACGGCTACGCTAAAGCCAATTGCACGCCGGCCGTTGGTGTCCCGAATAACCGCGTCGCGGCCTACGTTTCCGAGGATGGTAATCTGTTGCATTGTTTGGGGGTTGAAGGGTGAAAAGGAATGCTGTCGGTATTTCCAGCTGCAGCGCGACCAGGTGCGCGCTATTGCTGTCGGAATTGAGCGCACGTCGCGCCGGCGCCGCGTGGTTTTGCTGTCGGTTGTTGGGAACTGGGCGCTAGGCCTGGCGCAGCTCAGGCGCGGCCTTGCTGTCGGCTACTTGCCTTTGCTCGGGGGCGGGCTGTAGAATCGCTCGTAGGCGTCAAGCCGTAGCTTGCCCATTACATCGAGGCGGATAACCTCTTTCAGGGTTAGCCCCGGCGGGGCATCATGTATAGGGCAGTTGGCCTGCTCGTAGTACCAGGCCTCCAAGGGCCGGTCACCGGTATTGGCGTTGTATTTCAGGCTGTCGGGCCGGCCGATCTTGATCTTATAGCTTCCGGCCCGCGCCGGCTGCATAGTGGTGGGGTCAATCAATCGTTCCTCCACCCCTTCCACTGTCGAACGCACTTCGTCGGCCGTTTCCTCGTCGCTTAGCTCGTCGGCCGCCTTTTCCAGCTGGTTAAAGTTCAGGCTGGGTTCCTTGTAGAACTTGCCGAAGCGGCTGTACATGCGCAGATTCTTGGTGTTGGTCAGAATCTCATTTATCAGGGCCACGTCGTAGCCTAGCTGCTGCCCTGGCTCGTCTAAGCAATCGGGCTTGAAATGGTACTTAATGCACTCCAATACCCCGGCTAGGTATTCATCCAGGCTGCTTTGCCCGGGCACTACATAGCGCTTTACGCGGGTGCCGTCCTCCTTTTTCTCAAAGCGGTAGAGCGTTTCGTAGTGCAGGCCGCTGTAGGTGGTATTGTTGCCGGTAAGGGTACGCCAGGCATCCACCAGCGCGTCGCGCACTTCGTTCACGGAGTATTGCGGGTGCTGCAGTAGCAGGCTGTGAACGTGAATGTGCAGGCCGTGCTTTTTGCTTTTCTTGACTTCCAGGCCGTATTCCCCGGCGTAGACGTACTGTTTCCAAATCGGCAGCTTGCGCAGCTCGGCAAACGTGCGAATGAGGGCGCGGGCGTAAAATCGTTGGCCGTGGTAGGTACCGCCCTGGTGCGGAACGGTCAGCATCAGGTGAATGGGCCGGTAGTGCGTCACCAGTAGCCGGCCGTGGTTGTCGCGGGCGTCGCGCAGGTATTGGTAGTAGCGGCTGCGCACCAGCTGCGACTTGCGCATGTTCCAGACGTAGCACAGCCGATGCCGCGAGTACCAGAACGCCATGGGTACCAGCCGGCGCCGGGCCTCTCCGCTAAATTCGGCGTAGTAGCCCCGGGTTTCGGTTAGAGCGTATTTCAGGCGGGCCAGTTCGCCGTAGGCATCCTCCAACGCATCGTCGTAGGCGTCCTTTTGCCAGATGGTGTTGCGCTGGTCCTTGTAGAGCTGACGCGTAGCGGGCAGCTCTACGCCGAAACCGCTCATGTACTCGTCAATGGCAGAAGCCAGCGTACGGTTCTTGCGGATCTTCTGACTGACGCGCCACCCAAATTTGCAGGCGGCTTGGTGGCGTTGTTCGGGCGAGTAGGCTTGGGGCTGCACCTCTGATACTGAAAAGATGTTTCTATCATTATGGACGGAGGCCCCCAGGCGCGGCGCAATCCGCGTCATACTAGGGGCTTATCGTCGTTTTTAGCTACCGTAGTGGCTAGACCGGCTAGTGCCTGGCGTTGGTGCTGGCTGCTTAATGGGCACCGTCATAAGCGTCCCCTGAATGCCCTGCTGCAGCTTGTGGGCGGGTGCGCCGATGTAGCGCATGTCCTGCAGCATTTCTCGGGCTTCCTGCAAGGCCTGCACGTAGACTTTGTTCTTTGCGCTGGCCTTGCCACCGGCCTCTACCCGGGCAATGTCTGCCTGCAGAATCTTGGCCTGCATTTCTTTTAGCAGGCTTTCAACAACCTTGGAACCTAGCGCGGGGGTAGACTTGGGGAGTGCCATAAATCGGGCGGGTGTCGTTCTGTCGAATGAGTTTTTTTGTCGTGGGCCACTCGCTCAGAGTGTCCCGGTCGTTCTGGCGGGCCGGACAGGCATCGGGCGGGGACGCCGGCCGGACGCCCCCGCTTGCCGCGACTTAATTGAGCTAGTCGCCAAAGCCTGACTATTGGGTCACCCCTCGGTCGTGGCACCGCCTACGCTACCGGGTTGCTCTCCAGCATTGCCCGGATACCCTCAGCGGTTGTCCCTCTAGCGGGGGTCGAACCCGCCAATCTTGGCCTCAGTAGCCTATGCTTTCCACTTGCATTTAGAGGGATTGGAGCCGGCCTAGTCCCACCCTACCGGCTCCGAATGTTAGAAGGCGCAGAAAAGCGCGTAGACTGCGGCCAGCAGCACGGCCGACCAGGTGAGGATGCCGGCCAAGACCGCGCCCCAAATGAGATAGCGCCGTTTCACCGCTTCAGGCGTTGGGATTCAACCAGAGACTTTTCGCGCCCGGGCTTGTAGGTGTGCCGGGGCTTTTTGGCGGGCTGGGCAGGTGCGGCCGTGGGCGCAGCACTGCTGAATGTCCAGGCTAACCCATCACCGCCGCGCACGGGGCGCGGGTGGGCAAAGCCATCGAGGGTGTAGAGGGCGCTACGCACTTGCCCTTCATCGACAGTAGCAAGGCCAGTGAAGGAAAGCACCAGCTGCACCACGCGCGGGGTGCGGAATACTTCGTTGGGCTTGGCAGCGGCAAACAGCCGGCGCAGCACCGTTTGCAGTTGCTGATCGGGCGAGTCCACGGCTAGGCTTCGGCTGGGGTGGGCGCTGGCTGCTCAGTGGCAGCTTGTTCTTTGCGGACTTCCTCTAATAAGTCCGGTCCGCCTTCCATGAAGAAGTCGCGGTATGCCTGCAGCCGGTCAGCACGAATGCTACCGAGCTTCTTGCTGGCCTTGGTGTCGGTGAGGAAAGTGGGCATTACAATGCGCTTTTCCTTCAAGACAGTGCGGAACTCAGACAGCCGCGTAGCCCCAAGCTCGCGGTAGAGTTTCCACAGCAAATTCCCTTCGTGCGGTTCCCGAACTTTTTTCGGCTTCTCGCTTAGTTGGCTGCTTGTTTGCATGAGCTTTTAGTTGTAGACTAACAATGTCACTACATTAACTAATGCTCAAAAGTTGCATTTATAAATGCAATAAACAAGGGCATCAAATCCTCGAATTACATGGGGTCGAGTAACGACGACTTTGCACAACGCCTTGAAATTCTGATCAAAGAACTCAGAGTCAAGTCTATAAATGCGTTTGCATCATCAATAGGTGTAGGTGCAAGCGTGGTGCAAAATTTCTTAGGAAAAAATGCAACAGGCAAAAAGAGTAAGCCTACCCTTGATACACTTGAAAAAATTATAGCCCGCTACCCTCGTGTTAATGGTGACTGGCTACTTACCGGAAACGGTGAAGCACTAAAGCCCCTAACCCTCACTTCCAGTGTCCAAACGGGCAACATTGGTAACGTCATAAACACAGTGAATGAGGGTACTGTCTCCTATGGCATCAGTGCTGAGAGCTTAGCCGACCTGGAGCAGTGCCGCGGCCGGGTGCGCGAGCTGGAGAGCATGATTGCGGATAAGCAGATGATAATCGACCTACTACAAAAGCGTAACTGATATGCAGAAACCTCTACTCCTATCCCTCGTGCTTCTATCAGCCTGCAGCACCCGCGAGGCTGTGTACAATGACCCTACCGCCACGGCATCTATTGAGGAAGCCCCTTTGACCTATGAGCAGCAACGTGCACGGCTTGCAGCTAAGGAGTTAGAATACTGGCCGGAATTTGTATCAGGGTCCTTTACCCAGCATACCAACTTCATCAACGAAACGGTAGTGCAAGGTACCGTGAGCAGTACGGCATCCGTGGCCACGTTCAAAGACATCGTGCTGGAAGTAACCTTCTACTCCAAAACCGATACAGAGCTTGGCACAAGACGGGCTACTATCTATGAGTTCCTGCCCCCTGGTGGCAGCGTTCATGTTAAGAAGAAGTTCGCTACGCCAGCTAACACGCACCATGTGCAGTATGGCATTGCGGATACTCAATCAGTTGTCCAGTAACACTATGTCAACTGGATATGCCTAATCTTCACCCCAAGGGCTATAAAAGAAAACGTGCTTTCTGGCGTGGGTTTCTGGCTGGGGCTGGGTTTATTATGCTTCTCTTCTTTATTGAAATGATTATGCGTTCAAACACACTTTAATAACTATGAGCCATAATTTCCAAACTGATAGTACTGGTAACATTATCTCTACCATGAATGGCGGAACCGTGTTGTATTTCGCGCCGACCATAGTTGTACAGATAACCATATCAAACTTTTTTAAAAAGTTATAATGTTTGCTGTTTAGTTAATTAGTCAGCAAAAAATTGCAAAAACATACGTTTTATATACATATAGCACAAGAAAAATCAAAACACTAAAATCCAAGAACAATGAACTTAGCTGATATTACGCCTGGCACTATAACCGCTGCATTAGCGATGATTTCAGCTAAAGCAAACGAGAAGTTATTATTGGAAATTTATGGTGATATTAAAAAGTCCGGAGTGAACAAAGTAGGTCATGCGCTGGCGAACGTTCTGGAATTAGCAACGGGCAATTTCGATTTATACACTGAAAAGAAGAGAATACTTAGGGCATATCATCTTGAGCAATATAGAAAAAACCTTGAAAAGGTCGCTGATGATAAAATCGTTGAAGTTGCACCAGAGGTTGGCGTACCTATAATAGATAAATTAGAGAAAACAACTAATGAAATACTTAGTGAAATGTATATTAACCTTTTAACAAATGCTTCTATAGAGGATTACGCTGGCAATGTTCATCCTAGGTTTACCCAAGTCATAGAAAATCTCACACCTGATGAAGTGAGAATAATCGAGCCATTAAAGCAGGTTAATCACAGAATACCTTTTATTACCATTATAAAAAAACAAGAATATTTTAAAAAGGGAACTGTAAGAACACCAATAGCAGAGAAAGCAACAGAATACGAGAATAATAACTTTCTAAATATGCCTGAGAAATCAAGATTTTATTTTGACAATTTAGAGGCATTAGGAATTTTAACAAGCGACATGATTGGAGAAAATAGATCAGCTTACAATAATGAATATGATGATTTAATGGCTTTTTATCCAGAATTATATGATTTTAATTTTCAATTACACAATGAAGTTCATATAGAAAAAGGATTTTATCAACTAACACATTTTGGCTTATTATTTAAACAAGCCTGCCAAAAGAACCCTATGTAGCGAATCAATTTCACACATACCCACCATTTAAATAACACCACTATGAGCCAGTTTGGATCAACTAAATTCGATTACAGAGACATCCCTCAAGGCGATGACAAGATTCTCGTTCGAGACGTTGTCCGTCTTATCGAAGGTAGCCCATTCAAGGACGACCTTATTAGAGTATTAAAAATTGATGAGATAGCAAATGAAGAAATAACCATTTCTGGCGTATCAAAACTTGTAAACAGTGTTGATTCAGAAAGTCGAAATTTCTTAAAATTTGATATAAAGTCCGATTTTAAGAATCTTAACTTCTTCCACAACCATGACGATGACAAAATAGAGATTGGCTTTAATGATTTATCAGAAATTTCTTTTCCCAACATCGTAGACGAGGAAAAGGAAAAAGCAAATATTTTAAGCAGGTTAAAGTTCGCAAAATCTAAATATTCAGCAATTAATTCATTATTCAAAACCACATATAAGTTTAATGACTATGCAACGCAATTATCGAATGCAAATCTAAGCACAATAGTTATCAATAATTTAGAATTATTAAAACAAGTATATAGCAGTGACAGAAAGCACACTCGCCGCTACAGAATGATATATGACCTTAGTGAGGAACAGTATTATTTCAGGGCACTAATATCCGAAAAAAGGTATCAGGATTATAACATTGGAGTATCAGTATTCATTGCCCTTATATTACTTCATAACGGCATCAAAGCTGACACCAAAAAACCCAAGGAATTATACAGGGTAAGATATTGTGAGTACAATGAATCATATATAAATGTATTATTTGAAAAAGTAAATGGTAAAGATGTAAAGGAAATTGGTAACGTTAAATTCATTGTTGAGTTATCAAACAATGAAATAGCTAAAGGTGCTGTTAAATTTTCTGGACTTTTCTCTATTACATCACGCAAAGGTGAAGAAGTAGGTGAAACTGTAGTAAAGAATGAGTTGTCTACATCAATCCTTTCTCTGAGTCATGGTACAACACCTGATAGCGCGATCGAGGGAATTTCTTTCGCTGCTCAACTGAATGAAGCAGAAGCAGATTTCTTAAAGGATGTTGAGCAAATAAAGAATGCTGGCAATCCGGATATCCTCAGACACATCTTTAAGACTAAGATTGAAGCTGGAAGAACATTATCACAAAATAAGAAAGAATCGATCAAAAAGCTTTTAGATACTACTATCAATAGCTTTCACGAATTACTCGTACTAATGAAGAAAGCTGACCTACTTATTGCTGACGAAAATATTGAATCTAAAGATTATTTGAAGTATATCATGCATAAAGTGCTTACTGAGAATAGAAGAAAATAACTGCCTACCCCTTCTGCTCTCATCTTACATAGCTTAAGTACTGCCCTTATAGGCAATCTCTGCTACAGTATAAGGTGATGAGGCACTAACTCAGCAGACACTATAAGGAGATTTTCAGTCGCATAACGTCACATTTTTATCACACCTATGTCTGAAAATCTACGGGAATGGGGTATTAAAACCCTAGCTTTGCGTCGCCCAACAGGTTTTTTCAGCGAGACGGTCAATTCAACTCTCGTCCCCGCTACTTAGCGAAAACCGCCCTGGCCTGTGCCGGGGCGGTTTTTTGTCTTTTATGTCTTTTCTTTGCTTCCTCGCTAAGCAGCCTTTATGTACCAGCAACTGTATACCAACTCCTTCGGCAAGGTGTACCTCACGGTGCAACACGACCATGGCAACCAGTGGCTCTACAACAACTGGCAGGGCTTGCTTACCACCGACACCGTAATGCAAGGCTGCGAAGGTGTGCTGCGGGCCCTGGAGGCGACCGGCTGCACGTACATCCTGAACGACAACCGGGGCGTTATCGGCTCCTGGAACCAGGCCAACGACTGGATAGAGCAGCACTGGATGCCCCAAGCCCTGGCTGGCGGCCTCACCCGCTTTGCGCACGTGGTAGCGCCCGGAATTTTTGGACAGGCCTCTGCCGAAGCCATGCACCAGCGGGTAGGCAGCCGCTTTGAAATGCGGCTGTTCCAGGATATTGAAGACGCCCAGCAATGGCTGCAGCAGGGCAGCCCCTTAACCTGACCTAGCGAGCCGCGCGGCGTAGCCGCAACCATTCATTCCTCTACAGCAAAAAAGCCCGACTTAACCAAGTCGGGCTTTTTTGTAAAGTTAGGTTAAAACCTACTTGATCTTATCAACGATGCCTTTGAAGGCCTCGGGGTGGTTCAGGGCCAGATCAGCCAGCACCTTGCGGTTGAGCTCGATACCAGCCTTTTTCAGGCCGCCCATGAACTGAGAGTACGACAAGCCGTGCTGACGGGCCCCGGCGTTGATACGCTGGATCCACAGGGCGCGGAACTCGCGCTTCTTCACGCGACGGTCGCGGAAAGCATACAGCAGACCTTTTTCTACTGCGTTTTTCGCTACGGTCCAAACATTCTTACGACGGCCATAATAGCCTTTCGCAAGCTTCATTACTTTTTTCCGACGGTGGCGGGAGGCCACGTGGTTGACGCTTCTTGGCATAACCTACTGGAGTTTTTGGCGGTCGGCGGCGGAGTTCCGCATCTTGGTTTCAGCCGAACGCCTGGTGAAAAAATTGGCAAATGGTTGAATGACTAAGCAGTTAAACAAGAACTGATTAATCATTTAGCAATCAACCATTTATTACAGATTCAGCATGTCTTTAACGCGGTTCATATCGGCCGAGCTAACCAGCGTAGCGTGCGTAAGGTTACGCTTCTGCTTGATGGATTTCTTGGTCAAGATGTGCGACTTGAAGGCGTGCTTACGCTTGATTTTGCCGGTGCCGGTGAGCGAGAAACGCTTCTTGGCGCCGGACTTGGTTTTCATTTTCGGCATTGTGAAGGAAATAAAGGGTAAAACAACTACGGCGGCCGGCTGCCTAGGGCCGGTTAGCCTGAAAATTCACTTAAGAAACCTGCTGGCAACGCCTATTCCTGGTCGGTTTTTGGCGCGGCTTCCTTGGGCTCTTTGCTGCCTGCGGCTTTGGCCGCGGGAGCCGGCGCCGGAGCGGGCTTGGGCTTGGCAATAACCTTGGGCGCCAGGTAAAGGAACATGCGCTTACCTTCGAGCTTGGGCAGCTGCTCTACTTTAGCCAGGTCTTCCAGGGCTTGAGCAAACTTGAGCAGCAGGATTTCGCCCCGCTCCTTGAACACGATGCTGCGGCCAACGAAGTGCACGTACGCTTTAATCTTGGCGCCTTCCTTCAGGAATTCCTGGGCGTGCTTCAGCTTAAAGGCGAAATCGTGGTCGTCGGTGTTCGGACCAAACCGGATTTCCTTTACTACTACCTTCGTGGCCTTGGCTTTCAGCTCGCGGGTACGCTTCTTCTGCTCGTACTTGAATTTCGAGTAGTCGATGATGCGGCACACGGGCGGAACGGCCGTGGGCGAAATTTCCACCAGGTCCAGGTTTTGCTCCTGGGCCATGCGGCGGGCCTGCTCAATGGGGTAGATACCAACCTGAACGTTTTCTCCTACCAGGCGAATTTCGCGGGCGGTAATCTTCTGGTTGATTTTGAACGGCTCCTCCACCTGCTGGCGAGGTACGTAACGACGATTCGGGGTAGCTATGGGAAAGTCCTCCTACTGAAAGGTGAAAGATATGGCTATCTGGCACTGATACGCCCGTCACGGCAAGCCGGGCGGGCGTATCAGTGGGCAAATATCCGCTTTTTTTTCTATTGCAACAACCTGAGAGCGAAATACGGCTCAAGAATCCCGGGGCGCTAGGCGCCCCGCATCATCTCGGCTACCTGTTCCTGGAAGTTTCGCACAAAGGCATCGATGGGCATGGAGCCCAGGTCGCCTTCGCCGTGGCGGCGCACCGACACGATGCCGTTTTCCTGTTCCTTTTCGCCCACAATGAGCATATACGGCACCTTGGACATTTCGGCATCCCGGATCTTGCGCCCGATTTTCTCATCGCGGGCATCAATCGTACCCCGCAGCTCGGCCTGGCTGAGGCGGTCGAATACTTGCTGAGCGTACTCCTGGTACTTCTCCGAAATAGGCAGTACGGCAAACTGCTCGGGCGAGAGCCACAGCGGGAAATTGCCCCCACAGTGTTCAATCAGCACGGCTACGAAGCGCTCCAACGACCCAAACGGGGCCCGGTGAATCATGACGGGGCGCTGCCGGGAGTTGTCAGAAGCCACGTATTCCAAGTCGAAGCGCTCCGGCAGGTTGTAGTCTACCTGAATGGTACCCAACTGCCATTTGCGGCCGAGGGCGTCGCGCACCATAAAGTCGAGCTTGGGACCATAGAAAGCCGCCTCGCCCAACTCTGTTACGGTATTCAGCCCTTTCTCGGCGGCTGCTTCTTGGATAGCTGCCTCGGCCCGGGACCAGTTTTCATCCGACCCGATGTACTTGGTTTTGTTTTCCGGGTCGCGGAGGGAAATCTGCGCCGTAAAATCCGGAAAATCCAGGGCCTTGAGCACGTATAGCACGATGTCAATTACCTTCAGGAATTCCTCTTTCACCTGGTCGGGGCGGCAGAAGATGTGGGCATCATCCTGAGTAAAGCCCCGAACCCGCGTCAGGCCGTGCAGCTCCCCGCTCTGTTCGTAGCGGTACACCGTGCCGAACTCGGCCAGGCGCAGGGGCAGGTCCCGGTAGGAGCGCGGCTTGGTTTTGTAGATTTCGCAGTGGTGCGGGCAGTTCATGGGCTTGAGGAAGAATTCCTCGCCCGGGTTTGGCGTCTTGATGGGCTGAAACGAGTCGGCGCCGTACTTCTCGTAGTGCCCCGACGTCACGTACAGCTCCTTGGCGCCAATGTGGGGGGTGACTACGGGCTGATAACCGGCCTTCGTCTGGGCCCGGCGCAGAAACTGCTCCAGCCGCTCGCGCAAGGCGGTGCCTTTGGGCAGCCACAGGGGTAGCCCCGCTCCTACTTTCTCGGAAAAGGCAAACAGCTCCAGCTCCTTGCCCAGCTTGCGGTGGTCGCGGCGCTTGGCTTCTTCCAGCTTTTCGAGGTACTCCGTCAGCTCTTTCGCCTTGGGGAAGGTGATGCCGTAGATGCGCGTGAGCTGCTTATTCTTCTCGTCGCCGCGCCAGTAGGCCCCGGCCACGTTCAGCAGCTTCACCGCTTTGATGGGCGAAGTATCCGGAATGTGCGGCCCCCGGCAGAGGTCGGTAAAGTCGCCCTGGGTGTAGAACGTGATAGAACCATCTTCCAGGCGCTCCAGCAGGTCCAACTTGTAGGGGTCGGCTTTTTCGGTGAAGTAGGCAATGGCGTCGGCCTTGCTCACCTCCCGGCGCTCATACTGGCTTTTCTTTTTAGCCAGCTCCAGAATTTTCTTCTCGATTTCGGGGAAGTTCTCGGAGGAAATCGTGCGGCCTTCACCCAGGTCGATATCGTAGTAGAAGCCGTTCTCAATGCTGGGGCCGATGCCCAGCTTCACGCCGGGGTACAGCGCCTCGAGGGCTTCGGCCATCAGGTGGGCGGAGGAGTGCCAGAAGGTAGACTTACCTTCCGGGTCGTTCCAAGTGAGAATAGCCACATGGGCATTTTCCGTAATGGGGCGGTGCAGGTCGCGCACTTCGCCGTTGACGCGCACGCCGAGGGCATTGCGGGCCAGGCCTTCGCTAATGCTGGCGGCCACGTCGTAGCCCGTGGTGCCATCTACAAACTGGCGCACCGAGCCGTCGGGGAGGGTAATATCAAGCATTGAATGGGGTAGATAATGGCTATACAAACAGCCGTGAGGCCGCAAGTTAGAAAGATGAGCGAAAGTTTGGGCGATGTCAGCCCCGGGCAGTAGCTGGGCCGGGCACGGAAAAAGCCGCTTAAAAACCCGAGGAAGGGCGGGAAATACTTAGCGGCGCTACAGGAGCCACGGCTTCCCGGCGCGGCTCATTCGTGGGCTGCCCCGCTGCCCGGGCCTTGCCCTTCCACACTTTATACGTCCAGTGCCGGTTGCCGGGGTTTTCCAGCACCAGCTGCTGATACTGAGCCAGGGCCAGCTCGTGCATTCCCTGGGCCTCGTAGCTTTCGGCCAGCATCTGCCGCACGTTGGGCAGCCCCGCCGACCGGCGAACAGCCCGTTGCAGGTGGGGAATAGCGGCCTTGTACTGGCGTTGCCGGAACAGGGCCAGGGCGACCCGATAATCGGCGCGGTACAGGGTAGAATCGAAGCGCAGTGCCTTCAGAAAATACTGCTGGGCGCTATCGGGGGCACCCTGCAGATCAAACTGCCGGCCGTAGTCATAGTACAGCGGCCCGTAGGTAGGGGCCAGGCGTATGCCCCGGGCCGCATGAGGCGCTGCCAGCAGGGGCTGGTGGTTGGCATTAGCCAGGAAGGCCAGTTGGTGGAGTGTCTCCGGCTGATGCGGATCCAGCTTTACGCTGGCTTGCAGAAAGCTCAGGGCCTGGGCCGTGTCGCGCAGGCCGGCGTAGGCCAGGCCCTTGTAGAAAAGGGCGCCGGCATTAGTAGGCTCCTGACGCAGGGTTCGGTCGAGGTGGTCTAACGCAGCAGAATAATGGCGCGCGGCTAAGTGGGCTTCCCCCACTAGCAGGCTCAATGAGGCAGAAGCGTAGCCGTGGCGGGAAGCAGTGGCGGCGGCGGCCAGAGCCCCCGGCAACTGGCCCTGTGCCCGCAAAGCCCGCGCTTTCAGGTAATAAAACTCTCCCGGCGCATCATCCAGCTCCAGGGCCTGGTTGATGTCGCGCAGGGCTTGCTCGGCCTGGCCGGCATCCAGCCGAAACTCGGCGCGGTGCGCATACAGGCTGGCGTTGCCAGGCTGGCGGGCAATGGCCCCGTTCAACTCCTCAGCCTGAATAGCGGGGCCACTTTGCACGGTGCCCAGCTGCACCATCACCTCGGGGGCTTCGCTTACTTCGGGGTTGCAGCCGACAGCCAGCCACAAACCCGCCAGCAGCAGGCAATATTTGCCGCCGCCAGCTACCAAACCAGCCAGGATGCGCGTGTTCATAGGGCAAAGATAACAGTGGCGGCAGCCCCGCTCCTACTTTGGCGCCCCGGCGGCCTGCCGACTGACTTTCCGCTCCAGCTTTTGCCGCAGGTTGCGGCAGCGCCGGCTGATTTCCAGTTCTTCGGTGGTAACGGGGGTGAGCAAGGAAGCCTGCCGCAGAATATCCAGGGCCTGGGCGCGCCGGTTCTGATTTTCGAATACCCGGGCCAAGTCAAAATACACTTCCATGCGCTGCGGGCTCAGCTCCTTGGCGCGCTGCAGGGCATCAATGGCTTGGCGGCTGCTGGCCCCGCCAGGCTTCCCTCCCAGGAACAGCACGCTAAAAGCCCGCTCCAACAGGTTGTAGTGGTCTACGCGGTAGTGCCAGCGCCCCAGCAGCTGCCAGGCCTCCGACCAGTCGGGGCGGCGGGCTACGGCCAGAAACACGTAGGGCTTCATGTCGCGGTAGGCTTGCAGGCGGTCTTTGGCGCGGAGCAGGGTAGCCTGGTCGTAGAGGGTCAGGGCCACGGCGTAGTTCGACTCGGCTCCCTCCTGCTTGAGCGCCCAACTGCGCTCGGCGTAGCCCCGGGCCATGGTGAAATAGGCGCTTTTGCGGGTTTCATCGGTGTAGCGGCGGCCTATGCGCAGGTTGAGCAGGGCGGCCTGCCAGAGGGCTTCGTAGTTTTTGGCATCGGCCCGCAGCACCTGCTCGTACTTATCCAGGGCTTCGGAGTCGCGGTACTGGCGTTGCAGGGCGCGGGCATCTGCCAGCAGCTTCCGCACCGAGGGCTTGGGCGCCGACGCCGGGGCGGCGGCTGGAGCTTTGCTCTGCCCCCCCGCCGGCCACGCGCCCGCCGCGAGCAGGACCACAAGGCCCGCAGTTGGCAGCAGTCGGAAAAGCCAGGGAGCAGGAGAAGCCACGGAAAGGTGTTTCCGCAAAGCTGCGTTTTTTATCGGGGTTCTGAAATTTCCGTTTCCGGAAATGGCCCGAAAAAAGAAGCCCCGCTGGTCGGCGGGGCTTCAAAGAAAAGGCAGTGTAATTAAAAAAGCTTGAGCTGTGATTTGGGTGTTTTAAGCACGGCTTGCGCCTGGGCAATGTCCGCCGCCGATACGTTGACGGGCCCCGTCAGGTCCGGCAGCGGGCCGGTTTCGACGCTTGCCGGCCGGGGAATGGTGGCCGGACCGGCCTTCTTTTTCAGCTGCCGGCGCTCCGGCTCGGGGCCTTCGTCGGTGAGCAGGATCACGCCATGCACCTTGAAGTAGTTGAGCTTATTGCCCATGGCTTTCCAGCCCTTCACGTCGATGAAGCTGTGCAAGGGCAGCTTTTCCGTTTCCTTATCCGCTTTTTTGTCGCGCTGCAGCTTTATTTCTACCTCGGGCTCGGGGAAGCAGGTGGCACACAATAGCTTGGAGCCCTTCGACTCCGGAATAAAAGCAAAGCGCTTCTCCAGCGTGCTGGTTTCAATTTTGAACCGCTTGACGTAGTGCGTCTTGGTTTCGCCTTCCACGTACACTGCGCTGATAACCGTATCGGCCTCCAGCTTCCGCAGCAACACCATGTTGGGCACGTCGAAGTGCAGGGCCGGGTCGGGCGTTTTCAGCTCGTAGCTGCCGTCCTTGTACACGGTCAGCAGGGTGTCGTCGGTGTCGAAGGTGCCGAGGTAGCGGCCGTGCCCGGCCGTGTTGAGGCGGCCCACTACCGCATCGAAGAACATTTCGCGCCCGCCCAGGGTGGAGTCGCCGAGGCTTTTCTGGGTGATTTTCTTGATGGGCTGCTTGGTTACGATGTTGCCCATGGAGCCTTTGCCTTTAATGGCCAGCTCGGCAAAGTCGAAATCGAACTGCTTGACGCGCGCCGGGGCTTTATCAGACAGCTGTACGCTTACTACTTCCGACTCGGAGTTGGGGTTGGCCGTGAGGTAAAGCGTCTTGGTGCCCTTGGTGCCTTTGGTCAGGTCGTAGGCCTTGTCGCGGGTGATGCCCGTAACGAGGAAGCGCTTGGCGAAGCTAATGCCCGAGGCCCCATCCAGGTACACCATGTTGTACACCAGCCGGTCGTCGTTCTTGTTGTAGACGCCGGCGTGCAGGATGTCCTTGCCCACGAAGGTTTTCTCGGCAATGCGCGTCACCACAAACGTCCCGTCGCGCTTGATGGCGATGATGTCATCGAGGTCGGAGCAGTCGCAGATGTACTCCACGCTTTCGTCGCGCTTCAGGCCGTAGCCCACAAAACCGTCGCGGCGGTTCACGTACAGCTTCTGGTTCGCCACGGCTACTTTCTGGGCCGTTACCACGTCGAAGGTGCGCAGCTGGGTTTTCCGCTCCCGGCCCGCGCCGTACTTTTTCAGCAGTCCCTCGAAGTAGTTGATGGCGTAGCGCGTGAGGTTGGCCAAGTGGTCGGCTACTTCGGCCAGCTCGGCTTCGAGGCGCTGGATGTACTCTTCGGCTTTGAAACCGTCAAACTTGCTGATGCGCTTGATGCGAATTTCCGTGAGCCGCGTGAGGTCGTCTTCGGTGATGGCGCGGCGCAGCACCAGGCGGGTGTCGTTGGCTTTTTCCTTTTCCCCACTGATGCGCACAAACTTTTTCAGCCCGGTATCAATGGTCTGGAGAATGTCGGCCCAGGTTTCGCACTCCTCAATCTTGCGGTAGATGCGGTTTTCGATGAAAATCTTTTCCAGCGAAGCGGAATGCCACTTTTCGTTGAGCTCGTCCTGACGAATTTCCAGCTCCCGCTCCAGCAGGCGCACCGTTTTGCCCGTGCTCAGGCGCAGCATATCGTCCACGCCCACAAAGCGCGGCTTGTCCTCGATGATAACGCAGGTGTTGGGGGAAATGGAGATTTCGCAGTCGGTGAAGGCGTACAGCGCATCCATCGTTAGGTCGGGCGACACACCGCTGGGCAGGTGCACCTGTATTTCCACCTCGGCCGCCGTGTTGTCAACGACCTTCTTGATCTTGATTTTGTTGGCCTCCGAGGCTTTCACGATACTCTCCATCAGCGCCGTGGTGGTGGTGCCGTAGGGAATGTCCCGAATGACGAGCATGGTTTTGTCGGCCTTCTCGATGGTGGCGCGCAGACGAATCTTGCCCCCGCGCTGCCCGTTCTGGTAGTTACTGACATCGCAGAGCCCCCCAGTCGGAAAATCGGGAAAGAGCTGCACCTCCCGCCCGCGCAGCACGTCGATGCTGGCCTTGCACAGTTCCCGGAAGTTGTGGGGCATGATCTTGGTGCTCAAGCCTACGGCAATGCCTTCCACGCCCTGGGCCAGCAGCAAAGGAAACTTCACGGGCAGCGTGGTAGGCTCGCGTTTGCGGCCGTCGTAGCTCATCTGCCACTCCGTGATGTCGGGGTTGAAGACCACGTCCAAGGCAAACTTGCTCAGGCGCGCTTCGATGTAGCGGGGCGCGGCCGCACCGTCGCCGGTGCGAATATCGCCCCAGTTGCCCTGGGTCTCGATGAGCAGGTCCTTCTGGCCCAGGTTCACCATGGCGTCGCCAATGGAGGCGTCGCCGTGGGGATGGTACTGCATGGTTTGCCCAATGACGTTGGCGACCTTGTTGAAGCGGCCATCGTCCATTTCCTTCATGGCGTGCAGAATGCGGCGCTGCACGGGCTTGAGTCCGTCTTCGATGGCCGGCACCGCCCGCTCCAGAATCACGTAGCTGGCATAGTCCAGAAACCAGTTCTGGTACATACCATTCACGGTAGCTACATCGTGAATGGTTTCGCCGGGGGCAAATTTGGGTTCTTCCTCGGCTACGGGCTCCGGGGCCTCCTCCACCGACGCTTCGGCATCGACGGCGGCCATTTCCTGCAGGAGCTGCTGGGTTTCGGCGGGGGTTTCCGGCTGCTCTCCGTCGAGGGCCATTTCGGCCGCGGCCGGCGCAGCCGCAGTGGGTTCAAAGCTCATCGTGTCGCCCGAGCCAAAAAGCAAGGGCTGGGCTGCATCATCAATCGGAGAGTCGGAGTTGACCATCGAAACAAGGGGTTGGTCGGCAAGGGGTATGCGGGTTGTCATCAAAAGTACCGTTAGCTGCGCAGAACGCAATAAGCTCTAAGGCAAAGCAGGCTGGCAAAGTTCCCAAAATTCTTAGCCAAAAGAACCAATATTCCAAAGATGGATTTGGCCTTAAAAACGCTCATTGCTTCAAATTACGGCATTTACCCCCTCATTTACAAGCTAATTTCATTGGTAATATTTCAACGTATCTATTCCCTGGAATGGCCATTTAAGCAGGCGCTATGCGAGGAGCTACTTTTGCGGCACTCCCTGCCTTTTATTGGGTTGCAGCAAGCAGTTCACGTCTATTTAGCATTCGGGCAGTTGGCGGTTGAAGTGCTTTCGCAGCAGCCCGTTTACTTTCTCCGGGGTGAGGGGCTTACTTAAAAAGTCCTGCACAATACCCAGTTCCTCTACCTGGCGCACGTCGCGCGGGTGCAGGGAAGTAGTCAGGATAACCACTACGCTGGGCGGCACTTCGGGCAGTTGGCGGTAAGCCTCCAGAAACTGAATTCCGCTCATGCCGGGCATATTCACGTCCAGCAGTACCAGCGACGGTGCCGCCTCCGGCGCAGCCTGGCCGCCTTTTGCCAAGTACTGCAAGGCCTCGTGCGCGCTCTGGGCTATCTGCAGATGGCTGGCCACCCCCAGGCGCGTAAGCAGGCTTTTGTTGAGAAAATTATTGATCGGATCATCGTCGATCAGCAGAACGGATGGTAGCGGAGTCATAGAGCGGAAGATATAGCCGGCCCGAAACTTCGGGGCGGTAAAAAGGTAAGCTACAAAAACTAGCGCCGGAAGTACACGGAAAAGGTAGAGCCGGCTCCGGGCTCACTGACCACCGACACATGCCCACCCGCATTTTCCACGCTGCGCTTGACCATGTAGAGCCCCAGGCCTGAGCCTTCCACGTGGCTGTGCAGGCGGCGGAACATGGTGAATAGCTCCGATAGCTGCTCGGGCGCCAGACCCAGGCCGTTGTCCTGCACAGTCAGCACCACGTAGTCGCCATCGGCGTGGCTGCCCAGGCGCACCCGGGGCAGGCGGTCGGGACGGCGGTACTTGAGGGCATTGCTGAGCAGGTTGAACAGCACCGACCGCAGATTTTTCGGGGAGAACCGTACGCTGGGGCTGTTGGCAAAGTCCACGGCCAGCTGGGCGCCGCTTTGGGAAATCAGGGGCGCCAAGTCCAGAACTACATCCTGCAGCACAGGCTCCAGGGCTACCTCGGAAGTAGGCTGAGCATGCTCCTTCTGCAGCTTGGTTACATCGCTCAAGTGACCAATGGTGCGCTTAAAACGGGTTACAGACTCGTACATCATGCCCAGCACGGGCGCGGCATCGGGCGCGGGCGCGGGCGAAACGGTGAGCATGCTCTGCAGCACGTGCAACAGCCCCTCGATGTTGGTGATGGGAGCTTTCAGGTCGTGGGAGGCCGTGTAGATGAAGCTATCCAGGTCCACGTTCGTGCGCGTGAGCTGCTGGTTGAGCGCGGCCAGGTCGGCATTGCGCAGGTGCAGCTCCTCGTTGGCGGCGGCCACCTGCCGGCGCGCCTCTACCTGGTCCGTAATGTCGGTGATGAGCACGTAGAAGCCCTTCACTTCCCCGTGCTGTACATCGGGCACATAGTTGGTGTGGATGTACTTGATTACCTCGGCGCTGTAGGGCATGCGGGCTTCAAACGTGAGCTGCTCCCCGGCCAGGGCCCGCCCGATGTAGTCTTTGATTTGCGCGTAGGCCGCCTCGCCCACTACGCTCCGCACCGTGCGGCCAAGCAGGCTCTCAGCCGGCACCTTAAACCAGGGTTCATAGGCCTGATTAACAAACTGGTACTTTTCTTCCCGGTCCAGGTAGCTGATCAGCACCGGCAGCGCGTCGGTTATCAGCTTCAGCTGCTTGGCCGTGGCCTCCTGAGCCTGGTGGGCCCGCACCTGGTCGGTTACCTCGAAAGCAAACACCAGTACCCCATCGATATGACCCTGCTCGTTGTGGCGCGCCTGCTGGATGTAGTTGAAATACCGGTCTTCCAGTACCCCATCTTCGGGGCGAGCCAGCGGAATGAGCATACCCAGCTCCTGGTGCGTGACGCCCGTTTCGTACACCTGCTGAAAGGTGTGGTAGACAGTGTGGCCGGCTATTTCCGGCAGGGCTTCCAGAATGGGCTTACCCAGCAGGCTGCGTCCGGGAAACAGCTGCTGATAGCCAGGGTTTACCAGCTCGTACACCAGCGCGGGGCCACCCAGGATGCAAATGCTGGCCGGGGCCTGCATAAACAGCCGCTCCAGGCGGGCCCGATGCTCCTCGGCCTCGGCGCGGGCGGCACGGGCCTCCTGGGTGCGAGCCAGCACCCGGGCTTCTAGCTCCTCGTTTAATTGCTGTAGCTGCAGCTGGGTGCGGGCCAGTTCGGTGTTGTTTTGAAAGAATTCCTCATTGGCGGCGTGCAGCTCCTCGTTGGTGGCGGCCAGCTCCTCATTCAGGTTTTGAATATCCTGGCGGCTGTGTACCTGCGTTGTTACATCCACGGCCAGGTCGAGCACGCCCAGCAGCCCCCCGGCGGCGTCGTAGAGGGGCTGGTACACGAAGTTGAAGTAGTAGGTATCCAGGCGGCCGTTGCGCAGCAGCAGGGCCGGCACCTCGGTTCCCACGAAGGGCACACCGGTGCGGGCCACGTCGGCCATGAGTTCGGTAAAGCCCTGCCCCAGCAGCTCGGGCACGGCCTCCAGCAAGGGGCGCCCTAGCAGCTGCGCCCGCGGGTAGCCCCAGATGGTACTCATCTGCTCATTCACGGCTACCACCACCTGCTCCTCGCCCTGCAGCACGCCCATGGCCACGGGAGCCTGGGTAAGAATGGTCTCCAGCAGGTTACGCTCCCGCTCGGCGGCGGCGCGTGCGGCCTGCTCCCGGGCCTGGCTTTCGCGCAGGGCCTGCTCGGCGGGCGTACGGCTGTGGTCAGCCGTGTCGGTAAAGCTCACCACCAGCCGCGGCCCGCTGCGCTGGGCTGAGAGCCGGAAAAAGTTATCCAGGCCGTCGTGCTGGTAGTTTACGTCGTAGCGGCGGGCCTCGGCCGCGTGGTAGGCCGCGCAGTAGAAGGCGAAAATACCGGTCTGCCGGGCATGGGGGTACAGGGTAAGAAACGTATCGGCAGGCTGCTCCGGCAACTGCAGCATCCGCTGGGCGGCCGGGTTAAGGTAGTCATAGGCAAAGTCCACGATGTCGTCGGGCCCGGCCTCGCCCGGCACCGGCCGAAACAGAATGATACCCGTCAAGGACACATTCAGCAGCGTCAGGGTCAGGTCATCAGGCGGGGAAACCGGGAAGGAAGGCATACGAACACAGTAGAATTCGGAAAGATACAACGGGCGGGCACAAGCGCGGCCGGCCGGGTCCTACCGCGTGCCCCCAACCTGCCTGGCGTAGCTGAATCCCGTACTTTTTAGCTTGTTACCCATGGTGCCCCCGCACCGCACCGAAGCAGCAGATTTAGCACCTCATCCACCCGAGGGCCGCGCCAACCTGGCTACCTACGCCCCCAAAGCCCTGAAAGCCGCCGGCCTCACCCTGCTCGAAACCCATAACGCGGGCCGTGGCCGGGTAAAGCCGGGGTACCGGTGCGCACCATTGCCAAACGCCCCACCTGGCCGAGACCGGGTGGGGCGTTGTTGGGAGCAAGGTACTGGGCAAGACGCGGCACTTCGTGTTTCTGGCCTGGCGGCCGTTGGGTAGCCGGCGCGGCTCCGGTTGTTCAACGACCAGGCAGTGTCGCGTCGCTACAACGTTCAGGCAAAGGCCACGTCCTCTTCGGCTACCTCGCTCACGGGCAGCACGTCGGAGGTGATGAGGTCTTTTTCCAGGCGCAGGTTGTCGATGATAAACTCCTGACGGGCCGGGGTATTTTTGCCCATGTAGTAAGTCAACACCTGCTGGATGCTGCGGTCGGACTGGAGAATGACGGGCTCTAGCTTGATGTTCTCCCCAATGAATTTGCCGAACTCGTCGGGGCTGATTTCACCCAGTCCTTTAAAGCGGGTAACCTCAGGGTTGCGGCCCAGCTGGCGCATGGCGGCCTGCTTTTCCTGCTCGTTGTAGCAATAGATGGTGGTTTTCTTGTTGCGCACCCGAAACAGGGGCGTTTCCAGGATGAACACGTGGTTGTTGCGCACCAGATCGGGGAAGAACTGCAGGAAGAAGGTGAGCAGCAGCAGGCGAATGTGCATACCGTCCACGTCGGCGTCGGTGGCAATAACGACGCGGTTGTAGCGCAGGTGCTCAATGCCTTCTTCGATGTTGAGGGCGTGCTGGAGCAGGTTCAGTTCCTCATTCTCGTACACAATCTTCTTTTTCAGCCCGAAGCAGTTGAGGGGCTTGCCGCGCAGGGAAAACACGGCTTCCAGCTCTACATTGCGACTTTTGGTAATGGAGCCCGAGGCCGAGTCGCCTTCGGTGATGAACAGGGTGGTGAGCTGTTCCTTCTCGGCATCTTTGGTTTCGCCTAAGTGGAAGCGGCAGTCCCGCAGCTTGCGGTTGTGCAGGTTGGCTTTCTTGGCGCGCTGGTTGGCCAGTTTTTTCACGCCGGCCATATCCTTTCGCTCCCGCTCACTCTGCTCGATGCGCTTTTTGAGCGCCTCGGCCACGGCCGGGTTCTTGTGCAGGTAGTTGTCGAGGTGCTCTTTGAGGAAGTCCAGGATAAAGCCGCGCACGGTGGGGCCATCCTCGCCCATGTTGAGGGAGCCCAGCTTGGTTTTGGTTTGCGACTCGAACACAGGTTCCTGCACCCGCACGGAAATAGCGGCAATAATGGACGCACGGATGTCGGCCGCGTCGTATTCCTTTTTGTAGAACTCGCGTACGGTTTTCACCACGGCCTCGCGGAAGGCCGCCAGGTGGGTACCGCCCTGGGTGGTATACTGCCCGTTTACGAAGGAGTAGTACTCCTCCCCGTAGTCGTTGCCGTGGGTAAGGGCCAGCTCAATGTCCGGGGCCTTGAGGTGGATGATGGGGTAGCGCAGGCTGTCGGCATCGGCTTTGCGGGCCAGCAGGTCCGCAAGACCATTTTCGGAAAAGTACTTCTGCCCGTTGAAGTTGATGGTCAGGCCCGCGTTCAGGTACACGTAGTTCCAAACCTGGTTTTCGAGGTACTCCGGGATGAAGCGGTAGTTCTTGAAAATGGTATCGTCGGGCTGGAACACCATCAGCGTGCCGTTGCGCTGGGAAGTGGGCTGGGGCTTGGGGTCGGTTTTGAGCACGCCTTGCTCAAACTCCGCCGACTTCATCTGCCCGTCGCGCACGCTCTGCACCAGAAAATAATTGCTGAGCGCGTTAACCGCCTTCGTGCCCACGCCGTTCAAGCCCACAGATTTCTGAAATACCTTGCTGTCGTATTTACCGCCTGTGTTGATTTTGCTGACAACTTCTACCACTTTGCCCAGCGGAATGCCCCGGCCGTAGTCGCGCACCTGCACGCGCTGGTCGGAGATTTTGATGTCGATGGTGCGGCCATGCCCCATCACGTGCTCGTCAATGGAGTTGTCGATTACTTCCTTCACCAGCACGTAGATGCCGTCGTCGTAGCTGGAGCCGTCGCCGAGCTTGCCGATGTACATACCGGGCCGCAGCCGGATATGCTCGCGCCAGTCGAGGGAGCGGATACTATCTTCGGTGTAGGCGTGTTGGGCGGGGAGTACTTGTGGTTCAGCCATCGGGAATCCAATAAACGTATGCGAGGTAAAATAACGCAGAAAATTGACCTTTTCCGCGCCGAGCTTACGCTAGTAAAATTAGCAAAATTTTCGTTCCCAACCCAACACTGGCCGCTTTTGGTTCCTACCTACCGGCTTATTGCTTCTGCAACACCGCCTTTCCTCTCCCCTACATCCCAATCATATTAGCAACATGTTTCCTCCCTCTACCCAACACCATTTGCCCCCCTCCGGCCATAAGCCCAACGCGGAGGTACGGCAGGCCCCCGTCATTCAGTTTGCCTTTCTGCTGCTGGCGGGAGTTCTGCTGGTTTACTCGCTGAAGGTGCTGGACGACGTGCTGCTGCCGCTGCTGTTTTCGGCCTTGTTTGCCCTGCTGCTACTCCCTATTAGCCGCTGGCTGGAGCTGAAAGGCGTGCCCCGGGTGGCGGCCATCATTCTGTGTTTGCTGCTGATGGTAGTCGTGTTTACGGGCATCGTATTCGGGTTTGGCTCCCAGTTGGGCCAGTTCAAAAACGAGCTACCCAAGCTCCAGGACAAACTGCTGCAGTTTTTTCACGACATCCAAACCTGGGCCGCCAACCGCTTCGGCATCGACCCCATGACGGATCAGGAGTTGAAAGAGTCAACGCTGAAGTCCCTGAAAAAGGACGGCGGCAGCTACCTGAACACCACGCTGAACATGACTTCGGCTGTGATTGGCAACCTGCTGCAAGTGCCCATCTACATCTTCTGCTTTCTTTATTACCGCGACCATCTGCGCCAGTTTTTGTTCCGGTTTGTAGCCCCCGATAAGCGCACCGCCGCCCTCAACACCCTCGATAATATCCAAACGGTGGTGCAGGCCTACATTTCGGGTCTGTTCAAAGTCATTGTGATTGTCGCCGTGCTCAACGGCATTGGGCTGCTGGCCTTGCAAGTGAAGTTTGCCATCTTCTTCGCCATTTTCGCCTCGGTGCTGGCCGTTATTCCTTACATCGGTATCATGATTGGAGCCAGCGTACCGGCCATTATCACACTGGTTGAAACCGGCTCCCCGCTCCACGCGGCCGGCGTCATCGGGGTATTTGCCTTCGTGCAGTTTCTGGAAGGCAACTTCATCACACCCATGATTACCGGCTCACAAGTGAGCATCAACCCCATGGCGGCCATTGTGGCCCTGGTGCTGGGCGCCGAGCTCTGGGGCACGCCCGGCATGATTCTGAGCATTCCGCTGATTGCCGTAATTAAAGTGGTGCTGGATGCCAACAAAGCCACCGAGCCCTGGGGCTTCCTGCTCGGCGACACGGCCGAGGGCGAAGACACCATTCAGAGCTTGGCGGGCGGTGAGCCGGGCTTTTTCAAGCGCCTCTGGGGGCGCATCACAGGCCAGGGCACGTAACCTCCACGGCAGGCAGGTAGTATAAGAAAGCAGCAACGGCGGCCATGGAGCCTCGCTTGCTGCTTGTTTTCTTTTCTTAAAACATACCCCTACTTATGTCTGCCATCACCGAAAATACCGCCCGTGCCTTCAACGATTTGGTTGAAATCAATAAAACCGCTACCAAAGGCTACCAGGAAGCCGCCGAGGGCGTAACCAGCCCCGACCTGCGCTCTGAGTTAAGCAAGTTCAGCCAGCAGCGGGCCCAGTTTGCCGCCGACCTGGAGCAGGCCGCTCGTCGTATTGGAGTAGAAGCGCCCAGTCAGGAAAGCACGATTGAAGGGGCCCTCACCGATGCTGCCGCGGCTCTGCACCGCGGCTGGATTAACATTAAATCGGCCGTAACCGGGCAAAATGACTCCGCTATTCTGGGCGAGTGTGAAACCGGCGACGCCACCGCCCTGCAGGCCTACGAAGTGGCTTTGCGCTCCAGCGAACTGCCCGTAGAAGCCCGCACTGTCATTCAGCAGCAGCATAGTGATATTCTGTCGGCCAAAAACTGGGTAACGCAGCAGAAAGGCCGCGTAAGCTAAGCTGGCCTACCTATAAAAAGAAGCCCATCGGCCATGCTGATGGGCTTCTTTATTTGTGGGATAGGCGTAGCTGCGCGTAGCGGTTGCAACCTTATCAGTGGCTATCTTTGTTACCAAGCAGCTTAGCATTTTTTAGCCTCCGAATTCGCGCCGCATTTGTACGCCATCATTGACCTTGAAACCACGGGTGGGCAGCCCACACAGGACCGCATCACCGAAATAGCCATCTTCATCCACGATGGCGAAAAGGTGGTGGACCAGTACGACACGCTGCTGAATCCCGGCCGGCCTATCCCCTTTTTCATCACCCAGCTCACGGGTATCACCGATGATATGGTGCGGGACGCCCCCAAATTTCACGAGGTGGCTCGCAAAGTGGTGGAAATGACCGAGGGCTGCGTGTTTGTGGCCCACAACGTGCGGTTTGACTATTCCTTCCTGAAAAAAGAGTTTGCGGACCTGGGCTACAACTACTCGCGCAAAACGCTATGCACCGTGCGCCTGAGCCGCTCCCTGATGCCCGGACAGCCTAGCTACAGCCTCGGCAAGCTATGCCAGAACATCGGCATTCCGCTGAACGGCCGCCACCGGGCCGCCGGCGACGCGGGGGCCACTGCCATTCTCTTCGACCGGCTTCTCAAGATAAGCCAGCAAGACGAAGCCCTGCGCAACCCCACCGTAAGCCCGGCCGATACGCTGGCCGCCGTGGACGCGCTGGCGCCGGGGGGTAAGAAGCCCACTAAACAGCCCTCCTCGCGCAAGGTAGAAGCCGTGCGTGAGGCCATTCGCACGGCCTTGCTGCCGCCCAACATCACCCCCGAAAAAGTAGCCTCGCTTCCCCAGGAAGCCGGAGTGTACTACTTCCACAACGAGGCCGGGGAGGTTATTTACGTGGGCAAGAGCATCAACATCTACAAGCGCATCCAGCAGCACTTCGCCGTTGACTACAAGTCGCGCAAAAGTCTGGAGTTTAAGAACTCCATTTCGGATATCACCTGGGAGCTGACGGGCTCGGAGCTGGTGGCGCTGCTGTATGAGTCTCACGAAATCAAGCGCCTGAAGCCGCTCTACAACCGCGCCCAGCGCCGCTCGGTGTTTCCGGCCGGTATCTTTCTGCGCACCGACGACAACGGCTACAAACACCTCTACTACGGGCGCGCTGACGACCATGCCCAGTCGCACCCGCTCATTGCCCTAGGCAACCAGTACAAGGCCAAGGCCTTTCTGTTCCACAAAGTCTCGAAGTTCAACCTCTGCCAGAAGCTCTGCGACTTGTACAAGACCCCTGGCTCCTGCTTTGATTATCAGGTGCACCGCTGCAAAGGCGCCTGCCTGGGCCTGGAGCCCGCCGAGGAGTACAACAAGCGCGTGGAGGAAGCCGTGGAAAGCTTTACCTATGAGCACGGCTCTTTTGTGGTAGTAGGCCGTGGCCGCAGCGAAGACGAGAAAACCCTGGTAGTCGTAGAAAACGGCCGTTACCTGGGCTTCGGCTACGTGGATGGTACGTTTTCCGCCCGGCGCTTCGCTGATTTCAAGGACGCCATTAAGCGCTACAACGACAATAAGGATGTGCAGCAGATCATCCGCCAGTACCTGCGCACCAAGCACAAAGACAAGGTGAAGGTGTTTAAGTAAGCATTCGACTCAGGACGTTCCCGCGAACAGCACAAGGTATTCCGCTTGAAGCAACACCGTAATGGACGCTATGCAAAACGCCCCTATTCGTTGCAACGAATAGGGGCGTTTTGCATAGCGTCCATTACGCTTTGTAAAGCTCATTTCTCGCGTCTCGTAAAGTCAGCATTGTACCTAATTTCCAGCTTCAACACCTTCCCCTAATACAAACGGTGGCGCAGCAGCCAGCCGGCGGCGTCAAACTCTTCGGCTTTGGGTTGGTAGGCTTCTACTTTAATGCTCTTGGGCAAGGTGATGATATTCCCGTCGCCGCAGTTATATACCGTCACGTTGGGCCGGGCGGGCAGCTTGCCTACTACCAGCACCCCATCCTGGCCCGCGCCGTCGTAAATGCTGATAGCAATTCGCGTTTCAGGCAGGTTTACCAGGTTGAACTGGTCGTTGCCGCCCAGGCCAAAAAGCTTCACCGAACGCGTATCCCTGGCCAGAAAAGTGCGCTGGCCAATCAGGCTGTCGGCCCGCGTGGTGTTGCGCTGATACACGCTCAGGCGTAGCTGCGTGGGGCCGGCTGCTTCGAGCACAAACCGCTCGGGTTGGTCGGTGCCGGGCACTTCTACGTCCTGAGCCAGCAGCTCGTAGAACTTGGCCGCCACGGCCGGGAGCTGGTCGCGGCGGCTGCGAAGCTTACGGCGAAACTCGGCCGCCGACAACGTCTGTATTTCGGCCGGCCAAGCCGCAATAGCCTCCTCAATGACCTGATCGGATAGCCGGCGCTTCAGCGAGTCGGCTACCTGCCGGAAGTCGGTAGCGGACAGATACACCAGCAGGGACTTGTCCATGGGGCGGGCCGCCCGGTTCAAACCTTCCACATCGCCCAGCCGAATTTCCTCATGGAAGCTCTGGTAGTTGCTTTTCACCCAGGAGATGATGCGAGTGAACACGCCATCGTCGAACTTAAAGAAGGCATGGTCCCGGTCCCTTGGTATGGCCTCGTAGCGGACCCCGCCAGCAGGCGTGCCAAAGCTGGCCCAGCGCCACTGGTCTTCGCGCCGGCTCCAGTCGCCCAGAAACATGTCAAACAGGCGGGCCCGCAGGTACTGGGTGGCTTCTACCCGGTGGTCGGCCTTGAAGAGCAAATTGGTAAATACCTTCCGGGAGCTTTCTACCTTGGCCGAGCGGCCGAAGCTGGCCACGGTGCTCTGGTCGCCCTCGGGCCGTTCTTCCAGCAAATACAGGGCGTTGGCGTAGTCTTTCTGAAACGCGCCCAGCCCGACATCGTCGCCCACGTATACGAGGCGGGGATTGGTATGATAAACGCCCGCAGCTTGGGCCAGGACTGGCACAATGTAGGCCCCGTAGGGCTGGATGACGCTGGTCTGGTCCTTCATCAACCGCCCAATGGCACCCGCCTGCAGATTTTCGGGTAAGGCTTTGGTGGGGTCTTTATCCACGCTACGAAGCACAAACTGCCGCCCGCTTTGGTCAACCAGCCGCAGGTTTTTGGTTTGAAAGCTCCCTCCGGCTTCGATGGGCGTGAGGCCTCCCGGCACCAGGTTGCGCAAGCTCACTACCGGCACGCGCACGGGCTTGCTCCACACGGCACGGTAGTGCCCGCCCCAGAAGAAGCGGTGCACGGGCCCGCGCATGTACTGCGGCCCCGCCGCGACTGTTACTACCGAATCGGGGGGGATAACCGGGGGCGGAGGCCCGGCCGGAGCAGGCTCCGTACAGGAGCAGAACAGCCCGCCCACGAGAAGTACCACAGAAGGCCGGAGCCGCGAAATCAACTGAACCTGCACGGAGGAAGAAAAAAACCTGACTTAAAAACAAGCTGCACCATAGCGGCCGACCTTATAGCGCAATCCGGCCAACGACGGTTGTTAAGCTGAACGTTTACTTTTTTGGCCCGGCGCCGTTGAAGGGAGCATCAGCCGCATAAGGCTGGCTTGTTGCATGCGTCTACGTCTCCCCTACCTTTTCACTTCTCTGCTGGTTACGACCAGCTGCGCCACCTCTCATTTTTTTCAGCCCGATGCCCGCCTCAGCCCGGGCTCCGCCCCGGCCGACAGTGCTACCGTTACGGCCGGGCGGCACTACCAGCGGGGCCCCATTGGCCGCTTTCTGCTTGGCAAGCACTACCGCCGCGTGTGGGCCGAGCCCGTCGCGCTGCCCGTGCTGGACCTGACAACTGCGGTGCCCGGGGGGCTGAAGCCGGGCAAGGTCGGCGGCGGCTTTCAAACCATCAGCATGACCGTGGAGGGCGCCGACGGACGAACCTACGCCTTGCGCAGCGTGGACAAGGACCCATCCAAAACGCTGCCGAAACCCTTGCAGCCCACCTTGATAATGACTGTGGTGCGGGATGCCACCTCAGCGGCTATGCCCTACGGAGCCTTGGTGGTGCCGCCCCTGGCCCAGGCGGCCGGGGTGTACCACACCAACCCGCGGCTGTTCTACGTGCGCCCCGATGAGCAAGGCCTGGGGCCTACTTCGGAGCGGCTGCGCGGAAAAGTGGTGCTGCTGGAAGAAAAGCTAGAAGGCAAAGCCAACATCTACGGCCTTCTGGCCGGCGCCCAGGACCTGGAAGAATCAGAGGATGTGCTGGCGGAGCGGTATGCCTCCCCCAAGTCCGTGCTGGATGAAGCGGCCTTCCTGCGGGCCCGCCTCCTGGATGTGTGGCTGGGCGACTGGGACCGGCACGAGGGGCAGTGGAGCTGGGCCGCTTTCAAGCAAGCGGATGGGCGCACCACCTGGCGGCCTATTCCCCAGGACCGGGACCAGGTTTTTTTCCGGTTTGATGATGGTATCCTTTCCTGGGTGGTGAGCAAAGCGGTAGCCAAGTTTCGCACGTTTGGCCCCAAGTTTCAAAGCATAGAAGGCTACACCCGCAACGCCCAGTTTATTGATGAGCGGGCCCTGAGTGGCCAAACCCACCAGCAGTACCAGGCTACGGCCCTTGATCTGCAGCGCCGCCTGACGGATGCCGTTATCGACTCGGCAGTGCGGCGGCTGCCACGGGCCGTGTATCGGCTGGAGGGGGCCCGCCTGGCTGCCAGCCTGCGGGCGCGGCGGGCCACCTTGCCCAACGCCGCTGCGGAGCTGTACCGGCTCAAAGCCCGGCGCGTAGTGGTGGCCGGCACCGACGAAGCCGAACGGTTTGTTGTAGAGCGCCGCACCGATAGCACCACGGTGGTGACGGTGTATCCGCTGGAAGGGAAAAAGGCGGAGCAACCGTTGTATCAGCGCACCTTTCACCCCCGCGAAACCCACACCATAGTTCTGCACGGCCTCCAGGGCAAAGACCGTTTTGAGCTGAGCGGCACCGTCCGCTCCTCGCCCTTCGTGGATATCTACGGAGGCCCTGACGATGACACGGTGGAAGACAACTCCCACGTGGCCGGCCTGCGGCGTAAAACCCGCTTCTTCGATACCCACCGCAACAACACTATTTCTCCCGGCAAGGAAACCAAGAACCGAACCGCCCATAGCGTAGCACCCCACGCCTTCGACCGGGACGGCTCCGGGCGCTAATGAGAAAAATGTGCTGATGTGGGAATGTGTTGATGTGCTAAGGGGGCCAGCTGAGAACTATGGCATTGCACGACGGCAACCAAGCAAATCTGTTCTTTACGAAATTCGAACTAACCTTTCAGTGAAAAGCCCTTTCCCATTACGTTCGGGAAAGGGCTTTTCACATTTTATGGCTTTGCCAGCTGTTTTGGCCGAATTTGCTTGGTTGCCGTCGTGCAATGCTATAGTTCTCACATGGTCTCACCTTAGCACATCAGCACATTTTTCACCTTAGCGAAGCGCAGCACATTAACAAGTGGCCAGCATATCCAGCACCATGTGCTCGGTGGGCGTCAGCAGGTCCTGCTCCGTGGGGTCGGCGTCGTGGCGGCGCAGGTAGTCGATAAGCTTATCCGACGCAAACAGCTGGGCTACCTGGGGGTGGATGTAATACTTGCTGCACACGGTGGGCGTGTTGCCCAGGCCTTTGGCCACGTCCTTCACCGCCAACTTCAACACCTTTTCTTTGGGTAGGTCCGGGGTTTCGTGCAGGATGCTTTCGAGGCACTCCACCATTTTCACGGTACCGCCCCAGGTTCGAAAGTCCTTAGCCGAGAGGCTGATGCCCGTAACGCGGTGCAGGTAGTCATTCACGTCGCCCGATTCCAGCTCTTGGCGGTGCCCCTCTGCGTCGTAGTACTGAAATAGGTGCTGGCCGGGAATTTCCTTGCACTTCTGCACCAGACGAGCCAGTTTTCGGTCGTGCAGGGTCACGTCGTGGGCCACGCCTTTCTTGCCTACAAAGCTCAGGCGCACATCGGCGCCTTCTACCTGCACGTGCTTGTCGCGCAGGGTGGTAAGGCCGTAGCTCTTGTTTTTCTTGGCGTACTCCTTGTTGCCGACGCGGATAAACGACTGGTCCATGAGCGTGAGCACCACGGCCACCACCTTCTGCTTATCCAGCTTGGGGCGCTTCAGGTCTTGCTGCAGCTGCTGACGCAGGTCGGCCAGCTTCTCGCCAAAGGCCCGGAGGCGGCTAAACTTGGTGAGGCTGCGCACTTCGCCCCAGGCCGGGTGGTAGAGGTACTGCTTTCTTCCCTTCGCGTCGCGGCCGGTTACCTGCAGGTGGGCCGTAGTGGTGGGCGCAATCCAGACATCCGTCCAGGCCGGCGGAATTACGAAGGAGTTGATGCGGGCCAGGGTTTTCTCGTCGGTTACGGGCTGGCCCTTGGCATCGAGGTAGCGAAATGCCCCGTCGGGGCCGGGCTGACGGGTGAGGCCGGGGCGCGTGTCGGCGTAGTAGCGCAGGCCCGCCAGTTCGGCCTGCCGGGCGGGGTCTTTGTAGAGCTCATGCGCATCTTCCTGCGGGAGCAGGTGCTTTTTCTTGACTTTGGGCCGGGGGGTGGCCGTGGAGGTACTGGTCATAGCAAACAACAGCCAGCTGGGGTGAGGGAAGCTGGACAAGGACTGTACGCAGAAGCGGGCAGAAGGTAGCAAAGCCCCCCAGCGCGCGGCCCGCGCAGCCCTTACGCGGCATTACTGCCCGCAATTTTTCCTGCTGAATCTGTGCGACCTACCCCAAAACCTGCACGGAAAGCAACACCAGCCCGATTCGGTGCGTATCGGCTTCCGGCTGCTTTGGCACGCTTTTTCTACGACTTGCTTTGTTTCCCCCTGTTCTCTTGCCCATGCTACGCCTCTTGTACAAACCCTCCCTGCTCCTGGCCCTCGTGGTGGCCCTGGGTGCTTCCTCCTGCGCCAAAGATGAAAACGGTGACCGGCTACTGTTTTCCGTGGAAGACGACAAAGCCCTGGGCGAAAAAGTAGCCGAGCAAACCGACTCCACCTACCGGGCCAAAGGCCAGCTGCTGGAGCGCACCGACAGCAAAAACGCCCGCGCCTACCAGCTCCTCGATGGCGTTGTCAATAAAGTGCTGAACTCGGGCCAGCTCACCTACCGCAACGAGTTTCCCTGGGACGTCAAAATCATCAAGGACGACAACATCCAGAACGCCTTTGCCACGCCCGGGGGCCACATCTACGTGTTTACCGGCCTCATCAAGTTCCTCGACGATGAAAGCCAGTTGGCCGGAGTACTCGGCCACGAAATTGCCCACGCCGACCGGCGCCACACCTCCAAGTCCCTGCAGCAGCAGTACGGCATTTCGGTGCTGCTGAGCCTAGTGCTGGGCGAAAACCCCAACCAGCTGGCCGTGGTGGCCGCCAACCTGGGGCAGCTGAAGTTCAGCCGCGACTATGAGCGCGAAGCCGATGCGTACTCCGTGGTGTACCTCAATCCTACTCAATATGCCTGCGACGGCGCGGCCGGCTTCTTTATCAAAGCCCAGGAAAACAGCAGCGCCCAGCCGGAGTTTCTCAGCACCCACCCCGACCCCGGCAGCCGCATAACCGACATCCAGGCCAAAGCTGCGGAGCTGAAATGCACCGGCCGCACCGTGAGCAACGCCAACTTCGACGAGCTGAAGCGCATTCTATAATTCACTTTCTCCGTGGGCTTCCGGCCCGGTGCCCAGCGTCTGCTGGGCGCCGGGCCGGTTTCCATTTCGGACCCGGTGTAACTTGCGGGCGGCAGTGGCCCGTACTGCCTACCACAGCTTTTTCCAACTTCGCCTATGGCTTCTTTCTTACAACGGCTCAGTGACTGGGGCGAAAACCTCGACGATTTGGCCTTGCGGGCCCGTATCCGCCTGCGCCTGCTGGACCCGCTGCAGCTGGTTCCTTACCGCAGCTACGGTACCCCGGAGCGGCTCTACGTGAAAGGCCGCCTGCTCACCGACCGCGGCATTGGGGAGCCCGCCGACGAGGACTCGCGCCTGCGCAATATGCTGAACATGTACCGGCGGTTTGAAAGCACCGAAATTCCCGGCGCCCAGCTAAGCATCGAGCCCGGCGACGGTACCCAGCACCCTATTACCACCGACGAGGAAGGCTACTTTACCCTGAACCTGGCGCCCCAGCAGCTGCGCGACCCGGAGCACTTTATGTGGTACCCCGTGGACGTGCGCCTCTTGGCTCCTCCCCCGCGCATTCCGGTGCCTACTGCCCCGCTGCTGGCCACGGCCCGGGTGATGATTCCGCCCGCCGATGCGGAATATGGCATCATCAGTGATTTGGATGATACGGTTATCCAGACCGCGGCCACCGATCTGCTGCGCATGGCCCGCATCGTGCTGCTGCGCAACGCCCGCTCGCGCCTGCCTTTTGAGGGCGTAGCTGAGTTTTACCGACAGCTCCAGCTGGGGCGCAACGGCAAGCGCAACAACCCCTTCTTCTACGTGAGCAGCTCCCCCTGGAACCTGTTTGATTTGCTGGAGGACTTCCTGCACCTGAACGATATTCCGGCCGGACCTATTCTGCTGCGCGACATGGCCCTCAAAGGCAAGTCCAGCGGCGAGGTCTCCTCCCACCACGGCCACAAGCTCAAGGAAATCGACAATGTGCTGCTCACGTATCCCACCTTGCCGTTTGTGCTCATTGGCGACAGCGGGCAGGAAGATGCCAACATCTACCGGGAAGTGGTGCGTCGCCACCCGGGCCGCATTCTGGCTATCTATATCCGGGATGTAAACCTGCCGGAGCGCTCGGCCATGGTGGAGCGCGTTTCGCAGGAGCTGCGGGGCGAGAAAGTAGAAATGCTGCTGGTGAAGGATACAGTGGCCGCCGCCCAGCACGCCGCTGCCCAAGGACTGGTGTTTACGGAGGCCGTGCCCGCCGTGGAGCAGGAAAAAGCCAAAGACCAAGCCACTTCCGACGACCCCACCACGGCCCGCGACCAGGGCGGCACCCACCCGCTGCCGCCTACCGCTAGCTCGAGTGGTCCGCCACAATCACCCAGCGGCCGTTAAGCTTGCGCAGCACCAGCAGAAAGTGCCCGCTCAGGTCCCCGGCGGCCGGGCGGGCCAGGTGCCAGCGCCCCACCACGTGCGCGGCGGTAGGGCTGAGCGGCTGCACCCGCAGGTTGGAAAACGTGAGCTGCCCCATAGCTTCCGCGCTGGGGTAGCTGCGCCGGTAGTTGTCCAGCGTGGGCTGCCACCCGTACGTGAGGCCGCTTTTACCAATAAACATCAGGGAGTCGGACTGCCAGTAGCCTTGCATGAAGCCGGCCACATCACCGCGGTTCCAGGCGGCAGTTTGGGTGGAAAGCACCTGCAGGATGTCCTGGCGGGCCGCCGTGGGGCGCGTGGTGGCACAGGCCGAGGCGAGCAGGAGCATGGGCACCAGGGCCCGGTAAGAAGTACGCATACAGAACGGCGGACATAAGAGTAAGCCCCGCAAGATAAGGCGGCTACGGCACCTGTGTTCCGGCCACGGTGCATCAGCCTTCCCAACCCATTGCCATAGCCCCGCTACTGCCTCCCAGCCTTCCGAACATGTGCGGAAAGCTGGGAGGCGGAATCCCGAGGCTCCGACCATGTTCGGAAGCTCGGGAGGCAGAATCCCCAAGCTCCGACAATTGTCGGAAGGCTGGGAGGCGGAATACCAGAGCTGCGACAATTGGCGGAAGGTTGGGAGGCGGAATCCCGGGGGCCCGACCATGGTCGGAGGGCTGGGGTGACTTCGCTCCGGTGCCCCTTATTCCTGTGCGAGTACTTGCTGGACGAAGCGCGTACCGCCTAAGCGGCGCATGTTGCGCAGCACCCGGCGCTGCTTGGCGCGGGTTTGCGGGCCAGGGCTAGCCGCCCGAAACCGGAGTGGGTTGGGCAGGATGGCCGCCAGCAGCGCCGCTTCGGAGGGCGTGAGCTTGGCGGCCGACTTGTGGAAGTACCGCTGGGCTGCGGCCTCGGCGCCGAAGGTACAGTCGCCCATTTCGGCCACGTTCAGGTACATTTCCAGGATGCGCTGCTTGCTCCAAAATAGCTCAATAAGCACCGTAAAATACGCCTCCGCGGCCTTGCGAATGTAGCTGCGGCCGTTCCACAAAAACACGTTCTTGGCCACCTGCTGGCTGATGGTGCTGCCGCCCACCAGCTGCTTGCTGCCGCCCTTCATATTGCGCTGGGCGGCTTTTTTGAGGGCCTCCACGTCGAAGCCGTGGTGAATCAGAAAGCGTTGGTCTTCGGCGGCGACCAAAGCCAGCGGCAGTTGCGGCGACACTTCCTCCATCGACACGAAGCTGTACTGCACCTGCCGTTCGTCCTCCAGGTGCTGGTAGCCTTCGGGCCGGTGCGAGCGGCGCTCCAGCATCAGCCAGGTAGCGGGCGGCGACACCCAGCGGTAGAGCAACACCCACACCACCGTGGTCAGCAGCAAGGAAGCACCCACTTGCAGCACCAGCTGCCAGCCGCGCCGCCAGTATAGTTTGAAATCAGCCACAGGAAAGGGAATGGGTAAGATGGGGAATGCGTATGGTGAGAATCCGCCACGCGGACGAAAACAAAGCGCCGGTGACGCTTCTTTTCCTGGTTGTGCGCCCCGGCTGGGCGCCACCTACCCGGCGAGCCGGGCGAAATTAGTCGTTTTACCTGCCCTTGGCGGGAATTTCCTTATTTTTCTGCCACTCGCGCCCTGCCTGTTTTTCTATGCCCCGTCTGTTGCCACTCTTCCCCCTCAATCTGGTGGTGTTCCCAGGTGAGAAGCTCAACCTGCACATCTTTGAGCCCCGCTACCGCCAGTTGGTGCACGACTGTTTGGCGGAAAACCTCACATTTGGCATTCCGCTATTCACGGAACAAATGCGGGAGCTAGGCACGGAAATGCGCATTCTGAGCGTGGAGAAAACCTACCCCTCGGGCGAAATGGACATTCGCACGCAGGGTATGAGCGTGTTTCGCATCCGGGAGTTTTTCCGGGAAGCCCCCAGCAAGCTCTACGCAGCCGGCACCATTGAGGCCATCCCCGACGACAACACGCCCGACCCGGAACTGCGGGTACGCATTCAGCACTGCCTTCAGCAGCTCTACGACGTGCTGGGCCTGCGCCAGCTGCTGCAGCGCCTGCCCATCAACTACCGCTCCTACGACCTGGGGCACCACCTGGGCCTGAGTACGGAGCAGGAATACCAGCTGCTGGCCGCTACCAGTGAGCTGGAGCGCCAGGAAATGATTGCCGAGCACCTGGAGCAGGTGCTCCCCATCCTGCTCGAAACCGAGCGGCTTAAGGAGCGGGCCCGGCTTAATGGGCACTTTAAAAACCTCACGCCGCCCGCTTTTTAAGGCTGCGCTGGCAGTTGAGTCCCTGGTTTCCGGCTTTGCGCGCTATTCCGCGTATAAGGCCGGTATGGTAAACTATTTCGGCCTGTGAATTCTGCCTTCTTTGCCTTGGGGTACGTGGCAGCCGCTTTGGTGGCGCTGCTCAGCGTGTGGCTGCTGCTGCGCCACTGGCGCGAGCGGGGCTACCGCCGCCGGGTATGGGTGGCTCCCCACTACCGGGCCTGGATCGAGGCCACGCCTCCACCACCGGCCAGCCGCCGCTTTCAGGTAGCCCTAATCGGGGATACCGGGGCCGTGGCCACCACGGGCATGGACCCCGTGCTTTCCCTCCTGCAGGACTGGCTCCAGACTGCCGGGGAGAACAGCGCCGTAGTATTACTCGGGGACAATGTATACCCCACAGGCATTCCGCCCCAGCACTCGCCGCGGCGGCCGGCAGCCGAACAGCGCCTCCTGGCCCAGCTTCGCATCTTTGAGTTATATCCGGGCCAGGTGATTTACCTCAGTGGCAACCACGACTGGAACAAGGGCCGCCCAAACGGCCTGGACTACGTTTTGCGCCAGCAGGCTCTGGTGCAGAAACACTTGCCCGCCGCCCACTTCTTACCGGCCGATGGCTACCCTGGCCCCGTTACGCGCCAGTTGGCCCCCGGCGTGCTCTTGGTGGTGCTCAACACGCAGTGGTGGGTGCAGCAAGGAGCACGCCCTCTCCCGCCAGAAGGCACTTCTCCGTTTCAGGAGCTGCTTCAGCTGCTCCGTCAAAATCAGCATCAGCAGGTGATTGTGGCCGGTCACCATCCGCTGTACTCTAATGCTATTCATGGGGGGAAATTCACGGCCCGGCAGCACCTGTTTCCGCTGACCACCGTGCATAAGCGGGCCTATTTGCCTTTGCCCATCCTGGGCTCGATGCTCCCGGTATACCGCAAAGTAGTGGGCGCCGCCGAAGACATGGCCCACCCCCGCTACCGGCACCTGCGGCGCCGCCTGCTGCGCGTGCTGCATCAGTTCCCCAATATCATTTACGCCGCCGGGCACGACCACAACCTGCAGTACTTCTGCCAGCAGGGTGGGCACTACTTAGTCAGCGGGGCGGGCAGCAAAACGGCCTTTGTGCAGCAGGGCGGGCACGCGGCTTTCGTGCACGAGCACAAAGGCTTCTTTGTGCTGGACTTCTACGATAACCAGGAAGTATGGCTACGGGCCCTGGAGCCCGGTACCAGCCCTGGAGCGGTACAAGAGGTGTTCCGCTGGCCACTTACGCGTTCAAAGCTTCCGCTGGCACCAGCACCCGCAGGCTTTGCGGAAAAATCTCGATTTCGAGGGGCATAGCCAGCTCATACGGTTCCCCGTCTACCTGCACCGTGGCGCGCTCCTGCTGGGGAATAGAAATGACAGCCTTGCGGCAGCGTAAACGGCGCGTGTACATCGACTCATCAAATCCTTCGGTGTAGAGGCGGTAAAGAATTCCGGGCGCGGCCGTGGCCGGAAAGGGCTCAATCAAGCACAGCTCAAACTCCCCGTCGTCGAGGTGGCTGTTGGGGTTGATGACTACATTGCTGCCAAACGTGCTGGCGTTGGCTACTGTGAGCATAAAGGCCGGGCCCTCGTAGGTTTCCCGGTCGGTTTCGATGTGGTATACCGCCGGCTCGTACGTTAGGTATTCCTGCATGGCAATGCGCACGTAGGCGCCGGGGCCGCGGGTACCGCCTTCGGCAAACCGCGCCACCACCAAGGCATTAAAGCCCAGATCGGCCAGGTGAACGGCAAACTGCCCCCCCACGCGCAAGGTATCGATGGTGCGGACGGCGTGCTGCCAAACCAGCGGTAAGGCTTCTTCCAGCACCTGGCTAATTCCTAGGTCCTTCGACAACCCATTGCCGGAGCCCAGGGGCAGAATTCCCAACGGCATAGCCGTTCCCGCCAAGGCAGCCCCCACCAGATTCACGGTACCGTCGCCCCCGGCGGCAAACACCGCATCAACCGGCTGCTTCTGGATGAACTGCTGAAGTCGGGTTAAATCATCTTTGCCCGTGGTGTGAAAGAAAACCGCCGTGCGCCCATGCTCGCGGCAATAAGCCGCAACCTGGTGTTCCAGCCCCGCTTTATCGAGGTCACCGGAAATAGGATTCAGCACAAACAGGAGCGTGCGCAGCAGTAATGAATCAGAAGCAGGCATAGGGCAGTTCAACAAGCGGGAATGGGCAAAAAAATGCTGGCTGGCTTACCGCCAGCCAGCACCGAAAGTAGTACCGAAATCGGGTTACGGCTTCAGGCCAGCCGGAACCCCATTGGGAAAGCGGCGCTGAATTTCCTGTTGGATTTCCTGGGTACGGTTGCCGGGGTTGGGGTGCGTCTGCAGAAACTCGGGGCCTCCGCCCCCACCACCGCTTTGTTCCAGCACTTGCATGACCTGCAGCAGGGAACGGGGGTCATAGCCGGCATCGGCCACGTAGTCTACGCCTACGCGGTCGGCTTCCAGCTCGTCTTCGCGGCTGAAGCGCAACGATACCACCTTGGCAATGGCGGCGGCAATGGCGGCATTGGCAATAGAGCCCCCCGGCCGGTTCGAGTCATACATGCCGATGGCAGCGGCCCCGCTCAGCCCTTGCGTGAGCTGCGACTTGGCCAGCTGCTGGGCCGAATGTCGCTCAATGACGTGGCCAATCTCGTGGGCCAAGACCCCGGCCACCTGACCTTCGGAGCTGAGCTTTTTCACCAGCCCCGCCGTGACGAACACCTGCCCGCCGGGCAGCGCAAACGCGTTAATGGTCTGGTCATCGGCCAGCAGGTGAAAGTCGAATTTATAGGGGGAGCGTACCGCGGGGGAGCCTTGGATAATGGCGTTGCCAATCCGGTCGATGGTGTTTTGGGCTTCCTGGTCGGGGTACAAGCCGCCGTACTGCTGGGCCATTTCGGGCGCTGCCTGCAGGCCCAGGGCAATTTCCTGCTCCGTGGTCATGTTCACGTGCTGAGTCTCGCCGGTAACGGGGTTGGTTTGGCGGTTGCAGTAGTAGGTAATTAAGGAAAAGCCCCCGACAATCAGGGCAATGAGGTAGCGAAGGTTGCCTCTCATGGGTAGGGAAGGATTATGCGTGGAAGAGAGTAGCCGCCAGCCCGCGGGCCAGGGTTTGCAGTGTAACGCGAAGCGGAAGGCAGGGTTGCGAAGACCCGTAAGTGGCCCTGTTGTCACCTTCCGCGCGGGTTTTGCGTAGAGGGCGCAGGCTGTCAAGCGGCAGCATTCCTACTAGCTGGTCTCTCTCCTCCTTTCCCTTTTCCTTATGAATCAGAAACGCACCTTCGGCGCTATCCTCACCATCCTGGGCATTGTCGGCATCATTTACGCGGCCCTGGGCTTCCTGCACATTGGCGGCGTGTCGTTAAGCAAAATCAATTCGCTGGTGCCCTTCATCGTCGGGCTGATCTTCTTTTCAGCGGGCATCAACTTGGTAAAAGCGACCGGCGACCGGTCGTAGCTACCCCTTGCCAAAACGCCAAGGCCCCGCCGGAGTTAGCATCTCCGGCGGGGCCTTGGCGTTGTTACGCTGGGCAAACAGGGGGGCCTTACCCGGCCACTTGTAGGCCCTTGATGCGGGCAAAGCTAGCCAGGGCAGAGTCCATGCCCAGCCAGGAGGATGAGTAGGTAACGTGCTGGGGAGCGTGGGCAAATACCACGGAGCCGGCCTTGAGCGTCCGGATTACGCGGGGAGCCTCTGCCACTGGCAGTGCGGGGCAGCCCTGGCTCCGGCCCAGGCGCCCGTGCTGGCGTACAAACTGCTCACTGACATAATCGGCCCCGTGTACCACCACCGCCCGCTCAGCGGCCCGGGAGTTGTAGGCCTCATCCATGCCATGGAGCTTCAGCGACAGGCCATGCTTGCCGGTGTAAGGTTGCCCGGTTACGTAAAAGCCCAGGCTGCTCATCTCCGACCCGTTGCGATTAGAAAAGGTGCGGGCTACGTCTTCGCCGGTGTTTTTCCCGTGTGCTACCAGCGTGTGGTGCAGCAGGCGGTTCTGCCGGACGTCAATTACCCACAGGCGCTTTTGCCGGCTGGGCAGGTCAAAGTCGATGATGGTAAGCGACGCCCCGGCGGCTGCCGACCCGTGGTTTTGCAGATTATAGTAGCCTAACAAAGCTTGCCGGTAAACATCCGGCCGAAGACCGGTGAGGGCCAGCTGCGCTGCAGTATAGGTGCGCAACACTTCCTGCTCGAATGCCGCCTGATAAAAGGCCCGCTGTACTTCACTGAGCGTAACGGTGCGTGGATTGCCCCGATACGCGGGCGAACCGCCTACCGCCGTTGCGCTGCTCAGCAGGCTCACTATCCATACAAATACGCTCAACCGCCCTACCATTCTCTTCATAGTCATCTACGCTTTGCTTTCGGCCGACGCCAAGGGTTCGGCACCGCCAAATTACTAGTTTTGCAACGTGGCTCCAACGCCATGCTTTTAGCCCTGGTTCCGTATGCGGGTTTGTCTTGTTCTTTTTCTGGGTCTGCTGCTTGGCAGCTGTGGCCACCGGGTCCCGACGCTTCCGGGTTTCGATGCCGCCACCTGGCGGTCCGATGTGTATGCGTGCCGGGGGCTACGCCAAGGGCAGCTTGCGGTACTAGCCAAAAACCGGGACGCTTTGTACCGAGTCCATACTGATGCTATTGACCAGCTGCTGGGCCGCCCTGATGAGGTAGAGCTTTCTGCTCAAACGGAAAAAGTCTATACCTACTACGTGTTGCCCGGAGCTCAGTGCAGCCCTGGTCATCCACACGCGCAGGCCGGGCGCCTCACGCTGCGTTTCGACCCTTTGGGTCTCGTAACGGAAATTCTGATGCCTAACGTACGGCCTCAGTAGTACCATAAGCCGGCCTTACCGGCTGCCGTGGGACACTGAGCTTCTGAGGGATTATCTGACGCACGTTGGCGAGGCACTCATAGCAAAAGCCGGGGCGGAAACTCGCTTTTTCCGTCCCGGCTTTCAAGCGGCCTGTCTCTTTGCGGGCTACTCTATGCCTTGCATGGGCATATGATCAGGACTCTTGAAGTACTGCATGGCTACCAGCGAGATGATGACGCCCGACATACCTCCCTGCAGCAGAATGGCCAGAAAGCAGATGGTTACGGACAGGTCGAAGCCGAACAGGTCGCTGGCCCGGAGCTGCTCCATTAGGCTAGGATTGATGACGGCGTACACCAGAAAGAAAAAGCCAAACGCAACGGACGCTACAATGGCCGTGATAATGCCCGTCCCAAAGCCGTGCAAGTAGGGCATGCGGTTATGGCGGTAGCGACGGTAGCGGGCAATGGCCATACAAATCCCAATGGTCAGGATGACGGCATTCAGGTAACTGAATTCGATCCGGCCGGTGAGTTGCAGCAGGCTGGCAAGCAAAAAGTAGAGCACCATGCCGCCTGCCGTAAGCAGGCCATATCGAACCCCATTGGTTTCGGGCGTAATCTGAGAAACAGCCATAGGACAAAGCAGTAAAAAGGTGAAAAACGACCAACCGGAACTACCCTTGGCGGCTGGCGTGTTCAGTACCAGGGAGTTGGCGCCGGCTGCTTTATCTATACGGTGGTCCTAAGCTTTGGTGTTGGGTACACTGTCATTTTTTTACTGGATACGGCTTTAGCAATGCGTCAGCCGCGTTACCGCGCGGAGCCCCAGCCATTTTTGCGTACTTTTGCGCGCTGCTACGCCGGCAGGCTTCTTTGCGCGTTCGACCCTTCTTGTTTTTATGATCAGCACCACCAACGTTAGCTTGCGCTACGGCAAGCGCATCCTGTTTGAAGACGTCACTATCAAATTTATGCCCGGCAACGTGTACGGCCTTATTGGTGCCAACGGCGCTGGCAAGTCCACGTTTCTGAAGATTCTCTCGGGCGAGATTGAGCCCAATACCGGCTCGGTAGATATGCCTAAGGGCGCCCGGCTTTCGGTTCTCAAGCAGAACCAGTTTGCCTACGACGCTCACCCCGTGCTCCAGACCGTGATTATGGGCCACACGCGCCTGTGGAAGGTGATGGAGGAAAAAGATGCCATCTACGCCAAGGCCGATTTCTCGGACGCCGACGGTGAGCGGGCCGCTGAGCTGGAAGGCGAGTTTGCCGACCTGGAAGGTTGGAACGCCGAATACGAAGCCGCCGAGCTGCTTTCCGGCCTGGGCATCGGCGAAGACAAGCATCACACCCTGATGGGCGACCTGGGCACTTCCGACAAAGTGCGGGTGCTGCTGGCCCAGGCCCTGTTCGGCAACCCCGACGTGCTGCTGCTGGACGAACCCACCAACGGCCTGGACGCCGAAACCGTGCTGTGGCTGGAAAACTTCCTCGACTCTTTCCAGAACACCGTGATTGTAGTCAGCCACGACCGTCACTTCCTGGACGCCGTGTGTAACTACATGGCCGATCTGGACTTCTCGAAGATTACCATGTACCCCGGCAACTACTCGTTCTGGTACGAGTCGTCGCAGCTCGCTCTGCGGCAGCGCCAGGAGGTAAACAAGAAGACTGAGGACAAGCGCAAGGAGCTGGAAGAGTTTGTACGCCGCTTCTCGGCCAATGCCTCCAAGAGCAAGCAGGCTACCTCGCGTCAGAAGCTGCTACAGAAACTCACGCTGGAAGAAATCAAGCCTTCCTCACGCAAGTACCCCTACATTGCCTTCAAGCCCGAGCGCGAAGCCGGCAACCAGTTGCTCACGGTAGAAAACCTGAGTAAGTCGGTAGATGGGCAGGTGATTTTCAAGAACGTGTCCTTTGCCCTTGATAAGAAGGACAAGGTGGCCATCATCAGCCGCGACGACCGGGCCGCCTCCCTCCTGTTCGACATCTTGTTTGAGCAGATCAAGGCCGATTCGGGCTCCTTTAAGTGGGGCACCACCATCACGCCCAGCTATTTCCCCAAGGAAAATGAGGAGTTTTTCGACACCGACCTCAACCTGGTAGACTGGTTGCGGCAGTACAGCACCGAGAAGGATGAATCCTTTATCCGGGGCTTCCTGGGCCGCATGTTGTTTTCGGGGGAAGAGTCGCAGAAGAAATCCAACGTGCTGAGTGGGGGCGAGAAAGTGCGCTGCATGCTTTCCAAGATGATGATGGAAGCCGGCAACGTGCTGGTGCTGAACGACCCCACCAACCACCTCGACCTCGAAAGCATTACGGCCCTGAACAACTCCCTGCAGGAGTTCAACGGCACGTTGCTGTTTGCCTCCCATGACTTGCAGGTAGTGGAAACCGTAGCCAACCGCATCATCGAGCTGACGCCCACCGGCATCATCGACCGGCGCATGGATTACGAGGAGTACCTTGCTGACGAGAATATCAAAACGCAGCGCCAGCGCATGTACCAGCTGGTGTCGTAAGCACGTTGTAGCTTTCCTATGAAACAACTAGCTCTTGTCCTTTTCCTCGGTGGGGCCAGCCTTTGGCTGGCCCCTACCGTTGCGGCCCAAACCACAGATAGCACTTCTACCAAGCCGCAGCTGAACACGAGCCTGCCAACGGCCCCGGCCCGTAACCAGCCGACGCCCGCTCCGGTTTATCAGCCCGAAGGCGTGCCTGCAGAAGCCACCCCGCGCGCCGAAAACGTGCCCGCCGCGCCGTCTCAGGTACAGCAGGCACCTACGGTTCCCCGTCGGTTTTTCCTGTATTCTAACTTTGGGCTGGGCTTCAGCAGTAACCCTTATTACGGGAGCCAGTTCAATGCCAGTATAGCCCCGGCCATTGGGTACCGGGTGACGGAGCGACTGGCCCTGGGACCGGGCATTTCGTATGCTTATAACCGTATCTCTCCGCCCCGGGGTGTACAAGGCCAAGGCTTCAGCACCAACAGTTTCGGAGTGAAAGGTTTTATGCAGTTCATCGTGTTTCAGGAGTTTTTCCTGCACGGTGAATATGAAGTAACGCGTGCCGAAGCCCTGTACCAGGACAATACTGGCCGAGTTTTCGTAGGGAAAACCACGGTAAATACACCTTTACTGGGTGCGGGCTACCGTCAGCAGTTTGGCGACCGGGCGGCGGGCGACATTACCCTGCTGTACAATTTCAACGACGGCATAAACGATATTTACGGCCAGCCTGTCGTACGATTTAGTTTTCTGTTTGACTTGAAATAGGCGTTATTTTATTTTCTCCAACAAAAAAGGGCTGCCCGTCTAGAGCAGCCCTTTTTTGTTATGACTGGTGTAATTACCTACACCGTGCCACCACGAATCAGGCGCAGTACAACGGCAATAATTGCAATAACCAACAGAATGTGGATCAGGTTGTTACCCTGAATTCCGGTACCTAATACGCCAAAGAAGCCCAGGGCCCAGATGATGATCAGGATGACGGCGATGATATACAGGAGATTTCCCATGATGAAGGTGAATTGTGGTTGGAAAAGGAGAGGAGAGAAACCACCATCGAACCCCAAGATTTTGTGAAAACAAAAACCGCAGTAAGATGATTTGGGGATTTGTACGGGGGTATTTGGAAAAGGATATAAACCGATAAGAAAATTCTTTTAGGCTAACCACAGGCTTTCAGCAAACCGCTTGGTTCCATACCCCTTACGCAAGGCGTTTTTTTGCCGGGTAACCTGCGGCTTTAGGCGGCGGGACTGGCAGATTTCCCCCTAGCTTTGCGGCCGCAGCCCTGCCGGGTCTGTACTTCCCACCCAACCTGTTATTCGTATGCTTCAAGTAGCCGTTATTGGCTCGGGCACCATGGGCAATGGCATTGCCCACGTATTTGCCCAACATGGGTTCCCCGTAGCCCTCATCGACATCAGCCAACCTGCCCTGGATAAAGCCCTGGGCACCATTGGCAAAAACCTCGACCGGCAGGTGACGAAAGGCACCTTGTCGGAGGAAGACAAAACCAGCACGCTCGGCCGCATCACAACCTATACCAGCCTGCCCGAAGGAGTGGCCCAGGCTGATATTGTGGTAGAGGCAGCCACCGAAAACGTGGAGCTGAAGCTGAACATCTTCCGGGAGCTGGACGCCCACGCCCCCGCCGGCGCTATTCTGGCTTCCAACACTTCATCTATTTCCATCACCAAGATTGCGGCCGTTACCAAGCGCCCGGCGCAGGTGATTGGGATGCACTTTATGAACCCGGTGCCGGTGATGAAGCTGGTGGAAGTTATCCGCGGATATGCTACCTCCGACGCCGTGACGGCCCAGGTGATGGACCTGTCGCGCCAGCTCGGCAAAACGCCTACGGAAGTCAACGACTACCCCGGTTTTGTGGCCAACCGCATTCTGATGCCCATGATCAACGAGGCCATTATCACCCTGTTTGAGGGTGTGGCCGGCGTGGAGGAAATTGATACGGTTATGAAGCTGGGTATGGCCCACCCCATGGGCCCGCTGCAGCTGGCCGATTTCATTGGGCTGGATGTGTGCTTGGCCATTTTGCGCGTGCTGCATGAGGGCCTTGGCAACCCCAAGTATGCTCCGTGCCCCCTGTTGGTGAACATGGTGCAGGCCGGCCGCCTGGGCGTAAAGTCGGGCGAGGGGTTCTATGCCTGGACGCCCGGTTCCAAAGACTTAGTGGTAGCCGAACGGTTCCGTAAGTAGCCTTCCCTAATTCGTAAGCTGAAGCCCGCCCCAACCCCGTTGGCGGCGGGCTTCTTTTTTTATGCGAGCTGACTCCGGCCGCTATCCTGGGCGGCGGTGCATTGGCTTAGGTCAACCAAGCGGCAGCCGCGTACCACGTAGAACCGACACCCCCACAATAGCTGGCACGGTCGAGCTGGGGTAGGCCGTGGAGAAGCGCCGGAGTGAAACCTTCGGGGGTGAAATACGCTTATAGAGTATCTTTTCGACGTAATTCCCCTCTCCTATTCGTATGGAACAAGCCACATTTGGCGGCGGCTGCTTTTGGTGCACCGAAGCTGTATTTCAGAATTTAAACGGTGTACAGAAAGTAGTATCGGGCTACACCGGCGGCCGCATAGCCAACCCCACCTACAAGGAGGTTTGCAGCGGCCTCACCGGGCACAACGAAGTCATCCAAATCACCTTCGACCCCAGCGTTATCAGCTATGAGGAGTTGCTGGAAATCTTCTGGAAAACCCACGACCCCACCACCCTCAACCAGCAGGGCAACGACGTGGGCACGCAGTACCGCTCTGGCATTTACACCCACAACGAGGAGCAGCAGCGCCTGGCCGAAGGCTACAAGCAGAAACTTACCGAAGCTAATGCTTTCAACGGGCCCATTACCACCGAAATCCTGCCGCTCAAGGCTTTCTACCCCGCCGAAGCCTACCACCAGAACTACTACAACCTGAACAAAACCCAGCCTTACTGTCAGTTTGTGGTGAAAAGCAAAGTAGATAAGGTGAAGGCCGTGTTTGGGGAGAAGCTGAACCACGGATTCTAGCGGATTTTTCGGATTCCACGGATTTTGTGGACGATTTGCGGCACAGAAAAGCCTCGCAACTGCGAGGCTTTTCTGTGAGTGCACCTGTCATCCTGAGCGCAGCGAAGGACCTTCTCGCGTCAGCATAAGCCGGTGCAACGTGAGTAGGTCCTTCGCTGCGCTCAGGATGACAAACTGAGTAGAGAGAATCGTCCACAAAATCCGTGGAATCCGAAAAATCCGCTAGAATCCGTGGTTCAGACGCTCACCCCAAAGTCGCGCAGGGCATCGTTCAGGCTCGTTTTCAAATCGGTGCTGGGCTTGCGCTGACCGATGATGAGGGCGCAAGGCACGTGGTATTCGCCGGCGGCAAACTGCTTGGCATACGAGCCGGGAATGACTACGGAGCGGGCCGGCACGTAGCCTTTGTACTCCTTGGGCTCAGCCCCCGTCACGTCGATAATCTTGGTGCTGCCCGTGATGGTAACGCCAGCCCCAATAACGGCCTCCCGGCCTACGCGGCAGCCCTCCACCAGAATGCTGCGGGAGCCAATGAAAGCACCGTCCTCAATGATAACCGGGGCCGCCTGGACGGGCTCTAGCACACCACCAATACCCACGCCCCCGCTCAGGTGCACGCCGGCCCCGATCTGGGCACAGGAACCCACGGTAGCCCAGGTATCGACCATGGTACCCTCGCCTACCCAGGCGCCGATGTTCACGTAGCTGGGCATCATAATTACACCCGAAGCCAGATAGGCACCGTAGCGGGCCACGGCGGGTGGCACCACGCGCACGCCCTGCCCGGCGTAGTCGGTTTTCAGGAGCATCTTGTCGCGGAACTCAAATGGCCCCACTTCAATGGTTTCCATCTGTCGGATGGGGAAGTACAGGATAACGGCTTTCTTCACCCAGTCATTCACCTGCCAGTCGTCGCCGACGGGCTCAGCTACCCGCAGGCGGCCTTTATCCAGTTCTTCAATGATGGTGTTGATGGCCTCGACGGTAGCCGCTTGCTGCAGCAGGCTCCGGTCGTTCCAGGCGGCTTCTATGGTCGCGCGAAGATCAGACAT